>NZ_JACFAJ010000014.1 GCF_014250685.1 Cetobacterium sp. 2A | reverse complement strand
GTAGTTTTTTTCAGTTTTTTATGACATTAAATGAAATATTTTGTTCAGAAATGACAAAGATACCAAAAAATTAAAAAGACATTTAATGCATCTTCATATATAAAATTTGCATTAAATGTCTTTTATTTTTTAATTATTCTTCTCCTAAATCTCCAAATCCCTCTCCCAAGGTCTCTGAAACATCTGTTATTGTAACGAAAGCTTTTGGATCAATTTTTTTTATAGTTTGTTTTAATCTAAATATTTCTAATTTACTAACAACACAATAAACAATTTCTTTTTTGTTTGAAGTAAAACCACCTTTTCCCTCAAAAATAGTTATTCCCCTTCCCATTTCAACCATTATAAATTCTTTTATTTCATCAGATTTTTCGGTTATAATCATTACACCTTTTGCTTTTGTTATTCCATCTTGAATAAAATCTATCACCTTGGTACAAATAAAAGTAGCTATCAAAGTATACATAAATATTACTTTTCCAAATAAAATTGCTACCATACATAAAACTAAAAAATCCATAATAAACATTGCTTTCCCAACCGCTAAGCCTTTATATGTTTTTAAAATTCTTGCAAGAATATCAATTCCACCAGTAGAACCTCCGGCATAAAATATAATTCCTAGGCCTGTTCCAATCGTTATTCCTCCAAATATGGAAACAACTATTAAATCTTCCATAGGTCCTTGCAAACCACTTGTAAGTTTAAGAGCTAAAGTTACAGCACCAATTCCATAAATAGTTTTATAAACAAATTTCTTTCCTAGTAACTTCCATCCCAATATTACAAGAGGAATATTAATTACTAAATAGCTAAGACTTACAGAAATTCCTGTTAAGTAATAAATTATAAGACTAATACCTGTGACTCCACCCTCAGCTAATTTATTAGCTACAAAAAAATAATTAATTCCTACCGCATAAAGAAAAGATCCCACCGTTATCAAGAAAAGCTCTCGCAATTTCTGTTTCATTCCAACACCCTCATTTTCTTAAAAAATATTTATAAATCCTGATATTACTTTCTAACAAATCATCCCATTCTATTTTTGTAAATCCATTTTCAGTTTGAATATAAAAAAGAAAATTTCCAATTACACTGGATAATATCTGTATTACAAATTCTTCTACTGGTAAATTTAAATTATCCTTTATAAAAATTTCTCTAAAATGTTCAACTACAAAATCTTTATACTCTATGGAACGTGTATATTTTTTTATTTCACTATGAGAAAATTTTAGCTGTATTCTAAATATAAGCTCGTTTTCCCTTAAAAATTTATCGTAAACTCTTATTACACTCTCTATATCATCCTCCAAGTTTCCATTTAAAACCTTTTTTAAATTTTCTATAATAGTTGCCATTTCTAAAAAATTTTTAGTTATCTGTTCTAAAATTCCATATTTAGATTTGAATAACCTAAATATGGTCACTTCATTACACCCTACTTCTTTTGCCAAAAGCTTAGTTGAGACACTATTGAAACCATGCTCAGAAAACAATTCCAGAGCTTTTTCCAATATCCTTTCTTTCATACTCATAACATTTTCTCCCCTTGAAAAAATTATTAATTTTAATAATATAAGCATTCCTCGCTATTGTCAATAGATTAAGTGTTTTCAAAAAAAGTTTTTTGTTCTAGTATTGACATTAATGTTTTCTTGAAGTATATAAGTTAATGCACAAGCAAGTACTCACTTACAAATGTCTATGGAGGAAGAAATATTATGAAAAAATTAATTTCTTTAGATGAAGCTGCTAAGCTTATAAAGAGTGATTCAACTTTGATGATTGGAGGATTTTTAAAATGTGGTGCTCCTAAAAAAATCATCGACAAAATGTTAGATTTAGGAATTACAAATCTAACGCTTATTGCCAATGATACAAGTTTCCCAGATAATGAAAAAGGGAAATTAGTTGTGAACAAAAGATTAAAAAAAGCTATTGTATCTCATATCGGAACTAATCCCGAAACTGGAAGACAAATGAATTCTGGAGAACTTGATGTACAACTTGTTCCACAAGGAACACTTGCAGAAATAATTAGAGCAGGAGGAGCTGGTCTAGGGGGTGTTTTAACACCAACTGGAGTTGGAACTATTGTGGAAGAGGGTAAACAAGTTGTTGAAATTGATAATAAAAAATTTATAATTGAAAAATCTTTAAGAGCTGATGTAGCTATAGTTTATGGAACTAAAGTTGATTCTCATGGAAATATAGCATTCTTTGGATCAACTAGAAATTTTAATGCAATCATGCCAATGGCTGCAGACTTAGTTATTGTTGAAGCTGATGAAATTATAGACGGATGTTTAGATCCAAATGAAATTGTAGTTCCAGGAATATTTGTTGACTATATTGTAAAGGGAGGAAACTAAAATGGAACTTTCCAAAGAACAAGTAAGGGAAATAATTGCTAAAAGAGTTGCCAAAGAGTTTAAAAATGGAGATGTTGTAAATTTAGGTATAGGTCTTCCAACTGAAGTAGCTAACTATATTCCAGTTGAGGTTCAAACAATTTTACAGTCTGAAAATGGACTTTTAGGAATGGGAGAATCTCCTAGTTTAGAAAAAAAAGATGATAGAGTTACAAATGCTGGTGGATCACATGTAACTGTTAATGAAGGTGGATGTTTCTTTGATAGTTTTATGTCATTTGGAATAATTAGAGGCGGACACGTTGATGCAACAGTTCTTGGAGCACTTCAAGTTGATGAAAAAGGAAACTTAGCTAACTGGATGGTTCCTGGGAAAATGGTTCCTGGTATGGGCGGAGCTATGGACTTGGTTGTAGGAGCTAAAAAAGTTATTATTGCTATGGAACATACTTCAAAAGGATCACATAAAATATTGAAGAATTGTACACTACCACTTACTGCTGCTGCTCAAGTTAATTTAATTGTAACTGAAAAAGGAGTAATGGAAGTAACTGATAAAGGATTAGTATTAACAGAATATAATCCATATTTTACTATTGAAGATATCAAAAATTCAACTGAAGCTGAACTTATAATAGGGGAAAATTTAAAACCAATGTTAATTTAGTGTTTGTAAGGAGGATTTAAATGTCAAAAGTATTTATAGTTTCTGCTAAAAGAACACCTATTGGAAGTTTTTTAGGATCTCTTGGAAAAATTCAGCCTGGTGAATTAGCTGGAACTCTTATAAAAAATATTTTAGAAGAGACAAATGTTCCCAAAGATGTTATAGACGAAGTTATTGTAGGAAATGTTCTATCTGCTGGTCAATCTCAAGGAGTTGGAAGACAGGCTGCGATAAAAGGCGGACTCCCTGTTGAAGTTCCAGCTTATTCTCTAAATATTATTTGTGGAAGTGGAATGAAATCTCTAATGAATGCCTTTACAGAGATAAAACATGATGAAGCTAATCTTATTTTTGCCGGTGGTACAGAAGTTATGTCACAAGCTCCATTCCTAACTAGTTCAAATGCTAGAAATGGTCACAAAATGGGAGATATTTCGATGAAAGATCATTTAGTTCTTGATGGACTAACAGATGCTTTTACGGGTATTCATATGGGTATTACAGCTGAAAATATAGCTGAAAAATATGACATTACAAGAGAAGAACAAGATTTATTTGCAATAAAATCCCAAGAAAAAGCAATTTTTGCAATAGATTCTGGAAAATTTGAAAATGAAATTGTTCCAATAACAATAGTAGATAAAAAACAATCCTTTATTTTTGACAAGGATGAATATCCAAATAGAAAAACTAGTTTTGAAAAACTTTCAACTCTTAGGCCTGCATTTAAAAAAGATGGATCTGTAACAGCTGGAAATGCTTCTGGAGTTAATGATGGTGCTAGTATGATTCTTTTGGCCTCTGAAGAAGCAATAAAAAAATATAATCTAACACCTTTAGCAGAGATTATTTCTGTTGGTCAAGGTGGAGTTGATCCTGAAATTATGGGAATGGGACCAATTCCAGCTATAAATAATGCTTTAAAAAAATCTAATCTTTCTCTTAGTGATATAGAACTTATAGAGTTAAATGAAGCTTTTGCTGCGCAATCTCTTGCTGTAATGAAAGAGCTTAGACTTCAACATAATGTTTCTCAAGAACGATTAAATGAAATTACAAATGTAAACGGAGGAGCTATTGCACTTGGACATCCTCTAGGAAGTAGTGGAAATAGAATTATTACTACTTTAGTTCATGAGCTAAAAAAGAGAAATTCTAATTATGGACTAGCTAGCCTATGCATTGGTGGAGGTATGGGTACAGCGGTTATAGTTAAAAATATAAAATAATTAAGGGAGGATTTTTTCATGAAATTTACAGACTTAAAAGTGGGAATGACTGCTGAAATTTCTAAAACAATTACTGAAACAGATGTAGTAATGTTTGCAGGAATTACTCTTGATACAAATCCCGCTCACATTAATGAAGAATATGCTAAAACAACTATGTTTGAAAAAAGAATAGCTCATGGAATGCTTGGAGCTGGATTAATTTCAGCTGTATTAGGAACTAAACTTCCGGGAGAAGGTAGTATTTATCTAGGGCAAGAACTTAAATTTTTAGCTCCTGTTTATATAGGTGATACTATCACTGCTAAAGCAGAGATAATTGAACTAATTCCTGAAAAGTCAAGAGTAATTGTAAAAACTACTTGCACTAATCAAAATGGAAAAGAAGTAATATCAGGAAAAGCAACTTTAATGAAAAAATAAATTAGGAGGAAAAAATGGATTTCAAACTTACAAAATCTCAAGAACTTTTTAAACAAATGATAACTGAATTTGTTGAAAATGAGGTAAGACCTCTTGCTGCAGAAGTTGATGAGGAAGAAAGATTCCCAGTGGAAACTGTTGAAAAAATGAGCAAAATTGGATTAATGGGTGTAACTATTCCTAAGGAATACGGTGGGGCCGGTGGAGATCAAATTATGTATACTATGGCTGTTGAAGAACTTTCAAAAGCTTGTGGTACAACAGGTGTTATTCTTTCTGCTCATGCTTCTTTAGGAGTTGCTCCTATTCTTGAATTAGGTAATGAGGAACAAAAAAGAAGATTCCTACCTAAAATGGCAACTGGTGAATGGATTGGTGCTTTCGGATTAACTGAGGCTAATGCTGGAACAGATGCTTCTGGACAACAAACTTCAGCATATTTTGATGAAGCTACTCAAGAATGGGTTATCAATGGTTCAAAAATATTCATAACAAATGCTGGATATGCTCACGTATATGTTATCTTTGCTATGACAGATAAATCAAAAGGAATAAAAGGAATATCTTCATTTATAATAGAAGCAGATACTCCAGGATTTAGCGTTGGAAAGAAAGAAAAAAAATTAGGAATAAAAGGTTCAGCTACTTGTGAACTAATATTTGAAAATTGTAGAATTCCAAAAGAAAATTTACTTGGTGCTCTAGGAAAAGGATTCGGAATTGCTATGAAAACTCTTGATGGAGGAAGAATAGGAATTGCAGCTCAAGCCCTTGGAATTGCTGGAGGAGCACTAGATGAAACTATAAAATATGTTGGAGAGAGAAAACAGTTTGGAAAAGCTCTTTCTAAATTCCAAAATACACAGTTCCAAATTGCTGATATGTATGCAAGAGTAGAAGCTGCTAAGAATTTAGTATATAAAGCTGCTTGGAAAAAATCTACAAAACAACCATACTCTTTAGAGGCTGCAACTGCAAAATTATTTGCTGCTGAAGCTGCAATGGAAGTTACAACTAAAGCTGTTCAACTTCACGGTGGATATGGATATACAAGAGAATATCCTGTTGAAAGAATGATGAGAGATGCAAAAATAACTGAAATTTACGAAGGAACATCAGAAGTACAAAGAATGGTAATCGCAGGATCATTATTAAAGTAGAATTTAGGAGGATAAATTAAAATGAATATAGTTGTTTGTATAAAACAAGTGCCTGACACAACAGAAATAAGATTAGATCCAATCACTGGAACATTAATAAGAGATGGAGTACCTAGTATAATCAATCCTGACGATAAGGCAGGATTAGAAGAGGCTCTAAAATTAAAAGATAAGTTTGGTGCTCATGTTACTGCTATAACAATGGGACCTCCACAAGCTGATTCAGCTCTAAGAGAAACATTAGCTATGGGTGTTGATAGAGCTATACTTTTAACTGATAGAAAATTTGCTGGAGCAGATACTCTTGCTACATCTCATGTTATATCATCTGCTTTAAAAGAAATAGATTATGACTTAATTATTGCCGGAAGACAAGCTATTGATGGAGATACTGCACAAGTTGGACCTCAAGTTGCTGAATTTCTTGGTGTTCCTCAAGTTACATACGTTAAAGAAATTCAACATACTGAAGACAAAACATTTATCGTAAAAAGAGCAACAGAAGATGGATATTACCTATTAGAAGTTGGTATGCCTTGTCTTATGACTGTTCTTTCTGAAGCAAACCAACCAAGATATATGCACGTTGGTGGAATTGTTGATGCGTTTGAAAAAGAAGTTGAAATTTGGACTGCTGACAATCTAAATCATATAGATGAGTCTAAACTTGGATTAAAAGGTTCTCCTACAAAAGTAAAGAAATCTTTTACTAAAGGTGCTAAACAAGCTGGTCAAATGTTTGAAGTTGAACCACAAGAAGCAGCTAAAATAATTATAGAAAAACTGAAAGAAAAATTCATAATCTAAAATTTATAAACTGAAGGAGAGTATCATGAATTTAAATGAATATAGAGGAATACTTGTATTTGCAGAACAAAGAGAAGGTATTTTAGAAAATGTTGGACTTGAATTAATTGGAAAAGGTAAGGAACTTGCAAAATTATTAGATGAAAAAGTGACTGCTGTTCTTTTAGGACATAATATTGAAAATCTTGCTAAAGAACTTCTAGCATACGGAGCTGACGAAGTTGTTGTTGTTGATGCTAAAGAGCTTGCAATCTATGATACAGAGGCATATACTCAAGCTTTCTCAGCAATCATAAAAGACAGAAAACCTGAAATAGCTCTAGTTGGAGCTACTACAATAGGAAGAGATTTAGGACCAAGAATTTCATCTAGAATACAAACTGGTTTAACAGCTGATTGTACTTCTCTTGAAATTGGAGATAACAGAGAACTTCTTATGACTAGACCAGCTTTTGGTGGAAACTTAATGGCTACAATCATCTGTCCTGATCACAGACCACAAATGTCTACTGTTAGACCTGGAGTTATGCAAAAAGAAGTAAGAAATGAATTAAATCAAGGAATAATCTCTCATTTCCCAGTTCAATTTGATAATAGTAAAATGAAAGTTAAAGTTCTTGAAATTGTAAAAGAAGAAAAAGAAAAAGTAGATATCAGTGAAGCAAATATACTAGTTTCTGCTGGAAGAGGAGTTGGAAATAAAGAGAACTTTGTCAAACTAGAAGCTTTTGCAAATGAAATAAATGGAATTATGTCAGCTTCTAGAGCTCTTGTAGATTCAGGAATTATTGGTCACGACAGACAAGTTGGACAAACAGGAAAAACTGTAAGACCAAATCTTTACTTCGCTCTTGGAATTTCTGGAGCTATACAGCATTTAGCTGGAATGGAAGAGTCTGAGTATATAATTGCGATTAACAAAGATAAATATGCCCCTATTTTTGGTTCAGCTGATTTAGGAATAGTAGCAGATTTAAATAAAGTTACACCACATTTAATTGAAGAAATAAAAAAATTAAAAGCTTGTAGATAAAAGCAAATTCAAAAAGAGAAGAATTTTAATCATTCTTCTCTTTAATTTTATAAAATTATGGAGGAAAATGAATGGAACAAAGTAATTCAATTGAACAAAATAGAAAAATTGGAATTTTTGGAAAATTTACACAAATTTGTGTTTCTTTAATGCAAAAATATTTACCAGATGCATTTCTTTTTGCTGCTATTCTTACTTTTATCGTTTTTATCATGGCAACTACTCTTACTAAACAATCTCCATTAGCTATGGCTAATTTTTGGGGAAATGGTGTTTGGTCTTTACTTGCTTTTTCCATGCAGATGGTTGTTGTTTTAGTTTCGGGACATACTTTAGCTACTGCTCCATTTTTTAAAAAAATTTTAAACAAACTTTCTGATATTCCAAAAAATCCTAGACAATCAATAATGGCTGTAACACTTGTATCAAGTGTTGCTTGTATCTTAAACTGGGGATTTGGACTTGTAATTGGAGCAATTTATGCAAAAGAGCTTGCTAAAAAGATTAAAGGAGTAGATTATAGACTTCTTATAGCTTCTGCATACTCTGGATTTTTATTGTGGCACGGAGGAATATCAGGATCAATACCACTAACACTTGCATCTGGAAACCTTGAAAAAGCAACTGCTGGTGCTCTAAGTTCTGGAATAAGCACTTCAGAAACTATTTTTTCATCTTTTAATCTTTCTATACTTGCAATACTATTAATAACTATGCCTATTTTGAATGCAGCTATGCATCCAAAAAACAAAAATGATATTGTTACTGTAGATCCAACACTTTTTGATAATGAAGAACCACAACAACAATTATCGAGAGAAAATATGACACCTGCTGACAAAATGGAAAATAGTTCTATTATAAATATATTAATTGGAATATTAGGGTATGTTTATATTATTAATTACTTTGTTACAAAAGGTTTTGATTTAAATCTTAATATAGTTAATTTAATTTTCTTGGTAACTGCAATAGTTTTACACAAGACCCCTAAGAACCTTTTAAACGCAATATCAAATGCTACAAAGGGAGCTTCTGGGATTATACTTCAGTTTCCATTCTATGCCGGTATAATGGGAATGATGACTGGTGCTAATATCGAAGGTGTTTCTCTAGCTGGATTAATCTCAGAATGGTTTATCAGTATGTCTGGTCAATTGTCTTTCCCTGCGCTTTCTTTTTTGAGTGCTGGAATAGTTAACTTCTTTGTTCCTTCTGGTGGTGGACAATGGGCTGTTCAAGCTCCTATAATGATGCCAGCTGGTAAAGAACTTGGTATCAGTGCTGCTAGAACAGGAATGGCGATAGCTTGGGGAGATGCATGGACTAACATGATTCAACCTTTCTGGGCTTTACCTGCTTTAGCTATTGCTAAACTTGGAGCTAAGGATGTTATGGGATATGGAATAGTTATACTTCTTTATTCAGGAATAATAATTACTCTTTCTCTAACTTTTCTATAAAAAAAAAGACTGAACTTTGAATTTCTCTTAGTTCAGTCTTTTTTTTAAAATAAGTATTCTAATCCAATCTTATAAATCGGAGTAATTGTATGCTTCATAAAATTTTGCATTTCGTCTTGAGAATCTCGAAATTCAAAATTTTCATATTCTATTCCAGCTAATAAATTCAACTCATTCTTTCCATTTTTATATAGATTAAAACTATTTATTAAAGCTAGATTAAATTCTTTTTTTATCTTACTTACAGGAAGTGCTGCTTTAAACTGTAATTTTAATTTGTATATTTCATTAAATGAATATGTACTAGCAATTCCTAACCGAAACGAAGTCCATCCAAATGTTCTCCTACTAGAAATAGAATTTCCATTAGGAATTGTTCCAGTAAATTTATAATCAAAATCTGCAATTAAAAATTCTACTAAAGGAGTTATTTTAAATTTTGTACTTAATATATAATCGTATTCAGCACCAAATATATAAGATGTATATTCATGAGAGCTATCAAATTTTGTATTTTTTGGAATATATGTGTTATGAGTTATCAGATCATTATCTATGGTTTTATTCCCATCAAATGTGATATATTTACTTGCTGCATATATTGATATTTTTTCCCATTTTGCCTTTAATTCAATTTCTGGATAGTCTATATTATCAATACCCATTTCATCAAATTCTGGACGTCTTATACTAGAACTTCCATCTTTTCCACCTCTGGGAATTTGAACAAATCCATCTATATTTCCAAAATTATGAAAATATTTTACTGAATATTGCTTTGGCAAAGATAATTCTAAGGAATAACTATTTTGAAATAATATTACTAATCCTATAGAACTTAGTATTTTTGTTTTTAATAACATACACATCTCCCCATTAGAAATTTTGTCTGTAAAATGTTAACAATATATTTTGTTATTCTAAGAGGAGTTCATTTTTAATATGTTAACTTATTTTTTTTTACGAATTAAGTTAACGTATTCCTTTTTACTATATGAATGGAACTAACAAATACTTTTCTCACCATCTATTTTTGTTGCCCAGTATAAAAATGGAGTATCAAGGGCAGCTACTATCCACTTTAAAATATATGTGCTCAAGAAAATTTCAAACATAACATTTAGAGGAAAAACTCCTGTAAATGCCATTCCTGTAAATAAAATATTATCTACAAGTTGACTTATCATTGTACTTCCATTATTTCTAATCCATAAGTGCTTTGGAAATTTATTTTTTAAAACTTGGTAAAGATATACATCCAAATATTGAGAAATTCCATAGGCTATAAGTCCCGCTATCATAAATCTAGGAAATAAACCAAAAATTGATTTTAAACTATTAAACATTCCTAAACCATCTGTTTCAGGTACAAAATATAATGCTAGGTTAATCATAAAAGTAACAACTATATTTGTAAAAAAACCTATCCAAATAGCTTTTTTAGCATCTTTTTCTCCATATTTTTCAGAAAGAATATCTGTTACTAAAAAGGCACTTGCATAAGGAATATTTCCCAAAGAAGCATGAAGTCCAAATAATTTAACAAGAATTATTACTTCTATATTAGCTATAAACATAGAAATTGGAATCCATATAAAAAGACCTACTTTTCCAAATGTTTTATAAGCTCCTATTACTATTAAAAAACTTACTAATAATTTTACAAACCATAAAATTTCATTATAAAAAATAAAATCACTCATTAATATCCCTCCAAAACAATGGTATTAGTTTTTATATTTTCAGGAAAAATTGTATTAAAAAAGAGTTCAAAGAATTTTTTCTGATTAACTTTTGTATTTATATGCACGTTATTATTTCGATTATAAAAGCCTCCGACATCTATTAATGATTGTCCTATAGCCTTTCCATCTTCAACGCACTCTAAATGGCTTAAGAAGCCTTCACATAATGTTTCATCTAACAAATATCCAATAACTAATGGGTCATTTATAACACAACCTAATATTTTTTCTTGTTTCCAATGAAAATCTACATAAAAATTTGTTATATTATATATAAATATTGAAATAGGATTATTCATTTGTTTTAAATATTCTCTATAATTTGGAGTTAAAACAATTTTTCTAGTTACATCTAAAGGTATTAAATGAATTGGTGTTTTTACATTTTCAAAAACAATATTTACAGATTCGGGATCAACCCAGTAATTAAATTCTGCGACTTGTGAACAATTTCCATTTGTTTGGAATGCTCCTCCCATAGAAATTATTTTTTTAGCTTTATTCAAAACATTAGAATCTTGTTTAACTACTTTTGCTAAATTAGTTAATGGTCCAAGTGCTATAATTGAAATTTGATCGTCTTCATTTAAAGTTTTTAAAATATAATCAATAGCATTACCTTTAATAATATTTTCAGGAAGTTCTATCTCCTGTAGTATTTCTCCAAGACCATCTATCCCATGAGTATCTTGAGCTGTTATTAATTCTCTTTTTATAGGTAAATTATCTCCACAATAAATTGGAATATCTTCTCTTCCTAATAATTTTAAAACTTTATAAGCATTAATTGCTCCTAATTCAACTGGAACATTTCCAGCACAAATTGTAATTCCTATAACATTTAACTTAGTAGATTTTATAGCAAAAATCAAAGCTAAAGCATCGTCTATTCCTGGATCACAATCAATTATAATTTTTTTCAATTTAATTCTCCCTTTTTGGGTTCCAAAAAAACAAAAAATCCCGGTAAAAACCGGGCATAAAAAACTATAGTATTAGTTATCTATTGCTGGTTTTTTTTTAAGATGGATCTCCCAAACATCTTGATTTATTTATTTTATATAGTGATTATTATATCATACACATAAAGATTATTCAAGAGATATTAACATTGTTATAGTTGTTTAGTATTGTTTAATATTGTTTATATTGTTAGTGCAAATAAATAAATCAAAAAAAAGACTCTTAAACTCAATAGTTACAAGGGTTAGATTATGTGTTCAATATAAAAAATTTATCCCCATCTAATACCAACATATTTCTACATCTAATACCAACACTTTCTACATCTAATACCAACACTTTCTACATCTAATACCAACACTTTCTACATCTAATACCAACATATTGGTAAAATAGGCATATTTCTACATCTAATACCAACAAATTCCTTGTAATTTCCCGGAAGTTAAGGTAAAATTGTATAAAAACAAGTAAAATATATACATATAAGAATAGATGTTGGTGTCTGAAGGGGATAAAATAAAAAATGGGGAAAAAAAATAAAAATGATTGGATGTATCCACAGGTAATTGATAATGGAGAAGTTGAAATAATAGAAGAATTCCTTGAATTACCAGAAGAGAAAATATTAGCTGAAGCTGGAAATAAATTAATCAGATTTGACATGAATATGATAGAATATCCACTTTTTAGTAAAAATAGAAAAAGAAAACCTAATCAAGTAGTTATATATTATTTTAATCAAAGGAAAGATAAATATATTGAAGTTAGACCAACTTCTGGTGATTCAATTCCAGGAGAATTAGAAGAAAGAATTTTTATTGCACTTACAAAGATAATGAGGGATAAAAAATATGGAATTGAATTTATAGTTTCTGCTAGTGAAATATTAGATAATTTAAATGTTGAAAATAGAGGAACAAGACAAACTTTATTAAAACAAATAAAGGGTTCAATAGCAAGATTAAGCCAAACTTCATATACTTTTAAAAATACACTTTATTCAAACACAGAAGGAAGTATAGTTGAGGATACTATTCTTACAAATATAATGAACGTTAGAATTATAACTAAAACTAAAGCAAAAGGCGGAGAGACGGAGTATTTTAGGGATGGAAGAATAAGTGAAATCTATAAAATTTCATTATCTCAACCTTTTTATAACAACATAGTTAGAAAAGGTTATTTAGTATATAATTCTGAACTTTTATTAGAAATGGGAAGTCCAATAACTAGAGCAATTTATCTTTTAATTAATAAATGGAGATTTAATAGATTACATATAAAAGAAAAGTTAGAAGTTTTAATAAAGAGAATTCCATTAAGTTTTGACAAAAAAGTTATAAGTAGAAGTGCATCTATAATTGAAAAATCTTGTAAAGATTTAAAGGAAAAGGGTCTTATAGAAAATTTTAATATTATTAAAGAAGGTACTTGGGAAACAGCTGAAATAGAGTTTTTTTTCAATGAAGAACATAATTTAATAAAACAAGATAACTTTTTTCAAGATAGAAATCAATTTAATAATTTGATGATTAGTTTTACAGAAGAGAAGAATATAGAAGAAAATTCTGAAAAATTAGAAGAAACTGAACGAGTTTTAGATGAGATATTCTCTCTTTTACCTGAAAAAGCAAAAACTTTAAAAACAATGCCTAAAACTATTATGGATATGATAAAAATTTACGGATTGGAAAAAGTTAAATTGGCAGCAAATTATACAAAACAAAACAGTACTTTAAGTATTAGGACGTATTTTATAAATTCTCTTGAAAAAGATTGGATAGCAGATTTTAAATTCCAAGAAAAGAAAAAACAACAACAATCTCTTAAATTTCAAATGCTACAAGAAGAAATAGACAAAGAAAAAGAGAGTGTTGAAAAAGAGCAACAAGAATTAGATGAATTAAAAATAAAATATAGAAATCTTTCAGAAAAAGAAAAGAAAAAAATAGAACAAGATGCTTTAAAAGATTACTTATTAGAGGCTGGAAACGAGTCTTCTACAGTAAAAAGGGCTTTTACATTAGGAAAACTTTCGATAATTGCAAAATATTTAGATAAAATTAAATATTTTACGGATTTAAATATTCTAGAAATAGTAGAAGATAAAATAGAAGTAGTAATAGATAATAAAAAATATTTATCACAGGATGAAATAAGAAATGAAATAAGAACTAAGAGTATGAATTATTCAAACATCTTTTTCTTTGGAGTAGAAGAAGAGACAACATTACTCCTTGAAGTTGGTAGAATTTTATTTAACCAGTATGATCAAGCAAAAATTCAATCTGAAGATATTGACGTAATAGTTAGACGTGCTATACAAGAGTTGAAAAAAGAAAAAAAATAGAAAACTAGGAGAAAAAAGAATAAATGAAAAAATATCTTATAGTACTTATTCTGGTTGTAGTTGGAATAGTATTATTAATTAGAGAAATAATTCCTGAGCATAAAAAAAATAATTTTATAATGGTGGCTCAAGGATTAAAACCAAAATCTTTAGATCCACATCTTTATAATGAGTTTTCGACATTGGCGATAACTGAGCATGTGTTCAATACATTAGTAACTTTAAATGATCAAGGGAATATAACTCCAGAATTAGCTGAAAATTGGGAATATATTTCAGAAAAAGAAATACTTTTTAATTTGAAAAAAAATGTAAAATTTCATAATGGAAAAGAAATGACAGAAAAAGATGTAGTTTTTAGTTTACAAAGAATGTTAAAAAAGCCAGGAAGTCAGACAATAGTTAGTGATATAGAGTCAGTTAAAGAAGCTGGAAAATATAGAGTTTTAGTTAAATTAAAAAATCCCTCGGCCCCCTTACTTTATAATCTGACAATGCCTTTAGCTGCTATTTTAAATGAAGAATATAGTTTAGAATCAGAAGAAAAATCTTCTCTATCTCCGATTGGAACAGGTCCATTTAAGATTAAGAAATGGAATAATGGCGAAAATATAGTTTTAGAAAAATTTCATGACTATTATAAAGGTTCACCGAAAATTGATGGAATAATATTTAAAGTAATTACAGAAAATAGCAGTAGATTGGCAGCACTTGAAACAGGTGATATTGATATTGCATATGCTATATCGCCAATAGATTTTGATACTATAATAGAAAATCCAAAATTAAACTTACTTCACAAATTGAGTACTACAACAGAATTTATATCTTTGAATGTTATGAAGGAAGGATTAAAAAATAAAAATTTAAGAAAAGCTATACATCATTCAATAAATAAGGAAGGTATCTTGGAGGCAGTTTTTCTAGGACGAGGAAAAATTGCAAAATCTCCTATAAATCCTTCAATTTTTGGAAGTTATCAAGAGTTGGAGGGATATGAGTATAATCCGTCAAAAGCAAAAGAAATATTAAAAGAAGAAAATTTAGAGAATTTAAATTTAAAAATATGGACTAGTGAAAATATTTTAAGAGTTCAGATAGCTCAAATTATACAATCTGACTTAAAAGATGTTGGAATAAAATCAACAATAGAAATTGTTGATTTGGGTACATTCTTGCAAAAGACATCTTCTGGAGCTCATGATATCCTTTTAACAGGCTGGGTATTAGGTGCAAGTGATTCAGATGCGGTAATGAGCGCATTGTTCCATACTTCTTCAATTGGGAGTGGTGGGAATAGAAGTTTTTATTCGAATATAGAATTAGATTCTGAACTAGAACTTGCAAGACATACAAATGATTCAGAAAAAAGAAAAAATCACTATAAAAAAGCGCAAGAGATTGTAGCTGATGATAATCCAGTGATTCCGTTGATTTATAAAATTGATGGAATTGGAGTAAATAAAAAAATAAAAAACTTTCAATATAATAAATCGACTATGAGAAATTATTATGAGGTTATGGAAAAAGAATAAAGAGATGGCTTGATTTTTCAAGCCATCTCTTTATTAATTTCTTGTTCTAGTAATAGAGCTTTTTCTATAAGATTTTTTAATTCCAATTCTTTAAGTTTGATTTCTTTTTTTAAATTTTTTAATTCTAGCTTTTTATATATTAATTCACTTTCTAAATCGTTTGAAATTTCGAGCACGCTCGAAATTTCAAACTGTTCTCTTGCGTTCTTTATTTCCAATCCTGTTTTTAATTCTCCACTTAAAACTTTTTCAACAATCATTTTGGGAGTTTTTTTATTTATAACTTCCTTAATAGCTCTGTCAGAAAGCACTAAAATATTATCTTTAAATTTTGGTTCAGATAAACAAAGTTTATATCTTCCACTAAAAAGATAGACTTGATCCTTAGTTAATCCCAAAGCAGTATACCATTTTACAAATGATGTTAAATCAGAATCATCAGTTGAATATTTAGAAAAAATTCCTCTCGCTCTATTAAGATTTTCTCCAATTTTAAGAGCCGTATCTCCTAATTTTTTACCTTGAAATAACATATCTTTTTCTATATCTAAAAGATTTTTTTTGTCTTCTGTTGAAATCTCTAGAGTTTGATAATCAAAATTTATAGAAGAAATTCTAATTTCCTCTTGTGTTATAGTACTAACTGCTATATTTGCATCTTCAAAATAGTCTCTTTTTTTTCTGTCTTTTAATCTATTAAGCTTTGACATCAAGAATCACCTGTGCAACTTTAAAGTAGTCTTTTGCACCATTTGAATTTTTATCATATTTAAAAATAGAAACTTTTTCAATTCCTAATTCACTAAGTTTACTATTAATTCTAATTGGAGGAAGTAAATTTTTATGTTCTTCCTGTAAAGTTTCATAAACTTCTCTAGATATATTTTTTCTTCCATCTAATTTAGTAGGTAAAATTCCTAAAATTTTCAAATCTGGGTTAAGTGCTTTTATTGGAGTCCCTAATGTAGCCAAGAGAAGCTCTAATCCCTCTAATGAGGCCAATTCACATTCGCATGGGATAATTAAGTCTGTTGAAGCAGTAAGAGCGTTTAACGTAAATACAGATAGACTTGGTGGACAATCTATAAGGATATAGTCATAAGAATCTTTTAAACTTTCTAAAGCAGTTTTTAATTTAAATTCTTTTCCATAATGACCATTTAATTCTAGTTCAGAAGTCGCTAATTTTATACTACTGGGAATTATATCAAACTCCGTTTCTTTTAAAATACATTCTTCAGGAGTTATTTTATGAAATAATAATTCAGTAGAGGAATTTTCTATATTTTTATCTGTTGATAAAAATGTAAGAGTCCCTTGTGGATCTAAATCTATTAAAAGTATTTTTTTCCCAAAATTAGAAAGAGCAGCTCCAATAGAATGAGTGCTAGTTGTTTTCCCAACTCCACCTTTAAAATTTAATAAAGATATTATCTTCATAATTTATCCCCCCTACATAATAAAAAAATCTATATTCTACCTTAATTTTATCATAAAAAATAGAAAATATAAAGAAATCCTTTGCAAAGATAATTTAAATAAGCTATATATCATAGTAAGAAAAAATATAAAAAACGGGGGGATAAACATGTATAATTTTAAAATAAAACTTAATGAAGAGAATTTGATTCATAACTATGAATATCTAAAAAATTCAAAACAAAAGGAAATTTTAGCAGTATTAAAAGCAAATGCTTATGGTCATGGAATAGAACCCATTGCAAAAATTTTATCAAAAAATGGATGTAGCTATTTTGTTGTAGCTAGATTATATGAAGCTCTAAAAATTTTTAATTTAAAATTATCAAATGTTAAAGTTTTAGTTTTGGAAAGTATAGAAAATTTTGAAGATGTATTGGAGAATGAAAACTTAGAACTTGCAGTAAATAGCTATCAGGATTTAAATAGATATTTATCTAATGGGATAAAACCAAATAGACTACATATAAAGTTAGAATTTGGATTTAGTAGAAATGGTATTGAAATAGAAAAATTAGAAGAATTAGTTAGAATTATAAATCAAGAACATATAACTTTTAAAGGGATTTTCACTCATATTTTTGCAGCCAATTATGAAGATTCCTTAACATTAGAAAAAAATTTTAGAGAAGTAGTAAGTAAAGTTGGAGTAGAAAATTTTGAGATAATTCATTTGCAAAATAGTGCAGGAATTTTAATGATAGAAAACGATATTTCAACTCATTTAAGATGTGGAATTTTACTATACGGACTTCAAGAATTAGGATTTTATGATGAAAATCTTAAACAAGTATTCAGTTTGGAGGGAGAGGTAGGAGGAATAAATCAAATTGAGGGAAAAAAGTATATAGGTTATGATTTACAAAAAGATCTTCAAATGGATGAGTATAAATATATAGCTAAAATAAAGTTAGGATATGGTGATGGATTTTCGAAAAAAAATTGCAATAGCAAATGTATTATAAATAATAAGGAGTTTAGAATAGTACAAGTAAGTATGGATACTACTTTTGTTGCAGTTGATTCATCCGTTAAGGTAGGGGATAAAGTTTCAATATTTAAAGATCTTAAAGTTGCATCAAGTCATTTAGAAATGCCGCCTTATGAATTTATTCCCATGATAAATGAAAGAATTCCAAGAGTAATAGGATTCAAAAATTGATTAATAAAGAGGATTTTTTCTTCAAATTAAGTATCTTTAATTCAAGACAACATTAAATAAAGATATTTGGAGAGTTATTATGATTGATCAAACAAAAACTATAGTATTAAAAGTATTAAATTTTTTTAAAAATTCAACGGTAAATGGAATTAAACAATATGACTATTTTTCAAAGAAGAAGATAAGATTTATTGCTTTTTTACTATCCATAGGGATTTCAGGACTTCAAATTTATGAAACTGATTTGGTTATACAATCTAAAGAGTTCATTTGGAGTCTAATAGTAATGACCATATCTCTGTACTGTGTACTTGATCCATTTTTATATTATTTCAGATTAAAATTCATAAATTTTTTTAAAAAATATCCCCTATATGCGATTGGAATATTATTTTATTTTAGTTTTTTAGTTTCAATTTTACAAGTTTTAGGAGAAGCGGTACTTTCAAGGAGCATGGATAATTTTATAGTAAAGCTACTTCACATAATAATTATAGTAATTTCTATAATTGTAATTATTATGATAATTATGCAACAATTTATTACTGTAATCTTCAATAAAAGAGAAGTAAAACAGATAGACATACTGATGATTTTTTTAACCTATTTTGCAGTAGGATTTGCGTATTCTTCTTTATTTCATATATTTGATATAATTTCTAGTGAAAAATTATTTAACGGATTAAAGAAGATGGAAGAATTTGATTTTGAAATATATTTAAATTATATTTATATAAGTTTTGGAGCTCTTACTACAGTAGGATCAGGGACTATAACAGCAGCAAATATTTGGATAAGATTAATGACTGTTCAGGAAACTATGCTTGGAATTTTTATAACTAGTTTTTCTTTAACATTTATTTTTTCTGTACTTGGAAGTGGAAACTTGACTCCTCCTAATGGCACAGATGATAAAAAAGAAGGAGAATCAATTATATATTCTGAACATTTCTTTATAACATTTTTTAAAAAATTAAGAGAAAATTTAAAAGAATTAGAAAATTATGGAAAATAAAAAATTCTCCTCAAGTATAAATTAAAATACTCGAGGAGAATTTTTTATTGCTATTGAACTTTCTTTTTATTCTCGTCTGTAAAAAAATCTCCGATTAAAAATGGCGCTACAAAGGCACAAAAGAATGATACAGTTAAGATAGAAATATACAATGTATACTGATCTTTTGGTACACCACCTGGTGGAATAAAACATAATCCAATAACTCCAATAGTAGTTAATAATCCAATTAAAGGTACAAAGATTTTAAGCTTTACAGGCATAGTAAATAATTTTGGAGCATTAGGTTGAGTTTTATTTAATTTAAAATAAGTTAAGAAAATTAGAACATATACACAACAGTAAATAGAAACATCTAAATAAACAGCTATTAAAAATGCTATATTTCCAGATTTAGACATGGATAAGAATATTCCTAAAATAGTTAAAGCAATCAATTGAACCCACAAAATATAGATAGGAGTTCCTTTAGAATTTTGATATCCAAATTTTTTAGGTAAAAGATTAGTGTTGGCACTACTATTAAGAGCTAACGCTGGACTAATTTGCCAGTTGCTTGTTTTAATAAGCATACCAAATACAACAAGCATTCCTAAAATTTTTACAATATATAAAGGGATACCATAGTAATTAAATAGAAAATCATATACTTCTATAAAACCACTACTTAAATTTATTTGATTAGTTGGAAATATTAATGCAATTGCTCCACTTCCAACTAAATTTGCTAGAATAGCAGTTATTACTACTATAAGGATAGCTTTAGGAAAATTCTTTTTTACATCAACTAGTCTTTTAACAAAAGGACCACTTATTTCAATTCCTGTTAAACAAGAAATATACGGAATAAGAGCTAAGAAACTTTGTAAGTCAAATTTTGGTATCAATCCTTCTACAGTAAAAGGAAAAGCGGGTGAATGTCCCTGGAAAATATAAACTAATGAAAATATAAAAAGGGCAAACACCGGAATCATTATACAGAACCAAAATCCAAAAGCTTCCATATCTATCAAAAATCGCGGCTTAATAGTTTCTATGACTATTAATAATAAGTAAAAAGCAATAGCCGTTAATAATTGATAAATTGGATTTGTATTAAGCTCCTTAAATCCTATACAGTAAGCAAATGTTCCAACTGTAAAATACAGCATAGGAAGAGTCATAACTATCGCTTGAAACCATTGCCAAAATACAGCAGCTAAACCAATTTTTTTTCCATAGGCAGCTTCAACCCAAGTAAAGACATTTGTTCCCCAAGGTCCTGTAGTTAATTCACCAACAACCAAAGCGACTGGAATAAAGAAAAAGAAAATAGAAATAAGCAAAAGGACAAAAAGAGCACCACCATTGGCTGCTAATACAGCTAAATTGGACGTTGTAAATATCGAAGAAATCGCTAAAGCTGTAAAAGCGACTGGTCCTATCATTTTATTCATATTAAATTCACCCCTTAAGTTTTAATTATCATAATTTTACTTGAAAAAAAATTTATTTCCTCTAATTATTAATTTAGTTTTCATTGAAGGTATTTAAAAAGATTTAAGTTAGTTGTTTAGAATATTAAACAAACAAATAAATTCTAAAGATAGAAGGGAGATTTATGGCTAAGTTTAGTGGGTTTTCAAAAGAGTATTTAGGTCTTTCTAAGATTGAAATAGAAGAGAGTAAAAGAAAATTTGGAGCCAATGAATTATTTGAAAAGCCAAAATTAAATTTATTTGAAAAGTTAATTTTAGCTTTAAGTGAACCTATGTTTTTGTTACTATTTGGAGCCGCATTTATTTATTTTATTTTAGGAGAATATAAAGATGGAATAATAATGTTTTTCTTTATTTGTATAATCTTCGGAATTGATTTTTATCAAGAATGGAAGACAGGAAATGTTTTAGAAGAACTAAAGGAACTTTCATCTCCTCAGATAAGAGTTATAAGAGATGGGAAGTTGGAAACTATATTATCAACAGAAATAGTAGTAAAAGATATAATAATTATAGAAGAAGGAGAAAAAGTACCTATTGATGGAAAAGTTTTAGAGATGTTTGATTTGGGTGTAGATGAATCATTACTAACTGGAGAATCGGATATAGTTTGGAAAAAACTATTTTCAGATATTTATGCTGGAAGTATTGTAATTCAAGGAAGTGCGGTAGTAGAGGTATTATCGGTTGGAAAATCGACTCAAATTGGGAAAATAGGTCTGGAACTTACTGATATGAAGTCAGATTCAGAAACATTAGAAAAAAAAACAAGAAAACTTGTAAAAATTATAGGAAGTATAAGTGGGATACTATGTATTTTTATATTCTTTCTTAATTTTTATAAAACAGAAAATTTTACTGAAAGTTTGTTACTGGCGATAACTCTTGCTATGACAGGAATTCCTGAAGATTTCCCAGTTATATTGACTGTGTTTTTAGCCATGGGGGCTTGGAGATTAGCTAAAAAGAATGCATTAGTTCGTTCAGTTCCAGTTGTAGAAGTTTTGGGTAGAGTTACTGTGTTATGTGTCGATAAAACAGGAACTTTAACAAAAAATAAAATGACTTTGAAGGAGTTAAAACCAGATAAAAAAATATCTGAAAAAGAGTTTATATATTGGTCTTCTTTAGCTTGTGAGACAGAACCTTATGATCCAATGGAGAAATCCATACTCTTAAAAGCTGTAGATTTTGGGTTAAATAAAGATGAAATTTTTAAGTATCCTTTACTTGAAGAGTATCCATTTAATCCAGAAAATAAATACATGGGTCATCTATGGGAAATATCAAATGAAATATGTTTAGCTGTTAAGGGGTCTCCAGAATCAGTAATTCCTTTATGTTATCTTAGTGAAAATGACAAAAATAACTTTATAGTTGAATACGAGAATCTTTCTAAAAAAGGATATAGGGTTTTAGCTGTTGCTAGAAAAAGAAATCTAGAAAAAATACCTATCAAGATTAAAGAAGTTCAATTAGAGTTGATTGGACTTCTTGGATTTATGGATCCACCTAGAGAGTCTGTAATAGAAGCTATAGAAACTTGTAAAAAAAGTGGGATTAGGGTCGTTATGATAACTGGAGATAGTGACTATACGGCAAAAACAATTGGAAAGATGATAAAAATGGAAAATTGGGATAAATCTGTTACAGGAAATGAAATAGAAAAGTTAAGTGATAATCAGTTAGAAAATTTGATAAAAGAAATTGCTATTTTTTCAAGAGTTATGCCTAAACATAAATTAAGAATAGTCAATGCTTTCAAAAAGAACGGAGAAGTAGTTGCTATGACAGGAGATGGAGTTAATGATGCAACGGCTTTAAAAGCTGCAGATATAGGAATTGCTATGGGGAAGAAGGGAACTGGTGTTGCGAAAGAAGCGGCATCTATGATTTTATTAGATGATAAATTTTCTACGATTATAGAAACAGTTGAAGATGGAAGAAGAATATTTGAGAATATTCAAAAATCAATAGGATATGTTATAGCGATTCATATACCTATAATGCTAATGGTTCTTATGGGACCGATTTTTAATATTCCTATTATATTAACTCCCGCAAACGTCGCCCTTTTAGAAATAATAATAGTGCCAACATGTTCTATAATTTTTGAAAGACTTCCTTCTGAAAATAATCTTATGGATCATCCTCCTAGAACAAATTCAGATTCTCTTATAGGCTCTACGTTAGTATTAAAATCAATTTTTCAAGGTATGGGAATATTTGTTATAACATTTTTATCCTATTTATGGTTTATAAAAAATGGTCATAAAGTAGAATATGCTCGTTCATTTATACTAATTTTAATTTCTGTTTCGAGTATGGTGCTTGTATATGTAAACTATTCAGACTCAACATCCGCAATAAAATCTTTTATTAGTATATCTAGAGATAAAGTTATTTGGATTATTAATATATTTCTTATACTAATAATGTTATTTATGATTTATACAAACATTGGAAATGGGATTGCCCAAACATGTCCGTTATCTTTTCTAGAATTAATATCTGCAGTTTTATTAGCTTTACCCACTGGATTATGGTGGGAATTAAAAAAACAGTCTCTATTTTAAAATAGAGACTGTTTACTAAATTATGAATTATGCAAATAATCCAAATATTACAGAACCAAGTATAAGCATCATAGCTCCACCGATTCTAGATGAAATTTGTGCGAAAGAGATAAGAGCCATTCTATCTGCAGCTCCAAGAACTGCGATATCTCCTGAACCTCCTCTATTAGCCATACAAAGTCCAGCTGTGATTGCTGCTTCAACAGGATAGAAGTTCATTTTTCTTGCAACTAACATAATAGCTGAAACTGCTCCTAATACTATAGCAATTGCTATTGCTAAGTTTGAGAATGTTAAAGCATTTATTATTTCTTGTACATCTGTTCCAAATCCTACTGCAGCCATTAAAACCCAGATAGTGAATTTAGAGAAGAAGTTTTGCATATTTTTAGCTCCAGCTTTGATTCTAACTGGAACAAAGTTAGCCATATTTAATATTATAACTACTATAACTAAGAATGCCAATCTATGAATTTCAAAAGGCATTTTGAAACTTTGCCAAACTATAGCTGAGATATTAGCAATCATTGCTACTATTCCTGTAAAGAAAAGAGCTGCTGCAAATTCTTTTTGTCCAACATTTTGTGCTTCTTCTTCTTTTTCTTCAGCAACGTCTCTAGCAGTAGCTATCATAAGCTCACCGTTTCCAGTAAGGTTTGGCTTCTTAAATCCTAACTCTTTTAAAAGAGCTCCAGTTAAGATAGCAACAACGTTAGCTATTGTAAGTATTGAGATTGCAAAAGCAAACCAAGTTTTTGGATCTCCACCAGTTTTTTGAGCCCACATTTCAGCCATTGGTATAGCTCCAGCTCCAGTTCCTCCACCCATGATAGGTAGAACATAGTTCATTACTATATCCAGAGGTGCTTTTCCGAAGACTAATCCAACTAATATTCCACCAGCCATTGCACCAGCAACACCTATAAGAATAAGAGGAATATAACCAACGATTGATTTAATTAGAGTTTTTCTGTTTACAGTTAAGATTGATCCAACTATAAGTGCAGGAATAAATATCTCTAAAAAGTTTACTGGATTCGCATCGTAGAAAGTATCGATTGACTTAAGTACAGGTGCTGGAACAAGTTTATAAGTTCCCATTACTGCTGACATGAAGAATACTAGTACAGTTCCTCCACCGATGTAATCATTCCAGAAAGGAATTCTGTCTCCAATTTCTCCAAATAAAATTCCGAATACTGCTAATATTGCTAGTACCGTTAAGAAATTTGGTCTTAAAAATGCTGATTCTTTACCGCCAAAAGGCATGTAAACCACTACTAAAACTACAAATAACATTCCTAGGAATATAGGTAATGTTAGTCCACCCCATTTGAACTCTTTTGTGTCAAAAAGTTCTTTAAAATTCTTTGCCATGTATTTCACTCCTTCTATTTGTACATATACAGTATCCTGTATACAGTATTATTACTATATGAGGATACTTTATTTATTTATTTTTGTCAACTACTTTATAAGAATTAAAAAATAATTTTATTATAAAGTTAAGTCTTTGAAAGGTCTTGATTTTAAATATCTTAAATGTTATACTCAAAATAACAGTAAGGGGTGAAATTAAAGATGATGATTCAAAAGATAAAACCTATGAGAGAACAGGTTTATGATAAACTAAAAGATTTAATTATAACGGGAAGTATTAAGCCGAGTGAAAGAATTATAGAGTTAGATTATGCTGAAAAATTTAAAATTAGTAGAACTCCAATTCGTGAAGCAATTAGAATGTTAGAACTAGAGGGACTGGTAGAAGTAAGTTCTAAAGGTGGAGTTATAGTAAAAGAAATAACAGAGGCTGATATAATAGAGATTTATAAAATTAGGATTGCTTTGGAAGGGGTAATCATACAAGAGATAATTAAGAGAGATACTTTTGATATAAACAAATTAGAGAAGCTTTTGGATAAAACAATGTCATGTATGATAAAAGATGAGAATTCAAAAGAAGTGATAAAATTATTTACAAATTTTAATTCAGAGTTTTATGCTATTTCTAAACTTCCAAGAGTAATAGAGATGATAAAGAATTTAAATCTTTATTTAATGAAGTTTCGTACAATAAGTATAACTGATAGCTTTAGAAGAAAAATTGCGTATCAGGAACACAGAGATCTTATAGAAGCGATAAAAAATAAAAATTTAGAAAAGGCGTTGGAAATAAACAAGAAACATTTAGAAGATTCAATGAACTTTATTCTAAATGCTATAAATAATTAAAAAGCTGGGATTAATCTCAGCTTTTTTTTTGTTGACAAATGAAAAAAAAAGTAATAATATTTAACAATATAGTTGTATACAGTATACAAAAAAATAAAAATAAGGAGTGAGTTTCTTTGAATAAGCTAAAAATAACTGAAACATGTTTAAGAGATGGACATCAATCTCTAATAGCTACGAGACTTAAAACCGCAGAAATACTTCCAATTTTGGAAACTATGGATAATGCTGGTTATTACTCTCTTGAAGTTTGGGGTGGAGCAACGTTTGATGCGTGTGTTCGTTTCCTAAATGAAGACCCTTGGGAGAGGTTACGTGAAATTAGAAAAAGAGTCAAAAAAACAAAATTACAAATGTTGTTAAGAGGTCAAAATTTACTTGGATATCGTCATTATAGTGATGATGTTGTTGAGAAATTTGTACAAAAATCAATTGAAAATGGAATTGATATCATAAGAATATTTGATGCACTAAACGATTTAAGAAATGTAAAGGTTGCAGCAGATGCGACTAAAAAATATGGTGGACACTGTCAACTTGCTATTTCTTATACAATAAGTCCAGTTCATACTATAGAATATTATAAAAATTTAGCCCAAGAAATTGTAGCAATGGGTGCTGATTCAATTGTTATAAAAGATATGGCCGGAATTCTTTTACCTGAAGAAGGATATAAATTAATAAAAGAAATAAAGTCAGTTATCAATATACCTCTTGAGCTTCATACACACGCTACAAGTGGAATTGCAAGTATGCTATATCTAAGAGCAATAGATGCTGGAATAGATATAATAGATACAGCTATTTCAACTTTTGCAGGTGGAACATCTCAACCAGCAACAGAATCTATAGCTAGAGCATTAGCAGGAACTGAGAGAGATCCACAATTAAATATGGAATTGTTAAAAGAAACAGCTGAATATTTCAAGCCTATTAGAGAAAAGTATATAAAGGATGGAACATTAAATCCACAGGCTTTATTTACAGAACCTAGTATTCTTGAATATCAACTACCAGGTGGAATGTTATCTAACCTTGTATCGCAATTAACAGCACAAAAAGCTGCCCACAGATATGAAGAGGTTCTTAGAGAGATTCCAAAAGTAAGGGAAGATTTAGGGTTCCCACCTCTAGTAACACCATTGAGTCAAATGGTTGGAACACAAGCTGTATTTAATGTACTTTCTGGTGAAAGATACAAACTTGTTCCTAAAGAAATAAAAGATTATGTAAAAGGATTATATGGAAAATCACCAGCTCCGATGTCTGAAGAAGTTAAAAAGAAAATAATAGGTGACGAGGAAGTATTTACTGGAAGACCAGCAGATCTTATTCCACCAGAATTTTCTAAGTTAAAAGAAGAAATTGGAGATCTTGCTCACTCAGATGAAGAAGTTTTAACTTATGGAATGTTTCCACAAATTGCTAAAACTTATTTAGAAGGTAAATATGCTCCTGCAAAAGAAGAAGTAAAAGTTCAAACTATAAATATAGTATTTTAATTGAAAGGGGAAATAATGAATAGTAATATATTTGGCGGAGACGGAATGATCTCTCTAAACAGTTCACTGTACATAACCTTTGTAAGTATGGTCATAGTTTTCTTTGTGTTAATATTGATATCAGCAATACTTTCACTTTTTAAATATATTCCGGCTGAAAAGGTAGAGATTAAAAAATCTGGAACTAATGCTCCAACTCCTGCACCAGTTGCAGTAGCAGAAAAAAGCTTCAATCCAGAAGATATAAAAGATGAAAAAATGTTAGTTGCTATGATGGTGGCCTCTATAGAAGCAGCATCAGATGACGAAAATGCATATATAAGAGTAAAATCAATAAAAGAATTAAACTAGGAGGAGAAAATGATAAAAGTATATAAGATTAAAGTAGCAGATAAAGTTTATGAGGTTGAAGTTGAATCAATATCTGAAAAAGAGGGAACAATTCAAACACCTAAATCAACAGCACCAGCAGCAGAAGCTCCAGTAAAAGTTGGAGAGGGAACAAAAGTTGAAGCTCCTATGCAAGGTTTAATTGTTGATGTATCTGTAAAAGTTGGTTCAGTTGTTAAAGCTGGAGATGTTTTAGTTGTATTAGAAGCTATGAAAATGGAAAATGCAATAGTTGCCCCTGTAGCTGGAACTGTAAACCTAATAACTGTTTCTAAAGGAGATACAGTTGACGGTGGTACAGTACTAGTTACAATAGCTTAATGAAAAATAGAAAGGAGTCATAAAATGGAATTATTCAAAACTCTTTATCTAACTACTGGTATAGCTATGATTAGCATGGACCAGATAATTATGATAATGGTTGCATTATTTTTAATATATTTAGCAGTAAAGAAGCAGTATGAACCATATCTTCTACTACCAATATCATTTGGTATGTTGCTTGTAAATTTACCTTCTCCGATAGGAGAAGGACTTATGGAAAAAGGTGGATTACTTTATTACCTATATCAAGGGGTAAAACTTGGAATTTATCCTCCACTTATTTTCTTGGCTATCGGAGCGAGTACAGATTTCGGTCCATTAATTGCTAATCCTAAGAGTTTACTACTTGGAGCTGCGGCTCAATTTGGAATTTTCGGAGCTTTTATAGGTTCGATATTACTTGGATTAAATGGAAATGAAGCAGCTTCGGTTGGAATAATCGGAGGAGCGGATGGTCCAACAGCAATCTATTTAACATCTAAACTTGCTCCTCATATGCTTGGACCAATTGCGGTTGCAGCTTATTCTTATATGGCCTTAGTACCAGTTATTCAACCTCCTATTATTCGTCTATTGACTAATAAAAAAGAGAGACAAATTAAAATGGTACAATTAAGAAATGTAAGTAAACGTGAGAAAATTCTTTTCCCAATAGTTGTAACAATAGTTGTTGTAATGTTAATTCCATCATCAGCTCCATTAGTTGGAATGCTTATGCTTGGAAATTTAGTTAAAGAATGTGGTCTTGTTCCTAACTTAGTTGAACATATAAAAGGTGCTATGCTTTACTCTATCACTATTATATTAGGAGTAACAGTTGGAGCTACTACAAGTGCATCTGCATTTTTAAACCTAGCAACAATTAAAATTATTGTATTAGGACTATTTGCATTCTCATTTGGAACTGCAAGTGGAGTTCTTTTTGGAAAAGTTATGTGTAAATTAAGTGGTGGAAAAGTAAATCCTATGATAGGAGCTGCAGGAGTAAGTGCTGTACCTATGGCTGCTAGAATTGTACAAAAAGTTGGTCAAGAGGAAAATCCAAGCAATTTCTTACTGATGCACGCAATGGGACCAAACGTTGCTGGAGTTATCGGTTCAGCAGTTGCAGCTGGAGTTCTTCTAGCAATGTTTAAATAGATAAAGGGAGGAATAAAATGGAGTTAAAAGTAAGAGCTGCCGCCGGAACTTTAGAGTCAAGCGACATTCATATTATTGTGGAACCTGGGGTTTCAGGAATTGAAATAAACCTAGAAAGTGCTGTTATGGCTCAATTTGGAGACAGTATTAAAGCAGTTATAATGGA
This sequence comes from Cetobacterium sp. 2A, assembly GCF_014250685.1. GTDB lineage: Bacteria > Fusobacteriota > Fusobacteriia > Fusobacteriales > Fusobacteriaceae > Cetobacterium. Next base: position 129,542 of record NZ_JACFAJ010000014.1, on the reverse strand, counting down.
AACTTTAAATGATTTAGGTGTAACTTCTGTTAGAGTTATAGCTAATGACAAAGGTGCTATTGATCCAGTTATTAAAAGTAGAGTACAAACAGCAATATTAAGAGCCGCTGAAGTTAAAAACTATAAGTGGTAATAGGAGGAAATATGAAATTAAGAAGATCTATGCTTTTTGTTCCTGGAAATAATCCAGCAATTATAAAAGATGTACATATATATAAACCTGATTCAGTTATGTTTGATTTAGAGGACGCAATCGCTGTAACAGAAAAAGATTCAGCTAGATTCTTAGTATTCAATATGTTACAAAAATTTAAAGATTTATACAAAAGAGAAGGAATAGAGACAGTTGTTCGTATCAATTCACTAGATTCTGAGTACGGAATACAAGATCTTGAATTTATGGTTAGATCAGGAGTAGAAGTAATTCGTATTCCTAAAACAGATACAGCTAAAGATGTTCATGATGTTGAAGAGCATATTGAAAGAATAGAAAAGGAAGCTGGAATTCCAGTTGGAACTACTAAAATAATGGTAGCTATAGAGAGTCCTTTAGGAGCTTTAAATGCTCTTGAAATAGCTCGTTCTTCATCAAGACTTATTGGAATGGCAATAGGTGGAGAAGACTATGTAACAAACTTAAAAACTACAAGATCAACTAGTGGAGTAGAAATGCTTATGGCTAGAAGTATGATAGTTATGGCAGCAAGAGCATCAGGAATTTCAGCAATGGATTCAGTATACTCAGATGTAAACAATGATGAAGGATTCTTAAATGAAGCTAACACTATTAAACAAATGGGATTCGATGGAAAGTCTCTTATCCACCCAAGACAAATAGAACTTATTCATCAAGTTTATACTCCAGATGAAAAAAATATAAAAAAATCACTAAAGATAATAGCTGCTACTGAAGAAGCTATGGCTGAAGGAAAAGGAGTATTCACTGTAGATGGTAAAATGGTGGATAAACCTATTATCGAAAGAGCTTATCATGTACTAAACCTAGCTAAAGCAGCAGGAATTAGTTTAGAGGGGTTGAATTAATATGGAAAATAAAAGAGTAACTAATGACCTTTTAAAAGGTATTAAAGGATATGAAAATAGAGTAGCATATGATACTCCGTTTGCTTTACAACCAGAAGGAACAGTAGTAAATGCTGAAAATTTAAAAGATCAAGTAAGAAGAGATAAAGTTATATCTTCAGTTGAGGAAGCTATAAAGCTTTCAGGATTAAAAGATGGAATGACAATTTCTTTCCATCACCATTTTAGAAATGGAGATAAAGTTCTTCCAATGGTAATGGATATCATAGCTAAAATGGGATTCAAAGATTTAAGAGTTGCAGCAAGTTCATTTACTCAAGCTCATGAGTGTATGGTTGACCATATAAAAAATGGTGTAGTAAATAGAATAGAATCAAGTGGACTTAGAGGGAAATTAGCATCTGCAGTATCTGAAGGTGTTTTAGAGTATCCAGCAGTTATAAGATCACATGGTGGAAGAGCTAGAGCAATAGTTGAAGGAGATGTAAAGATAGATGTTGCATTCTTAGGTGCTTCATCTTCTGATTGTATGGGTAACTCAAATGGTGTAGTTGGAAAATCTATTTGTGGATCATTAGGATACGCAAAAGTAGATGCAGCTCATGCTAAAAAAGTAGTAATGATAACTGACTCGTTAGTTTCATACCCAAATCATCCTATCAGCATACCTCAAACTGATGTTGATTATGTTGTAGTTGTAGATGAAATCGGAGACTCAAGTGGAATTATGTCTGGAGCAACTCGTTTCACATCTAATCCTAAAGAATTACTTATAGCTAAAAAGGTTTTAGAGGCTATGTTAGCTTCAGGACTATTTGTAGATGGATTCTCAATGCAAACTGGAACAGGAGGGGCTTCTTTAGCTGTTACTCGTTTTATCAGAGAGGAATTAATCAAAAAGAACATCAAGTGTAGTTATGCACTTGGAGGAATTACAAAAGCTTTCGTTGATCTTTTAGAAGAGGGATTAGTTGGAAAATTATTCGATACACAAAGTTTCGATTTAGGAGCTGCAGTATCTGTTGGAAAAAATGAAAAACATGAAGAGATTAGTGCTGATTTCTATGCAAATCCATTCAATGGATCACCAGCAGTAAATAGACTTGACTTCGTTATTTTAAGTGCTCTTGAAATAGATAAAGACTTTAATGTTAACGTAATTTCAGGTTCTAATGGAGTAATCAGAGAAGCTTCTGGAGGACATTCGGACACTGCAGCATCAGCTAAAATGTCTATTATAGTTGCTCCTTTAATAAGAGGAAGACTTGCTACTATAATTGATAGAGTTACTACAATTGTAACTCCAGGAAGTACAGTAGACGTAGTAGTTACTGATATGGGTATTACTGTAAATCCAAACAGACCAGATCTTAAAGAAAAGTTTATAGCAGCAGGATTAAAGTTAATTGAAATGGAAGACCTTGTTGCAGCAGCTAAATTCATCACAGGAGAGCCTAAAGCTATAGAGTTCACAGATGAAGTAGTAGCAGTTGTTGAATATAGAGATGGAAGTATCATTGACGTAATCAAAAAAATTAAAAAGTAGTTTGGGAGGGTAACCTGTAACTAGGTTACCCTTTCTTATGATTTATGATATAATATTTTAATCAATAATAGAAATGAGGTGTAAGTTTTGAATTTTGAAAAAAATTTTTACAGATATGATGACAATGCTTGTATACAGAAAAAAGTGGCAAAAAAACTTAAGAGTTTTTTAGATAAATCAAAATATTCCAAAATTTTAGAGTTAGGTTGTGGAACAGGAATTTTTACAAAAGAATTAATAAAAGATATAACTATAGAAAAATTATATTTAAATGATTATTTTGATACACAAAAATACTTAGAAAATATAAATTATTTCAAATTTATGAATAAAGATATGACTCTTATAGATTATGAATTATTAGGAAAAATGGATTTAATAGTTTCAAGTTCTGCATTTCAATGGATAGAAAATTTAGAAAATCTAATTAGCAAACTTTCTAATATGACAAATGAACTAGTTTTTTCAATTTATTTAAAAGAGAATATGATAGAAATTCAAAAACACTTCAATATTGGTTTGAAATATTGGAACGGTAAAGATTTGAAAGAAATGTTAAATAGATATTTTGCATCGGTAGAATATTTTGAAGAAGTACATGTGCTTAGTTTTGAAAATTCTAGAGAGTTACTTAGACATATTAAAAACACAGGTGTAACAGGAATTGGAAAATCTTCGTATAGTCAAATTAAAAGTTTTTCAAGCAAAGAGTTAACATATCATGTAGGATATTTTAAGTGTATAAAAAAATAAGAAAAGCCTAAATTTCTCCACTTTTATTAGAGAACTTAGGCTTTTTTTTATTTAGATTTATTTTTAAATTTATTATAAATAAAGATACTAAAACCAATAATTAAAAGTATTATACAAAGATATTTAAAGTTATTTAAAGCATTATTAATTAGGGATTGATTATCGCCGTAGAAATAACCTAATAAAACTAAAAAAGTAACCCAAATGCTTGATCCCAATCCAGTTAAAAACATAAAAACATAAAAATTCATATTAGAAATTCCAGGTGGAAAAGAAATGTATTGACGTACAACTGGAATAAGCCTTCCAAAAAATACAATTGATTTACCTTTTTCCTTAAAAAGTATATCCATTTTTTCTAGTTTTTCATGAGATATGAATACATATTTTCCATATTTACTTAGAAACTCTCTTCCTAAATATTTTCCTAAAAAATAATTTAAACTAGAGCCCAATATACTTCCTAAAATTCCTGCTCCGATTGCCATAAAAAAAGTCATTTTGCCTTGCGAAATAAAATATCCAGCTGGAATCATGGAAACTTCAGATGGAAATGGAAAGAAAGAAGCCTCTAGAAACATCATTACTACGATTCCCGTATATCCCATATCCAAGAAAAAACTTGCGATATAATTAATTAGATTTTCCAAATTATTCTCCTTAAATATTTTTAGATATTATACACCTAAATGTCGTTAAAATCAATTGACAAAAAATCTTATAAATGTTAATATTAAACATAAGCTTAACAGTATAAACATTTGTTTAATAGAGAGGAGAGTTATGACAAGTAGAGAAAAAGAGATTCTTTATTGGATAGAGGAAAATCCTCTTATATCGCAAGCAGAACTTGCACAAAAAGCGAATATTACTAGATCTTCTGTTGCAGTTCATATCTCCAATTTGCTGAAAAAGGGAAAAATAGTTGGAAAAGGATATATTATACAAAAAAAATCATATATATCTGTCATTGGTGGAACTAATATTGATATTGCTGGAATTCCACATGGACATTTAAGAGAATATGATTCTAATCCTGGAAAAGTTCAATTTTCTCTTGGTGGAGTTGGTAGAAATATAGCTGATAATCTTTCAAGATTAGAGCAAGAAGTTGAATTAATAACAGTTTTAGGCGATGATGTCTATGGTGAAGAAATCAGAAGGAATTGCAGAGATCTTGGAATTGGAATAAATAATTCGTTAACAATTCAAAATTCAGTAACTTCAAGTTACCTTTTTATTCTTGATGAAAAAAAAGATATGAGGGTTGCTATAGCTGCGATGGATTTATATGATAAGATGGATATAAATTTTATAAAAAGTAAAAGTGAAATAATAGAAAAATCTAAACTTTGTATTGTGGATACTAACTTGCCAAAAGAGACACTAGAATATATAGTAAATACATTCAAAATTCCAATTTTTGTTGATTGTGTTTCTACAATAAAGGCAGAGAAAGTTAAGGGCTTTATAGGGAAATTTCATACAATAAAACCTAATAAAATTGAAGCAGAAGCACTTTCAGGAATTAAAATAGTTACAGATGAAGATTTAATTAAAGTTACAGATTGGTTCATTAATCAAGGTGTAAAACAAGTATTTATATCTTTAGGAGAAGAAGGAGTTTATTTTGCCAATAAAGATATTAGACAAAAATTACCATCTTTAAAAGCAAAAGTTGTAAATACGACTGGTGCTGGAGATGCTTTCATGGCTGGAATAGCATACAGTTTTATGAATGATGAAGATATTTTACAGAGTTGTAAAAATGGTATAGCAGCGGCAACAATTGCAATATCAAGTGAAGACACTATAAATAAAAATATGAGTATAAATAATATAAATATAATCCAGGAGGGAAATTAAATGAACTTAGAAAAGTATTTAGTAATTTCAGAAGAAATAAAGGAAGCATTAGCTAACAATAAACCAGTTGTAGCTTTAGAATCAACTATAATATCTCATGGAATGCCTTATCCACAAAATGTTGAAACTGCTTTAAAAGTGGAAGAAATAGTGAGAGAATCTGGTGCTGTTCCTGCAACAATCGCAATATTAAATGGAAAGTTAGTTGTTGGATTAAATAAAGATGAGATAGATTATTTAGGTAAAAAAGGACTTGCAGTTACAAAAGCTAGTAGAAGAGATATTCCAGTAATTTTAGCAAAAAAAGATGATGGAGCAACAACTGTAGCTTCTACTATGATAATTGCTGAACTTGCAGGGATAAAAGTATTTGCAACTGGAGGAATTGGAGGAGTTCATAGAGGTGCAGAAACTACTATGGATATTTCTGCTGACCTAGAGGAATTATCAATGACTAATGTTGCTGTTGTTTGCGCTGGAGCAAAATCAATTTTAGATATTGGATTAACTCTTGAGTTTTTAGAAACAAAAGGAGTACCAGTAGTTGGTTATCAAACAGAAGAATTACCAGCATTCTATACTAGAAAAAGTGGATTTAAAGTAGATTATAAAATGGAAACTCCGTTAGAAATAGCAGAAGCTTTAAAAGCTAAATGGGATATAGGATTAAATGGTGGAATGGTTGTAACAAATCCTATTCCAGAAGAATTTGCAATGGATTTTGATACTATAACTAATGCAATCAATGCAGCTGTAGCAGAGGCAGAATTAAAAGGAATAAAAGGAAAAGAAAGTACTCCATTCCTTTTAGCTAAAGTTAAAGATATAACAGCTGGGAAAAGTTTAGTTGCAAATATAGAGCTTGTTTTCAACAATGCAAGATTAGGAGCAGCAATAGCAAAAGAATTAACAACATTAAATTAATTAAAAAAGCAGAGTCGAAATGACTCTGCTTTTTCTATATTATACTATTAAATTTATAAAAGAAAGAGCTCCTATTGCCCAAAGAGAAATATTAATTTTCTTCATTTCACCTGCAGCAACATGTGTGATTATGTAGCTAACAAAACCAAAGCTAAGACCGATACTAATACTGTATGTTAGTGGCATCATAATTATTGTGATAAATGCTGGTATAGAGAGTTTAAAATCTGAAAAATCAATATTTCCTATTGATTTAAACATAAATACTCCAACCATAACTAAAGCTGGCGCTGCAGCAAAACCTGGAACTATACCAACTACAGGAGTAAATAATAAGGCTAAAATAAATAAGAAACTTGTGACAATAGATGCTAAGCCAGTTCTAGCTCCCATTGCAATTCCAGTAGCAGATTCAGCTAAAGATGTAACTGTACTTGTTCCAAGAACTGCACCAATTAGAGTTGAAGATACATCGGCATGTAACATTCTACCTAATCCTTTTTTCCCTTCTTCACCCTGAACAAGGCCCATATTTTTATAACATGCCATCATAAATCCTAGTGAATCAAAAAGATCTATAAACATAAAAGAAAAAATAGAACCCATAAGAGATATTTTTAAAGCCCCTAATATATTAAGTTTCATAAAAATTGGAGAGATACTTGGTGGCATTGAAATTATTGAACTTGGTGCATCAACAAGACCACAAACAATTCCTAGAGCAGTTGTGGCAGCTATACTTATAAGTATTCCACCAGTAATTTTTCTAACCTCACAAACAGCCATAATTACTAATCCTATCAAACCTAGTACAGTAGGTAAACTGAAAGAACCAAGACTTACAAGAGTTGCAGAATTGCTAGTTATTATTCCCATACTCTTTAATCCTATGAAAGCTATAAAAAGTCCAATTCCTGAAGTAGCAGCTGTAGATATCGTCGAAGGAATTGCATTTGCAATTTTTTCTCTAATTCCACCAAGAGTTAGCATTAGGAAGAAAAGACCTGAGATAAAAACAACACCTAGAGCATCTTCCCATGGAATTCCTTGTCCTAAAACAAGCGTATAAGTAAAGAATGCATTTAATCCCATTCCTGGTCCTAACGCAAATGGAGCATTTGCCCAAAGGGCCGCTACAGCAGTTCCTATTGCTGTAGCTAAGCAAGTAACAGTGATAAGGGCTCCTTTATCCATTCCAGTAGCAGATAGGATAGCTGGATTTACAAATATTATGTAAGCCATTGTTAGAAAAGTTGTAATTCCACCAATAACTTCAGTTTTTATTGTACTTCCTCTTTCTTCTACTTTAAAAAATGAATTTATAGTTGATAAAATTTTATTTTCATTGTTTATAGATATTTTTTCCATTATTTCCTCCACTTTATATTATATCCACAACTGGGAATCTAGATGGTAAATTAATATTAGCTTTTTTTCTAATTTTTTCAGCTTGTAACTTAACTTTTTCTAATATTTCATTCTCGTTAATTACTAATACATTTCTTTCTTTCATTAGCCATTTTCCATTACAAATTGTTGATTCTACATTTTCACTAGACATAGTATAAACAATATTTGCTATTGGATCATGCATTGGAAGTGAGTGAATAGTATTTGGATTTAAAATTATTAAATCTGCTTTTTTTCCAACTTCTAAACTTCCGATTTCTTTATCCAACAGAGCACATTTTGCTCCATTTATAGTTGCCATTTCTAAAACTTGTTCAGCTGGAACACAATGAGGATTTAAAGTTCTACCTTTATGAATAAGAGAAGTAAGATACATCTCTCTCATCATATCCATTCTATTATTTGAAGGAGCTCCATCAGTTCCAATCGAAACAGGAATCCCTTTTTCTAACATTTCAGGAATTCTTGCAAATCCAAGAACTACCTTCATAGCAGCGGCAGGATTATGAGAAACTTTTACATCGTATAATTTAAATAAGTCAATTTCTCTATCAGTAAGCCACACAGTATGGACTGCAAGAAGATTTGGACCAAGGGCTCCAAGTCTATGAAGTTGTTCAACAGTAGAATTTCCTCTAGATGATTTAACGTATTCATTTTCAGCAGCAATTTCAGCTATATGCATGTGAATTCCCGTATTATATTTATCAGCAAGCATTTTTGTTTTGATTATTAAATCATCAGAATTATTAAAAATAGTTCTTAAAGCAAACCAGATTTTTATTCTTCCTTCGGCAGTATCATTGTGATTATTAAAAAGATTTATTTGAGAGTCTAATTCTTCCTGTGTAGTTTTTATCCATTGATTAGGAAGTCCTTCCCCTTCATCCATAACAGACTTAGAAAGACATGCTCTAAGACCTGTATTTTGTACAGCTTCAACCATAGCATCAACGTATTGTCCTCCAGATTCAAGAAAAGTTGTAACTCCTGATTTAATTAGTTCAACGCAACAAGCAGTTGAGGAGATAAGAGAATCTTCATAATCAAAACTACTTTCATATGGCCAAACTCTTTCTCTTAACCAAGTAAGTAAATCTACATCATCAGCAATTCCTCTTCCCAGTTGTTGTGAAAGATGTACGTGAGTATTTACAAATCCAGGAAGAACTATTTTTCCACCAGCATCGTATATTTCTGCATCTTCGTTTACAAGAGAAGGATCAACTTTACCGATAGATTTGATTAGATTATTTTCTATAAGAATAGATCCATTGTTGAATATTTGTCTTTCACTATTCATTGAAACTACATAGGCATTTTTAATTAAAATTTGTTTCATATTATCCTCCAATAATTTTTGTAAATAAAAAAGTATAGACTCTGTGTGGATAGAATCTATACTTTCTAAATAGTTAGGATATATTTATATAGTATAAGTTCTACCCATAGCGTTTTCTTTTACGGCGAAAACGTAGAGACTCTTGGACCATATTACCAAGATATATGAGTAAACTTTATTATTATTGTTTTTTAGATGTTTCTAATTTTAATAATTGTAACATAATCTACTTTTTTTTTCAATTGTCTTTTATCTCATTATTCATTTTTATTATTATACCATTTATAAAATGAATTTGTTGGGATTAAATTTTGATTATATATATTTTAATTAAGAGGTATAATATATAAATAAAGTTAATGAAGGGGAGAAAATGAAATTTGAAATTATAAAATATTCGAATGCAACAAAAACGCAGTGGAGTGGCGGACTGACAGCGCAATTATATATAAAACCTGATAATTATACTGTAAAAGATGATTTTGATATAAGAATTTCAGTAGCTTCTATAAATCCTGGGGAAAATGATTTTACATTTTATCGTGGTTACGAAAGAATTTTGGTTATATTAAAAGGAAGTATTGAAATATCAAGTAAAAATTCAAAATTTGAAAATTTAAAGGAATTTAAAATACATGAATTTTCTGGAAATGATTCTACAAAATCGAAAGCTTTACAAATTTCAGAAGATTTTAATGTTATCTATAAAAAAAATAAATACAATATAGAGGCAAAAATTATTGATAATAAAGAGTTTGAAGAGATAGAAATATTTAGAGATAATTATATTTATAATTATGATGGAATTTCAGAGATTAAATTTGAAAATCAAGATATAGTGTTAAAATCTAAGGAACTTTTACTTTTAAGAGAACTTGATGAAAAAAAATGTAGTATTAAAGGAAAAGTTATTTTAATAAAAGTTATAAAAAGATAGGGATTTTATCCCTATCTTTTTATTTAGATTTTAATAAATTTAGTTTTAAATTTTTATCAATAGGATTTTCTCCTAGCCAAATACCGAATAAAGCTTCTTTAAAATCTTGTCCCTCGATTTTAGTAAGAAACATTTCATTTTTATAGACAATTATATTTTTATCTTTAGATTCAAATTTAAAAATATCATTTTTGATAATTTTTTCTTTTACAAACACTTCATTAAATTCATCAATTCTTTTTTGTAATTTAGAAAAGTTAGTAGCCGAATTTTTAAAACCATCATTTATTGCTTCTTTCATATCGTCACTAGTAATTAAACTTGAATTTATAGTTAGTTCTATTAACATTGGTTCTTTAGATTCAAGAATATTTTGAGCATTTGAATTTTTCTCTTTTAGATAAAGATTAGCAGTGTAGAGCTTAATTATTGCTTTTTTTCTAACTCCTGTTCCATTTAAAATGTATGTTTCGTTATTAAAATTTAGTGCAAATGTACAACTTGTAATAAGTAAAAATAATAAAAAAAGTTTTTTCATAAAATCCCCCCTAATATAAATTACGCTAGTATTATAACATGCGTTATTTTAAAATGCAACAATCTTATTTTCACAAAGTTAGTGGTATAAACTAACTAAATATATTTTATTTGTACAATGATATTAAAAAAATAACATTAATGTGTTGCTATTTTTCAAAAAATGAGTTAATATCTTTTAAAATATAAAATTTATAAAAATATTTTTTTAAAACTGAAACAAAGTAGTGATACTGGAATACATTTTAAGAGGAGGAGAAAATTATGAAAAAATGGTTATTATTGGTGTTTACTTTTATAATTTCATTAGTTGGTTTTTCAGCGGAAGACTATCATATAGGAGTTGTTTCTGGAACCGTGTCTCAATCTGAAGATGGCCTTCGTGGAGCAGAAAAACTTATAGAACTTTATGGATCTGCCGATAAGGGTGGAAAAGTAATTCATGTTACGTATCCAGATAATTTTATGCAAGAAATGGAAACTACAATTTCTCAGATGGTTGGATTAGCAGATGATCCAAAAATGAAAGCAGTTTTAGTTGTAGAGGCTATTCCGGGAACAGTTGAAGCTTTTAGAAGAATAAGAGAGAAAAGACCAGATATTTTATTGGTAGCTAACTCACCACATGAAGATCCAGAAATGATAACAGAAGTTTCAGATCTTGTTACTAACCCAGATAATGTTGCTAGAGGATATTTAATTGTAAAAGCAGCAAAAGATTTAGGTGCTAAAAAATTTATGCATATATCATTTCCAAGACATATGAGTTATGAATTACTATCTAGAAGAAGAAATATTATGTCTGAAGCTTCTAAAGAGTTAGGATTAGAATTTATAGACATGACAGCTCCAGATCCAGTTAGTGATGTTGGAATTGCAGGAGCTCAACAATATATACTTGAGCAAGTACCAAGTTGGATAAATAAATATGGAACTGATGTTGCTTTCTTTGCTACTAACGACGCTCATACAGAGCCTCTTTTAAAAAGAATAGCAGAAAAAGGTGGATATTTTATTGAAGCGGATTTACCATCACCTACAATGGGATATCCTGGAGCATTAGGAATTAATTTCTCAGAAGATGAAAAGGGAAATTGGCCAAAAATATTAGCAAAGGTTGAAAAAACTGTAGGAGAAAAAGGTGGAAGTGGAAGAATGGGAACATGGGCATATTCTTATAACTTCAGTTCGACAGTTGCTTTAGGAAATCATATTCAAGATGTAATAGAAAATGGAACTGATATTTTAGATTTTGATTCTATAAAAAATACATTTGAAAAAAATACTCCGGGAGCTGGATGGAATGGAAGTGCATATGTAGATACTAAAGGTGTGGAAAGAGAAAATTTCTTCTTACTTTATCAAGATACTTATGTATTTGGAAAAGGATATATGAAAATGACAACTTCAGAAGTTCCAGAAAAATATTTTACGATTCAATAGAATAATTAAAACAAAAATAAATATAGAGTTTGCCACTGACCTAAGTTAAATATATGGGTTGGTGGCTACTTTTTTATGAGGTGAGTAGATTGGAAGAAATATTACTTAAAATTGAGGGTTTGTCTAAAAGTTTTGGGGAAAACCAAGTATTAAAAAATATAAATATGGAAGTAAGAACAGGGGAAATAATTGGATTAGTTGGGGAAAATGGAGCAGGAAAATCTACTTTAATGAAAATTATATTTGGAATGCCTGTTATAGCTAGTACAGGAGGATATAACGGAAAAATATTATTTCAAGGGAAAGAAATAAATTTTAGTTCTTCTTTTGATGCCTTAGAATCTGGAATAGGAATGGTTCATCAAGAGTTTTCATTAATTCCTGGATTTACAGCTTCAGAAAATATAGTCCTTAATAGAGAGACAACAAATAAATCAATTTTTAAAGAATTGTTTGGAGAAAAATTAAATCAGTTAAATATGGAAAAAATAGAAGAGAGAGCAACGGTTGCATTTTCTCATTTAGGAGTACAAATTAATCCTGAAACGGTTGTTAGTGAGATGTCGGTTGCCCATAAACAATTTACAGAAATAGCTAGGGAAATAGAAAGAAAAAATACAAAATTACTTATACTAGATGAACCAACAGCAGTTCTTACAGAAACAGAGGCTGATATTCTTCTTAAGACAATGAGAAGATTAGCAGATGAAGGAATATCCATACTTTTTATTACGCATAGATTAGATGAAATTATGACAGTATGTGATAAAGTTGTAGTCTTAAGAGATGGAGTTTTAATAAACGAAATTTCAACTAAAGAAACTAATGTTAACGAAATTACTGAGTGGATGATAGGAAGAAAAATAGATCATACGAAAAAGAAAAGAAAAAATTTTTCTGAGGAAAAAAATATTTTAGATATAGAGAATTTATGGGTTGATATGCCAGGTGAAATAGTAAAAAATGTAAATTTAAAAGTTAAAAAGGGTGAAATTTTAGGAATTGGTGGAATGGCAGGGCAAGGAAAAATAGGAATAGCAAATGGAGTTATGGGTCTTGCAACTTCAGGCGGAACAATAAAGTTTAATGGAGAGAGTCTACAGTTAAATACACCTATAGATCAACTAAAAAAAGGATTATATTTTGTATCAGAAGATAGAAAAGGTGTAGGATTAATTTTAGATAAAAGTATTGATGAAAATATTGCTTATCCAGCTATAGAAATAAAAAATGAATTTTTAAAGAAAAAATTAGGTGGACTATTTCAAGTAATTGATGATAAAGAAATTGAAAAAAATTCTAAAAAATATATTGAAAAACTTGAAATAAGATGTACGAATGGAAAACAAAAAACTGGCGAATTAAGTGGTGGTAATCAACAAAAAGTTTGTTTGGCTAAGGCATTTACAATGAATCCTGAAGTTTTATTTGTATCTGAACCAACTCGTGGAATAGATGTAGGAGCCAAAAAATTAGTTCTTGAAACGTTAAGAGAATATAACGAAGAAAAAGGAACAACAATTATTATAACTTCTTCTGAGATAGAAGAATTAAGAGATATTTGCCACAGAATAGCTATAGTGACAGAGGGCGAGATAGCTGGAATATTGTCTCCAGAAGATAATTTGTTAAAATTTGGAAAAATGATGGTTGGACTGAAAGGTGAGGAAAATGAGTAATATAAAAAAAATAATAAATAATGTAGGTCTTCCAAGAATCATAATAGGAGTTTTTCTTTTGTCGCTTTATATAATTGCTCCATTTGTTGGAATAAATTTAAAAGTAGCTTTCAATGATACTCTAATAAGATTTGGAATGAATGTAGTTCTAGTTTTATCACTGATTCCAATGATACAATCAGGAACTGGACTTAATTTTGGAATGCCCCTTGGAATAGAGGCAGGACTGTTAGGAGCAGTTATAAGTATAGAACTTGGATTAACTGGAATTTTTGGATTTTTAGGAGCTATTTTTATCTCTATTCCTTTTGCGATTGTTTTTGGATCTCTTTATGGAAAAATACTGAATAAAGTAAAGGGTGGAGAGATGATGATAGCTACGTATATAGGGTTCTCATCTGTAGCTCTAATGTGTATTATGTGGATAATTTTACCATTTAAGAAGCCCAATATGATTTGGGCATATGGTGGAGAAGGACTTCGTACAACGATAAGTATAGAAAGTTATTGGGATAAGATTTTAGGAAATATGATTGGATTACCCAAAAATTTTTCTTATATTGGAGAAATAATATTTTTTCTAATATTAGCATTTATTATGAATGAATTTTTTAGAACAAAAAAAGGTATGGCTATGAAGGCGGTTGGAAGTAATGAGAAATTTGCACAAGCAATAGGAATAGATATTGATAAGACGAGAGAGAGATCAATAATCATTTCTACTGTTGTAGCGGCAGTAGGAATAATTATATACCAACAGAGCTTTGGATTTGTACAACTGTATTTAGCACCATTTTACATGGCATTTCCTGCAATCGCTGCAATTTTAATAGGTGGGGCTTCTATAAATAAAGCGAATATATTTAACGTAATAGTAGGAACATTTTTATTTCAAGGGATAATTACAATGACACCAATAGTTATAAGTGGTGTTATAGAAACGGATATGTCAGAAACAATAAGAGTAATAATTTCAAATGGAATGATACTTTATGCACTTACAAGAAAAGGAGGAAGCAACTAATGGAAAAAATAAAAAGTTTTTTAATTAATAATATAGTTCCATTAATGATACTTTTATTTTTAATGGCGGCCATTCCTGTTTCTAAATTAACAGGTTCATATCTCGTTCAGGAAATTATTGAAAGACTTGGAAGAAACTCTTTTTTAGTTCTTTCTCTTTTAATACCAATAATCGCTGGTATGGGGCTTAACTTTGGAATAATTTTAGGTGCAATGTCAGGTCAACTAGCTCTTATTTTTATAACTGAATGGAACATAGTTGGAATTCAAGGAATAATACTCGCTTCAATTATTTCAATTCCAATGGCAATTTTATTAGGAATTGTAGGAGGAACTGTTTTAAATAGAGCAAAAGGAAAAGAAATGATTACTTCGATGATGCTTGGATTTTTCGTAAATGGAGTTTATCAATTAATTGTTTTATATGGAATGGGAAACTTCATTTCAATAAAAAATCCACAATTGATACTTTCAAGAGGAACTGGAATTAGAAATGCCATTGATTTAAAAGGTGTTAGAAGAGCATTGGATGATATCTGGTCATTTAAAATTGGAGATCAAACAATTCCACTTGCGACATTCTTTGTAATATTTTTACTTTGTATATTTATAATTTGGATAAAAAAGACAAAACTTGGTCAAGACATGAGAGCTGTCGGACAAGATATAGAGGTTGCTAAATCATCTGGAATAATGGTTGATAGAACAAGAATAATTGCTATTGTTATATCTACAGTACTTGCTAGTTTTGGACAAATAATATTTTTACAAAATATAGGAACTATGAATACTTATAATAGCCATGAACAAATTGGAATGTTTTCAATTGCTGCATTACTTATTGGAGGAGCTTCAGTTGTAAAAGCTAGTATATCAAACGCCTTAACAGGAGTTGTACTATTTCATTTGATGTTTATAATTTCTCCAAGAGCAGGAAAAGAACTTGTAGGTTCTGCACAAATAGGAGAGTTCTTTAGAGTATTTATTTCTTATGGAATAATTGCATTAGTTTTAGTTTTACACGAATGGAGAAGAGATAAAGAAAAGAAACAAGAGAGAAAAAAAGCATTCGAACTTTATATAAATAAAGGAAGTGATAACTAATGAAGATAATTCGAAATTGGATAATCTTAATAATTTTCACGATGATTGGATCTTACTATCTATATATTTATGGACAACAGCATCAAATTTTTGTTGAAAATGTGTCTGTTGCAGAATTTAAAGCACCAAAAGTTATTGTTTATTCTATAGATGGATTAAAAGAGACTAAAGTAAACAGTGGAAAAAAATCAAAAATTGCCGTTAAAGGTCCGAGCCATGTTATAAAAATCAATTTTAAAACTGAAGATGGAACAAATAAAATAATAGAGAAAAAGTTTAAAATAGGAGCAAATAAAACTGGATATATATCGATTGGTGGTATTGTGGAAGGAAAAGAAGATTGGTTAAAATTTGAAAATCAGTATAACTAAAATGATATAAATACACGGGGGGACATATGAACTTTAAAAAAAATATTTTATTATGGATTATATTATTACTAAGTTTTATAGGATGTGGAAAACAAGAAAAAGAGAATAAAACAAATGAAAAAATATTAAAAATTTCTCAGGGAGCTCAGCCAAAATCATTAGATCCTAATTTATATAATGAGGTTCCAGCATTAGCAATCACAAAACAAATTTTTAATACTTTAATAGGGGTTAATTCAAAGGGTGAATTAGTTCCAGAACTTGCTGAAAGTTGGGAGTTTAAGGATGATTTAAATTTACAAATAAAAATAAAAAATAATGTTAAATTCCACAACGGAGAAACGTTAACTGTAGAGGATGTAATTTTTAGTTTAGAAAGAGCTTTTTCTATGCCTGGAAGTAGATCTGTAATTGAAAAAATTAAAAAAGTGACAAAAATAGACGATAATACTGTAAATATTGAATTAGAATCTACTTTTACACCTATACTTTATGGTCTAGCTCATCCCTTAACAGCGATTCAAAATAAAAAATATACACTGGATAAAGGGGAGTTGGTAAGACAAGAACCTCTAGGAACAGGGCCATTCAAATACAAAGCTTGGATATCTGGAGAAAATATAGAACTTGAATCTTTTAACGAATATTTTTTAGGAAAATCTAAAGTTGATAAGATAATTTTTAGAGTAATTCCAGAAAATACAAATAGATTGATAGCTCTTGAAACTGGTGAAATTGATATAGCCTATGGGATAGCTCCAATAGATGTAGAACAAATCGTAAAAAATCAAGATTTAACTTTAATTTCTGAATTAAGCTATAGTACAGAATTTATCCAGTTAAATAATTTGACGGCTCCATTCAACAATAAAAAGTTTAGACAGGCCATTTCTTCTGCTATAGATAAAGAGTCAATTGCAGAAGCCATATACTTAGGAACAGCTTCAGCTGCTCCAACGATTGTAAGTCCTTATGTATTTGGAAGTGACCAAGATTTAACTTCGTATAGCTATAATCAAGAAGTTGCTAAAAAACTTTTGGAAGATAGTAACGAACCAACAAAAAAAATAAAAGTATGGGTAAATGATAATGCCGTAAGAATTCAGGTTGCTCAAATTATTCAGTCAAATTTAAAGGAAATAGGAATTGATTTAGAAATAGAAATTTTAGAATGGGGATCTTATCTTCAAAGAAGTGCTAATGGGGAACATCAAATGTTACTTGGTGGATGGAATGCAGGAACAGGAGATGCAGATAATGCTCTTTATCCGTTACTACACAGCTCTTCAAAAGGTGCTAATGGAAATAGAAGCTTTTATGAATCAAATGAGCTTGACTCTATTATAGAAGCGGCACAAAGAGAGACGAACCAAGATAAAAGAAAAGAGTTGTATTCAAAAGCACAAATTATCTTGAATGACGAAGTTCCACTTATTCCAACTATTTATAGAAAAGAAAATATAGGACTTCGTAAAAATATTAAGGGATTTGAATATAAATCCAGTGGACATCACAATTTATATAATATAGAAATGTAAAAACAAAGGGGATAGGGAGATTTTATGAAAAATTTTGATATGAATTATGTACTAAACTTAACTGAAGAACTTATTAGTATACCTAGTGTTGTTGGATTTACAGATTTGGCAACAAAAAGAGTAGAAGTTGAATTTGAAAAATTTGGAATTGAATATATCCATACAAACAAAGGAGCATTAATAGCTGTTATAGATGGAGAGGACAATGAGTATGCGAAAATGATTTCAGCTCATATAGATACCATAGGAGCAATTGTAAGAAGGATAAAATCAAATGGAAGATTAGAGTTAACAAACATGGGAGGGGTTATTTGGGGTTCTTTAGAGTCAGATAATGTAATTGTCCATACGTTAACAGGTGAAGAATATGAAGGGACTTTACTTCCAAATAAAGCTTCTGCTCATCACTATGGAGATGAGGCAAGGGAAACTATTAGAAGAGCCGATACAATGGAAGTTAGGTTGGATGAGGAAGTGTTTAATAGTAAAGAAACTGAAAATCTTGGAATAAGAGTTGGAGACTGTGTATCATTTGATCCTAAATTTAAGGTGAGTAAATCTGGATATATAAAATCAAAATATTTAGATGATAAACTTTGTATAGCTCAAATTTTTGGATATATAAAATTTTTAAAAGAAAATAAGATTAAACCTAAAAACAAATTATATATTTATATTTCTAATTATGAAGAAATAGGACATGGAATTTCTGTTATTCCTGAAGATGTAAAAGAGTTTATAGCATTGGATATAGGAATTGTAACTGCTGATTCATTGGGAGATGAAAAGAAAGTTGCTATAACAGTAAAAGATTTCAAAACTATATACGATGTTGGCATAAGAAAAAATATGATAAATATTTGTGAGAAAGAGGGCATCTCATATACATCAGATGTTTATAACAGATATGGTTCAGATGCAAGTGGTGCAGTTTTACAAATGGCAGATGTAAGAATAGCTTGCATAGGACCAAACGTTGACGCTTCACATCATTATGAAAGAACTCATGTAGAGGGAGTTCTTGAGACAATGAAACTACTAGCTTCTTATTTATAAAATTAATATTATTGACAACAAAATATTTATAAAGTATATATTGTATCAGGAATATTTTTGATAAAATGGGAGGGGATTTGAATGCTAACAACAAGAAAAATTTATTGGCCATCTGTCAATATATTAGGACCTGGAGCTTTAAAAGAAGCAGTTAATGAAGTTAAAAAAATGAATTTAGGGAAAGCTTTTATTGTAACAGATGAAACTTTGGTAAATCTTGGTGTTGTAAAAAAAGTAACCGATGAGTTAGAGAAAATATCAACTGAATACACAATATTTTGTGAAGTAGAAGAAAATCCAACTATGGAAAATGTATATAACGGACAGAAGGAATATCATGCTAATCATTGTGACTATATAATTTCCATTGGTGGAGGATCACCACAAGATGCAGCAAAAGCCGTGGGAATTTTGGTGAATAATGGTGGTAATATAAGAGATTATGAAGGCCTTTTTAAATCTAAAAATAAATCTGTTCCAATAGTGGCAATTAATACTACCGCAGGGACAGCTTCCGAGGTAACAATAAACTATGTTATAACAGATGAAGTTCGAAAAATAAAGATGGTAATGATTGATTCAAATTCTTTAGCGACAATAGCTGTCAATGATCCAGAATTAATGGTAAAAAAACCTATGGGGTTAACAGCTGCAACAGGAATGGATGCTTTAACACACGCTATTGAAGCTTATGTAACGAAGGGATCATATGAATTAAGTGATGTATTGGCACTTGAATCTATAAAGTTAATTGGTCAATCTTTAGAGAATGCTGTAAAAAATGGAGACGATATTGAAGCACGTTCTCAAATGGCATGGGGGTCATATATTGCAGGACTTTCTTTCTCTAATTGTGGATTGGGAATAGTTCATTCTTTAGCCCACCAGTTGGGATCGGAGTATAATATTCCTCATGGGTTAGCTAATGCAATACTTCTTCCAGATGTTGTGGAATATAACTTATCTTCAAATTATAAAAAGTTTGCCAATATAGCTCAAGCTTTAGGTAAGGACACATCAGGATTTTCAGATAAAAAAGCTGCATATATGGCCGTAGAAGCGATTAGAGAGCTTTCTGAAAAAATAGGAATTCCTAAATTAAATAAAACTATATTTAATATGAAAGATATAAATAAATTATCAGAACAAGCTTTTAATGATATTTGTGCAGGTGGAAATCCAAAAGAAATTAATATAAAGGATTTAAAAGAACTTTATACTAAAGTTTATAACAGATAAAATAAACATCAAAAAACCTTCTAGATTAATGGTATAATATCATTAATCTAGAAGGTTTTTTTTACAAAAATGGATAACTTATAATATGAAATTAAGGAGAAATTCTATGCATGATGTTATGATAGAAACCGAGAGGTTGATTTTAAGAAAAATAAAAAAAGATGATTACTTAGAAATTGCAAATATTCTTCAAGATATAGATGTTATGTATGCTTGGGAAAAATCATTTTCTGATGATGAAGTTAAATTATGGATAAATAAAAATTTAAAAAGGTACGATAACGAAGGATATAGCTATTTTTTAGCAATTAGCAAAGAAAATGATACGGTTATTGGAGTTATAGGGCCCTTAGTTGAAGAAATAAATAACAAATCTTTCGTAGGAATAGCATATATTTTAAACAAAAAATCGTGGGGTAAAGGATATGCTGTTGAAGGAGCCAGAGCATGTATAGAATATGCTTTTAATAATTTGAATTCCTTAAAGGTGATAGCACAAATAAGACCCAATAATATTAATTCTATTAATGTAGCACAAAAACTAAATATGAAAATAATAGATAAATATATTAAGATATATGATGGTAAAGAGATGGAGCATTTAATTTATTCAATTGACGCTCCTCAAATTTAGTTTAAAGTAAAAAAATATTATTATCATATTTATTTTCTTTCATTATTTTCTAAATCTTTTTTTTATGATGAAATTTTTAGGTTATTGAGGTAATATATAAATATACATAAAATAAATTAATCTAAAGGAGGCTATCATGCGTAACTGTATAATTATATTCTTGCTTTTTACAATTTTTGTACTTCTCAAATATAATGATATATATATATTAGCTTCGTTTGAAGAATTTTTTCATTCACTAAACTCATTCTTTTTGGAAACTGTAAGTTCTATCTCTAGAAAATTATCAATCTAATATTTTATAAACTGGTACATAGATTTTTATTAATTATTCCTTCACTATATTCATGTGAACGTCCATTTGTGGAAAAGGCATTTCAATATTATTACTATCAAGAGTTGGTTTTATATTATTTAAAGTTTCTTTATAAATAGTCCAATAATTTTCATTAATACACCAACCTTTTAATGCTATATTGATTGAACTATCTGCATATTCATCAACGTGAGAATAAACTGAAGGTTCTTTTAAAACTAATGGATTCTCTCTGAGCATTATTTCTAGTACTTCTCTTGCTTTGTCAATATCACAACTATAATTGATTGAAACTATAAACTTTAATCTTCTGATTGGAGTTTTTGTATAATTTATAATTTTATCTGAAACAATTTTTCCATTAGGAACTAGGACCAAATCATTATTATGTGTTCTAATGCTTGTGGAAAAAATATCTATTTGATAGACATAACCTACATGATCAGCAATACAAACTTCGTCCCCTACTTTATAAATCTCAAATATCAAAATAATTACTCCGCCGGAAAAATTAGAAAGATTATCTTTTAAAGAAAGTCCAACACCAATTCCAAGAGTACCAAAGAAAGCAAGTAAGCTACTCTCTTTAATTCCTAAAATTAATAAGCAGATTGTAATTAAAAAGGCATGTAAACCGATATTAAAAATAGAACTTATAAAACTTTTTAATGATTGATCCATAATTTTTTCAGCATTAGAATTTTTAAAAACAGGAAGGATTTTTTTTACTATTTTTAATGTAAAGTAATACAGTAAAATACAAATAAAGAGTTTTATAACAAAATAAATAGATTGAACTGTAAAATCAACAAAAAAAGTTCTTTCTAAGATTTTTTCTCTTACTTCTTGTAAAAAAGAATTTGAATTCATTATTTTTCTCCTTGATAATATTAAGTAATTTTATAGTCTTATTATAAAATTATTCTCGTCTTGATGTCAACAGTTGTATGTTATAATAAATTTAGAGGTGATTGTTATGGAAAGTAGAAGAGATAGGTTCAGAAGTCTCATAAAAGATAAAAAGCTAATAGACTCCACTTTGGCAGTTATACACTGGGATTTAGAGACTGAGGCTCCTAAGGAAGGACAAAAGTTACTATCTGAAATGATAGGTTATTTAAGTTTAAAAAGTTATGAAATTGCAACATCGTCAGAATTTTTAGAATTACTTGGATTTTTAAAGAAAAATGAAAATTTATTGACAATATCAGAAAAAAAAGAGATAGAAGAACTTTTAGAAGAAAGTGAAAAACTAAAAAAAATTCCGGCTTTAGAATATAAAGAGTATTCTGAACTAACAGCAAAAGCTCAAGGAATTTGGGCAGAAGCTAGAGAAAAAAATGATTTTTCAATTTTTGAAAATAGTTTAGATAAAATTTTTGATTTTAATAAAAAATTTATAAAATATAGAGGGAAACTAGAAAATCCCTATGATATGATTCTTGATGACTATGAAAAAGGAATGACAACAGAAAAATTGGATATATTTTTCAACTCTTTAAAAGCAGAAATTGTCCCACTTTTAAAGCAGATAAAAGAAAAAAATAAAGATTTTTCATCTGTAATAAATGGAAAAGTAGATAAAGAAAATCAGAAAAAAATCTCTAATGAACTAGCAAAATATTTAGGATTTGATTTTAATAGAGGGATAATATCTGAAAGTGCTCATCCATTTACCTTAACTGTAAATAAGAATGATGTAAGAATAACAACAAGATATATAGAAGAACTGCCTTTCTCTTCTATATTTAGTACAATTCATGAAACTGGCCACGCAATATATGAGCAAGGAATATCAGACGATTTAAAGGAGACTATACTAGCAGATGGAACATCTATGGCAATACATGAGTCTCAGTCTAGATTTTATGAAAATATTGTAGGAAGATCTAAAGAGTTTTGGATAAAAATTTATGAGAACTTAAAAAATAACTATAAATTTTTAGAAAAAATTTCAATTGAGGATTTTTATAAAGGAATAAACAGTGTTCAACCATCTCTTATAAGAGTTGAAGCAGATGAATTAACTTATTCTCTTCATATAATGGTAAGATATGAAATTGAAAAAGGAATATTTAATGGTGAGTATAAGGTAAAAGATTTGCCAAAAATTTGGAATGAAAAAATGAAAGAGTATCTAGGTGTTGAACCTAAGAATGATGGAGAAGGAGTTCTTCAAGATGTGCATTGGTCTTGTGGACTTATAGGCTATTTTCCATCTTATGCTTTGGGAAATGCTTATTCAGCACAAATTTATAATAAAATGAAAAAAGATTTAAATGTGGAAAAAATATTGATAAGTGGAGATATGGAAAAAATTAAACACTGGTTACATGAAAAAATTCACCAATATGGGAAATTAAAAACTCCTAAAGAATTAGTCGAGGAAATTACAGGTGAAGATTTAAATCCAAAATATTATATTGAATATCTAAAGGAAAAATATTCAAAAATATATGAATTATAATAATTTAAATTAAGTATAGCGACTATAATTTTTTATAGTCGCTATACTTATTAATATATTTAATTTTTTTTATTAGATTTTTCAACGAATAATTTAAAAATATTTAAAAAAATATCAAATTTATTTACCATTGCTTCGGGATGCCATTGTATCCCAACTATAAATTTTGAATTCATATCATTTGATTCATAAGCTTCGATTATACCGTCATCTGAAGTTGCACTTATTTTAAGGCTAGGAGCAAGAGTTTTAACTGATTGATGATGGAAAGAATTTACACCAATAGTATTTTCAGTGAAAATTGTTTTTAAAAAAGAATCCTGTTTTATATTAACAGTGTGATAAATTTCTTCTCCTAATATTCCAGTTGGATGATGGTTAAAAACATTTTCAACTTGTGAATCAATATCTTGATAGAGAGATCCTCCTAGTCCTACATTTAGAATTTGGCATCCTCTACAGATACCTAGAATTGGAATATTTTTTTCTAACGCAGCAGCTAAAAGTTTTAACTCAAAAACATCTCTTTTTGTATCAATTTTCCCAAGTTTTAAATTTGGATTTTCATTATATAGAAGAGGTGATATATCCTCACCACCACTAAAAATAATTCCATCTAACTTCATTACGTAGTCGTTTATAAAAGAATCATTTATATTTGTATCTAATATTGGTAAAATTACTGGAATACCTCCAGCTTTTATTACCGAGTTAACATAATTAAAATTTATAAAATTTTTTGTTATTAATCTTTCACCAGTTTCTGCCATAGAAGTAATTCCAATTAATGGTTTCACAATAATTCCTCCAATTTTATATTTTAAAAACTTTCTATTTCCTCTTTAGTAATATTTCTAGCTATTTCGAGAGCCAATTTTATAGCCGATTTTAAGTCCTCTAAAGAGGCATAAGAGTAATGTGTATGAATATATCTTGTAGGAATACCAATTACAAGAGTAGGGATTCCAGAACCAGAAATATGATATCTAGCACCGTTAGTGCTACCTTTTTCTCTAGCAATAAGTTGATAAGGAATATTTTTCTCATCAGCAATCTTTCTAGCATAATTTAAAACTCTTAAATTAGAAATCATTCCTCCATCTATAGTTCTAAATTGAAGACCTTTTCTTAAAGCACCATGAGAAGCGTTTCCATCTCTAAAAGTATCATCTGCTGGTGAACCTTCAAATATTATAGCGAAATTTGGTTTTACTCTTTTAGCTGCAACTTCTGCTCCACGAAGTCCCATTTCTTCCTGTGAACTTATAATTCCAACTGGATTAATATTCAAATCTTTATTAATAAGAGTATTTAGGACTTCGATGACAGCAATACAACCTAATCTATTATCAAAAGCTTTAGCCCTCATAACTTTTATTTTTTCATCATATGAAAATTTAACGTCTGGAACTACAGGATTACCAACTTCTATTCCATAAAGTTGAGTTGTTTCTTCATAGCTACTTGTTCCAATATCAATAGTTAATTCATTTAGTTTTGGAAGTTTTTGAAGCTCTTCAGGAGTCATAAAATGTGGTGGTTTGGATGTTACAATACCTTTTATAAATTCTCCTTTTCTATTTTTTATTAATACAGCGTGAGCAGGTATATTACCAACATACCATCCTCCAAGTTGTAAAAAAGTTAAAGAACCGTTTGGATTAATATTTTCAACAATAAAACCAACTTCATCACTATGACAATCAAAAGCAACTATAGGTTTATTATCTTCAACTTCATCTAATCCTATATAAAGATTGTTTATAGAATCTGTTTTTATACTTTTTGAATTTACTTTTGTTTTTATAATTTCTAGTACATCCTCTTCAAATCCTGGAGCACCAAAACAATTTGTTAGTTCTTCTATCGAATTCAATAGATTTGAATCTGTAATTTTTTTCATGAAATTTTCTCCTTTTAGTCTTTGAAAGAATATTTGTAAAATAAAGGATAACTTGTAGCTTCTACACCAACTAGATTATTAGAAACACCAACAGTGGTATTTGAATAATACATAGGAATAAGTGGAACATCCTCATTTATAATTTTAGTTGCTTCTATATATAAGTTCTTTCTTTTTTCAACATCCATTTCACTTCTAGCGTCCTCTAAAAGCTTGTCCATAGTAGCATTAGAGTAATACGTTCTATTTCCAGCAGCTCCTAACTGTTTACTATGGAAGTTTGGATATAAACCATAATCTCCATCAGAGGTAGAAGGTCCCCAACCCATTGCAAACATATCTAAATCACCATTAGCGGTAGCAGTTAAAAAAGCACCCCACTCTAAAGTTTGAATTTCTACGTCAACTCCAACTTCTTTAAGTTGAGCTTGAACAACCTCTGCAATTTGAGCATTAAGTTGACTATTACTCGTAGCATATACAAGTTTTATATTTTTGCCATTTAATATTTCTTTAGCTTTTTCTGGATTATATTCTAAAACTTCAACATCATCGGAATATCCAAAAACAACTGGTGCTAAGAAACTTCCAGCAATTTTAACATCTCCATCGATTAAAGCCTTTATAACAGATTCTCTATCTATACCCATTGCAATTGCTCTTCTGATTTCTTTATCTTGTAATACCCCTTTTCTCGTATTAAGACCTATGTATGATGTTGAAACTGAAGGTCTTTCCATAAAAGTTAAATGATCACTGTTGATAATAGTAGTTCTTCCAATAGTTTGAATAGTTGAAGCTATATCAATTTCACCAGTTTCAAGACCAATAACTTTACTATTTTCTTCAGGAATAGCTTTTATTATAACTGTCTCAATGGATGGGCTTCCCTTAAAATAATCTTTATTTGCAGTTAAAGTTATCTTTTCACCCATAGACCAATCATTATATTTATATGCCCCTGTTCCAATTGGATTAAGGAAATAATCTTTATCTTTTTCAGCAAAGTATTTTTCACTTATAATAGCCGCTGATTTGTGGCTAAGATGGTTTACTAAAGGGGCAAAGGGTTCTGATGTAACAATTTTAACAGTATCGTCATCTATAATATCGATAGTATCAATAAGTTTATAAAGGTGTCCAACTTTAGGGAGAGATTTTGCTCTTTCAAGCGTAAATTTAACATCTTTAGCTGTAAAATCTTCTCCATTATGGAATTTAGCTTTTGTATTTAAATGTAACAGGAGAGTTTTGTCATCTAACTTTTCCCATGAATCGGCCAATCCAGGTATTAAATTTCCATTAATTTCATCAATCTCAATCAATCTATCATATATTTGAGTTGTAACATTTTGAGAATATTGATCTGTAGAATCTTGTGGATCAAGTGATTTACCTTCGGAAATTTGAGCATAAACAAGTGTATTTTTTTTAGGTGTAACTTTAGAAGTTTTATTCTTCTCGTGGTTATCACCACAACTTGTTAATAGAATACTTAATGAAATTATTGACGTGAGTATTAAAGTTTTTTTCATTTAAATTCCCTCCTATTTAATAAAAGCTAATATCTCCTTTATACCTCGATATTTGCTATATGTCAATAGGTGGAAGAACAATGTCCGCCTATGTAGCACTCTTTTATATGATTTGATTCTATTTTTAATTGTCCTTTTATTTCTGAAATGTTTCCAAGAGACTCGCCTTGAATAAAATTAAAATGATAATTATCGTTTTTAACTTTATCAAGTTTATATAAATAGCATGCCAAAGCACAATTAGAGGTTCCAGTTGCAGATTCTTCGTCAATTCCATATAAAGGAGCAAAATTTCTACAATAAGCATCGACATTTACTTCTTCATCTAAAGCAAAAAGATGGTATCCAATAACGTTAAATTTTTTAGAAATACTTTTAATCATATCTTGATTAGGGGATATTTTATTGAGTATTTCTCTATTTTTTATTGGAATAAATATATCTTTTAAACCGGTTGATATGATTCTTACAGGAATATTTTTATCTAAAGATTCTTCAGTTATATTCAGAGAGTCTAAAATTTCAGAAGAATTTAGTATGTTTAAAAATTCTGGTAAAGACTGCTCCATAAAAATTTCATTTTCTGTAACGAAAACTTTTAAAACTCCAGCTTTTGTTTCTTGAGTGTATGTGCCACATGAAATAATTTTTAAATTTCTAAGTAGAGAGAATGCTGCAATTGTGGCATGTCCACATAAATCTACTTCAGATTCAGGAGTAAAAAACTTTATTTTAAAATCAGCTACAGCTGATTTTAAAATAAAAGCAGTTTCAGAAAAACCAAGTTCTTTAGCGATATATTGCATTTCTTTATTAGAAAAAATGCTACAATCTAAAACTACTCCAGCTATATTTCCTCCTTTATTATCTTTTGTAAAAGCTCGAACAGTATACGTTTTCATATTTTCAACCCCTTTTATTATTTAGAGAACATATTAATTGCTGTTATTATTATGGGCATTTGAAAAATATCAATTAAAAATGCCCCAGTAAGTGGCACAACTATATAAGGATTAACTGTATATCCATGTTTTTCACTTACTTCACCCATATTTAACATAGCATTTGTCGTTGCACCAAGCCCAGATCCACACATTCCAGCAACCATAACAGCTGCATCGTAGTCTTTTCCCATGGCTTTAAAAACAATAAACATAGTAAAAATTCCCATAAATAAAACTTGAACAAATAGAATTATAAACATCGGAAGTGCTAAGTCTGCAAGCTCCCAAAGTCTTAAAGAGATAAGAGCCATTGATAAGAAAATATTTAAAGAAACTCCTCCTATAATTTCTACAAGATTTCTATCTATCGAGAAAAATTTAAATTTAATATTTAGATTATTAAATAAAATAGCAATAAACATAGCACCAACATATGAAGGAAGTGCTATTCCTAAAATAGATTTTAAATATTGACTGAATGTAATTCCAATTGCCATAATTACAGTTAGCATTCCAATATGGCTAAGAAGAGAATCACTAGTTATAGTTTTTACTTCATCATTTTCCTTTAATCCAATATTTTCTTTTCCTACAATGTCTTTAGGTTTTAAAGAATTCTTTTTAATTAAGTATATTGCAAGAGGTGCTCCAAGTAATCCACCGGCAATTAAACCAAAAGTTGCTGATGATAGGGCCATTGCAGATGCTCCAATTACTCCCATACCCTCTACTGTTTTTCCAAAGGCTCCAGCAGAGCCATGTCCACCTGACATAGAAACAGAGCCTGCTAAAATTCCAAGTAAAGGATTAATACCAGTAATTTTTGCTAGAGAAACACCTATAACAGTTTGCATAAATGTCATAAATCCACTTAGTAACCAAAAGATAACTAAGAGCTTTCCACCTTTTTTTAAGGCTTTTACAGAAGAACCTAAACCGATAGTAGCAAAGAATGCAACCATAAATGGCGTTTCAAGTGTTGTTGTATATTCGATAGAGCCAATTTTTGAAATTCTAATAAAAAGATGAATAATAGCAAATAAAATTCCACCTATGACAGGAGCTGGAATTCCAAAATTATAAAAGAATTTAAATTTTTTTTTAATCAGTAGTCCAATATAAAGTGATATAAGTCCAATAGCTAAAGTACCAATCATATCAAATTTTAGAAGTATCCCAAAGTCGTTAAATGTAAAATTCATAACACTCACCTCTTCAATTTTTATTTTATTGGTTATACAGTAATTTATATACTTTATTATGTAATACTTGTCAATAAACCATCTACTCTATTTCAACCTGTAGATCATTTCTAAACTTCTTTGTTCTAGATAGAAAAAATGTAAAAATAATGGCAGCAAAAAGTCTAGATCCTAATAAATAGTACCATTTAGCACCTATTTCTATAAATAGAAGTGTATCTTCAGGAACAGCATGACAAAGAGATAAAAAAGACATCATAAGTATTAAATCTTTTTTTGGAACTTGCTCTTCTTCAGTATGCTGAATTATTGCTCCAGCTCCATATGAAAGCCCAAAGACTAAACCAATAACTAAAAGTAATCCAGATTTTTCACCCATATTAAATAAGTTGGTAACCGGCTTAAAAAGCATTCCAATTCTATCTAGAATTTTATATTTTTTAGCAATTTCCATAAATATCATAAGAGGTATAATTATCTTTGCCATATTAAAAACAGAAAGTAAAGAACCTGTTCCAACTGTAATTAGAAATTCCATATTAGTTACCTCCCAATAATTGGCCTGTTAAGATACCGAAAATAATGGCAGTTCCAATTCTTAAAAAAACCATTTTTATAGCGTCTACTTTAACTTGTTTAATTACTGCAGTTTCAAGGAATAAAGTATGAGAAAAAGAAATCATTATTGCCAAAGTAGTTATTTGGTTAGAATTTAAATTAAGTGCACTCATAGCTCCAATTCCAGCATAAACATTTAGGCAATTTCCTAAAACTAATGGAAGAGCAGCTTCTCCAGGTAAATTGAAAATTTTCATAACTGGACTAAAGAATTTACTTAGATATAAAAAGAATGGAGTAAGTTCTAAAATCTTTATTATAATATAAATTGGTATTGTAACTTTTGATAGTTTTATAGTCATAGAAATACCTTTTTTTGTTCCATTTTGAATGGCATTAATCATTTAATAGTCTCCTTGTTAACATTTAGATAAAATAATATTTGAATAAAAATAATATTTGAATTATAATTAAAATATGTATTTATTTTGATAAAATGATGAAAAATACAGAATATCTTATATAAATAAAATTTTTTACTATAATTAGGGAGGACAAAAAACTTGAAGAAAATAGCACTTATAGCCCATGACAACATGAAAGTGGAGATAGTAGAGTTTGTGAAAGAAAATTTGGATTTTTTTTCAAAACAATCTTTAGTATCAACGGGAACCACAGGAAGAAAAATTATGGAAGCAACTAATTTAGAAATATTTAGGTATAAATCTGGACCTATTGGTGGAGATCAACAAATCGGAGCAGAAGTAGCAGTTGGAGGTATAAAGGCGATATTTTTTTTTAGAGACCCTTTAACAACACAACCACACGAACCTGATATAGCTGCTTTAATTAGAGTGTCAGATGTTCATAAGGTACCAATAGCAACAAATATAAGTGCAGCAAGACTGATGGTAAAAGGAATGAAGGAATAAATAAAGAGACGAATTAATCCGTCTCTTTATTTATTAGTATTCACCAGTAGCAACGATAATAGCTGCTAAATCTCCTAAAGATTCTTTTAATTCAGATTTTAGTATTCTGCAATTGTCAAAAGATATTTGTAATGTTTCTTGTTTTAAAACTTCTGTAACTTTTTCTTGAAATAAATCTTCACATCTTGTGTAGATACTTCCAATAATAATAGCTTCAGGGTTTAAAATATCGATCAAGACAGATAGTCCTAATCCTAAGTAATTAGCGCTTTCGTCAATAATACTTTTAGCTAAATTATTTCCACTTTGTGCTTGCTCTAAAACCTCTTGAGCGGTATTAAGATTTAGGCCTCTCATTTTAGCAAGTTGAACTATTCCACCACCACTACAGAATCCCTCAAAAGAGCCTTTTTTATTGTATCCTATAGGTCCCTCTTCTGATAATCTAATATGCCCAATTTCTCCAGCCATATCATTTTTACCAGTATAAAGTTTTCCATTTAAAATAAGTCCAGCTCCCATTCCAGTTCCAAAAGTTAAAAAAATTACATTATCTAAATTTTTTCCGGCTCCTAATTTCCATTCAACTAAGGCACAAGCATTAGCATCATTTTGTATAAAAACTGGTTTGGAATATTTTTTTGATAAAATTTTAACTATTTCAACATAATCCCATGTTGGTAAATTAGGAGGTGAGAGTATTATTCCTTTTTTACTATCTAATGGGCCACCACAGCTTATTCCAATAGATTTTATATCTTGTAAATCAATCGATAAATCTTTTAAAATCTTATCAATTGTTAAATAGAATTTTTCTAATGTTTTTTCTGGAGTGATTGTTTCAGATGTTTGAAAAACTATTTTTTTTAATATATTAAAATGTTTGTCTGCAATCGTTGTGGCCATTTTAGTACCACCTATATCTAGTCCTAAATAATATTTCATTAAAGGTCCTTTTTAGTTACCACTTTTACACCAGTATCCATATGATTTTCAACAGTTTCTTTGTTTATAAATTTAAATGCTGCCTCAACACCTTTATAACCCATCATTTCAGGATTTTGAACCATAGAAGCTTGAATAGTACCATTATTTAAACCTGTGATAGTATCTTTAGAGAAGTCAAAACCAACAAGTTTAATTACTCCACCTTTACCAGCTTCTTCTAGAGCTCTTGAAACTCCAACAGTTGAACCTTCATTTGAAGCATAGAATCCAACTAAATCAGGATTAGCTGTCATTATATCAGTTGCTTGATTTAAAGCTAATGATTTATCTCCATTTGAATATTGAATAGTAACAACTTTCATTTCAGGGTAAGTTGATTTTAGTCTATCTTCAAAACCAGAAGATCTAGCAATTGCTGTTCCAGCCCCAGGTTGAGCATTTATTATAGCAACTTTACCTTTTTTATCAACTAAGTTAGCAAGAGTATCTGCAGCTAAAGCACCAGCTGCATAGTTATCAGTTGATAAGAAAGTTACATATCCTTCACTGTCGATAGGTGAATCGATTATAACTACTGGAATTTTAGATTCTATTGCTCTGTCTACAACAGGAGCTAAAGCAGATTTATCAGAAGGTGCGATTAAGATTGCATCAACATTTTGGTTTATTGCATCTTCCACCATTCTAGTTTGTTCGTTAGGATCTACTTTTCCAGCAGGAGCACGGAATAACAGTTCAACTCCTTCTAATTCAGCCGCCTTTTTTTCAGCTCCTTTTTTAACAGAAAGCCAATGTTCATCCATAGAGTCCATAGTGATTAAAACGAATTTCTTTGCAGCAAAAGCAGTGTTAATCATTCCTAAAAATAATCCCGCACACAATAAAAATTTTAAACTTTTTTTCATAAAAATCCTCCCCTTTTATCTTCTTTTTATTCTATCGGCAAATACTGCTAAAATTATAACAACACCGATTAAAATCTCCTGTAAAAATGCAGATACACCCATTAGGTTTAATCCATTTCTTAAAACACCAATTACTAGAGCTCCTATAAGAGTTCCTGTCATAATACCTTCTCCACCAGCTAAACTAGTTCCACCAATAACAGAGGATGCAACAGCGTAAAGCTCATACCCCATTCCTGCATTAGGTTGACCTGAAGCTATTCTTGATGCAAGAACAATACCAGCTACGGCAGCTAAGAAACCAGAAAATATATATACAGTGATAAGAGTTTTTTTTGTGTTTATTCCAGAAAGTCTTGCGGCTTCTAAGTTGCTTCCACAAGCATAAATATTAGTTCCAAGTCTAGTTTTAGATAATATAAATCCAAATAACAAAGTTAGAAAAATCATTAGAAGAACTGAGAAAGGAATTCCTAAAAGTTTTCCATTTCCTATATATCTAAATGCTTTAGGAAGCCCGCTAATAGGAATTCCATTTGTAATTACAAGAGCCAAACCTCTAACAATACTCATACTTCCAAGAGTTACAACAAATGGTGGTAAATCAGCTAAAACGATAAGTAAACCATTGATAGCTCCTGAAATAATACCAGCTATTAGTCCTAATATTATAGCAACAGCCATAGGAAGTCCTGATACCAAAGCCATTGACGTAATAATACCAGCAAGAGCCATATTAGAACCTATAGATAAATCTATTCCTGTAGTTATTAATACAAAAGTTTGTCCAATAGCAATAATGGCGATAATAGATGTTTGTAAAGCTATAGTTAGTAAATTATTAGTTGTAAAAAAATACGGAGAACCCATAGAAAAGAAAAATACCATTGTAAGTAGACCACTTAAAACCGATAGAATTTGAAAATTTTCTTCTCCAACTCTTCCTCTAATTGAACGTAAAGATAAACTATAATTCAAAATATTTCCTCCTAATCATTGAATTGAGTAGCATAATGCATAATCTCTTCTTGTGTTGTTTTTTTAGTTTCTAAAATCTTTTTGACTTTTCCGTTGCACATAACAGCTATTCTATCAGTGATTCCTAAAATTTCTGGTAACTCTGAAGAGATTATTATGACACCTAAGCCATTATTTTTTAATTCGTTTATTATCTTGTAAATTTCAACTTTAGCACTTACATCAATACCTCTAGTAGGTTCATCAAAAATTATTATTTTTGGATTTCTTAAAAGCCACTTCCCTATTACAATTTTTTGTTGATTACCACCACTTAAATTTTTAACTTTTTGCTTTAAGTGAGGAGTTTTAATTTTTAATTTTTCAACCATTTCGTTAGAATGTTTTTCTAAATCTTTTTGAAAAATATAACCGATTATTTTACTTGAAATTTTATCCAGTATTGAAAAACTAATATTTTGAGAAACACCCATATTAATTGCAAGACCTTCTCTTTTTCTATCTTCCGCAATATAAGATATACCATGTTTTATAGAGTCTTGTGGATTAGATATATTAACAAGTTGTCCGTCTACTTTTATTTCACCTTCATATTTACCGAAGGCCCCAAAAATAGTTTTGCAAAGCTCAGTTCTTCCAGCCCCAACTAATCCAGCAATTCCTAAAACTTCTCCACCATAAAGATCTAAATCTATATTTTTTACAAAAGCGTTGGTTAAATTTTTAACTTCTAATTTTTTATTTTCTTCTCTTTTTCTATCTAATCTTGGAAATTTATCTTCGATACTTCTTCCAACCATTTTTGAAATAATTTCATCCAAAGTTAAATTTGCAAAATCATCAGTCAATATATGTTTACCGTCTCTAAAAATTGTAACTCTATCCGTTATTTCCTTCAATTCATCTAGCTTGTGTGAAATATAAACAATTCCTTTACCATTTTTCTTTAATTTATTTATTATTTCAAAAAGTTGAGCTATTTCTCTTTCACTAAGAGACGAAGTTGGTTCATCCATTATTATTATTTCTGCATTTTGTGATAAAGCTTTAGCAATTTCAACCATTTGTTGTTTTGAAATTGAAAGATTTTTGGTTTTAACACTGGGGTCGATATCAGCATGTAAAGTATCAAGTATCTTTTTTGCTTCTATTTCCATTTTTTTCTTATCTACAGATATTCCTTTAGTAAATTCACGACTTAAAAAAATATTTTCAGCAACAGTCAAATGAGGGCAAAGATTTAATTCTTGATATATAATTCCTATCCCAAGACTAGCAGCGTGAATTGGTGACTTTATTTCTATAGGATTTCCATTTAGTAGAAGTTCTCCACCATTTTTTTTATGGACTCCAGAAAATATTTTCATCATAGTTGATTTTCCAGCTCCATTTTCTCCAAGTAGAGCATGAACCTCTCCTTTTTTTAAATTAAAAGAGACTCCATCTAAGGCTAAAACTCCTGGAAATTCTTTTTTTATATTTTTAGCTTCTAATAAAAAACTTTCCACATTCCCTCCTTTTTAAATTATATTATAACAGTTCATTCTAATATACTTCATAAAAATATAAAAATCAATTATAATTTCTTGTATTATTTTATATATTTTAGTATACTGTAGTCAAACTCAAAACATTATCGGAGGGGAATAGTTTATGCTAAAGAATAATTTAGTTAAAAAAATCTTGTCTACATTTTTTATAGTAGGAAGTTTAGCTTTAGGAGCAAAAGAATATATAGCATCTGGAGAAGGTTATAATGGATCTATTCAAGTAAAAGTTGAAGTTGAGAATAAAGCTATAAAAAATATAGAAGTTGTAAAGCATGAAGAGTCTAATTTTACAAAAAGAGCTATGAAAACTATAAGTGAAGAGATTATAGCAAATCAAAGCTTAGATGTTGATAACGTAGCTGGAGCTACTTACACAAGCGAAGGATTAAAAAGTGCTGTTGGAAAGGCAGTGGCTATGGCTGGAGTTACTTTAAAAAAGTTAG
The DNA here is from genome assembly GCF_014250685.1 of Cetobacterium sp. 2A. Lineage (GTDB taxonomy): Bacteria > Fusobacteriota > Fusobacteriia > Fusobacteriales > Fusobacteriaceae > Cetobacterium. The sequence goes on along the minus strand of NZ_JACFAJ010000014.1, from coordinate 94,415 downwards.
ATAAATCAATTGTTAAAAATGAAGAGCTTAAAGATATATCTACAGATGTTGTTGTTGTAGGTGGAGGAGGAGCCGGTCTTTCAGCTGCTATTGCTGCAAATGAAAATGGAGCTAAAGTAATTCTTCTTGAAAAAATGGCCATGGTTGGTGGAAATACTAACTATGCAACAGGAGGAATTAATGCCGCAAATACAGATTTACAAAAAAAATTAGGAATAGAAGATTCTGAGGAACTTTTCTACCAAGATACTATGAAAGGTGGAAAAAACTTAAATAATAAGAGTTTAGTAAAAAAGATGACAGACGAATCTAAGAATGCTGTTAGTTGGTTAATAGAAAAAGGAACGGATTTAACAGAAGTATCTTTCTCTGGTGGTCAAAGTGTTAAAAGAATTCATAGACCAACTGGTGGAAAGGCCGTAGGTCCGGTTATAGTTGATGCTCTAAACTCAACTCTTGAGAAAAAGGGAATAGAGATTAGAACAAATAGTGAAGTTGTAAAAATATTAAAAAAAGATGGTAAAATCACTGGAGTTGTTGTAAAAAAAGGTGATAAACAATATGAAATATCAGCAAAAGCAGTAGTTATGGCAACTGGTGGATTTGGTGCAAATCCTGAGATGGTAACGAAATACAACCCAGCTTTAGAAGGGTTTGGATCTACAAATAATCCAGCAATCACTGGTGAAGGAATAAAATTAGTTGTGGATGCTGGTGGAGCTCTAATTGACATGAAAGAAATTCAAACTCATCCAACAGTTGTACATAATAAAAGTGATATGATAACTGAAAGTGTAAGAGGAGAAGGAGCAATTCTTGTAAATAGAGATGGACAGAGATTTATTAACGAACTTGAAACAAGAGATGTAGTTTCAAAAGCTGAATTAAGCCAAAAAGGGAAAAGTGCTTTTTTAGTATTTGATCAAGGAGTTAGAGAAAATCTTTCAGCAATAAATGGATATGTAAAAAAAGGATTGACTGTTCAAGCCGATACTTTAGAAGAGTTAGCAAAGAAAATAGGGGTTAATTCAGTTGAATTAACTAAAACTTTAAATAAATACAACGAATTTGTAAAAAATAAAGAAGATCTTGATTTTGCAAAAAAAGGACTTCCTAGAGCTATTGTAACTGGGCCTTTCTATGCAATAGAAGTTTCGCCAGCAATACATCATACTATGGGTGGAGTTCACATAAATGATAGAACAGAAGTATTGGGAGAAGATGGAAAAGTTATAGAAGGACTTTATGCAGCAGGAGAAATTACTGGAGGAGTTCATGGAGCAAACAGAATAGGTGGAAATGCGGTAACTGATATAGTAGTATTTGGAAAAATAGCTGGAGAAAACTCAGCAAATTTTATAAAAAAGTAGTTAATAAAAAATCCTCTTGATGTTTAATTCAAGAGGATTTTTTTATCTTATAATTTTCCTAAAGCATCTGCAGTTAATATTGCAGATTCAACCATATCAGGAGTTATTTTATAAGGGAAATTATGAATTGTTTCCCCAGGAGCACAAGAAGCAATAGATACTTCTTTAACTTTTTCTCTTATGTTATCTTTAATTCCTAATTCTTCTAATGTTGTAGGAAGACCAATTTTTTTACAGAATGTAATAATTTTTTTTGCTTCCTCAATTTCATTTTGAAGTATTAATTGAGAAATCGTACCGAAGGCAACTTTTTCTCCATGAAACATATGGTGTGTTTCTGGTAGAACAGTTAATCCATTATGAATTGCATGAGCTGCTGCAAGACCAGAACTTTCAAAACCAATTCCACTTAAATACGTATTTGCTTCGATTATATGTTCTAAAGCTTCATTTACTAATTTTAAATCTGAACTTATTTTAGCTTCGTAAGCTTCAGCTAACAAAGTATCTCTACAAAGTTTAGCAAGAGCAAGAGCTGCAAGAGTAGATTGTCCACCGGACATGGCTATTGCTTTAGCATCAAAACAAACTTTAGCTTCATAGTAAGTGGAAAGAGCATCTCCAATTCCTGAAACTAAAAGTCTTGTAGGAGCATTAGAAACAATTTCTGTATCAATCATTACAATATCAGGATTTTTTGGAAGCATAAGATATTCTTCAAAAGCTCCATCATCAGTATAAATTACTGAAAGTGCACTTGTAGGAGCATCAGTTGAGGCAATTGTAGGCATTATAACAACAGGTTTTTTAGTATAAAAACTTACTGCTTTTGCGGTATCAAGAGTTTTTCCACCACCAACTCCCACAATACAATCATAATTATGCTCGTTTACTATTTTTACAATTCTATTTATCTCATTCTTTGAACATTCACCATTAAACAAATTAAAACTAACTTTTGTGTCTTTACTTCCCTTAGAGTTTTCTATTGGCTCTTTAACGATAGATGTAACAAATGAATCAGCAATTATAAGATTATTTTTTCCGAAAGTTTCAACAATACTTTTAAAATTTTCTATAATATTTTTTCCTTGGATATACTTACTAGGCGATGCGATTATCTTCATAATGTACTCTCCTTTATTAGAAATATTTATTTAATCAAACTTTTACTTAAGTTTTCCTCATATTTAAAAAAAAATCAAGTTAAATAACAGAATTAAAAATGATATTTGATTTTAATTTCAAATATTCTATATAAGTTGAGTTGATTTAATTTAGATAGCTGGAGGATTATATGGATAAAATTATAAGAAAATTGGATAAAAATTTAAAAAATATAAATAAATTAATACATAAGATTAAAAACAATAATGATATAGAAATAGCTCATCAAATTAGAGTATCGATTAGAAAATCTATGGCTATTTTAGAATTAACTAGTGATAATAGTGATTTAATTAATTTTTTAAAGAAACTGATGAAAAGTTTAGAACCTCTTAGAGAGATTCAAGTTGAAAAAACTATTTTAAATTCTTTAGAATTATCAAATAAAGAAAACATAATAAAATTATATTCAGAAGAAGAGGAGAAAATAAAGAAAAATCTTTTGAAAGAGTTACGAAAACTAGATAATAAATTTTTAGATAAGTTAAGTTTAAAGAAAAATAAAATTAATTTTAAGGATTATAAATTGAGGACAAAAATATTAATAGAAAATTTAAATATTAATAATTTACATAAGTTAAGAATTGGATTAAAAAAGTTAAGATATCATTTTGAAGCTATTAATGAAGATAAAGCTAAAATTAAAAAGCTTGAAGAGATTCAAGAGATTCTAGGACAAAGTCATGATATAGTGACTTTCAAGTTTTTAAAGAATATGCAGGAACAGGATATCATCAATATTTGGAAAATTTTTATAGAAAAAGAGACTGAAATTTTAAATAATGTTGATGAAATTAAACAAAATTTACAATCTCTTTTTGAAATAGTTTTAGATCCTGTTTTAGTTTTATCTAAAAAACTTTCTCCTGACTTTGAACACGTGAGACGAGTTGAAAAAAAATCTCAAATTATTTTAAAGAAATTAAAAAAAGAATACAAAACTTCAAAAAAAGATAAAGAAATTTTAAGGATTTCAGCTTTTTTACATGACATTGGACATTCGAAACTTGGTCAACATGCTGAAAATAGTTTTGATTTCATAATGGCATCAAAAGAACTGGGATTAACTCAAAAAGATAAAACTAAAATTGCTATAATTGCAAAATATCATACGGGTAGTTGGAATAAGGAATTGTTTTTAAAAAGATTTACATTGAAAGAAAAACAAATTATTTTATTGTTGAGTGCTATACTAAGAGCTGCTGATGGAACAGAATTTGAGTCTGTAGAATTTGTCAAAAATATGGGTATTAAAATTAAAAAAAGTGCTATAAAATTTTATTTTAAAAAAATAAGTCCAGAACTAAAAAATAGATTCTTTAAAAAATCCAAAAAACTTTCTGAAATAACAAATAAAAAAATAAAGTGTTCTGAGAATTAATTCTCAGAACACTTTATTTATTTTCCTAAATCATTTTCAGCGCCAGAATAGATAATTCCGTTCCAATAAACATTTTCTCTAATAACAGCAAGGGGATTTAAATCGACATCTTTTAATGCCCAATTTTTAAACATCATAAATCCTGTTCTATCAACAATATAACCTATATGCTCTTTTGCAAGAGATTTATTGATATGCTCTCCAACAAAACTGTATGTATTTACGATTATTTTTAAAAGAGATTCTTCATCAGCCCATAAAATCCAATCTTCAGCTAAACGAGGATTTTTTTTCCCTGTTCTTCCTAATATTGAGAATCTGTAGTATTTGTTTTCATCTCTTGTCCAAGCTGAAGTTGGACAGTTTAAAACACATTCTCCACAACCGATACATTTGCTGTGATCTCTTACAACTTTATAGTTTTCAGATGTTAAAGCTCCTGTAGATAGTCCTTTGCACTTTTTAACACAAGCACCACAAGATACACATCTGTATGACTCATATAAAGGATGTGCCATACCAGTTATACCAAAATCATGCATCCTAGTTTTAATGCAGTCGTTTGGGCATCCAGTAATTGCAACTTTAAAATGATAATCACTTGGGAATATTGCTTTCTCAACTTTTTTTGCAAGCTCAGTAGTATTGTACTGTCCTTTTGGACAAACTTGATTTCCAATACATGCCGTAATATTTCTTGTTCCCGCCGCAGGATAACCATTTCCAATCCCGTTAGGCTGATTGATATCCATTCCGTCTATAAGGGGTTGAATAGCCTTATTAACTTCGTCTACCTTTCTAATGTCAATACCTTTAATTTCGAATCCTTGACGAGTTGTTATATGAACTTTTCCATTTCCAAATTTTTTAGCAATTTCAGAAACTTGTAAAAGTAAATCTGCGGTTATTTCTCCACCGGGAACTCTGACTCTTAATGCAGTTTCATCTCTATTTTTTGTGACTCTATATCCATTTTTAGTAAAAGTTTTTCTCACCAATTCTAAAGCCATTTTTTCCTCCTAGTCCAAAAGTGTTTTAGCTTTTGTATAATTAAATATTGGTCCTTCTAAACAAACATAAGTTTCGTCTATTTTACAATGCCCACATTTTCCAACAGCACAAGACATATTTCTTTCAAAAGAAACCCAAATTTGATTTTCTGGAATACCTAATTTTAAAAATTCTAAAGCTGAAAATTTCATCATAATTGGAGGTCCAACTATAACAACCTCCAAGTTTTGAATATCATTTATTAGTTTTAATTGTGGAATATATTCAGTTACTAAACCAACACACTCTCCGTCAAGTCCGCAACCTTTATCAACAGTTAAAATCATAGATGATTTTTTCTTCCAGTTTAAAATTTCATCCTTAAAAAGAACCGAATTTAAATCTTTAAACCCTAAGAGTAAATCTACTGTAGTTATTTTATCGTTTATAAATTTTTCTATAAGTGGTCTAACAGGTGCAGTTCCACTTCCACCAGCTACAATAACTAAATTTTTTCCTGTATATTGTTCAAGTGGGAAACAATTACCATAAGGGCCTCTTAAAAATAAGAAGTCTCCAGGATTAAGATTAAATATTGCATCTGTAACTTTTCCAACCTTTCTAATTAAAAATTCTATCCAACCCTCTTCAATATTGTAGCCAGCAACTGAAATAGGAGCTTCTCCAACTTTAGGAATAGATACCTGAATAAATTGTCCAGGCTCTGGTTTTATGTTAGTTTTAACTCTAAATAGCCACTCAATAGGACTTTCAGATTTTATACTTAAAATTTCACAGGCAGTTGGTTTATATATATTAGTCATTTTTATCACCTAATTTCTTTGCAAGTTTATTGATACAATTAATATATGAGATATACTCTGGACAAATATCTTCACATCTTCCGCATCCTGTACACATTTGAACTCCAAAACGTTTTTTATAGTCAGAAATTTTGTGTAAAACTTTAAATCTCATTCTATCTCCAGTTTTTTTTCTAAATTCATGTCCACCAGCCATAGTTGTAAAACCGTCAACATGGCAAGATGCCCATACTCTTCTTCTTTCACCATTTTTTTCATTATCTTTATAAAAAATATCTTGCATAGTGAAACAAGTACAAGTTGGACATACAAAATTACAACGTCCGCAAGCTATACAACGATCATAATCTCTCCACATCTCAAAGTTAATTACCTCGTCCTCATTTATTCTCTCCGGTATTGTAACTACTTCTTTATTAGAAGTTACAAATTCCATTTCAAATTCTGAATCCACTCCGTTATTGAAAACTTCTTTAAAGTCTTGATCTTTTACATCTACAAAAATTTTATTGTCTTGAAATTTAACGCCAATATTGTACATCTCTGTTTTGTTAGTTCCCATGGACGCACAAAAACAACTATCCCAACCTTGTCCTGGACATCCCATAACTATAAATTTAACTTTATCTCTTACTTCTTTATAATATTCATCTGAATACTTGTTGTGTAAATAGATATTTTCAACTCGATTTACAGAATGTAAATCACAACTTCTTAGAAAGATTAAACTTTTTTTAGTTTTAATTTTTGGTTTGATAAATTCTTTTTCTGTAAAATAAAATAAAGTTTGAGTTATTGGAAGTAATATTTCTTTTGCGGAATAATGAGATTTGTTGTTTAAGTTTATTTCCTCAATATTTGATATTTTTCCATATTTAATAGAATCGGTATCTGAAAAAGTTCCTTTATATGGAAGAGTAATTGGAGCATAAATATCATAATCATTTGACAAAATTGACAAAATTTCATTGAACTCTTTATTTGTAAAACTTTTTTTCATTAGTTCCTCCTTGAAAATTGTGAAAACTATACTCGATATTTTATACAAAAAAATAAAAAAAATCCTTTTCAGGATTTTTTATTTATACATTTTTCTAATATCCTCAGCTTTTTTAGAACGAGAATTGATTCTTTTATTATATTTTGTTTTTGGCAGTTCATTTTCACAAACAATATTTTGAATATATTCTAACTCTAATCTAGGAATTTCCATTTTTATATTTTCTTCAATTGCTTCCAATGTTTTCATATCTTTTGGATCTATAAACAGATAAGTCTGTCCGTTTTCTCCAGCTCTTCCAGTACGTCCGATACGGTGGATATAACCTTCGGCATTTTCAGGAATATCATAATTATAAATATGAGTAATTCCAGTGATATCAAGTCCTCTTGCTGCGACATCGGTAGCGATTAGATATTGGAACTCTACATTTTTAAAAGATTTCATAATCTTTTCACGTTTTGCTTGTGGAATATCACTGTGAAGTTTTTGACAACTGAATCCCTTTGCAAAAAGAGCTTCTTCTAAATTATCAACTCTTACTTTAGTTCTACAAAATATAATAGCCATAAAAGGATTAGTTTTATTTAAAACTTGAGCAAGCATATCTAATTTTCTTCTATCTGTTGTTTCAATTAGAAATTGATCTATGTTTTTAAGAGTTACATCTTCACTTTCAATTACAACTATTTTTGGATCTTTACAGATTCTATAAGCTAATTTTTTTACAGCTGAATCTATAGTAGCTGAAAAGCAAAGTGTCTGTCTTTTTTTGTTAGAAACTTCAATAATAGCATCTATTTCATTACGGAATCCCATAAGTAGCATTTGATCTGCTTCATCTAAAACTAAAGTTTTAATTTTTGTTAAGTCTATAGTTTTTCTTCTGATATGATCTAAAAGTCTTCCAGGTGTTCCTATAACCATTTGAGTATTATTACTTAACTTTTCAATTTGACCAGAAATTTCTTTTCCACCATAAGTAGAAAGGATATTGAACTTATTTGAAGTATTAAGCTTTTGAGCAGCTTCAGTAATTTGAAGTGCTAATTCTCTTGTTGGAGTTATAATTAAAGTTTGGATATTTTTGTCATCACTCTTCATATTTTCAAAAATTGGAAGAAGAAAAGCTAAAGTCTTTCCTGTTCCTGTTTGTGCTTGAGCTATTAAATCATTGCCATTTTTTATAAGAGGAATAGCTTCTGTTTGTATTGGAGTGGGTTGTTTTATTCCACTACTGTTAAGGATTGATATAAGTTCATCACTTACGTTTATTTCTTTAAATTTATTCATTAACTTCACCTACAATTTTATTTTTATATATAACCTTTAAATTATAACATTTATTTGAAATTTTAGCAAAAACATGTTAAAAATAATAAGACAAAAAAACTTTTGGAGGTCAAATTATGAAAAAATATTTATTAGCGATTGTTTCTATGACTATATTTATAAGTTGTACAAATAGTAATACTCTTATAAAAGAAGAAGATTTATCAGGTCCAGAAGTTATAGAAGCACCAACTCAAATATCTGGAGAAAAAAAAGAATATTATGAAAATGGAGCAATTAAAACTTTAACACGTAGAAATGAAGAAAAAGGTGTAGAAGAAGTTACTATTTATGCTATTGACGGAAGAGTAGTTGAAAGTCAGGTTATTGGAGTGACAGGTATGACAACTTTTAAATACAAATATGATTCAAACGGGAAATTTGTAGGAAGAGAAAAATATTAAGAAAAGCGAGTTAGATATTAAATTCTAACTCGCTTTTTTATATTATAAAAGGAAAATATTTTTATTTTTACAATCTTCTATTAAGGATTGTGGCCATATCGAAGACTGAACTTCTCCTATGTGCATTTTATCAAGGAAGAATAAGCAAAGACGAGATTGTCCAATTCCACCTCCTACAGTATAAGGAAGTTCTCCATTTAAAAGTTTTTTATGAAACTCATACTTTCTTCTATCGTTGGCATCAGATAAAGTTAATTGTTTATCTAGTGACTCCTCATCAACACGTATTCCCATAGATGAAAGTTCCAATCCTATTTTAAGAGGTTCATAATATACAATTATATCTCCATTCAAATTCCAATCATCATAATCTGGTGCCCTTCCATCATGTTTATTTCCAGAAGTTAAAGTTTTTCCAATTTCCATTATAAAGATAGCGCCATGTTTTTTTGCATATTCATGTTCTCTTTCTTTTGAAGTTAAATTTGGATAAAGATCTTCGAGTTCTTGAGATGTCACAAAAGTTATATTTTCTGGAAGTTTTTTAGATAGTGAAGGATATATGTTTGTTATAAATTCTTCTGTATCCTTTAAAGATTTATATATTTTTTTAACTATTTCTTGTAATTTTAGTTTTGTTCTGTCATTTTTATCTATAATTTTTTCCCAATCCCATTGATCTACATAATAGGAGTGAATAGGACTTAAATCTTCATCTCTTCTTATAGCGTTCATATCAGTATACAACCCTGTTCCAACTTTAAAATCATATTTATGAAGTGCCATTCTTTTCCACTTTGCCAGCGAATGAACTATAACTGCAATTTCTTTAGACTTAACATCGAATGATACGGGTCTTTCTATTCCATTCAAATCATCATTTAATCCACTTTCTGGTGTAACGAATAATGGAGCTGAAACTCTTGTTAATTCCAGTTCGTGTGCTAAAGATTTTTCAAAATTATCTTTAACAAGTTTAATTGCTTTTTCTGTTTCCATAAGATTTAATTTTGAATAATACATACAAATCACCCCTATAAATAATGATGGTATTTTTTTTATATTTTAAATATAATAAAATTATTTTTTCAAAAAGTCAACTTAATATTTATTGTGTATAAAAAATTCAGACTTTTGTTCTATTTTTAAGAAAAAAGTTCTATAAATGAATGATAAATTCAATAAATATATATAATATATATTTTTACTTTCATAGAATGAATGATACACTGCATATATAGTTTATATTTCATATTTAAATAACGCAAGGAGGACATAATGAACATTGAACTTACAACAATTCAAACGATTGCATTATCAGTTATAGTATTATATTTAGGAAAATTTTTAAATAGTTCTTTCAAATTTTTAAAAGACAACTGTATACCGGATGCCGTAACTGGTGGAACTGTATTCTCAGTAATTACACTAATAGGACATGAGACTGGTCTATTTAATATAATTTTTGAAGACTCTTTAAGAAATATTTTTATGATAGCATTCTTTACAACAGTAGGATATTCTGCAAGTTTAAAATTACTTAAAAAAGCTGGATTACCAGTATTAATGTTTTTAATTGCTTCTGTTGGACTTGCTATTGTTCAAAATGTAGTTGGTGTTAGTATGGCACAACTTTTAGATCTTAGTCCTTTTATTGGATTGGCTACAGGATCTATGTCTACAACGGGAGGACCTGGAACAGCAGGAGCCTTTGGACCTATTCTTGAAAGCTATGGAGCCGAAGGGGCAACAGTTGTTGCGATGGCAACAGCAACGTATGCACTAATAGCTGGAAGTATTATAGCTGGACCGATTGCGAATAGACTTATAAAGAAAAACGATTTATTAAATAAGACTGGAGATGGAAAAGGATATTCAGATTCTGGAGAAAAATCTGATACTATAAAATCATCTTTAGTTTCAGGAGCTTGTTTCCAAGTTATTATAGCTATGGGAATTGGAAGTATAATTTCTAAATTCTTATCTGATATTGGTGTAGTTTTACCGTCATATATAGGAGCAATGTTTGCAGCAGCAGTTATTAGAAATATATCTGATTATTCTGGAAAATTTGATGTTCATTTAGATATAATAAATGCAGTTGGTAATTTTACATTAATGATATTCTTATCGATGACACTTATGAGTTTTAAATTATGGGAATTAAAAGAATTAGCAGGACCTTTAGTTATTATGCTTGTAGTTCAAACTTTATTAATAGGACTATTTGCTTACTTTATAACATTTAGACTTACAGGAAAAGATTATGATGCAGTTGTTATGACAAGTGGACATTGTGGATGTGGATTTGGAACAACTCCAAAAGCCTTAGCTAACATGGAAGCACTTACAGCAAAATATTTACCATCTCCAAAAGCTTTCTTTGTAATTCCAATAGTTGGAGGATTATTTATAGATTTCTTTAATGCAGCTATAATAACTTTCTTTATGAATGTATTAAAATAAAAAAATTGTAGTCATACAACTAAGTATGGCTACAATTTTTTTTTCTTAAAAATTCTGCCTTTATTTCAATAAATTCTTCTAAATCATTTATGAATTGTAAAAGAGAAGCTCTATTTTCAAATTCTTCTCTGGTTTTTGGAAGTTCCATTTCTTTAAACGAGTTCTTTAAAAGTTGAAGTTCTATCATAATTGAATTAAATAATTTTTCTTGACCAACAGTTTCAGCTACATGCTTTGTAAAATCAGAAATAAGTAAACTTTGATTATAAGTTATATAGAATCTTTTAAAATGTAACCTCATTCTTTTTAAAACTTTGTATTGATTTCTCTTCATATTAAATAGTTCCAACTGGTAAGTTGAAGCACCCCAAAAAGAGTTGTTATAATCAATAAGAGCTAATTTTGATCCTGAATCTATACTTTGTTTTAATTTTTGGAATAGATTATTTTCCTCTACAGATACAAAATTAAACTTTAAATCATTGGACATATCAAATAAAATTGTTTTTATAAAATAATCAATGTCTAACTCTGTATTTTTTATTTCATCAATTACATTTGGCATATAAAGATTTAAAATAAGTGCAATTCCAATTCCTAAAGTCAAAATTCCAACTTCATTTATAAGAAGACTTAACGATATAGATTTCTCTGTTAAAATATGGGTAGAGAGTACAACAGTAACAAGAAAACCTTGGAATAAGTCCAGTTTTAAACACATCGGCATAAAAACTAAAATAAAAATTCCTAAAGCAATAGGTGTATATCCTATTATATAAAATATTAGAGTAGAGATAAATAAACCTATAAGACAAGCTATAAATCTTTCAATTCCTATTTTCAAGGATTCTTTTTTCGAAGCCTGTATACTTATTATCGTAACTATTGCGGTTGTAAGCCCATATTTTAGTCCTATATGATTGGCGATAAAGACCGCTATAAAAGCACCAAACGCTGTTTTTATGACCCTGTGATCAAAATATTTCAAATAAATCCCCCCTATAATATTCTTAATTATATCATAGTATAAAAAATCTTGAAAATCAAAAAAAAATATGGTAATATTAAACAAGCTATTAAGATTAAGATTAGAAATATAAAAAGCGCCAGAACTTAGAAAAGTTGACGAGGAATGGAGAGAATCGAAGATTCGGCGGATACTCCATAGGGGGTTACACCCTGATAAATCTTACAAATCTATTGGGTGACCAATAGGACAAAGCAGATTTACGTAACAATCTTAGTATATAATAGCTGAACATTGAAAATTTAATATTATACTAGGAGGTTTTTTTTATGTGTGGAATTGTAGGTTATGTAGGAAAAGGAAATGTAAAGCAAGTTATATTACAGGGTCTTGAAACGCTAGAATACAGAGGATATGACTCTGCTGGAATTGCTCTTGTAGCGGATGGAGAAATTTTTGTAGAGAAGAAAAAGGGGAGATTACAAAATCTTTCTGAAGCCTTAATGGAAGTAAATATACCAGCAACTTTGGGGATAGGACATACGAGATGGGCAACACATGGTGCGCCGTCTGATGTAAATTCTCATCCACACTGTAGTATGGATAATTCCGTAGTAGTTGTACATAATGGAATAATTGAAAATTATTTAGATTTAAAGAAAGAATTAGAAGTTTTAGGATATAAATTTATTTCTGATACTGACACTGAAGTAGTTGCTCATTTAGTTCAATATTATTATGAAGGAGATATTCTTGAAACTGTATTTAAAGTTTTAGGTAGAATAGAAGGAAGCTATGCTTTAGGAATATTGCATAAAAATCACCCAGATGAACTTATTTGTGCTAGAAAAGATGCTCCACTTGTTATTGGTCTAGGAAAAAATGAGAATTTAATAGCATCTGATATACCTGCTTTATTAAAATATACAAGAGAAGTTTATTTTCTAGAAAATGGAGATGTTGCTAGAATAAAATCTGACTCTGTAGAGATTTTTGATATTGAAAAAAATCCTATTTCGAGAGAATTAAATCATATAGAATGGACATTAGAGCAAGCTACTAAAGCTGGATATCCTCACTTTATGATTAAGGAAATTTTAGAGCAGCCTACTTCTATTAATGAGACATTACACAGAAGACTAAAAGATGGAAAAGCTGATTTTTCTGATGTTTTATCAAAATCTGAAATTGAAAAAATAAATAAAATAGTCATAGTAGCTTGTGGAACTGCTTATAATGCTGGATTACAAGGTCAATATGCGTTACATAAAATTGCTAAATTAAATTCTGAAGTTGACATTGCCTCAGAATTTAGATATAGTGACCCATTTATTGACGATAAAACACTTGCAATCTTTGTTAGTCAATCTGGAGAAACTCTGGATACATTAGCAGCCTTAAGAGAAGCAAAAGAAAGAGGTGCTACAACGCTGGCAATAACTAATGTTATAGGATCATCAATTTCAAGAGAAGCTGATAAAGTTGTTTATACAATGGCTGGACCTGAAATTGCAGTAGCATCTACAAAAGCATATACTACTCAAGTTGTTATGTTTTATTTATTTTCTTTATATTTAGCTGAACAAAGAGGAGTTATTACTCAAGAAGAATATTCAAGAATTATGTCTGAATTAATATCTATTCCAGAAAAAATTAATTTTGATTTAAAAAGATTAGAGAAAGTTAAAGAAATAGCTAGTTTTTTAAAAGATAAAACAAATGGATTCTATATAGGAAGAGGATTAGATTATAGAGTTGCTTTGGAAGGATCATTAAAAATTAAAGAAGTTTCATATATTCATACAGAGGCATTTCCATCTGGAGAGTTAAAACATGGAACTATAGCTCTTATAGAAGAAGGAACTCCGGTTGTGGTATTAGCAACTCAAAGGGATCTTATGGATAAATCAATTTCAAATATTAAAGAATTAAAAGCTAGAGGAGCACATGTTATAGCTATAGGACATGAGACTAGTGAAAACTTGAAATTGGTAGCAGACGACTTTATTCCAATATCAGAAAGTGATGATTTAGTTTCTGGGATACTTTCAGTTATTCCGGTTCAAGCTTTAGCTTACTATACTTCAGTTGCAAAAGGAATAGATGTAGACAAACCTAAAAATTTAGCAAAATCAGTAACAGTAGAATAATAGATGGGAAAATTAAGAAAGAAATATTCTTAATTTTCCCTCTTTTTTTTAAATCGATTTTAAGAGTTGTAAGTATATAAATATGTTAACTTTAATTTTGAAAGGCCTTAAAATCGATTTAAATTTGTCTCTGTAAGTTTCGTAAAATATAATTTTACGAAACTTATACGAAATATCAATAAAAGCCTTGATTTTATTACATTTTGAAAGAATAAAATAATTAAAATTATTTAAACAGTTTTAGTTTCTTAAAATGAGTTTCTTATATTGAATTATTTATGGAAACTTGTTATAATTGATAATAAGGAATTTGGGAGGATTTTATGAACTATACTTGTCAACCTATTAAAGATATGAGTGAAGTAAAAAAAATACTTCAAACTGCAAAAATGAAAAATGAAAGATTAGCTCTTATGATGTTAACTCAATTAAATTTAGGACTTAGAATTTCCGATATAGTTTCATTGAAGGTAAGTCATTTTCAAGGAATATATTTAGAGAAAATAGAAAAAAAAACTGGAAAGAGACAGTTTATTAAAATAAACCAAGAATTGAAATTTTCGATTGATCAGTATATATTAAAAAAAAATTTAGAACCTGAGGATTATATATTTAAATCAAGACAACAAAATAGACATATAACTCCAAGGATGGCCCAATTAGAATATCAAATTGTTAGAGAACAATTGAATATTCCGTATTTTTCAACACATAGTTTAAGAAAAACATTTGGATATTTTGCATATAAGAATTCTAAAGGAAATTTACCTCTTCTAATGCAAAGATTTAATCATAATTCTCAAGATACAACCCTAAGATATATTGGAATTACTCAAGATCAACTTGATGATTTATCTGAAAATGTTCAGTTTAGTTTTTAAAATAATTAATAATAAAAGGAATAATGATATATTCATTGAATCTTAAGTATATACATAAAGTTTGAGAGGAGATTAATATGATAACAATAACTCAAAATGTTGAAGAAAAAAAATTTATAGCTAAAAGAAATGAAGAGAAAATTGGAGAATTATTTTATGAATTTGGAAATAATAGTAATTTAATTGTTTATCAAAGTTGGTTCTTAGCCGGTGAAGATGAAATAAAAATAGAAAAACATTTGATGGATAATCTTGCAGAGTTTGCAAAAAAAGAAGGTCATAAATTAATATTAGAGTGTTTAACTGCAAAATTAATTTATGAAAAATTTCCAGATGAGTATATAGATATTGTTTTAGTATAATAAAGAAAAGCAGGGTCGATTGACTCTGCTTTTCTTTATTTAAAAATTATTTTTTAATAATTAATAGGATTCTCAACATCAATTTTATCTTTTACGACAAAAGGAGCTAAAGTAGAAACCATTTTAACTGTTTCATCATAAGGGTTTTTTACATAATGAACTTCTGATGGTTCTATATGAATAAATTGACCCTTTGTTAAAGTATGTAAGATATTGTCTACAATAATATCTATTTTACCTTCAAGTATATAAAAATTTTCTTCCATTATTTCATGATAATGAGCTTGGAAATCTGTATTTGGGGGAAATTGTACAATTGAATAATTCATTCTAGGTCCTTTCATTAAATATTTTGGACCTAAATTTCCAAATCTATATTCTGAATCTTTTTCATCTACTATATACATATTTTATTACCTCCTTTTTATAGTCCAGGAGCTAACCACATGTGGTTAACCAAATTTTTATTAGCAATTTCTAGTTGATCTGAATAAACATTTAACCAATTACTATAAATATCTTTATAAATTAAATGATTTTCATTATTAGGGATATAAACTTTTTCAAATTGAATCATATTTTCACATGCTTCTTTAATAGTCGAATACTCACCTATTGCCACACTAGTTAAAATAGCTCCACCTAAAGCAGTAGCTTCTTTAATTTTAGGAACTTTTATTTTTATACCTAGAACATCTGATAAAATTTGACACCACATAGGACTTTTAGATGCTCCAGAAGCAAAAGTAATTTCAGAAGGAAAGATTCCAGTTACCTCTTTTATTAATTCAACATGACCTTTTGTAACATAGCAAGAATTCTCCATAATAGCTTTATAAAAAGTATATTTATTAAACTTATTGCTATCAAAAGAAAAATTAGTAAATGTAGGTGAAGCATGTCTCCAGTCAATAAAATTCATAACATTTGAAAAAGTACAGATAAGTCCATTACTTCCTACAGGGACATCTACAGCTTTCTTCGAAATTATACTGTATGTATCTTCTCCTGTTTTTAAACTTTCTTCTTTTTCAGATTGACAAAAAGCATCTCTAAACCATCTCATAATAAGTCCAGGGAAAAAAGCAATAGCTTCATACTGCCATATATTATCTATAGCATGTGAATTAACACGAACTCTGTAACTTTTATCCATTAAAGGAGTAGCTGTATTAAATTCATATTGCCAAAAGCTCCCACCAAAAATCCCAGCTTCATTGGAATTAATTAATCCAATTCCAATTGATCCAAGTTGAGCATCTCCACCACCAATAAAAATAGGTATATCCTTATCTAATCCAGTTATTTTAGATGCTTCTAGGCTGACATAGCCAGCTAAAGAACTACTTTTTAGAGTTGTTGGAAAAATATCATTTTTCAAATTACATTTTTTGGAAATATCTTTATCCCAGTCATTTGTTTTTATATTAAAAATACCTGTTGTACATGAGTTACTAGCTTCACTAACAATGTTATTTGAAAGTTTAAAAATAATCCAATCATTTAGCATTGAGATTCTGTAAGTTTTATTATAAATTTCAGGAAGATGCTTTTTTATCCAAAGAAGTCTAGGAATACTTCCTAGTGCAAAAGTTTGTCCAGTTAAATCATATATTTCTTTTTCCAAAGATGGATTATAATCTTTTAATACTCTAACTTCATCAATAGCTCTTGAATCAACATTTGCACAAGCCCAAATTTCTTTTAGATTTTGATCATATAAAACAATAGCTTCTCTCATTGAAGTAGTTGTAATTGCTATAATCTCATTAGATTTAATATTAGCTTTAGATATAGATTCATTTATACATTGGCATGTTAAATTCCAATTGAGTTCTATGTCAAAATCCATAGATCCTTTATATTTTGGATCTTCCTTATGTTCCCATTCCCTAGAAACACAAGAAATTTCATCCCCTTTTAAATTAAAAATAACTGCTCTAACACTTCCAGTACCAGCATCGATTGTCATTAGATATTTACTCATATACTCCACCTCTTAAATTTTAGTCCTTAGCTAAATAAATTGCAGTATTTTCATCAGTAAAAAGAATATCTATAATATTTGTTTTTAGTGCTGCTTTAATTGCTTCGTATTTATGCTCACCTCCAGCCACAGCAATTACATTTTTAAGATTTTTTAAAGAGTTAAAGTGAGTACTAATAATTTTTTTAGAAAAATTATCTTCTACTTCTTCTCCAGCGTTGTTAATAAAATATCCCAAAATATCAGCGACCACCCCTTTATTTTTTAGAACAACTATTTCATTGGAACTTAATTTTTGGTCCTTAACAATTGTATCGTATTTTGAGATAGCCCCGATTCCAATAACTGTCATTTTAGCAAATTGTGACATTTTAAGAATCTCATTGACAGAGTTTTCTTTAAAAAGTTGATTAGCTAACTCTTCACTAGAAAGTGAAAATGGACACGGTATTATGTATAAGTTAGTTTTCTTTCTGTTAAAACTATCTAGGGATGAAAGATAATAATTGACACCTCCAGTTAAAGATATTAAGGATGTAGAATTATTTTCCTCGAAAGATATATTACTAACTATTTTAGAAACTGTATCTCCAAAACCAATATTTAGAAAGTCATTCTCAGATAGATTCTCTTGTATAAACATGGCGGCAGATTTTGCTATAGTTTCATTTATATCAACTGTGTTAGATGGTGTTATAAATACATCCTTTAAAGAGTATTTAAGTTTTATTTTTTGCTCTAAAGATATGAAGTTTGATGCATCAGAACTTATTTTAAATTGTATTATTTTTTGTTCTTTAGCTTCAGATAGTAACTTCATTATTTTAGCTCTAGATATATTATACATTTCAGAAATTTCTTGTTGTGTTTTATTTTCCATAAAATACGACCAAGTAATTTTAAAAATTAGATTTTGTTCATAAGAATTCATAGATCCTCCTTACATTTGTTTTGTTTAAAAACAATTGTTTGATAAGTTGATAATATCACTTAAATGTTTCAAAGTCAATAGACCTTATAAAAATTGAATTATTTTCAAAAAAGTATCTAAAAAAATTTGACAAATAAAAATTAATGAGCTAAACTCGATTGACAAAAGAAAAAGTTAAAAACAAAAGTTTTGATTTATGATAAGGAGGTTTTATTGATGTTATCCTCAAAAAAAGATACCCCAATGTTATCTATAAAAGAAGTTCATAAATCTTTTGGTGAAAATAAAGTATTAAAAGGTATCAACTTAAAGATTTATAGAGGTGATGTAATCTCTATAATTGGTGGAAATGGTGCTGGAAAAAGTACATTAATGAAAATTTTAATGGGAATCTATAGTGCAGATCAGGGAGAAATCTATATAAATGATAAATTGACTGATTTATCAACACCCTCTTTAGCTATTTTAAATGGAGTGTACTTAGTACCTCAAGAACCATTACTTTTCCAAAATATGAGTATATTTGAAAATATAGTTGTAGGAATATCCGGTGATAAGAGTGAACTTTTAAAAGAAGTAAATATTTTTTTGAAAAAATTCGATTGGAAAGTTGATTTAAAAGGAAAAGCCTATACATTATCTATAGCTGAACAACAAATAGTAGAAATCTTAAGAGGACTCTTAAGAAAATCTAGAATTTTGATACTAGATGAACCAACTTCTACATTAACATTTAAAGAAACGCAGATGTTATTTGAAATAATAGAGGATTTAAAAAAAGATGGAGTGGGAATATTTTATATTACTCATAGATTAAGTGAAGTTTTTCAAATAACAAATAAAGTAGTAGTAATGTGTGATGGAAGAATTACATTAAATGGAAAAACAGAAGATTTTACAAAGGAGATGCTAATAGAGGCATTATTAAATAAAAAAAATGAAGAGAATAATACAAGATTTGGAGCAATAGAAGAAAATGAAATTATAGATTTAAAAAAAATTAAAGTTTTAGAAGTTAAAAATTATTCAGGATATGGATTTAATAATCTTAACTTTTCAGCTTATTCAGGAGAAATATTAGGGGTTGCAGGGGTTATAGGAGCTGGAAGAACTGAATTTGCAACCACTTTATTTGGAATGGATAAATCCTTAAATGGAGGCATATATTTAGA
Organism: Cetobacterium sp. 2A; assembly: GCF_014250685.1. Lineage (GTDB taxonomy): Bacteria > Fusobacteriota > Fusobacteriia > Fusobacteriales > Fusobacteriaceae > Cetobacterium. The sequence continues at coordinate 75,031 of NZ_JACFAJ010000014.1, read as the reverse complement.
GGGAAAAAATATAACTGGAAAATCAACAAAAGAGATAATTGAATTAGGAATCAATTATGTTCCCGAAGATAGATATTTAAATGGTATTTTTAAAATTACTCCAATATCTTTTAATACAACATCTTGTATATTAAAAAAAATATCTAAGGTTTTTATAAATAGAAAAATAGAAAACCAAATAGCTACAAGATATATAAATGATTTCAATACTAAAATTAGTAGTTTAAAACAGGAAATTGGAGAACTTTCAGGTGGAAATCAACAAAAGGTTATTATAGGGCGAGCATTATCTTCAAATCCAAAAGTATTAATATTAGACGAGCCTACAAGGGGAATTGATGCAGGTGCTAGAATTGATGTTTATAATATAATAAAAAAATTAAAGCAGGAAGGTGTGAGCATAATACTTATATCTTCTGATTTGGATGAAATTGTAGAGTTATCAGATAAAACTATAGTTATGCACCAAGGAAAGATTGAGAAGGAATTTATAAAAGAAGAAATTACTTTAGATAATTTAATGAAAGCGTCTTACGGAATATAAAACCATTAAGAGAGGAGTATTTATGGAAAGAGTTAAAAGTATTTTAAAATCCAGAGAAATAACACCTTTATATATGATTATAATTCTATTTTTAATAGTAGGAACAATTAATCCAGCATTTTTTAATAGTGATAATATATTAAGTACTTTATATGGGAGCTCTATATATATAATTTTATCAATAGGAATATCTTTTGTAATTATGACAGGAGAGATAGATGTATCAATAGGATCAACTTTAGGATTATGTGCTTCTGTCTCTGGAATTTTAATAAGAGATGGCTATAATATATTTGTAGTATTAATAGCTGTAATTTTAATAGGTGGAATTATAGGATTAATTAATGCAGTAGGTGTTGTCGATTTTGAAATCAGTTCTATCATTATGACGTTGGGAACATTAGGTATTGTAAGAGGTGTCATCTATGTTATAACCAAAGGTAGATGGATAGAAAATCTTCCAACAGATTTTAAAAGTTTATCTCAAGACAGTATTTTGGGAGTTAACATATTTTTCTTGATAAGTTTTTTATTGGTTATTACGATGCACCTATATTTAACAAAAGTACCACAAGGTGGATATTTTAAAGCTGTTGGAGATAATCCAAATGGAGCACATTTAGTTGGAATACCTGTGAAAAGAACTAAAAGAATCTCATTTATTTTATCTGGTATTTTTTCGGGAATAGCTGCTATTGTATTTGCTTCAAGAACGGGATTTATAGCACCAATAGCAGGAAATGGATATGAAATGACAATCATAGCAGGATGTGTTTTGGGTGGGATAAGTTTGACAGGAGGAGTAGGAAGCATAATAGGTTCATCATTAGGAGTAATTATTATGGCTTCATTAAGTAAAGTCTTAGTATTTATGGGATTTTCTTCAGATTTAAATAACACTATAACGGGAGCTCTTTTAGTCATAATAGTTATTAGTGATACATTATTACAGAAATATTCTGTTAATAAAAATAGAAAAATACGTCTTAGTAACAGAGTTAAAGGAGAAGGGATAAATGGATAAAGTTAAGAAAATTTTTTCTAACTGGGAAGTCTTTCTTACATTCTTACTAATAAGTGAAATTTTAATATTTGGAAGTTTAAATTCCAGAATATTAAGACCAAATATATTTCTTGGTAGTATCAACGACTATTCTTTTATAATAATTGTAGCTTTATTTTTAACTTTTGTTTTTTTAACCGGAGGAATTGATATCCAATCGGGAGCCATAATGGGCTTGTCATCTATAACATTAGGTATATTATGGAAAAACTTTAATATAAATATAGTTGTTGCCATATTATTAGTTCTTCTTTTAGGGGCTTTATGTGGATTATTTAGTAGGATAATTATAGCGTACATAGGTGTTCAACCCATGATTGTAACCTTGGGAGGAAGTTTTCTATTTTCAGGATTAGCAATTAATGTCTCTAAGATTGGAGTATCTAGCGCTTTTGAAGGAATTTCAGGATTTCCTGAAATTTTTGTAGAATTTACTCATACAAAAATATTTGGACTACCAATTTTATTTATATTAATTTTATTAATTATTTCCATTTTATATATAGTTTTGAGTAAAACATCTTATGGAAGACAAGTTTACTTATCAGGAGTATCACCAAATGCAATGAGTTATTCAGGATTAAATCCAAAGTTCATAGTGGCGAGTACATATGTTATATCTGGATTTGGAGCCGCCTTAGCTGGAATATTATTAACTAGCTATTTAGGTTCAGCACGATCTGACGCAGGGAATGAATTAACTCTACCAATTATAACAACAGTTGTTTTAGGAGGAACATTAACAACTGGAGGAAAAGGAGGGGTGATTGGAACAATTTTAGCCGGCTTCATAATAGGTTTTTTAAAATTTGGATTATCTATGATTGATGTTTCAACCCAATATTTGAATATCCCAGTCGGAATTTTATTAGTTGGAGTGGTTGCATTAAGGAATTTTAAAAAGATAAAAAAAGTATAGGGAGGAAAAGTTATGAGAAAAAAACTATTACTATCTTCAATAGGAATCTTTTTATTTTCATCTATGATGAGCTTAGCAGACGTGAAACCAGTAAAAGGTACACAAATTGTTTTTATTCCAAAATTATCTGGAAATATGTTTTTTGAAACAGGAAATGAAGGTGCACAAGAATTATCTAAAAAATTAGGATATAAAGTGAAATATGATGGGAATCCGGAAGCCTCTGTAGCGAATCAAGTGCAAATAATAAACAATGCGGTGGCTCAAGGGTATGATGCGATAGCTTTATCTGCTTTATCAAATAATGGACTTAATAAGGCGGTTGATAATGCAAAAAATAACGGGTTAAAAATAGTTACATGGGATTCAGATATTGATAATAATCATAGATCTCTTATGGTTTCTCAAGGAACTCCTAAACAATTAGGAGAAATGTTAGTGGAAATGGTGGAAATGCAAATAGAAAATCCTAAAGATAAAGCTATAAAATATGCGTGGCATTATTCTTCTCCAACTGTTACTGACCAAAATTCATGGCAAGCAGAAGGAGAGAAATATATAAAAGAGAATTATCCAAAATGGATAAATGTGGCTCCTAATAATTATTACAGTAATCAAGATGCGGCAAAAGCTGTCGAAGTTGGACAGGGAATACTAGAGGCCCATCCTGATATAGATGTAATAATATGCAATGACTCAACAGCTTTACCTGGGCAAGCTCAGGCAGTTGAAAATAAAGGGATGAAGGGAAAGGTAATAGTTACAGGATATGCAACACCATCTGCAATGAAAGGGTTTGTTAAAAATGGAACAGTTCCTGTATTTGGATTATGGGATGTAAAAGTACAAGGGGCAATGGCATCATATCTAGCAGCATATTTAGCAGCAGGAAATACATTTAAAGTTGGTGATAAAATTGATGTACCTACTATAGGAATAGTAGAGGTTTTACCAAATACAGTTTTAGACCCAAAAGCTGATACAAACGAAAATTCAGGAGTAGTCTTATTACCAGAAAGAACAATATTTACAAAAGAAAATATAGATAACTATAATTTCTAAAATACAGGGAGGATAATAAAAATGGCAGATATAAATGGTATGAAAGTAGCAAAAGATTATTTTTTAGATGTTCCATTTAAGAATCAAAATGGATTCTTTATCAAGGGAGCTGAAAATTTAGGTTGGGGAATGAAAAAAAGACTTTCAAATATTTTTAATTCTGAAAGCGGTAATACAGTTATGTTCGCATTTGATCACGGATATTTTATGGGATCTGTTTCTGGTCTTGAGAGATTAGACTTAATAGTTCCAAAAGTAGCAGAACATGTAGATGCACTAATGGCTACAAGAGGAGCATTAAGAACATGTGTTTTACCAAATAATAATAAAGCCACCGTTTTAAGAGTTACTTCAGGGTCTTCGGTATTAGATGATGATTTAAGTAGAGAAATAGTAGCTGTAGATATAGATGACTCTATAAGAATGGATGCTGATTGTTTAGCTGTTCAAGTTTTTATAGGTTCGGAGGGACAGAGAGAAAGTTTAGATAATTTATCACAAGTTATAAATAAAGCTTTAAAATATGATATTCCTGTAATGGGAGTTGTAGCCGTAGGAAAAGATATGGAAAGAACACCTAAATATTTTAAATTAGCAACTAGAATGATTGCTGAATTAGGTGCAAATATAATAAAAACCTATTATTGTGATGAATTAGAGGAAGTTATAGCAGCGTGCCCAGTACCTATTGTAATAGCTGGAGGAAAGAAGTTACCTGAAAAGGAGGCTTTAACACTTGCTTATAAGAGTATAAAAGCTGGAGCTAAAGGGGTTGACATGGGAAGAAATATATTCCAGAGTAACCATCCTACAGCAATGGCAAAGGCAATATCTTTAATAGTTCATAAAGGGTATACAGATAATGAAGCTTATGAATTTTATCTAAAAGATAGTGAAAAATAAAATTTATAAAGTTTATAAAATCTTTGTTGAAACATAACTCTAATTTTTGAATAAATAAATATATTCTCCATATCCAGATTTTTCAAGACTTTCAACTGGAATAAATTTCATAGCAGCAGAGTTCATACAAAATCTTTTTCCAGTTGGAGCTGGTCCATCATTAAACACATGACCTAAATGAGAGTCTCCATATCTGCTTCGAACCTCTAATCGTGGCCATATGAATGTATAATCTTTTTTGATAACTATATTATTATCATCAATTGGTTTAGTAAAACTTGGCCATCCTGTTCCAGAATCATATTTATCTAAGGATGAAAAAAGAGGTTCTCCAGAAACTATATCCACATAAATTCCTTCTTTTTTGTTTTCGTTATATTCGTTATTAAATGCAGGTTCTGTGGCATCTTGTTGAGTAACTTCGTATTGAAGAGGAGTAAGATTTTTCTTTAGTTCAACTTGAGAGGGTTTCTTAAAATTTTTCCAATTGTAATCTTGTAAATTTTCTGACCATAAAAGAGAAAAAATAATAAAATATACTATTCCTATAATTTTTCTCATAAAATCCTCCTTATTAAAAAATTGATTTCTTCCAAAATTACGACGATAATAGTTATATTTGATAGTATACTAGGATATATCTGTGAAACCTCCAAAAAGATTTGAATTGTAGATAAAAAAAGAGAAAACTTAAATAAGTTCTCTCTTTTTTTTATGTTCATAGAAATTTAAATAAGCTGATCCAAGAATTATAAATCCACCAATAAGAGATAATGAGTCTGGAATTTGATGCCATAAGAGCACTCCATAAATGGCAGCAAAAATTATATTTAAGTATTGATATATAGAAACCTCATTAACAGGCGCAATTCTATATGCTGAAGTCAAAAATATTTGTCCCAATGCTCCACATATTCCAACAGCTGACAATAATAAAAGTTGATAAAAATTTGGAACAATAAATGTTTCCATAAACATTAGCGGTAACATAAATATAGCAGAATACAATGAAAACCAAAATACAATATTAGAAGAATTATCAAGTTTTCTTAAATATCTCACATATGTATAGGCAGCTCCAGCAAAAAATGAAGAAGCAAATCCCAAAAGAGATGGAATAATTGAAAAGTCCATTTTAGGTTTAATTACGAGTATTGCTCCTATTAAAATTACTACTAAATATATCATTCCTTTTTTGGAAGGTTTTTCTTTTAAAAACATCCAAGCTAGGATAGTTACCCAAAAAGGAGATAGGTTATTTAATAAAACAGCATTTGCTAAATTTATTTTACTTATTGCAAAAAAATACAAAACAGCTCCTGTTGTTCCAAAGATTGCTCTTATAAATAAAAGTTTTCTTCCTCTAGAAGTTTTACCACCAAAAGATAATTCACCTGTTTTAGCTGTGAAAAATAAAATTATTGCTCCAACAATTCCTCTAAAAAATAAAATTTGAAAAGTTGAAAAACTGTCTTGACTTAAGGCCTTCGTAAAACTTCCCATTGTTGCAAACGACAAAGCTGAAAGACACATATAAAATGGCCCTCTAATTTTTTCATTCATTAAATTATTCCTCCATTTCTAAAACTTATTAAAGTATATCATAGAATCTCTCTAAATTTAAACATATAAATTAAATTGACATCATTCTACTTAAATGTTAGCATTTTATGAAAACTATATGTAAATAATATACAAGGAGAAAACATGAAACATGCATTAATAAAATTAGAAAATATTTCAATTAATTTTAACGATAGAAACATTTTAGAAAATTTTTCTTTAGAGATATTAAAGGGTGAAAAAATTTTAATAACGGGGAGTTCAGGAAAGGGGAAAACAACTCTTTTAAAAGCTTTATTAGGATTTAAACAAATAAAAATGGGAGAAATATATATAAAGAACCAATTACTAACTGAAGATAATATATCACAAATAAGAAATGATATAACTTATCTTCCTCAAAATATTCCTTTTAGAAATTTAAATATTAAATCCTTAATATCCGAAATATTATCATATGATACAAATTTGAATATTAGTTTAACAGATGAAAAAATAACTGAATTACTACAAGAGTTTTCCCTGGATTCAAGTATTATTTTAAAAAAATTTAATGATCTTTCAGGAGGAGAAAAACAAAGATTTGCATTTATAATAGCTATTATTTTAGATAGAGATATTTGGATTTTTGATGAAATTACTTCTTCACTAGATCAAGAAATGAAGGAAAAAATCATTTTATATATAAAAAATACAAATAAGACAGTTATAATTGTTTCCCACGATACGGTTAAAGCTTTTGAGATGTTTAGGAGGATTGAACTTTAATGACTATAGATATATCTTATCTATCCTTAATGTTTTTTATAATTACATTAATCCCAATTTTTTTTATAATGAAGCAGTTAAACATACATTTAATTAAATCCACAGGGATTTCCATAGGTAGAATGATTACTCAACTTATGTTTGTGGGTCTTTATTTACAATATATCTTTAATTATAATAGTAGCCTTATAAATATACTCTACACTATAGTTATGGCATCTATTGCAGTTTATACAATTTCAAAAGAAATTTTATTAAAAGAATTCAAAATGTATTCGATTATATTTATATCTGTTATTTCTCCATTAATATTAAATTTATTTATATTTAATATTCTTATCCTAAAATTAGAAAATCCATTTGATGCCATGTATCTTATTCCAATCTCTGGAATGATTTTAGGAAATACACTGAACGGTGTAATCGTTGCTTTAAACGATTTTTTAAATACCTTTACAAAAAATCAAGACGAGTATTTATTTGCTATATCCCTTGGTGCTACAAAAAAAGAAGCAATTAAGCCATATATGGCCCAATCTATAGCCCTATCAATAAAGCCTAATATAGCATCAATGGCAACAGTTGGCTTAGTTTCTTTACCGGGAATGATGACAGGACAAATTCTAGGAGGATCTCTTCCTATTGTTGCCATTAAGTATCAAATAGCTATCATGATTGCCATTTTTACTGCAAGATTTTTTTCTACATATATTATGATGGAATTAATTTCAAAATTTTATTTTAACAAATATCTGATTTTTGATAAGAGAATTAAAAATACTTAATATTTAAAGGAGAGATCTTTATGCTACAAAGTTTAAAAAAATATACTAATAAAATAGTATTAGCAATAAGTTTTAAATCTGTTGAAGCAATTATAGATTTAATTCTACCTTTAGTTATGGCTGGAATAATAGATAAAGGAGTAATGTCTGGAGATTTAAACTATATAATAAAGCAAGGAACATTAATGATAATAATTTCAACTATTGGTTATGCAAGTTCTATAGCTTGTAATTTCTTTTCAGTTTCATCTTCCCAACAATTTGGAGAGGATTTGAGAAATCGACTTTTCTCTAAAATTCAAACATTAAGTATTGATCAACTTAATAATTTTAATCAGTCATCTTTATTAACTAGAGTATCAAAAGATGTTACTCAAGTCGTTATGATGACTATGATGTCAATGAGAATGGTATTAAGAGGTTTAGTTACTGGTGTGGGTTCAGTTATTTTTTCATTTATGATTAGTCCAAAATTGGCATTAATTCTATTGTTTATTGTTCCAATAACAATATGGACAACTTATTATTATATGAAAAAATCAGTTCCTTTATATTCTTCTATTCAAAAAAAATTAGATAATTTAACATTAATTTTAAGAGAGAATTTTTTAGGAATAAGAGTAATTAAAGCCTTATCAAAAGAATTGATAGAAGAAGATAGATTTGAAGTAAAAAATAAAAAACTATCAGAAAAAATAGTTAAAGCTGATAATACTATGGATTCAAAAACACCTTTTATAGGACTTTTAATAAATTTAGGGATAGTTTTTATTCTTTTTTCTGGAATTAAGGAAGTTAATTTAGGATCGGTTAAACCTGGTGAAATCTTAGCAATTATAAATTATCTCGGAATGCTTCTTTTTTCTGTTAATACATTATCATTTTTATTTTCGATGTCGAGTAAAACTATTATTTCTTCCAAAAGAATAAATGAAATTCTAAAACAAGATTCCGAAACATATATAAAAAGTTCAAATTTAAACTCTGAAACTGATTATATATTAGAATTTAAAAATGTAAACTTTACTTATAACGATCATCTCCCTTTAACTTTAAAAAATATAAACTTTTCTATAAAGAAAAAAGAAAAAATTGCAATTGTTGGCTCAACAGGTTCTGGAAAAACGACACTTATAAATTTAATTTTAAGATTTTATGATGCTACTTCCGGAGAAATTTTTTTTGATGGAAAAAATATAAAAAATTATCCTTTAGAAATATTAAGAAATGAAATCGGGATAGTTTCTCAAAAAAGCTTCCTCTTCTCACAATCTATAGAAGAAAATATGAGATGGGTAAATCCTGATGCCACAATAGAAGAAATTAAAGAAAGTATTCGTATAGCTCAAGGGACTGAATTTGTTGAAAAACTACCAAATGCTTATCAAACAATAATTTCAAAAAGTGGAAATAATTTTTCTGGTGGTCAAAAGCAAAGACTTTCAATAGCTAGAACCATACTTAAAAATAGTAAACTATATATATTTGATGATAGTTTTAGTGCTTTAGATTTTATAACAGAGTCAAAATTAAAAAAAATGTTAAATGAAAAACTTAAAAATAACACTATTATAATAATCTCACAAAGAATTATTTCTGTTATGAATTCAGATAAAATCATAGTAATGGATAATGGAGAGATTGTTGGGTTTGGAACCCATTCTTTTTTATTGACTACCTGTCCTATATATATTGAAATCTGCAAATCGCAAGGAATTGAAAATGGTGGTGATGAGATTGAAAGATGATATTTTAAAAAAATTAGCTCCATATCTATTTAAACACAAATTAAAATTATTCTATATTATTTTAACTGCAATCTTAGCTAATCTTCTATCTCTTTTGGCTCCTTATTTAATTGGATTAGCTATTAATGCCTTAAAAATTAATATGAATTCAAAAGATTTTAATACTTTACAAATAATTATATTTTTTCTAACTTTTTGTTATATAAGTTCAGCTATTTTAAGCTGGATACAAAACATCACAATGAATCAAATTTCTCAAAATATTGTATATGAAATGAGAAAAGATAGCTTTCAAAAATTGCATAAATTTTCATTAAATTTTTTTGATAATAATTCCCATGGAAATATTATGAGTATTTTAATCAATGATATTGATAATATAAGTAGCTCTATTTCTCAAGTTGGAACTCAGATTTTTGCAAGTTTATTAACAGTTATAATAGCATTATCTATGATGTTTTTTCTTAATCCACTTCTTACAGTAGTACAATTATTTTTAATTACATTAGCTGGATTTTTTATTAAAAATAATATGAAAAAAAGTAAAGAAAAAATGAGAATACAACAATCATACTTAGGAAAATTAAACGGGTATGTTGAAGAAATACTTCTTGGTCAAATTGAGGTTAAAGCTTTTTCATATGAAAAAAAAGCTATCGATGAATTTAATTCGTTGAATTCTATATATAAAACTAATGCTATAAAAGCATATTTTTTAGGTGGTTTTAACTATCCAACACTAAATTTTATAGGAAATATCTCTTACTCTTTAATTATTTTTTTAGGAGCCATTTTCATTTTAGAAGGAAAACTAACTATTGGCGCACTTTCAAGTTTTATAATCTATTCAAAAATGTTTAATAGACCTATAGCAAATATTTCTGATTTTTATAATGTTATTCAAACTGTTTTAGTTAGTTCAGAAAGATTTTTTTCAATTATGGATACTCCCGATGAAGTAGATTCTAAAACTTTAGAGATTCCAAATAAAATAAATGGAGAATTAGAATTTAAAAATGTGTCTTTTGGTTACTCTAAAAATCATCCTGTTATTAAAGATTTTAATCTTACTGTCCCTCCTGGATCACTGGTTGCAATTGTTGGTCCAACAGGTGCTGGAAAAACTACTTTGGTCAATTTAATTATGAGATTTTATGATATCGATTCAGGTGAAATTCTTTTGGATAAAAAAAATATAACTTCATTTTCTAGAAAAGATTTTAGAAAGTTATTTGGAATGGTACTTCAGGACTCTTGGTTATTTACTGGAACTATTGAAGAAAATATTAAGTATGGTGATGAAAGTATTACTCATGAACAAATTATCCTAGCGTCCAAAATAGTTGGAATCTATGATTTCATAATTAGTTTACCTCAAGGATTTGATACTTGTATCAGTGAAGAAAATAATCTATTGTCTCAGGGCCAAAAACAACTAATTACAATAACAAGAGCAATAGTAACTAATCCTAGGCTTCTTATATTAGATGAGGCTACGAGTGGTGTTGATACACGTACAGAGCAAAAACTTCAAAAAGCTATGGAGACTATTATTAAAGGTCGAACTAGTTTTGTTATAGCTCATAGATTACTGACTATTCAAAATGCCGATATAATACTTGTTGTTGTTGATGGAAAAATAGTTGAATCAGGAACGCATTCTGAGCTTTTAGAAAATAAAGATTTTTACTACAAAATGTATAATAGTTGAAAAATAGGGAAATGGTAATTTTCTACCACTTCCCTATTTTTTATTTATTTTTTAATTTTTTATATTCGATTAATCCTTCTCTCATAATCTTCATACATGTAATTAACTCTTCATCTTTAATAGCATAGGAAATTCTAACTTCATCTTTTCCCAGACCTGGTGTTGCATAGAACCCTTCTGCCGGAGTTAACATAATTGTTTCCATATTAATTTGGAAATCTTTTAATAACCAAATTGAAAAAGCTTCTGCATCTTCAACTGGAAGTTTTACAACTGTATAGAAAGCACCTTCTGGTTCGCTGGCTTTTACACCTTCCATTGTAGAAAGTTCTTTAAATAGAGTATTTCTTCTTTTTTGATATTCATTTTTTACAGAGTCAAAATATTCAACTGGAAGTTTATAAAGAGCCTCTGCTCCAACCATATCAAGTGTTGGTGCTGATAATCTAGATTGACAAAGTTTATAAATTGATTTCATAAACTCTTTATTCTTACTTATTATACATCCTATTCTTGCTCCACAAGCAGAATATCTTTTAGAGATTGAATCAATTATTATTACTCTTTCTTCCGCATCTTTAAAATCTCCAAAACTAATAGCTTTATTTTCTCCGTAAGTAAACTCTCTGTATACTTCATCACTTATGATATATAAATTATTCTCTTTTGAAACTTCATTTAATATATTAAGTTCATCTTCTTTATAAACTGTTCCAGTTGGATTTCCTGGATTAGAGAACATGATAGCTTTCGTTTTTGTAGTAACTAATTTTTCAATTTCTTCCTTAGATGGTAAATGGAATCCATTATCTCCTGAAGTTCTGATAGGAACTACTTTAACTCTTAGAAGATCAAAAAAACTATTATAATTTGCATAGTAAGGTTCTGGAATTAATATTTCGTCACCTTCATCAAAAAGTGCTAGAAGTGTGAATAAAACTGCCTCACTTCCTCCAACTGTTATAAGTATATCTTCAGGATTATAATTTATATTTAATTTTTTATAATATTTAGATATTTCTTCAATTAATTCTTTTTTTCCCGCAGAATGTGAATATTTTAGAGTTTTTTCATCAAAATTATTAATAGCATCGTAAAACTCTTGAGGAGTTTCTACATCCGGTTGCCCTATATTTAGATGATATATTTTTTTCCCATTTTTTACAGCATCTTCAGCATAAGGGACTAATTTTCTAACTGGCGATGTTTTTAAATCTAATACTCTTTGTGATAGTCTCATATTAATCTCCTTTGTGTATAAATATCTTTCCAAAGATTTTATCATAACATCGGGATTATTTCTAGTCTAAATTTATAATATCTTAATACTATTTTTTTCCACAACATTTTTTATATTTTTTTCCACTTCCACATACACATAAGTCATTTCTTCCAACTTTATTTTCTTTAACTATTGTTTCTTGTAGAGGCAACCATTGTCTGTAATACCATTTCCCATCTTTTTTTACAAAAAGACTCTTCTCATGGTGAACTACTTCTTTTCCGTTCTCCATATAAGTTGCCTTGAACTCAACTAATCCATCTTCATCATTTTCAGTTCCATCTTCAATATTTATAATCTCTAATCCTAACCATTCAGAATTTTTAGACCATTTTTCTGTCTCTTCCCATGACACTGCATGAATTGTTTCAGGATCGTGTGTAACCTTTATAAATTCAATATCTGCATCCACATAAGCTTGATATCTAGCTCTCATTAATTCCTCTGCAGTTTTTATATCTTCCCATTTCTTCATTATATATATCCTCCTAATTGGTTTGTTTATTTTAAAATTTTATAATCTTGGATCTTTTAAAGAATTTAGCATAAAATGCTCGTCTAATGACCAAGCTCTAAACTCATATCCCTTGCTTCTATAGTATTTAATTACTTCAGGAAGTGCTTCCACAGTTATATCTTTAGTATGCAGAAGAACAACCATTTTTGGCCCAGTTCCCATTTGTTTTAAAGTTTTCATAATATCTGGAACATTTTTATGCATCCAATCTCCACTTCCTGCATTCCAGTCCCAAAGTTTTATTCCTTTATTAACCATTTGATCTGCTTGAATTTTTGTAATGTTTTTAAAGCTTCCAAATGGTGGACGGAAAATAATAACTCTTTCTCCAGTTATCGACTCTATTAAATCCTGTTCCTGTATTAATTCATTTACTAAAGTTTCTGGTTTTGATTTATTATATATTTTTTTTGCATCATGCGTCATAGTATGTAATCCTAAAGCATGTCCATCGTCTTTGATTTGTCTAATTATATCTTTATCGCTTTCTTTTCTTATATAATTTCCAATAGGAAAGAATGTCGCCTTAATCTGCTCTTTTTTTAAAATTTCCAAAAGCTTTGGAGTATTTTTATTTGGAACATCATCAAACGTCAAATAAACTATTTTTCCTTCAGCAATAATCAATGTGAAAACAGTAAAAAACAGTAATACAAATTTTTTAATCATAAATTTTTCTCCCTTTTTATTAATTATCTATACAGTATAGAATAGCATATTCTTTAAAAATATGTTACAATTTTTAGAAAATTTAAAAGGAGCTAAAAATGGAAAATAAATTACAACAACAAATCAATTTTCTTTATGAAATAGATAAAGTAAAAGATATATTTAGACAATCATTAGTTGTAAATGGAAAACGTGAAGAAAATGATGCAGAACATAGCTGGCATATGGCAATGACTGCTGTAACTTTACAAGAATATTTTTTAGAACCTGTAAATATGGAAAAAGTTTTGAAAATGATTCTAATTCACGATATAATAGAGATATATGCAGGTGATACTCCGGCATTTGGTGATATAAGAAATGACAAGTTTGAAGCAGAATTAGAAAGTGCTAAAAAAGTTTTTGGAATTCTTCCAGTAAAAGAAAGTGAGGAGTTATTAAATTTATGGTTGGAGTTCGAAGATATGAAAACTCCAGAAGCTAAATTTGCAACTGTTTGTGATAGATTACAAGGATTTATTCAAAATTTAACTTCTGACGGACATACTTGGAAAAAATTTAATGTTTCTATCGATAAAGTTTTAAAAAGAGCAGAACCCATAAAACTTTATACACCTAAACTTTTCTATGATTTTGTTATGCCAGAATTTGAAGAGTATATGAAAAAAGGAATAATAAAACCTGAAGAAGTAAAATATTAAGGAGGAACAAATTATGAAAGCAGCTTTTTTTGACATTGACGGTACAATTTACAGAAATTCTCTTTTAACAGAACATTTTAAAAAATTAATAAAATATGAATTACTAGATATTAGAGAATATGAAACAAAAGTAAAATCAACATTTAAACAATGGGATGAAAGAACAGGAGATTACGATTTATACCTTCAAGGTTTAACAGAAACTTATGTTGAAGCTATAAAAGGTTTATCTTTAAAATATAATGAATTTATTTCAGATCAAGTTATGGAGTTAAAAGGTAATAGAGTTTACAGATACACTAGAGATATGATTAAATGGCACAAAGAGCAAGGACATAAAGTTATATTTATTTCTGGAAGTCCGGACTTTTTAGTTTCAAGAATGGCTCATAAATGGGGAGCAGATGATTTCTGTGGTTCTATTTATCATACTGAGAATGGAGCTTTATCTGGAGAGATATCTCCTATGTGGGATTCTCATAACAAAATGAAAGCTATTGCAAAATTTTGTGAGAAATACGATATCAATTTAGATGAGAGCTATGCATATGGGGATACCAATGGGGATTTCAGTATGCTTAGCTTAGTAGGTCACCCAAGAGCTATAAATCCCTCTAGTGAGCTTCTAGCAAGAATAAAAGAAACTCCTATTCTTAAAGATAAGGTTGAAATTTTTATAGAAAGAAAAGATATAATTTATAAAGTAAATTCTGATGTTGAAATAATGTAAATAAATTAGAGAGGTGAATTCACCTCTCTAATTTATTTAAGAAATATAATCTGTAAATTTTTTAGTTATTAATTGGGGTCTTGTAATTGCACCTCCAACTACTACACAAAAAGCTCCCATTTCTAAAGATTTTTTTGCCTTTTCTGGTGTATCCATATTCCCTTCTGCTATAACTGGAATTTTTACTGCTTTTAATACCTTTTCTAGCTCTATTAAAGGATCATTTCCAAGTGTATTATCTGTATATCCTACAAGTGTTGTTCCTATTAAATCAACACCAGATTTTTCAGCTTCTATTGCCTCCTCTACAGATGAAATATCTGCCATTATTAGTTGATTTGGATATTTCAATTTTATATCTTTTAAAAATTTAATAGTTGGAACCTTATCAGGTCTTTCTCTCAAAGTTCCATCTACTGCTATAATATCTACTCCTTCATTTACAAGCTCATCAACTTCTAACATTGTCGGAGTTATAAATACAGGACATTTTCCATAATTCTTTTTGATTATTCCAATTATTGGTAATTTCACATTATTTTTAATCTCTTTTATATCTGATACTGTATTGGCTCTTATTCCAAACGCTCCTCCAACTTCAGCTGCAAATGCCATTCTTCCCATAATAAAAGAACTGTGTAAAGGTTCATCTTCTAATGCTTGACATGAAACAACTAATTTACCTTTTATTTTTTCCAAAATTTTCATAACTTCCTCCCTACAATTTTATAAATTTATTATACTTTATGTTTTAAAAAAAAACAAATAACTTGAAAAACTTTAAAAAAGTTGTAAAATCTAATAAGAATGTAATAAAAAATATATAAGAGGTGATTTATGTTTATAGGTGGTATTGAAGCTGGTGGAACAAAGTTCATTTGTGGAGTAGGTAATGATAAGGGTGATATTCTTGAAAGAGTGAGTTTTCCAACTGAAACTCCTGAAAAGACTATGATAAATGTAGTAAATTTTTTCAAGCATAAAGGAATTAAAGCAATTGGAATTGGATCTTTTGGTCCAATTGATCCAGATCCAAAATCACCAACTTATGGTTATATTACTTCAACTCCAAAACCTGGTTGGGGAAATTATGATTTAGTAGGCGAATTAAAAAAACATTTTGATATCCCTATGGTTTTTGATACTGATGTCAATGGTGCAGCTCTTGGAGAAGCAACATGGGGTGAAGGAAAAGGACTTAAAAATTGTCTGTATTTAACTATCGGAACTGGAATTGGTGGTGGTGCTTTAGTTGAGGGAAATCTTGTCCATGGAATGTTACATCCAGAGATGGGTCATATCCTCGTTAGAAGACATCCTAATGACGATTTTAAGGGATGTTGCCCATATCACGAGGATTGCTTTGAAGGAATGGCTTCAGGACCCTCTATTGAGAAAAGATGGGGTGTAAAAGCATTTACTCTTCCTACTAACCATGAAGCTTGGGAATTAGAAGCTTTTTACATTGCTCAAGCTCTTGTTAATTTTATTTTAACTTTATCTCCAGAAAAAATTATACTTGGCGGTGGAGTTATGAAACAACAACATCTTTTTCCTCTTATTAGAAAAGAGGTTGTGAAACTTTTAAATGGTTATGTACAAACTAAAGAAATCTATAAAAATATTGATGAATATATAGTTTATCCAGGTCTTGGTGACAATGCCGGTCTACTTGGTGCTCTAGCTCTTACTCTAAAAAAATTGTAAAATAAAAAAGCTCCTGAAAGATATAACTTCAGGAGCTTTACTCTTATAATTTAAACAATAAATCCTCATATGTTGGAATTGGCCAAAGAGACTTTTCTGTTTGATGCTCTAATAAATCAACATGTATCTTTAAATCTGACATAAGTGGAACAACATTTTCTTGAAGATGTTTTACTTTTTCATAAACCTCTGCTATTTTATTACATACAACAAGTTGAGAGTCAATTTGAGATAATATAGTTTTCATTCTATCTTTTGAAGAAAGAAGTCTTATCAAATGAGCTTTATCTGAACTAACAAACTCTTCGTTTTTTAATACATCCTCAACTAATTTTATAGCTTGAGATATTTTTGTTATATGATTCATAACTGCTGGATAAATTTCATTTCTTCCCATTCTTATGGCTGTTCCGGCCTCAATATTTATCTGTTTTATAAATCTCTCACAGTAAACTATATATCTTGCTTCAAGTTCAGCTTTCGAAAGAACACCACTTTCTTCAAATAATTTTATTGTTTCTTCTTCCATATATACAGGAAGAGATTCAACAGTATTCTTTAAATTTAAAAGCCCTCTTTTTTTAGCTTCCTTTACCCAAGAATCGTCGTATCCATTTCCAGAAAATATGATTCTTTTATGTTTTTGATATCTATCTTTTATTAATTTAACAATTTGTTTCTTCATTTTATCTGGTGAAACATTTTGAAATATTTCAGCATATTCTTTTAAAACTGTTCCTATCATAGTATTCATTATAAAAACTGGAGTTGATGCAGATGCACTTGATCCTGGCATTCTAAATTCAAATTTATTCCCAGTGAAGGCAAATGGTGAAGTTCTATTTCTATCTGAAACATCTTTAGGTATTTTAGGAAAATTATGAATTCCAACTTCTAGTACTGAAGTATTAGGATTTTCAACAGATATTTTTCCGATATTTTCAAATACTTGCTCAAGTTCATTTCCGATATATACTGAAATTATTGCAGGTGGTGCTTCGTGCCCACCAAGTCTATGATCATTTCCTGGTGTTGCTGTAGATACTCTTAAAATTGATGAGTATCTATCTACAGCTTCAAGAATAGCCATCATAAATACCAAGAAACTTAAATTCTCTTCAGTTAATGTTGATGGCTCTAAAAGATTTTCTCCTGTATCAGTTGATAGTGACCAGTTACAATGTTTTCCTGATCCATTGACACCTTGAAATGGCTTTTCATGTAATAAGGCTGCTAATTGACGTCTATCAGCTACTTTTTTTATTATATCCATTGCTAATTGATTTTGATCAACTGCCACATTTGCAGTAGAAAATATCAATGCTATTTCAAATTGATTTGGTGCAACCTCATTATGTTTTGTTTTAGCCATTATTCCAATTTTCCAAAGCTCAGCATCTAACTCTGCCATAAATGATTCTACTCTTTCTTTTATCGTTCCATAATAATGATCATTTAACTCTTGACCTTTTGGAGGAAGAGAACCAAATATAGTTCTTCCTGATAACATTAAGTCTTGACGCTTTTCCCAGAATTTTTTTTCAACCAAGAAATATTCTTGCTCTATTCCTAAAGTATTAATTATATTCTTACTTTCTTTATCACCTAATATTTTTTTTAGTTTTAAAGCTTGCTCCGTTACAAAGTCTATTGATTTTAAAAGCGGAACTTTTTTATCTAAAGCTTCTCCATTATATCCAATAAAAGCTGTTGGAATATAAAGAGTTTTAGAAATTCCTTCACCTCTTAAAAACATAGGAGATTTTAAATCCCAAGCTGTATATCCTCTAGCTTCAAATGTTGACCTTATACCACCATTTGGAAATGATGATGTGTCTGCTTCACCTTTAATAATCTCTTTTCCTGAAAACTGTGAAAAAACATTTCCATCCGAATTTATAGAAAGAAAAGAATCATGTTTTTCGGCTGTAAGTTCTGTAAGGGGTTGGAACCAATGAGTAAAGTGAGTGGCACCATTTTCAATTGCCCAGTTTTTTACGGCATTTGCAATTACATCTGCAATCTCTAAAGAAAGTTCTTTATCTCCATTTTGAACTGCTTTAAACTCCTTAAATATTGAATTAGGAACTCTGTTTTTTAACTCTGCTTCTGTAAAACATTGAGTTCCAAAAATTTCTAGCATATTTTTCATTGGTATAATCCTCCTAAATTTATGTTAATTTTATTTTTCTGTATTGTCGAACGGCATTCATCATTGTAGAACTTTAAAATAATATATCGCTATTTTCTCTCAAAGTCAATAAAAAAATTTCATAAAAGAAAGAAATATGTTATCCTATTATTAAAAATCATTTAAAATAGGTGAAGATTATGGAAGGAAAAACTATTCAATCAGTTCAAAGAGCTATCGATATAATAAATTGTTTTACAGAAGATGAACACGAATTATCTTTAAAAGATATAAGCAATAAATTAGAATTAAGTAAAAGTACCGTTCATGGTATTATATCGACACTAATTAAGAATTCATTTTTACAACAAAACAAAATTTCTAGTGACTACTCTTTAGGAGCCGCATTTATTGAAAAAAGTTTTTTAGTTGATGAAGATGTTTTATTAAAAAATATAGGAAGAAAATATCTTGAAAGCTTATCTAATGAATTTAATGTAACAGTTAATATTTTTCTATTTAAAAGTTTACATTTACATTTAATTGATAGAGTTTCTTCTTTGAGTATGTACTATAGCATCAGTACCTCGGTAAAGAAAATCCCACTAAATGCTTCAGCTTCTGGAAAACTAGCTTTAGCATATTCTAAAGAAATAAATATTGATAAAATTTTTGAAAAAAATCTTTTACATAAATATACTAATACAACTATAACTGATAAAAAAACTTTAATAGAAGAGATTGAAGTTATTAGAAAACAAGGATATTCTTTGGAACAAGCAGAAGTAGAAATTGGAATTCATTGTATTTCAGTACCCATATTCAAGATTAATAATGAATTTATTGGAACCATTTCGATTATGGCAACTAAAGAAAAATTAAATCAAATTTTATCAAAACTGGTTCCTAAAATGTTAGCTGTTGGCAAAAAACTTTCTGCAGAATTAGGAAATAAATAATTTAATATATTATGGAGCTTTTAAGATATTTGTTATATCTTTTAGGCTCCTTTTTTTTTAAAAGGATTGTGACTTATACATTTGAATAACACTAAATAAACATTTTTTAGGGAGGTTTAAATGTTTACAGTAGAGAAGATTAAGAAAATATCAAAAGTAGATTATAAAACTCAAAAAGACGAACTAATGTTAAAAGTTGGAGAACTTCAAAGGAAAGCTAAAGAATTAAAAGTTCCTATCTTAATAATATTTGAAGGAATGCAGGGAACTGGTAAAGGACTTATTATAAATGAGCTCCTTCTTTCTTTAGATCCTAGAGGATATAACCTTTATAATAATCCAGACGATAGAAAAAATCTTACTGAAAGACCAATGTTTTGGAAATTTTGGGAGCATCTTCCAAAAACTGGAGAAATTTCTATATTTTATAGAAGTTGGTATTTCTCAACTCTTTGGCGTGAAAAAGATTATAATAGAAGTTGTATAGATATAAATAATATAGAAGAATTTTTACAAGACTCTGGAATGGTTGTTTTAAAATTCTTTTTATATACCTCAAAAAATGAACAATCTAAAAGATTGAAAAGATTTGAAAAAAATCCACTTAGTTCCAAAAAGTCTAGACGAATTGCACTTAGAAAAAATAAGCACTATGATGAAATTATGGATAAATGGGAAAAAATAATTCAAATCAGTGATAATGGAATTGTTGGTTGGCATATTATATGTGCTGAGGATTTAAATTTTGCTAAACTTGAAGTTTTAAAACTTATTTCTCAAGAACTAGAAAATCGTCTAGAAGTAAAAACTTCTCAAATTCCAATAGTTTTACCAACTATACAATCGTTTGATTTAAGTACTGTTGATTTAAAACAAAATATAAAACCAAAAGAATATAAAGAAACACTAAAGAAATATCAGAAAAGATTACATGATTTGCAATTTGAAGTTTTTAAGAAAAAAATTCCTGTTATTATTGCTTATGAAGGTTGGGATGCAGCTGGAAAAGGGGGAAATATAAAACGTCTTGTTGAAAAACTTGATCCTCGTGGATATTCAGTTATTCCAATTTCTTCACCGAATGACTTCGAAAAAAGTAGACCTTATCTTTGGAGATTTTGGCATTATTTCCCGAAATTTGGTTATTTTGCTATTTTTGATAGAACATGGTACGGTAGAGTTCTAGTTGAAAGAGTTGAAAACTTTGCAACAGAATTAGAATGGAAACGTTCTTATAAAGAAATTAGAGAAATGGAAGAACAATGGGTAAATTCCAATGCTGTTGTTATTAAATTTTGGCTACAAATAGATAAAGATGAGCAACTAAGAAGATTTGAAGAAAGAAAAAATAATCAAGATAAACAATGGAAAATAACAGATGAAGATTGGAGAAATAGAGAAAAATGGGATGAATATGAACTTGCTGTCTCGGAAATGATTGCTAGAACAAATAATATCCGTGCACCTTGGACTATAGTCCCTTCAAATAATAAATATTATTCAAGATTATTTGTTTTAAAAACTGTTATTGAAGCTATTGAAGACCACTTAAAAAAATAATACTGAGGTGAAGTAAATGAAAAGAGTTGCAATAATTGACGTTGGCTCTAATTCAGTAAGACTGGTTATTTTTCATATAACAAAATCTAACGGTTTTTTTCCAATAGAAGATATTAAAGAGACTATTAGATTAGGAGAAGATATCCATTTAACAGGTGAAATTAAAGATACAAAAATTCAATTGGCATTTGAAACTCTTGAACTATTTAAAGGAGTTTGTTCAAAATATAAAGTTGATGAAATTGTTGCCTTTGGAACCGCGGCCTTAAGAATTGGTTCAAATGCAGATATTCTACTTGATAAAGTAAAAGCCGATTTAAATATTGATATTAAAGTTATTTCAGGTGTTGAAGAAGCTTTTTATTCTTTTACAGGTGCCCTAAATAGCTTAGATATAAGTGAAGGGTTAGTCATGGATATGGGTGGATCAAGTACTGAGTTACTTTGGTTTAAGGATAGAAAACCTTTTGATAAAATAAGTCTAGATTTTGGTTCTGTTACTTTTGGTGAAATTGGTAATATAAAAGAATGTCTTTCATTGGAAGATGAAAAAAATATCAGAAATTTTGTAAAAAATGAGCTTAATAAAATTCCATGGTTAAAAAATATAGAAGGTTTACCTCTTATTGGAGTTGGTGGAGTTGTAAGAAGTGTTGCAAATGTCCATCTAAATATGACAAAATATCCCCTACAAATTCTTCATAATTATAAAATGACAAGTGGGGATGTTCTTGAAGTATTAAAAAATATTAAAGACTTGGATTATAAACAAAAATGTAACCTTCAAGGTCTCTCAAAATCTAGAGCCGATCTTTTTAGTGGAGCAACTGTTGCTATTAGTGAAATTTTAGATTTTTCAAAACTAAAAAATATAATTATAAGTGGTAATGGTGTAAGGGAAGGTTTTCTATTTACAAAATTAAATGAATATGGAAGAAAAATTACAAATGTCTTTGATGATAGCCTTTCTAATATTTTGGAATATTATGATGTTAATATTGCAGATAGAGATAACACATATCATAATTTTATAAAAATCATGAATGCCTTAACTCCATTTGAAAATGTAGATTCTGTAAATACTAAAATAACAAAACTTATATGTTATTTAGATAATATTGGAATAAAAATAAATTATTATAATCAAAACTCTCATTCTTTTTATACAATATTAAATTCAGGAATAAAAGGTATGGAGCATTGGGAAATAATTTATTCAGCACTATTAGCTGGAGAAATGGCTCGAAAAAAAAATATTTTATCTCAATATTCTAAACTTTTAACTAAAGATCAAATTAAAAACCTTGCTGCAGTTTCAAAAATTTTAAAAATATCAGATATTTTAAACAAGTTTTTAAATTTAAATAGCTCGGATTTCGATATATTTTCAGATAATAAAAAAATTCATATAAATATAAATAAAAAATCTATAATAAATCCTAAAATTATGGATATGTATCTTTCAGATAAAAAATTTAAAGATATTTTTGGTAAAACATTAGAGGTTAGATAAAAACTAAATGGAGGGATTTTTTCTATGGTTGCCTTATTAGGAATAATTGAGATTTCAAATACTGATATTGAGCTCGTTATATACGAAAAAACAGAAAACAAAGATATGTTTAATGTTTTGGAATATATTTCGGAAGAAATAAATCTATCTCCTGAAGATGAATCAAACAACTCAATTTCTATGGGTGAAATCGATAAACTTTGTAAAATAATTTTAAAAATGAAAAATATACTGAAAGATTATGATGTAACAAACACTATTGTTACTGCCAAGAATTTCTTTAATAAAATTAAAAATTTAAATATAATTTTAGACTACATATTTATTAAAACTAATTTTAAGATATCTATTCCAACTCCATTTGAAAGGAAAAGATTAATTTTAAAAAAATTTATTCAATTTGAAAAATCTATGTTAACATCAGCTAGCAATACTCTTCTACTAAGCTTAGAAAAAGAAAGTATAGATTTCTATCTTTTTTCAAAAAATAAACTTTTACTAGATGAATCCTTGGAAACATCCGATATTTTTCAGATAGTAGAGAATGAAAAACTCTCTAATGATGAAATGTTTGATTTTATAGAAGATCAACTTAAAACCTATTTGCTTTCTCTAAAAACACAAATAGGTAGAAAAAAGATACTAAATCTTTCTATAATAGGTGACGAGGATAAATATCTTACAACTATTTTAGAAAGTAAGGGTATTAAAAATCTTCAAACAGATGACTTAAAAAACATCTTAAATAATCTTAAAAAAAAATCATTTAAAGATATTACAAAAAAATATAATATTACAAACCAAGAGGCTATTCATATTTTTACAAAATTCTCTATTCTTGAAATTATAAGAGATTTTTTTGATATAAAAATTTTAAAGTATTTAAGTTACGACAGCAAAAATATTATAGCTTATGAGAACTTCTATAAAGATGAAAAAAAAGTTCTAAGAGAAAAAATGTGGAAAATGACATTGGATCTTTTAGATGATTTTGGTAACAAATATAATTTTAATAAAAATCATGTCGCATTTGTTCTAGAATCTAGTGAAACCATTTTTGATTCTCTGAGTGATTTGCATCAACTCGGTACAGAATATAAGAAATATCTTATCCTAGCTTCTTATCTTCAAGATGTTGGAAAATACATTGGATTCAGTAATCATAATAGACATTCTAATTATATAATAGAGAACTCATTCATTTTTGGTTTAACAGAAAAACAGCTCAGAAAAATTATTTTTTTAGTTAGTATAAGTAAAACAAATTCAATTTTAGAAAATTCTGATAAATTTGAAATTCCTGAAAATGAAATTATTCCCTTTGTTAAATTAGGAGCAATCCTTAAATTAGCTCGTTCTTTAGATGAAAGTAAAAAACAAAAATTTAAAAATTTTAAAGCCACACTGAAAAATAATTCTTTAGTATTAGAAGCTGAATCTACAGAAAATTTTTTATTAGAAAAATTTTCAATAAATAAAAATTTAGATTTATTTAAAAATGTTTTTAATCTTGATATAGAACTAAAAATTAAGAGGAGATATCATGGAGAATAAATACACATCTAGTGATTTTTTTAGTCGTGAATTGAGCTGGTTAAAATTTTGCTATAGAGTTTTAAAACAGGCTCAAGATAATACAAACCCTCTATTAGAAAAAATTAAATTCTTAGCTATACTCTCTTCAAATCTAGATGAATTTTTTAAGGTTAGAGTTGCCTCTTTAAAGGTACAAGCAGATCAAAATATTAATAATCTTGATATCTCTGGTTTACTCCCACAAAAACATTTAGATGAAATTAAAAAAGAAGTATCCTCATTGGTTAAAACTCAATATGAATATTATTCTGTATTGTCTGAATCTTTAAAAGATGAAGTAAATATCCATATAAAAAAATTTGACACTCTTACGGATAAAGAAAAAGTTTATATTGATAATTATTTTAGAGATATTATTTTTCCGATATTGACACCTATGGCTGTTGATGCCTATAGACCTTTTCCAAATCTTAATGCAGGTCAACTTCACCTTGTTGTTAATGTTAAAGAAAGAAATGGAATAAACTTTTCATTTCTAGAAATCCCAAGTGTCATAGACAGAATAGTAAAACTTCCAGGTGAAGAACTCCACTTTATACTTTTAGAAGATATAATAAAACATAATTTATTAAATATTTTTTATGGTTATGAAATACTTAGTTATGGGCTTTTTAGAATTACAAGAAATGAAGATACTACCATCGAAGATGAAAATATCTCAGAAGATCTGCTTATGGAAGTTGAAAAAGAAATAAGAGCAAGACGTTGGGGTGAAACAGTTAGAATTGAATATACCAAAGAAACTCCAAAACATTATTTAGAATTTTTATCTGAAAAATTGGAAAGTAATAATATTGATTTCTATGAAATAGACGGTCCTTTAAATCTTAATTTTCTTTGGAAAATTTCAAATATTAATTCTTCAGATAACCTAAAATTTCCACCGAATATTCCAAAGTTTAATCCCGATTTTAAGGATGATGAAGTATTTAGCATCTTAAAAAATCAAAATCTTATACTAAGACATCCTTTTGATTCTTTTGAGTATATAATAAATTTTATAAATGCAGCAGCAAATGACCCAAAAGTCTTAGCAATTAAACAAACTCTTTATAGAGTAAGTGGAAATTCCTCTGTTATTAAAGCTCTAATTCAAGCTGCAAATAACGGTAAGCAGGTAAGCGTTGTTGTTGAGCTTAAAGCTCGATTTGATGAAGCAAACAATGTAAAATGGGCCCGAGAGCTCGAGAAATCAGGTTGCCACGTTATTTATGGGCTAAGTGGCCTTAAAACTCATTGTAAGGCTTTGCTTGTAATTAGAAAAGAAGACGAGGGTATAAAAAGGTATGTACATCTTGGAACTGGAAATTATAATGACTCAACTGCAAAACTCTATGTAGATACTTCCTTTTTTACTTCTGATCAAGAAATTGGAATAGATATTTCCAATCTTTTCAATAAACTTACAGGCTTTTCAAAAATAGATAATTGGAAAAAATTATTAGTTGCTCCACAATATTTAAGAAATGAACTATATTTTTTAATTGATAGAGAAATTAAAAATGCAAAATTGAAAAAAAAGGCCAAAATATTTGTTAAGGCAAACGGATTGACTGACAAAAAAATAATTGAAAAATTATACGACGCTTCCAAAGCAGGAGTTGAAATTATTTTGCTCATTAGGGGCGCTTGCTGCTTGAAATCAGGCATTAAAAATTTAAGTGAAAATATTAAAGTTTATAGTATTGTGGGAAGATTTTTAGAACATGATAGAATTATTTTTTTTGAAAATAATGGAAAACATGAATATTATCTTGGAAGTGCCGATTGGATGACAAGAAATCTTAGTGAAAGAGTTGAACTTATGTTTCCTATTGAAAATAAAGATGATCAGAAAAAAATTCAAAGTATAATAAATAACTGTTTAAAAGACAATGTTAAATTATCTATCCAAAATCCTGATGGAACCTATACAAAAGTTCCTAAAAAGAAAAATTCTAAATCATTCAACGTGCAAGAATATTATAGAGAGCTGACTTAAAATCAGCTCTCTACCTCATTTTTTTGACCATAATATGAGTCTTTACCATGTTTTCTAGAATAATGTTTATTTTCTAAAGCTTTAGAAACTTGTCTTATATTTGGATTAATTGAATTTGTTAAATATGCCATTTTAGCAATTTCTTCTAGTACAACAGCATTGTGTACAGCTTTTTTAGGACTCTCTCCCCAGGTAAATGGACCATGACTGGCTACAGTAATCCCTGGAACCTCTAATGGATTTATTTCTCTAGTTATTAATGTCTCAATTATAACTTTTCCAGTTTCTTTCTCATAATTTCCCTCTATTTCATCTTCTGATAAAACTCTTGTACAAGGAACAGAACCATAAAAATAATCTGCATGAGTTGTTCCAAATACAGGAATATCTCTACATGCCTGTGCCCATCCCGTAGCATACGTAGAATGTGTATGTACTATTCCACCTAAATTTAAATATTTTTTATATATCTCAAGATGAGTTGGTGTATCTGAAGATGGATTATATTTTCCTTCTAAAATATTTCCATCTAAATCAACAACAACCATATGTTCTAGTGTCATATCTTCGTATCTAATTCCACTTGCTTTAATTACCACTAATCCAAGCTCTCTATCTATTCCACTAACATTTCCCCAAGTATATGTTACTAATTTTCTATTATTCAATTCTAAATTAGCTTCTAAAACTTCCTTTTTTAATTCCTCTAACATCATCACCCTCTCTTTCTAAGAGATTTATTTTCTATAAAATTTCCAAGTTCAGAATATTTTTCATAAAGAGATTTATAAATTAGAACATTTTCTTCTATAGGCAGATATTCTTTCTCAAACTTACTACCAATTATCTTTTGAGCCGTTTGAACATCCTTATATATTCCAGAACTAACAGATGCAAATATTGCCGCTCCTAGTGCAACTGTCTGACTCGATTCAGAAACTTTTATTGGCATATCTAATGTATCTGCTAAAATTTGCATTATTAAAGGAGATTTTTTTGCAACTCCACCTATAGCTATTATTTCGTCTATTCTAATTCCCTTCACTTTGAATTGGTCAACTATTGCCTTAGCTCCAAAAGCTGTTGATTCAACTAAAGATCTATATAGACTAGGTGCTGTATCTCCAAGATTTATTCCAGTTATAGCTCCTTTTAACTCTTGGTTTGCAAAAGGAGTTCTTCTTCCATTCATCCAATCCAATGAAATCAGTTCATTACTCCCAGGTTTTAACTTTTGTGCTTCTTTTTCAAGTTCAAAAAGAATTTGATTTTTTATTTTATTTTTTATTTCAATATCTATACCGTCTACTTCATTTAGTAGATTTAATGGCCAAGAGATAATATCTTTAAACCATGCATATATATCTCCAAATCCAGATTGTCCAGCTTCCATTCCTATCATTCCATCTATAACTGATCCATTTACTTGGCCACATATCCCATCAACTACTCTATCCATAATATCCGTTTCTGGAACCATTAAAATATCACATGTTGATGTCCCCATAACTTTAACAAAAGAATAAGGTTTAATCTGACCTCCAACAGCTCCCATATGGGCGTCAAAGGCTCCAATACTAACAGTTATATCTGTAGATAATCCTAGTTCTTTTGCCCAGTATTCTGATAAATTTCCCGCTGATTTATCAGAAGTAAATGTTTCAGTGTATAATCTAGATCTTAATGCTCCCAAATACGGATCCAGTTGATTTAAAAATTCTTCAGATGGTAATCCATCAAATTCTTCATTCCACATAGCTTTATGTCCTGCAGAACATCTTCCCCTCTTGATATTCTCCGACTTATTTACTCCTGTTAAAAGAGCTGGCATCCAATCACAGTGTTCAACCCAAGAATAAGCAGCTTCTTTTACCTTTTCATCTTCTCTTATAGTATGTAAAATTTTTGCCCAAAACCATTCCGCTGAATATACTCCGCCAGAATATTTTGTAAAGTCTTTTCCTCCCCAATTTTTTGATAATTTGGTTATCTCTTGAGCTTCTTTTATTGAAGTATGGTCTTTCCATAAAATAAACATTGCATTTGGATTCTCTTTAAATTCTTCTGTCAATGCTAGAGGTATTCCTGCCTCATTCACAGCAATCGGAGTTGACCCAGTTGTATCAATTGAAATGCCTTTAATCTTTTCTATTTTATCTTCTGAAATATCCTTTAAACAATTTCTTACCACAAATTTTAATCCTTCAATGTAATCTAAGGGATGTTGTCTAAATTTATTTTTTTTTGCATCACAATATAGTTTATTTTTCCAACGAGGATATTCGAAAATTGAGTTTGCAACTTCATTTCCATTACTTGCATTAATTAATACTGCTCTACAAGAATCACTTCCATAATCCACACCTATTACATAATTTTCTTTATCCAATTTTCCCCACTCCATCTCATTTTAATAGGCTTAAAACCTCTTTTTCTCTAAATCTAAAATAATCAATACTACTTTTTACAAGTAAATCCAAATCTTTTGGATTATTTTTTCCATTCATTGCAGGATAAGGATCAGCCCCGGGACCTAATGGCTCAGGAGTTACATACTTATTCCCTTCATTATATCCTAAAATATAAAGAGCCATTATTATCGAATCTAAATCCATTGACCCTTCCCCAAGAGCACATCTATTACTATCTGCCATATGAAGATTTACTAAACTTTTGCCAGAACTCAGTATAGCTTTTCCAATATGAGTTTCACCACTTTGCATATGATAGATATCTCCATTTATATGTTGGATTCCTGGATGATTTAATCTTTCTATATATTCTCTAGCTTCAGCCACTGTGTGTATAATTGATGTTTCAGCCGCTCTTATTGGTTCAACAGCTCCCTTTATCTTATACTCTACAAATATATCTGCCACTCTGCTTAAACTATCAATACTTCTTTCAATTTCGCAATCATCATATGCTACAGGTCTTCCTACAGCGGCAGGAACAACTAAAAGATACTCTCCACCAACTTCTGCGGTAAATTCAACTTGTCTTTTTATATAATCTATCGCTCTTTGACGATGAATAGGATTGTTACTCGAAAGATCATTTTCTTTCGAGAACATTCCACATACACCACTTACTTTCATATCATAATTTTTTAAAAGTTTGTTTACCTCTATAGAAGAGTATCCTAAATCTGGACTATATTTATTTCCATGTAATTCTATATAATCTAAATTATTATTTTTTAATCTTTTGATTGAATCTTCAAGGTTTTCAATTCCAAATCCCCAATTACTCCAAGATAGTTTCAAAGACTCTTTTGAATTTATTTTGCCTTTTAATTCCATAAATTTATTTTTTAAAATTTCATTTTCCAATTGAAAATTTTGTAATTTAATTTTATTAGAAATCATAGTTTTCAACATTTTCCTTTGTAAAAGTTGTTGGTTTTCCCATTATTACATTTTTTCCTTCACTTTTTATTTTTCCAACTTTAGGGATATCTTGATCATTAGTTAATTTTCTTCCATTTACTAATTCATTTGCTGCAAATACAGTTAAATATCCAAGTTTTACAGGATCCCATAAAATTGCTTCTTTTAAAGCTCCATCATTTAAGTATGGTTTTGAGTCCATCGGAAGTGCTACTCCAACTACAGCAACTTTATCTTGCATTCCTTTTTCTTTTACTGCTTGTGCTGCTCCAATAGGCGAGATTGTTCCTACTCCTATTATTCCATCTAAATTAGGATATGCTGTCATTAGCTCTAAAGACTTTTGGTAAGCCAATTGTTGCATCTCATCACTTGGAACTTTATCAGTTACTAATTTTAAATTAGGATATCTTTTTTTAGAGTATTCTAATCCTAAATCAATCCAAGTATTTAAATTAGCTGCAGATAGTCCTCCTGTTACAATTGCATAATTTCCATCTTCTTTTCCCATAACTTTAACTAGAGAATCCCATAGTGCAATTGCATACTCTTTATCATCTATTTGTTTAATCGAAGCATCTACAATTCTTGGATCTGCTGCTGTATCCCAATCTAGGACCTTTACACCCATCTTTTTAGCTTTCATTAATACTGGAGTTAATGCAGATGGATCATTTGGTGCCACAGCTATTGCATCTACTCCTTGAACTAATATATCTTCTAACATTTTTACTTGAAGAGCTGCATCAGCAGTTGTTGGTCCAACATATGAAACTTCAATTCCTAAATCCTTCCCTGCCATTTCTGCGCCTTTTTGTGCAGCGTTAAAATATGGAATTCCCATTAATTTAGGCATTACAACAATTCTTATTTTCTTTTCTGCCGCTATTACTCCTTTAGATAACCCCCCAAATAAGAATGCTCCAATTACCATTGTAATAATACTTTTTTTCATAACTTTTCCCTCCGTTGACTTTTTAGTTATTTTTGTTTTATCAGTTTCTTGTCTATTAGAAATAAAATATTGAATTAATATTGTTGACAATAACACCATTCCTAGTATGAAATCTACTAAAAATCTATCAATGCCAATTATTGTTAAGCCACTAGTTAAAATTTGTAGAATCATTGTTGCTGTAACTGTACCAAATACTTTTCCATATCCACCAGTAATATTAGTTCCTCCTAAAACAGCGGCAGTTATAGTTAGTAATAAGTAAGATGCCCCATAATCTACTTTTGCTGAATTATATCTTGAAATCATTATTATGCTAGCTATTGCTGATAGAATCCCAGAAAATATATAAATATAATTTAATATAGCTTTAGTATTAACTCCTGAATAATATGTTGCTTTTTGATTGTCTCCAGTCATATAAACTTCAAGTCCAAATTTTGTTTTTTCTAAAAAGTAAGTACTAATGATAGCTACTAGTATAAAAATAATGAAGGGAATAGGAATTTTTAAAAATACATCATTTCCTAATGCCATATACTCTAACGGAAAATTTCCTAGTGCTCCACCTTTTGTAAAATTTAAACCAACACCTTCGAATAAAGTCATAGTCCCTAATGTAGCTAACATAGGAGTCACCCCAATTTTAGAAACAAAGAATCCATTTATGTATCCACATATTCCTCCTGTTAGTAATGCCATCAATATCGATAAAGTGATTGTTAATTCAGGGGAATAATTTAAATTTCCTAAAAAATATCCACCAACTATCCCAGATAGTGCACATGCTGATGTAACAGATAAATTTATTCCACCAGTCAGTATAACCACCATCATAGCTATTGATAAAATTCCTAATTCTGGAAGTTGGAAAGCCATAGACTCTAAATTTAAATATGTAAAAAATTTATTTGGAGATATTATAGAAAATATTGTGAACATCAAAATAAATACTATAAATAGAAGTCCCTCTTTAGACAATGCAATTTCTTTTAATTTTTTCATTTATATTTTATCCTCTCTTTAAATTAAACTATATCAACTTTATAAGTATTTTTTTCTTTTATTTTTCTTTGAATTATATCTATACTTACGGCAAATAGTATAATTAATGCTGTTGCAATTTTTTGCCAAAAGACTGGAATATGCATTATTATCATTCCATTGTTTATTATAGACAAAAGTATAATCCCAAGAGTTGTTCCAAGCACTGTTCCATATCCACCATTTATATTAACTCCACCTAATACAACTGCAGCAATTACTATAAGCTCTATTCCTGAGTAGGCCGTTGGATCAACTTGTTTTACTATCGATGTATGAATTACAGATGATATTCCAACTATTCCACCTAATAACATGTAAACAATAAATTTTATTTTTTTCGTGTTAAATCCAATTCTTTGAGCTGAATTTTCATCTCCACCAAGAGCATAAATTCCTCTACCAATTATTGTATATTTTAAAAATATATGAATTACAATTGCAACAAATAGAAACAATAATATTTGTATTGGTAATCCTAAAATTTTAATATTTCCAAACTCCATATAATGAACAGGAAGATTATTTACCCAATTCCCTTTAGAAAAATACATTAAAAGTCCATTTAATATACTCAAAACTCCCAGTGTCACTACAATCGGTGGAAAGTTAAAAAATGATATCAACATTCCATTTATACTTCCAATAGAAGCTCCTATTGCAAATCCAATCAAAATCAAGAAAAATATATTAAGGTTAGGAGCCATCTTTGATAAATATCCAACTATCATTGCACTCACCGCTATATTCCCACCAACTGATACATCGATTCCACCAGTTAAGATTGCCAAAGTCATCCCTATAGCCATTGTTGCAACAACTGAATTTATTTTAAAAAGTGTTAAAAGATTCTCGGTTGTCAAAAAGTCTGGATTTTTTAAAGTTATAATAGCTGATATAAATATAATAAGTAGCAGTATTATCCCTTCTTTAGACTTTAAAATCTTCTTCATTCGTATCCTCCAATATTTAATTTTAATTTAAAATAGCTTTATTAATTATTGACTCTTGAGTTGCCTCTTCTCCTAAAAACTCACCAGTTATTTTACCTTTTCTCATAACTAAGATTCGGTCACTTACAGCTAAAACTTCTGGTAAATCTGAAGAAATCATTATTATTCCCATTCCATCATCTGCTAATTCTCTTAATAAATCATGAATATTGGTCTTAGCTCCGATATCAATACCATTTGTAGGTTCATCTATTATTAGAATTTTAGGGTTAGTTGAAAGACATTTTCCAATTACGACTTTTTGTTGATTTCCTCCTGATAACTTTTTAGTTTGAAGTTGACAATCTTTTGGTCTAATATCCAATTTTTCTATCCAGCTCTCTGCTTCTTTAAATTTTAAGTCAAAATTTAATTTTCCAAATTTTGAAGATATTTTTTTTAGATTTGAAATAACTATATTGTCTTCTATCGTTTTATTAAGAACTAATCCTAAGTTTTTTCTATCTTCTGGTACAAATGCAATTTTATTTTTTAGTGCATCTTTAGTGTTTTTTATAACTATTTTTTTATCTTCAATAAATATTTCTCCAGAATCATAAGATGTTGCACCGTAAATGGCTTCCATCATTTCTGTTCTACCCGCTCCAACTATTCCAGTTATTCCAAGGATCTCTCCTTTTTTCAAAGAAAAACTTATATCTTTAAAATTTCCTCTTTTAGAAAGATTCTTTACTTCTAAAAGTGTTGAATCTCCTATTTTTCTTGTTTTTCTTTCAAAAAAGATTTGACGTCCAACCATTAAAGTTATTAATTTTTTTTCATCTATTTGATTTGCTGGATAAGTTCCTATATAATTTCCATCCCTTAAAACTGTAAATACATCCGCAACTTCAAATAGCTCTTCTAATTTATGACTTACGAATAATATGCTTACCCCAGTCTTCTGAATTTTCTTTATTAAACTTAATAATATTTTAGTTTCTTCTTTTGATAGAGTTGCCGTAGGCTCATCCATTATAATCAAGCTGGCATCGCACACCAAAGAACGTGCAATCGCTATCATTTGTTGTTTTGCAATTGATAACTCACCAACAGGAGTATCTAAATCTATATCTAAGTCTATTAAATCTAAAGCTTCCTTAGCCTTTGATCTGACATTTTTCCAATCAAAAAACTTTTTTTTCTTTTCAACCTCTAATCCCATCCCTATATTTTCAGCAACACTTAAATTTAAAAATAAAGAAAAATCTTGATAGATTACAGCTATCCCTTTTTCAAGAGACTCTAAAGAATTTTTTAGAGTTACTTTCTTTCCATTTATGAAAATTTCGCCCCCGTCATCGGCCTGATAAACCCCTGTTAAAATTTTTATAAGAGTACTTTTCCCTGCTCCATTTTCACCAATTAGAGCATGAACTTCTCCTTTTTTTATTGAAAAATTTACATCTGATAAAGCTTTAACTCCAGGAAATGTTTTTGAAATATTTTTTATTTCCAAAAAAGTGTTATTCATTATTTATTAGCTCTCCTTGAATATTATTTTTTAAATCTAAAACAGATTCTCTTTTTTTTATAATTGGATTTATAAATATCTTTTTTGTTCCTTTTTTTGTTTTATTTTCTATTCTTTCAAACATATTTCTTGAAACTATTTGCCCAATTTCATATGCAGGTTGTGCAATCGTTGTCAGTTTTGGTGATAATATTTTTGCAAAAGATATATCATCAAACCCTATTACTGAAAGTTGTTCTGGTATTTTAACTCCATTATTTTGGCACCATTTATATATTTTTAAAGCGTTCATATCGTTGTTTGTAAAAATTGCAGTTGGCAAATTATTAATATCCAATAAATCTGTAAAATCTTGACCAATATAAATGTGTTGACCATTGGAATAAATATTTTTTTCTTTCATAAATGTCTCATAAGTTTGGTATCTTAACTGCCAAGAACTATAACTCAAATCATTTCCGCAGTACCCAATCTTTGTGTGTCCTTTTTCATATAGATAATTTAAAGCTGTTTGAGTTCCTTTTATATTATCAACGGTTATATTATCAATTCCTTCTATATAGTTTTCTACAGAAGCAAGGTAAGTATTTCTCTTTGCTATTTGAATAGCTTTACTCTCTTCATTACAAAAGTTACTAAGAAGAATTATCCCTTCAGCTCTTACAGAAAGAAGTTCTAGGATTCTTTTCTCCTCTTCTTCTTTTCTATTATTTGTGTTTAAATATAGAATTGTATATCCTTTCTCTTTTAAAATGCTCTCTATACCTAATATAACTTCTGTAAAATATGGATTTCTAATATCTGGAAATATTACTCCAATAAATTTTGTTGAAGTTTTTAAACTTCTTGCAATTACATTCGGAACATAGTCATACTCTTCTAGTGCTCTCTCTACCCTTTCTCTAGTTTTAGTTGAAACATTAGTTTTCCCATTTATAACTCTTGAAATTGTTGAAGGAGATAATAATAAATGTTTTGATATCTCACTTAAAGTTTTATATGACATCTTTTCCCCCCGATAAAAGTCTGTTCTTATTTAATGTCACAATAATAGCATACTTAAATTGGATGTGCAATATATATTTTTAGTGTTCACTTTAAGTTGTGAAATTATTATTGATGAAATAAAAAAGGACCTCTTATGAGGTCCAGATAATCTTAGATTTTATAAATCTACAAAGCTTGCTTTGTTATTTGCTTTTTTTAATTTTTCTAAAAACTTTCTATGATTCAAATCTTCATTATTTATGTATTCTATATATTTTTTTGCTGATTCTTCAATTTTTTCATTCGTTAATCTAGGCGTATCAAAAATACTCCATGCTGGTAAATAAATCATTTGAAGTGCATTTGACACTGCTTCCATAGGTCTTAATAATTCAGTAATTGTAAAATTATTATAACTACCACCCTGATACGAATATTCAGGAGCTCCCACAGAAATTGCTACCATAAATTCTTTTTCAAGTAAAGAATTACCATTTGGTCCATATGCCCAACCAAATTCTAAAACTTTGTCGAAGTATTCTCTCATTAATGCAGGCATATTATACCAGTAAAAAGGGTATTGGAAAACTATTCTCTCTGATTTTTCTAAATATTCTTGCTCCTTTTTTATATCAATTTTTCCATCTGGATAAAGTTCATCTAAAAATCTTACAGTTATATTTTCATTTTTCTTCAATTCTTCAATCCATCTTTTATTCACTAGAGATTCTTTAATATTTGGATGAGTTACTATTACAGTTATTTTCACTTAATTCACCTTTATCTTTCCAGATATTATATCTGATTTTATTTCATTGATTACTTTTATTTTATCTTCTCCAATAATTTCTTTCGTGTATATAAATTCAGTTGTTCCAACTCCATTTTCTTTTAATCCAAAATTATAAATATCCCCACGGAAATTTCCTTCCACGGTATCTTGTATTATTTTATATACTGCGTTATTAACATTTTTTAACATTGAAGTTAAAATTTGTCCCTTTACTGCATCATCTTGATTAGAATCTACACCTATTCCATAAATTTTTGCTTCTCTTATTCCCTCTAAAACTCCAGTTCCTGTATTTCCACTTGCATGATATATAACATCAACTTCTTGCCCAGCTAATGAAATTGCATGCTCCTTTCCTTTTATTGGATCGTTAAAAGGGGCATCTCCACCTATATATGTCGTCATAACCTTTACAAATGGATTTATATGTTTAGCCCCCTGTTCATAACCATTTTTGAAATTATTTATTAAAGGTATATCTACCCCACCTATGAATCCCACTTTTCCAGTTTTAGACATTTGGGCTGCTAAAGCTCCAACCAAAAAAGAACCTTCAGCTTCATTAAAAACCAAAGAAGCTACATTTTTTCCTACCTCAGCTTGAGTGTCTACTATTGCGTATTTTGTGTTTGGATATTTTTTACTTATACTTTCCATAGCATCAAGAGCTGTGTAAGAAGTTGCAATTATTAAGTCAAATCCACTCTCCGAATATTCTTCCAAATAAAAACTATCTTCCATCCAAGAGTTTGGCTCTACATATTTTACTTCAATATTAAAATCTCTTTTAGCCTCTAGCAATCCAAGATATGCTGAGTCATTAAAAGATTTATCTCCCAATCCTCCCATAGCTAAAATAAGACCGACTTTAATAGGTGCAGTTAAACTAATCACCGATAAAATAAAAAACAATCCTA
Source organism: Cetobacterium sp. 2A (assembly GCF_014250685.1). Taxonomy (GTDB): domain Bacteria; phylum Fusobacteriota; class Fusobacteriia; order Fusobacteriales; family Fusobacteriaceae; genus Cetobacterium. The sequence goes on along the minus strand of NZ_JACFAJ010000014.1, from coordinate 38,068 downwards.
ATAAAACCTTTTTTTTCATTTTCTTCCCCCTTAATTTTTATATTTTTAAATATTTTTCTTCTAAAGTTTTCAATGGTATTAACTCTTGAATAAACTCAATTTTACCACATCCAAGATTTTTTAATATCTTAACCTCATTGAGATCATTTAATCCTTCTGCAATAATGTCTAAATTTAAAGTTTTTCCAATTTCTACTACAGTTTTCAAAATATTATAGTCTTCTTGGTTTGATTCAATATTATTTATTAGTTTCTTGCTTATTTTTATAGAATCCAATGGATAAACTTTAAGATTATTAAAAGAAGAATATCCTATTCCAAATTTGTCAAGAATTACTGTTATCCCGATATGCTTTAATTCTTTTAATCTTTCTAAGGTCTTTTCTTCATTTTTTATTGAACAAGATTCTGTAATCCCAATTTCTATGCGCTCTCCCTCTATATCATATTTTTTCATAGTCTTTTTTAAAGTTCCAACTATGTCTCCCGCATGAAATTGTTTCGGACTTACAGAAATACCAACTGTAATTTTCTCCTTATACTTCTCTTTTAAATATTTAATTTCTTTTCCTAACTTGTCAATAATATATTCTCCTACCTCAATTATAATACCACTTTCTTCTGCTATACGGTTAAAAACTTCTGAAGAAATAAATCCTAATTCATCATTTTTCCATCTTATCACAGCATGAATACTAGATATTCTCATATTCTCTAAACTCATCTGAGGTCTATAATAAATTTTAAATTCATTTTTTTCTATTGCTCTATATATTTTATTTTCTAATTCTAAATTTTTTAAACTTTGTTTTTCCATTTCTTTATTATATATTTTAGCTCTATTTTTTCCATCCTCTTTTGCACTATTTAAGGCTATATCTCCATATTTCATAAGTTCTAACCTATCTTGAGAGTTCTTTGGATACATAGAAATCCCTATGCTTAGCGTACATATTATTTTATTCTCTCCTATAACAAAAGGATTTTGGAAAAGTTTGATAATTTGGCATGCCATTTCTTTTATTATTTTTTCTTGTCCTATATTATCTATAATGACAATAAATTCATCTCCTGATAATCTTGCTAAAAAATCTATTGGTGATAGATAATTTTTTAATCTTTTAACAAATTCAAGCAAAACTTTATCCCCTATATCATGCCCATACCAATCATTTATAGACTTAAATCTATCTAAGTCTATAAATATTAAAATAAATTCACCATCTGACTTTTTGGTAGAAATTAAATTATCTAAAAAATTAAGACAATTCCTTCTATTTGGTAAGTTAGTCAAACAATCTATATTAGCTAATCTATTTAATTCTATATTTTTTTTACTAAGCTCTATATTTCTTTCGTATACTATCTTCTCCAAATATAAACTTAAATTACTTATTTCTTCCATTTTTTTTGTCAATTGATAGCCAATATCTTTATAACTTTTATAAAGATATTCATTAGTCACATAAATATTAACATGTTTTGTTAAAAATATTCTCAATACTATTATCAAAGTCGCTATAAAAACTATTGTAATATTTCTAAAGTTTAACGACAATATCAAAACATATAGAAAAATCATTCCCATCGGAAATCTTATTCCTAAATTTTCTGGAATTGATACCCTTCTTCTAAAATTTCTTTTTATATTATATACTTCATATAACCCTGAAAAAACAACTATTATTAGTCCAAGCTGCCATAAAAATTCAAACAATGGATTACATTCTCCTATATTCTGTTTCTTTAATATTGTATACGTATATCCTAAATCTGATATCGTATATATCAAAAATCCCAGTGTTCTAATTAATGAAGCCTTTTTTAAAATTTTTGTTTTTATATTTATTTGATAAATTGTAAATGCTCCGATTAAAATTAAAAAATTTAAAATCATAAATATCAAAATTATATTACTTTCATAATTAAAACAAGCAAAATTATATTCGAATTTTTTAAGAAATAATTTTGAAATTAGAGATAAAGAAAATCCAATCATTATAATGGAATCTACTAGAAGTTGACAAATATTTAGATGTCCAATCGCTTCATATAAAAAATAATATATTGCTAATAACATAAAAATATAAACCAAAAGAAACAATATATTTCTTCCATTCATTATTTCTAGTATATCAAATTTTTCACTCACTATATGCAAAATATTACTTACAAAATTCAAACAAAATCCTATAAATAAAATTTTCCAGAATATCAATCTTGCAGTCGCTTTTTTGTATGTTAAATAGGATGCCCACACTATAAATAAAGATCCAGTTATACTTAATATTTCTATTGTATCTCTTCTTAATTCTCCTTTATAAAAAAAAACAATAAAACTATATATTAAGACATATCCAAATATTATATAACTAATTTTTTTCAAAATGTTTCATCCCCTCTTCGTTGGGAAAAATATTTTTTTTCTAGTGCTGTAATCTCCATTGGTCTATCAAAATAATAACCCTGTAATTGGTTGCATCCAAGATAAACCAATAATTCAGCCTGACTAAATTCTTCAACTCCTTCTGCAATAAGTTTTAAATTCATATTTTTTCCCATATTTATTATAGCTTGAACTATTTTATAGTCTTGTTTATTTGCATTTATGCCTCTTATTAATTCTAAAGGTATTTTTAAAGTATTGATTGGATAACATCTAAGATAGCTTATACTTGAATATCCCATTCCAAAATCGTCAATTGAAATATTAACGCCCAATTTTTTCAAAGCATTTAAATTATCTATTGCTAAACTTTCATTTTTTATAGCACAAGCTTCTGTTATTTCGATATCAATCCAGTTGCTTAACATATTATTGTTATCTATTATTTTTTTTATTTTTTCCACTAGCTCTCCAGCAATAAATTGTTTTGGAGAAACATTAATTCCAACTTTTAAATTTTTAAAATATTTTGTATTTAAGTATTTAATATCTTCACATGCTTTTTTAATTACCCAGTCTCCTATATCTATTATAGATCCATTTTCCTCAGCAATTGGGATAAATTCTCCAGGATTTATAAACCCTAATTTTTTGCTATCCCATCTTATGAGTGCTTCAACTCCAATGATAGTATTCATATCTATATCCATTTGTGGTTGATAAAAAAGTTTGAACTCATTTTTTTCTAATGCTTCTTGAAGGTTGGTCTCTATTTCTAATTTTTTATCACTTTCTTTTTTCATAGATTTTTCGTAGATTTTGTATCTATTTTTCCCGTCTTCTTTAGCTCTACATAAGGCTATATCAGAGCATTTCATTAGCTCAGTTCTGTCCTTGCTTACATCCGGATATATTGCAATACCTATACTTGCTGTAGACATAAGTTTTCTTCCATCTATTTCGAAAGTCTTTTGAAAATTCGTAATAATTTTATTAGCTTTAAATATTACATCGTCTAAACTCTCTATGTTTTTTAATATTATTACAAATTCATCTCCACCTTGTCTTCCTATAAAATCATTTTCATCTAGTATTAGTTTTAAACGATTAGATACTTCAATTAAAAGTTTATCCCCTATATCATGTCCATACCAATCATTCACACTTTTAAATCTATCTAAATCCATAAAAACAAGTGCAAATTTATCATTATTTCCAATTTTTTCTATAAGTTTATCTAAATATTTTATAAATTTTCTTCGATTTGGAAATTGTGTTAAATAATCTGTATTTGCTATCTGATATAACTTTTGATTTTTATTTTTAAGCTCCTCAGTTCTATCTAAAACCTTTTTCTCTAAATTTTTATTCATATTATTTATTTCTAATATTTTTTTCTCTAATACAATATTAGCACTTTCATATTTTTTTTTTAGAAAGTTATTAATTGTATATATTTTCAAATGTTTTATAAGTGTTTTTCTAAAGAATAAAATTGCTGTTAAAATTAATAAAATTCTTATTTCACCAATATTTAAGGCAATTGTAAATCCACAAATGACTTTCACTATTATGGAATAACTTGTATTTATTTCTTCTTTCATTTCATTCTCAAAATGATATTTTGAAGTATTTAAATTAAGCGATTTTTTTGAAATTTCATTTATAGTTTCCAGTATAACTAAACCTACTATACACAAAAAAACGCTTAGTATTAAGTATTCAACTATATTTAATTTTAAGTAAATATACTTTTTAGTATAAAAACTTTGAAAAATAAATACTAGTAAAATTAATATAGTAAAAATATCTAAGAAATTTTCATAGAATTTCCCCTTAATATTTTCTAACATCTAATCCCCCCCAATTTTCTACAGCATTCCTATATTACTTTATCTTTTATTTATTTTCAACAAAAAAAAAGAGAGTGATGATAGTTAACTATCATCACTCTCTTTTTTAATTTTACATTTTCTCTATTTTTACTACAACATATCCTGCATCTTCTACTGTTTTTTTTATCTTTTCATCAGAAATATTTCCCTCAATTACAGCAAATTTTCCAGGTAAATCAACTTCAATTGAAACAACTTCAGGTAAACTAGCAAACTCATTTTTTACATGTTTCACACAATTTCCACAACTCATTCCATCAATAAATACTTTTGTTTTAGACATTTTTTTCTCCTCCTGAATAAATTTATCTGGTTTAAACCTTTTTAATCTAAGTGCATTTGTTAAAACAGAAACCGAACTTATACTCATAGCAGCCCCTGCTATCATCGGGCTTAATAATGGTCCTCCAAATATATGTAAAATTCCCATTGCAATAGGTATTCCTAGTATATTATATCCAAATGCCCAAAATAAATTTTGTTTTATATTTTTTATTGTTTCTCTACTTAATTTTATAGCTGTAGGGACATCCATTAAATCACTTTTCATCAATACTATATCAGCTGATTCAATCGCAACATCCGTTCCAGATCCAATTGCTATTCCTAAATTTGCTTGTGCCAAAGCGGGAGCATCATTTATTCCATCTCCTACCATTGCTACTTGCTTGCCTTCTTCCTGAAGTTTTTGAACCTCTCGTGCTTTATCTTGAGGTAATACCTCTGATAAAACTCTGTCTATTCCAACTTCCTTTGCAATAGCTTCAGCGGTTCTTCTATTATCTCCTGTTATCATAGCTACTTCTATTCCCATACTATGCAATAATGAAATTGCATTTTTTGAGCTTTCTTTTACAGTATCAGCAACAGCTATTATTCCAGCTATTGAACCTTCAATTGCTATATACATAGGTGTTTTTCCCATACCTGCTAAATTATCCGATTCTTTTTCAAAAGAATCAAGAGCAATCTTTCTATCAACCATTAATTTTTTATTCCCTAGAAGAATATCTTTATTTTCAATTGTTACTTCTATTCCATAACCAGGTATTGCTTTAAAAGTTTCTAAATTTTTTAAATTTAAATTCTTTTCAGAAGCAAATCTAACTATTGACTCTCCTAATGGATGTTCTGAATTTTTTTCAGCACTTGCTGCTAAAATCAAAAGTTCATCTTCAGAAATATCTTTACTCACTTTTATATCTGTAACTTTTGGTTTCCCTTCCGTTATTGTTCCTGTTTTATCAAAGACTATTGTTTGAATTTTATGAGCCGTCTCTAGTGCTACTCCACTCTTTATAAGAACACCATATTCAGCTCCTTTTCCTGTTCCTATCATTATAGCGGTAGGAGTTGCTAAACCTAAAGCACAAGGACAAGCTATAACTAAAACTGAAATGAAAATTGTTAATGCAAATATTTTATCTCCAGTAGCTATATACCAAGCAACACTTGATAGAATTGCAAGAACTATTACTACAGGAACAAAATATCCAGAAATTATATCTGCTAATTTTGCTATAGGTGCCTTAGATCCCTGAGCTTCCTCTACTAATTTTATTATCTGAGCAAGAGTTGTATCTTTACCGACTTTTGTTGCTCTATATTTTACCGAACCATTTTTATTTATACTTGCTCCAATAACAGTTGAATCTATAAATTTTTCTACGGGTATACTCTCTCCTGTTAGCATAGATTCATCTACAGATGTTGTACCTTCAACTACTATTCCATCTACCGGAAATCTTTCTCCTGGTTTTACTAAGATTATATCCCCTACTTCAACATTTTCTATGGGGGTTAGTATATCTTTCCCATCCTTCACTACAGTTGCTATTTTAGGGGCTAATCCCATCAGTTTTTTTATTGCCTCTGAAGTTTTACCCTTACTTACTGATTCCATGTATTTTCCAAGGGTTATCAACATTAAAATTGTCGCAGATGATTCAAAATATAGTTGATGAACATAATTTATATTTCCATTAAAAATTTGATATATAGCAAACAAACCATACAAATATCCAGATGATGTCCCTATGGCTATAAGTGAATCCATATTAGGTGCACCTTTTAATAAAGTTTTTATTCCAACTTTAAAAAATTTCCATCCAATTATCATAACAGGGGTAGTTAATAATAATTGCGACATTGCAAAAGTTTTCGGACTAATTTCTGGGGATATAAAATTTGGAAGAGAATAACCAAACATATGTCCCATCGAAATAATCAAAAGAGGAACTGTAAATACTGCAGACCATATAAACCTTTTCCAAAGAGATTTTATTTCTTCTTCTTTTTTTATCTTATCCTGATCCAAAGAAATATTATCTTCAATAAAAGCCTTATATCCGGCATCATCTACTGCTTTTTCAACAATTAACTCCATTTCTTTTTCATTAATTTTATTATCATTGAACTTAATTGTAAGTTTTTCAGATGCTAAATTCACATTGGCCGACTCTATTCCCTCTAATTTTTTCACAGCCTTTTCAACGTGACTAACACATGAAGAACAGGTCATTCCTTCTACTTTAAATATTTTTTCTTTCATAGTATCACCCATCCAAATTTCTCATTTTATATTCTTTTAGTAAGTATAACATAATAATATTAAAAAATCCAAGAAACCTAATATAATTAGATTACCTTGGATTTTTATTTTAATCTATTAAATTTACTTCACAGGAATATTTACTTCCACACGGTTTTCATAAGCATTTTTTATAGCACCTAAAATATCTCCATGTGAATCTTTTATACTCATAGTCGCTCCAGCTACTAAATCTGTAAGCTCTTTCTTTTCAGTATCATTCAATTTATCGTATTTTTGCTGATCTTTAATATCTTTATTTTTCATTTTTAATGGTCTACCATTTATATCAGAAGTATACTTTTTAAACCATTCCTCTACCTCTGCTACTGTTTTTCCTTTGAAGAATTTTTGGAAATTATCCATTTGTGTATGCCATTCCAATCTAGGATTCATTCCATAGTCTTTTCCACGTTCACGCTTAGTTTTCCAATTACTAACTTCATCAATAATAAATTCTACATTATTTTCGGATACTCCTGAAACTTCTCCAGTTTTATGATCTGCTACATTATATCCTGGAGTTCCAGGCCATCCTGAGAAATGTGGCATAGATTCTCCATCGTAATTAGGCGTACTAACCTCTAATCCATCAACTATAATATTTATTATCTTTCCATCCTTATCAAAAATTCCAGCTGCAGTCACATAGTTAAAACTATAAACCGGAACATCTTTATTATCTTTTCCAGGTCCTACACGAAAGTTTGCTGATTTTCCTAAACCTTGGTAAACTTGCGCTTCCGCACCAAAAGCCAAACTCATTCCCGCTAAAAAAATGCATGGTAATAATTTTTTTATCATTTTTTTATCCCTCCCTTATTTATTGGTTTCTGATAGAATAATACCTTATGTTTCTCTAAAAAACAAGACCCCCCATAAGATAATACGAAAATTATTGGAGTCATACTCAATATGAAAATCAAGGCATTATACTCAACTTTAAGAATATATTTTACAGAAAATTCTATCATTTCTAAAAAGAAAGCATGAATTAAATATATATTGAAAGAATATTTAGCTAGACTACTAAAATCATATTTTATTATATTCATATTTATAAAAGAAATATATAAACTTAAAGCAGAAATAATAACAAAAGGACTTAAATCTTGATAAAAATAAAGAGTTTTATTCCAAATATTACTTCTTATAATTATCTCTGTTAAAATAAATATTGTTATTGAAGATATAATAAATATCAAAAAATAAAACAATGGTGACTTATTTTTATATATCTTTAAAGAGTAACCAAGTATAAAGTATCCTAAATATTTTGTAAATTGGACTAACCAGTAAAGATTACTAAATTTTGAAACTATTATTCCAAGAATCAAAAGAGTAATTCCAACTTTCATAAAACTTCTATCTCCAATATCATTTTTTAATCTTATGAGAATTGGAGTTACTGCATATAATCCAAACAGCATATATAGGTACCACAAATGATAAAACGGCACTCCTAAAAACCAATCAAAAAGTGGTTTAAAAAAATCAAATGGAATCCCTGTTATCTTCATAATCAGTATTCCTCTTATGTAACTATAAAGAACATATACTAAACTCCAAATTAAAGTTGGAATTCCCACTTTTTTGAAAGATTTATTATAAAATTCTTTATATGATTTATTGTTATTATTTTCTAAAAGAAACCCTCCGCTTAACAAAACAAATATTGATACACAAGTTCTAGAAATAGAATCAAAAAAATTAGCTACCGTAAAATTAAAATTTGGAGTATCCATGTTATCTACAATATATCCTGCTGAAAGATGAATTACTATAACCATTACAACTGCTATAATTCGCAAACAATCTAAATTATTTTCTCTTTTCAAAATTCCTCCATATTATAATAAAAAAATAGAGAGCTTTATCGGCTCTCTACAATTATATTCTTTAATTTTACTATTATCAATTATATTCCATGAATTTCTTTTGCAATCATATGTTTTTCATATCTTCTATATAAACCTAATGCAGCTAACGAGAATAATAAAGGTCCAATTACCATCCAAACTGAAGACATATAATCACCTTTTGTAGCTGGTTCTATTATAGTTGCCAAATTAGCAAAAGCTACTGACCCAACTGTTGAAATTGTTGCAATTTTTACAGCTGTCGAACTTTTATAAATTACAAATGGTTTTTTTATAGCTTCATTTTGTTTGAATTTTGGAAATGCTGCTGCAATAAATATATAAGGAATTGTCATTGCCACATTTGTCATTAAAATTAATTTTGAGAAGAATTTAGATGCTCCTTCTCCTCCAAATGATACTAATAAAATAAATACAATTACTATTCCACATTGAATCCACATTGCATTTAAGGGCATTCCATTTTCTACTTTAGACATCTTTTCTCCCCAAATTTCTTTAGGAGTTCCTTCTATTAATTGCTTTAAAGGTGCATAAGCTAAAGTAAAGAATGCTCCCATAAAGGCAAGAATCATTGATATTCCCATGTATCTAGACATTACAAGTCCTATTTGCTCAGAAATAGATTGTGAAAATCCAAGAGAAATTCCAGCTTGATACCCTAAGTTTTCCATTATCACATAAGCTACGTTCCCCATGTGAATATTTGGATTTGAAAGTATTGTCTGCCAATCAGTAAAAATTCCAATTAAGAAAACTCCAACTGCATATCCAATTGTTATTACTGTGGCTGCTATTGTAACACCTTTAGGAAAGGTTTTTTCCGCTGTTTCTGTTTTGTCTACTAAACCTCCAACTACTTCTATTCCTCCAAATGCAAAAATAGAGAAAACCATAAATGATACCACAGAGATAGTAGATGTATAATTAGGATTCGGCGAAATTGTAAATGCTTCCTGTACATTTAATATCGAATGAGCTAAGTGCCCTTTATTTAAAATTAAGATTCCAATCGAACCGAATAATAAAACTAAGTTTAAAAGAGAAACTGCTATTCCTCCAATTGAGGTTACCTTAGTAATTTTTTCAAGTCCTCTTGAAGCGATAAAAGTTATAAGTATTATTAAACAAACTCCAAGTAATCCAAGTGTCTGTGTTGAGTTCAATCCAAATAAATGCCAAGTTGAAGTTAAGTCCCTTCCAAAAATCGCTGTAGATAGAACAATCCAAATTGAAGAACTTATGTTTACCATCCATACTATATAAGATGCATACCACATAAAAGTTCCAATAAATGCGTACTTTGGTCCTACTGACTTCTCCATCCAAGAATATATTCCACCACTTTCATTTTTAAATGCGGCACCATACTCAGACATCATAAAAGCGTAAGGAATAAAAAAAAGAGCGGATGAAATAATATACCAAGGTATTGCAGAATATCCCATTAAAAAGAATGATCTAGGAATGTTAGCAAAACCAAATACTGAAGTAAATATCATAAGTATAAGTGGTACAAGAGTAAGTTTCTTTTCGTTCTTCATCAAACCTCCTAAAATATAAAATCTAAAATAAATCATTTAAAAAAGTGAAATAATTAATTATAATATGTATATATTATATATACATAATTAATATATGTCAATTATAATCTATTTAGATTTTATATAGTTAGGACATAATTTTAAAATGCTGGTACTACTGCTCCATCATATTTTTCTAAAATATAAGTTTTTACTTTTTCAGATTGCAATGCTTTTATTAACTTTTGTAAATCTTCCTCGTTCTCTCTTCCTTCTTTAACTGTCACAAGATTTGCATAAGGAGACTCTTTTCCCTCTAGGATAATTGCATTTTTATTTGGATTTAATCCAGCTTCTAGTGCATAATTTCCGTTGATTACAGCTGCGTCAACATCATCTAAAACTCTTGGAATTCCAGCTGATTCAATTGCATTAAATTTTATTTTTTTTGGATTATCAATTATATCAAACTCTGTCGCCAAAAGATTTGTAGGATCTTTTAATTTAATGATTCCATTATTGTGTAAAAGAATCAATGCTCTTCCTCCATTTGTTGGATCACTTGGTATTGCGATAGAAGCCCCTTTTTTTAATTCATCTAATGATTTTATTTTTTTAGAATATACACCTAAAGGTTCAACATGAACATTTCCAATTGATACTAATTTCAACCCTTTTTCTTCAATAAAAGTATCCATATATGGTTTGTGTTGGAAAAAATTTGCATCTATTTCTTTTGAATCTACAGCAAGATTTGGAGTTACATAATCTGTCATTTCAATTACAATCAAGTTAACACCTTGAACTTTCAGATCATCTTTAACCATATTTAATAATTCTGCATGCGGAACTGGTGATGCCCCAACTTTAATATCTCCTGCGAATAAAGAAGCCGATACCAATAATCCTAAAATTCCTAAAACTTTTTTCATATAAATTACCCCCTCTGATTTTTTAATCTATTTGAAAAATAATTTCCAATAGTTTGAATTATTTGAACTAAAATTATAATTACAACTACAGAATAAATCATTATATCCGTTTTAAATCTTTGGTAACCAAATCTAATAGCCAAATCTCCAAGTCCTCCTCCTCCAATAGCACCAGCCATTGCAGAAAAACTAACTAAACTAATTACAATTACCGTAAGTCCATGTATTAATGCAGGCATAGATTCTGGAATCATAACTTTTTTAATAATTGTCCAGTTGTCTGCACCCATACTTTCACTAGCTTCTATTAATCCTTTATCAACATCATTTAAAGCCCCTTCGACTATTCTAGCTACAAATGGAGCTGCAGATATTGAAAGTGGAACGATTGCAGCAGTACTTCCTATTGTGGTTCCAACTATAAGTCTAGAAAGTGGTAATAATATTATCATAAGTATAATGTACGGAAAAGATCTTAAAATATTTATTATAAAGTTTAAAATTTTATTTAAATTTCTATGTTCATATATATGTCCTGGAGCTGTTATTACAGCTAAAATTCCACTTGGTAATCCAAGGATTATAGAAAATAGTGTGGACCAAAATACCATGTACAAAGTTTGCCAAGTTGCTGTTAATATCATATTAAATACCATTGTATAAAACCTCCACTTTAACATCTGAATCTTCAAAGAATTCTATTGCATCATCTTGTTTTTTCATATCACCTATTAACTCAACTATTAAATGACCAACTTGCATTGTTGATAAAACATTTACAGTTCCACCTAAAACATTTATATCCAAATCAAACTTTTTTACTGTTCTTGAAAGTATCGGATCTCCCGCTAATGACCCTAGAAATATTAGTTTAATTATTTTCTTTCCTTTAGTTTTAGATAGCTCAATTTCTTTTTCTTCTTCATTAGGAAGATATGAAATTAATTCTTTTGTTATTTCATTTTGTGGTTCTGAAAATATATGATGTACCCCACCCGTTTCAACTATTTTTCCATTCGACATCACTGCAACTTTATTACATATATCCCTTATAACTTCCATCTGATGAGTTATAAGAACTACTGTTAATCCAAACTTTTTTTGAATATCTTTTAATAAATTCAAAATAGATTTGGTAGTTTTTGGATCTAGTGCCGATGTAGCCTCATCTGATAAAATTATTTTTGGGTTATTAGCAAGAGCTCTCGCTATAGCAACTCTTTGTTTTTGTCCTCCAGATAGTTGACTAGGATACGAGTTACGCTTATCTGAAAGTTCAACAACCTCTAAAAGTTCTTCTACCCTAGGCATAATATCTTTCTTATTCCATCCAGCTATCTCCAAACAAAATGCTATATTATCAGCAACTGTTCTTGAAGACAATAAATTAAAATGTTGAAATATCATCCCTACATCTTTTCTAATGTTTAATAATCCCTTCTTATCTGCTAACGTTATATCTTTTCCCTCTATCATTATTGAACCAGAACTCGGCTCTTCTAATCTATTTAACATTCTTATCAATGATGACTTTCCCGCTCCACTTAAACCTATAATTCCAAATATATCCCCTTCATTTATCTCTAGGCATACATCTTGTACCGCATGAAAACCATTTGGATAAATTTTATTAAGATTTTTAATTTTAATCATAATGTAATCACTGCTCCCTTAAGTAATTTAAAAATAAAAAAGACTCCATCATCTTTAAGATGAAGGAGTCTAGAACATTTCTAGGTATTTATCCTTCCATCTAGCTGGAGTTAGCACCACACCTTTACGGTAGGTTGCTGAAACGTCATAGGGCCAGTCCCTCGGTCTCTCTTGATGGTTTTGATAATTATACATAATATAAAGATTTAAGTCAATATTTATTTTTCCATTTGACAAAATGTTATTAATTTATTAAAGTCTATATAGTGAGGAGGTGTAATTTGAAAAACACTCAAAGTAAATATACTAGGATGGCTCATATATATGATTGGGTTGAACAGCGTATGCCCATGAATGATTTTAAAAAACAAGCTGTTAATTTATTGCAAGGTAAAATTTTAGAGGTTGGTATTGGAAGTGGAGCTAATTTAAAATTTTATAAAAAAGATTCTGATGTAACTGGAATTGATTTTTCTACTGGGATGTTAGAAATTGCAAAAGAAAAAATAAATACCTTAAATTTAAATAATGTCAAACTTATTGAAATGAATATTGAAAATATGAATTTTCCAGATAATACATTTGATTCTGTTTTATCAACTTGTGTCTTCTGTACTGTTCCTAATCCTAAAAATGGAATATTAGAAATATTAAGAGTTTTAAAACCTGGTGGAAAAGCTATTTTTCTTGAACATATGAAAAGTAGTAGTTCTTCTATAAATATTTTTTTGAAATTCATGAATATAATAACCACTAAAGCTTTAGGAACATCACTTCTTAGAGAAACTGAAAAAACTATAAGAGAAGTAGGATTTTCAAAAGTTACTAGTAAGAATATTATGATGAAGGATGTAGTGAGATTAATAATTGCAGAAAAATAAAAAAGAGGTGGTTGACTAATGAAAGTTGTTGCATTTAATGGAAGTCCAAGAGAACAAGGAAATACATACTTTGCTCTTTTAATGGTAGCTAAAGAGTTAGAAAAAAATGGAATTGATGTTGAAATCGTTCATGTAGGAAATAAACTTATAAGAGGTTGTCTTGCTTGTGGTGGATGTGTAAGAAACAAAAATGAGCAATGTGTTATTCCTGGTGATGATGTTAATCAATGGATTCAAAAAATTAAAGAAGCTGATGGCGTATTACTAGGATCTCCAGTTCATTTCGCTGCTATGGGGTCTACAATGAAATCATTCTTAGATAGAGCGTTCTATGTTGCCTCTGTAAATGGTGGACTTTTTAGACATAAAGTTGGAGCTTCAGTTGTTGCAGTTAGACGTTCAGGAGGAATACCTACTTTTGACCAGTTAAATAATTATATAACTTATGCCGAGATGCTAATGCCTACATCTAATTATTGGAATGTTATTCATGGAAGAGCAGCTGGTGAAGTAGATAAAGACGATGAAGGAAAACAAATTATGAGTGTTCTTGGTAAGAATATGGCTTGGTTAATGAAATTAGTTGAAAATGGAAAAGATGTTGTTGAGGAACCTTCTTCAGAAAGAAAAATATACACAAGTTTTGTAAGATAAATATAAAAATAGAGCAGCTCCAGGATTAATATGTCCTAGAGCTGCTCTTCTTTACTTTAACAAGAATAAAAATCTTTTAGTGAAGGGTATAATTTTCTAAATTTTTCATAACCCTTTTCATAAATTTCAACATTTTCTAAAATAGGTTTTATAATTTCAACTTCTTTTATAATTTTATTACAAGCCTCTTCTACATTCTTATACTCTCCACAACCAACAGAAGCTAATATTGCAGCTCCTAATGCTGGTCCTTCAGCTGCAGAATCAATAGAAATAATCTCACAATTTAAAGTATCTGATAAAATTTGCTTCCAAAGATAACTTTTTGCTCCACCACCACTAACTCTAATTTTACTGATAGATATATCCATATCTTTTAAAAGTTCTACTGAATCTCTTAACGAATAAGCTACGCCCTCTAATACGCTTCTAGTCATATGACCTTTCTTATGATTATAAGATAATCCAATGAAACTTCCTTTAACAAAACTATCATTATGTGGAGTTCTTTCTCCAATTAAATATGGAAGAAAAAAAAGATTTTCTGAACCAGCTAACGTATCATTAGCTATTTTATTAAATAACTCATAATCTTTTGACTCATTTACCTCTTCTACCCACCATCTGAAAGCTCCTGCTGCCGACAACATAACACCCATCTGATGATATCTACCATTAGCATCACAAAAAGAATGTAATCTGTATTTAGAGTCAATTTGATAATTATCAGTTGGTGCAAATATTACTCCAGATGTTCCAAGTGCTAATGAAATTATTCCTTCATTTATCGCACCTACTCCTACTGCTCCTACTGCTTGATCTCCGCCACCTATTATAATTTTAATATCTTTACTTATTCCAAATTTTTCAGCCAATTCTGGTTTAATATAACCAATCGATTCCCACGACTCATAAATTTCACCTAGCTGCAAAGTATTAATTTGTAAAAAATCTAACATTTTTTTTGACCATGTCCTATTTTTTACATCTAGCATAAGGGTTCCTGATGCATCTGATACATCTATTGCATGAATTCCTGAAAATTTATATGCTAAATAATCTTTTGGAAGCATTATCTTTTCTATATTATTAAATTTCTCTATTTCATTTTCTTTCATCCAAAGAATTTTTGGTGCCGTAAAACCTGTTAATGCTTGATTCCCTGTTTCTTCTCCTAGCCATTCTAAATTGTTTAATTCTCTACATTCCTTTTCAGTTCTTTGATCACACCAAAGCATAGCATTTCTTATAATTTCATCATTTTTATCCAATGTAACTAATCCATGCATCTGACCAGAAAAAGAAATTCCTTTTAGATTTTTCTTAGATTCAAAATCCAAAACTTCATCCATGGCTTCCTTACATGCTTCCCACCAATCGCTAGGATCTTGTTCAGCCCAATTAGAATTTGTATAATATATCGGATAACTTTTAGATACCGTTTTAACGATATCTCCACTTGCTTTCATAAGTAAAAGCTTAATGGCAGAAGTTCCCAAATCTATTCCTAAATACATGTTTCCTCCTAATATCTTGGGTTTTGAGATTCTGGGTACATAACAACTTCTATTGGAATAATTGTATTTTCAGGAGATTTTTTCTTTGTTAAGTATTCATCCATAACTATAGCTGCCTGTTTCCCTATAAATTGGAAATCTTGAACTACTGTTATAGCCATTTTCTTTTCGTCTACAAGTTTTTTTCCTTCTGAAGATCCATCAAATCCTATTATTGTAAAGTTCGTTAAGTCAAATCTGCTATCATTCATTATAGCTCCAATTGTTCCTATTGCCATTACATCATTTTCATTGTATACAATATACTTACCTTTATTATCTAAAGCACTTAATTTAGATTCAAGAACATTCTGAGCTACATCTTGAGCAAAATTTCCTGTAAGCTCAATATATCTTTTTGAATCATTTGCTAATTCATTCCATTTTTGTCCTGCTGCCTCTGATAACAGATAATCATTAAATCCCTTATATCTTGAAATATGTGCAGTATGTCCATCGATTCCTTTCATATGAATTATACCTGTAAGTTCTTCAGGATTTATATTAGATTTTTTTACAATCCATTCTGCTGCAAACTTTCCTCCATCTTCATTATCTGTTGCTATATCAGCTAAAATATCTACACCTTCAACACTTGTATCAACAGTTATTATTGGTATGTCTCTCGAAATAGCATCATTTAAAACACCTTCTGTAGCATCCTTGTTCAATGGATTTATAACGATTGCAGATGATCCTTTTACAATGGCATCTTCAACTTGGCTAGGTTGTTTTGTGGCATCGTTTGCAGCATCATAAACGTCTACTTTGTAACCTAATTTTTCAGCCTCATTAACAAAAGATTTCTCAAGTATTCCAAAAAATTCGTTAGACCTATTTGACATCATTAAAGCAACTTTTTTTGCAGGTGCCCCCATTGCTAAACTTCCGCAAAGAAGCGATAAAAGTATAATTTTTTTCATTTTGTATCCCCCTCATTTATATTAATTATTTGTTACTTTGTTTTTTTACGATCCGCAACTACTGCTAAAAGTATTACTAAACCTTTTATAACCTCTTGATAAAAAGATGAAACTCCCAAAAGATTTAAACCGTTATTTAAAATTCCTATTATAAGTGCTCCTATTAAAGTTCCAAATATTTTACCTTTTCCGCCAGACATAGAAGTTCCACCTATAACAACTGCTGCAATCGCATCAAGTTCTGCCCCTTGACCTGCATTTGGATATATTGAATTATATCTTGAAATATAAAGTATCCCAGCAAGTGCTGATAAAAACCCACTTACAGAATAAGCTATCATTTTTATTTTATTAATTGGAACTGTTGAAAGTCTTGCAGCTTCTTCATTTCCTCCAGTAGCATATAGATGCTTTCCAAAAACTGTTTTTCCTAAAATAAACCAAAGAACTCCAAATATTATTAAATAAATTATCATAGATATTGGTAATTTCCCTATTTCACCACGATTTATATATTTCATTAATGGAGATACATTATTAATATTTCTAATCGGAAGTCCTTTTGATATAATCAATGTAATTCCTCTATAGATAGTCATAGTTATAAGTGTTGCTATAAATGGTTGAAGTTTTATTTTTGAAACAAGAATACCATTTACTAGACCAAGAGTTGTTCCCATCGCTAAAGCCACAGGAATAACAATAATGATTGGAAGCTGTAAAGTTACCAACATAATTCCTGCTAAATATCCAACTAATGCAAGTGTTGATCCAACAGTTAAATCTATACATCCCAATAAAATTACAAAAGTCATTCCAAAAGCAATTAATCCATTTATAGAAGATTGTTTAAATATATTTTGAATATTATATAATGAAAAAAAGTTATTATTTATAATTCCAAAAAATCCTGAAATCATTAAAAGTATAAGAATTAATCCATATTTTTCATAAAATTCCTTCATTGAAAAATTTTTACTGTTAGTAAGTATTACTGTATTTTCTGCCAATTTAATTTCCCCCTAAAAATGCAACTCTTAGCACTTCTTCTTGATTTATATTTTTATCTTCAAAGATTTTAGCAATTTTTTTGTTGTGAATGACCGCGACTCTATCTGATACTCCTACCACTTCTGAGAGTTCACTTGAAACCAAAATAATTGCTACACCCTGTCTTTTCAATTCATTTATTACTTCATATATCTCTTTTTTTGCTCCAACGTCTACACCTCTTGTTGGCTCATCTAATATAAGTATTTTTGGTGATGTTTCTAACCATTTAGCAAAAACTATTTTTTGCTGATTTCCACCACTCAAACTCTTTACTTTTTGATTACTATTAAAAACTTTTATTTTTAATTTTTTTATATAATCATCTACCACAGTATCTATTTTCTTTTCATTTACTATAAATTTATTTATAAATTTTTTCAAAGATGGTACGGCTATATTATCTCTAACATCAAAATCTAATATTAACCCCTCTTCTTTTCTGTCTTCAGTAACAAAACCTATTCCATGATTTTTAGCATCTAGAGGATTTTTTATTAAAACTTCTTTCCCGTTGATAAATATTTTTCCATTTTCTAAATTTTTACTTCCAAATATAGCGTGCATTATCTCAGATCTTCCTGACCCCATAAGACCAGCAAATCCTAAAACTTCTCCAGCTTTAACAGAAAAACTTATATTTTCAAACTCTCCTTTACGAGATAAATTTTCTACTTCTAGAACTGTTTCCCCAACTACAACTTCATCTTTTAAATACAGATTATCAATTGATTTTCCAGTCATCATTTCTACTACTTTTTCTTCAGAAATTTCTTTTAGTGATTCTGTTCCTATATAAGTTCCATCTCTTAAAATAGTTATATTATCACAAATCCTAAATATTTCCTCCATTCTATGAGAAACATATAAAAAACTAACTCCTTGATTTTTTAATTCAAAAACTATTCTGAAAAGATTTTCTATTTCTTTATTAGTAAGAGCAGCTGTCGGCTCATCTAATATCACTAATTTGGCATTTATTAAGAGAGCTTTCGCTATCTCTATCATCTGCTGATAACCAACACTCAAATCTTTCATGGGTGTATTCGGTAGAAGATGATCAATCCCCAATACTTTTAATTTTTCTTGGCATATTTTTGACATTTTTTCTTTATCTAAAAGTCCTCTTTTTCTTAATTCTTTTCCTAAAAACATATTGTCACAAATTGTCATTTCTTTAACCACATTTAGCTCTTGATGAACATATGCAATTCCATATTTTTCACTATCTTTAATACTTTTTATTTCAACTTTTTCTCCATCTATAGATATTTCACCATCATCTTTTGTGTATACTCCTGTCAAAACTTTTATTAAAGTTGATTTTCCTGCGCCGTTTTCTCCCATAAGAGCATGGATTTCACCATCTAGTATATTAAGATTCACTTTTTTCAATACTTTAATATCTCCAAATGCCTTACAAATGTTGTTCATTTCAACTTTCAAAGTGTTTCTCCCTTCTTTTTTCACAATTTCTGATAGTATTGTAAACTAATTTGTGCTTTTTTTCAACATTTTTTGTTTAATTATTTGTCTAAATATTCCAAAAAATAAAAAAACCTTCCATTTTTACAATAATTTTGGAAGGTCTACATTTCTCTATTATTTAGCTAAAGCTTTTTTTAAAGCTTCTTTTACACCATTTGTTGTGTAAGTTGCTCCTGCATAATTATCAATATTAGCATTTTGCTTTTTAAGAATATCTTTTTTTATTTCAACTATTGCTGGATCAGCAACTTTTGGAGAATCTTTATGCTCTATTTTAACATCCTTGATTGTTTTTCCATCCATTTCAAGAATAACTTTTACATTGTCTCTATAACCGAATGCTTCTCCCTCTTTTACAGTAGTCGCCCCAAATGCTACTGCTGAAGATACCAATGCCACCATTAAAACTAAAAAATATTTTTTCATTTTTTCTCCCCCAATTATCCTAATTTCGCCTGACAAAGTCCACATCCACTACATACGTGTCCAGCATTTAAAATTGTCACTACACCCTTTTGCTTCATAAGTTTATTTCTTATTTCAGTTACGTGTCCTTCTCCCTCACCCATAACATGGTATTTTAACATTTCAACCATATTATCCATACATGATGTTACTCCTGGCATTTGAGCTCCTGAACACTCATTATCATCTAATAATTCTATAACCTTAGTAACTTCCATTCCTGGTAGAAGTTTAGAAATAGCATTCAAATTTCCTGGGCAACCTCTCGCTGCTTTAAATGATTCTATTTTCCCTTCTTTTACTTCTACAGTCATCAGAGTACTACATACTCCGTGTGGTTCTTCCGTAAATTTTACATCTTTTTTTATTTCTGCTAAAGATGTTTGGCTTAAAATTGCAGTTCCAGCCAATAAAATTGCTAGTTTATTCATAAAAACCTCCCCATTTTGTATAATCTGTACTGTTATTACCCCATTTTTTCGATTTTGTCAATACAAAATCCCATTTTTTTATTTTCAATTGACATTTCTAGCTTTTTTATAGTATAGTTTCAATTAACGAAATAAAAAAAATGCTAGGGGAGCCTTTGGGCTGAGAAGTTTATAACTGACCCTTTGAACCTGATCTGGATAGTACCAGCGTAGGGAAGCTGTTTTTTAGCATTTTTAGCTGCGTCCTTGATGCAGCTTTTTTATTTTCAAAATTTTAGGAGGTTTTTATGTTATTTTCAAATCAGCTACTAAATAGTGCAACAAATATTTGGGATACATATTATTCACACCCTTTTGTTAATGGGATTGGAACGGGAGAATTAGAGGAAGATAAGTTTAGATTTTATATAGTCCAAGATTATCTATATCTTTTAGATTATGCAAAAATTTTTGCTCTTGGTGTAATAAAATCTGAAGATGAAGCATCTATGCAAAAATTTTCTAAACTATTAGATGGAATTTTAAATTCTGAAATGGGAATTCATAAACATTATATGAAAGTTTTAAATATTACTAAAGATGAAATTGTAAACTCAAAACCATCTCTAATAAATTTATCATATACTCATTATATGATGTCTGTTTCTCACAATGGTGGAATGCCAGAAATAACCGTTGCCCTGCTAGCTTGTATGTGGAGTTATCATCTTATAGGTTTAGAATTATCCAAAATTGAAAATTCTACCATTCATCCTCTTTATGGTGATTGGATAAAGACATATATCTCTGAAGACTATCAAAAAATAAACCAATGGTTAATCGATTTAACAAATAATTTTTGTCAAAATCTTTCTAGTTCTCACAAAGAAAAATTAATAGAAATTTTTATTAATACTAGCAAATATGAATATTTATTCTGGGATATGGTTTATGGAAAGGAAGTTTAAATGGATTCAATTTTAAAAATTAATAACTTAAATTTTAAATATAAAAATTCTGATTGTAATATTTTAGAAAATTTTAATCTGAATATTAAAAAAGGAGAATTTGTTTCTATATTGGGAGCTAGTGGATCTGGTAAAACCACTTTACTAAGAATATTAGCTGGTTTAGAAAAAGTTAATTTAAAATCTATTTTAAATAATTCGTTAAAAATTTCATATATGCCTCAAAATGATTCTTTGTTGCCATGGAAAAATATTTTAGAGAATATAGTTTTACCTCTTGATATACAAGGTGTTGATAAGGAAACCTCACTAAAGAAAGCAAAAGATCTTTTGAAGGTTCTTTCCTTAAGTCAATGGGGAAACAGTTACCCAAAAGAACTATCTGGAGGTATGAGACAAAGGATCTCGCTAGTTCGAACACTTATATCGGATGCAGATTTACTACTACTTGACGAACCTTTTAGTGCTCTAGATTCAATTACTAAAATTTTTCTTAGAGAATGGCTATCAGAAATAATTTTAAATCTCGATAAAACATTTTTATTTGTTACACACGATATTGATGAAGCAATTTATCTATCTGATAGAATTATTGTAATAAAAAATTCTCCAATTAAAGATTTTAAAGAATTTCATATCAATAAAAATCTTTCAAATATAGACTTAAATAATCTAAGAAATAATATCTTAACTACTATTAAAGGAGAAAAATATGAAAAATAAGCAAAATTACTCGTTTTTATCTACAGCATTTTTCATATTAATTTGGGAAATAATATCCAGATATGTTGGCAAACAATATCTTCTTCCTTGGCCATCAGGAATTTTAAAATTTATATTTGAAAATCGAATCTCACTATTTTTTGTACATCTTCCAGCAACACTATTAATTGTTTTAATTTCTCTGAGCATCTCTATAGTTTTGGGAATTTTACTAGCTATACTCATGGATAATTATGAATGGTTTGAGCAAATGATTTATCCTCTCATAGTTACATCTCAAACTTTACCTATTATAGCTATTGCCCCCATTTTTATTCTCTGGTTTGGATATACTATATGGAGTAAAGTTATCGTCGCTATAATTATGATATTTTTTCCAATAACAATTAATATTCATGAAGGTTTAAAATCAGTAAAAAAAGAGTATTTAGAATTATTAATTTCCATGAATGCATCAAAGCGACAAATTTTTTTCAAACTTAAAATACCAACAGTTCTTCCCTATTTATTTTCATCTTTAAAAATTGTCATTCCATTAAGTTTAATAGGAGCTTCAATAGGGGAATGGTTGGGATCAGAAAAAGGACTTGGGTATTTTAGTAAAAGAATGATGACACAATTAAATGGTTTTGGAGTATTTGCCCCAATCCTAATTTTATCAATTTTTGCCATCATTTCTGTAAACTTTATTAGTATATTAGAAAAAAAATATATTTATTGGAGAGGTCAATAATGAAAATTATTAAATTTTTTATAATATCTATACTATCATTTATTATAATATCTTGTGGAAAATCTAAAGATATTAAAAATTTAGAATCTGTTGATTTAGTCTTGGATTGGTACCCCAATGCTCTACATAGTTTTATATATACCGCAATTGAAAAAGGATATTTTGAAGAAGAGGGACTAAAGGTTAATATAAGATTTCCATCAACTCCAAACGATCCAATTGCCCTTACTGCGGCTGGAAAAGCAGATATTGGACTTTACTATATGCATGAAGTTATCATGAAAAAGACTAATGAAAATATTCCTATAAAATCCATCGGAGCAGTTACTAAAAAACCTTCAAATGTTATTATTTCTCTTAAAGATAAAGAAATTTTTTCTCCGGAAGATTTAGCTGGAAAAAAAATTGGATATTCTGGTTCTCTTTATTCAGAATCAATTATCAAATCACTAGTTAAAAATAGTAATAAAGATATTGAATCAGTAAAATTAATAGACGTCGGTTTTGAGCTTTTAACGGCGATGATTACAAATCAAGTGGATGCAACAATTGGTGGGGTTATAAATCACGAAATTCCAGTTATGGAAGATAAAGGATTTGAAATAAATTATTTTACACCAGAGCAATATGGGATTCCAAATCATTATGGATGGGTTTTTATAGCGGGAGATGAAACTATTTTAAATAAAAAAGATACTTTGAAAAAATTCCTAAAAGCTTCAGAAAGAGCAATTTCTGACGTGAAAAATTCTCCTTACGAATCAGTAGATTTAATTATTAAAAATCAACAAAAAGAAAGTTTCCCATTATCTAAAAATATTGAAAATAAAAGTATAGATATACTTATTCCAATGATGATTTCTGAAAATGGGAATTTTTTCTTTCAAGATAAAAATATTTGGGAACAAAATAATGAATGGCTTTTAAAAGAAAATCTTATAGACAAGAAAATTCCTTCCGAAAATTTCTTTATAAATCTTCTATAAAGTTTTTTATATTAAGATAAATAGATTGCTCGTCTAAACCGTATTCTTTTATTAATTCAGATGGCGTGCCAGATTGTCCAAATTCATCCTCAATCCCAATTATTTTAATTGGGATTGGATTTTTTTCACAAATTACTTCAGCTATAGCAGATCCTAATCCTCCACTCTTTTGGTGTTCTTCTATTGTAACAAAAGCCCTTGTTTTTAATGCACTTTCAATTATCAAATCTCTATCAATTGGTTTTATTGATGAAATATTCACAACTCTTGCCGAACAACCATCTTTTTTTAACATTTTTTCTACGTCCAATGCTTTTGAAACCATAAATCCAGTTGCAAAAATAGTTATATCAGTTCCCTCTATTAATATATCACTTTTTCCAATTTTAAAAGATTTTTCCTGCGAATATATTATTGGATACATAGCTCTAGCTAAACGTATATAACAAGGGCCTTTCTCTTCTAAAACTGCCTTAAAAATAGCTTTAGTTTCATTTGAATCACATGGTTGAAAAACTTTCATATTCGGTAAAACTCTCATAATTGCAATATCTTCTAAAGCTTGTGCTGTTCCTCCGTCTTCTCCAACTGTCAGTCCCGTATGAGTTGCAACTATTTTTACATTTAAGTTATTATAACAAACTAATATCCTTATTTGGTCATATGGTCTAGTAGTCAAAAAAGATGCGAATGAGGAAACTATAGGGATAAAATTTTCATCTGCAAATCCTGATGCTATACCTATTAAATCTTGTTCTGATATTCCAACATTAAAAAATCTAGTTGGAAATTTCTTCTGAAACTCAATAGCTTTTGTTGAATCCTGTAAATCAGCAGAAAGAGCTACTATCTTTTCGTTTTTCTCTCCCATTTCAACCAATACTTCCCCAAATGCATCTCTTGTAGATTTCATATCCATTCTCTTTATCCTCCAATCTCTTCAAGTGCTTTTTGTAATTCCACGTCATTAGGTGCTTTTCCGTGCCATAAACTATTCATTTCCATAAATGAAACACCCTTCCCTTTAATTGTATTAGCTATAATTACAAACGGCTTTTCAGTTTCTTTTAAAAATTTATTGAACGCCATTTTAATTTCTGAAATATCGTGTCCATTAATTTCTACTGTAGACCATCCAAAATCTTCAAATTTTTTTCTTAATGGTTCGAGAGATTTTATTTCTCTTACTAATCCATTTTCCTGAACTTTATTATAATCAACTATCGCACATAAATTATTCAACTTTCTAAATCCCGCAGTCATAGCTGCCTCCCAAACATTCCCTTCTTGCAACTCTCCATCTCCAAGATAACAAAAAGTTTTATAATCTTTTTTATTTAATACTCCAGCCATCGCTACTCCACAAGAATAGCTCAATCCCTGTCCTAATGATCCTGTTGAAAGCTCAACTCCAGGAACTTCTCTATAGACATGACCTTGTAATAACGAATGTAACTTTCTGAAATTTTTTAATTCTTTTTTAGGAAAAAATCCAAATTCTGATAAAATTGAGTAAACAAGTGCTGATGCATGTCCTTTAGAAATAATAACTCTGTCTCTATTCTCTAACTTAGGATTATTTGAGTCATATTTTAAAAATTCTGAATATAACACATACAATAATTCCACTCCAGAAAGTGAACCTCCTGGGTGCCCTGATCCAGCAGTATGAATCATTTCTAATATTTCTCTTCTAATTCTTTTACATTCTTTTTCCACTTGTAACACCTCCACTTTAATATACAAAATTAAAAGATAATTTCTTTTTTTGTGAATAATATTGTAAGATTATTCACAGGATATTATTTAAAGGAGATTACTATGAAATATGATGTTATCGTTATAGGTGGCGGAGCTGCAGGATTGACTGTTGCAATTGGCTCCACAAAAATTGGAAAAAAAGTACTTTTAATTGAAAAAAAACATATAGGTGGGGAATGTACTTGGTCAGGATGTATCCCCTCAAAATCTTTTATTCATCTAGCAGCACAAAATACAGATCCAACTAATATTTTCAAAGAAGTCAATAAAATTATTTCTAATGTATATTCTCATGAAACTCCAGATGTTTTAAGGGATATGGGAATTGATGTAATTATTGGAAATCCAAAATTTATTGATTCTAATACCATTATTGTAGATGGTAGCGAATATAAAAGTGAATATATAGTTATTTCTACTGGAAGCTCACCATTTATTCCTCATATTCCTGGCTTAGAAAAAATAGAATATCTCACTAATGAGAATTTTTTCTTACAAACTGAAATCCCAAAATCTATTGTTTTTATAGGAGGTGGAGTAATTTCTCTAGAACTTTCTTTACCGCTTGCAAAGTTAGGAAGTAAAGTCACTATTTTAGAAAAATCAAAAGTACTTCTTCCACTTGAAGATCCAGAAATAGGAGAGTATGCTATTAATTGCCTAAAAGAAAACAATATTACTTTAGAATTGGGAGTAGATGAGATAAGTTTTTCTAAAGATGGAATCAAAACTAAAGTTAATTTTGTCCAAAATGGAAAAAATAAAATTGTTGAATGTGAAAAAGTTTTTCTATCCACAGGAAGAAAACCTAATTTAGATGATTTAGATTTAGATAAAGCGGATATTTCATATACAGAAAAAGGTATTTTAACAAATGACTATCTTCAAACATCTATGAATAATATTTATTCAGCTGGAGATGTTTGTTGCCCATATAAATTTTCACACATGGCAGGTTATCAAGGTGAAATTGTCGTTAGAAATATTGTAGCCCCAGTTATAAAAAAATCTGCAGACTATACATCTATTCCATGGGTAATTTTTCTAAGTCCAGAATATTCCAGAACAGGTCTTAATGAAAAAGAAGCAAGAGAAAAATATGGAGTAGATTTAAGAGTTTATACTCTTGACGAAAAAACGAACGATAGATCTATAGCCTCATTAGAGAAGAAATTTCTTCTAAAAGTAATGTGCTATAAAGATAAAATCGTTGGAGCTTCATGTCTTGGAGAAAGAGCAGGTGAAATTATTGGAACTATTCAATTAATGAAGTCTTTAAATATCCCTCTATACAAATATGTTGAATCTATTCAAGCATATCCAACATATTCAGATGTTATAAGAAAAATTGCAAAAATGGCAAATGTTGAGCATCTTTCTGAAAATCCAATTTTAAAACTTTTAAGAAAATAAAAAAAGAGAGATTGTATTCTTCATATTAATCAAGGGGTCTTGGTTCTATAAAATACAGAACTAAGACCCCCTGAAATACTCTTTTTATTTAATTAGAACTTTCTCTCTATTATATCCTTTACTAAAACCTTACATCTTCCACAAGCTGCTCCAGCTCCAGTAATTTCTGCTACTTCCTCTGTCGTATCAGCACCATTTCTAACTGCATTAATAACTGATTCCATAGAAGTTCCTGTACATCCACATACAGAAGAAAGTATCTTCTCTATCTCTTCAGCACATTTTCCACAACCAGTAGCTGCTCCTGTCATCTCTTTTATCTGATCTAGAGTACGTGCCCCTTTAACCATTGCCATTCTTATAGTAACATAATCTACATTTTTACAAGTACATATTATTTTATTTGCTGCCATCTTTATTCTCCTTTAATCTTCCAATTATATAGCTGTTTTTGAAACGTTATAATTATATCATAAGTAGAAAAAAGAAAAAAGAATTATTCTAAAGTTTTCTTTATTAAATAGTAAGTCCTCCATCTACACCTAAAGTTTGACCAGTTATAAAACTTGAATCATCACTAGCTAAGAATACAACAGCATTTGCTATATCTTCCGATTCTCCTAATCTTTTTAAAGGAGTTTTTTCAATCATTCCAGCTATAACTTTTTCAGGTAAATCAACTGTCATTGGAGTCTTTATAAATCCAGGAGCTATTGCGTTTGTTCTAACTTTTGCTCCTTTTCTTGCAAACTCTTTTGCCCATGCTTTTGTTAATCCTATTACCCCAGCTTTAGTTGCTACGTAGTTAGTTTGTCCTATATTTCCATAAACTCCAACTACAGATGAAAGATTGATGATAGATCCTATTCCATTTTCCATCATTATAGGAGCTATTGCTTGAGTTAAATTAAACACACCTTTTAAGTTAACGTCAATTACAGCATCCCAAGCTTCTTCTGTCATCTTTTGTATTAAAGCATCTTTAGTTATTCCTGCATTATTTACTAAAATATCAACTTTCCCATATTTTTCTTTTATTTTTTGAACTAAATTTGCTACCCCTTCTCTATCTACGACATTTAATATTTCTGATTTTATATTATCATTTTGGAATTCTCCAACACCTAAATCGCATGAATATACGATTGCTCCTTGTTCTGCTAACTTGTTACAAATTTCAGCTCCAATTCCTCTTGCTCCACCTGTTACAACTGCTATTTTACCTTCTAATTTCATTTAGCTCCTCCTTAAAATATCTATTTAGATTCTCTTAATCTTTTTTCCATTTCTTGAGCTACATAAGACGCAACATCATCTGCATAAGTTCCTGTTCCAAATCCAGCATCATATCCAAGTTCTTTTGCTAATTCATGAGTTATTCTTGCACCACCACAAATCAAAATAACTTTATCTCTAATTCCTTCAGCTTCTAAAATTTCAACAAGTTCTATTAAATTTTTTATATGAACATCTTTTTGAGTTACCGTTTGAGAAACTAATAATACATCTGCACCAATTTCTATAGCTTTCGCTACAAACTCTTCATTCGGAACCTGACTTCCTATATTTAAAGCTTCAAACATTTCATATCTCTCAAGTCCATAATGACCGGCATATCCCTTCATATTCATAACAGCATCTATACCTACCGTATGAGCATCAGTTCCAGTACTTGCTCCAAGTATTGTCAACTTTTTCCCAATATTCTCTTTTATATACTTATCTGTATCTTCCATAGACCAAGTTGTTGATTCTACTTTAGGAACATATATAGTACTGTAATCAACTGTGTGAGTACAACTTCCATAGCAGTTAAAGAAAGTAAATCCATCAGTTAATTCTTTATAATATGAAACTTGTGGATTTTCAAATCCCATTTTCTTTAAAAGTTGCTTTGCTGCTTCTACTCCCTCTTCTCCCGCCGGAACAGGAAGAGTAAATGAAATCTGAGTCTTTCCATCATTCATAGTATCACCATAAGGTTTAACCATTTTTAAATCTAAAGTTGTATCAAAACTTCTTGCTTCCATTGAATATAGTCCACCACTCATTATTGGTTACCTCCTAACATTTTAGGGATAAATAAATTCATATAATTACTTCCCTTTTCAACTACTCCTGCAAGACCCTTTCCACCAGTTCTACTTCTTTTTATATCAGCAAATGTTCCTTTTTCTAAAGAATTAAATAATCCATCACTTGACATTTTATTTAATAATTCATAAGAGTTATTTAAAACTTCCTGAGCTCTTTTTTGGATCATTCCATCTTGCTTAAATTCTATTTCACTTCCTAAATCTTTCATATTATTAAAGATATATCTCGCATTTTCAATTGATAAATATCTATCAGACATAAAAGGAGTGTGAATAGCTTCTGTCATCATTCCTAAAAGTTGTAATCCTTGTCCTGTCATAATCGCAATTTGGTTAAATAAAGCATCTTGAATATGTCCTTTAAAAATATTTCCTGTCATAAATTTTGTAGGTGGCATATATTTTAATGGAGCATCAGGGAAAATTTCTCTTGTCATTTGAGCTTGAGCTAACTCAAGTAAAAATCCATTTTTTAATTCTGGATCTATCTCAAATGCATGACCAAGTCCCATCTGTCCTGCTGGAATTCCAGCAATATAAGCTAATTGTTCATTAATTAAATCTGAAGCTAATACTGTATGTGCATTTTCAACAGCATCTGCTGTTGTAAGATAGTTATCTTCTCCTGTATTTATAATAACTCCAGCAAATCCATTTATAACTCTTGAGAAGAATTGATCAACTAACGTTCTTTGCATATTTATATCTCTAAATAAAATTCCATAGAGAGCATCATTTAACATTACATCAAGTCTTTCTAAAGCACCCATTGCAGCAATTTCTGGCATGCAAAGTCCAGAACAGTAATTACAAAGTCTTATATACTTTCCAACCTCTTCTCCAACTTCATCTAAAGCTTTTCTCATTATTCTAAAGTTTTCTTGAGTTGCAAATGTTCCTCCAAATCCTTCAGTTGTAGCTCCATAAGGTACATAGTCTAATAAACTTTGTCCTGTTGTTCTTATAACAGCAATTACATCCGCTCCTTGTCTTGCTGCTGCCTGAGCTTGAATAACATCTTCATAAATATTTCCAGTTGCAACTATTACATAAAGATAAGGCTTGTCACCTTCTCCTATTTTTTCAATATAGTTTTCTCTAACTTCTCTATTTTTTCTAATTCTTTCAACTGATTCGTTTACGATTGGTTCAATTGTGGCTTTTACATCTTCTTTCGAATGTGTTGGAAGTTTTGATAGATCAATCTCTCCAGATGAAACTTTTTCAGCTATTTGTTGAGGTGAAAGATTTGTTTCTAATATTGCATTTCCAATAAAATACATTACTCCTTCATTTAAAATACCCTTATCTTTTAAATGATCAACAATTATGTTTGGCAATGGAACTTCATCGGCATCCACACCATCTATACCTAACAATCTACAAATAGTTCTTTCAACTGCAACTGTTGTATAAGAATCCACAAATCCTTGCACATCCTCAGCTATATTTTTTGCAAGACCTCTTGCCATATCTACTTTATTAAAATCTAATCCTAATTTACTTCTAGACATCCGTATTTCCCCCTTTTAAGTATCCATAAGCTCTTTTGATTATTTCTTCATCTATATTCAGAAGTTTTGCAATCGACAAAGCTTCTTCTGGAACTTTATCTAAATTATCTTCTATTAAAGAATAATCTATATAATTTTCTATATTTTTTTCAGATATATTTTCAGGGATTTCTGAATGCTTCAATCCCTTAACTCTTAATCTTTTAATGTCTTTTCCAATTTTATCATAGTGAGTTGTTATAATTGCTCTTGCATTATACTCCTTTAAAATTTGTATAACACTTTGCACAATTGCCCGTCCTTCTTGAGGATTTGTGGTACGTGCCAATTCATCTATTAATATAAGTGGCTTAACACCCCTTCTTACAAATAATATAATTCTATTAAGCTCTAGCATTTCTGCTGCATAAGAAGATAATCCTGATTCCAATGATTGAAAATCTCCAACAGTTAAATATATCTCATCTACCAATTTTATTTCTGAAGATGTAGCTGGGATAAAAAATCCCAATTGACACATATATTGACAAAGAGCTAAAGTTTTTAAACTCAATGTTTTTCCAGACATATTGGCACCTGTAATTACAGTCACACTATCTCCAATTTCTAAATCTATCTTTTGATAACTTCTAGAACTATTTTCTAAAGTTTTTAATACTTTTGGATTAAACACCTCTTTATACTTTGTTTCTAATCCAATAATAGGTTTTTTTAACTCTAACTCTTGATTTTGTTTTAGTTTTGCCAAAATGAGATCTAGATGTCCAACTTTTTCTAAAGAAGCTAGAATAGCTTCTTTGTAAATTCTTAACTTCTTACTTAATTCTTTTCTAATTCTATCCTCTATAATCATTTCTCTTTCATAGAGAGATTCGTTATCTTTTTCTCTCTTTATTTCTTCTCTTATTGAATAAAGTTCAGGAGAATATGAACTATAAATATGAAAACTCGCTATTCCAGTTTTTTCTGGATCTAAAATTTCCACTACTTTTTCTAAATTTTTGGGAGATATAAAAGGAAGGTCATTTCCTATAATCTTATATAACTCTTGAGAGCTCATTGCAAAAATTTTAATTTCAAACAATTCTATATCATCCAAAATATAGCCTTCTGCTAGTCTATCAATAGTGTTAGTTATATCTTTAATATTTAAAAGTTTTCTTTTTATATCCCTATCCAGATCTTTATTTTCAGTAATGAATTTATTAACTTCTTCCATGAAATAGTATTCATTCTCTATAGAGTTAGAGTCCGTCAGAAATTTCAAATTTTTTATTTTTTTCTTCCCTAAAAGAGTTACTGTGTTTAAATTATTAAGTATATAATCCAACCCAATTTTTTCATAAGTTGTCATTTCAAACCTCCCTTAAGTTAACAACTGGAACATCAATAAACTCTTTAAGTTTTTGTATAAGTTCACTTGAGTTTAATATATATCCAGCTGGTGAAGTTGGATTTACAGTGACTGCAATTAATTCGGTTTTTGTTAAAACCTTTAATTTTCCATTTTTTCTAAAAAATTTTCTTAAAATTTCAGGCCCTACAAATACTTTTGTAAAATCTTTAACGATTATTTCTATATTTTCTATATTTTCTTGTCTTGTTATATAGTCTATAAATCTCTCTGTAACAACTCCTGTTATATAAACTTTAGACTTGTGTTGAAAAATATTCTCTTTCAAGTTTGTAAAATGAAGAATAGATTTAATTGGTAATTTTTCTATCCCATCATTTATAAGATAAATTCCATCTGATAAATTCTCCAACTTATTTTTTTCTTCTAAATTTACATTCGAAAGATTTAGTAAATCTATTACATGTCTAGTTTTTTTTACTACCTCATTCATGTTTATTGATACCGAAGCTCCTGTCGAAAGAACAATTCCTTCTGTAATGATAGGAGACCCTACACTCAAACGAGATAGGGCCCCATCAACAATTATTATATCAGCACCTTTTTCTAAGGTATCGTCTATAACCTCTTTAACCCAAGTTCCATTAGATGGACCTGATAAAAGAATATATCCAGGAGTAAGAGCTCTTGATGTTACCAATCTTCCAAGCGCTGTAGTTCTTTCACTTACATTAACTACTTCTGCTTGAAATTTTTTCATTTTATAATGTTTTTCACTTGTTATAAACAAAGCTCCTTTTGGTAAATAAATTTCCGGTTTAGAGGTAGTCGTAACTTGGTCGACTACCTCTCCATCAATCCCTATAGAAGTAAGAGCTACAGTATAATTTTCTTTACTCAATTTTTTTAGAATATAATTCAATGTCTCTGTCTTTCCTACATTCTTTTCAAGTCCTATGGTGGAAATGCTCTTGTATTTTTTTACAGATTCGATAAAAGGCATTTTATACTCTTGATTGAGCTCTTACTTTTCTATCTAATTCTGTAGGTTCTAGAGTCATTGTTTCTCCATGAAGAAGACTAGACACTCCTGTTGAAACTTTATTTTCCATAGGAGAAGCACAAACTTCACATTGACAATTATTAACATATCCAGTTGGTTGAGTATAAGTAGTTATAACTCCTTCAAAGTTTCTTAGTACAACTTTATCTGGAGACTGTGATATTAAATAAGATGGCATTACAGGAATTTTTCCTCCTCCACCAGGTGCATCTACAACAAATGTTGGAACTGCATATCCTGATGTATGTCCTCTTAATCCTTCAATTATTTCAATACCTTTTGAAACCGGAGTTCTAAAATGCTCTAATCCCATAGATAAGTCACACTGATAGATATAATATGGTCTTACTCTCATTCTTACTAAATCATGAACTAATTTCTTCATTACGTGCACACAGTCATTAACTCCTCTTAATAATACTGATTGATTTCCTAACGGAACACCAGCATTCGCTAACATTTCACAAGCTGCTCTAGCTTCTGGAGTTACTTCCTTAGAATGGTTAAAGTGAGTATTTAACCAGATTGGGTGATATTTTTTAAGCATTTCACATAATTCTGGAGTAATTCTTTGAGGCATAACAACTGGTGTTCTTGATCCAATTCTTATAACATCAACATGTTCAATTGCTCTTATTTTTTTAATAACTTTTTCTAAATTCTCATCAGATAAAAGTAATGGATCTCCACCTGATAAAACAACGTCTCTTACTTGAGGTGTATTTTTAATATACTCTATAGCTTTGTCAATTCTGTCCATTGGCATAGCGTGGTCAGTTTGCCCAGCGAATCTTCTTCTTGTACAATGTCTACAATACATAGAGCACATATCAGTTAGTAACAATAACACTCTATCAGGATATCTATGTGTTAATCCTGGAACTGGTGAATCTCCATCTTCATGTAAAGGATCTTCTAAGTCAGCATCGGTATTATGAAGTTCATTTATAGCTGGAACTGCTTGTTTTCTCACAGGACAATTTGGGTCAGTTTCATCAACTAAACTTAAATAATATGGAGTGATTCCCATTCTGATTGTTTCTAATGATTTAGTAATTCCTTCTTTTTCTGATTCTGTTAAACTTATATGTTTTTCTAAATCTTCTAAAGTTTCGACTCTATTTCTAACTTGCCATTTCCAATCATTCCATTGTTCGTCTGTTACATTCCAAACTTTTTTAAAATCTCTCATTATGTTTTTCCTCCCTGATATATGCTCAAAATATATGTTGAAATTCTCCTAAATATTAATTATACATATAGCTTTTCAAACAATTGTCTGATTGATTCTGATTCCCTAATAATTTGTAATGTTAGATTTGCATGCCCTTTTGTATATCCATTTCCAACTATCATATTTACGTCTTTTCCTACACCTTCCGCTCCAAGAGCAGCTTTTGTAAATGAAGTAGCCATTGAGAAGAAGTAAACAACTCCATCATCTTTAGTTATAAGAATTGAAGACATTTCAGTTCCTTGAACATTTACATTATTTATTACAACGTCACAAAGTTGACCATTAGTTACTTCATTTATTGTATTGTAAATTTCAACTGGTTTTGTAGCATCTCCAACTATTACTTCGTGAGCTAATCCTAAATCTCTTATTCTTTGAGCATTTGATTCTGAATATTCAAATACTATAACTTTTCCATTTGGACCAACATTTTTCATAGCTTGATAACAACAAAGAACTCCTGATTTTCCACCTCCACCGATGATACAAACAGTGTCTCCTTCTTTTACAAGTTTTTCAACTTGAGCTGGAGCACCCGCAACATCAAGTGCAGCTAGAGCTAATTTTTCTGGAATATCACTTGGTAATACTGCATAAAGTCCACTTTCAAATACAATTGCTTTTGCATCAACATCAACTTGATCGTTTGAAGTGTTTACTTTTTTTATTTCATTGATATGTAAAGGAGTAAGAGAAAGAGATACTAATGTCGCTATTTTATCTCCAACTTTTAAATTTTTATCAGGAAAATCTGGCCCTATTTTTTCAACTGTTCCAATTAACATTCCACCTGAACCAGTCACAGGATTTTGCATTTTTCCTCTTTCAGAAACAATACTATTAATCATTTCTGCCATTTTGATCTCATCTTTTTGACAAGCTTCTTTTATTTGAGTAAAACTTGCAGAATCTATATTAAGAGTTTTAACGTCCACTAAAATTTCATTTGTTGCTATTTCCATATCGTTAGATATTTTTAAAGCTCCTTGTGGTAGTGATCCTATAGGTTGAAGTACTCTGTGAGTTCCAAATTTACATCCTTTTATCATATTAATTCCTCCTATTTTAACCCTAAAATTTGTCTAGCTTCCTCTGGTGTTGCTATATCTCTTCCTAGCTCTTTTGCTATTCTTACAACTTTTTCAACTAATTCTCCATTATTTTTTGCAAGTACACCCTTGCTTAAATAGATGTTATCCTCAAATCCAACTCTAACATGTCCCCCCGAAATTATTGAAGCTGTAGCTAAGGTAAACTCATATTTTCCAATTCCTGCTACTGAATAAGTTGATCCACATGGAATACTCTCTTTCATAAAAATAAAGTCTCTCAACTCTCCAGATATTCCCCCATTAACTCCCATAACTAAACTAAAATGCATAGGTTCTTTTATAAATCCTTTTTTAGCTAATCTAATCGCTGTATCTATCATAGATTTATCAAACACTTCAACTTCTGGTTTAACTGAATTTTCAATCATTTTTTTACCAAAAATCTTTATCATATTTTCTGTATTAACAAAGATTTCATCCCCACCAAAGTTTAAAGTTCCACAATCTAAAGTTGCCATCTCTGGAGAAAGTTCCACTGGTTCTAATCTCTCGTCTGATGTCATTCCAACCGATCCACCTGTTGAAGGTTGAATAATTACATCAGGACATTTTTCTCTTATTGCTTTCATACACTCTTCATATCTTTCTTTTTTCTGAGTTGGTGTACCATTGTCCTCTCTTACATGAAGATGGATAATTGATGCTCCTGCCATATAAGCGGAATATGCTTCATTTGCTATCTCTTCAACAGTATAAGGTACTGCTGGATTATGCTCTTTAGTTACCTCTGCTCCACAAATAGCTGCAGTAATTATAAGTTTTTCCACTTTTATCATCCCTTTCTTTGAACATTTTTTGGTACAACACAAGTTCCAATGGCCTTACAAACAACTATTGGTTCTTCTAAGAAATCTGCAGCAGAATCTGAAATGTCTGTTCTTGGAACAATAACTTTTCTTGCTTCAAATTTCATTTCTCTAGAAGTATTTCCAACTTTTGTAATTTCTCCAACAACTTCTAAATAATCTCCACCATAAACTGGTGCTATAAATTCTATATTACTGTAGGCCTTAAATAACCCTTCATCTCCATCATGCTTTATCAAAAGTTCTGTAGCAACATCTCCAAATAGCTGTAAAATTCTTGCTCCATCCACAAGATTTCCCCCATAATGGGCATCTCCTGAACTCATTCTCAATCTGATCAATGATTTTGTCATTTTACCTCTCCTTTTATTCTTCTTTGTTTATATATTAAGCCTCGGCTTCAATACCATCTTCTACTTCTATTTCCTCATGAGCTTGTCTTAATCTAACATCTGGTTCTGATGGTAATCCAAATCTTGGTATTAATCTGTCAAGTCCAGTTAATGTAAGAATCAAAATACTTCCAACTGCTATAAAGGCCATAAAGTTAAATCTTATTAAATCCATTGCATTAAATACATGTAAAGGATAAACAGCATTAGCAATTCCTAAATAGAATCCTATATATACATGCCACGGTATTAGTTGAGAACCAAAAACTCCCAATGCATCACTAAACGTAGCGTTTCTTAATCTAAGAGTTTCTATATGTTCTGGTTTTCCAACAACATTTTTCTCTACCAATTCTTTTATAATTGGTCCTATTGTAACAATTTGTGCCATCTCATCTGCAAGACCTGCATTTCCTAAAATAGAAAGAACACCGTTATAAAACATAAGTTGTCTAACATTTCTTGAAATCTTTACAACTAATATAGATATAGGTCTGAAAGCATCCATAATTTTCATGATTCCACCAAATGCAGCTACCCACATCATCATAACAATTACCCATGAACCTGCATCTGCAAATCCAGTTGTTACTAAATCTAAGAATGATTGTAAACTTTCAACTGTCCCTGCTATACTTCCAAGAACGTATGCTGATAATATTCCTATGAATAGACAAAGTAAAGTCGTCATCCCTCTAAAAGCTGAAATAAGAACTAATATCAATGGAATTACCATATAGTAAGGCACTCCATTTTTAACTTGATTTAAAAGTGCTTCAGCACTTGGTCTTTCCTCTGCTAATGCTTTCCAAGCTGCCTCAGGAATTTGATCTATAGCTTCTGCTGCATTTCCTATTGTTGTAGGTAAGTCCATAACAACTCCCGCTATATAGAAAGAAGTTACAGCTAATATTAATACAGATGCTGACCAGAAACCTTGGTGTCTTATTCTTTTTACAACTTCAACTCTTTGAATTCCAGAACTTACTATTGTGGTATCAGATATAAGTCCAATGTTATCTCCAAAACATGCTCCACCTGCGATTGCTGCTAAAGTAAGATACATATTTCCACCAACAATATGATTTAACCAAAGAAATATAGGCGCACATGCTGCAAATGTTCCCCAGCTTGTTCCTGTAGCTATCGATAGTATTGAAGTTACTCCTACTCCCACTACAGCCACTGTTCTTGCTGTCAATCCAATATTTAGTGATAAATTGATTATTGATGCTCCTACTCCAGTTGACATAAATGCCTCTGCCATTGCATATGCTGCCATCAAAATAAAGAAAGCTATTTGCATTTCTCTTGCATTTTTTATACAAGCATCCATAATATCATTTATTTTTTTCTTTGCGAAAAATACTGCGATAATCGCTGCATAAACAGTTGCAATTGGAGCTGCTATTAGTGCATCATAACCTCCCACCATAAGACCTGCTAATAGTGCTACCGGACTCAGCTTTGCCAAGGCGACTAAAATTTCCATGTTAACTCCCCCTAAAATATTTGTTTGATATTTTTAAATTTTGAGTAGAGCAGTGTAAGTGAGTACTTACTTATGACACTAGACGTATATACCTTAGGCTTTTCGTTTCGTCAATAGATTTTTTGAAAAAAA
>NZ_JACFAJ010000010.1 GCF_014250685.1 Cetobacterium sp. 2A | reverse complement strand
GTCTCTAATGATAATTTTAATACCGACCCTTTAAAATCGATTTTAAAGCCTTCTAAAAAATAAAACGTCTATTTACAAGTTCGGAAGCCTCTATTTCCATATCGCATAAAGTAGAAAAAATTATTAATAGGAATACTATAATCTGAATATGTAGAAAATAAAAAAAGTTAAAGCTATATATAACTTTAACTTTTTTGTCTTGTTTTGATAATAATTATAACTAAATATGTTAAAAATCCTCCTATAACATAACAAAATATATCGTTAAGATCATAAGTAGTTCCTATGACTATTTGTAATATTTTATTTGTTATCCTTAAAAAATTTAACATTTTAAAATATTGAAATAATTCCACACAAACAGCAAATATAACTATCTTTAGTATTAATTCTCTATAATTATTTTTAAAGAAAATATTTAAAAATGTATAAATCAATGGAATTATTAATATATCTCCCAAATATGGTCTTATATATTGATCCTTAACATATAAGCCTATGTACAACTCTACCATGAATATTACTAAAAACACTATAAAATCTATAAATTTAACTTTCTTCATATTTTTTCCAACTTCCTCCAAAGTAATTTTCTATACATATACAATTTACTTTAACTAAGACGAAGGCCAGTACTGAGGTCCCGATTCCCATAAAATAACTTTTGTTTCATCTTTATATTCACCATTTTCTTTTAATCCACCATCCCAAAAGTAGATCTCGTATGGTCCCTCTAACTTTCCTTTAGCATAACTAAATGATGAGATTATATCCCCTCTAGAAGAATCATAACTTTTCCAAACTCCACTTTTTAATCCATTTTCAAAATATCCACTTTTTACAACTTTTTCTATATTAGGAATAGATTCTGTTATCGATGCTGTCCCTGGAAAATATCCTAAATTAAACTCTTCAAAATACCCATCTTTAACTATATCATCATAAGATTTTATTTTTTCGCTTTTTCTTTTTCCATAAAAAATCTCTTTTATTCCAAAATACTTAAGAGGATCTTCATACCAACGAATCCCATCTTGAGAAGTTTTTCCAGGAGAATAATTTTGAAATACAACAAAGATATCTTTATTGTCAGAACTTTTTAAAGAGTATAGATTTAACTCTTTATTTTCCAATTTTGCATTTAAAAGATTTAGATCTTTAAATTGTGTCAGCGATTCTCTAGCTTTATAGTATTCATAACCCCTTTGAGGATTAATCACTTTATCATATATTAAATAATTCCTTTTATAATGAGTATAATTTACAACTTTTTCTAAAATAGAGTCCTTATAAGTTTTAATTTGAGAAGTCTCTCCATTTTCCTCATAATATTTTATCTCTTCTATTTCATTTTTAGAGTTATAAAATGTTGAAGAAAATGTATGAAGCTCTTCAAATCTTCTAAAAAGAATATCTTTTCTAATTAGTATTCCATTAGCAAAATACTTTTTAATAGGAAGGTAACGTTTTAGATCCTCTGAGTATTCATAAGAGTTCCAAAATCCCCCTTTAATATTGTTTTCATAATTTCCATTCTCATATTTGTTAAAGTACTCTCCATTTTTTATAATGCTTTCACCTGATACCTTTCCTTGAAAAACCTCTTCCAAAGTTATCAATCCAAGTCTTTGAATTTGAAAAAGAAAATAATAATTTCCATCACTAAAGATTACTCCCCTATCGATATTTTTTATAAAAGTTAATTTATCAAGTGAATAGATTTTAAAATATTTCTGAAGATCAAATTTTTCATAATCTTGAGGTATAAGTTCATATTGATAAAGATAAGCTTTGCTATTATACTCATCCTTTCCCACTCGTTTTGAAACATCCCAAATATTGTAGTCATTAAAATTTACAACCTTATAATAAGGCACTAATTCTTCCAACTCTTTTTTAGCTAAACTAGCATTGAAATTTTGAATATTTTCAATTCTTTTATTTAATCTTTGAGATGTAGCAATATTAAGAGTTTTGAAAATATCTATTGTTTTATCATATTGATACTCATCCTCTCCCACGTAGAGATTTCCTAGTGAATATCCTTCCAAAGAGTTTTTATTGTTTTCGTTATAAATAATAAATATCTCTTTGATATTATCTCTATTAATATCATATAGGAAAACACTTTTAACCTTTTTTTTAAAACTCAAAGTATCTAAAACTAGACTTAAATTTTTTTCAGGCATTTCAAAAACTATCTCAAATCTATTTTTATTTTTTTCAAATTTTAAAACACCGTTGATTTTTATCTCTTTATTTTTAAATAATTCTAATTCTAAATCTTTATGAATAGAATTTCCATATAAATTTAGTTGAAATAAAAAAATCATAGGTATTAAAAATTTATAACAAAATTTATTCATATTGCACCGCTGCTTTAAAATAATCTTTTAAAACATCAATATAGTTTTCTGGAATAAGAACATAATTAGTTTTATATAAAATTCTATTCTCATCTATTTTCTCTTCAATGCTAGTTGTTATTGCCCATTTTCCTTTAATAATTCCTATTTCTCCTTTATATATAGTTGGAATACCTGTATTTTCATATGCAACATATAAAGGTCTCATAACTAAACCTGGTTTTAATCTAAAAATAGGGTCTTCTGATTCATATGTGTTTATCTCTAAATTTTTTAAACTTTCTAATATTTTTAAAATAGTATCACATAAATATTTATCAGTAAAAATCTCATATTTCCAAGATATTTTAGTTATTTTCCCCTCTACAGGTATCTTAAAATCCTCTTTTACATATAGTGCATTATCCAAAAAAGATCTGTAAACTATAAAAGTTTCTGTTGGATCTTCAGCACTAAATAGAGAAAATCCATCCCCTTTGGCTATTCTTTTTCCCTCTTTATGCCCTCCTTGGGAGATGATATAAGTATTACTTTTCCAACGAATAGTATCTCCCCAAATTTCAGGAGGATTTTTTTCATAATTAAGATAATTTTTAAAAAAAATGAAGATAATAGTTCCAAATAAAATAAATTTAAATCCACGTTTTTTTTTCATATCTCTTCCTTTGACAATCTTCCTACAATTCTTTTAGAATCTATAACCCATTGCCCTTTTTCATAGTTAAGTTTAATCTTTTCCCTAGTCTTTTTCCATACGTTTTGCTGAATGATTTCCATACTATCTTCTTGAATATCAGATATTATTGCTACATGACCATAAGGATTAAAAATAAATGGTTTAAATATTATTATATCTCCAAGCTGTGGTTTTACTAAACTTGGATTTGAAAATTGAATTAAATCCCTCTTAGTATTGTATTCTCCATCTTTTAAAGTAAGATTATAAAAATCTTTTGCATGTCCGTAAGAATCTGGCATCTGATGATCATAATATTCATAGTAATATCTCTTCATAAATTCAACACATTGATATTTTAATCCTAAATTGTAACCTTCTTTTGAAAGATTTCTTTCTAAGGATTTAGTTGGAAATTCATTAAAAAAAACTTTGACATTATTAAAGCTATCTAACTCTTTTCCAATATCTTTTTCCGTTATTCTATAAATAAATACCGCTCCTATAAACAATATAAAACAAAATATTAATTTTTTCATTAATCTCTCCTAAATATCTTCAGTTATCTCTAATTTATTTTTTATAAACCAATATTTATACAGATATGCAAAAAATAAATATAGATATAGTAGAGTTATTAAAATGTAAAGTTTAAATATCACTCTTAAATTTTCGAACTCCTTTTCACCAAAATCTTTTTTAGAGACATCTAGTGTTATTACTTCAGTCATTTTATTTTTCTTCGTTATAATCCCTGTTGTGTTAAACTCTGTTCCGTTTATAAATTTTAAAATTTGTTTTGAATTTCTTTTTAATAAATCGTAACTGATATCTCCATTTGAAAGACTATAGTAACGCCTTGTATTTTCAGGTGTCAAATCTATTTTAAACATAAAATCATTTTTTCTAATCTCTCTATCTTCTGTTAAAAACTCAATCTCTTTTTCATAAAAATTATAGATGTCAGCTATTTGAATAACGCTTTCATTTCTCAAAGGATATAGTGGAAGCCCTTTAAGGAGAGTCATTATCTTATTATCTTCACGGGAATTTTCCTTTCTTAAAATATAGATTATTCCTGTAGATTCATCTAACATAGCCTGAATATTTTGTAAAATTAATTTATCCCCTATTTCAAAATCTGAAAAACTATACTCTTTGCTTCTCTCAGTAACTATCTCTTTTCTAGTATCTCTATGTAATCCATCACTATAGATTCTAAAAGATTTAAATGAAAAAATTAAGCAAACTACTAACGTTAATAAAATAGATATTTCAATACATCTATTACGAGCAAATATAGTAGTTAATTTTCCATTGGTTATAATATCATCTATTGAAAAAGTTGGAAAATATTCCACTTTACATAGTTTATTGTCAATTTTATATAGTTTTGAAAAAATTATGCCTTTTAAATTAAAAATAATGGCACATCCTACAACACACAAAGTAAATATAGTTGTTAGTTTTGAAAAGGGATTAAAAAAAGCAACAAACAAAAGTATAAAAGATAGAATAAGGTTGCTAAAAATTGGATCTAATTTATCTCTTTCACTTGGAAAACTTTCAATCTCTTTAACATAATCTAAAATATTAAATCCATTTATCTCAATAACATAAAAACTACCTAAAGCAACAACTCCTTTTAAAGTTGTAACTTCATTCTC
This sequence comes from Cetobacterium sp. 2A, assembly GCF_014250685.1. Taxonomy (GTDB): domain Bacteria; phylum Fusobacteriota; class Fusobacteriia; order Fusobacteriales; family Fusobacteriaceae; genus Cetobacterium. Next base: position 150,712 of record NZ_JACFAJ010000010.1, on the reverse strand, counting down.
TTTTAAAAAAAACTTATCCTTATTTATAAAGTAAGTATTAAAAATATTTATTTTCCAATCGTTAACATAATCAAAAGAATATGTGTACTTAATCCCATAGTTCCCACGAAAACTTCTATCTTTTTTCTTAACCTCTCCCTCTAAAATAGTTACAAATCCCTTGCTTTTTAATAAAAATATATTTTTATAAACTCCACCTAACATTAGTAAATCTTTTTTAGACAAAATCTCTTTGGTCTCTTTAATACTCTCTAACTTTTCCTTAGTCATTGGTTCAGAATAAAAGCTATCATAAACATAACATAGATAGCACAAAATAATAAAAAATATAATTATTGTAATTATTAAAATCTCTCCCATTTCTCCTCGCTTTTATATATTGTTATTTATTTAATTATGAGATTTATAATATTTTTTATATAGCTCATTCTCTTCCTCTTCACTTAAAATGCATTGATAAATAATATCTCCCTTTTCAGAATATTTAACCTCTTTTGATCCTGTTCTTATATCTTCACTATAAGTATCCATTATTTCATAAACCAATCTATTATTTTTTAAATTTTGAGTTTTTATCCATATTCCACTTTCAAGATTATTGGTACCATTAGTATCAAAAAAAATTGGAGAATTATATTTTAGAAAGTGAACTATCTTGAGGTCCTTTGAATATTCATATTCTTCTTTTAAAAATATATTTAAAGCTATATTGTTAGAAATTTTAATCAATATTTTTGCATCAGAATTATAATAAATTAAAGATTCTAATTTCCCATTTTTCCATACTTCGTTCGTTTGTATCTCTTTAGATGAATAATATGTTTTTTTTATTCCATCTAACTTTCCATCTTTCCAATTTGAAAGCTCTTTAATATTTCCATCTTCATAATACTCATAATATTCGTCTATATAGTTTCCATTTTTTAAAGTATACTCGAATCTTTTTTTATCAGTATAAAGTGGTTTTATTCTCCTTCTGCCAACCCACTCAACCCTAAACTCATCCTCGTAGTATTTGATAAATTTTCCATTATTAGCTTTATAATCTTTATATACATCCATAGGAAAAAGAACAGTATCATATATAAACGAGGATATTCTATCCACCATATATATAGGAATTGCTAAAGGTCCTAATGTCATTCCAAGTACAATATATAAAGTTCCCTCTGTACTATTACTATTCATTTTGAAATTAAGAGAGGGATATATTCCTATATATCCCTCTCTCCTTTTAATCTTAGATGTAAAAGATGTTGAGAATATAAAAATAGCTATGCAAACCCCTATTATTAATTTTTTATTTGAGATTTTCATACTAATCCTTTAATAAAAGCATTAAAATAAATCCAGTTATTCCTGCAATAGCCATTGGCATTAAAACGCCTAAAATAAATCCATATAAAATCCCTATTTTCGAAATCCCTATTTTTCCATTTTCATTAATAATTCTTTTTTTTAAAGATAAAAAGTAAAAATAATTCCCAAAAATTCCTATTAATCCTGTTAATCCATAGTTAAAGCCTTTAATAATTGCTTCAGGAATAAAAGTTCCAGAAATAAAAAGTTCGAATAACATTAGTAAATTTCCTAACAATGCAATTAAACATCCGAGGATAAAAACTTCAAAATACATTTGTCTATACCCCATCCACAAAGGACCTAGAAATAGAGCACAGTAATTAATCTTGTTTTTGGATCCTTTAAAAATATTTAGATAATACTCTCCTTTTTTATCAATATACTTTAATAATTTTTCTTCATTGTTTTCTAAAAACTCTTCATTTTTCTGGTTTGATTTTATATAATTAGTCATCTATACTCTCCTTTTTCTGAAACTGCCCATATTTATTATAATATTTTATTTCTATAGGATTATATTTTTTTATAATTTCATCGCCTCCAAATAATAAATCTTTATATTCAACTTTATAAACTTTCACTATAAAAGAATTATCTTCTAGATATGTAAATAACTCCCTTATATAATTATCTTCATCGTAATCATTAAGTTCTTGATATACTAAATCTCCAGAATTATTGTATATAAATTTTTCAATAACTCTATTTTTAACATCAAAATCCAAACTATAATCTAACTTCCCATTCTCTTTAAAAAAATTAGAAAATGTTAATTTGCCATCTTCATCATATCCATATTCTTCTTTCATATTCCCGTTGGGATAATAACTTATACTATTTTTCATATTCTATTAATTCTCCTTCTTCTGAATAAAAATTAGGATTTTCTATCCAAGAGATATCATTATGATTATAATTATCGTCGTAAATATAATATCCCTCTTCTTTTATCCTTCCATTGGGATAATAACTTATAAATCTATATACATTTTCATCTGATAAATAAATTGTAGTATTATCTAAAATTTTATTAAGATAGGTTTGTGTATTTATAAACTTTCCGACCTCTGAATAGTTTGTCACTATTTTTAAAGACTTATTTTGATTAAGTGTTAGTAACTCTCCTATCCAATAAAATACATTTTTATCTTTAAAGAAAGTTCCCTTTTGTGTCAGGATTTCATTTTCATCATAACGCTCTACTGAATATTTATTTTCTCCAACTATTTTCTGTTTTTTTCTTAAATTTCCACTCTCATAGTAAGAAATATCTAATATTTCATATCCTCTAATAATATTGTATGAATAGTCTTCTTGATTATGTTCACAAAGAGCATCCTCCCATTGAATATAGCTCTTTATTTCTCCTGATTTATAGAATGATTTTGAGTAGTTTAAGTACGAATATCCGTCAATTAAATCATACTTACTAATTGATTGTAACTCTCCTGTTTCATAAAACCATTGGGATATTCCAACTCTTAATCGATTTTTATAAGCTAATTTAGCATATAAATTTCCATTTTCATAATAAAGTAATGAATTATTTATTGGGGCATTATTAGAATAATATGTCTCATCCTGTAGTTGACCAGATTTATAATATTTAAAAAACTTTCCACAACGTTTACCATCTTCTAAATCTACGATACATTCTATTTGACCATTATCGTAATAACTTTTAAATTCACAATTTTCTTTTCCTAGAATATAAAAACTATCAGTTTTTATAACTCCATTTTTGTAGTAGTCTTTATACTCTCCATCTATTAAGTTATTAACATATGAACAAATCTTTTTTAGCTGACCATTTTCATAAAAAGTCCATCCCATTCCTTCATACTCATTGTTGAGATTAAGAGTTCCAACATTCATAATATTTCCATTAGGGTAGTAATCGATAACTTTTGAAAACTTCTTAAATCTATATGATTTACTTTTCAATTCTCCTGTTTCATAAAACTCTATTGTTTGAGTTGAATTCATCAGAAATTTTAAACTTCCATCTTCATAATAATACTTAGAAGTTCCAACTATCTCTCCATCTTTATACTCTTGCTCTTCTAATAAAATATCTTTTTCATTGTAAAGAAAACGAGAGCCATTTTTTACAAATTCAAAATTTTCGATACCGTACTCCTTTAAAGCTGGGTTAATAACAAGGGTATTATATCCACTAGAAGTTACAACTCTCTGAGATATTAAGTTATTTGTTTCATTTTCAAAAACTTCAATTTTTATTATACTTTTATCACTTATATTAAAAGTTATATCTTCATAGGAAGCCTCATTAAAAATGCTTCTAATGACTCCTGTATTTTCTAAAAAAAACTCCCAATATTCTAAAGCGTATTCATCATCTAGATAATACTCTTTGCAGCTACAGTCATTTTCATCTCTATCCATAAAACTATTATAGGAAATATTTAAATACTCTACCTCAACGTCATTACTCAAGTAATATATTGAAAAATATCCTTCTCCATTATCTAACTCATAATTTTTAAAAAACATATTATTTTTCTTCAACTTCTCCCCTCTCTTGAATTCGATACCACAATTCATCTATAAAAAATGGAGATTTTACTTTTTCTACCACATTTTCTATAATAGTCATATCGATCTGATCTTTCTCAACTATTTTTTTACTGTCTCCTGTATTTAAATATAAATTTTTAATATTATAATTTTCTATTGTCGCTACTAATTGTTCACCGCCATCTGAAATAAAAATTTCTTTAGGAACTTCGTTATTATCAAAATTAATTTTAATTTGAAGTCCAAGTTCTTTAGAAACTGATTTATAAGTTTTTATTTTATTATCTTTTATATTAACTGCTTCAATACTATAAAAATTATTTTTTAGGATTATGTTTTTATCTTCAAATATAATTTGTGAAGCATTGACTATAAATATAAATAAAAAATATAAGGATATTAAAATAATTTTATTTATGGTTACTCCCCCTTTTGTCTATATAACTTATTTTATAATTTATTTCTCTTTTTAACAATCCCTAGCACTAGACATTTTTTAGTGTATAACTGACATCCTGCATATCTTTATTAAAGAAATCTGACATTCAGTTTTCTGTATAAATTTATGGATCTTTTGAATGATTGAAGATATTTAATTTTTTTCAACTTTTATAATAGATATTATAAAAAGTCACATTTCTAATGTAAACTCTTTAAATACTTCTATATATTTTCTTTCATTTTTAATTTTTATTTTTTCTGATTTGCTATTTAAAAAATATAAATTTAATATTTTAATATTGTTTTCAATAAATATTGTATAATATCCTTCTGCTTCTGATTTTTTTAATTTTTCATTTTCTAATATTAAGAATCTTTGAGTTCTAAGTTTTATTGAATTGGATTTTTTTTTTAAATCTCTTTCAAGAATTTCAACTATTCGTATAACTATATCTAGTTGCTCTATATTAAACTTTACAGGATGGACTTTTAATTCAGCTCCTATAGAAATTTCTTCAATCACGTTCCATACTTCGTCCAAAGAAAAAGCTTTTTTATATAAATATCCTTTTATTTCTACTTTTAATTTATCAGCAATAAGTAAAAGTGTTTCGAATTCTAATTTATTAGCTTCATTTTCTGCTCTATGAATAGTTTTTTCAGATACATTGCAAATTTCTGCTAATTCTCTTTGTGTAATTTTTTTTATATTTCTAGCCCATTTTAATTTATCTTGAATTAAAATAAATTCTGCTTTCATTCCCCCTCCTATTAAAATAAATATATTTAATAAAAATAGAAGGAGCATGTATTACTACAAGTCCCTTCTATTTTTAATTAAAATTTATATCCCAATCCTATTGTTGCACTTGCATTTCTGTTATAATCTTTTGCAAATTCCATACTTACACCTGCTGTATATATCATTCCACTTGTTTGTTCTAATTCTAAGTTATATGCTACTTTTCCTGATGTTCTTGGTAGTTCTACTCCTTGAATATCAAATTTGTTTCCATCTTTTGAATTTCCTAGAACGTATCCATTTAATTCTTTAGATTTATCTCCGATAGTATTTATTAGCCCAAATGAGAATATATTTTTTAATTTCCCTTGTTGTAAATACACATTTTTGATTAAGTCAATTCCTAATTCTAAATCTGCTGTATTACTATTTGCTTTATCTACCGCTATTGATAATTGTCCTGGAGTATATCCTTCATTTACACTGTCTTGCTCGATGTAGTAGTAACTTAATCTAGCTTTTGGCTCTAGTGTCCAGTTATCATTTCCTTCGATTGAGTATTTTACTTCAGCAAAAGCATTTAGTGAGTTGATATCATATTTATCGCTTGTCTTAAACGAGTCATACATATTTGATACAGATCTATCCGCGTCAGCTGCTGTATATTGATATCCTAATCCTGCCATTAATTTAAAGTTATTAATATCTGTTTTTGCAAACGTTCCCAAATATAATGAGTTTCCTTTTATTTTACTTGATCCCTTGAAGTTAATATCTTGATTATTTCCTCCGATTACTCCACCTATTGAAGTTTTATCTGATAGTCCGTATTCAAATGTAGCTAATCCTCCAGAAGTACTAGTCGTAGTTTTGTAGTTTCTATGTCCTGTATCAAATCCGTAGTAATTTTTTCCTGAAGAAGCATTATCATTCTTAACACCAGTATAGATTCCTTTTCCTTGAATTATCCATTCATTTTCTTTTGGTTTGATTGTTAGATAAGACATGTTGTCTTCAAATAGCTTTAAACTATCTCTAGAAGACTTTAAAGTATACGCATAAGGATTATTAGCGTAAATTTGGTCAAGTATCGTTAATAACCCTCCTAGAGATTCTTCGTATGTTTTATCTTCTAAAAGAGTAGTGTTAGCTAAAGCGCCTATTTCTCCAGCAGTTACTGTAGACTGATATACTTTATTTAGTTTTTCATAAAGTAATGAATCTATTACTGTTGGAGGAGTAATAGGTGGCTCTGGATTTATTGGAGGTAACGGAATATCTTCAAATACAGATATTTTTATATTGTCATCTTCTAATAAAACGGCATTTAAGACTAATGAATTTGTTCTTAGTTTATTAGATGCCTCATCATATGCTGTATCTATATTTTTATCTATTAATGTCCCGTTTGTTGCAATAATAGCTCCTTCTCCTAGTCCATTTAATCCAATTATTAAATTTCCTCCTACTGCAGTTATATCTCCTGAATGGTCATATAAAGCATGGCCTTTTATATTTCCATTTCCATCTTTATCTAAAGGATTTACTCTTAAAGTTAAATTCCCATTTTCAATATTTATATTTCCTTCGGTTACTTTAGCTGTTTCAAATAATGTTATATTTCCATTTGTATTTATTTCTTCAAATCCATTTATTTCATGAAAAATATTTAAAGTCGATGTAGATTTTGATATTAGCTTTTCTCCTAAATTTAAAATATCAGTTCCTAATCCTCCATCTAAATTTCCATTGATTTGAACTGTATTTGAAAGAGTTAACTCATCATTACCATCATCTAAATTAATCGAACCATTTACTATAGATTCTCCTAATATACTAGCTACATTATCTCCTATACTTCCTTTAATAACTGTAACATCATTTTTTAGTCCACCACCATTAAAAATAGTGTCAGTTGCCGTTAGTTGTGAAAGATTTTCCAAGTATACTGCTGTGTTGTATCCATTAATTATGCTACTATCGACAGAAGTTCCTCCTCTAACTATTAGAGCTCCTTTAGTAATCCCGGCACCATTTATTATATTATTAATATAGTGATTTCCATTAGATGTAATATAGCTATCTTTTGATAAATTAGCTGTATCTGTTTCAAATCCATTTATATCATATCTTTGTCCATTTATTATAGTTTTTCCATCTAAAGTAACACCATCTACTCCGTTTTCTATATTAATAACATTCCCAATAGAATCTATTTTTATTTCAATTCCTTTTTTAGTAAAAGAGTTTGTGTCTGCAATGGTTTGTCCTGCTAAAATTCCATTATTAATAAATCCACTTAATTTTCCATAAGAAATTTTTATAGCTTGTTTAGAAGCCTTTATAATCCCTAGGTTATCTATAGTTTTAATATCACCATTAAAACTAAATATACCATTTCCAGATGGCCATTCTTTAGAAGAAGAGGAAAATCCACTTATTACACCTCTATTTTCTATGTCTCCTATATTTCCTGTCTTTCCATAATTAGAAATACCATTTCCTACTCCCCATCCTGAAGAAGATGAATGAGAAAAAGATCCACTTATTATTCCTACATTTGATATATTCCCTATATTACTATTTCCTTCACTAGAATTAGAAATACCATTTCCTGAATATGACGTATAAGTGGAACTTGTAGAAATAGCTCCACTTATTAATCCTTTGTTAGCTATATTTCCAATATTACTTTCATTATCACCTGCGTTATAAATACCATTTCCTGAATATGACGTTATCGAAGAGCCTGTAGAAAGAGTATTTCCTTGTATAATACCTCTATTTGATATATTCCCTATACTTGAACTTCCACTCCCATCATTGCTACTACCCTTATTCAAAATACCATTTCCTGAATATCCTCCTAATGGAAGAGGAGAAATTATAATATTAGAAGAAAATCCATTTATAACTCCATTGTTTTTTAATTCTTTTATCGCAGAAACATCACTTTTAGTAGAATCATAATTGATATTAAAATTTGTGATTCCATTTCCCATAAATGATTGTGAAGAATTAAAAGTACTTCCTTTGACAACTCCATTGTTTATTATATTTTTTATACTACTTCCTTTTTCACTAGAATTATAAACACCACTTCCAAAGAAATTCCCTTCAAGAACTCCATAATTTTCTATATTCCCTATATTACTATTTCCTTCACTAGAATTAAAAATACCATTCCCTGAATAAGATACCCCAGCCTCAATATCTGCAGCTCCACTTATAATCCCTGTATTTTTTATATTCCCTAAATTGCTATTTCCCTCACTATAATTAAAAATACCATTCCCTGAATAAGCTCCCGCAGATTTAAAATTTGTAGCTCCACTTATAATACCTTTATTTGATATATTCCCTATATTACTATTTCTTCTGCTATAATTGAAAATACCATTCCCTGAAAAAATTCCTTCAGAAGAAACACTACTTATTACTCCATTATTAAGTATTTCTCCTATGTTACTATCTCCAATTTTATTATAATTGAAGAGTCCGTTACCCAAATAATTTGAAGATGATGATACTTCTATAACTTTATTATTTATTATGTTAATATCATTTTTCTCTAAAACTATTCCATTTTCTTCAGATTTTATTATAACTTCTTCATTGATATAATACTCTGTTACATTTATTCCAGCATCAGCACTTCCTACTATAACTCCATTATTTTTTATTTCTGATACTTTTGTACTATCAAATTTATTATAAATTCCAATAGCATTTGTTCTTATAGTCCCCTCATTTTGTAGCTTATTTGACTTTATAAATTCTTTACTTTCGGCAATGTATTCATCATTAAAAAAATCTTCCGAATAAGTTATTCCTCCTGTAATTAAAAATGCCATTAATAATATCTTTTTTTCTTTCATTGTCTCCCCCTCTTCTTTAACAATTTAATTTTCTTATAACTCAAAAAAATTAATAAATCTATATTCTTTAAATGATAACATGTATTCGTAAGAATCTCCAAAATATATGTATCGTAGATTATATAACTTCAACTATTAAGAAGTGGTTTAATTAGATTGACGGAGATAATAAACATACCATGTATCCTATCACTATGTTCGTATGATATCATCATGACTAATAATACTAAACCTTTAAAATATATTTTTCAAAATCATTTTTATAAAACTTGGAAAGAAATCAAGCATAAATTAGTTTATCCACAGTTTAAAGTTTGAGACCTTTGATATTACTTAATTAAATTCATTGTTTTTATTTCTCCATTTTTATCAACAATTGATGTTGCTCCTTGGATTGTAACATCTCCAAACGCTTCTTTTCCGTTCCATTTCTTTGCTCTTTCGAAATTAGCTTGTGCATTTATTTTTTTAACTTCTATTTCAATTCTTTCTTTTTCAATAACTAACATTTCTCTTTCTACTGAAATAACTTTGGCTTTTTCTCTTGCTATATCAACCTCATTTTTAGCTTTTGCTAATGCTTGTAAGTTTATTTCCTCTTGCTTTAATCTTTCTATCTCAGCTTTTTTTTTCTCTGATTCGGCTTGTAATTCTACAGCTCTCGCTCTAGCCATAGCTTGTTGCTCTTCAACTTTTCTCTTTGTTTCAGCTTCTGTTGTTCTTACTTTTGCTTCCACTATTGTTTTTTCATGCTGTGCTTCCAGTTGTGCTTTCTCATTTATAGCTTCTTGTATTCTTCTATCCGACCATGTTATTGTGTCAGATGAATTAAATGTAAGAATTGTTATTCCATCTTTTGCAAATCTTTCTTTTGTAGCTATCTCTACTTTTTGAATTATTTCTGTTTTCTTTGGTTGGATTTCAAAAGTTGGATATTTTGAAAACTCCGCTGCTAGGGCTCCTTGAATAAATGGTTTTACAGTTTTTTCTAACACTGTTTCTAATGGGATTGATTGGACTTTAACATCTTTCAAGTTTGAATTAGGATCTATTCCGTAAATTGATAAATATGTGTCTGTATTCGATATTTTAGCTGATAATGTTATTCCAGTATGAAATTCTGCTCCATTCGAACTTTCCGCTTTAAAAGAATCATCGTTCTTATTAGAACCTTTATTTAAATCAGCCACCCAGTCTTTAGAAACTATAGTTTGAGAAACAACTATTATTTTCTTTTCTGGGAGTTTTCTTGAATTTATAAAAGGAATTGCTCCTGTACTAATCCTTTTATAAGGTACTATTATCATTTTTGACGAAGATTTTACTTTTGACCAATCTTCTCTTGTGTTATCAAATTTCTGAGTTGTATCACTTTTTTCCACAGCAAAGTTATTAACTTCGTACGCTACTTCTGAGGGTTTTATATCAACAACCTCTTTTGTGTTACATCCTGTTAATAATAACATTGAAACTAATGTTAAATTTAGTAATAATTTTTTGTTCACTATCTTTCATCTCCTTGTAGTATATTTATAAAAATAAATATTAGTATAATCATCAATAAATAATAGATGTTATCTACTGTTTGATTTATTTTTATTTCTGTCCATGTTAAATTTAAAACATTTTGATTTCCTGTATAAAATTGCTTTAATGTTGTCATAAAAGCTCCTATTAAAGCAACCAGAACCAATTTTAATAATTTCATTTGATTATTACCTACTTTTTTATTTTTATGCTCTTTTAGCAACTAATAGATTATATACAATAGGATGCTAAGACAATCCCGATAGGTTTAACCCTATGATTATACTGAGCCATGATATAAGACTATCACATATAAATTGAATTGTTAATTTTACTACGAAAATCACTCTAATCATTTCGATAGAAGTATTGTTTTATAATATTTCTATCAAGTAATTAAATGATAAAAAAGAATTGTAATTACCAGTATTATTAAAAATATTCGAAATGATATTTTTTCAATTTTCCTTTCATTTTATTTTTGGCTATTTTTCTAATCTCCTTATTTTTCATTTCTTCATTATTCTATTTGCTTTTCCAATATCCTATACCTTTTTTTGGTTTTATCTCTCCACCTACAGAGCATTTAATTGAACTACAGTCAAGTAGTACTGCTCCTCCTTTTATTGTAAATGTTTTACTTATATTTTCCCATTTACCTATTATAGCTAATGGACAAGGTGGATTAAACGGAAGATTCGTACAATTCCCAAATGGTAAAATATTTATATTTGGAATATTATCTTTTTCTGTTGCTGTAAATTTGCCCCTCATTGACAAATTGCTTTGTGAAGTTACTTTTAAATTACTTTCATCTGTTCCATAACTACACTTTAATATAACGTCACCTACTATTGGACTTGCTGTTGGTTCTTCTATAATTTCTTGAGATTCTTTGCTTAATTTCTGCAATGGAATTTCAAGAACTCTTCCTAAAAGTTTATCACTTGATGCTAAACAATAACCAAATGCTTCATTTTTATATATCCCCTTTGTTATGTTCCCAATAATTAATTTTTTATCTCCAAATTCATTTGTAAATATTTGAGTATATTTATCTAAATCTTCTATTTTTAAACATTCTGTTATAAGTTTAAAATGTGGGTAATAAATATCGATAGAGTCTCTTTTAGAATAATACTTCATTATATCTAAAAGTTTTGCCTTATAATTTATTTCATTGAAATCATATAACTTCGCTTCATCTTCAAATTTATTTTCCAGTTTTTTTAAACCAATACTTAACTCATCATAATTATTTTTAGTTAATCTATCTTGGAAAATACTTCTTAATACACTACCTTTATATTCTGGAGTTAATTGATTGTATAGATTAAAGCCCTTTGTTAATACCATTCCATCTTCTTCTGATGTTCCACATAAAAATTCTATTTCCGATACTCTCCAGTTATTTTCTTTTTCCTCTTTTTTTTCTAAGCTATATTCCAATTTTTCTAATAAGTGTTTTTCTTTTTTATTTAGATAGCCAATTCCAAATGTTGTTTTGTTTTTAACATAATTTGTATATTTTTCTTGTAAGAATTTAAATAATTCTAAAAGTCTATACATGTTTTCACTGTAAATTTTAGAAGTACTTGTTTCTGTTTCTTCATAATATAGACCATATTTTTTATCTGCTTCTGCAAAGCTTAGAATTTCAGCGACATAAAATTCTAGGTTAAGTTCTATTCTTGGAGGAGCTTCTCCATTTATGTTTTGAAAATTTATAACTTTAATATCATTAAAATCAATTGCTGGTGAGTATTTTGTTAAAATATTATTCTTTTGAAATTCTTCCTTTCTTGGAAAAAATCTTACTTTTTCTATTGAAGAAAAAGTTCCACCCGCGTAATTTAATTGATATTTATAATCATACATTTTGTTTTTTAATGTAATTATTTCATCTTCTTTTATTTTATAAATGGAAATATCACTAAGATCTTTATTCCCTAAAATGATATATTCTTTCATTATTTTTAATGTGGAATAGTTTAGATTATTTACTAAAAATGATAAAGTTAAATAATTTTTTAAAGATTTTATTTCAATTTCTTCAGGAATGTTATTGCTGTTTAATACTTGAGCTAGCTTTCCAGAAGCAAAAGAAGTAAACTTTTTAAATTGAATATTTAAATCCTTTTCTAACTTAATAACTAGAGGATTTGTTAAATTTAAAACTTTTCCTAAAATTTTATTTGATTCAAAATATGGATATTCTATTCGGCTTCTAGGAATTCCTGTAACCATTCCTGTTACAGTTACCTCTTTTGAAAATTTTTCAATTATATTATTTTTTTCCAGTTCATTAAATATTAGTTCAATACTTTTTTCATAATTTTTCTGATCAGTATATCTACTTATCACTCCTAGTAAGGTACTTAAAACAAATGCTGTAAATGTCAACATTCCAGCTGGTGATCCTATTCCAATTACAAGATATGCCAAAGCTTCTGCTACTATTGGTATTTGGTCTAATTTTTCTTTACCTAAAAGACTAAAACTCAACATTTCTACACTTGTTGTATGATTTTTATTTGATATCATAAATATATCTCTAGGAGTTAAATCAACTAATGTTCCCATGTTTAAAGGTTTTTTGATAAAAAACCCTTTACAAGTTATATTTAAATTAAAAACTTTAGAATGATCTACATTATCAAATTTAGCTAAAACTTGATACAGACTCGCTAATTTACCTGCATTTTCAACTCCTGTTAATATTAATTCTGCACCACTCGGAATTTCAAATTTTTTTACTAATTGTTGAACTAATATTTCTAACTGAAAAATTTCTTTTGGAATTTTTCCAGTATTTAAACTCTCATTTAAGTTTTTACCTAATTGCTGTGTATTTTTTATAACTAAAGAATATATATTTGTATTTTTTTTCTTTAATAAAAGACAAGAAACACCCTCTTCTACTAAATCAATAGTTTGATTAAATCCAAAAACAGATAAATCATAGCTTGTTAGTAAGTTTTTTTCTTCGTGTTCTTTATGATTATTTATAGTTTTGTCTGTTGTATTTTTTCCCATAGTTAAATAATCTTTTGTATTTTTATATGTTAGACTTGTTTCTATTACAAATCGAGCTGTAATTTTTAATAATTTAGTATAATCTATTGAACCATTTAATAAGTTATTAATTACCTCATCATCCAAATTTAAACGTTTTAAAAAAGCCATATTATCCAAAAGATAAAGATGAGAGTCCTTTAATTTCTCTGTTATTTTTGATGTCATTTCAGATTTTCCCGATAAATAAGTCGATCCAACTCTAAATAATGAACTACCTATTATTTTCAATACCGTTAATTGCATCTTTTTACTTTTGTTTTCTAAAATTTCACTTCTAGTTGGAAATTCTTCTATAGTATTTTCTAGGACTTTATCACAATAAAACCCTAATTGTTCTAGTGCATCTCTCTCTTCTTTTGAACTAGTTTCTTCGATATTTTCCTTTAAAATTTTATTAACTTTTGTTGCTTCATTTTTCGATTCTTTATCTTGTTTTCTAAGTACTTCGTATAAATCTTTAGCTAATTCATAGTTATCATAATGTTGGAGTACTTCCCATTCATTTATAAATTTATGGGGTTCTTTGTTTTCACAATCTTGATATCTTAAATACCTTTCCAAAACATATGGAGCTCCTTTTCCTAGATGTCCCTTCGAAATATCACTTTCATCAAAATAAAAGTATTCTGTCTCTTTATTTTTTTCTTTTGAATAAAAAGCTCCTAAAATATTATCTTTTATTGGAGTATATTTTTTATTGATCTCCTCCTCTGTTTCTTCTAGCAATTTTAATTCAACTTCTAAATTTTCAATAGTTTCTTTTTTGTTTCCTGATTTTTTTTCTTCTCTTAAAGTCATAAGTATTTTATTTTTAGTAAATTGATTACTTTTTAATTGAAGGTATACTTTTTTTGCTTCAGTATTAAAACTTTTTATTTCTTCATCTAATAATGAATAAATTGTATGATTTACATCTTTTTTTATTTCTTCTTTTGTTTCTATATCCGCTTTTTCAATTTCATATGTTAATTTAGCATATTCCATTTTTAAGTTAGTTAAATTACAAAAAGTCAATAATTCTTTGTCCGTTATTTTCATTTACCCACCCTTACCATTTCCTATAGTCTAAACCCGTAAATTTGACATCTTCCAATTTATCATATTCTTTTTTCCCATCAAAAATTTCATCCACTAAATCTTGTCTAAAAAAATTGCCAACAAACTTGGGACTTGCTATTTTAGTTGATAGCATTACTCCTGATATTCTTTTAAAATCACTACTTCTATTAAATGAATTTAATTTTTCATTTTTCTTAACTTGAGTCATTAATTCAAATTCTTTATTTGCCAAAGATAATTGTTTATTTAATAATGCTTTACTTTGATTAAAATTTAACTCTTTATGACTTTCTCCTTGCAAAAAGCGTTGTTTTGCATTTGGTAATAACATTCTTTCATCGATTATTGCTATATAAATATCCACATAATCAAACATATTTTCAGCCTTTAAATATTGAATAAATTCGTAAATTTGTTTACGATAGTATTCCCTATCAGATTCACTTTCCACCCTTCCGAATATATAGATTCCTCCTGACAAAGGACTATACTTTCCTTCGGGATAATTATCATATACTTGTTTTCTTCTGTTCATTTCTTCTTTGAAATTCCATTTCTCATAATATCCTTCTGGTTCTATTGCTACTAAGATGTTTTCTCCAAATAACTCCCTTAATTTTGGTTTGAAATACTCTTCTGCACCTTCTTTCAAATAAACAGTTCCAAATCCATCTCCAGTTTTTCCATCTGTTTTAATAAAAGCATAATCCTCATAGAAATTATCATATTCTTTTGGTGTTCCCTTGTATCTTAGTGGTTTTACCAATATTCTTAAATCATCATTTTGACCTCTTCCTCCAAATGGTGAACTCATATAAAACTTTTCACCATATTCTTTTTCCATATGATTTAAAATTTTATTAACTTTATCTTGACGTTTTTCTTCATCACTCTTAAAACATCCTGTTACTATAAATAAACTTAAAATAATTATTATAATATTCCTTAACTTAAGCATCTTTTACCTCTTTTTCTTTTAAGTATTTCAATGTAAAATCTACTATTCTATTTTCTTTTCTTAATTTTTCAAACATTTTATTTGGTTGTTGTTTCTTTTCTTGAGAAAAAGGTTTCAATTTTTTTAGTAGCTTATAATGGGGTGTATATTGTAAGTTTGGATTATCTGTACTTATTTCTTTATTAACTTTTACGGATAATTTATGCTTCATTTGGTAGGTAAATTCTATTATGTCTAACATCCTTACCCCTTTATCTCTAATTTATAAAGCTTTTCAATATAGTCATTTGTGGATAATCTTATTTCTAAATTACCTTCTCTTAAGATCTCTTTTTCATACATCATTTTTCCAAGCAAAGTAATTTTCATTTCAAACAATTTATCTGGAGCAATTTGTAAAGTATCTCTCATTTCTTTTTTCAATGCCACAAAATTAAATGTTGATGGAATTTCACCTTTTACATTAACAATTCTTACATCCTTATATTCCTCTACGTCTTTTGATATATTAAATTGAAGTTCTTCAAAATCTAAAAGATTGTAAAATATAATTTCCTTAAGATTATCTTTTGAATTCAAAAGACATTTTAAATATGGTAAAAATAAACTATTATTTAATATATATTCTAGATTATCTTCGCTTCTATAATATTTATTTAAATTAACAACGATATCGTTTAATTCACTATTATTACATAATAAAAATTTTGTATATACTTGTTCCCATTTTCCCAAAATCTCATCTATATTAGTAATTTTATTATTGTTTAGATCATATCCTATTTTAGAAAAAACTTCTTCTATTTCAGGATATATTCCTTTCTCGATTTTAGAATATTCTACTTCCAATATTTCTGCATTCAATCTATATTTAAAATCATAATTTATAATATTTTCTAATTTTGCTTCTCCACTCTTTTTTGTTTCATATTCTCTTAATCGCATTTACTTCACCTCTTAGCTTGATTTTAAATCACCTTTAATAGTTACAGTTGGAAACTCTAAAGTATTTGTACTTCCTTTTGATTTAATTACATCTCCTATTTCTGTTTTAGTTTTATGATTAATATTCATCTCTTTAGATGAAACTCTTAAATTTTCCTTAGATAATAACTCTAATATCTTATCGCTACTTATAGTTATTATATTTTGAGATGACATATCTATCATTTCCTTGTTTCTTATTACAGTTTCAGTGTTATCTACACTTAAATAGTCGTTATTGATATAAAGATGAAAAATATTTTTATTTTTATCTTTTATACTAAAATTTCTCTCTGTTGGATTACTGAATCTGCCATTTCCGCTATTATTAACAGAGCCCATTACATAACTTTCTATTTCTTCTTCTGTTGGATAATAAATAGATACTCTATCATTTATCTCTGGAGTACAAAATAATCCTGTATTTGTTTGTGAATAGGGAGTCATATATGGAAAATTAAACCGTCCTTTCGTGTCCAAATATGCTTTCTTAGGCTTATATTTAAAGCCAGGCTTTACATCTGCTGTCTTTTTTAATCCTTCGCTTAAATTGACCGTCATTTTTGCGATTTCATCTTCTGAAAATACTTTTTCTACTCTTCCTTCAATCACTTTTCCTGCTATATTCTTGTTAGTTATATATGGATATTTATACGTTTCTTGAATCATTGATACTTTACTGCTAGTTATACTTTTTACTAGGTCTATTTCACCACTATGAATATTTAATCGAACTCTTTCTTCTTTTTCTAAATTAGTCCATAAAACTATTTCATCGCCACATAACAATAAATTTTGAGAATTAAATATATATCCGATATCACCATACTGATTTTTGCTAAGCTGCCATAAGTTATCTAAAACTGCAACTGACTTCTCTTGACTTGTTCCGTTATTCAAGCCAATCGCAATCCCTCTATTTGCTAAAGGATAAACTCCAAGCCCCGCATGAGAAGCAACTCTAATTATAAATTCCCAATCACTTTCATTGTATTGAATTATAGGTTTTTCTATTTTTATTGTCTTTAAAATATCATTGAATATAAATTTAATATTCTTATTTTCAGAAGTGATATCCTGCATTATCTCTAATAGTGTTAAATTTATATCTTGATATGCTCTAAATTTACTTTCTCTATCTAAAATTTTAGTTACTGACAAAGCTTCTATCTCTATTTTATGACCTTGTGAGCCATAGTGTCCTATATTAAATAGTTCTATTTGTCCAGTAAAAAACATAGTTTCCACCTCGTCCTTTAGAAGTTTAATTTCTATTTTAGGATATTTTTCATTTTTTAAAGCTAAATAAATATTTTGATTTTTATGATTTTCAAAAATTAAATTTAGCTTAGAATGTGTATTGGCTTCAAAACTTAGTTTTAAAGTATCTATTTCATAGTTATCTAAAATAGCATCCTCAATTTTTATAATAAAATTTGAACGATCGTATACATATTTAAATACATTAAATTGATTTTTTGTACTCAAAACTCACCCTCCTTATATCTAAAAGAAAATGCACTTTGAAAATATCAAAGTGCATTTTCTTTTAATTTTCTATTGTATCTTTATTTTCTGAATTTATTTTTTGCTTAAATATAATTGTAAACTCTCCATTCCCTTCATCAATACTACCTTTTTCTTCAAAAGAGTGAATAAACATATTTTCAAAATAAAAAATATCTGGAGAAATATTTTCTACTATTCTTTCTATCATAATATTTCTATGGTCGTTCATATTAAACGAATTACACCAATTTCTTAATCCTTTTAAGTTTTCTCTATTATTTTTTAAAATATCTTCTAAATTAATAACTTTTATTCCATTAAATTTATCAGATATTAATTTAGAAGTTTTTATAGATATTTCATTATTTTTTTCTTTCCAAGCTTCTTGAATATTTCCTAAATTTTTTACAAAATCTATTTTCTCTAATTGATCTTGTTGAATCTCTCCTATGATTTTTCCAGTTATCTGAACTTCTTTTCGAGAAAGTGTTTTAGCATTATCTCCAGGCTCTTTTGGTAAATATTTTATATCACATATTTTAATTTCATCTGAACTTAATACAATTTTTTCATTATTTATATTTTCATCAAGAACATATAATCTAAATCTCATTAATTCCCTCCATAAAATTCTTTTATGTCTAAAGTTTTACTCCAATTAAGATCACTCAAAGCCAATATGGATGTTGAAACTTTTTTTATATCATAAAGCCATTTTTCACTTCCATAGCATAAGTTATTACAGAGTTGATTATTCCAGAGCCTGTTATACCAGGTTTGATTAGCCAAAGAGTATTCTACTATATTATTTTCCTCTACAAACCTTCTCATAACCTCTTTCTTTAATATAGTTATATTTATACTCTCTATGGGTATTCTTTTAAAAACTAACTCAGATAAATTTTTGATACTAACAGTAGCTCTTATTTTATTATCAAAAAATTTTAGCTCTTGAATATAGTCAAATATAAAGAGGACCTCTTTATATTTGTATTTTTTTTGAATTTTAACTATGCTAATATTTTTTTCTAAACTCTCAAAAAGCATCAAATTTTCAATTAAAATTATATATGCTCTAGCTTGCTCCTTGGACACTACCATTTTTATAGAGTCTAAAAACTCAAAACATTTATTTAATAATATTTTACTTGTTTTCTCTAATTCTAGATTGAAATCTAGTGATAATCTAATTAGATTTTTATTTTGTTTTTCAAACAGTTTAACTTCCCCAAAACGTTTATCTAAAATATATAAGATTTTAAGGCATTCTATTATTATTAAATGATATTTATTTCCATAACATGGTGAGTTCACTCTTATAATTTCTCTTTCATATAAATTAAGTTTTAAACTCTTGGAGTAATTATAATAACCTCTATTTAACTCAGTGTTAGCTTTTTTTAATATTTTTTCAAGTCTCTCTTTTTTTATATATCTTAAAGGTATTATTTCTAAGATATCATGTTTGAAATTTGGATATAAATTGTTAGAAGTTATATTATCTATATCTTCTAGTAATCTGTTAACTATAGTTGCCTGCTCATAATATTTTTTGTAAAAATCATTTTTCTCTTGAAAAAATTCTTTAGCTAAGATTTTTTCGAATAAGATTCTATCTATAACCATTTTTCTCCTTTAATATATTGATATTTCTCCAATTTTCATTGTTATTGGATATCCAATAACACCAAAATGAGTTTCCCAAAATATATCTATCTCTAGCCCAATTGGAAAAAATATTCTTTTTATTATTTTAATTTTTTTTCTGTTTTCTGATCTGGAATAATTAAGATATAAAATTAATTTTTTTTGTGATGAAATATTGTCATAAATAATCGAATCTGGAAATATTAACTTTATAATTTTTTTAAACGAATCTATCATATTTAGGTTATTATACATTTCATATAAAAGATCTGCTATCATGTGCTGTTCATATCCTTTAAATAATAAGATATTTTCTTTTAAATCATCTCCTAACTCTCCATTCTTTATACCTTTTAAAATTTCCTTTACATATATATCTTTCTTATTTTGCCCAACGTATAAGTCAACTTCTCCTAATATATGAAAATTAATATTAACAAATTTATCAATTAAGTTTTTATCACTTTGATAATTATCTGGAGTTAATATATCATGAACTTCTTTTGAAAACCTATAATATGGGTTTATCTCGATTTCTTCCTTATTTTTTAACTTATTAATAGAAACATCATTTAGCTCTAGATAAGGAGATATCTTTTCCGCTATTTTAAAAGTAACATTTTCGTCACTTATTTCATAATAACTAGTTAAAGGATACCAAATAAAAGAATAGTTTTTCTTCATATAAGTTCTCCTATACATTTATACTCTGGAAAATATATTTGTATTTCTGATATCACAAAACTTAGAATATCATTCGTAAACTCATCTTCTCTGAGATTTTTAAACTTTATCTTTAGAACCTTTTGATACCCTTTTAATCTAAATTCATCTAAAATAAAAGAATTTACTTCATAACCTATAAAATCTTCTTCCTTTTCTGTAACTACTGTAGTTACAAATGTAAAATATTTTCTGAATATAGGAAAACTATTTAAAATTCTTTCTAATTCACTAACTGTTCTAATTCTTAAGTCTTTTTCAAGTTTTAGTTTATTGATAAAATGAAGCTCCATTTTGTTATTAAAGCTTTTAAACTTTAATTTTATTAACTTTTCTTCTTCTACTTCTTGGATCTCCCATATTTTCCAAATAATATTTTTTTTATCTTCAGAAATTATCATAATTTGTTCTTGTCCAATTTTTTCAACCAAATATATATTACAATCTTCTATTGGACAAATATAAATGTTTCTATTTGAAGAAAAGTTTAAAATATTCTCTAGATGGATCCTATCTTTTGTGGGTCTAATTATCCCTTCTCCTAAAACCTCTTTGCCTTTAATATTCCAACATAATAAAATATCTTCATGCCAAATATCTTTAAAATCTTCCTTTTCTATCTCAATTTTTTCAGTTCCATCTAAAATGGATAATAATACTTCATCGTATTCCACTATTTCAAGAGTAAACATTTTTTTTAAATAAGGGTTCAACAATGTTTTCCATTTTAAATTATTTAAATTAAATATTTCATATAGCTTTTTCACTTTATCTTCGTATTTTGAATTGAATATTAATCTAAATTTTATTTGGAATACTTCCTCTTTTATGGTTATAAATCCTTTTAATATTTTTCCATGATATTGGCTTATCTTGTTTGAAGGAATGCTTAAGTAAATATCTTTGTATTTTTTTTCATTCATTGATAATATATCATTTAAAGAACTTTCATCATTTTTAATCATCGGAAAAAATTTATCTTCATACAAGTAATACTCGTCTTTGGAAATTAAAGCTACGAATATATCTATCTTTTCTTTAGTTTCACCCACAGTTTCTAAAATTCGCTTTTCAAAGCTAGTAATCTTTTTATCAATTCCTGACGTTACTTTCATAAAACTACTTAATATTGCTGTTCTGAATTCTTCTCTTTCATCTTTACTTAAATTTTTTAAATCATTTTCTATAATTTTTAAAATATGTTGCATATTTTACCTCTCTTAATGTTTTCCATCAAAAAAGCTTATCATTGTGATATCTTCTTCAAATGAAAAGTATTCAGATTTTCCCATATATAATTGATTTTCTTCTCTTTTAACTCCAGCTATATAAAATCCCCAAAAATTAGAGTCTGTGAAAATAAAAAACTTAGTTTCACCATTGTAAATATCATCTAATGTTTCTTGAGAGAAATGATTATTTAAATTTTTTATAACTTCACCTTCATCAAGTTCCTTATAATCGTAAGGTTTATTGATATATGTATAATTTTTCTTTAATTCTTGCTCTTTATTTTTTAAATATAATGGTAAAATCTCAGTTGTTGAAATTTTTTTTATAAATCCACAATTTTTACCAGCTTGTCCACCAATTCGTATAAGTTCAACTTCCTCTCCAGTATATTTAGTTCCGCATAGAGAATAAGGTACAATTGGAATATCATTTTTTATACTCACTCTTATATTTCCCATTTTACTAGAATTTAAATACCTTAGAGCTCCATCTAAACAACTTATTTTTAACTGCTCCTCGTCTTCTTCAACATTTCTCCTGAAATCAATCATTTTTCCTGGAACAAATTCTTTTAAAATTTCATTAAAGAGATTTACTTTACATGACTGTCCACTTAATTTTATTAAAGAATATTCAAAAAGTTTATTGCTCTCATAATATTGGGTTAAAAATCTTCTAAATATCTCATATATATCTGCTTTTATAAGTTTTAAAATTTCCGATTTTGTTATTACAATATTAGGAAAAGAGGTATGTGTTTTAAATTCTCCTCTTTCTAAGGTATACAAAATCCAGTTATTTATATATGTTATTGAAAGATCTTCACTAGAGTGATATAGGTTGTCAAATCTTGTTCTAACTATAGAAGTTCTTTTAAATAGCTCTTTTTTTAGTAGCTCCGCAGATTCCCATAAAAAGAAAAAGTTATTTTTTACCTTTCCGTACTCATCTGCAGCTTTATTTTCAAAATCTTTAAATTTTGTAGGAATTATTTTTTCAGCTTTTTCATACTCAAAATCTAAAATTTCATATATTACTTTTAAGCCTTTTTCATCAACTTCTCTATAAATTAAATCGTTAGCAAATGGAATTAAATTATTTATATTTAAGTCTTTCTTATTTATATAATATTGAGCTAATATGATTTTTAAATATTGCATTATTCTATATGTAACGTTATTTCCACCAAAACTCTCTTCGCTATTTTCAAAAGTTGTTTTAATATCAACGTCATAATAAATATCTTCTGAGCTTATCTTAAATAAGCATGAAGCTAAATCTGTGGTTCCACCACCACAATCAATTATAAGAGCCTTATACTGCGTATTTTGTTCAAATTTGCCATTCAACATTATTTTATCGATAGAGTTATACAGAACCGCTACTCCTTCATCTAAAGCGTTATCAGCGATTATACTGTAATCTGGTAAAATCTCTTGAAACATCCTTAAAAATTCAACTTTCAATTTAACTGGAGTTGTTATATGAATTTTTTTAAATTTACATTTAAATAACGCTTCGGATCTATAAACAATATAATCAATGTATGCCTTTATAATAACTTTTCTAGGAACATACCTTACATCTCCATTCTCGTCTACTACTCTTTCATTCTCATTAAGAGTTTTAACCCAGTTTTTTATTCCATAAAAAACGCTTCCTTTTAAACTGTAGTTGTTGTTTTTTAATAGTTCTGCTACTTCATAACCAAATTTAAACTCGATATCATTCTCATTAAAACAATTTTTTATATATACAACTGTAGGAATAACGTTAGATTGCTCTTCTTTTCCTTTAGGAAATTTAACGTAATTAATTCTATCTAAACTTAAAGTTCCATTTAATATTTTATGTTGAGGTAGATTTTTAACATAATACCTATCTAAATAAACTCCAGCTGTAGTGTTGGCTGTTCCAAAATCTATACATAAAGTTGTATCCGTTTTCTCCATATCAATATATAAAAAATTATCTAATGGAACATGATAGTAATTCATAGATGAGGGTAATAATATACCTAAATTACTTTTATAATATGATTCGAATAAGAATTTTTCATCTGTTCTATTAAAAAATATCAATGAATAATTCTGATTTGTTAAATTATTTAATCTAAAGAACTCCTTTGTCCCCTTTAAAAGATAGGTATTTCTTCCATCTAAACAAGGTTCTAATTGAAAAATTCCGCAAACATAACTTTTCCCATTTATTAAAAAAGCATTATTATTGGATAAATGTTCAGGTATTGAAATTTTATAATCATCCTCTATAGTTAACGGCATATCTTTATAAATAACTATTTGATGAGGAACCTTTATTTCATTAGCAGTACTTAATTTAAAACCTAATTTAGAATCAAAAAGTTCCTGCAAAGCTTCTAGCCCGAAATCTTTAGATGTGTCTATCGAATAAACTTTTTCTCTACTTCGATATTTTAAAATAATCTGTGTTAACTCTTCTCTATTTAAATTTTCCTTAAATCCCTCTACTAATCTTTCATCTACACATATTTTATATAAATCATAATACGTTTTTCTTTTAAGTTCATCATTCGTATAATAATGTTTCATAACTCTCTCCCTATTTTTATTTCACTAGTTCCCAGATCCACTAATATATATTCATTATCAGATTTTCCAATAATTCTCTTCAGCGATTTTTCTAATATTTCATAATCATAGATTAGTGCATATTTCCCATTTATATTAATTTCTAAATTTTCATTTCCAAATATTTTAAGACTTCCTATCCAAGGAACTTCACTTAAAAAGTCTAATACATTAATTTCATCAGATAGTTCATACTTAGAAATTAATGCTAATATATTTGAATAGCATTTATAATCTTCTTCTGTATCGAATTTTAAGTTTTTAAAATAAGGAAATCCTATTAAAATTAGATAATTGTATAAAAAATTAGCTACTTTTATGTTTTTAGGATATCTTAATACAATATCTTTATATGTTATTTCTAAAACCTCAAATATAGAATTATATTTGAGGTTTAAACTATTGAATAAAACATTTCTCCCATTTATTGTTTCTATTTTTTTATCTTCTAAAATATTTATTTTTTCTTGATAAAATGGGTATAAGAAATTGCTATTTATACTTATATTTTTTAAATCTGATTTAAAACTCACTTTTACTTCTTCATTCTTTTTTATTTTATTTATTAAATTTCTAAATAATCCCATAAATCTAATATCTCCTCTGGTTGGTATAACTTTTTTTCCAATCCTTTCCTTATGAAATTTTCTAATTTTAGAGGTAACTTTTCAAAATTCACTTCTCTATCTCCTCTTAAAAGATATAAAAAAACTCTAAAAAGACAATAGTAATCTATTTTTTCATCTTTTATTTTCACTAGACAATTATCCTTGTCACAAAAGCTCGGTGTATATTGTAAAATAGCTGTTTTTTGACCTATTTCCATAGTTGAACCAAAATCTATTAAAAATATATTATTTCTATCATAAATTATATTCTCTGGCTTAATATCTCCATGTATAACTCCATTTTCATGCAAATAAGATATTAAATTTAGAAGTTGGAGAAAAATATTTCGTATTTCTCTCCACTCTAGTTTATTTCCTACTCTTATCTCCTTCAAATTCTGACCAGAAAAAAATTCTAAGACAAGTACTCTTTTTTCTAAAATTTCTATCGCTTGAGGAATAAAATTATTTTTTAATTTTTTTAATTGAGTATATTCATTTACTAAAATTTTATTAAGAAAAAAAGTATCTGGAGTTGTCTTTATAATTACTTTATTTCCTTTTAAATTTAAAGCTTCATATACTTCAAATAGAGAATTAATTTGTATTTTTCTTAATATTTTATAATTCTTTAAAAGAATGGAATCCAATTAACCTCCCTCCAAGCTTTCTTTTCTTTTTCAGATATAACTTTTATATTTTCCTCATATTTAGTTGAAGAATAGAAATCATTATCTTTTACTTTTTCATATTCTTTTTTAGATTCAATAAATTTTACTTTTGAATCTTTATATTTTTTTTCTTTAAATAATTTATCTCCTTGAACTTCTAACTCCGTTGCTTTTAATAATGTTGTTGTGACATATTGTTTCCCTTCCAATTCTTTTTGTTGCAATTTATTGTTTGTATTTATTGAGATATTATATGCTTCACGATATTTTTCTTTAGCTAATTCATACTTTTTGTTATCTAGTAAAATATCTCCCTCTTTTTCAACTGAGTCAACTATCCCCTGATTATCTTTTAATAATTCTGAATTTTGTTGAGCTTTTTTTATTGTATCGAGAGCTTTTTCATATTTTCCTTCCTTTGAATAAACACGAGCATCTTTTAAATATAGATTTTTTTCATCTTTTAACATAAGCTTTAACTCATTTAAATATGAAATTTTTTCTGATAATTCCTCTTCTTTAGGAAAGTCTCCTAACTCCCCATATAAATTTTTAGATAATTCATAATAAGCTATAGCTCCATTTATATCTTTTGATTCACTTCTTAATCCATTTTTTTCAAATTCAAGAGCTTGTTTATATCTTTTTTCTCTTATTTGAGTTAATGTTTCTGCTTTACTTGTTACATCTGCAAGTAAATCTATTTTATTATATTTCAGAAATATAATTTTAGACTCTAAATAATTTCTAATCGCACCCTCTAATTGTCCATTATTTGTTAACTCATCTGCTTCTTTTTTTAATTCCATTCCTACCAATAATCCCTCACAAGCTATCATTTTTTCCCTTATTTCTTCTATCCATTTATTTTTATCTACAATATCGATAGTTTGAATTTGATTTAATAAAAGTTCTATTTCTTGATAGTTTTTCATAGCTTCATTAAATTTATTTTCTCTATAATTTATGTTAGCTGTGGTCTTTTGTTTTTCTAATTGTAAAACTAACTCTAAATCAGATATCTTTCTATCTAAATTTTCTACCTGATTGTCAACACTTCTATTTAAAATATCTGAAGAAAATATTTTGTTTTTAAATATTCCTGAACTTGGCATAATATAAAGATTCTTATATTTCTCTTTTGATTTCTTATAATTATCCAAAGCCTTGTAATATGATTTAGTTTCTAAATCACGATTTACTTTATTTTCTAATTTATATATTTCCTGATAAATAGTATCTCTTTCTGATTTTATTTGATAACCTTTAAATCCCAAGTATCCAATTAATAACAGAAATGGTAACACTAAAAATATTTCTGAACTTATTTTTTTAAAATCTCTTTTTCCTGGAGCTACTTTGTCTACAAATATACCAATCATAGAATAGTTATTTAATTTTCGAGTGTTGCTATTTTGAATTATTTTTTCTAATGATCCAATCCACTTTCCTACTCTTTGAGATTGAGAAAGAGATATTTCTATATCAACTTCATCTAAATGTTCCCAAGCTCCACTACTCATAAGAAGAAATTTATCTCCTTCTATTAATTTTATTTTTTTACTTATATATGGTTCAATTCCACCGTAAGTCCCTATATACTGTGTTAACTTATCTTTCTGATTATTAAAACGTATACTATCATAATCTAACTGCTTATTCTCATACATCAAATATGCTATATTACTGTCCTTTGTTTTTGTAGTTACAAGTTCATCTCTTAATAAAAGTCCCCTAGTATTTCCAATGCTTCCCATTATTATAGAGGTATAATCACTTAAAACTATCGTTAGAGATGCTCCTATTCCTAGTTTGGTTTTTTTACTTTGTTGTATTTTTTTTATCTGTTCATGTCCATCTTTTAAAAGATACTTTACATACCTCTTAGAAAATTTAGGTTTTTCTATAAACTTATGGATAATATATTCAATTACTTTTTTGCTTGCCTCTTCAGCCCCTTTTATATCGTCTATTCCATCCGCTATAAGCCAGCATGCATAATTATCTAGTTCTATATACCCTGTATAATCACTATTTATATTAGCATTCCCTATTCTGGATACTAACGAAGTAACAAACTTACTCTCTGCTTTTTTTCCCGCTATTTCATTTGCAGTTTCAACTTTTTCTTTAGATATTGGCATATCTATCTTTTTTACTAATGCTTTCCCTTGATTTATATTATTTTTTAAGATATTTAACTCTTGATTCATCATCATCTCCTCTTAACAAAAAAAGAATATATTTTGCATATATTCTTCCTCTTTTAAATTATTTTTCTATTTTCCAATCGAAATTCTCTCCACATAAAGCTACAAAAGTGAATTTTGAATTACCAATTTCTATTACATCAAAAGAATTTAATTGTCTTGGAGAATACACTGCTTCATTTTGAACATATACTATCCCAGTTCCTTCACCTGGTAACATCATAAAAACTCTTTGTTTGGGATTGTATGTTATAACTGCATGATTTTTTCTTGTTATACTATTATCTCCTGAAATACAAATATCCATTTCAGGGCCTCTTCCTATAAAATTCTTTTCTGTTTTTAATTTAAAATCTTTTCCTTTATCATAACCACTTATACACACTACCCAACCTACAACTGGCTCTACATCGAGCTCATTCGCCCAGTAAGCTACTGTTTTATCTTCATCATTTTGAATAATATCTATAGCTTCTTCTCTTACTTCAACATCTTCTAACCTTTCGCTATTACAATATGGACACTCTTTGTATCTTCCTGAATTATATACATGTCCATTTTCACATCTTTCTAATTTCATTACTTCTATCTCCTCTATCTATCTTATTAATAATGCTGTAGTCGCTATATAAAGAATATCTCCACTTTCCACTTTAACTGGTCCTGTCTTTACTTTTAATTTTCTGTTATCAGATAACTTTTGAATTCCAGTTCCATTAACAGAACCTAAGTCCTCTAAAAACCATCCATTATCTGTTTTATTAAGTATTGCATGATTTTTACTAATCAATGATGAATAAGAAGCTTCTGTCAAATCTATATCTACCCTAACCCTGGAAGATTTTCCTATTATTAATGAATTAGCTTTTCCAATACTCCAAGTTTTTACATCATACCCCTCTTCATTCTTTAAAATAATATGTGTTAATTGCTTTTTCTTTTCATAGCTTTTATCTTCTATACTCTGTAGCATCTTTGCGTCTCTTAATCCCTCACCTTTTTGGTACAAAATTACATCTTTTTTCAATCTATAATTTGATATCCATAAAACCAAATTAGTTATAATTAAAGCTACTGCTCCTACTATTGGTAAATCTTTAATTCTAAATCTGTATCCTAAATAATATACTCCCAAAGCTATAATTAGAATTAAACTTAATATATAAAACAAAATCCCATCATTTTCTGATTCTTGAGCCATTTTTAATTGTCTTTTATGGTGTTTTTTTAACTCTCTCTTTAACTTCCATGCTCTAAAAATATTCATTTTTTCATCCCCTTGATTCCAAAAAAACTTTTGAATTGATCATCCATTTCTTTTTTTAAATTCCCATCACTAGTTTTTTTTGAAGACTTTGGAGAAAAAAAACTTGAAAACATATCGTTTAAATCAGTTTTGTTAAAAAAGTCTTTATTTTTAGATGACGAATTTATATTCTGCTTATTATTTTCTTTTTTTTCCTTTAATAAAGTAAAATCGTATTCTTTTTTAAGAGTTTCATCTGACAGAACCTGATAAGCTTCATTTATTTGTGTAAAAATATTTTTTACCTCAGTTTGTTTATCTAATGTATCATTAGCATATTTATCTGGATGATATTTTTTAGCTAAGTTTCTATAGGATTTTTTTAAATCTTCCTTACTAACATACTTTCCTACTTCTAGTATTTCATAATATGTTTTCATTAATCCACCAACATCTTTCTTGTATTTTTTTCAATAATTTTCTCTTTCTTATTAAGATTCTCTGAACTTAGATACCTTTTTTCTAAAGCTGCATATATATCTAGATTGTTTGCCTCATATGAAATATTTAGATATTTTGATATAAATTCTTTTTCTTGATTAGAGTTTAAAATATACATACAAATAACTCGTTCATAACTATCTAATTTTTTATTTTCTAGCATATTTTTTGCATATAGTTTTAATAGTTTAGAACTTAAGCTAGTTCCACTTAATGTTGAATTTTTTAAATTTATAAGATTAAGAGTATTATATTCTTTATCAATTCCAATTATTTGAAGAGCTTCTTTTAAATCAGCTCCTTCTCTTCTTGAAACTCTAAAAAGTTCAAATCCATCTCCTAATTTTTCTTCATCTTTCAGTACTTTAAATTCAAAATTTAGCTCTAAAAATTTATCTTTTAGAGTTTTATCTATCTTTTGTAAAAAACACTTATATTCTCCATCTTCCAATGGAATATTTAATTCCTTTCCAG
The DNA here is from genome assembly GCF_014250685.1 of Cetobacterium sp. 2A. Classification (GTDB taxonomy): domain Bacteria; phylum Fusobacteriota; class Fusobacteriia; order Fusobacteriales; family Fusobacteriaceae; genus Cetobacterium. The sequence goes on along the minus strand of NZ_JACFAJ010000010.1, from coordinate 120,714 downwards.
TTAAGATTTTATATAAATCTCCATTATATTTAATTAAACCTGGATTGAGTATAATTTTGTTATCTCTTACCTCTGGATCTATTCCATAAATGACTCCTTCACTTTTGGAAAAATATAATGTATTTACATAGTCCAAATTTAAATTTTTTAATTCATCTAACATTTCTTTATCTAAAATCTTCCCTTTTTCAAAAATAGGCACTCTATTTCTTTCCATAAATTCTCCCACTTTATTTAAATATGTATTAGATAAATTAAAATTATAATTTATCTAATACATAGCTGGATATTAATATATCCAGCTACTATTCTATAATTAATCTTTTGTAGCTTCGTATCCACCTTCTATTTTTGCATCTTCAGTTTTTTCTTTTTTCTGCTTTAAAACTGCTTTAAATTCTCCTACCCCACCTTTATCATTATAATCCTCTTCGTAATCAACAATAAATGCATTAGGCATCTCAATTTTTCTAACAACGACATCTCCAGAGATAACCTCTAATGATATTTCTCTATATGCATCAGCACTTTCAGCTGAAACCAATGACCAAATTGCAAACTTTTTAGTATCATCTGCTTCCTCTCCATTTACTGGAGTTATTATCTTTCCTTCTACCTCTAAGATTACTCCAACATCTGTTGCTCTTGCATCTGAATCATCAGGAGTATCCGACTTATACTTTACTTTTGTAATATTATCCACACCTAAATTAATCTCTTCATTTTTTCCTTTAATTTTTAATCTAAATCCCATTATTATCCTCTCCTTGCTTTATTGTTTATTTTATTTTTTAGTTATATCTAAAACTAAGTTTTTAACATCTCCATTGTAACTAATGTGTAAATGACAACTATTTCCATCTATTTCTATTGAAACGTCATCTCCTGGCTGTAAAATTCCATTAACAGCTTCTTGACCTTTTAACCATGTATTTTTCTGACTATCTGGTCTATTACTAAAGAAATCTTTAATTTTATCTTCTTTAAAATCTAAAGTTAAAAATCTTAACGCTCTTTCAATATAAGTCGTTGTTAAAGTTTTATATAAAGGTTCAAATACTCCGTCTTGATTTGTTGCTAAAGTTCTAGCTTTATATACAGTAATATTATTAATAGGATTTCCATTCAGCTGAACATTATCAGACGAGAAAACATATCCAAAATTATTTCTATTTATGCTATCTTTTGTTGCTATAGTATATCCACTAATTTCTTTAGATAGATTTGTTAATAGTTTTAAACTATTATCTTTATCCTCAATGTTAATTCTTACTCCTGGCTCCTTCGGTAATACTCTTTTGTATTTTTTTCTTAATATTTCTGGACATTGATATGCAGCTGTTAATCCTGCCGCTATATATGAACTTTCGATATATACTCCCTCAATCCAAAACTTTATTAAGTTATCTTTATCCTGTTCTGGTATATTTGATTCTTCTATCTTTAATTGATAATCCAATATTACGCTCGATTTCTCTTTAGGAATGACTGTAAAGTTTGGAATACACGGTACTATGAATTCTGAGAAATCTTTATATTGTAATTTTCTAGTTTTTTCAACATATTTTTCTACACCTGACATTGCCAAATTGTTGAATGTTGTTTCATCATTTGCATTAACGCTAAAAAATACTTGAATCTTATATTTAGAAACCAAATCCATTAAAACTTGTAGATTTTCTAAAGTATTTCCCTTATTAACTACAGTTTTATTAGTTCCCTTAAATCTTTCACGAATATTTTTAATATCAACTTGTGATTCTAATATTACATTTGGAACAATTCCAAACCAAGCTGTATTTTCAAAATCATTTTTATTATTTATTGTATTTAGATATAGAGATAATTTATTTTTATTATCACCCTTTAATAACATTTCTAACTTTAAATTAGTTATTAAAAGCGTTGGTTTCATCCCTTTCACTTCTTTATCGTACTGTTCAAAGAACATTTTTACCCCTAACATTTTCTCCATTAAAGGTTTTGCTACTTTTATAAAATCTTCTTGAGCTTCTTTGTAGAATTCTAAATAATAGTTATGATTTTTTACTTCTTGATCATAATTTGCTTCTTCTAATATCGTTGGCAACGGTGCAAATGTTCTAACAACTAACTTTTTAATATAATCATTCGGCTCTTCTGTTACTGCTTCATAATCCTCTTCAAAGTATTTAACTAATGCTCCTGAATTGGATGTGTCTGCTATGGATAAAGATTTTTGCTTTTTTTCTTTGTTTTCAATAATCTTTAGCTCCCCTTTATCATCCATACTCAATAAACCTAATTTTATTTCCTCTGATTTTTTATTACTATCTCCACCAGTTATCAAAATTCTTGCCTTTATATCTTCTATTGCTAAAGGTAACATCCCTAGAATATTGTTATAATTTTTACTAGCTTTATCAAAAGCTATATTTAATTTATCTGCATATTCTAACTTCGTAGGATCCTCTTCTTCTAAAGCTTCGTGCTTATCATATAAATACGCTATCTCTTTTCTTAACTGCTTTATATCATCCATTACTGATTTTGGAGATAACATGCTTAAAATATCATTGAAATTAAAATCAACATTTTTATCTCCCACAACTTTTTTAGTATCCATTAACGATGAAAGCATTTTAAAAAATGTATTTTCCATATTTAAAGGAATCTCTGTTATATGATCTTCTGGTATCCCTTCTGGCTTTTCTAAGCTATATCTTATCTTTTGACTTGCAGCATTAAAAAAACTATATATTTTAGGTTCAAATTTTGTCAAAAAATCATTAAAATTTGTTACTAAAAGTTCCTCATTAATCTCTTTTATTTTTTCATCACTTAAACTACTAATATCTTCACTACTTTCAACCAATGTTAATAAATCTAATTTTTCTGGATTTATTTCTTCAAAAAGAATTGTACGATTAGTTTGCTTAAAAAAATCTAAACTCAATTTTATCACCCCATATTTTTATTATTTTAAGTGTATATCCTGAAAAAAGAATCTGCAATAAATTTTCTACTCCTTTTATTTTTTTAATAACTAATGAAGATATATTTTTACCAGCTTTTATTCTGATATTTTTTATAGTAAAACAGTATACATCAAATAATTTTATTTATATTTATGGTTTTATTTCTTCAATATAATATTTGCATAAATAGAACTATAAACTACTTTTTACAACCTAATTATCTTATTATATTCCATACATACAAAGGGGGTTCCTCAACATTATAATATCTTTTCTATAACCTTCTAAATGAAACACTAAACGCATAAATCTGAATTATTGACCTTAGTCATTCCTTTAGCGTACATAGAAAAGATTCTGTCTTTAGTAGAAGAAAAATATTTAGTTTTTAATCCTATTCCTCCTTAAGAAGAATTACTTATCACTCTCCACTCACCTTGATTTTCTTTCTTAAATCTCCAATTATTTTTTTCTAGCAAAATATTTTGTAGATTTTAAATTATTAAGGTAATATATATATACATAAAATCATCTAAAGGAGTACCAATATGCGTAACATTATAATTATATTTTTATTACTTACTATTTATATACTAATCAAATACAATGATATTTATATATTAGATTCATTTGAAAAATTTTTTCATTCTTTTAATTCAGTTTATTTAGAAACTGAAAAATCTATTTTCAGGAAGCTTGGAATATAGAATCCCAGTGATAACATTCTATGAATTTATTATTTTAAAAAGTATTATGCATAATACTTTTTAAAATAATAATAACTATAAAGTATCTTTAATATTGCTACTCCTTAATCTTTTTGATCCCTTCTACTATTTCTTTCATATAAGTACTCAACGTTAAAATACCAATAAAAAGATACTTTTAAGCAATTGTAACTTTTTTTTTGCTTTTATTAAATTTTTAAGGTATATTCATACTGTCTTATCTAAGACTAATAACAAATACATTTGGGGGGATATCATGCAATTTTATATTAACTTCATTACACAAGAAATACACACAGAAAATTGTAATTATAATTCTCCAGTCAACCAGATTTTTTTAGGAACTTTTGATTGTCCTCTTCCTGCTATCACAGTTGCTAAAAATACTGGATACTCTTATACTCAAGTTTGTGAGTATTGTTGCAGTCATATGTTAAATAAGGTTGCTGAAGAGGAAGAATAATTTTTCCTTTTCAGCAACCTTTAATCTGTAAATCTATTGTATATATATTTCTAAAAAGCTATAATAATATTGTCACTTAGTTTTTCGGGAGGATTTATGCAGTCTAAATTTATCAAACAAAACGATTTTATACAAAAACTTTATAAGAGTCATCCGTTATATAAATGTAATTTAATATCCAATATTTTTGAATATGACTTTCTTTTAGATGAGAAATGTCCAAATACAATAATAGAGGTTTTTTTAATAAATAACACTCATACTTTGTTTAGTTTTACTTTTTCTACAAATCAAGTCCTAAACCAAAAAAATTTTAGTAAATTTTATTTTAAAAATCTTAAAGAAGATTCAGAAGATTTATTTTTCAATATAATTTCCACTCGTTTTTCAATTAATCCAAATTTAATAAATAAAAATTCAAAGTCCTCTATCACCTTAGAAAGTTCTGAATTCCTATTGAATAGTGATGAAAGTCTATATATAGTTAATATCTTTATTGAAAATGATTTAATCTGTTTTAAACCAGGATTGGCATTCTAAATAACAAAAAAGTTAAGTAATCCATTATCATCCAGGCTCCTTCTAATAAAGTTTTACATTTAAAAACTATTTATAATGAAGGAGTTAATTGAACTTCTCTTTCTCTCTTCTAATATAGATTTAACTCTATTTTCTATTTCTATTTTTTATAGCTTTTCTTAACTCTCTCGTATCTCCAAAACTTAGTGTTTTATAAATTTAATTTCAACTATTTCATTTTTGTATTCTTATAATCTTAAAATTTACTAATATAATAATTTTTATATATCTTATTTGCAGCTCCTATATATTTGATGTTATCCTATAAACTACTAATATATGGAGGTACCTATGTTAAAAAAAATACTGCTAGTTTGTTTTGCCATTTTAGGGTTAGTAAAATGTACTTCTACCCCTATTACAAAAATAATTCCTAAAGTTACAGTTTTAAATTTAAAAGAAATTTCTTTGGCTAGAGTCACTATTAAAAGAGCTGGAGAAATGAAAATCACACTAAATATCAAAAATCTCACAAATGATAATTTAGAGATTGTTTGGAAAGAAAGTAGTATTAATAACTCTCTTCCTTTCATTACTAAACAAAAATATAACGAAGCAACTACTCCTATGCCGAATACCATTTTATCTCCATTTTCTAATTTTGTTGTTGATGTTTTACCTTCTTCTAATGTTTATTTCGGAAATTACTGGAGACAACTATATTTAGAATATCCTGTTGATATAGTTTTAAAATTAAAGCAAGGTACCAAAGAAGAATTCGTTATTTTAAAAATTGATGTTATCATAACAGAAAATTAGTTATTCTGAGTAAATTCAACTACTTAGCTATAGAGTTCGAAAACTATTATACACGAACTTCTAAAAGTACCAAATAAAACAAATCAATTTTAAAAAGGTTATAAACAAGAGGAAAAAAATATTGGATCCTATTACGCATAAATTTAAGTTTCATAAAAAAAAGGCTGATAACAAATTTTAATTTGTCGACAGCCTTTTTCTTCTCTCTATTAAAAAAATAGAAAGATGCAAAGTTATATAATAAATCTTCGTTTCTCAGGGACTTATATTATATCTCATAAAAAATATAATCTGCAAATAAAATTTATTTAAGAACATCTCTATTCTTTTAAGATTAAAATTTGACATTTATATTTCCCCAATAGGCTAGTACTCATAAGGATACTTAAATTAAAGATAGAGAAAACGCTAAGTTATTCCAGTTAAATTGTATATTAAAAAAACCCCTTTAAACTCTTGATACGATTGTTTCCTTTAAAATCAGCTTGCAGATTTTTACAAAATAGTATTATGATATAAAATAAAATTTTAGGAGGTGGTTAAATTAAATTTCACGTTACAAGAAAATGAAATTATACAAGAAGAAAGAGAAGCAAATTATTATAAAATGGATAAAATTTTAGGAATTCCATTTTTAAATAAATTATCTGGAAAAGTTTATATTACAAATTTTAGAGTTATTTTTTATGGTGAATGGGATGAAACAATTTCTATCGATATTTTAAAAATAAAAGAAATTAATAAATCAGGAATCGGACTTTGTTTTGGACCAATAATGATTCCTATTTGCCCAATAGAATTAGATGTTATAAAAAAAAAGAATGAACAACATAAAATAGCGCTTCAATTCAAAAGAGATGAATATTTAGACCTAATTGAGGAAAGAATAAAAAATTAATGAAAAATCTCATATATATTATATAAACTAGTCTATCCCCTTTCAGGTAGATAAATTAAATAAATTGATTCAGATTTGAAATAACTAAAAAAGATTCTATCGACGCATTGTCCCAACATTTTTCTAACCTTTGAAAGTGAGGTTCTTATTTGTTTAATGAAGATAGGATAATCTGTCTTTAAACTAAACAGGCCATCCTATCTCTTTATTCTTTAGACTATTTCTATCTGGTCACAAATATGTTTGAATTTAATTTTACACAAGGTTTTATACCAATCTATATCTACAACCTCAACTATATATATTTCTTCAGTTTTTCCTTTGTTTATGAACTCCAAATATAATTGATCCTTTTCTTCCCATTTTTTCCAACTAAATAAAAGTGTAAATCTATCATCACTCAAGTCAAATTCTCTTAATGTTTCAGACTTTAAACCTTTTTTACATCTATTAAAATATTCTGTATCACTTTTAAATCTTAAGATATGTTCTTTTTTAATTTTAAGTATTTTTATTGGTATTACAACTCTTTTTTTATTCATCTCATTTCCCCTTTATTTGCTTGTTTTTTAGTTTTGTAGATTATATCATATATAATATGCTTTTTATATCCGGAACTGGTTTAAAGACTTTTAAAAGGTTCATTTAATAGCCTTTTTTTATTTTTTAGTTCTAAACTTGTTCTTTGAGCAATTTCTTTTCTATAAACACTTTTTGAAAATAACTAAAAAATTTCAGGGGTTTCGTCCCCTTACGACGAAGCTAAGAACATTAAATTTAAAAAAATTTAAATTTGGAGGAGTTTAAATGTTTGATAAGAAAAAATTTGAAGAACTATAAGAGGCTAAGGAAGAACTGGCGAGAATAAACAGAAATCCACAGCAGGCTGAAAATTATAGGATGAGAGAAAATACAAGAAATGATAGAATGAACGCATTACTAAAGGGAGGATTAAAGGGGTTAGAACAAGGTGTTAAGCAAGGATTAGAGCAGGGGGAAAAGCAAGCTAAAGTAGAGATAGCTAGATCACTTAAAGGGCTGCTTTCAGATGAGATAATTTCAGAAAAGACAGGTTTATCAATAGAAGAGTTGAAAAAACTTTAGAAAGTAAATTTTTAATTTGATGAACAATACATTTTTGAATTTCTGTATGGGACATACTATTTGTATCACCTCAAAAAACCTTTTAAATTATCAGTTGATATTATTAAGAAATCTCATCTATTTCTAATTTTGGTTAAATTTTCTTACAAAAAAAAACTTCTAGATTTTAATAATCCTACCCCATTAATCTAGAAGATTTACAATTAATATTTATACTCCCATGACAGTCAAAATTATCAAATTTAAATTGAAAAAGGATTCTTAATGAACACCATAAAGTTAGTGTTCTTCTGAATCCTTTTTGCATATATATATTTATAAATTTTTCTCAAAAAGACTTTTATATGCTTCATTTCCAATTTTTTGAATACAATAATTAATCAAACCTTGTTTATATTGGAATAATTTTCTATATAAATCATCGTTTGAAAAATTTTCAGGTGGTAATAATTTAATATCTCCTTGAAAAATTTCAAGCATTCGTATTTCGAAAGGCGCAAAAACTTGTGCCTCTCGTAAAGCTTCAATGATTTTCGTTCTATTAGGATTATCAATTTGATTCTGTAATTTATTTATTTTCTGAATAACTTCCATAACTTCTTTTATAGTATGAATATTTTCTGACATATTCACAAAATCTCCCCCATATTAGTAATATTATTATTGATTAATCTATGTTATAAATCCTGATAAAAGTAAATACAATCCCTTTTTAATATTTTATATTATCCCCCCAACACCCTTAAATTTATCCACAAAAGCTGATATTTTTTTAAATACAGTGCTTTTTTTAGCTAAATAACTAGGATTGAGAGGACTCATTTTAGGCAAGATTTCATTGAGCTCCGTTCCATTATCACTGGCCTGTTCTTTTTTTAATGATGCCAGTATATATCTTTTAGCTGCATTAGTATTAAGTTTTTCCTCTTTTATTAACTCTTCAGCCTCTTTCTTTTGTTTAATCTGAGCAAATGAGAAAAATGCATCTATAATATTTGTCTTATCATTAAACTTGTCTAAATCTGTTTGATTGATAAAATCAACTACTAGACTTTCTTTTGCACGATTTCCTGTACTAGATCTAATTAAACGACGAACATCTTCAATTAATAATTCTTTACTCTTTACATTTTTATATTTTTCAAAAATCAATTTAAGAATATAGTTTAAATTTATCTCTTGTGATTTTAAAAGATCTACTTCAAAAACAATATCGTTCCAATCAATTTTTGAATCCTCTTTATCTTTTGCTGCCTTTTCACGACGGAGCCACTCACGAATATCATTGTATATAGAACGATAATCTTGAATTTCCCTTTCTTTAGGTACTTCGATTTTCTGCATAACTACCATCTCTTCATCACTCATATAATAATTAATTTTAAACTCTTCAACTAATTTTGAATCATTCATATCAAGAGTTTGTAAAGCTTTTAGTTTTGTAAACTCATCGTAATTTTGTAGTATATTTTCAACTCTTAAAAACTCTCCAAATAGCTTAGTGAAATCTTTTTTATCCTTTTCAGTAACAATATTATCAATATTAGGAAAACATGAGTTTAATTCTTTAACTACTTCTATGTAACCACGACATGCTTCTCCTGTGCTAATATCAGTGAATCCTTCCATATACTCTTTGTAACTTTTTTCAAGAACTACATTTTTTGTATTTTTATCCCCAAATAGAGTTATAGCCTCTATTGTTGCCTGTTCTAAATCTCTAAAAGTAACAATATTTCCAAAGGTTTTTGTAGAATCATAGATACGGTTTGTTCTTGAAAATGCTTGTATCAGTCCATGATAACACAGATTTTTATCAACAAATAATGTATTTAACATTGGAGCATCAAATCCTGTTAAAAACATTCCAACTACAATTAATAAATCAACCTCTTGCTTTCTTACTCGGTTAGCAAGATCACGATAGTAATTTTGAAATTCTTTGCTATCAATACCAAAGTTTGTTTTAAACATTGCATTATAATCTTTAATGGCTAAAGTTAAAAACTCCTTTGCACTACTATTCATTGCTGAAGGTTCAAAAGTTTCATCAAGAATCTCTCCGATAGAACTTTGTTCTTCATTAGCTGCAAAAGAAAAGATAGTTGCAATTTTCAAAGGGTTTTGACTATTCTTTTGTAATTTTGTTAATGTCTCATAATAAAGTTTTGCTGCCTCAACACTACTTACAGTAAACATCGCATTAAACCCTTTTTCTCCATTATATGTACGGTGAGTTTTTATTTTAAAATTATTAAGGATATATTGTGAAATCTCCTTAATTCTTTCAGGATGTAAAAATGCTCTTTTGGCTTCTGATCCAGTTATTTTTTCTTCATCTTTTTCCATCTCAATAGACTTAAACTTAGGACGAACATCATTATAATCAACTTTAAATTTAAGAACTTTCTCATCTCTAATTGCATCAGTAATAACATATGAATGCAACTCAGTACCAAATATACTTGCAGTAGTTTCAGAACCTAAAGCATTTTCAGGGAATATTGGTGTTCCAGAAAACCCAAACTGATAATACTTTTTAAACTTCTTACTGATATTCTTTTGAGCTTCACCAAATTGTGAACGGTGAGCTTCATCAAAAATAAAAACAACTTGTTTATTATAGATTGGTAGATCTACTTCACTTTTTATTAGATTATTTAATTTTTGAATAGTAGTCACGATAATTTTATTATCATCTTTTTCAACGTTTCTTTTAAGTCCAGCAGTATTTTCAGAACCGTTAACACTATCTGGTGAAAACCGTTGGTATTCTTTCATTGTTTGATAATCTAAATCTTTTCTATCTACTACAAAAAATACTTTATCTATAAAATCAAGTTCTGTAGCTAAACGTGCAGCTTTGAAACTTGTTAAAGTTTTACCTGACCCTGTAGTATGCCAAATATAACCTCCACTTTCTAAAGTTTTCCATGTTTTAGCTAGATATGAACTTTTTATTTTCCATAAAATTCTTTCTGTTGCAGCTATTTGATAAGGTCTCATAATTAGCAATACATTATTTGAATCAAAAACTGAATAATGTAATAGTATATTTAACAGTATATTTTTTTGAAAAAATGTTGCTGTAAAATCTTTTAAATCTCTAATAAGAGTATTATTAGATTGTGCCCAGTTCATAGTAAAATCAAAGCTATTTTTATCTCTTTGGGTAGTATTAGCAAAGTATCTCGTATCTGTACCATTTGAAATAACACAAATTTGTAAATATTTAAATAAAGAGTTCTCTGAGTTAAAGCTCTCTTTGCTATATCTATTAATTTGATTAAACGCTTTCCGAATAGCAATTCCACGTTTTTTTAGTTCTACTTGAATTAAAGGTAATCCATTTACTAGAATTGTTACATCATAACGATTAAGCTGAGTGCCTTTTTGTTCAAACTGTGAAATAACCTGTAGCTTATTTCTTGTAATATTTTTCTTATCTAAAAGATAAATATTTTGAATATGTCCATCATTAAACACAAAATCATAAATGTAATCGTCATGAATTTTACGAGTTTTATCTACATGGTTATCACTTGGCTTATCTAAATACTCCTCACAAAATCTTTTCCATTCAGAATCCAGAAATTTAACACTATTAAGAGTTTCTAATTGTACTCTGATATTTTTAAGCATTTCCTCTGTACTATTCAAATTTAACAGATGCTCATAACCTTGATTTTCTAAATCCTGTATAAGTTCTCTTTCTAAATCAGCTTCTGTTTGATAACTAGCTCCCTGTTGATTTATTTTAGTATACTTATCTAAAACTATAAAATTATTAGTTTCTGTAATTGATTTGTACTCAGTCATAAGATTTCCTCTCTAATTCATATTTTTATAATATCCATTATTTAAATTGATGATTTTTTTTTATTTCACCTAACAAGTATGCTAAAATCCGTTTATCATCAGCAGATAACTCAGTAATCTCATCAGCGGAATGCTTTGAATGACTTGAAATATTAATAATTCTAGTCTCATATGGATTAACTTTACCATTATCCATTTTCGGTAAAAGCTCGCTCCAATTATCATAACCTAAAAATGTTGATGTTTTCTCTAGGATATTTCTCAAATAATTAAAGTGATATTTTTTTAATTCTCCTTCTTCTATAGCCTTCTCAATATCAGCTTTTAAAAAAAGATGATATGAAAAAGGCGAATCACTACTTTGAGAGTCTAAATTATATTCATTGTTTTCATCTTTTTTTAGAAAATATTTTTTAAAGGTTCCTTTTTTAAATTCATTATGCAGTACATTATAAAAAAGTGGATTATGCGTTGTTATTATAAATTTTAAGTCAGGATCGCTTGATTTAATTAATTCTGATAAATCTACTGCTAATTCTATTAAATGACTATCATCTAAAGAACTTACAGGATCATCAATAAATATATATTCTAAGTTATTAAATTGTGGTGTTTCTCTATCAATCGGATCTGAAATATTCAATGTTTCTATAACCTGCTTAAGAAGTGAATAAAAAACACTCCATACAAAACAACTTTCCTCACCTTTAGAAATTTTAATATAATTTTTATCTTCATCATTACCACGTTCAAATGAAAACTTTACTTCTGTAAAAGTATTATTAAAGTGTGGATTCAGTTTATCACTTGTATAATATTGAAAATTCTTAATAACATTTCCATCTTGACCTTGATTTTCAAAAATCCAACTTGTAAATGAATTTTCATGCATCTTTAACTTTGGTTCAAGGTTATTCTTCAAATCATTATCCCAATAAAATAAGTCTTCTGTAAAAGCGTTATAATAAAGAACTTTCTTACTATCACTCTCAGCACTTTCTTCTTCTATTTTAATATCAATTTGATTTTTAAACTCTCTTGAAAGCCTTGTTTTTCCTGTTCCATTAAAAGCATAGATTAGTTGAACTCTTTTCTTGCAATCTCTTAATTCTTGTGCAATCTTTTCTAAAGCTTTCCCCATCTTCTACCCCTATGTTAATTTTTTAAATGTAAGTAGTTTATCTCTATAATATTCATACTGTTGCTTTCTTGCTTCTATCTCTGCTGGTAATCCCTCTTTAATATCATTTACCAACGTATCAAATCTATATAGTATATCAACGATACGTTGTTGCTCTTCAAAAGATGGAATTGCAATTATAATTTTTGACATATCATTTGCTGAAATATCGATAACCTTTGTTCCTTTAGCATATTTTCTCTTTTGATTTATAAAACTTAAAGATTGAGTAAAATAAACAAAATATTTACCTAAAATTTGATTTGATGGTTTAAATATTGTTGCATGCCCTCCTGTAACTGCTTGTTCTTCTCCTAAATAAAGAAGAGCTTTTCCTACATCCTTAAGATTTTCACTTGTATTTGTAATTACAACATCCCCACAATTAACTTTTTTTAGTTTTTGAGCTGTTTCACGTGAAACAAAAGATTTAGTTTTCACAGTAGATGTGCCGTAATAAGTATAAATTTGACCATAATGAATTGCTGGAGTTCCTGATTCTGTAAAATCTGTTTTAGGAAGTCCATTGCCTCTTACTAATTCTCCCATATTTCCAATTTGTTTCCACTCTACCTCATCTCCGAAAGTCAGCAAACTATCTCTATAATATTCATACTGCTGTTTTCTCATTGTAAGCTCTGTTGTAAGCTCTGTTGTAAGCTCTGTAAAACTATCTAAAATACGCACAATCTCCTCTTGTACTGCTAATGGTGGTAGGGGAAATGAAATTTTATTTAATACTCCTTGTGTCAAACTAGGTACTCCACCAGCAGTATTATGTTGCTCAAGATGTTCTTTTTGTAGATAATAAAAAACAAATTTTGGAATTACAATATCTGTATATATTTCTGTATAAAAAATTGTATCAACTGTCCAAAATGGGTCTTCTACATAATATAATTTATCTATAGATCCTTTTCTAGGAATTAATACTGACGGTTTATCTAAAACAAAAGTATCTATATATGTCATAATCCCTCCAGAACCATAAACTGGAATGTTACCTTCTTTAAATTGTTTGTAATCTTTTCCGTTTTTTATTTTAAGAACATCTGATAGTGTCTTATATTCCACCCCATCAGGACAAAGCTCGTTAATTAACTGCTCTAACTTACTCATCTTAGTCCACCCCAATCTCTGCAACTATCTTATCTATTTCAATACGAAGTCTATCTATATTATTTACTGTTACTTTTATCTTAGCATTTAGCGACTTTATATCAATAACCTCTCTTGTATCTTTAGCTTCTACATAAATATTAACAGAAAGATTGTAATTCTCTTCAGCGATCTTTTCATTATCTACACATTTTGAAACATGATCAATATCCTCTTTAGTATCAAATATTCTTAGTATCTCCTCTGTATGCTCCTCTGTTAAGATGTTGTTATTAGTCTCTTTCTTAAAGAAGTTCTCTCCACTAGCATCTATAAATTGAGTTGTTGAATCCTTTTTAGACTTAGATAAAATTAAAATATTAACAGCTATTGAAGTTCCAAAGAAAAGATTAGGTGCTAATGATATAACAGTTTCAACAAAGTTATTATCAATTAAGTACTTTCTAATCTTTTGCTCTGCTCCACCACGATAGAATATTCCAGGGAAACAAACTATAGCAGCACGACCTTTACTTGAAAGATAATTTAAACAGTGAAGTACAAAAGCAAAGTCAGCTTTAGATTTTGGTGCTAATACTCCCGCTGGTGCAAAACGTTCATCATTAATAAGAGTTGGGTCATCACTACCAATCCAATTAACTGAATATGGAGGATTTGATACAATGGCATCAAAAGGTTTCTCATCTCCAAAGTGAGGGTCTAAAAGTGTATTTCCTAATGCAATATCAAACTTATCATAGTTTACATTGTGTAAAAACATATTCATACGAGCAAGATTATATGTTGTATGATTAATCTCTTGTCCATAAAAACCATCTTCAATAACATGGTCATCAAACTGCTTCTTTGCTTGTAGTAATAGTGAACCTGATCCAGCAGCAGGGTCATAAATCTTATTAATCGTTTCTTGTTTATGTGTTGCTAATTTTGCAATAAGTTTAGATACACTTTGAGGTGTAAAAAACTCTCCACCAGATTTACCAGCATTAGCAGCATAGTTAGAAATTAAAAACTCATATGCGTCACCAAATAGATCTATGTGATTATCTTCAAACTCTCCAAAGTTAAGTCCTTCAACACCTCTAATAACAGCAGCTAAATGATTATTTTTTTCCTTTACAGTGTTTCCCAACCTATTGCTTGTCGTGTCAAAATCAGCAAATAATCCTTTAATGTCTAATTCAGATGGATATCCGTTTGCAGAACTTTCAATAGCAGAAAATATTGTAGCTAAATCAGTATTTAAACTTTCATTTGTATTTACATTTTTTGCGACATTAGTAAATAGTTGACTTGGATAGATAAAATAACCCTTTGTTTTTATCGCATCCTCTTTAATCTCTTTAGTTATAATATCATCACTAAGATCTTCATATTTGAAACTCTCGTCTCCACCTTCAATATAATTAGAAAAATTTTCACTAATAAATCTATAAAAGAGCGTTCCTAAAACATATTGTTTAAAATCCCATCCATCTATAGATCCACGAACATCATTGGCTATTTTCCATATTTGAGATTGTAATTCGGCACGTTGTGCAGTACTTGTCATTTTTGATCCTCCATTTAATTATATCAAAGAAATTTATAAGTTATAAAATTAAGCTTTTTCTTATTTTTCATTCTATAATTTATCGACTCTTATTATATCATATAAAGCTTAAATATTTTTCTCAGATAAATTATCTTTTAAAACAAGGAGATCTAAACTTATTTTTCACTTTAATTATTTCTTTGATATTCTTATTATATTTTATTATTTAATAGTACTAATATGTCAAAAATTTGAGATAAAAAAAGCCATCGTCATTTTTGTCGACAGCCCCAAAAGTAATAAAGTACTTTGTATGTTAACTATAGATTTTTTTATATAAAATATCAAATATTTGATAAGCAGTTTTTGAACTATCTATATTATACTCCAAAAAATTAGAATAATTTAATAATAACGATTTTATACTTTCTTTAGATATGATTCCATTTTTCAAAACTTCCATTTCATGTTTTCCTAATTCATTTTTCATATACACTGTATGATATACATCCTTATTCTTTTGAATATTTATAACTTTTAAAGTTTTTAACTTCAATATTTACTTCATTCCCTCCTAAGGTGCTAATTCATTAAATTTTCTCACATATCTAAACTATCTACATCTATCGAATTTAAAATCTCTTTTAAAGCTATTACTTCATCTTTAGATAGAGTTATTCCTTTACTAATTTTCTCATGGTCTTCATCCCAATCACGGATATCTACTTTTGGCTTTCTAGAATTCCAAGAAATTAGGTTAATTTCTTTCTTCCATCCTTTAGCTCCGTCTCCAATGATTCCTAACTTTTCAATAATTTCAAATTTTATCTCTGCCTTATCACTCACATTCTTTCCTATAATATTTTAATTTTTATATTTTTCTTGTATTTATTCTCTAGTTTAATTCATATACTTTTTCATAATTCATTTTATAAAAAGGAGAGTTATCCTCTTTTAACATTTGATAAACTTCTCTGCATTCAATAAGTTTTGCTATTTTTAAAATTTCACTTCTATTTTTGTTAGATATTCTACACCCCAAATAAATGGCTTTTGGTTCTATATTTATAAAATTTAGATTTACATTTGTAGAGTTTAGCCAAATTCTCCATTCTTTCTCATGATGCCAATCAATGTGTTTAAAAATATTTGCTTTTATAAAAAGCAAGTCATCTTTAAGAGCAACTGGATTATTCGAACATTTCAATTTACCTAAATAATTTTCAAATAATTTTTTCTTAGCAAAACTTACTGCTGAATTTGTTGCATCAAATCTAAAATCTGAGTAAATTATAGGATAACAATTTAAAACTATTTCCTTATCAAATTTATGTAAGCTTAAATCTTTAGTCTAAATGATACACGTGACATTTTTTATATTTTTACCCTTTTTATTTACTTAAGAAAGATAGGATAGCCTAGGCTATCCTATCTCTTTATTCTTTAGATTACTTCTATTTGGTTACAAATATGCTTAAATTTGATTTTACATAAGGTTTTATACCATTCTATATCCACAACCTCAGCTATATATTTATCTTCAGGGTTTCCTCTGTTTATGAATTGTAAAAACAATTGATCCTTTTCTTCCCATTTCTTCCAACAAAATAGAGTTTTAAATCTATCATCATTCAAATCAAAATTTCTCAATGTTTCTGACTTCAACCCTTTTTTACATTTGTCAAAATATTCTGAATCACTTTTAAATGTTAAAAGCTGTTCTTCTTTAATTTTAAGTATTTTTTTATCCATATTCAATCCCCCTTTATTTAGTTATTTTTTAGTTTTGGAGATTATATCATATATAATATACTTTTTATATCCGGAACTGGTTTAAAGACATTTAAAAGGTTCATTTAATAGTCTTTTTTTATTTTTTGTAAGTTCTAAACTTGTTCTTCGAGCACCTTGCTTTTACTATTAATTTTTTATTTTAAGTCAAATTCAAGTTTTTTAATATTTTTCTTTCGATTCTCTTTATAAAAATATAAAAAAATGCCTTCATCAAATTTGACTTACCTAAAATTAATAGTTTTTAAAGCTTAGCTCAAGAACATGAATTTTTTAGAACCTTAACAACAAAATAATTTCAAAAAGTTGATTTTTCTTCTCTTTCATATAATCTATTTCTTTTTTATAAACACTTTTTGAAAATAACTAAAAGATTTAAGGGGTTTCGTCCCCTTACGACGAAGCTAAGAACATTGAATTTAAAAAAATTTAAATTAGGAGAATTTTAAATGTTTGATAAGAAAAAATTTGAAAAGGCATTAATAAAAAATTACTTAAAAACTTATGAAGAAGAAACAATAATAAAAACTGAAGGAGTATACCATCTTGCATATACAACTTCAGAAAATGGAGAAAATGAATACCAATTAAATTTTGATTCAAATAAAATGAATTTGATTTACTATATTGATAACAAAATTATTAATCAAAAAAATTATACAAATGACCAAATAACCGAACTACTTCAATATAATCTAATAGATGAATTGTTGGAAAATATTATATAATATATTCTAACTCCAAGAAGAACACTCGAAACAGCTTCTTGGAGTAAACTACTCAATGTATAAATTGATAAATATTGAAATTAAGTATATAATTAAAGAGAAAAAGAATTAAAGGGAGTGAGGACTATGTGTACACAACTATTTGATCCAAAAGTTGATTATGTTTTTAAAAATCTATTTGGTTCTGAAAAGCATCCAAGAATATTAATTTCTTTTTTAAACGCTTGTATAAAGCCAAAAGAACCAATAGTTGAAGTAAGTTTAAAAAATACTGAATTATCAAAAGAATATATAGAAGATAGTTTTTCAAGGTTAGATATACTAGCTAAGACAAGTACAGGAGAAATCATAAATATTGAAATGCAAAGAGCAGATGAAAGAAATATGATAAAAAGAAGCCTGTATTACTGGTCAAAAGCATTTGCAAGTGAATATCAAGGAAAAAGAGAGTATAGTCAATTACCTAGAACTATTTGTATAAATGTGTTAGATTTTGTTTTGATATATGAAGAGGAAAATTTCCACAACAAGTACTTAATTCAAAATGCTAAAAATAATAATGTATTGACAGATACACTGGAACTACATTTCATAGAAATACCTAAAATGAGAGATATAGATGAAACAGATATGTTGAGTGTTTGGGTAGGTTTCTTAGAAGACCCAAACAATGAACAAGTAATACATATCGAGAAAAAATTTGAAGAACTACAAGAGGCTAAGGAAGAACTGGCGAGAATAAGCAGGGATCCACAACAGGCTGAAAATTATAGGATGAGAGAAAATGCAAGAAATGATAGAATGAACGCATTATTATCAGCTGAAGAAAAAGGAGAAAGAAAAGCCAAAATGGAGATAGCTAGATCACTTAAAGGGCTGCTTTCAGATGAGATAATCTCAGAAAAGACAGGTCTATCAATGGAAGACCTGAAAAAGCTTTAGAAAGTAATAAAAAATAATTGCTAAAAAATAGAATTATGATATAGTGTTAAAAAATGGGAGGGATTGAAAATGACAAAACAAGAATTTATTAACTTATACCAAAAAAAGATGGGAATAGAAACAAAGAAAGAATCTGAAAAATTAGTGAGTGGATTATTCTCAACACTAGAAGAAATTTTAGAAAAAGGAGAGGACTTATCAATAGTAGGATTTGGAAAATTTGAAGTTATAACTCAAGCAGCAAGAACTTGTAGAAATCCAAAAACAGGAGAAGCAATAGAAATAGCAGAGAAGAAAGTGGTAAAGTTTAAAGTAGGAAAAGGATTGGCTGAAAAAGTAGCAAAATATATATAAAGAATTGGAAAGGCTATGTATTGTAGCCTTTTTACATTGTCAAAGACATGAAATTTCTATATACTTAAGATATAATTATAACAAACGCAAAGGAAGAGAAAGTTAAATCAATTATTATCAAAAATGGATTAAAACAACTAAAGAAAAAGAATACTATCATGGACTTAAATATAGTTTATAATGCTGTGGAATTAGAAACTATAAGAGTAGAGGATATAAGATGGCGCGAATACCTCGAAAGGATAAAATAATAGAATTACAAGAAAACCCTTGTCATAAGGCTGGAAGTATTGGAAAGAAGCATGCTGAGGAAATGGATATCTGGACACCTGAAGAATTTAAATTATTTATTGAAACTCTTAAAGATCACCCTGCTGCTTATGCAGGGTTTAATATTTTATTCTGAGTTGGAGAACTCCTAGCTCTTGAAATAAAAGATATTGATTTTGAAAATGAAACTTTAAATATTAATAAATCTTATCAGAGATTAAATAAAGAAGATGTAATTACTGAGCCTAAGACTCCTAAGAGTAAAAGAATCATTGAAATGCCTTCTCAGTTAATTCCTGTACTAAAATATTACCTGGAGACACTTTACAAACCAAAACCTGGTACAAGACTAATTCCTCATACTAAATATATTTTTGAACATGCTATGAAAAAATATTCAAAAGTTGCTGGAGTAAAAAATAAGGATACATGATCTTAGACATTCACATACATCCTTGCTTATTCATTTAGGTGTTAATCCTCTAACTATTGCTAGAAGATTAGGACATGAAAAAGTTGAAACAACCTTAAATACTTATTCTCATTTATTTCCTAATAGCAATAAGGAGATGATGAGATTATTGAAAAATATATGAAAATTTAACTAATAAATTATTTTATGTATTTTGCTTAATTACTTAACACTAATAAAAAAGATCTCCTTATTAAGAGATCTTTTTTATTGCTTTTCGACTAAATTTCATAGTCTCATCAGTAAGTTAAACTTAGAAGCAAGGAGATTTTGAATAAGAAGATATTAAACTAACTATTTCTAGCATCGGCATCACCTCTTTTGTAATTAGTGCTAGATTCAAGTTTGTCATCATTAGAACTAAGCTGCTACCCCTAGTTGACAATTTTTATTGTTTCGGCTTTAGATTTTAAGCAGAGCTCCAAAATTTATGGAGCTCTCTTTTACCTTTCAGATATTTCATGTCTAGATCCCTTAACAGCTTTACAGATGTTAGTCATCGAATGTATAATTTCCCATCAAATAACCTCCTGTTGATCTAATTACTATTCGACATAAATTATTTTGAAAACTAAATCATGAATTTTCAACTAGTTGAGACTAAAACTAGTCTTCACTGTATGAGCCCCATCTTTCTATCCATTCTTCAATCTTCTCCTCAACCTTCAAAAGAAAAAAGTGATTAAGGTTTGCCAATTGGATCATATCATTTTTTCATTAATATATATTTTTTATTTATCATTTTTCAAAGTGAAATATATCATGTTTATTATTTATAAATACATATTTTCACCTATCACCTAGTACTGCTAATAGTGAATCTTTATTTAAAATTTAATATCTAAAGCTCAAGCTAAAGCCTTCAAATTCTTCTTCATCAATCCATTCCTCAGATTCCTCTAACTTCTCCTGATCTATAAACTTATTCTCATTTAAAATATCTTTACAATTTTTTAAATTTGACCAATCATTATTCCAAATGTTACTTTCTTTTCTAGCAATTGCTTTGCAGAGCTCGCTCTTATACTCTAATTCGATATATTTCATTGAAATTCTTTGAAGCCATATTTCTACATATTCTGTATTTGATATTTTTTCTAATTTTTTTTGAATTTTTTTTAAAGTTTCAATTATTTCATCCGGATTTTCAAACCTTTTTAATAATAAGCTTAATATAGAAAACCCTTTGGAATATAGCCTTGAATTTTCACAAATCATATTAGTCACAATTCCTATTAAAACTAAAGCCTCTTGGTCTCTTATTTTTATTTTTTTCTCAATTAAACCATTATATAATTCATTAAATTCTTTTTCTAGAGTTCCTGAATTTGGATATTTTTTTGAAAAATTATACAACAAAATTAATTTTTTCTGAATAGTTAATTCTTCATTTTTTAGTTTTATCCATTCTATTTTATCTTTCTTTATTGCAGAAGCTATTATATCATCACTTATGTAAGTTTTTTCTTTATTTATTCTCATTCCAAATTCTCTTAAAACTTCCGATAGCTCCTTTAAAACTAAATTTACATTTTCATAATTTTTTCCCAAAATTTTATAGTCATCTCTATATCTAATTATTTTTATATCATTTATATTTAATAACTCTATTTTTTCTGATAGTATAACATCAATTTCCTTTAATATAATTTCTGCAATCAAATCTGAAATTATATTTCCTTGTGGTATTCCATTCGTTTGTCCTTTTGATATATCCATAAACATATCATCTAGTTGCTCTCCAAATAATTTAGTTTTAGATTTTTTATTTAGTCTTCTCTCTTTTATTAGCTCTTTACCGTGTAATGCCCATGCAATAGAATGAGTATAAATTGAATCATAACATGTTACAATATCTGTTACCCCAATATATGAATAATCTAAAGAATATTCTAGAGACTTTTGTTCTATATTTTCCCACCAAGATAATATTTGTTTCATTTTTATTGTTTCTTTATCAGCATCTAAATAAATCGGGATGCTATAACAATCAACTCTGCTATCTCTTTTTAGTCGCTCTATTATTTCGTTCCAATTTTTTTCTTCTGTGATAATATTAACTAAAGCTACATAAACAGTTGGATTAACTAACGTTTGCTCTCTCCAGTCATAATTACTATTTTTTGTATGGAGTATTTTATAGTTAATTTCTTTTTCTCTCATTAAACTATTTCTAACTGATTTAAAATAATTTCTACCTGTCATTTCTATATCTATCTCTTTTAATGTTGAATCAAAGTCAATATATTTTGGGAAATCTAGACGTGTATAGCTTGATGTTTTTAAAAAATAGTTTTTTGCTTCTATATTTGAAATTTCTGTCAATTCTCTCATTTGTATCCCCTTATATTCTCTATATATAAAAAAGACTCCCTTACGGGAGTTGCTTTTCTATATACTGAAGTTTGCTAGAAAATCCTTAGTAAGTTCTATAAATTGGTGTATAATTACCACTTTTTCGATACCCCAGTATAATGTGTTAATCATTCCTATAATACTATTTATCATTAGATAAACCTCCACTATTTTTGATGTATGAAACCATTTTCTCCATCTCAAATTTTAGAGCTTGACTAACACATTTAACTTATACCATATTTTTTTTAATAAATCAACCTATTTTTTTTATTTATTATGTTTTTTTTATTCAAAAAATATATTTTTAAAATGATAATATATCAAGTACAATTAGTATTTATATTTGATACTGGAGGCTAATAAAAAATGTGTAATTCTGATTTTTCTAAAAATGATTCTTTTCAAACAGCTGTTCGTCTTTATAATAATAAAAAATTTGATTTTTCTATAAATTTATTTGATTTTATTCTACAAAACAATCCTATATTAAAAAAAACAGATCTAAAAATCTATAATTATATAGGACTTTGCTACTATCATCAATATAATTATAATAGAGCTATTCCCTTTTTTAAAAAACAAATGAAAATTTTAAATAAATTTACAGTGTCTAATACTATGTATCATGATCTTATTTTTGAGGCAATTTATAATTATTGTAATTCTTCGTATAATATATCTGGAATAAAAAAAATAAATATTTTTTTAAAAAATGATCTTTTAAATTCACAATATTCCGTTTTTTATAATTATCGAGAGAAAATTGATGAATTATTTTCACATTATCAAATATATTATTCGTTTAATTATACTTTAAGTGAACTAGTTTTTACTCTTGCTGAAGAGAAAAATAAAATTTTTAAAAAATTTGACTCATTAGAACGTTTTATTAATCAATACCACAACGAATTAACTTTTAAAACATCTTGGAATATTGAAAATATTGACTCTTATATTAGATATCCTGACTCTATTAATTTATTTCTTAAGGACTCTTTAGGTTATCTTAACCCCTCAGAAGAAGACCACGAAGATTTTGTTACTTTTTCTAAACTTTTAACAAATCTAATATGGACTTATAAATATAGTACTTTTGAAATTGTTTTAAAAGATATTACTCATAAAATTGAAATTAAAACTGGTAAAAAAATAAAATATTCAAATATTTCAATTGAAAATATGGCTAAAGATTTTGAAAAATTAAATCCAAGTTCTAATATAAAATTTTGTTCAAAAATTTTAGATCTTCTTAGTGAATTTAAAGAAATTCGAAACAATATTGTTCACGAAGGGCCTCAATTTGATTCTCAATATGATTTTCATAATATTTCTAATGATGAAGAAAAAGGATATTTTTATACACATACTCTTTTATCTTTTGTTGAAACTATTGGACTTATTCTTCTTAGTTTAGAATATGATAACTATTTAGATGATTTCATAACTAATTCTAATTCTAATAATATAGTTTCCATTTAAAATAAATAATCTATGTCCATATTAAATTATTGAAAGTAACTGCACCCAAACTGCACCCATTTATTTAAAAAAACAGTAGAAAAAGCCTTTTTTTCAAAAAATATCCCGCTAAAAACCTAATAAAATCAACACATTAAAAAATAAACATTTTTTTAAAAATTGAGTGGGAATAAAAAATATTTAAAAAACTAAGAATATTAATACAAATAACAAACTATTCAATTTTAAATTTATCTTTTGTATAGCATCTAAAAAAAGCTCCTAACAAAGTTAGAAGCTTTTCCCATAAATTAAAACCCACAGATTAAAATTATACAATATCATTATATGAATCTTCAAGTTATTTTTAAAAAATAATATTTTATAACTTTTTATGGAATTTTAAGGAAATATTAAAATTTGACCTTCTTATTTAAACTATAACCGATTTTAAAATATAGTCTCTTACAAATCCTTTCTGACACTTGAACTTGTCTTATTTCTCATTTTAAAGAGTCTAGTAAGATCGGTTCAATTTCAGACTAAATTATCAATTATTTAGGGATATTTTTAGATTTTTTTACTAAAATCACTTCTTTATACAGATTTTATTTCTTCAAAATTTACATAATCACCATTCAATTTTAATTTTAGATTTGTTTCAGATTCTTTTCCTGTTAATTTAAAAGCAACAACTTTATTTAAAAGTAAATTCTTAACTTTAGATTTGCTAAGTTTTATCTTATCTTTAAAATGGGACATTTCTTCATACATCTTGAATTTACAACCTTCCTTATAATTTCCACAATAATAATTCTTTTTCTTTTCTTTTGTCAATCCTTCGTAAATATTTCCACCACATTTAGGACATTTTCCAATTATTTCTTTTTCAGTTTTATTGTTTGATGTTAGTATCGGTATTTCAGGATTTGAGTTTTTAAATTTAATAAAATTTTCAATAACACTGTTATACAGGTCATCTTTAGTTTTATTTCCATTAATTATATCCTCTTGGATTGTCCACCATTTAGCTGTCAAAGTTGGATTCTTTAAATCAACGGGAGATATTCTTATTAAATCTCTCCCTTTTTGAGTTGATACAATATTTTTTCCAGTTTTTTCTATAAACTCTAAATCTAATAACTTTTCAATAATATTAGCTCTTGTTGCAGATGTTCCGATTCCTCCAGATTCACCTTTTTTTCCTTTGTCTTTTTCTTTTAATAGTTTTTTTATTTCAGGATCAGAAACATATTTAGATATTGAGGTCATATCTTTTAATAAGCTAGCTTCAGTATATCGTGTTAGTGGCTTAGTTTCTTTTTCTTCAATTAAATCACTTATAAAATTTGATGTATATATCCCTGAAACTAATTTAGACAAATCGCTTAAAGTTTCTTCATTATCAGAATCTAATTTATCATTTAGATAATTTTTAAATCCCGAAATGATAATTCTAGTAGAAGTTAATTTTAGATCATTTTCTAATACTAGTGTTGTATAAGCTTCTGTTTTTTCTTTTATACAATTAGGTAAAAATTGAATTATATAATAATCACAAATTGCCCTGTATACATTTCTTTCTTTATCTCCTAATTCACTTATAGTAACTTTTGCTTTAGTTGGAATTATTGCATGATGTGCTGTTACAAATTCATCGTTAAAACATTCTGAAATAGGAAACTTTTTAGTATTTAGTTCAGGAATAATTATATCTAGATTCTTTAGAACAATATCCATAACAAGATCAGATTCGTTGTAATGCTCTATACTAAGATACTGAGAGTCAGAACGATTATAGGTTATCGCTTTGTATTCATCTCTTAATTTTTGAGTAATTGCCAAGGTATCTGAAGGAGAATATCCCCATTTCTTATTGCAATAAATTTGTAATTCATTCAAATTAAAGGGTAAAGGTGCTTTTTCAATTATTTTTTCTTTTTTTATTTCTATATCAAATGACTTCCCCTTAGAATACTTTTTTAATTCTTCATAAAACTCTTTATTATACTTTTCTTCGTTGTCATCTTGTGATAATGTGTATTTTAATCTTAGAGGTACATCTTCTCTCAAATTACACATTTCATCCAATAATTTTCTTTGATATTCAGATTTTTTTGTTTCATCTATAAATTCATTTTGATATAAACTGTATAATTTTTCTAATTCTATTTTTTCACTTTTATTTGAAGATTTTATAGCTCCCAAATTTAAATAGTAATCATAATATTTTCTTTTTTCATGTGATTCTATTGATAAATCTCTATTTACTATCATTCCTAAAGTTGGAGTTTGTACTCTTCCTAAAGCAAGTCTTGAACAAGATTTCAAAGAGAAATATCTTGAATAGTTAATTCCAATCATCAAATCAGCTACACTTCTTGCTCTGGCAGACTTATATAAAGATTCATAGTTTTTATTATCTTCAATTTTTTCAAAAGCTTTTAATATATTTTCTTTGTTGTTATCATTTATCAAAACTCTTTCAACTGGTTTTTCATTTTTGAAGTAGTATAAAATTTCATCAATAAGGAGTTGTCCTTCAGGATCGGGGTCTCCTGCATGGATAATTGAACTACATTTTTTTAATAGTTCTTTTATTACATTTAGTTGCTCTTTTGTAGATTCAATAGGTTTTAATTTATCTTCCCAATTTTCAATATTAATTGGTAATTGATCCAACTTCCATTGTTTCTCAATATATATTTTAGGGAATATTTCTTCAGGATACATTAACTTTAATATATGCCCTATAGCCCATGTTATTATGTATTCTCCTTGCTCTATATATTTACCTCTACTCTTTTTCTCTCCCGGAAGTGCTTCTGAAATAGCCCTTGCTAAATCAGGCTTTTCTGCTATGATTAATTTCATAATGGCTCCTTTAACTATTATCTTTCATTTGATAAGATTTTTTTATTCTTTGTTTTTTCTATATAGTTTTTATCGGATGTAATTTCTCCATCTTTATATTTTACTTCTCTCTCTACTTTATTTTCTTTTGAATAATAATTTTTTCCTAATAGAATCCCTATCTCTGTTTCTATTTCTAGTTTCTTAAATATTTCTTCGACTTTCAACATTCCATCTTCACTGTATAAATTTTTATAAATTAATTTTTCCCCTACATTTCTTTCTTTTTCATAAACAATTGATTTAAAATTATTATTCTCATGTTTTTCAGCATATAAAATCTCTGATATATTTAATTTTATTTTGGCTTCTTCAATTATCTCTTTTAAAACTAACTTTTCTTTTTCCAATTGAATATTATATTGCTCTAATATCCTATTACTACTTTTCTCAGCTTCTATAACAGCTTTGAATAACTCATTATAGTCTTCTTTAAAAACCTTTAGCCATGATTTAAGATAAGCTGAATGATTATCTAATCTATCAGTATTTAAATTTAATCCTAAATCTTGTTCTAAAAATATAGCACTTATTTCTGCAACCAACTCTTCCCTAGCGTAGTTTTCTTTAGAAAAGTTATTTTCTCTGTCTAATCTATCCTTATGCCCTGTACTATGAGCCATTTCATGTAATAAGGTTCCTATAGCATTATCGTTATTATAAAAATTTTCTAACAATGGAAGTGCAATTATATCTTCAAACGGCATATAGTAAGCTCTATCATGGGCAACTATTTTCACTTCACACTCACTTGATTTTATTAAACTATTTAATATTTTTGTTGTTTTCTTATCTGAACTATTTGAATTGATACTTTCAGGTATGTACTTAGGAATATTTTCAAATTGCTCTCCATTAAATAAATGAAAAGAATTTGGAAATGGTTTTATTTTTATTATATTTTTTATAACATTTCCAGCTTCATCTTTGAATTTTTCTTCCTTTGTAAATATCCATTTTTCACAATAAGTTCCTTTACTTTCTTTTTTTAAATTCCACCCTTCTTTTTTGGCTTGAATATAAGTAACCCATCTTGGATCTTTATAGTTATTTTTAACAGCTTGATAACCAAGTCTTAATCTATTAGAACCATTGTATTTTGATCCAGATAATGGATTCTTAGGTCTCGAATTTTCATTATCCCAAAGTTCTCTAAATGTGAGTTCTTTGGATTCTATTTTTTTTATAATTTCATCCATCAATTCTTTTCTATTTAGCTCTAATTTTTCATAGTTAGTCATTTTTAATTTCCTTTTCTAAATCACAGTCATCTTCTGAGACTGCACTTTCCTCAAATACGCCATATTTATTCGTTATTTCATCTATTTCTTTAATAATTATATCTTCTTCTAGTTTTTTCATTTATTATTCTCCTATTGTTTCTATATTTTCTAGTTCTAGATTGTTACTATTATATTTCCTATTTAAATTCTTTAATATTGAGTCAAAATTTATTTCAATATCTTTTTTATCCTTTATAAGATTCAAAGCTATATAATTAAATATTTCGTCTCCTATATTCTCGTTGCTTTTCCTTATTTTTTGAACTTCAATTATAAAATATTCAGGAAATAAAGGTGTTAATGAGTCCCTTATTCCTTTGTTTGATAAGAAAGACATAAATTCCATTCTAAACTGTTCTCTATATTCTAATTTATTTTCTATTGTCTCTAAATTATTTTCCAATAACTGTTCAAGTTCATTTCTATCTAAATTTCTATAATAATTTACTTTTAAATATTTCTCTAAACTACTATCAGTAAATTCTTTAAAATAAAGTTTCTTATCTTCTTTGAACTCTTCTTCTGTTTCGTAGTCTATTTTTAAAATAACTTTGTCTATAATATCTTTTTTAATCTTCTCTACTTCAATAACAGGCAAAGAGTTTATTCTGTTCAGTTCTTCCTCAATAATTTTATTTCTTAATAACTCTTTTATAAATTCTTTTTCTCCAATTTTATCAATTAAATTTCTTAATATCTTATACGACTTCTTCAAATAAATTAAATATTCTACAGTATATTCATCTAAACCATTAACTTCTAATTCTTTAATGAAATTTAAATATGATTTGTAAGGAATATTATAATTTGTATTATCTTTAAATCTATCGTGTTTCCACCAAAATATTTTTTTACCCAATATTGGGTTTTTACCTGATACAAAAACTAATATCTTTTCATAAGCCATTGTTCTAATTTCACTAGAAGTCATTAAATCTCTTGATATATAAGATTCACTCCTATTATTCATAGATAAACCATTCCCACTTCTTGTGGTAATTTTCAAGGTCTTCTTTCCTAACATTTTGCAAATCATATCAGGAGTAGTTTCATCATTGGGTGTAAAATAGAGTTGAGTATGACAGTTATCTATAATAGAGTTATCTTTCCCATATATCTTTCTCAATTGATTTATAGATTGTGTTATCATGAGTACTTTAAGTCCAAATCCTGCTAAATAAGCTAATGCTATTTCTAATAATGCTAGATTTCCAAGTGCTGGAAACTCATCTATTAAAAATAAAACTCTTTTATTTTTAACTTCTTCTTTTTTGTATTTTTCCTTAAAAAAATCTCTTATTTTTTCATTAAATTTCAATATGTCCTTTTTTATAATTTTCCATCCATTATCAATTTCTTTATCTATTTTCTTCCTATTATCAAAATTCATCTTATCTGTTAATTCATATATTGTTTGTGTTATGATAAGTCTAAATAAAGGTCTTGTCATTTTTATAGCTTTTGGCGGAGTTATTAAATAAAGTGATACCCTATCATCCATAATATCCCTAGGTGTTATATCTGATCTTTGTATATTTTTTCTTACTCTTGGGTCTTTAAAGATGCTCAACTTATTTACACAAGTAGATATAATACTCCCTCTTTCTTTATCTGGAGTTGATAACATTGTTGAAAATGTTGACCCAACAGTCGGATGTAATCCAGTATTCTCTGTCTCAGAAACGCTATACAAATCTGAAAAGTCTCTATTCATTACTCCTTGATTTCTAAGAGATACAAAATGGTTAAATGGCTTGCAATCTGACTTATCTATAATTTTTCCATTTCCATCTATTGTTTTTGCTATAATCGCTTCTATTTTAGCAATTAGTGGTTCTTTTGGATCTTCCATAAAATTTATTACATCTATAAATGAAGATTCCTTATTTACATACATAAGATGAAGAATTACAGCAGTTAAAAGATTTATGGCACTTGTAATCCAATGACTATCTTCACCCTTGTCATTTACATCCAAAAGAGTAACAGATATTGTTCCTACGTCAGCTGCTTCTGAACTTTGACCTATTCCAATCATAGCAAGTGGATTGTACGAAATCCCTTCTCCTGTATCGTCTATTGGATTAAAGAATATACATTTATGTTTTAAGACACTTCTCCTGTATCCGGATGTTAAATCCCAACACTCTCCTTTTATATCATTTATAACAACAGAATGTGCCCAAGTCCATAAAGTTGGAAGAACTGTATTAACTCCCTTTCCACTCCTTGTTGGTGCCATTACCATAATATGTTCCGAACCATTTTGAGTTAGCATCTCATTATTCGGAGACATCCCTAGAACAACTCCATCATTATTTCCTATTAATCCAAACCTTTTTATTTCTTCATTTTCTGCAAATTTAGAACTTCCATGTGTTGTTAGCTCTTTCTTCTTATAAATAAGAATTAAAATAAATCCTAGTGATAAATATATATATACTTTTTGAAATATTTCTTGAGGATTTATGTTTAATCTTTCTGAAAAAATAAGAGTAGGATTTAAATAAATCCCCTCTTTATTTTTATACTTATTCTCTCTCAAAACTAGCACTGGATTTATGACTTTATCTAAATTCTTATATTTATTTGCTAAAGTTAATGCAAATAAGTTATTCAAGAACATCAATAATACTAAATTCCCTATAAGTAATAATTTTATTTTTTTCAAAATAACTACTCCTTAAAATTTATATTCTATCCCTAGCCCCACATTTCTATTTACAATCTCATAAAATGGTTTTATTAATATCTCTTCTTTTTCAATATCTATTCCTAGTTTAGCAGTTGGATTTTTATTTGCTATATGAGTATAGATTTTTTTATCTTTATCAGAATACCTAAAGACATAATCAGATGTTAAAGATACTTTTATATTTAAATCATCTAACTCTATATCTCTGACAACTCCCAGACTAACCATATTAGATATTAACGACGACTCAATCTTAGTAGATAACTTTATTGTTTCATTTAAAGGAACCTCTACATCTCCGTATAATAACCCTACAAGCATATCTTCCGTTTTGTAATAACTGTTCTCTCCATTCAAATATCCTAATTTTACTCCTAAACTATACTCTATATCTCCACTGTAAAAATATCTTGTATCAACTGATAAATATAAATTATCCGTTTTACTATTTTCTATTTTACTATTGGAATATCCAACGCTTAATTTACTATTAATTTCATCTGTTATTCCATGTTGAGCTCCAAGTATCAAACCATTATTCCTTGTCTTTATATCTTCTATCCCTTTATATTTTGTATTATCTCCAAAAATATTCACATTAAACACTGTCATATCTTCATCTATATTTTTTAGCATTTTGCTTTGTTCAATAAATGAAGCAGCAATTCCTCTCTTAAAAAGATTTTTATTTTGTTCAATATCTTTTAAATTAAAAGAATTATGCTTATAATCTAAAGAAATCAGCAATAAATCTTCAAATATTTTCTCTTCTAAAGGAATGTAATTAATCTCTCTAACAAATTCTTTCTCCTCAATAACTTCTTCTTTTATTTGAATTTCAGTAATCTCTTCTAATTCAATCTTCTTATATTGACCATTATCAAGAGGAACTAAAACCTCACTTCCTAAAGCCGATATTATTACTAAAAAGTATGTACAAATCCCCACTATTTTTTTCATTTTCTTCCTCCACAAAATTTAAAAATCAAATTAGCTTTATATTTAATTTGACCTCTATTTATAATTCCCATATAAGAACTATCAAAAGAATTCATTGTATCTCCCACTAAAAAATATTCTCCTTCTTTCAAGTGATAATTTCCAGTTTTTTTATAAAGAGATCTTCCTATAGAATCTTCATTAGGTAGGAATGATTTAACTTTAATTCCATTAATTTCTAAATAATCTCCAACAGCAACACTATCTCCTTCTACCCCTTCAACTCTTTTTATAAAACTTGATATTTCTTTAGAAATATAGCCTCTTTCAATCATAAAATTAAAGATTTCTTCTTTAGCTTTAAAAAAAACTATATCTCCTCTTTTTATAGAATCTATTTCCGAAAGTTTATATAAACCTATGGGAAGAGATTTTGTTACATTTATTACATATCTATCTTCAAAATAAGAAAAGCCTAAAAACAATATGAGAAAAATAGACAATATTATTTTTATTGGTTTTAAACTCTTTTTTTTAGACATTTTTATATTCTTTCCATCTTCTATTAAATTCTTCTAAGTTTTTAGAAGTTTTATATATTGTCTCACACTCTGATTGATCTTCTGGAGATGATGATGCAATATATGCTAATTCTAATGGAGTCAATGCCAGTTGAATCATTTTTCCACCCTCATTTTTAATAAAATAATCTTTCTTGGTTGTTCCTGTTATAATTAATCCAATCTCTCGTTCATTTAATCCAAAATCATAGTATAGTTTTTCCATTTCAGAATCAGGTATAATCTTATCATTGGGTAAAAATACTTTTGTTAAACAAGATTCTACTATTACATCCTTTATACTTGACTTTGCTATATCTGTTATAGATTGTGTCGCCATAATAACTGATACATTTTTCTTTCTTAAGGTTTTCAGCCACGATTTCATCATTTTTGAAAATATAGGATTGTCCAACATTATCCAACACTCGTCTAAAAATAAAAATGTTGGGATAACTTCACTTGGATTTGTATTTTCATTTGGAAATAATTGAGTTTCAAGCCTATGAAATAGATATGTAAGCATTGGAATTAACATTTTAGAATCAAATATATTTTCCATTTCAAATACTTGCCATAAATTTTTATCATTTATATCATCTTGATTATTATCAAAGTATTGACCATATATTCCTTCTTCTTCATCCTTTGTATAACTTATAAAGATGTTTTGTAATTGTGAATTTTGAATAAGTAATAGAAGGGCTGAGATAGTTCTTCGGTCTTCTTCTACATTTGCTAAATTTCCTAAGGCTTCTATTATCAAAGCTTTTTCACTTGGAGTTACTTGATGATTTTCTAAAATAAGAAGCGATAAAACCCATTCTAAAGCCCACTCTTTCTCAGATTCCATATGAATATATCTAAGTGGTTGAAATTTAATTTTATCTTTTCCTATATTAAAGAAATTTCCTCCACAAGCTCTTGTTGTAACTCTACTCGATCCACCTTTATCAAAAATAATTACTCGTGATCCATACTTTTTACATTGGTAAGCTAATGTATTTAGAAAAACAGATTTTCCACCACCTGTTGTTCCTAAAATAGCCGTATGACCCACATCGTTATTATGTATATTAAATTTAAATGAAGTATTCCCACCACTTTCACAAAATAGCAGTGCTTCTTTTTTTAAATGTTTATTTACCTTATTTCCGTCCCAGTCCATATTTATTGGGATTAGCGATAATAAGTTATATGTTGTCATTAAAGGTTTTCTAAGCCCATGCTCTACATTTGAGGGCATTGTTCCAAAATAACTTTCTAATGCGTTCACAGTTTCTTCTACTGCGACAAACTGTAGATTATTGATTATCTTCATTATTGTTTTTATATTTTCTTTTAACTTTTTTTCATCTTCATCCATCAAAATAATATTAAAACTATAATACCCAGATTTAAAAATTCCCTTTCTTATATCATTAACCAAACTAGAAGCTTCTTCTTTCATTTCTAAAGCATAACTAGATTCATCAAGAACTTCTTCTTCTAACGCTTTATCAATCATACCTGTTCTAAAATCTTTTCTTTCACTGTTATATGCTTTCTGATATGCTTCTGATATTTTTATTGCATTTTCATTTGATATATAAATAAATCTACTATTCCATCTATATTCAATTCCAAGACTACTTATTTCATCAAATACACCACATTCATGCTCTGGAATATGGCTTAGTACTCCAATAACACTTGTATATTTATTTCCTATTTTCATATTAGAGTAGTCATTTTTTATATCTACATTGGATATGTAAGAATCTAAGTACTGCCCTTTTATATATTTTATTTTTTTATCTTCTGATGTGATACACGAATATAGAAATGTCACTGTTTCATCTGCTGTAAGCTGCTTTATTTCTATAAAATTCTCTTTTAAAAGTCTTATAATATCTTCTAGTTCTTCATTATATTTCTCAACAATATCATCAATAGGAGTTGTTGATGAAGAGTTAATAAATAATGATTTTAATTTATTTTCTTTATCCTTTGGAGGAAAATATGTTATAGACATATAATTTTCACTTTCATAATATTTCCCAGATAAATAATTCTTTTTTCTTGATTTATCTAACTCTTTAAAAATTTCATCCTCAAAATTTGAATCTGGATATTCCTTTACATTTTTTCTGATACTATCAACCTGTACAACGAATCTTTCATCTAATCTTTTAAATATATCATTTAATTTATGTCTATACATAAATAACATTCTATCCGTTTGATGATTCATATCATCACATATGTATTTATAGACTCTCGTTATTGATCCATTCTTATTAATAACTGTTCCATCTTTCATGGGTATTACCCAGGGTAAGTAGTCCGTCATTCTATCTTTATGCTTAGGATCATATTCCATATCAGTTTTTAACATATATAAAAATACAATCATAATGATAATGGCTATATAAAACATTAAGGTATTCTCCTTTCTAACTTATTTATCTTTCGATACTATTTTGCTCCTCTTTTTATACAAATAATATTTTCTATATTTAGTAACTAAAATAACTGTTATTAATGATGCACATATTCCCGAAAATATCTTAGAATAATAAATAAAAATTTCCATAAATACTCCTTCTAATATGAAATATAAGTTTTTCTATTCATTTTTACAAAGCCTTCCAAAGTTGTTGGATCTTTCCTATTTATTCTATGTAAAATTAGGTAAATTATTCCAACTATTAATCCCAAAACTATATTTTTCAATAAAAATATAGAGCCACAAAAAGCAAATAGTATTAAATAAAAAAGCGTTCTTGGAAGTCCACATAAATTTAATTGATTTGTAAAAACTGTTAAACAAGGAATCGCAGTGGAGCTTCTGTCCATTCTTTCTTTAGATTGTATTTCCATATCAGCACTCCTTTAAAATAAATTCTTCTAAGTATTCAATTTTTTTTGTTTCTAATATTTTTAGCTTAAATTCATCTATTTTATTTAAATTTCTAATATATGAAATAAGCTCTTTCTTTAATGAGTTATCAAATTCAGGTAGTTTTTCTCCTGAATAGATATTCTTTAAAATATATTTATTTGAAATACTATCGTATCCGTCACAAATATCAACACTTGCTAAGTATCTTTTATAATTTTTCATTTTTAAAACAACCATTATATCTATTGTCATTCCTATTTCTTGGCTCATTGGTTTTCCAAAAGAAGCATTTATATACATTTCTAATTTTTTCAATCCACCAAGACCATCATCAGCATGAATTGTTGATACTCCTCCGGGATGTCCCGAGTTCAAACCATTTATAAATTCATAAGCACTTTGACCTTCTCTAATCTCACCAAAAATTATTCTTTCAGGAGTTGCTCTCATACAATATTTTAATGCTTCAGCAGAACTGAATATGTTAGGAATTACCTGAACTCTATTTACATTATCTGAACTTACTTGAAGTTCTGGAACCTCTTCTATTACAATCAATCTCTCATTTTTTCTTTCCATTATATTTAATATAGAATTAGTAAATGTTGTCTTTCCAGTGTCAGTTCCTCCAATCACCAAAATATTTTTGTGATCTTCAATAGATTTTATTAAAAAATCGTAAATATCTTGGTTTATAAACTCCTCTTCTAAATAACTTTCTAGCGTTTTTAAAAATAAGCTTTGCTTTCTTATATTGATTGTAGGATATGTAACAGCGGGGGGAATTAGCCCCTCCACTCTTACAATCTGTCCATTTTTAAGCTGTAACTTAGTTGATAAATTTGGATTATTTGATGTTAGTTGCTTGCTATCTAAACTTGATAAAACCTTAAGTAAATTTAACACATCTATATTTGTACTTTTGTTTTCTTTTTTTAAAAATCCTATCCCTAAATTTTTTGTAAAAATATTCTGATTTGTATTAACCAATACTTCAGTTACTTCTTTTTTATTATATATATCATCATATATTTCTAAATTTTTTAAATTTTGAGTGATTAATTGCTCTGCGATATTATGAATGTGAGTTATATTCATTATCTTTATCCTCGCTTATTTGAGCTGTATTCTTTTGCTCTAAAACTTTTCTATTCATTACACCTCTTTTGCTATACTCTACATATTTACTAAAATCTATTTTGGAATATAATTCCTCAGAATTGTCAAGAGCGTACAGAAACAAAGAAGCTATTTTTATGTCCAATGTCTCATCTCCACTCTCACTAAATTCTTTTTCTATTTCTAAATTTATTACTTTATTTATATTCTTAATTCTTTTAAGTCTATTTTTCTTTTCTAATTCCTTTTCCTCAATTTTTAGTTTCTCCAATTCAAAAACTCTCATAAATATCTTATCTTTCATTGAGATTTTCTTATTTTCAGAAAGTAGTTTTTTCAATTCTATATACTTTAATTTTCTATTTTCTTTGTCATTCTTTTCATTTCTTAATTGCTCCATATGCCAAACTCCTTGTCGTATTTTTTCAATGGATATTCTTCATAATTATCATCTTTATTTACAAAATTTTTATTCATAATCAATATATACACTTCTTTATTTACAAATTTAATTTCTTTCTCTTCATTACAATTATCTAAATAAAATCTTGGTCTTTTGCTTTCCTCTACTAACCTGTAATATTTCTTTAGTATTTTTCTATACTCTCTTGAAATTTTTGATTTTTTATGAAATCTGTAAAGTGGTATTTCTTCTTCTCCAGACTTAAATAATATTCTATTTTTACAAACCCCTCTAAATATAGTCTTATCCTTTTCATGGACATATATTTCTAAAGAATTTTTATCTATTCCAACTAAATTTTTAACTTCTAAAACTTTCTCTAACTCCACCTTAAGTATTTCTATACACTTGTCTATATTTTTCAAAAACTTCTTATACTGCTTAAATGTTTCTGTATTATGTTTCAAACGTAAACAAATACAATTATCCAATTCTATCTCTCCATTTCTTTACTTTTGATTTTTTTAGTAGCTGTTTTTTCATTCTCTGAAGTTTTAGTTACTCTCAATCCTTTTTCATTAAATTCTTCTTTAGATATTTCTTGACCCCTTATTTTATCCATCTTAAGCTCTGTTTTTAAATTTCCATTTTTATAATAGGTTTTGTCTACCTTTTCTTTATCTGTTTCATGCTTATATGACTCCAAATTCCTATTTTTATCATATACCCACTCTTCCATTCCTATAGAACTTGACTTGCTTCTCTTATTAATCTCGCCATCTTCATGATATTCAACTTTTTCTGTTAATTTCCCTTTCTCATATATATCTCTTTTCAAAGGAGTGTAGTTCTCTGTATTTTTATTTTGATACAATAATTTTTCAATTGTTGAATCATTAATTCTACGTTCTACACTTTCTATTTCTCTTACTTTGTTATTATCTCTATATATTTTTCTAATTTGATTTATTCCGTTTGTATAGTATGTTATCTCTTCAAATGAATGATTATTTTCATCTATCCAACGTTTTTCAAATTTAACTTTACCATCA
The DNA here is from genome assembly GCF_014250685.1 of Cetobacterium sp. 2A. GTDB lineage: Bacteria > Fusobacteriota > Fusobacteriia > Fusobacteriales > Fusobacteriaceae > Cetobacterium. Next base: position 83,353 of record NZ_JACFAJ010000010.1, on the reverse strand, counting down.
TCATAAAACTCTTTTTCGGTATAATTATCTGAACCCATATATATCCTCTCTCTACTTAATTTATTATCAGTATAGAATTTTTCTAACTGTAAATAACCTTCTCTATAACTTGCCAAACTTTTAATTTTACCTGTTTGAAAATCTTTACAGATAAAAAACCCTTCTTTTTTACCATTTTTATATTTTCCAATCTTTATTACTTTATTTCGGTTTAAATAATCTTCATAAATTATGAGCCTTTCACCATCTAAAAATTCTCCCTGATACTCTAAACTTTCTACTATTTCTTCGTTTTCATATCTTGTTACTCTTCTTCTATTTTCTCCAAAATATTCTATCTTTTCTCTTGAATTGTCATTAAAAACTTTTTCAATAATCTCTTCTTGATTTTCTACATCCACCAAGATCCACCTCTGTAACCTTATTTCTCTTTAAATCCAGCCAGTTTACCTTTTATTCCGCCTAAAATTGTTCCTACTTTTGAACCTATTCCAGAATTTTTTGCAGCTCCTGCCATTTTCCCAGCACCTCTAGCTGCTCCTGCCATTTTACTCGCTCCTTTACCCATATTTTCAGCTCCTTTCCTTGCCATTCCTATAAGCTCTGAACTATCTCCAAAAGTTGTTGCCCCACTTATTAGTGTTTGTGCTATCTCGCTACCTTTCGCTGTCATAAGACCTAATATACTCATTGCTACTAACCAATAAAATCCATTCTCCAAAACTTGTACTCCTGTCGCTTGATCTGGTAAATCTATCGGTTTAAGTAAAAACCTTGAAAAATAAAACATCAAATACTGAATTACAAATATTTTCATATTAAGATTTATTAAAGTTCCTACAACCTTATCTCCAACAAATCTAAGCTTTTCAAACATCATAAAAGGAATTAATACAATAACTAAAGAGCTCATAACTAAATATTCTATAATTACCATTCCTACAGTTAAAGCAACCTTTGCAAAAATAAATAACCCTATCAATACTCCAAATAACAATATCCATGTTGATGGTTTTGTAATTTCTATATATCCAAGTATGGTTTCTAAGGCATTAAAAGCATTTACCAAAACTCGGTAAGGCAATTCCTCAAAATTAGGAATTGTATCTCCACGCATTGATACTTTAGAAAAATATATAAACATCTCTTCTATCAATCTTATTATTCTTTTAAAATATATAATTATTGCATAAAGAAATAACCAAGTTGTGAACTTATTTCTAAATATCATTAATGGATTCTCTCCTGCCTTTGAAAGTAATAAATTTGTTGCCAATTCAAGCAAGAAAAACCACAATAATAGTTGTACTGCCACTGGCTGTAACAAATCTATCGTTCCTGCTAAATCTAGTTTTAATCCTGTTAAAATTTGTGTTAATAATGGCATATTTTAATTTCCAACTCCTTTTTAGTAAAAAAAAAAGCCTGTAAGTTTTAATAACCTTACAGACTTCTTCAATATTAATTTCTTTTAATTTTTTACCACAATTTTCCAGATTTTCTCATTTCTTCAGCTATTTTTTTTGTTTCTGGACTCATCTCAAACATTTTTTTTACCTTTATATCTACTTCTGCTTCTTTCCATCTATCTATTTCATTTACAGCTTCTTCTTTTCCTTTTTTTATTTGTTTTTCTAATCTTTCTGTAATTTTTGTGTATTGTTTAATAGCACTCTCTTCTTTATTGTGTACTTTTTCTAAAAGTTCTTTTTTGTATTCTTTTGTTGTAAATTCTACCTTATCCCCACATCCTGTTAAAACCAAAATTAACATTATTGACATTATAATTAATTTTTTCATAATTCCCCTCCAAATTACTATTTTCATATTATATGATACCATTTTAAAATAATATTTTGAAGATATTTACCGATTCTTTTCTTTAAAATTTTACCACATTTTTCCGCTTCTTCTCATTTCTTCGGCTAACTTTTTAGTTTCTGGGCTCATTTCTAACATTCTTCTAACTTTTTCATTCAATATATCATCTTTAGCTTGCTCTTCAGCTTGTTTTTCTGCTTCCATCATTATAGCTTTAGCTTGTAAATCTGTTAATCTTGCAAATTTCCCATTTAGTTGATCTATTCCTTTTTTTGTTGCCATAGCTGACTGCAAATTTCCACTTGCTCCATCCGTTTGATTCATAAACTTCGCCATACTTCTAGTATCTTGCTCATTTAGCTCTATTACTTTTGTTGCTGTCTTTAAATTATCTTTTAAATTATTTTTTCTATTGCTTGACAACTTGTATATTTCTCTCGATAATTCTTCACTGTTCATACCTTTTAAGTTTTTTACTTCCTTATATAAATCATCAAAATTTAAATCTATCTTTCCAGGATCCCTTAATATAGATTTTGAATTTTTATTGATTGCATTTAAATCATCCATTCCTTTTACTAAGTTTTGTGATTCCTCTCCTAAAATTAACCCTGTCCATCCTTCCAAATTTGTTGTATCATTCTTTAGTTGTTCTAGCTGCTGTCTTGTCTGTAAAGCGTTTTCTGATGCTGTTTTAACCTGTTCTATCTTCTGTAAAATCATCATTTGATAGTTTCTCATATTTTGCTGATGATTCGCAGGATCGTATACTGTTAGCCCTAATGCTAATTTACTAAAACAAGTTACTAATATCAGTAATTTTTTCATAGCCTCTCTCTCCTTTCATTTATCGGAATGCTTTTTTTAATCTTTTTATCATTATGTAGTATTTTTTATTCTAAAAAAAATAGACTTTATCAATAACAATACTAAAAAAGATATTATTCAATTCAAGTCTAAAGTTCACAATAAGACTGCAACTAAATCCCATAAATGAAATTACACAGGCTTTATTTAACTTTAATATAGTAAAACATCCAGAAGACATCTAAAAAACAATAAACCTCTGGAAATATACCTTTTTATAATGATTTTCTAATTTAAATAAATTTTTTAATATTCAAACTCTCTTAAAATTACACTATAATCCGCATTATTTATCTTTAATATGTATCTAGTATCATTTCTTCTTATGTTCTCCTTTAAAAATCCTTTTAATTCATCTGTTATATTTTCTACTCTCTTTTTTCTTATTTTTACCTTTAAATATATTATTTCAAATATTAAAATCATTAAAATAAATAATATAAATAAACTCATAATATAATTAAAATGTGATATTATTTTCTCCATCATATATCTCTCCATTTTTTTATATAATATCTTTTTTTATTTATTTTTATTACAATCTCTTCATCCCCTTTTATTATTTTTTCAATTTCAGTCTCTAACGTTTTGTTTATATTTATTTTTAATTGGTATCTTCTTCTTGGCAATAACCCTAAAATAATTAATAATACACTAACTATAACTGTTAAAATAACTGGTATTTCTATTTGCATTTCTCACCTTTCTCATAATATAATAAATTATTTAATTTACTTCTGGAGGTATTTGTGAAACAAATCTTTGATTCTTTTTTCGGCGAACAAAATCATAACTATACAAAAATAATGATAAATACTATTACTTATTATGGTATTTATTTTTCTATTTTTTCTATTATTAATTCTTTCATAAAAGAGATATTTACGGAACACAATAAATATAAATCAGAAGTATACATTCCTAATAAAAAATTTAAAAAAAATATTCCTAAATCTATTTTGTTCTTTACCTTTATTTTCAATTCCTTTTTTGAATTTTTTAGACTTTCTTATTTTTCTGAACCTCTAAAAGAAGTTTTTTATTTTTTTTCTTATTTTTTAATTTCCATTATTTGTATCAAAAACCAAATCTTTCCACTAATTTTTTTTGTTCCTTTTCTTAGATGTTTTGTCTTTTTTTGTAAACTAATAACACAAGATATTGGAGATCCAAATTCACAACTTTTTGCTTTTATAGCTTCTTTCATTACTATTATTTTTTCAACTTTTTTTATTTTTTTCAAACAATAACAACCCTTCAAAATAGAACTTTAATTTTTGCTATTATTTTTAAAGAAACTAAGTAAATAAACTTATATATCATACACTTTAGAAATTTTTATAATAAAAAAGTCTGTAACATCTCATTACAGACTTTTACCTATATATTTTATCTCTAAAGCCAATAGTTAAAATAAAAATTAATAGTTTTTTAGTTATTTATTCAAAACGCTTATCTTTGCAAGATATCATCTATTATTATCTCTTCGAACTCCTCTTTCGTGACATCGCTACTTTCTATAAAATTTATAACTTCCTTCTTCTCTTCTTTGGCTAGATATTTACAATTTCCACTTACAAAATCTAGTAAATTTTGTTCCTCTAGTTTCTTTATTTTTTCAGTTGCAACTTCTCTTATAAATCGACTTATTGAAACTCCTATTTTTTTGCAATATTCCTTAATTTCTATATATTCATCATCTCTAAATAGAATATTATGTTTGTGGAATTTTTTTCCCATTTGTCACCTCATTAGTATATTTTCTTAATTATACACCTTATATATCAATTATAATATAATTATATACTTTTAACACATTCCATCAACATTAATATAACTAATATTGCTATGTTTAATATTTTTTCCTAAATGTCTAAGGAGCCACAGGGTTACTTTCTTTCCATAATCCTAACTTTTGATCTTTTGCCTTTTTTTCAACAGCTTTAAACTCATACTCATTCTTTGCATATTGTCTATACCACCACGCATTACCAGTTTCAATCATATACAAATTTATATTTTCTCTATTTAAATATACCGTTCCTACGACTCTTCCATATCTGTCTTTATCCTCAATTTATCTACATCTCCAAAGATTTCAATCCATATTTCTGTTTCTTTTCTGGTGCATCTATTCCACACAATCGAACTCTAATTTTTTCATCATTTTTTAAAATAGTTATTGTATCTCCATCTGCTACTTTTATTACTTTTCCTTGTATTGTTAAAGAAAAAGTAATTGTTGTAACCACTAAAATAACTGTAAAAATTAATATTTTTCTCAATTATCATACTCCTCATTGCCTTGTCTGTAAGTTATTATTCTCTTGCCAATGTCCTTTTCTCTATTATTTTGAATATTCAGAAACAACAATAGGAACATATCCTGTATATTCTCCTTCAATTATTTTAGCTTCTTCACCTTTGTCTATATCTCTTTTATCTAATAGAGCATAAAACTTTATATGCTCTACCTCTTGAGATATAACCATTTCTTTTTCAGGAAGTTCCATTCCATACTTCTCTACTTTTATCCATTTTTTTCTATTTGTCATTAATCCACTCTTTGGAAAGTCAAAAACAATCTTTTTCCCTATATCACTCTTTTCTGCTCTAATCTCAATAGTTCCGTATGCTCCTATTTTTTCATTTGAAAGTTTTTTAGTGGAAAGATATTCAAACCTTAAAGGCTCAAATATCTTAATTTCTACTTTTGAAAAGCTCAATATATTGGTAATTAAAAATAAACTTAAAACTATTTCTTTCATAAATTTTGTCCTTTCTCTTCTAATTCTTCAATCATTTTCCAATATTCTGACATTTTTATTTTTTCAAAATTCTTTTCTAAAAACTCATTCTTTCGTTCTTCTCTTCCTTCTAGCAATATATATATGTTGTCTTTTATTCTAATCGTATAGTTTAATCCTATATCATATTTTAATTGAGGTTTTTTAACTTTATGGATATCAATTTCTTGATATTCATTTAAGAACTTTTTATACTTTTTGTAATAGGAATTATTTTTTTTAATCTCGCTCCAAACTCCCAGCCACTCCCCGTTTTCATCTCTAATATCTGCACTTGATATTTCTAAAAAAAATCTTTCTAAACCAAGTTCTCTTACTAAATTGTTATTTAGATAAAAATCCCAATCTTGATTTAAAGCAATTGAACTACTTTCTTCAATCTTGAATAACTCTACAACTTTTTTAACCAATATTTTGCTTACTATTTCATAATTTTCATAATAAAAATCGTAACTTTTGTTTAATTTGCTATCTTTTTTAAGAATATAACATCTTTCCATATTGCTATCTCCCTGTACTTTCTATATAATCAATTTCGCTCATATAATTTGTTCCATTCACGCCTATAATCTTCTCTACCTCATCCCATGTTCTACAGTAGATAACCTGTGGTAGAGAGAATAATCTTTTAAAAATCTTCCTACGTTTCAAAATAACCGTGTATTTCATTTCTTATCACCTTCAATCTCACGATACAAAACAAGAAGAATTACTTCCTGTGGAGTATTTTCCCGTTTTGTTTGGTCAACTATTTCAAAGTTCTTATCTTTAAAAAAATTATTTACTTGAAATTCAATGTTATTTCTTGATCCCATAAATACTTTTATTTTTATTTCCATTATTTTATTCTCATTTCAAGTATTGCTGTTCCTGAATATTCTCCAAGTTCTTGATCTTGTGGTACATCCAACTTCCCTTGAATCTTTATTAAATATTTTTTATCTGATTGCTTTCTTACAATAGTCTTAAGATTTTTAGCCTTAAGTACTTTTCCATTTTTGTTATATAACTCAGGACTCTCTGTGTTGAGGTTAAACTTAATCTCTGTTACATCTTTTATCATTTCAATTTTAATGTCTGTTTCCGCTGCCTTATTCTTCGTTCCTGCGATTATAGTTCCAAAGTCTAATATTCCTTGCTGAACTACATTAAACGGTGCGTCTGGTGCTTTTAAAGTGAATGTGTGATTCATAATTTCATTTGTTCCTCTTACAATTCTTACTCTTACATCCACATTCTTGTTTACAATCCAATTGTTTAAAGCTAGGCTTAATTTTCCACCTTCTACCTGAATACCGACTTCACCATTAGTAAGTTTTATATTTTTCTTTTCTAAAACTCCTGAAGCTCCAATTTCAAAAGAATTTGAACTTCTTCTAAAAGTATCACTAATTATTAATATGTCTCCTTGATTCATAAATGGTATTCCTGATCCTCTTGTAGTTTCTAAAGTTACTCCTAGATGATTTTCTAAAACTACAGGTAATGGTGCTAATAGATCAATCCCTTTAAACTTAGCAAAGCTTCTAATTTGATAAGTATTATCAAACTTTATAGCTGTATCACCGTCAACTTTTGTAGGTGATTTTACATCAATAATATGTTTGCTTATTTCATTTACTCCTCTAATTACCCTTATAGTTAAATCTCTACTAGGTTCTAATACTCCCCACCCAGTCAAGGCTAATCTTAATTTCCCATTTTCAACCTTATATTTAAAGTCTAGTGTATCTATATTTTGATTTTTTTCTCCTAAATTTCCTGAGGCTCCAATAGTTGACTGAACCCCGTTTACCTCTAATATATCACCTTGTTGCATTGTTACAATTCCATGTTGACTTGAGCTTTCAAGAATAACATCCCTTATAGAATTTTCAAGTACTAAAGGTACTGGTGAATTAAGATTTGCTGAACTAAATGCGATATATGTATCAATAGGGTAATATTCTTTTAAAACAAGCCTTGAGGTTCCTTCTAACCTTTTTGGTGCTTGAATATTGAATATATGGTTTGTTACTTCTCTAGTTCCTCTAATGACCTTAACTGTAGCTGCTCTTGAAGGTTCCGCAACTCCCCAGCTATTTAATCCTAATCTTAATTTTCCATTTTCTACCTTATATTTTAATCCTAGAGTTCCAATATTTGTTACTCTTTCTGCTAAGTTTCCTGAAGTTCCTACTGTTGTACGAACTCCATTAATATCTAAAATATCTCCATTTTCAATAGTTATTAATCCTGATCCAAAAGTTGAAAAGTTCATTCCAGAAACAGTGTTTTCTAAAACTAATGGATTACTATCCGCATAAGAAGTTGAACTAAAGTTTGCATAATTCTTTTGATAATCATCATTAAAAGTTAAGTTAGTAGTTCCTTCAAGCGGACTTACAACATATTTAAATACTTGTTCAACTCTACTAATAACTGACATATCAGCTCTTCCACCATTATAGTGCCCCTTATATCCTCCTAAATCTAATGACCATCTTAGCTTTACAGTTACAGGTCTAGTAAAGTTCTTTGCATAATACACTCTTGAAGGTACTGTTACCTTATTGTCTCCTCCTAAAAAATCCCACCATGTAAAAGTTCTACTTTCTATTAAAGCTCCATTTGCGTCAGTTACATCAACATATGTTCTTCCATATGCAGTTCTATTATTTCCTCTATGTGAAGCGTATGTTTGTGAATTAGCTGCAAAGCTAATTTCAACTTCTTTAGTTAGTTCACTTGTATGTTCTCCAGTTATAACTTGATTTGTATTCCAAAGATAATCTCTTGTAAACTCAAAATATATCTCATTAGCTCTTGTTAAAGACTTCATAATATTGTCTACTATTGATTTAAGTTCTAACTTTTGTTCTCTAACTGAAGTAACTTTTTTAATACATTTTAAGTTATTCGAGGAATTGAGAACTATTAAATACAATTTTGAATTTAAGTTCATTCTCTCTATTGATATATCAATATCTGAATTTTTGGATTCAAAGTCATATTTACTTATTAATCTTTGAGGGTTTTGAATGTTTTTCAAAGTATCTGTAACGATTAATTTATCTGTTACTCCTAGATCATCTATCGTTAAATAAATTTTCTTTGCTCCTTTATCCAAAACTCCCTCAATTTCTTCAGTCTTAATCTTCTCAACTGAAATATTCATTTCAGAACCATTAGGTTTTTTCTTCAATGTTTCTGTTGTTGTAACTTGTTTTGATGGATTATCATAAATATATATATGAGGAACTTCTGAAAAAGATATGATATTTAATACAAGTATTAATAAAAATAATAATCTTTTTATCATTATTGCTTCACCTCTATAGTCATATAAATTTTCTTTTCGTGTACTCCATCTTTAGATATATTTTCCCCTTCAATAACAACCATATTGTCGTCTATAATTCTTTTGTTAAGAAATTTTGGAGAGTAGATATAAGTATCTATTTTTCCATCTTTATCTATATCAATTTTATCTTCGCTGTATTTAACTTTATAGTGATTTTGAATATCTGGAGTTTTATTTAGTTCAAAAGAAAAAGGAACTTCTACTCTTTCATCATCTACAACCATAGCTTTTATATCAATATCAGATATAATTTCTAAAGGAACTACAACATTTAACTTAGATTCAATCATTACGGTAGTGTTAGAGAGTAACTTTCTAACACTACCATCCTTTTCAGTTTTATCTGAATTTGGTAATTTTGGTACTTCCATATCTGTATTTCCAGTGCTTGGAATTGCTGGGATAATTGGAGTTGCATTTGAAAAACTTAATATATTAACTAATATAAATAAGACAAATATTTTATTCATATTCTATTTTCTCCTTTGACCATTGTAATTCCATGGTTTTTAATATTAAAAACATAACGATTACTCTCTTTTTGCTCTACATAAGTTAATTTAACTATCTCATCATTAATCCCTTGTATCTGATGATCTATTCCCATATATGTGACTTCTATTAAATAATTTTTAGGTAAAAGTCCTGATATTTCAAATATTCCTTGTTCATCTGGAATAGCTCTATCTATTACTTTTCCATTGCTATCTTTAACAGTAATTAACAGCTCATCATATAATCTTATTTTATCCATAGATGACAAGTCTAAAATATCATCTATATTGATAAAACCTGTTAAAGTTAGCATAGGTTTTACTGGGATATGAGCTACTATAGTGGAAGTATTTTTCCCTTGAACTTGAACCTTGTTATTTCCTAATAAGAAGTTAGGCTTTTTAATTTTAGGTTCTAACTCATAAATTACTTGATTTGGGACTCCATAAAACATAGCTTCTCCATTTTTATCAGTTAGAATCTTTTGGTCACCAATCTCAACCTCAACTCCTTTAATAACTTCTTCTCCTTCTTCAAATTTATCATTATCGTTTTTATCAATAAATGTAATTACCTTTAATGGCGAACTCTCCATATTTTTTATACTAGCCTTTATATTTCTTAAGTCTGTTATTTTATCAATTCCAAATTTATGTTCTTGATTTCCTTTCTTATCCATAAACATATCGTAATCAAGCCAATTATTATAATTAGTTGAGAATCTAAATGTAAATTTATCTTTATCCTCTTCTGAATATCTGGCTTCTAAGTTATAATCAAACATTTGATTTCCGTTTGAAAAGATGCTAAAGGCAACTTCATAATCTTTCCCTTCATTTAATAGTGTATTTTCAAGTTTCATAGTCATTGTTCTAAGTCCAGTATAATAAGTATTCAGGCTATATTTCCCTTTATTATCTGTCTCATATTCATACTCTCCAGTAATTAATAAATCTTTGTATGACTTTGAATATTCAATGCTATATTTGTTTAATTTTTCTTTGTAATCAATACCATAGATTCCATCTCTTTTAGTGTTTCTCTCATGCTCGTATTCTAAATCTAAAGATTTAATGGGAGTATATCTCATATAGAATTTACTTCTGTACTTATCTTCATAAAACTCTCCTTTACTCTCATGTTCAAGTCTTAATCTAACTTTATTTATATCTATTTGTCCTAATAGATCATAAGAATAGTCATCTTTAGTATTCTTTTCATTTACCTTGTATTCAAACTCATTAAATACCTTGTCCCCACCTGCTCTAATCGTATAAGGCATGGAGTAAATATAGTCACTATAAACAGCTTCTATTCTCCCTTTATCCAGATATTCATAATTATCATTTATCAACTCTGGATCTCTTAGATAACCCACTCCTACTGTTAAGTTATCTGTAAGACCATAGTAAACTTTAGAATCAATTGTAGGTTTTTCTATCTCATGATTTTCACGAATATTAACATCATATTCAACTTCGCCTTTATTTTGCTGATTGTAATTACTTGTTGTATTAATTATTCTTGTTAGAATTTTTCCATCTGGAGTATAAATCTTTAATTCGTATTCTCTATCTTCTTTTATTTCATCATTTTTAAACTCTATTACACCATTTTGAGAATTTTCTATATCTATAATTACCCCTAAATAGAGAAGTTCAACTCTACTCCCTAAAGGAACGTTTTCTTTAATAATGTAATTCTTTGAACCAGTAACTATATACCCCTTATCTTTTTTTAGTGATAACTCCCATTCTCTTGCTCCACCATCCATATACTTATAGCTTCCAACTTCAAATGTATGTTCTTTATATAGATTGTCATATCTTAACTTCACATCTTCAAATATATGATTTTTAACATCATAATTAGCTGTTATTTCTCCATATAATAAAGCTCCTTGATATTCAAGATTAGCTTCCCAATCACTCTGCCAATCTCCATTTTTTTCATATTCACTTTTTTTAAATATTTGATTTAGTTCTGTTCTTAAATATCCAAGCTCAAATAGTTTTTTCTCATTTGTAAAAAGAAGGTCATTCACTTCTTTATCTTCTTTTAAAAGTCTTTCGTTGTTATTTTGTCTTATTCCAATTTCTTCAGGTGTTGCAAAGTTTAAAGTCATATTTACTTTTTCTTTCTCTTTAGAAAGAGCTAAGTTAGTTAAAAATAACTTTCTAAATACATCTTTCTCTAAATAGATTTCTTCTGCTTGCTTTTTTATGTCACCCTCGTCCAGTTTAATTTCATCATTGTTTTTTAAAATTCTATTATTTTTTATATCAATTACAATCTCATCTAAACGATCTCCAAGCTTTCCAATTAAAATATCGTTATTTTGTTCATAATTTTTAAAATTTATTAATTGAAAAAACGAAATAAGTGGGAAATATATTTTTTCATCTTCTAAAAATAAAGAATAGGACTCACTCTTTTTTTCTCCGTTTATATACATAGAATAAAGATGAATCCTGTCCACACTTATTTCATTTCCTGAATAAATTAGAAACTCATCTTCACTTATTAACCCTTTATTTTTAAGCTCTTCTAATTCTTTATCCGTTGGCTTCTTACTTAACACTGATACTTGTTTTTGATTAACTTTTGCCTCTTTTATCTCTTCAATCTCTCCATCTTGAATTAATATAACTTCAGGTATTGGAGCCGTAAATGGTATTATTTCTGATTCAGGAATTTCTGAAATAATAGGAAAGCTCCCTTCTATAACAATATGGTTAATCTCTTTATACTCTTTATTCTCTTTTAGATTTTTATCCTCAAGAAAAATGTAGTTTGATGAAACAAATGCCAATACTATTATCCCCAAGACAAAATACTTTTTTTTCATTGTTTCCCTATCCCCTTTTCTAATAGTTTATTTCCTTCCATGTCTCTAATTACTAGCTTTGGATTTTTTAAGTTTTTAATATCTATCTTTTGATTTAAACTTTTCTTAGACCCTTTTAAAAGTCTAAAACTATCTATATACTTTGTTTCTTTTTCATTATCACTTTCTAAATATGCTTCTACTTTTATTCTAGTCTTTCCAGTATTTGAAATTTCAAATATTAATTCCCCGTTTTGTACTATATCTCTTATTGCTATCTCTGGTTTCAAATTACCTACATACCCTGCCAGTTCCAATTTTAAATCAGTGTATAGGACAACTCTTCCTCCTGATTTTTTAGTTTCAGGTATATTTATTTCTTTTATTCCCATTATTGTCGTATATTCACCTATTTCAGAATCTTTGGGAGCCTCTATATATACTTTTACTTTTTCACTTTGCCCAGATTTAAGCTTTAAACTTTTTGGATAAAAATCCATATATGGTGTCATGTCTAAGCCGTTATCACTTTTTTCTTTATAGATTCTATATCCAACCTCTTGATCAGTTTGATTTGTTATATAGAACTCTTCTGTTGCCCCCTCATCAATTCTTTTATCAAAAATTAATGGAGCCACTTGCATATATGCAAAAGCTTTTAATCCAAAAATTATAAATATTAACAGTTTAGTTACTTTCTTCATCTAATCCCTCCGTATTAAATTTGTTAAATAGAGAGCAAGAAATTATCCTTGCTCCTAACTCAATAAATCTAAATAACTTTACTTTGCTTCAAGTTGAAGCAAAGTTCCTACTTAACTATTAAGCTTGCTATAAATGTTCCTGAATCTATTGTTGTTCTAGCTTTTATTGGTCTGAACTAATATTCTCTCTGGTTCTACTTTGCTTCAAGTTGAAGCAAAGTTCCTATTTAACTATTAAGCTTGCTATAAATGTTCCTGAATCTATTGTTGTTCTAGCTTTTATTGTTGATTGAACTAATATTCTCTCTGGTTCTACTTTGCTTCAAGTTGAAGCAAAGTTCCTACTTAACTATTAAGCTTGCTATAAATGTTGCTGAGTCTACTGTTAATTTAGCTTTTATTGTTGACTGAACTAATATTTTCATTGGTTCTACTTTGCTTCAAGTTGAAGCAAAGTTCCTACTTAACTATTAAGCTTGCTGTAAATGTTCCTGTTCCTATGTATGTTCCCGCGTCTGCTGTAGTTCCAGCTTTTATTGTCGACTGAACTAATGTTCTCATTTGATTGTCTGTTGCTCTTATATCTCTTTCTTGTTTAATGAAGTTAAATTCAGTTGGCATTGCCATTACTGTTCCTGCTGTATCTCCTGATGATGATAGCTTATCAAGAGTCAATACATTTGTTGTTGGATTGTAATTTCCATTACTTTCTAAAGCGAATTGTCCTGTATATTGAGTTGTTCCTACAGTTCCTGCAAGGTCTGCTGAAAACGGATGGTTATCTGTTCTTTTCAATATTGCTGTTTTTTCTACAGTAGACTTATTAAGTTTTCCTGCCATTTTAGTTCCATGATCAAAAACCATAGTGTCGTAAACATTATCGTTTTCATCAACAATAACTAGTTCGGCTCCCTTTGGAACAATATTAACTCTAACCTCAAATGGAACTCCTGCTCCTACTTTATCTCCTGCAACTGTTGCTGAAAGTGTTGAATCAACCATTTGTTGATTTGAAGCTGCAAAAGAAGATGTTGCACCAACGGCTAATAAAGCTAGTAATAATAATTTTTTCATAATTTAAATCCTCCTGTTTCGTTTTTTATTTTAACAAGCTATTTTTTTATAGCTTGATTTTGACATTTTTATAAAAGATTCAATAAATCGTCTAATTCTTTTACAACATATCTTTCTTTTACAGACTGTTTGATTTTATAATCCCAACGTGTAATATCAACAACATAGTTAAATATTTCTTCTCCAGAATCATGTGCATACTCACCATCTTCATCTATGAAGATTTCTTCTGTTTCGTTAGGAACATATTTAAATTCTTTTTGCTCTAAAATATGATGAAAATCGTCATAATCTCCTGAAAAAAGTGGTATTATTTTATGAACTTCTATACTAAATTCAGATAACTCCTTGATAATTCCCTTTATGTTTCTTACCTTTACTTTTCTTGCTGTTTCTTCTGTTTTAGCAAGCTCTTCTCCTGAGACTTCTACAAACTTTTTATAGTAAAAAGGATCGTCTCCATTCTCATCATATCCAATTTCTTCTGAACGAAATAACAATCCATTAATATAGCTTAACTGTCCTTTTTTAAAGTTTTCTTCGTATGGATTTTTCCCTATTTCTTTAGGATTATGCACATATTTTTTAAAATATAATTCGTACATTTTTCACCCTCCTATATCAATTTTTATTTAACTTTTTTGACTTTGGCTTCTTTGTTTGAAATTGCTAAAAGTATTATTTTCTTCATATTAACTCTCCTATATTTTTACGTTTTGATTTAAAACTTTATTATTGTTGTAATCATAAAAGATTATATTTTTTGCGTGTTGTGGTATTTCAACATCTATAACTGTTTCGTTTCCATTAAATAGCCTTCCAACAGGATATAAAACTGGTAATAAAACATTATTTGAATCTGTAAAACCTACAGCTAGTTCATATCCTCTCCCTGTCGAATTTTTGACATTTGACTTAAATTTTCTAAGTCCATCTTTTTCATAAAATTTTTGATTAGAAAGTTCAAACTTCTTATTCAAATCTCCTACATATGCAAATATTTCAAGCTCCAATGCCTGTTTTATTTCAAATGTTGAACTTGTTTTTCCTATTTTATTTTCTTTTAAACTAGGTGATTTTAAAGGCTTCACTCCAAGTAAGAAAGAATACTCTCCATCAACTAAACTTGAATCACTATTAACATAAACTTTAAAGGATTTCTCTTCTAAAGGTTCTACTGTTAAAATTTTTGGATAAATCGTAACTAAATCAGAAATATCAGTAGTTTTTCCAGTTTTTTTAGCTTCGATCTTGTATCTGATTGGTTCTTTTGAAGTATTAACAAGTGTAAATTCTCCATATCCTCCATTGTCATCTATTCTTTTGTCATAATTTAAAGGATAAAACTTTAGAGCATAACTCGGAATGACATTCAGAAAAAACATAAAAGTAAAAAAAAACGGTAATATGTATTTTTTTTGCATTTTCTCCTCCAATTTATTTTTATATAAAAAAAATCCCACAAAAATAGACACTTAAAAACTTCTTAAGTATTTACTTTTGCAGGATTACGGCTTTTCACACGATTCCCTACTAAAATATTCAATTTAAAACTAAACTTACTGTACAAAGATTACGGCTTTCCACACGATTCCTTTACACAGCTTTTATATACTGCTATTTTTTTTACAACTACTACAAACTATGATCTTCTTTGTAAAATTTACTAAATCATAGTCTGTATTCCCACAATGTTCACATTCAAACATAATATTTACCTATCATCCTTTTTTGTTGAGTTTTTTTAAAATTTATACGTCATTCCTGCTGTTCCTAGATACTCAGAATCAAATAAATATTTGTATTCAACATATCCAGTTAGTCCATTCTTTTCAAGTTCTAACTTAACCCCTAAATCTTTATATGAATCTTTATCATATTTAGATACTTCAACTGTATCAGAACTTATATTTTTTAATTTAATATCCATAGAATCATATGGGTTCCCTAACTCATGTAAATAACTTCCAAATGCTTTTAAAGTACCTTTTACAGAGTTAAAAGTAAATTCTTTTCCTACTTCAATTCCGGCTCCTGCTTCTACAGACCAAACATTTTGTTTTTCAATATCTAATCCATAATTTCCATTTTCAGAAATAGAATCTTGCATTAAATAAGTTGTATTTAATTCAAGTCTAGGTTTGATAAATAGTGAATTTATAAAATATTCTTTAGATAGAATATTATTTAATCCTATCCATTTATTATCCATATCTCCTTTTTGATGTCCATATATATCACCAAAGTTTAAATCTCTTTTTATATCTCCAGAAGATAATCCAAAGAATAAGTTATTTACTAATTGAACATTATTATTCTTGTATATAGAGTAAATATTTAATTGTCCAAATGTATCCTCTCTTTTTGCATTATCCATATCAAACTTTGCATTGAGAGTTCCAATGTTTGCAACTGCTCCTAATCTTAAATTAGTTTTAACTTGCTTGTCGGCTCCTAAGAATACTGAACTAATATCTTCTTTGTATCCGCTTAAGTTTGAACTATCAGCTTCTATATGTTTGTAGTCAATTCCGCCTATCACTCTCAACTCTTTATCAGAGCTTTGATTAAAAATGTTATTAACCAATGTACTTCTGTTAAACCTAAGCATTTCTAATGTTTGTTTCTTAACATTTGGATAAATGTCATTTCCGAAAATATTATTAACCGATCTTGTAAACTCTTTTTCATTATCTATTAATTTTAAATTGTTGTATAACTCTTGTCTTAAAATATTTCCATCAACATAATTATTTTCTAAGTAACTTGCAAATTCTGAATTATCTAAAATCTCATTGAAATTTTTTCTACTTAACTCAGTCTTAGAATTATTTACATCATACATAATAGAGTTTGATAATACTTCTCCATCATGATCTTTTATATTTATATTTTCTTCAGACAAGATAATTCTATCTTCAAAATTATTCTTCGCATAATCACCTGATAAGAATAAATCTCCTACAAATTTATCCACATCTAGTTTTGCATTTATTCCCTGAATAAATTTTCCACCATCATTGATAATTACTTCTGATGGAGCTTCATCTACTCCAGTTATTGTTCCTGTTATATTCTCAATAACTCCACCTGAATCAGAAATTACTCTTCCATTAACTATTCCCTCATTTACAAATTTAGCAGCTCTTCCAGTAACACTAACTAATCCATAAATAACTCCAGTCTCACTATTTTTAGCAAGAGTTTTTTCTCCATCATAAGACATTGAACTCATTGCATATGCGGGTCCCTCTAATAATCCACTCGGATTATCTGAATATACCCATGCTTTTATAGTTCCATTATTTATTACTGTTCCCCCATTTCCTGCTGTCATTCCTACTCTTTGTGTTTCAATCATTCCATTATTTACAGCAAGAGAATTACGATTGATAGCCCACATACTCGAAAACATATTTTTTATTATTCCGTTATTTATTAATGTTGCTCCTGACACAGTAGCCATTCCTACTCCTGACTGTAGGGGCGTATTACTGTTCGACTCTATAATTCCAGAATCACTATTTACTACTGTTCCAGATTCAGCATAAATTGCTACGCCTCCTGGAATGTCAGCTTCTCCATCATTTTCTATATCATGACCAGTTCCTTGAATAAAAATTCTTCCATTATTTATTGTTTCTCCTGACTTTTGATATATTCCAAAACCTTCACCTTTTAAAAGACTTTTACTTAAAGCTCCATTTGTTGTTATGTTTCCATTATTTATAAATTTTCCACCATCAACAAAAGCACCTGAAACAATTTTATTATAGCTTCTATCAGGATTAAGAATTATATCCGAAGTTATATTTAAGTCCCCATTATTCACTAATTCTTTTCCAGTTTCAATTGTTAAAGCACTCATATTCCCTAATGTCCCTGTAGAATCTAAAACAATATTTCCCGTATTTATTATCGGTGGTAATGGTGGAACAACTGGGGGTAATGGTGGGTCTATTGGAGGCTCTGGAACTATTGGTGGTAACGGAGGATTCACTGGTGGTTCTGGAACCACTGGTGGATTAATATTCTCATTATTTAATTTGAAATCTAATATATTTTTAATACTTTTATTTTCTAGCTTAGAGAATAGTGAATTTACAAATATCATCAGTTCTGTATCTTCACTTTTTTTTATAATAATGTTTTCTTCAGAATATGCAAATCCCCCCGTCATTAAAAAAGTTACTAACAGTGCTAACGAATAACTTTTTTTCCCTTTTATATACCCTTTAATTTTCTTTAACATAACCCCTCCCAAATTTCTCTTTTTCTTCTACCAAGATTCTATCAAGCATAACATTGAATCTACAACATTTATAAACAATCCGTTTCAAGTAAAATATTTACATCATTTGGTTTGAAATCTAAAGTAACCGACATTAATACAGGTTGTCCATTTACAACTTGATACGTCAATGAATGTTTATAGAACTTAGTTATTACCTCTAGCAACTTTGGCTCTTTATAAAGTAACGCTTTACCAACTTTGTCTACAAATTTATTTGATCCTTTTGATATTTCATCACGAGTATATCTCATCTATATCCCCACCTATTCTATTTTTTAAGCTCCTTTTTTAAGTAAATAATATTGTTTCAATATTTCATACTTAGTTTTAGTTCTAGCCATAACTTTTGCTGTTGCCTGTCCATAATCCCTTAAAGATATTTCATATGCTTTATTTTCTATATCTATTTTCTCCTTTTCAGAAAGTTTATCAAATAAATTATCCAGTTTTTCTCTAAGCCTCAAAGCTTCTTCTTTTTCCTTTTCTGCTTGAAAATTTAATTCCAAAGCCTCATAATTTATTCTTGCCCCCCTGACTGTTTCCCCCTTCTTTAAAGATTTTTCTTCTTTTGTCAAAATCCAATTTTGTTCTAAAGCTTTGTATATAAATCCGGATCCTTTTTGATGTTTGTTAGCATAATTAACAACTTCTTTAATTTTTTCAAGATGCAAATCTCTATTCTCAACTAAAAACATAATATTTTTACAAGTTACTATATCTTTAATTTCTTCATGTAAGTATTTTTTAATATCTTTAATTTTTAAACTAAGAGAACCACCACTATTTTTAATTTTATCAATAACAGGCTCTATATAATTTATATTATCTTGCTTAGTAGTAGTTGTATTCTCTTGGTAATCTTCTGAAGTAATCTCTTGTATATTAGAGAACTTCCCAATAGGAGTTTCCAGAACTGCCGTATCAGAGTTTCTAGAACTTCCCAATGGGAAGTTCTGGGATTTTTTACTAGAAAAAGACTTTGGTTCGTCATCATAATCAATTTTTCTAGAATTTAACTTTTGGGCTAGCGAATCTACTAATTTATGATTTCTATAGTAATACGTCTTTCTAGTTTGTCTATCTGAATAACAACAATAATAGTATTCAGTGTCATCTTTTTTAAATTTTGAAATAGCTTTATCAAATTCATGTTTTGAAGTATAAGCTACTCCTATTTTTGCAAAAGCAGTTCTAAAAGACTTTGATGAAATTTTTAACTCTTCTATCCAAGAGTCTCCATCTTTATATCCAAATGTATTTTTTTCATTTCCATCCTTATCTAACTTTGGAATAGGCTCTAAAAATTTAAAAAAAGGTTTGTAATCCATTCTTCCAAACCAATATTCCAGCTGAGTCATAACAATAGATGCCGTAACTTCATTCCCCAGTTCTAATGATAATTCTGGGTAATAAGGTATTCCTCTCAAACTTAAAAAACTCATTTTTTCCTCCTGTTGGAGAACCGCCAAGTATCTCCATTTTATTTTATTAATTGCTACTCTCAAGCGTTAGATACTTGGCTATCGCTTGAAAGCACCAATTAAAATCCTACATCCAAGTAAGCATAAATTTTCCTTTTAAGCTTTAAAAACAGACTACTAAACTTCTCACATTTTTATTAACTGCTGCCCTCAAGCATTAGATACTTGGCTATTGCTTGAGAGCACCAATTAAAATCCTACATCCAAGTAAGCATAATTCTTACTCCTTCTAAACACTAGCGATTTTCTAAAAAAAATCTGTTTGGGATTATTTTTTTATTAATGATTCTCAGATAAAAAAATAACCCCTCTATTTTTAGTTACTATACGCCTCTAATATTAAGTCCTTATCAATAAACAATCCAACTGAATATCCTTGCCTTATTTTCAAGCTTGGTTGTACATTTAACAACTTATTGGCATAGCTATTCCCTACATTTAGGGCTTGTGTTCCTCCGCCATCTATTGCATCATTTCTCCAATTTTCACCATCTTCTGAATCATTTTTTACAGCCCCTGTTCCCATTCCTAAAATTGCTGACATAACAACAGAACTAAATACTTTTGCTATCTTACTATCTACTTTATCAGTAACTCCACTAGCACCTAATTTATCAACGCCTTTCATGGATCCAATATTGATAGATTTTTGATTTGGTAAAGTAATTCTATTGAATACAACCTGAGCTCTTTCTTGTCCAAAACTAACATTTGAATTGTACTTTCCTATAACTCTACTTCCCGAAGGTATAAGTAATATACTTCCAGTTTTAGAATCGTAAATATCCCTTTTTACAACCGCTGTTATATCTCCTGCTATATCTGTATTTATAGCAGTTTCTAATGTTAAGGGAACTATTGTTCCTCCCTTAACCTCGTAATTAGATATTGCATGTTGTAGCTGATTTTTTAAAACAAATTCATCTACATTTGAAGATAAAAAAAACTTTTCTTTTGCTTCTTGTAAATTTGGATCTTCTTTTGGAAAAGGTGGTAATGGTGGAATAACTAATCCTTCATAACCAGTTTTTTCTTTTTCATATCTTAATTCTTTTCCTCTATCCTGCTCTACTAAATTTATAGGTGTTCTCTCTCTTACTTTTAATCTTTCTATTCTTTCCTGCTCCAAAGCTAGAGATAATCTTTTTAGCTCATATTCTTGTTGCAGTCTAATTTTATTTAGTTCTTCTTCTCCAGATTCTTCTCTCGCAGCAATCTTGCCACCTTCTTGCAAAACTGGATTTGAACCTATTATTTCTTTCAATTCTTCAGTTGTTCCAGCAACCACTTCTGATTCTTCAATTTTTTCTGCTGTTTGAATATTTTTATTAGTATTTTTATTATTTTTTCTATCTACAGTAAGAAATGAAATCAGTATAATCAGAGTTATTATTAAAATTGCTATTGCTATATTTTTATAATTAATTCCTTTTTTATTCTCTGGTTTTGGGATTTTATTTAATATATCCTTTTTATTCATCCTCTACCTTCTTGACTTATTAATTATTTTAATTTTCTTTTTATGAAGAGTTAAAACTCCCTCTTCAAAAATCTGATCTATTGTTATTACCTTTTGACCATTTCTATTCTCTGAAATTCTAAATAATCCAATCTCTAACTCTTTATCTCTTTTAATATAAAACGTTGGAATATCTTTATCTTCTACTGATAAAAAAATCATTGTTTGTTTTCCATTATCAATAATATTTGTAGGAGCCCAAGAATATTTTCTATCCCATTTATAGTTCATATTAATATTTTGAATATTGTCTACTCCCAATCTAATTCTTTGTTTCTCTTCTTCTCTTTTCATTAATTCATAATTTTGAATTAATTGTTGCTCCTCTTGAGGATAAACAAACTTAATTACAGGATTATATGCTCTCGATTTTATTATTTTTAACTTAAAGTAATAATTTCTCTTTGTTGTTGATACAAAAAGTGTAGACTCTGGTGGATAAATTCTCGCTCCATCAGATGAATATTCCTCTTCTGGTGCTTTTAAATAAATTTGGTTAGAATTTATAATTCCAGACCACGCAGGGTCAGAAAGAGAGTAATTCTTTACTTCTTCTCCATCTCCAAATACAATTGCTGTACCCATCATAGCTTCTCCATAAACTTCATATACTACATCAGATTTGTAAACTACTTTTATAAACTTTCTCTTCATTGCTTCTTGTTTTAAAGACACAATATTTTCAGAAAATCCTAGAGAACTAACTGCTATAAATAACCCAATTATTATTTTTTTCATTCTTTATATTGCTAATAACTAGCAATATTCACCTCCTAATTTACCTATAACATCTCACTTTTTTGGACAAAATCTGTTATTATAAGACCTAATGGATTTAAATGTAATTCTTTAGAGTTTTCTATATCTTTAAATGCTATTGAAAATAATCCGTTGTAATTAATTGTGCTCTCTATTTCCCCCGTTCTTTTGAATGTTGTTTGACTCCATCTTAATTGATAAGTAGAGTCATTAATTTTTATTCCAGTATTAAATTTTACTTCTACTGTTTTTCCCAATTTTACTTTTTCAGCATACTTTTCAGATTTTAAGTAATTATCAATTTTTATTGAAGTATTTCGTGACAAGTATGACAAACTTTTTTTATAGTTCTTTTCATATATATCTGTATTTCTTGTTAAGTTCTTCGTATTTGATATAACTTCATTAAGAAAGTAAATAATTTGTTCTTCAGAAGCTTTCTTTTGAGTTTGTGCAACGTCTGAAACATTTCCAACAATACTATAGTTATTACCATTTTTCTCTATTACAAAAGTTTCAACCTTATTAGTTACTGAAATTTTAATTAAACCACCTATCAATAATGCGATTATAACTATTAATGAAAAACTTGTTTTTCTCCAATTATTTGCATTAACAGATAACTCGAAATACTTATCTTTTTCTATTTCGGATCCATTTATCTTAGGAATTTTTTTCATTCCTTTCCATTTAAACATTTATGACTACTCCTTTAAAATATAGCTCCACTTGTAACTACTCCAAACTTTTCTGCAAACCAATCTAAATTTGCAATAACTATTCCAACTACTACAAACCATGAAGCTGTTCCTACTGCATCTCCTCTTCCACTTTTATGAAAAACCATAGCAGTCACTAAACTTCCTAAAACAATTGATCCTCCTATTACTTTAGTTATCATCAATCCAAATTCAATTTTATCGGAAAATGGTAATGACGCACTTGCAAAACTTAAGTTATTAGATAACACAAATACCATAAGAAATATTGCATATACAGTGTTATTTTTAAAGATAGTTTTTAAATCTTTCCCCCTTCTTATTTTTGTTTTTTTAAACTCAAATTCTTTTTGAGTGTTCGCTTTTTTTTTCTTAAAAAACATCTAAAACCTCCCTAAAATTAAGTAAGTATATATTCTGTATAGAATATATACTTACTTAATCCATTTTAATTATATATAGTACTCAATTTTTGGTTGTCTTTTATTAGGAAAACTAATAAACTGTAAGATGGTGTTTTTTTTACATTACAAAAAATAAAGCTACAAAAGGAGTTTTTATGGCAAAAGGACAATTAGTAAAATATGTCCCCGAAGAAGATATACAAAGAATATTGGATTATTTTAAAGAAAAAAATCTAATCGTAATGTATTCTATCTCTACCGTATGCTTAAACACCGGACTTAGAGTTTCGGATGTTTTAGGTTTAGAGTTTAGCAATCTAGAGAATACCTCCCTTAAGGAAATCAAAACTAAAAAAATGAAAGATTTAACATTTAACTATAAATGTTTAGAATGTTTTGATCTCTTAAAAGAATTTTATAAACAAAAGGGGTTTAAAAACTATGATTCTGGATTTGTTTTTAAATCTATGATTCGACCTAGATCAGCTATTACTTATCAAGGTGTCAATTTTAGGATGAAAGAAATGAAAAAAGAATTAAATATCAACTATCCCATGAACACTCACTCCTTCAGAAAGGCATGGGGAAGGAAAGTCTACTACAGCTTCAACAAAGACCTAGCTTTAGTTATGAAAGCTCTAAATCATGTCGATCCTGCTGTGACATTACGATATATCGGTATAGACGAAGATGATCTAAGTAAAATTTATAAAAATGTAATTTTTTAAAATATTTTATAACAAAAAAGTGTACTGTCAAATTTGAACAGTACACTTTTAAAAATCTTATTATATTTTTTCCCTTTTTATATAAATAACCTCATCATCTAAAATAACACTATCTTTTTTTATAGTAATATTTATATCTTTATATTTCGTTTCTGTTTTTAAATAAGAAATTATTTTCTTTGATAAATTTTCAAGTTCTTCTTTATTTGGAGCTTTTAAACTATCAATTTCAACTTCTATATTTATAGACTCTCCTGATATATTTACATCATATTCTATTTTAGTTTTTGTTTTTAAAATATATTCTAATTCGCTTTCTATCCTCTCTTCCATAACTTCATTTGGAGATTCTACACCCATTCCAAAACTAAAAATCAATATAAATAATAATAATGTTTTCTTCATAATTTACTCTCCTTTTGTTATATAAATATTAAATTTAACACCTATCTTTGTATTTTCAACACTAAAACCAAACTTGTGAGCCTTTAAAATTTCAGATGATATAAAAAGTCCTAAACCTCTACCTTCTCCATTTGTAGAATAAAACTTACTCCAAATTTTTGTAATTGTATCGTCTGAAATTTGAGGTCCATCATTTTCAATACTCAAAATAATTAAATCCATTTTCTTATCAAAGTTAATTCTGATATTCTGTTTTGCAAATTCAACAGAATTTCCAAGTATATTTAATATAACTTGTTTTAATTTTTCACGATCTCCTCTAACCCAAATGTCTTTTTGGTTTATAAAATCAATTCTAATATTTTTTAATTCTTTTTCATATATTTTAAGAGCCGTTTCAATTTCATAATTGATATTAAATTTAGATTTTATAAGAATTATTTTTTCATTTTTATTTTCCTTATTTATCAAGTTGTTAGCTAATGTTAATAATCTTTTACCTTCAGAATTTATAATTCCTAATTCTTCAGAATTTTTTTCACATAAAAGTATATCACTAAAGCCAATAATTGCAGATAATGGTGTTTTTATTTCATGCATAAAAAGTTTAATTCTTTCTTCTAAAACAACTTGTGAATTCCTATTATTTTTTAATTCATCCTTATAAAGTTGAATAACTTCCTTTAAATTATCATTCATTTTAAATAATGTTTTATATAAATTTCCTATCTCATCATTTTTATTATAAATTATTTTTTCATTAAAATTTAGATTCCCTATATTTTTAGTTATTCTTGAAAGTGTTGTGATAGGTTTTATTATTTCATTATCTAAAATTTTTCCAACTAAAAAAACCATTAAAATTATTAATAATCCTTTTAGATAAAAAAATGATTTCATAGTTGGAAAAATATCATTTATAGTTTCATATGAATAAAATATAATTACTTTAAATTCATTAATATTCTTAGTTATAATTCTAAATTCATCTTCATTATTGGAGTCCATATAATCTCTATTTTGGACTTTATTTATATCTATTTCCAATAACATCTCTAAAAAATCATCACTTTGACTTGATTTTTCGTTAGATTGGCTTAATTTAGTTATAACTCCTTTCAAATCAATAACATTTTCTTTCAAATAATTAAACTTATAATCTTTAAACTTTTGGTCATCTTTTATTATTTCAATCGGAATGTAATATTGATTCAAAACTTTTATAGCTTTTATTTTTACTTTATCATCTTTTTCTAAATTAAATTTTTCAATTGAGTAAAGATTATCTAAAAATGCATCCAATAATATTACTTCTTCTTTTTCATTATTTTCAATAGTTAAGTAATTAAAATTATTAATATTTATTATTTTATCTCTTTCCATAACAATAACAAATGCTTTATTATTTTTTTGGTATTCCTTTAGAAGTTTCATATCTAAAATATCACCTTGGATAAAATTTATATTGGATAATTCTCTCACTTTACTATATCTAAAATATTTTTCGAAATATATATCTCCTAGAAAAAACTCCAAAACCAAAGTAAAAAATAAAATTCCTAAAAGAATTGCAATAAGTTTATTCTTTAATTTCATATTTATACCTCAAACTTATAACCTAATAATTTGACCGTTTTTATAAATTTTGAATACATTCCGATTTTTTCTCGAAGCTTAGTTATATGTTTATCAACCACTCTATCGTGTCCAAAATAATCATACCCCCATACAGCATCTAATATTTGAGTCCTACTTTTTACTACCCCTATATTTTCTTCTAAGTAGAATAATAATTCTCTCTCTTTTGTACTTAAATGTATTTCTATTTCATTAATTTTAATTCTTCTACTAAACTTTTCTAAGGACAATCCTTCATATTTTTTAGGTAAATTTTTTTTACTTAAAAATCTTTTTACAATTGAAACTAATATATCTTTTGAAAAAGGTTTAACTATATATCCATCTGCTTCATTCTCATATGCAAGAATTTGATTTTTTTCATCTGATAATGCAGTTAAAAATATAATTGGAATTTGTGAAATCTGTCTAACGGCCTTTATAAACTCTAATCCATCCATGTTAGGCATCATTATATCAAGTAAAATAAGGTCATATCTATTTCCAGAGATTATTTTTTTTAAACCTTCAATACCATCTGAAGCCTCTTCTATTTTAAGTCCCTCTTTTTCTAAAATAACTCTTACAAGTTTTCTAATATTCTCTGTATCCTCAACTAAAAGTATCATTATTTTTCCTTTCTCTAAATATTTAAGATTATAGAGATTAACTTCCTATAAACATTTGAGTCCATATGTTATCCCCATACTCATCTCTTGAAATACCCATCTCTTCGAATCTTGGATTTAATATATTCTGCCTATGTCCCTTTGAATCCATCCAACATTTTACAACATATTCAGGTGTATCTTGGCCTTTCGCTATATTCTCTGCCGCTGTCCTATATTTTATATTATACTTTTTCATTAAATCAAAAGGCGATCCATAACTTGGAGAGTTATGATTAAAATAATTATTTATATACATATCATCTGACTTAATTTTACTTATTTTATTTAATTTTTTATTTAACTTTATAGGTTTCAACCCTCTATCTCTTCTTTCTTTATTGACCATTTTAAGGACCATTTCTTGATCTCGAGAAAATCCAAACATTATTGTTGACATAATAAAAAATATACTTATTAACTTTTTCATCTTATTAGTACTTCCTTATTTAATATTTTATTAATTTAATTAAATTTTATAATTTAATATTAAAGATATTTTTTCATAATCAGCATCGTAGTCCTTATTTCCCACACTTAATTTTCCATTATTTACCTGATATAAAGTTTCTAAAGATAGGGATCTATATTCTAGACCTAATCCTGCTGAATAATATAATCCATTTTTTATTTTTGTTGATAGTTTGTATGATTCAAATACTTCTCCTCCTAAATCTGTATCTGTTAATTCATTTTCATGTTGCACATCATCAGAATATTCCAAATCTTCATTTCCAAAATTAAATGAATATCCTAAACTTGCTTTTAAGTAAGGTTTTATTAGCCAATTATTATTTAAAGTATATTTTCCAGTTAAATAAACTGGGATACTATCATATCCTTGAAAATCATTATAACCTTTAGAAAATTCGCTTTCAATTAAACCATTTAATTCACTACGTTCTATTTTGTTCCCCGATACTTTTGCGTGTTTTTGATAAGCTAATCCAATTCCTAATTCTAGTCTTTCAGTTATAGGTTTCATATATTCTAAACCTATTTCATACCCATAGTCTTCCGTATCTCCATCTGAATACGACCCTAAAGAACCTATTTTAGATTTAACATCTCCCCCTACTCTCACATTTAAATTCCCAGCTGCTAAAGACAATGTACTTAAAGTTCCTAATAATAAAAATATTGATATTTTTTTCATAAAATAATTTCCTCCATATTGATTTGAGAGTATTTTAATATATCAATATCTCTTTTATATCCCTTTATTTATTTATTTTTAAAATATTTAAAACCTCACTATATTCATTTAATTTTAAAGTATGAATATTTTTATTATACTTTTCTCTTAATATTCTGGTTAAATCTATTCTATTTTCAATAGAAATTCTCAGCAATTCCATTTTATTTTCATTTGATATAGTACTAACCTCTTTTTTTAGTATCATTTCTCCTTTTTTTCTATATCTCATTTTTTCTTCCAAAGAGAGAGTTGTATATTTATTTAAAAACCCTAAAATTATTCTTGGATTTTCTAAATGAATTTTTAGTTTTTCTAACAAAGCTCCTTTTCTTATCATTTTATAAAACATATTTCTTTTCTCTAATTTATCTGATGAATATTTTGTTTCTTTCTTTGCCAAGAGAATCTCTTCTCCCTCAAAGAAAAGTTTTTCTTTTTTTAAAGAAGATAATTTCTTGTACTCGTTTAAAAATCCTATCATTTCTTCCTGTTCCTCATCCAATAAACTTAAAATGGAGAATAAGGTTCCTAGTTCTATTAATTTTATCTTTCTTTTCTTACGGTTCCCTAAATATAATTTTTTTATATTTCTTTTTAATTCAACAATTACCTTCTCTTTTGCTTTTATTCTTCGTCTTATTAAAGTGAGTTCTCCCATTCTCTTCTCCTTCTTTTTCTTTCCTCTCGATCTTCAAAATCTATTCGCCCCGTTGCCAAGATTTTCAATCTCTTATAAGCATTTGGAATTGGGAATCCTCTTCGTATCCTTTTTATTTTAGGTCTTTTATTTATTTTAAGTAAAGATTTAAAACAAACATTCAGTTGTTCTTTAGCTCCAGATAACTTCGTTTGAATATCTATTTTATCTTCTCTGATGAGTTGTTTTTCTATTTTTATTTGTTCATCTGTTATTTTATAAGCATTTTCAAATTCATAAATCTTTTCTTTTGATAACCCCATCATTATTTTATTCTCCATAGTACATCTGTTACAGTTGATTTCTGTTTCGTAATGCTTAATATTATTTTTTTCTTTTAAATATAATCCATTAGTTAATTTATCTAAAATTCTATCTCTAATTAATTCATCTGTTATAATTAACTTTGATAACTCTTTACTACACTTCTCTGCTTCTAATTTAAAATCTAGTATTTGGTTCTTTAGCTCAAAAGAATATTCTTTTTTCTTATCAGGAGTCAAGCTTTCAACAGGTGCGTGAATTAGTTTAAATTCTTTTAAATCAATTCCTTTTGCTTCTTTAAAAAGCTGTTCTAATTCAACGTTATACTTTATTTTTTCAATGAAACTATGTCCCTTATTTATATTTTCATAAGTTTCTTTAAGGGATTTAACTTTATCAATCATTTTATATTCTTTCATGTTTTTCAATTCTTTTATCATTAAAGAACTATAAGTTATTTTACCATTTATATCATCTTGTTTTTGTCGTAATATTTTATACTCTTTTCTTAATTTTGATGTCTGTTCTTCTAAAATTTTATTTATGTCATTTTTAATATCAAAGACATTAAATCCAGCTTCTCTTGAATTTATAGCAGTAGTTAATTTGTTTATTTTTTCTATATTATTCTCTTTTTCCAATTCAATCTTCCACTGTTGTAACTCTTTATATTGCTCAGCAGCTTTAGGATTTAGGTTAGAATATATTTCCACTCTATAATCTGCGTTTAATATTTCTTTAAATTCTTTTACTTTTTTATCAAGGAGCTCTTTTTCTTCCCTTAAGTTTTTAAGATATTCAAATGATTCATTCATAAATTGTATAGAAATTTCATACTTTTTAGGAGAATAATGAGAGTAAACTTCTTTAAAAGTGTTATTTCTTAAAAATTCTAAATCGTTTAATAGTATTTCTTTAGAATCTATATATTTTTGTTTAATTTTGACAACTGTTGCACCTAATTTTATATTAAATTTTTCATCATTTTTTAGTTTTTCAAAATATTTTTCTAATTCTAATTTTTCGTCTTTAAACCCAAAATCTTCTTTGCAGACTAACTTCTTATAAATATTATTTAATTCCTCTAGCTTTTTAATATTTTTTGAATATTCATTGCTTGTTAATATATTCAAAGCCCTATTATTATAATCTTCCTCTGTTAGTGCTTGTATTTTTCTAAGAGACGCCTCTTTTCTATCAATAAGTATCTTATTTTCAACAGAAGTTATAAATACATTCTCAAAATTAAACTGTTCTTGTTTTTCTTGAATGTCAAAAGAAGAAGGAACATACTCTTTCCCTTCTTTTTCATAGCAACTTTTTATAAATCTTTCTCTCGCTTTTTCATTTTCTTCCGCATAATTCTCACAACGTAGCTTAAATTCTTTCTCTTTCATCTCTTTTATCTTTATAGCATAATCATTAAACTCTAATATTTCTCCTACTAGCTCAGGGTTAGTTGAAAACTCTACAAACTTTCTATTGTAACCTATTGGATTTCTGTCTAACATTTCTGCTTTAATAAAATTTTCCTCTAGTAAAGCCTCTATTCTCTGATTTTTTAAGGATTTACAACTAATTAGTTCAATCTCTTTTTCTTTTAATTTATCATTTGCTATCTTCTCCCAAGTTTCTCTTATTTCATATAACTTAGAAAAACTTTTCCACTCCCTATTCTTTTTACAACCACCACGTTTAGGATATACAGGATTTGATCTTTTAAAAAATTTATCCGCTGCCCTCTCTATTCCATCAAGTTCCCTTTCTGAAAACATTATATGGCAATGTATATTATTCTTTTCATCCTTACTTGATGGTTTTGAATGTACTGCCAAAGAATATGGAAATTTATCTTCAAATATTTTTTTTGCAAATCTAGTCGCAAGTTCTATATTTTCCTCATCTGCCAACTCACATGGTAAAGAAAATTCTATTTCTCTAAATTGGTTTGAATTAGCTCTTTCATATATCTCAAGATTTTTCCAAAACTCAATAGGGTTTTCCTTCGCAAAACATGGCATATTACAATTTTCAGAATATAAAAGATCGTCATATTTTTCTTCCTTTTCCCAAGAAAAATTATCAATTCTTGCTATATATTCAAATTTTTTTAAAGGACTTCTGCCTTCAGCAGAAGAAACTTTTAAATTATATATTGCCATGTTTTCACCTCCCTATTTAAACACTCGCAAGAGTTCTACTTTAACTTCAAATTGAAGGATTAAAAGTAGCACGAAATATGAGTTTCTCCCATTTTAAAAAAATGGAATAGAGAAACGGCTAATCGTGAACTCTTTGAGTTTTGGTTTTATTATATCTTATGTTTTTTCTTTTTTCTATTTATATTTTTTCTTTATAATTTTATTATTACAAGATATTAGTTTAAAGCTATAACAGAACACCTATAAAATCAACGTTTTCTAATGTTCTTTTAAAGTTCTATTTTTTATTTCATACAATAATTTTAGAACAGTTTTTTTTATTGAAAATACCAGTAATTTCTAGGTTTATAGTATTGACTTTTTATAAAAAGTGTTTTATAATCATAGTATATATTCTATACATAATATATACTGTATTATTAAAGAACACTTTAATTTAAAATTTATTTTAATTTTGAAATAAGATTTTTAAGATTTATTTTAATAACTCTTGTAATTTTATAATTTATTTTACATGTTTTTTAATTTTAAAAACAGATTGAAACTATAGATTAATTTTTCTACTTTAGATTTAATATATTTTATTAAAATAATCAAAAAAAAGTATGTTGACGATTTAAAAAAAAAAGAATATACTCATCTTATTGACGTAACGTCTTTAGGAGGTCTCATGGAAAAAAGGGATTTAAAAATTATTTTTTCAAAAGGTGGTAGTGGAAGTATTTCCTCAAGGGTAACATTACCTATTAAATGGATTAAAAAAATGGGCTTAGAAATTTCAAATAGAGAACTTGAAGTTACTTTTAATGAAGAAAAAAATATTATTGAAATTAAACCAAAAAAAGAAAAAAATAGAGTAAGCTGACAAATATTTAGTCGAACCTGACAAATATTTAGAGTATTAAAAAAAAAGCTGACAAATATTTAGAGTATTATATATATATATAAACAAACCCAATAAAATCAATACTTTAGAACTGAGCTGACAAATATTTAGAGTATTTTTATAACCTGACAAATATTTAGAGTGGAGCTGACAAATATTTAGAGTGGAGCTGACAAATATTTAGAGTGGAGCTGACAAATATTTAGAGTTTCATGCATATAAGCTTTGATTTTATTGAATATTTAGCCATATAAAAGTATTAAAAGTTAAAAAATATAAAAAGGAGAAGTTAATGAAAAAACAACTAGATTTATTTAAACCATCTATAATTATAACTAATAATGTTCCATTAACTGCTTCACAACTAGATTTATTTAACTATTTTCTTAAAGGAGCATACGAACAACTTGAAAAAAATGTTTTAGTTGGTATTTTTAAATTTTCTGTTGAAGAAATAAAAGAAAATTGTAGTTCAAGACTTAATTCATATAATAAAATATTCGAAGAGGTAAAAGAAATATATGATAAACAATTTGAATTTAATATTTTAGGAAAAGATAAACAATCTGGAATTATATTATCACGTTTTATCCCCTCTATAGTTCAAAATAAAAATAATTTAATAGAAATAACATTAGAACCTATAACTATTAACGCTCTCCGAATGATGATAGCCAAAAAACAAAAAATAGATCTTCCTGGAATGCCCCATTCTGAATTGGAAATTTCACCTTATTTATCATTGAGTTATCAGGAACATAAAAATATAAAATTTTATCCAGCAAAAGTAATTTATGAAATTGTAAAAGATTATGAAGGATATCCTATTCCAGAAATAAATATAGATGATTTTAAAAAAATAACTGATACTCTTGATAAGTATACTACTACATATGCTACAATGGTTTTAAAAAAGATAGAAAATATTTTAAATGAAAATTATAATATAACTTTAAAACTAACTAGTATAAAACAGGGTAGAGTTATTACTGCTATAAAAATAGAAAGTGATTTAAATAGAAAAAAAGCAAAAGAAGTGACCTATGAAGAAATAGAAAATGAATATAAAAAATATCTCATTGCTGGTGGATTAGATCCAAATAAAAAATACCCTAAAGCTACTCTTTTAGGATATTTAAATAAAAAAAAATATAAATTAAAAGACTAAAAAATTCTAAGACAATATTTCAAATCTTTATAGATGAGATTAATTGTCTTTTTTATTTTATATTTTAAAAAAAATAAAATCTAGGGTTGACATAATTTAAAAAAAGAGTAGAATATATAAGAAGAGAGTATTAATAATTTTATATTGTTATTTATTAATTGAATAGAGATTTTAAGAAAAGAGGATTTATGATTAAAAAATTAATTTTTAAAAAAAAACAAGATGGTAGATTGAGCTCAATTGAAATATCTTTAAGTAAGAAAGAACTTGAATATTTAGAGATAGATTTAGTTTCACCTGAAATCAAATTTGAATATCAACAAAAAAAA
Source organism: Cetobacterium sp. 2A (assembly GCF_014250685.1). Lineage (GTDB taxonomy): Bacteria > Fusobacteriota > Fusobacteriia > Fusobacteriales > Fusobacteriaceae > Cetobacterium. The sequence continues at coordinate 50,117 of NZ_JACFAJ010000010.1, read as the reverse complement.
ATAATTATAAAAAAAGGAAATTTAGAAACAGAAATTCAAGAATATAAAAATGGAACCTTAATAAAATTATTAAAAAATTCAAAAATTTTAATAAACAAAGCGAAAGCATATAAAACTTTTAAAATAAGAATTCCTTTCTCTGTAATTGTTGATATGAATCTAACAGAAAAAGATAATGAAATAAAAATGATTCTTCAGAATAAAAAAATAATTATAAAAAAAATAGAGAATAAAAAGAGTGTAGAGGGAGATGATAATAAAATGGGAGAGATAATAACAATTAAAGTAAATAAAGGTGGAATTGGAAAAACATTTATCACATTGCAAATAGGATCATATCTCGCTTTAGAAAAAAATAAGAAGATTTTAATATTAACATCAGATTCACAAAATAATATAATAGATTATTCATTGAAAGAAGAAATATTTTTTGAAAAAGGATTAAAAGAATTTGTAAAGGGAGGAGAAGGAGAAATAATAAGATTAAGAAAAAATCTAGATTTTATTCCAACAGAAAGTTCAACTTTTGGGAGTCATTTTTTAATGAATTTACCAAATTTTTTGCTAGAAATGAAAAATAAGTATGACTATATCTTAATTGACAGTATTCCCACAATGAAAATAGATAGTGTTTTTGTAAAATGTTCAGATAAAATAATCATACCTTGTTTCTCTGATAATGTTACAATAAAAGGTGTAATTAATGTTGTAAATGAGGCTGGAAGTGATAAAGTTTTAGCAATAATTATGAACAAGTATGAAAATAAAAAAATACAGAAAAATCTTTTATCAGAATTAAAAGAAGTTGTAAACGATACTGATATTTTATTTCCTAATCCTATAAAAAGTTTATCTGAAATTGAAGAATTATTGCATAAAGGAAAAACTATCTGGGAATCAAATTCAATAAAATTGAGGGAGACAAAAGAAATATTTAGAGTAGTTGGAGAAGCAATAATTAATAAAAACTATAAAAAAGAACAAATAAAAGACGAGTTTGATATAAGTTTTTAGGAAAAGTAGTATGTTTAGAATTTTAGAAAAAATAAAGTGACAGGCCTGTCACTTTATAATGGAGGATAAAATGGAAAAATTGAAAACAGCTTTACAAGAACGATTACAGCCTCAAAATAAAGAGATAATTGGAATAGAAAATTTAAATTTTAAAAACAATTCATTGTTTTTAGGAGAAGATGGGGATTATTTAAAACAAAAATCTTATGAAGTTGCTTTAATAACAATAAAAGGAAGTTTAGCATTAGGAAAAATATTCAAAGAGGTTATAGAGAGGCTAGGGAATAACAAGACAGGAACTTATGAAAGATGGTTAGAATTTAATGGATTTCATAAAAGAACTGCATTAAGATATAGAAAAAAATATGAATTATATCAAAGTGTTAATCCTGAAAAAAGAAGTAATGTAGCTTTAATGAGCTTCGAATTAATAGAAAAAATAAGTAATGAAAATATCAAAGAATACATCGAATTGATAAATTCAGGAATAACGACAGAAGATTTAAAAATAGAATTAGCTGATAAGAAAATCCAAAAATCTGAAAAAGAAGAAAAGAAAGACACTAGCTTTGATTTTAATTTTAAAGTTTTTGAAAATTTAGAAGATGAAATTAAACAACTAGATAATAAGAAAAAACAAAGAGTTGAGAAGTTGCTATTAGAAATAAAGAAATTATTAAAAAAATAAATTAGATAAAAGGCTGAGCAGTTTGGCCTTTTTTATTTTTAGTTAAATCCAAGGTTTTTAAATATTTTTAATTTCCTTTTATCTACAAAAATTATTTAGGCATCTATGAAGAAGGAATAAAAATGGAAATTCAAGGAGTATACCATTTTTATATATACAACTTTAGAAGATACATAAAATAAGCATCAATTAAATTTTAATCCAAATAAAATGGAAATTATTTGGCATACTGATAATGAAATTATTAATCGGAAAAATTATTTGAACTCTCAAAAGATTATTTTAAATGAATTCTTGGAGTGGAATGTTCAATATATATTTTATTAAACTAATAAAGTTAGGTAAATCTATCAAAAAATTATAAAAGCAAATAAAAAATAATTACTAAAAAATGAAATTATGGTATAGTATTAAAAAAAGGGAGGGGGATAAAATGACAAAACAAGAATTTATTAACTTATATCAAAAGAATATGGATATAGAAACAAAGAAAGAATCTGAAAAGTTAGTTAATGGATTATTCTTAACATTAGAAGAGGTTCTAGCAAAAGGAGAAGAATTATCAATAATAGGATTTGGGAAATTTGAAGTTGTAACTCAATCAGCAAGAACTTGTAGAAATCCAAAAACAGGAGAAGCTATTGAAGTTGCTGAGAAAAAAGTAGTTAAATTTAAAGTAGGAAAAGTATTGGCTGAAAAGGTAGCAAAGTAAAATTTAGTAATACATTCTTTTAACTATTTAAACAGTTAGTATTTGATATTCTCCCTTTATAGTAGACAGATAAAATAATAAAATCTGTTTATTATGAAGGGAGTTTTTTTATTGATATATTTAAAAAGTTTGTTTTTAACTAGGTGATTTTATAATAATTTAAGGATAAAACTTCTTTTATATTTATAGTTCTTAACACTAAATTCATAACTTTTAATATTTTAGTTACCTCTTATAAAAATTCATAACCCAGTTTTCTAATTTCAAAATATCGGAGGGAATTATTTTCTTTATTTTTGAGTGTAGCTATAGTTAGATCATCTACATTCATTAATTGGCTAAAAAATTGTTTAGGTATAACCTCTAGTATAGCACCATTTAAAACGGTCCGGTTAAAATCAGAGCCTTTTTTTTAGGTTGTAATGTTCTAATCCTATATACAGTTTATTAAGTATTATCCTTGTCTAATTTCGCTCTATTTAGATATTGGGATGAATTGCTTTTCTTTTTCATTTCGTAAAGATTCACAATCAGTTAAAAATTATGGATAACTTATTTTATTGTGAAACTTTATGATAATATATATTCGGTATTCAGTAGAAGTTATCATATAAATCATGAGTAGAAACATAACAAAGATCATTATTATATGTTAATTAAAAGATATTTTGGGACTCGTAGTTTTATAGGTGGGATATTAATGGAAATAATAAAACAATATATCAAAAATTTAAGGTAATCAAGCAGGTATAATCTGTGAAATATAATTTTGTATTTAGTGTCTATTCAAATAAAGACCAAGCTATTCTAATTTATAAGACTTTTAGTTATACTTGTATATGACAACAAAAGAAAACCTACAGATTAAAGATGTAGGTTTTTAATATTATTTATTCGTCTAAAAAGTAATCTAAATCAACTTTTTTTATTTCATAAATCTCCTCAGTATATAGTCCAATATTAAATTCTACCATTAACTCAACTAGTTTATTTCCGTCGATTAATACAATTTTCTGTGAAGTTAAATTTTCACAATAATGTATTGCTTCCTTTGTAAAGGTTGAAGTAGTTATAAAAATTCCTTTCATGGCGCCTTTTCCTGCTAATGCTCCAACAAATTTTTGCACTTCTGGTCTTCCAACAGTTGTATTATTCCATCTTTTAGCTTGTAAATAGATTCTATCCAAACCTAACCTATCTTCATTTATAATACCATCTATTCCTTCATCATTACTCTTTTTTGTCAAGCTTTGAGATATTTCTGATTTAGAACCTCCGTACCCCATTTTCACTACTAAATCTATAACTATAGATTCAAATTTATAAAAATTAATCTTTTTTAATCTTTCTAACATTTCATCCTTTAATTCATTATTTAGCAACTCATAGATTTTTTCCAATCCTTCTATTGGTGTATCTACTCGCTTTGATTCATTCTTTTTTAAAATATCATTTTTTCCTATTTTTTGAAAATTTAAAAACTCTGGATATTTTCTTAAATATTTTGCATCTAGAGTTAGAGGAACCTCTTCTAATACCTCTAATCCTTTTTTAGTAATTTTAAACTCTCCACGTTTATCAGTTCCTTCAATCAATTGAGCTTTTTTCAAATAAGTTTTAGCCCAATTAATCCTATCATAAAATTTTCTTTTTTTATTTTTACTAGATACAAACTCTTGAACCTCTTCTGCTGTAAGTGTAAATTCTTTTGCTAATCTTTTTTCTATTTTTTCATTTGAATGTATTTTTCCATCTTTAATAGATTCTAAAAGTGGTAACATAAGTTCCTCATAACTTGGTATCATTTTTTCTCCTAGTTCAAATTTTGATTTGTTAATATTTTTTTACTTTTTCTTCTCTTTTCTATAAACCCAAGGTGGAGTTGGATTACTTTCTTTCCATAGTCCTAACTTCTTTAATCTAGCTTTCTCCTCAGCAATTCTAAATTCTGCATTATGTTTTGAGTATTGCTTATACCACCAAGCATTACCAGTTTTTAGCATATATAAATTTATATTCATTCCATTATAATATACAATTCCAACTACTCTTCCATATCTATCCTTGTCTTTAACATCTATCTCTACTTCTTTTTTATCAATTAACTTTTTTAACACATCTAAACTCTTTATCCCGTAATCTTGCTTTTTCTCTGGAGCATCTATTCCATAAAGCCGTATCCTAGTTTTATCTCCATTCTCTTCTATTATAGTTATTGTATCTCCATCAGCTACTTTTATAACCTTACCTTTTATAGTAGTAGCAAATGACAGCACCATCGTAAATAGTGATAATATTAAAACTGATAATTTTCTCATAAATTTCCTCCTACCAAACTATATCTATTTCCATCTCTTTTAAACTCTTCTATATGTTTATTTAATCTAAATGATATATGTAATGATTGCTGCCTCTTATTGTAATAATTCAAAATTAAAATCAACTATATTTGGATTTTTATTTAATAACTCTTCCAATTCAATTAAATTATAAAATCTATAATTCCTTAAAGAACACCTTATATCCGTAAAAGCTAATATTCTTTTTTGTTAAAATAATCTGCAATATATTTATCTATATTTAGTTTGCTTTTAGTTAAAGTATATCTATCTTCGAAAATTTTTTAGATCTTTCTGAATTACCCATCTAAAAAAAATGGCTGAAATTACTTCTAATATATTTTTATATAATATCATAAAACAATCTACTAAAAAAAGAAAAAGTGGACAAACCACTTTTTAGTTTAATCTAATATGCTCCACTTGTAGCTAAAATTCTTGCTAGAACAAAAAACCATATTACTCCTACAACTATTCCACCTATAACCATCATTATTAACGAAGCTATTAAGAAATTTTTTAAGTTTATATTTGTCTTATCTGATACTAGCCATTTAATCCACATTATTAGATTAACTATTGGAATCATCATTATTAATTGAATTTTTAACCAATCTTTTATTGTTAGTATTTTTTCATTTTCTTTTATTTCCATTTAAATCAACTCCTCTTATGATATGCTCACTATATATTTTTTATCAATTTTTTTCTTTTGTTTGATTATTAAATTAAATTCTCCATTCCCCTCATCTGTAGTTCCTTTTTCTTCTAATAAATAAGTATAGGCATTTTCTAACACATGGAGCTCAGTATAACCATTCTTAATAAGTTCTAATATTGCTGTTCTTTCCGGAACTTTAAAGAAGGCGTTCATCCAATACTTTAATTTTATTAAATTTCTTGAATTTAATTTAGCTACATTATCATTTAAACTATCTGTAGATAAGTTTAAACCAGAGTATGTGTTAGTTACTAACTTTCTTACATCATCATAATACCTTTGTGGAATTTTACTCCAAGAGCTATCAAATTCTGTATTATCAAGTAAAAAATCACTATTCTTTTTTTGAGTGTCTTTTACTTTTGATATAATTTTTCCTTTTATAATATATGATACATTTTTTGAAACATTACACTCCGCATCACTGTCTATAGGATTATATTTTATTGCATATGAAGAAATTTCATCACTAGATATCAGTATATCCTCTTTTTCTATTGCTGCTAAGTTTTGTAATTCTATTCCTATATCTCCATTAAGAATATATAATCTTGCTTTCATAATATATTATCTCCTTACATTTGAACATAAATTGTATTCGGTAACTGTTGCATTGCCCTCTTTAATTCTGTATTTATCTTCTCCTTTTGGTTTAGTCTTAGCTACAGGCTCCTCTTCTTTTGGTTGAGGTTTACTTTCTTTTTCAATAGTTTCAGGTTGTCCACCAATAATACCACCAATAGAAGTATTATTAAGTTGACCTAGAGTAAAGCATCCATCAAAGTTACCTCTATGAGCTTTTTCATCCTTGGAATATTCTTTGTATTCGCATTTACAAAAGAATCCATCACTTAAATCTTTTTTTACATCTTCACCAAATAAATCTAAAAGGTTTTCTATATTACTAGATTTAGTTGTTATATCTAATCTTAAACAATATTTTTTCAAGTCGTTTTTAATTGAATCTTTTTCTGTTATATTTTTTGTACCAGATTTCAAAATATTTTGTAGCCTATCTTTTGATCTTAAATTTAAATAATTAGTTTTAACAGCATTGTCTAGGAATACTGAGTTCATTCTAGTATTATCTATATTTCCATCATGTGACATATACAATAAGAAAAGATTGACACTATGATAGGCTGTTAATTCTGGAATTTTTTTCTTATCGTTTTCTTCTTTTTGAAGTGGAATTATAACGGTTTTTCCAATTCTAGTTTTTATTTTAGGAACTAAGTCATATTTGATATAATAGTTTTTTATATCGTTATTTATAATAACTTTATTTTGACTATAGTTATGCGATAATCTTAGAAGCATTGTTAACATTGCGGTATCTTTTTTTAGTAGTTCTCGATAATTTTGAGTGCTATCTGGCTTTGATAAAGTTGAATATATACTTTCATAAACTTTTCCCTCTGTAACATCTTCTATCTTATAATTTTTCCATTTCTCAAGTAAGATTTTATTTGTATCAACTTGTATCATTGATTCTGGTGAGAACTCAGGCAATCGAAGTTCATATATTTTACTAAGAAATGAACTGAAACTTTGATTATCAAGTTTAAATTTGTTTTCAAAATCTCCAAAACCTAAAGCATTCCATGTAACGGTAGTATTGTTTTTACCGCTATATAGATAAGCTGATTGAGCTAAAGCTCCACCTAAACTATGCCCTGTAAAAGATATAGTTTTATTTTTTCCAAATTCTATCTTTACATATTCATAGAAGCAAACAGCTTCAATTAACTGATTGTGAACTTTATTAATTCCAATTGATAGATTAACCCCTAGGTGATCTATTCCTTCATCTGTTCCTCTATATGCAATTATAATATTATCATCTTTCATAAAAGCAGTAGCAAAAAAACCAGTTTCTTTTAAACTATTTACATCTAAATAATCTTTTTGAATTTTCTTTCCATCGGCACTGTAAATAAATTGCCAACCATCAAAATTATACAAGGGATTCATTAATTTAGAATTGTCCTTATTTTTTTCAATTCCATAAACGCCAAAAAGTCTTTTATCTTCCTCATGATACATAAGAACACCATTTTAAACTTTTTCTAAATTCTTTTCTTTATCATAAAATGGTGTTCTTATTTTATTCCAAACTTGAGATTCTAAATTTAAAAATTCTATTAATTTTTTATCTTGATAAGATTTATAAAATTTAAAATCATTTTTATCTAATTTATTCCAATTTAAGTATGATAATTGTGAAAAAAAAGCATATTCAATATCTTTAATCAATTTTTCTCATCTCCTTTGGTAATATAACATTAATATCTTGATATTTTTTTACAAAATAAGAGTAAGCTTCAAAAGAAATTTTAGAAGCTTGTTCATCTTCAAAATATTTAACAAAGTAACTTGTAAGATATCCAAGTTCATCGGCATTTAAATTTCTATTCTCCTTATGTTTTTTTAATAATTCTTTTACTTTAGGTTCATCTTTAAAAATATAAAATATATTAGATTCAATTTGTTCATGTGTTAAATATTTTTTATCTTGTACATCAAGATGAAGTATGCTATCAATATTATAAGTTTTATATAACTTTTGATGAAGATCAAAAAGTTTCTTTTTATATTCATCAATATCCACTTTTGTAATATCATCAACAAATACATCTATATATCCTGTCATATTTGCTATTTGATCTGTTTCTTTTCCTATATTATTTTGTACAAATTCTGTTTGACCTTTTAAATCCCAAATCATAGGAAAATCCACATAGACTATAATATCATTACCAAATATTTTTTTAGCATTTTCCTTCATTGGAGCTGTTGCTAAAGGATAAGCTAATGCTCCTTCATATTGCCTTTTAAATTCACTTCCATATAAATGAGCTTTATTTAAATTCTCCAAAGCTACTTGGATACCACTAAAAGACTCAGCAGCCTTCAATTTATCACTATATACAATACCCCTATATCGTATATTTGTACTTAAACTTCTATCTCTATCTAATCCTCTAATAAAATAAAATTTATCATCTGGGATTTCTTGTTGTATCACATTTAATACTTTTCTATTATTGAGTGGTTTTTGAATAAATGAAAAAGCTATTCCAAAAAGAGCAGTTCCAATTATTCCTATTAAAATCTTTTTTTTCTTTGCCATAAATACCCCTTTTAGTATAATGAATATAAAATTAGATTATACTTTATAGTATCCTATATTTTATTAAATCTACAATAAAAAATTGTGAATTGGATAGTATTAAAAATTAAGCTTTAAATACAATTCTAAAAAATAGTTGATACATTACATACCAACTATTTCTATAAAAAAACTTGAAAAATATACATAATCAGAAAATAAGATAACAAGTATTCTAATAAATTTGAAAATTGTTCAATAGATTTTCGATATATTTTGTAATATATAAACTTCATAATTAAATCCACTTCTTTGTTTTTCGATATTTAAAATATTTACCAATTGAATTGCTTCATCTTGATAAATATTATCTACTCTTTTTAAAAGTAAGCTATATATTTAAATGAGTATTCGTTCAGATATGAAATCTTCACAGATACTCATTACAGTTATTACTTATCTAATAAACCATGTACCTGTTATTTGTATAAAAATAGCCTTTTAATATACTATTAACTCGTTTTTATCGTTTGTTTATATACGTTTGTATGTACTACTATCATTAATAAAACAAATGAATAAGTTAAGATTATTTAATATAAAGATATCTTAATTTAATGCAATGCTTTACTTTTTAGTTGAGTGTATATTTTTATAATTGTTAAATACAGGGTTGCACATTCAATTAATATAATAGTCGTAAGTTAGATGACAAGAATCTTAGAATAAGAGAATGGTTAGTTATTAGCTGTTTTAAGGCTTTTCAAGTGAATTAGTTATATGGAATCTGCTTATATGGTACCAGCACCTTTTAGATGCTATTATAGAGGGTGTTAAGTACTATGTATTCCAACTTTTGACAAATATTATTATGAGGATATTAATATAGCTTATTAAATAAATTTATTTAGATTATGATAGAATAGGAAATGCTAAAATAAGAAAAGAGGCTATCTTTAGTTAGGCAGCCTCTAATTTTAATTTACTTTAAAAATAATAATCTTAGTTCTTCTTTTATTGAACTTAAATAGTTTATATTTTTTTAAATAGCATTGATCTATAAAATTATCTGGGATATTTTTATTACTAAAATATTTACACTCATATAATCCTATGTATGATCCATATTCTAATTCTTTTATAGTCCATTTTGAGAAATTATCTAAGAAATCTTTTTTTGCAAGCATTTTTTTAATTACTAAACCTTTTAATCTAAAATCATAACTTCCCCCTTTATAAAGACCACCAAAATTTAATATAACTTTTCCAAATTGTATTGAAAATTTGAAATATAGGGAATGTTTTTCCATAGTATTTAAAAGTTATTAATCCCTAAATAACTAGTGCGTATGTTATAGCATACCAATAAAATCTTGAATAAAACGCTAAACAAAATGCGACTATCTTCAAATAACTATGAAAAATTACAAATATATAGAATATTGAGAAAATTTATAAATGAAACCTTTCATATAGAAAATGATTATTTATTTCAATTAAATCCACGTAAATATGAACTAATACCAGAATACATTATAAATGAGTGCAACGAAGAAATCCAAGTCATTAAAAAAAATTGAAAGTCATCCAAATTAATCTATGATATTTAAATAACTTCAATCCATGATTTGTATATAATGAAATCTTGAAGAAAGTTAAAAGAATTTGTGATATAGAGGAAAAAAATAAAATTATTACTATTATATTTTCTAATCTGGATTTAATTTTTTGAAAGAAGTTGATATCTTACCTCTTTTACTTTATAATTTAGAAATTTTAAAAAAATGTATATTTAAAAAATAAAAAGGAGATAATCTATATATCTCCTTTTAAAAAATAATAGCTCTTTCTTTTAAATTACACTTATCTTCTAATTCTTTTAATTTCATCTTACTAGTATATATAAATTCTCCTGTTTTAAAAACAATTTGCTCCTCTTTATAATCTAGGAATTTTATAAGCGATATATTTATAATCGTTCCACGATCAAGTTTAAAAAATGTCTTAGTTAACATAAGTCTTTCTTCTACTTCAGAGAAATTTCTTTTTATAGAAAATATCTCATTTCTTTTCAAATGAAACTCTGTTTTTCTAGTGGTGCTAGAATAAGTTATATAGTTAACATCAGAAAACTCCACAAGAGCTCTTTTGTAAGTATCAGATAAATAGAAAGATGTATGCCCATATGTTATATTAATTTGTGTTTGAATACTTTCTTCCAGTTCAAAAATATCTTGTCTTAAAATACAGTCCTTAACTATTCCTTTTAGAAAAAACTCTCTCATCTCACGAATATTTTCTTTTCCAAGTAAAATAATTATAGATATATTCAAATTAAAATAAGTTGATATTTTTTCTTCTAAATCAATACTATTAATATCAATAACTAATAGATCTATCTCTCCAGGTAAAATATCTTTTTGTCTAATATCAATAAAATCATAATTCAAAACATCACTAAGTAAAACTTTTAAGTTGTTATCTACATCAATTCCTATCTTTATCATATTAAATCAACTCCGTATATAAAGAGTTAATTCTAACTTGGCTCATAGCACTAGATATCTTATTTGCAAGTTCTAAAAGGAAGTTATACTCTTCAAAAGATAAAGAATTATCGTTTTCTTTAACAAAGATAGCTCCGATGTATCTATTTTCATTAAATTCTACCCTAAATGCCAAATCATAATTATCTATTAAAAGATACTCTTTCGAAATGAATATGTTGTTATCAGATTGATCTATAATATATTTTTTATAGTCATCAAAATCAATAAAGATTTTAACTTTGACATCAATAGTACTTATATTCTTGAGTATCTCTTTTCTAAGTTGTACCTCAAAAGTTTTTATATTTTGAGCCAAACACATTCTATTATAAATCTTTTCTATCTTTTCATTTTTTACAGACATAATTTGATTAATAGTTATAGTATAAAAATCTAAGATAATTATTGTAAGTAAAATCACTGTTGGTTCTGTTAAAGATTTAAAATAAAAAAGAGATATGTAAGCTAATGTCACTCCTAAAATATACCGTATAACTCTTATTGTCTGTTTTGTATATGATTTTAGAGTATTGAATACTAACCACCAAAATATAAAGACAATTTCCATTAACTCAATAAAGTAGTATAGGTTTCTTTGTGTTGGAAAAATCTCATGGAAAAATTCTAAGACAAAATAACTTATTCCAATAATAAACCAATATAAGTAATGCCTTTTAGGAATTTCTCTCTTTTTAATTAAGAACTCAAATATAGATATTATAAATATAACTCTAGTTAAATCAATTGTTTTCCTAACTAATCTTATTCCATTTAAAAAATCACTATGGCTTTCTATTAGATATACATAGAACTGAGGTGAATATATCATTAATACAAAGATAAAGTTATAAATGTAGATTATAGCCAAGCTAATCCAAATAAAGATTCTAAACTTTTTATATTTTTTATTAATAATATTATTTAAGAAGTAAAAAATAAGTAGATAGAGCAATACTCTAGTCAGTATATACTCAATGAGTGTAAAAAAATCTGTTTGAAAACTACCTCTAAAGCTAAAAAACATTTTACTTATTAATAATATAAAGATAATCTTTAAATCTTTATTTTGCCTAAACCTTTCTTTGACACTCATAAATATTAGAAGATTTAAGAGTATAAGACAAATTGTTAAGATATTTAAAAAAATCTTCTGGTGTTTTGAGAACTTCATTCCCTCAAGTCCTATTTGAATTTTTTCCCAATCTTTATTTTTAACAAAGCTTATTGCTTCCGTCTCTCCAGCATATTCTCCCTTTAAAAGATAACTTCCATTAGGAACATTATAGAAAAGGCTTCCATTTAAAAACTTTTTTTGTTCAATATCAATCTCTTTACTTGGATTATCTAAAGATATCAGTTGATATTTTCCAATATTTTTTTCCAGTACTTCAAAGTTTTTTATTTTAGGTATCACATATATAAAATCTTTATTCTCCTTAGAAAAACTTAATAGAAATATACCTAAGATAATTGTAATAATTCCAATTGCAAATATTATCTTCTTTTTCAAAATTGCTCCTATCTTAAAATAGTATTTTTCTAATTATACTTTAAAATCTAAATTCTGATAAGAGAATAATAAAAAATAATTAATGTAAGAAATTTAAGATTTTATGAATAAATATGTATAATTAGTGTAAATTTTATCCTTATACAAAGATTTCAATATATAATAAATAAAATTTAACATACAGATATACAAAGGGGAGAAAATTATGAAAAAACTATTTATAGCAACTGTTGTTTCATTACTTTTTTTAACAGGATGCAGTAGTGTTAATACAGTTATAAAAAAAAGAAATCTAGAAACACAAACTCAAATGTCCGAAACTATATGGTTAAATCCATCATTGATTAAAAATAAAACTGTGTTCTTACAAATAAAAAATACAACAACAAAAACTTTAAGTATCGAAAAGGATATAGCCCAAGTTCTACTTTCAAAAGGATATAAAATAACAAACAATCCTGATAACACTAATTATTGGTTACAAGTGAATGTATTGAAATTAAATAAAGAAGATTTAAAAGAAAGTAAACCAGCTGAGTCTGGACTTATGGGTGCTGGAGTAGGAGCTGCTTTAGGTGGATACAATACTGGCTCTTTAAATTCTGCAATTGGATTAGGAGCAGTTGGTGGACTTGCAGGAATTGCAGCAGACGCTCTTATAGAAGATACTTATTATGTTATGATAACTGATTTAGTTGTTAGTGAAAGAACAAATAAAATAGTTTCTAATGATAATATAAATCTAATAAAACAAGGAACTCGTGGTGTAGCAGCAGCAACTTCTAAAGATACTACAAATATGAATAAATATCAGACTCGTATAGTGAGTACTGCCAATAAATTTAATTTAAAATTCGAAGAAGCTACTCCAGTACTACAACATGAACTAGTTAATGCTATTTCAAATATATTCTAAGAAATAGGGAGGAACAATAAAGATGAACAAAGTAAATATGATGTTTATATCTCTTTTAATTTTATCAGGATGTACCTCTGCTCCATATGATAATAGAAGTAGTGGACTAGATATGAATCTAGTAGCTAATACTATTTTAGCTACTAGTTTATACAATCAAAACAATAACAATAATAATTTCAATAGCTTTAATAATAACTTTAATACTCAAACTAAAACTCATAAGACAAGTTCAACAACATCTAATACCGTAGAAAATACAAAAAAAGAAAGCTATATACAACCTTATGGAACTAACGGAATGAGTAGTTCAACTATAACCAACTCTAATATACAAACAAACTCTAGAACTGTAGAGAAAACTAAAACTAAAAGTAAGTCATCAGGAGTATTTATATATTAGGAGGCCACATGTTTATAACTTTAAAAAATAATAAAAATATGAATATTGAAATCAAGGGAGATGGAGAACCAATATTTTTTATTCATTCGTATCTTTGGGATAAAAATATGTGGAATCCACAAGTTCAAGAGTTATCTAAGAAATACCAATGTATTTCTATCGACTTATGGGGTCATGGTGAATCTGATCCATTAAACGAAGATGAATACTGTTCTCTATCTACCATTACAGATAATATTATAGAAATTGCAGATATACTAAACATAGATAAATTTCATTACATCGGTCTATCAGTTGGTGCTATGCTAGGAGCATATCTTGGATTAAATTATAGTGAAAGAATCAAAAAAATGATTCTCTTAGATGGATATTCAGGAGCTGAAGCTCCTGAAACTAAATATAGTTACTTTGAAATGTTGAAAATGATAAAAAAATTAGGATATATTCCTGAAAATCTTATAGATACCATTACTCCTATGTTTTTTAGCAAAGAGGAGAATAAAAATAAAGGTCATCTATATCAGTATTTCAAGCAAAAATTAACGAATGAAAATACTTCTAATATAAATACTATTGTCACACTCGGTGAAGCTATTTTTGGAAGGGAGGATCTTTTAGGAGATCTGAACAAAATAAAGGCCCCCACTTTATTTATGGTTGGCGAGGAAGATATTCCTCGTCCAATACCTGAAAGTCAAGAAATGAATAACTTAGTAAAAGGATCAAAGCTTGTTATCATACCCAAAGCAGGCCATATTTCAAACCTAGAAAACCCCACTCTTGTAACTGAACAAATATTTAATTTTTTATAGATTTTGAATATAATAAAATTTTAAACAGCTAATTCTCTTTTTGAATAAAGAGTTTTAGTTGTTTTTTTTTTAAATTCTTTGTAACCAATAAATTATCAAAAGACTTATTATGATAAAAAACAAATTGCAGATGCTAAAAATAAAGGTTATTATTAATTTCATGTTATATATTAAAGTTAATTTAATAAGTGGTAGTTATAAAAATAAATTACATAGAGGAGAAACAATAAATATGAAGAAAAAATTATTTGCAGAATTTTTAGGGACATTTTGGCTTGTGTTAGGAGGATGCGGAAGTGCTGTTTTAGCGGCTTCTTATCCTGAATTAGGAATAGGGTTTGTAGGTGTCGCGTTAGCATTTGGATTAACTGTTTTGACGATGGCATATGCAATTGGACATATATCAGGATGTCACTTAAATCCTGCAGTTACTATTGGGTTAACTGTAGCAGGTAGATTTAATAAAAATGAAGTTATTCCTTATATAATTAGTCAAGTCATTGGTGGAATCGTAGGTGCTTATATCTTATTTTTGATAGCATCAGGACTTCCTAGTTTTGATTTGAATAATGGGTTTGCTTTAAATACAATTGGAAATCTTTCTCCAAATAAATACTCTTTTGTATCAGGAATTGTTTGTGAAATAGTGATGTCTATGATGTTTTTATTTATAATTCTTGGATCAACATCTGAAAAAGCCCCTAAAGGATTTGCTCCAATAGCTATTGGTTTGGGATTAACTTTAATTCATTTAATAAGTATTCCTGTTACAAATACATCAGTAAACCCTGCAAGAAGTACAGCAGTTGCTATAGTAGCTGGTGGTGAAGCTCTTTCGCAATTATATATATTTTGGGTAGCTCCTATTTTAGGAGCGATAATAGCTGCTGTTCTATATAATTTATTACTAGAGAAAAAGTAATAGATAAACAGAATTTTTCTAATCAAAAAATGAAGAGGACTCTTAATATTAAGAGTCCTCTTCATTTTTAATTTTTTTACGAGTGGGTATTAAACTTTAATTTTTAATAAATCTCTTTCGTTATTTAGTTTCTTTAAATATCGAACTAAAATTTACTAAATTTTGAATTTCTGAAGGGATTATTAACTTAGTTGATTGCCCATCTGCAACTTTTTCAAAAGTTTCCATTCCTTTTAAAGTTAGTACTTCCTTTGTTATCATAGCTTCATTTAAAGCTTTTATTCCTTCTGCTTTAGCCCTTTGAAGAGCTACTATAGCCTCTGATTCTGCTTCAGCACCTTTAATCGTAGCCTCTTTTTGACCATCAGCTCTTAATATAGTTGCTAACTTTTCCGCTTCGGCTCTTAATATTTCAGATTCTTTTTGTCCTTCTGCAACTAAAATCGCTGATCTTTTTTGACCCTCTGCTATCAATATTGCTTCTCTTCTTTCTCTTTCAGCTTTCATCTGTCTTTCCATAGCTATTTGTATCTCTTTTGGAGGTAAAATATTTTTAAGTTATACTCTATTTATCTTTATTCCCCATGGATCAGTTGCTTCGTCTAATACGGCTCTCATCTTTGTGTTAATAACATCTCTTGAAGTTAGAGTTGCATCTAATTCCATTTCACCTATTATATTTCTCAAAGTTGTCGCTGTTAGGTTTTCTATTGCACTTGTTGGATACTCTATTCCATATGCATAAAGTTTTGGATCAACTATTTGAAAATAAACAACAGTATCAATTTGCATAGTAACATTATCTTTTGTAATTACAGGTTGTGGTGGGAAATCAAATATTTGTTCCTTTAAAGATACCTTTTTCGCTATTCTATCAACAAACGGAATCAAAACATTAATTCCAACACCCCATGTAGCTTTAAATGCACCTAGTCTTTCTATTACATAGGCTTGAGATTGAGATACTATTCTTACATTTAAACATATTAAAACAATAATAATTAACAATAATCCAAAAATTAACATAACCCCTCCTTATTTTATGAAACTCATTTAGTATAATTTTAATTTCTTTAATCTACAATATATTTTTATATTAATATTTATTTTGAAGTTTAACATAAAATTATAAATTCTAAATTTTCATTTTTTATTTTTTCACTAATATTTATTTTGTGGTTTAATTTTTTTAATTCTTCTTTCTTACTTTCTTTTCGTATAAAAGATGAGCATCCTTGAAATAAAATAACCACTCCTATTAATATCGTTTTTTTCATTATACCACCTCCTAGTCCTTTATAAGAACTTTAAAAAATATTGTTATAATTAAAATTTTTATTTAATTTTTTTCTAATTCTTTGAATTGCATTATCTATTGATTTTACTTCGAGTTTCAACATTTTTGCAATTTCTAAATAATGAAATTCTTTTGCCATTAATTGAAAAACTTTAAATTCTAAATCTGTAAAATTTAACGAGGCATATAACATAATATTATTTATGAATTCCTTAATGATAAGCTGATGTTCACAAGTTAAATTTTTACTTCTAAAATTTTGAATATAATCACTTGAAAATTTTAAATTAGAATTAATAAAATTTGTTTTATTATTATGTTTAGTTATTAAAACTACAAGTTTTCTGTTAATACAGAAAAAAATAAATGTATTTAAATTAATATTTCTGGTTGGATCGTAATATTTTATAGCTTTAAGAAAGGCTAGTTGAGCTTCTTGAAAAATATCTTCTTTAGTAAATCCGTTAATATAAAATTTTTTCGAAAAATATAAGAATATTGGTTTAAATTTAAGTAGTAAAACCTCAATATTTTCGTCATTATATTTGATATTCATATTGTAACCTCTTGAAAATTTTATTAGTTGATTGTGAGAGAAAACTATCTGGAAATTTTTAATAAAAATAAAATTATTTATAACCTTGAAAAAGAGCTCTATATATTAATAAAGTCATCTATATATATAGATGACTTTATTAATATATAGAGCTAATAATAGCCGGGGGAGGCTAGTGCTTGTAATAATTATATGTTTAAAAAAATGAATCTGCAATTTAAATTAAAACTTTCTATCAAATCTAATAAAAAATATTGCAGATTAAATTGTAGACAATTTATAATAATGCAATAGTTTATAAAATTTTACATTATTATAAAAATATCATTTTTTAGAGGGAGAATCTTAATGAATAACAATATTATTGAAATGCTTACATTTAAAATTAAAAAGGAAGTTACCGAGGAAAAAATACTAAAATTATCTAAAGCTTTTGAAGAGGCATTAAAACGAGAAGTTAATGGATTTATAAAACGTTCACTTTCAAAAGATTGTATAGGAAATAAATGGATAGAGTTAATTTGGTGGGATTCTATGGAGTCAGCATCAATAGCGTTAGATAAAATTCCCAAAACATGTGAATTTAAAGAATATTGCTCTATATTAGAAGACGATGAATCTCCACTAATTTATTTGAAAGAAGTTACTTCGGTATAGTAGTAACTCTTATTATTAATTTAATTACACTAAAAAATATCAAAAATCAATAGAAGATTATTGTGGAGAAAAGATAATCTAAAAATGTCTAAAGTTAGAATGAAGAAACAAGAATTATGACAATGAAAAAGAAAAGAGAGGATTATGTTGTATCAATCCTCTCTTTTCTTTTTCATTATACCATTTTTGCTATCTATCCTATCAAAAATATAGAAATTTCTGAAACACTGCTATACAAACTACCTATCTTTTTTATTCCATAAATATTTTTCATCTTCTCTTATAATATCTCTAACTATTTCTATATTTTTTTGGTTTCTTTATAATAAAATTTATATGTTCCTAATAAAAACAAACTAATAACTGCCACATTGAAAACAAATAATTTTATATAAATAGTAATTGCAAATCTTCTAGATTAATGGTGTAATATCATTAAAATCTAGGAGTTTTCTATGACAAGAAAAAGAACAATTTCTGAATCTAGAAAAAAATTATTCAAGATTTCATCACAGAATATCAAGTTCAGAGTATGAAATTACTACAGGAAATTCTTAAAGATTCAATACTTAATAAGTCAGATATTTGGTAGTTCATAATAGAGGTTATATATTGTATTGCTACTAAAAAGATATATGAAGTTATAGTTGGAAAAATAGTAAATTAAGAATATTAAGAAAATCTAAAAGACGAACAAAATATATGCCTTACCACCGATTAAAACAAACAATTTATAGATTTTGAGAACAAATTAAAAAATATGAAAAAATTCAGTAAACTATGGTTAGAAATTTAAAAAAGGAGATAATAAAATGAGTAGCAAATCAAGGTGTGGATGGGTTGGAGACACACAAATATATATTGATTATCATGATAATCAATGGGGGCGACCAGTACATGATGATAACATACTATTTGAGATGTTGATTTTAGAAACTATGCAGGCAGGACTTTCATGGATAACAGTTCTAAAAAAAAGAGAAGCATATCGAAAATCTTTTGATAATTTTGATCCCAAAAAAATAATTCTTTATAACGATGAAAAAATTGAAGAACTAATGCAAAATGAAGGGATAATAAGAAATAGATTGAAAATTAAATCTGCTATTAATAACGCCAGACTGTTTCTTGATATTAAAGATGAATATGGCAGTTTCGATTCTTTTATTTGGAGTTATGTGAACAATACACCTATCATTGGACACTGGAAAAGTGTACAAGATTTACCTGCGACAACTCTACTTTCAGATAGGATTAGTAAAGACTAGGATTTAAGTTTGTAGGATCAACAATAGTGTATGCTTTCATGCAAGCAATAGGAGTGGTAAATGATCATCTTACGACCTGTTTTCTTTATGATAAAAATAGAAGTGTATAAGTTTATGAAAGAAATGGATTTATATAAAAATGAAAATGAGAGTTTTGAAGGATATTTTGAGCGAATACATAACATTTTGCCAAATTGGCCAAAAGAAGTACTGGAAGAATGGTTATATAGGCATAATGATCAAATAGATGATTATTTTTTTCTCCAGTTTGATAAATTTAAATTTTCTTTAGAAAAATGGAATAACAAAAAAATTATAAATGAAATAAATTCTTATAAGATGGAACATATCATTGATCCATTAGGCTTACAAATTTTAGATAAACCATCTTCATTTTTGCAAAAGTATATTTATAAAAATGGGACTTGGCCTTCTCCAATAATAATTTTAAAAAATAAAAAAAGTATTTTAGTTAAAAATAATGAAATGTTAGGGAATCCGCATCATTTATTAGAGGGTCATTTAAGATTGGGATATATAAGAAATTTATATAAAAATAATAGAGAATTAAACGAAGAACATTTAGTGTATGTAGTAAGAAAAGTGGAAGACAAATAAGAATAAAAAGAAGTTTTTTAGTCTGTAGCTAAAGAACTTCTTTTTATTTTTTGAATTTTAAATTTATTGAAAACTGTAAAACAAGGTAGACCCTATTTTGCTCATATCAAACAAACATAGTTGTTATGTAAACTAACTTTGTAATTTGTATAAATTTACTCTTTGTAACTTAAGTCATTGACTATTTATTACAAAAAATGTAAAATAAAAATAAAAAGGGGAAAATGTGAAAGTTGGATATGCAAGAGTTTCAACAATAGATCAAAATGAAGAAAGACAAATTAGATCGCTTCAAGAAAATGGAGCAGAAGAAATTTTTATAGATAAAAAATCTGGAAAAAATACAGATAGAACAAAACTTAAAGAAATGCTTAATTTTATAAGAAAAGGAGATGTCGTAATTGTATCTGAATTTTCTAGACTGGCTAGGAATACAAAAGATTTATTAGAAATAACAGAATCTATAACAGCTAAAGGAGCAACTTTTAAAAGTTTGAAAGAAAGTATAGATACATCTTCACCTGCTGGCAAACTTATGTTGACAGTGATTGGTGGGATAGCTACATTTGAGAGAGAGATTCTTTTGGAGAGACAGCGAGAAGGAATTGCTATAGCAAAAGAGAAAGGTAAATATAAAAAACCTAAAAAAGAGATACCAAAAGATTTAAAAGAAACAATGATAAATTTTGAATTTAAAAAAGTAAAGGTAGCAAAATTTTATAATATTTCAAGACCAACATTAGACAAATGGTTAAACTTACAAAAAAAAGAGGTTGATTAATATGGAAGAGATTCAATATAGAATTTTGTTACTAGAAAATAAAGGTACGATAATATTTGAAAAAATAGTAAATTCTTTACAGGATGAAGATATAATAGTAGAGGAGTTAATAGACAAATTAAACAAAAATAGAGAAGTAAAAGTATTTGAAAAAATAAACAATGAATGGAAATTAAGACGAGTGCTGAGTTTAAAAAAATGAAGGGAATCCCCTTCATTTTTTTATATTCCTAATTTCATTTTTAAACTAGCTTCAAGAATAGCGGAAACATTAATCTTATTTTTTTTTGCTAATTCATTTAACCATTTTGGCAAGGTTACATTTCTTCTAACAGATTTATTATTTTCATCATCTCTAATTGGAGCCATAAAGACTTCTATTAGTTGAACAAAACTTGTAGGTTCAACTTTAATATCTTGTGGCTTACTTTCGTTAGGAATATCAATATTTCTAGATTCTAAAGAATAAAGATACAATCCTAAACAATCTTTTGCCATAAATAAGGCCTCTTCTAGAGTATCACCATACGTTAATGCACCAGGTAAATCTGGAAAAGATATATTAAAACCACCATCTTCTTCTTCAAATATTGCAGGATAGATATATTTGTCTTTTTTCATTGTTTCACCTCGCATAAATTAAAATACAAAGGTTAAAGCGGGATTATTTCAATCCCGCAGCCTTAAGAATAGAAAAATATGTTCCTTTTTTCATATCTTTTCTAGGGTGTGGAACTGAAATAGTTAGACTCCCTTTGACAAAAATATGATGAGACCCATTAATCCTATCCAAAATCCAATTATTATTTTTTAATAACTGAATGAGGTCTTTTGAGTTGTATGACATGTCGTTCACCTCATTGTTATTATACACATTATTTATGTGTATGTCAAATGAGATGAAATTTAATTTCAAAATATATTTAGACTAATATGAATAGAAACTCATCAATATTAAAATAAAAATATTTTAATATTATAGAAATATTGGTAAGATTTATAATCATACTACACTATTATGATTATATTATTTAAAAGTTAAAAGGAATATATTGATATATTTGTATATACAGTATATACTATATAGAAATATAGGAGGTAAATATATGAAAAGTATAAATATAAGATTAGATGATAAAATAATAGAAGAATTAAAACATTTGTCAAAAATATTCGGTAGTAATGTAAGTGAATTGATAAGAGAGGGTGTAAATAAAATTTTAGAAGAAAAGAAAGCAGATCCTTATTATAGATTAACGAATTTTTCTGAAGCCTCTAGTGATGAAACAAATGATATAGTTAAAGAACTATCTAAATTAAGTGATGATGATCTAAAGATAGTTAAAAGAAAAAGGATAAAAATTTAATGGCTATAAAAAAAGAATTGGAGTTTGCTTATTCTAAAAAATCAGATAAATTTTTTACTAAAAATGAAAATATTCGAGAAATATTTGTAGAAAATATAATATCTATTGAAAGAGGCAATTGTAATATAGATGTAAAGTTGTTAAAGGGATATAAAGATTTATTTAGAATGAGAATAAGGGATTATAGAATTATATATAAAGTAGTTGATGGGGAATTAATTATAATAGAGGTTTTATTAGCAGGGAATAGAGGAGATATTTATAAAAAAATTTAATGATTTTTTCAATTAATTAGATACTTCCTACAAAGCCCCCACTTCAAGAACTGAAAGTTCTAAGTGGTTGGGTAGTTCACATCCAAATTTAGAATTTGTAAAAAGAATATCTGAAGGATTAGGACAAGAGTTATGTATTTTATTTGTTCCAAAACAAAATACATAATAGATAGCTTAATGAATGAAAAAAGAGGACTAATAATCCTCTTTTTTCATTTACTATTCTTTAAAATAACCTCTAAAATTTATATCCCAATCCTATTGTTGCACTTGCGTTTCTGTTATAATCTTTTGCAAATTCCATACTTACACCTGCTGTATATATCATTCCACTTGTTTGTTCTAATTCTAAGTTATATGCTACTTTTCCTGATGTTCTTGGTAGTTCTATTCCTTGAATATCAAATTTGTTTCCATCTTTTGAATTTCCTAGAACGTATCCATTTAATTCTTTAGATTTATCTCCGATAGTATTTATTATCCCAAATGAGAATATATTTTTTAATTTCCCTTGTTGTAAATACACGTTTTTGATTAAGTCAATTCCTAATTCTAAATCTGCTGTATTACTATTTGCTTTATCTACCGCTATTGATAATTGTCCTGGAGTATATCCTTCATTTACACTGTCTTGCTCGATGTAGTAGTAACTTAATCTAGCTTTTGGCTCTAGTGTCCAGTTATCATTTCCTTCGATTGAGTATTTTACTTCAGCAAAAGCATTTAGTGAGTTGATATCATATTTATCGCTTGTCTTAAACGAGTCATACATATTTGATACAGATCTATCCGCGTCAGCTGCTGTGTATTGGTATCCTAATCCTGCCATTAATTTAAAGTTATTAATATCTGTTTTTGCAAACGTTCCCAAGTATAATGAGTTTCCTTTTATTTTACTTGATCCCTTGAAGTTAATATCTTGATTATTTCCTCCGATTACTCCACCTATTGAAGTTTTATCTGATAGTCCATATTCAAATGTAGCTAATCCTCCAGAAGTACTAGTCGTAGTTTTGTAGTTTCTATGACCTGTATCAAATCCGTAGTAATTTTTTCCTGAAGAAGCATTATCATTCTTAACACCAGTATAGATTCCTTTTCCTTGAATTATCCATTCATTTTCTTTTGGTTTGATTGTTAGATAAGACATGTTGTCTTCAAATAACTTTAAACTATCTCTAGAAGACTTTAAAGTATATGCATAAGGATTATTAGCGTAAATTTGGTCAAGTATCGTTAATAACCCTCCTAGAGATTCTTCGTATGTTTTATCTTCTAAAAGAGTAGTGTTAGCTAAAGCGCCTATTTCTCCAGCAGTTACTGTAGACTGATATACTTTATTTAGTTTTTCATAAAGTAATGAATCTATTACTGTTGGTGGATCCACTGGCGGATCAATTGGTGGATCTATAGGAGGAATTGGTTTTGATGGTTCTAGTGGTATAAATTCTTTTATAGTTATGTTTACATCTTTACCATCATCTGATAACTTACCATCTAACACTAGTGAGTTAGTTTTTATATGATCTGTATCCTTCCACCAAGAGTCGTTTGTTCCAGAAGTTATTGTTGTTCCACCCATTGAAACAGTAGTATTAGCTCCTATTCCATTTAAACCTATTACTAGATTTCCTCCAGTACTAGATAGTGTACCATTATTCCCGTACAAGGCATGTCCTGTTACTTTTCCATCTAAAGTTATTGTAGGATCCACTCTTAATATTAAGTTACCACTTTCTAAATTAATCTCATCAGCACCAGTTACTTTTGCTACTTCAAATAAAGTTATATCCCCATTTGTACTTATATTTTCAAAATTATTAATTTCGTGGAATATGTTTAGATTAGAAGCTACTTTAGAGGTAGTTTTTTCACCTAAATTTAAAATATCAAGATCATTTCCACCATCTAAATTACCATTTATTTGAACTGTATTAGCAATTGTTAAAGTATCATCTCCGTTACCTAAATCAACGTTACCATTTATTATAGAGTTACCTAAAATGCTCGCAACATTGTCATTATCGCTTCCTTTAATAACTGCAACATCATTTTTTAATCCACCGCCATTAAAAATAGTATTGGTTGCTGTTAATTGAGAAAGATCATCTAAATATACTGCTGTATTAAATCCATTAACTATACTATCTGATACATGTGTTCCACCTTGTACAATTAAGGCTCCTTTAGATATTCCAGCACCATTTATGATATTATTGCTGTAGACATTTCCGTTAGATATAATATAGCTATCTTTAGCTATATTGGCTGTATCGGTTGCATGTCCATTTTCATCGTATCTTTGGCCATTGATTATTATTTTTCCATCTAGCGAAGTTCCTTCATTCCCGTTTATAATATTATTTATTTCACCACTTCCATTTGAAGATAACAGAATTTCGATTCCTTTTTTGTTAAATATAGTTGGTGAATAGGAAGTAGTTTTTTCCCCATATAAAATTCCTTCATTTTGTAATATTTCAACTAATCTGATATTGATAGCATTTTTATTTCCACCAATTATTCCAGTATTCACGATTTCTTGTATTTTTCCATAAGTATTACTATCACCAAAACTTATCCCATTTCCCGAGGAATAATAATTTCCTTTTTCGCTTTCTTTTATTCCCTTAACTATTCCACTATTTTCTATTTTTAAAATATTATATTTTGATGAATCTGTATTAGGATCAGTTCCTAAATTTATTCCATTTCCACCCCCATAAATAAATGGTTTATCTCCTTCTGCTTTTAATTTCCCCACAATAATTCCTTTATTGTTAATATTGTTTATTGTAGATGATACTCTTAGGTTATTTCCATAAACATCGACTCCAAGACTTATTCCATTTCCTGATCTATGAGAAAAAGTGTAAGCTCCAGCTCCTTTGACTTCTGCAGCTCCTTTTATTATTCCTTTATTAAATATATTACCTACACTATTTAATCCAGTGCTATCTTTCCCTAAGTTTTGAGTTTTTCCACCATTATAAGAAGATGTTATTGATATTCCATTTCCACTATCATCTAAAACTGCACTAGCAGAGGCATGTCCAATTGAAATAATTGCGTTTCCTTCAGCAACTGCACTTCCTTTTATCACACCCTCATTATTTATATTTCCTATATTACTATTTACATGAAGTGTCCGATTTGAACTATACATAGAGCTAAGAGAGACAATTCCGTTCCCATTTCCTAAAGAATGTCCAAATCCCTTGCCACTATCAATTCCAGTTACTTGACTTTTCCCCACAATTAACCCTTTGTTATTTATATTCCCTATAGTAGATAATAGATTTTTAATATTATCTCCATTAACTTTTTTATCATATGAATCATTTACTGAAATAGCTCCAATTCCATTACCATTTCCCGTTGTGCTTCCTGTTCCATATCCACTAAGTGAATTTTTGTATTCTTTTGTATTTTCACCCATTATGCTTGCATTTCCTTTAATTAATCCTTTATTATTTACTTCTTTAATAGAAGCAGTCAGATTTTGTGCCATTTTACTATAAACATAGGTGATTATTCCGTTACCATTTGCATAAAAATAGTTATCGTTTTCTTGTTTTGTAATTACCTCTCCTTTTATTATTCCACCGTTAGTGATAGAGTCTATTATTTTGTTTAAGTTTGGCTTTTCACTTATTTCTAGTTCTGAAATACCACTTCCTGTAGCTTGGCCTAAAATAGGTTTTGATGTGGAATCTATTATTTTTTCATTTGAAATTAGTCCTTCATTTTGAAGAGGGACTATTGCATACCCAATGTTTGCAGTCATTAAAAATAAAACTAATATACTTTGAGTTATCGTTATGTATTTCTTTAAACAGCCTTTAATTATTTTTTCATTTTTCACAAATACCACCCCTTTGAAACATATCAATTCTATTAACTCTAAATAAAAAACCAACGATTTTAGCCGTCAATGCTAAAATCGTTGGTTTTTTATTGTATCTCACTTTAATTATTTAAGCAACTTTAATTTATTAATATAGTTATAAAAATATCGGGGTTGATAAATATGAATTATATTTTATTAATTGTCTTTTTTTAGTTTTATGTTTGATAGTAAATGTAATAAGCCCCTTTGTTAGAAATATTTTAAAATTAAAATCTAATCAACCACTAGAGAATAATTTTGGTGGATTTTTAGTCAAATTTTTTCACAAAAAAATAGAGAAATACACTTCCCTCTAAATTTGTAAGAATTGATAAATCCTTGTTATTAAATTAATTATACTAAAATATATCAAAAAGTCAGTAGGTGGTTAATATGGATGAAAGAAAAGCTAAAATTTTATGGTCAAAAAGTGGTGGAAGCGATACAATAAGAGTTACTCTTCCTGTATCTTGGATTCGTAAGATGGGATTGTCCAAAGAAGAAATGGAGCTTGATATTTTTTTGATGAAGAAATAGGGGCTATAACAATTAAGAAAACTGAATAAAAAAAGAGGACTAATAATCCTCTTTTTTCATTATATATATATTTGGTTGTAAATATTTTTACAAAGACCTTAAAAACGATTTTATGATTCCAAAATTATGAGTTAAAATTTATATTGCCGATTCTATATTTTTTTAGATAAAATATAGAAAAACAAACTTAGGAGTCTCGGTATGAAAAATAAGACTATTGAAATTTATAATTATGAAGATGAGACCGCAAAAACACAAATAACAATCAATTCACTTTTTAAAAATGATACAATTTCATTTGAACAAATAGACATAGAAGATATTAAGATATTTTTAAAGCATGGAATTTTTGCTATAAAGGGATATATTCGACATGCGGACGATATAAACGGTGAAAATATATTAAAATTAAATAAATGGTGCAGAACGAATGGGGATAAAATAGAATGGTTAAAAAGAATTAATATAAAAATTGTCAGAAGTGGCCATGTTATTAGAGAATATGTATTTAACGGATTTGTAGCTGATTATATAGAGTTTTTTAATAAGGGAAAACATATGTTCTATGTAGTTATAAGACAATATAAATTACAACCTTTAGATGGCAGAGGAGAAACAGGAGCCGATAGTTTAAGTTCTTATGTTGGAAATATTGAAATTAAAGATGTATCTAACGAATTAATTATTTTACCTATGGACTGGAGTAAAACTCTAATGAGTACCAGTAACTTAGCGGCAACAATTGGAATTAGTCAAACTATAAAACATAATCCTTTATCAGTATCGTTTATATTGATAGCACATACGACAGGTATGATAACTGAGTTTGTAGCAGATATTTATTTTGTAGCTAAAGGCACCCCAGATAAGATGGGAAGTTTTAACATGACCAGAGATTGGTTTTATAAGCCTTTAGGAAATCTTCTAAAGACTACAATAGAAAATACTATTCAAGATGTAAAAATTAGCGAGACCTTAGGAGAAGATATATATAATATTGGAAACCTTGCGTTTTCTGCTTTTGATTTAGGTGGAAAAGTTATAAACGGATATAAAGCGTTAAAAAATATAAAAGGAGAAGGAATTTTATTTACGATTAAAATTAAAAATGTAAAAGTTAGTCGTTTTGGTAGAGAGTTGCAACCAACAAAATATATAGGATTAACACCATTGAAATCAACAGTGCAATTTACTAAAGATATGGGGCTTGATATATATGCAACAAAAGAGGGATTCAAATCTGAATTAGAAAAAAGAGAAAAAATCTATCCTACAATAAATAATATAATAATGCCGAAAAATACAGATATAAAGTAAGGGGGATTTAATGAAAATTGATTTTAAAAAAATATTTTATAAATATTTTTTATTAGCTTTTATTTTAGAAATTATAACACTTTTGTATAATTATAACAGTCTTACAAAATTTAACTTAGCATATATAGTACTTTATTTCTTTTTTGTATTGGGTGTATTTGTATTTTGGGCTTTACTAGATTATTTTCAACATGTTACAGGTATATTGATGGCTGAAACATGGGTAAGTAGAATAATTTTTATTATAGTAGCTTTAGGGTTATTTTATATTTACAGAATTAACGGAAGAATATAAATAATAATTGTAATTTTTCATAAAATAAAAAGGCTCCTCAATTTTATTTTGAGGAACCTTTTATGTTTTTAAGGTTTAAAAACACATATCCCACTATGGTTAGATTAAAACGATGTTTCTATTATCCATAATTTATTTATTGAAAGATATTTAGACATTTTTCATATAATTTTTCAGATTTTAATTTGTCCAATGATATTTTAGTATTAGCAAAATAAAAATCTTGATCTAATAATTTTTTTAATTCTTTTGGATTAATATATTTTATTATTTTTCCATCATCATTACATCCATGTATAAAATTTTTTAATTTAATATATTTTTCTTCTTCTCCGTTGGTAACTTGATTTATAATTTGATTTGTACCAATCCCTGCTCCTATTATTCCACATCCATTATGATATAAAAAAATATATCCATTTTTCATATTATCTGTAATTGTATTAGCTCTATCCCCATAAGCTGAGGCCTTATGATTTTTAATCATATCTTTATAGGCATCTTTGTCATATTTTAAATTGGTATTAATCCAAGCATTTTGAGAATCTTCAGGTGCAAAGTTGTCTGTGGTTATTTCAAATAAAAATTGGTTATCAATTTTATAAAATCTATAAAAATATTCTTCAATTTCTATACCTTGTCTTTTCCAATATTCAACAGCTGAAGATATAGATTTTTCAGAAGAGTTAGAAATAATAATCATCTTTTGTCTTCTATTAAATTTATTTTTTGATATTCCATCTGGAAATTTATCTTTAAATTTTTGATAAAATTCATCAGTTGTTTTATTAGACTTTTGATAATGTTCATGTATTTCTTTATATCCCCACTTTGAAAAAATTGCAGCGTAATCCATTATTTGTAATAACTTACTTCTGTCATATTGACCGTTGACTTTTAACTCAAAAATTACTAAATCTCCGTCTTCGTTTATTGCAAATATATCAGCTTCCTTTTGGTATCTTCTTTCTCTACCAAAAACTAAATAGTCTTGAAATATACTTTCTCCTATCATTGAAGAGAGTATTTCCTCTAGATGTTTTTCATTTGCTTGATTATTGTGACTCAATCCAATTACTTCTCCAAATCTTTTTATATCCATAAAATTTAGTGTTTCAAATTCTAGCTTTTTTTTTTGATTTAATTTAACTTCAAATATCATTTTTTCTCCCTTTATATTTTGATTGAAATATTTTATCATTTCATCTATTTAACGTTTTATTTATTTTTAAAACGCTAAATTTATTTATATAGATCTTTAAATTCTCTTAACTCAAGTTTTAGATTGCATTTTTCTAATTTTGAATCTATAAATTTTAGTATTTTTATTAAAAATTCTTTTAGTAAATTTTTCCCCCACAACTTTCTTTCTAGATATCTAGTTCACATATATATTATACACAGATGGTGAAGAATTTTTCAAAAGATATTATTTTATTTGGTTATATGTTATATATGATATTTTTTTTATGTAAAAAAGTGATTTTGTGTTTCAAGTTGATTTTTATATAAAAGACAACGGAAAAATTCCAGTTAAAGATTTTTTGACAGATCTGGATGTTAAAATGAGAGCTAAATCATTAAAAGCAATTTAATACAAACATTTGGAAGAACCTCATGTTAAGTATATGAAAGATGGAGTATAGTAAAAAAAATCCAAATTAATATTTCTAGAATCTTTTATTTTTTACAAAAGAAAATATAATGTTAACAAATAGATTTGTAAAAAACTCAAAGAACTCCAAAAAGTGAACTGGAAAAGGCAACAAAATATAAAGAAGATTGTATTGGGAGGTTTTTAAATGAAATTTAATGATTTTTTTAATGAACAATACAAAATCCAGAAATAAAGATAGAGTATGGTAAATTAACCCCTGAGTATGAGATAATTTCAGCTATGATTAAAGCTAGAACAGAAAAGAGGCTAACACAAATTGAGTTGGCTAAAAATATAGAATCTGACCGGTCACGAATAAGTGGAGTGGAAAAAGGAACTTTAAATCTAAGTTTAGAATTTTTAAAAAAATAACTGAAGGATTAGAACAAGAGTTACATAGTTCATTTGTTCCAAAACAAAATATATAAGAGATAATATAGTAATAAAAAAGAGGATTAATTAATCCTCTTTTTTATTACTATATTATCTTTCTATCTTCTATATGATTTTGAAAACAAAACTTTATCCTCTCCAATCATTGGATCATATTTTATTATAATGTAGATATCATTTATTTCTGGGGCTATTTCTTCTGATACTTTAAGTAATTTTGAAGTAATATCATCAAAATTTACTTTAGGTTCTTTCATTCCTTCAAACTCAACTTCTATATTTATTTGGTTAGTAGATGCATCAACATCATAATCAATTTTGTAATTAGATAGTTGGATTATTTTTCTAGTTACTAATTCATTTTCAATTCTATCCTCAAGAATATCATTACTTCCTTTAGCTAACAAAAGTGATGATGCCATTAACATTAATATTATTATTTTTTTCATTTTTCTCTCCTATAGTTCTTCAATAGTTGTTTTATTAATCATAAATTTTATTAGTGAAAATATAAAAAATGGTGAAGCTAAACCAAATGTTATTATAATTAGTAGTGTCCATCCTAATATAAATAATAGACTATCTCCAAAAGTTACATCACATCTTAATCTTTTAATCATACTCAAACCTCCTTTTACATTATTATAGATTTGTTACCTAATATTATAAATGATTTTTATAATATTAATTAGTTTTCATTAGAAAATATTACTTCCACTCTTCTATTTTCTGATCTTTCTTTTTTAGTTGAATTTGAATTTAAAGGTTTAGTTTCTCCTTCCCCTTTAATGTCATACTGGATATTTTCTAGCTTCATATTAGATTTAAGCTTTGTTGCTACTACTTTAGCTCTTTTTTCTGAAAGTTTTTGGTTATAATCTTTAGAACCTATATTATCTGTATGTCCTACTATTTTTATTTGTCCTTTTACAGACTCTTTACTTAAATTTTCTGATATTTTTTTTAATTCTTCTCTTTGATTTACTTTTAAATTTGAACTATCAAAATCAAAAGTTACATTAGAATCAATTTTTATTATATTAATTTTCTCTATTTTTGTCTTTTGAGTTTGGCTAGGAATTAAGTCTGATATTGAATTAAATTTATATCCTAATCCTATTGTTGCACTTGCGTTTCTGTTATAATCTTTTGCAAATTCCATACTTACACCTGCTGTATATATCATTCCACTTGTTTGTTCTAATTCTAAGTTATATGCTACTTTTCCTGATGTTCTTGGTAGTTCTACTCCTTGAATATCAAATTTGTTTCCATCTTTTGAATTTCCTAGAACGTATCCATTTAATTCTTTAGATTTGTCTCCGATAGTATTTATTATCCCAAATGAGAATATATTTTTTAATTTACCTTGTTGTAAATACACATTTTTGATTAAGTCAATTACTAATTCTAAATCTGCTGTATTACTATTTGCTTTATCTACCGCTATTGATAATTGTCCTGGAGTATATCCTTCATTTACATTGTCTTGCTCGATGTAGTAGTAACTTAATCTAGCCTTTGGTTCTAGTGTCCAGTTATCATTTCCTTCGATTGAGTATTTTACTTCAGCAAAAGCATTTAGTGAGTTGATATCATATTTATCGCTTGTCTTAAACGAGTCATACATATTTGATACAGATCTATCCGCGTCAGCTGCTGTATATTGGTATCCTAATCCTGCCATTAATTTAAAGTTATTAATATCTGTTTTTGCAAACGTTCCCAAATATAATGAGTTTCCTTTTATTTTACTTGATCCCTTGAAGTTAATATCTTGATTATTTCCTCCGATTACTCCACCTATTGAAGTTTTATCTGATAGTCCATATTCAAATGTAGCTAATCCTCCAGAAGTACTAGTCGTAGTTTTGTAGTTTCTATGACCTGTATCAAATCCGTAGTAATTTTTTCCTGAAGAAGCATTATCATTCTTAACGCCAGTATAGATTCCTTTTCCTTGAATTATCCACTCATTTTCTTTTGGTTTGATTGTTAGATAAGACATATTGTCTTCAAATAGCTTTAAACTATCTCTAGAAGACTTTAAAGTATACGCATAAGGATTATTAGCGTAAATTTGGTCAAGTATCGTTAATAACCCTCCTAGAGATTCTTCGTATGTTTTATCTTCTAAAAGAGTAGTGTTAGCTAAAGCGCCTATTTCTCCAGCAGTTACTGTAGACTGATATACTTTATTTAGTTTTTCATAAAGTAACGAATCTATTACTGTTGGTGGTTCTACTGGTGGATTAACCGGTGGATCCACTGGCGGATCAATTGGTGGATCTATAGGAGGAATTGGTTTTGGTGGTTCTAGTGGTATAAACTCTTTTATAGTTATGTTTACATCTTTACCATCATCTGATAACTTACCATCTAACACTAGTGAGTTAGTTTTTATATGATCTGTATCCTTCCACCAAGAGTCATTTGTTCCAGAAGTTATTGTTGTTCCACCCATTGAAACAGTAGTATTAGCTCCTATTCCATTTAAACCTATTACTAGATTTCCTCCAGTACTAGATAGTGTACCATTATTTCCGTATAAGGCATGTCCTGTTACTTTTCCATCTAAAGTTATTGTAGGATCCACTCTTAATATTAAGTTACCACTTTCTAAATTAATCTCATCAGCACCAGTTACTTTTGCTACTTCAAATAAAGTTATATCCCCATTTGTACTTATATTTTCAAAATTATTAATTTCATGGAATATGTTTAGATTAGAAGCTACTTTAGAGGTAGTTTTTTCACCTAAATTTAAAATATCAGTTCCTACTCCACCATCTAAATTACCATTGATAAAAGTATCATTAGATATTGATAGTGCATCGTTTCCTACTCCCATTGAAATATTTCCATTTATTACGGAAGTTCCATTAATATTAATAGTTTTATCCCCATTAAATCCTGAAATAACTTTATTATTTCCTTTTAATCCTCCACCATTTAAAATAGTGTTGGTTAAAGTTATAGTGCTATTTGCATCCACAGAAAGAGCAGCTGATGCTCCATTTAAAACACTATCAGTGATAACTACATCATTTCCAGAGTTTATATGTAATGATCCATGACTAATTCCAGCACCGTTGAATATATAATTGTTATACTCATTTTTATCAGCGATTGTATAACTATCTACTGATAAATTATCTACATCTGTTTCATTTCCTAAATTATCATATTTCTGCCCATTAACTATAGTTTTAATAATTCCATTTACATTTTGCATCCCACCAATTCCATTTGTTATTGATGCTATTGTTCTGTTCTCATCGTTATTTAGTTTAATATAGACACCGTAATTATTTTCTATAGTTGGTGATATAGCCATTAAATCTTTTTGAGTTTGTGTTGAATCATTTTTTATTGTTTCTAGTCCATCTCCAAAAATTTCTCTTCCTGATAAAATTCCATAATTATTAACCGTACCAGTTATTGAGTTTGCAGCTATTGCACTTTCTGATCCCTTTATAACTCCGCTATTTGTTATATTGTTTGATATATCTCCTTTAAATGAGATACCATTTCCTGAAAAATCTACTTTTGAATAATCGGTACCTTTTTCTGTTCCATTTCTCCCATCAAATTTTCCTGCTACTAAATTAGAGTATCCTGAGATAGTCCCATGATTGATAATTTCACCATTTCCAACAATACCATTTCCACTTCTTCTTGCATATGCTTGTGCCACAGCTTGTGACCCATAACTTAATGCATTTCCACCAACAAGAAAAATCTTTCCACTAATAATTCCATCATTAATAATATTTCCATTACCATAAATTCCGTTTGCACTTTCTTCCGGTGCTACAGCTGCAGCTGTAGCACCGGAACCACCCTTACTTATGGCATTTCCACCATTAATATTTCCATTTCCTATTATTTTACCTTTATTTATTTTTTCAACACTATTTCTTACTCCATTTAATGAATTTGTAGCCCAACCAGAAGCATAAACTTCTGAAGAATCAACATCTCCGGCATTTAAAGTCCCATTACTACTAATAAATCCTTCATTATTAATTGTAGCATCACCATAAATACTATTTCCAACTGTATTTATTTTCGCATCTGCAATTTTAGAGCTATACTTTCCTTTATCTAATATTGTTTCTGTAGAAATTATTCCACTATTAATTATTTTAGAATTTAATATTCCCGCTTTAATTTGAATTGTATTACTTTTATTACTTTGAGTTGTAGTATTATATTTGGCATCTCCAAGATATTGAGTATTTATACTTCCTAAATTACTTACAGTAACATTATCTTTAGTTACAGTTATGTTCTGATCTTGATTTTGATTATTATTAAAGTTTACAATTTCTCTATTTTCATAATTATTTACTATATCTAGAGAATACGTGATTCCACCAGTCATTAGAAATAATACTAAGATACCTTGAGTTATCGTTATGTATTTCTTTAAACAACCTTTAATTATTTTTTCATTTTTCACAAATGCCACCCCTTTGAAACATGCTGATTTTATTACTTTTAAATAAAAAACCAACGATTTTTATTTAAAAGTAATAAAATCGTCGGTTAATTATTATACCTTTTTACAATTATTTTAGCAATTTTAATTATTTTTTAAATTAACCATAATAAAAATATTAATTTAATTTTTTTATGAAATTCGTTTAGCCATTTAGATAAGGATATACTTTTTTTAATGTTCCTATTATTAGAAGTACCTATAATAGATGGAATAGATACTTCTAGTAGTTGAATAAAATCTGTGGATTCAATTTTTATATTTTGTGGATTACTTTCTTTCGGAATAGTGAGCCCTTTTATTTTTAAGGAATAAAGGTATAACCCTAAACAATCTTCTGCTAAAAATAAAGCTTCTTCTAAATTTTTACCATATATATGTGCATCTGGAAAGTCAGGGAAAGTTATATAAAAATCACCATTATCTTCTTTGAATACAGCAGGATAAGTATATTTTTTTGTTTTCATCAATTTCCTTTCAAATTTAAAACATTATTTATTATATATAATATTGTTGGATGAAATCTATTTTTTAATGAACTTTATTACAAGATAGTTATAAAATTATTTTATTATTAACTTCTTTTTAATAGTAAAATTAATAATATTACTACCATTAATATTGATATTTTTTCATTTATTTGTTGTGTAGATTTCTTCAATAGTTGTTTTGTTAATCAGAAATTTTATCAGTGAAAATATAAAAAATGGTGAAGCTAAACCAAATGTTATTATAATTAACAGCGTCCATCCTAGTATAAATAATAAACTTTCTCCAAAAGTTACGTCACATTTTAATCTTTTAATCAATTGAAATTCTCCCTTTTGCATTAATTAAAATTTATATCCCAATCCTATTGTTGCACTTGCATTTCTGTTATAATCTTTTGCAAATTCCATACTTACACCTGCTGTATATATCATTCCACTTGTTTGTTCTAATTCTAAGTTGTATGCTACTTTTCCTGATGTTCTTGGTAGTTCTACTCCTTGAATATCAAATTTGTTTCCATCTTTTGAATTTCCTAGAACGTATCCATTTAATTCTTTAGATTTGTCTCCGATAGTATTTATTATCCCAAATGAGAATATATTTTTTAATTTACCTTGTTGTAAATACACATTTTTGATTAAGTCAATTCCTAATTCTAAATCTGCTGTATTACTATTTGCTTTATCTACTCCTACTGATAATTGTCCTGGAGTATATCCTTCATTTACATTGTCTTGCTCGATGTAGTAGTAACTTAATCTAGCTTTTGGCTCTAGTGTCCAGTTATCATTTCCTTCGATTGAGTATTTTACTTCAGCAAAAGCATTTAGTGAGTTGATATCATATTTATCGCTTGTCTTAAACGAGTCATACATATTTGATACAGATCTATCCGCGTCAGCTGCTGTATATTGATATCCTAATCCTGCCATTAATTTAAAGTTATTAATATCTGTTTTTGCAAACGTTCCCAAATATAATGAGTTTCCTTTTATTTTACTTGATCCCTTGAAGTTAATATCTTGATTATTTCCTCCGATTACTCCACCTATTGAAGTTTTATCTGATAGTCCATATTCAAATGTAGCTAATCCTCCAGAAGTACTAGTCGTAGTTTTGTAGTTTCTATGACCTGTATCAAATCCGTAGTAATTTTTTCCTGAAGAAGCATTATCATTCTTAACGCCAGTATAGATTCCTTTTCCTTGAATTATCCACTCATTTTCTTTTGGTTTGATTGTTAGATAAGACATATTGTCTTCAAATAGCTTTAAACTATCTCTAGAAGACTTTAAAGTATACGCATAAGGATTATTAGCGTAAATTTGGTCAAGTATCGTTAATAACCCTCCTAGAGATTCTTCGTATGTTTTATCTTCTAAAAGAGTAGTGTTAGCTAAAGCGCCTATTTCTCCAGCAGTTACTGTAGACTGATATACTTTATTTAGTTTTTCATAAAGTAACGAATCTATTACTGTTGGTGGTTCTACTGGTGGATTAACCGGTGGATCCACTGGCGGATCAATTGGTGGATCTATAGGAGGAATTGGTTTTGGTGGTTCTAGTGGTATAAACTCTTTTATAGTTATGTTTACATCTTTACCATCATCTGATAACTTACCATCTAACACTAGTGAGTTAGTTTTTATATGATCTGTATCCTTCCACCAAGAGTCATTTGTTCCAGAAGTTATTGTTGTTCCACCCATTGAAACAGTAGTATTAGCTCCTATTCCATTTAAACCTATTACTAGATTTCCTCCAGTACTAGATAGTGTACCATTATTTCCGTATAAGGCATGTCCTGTTACTTTTCCATCTAAAGTTATTGTAGGATCCACTCTTAATATTAAGTTACCACTTTCTAAATTAATCTCATCAGCACCAGTTACTTTTGCTACTTCAAATAAAGTTATATCCCCATTTGTACTTATATTTTCAAAATTATTAATTTCATGGAATATGTTTAGATTAGAAGCTACTTTAGAAGTAGTTTTTTCACCTAAATTTAAAATATCAAGATCATTTCCACCATCTAAATTACCATTTATTTGAACTGTATTAGAAATGCTCAAGGTATCAGTTCCAGCACCTAAATTAATATTACCATTTATAATAGAATTGTTCTTTATATTCAACTCATTATTAGTATTAAAACCAGATATTGCATTTAAATCTGTTTTTGAGCTATTAATCACTACATCTGTCAATGTAGTTTTCCCATCCTTTTCTAAAGTAATAGCTGCTTGACTAGCATTAATAATACTATTTTTTAACTCAAAGTCATTAATATCAACAGTTAAACTCCCATGTGATATTCCTGCTCCATTTATTATTAAATTTTCTGTTGTAGTTAATTTAGAAGCATTTATAAAACTATCATTTTTATCTAACGTTCCTTCTATTGTAGAGATGTCTCCATTTGTGGTTCCATTCAATATAGTTTTGATAGTTCCATCACTTAATCTAACTTCTCCACCTTTTCCATTAATTATTTTATTTATAGCTGTATTTCCATTAGGAAGCTCTACTAATTCAATATGAATTCCTAAATTTTCTTCTAGAAGAGATTTTGAAACTATTTGTTTTCCAATTAATGTTCCGTAATTTTTGACTTCTCCTGAATTTCCATTAATAGAATACTCTTTTCCTCTTATGACTCCAGAGTTTTCTATAGTTCCACTTTTGTTGAAAGCTATTCCATTTCCAGAGTTATTTATATCCAGTTTGGTAGGAGATATTTGGTTTTTTATATCTCCTATAATAAGACCTTTATTTTCAACATTTCCTAAATTTGAGAAAAAGCTCGAAACTCCGTTTCCACTTCCAATTAATTTTAGTTGTTTCCCTTTTGTTTCTACAATTCCTTTAATTATTCCATTGTTTATAAGAGAATTAATTATCCCATCTCCATTTTCAAGTGAATAATTTAAAATTCCATTTCCAATACCAAATGAGGTTATTGCTGAGTTAATTTCTCCAGAATTATTTCCTATGAATGCATTTCCTATTATATTTCCTTTATTATTTATTTTTTCAATAGTTGATTTGTGAGATAAATTTGAAATTCCATTTCCTACTGCCGTAGCACTAACTTTATTCGAAGTCGTGTTATCCAATTGAAGAATCGATCCATCACCTGTTATATCTCCTACATTTACTATTTCCCCAATTGATGATATCCCTTTTTTACTTGTGTTGTTATAATTACTTATTCCATTACCAGAACCATATAAAGATTTATTATCGACTACTAAATAATCTTCTATATGTACTTTCCCATTCATTTGTCCGTTATTTTCTACTTTTAAAATATTTTGAAGGAATTGATTTCCAGAATCTTGATTGTATATACTTAGAGCATTTCCAGTATTTAAGATTTGTTTTTCTTTTTCATTTTTAAAAGACTTGTCTCCT
Source organism: Cetobacterium sp. 2A (assembly GCF_014250685.1). Taxonomy (GTDB): domain Bacteria; phylum Fusobacteriota; class Fusobacteriia; order Fusobacteriales; family Fusobacteriaceae; genus Cetobacterium. Next base: position 11,099 of record NZ_JACFAJ010000010.1, on the reverse strand, counting down.
TCGATAAGCCCATTATTTATTACTTGTTTTAAAGTTACAGCGATTCCTGGATTAGAGGATAACTGGAATCTACTTAATCCATTTCCTGAATTAATTCTATCTTCAGATAAATCAGAGGGTTTAATTATTCCGTTATTGAATATATTTGTCTCTGTTCGTATTTCTATTTGTTGCATTATGGTTTTATCGTTATTTATTGAAATCCCATTTCCAAAGCTTGGATTCAGTCCTCCAGTTATTAAAAATAATACTAATATACCTTGAGTTATTGTTGTACATTTCTTCAGACGACCTTTAATTGTTTTTTCATTAATCATAAAACTTCCTCCCTTTCTAATAAATATTTAAAGTTAATTTTCTTTAGTTCTAATATCATTGTATTTCGAACCTTCCTTATTTCTTGGCACACTGAGCACTTTCCATTTCGCCATTCACAACTTTCTGGGGTATCTAAACATTCCTTTATAGTTAGATTTTCAATGACTCCAATCACATCATAAATGCTAATATTTGCAGGGTCTCTTGTTGGTAATATTCCACCATTTCTACCAGGGAATGATTTTAAAATTTTTTGATTTACTAGTTTTGTAATAATTTTAAAACCTAAACTTCTAGGAATTTGGCATTTTTCTACTATATGACTTGTTAAATGTATTTCATTAGTTTTATATACATATAAAACTATTCTTAAAGCATAATCGCTTTCTAAAGATAATTTCATTTTTCCTCCAACAAAGATATTCAGACTCTTACTATCGTTTTTTAGTTCAAAAAAATATATCTTTATTGTATAGCATTTTATATTGAATGTCAATTTTCTGTACTATTTAAGAGAGTTCTTTTTTTAGCTTTTATTGCTGCTATCGATCTATTAAGTTCTTCTGATAAAAAATAAAGAGATTTATTAATATTTTTTTTTAAAAAGCTAACTTCGTGATTACTCCATGGTTTGACTTGATATAAATTTAAGGATATTTTTTTATGCTGAATCTGATAATAGCTTTTGTCCAGTATTTCGCTTAATTGGGTTAAAGAGAGTTTATTATAATTTTCTTTTAAAAATTCTAAGTCTTCATTAGACCAGCTAATTTTTTTTTTGATTCTTCTTTTAGTATCAAAGGATATAAATTGTTTATTTGATTTTTCTTTTATTTTATCTAAAATTACTGATGCATCCTTAGATACATTGTGTATTATTATCATTTCTCTTTGATCTAAGCTTATATATGCTTTTTTTTGAAGAATTATAATGTTATTAATTTTTTTATTAGTTAATTTCAGGCTTAAGATTTCTTTATCGGTTTCAGATAAAGAAAATCTATTTATTAGTTTCATAATTTCATTCATATACCATTTCCTCTTTTATTTATTTGCAGATGTTACTATATTCAGGATATAATACTCTACATGGTACTTTTTATCAATGTACATAATAGTTCAGACTTTTCAGAACTATTATGTACAGTTTTTATATTGGGGGAATTTTATGGTTAATAGTAGTCAAAAAAAATTGTTGTTTTCATTACTTGAAAAAGAATATACAGTCCAGGAATTAAGCCTTATTCTTCTTTCTAGTCAACGCTTAGTTCATAAAAACATAACTTTTTGTAACGAGTACTTTAAAGATTATTTACAAATACTAAAATCAAATAAACATTATTACTTAGACTTAAAAGGAAATATTCCAGAAACAATCATCAATTTAATTAATAGCCACTCTAGTTTAACTCAAGAGGAAAGACGTTCATATCTAATTTTTCAGCTTCTCATTGAAAATGATTTCAATATGGAACATGAACGAAAAAAATTAGATGTTTCTAGAACAACAATAAAATCTGATATTATTTTTATAAAACAATATATCAAAAAATATAATTTGAATCTTGAATATAATAAAAATAAATATTTTATTACGGATTCAAGTCTATCAGCCAGATATTTTTTATTATTAAAAAATTTATATTTATTTTTTACAAAAATATGTTTAACAAATTTTCATAGAGAATCTATTAGTAATCTATTAAAAGATTTTAATCTTGAAAAAACTCGTTTTAAAATTATTAAATTATTAAAAAAATATTATTTAACAATAAATGAGGATATTATTAGTTTTTTAATAGCGCATAAAATTATAAAAAAAATTAAAAGAGTTGATTTTTCGAGTAAAAATAATGACTTTTTTAAACATTTTGTTTTTTTTGAAGATAGAAATAAGATTACTTATTGTGACAAAGAATTAAGTCTTATTTCTATTAATTCTTTTGAAAATAATTCTGAAACTTTATATAAATTATTTATTTCTAAATTATGTAATGAATATTCACTTCAAAATCTGAAATTAAATAAGAAAGAAAAACAAATTTTTTTTAAAAATTTAAATTTTTTAATACTAAAAAATAATATGTTAGATATCAATAACCCAGAAAACAATATTCAAAATAAATCTTATTTATTTATTAAAAAAAATTTAAAAGAGATATACAATGTTAGTGTTCCTTTTGAAAATTATTGCTTTCTTTTTTTTATACATAATTTTATTTTAATTCGAAAGATAGAAGAGAGCAGAAATAATCATATTTTAATTTATATTGACAGTTTAAATAAAGAGTTAATTTATTTTTTAGAAAAGGAAATACGCCATAAGTTTAAAATATGTTCAATTATTTTTGATACCAAAGAAGAATTAATTCGTTATCATAAAGAAAAAATACATTTATTGATAATAACAAATTCTAATTTTGATACTAGTTCAATTGTTTTAAATTTCAATCCTGAAAATTACTATCATTTTATATATCAATTAGAGGAAGCTATTATTTTTAATAGAGTTCAATAGTTATTTATTTTTAACCAGAAAAACTACGATAGTAGATTTTCTGGTTTTGTTAATTTAGATTAATAATTAATTTTTAAATACAATAACCTTATAAGTAGCTCAATATCCTATTCCAATAGTCTCAGAAGTTAAGCTTTCTTACAGCATAATCTTCAATATTATTCCTAAGTTTAATACTTTTTTTAGATAGTTTCATTTTATAAGGTTAGAAATTTTAAAAGAATAGTAATAGTTAAACAGTTATTGTTTATTTAGTAGTAAAATCCAGCTTCCAATAAATTTTATTCGTTGAAAGCTTAGTTTTTATCACTTGGAAGCATTTGTATTTAAATTATTTTTTGAATAATATATTTAAAATTTATATCCTAATCCTATTGTTGCACTTGCGTTTCTGTTATAATCTTTTGCAAATTCCATACTTACACCTGCTGTATATATCATTCCACTTGTTTGTTCTAATTCTAAGTTATATGCTACTTTTCCTGATGTTCTTGGTAGTTCTACTCCTTGAATATCAAATTTGTTTCCATCTTTTGAATTTCCTAGAACGTATCCATTTAATTCTTTAGATTTGTCTCCGATAGTATTTATTATCCCAAATGAGAATATATTTTTTAATTTACCTTGTTGTAAATACACATTTTTGATTAAGTCAATTACTAATTCTAAATCTGCTGTATTACTATTTGCTTTATCTACCGCTATTGATAATTGTCCTGGAGTATATCCTTCATTTACATTGTCTTGCTCGATGTAGTAGTAACTTAATCTAGCCTTTGGTTCTAGTGTCCAGTTATCATTTCCTTCGATTGAGTATTTTACTTCAGCAAAAGCATTTAGTGAGTTGATATCATATTTATCGCTTGTCTTAAACGAGTCATACATATTTGATACAGATCTATCCGCGTCAGCTGCTGTATATTGATATCCTAATCCTGCCATTAATTTAAAGTTATTAATATCTGTTTTTGCAAACGTTCCCAAATATAAGGAGTTTCCTTTTATTTTACTTGATCCCTTGAAGTTAATATCTTGATTATTTCCTCCGATTACTCCACCTATTGAAGTTTTATCTGATAGTCCATATTCAAATGTAGCTAATCCTCCAGAAGTACTAGTCGTAGTTTTGTAGTTTCTATGACCTGTGTCAAATCCATAGTAATTTTTTCCTGAAGAAGCATTATCATTCTTAACACCAGTATAGATTCCTTTTCCTTGAATTATCCACTCATTTTCTTTTGGTTTGATTGTTAGATAAGACATATTGTCTTCAAATAGCTTTAAACTATCTCTAGAAGACTTTAAAGTATACGCATAAGGATTATTAGCGTAAATTTGGTCAAGTATCGTTAATAACCCTCCTAGAGATTCTTCGTATGTTTTATCTTCTAAAAGAGTAGTGTTAGCTAAAGCGCCTATTTCTCCAGCAGTTACTGTAGACTGATATACTTTATTTAGTTTTTCATAAAGTAATGAATCTATTACTGTTGGAGGAGTAATAGGTGGTTCTACTGGTGGATTAATCGGTGGTTTTGGAGGTAAAGGAATACGGTCTAATATTCCTATTTTGATATCTCCATCTTCTTGTAAAATAGCATCAAGAACTAATGAATTTGTTATTATTTTATCTGTTTCAGAGTGTGGAGTGTCCATTGAATTTTGAATTATTGTACCATTCATAGCAACAATAGTATTTTCTCCTATTCCATTTAATCCGAGCACTAAGTTTCCACCAGTTGAATTAACAGTTAACTCTCCCGTTTCGTTATATAGAGCATGCCCAATTATTTTATCAGTGCTGTCTTTTTTTGTAGGGTCTATTCTTAAAGTTAAGTTTCCACTTTCTAAACTAATATCTCCTTTTGTATTATCAGAATTAATTTTAGAAGTTTCAAACAACGTTATATTTCCATTTGTATTTATTTCTTCAAATCCATTTATATCATGTAATATATTTAAATTTGGTGTTATTTTAGTTGTAGTCATTTCTCCTAAGTTTAAAATATCAAGCTCATTTCCACCATCTAAATTACCATTTATTTGAACTGTATTTGCTATAGTTAAAGTATCAGTTCCATCCCCTAAATCTACTGCTCCATTTATTATTGAGTTCCCTAGTAAATTTAATATATTATTTCCATCGTCGCCTTTTATAACTGCAACAGCATTTTTTAGTCCTCCACCATTAAAAGTAGTATCAGTTGCAGTTAGAGTTTTTTCAGACTCTATATATACAGCCGTATTATATCCGTTAATTATACTACTTGTTAATTCCGTATTTTTATCAACAACAAGTGCACCTTTATCTACTCCAGCTCCATTGATTATATAGTTATCATAATTTGTACCCGTTACTAGAGTAGAAGTAGAACTATCATTTCCAACAATATTTCCATTAAGAATAGTTTTTCCATCGATAAGTCCAGCACTTCCATTTTCAATATTAGTTATATTTCCTATATTATCTAATGTTATAGCAACACCATTATTTGTATAATTTGTCCTTGCATCATCATTTGAAACTTCAGTTCCTGCAATTAATCCATTATTTTCAAAATTTATATCTATTGCCCCTGGTCTCCCATAACGATCTAAATAAATGATTCCTTTCTCTCCAGCCATAGTTCCAAAATTTCTATAGGTAGTATCTACAGTAAAATCGTTAGGATCAGGAAAATGTACTCCCCGCATATCTAGCCATTTGAAGGCAATTGCATATTTTTGGTTATCGCCCCTTGAATTTATAGTTCCAAAATTAGAACCTATTATTGAAATATTTTGTCCGCTAATATCAATAGATCCATTTACAGACCTCCCTTTCGAATTATTTGCTATTCCTGTTATAATTCCATAGTTATTAAAATTATTAATAGTCACATCAAGACCACTAATATGTATACCATTTCCCGAATTATCAAAATAGTCATCACGAGGATCAATTGTTGTTACCTCTCCTTGAATGACACCTTTATTTTCAAGAGTTTCTATCTTTGTTACTTTTCCTGATATTGTTATTCCATTTCCGCTTGGTGTATTTGAACTATCAGTAATTGCTTTTCCTTGAATAATTCCTTCATTATAAATACTATTGATATTAACGTCAGGCATATCCCGATCCTCATAAACTGGATCAAAACCAATAAAAATTCCATTTCCTGAGGTTGCCAAAGTTGAGTCGATATAGCCAGTAGTTACATCACCTTGTATTATTCCACTGTTTTTTAATTCGTTAATAGTAGATACCTTTGCATAAACTCCATTTCCAGATCTTTCAAATTGGGATGCCCGTGAATTTATTTTATTTCTTTGACCTTCACCTGTTATAATACCTTTGTTTTCAAGGCTATTATTTTCACCCTTTATAAAAATTCCATTTCCTGAGGCAGATGGTTCTATAAAATCCTCAATTTTTATACTTGTTATTATGTTCCCTGCTATAATTCCCGAATTAATTATTTTAGAATCAGTTATATTTTGTCCTAAAACCATTCCATTTCCTTTATTCGTAACTCTTACATCAGTTTCTTCTAAATGTTTTATTTTAATAGTTCCGTCATTTTTTATATCAGTACTTTCCTCTGGTATTTCAATGCTATTTTCATCTACTATAATTTTATCATTAATCCATTCCTGTCCATAACTAATGTTTCCAGTTATTAAAAATAGTACTAATATACCATGAGTTATTGTTACATATTTCTTTAAACAACCTTTGATCATTTTTTCATTTTTCATAAAATTTCCCCCTTTTCTAATAAATATTTAAAGTTAATTTTTTTTAGTTCTAATGTCATTATACTTCTAACCTTTTTTATTTCTTGGCACACCGAACACTTTCCATTTCGCCATTCACAATTTTCTGGGTTATCTAAACATTCCTTTATACTTAAATTTTCAACAGCTCCAATCACATCATAAATACTGATATTTTCAGGATTTCTTATTGCCAATATTCCACCATTTCTACCAGGGAATGATTTGAAAATTTTTTGATTTACTAGTTTTGTAATAATTTTAAAACCTAAACTTCTAGGAATTTGGCATTTTTCTACTATATGACTTGTTAAATGTATTTCATTAGTTTTATATACATATAGAACTATTCTTAAAGCATAATTACTTTCTAAAGATAATCTCATTTTTCCTCCAAGAAAGATATTCAGACTCTTATTATCGTTTTATAGTTCGAAAAAATACATCTTTATTACACACAATTTTATATTTTTATGAATTATCTTTTTTTCAAGAAAGATCTTCTATCAATTTTATTGGTGCTATAGACCTATTAAGTTCTTCTTATAAAAAATAAAGAAAGTTTATTATAATTTTCGTTTAAAAAATCCAAGTCTTTATTAGTCTTATTATTTATTTTTATATTAAATACTTCCTTAAAATATATCAGTTTGATATATTTTTTTCTATGTATAAATTTTATTTTTTTTATTTTTATTTTTTATACCTTATTATTTTTAAAAAAAGAATATGGATATATATCTTATACAAGTATATAATAGTAGAATATTAAAGGAGGTATTCATGACATGCTTAAATAAAAATGATATCGACATTCTAAAAACTTTTCTAGGGCAAAAGATTCTAACTTCTGAAGAAATTTCAACTTTTCTTAATCTTACTTCTTCTCAGGTTAAAAATGGATTACAAAGAATTGATCTTTTTTTACTTACTAATAATCTAGGATTTATTAGTAAACACAAAGCTTCTCTTTCTTTAACAATAACTTCTAAAGAATTTAATCCTGAATTAATTTTTGCTACCTTTAACTTATCAGCAAAATGTAGACAAACCTATATTCTTTTGACTCTAATGGTTGAAAAAAAAATTGATTCAACAAATTTAATCAATTCGTTAAACATAACAAAACTAACGTTAAGTGCAGGTGTGACACGTTTTATAGTGAAAAGCTATAACATGCTAAATTGATTTTAAAAATTAATCAAAGTAGTAGAGAACTATATTTTCGAAAAGTAGAATGATGGAATAATTCCCAGAAATGCTTTCCTTAATACTCCGATATGCGATTAAATTTAACTAAATTTAATGGTGTAAAGCTCGGTGAAGTCGGTTGAGAATTATCCCTAACATGTAATGGTGAGGAAATGCGAATCAGAGATGATTGAGATGATGATAGACCGGAGGTCAAATTTATATGGTGAGATGCTTTTAGCTGGCGAAGTTACGAATTAAAAAGTCTAGATTAACGTTAAAATAGAAATGTTTTACTTAACTTTTAGTTAAGGTGAATGGAGATGAGTAAAAATCTGCGCTATGAAAATCTCTGTATTGCTATAGCAATATAAAGTTCACAGGCTTATAGTAACCACCTAAGTAAATTTTATGATAGAAAATATGGAACGTGGAAAGTAGAATACAGTATTTATATTGGTGAATATAAATTAATTTTTTAATGAAATTTCTTTAATTCTATGAGAGCGAGGTTATAGTACCAATGAACCTGTGATAATAAGTGGGGGAGGAATGGGCCTTAGTCAACTTCTTATGTTGATGGAACGCCGTATGCGGTGAAAGTCGCACGTACGGTGTGGAGTGGGGGAAAATCTAAAGATTACTTCAAATGATTACCTATCACTATATCTTAAAATAATTACAGCATTACTTTCAAAATATGATTTATCTTTATCAAAAGTTAAATGGAAGGGCACATTTTTAGTTGGATCTAATGAAGATATTCGAAAATTCTTTATTCAGCTACTACTTAAAATAATAATTGAGTCTGAAATTAATATTTTAAAATCAAAAAATTTTCTAAATCCCATTCTAAAAATATATTTAGATAATTTGATTTCTAAAAAACTTAAAAATGAGCTATTTTTATTAACAAAAAAATTAACAAAATTACTTAATTTAGAACTAGATTTTTATGGATTTAAAGCAATTGAAGTAACACTTATATATTTGTATATAGAAAATGAGGATATAAATATTGAAAGTTTCCTTAGTGAATTCTCTTTTAAAACAAAAGAATTATATACTCGTTATTGTATTAAAGTTGATAGTACAAATATTTTGAAAAATCATCAAATATTAAAAGATAATCTTCCCTATATTATTTTTACAATTTTAACTTTACATGAAGAGTTTTACTCTAAAAAAAATTTATATTATAGTCAAGTAGTGTATGAGCTAGAACTTTATTTTGATATTGAATTTTCCTCTGTAGACAAATATCTTTTCATAAGTATTCTTGAGTGTTCAAATTTTAAAAAAATTTTGAACTTTATAATTTTAGTAATTATACTACGTCTGGTAATGATTTTAATATTCCGATAAATATTGTTTCTTTTTTTAAAATCTTTTTATTGAAATATAACTTAAGTTTTTTAGAGGATGATTACTTTAAAATTTCACTATTTTTTTACCATCAAATTTTACAAAAGAAAATTCCATTATTGAAAAAACATATTTTAATAATTGATTTTTCTCTTAATAACTGGATAGGTAAAAATCTGAAATTGTCTTTAAAACACATTCTTAAAAAATCGACAGTGGAAATATTAAATACTCGTTCAAATAAGATATTTATAGATACTTTAAATAATATAGATTATATTTTATTTACTTCACAAATAGATCTTCTATATTTTGAGAATCGATTTCCTGAACAATCTAGTAAATTTACACTTATTGAATACCATAATTTTTTCCAAATAGAAAACATCATTTTTTATTTAATTTTCAATAATAAAATATTAGCATATAAAAATTATCATTGTTTTGAACTTTAATTTCTCTTTAAAAAATTACGATTGTATTCTGTTATAGAAAAAATCAAAAAAAGAGATAAAGTTTTAGAAGTATAAATAGTAATTGTAGATTTTCTAGATTGAGTGTGTAATATCATGAAAATCTACAAGTTATTTGTTCTAACAATAAGATTTCTAATTAAGATACAAAAAAAGCTCTTAACAAAGTTAGAAACTTTTTCTTAAATTGAGAATATTTACATTAAAATTCATAGATTAAAGATTTGCATTATGTTAGTGTAAATCTTTAATCTATTTTTTACCAGTATTTTTTATAATAATATAGAATTTTTAGAAGGTACTAAAAATTTGACATCATCATTTCGATTATAATCGATTTTAAAATATAGTCTCTAGTGAATGTTCATCAAGAATGAATACGGTCTATTTTTGAGTTTTAAAGGATTTAGTAAGATGGCTTCAATTTTTTATTGATTTATCAACTTTTTGTAGATTATGGGTGTTTTTTATAATGCATATTTGTTTAGAATTTATATAATTACTATTTAATTTAAATTGTTAGTATTTTTCAGATTAGTTTAAAAGTGATTTTTTAATTTGTTAAGTTTTATCTCATTCTTAAAGTTAGCCATTTTTGTGTATTTTAAACTTGTAGTCTTTTCTATAATTTTTATAAAAAACAAGAGGAACATATGTCTTTTTAAATATAAATAACCTATAACATAAAATATAGAAAATTTAATATTTGTAAATTTTTTTATTTTCATAGTTTTCAAATCGATTTTATGAAACCATTCTAAATATTTAATTCAGCTACAGCATTATTCATATCTTCATCAGAAATTCCTAAATATAATAAAGTAGTTGCTTGGTTTGAATGATTTAATCTTTTCATAATTAATTCTATCTTATATCCCTTTAAATATGCGAGATTTCCCCATGTTTTTCTCATTGTATGAGTACCGATATTAATTTTAATATTTTCATCAGAAACAGCTAGTTTAAAATATTTATCAACAGCTTGCCTTGTTATAAAAAATTTATTAGACTTAGCTCTATTTCCTATGCCAACAAAAAGATAAGGATTATCAGTAACATTAATAACTTTTCTTAATTCTAAAGCTTCTTTAAAAGCTTTCATAGTATTTTTATTTAACTTAACTCTATTAGCTTTTCCTGTCTTTTTGTCTTTACTTATATATTCTCCATGAAGTACAAAATATTCAGCTTGAGTCACAGTAATTTTTAGAACATCTGAAACTCTTAAAGCTAAATTTACTCCTACCTTCCAAATAAAGAAACAAGTTCTATTAATTTCGTATAATCTATTTTCAAATATTTGCAAAATAAATTCATTTTTAAATCCTTCTATTAAATTACTCATAAAATGAAACTCCTTTATTTACAGTGTTCTTTAGTTTACGTTTTTATTATAGCTTAATACAAGATTTAAATCAAGATTAAATCCTTTTAAAATATAGATATTCTAGTTGCTATAATCTAATTTTGTAAACTAGAAT
>NZ_JACFAJ010000007.1 GCF_014250685.1 Cetobacterium sp. 2A | reverse complement strand
TTTGTAGTTATTTCAAATATAAAGGGAGGAGAATTTGAAAAATATACTAATTTTAGAACCTTGGATTTAAAGTAATTATAAAAAATGAGTATAAAATGCAAAAATTATAAGTGTTACAAACTTTGACCAAAAAGTTACACTTATAAATGCTTACACTACACTCAAATTTTTGAAATGTTTTTATTATGTTGTCATAATAATTATATAGTAAAAACTAATAAAAGTAAAATAATCTCTTTGAGAAAAATGAGTGTTTAGGAGCATTTTATACCTTTAAAATTTCTTGGAGGTGAAGAGTGGAGAGTATTCCTAAAATTATTGAAACTTTTGATGGGACTAGTTTTTTAACAAAGATTTCAATAATTATAATTTTAATGATTATGATGCCAATAATTAGACTAGTGAAAAAAAATAAAATACTAATTCTATAACTCTAGAGAGGATGACACATCTTCTCTTTTTTTTCTTTTTTATTCCAACTCTTATATCTTCACTAATTTTTACAATAATTGTAATTAAAAAAATATAAAAATAAAAATACTTAATCTTTATAAACTTAATAAAATCAATATATTTTAAACTTATCATAAAAATAATTAAAAAAAATTATTGACTTAATTCAAGCCTTGAATTATAATTAAATCAACCTCACAAAGAGGAGGTGAATAATTGGAACAAAAGAAAAAAAGAACTCGAAAAAAAGAAGTGATTAAAGAAATTAGGGATATAAAAATAATGTTTTCAGAAACTAGTAATGGTTATGTAAACGCTAGAGTTAGTCTTCCTTTGAGTTGGTTGAAAGATATGAAAGTAACTCAAGATGACAGAGAGACAGAAATGACTTATAGTCCTAGAACTAAGAAAATCACTATTAGAAAAAAAGGTTCGGAAGTAAAAGAAGATAAGGAAGATTAGTCTTTATCGAAAAAAGGAATAAAAAAAGGCTACTATCTGAAAATAGTAACCTTTTGGATTAGCTTTACTTTATGTTTAAAAACAAAAATAAAACTCGACCCTGACAAGTTGAGTTTAACATATTTTTGTTTCAAAAACAATAGGTATTTAAAAGCTAATCCTTCCCTTTTTGCTAGAACTAGCAAGAGGAGAGGACTTTGGAAAAAGAATACTTAGAAAGCACAACCAAAATTCGTAAGAGTAAAAAAGATTTTGCAACAATAGACACCGAGACACTAGAGATAATAACACCTACGTTGAGGGAAGAAATAGAAAAGAATAGTTATTCAATAATTACTATTAATTCATATAAAGATAACTTGTACAGAGTAAAACTTAATGTTCATAATTCAAATATAAACAAAGAGCCTTACAAGGATTTAAAAAGTTATATAAAAGCAAAAAGGGGAATAATGGAAAGGGTGCAAGTAGTAGATTTTAAAAATAAAAGACTGGATTTATGTATTGATAGTATGAGAGAGTTTGAGAAAAGTAAAAAACTTTCAAATATTATTGTAGGGCTTTTAGGTTTAGAGCTTAACGAAAAGGAAGTAATACAGACTAAAAATCTTTATGATTTGAAAACTAGAAGTTATATGATTAAAAATAGAGATATTGATGTTTGTATATATGATAAAAAGGCACTAGAAGAAGATTACCCATATAATACCCGCATAGAACTGAAAGTAAAAAGGATCCCTAAAGGAGTAAATGAACTTGAGATAATAAAAGCTATTGAATTAAAATTAAAAAATAGCTTAAATCACTTTCAAGAACTGGAAAATCTCTATATAAAATTAATTTGCGATAGAATAGACAAGGCTCAAAAGGACAATAAATACTCTAATTTTAAAGCTTTTGTACACTATAACAGCGACTTGTTTTTAACTAAAAGGATTTTTGATGAAGTTTATTTTTATGTTGGAATAAAGCAAAGATGTAATAAGTGGCTAGAAAATTACAGAAAAGAAAGTTCTTTAGAGTTTGAGAGTAAGGCAAGCTTAACCACGCAACACAAGGTTGTCTCTAAAGCTGTTATAGTTTTCAGAGGTAATTTGAAAGATTGGGATAAGATAAATCAGGCTAGAAAAAAATAAAAACTCTACAACAAAAAAATGATATTTTCCCCTAGTAACAGGGGGGAAAAACATTAAAAAAAGTTGTAAAAATATTTCTTATAAACCTAGATAAAACAAGGGATAGAAGTATAATCTTTATGTTTTTCCATGTCCATTGAAAGAGATAGGGGGAATATCAATTTTAAAACCTTTGTAAATTATAATGGAGACTTATTTTTAACTAAAAGGATTTTTGATGGTGTATTTTGTTTTGTAGGGTTGAAAGAGCTTAATAATTGGTTGAGAAAATATAGAAAAGAAAGTTCTTTAGAGTTTGAAAGTAAAGAAAGCCTAACCAAGCAACATAAAGTAATATCTAAAGCTGTTTTAAATTTTAGAGGCAATTTGAAAGATTGGGATAAGATAAATCAGGCTAGAAAAAAATAAAAACTTTACAACAAAAAAAGGGCTTTTTAGGGGTATATACCCCCTAAAAATGGCAAAAAAAGTTGTAAAGATATTTCTTATAAATCTATATAAACAAAGGGTTTAAGTGGTGTTTGTTGTATTTTTTCATGTCCATTGAAAGAGATGCAGAGAAACATAAAAGCATGAATATTTTAAAAAGCTTGAATTTACGCTTTTTGAAAGCTATAGACAAACGATCTAAAAATAAAAAGAATAGCTATATTGGGAAAAGGTGCTTTTTAGGTAGTACCTTTTTTTATTCCTAAAAATTAAATTAGGAGAGTGTAGCAATGACATATAAGCAATTAAATAGATTGATAGAACTTGTAGGAAACAAAAGCCTTGAGGAATTAACTAATGAAGAAATAGAAAGCGTTAAAAGGGCTATTAATGGCTAAAAACCATATAAAGATACAAACTAATATAGAAATAATAGCCAAGGACTATATGAAAATTGCGAGGGTTGAAACTCTAGCTGAACTTAAGAATACAATATATTGGGAATATTATCAAAAAGAATTAATTAGGTTAACAAATATAAAAAAAGCTTTAGAACTTTCTAAAAAATGAAATGGGGGAAGTAAATGAATTTTGTATCTAAAGAAGAGTGTGTAAATAAATTTGTAATGGATATATTAGATGATTTCAGAATGCACAGAGCTTTAAAAGATGATATTGCAGAAAAAGAAGGGGAAATAATAGACTTAATTTTTAAAATTCAAGAATATGAAGAAACAGAAAAAATTGGTGATATTCTTGAATCAGAATTTGTAAAATATAGAGACCTCATAAAATTAAAATACATTGAATATGGAAGAGTAATCGAACGTAGAATATGGGAGGGGTCAAAAGATGGAATCTAAGAACATAATTATTGATTTTATGGAAGTTTTAAGAGGGAGTTTGATGCTAAAGGATGAAGTTTATTGTAAAGAAGAAATGTTCTACAATCAATTAACTAAACTTGAAGAACTTATTCCAGATGAGTTTAAAGAAGAGATTGGAGAGTTAAGAAGCCTATATATTGAGTTAGAAAAAGAAATTAAAACAACATATATGGATTATGGTTATTGTTTGTGTGAATCCAAAGAAATACAAAAATAAAAGGGAGAGTGTAAAATCATGATGTATTTGGTATTAGAAGAGCTACCGTTAAAATTTGAGGCAATCTATAAAAAGTTTTACGAAAAGGATAATTCATATCTAAGAGGTGGAGCAACAGAAAGTTTTACAGAGTATGACCAATTAACAATCTACAAAAGAAAAGATGATATTTGTTTTTGTTTACAACTTGGAGACAATCACATCCATATCATGTATCCATATTATTCAAAGTTTGGATTTTGTCCAGAGTATGAAGACAGAGTATATAAGAAAGTTCTTTTAAAAGATTGGGAGAAAGCATATAAAATAATGCAAGACTTTGAAAAAAATAAAATACAATATGATCCATATTATAAAGATGACTATGACGAAGAAAAAGAAGAAAGAAAAAGAAAAAAAGACTTAAAAAAAGCTTTGAAGGAAGTTGAAAACTTTTTAAAAGAAAAAAATATAAAATATCAATTTGAAAAAGGGGAAGGGTTCCTATTTGATAAAGATAAGTTTGTATTAAATAAAAAAACTAATATAGAGGTTAATTTTTATGGAGATATATTTATAATTGTGAATGAAGAACGAAAACAGATAGATATTGATGAGATATATACGCTAGAAGAATATTTAAAATAAAAGTGAAGCCCTTAAAAGCCTTTAAACCAGTTTCGGATATGAAAAGTATATTTAGATATGATATAATCTCCAAAACTAAAAAATAGCTAAATAAAGGGGGATTGAATATGAATAAAAAAACACTTAAAATTAAAGAAGAACAGCTTTTAACATTTAAAAGTGATTCAGAATATTTTGATAAATGTAAAAAAGGGTTGAAGTCAGAAACATTGAGAAATTTTGATTTGAA
The DNA here is from genome assembly GCF_014250685.1 of Cetobacterium sp. 2A. Taxonomy (GTDB): domain Bacteria; phylum Fusobacteriota; class Fusobacteriia; order Fusobacteriales; family Fusobacteriaceae; genus Cetobacterium. The sequence continues at coordinate 10,458 of NZ_JACFAJ010000007.1, read as the reverse complement.
TGATGATAGATTTAAAACTCTATTTTGTTGGAAGAAATGGGAAGAGAAGGATCAATTGTTTTTACAATTCATAAACAGAGGAAACCCTGAAGATAAATATATAGCTGAGGTTGTGGATATAGAATGGTACAAGACCTTATGTAAAATCAAATTTAAGCATATTTGTAACCAAATAGAAGTAATCTAAAGAATAAAGAGATAGGATAGTCTAGGCTATCCTATTTTTCTTAAGTAAATAAAAAATATAAAAAATGTCCTGTGTATCATATAGACTACTCCCTAGATAGGGCATATAATCTTAACACTTTTCTAACTGTTTTATTAGGTTTTTCTTGCTAATCTTTACAACTAAATGTATTGTTTTAATAAACGATTCTTAATAATACAAACAACGAAATAAAAACTTAGGAGCTGATTTTAATGATTAGATATTATGTTAGAGTATCAACCGTAGAACAAAAACTAGACAGGCAATTATTAGCCTATAAAGATGCTGATATTATATATAGCGATAATATCTCTGGTAAAAATAAAGAGCGACCTCAATTGAAAGCTATGTTAGAAGATTTAAAAGAAAATGATACTGTAGTAGTTAAATCTTTAGATAGATTGAGTCGTAGTACTATAGACTTACTCGAGATAACTCAAGAAATAGAAAATAAAGGTGCCACATTAAAAGTAATAGATAAAGATATTGATACGAGTACTGCCATTGGAAAATTTTTTCTGACTATTATAGGAGCTGTAGCAGAATTAGAAAGAGAAAATATACTTCAAAGAGTTAAAGAAGGCGTAACTATTGCTAAAGAGCAAGGAAAATATACCGGAAGAAAGAAAGGCAGTATTGAACTAAAAGGTGAGCCATTAGAGCGATTTAAAATGTTTTACAACAAGGGATTTAATAAAAGCGAACTATCAAGAGAATTTGGAGTTCCAAGAGCAACCATATATCGTTGGGAGAAAGTTTTGAAAGAAAGAGGAGAGATATAAAAATATTATCAAATTTTTAAACAGGGGAGATACTAATGTACAAAATATTATTAAAAAAATCTAATTTAATCAATTTATTTTACTTATTACTTTTTATTTTGTTATTTAACTTTAGTTTTTTATTAACTGATCTTATAGCAAATAAAGTTGTTGACTGGAAAGGCATTTTTTATTCACCAATCTCAAATGAGAACTGGTTATTATTTTGGGGAAGTTTTTCAGCCAGTATAGCTACTGTATTGCTTTTAATTCATTATAAAGAACAGCTTTCATTTGATAAAAATAAATATTATTACGATTTGGAACTTTCTGCAATAAAAAAAGAAAAAGAAATCGTTTTAAAGTTACTATCTGCATATGATACTTCAATTTTAGCAGATTTTATTCAAATTTCTCAAAGTATTTCTTCTAAACTTGAAGCATTAAATATGTTAATGAATAGAGATAAAGAAAAAACTACGCAATTAAATTTAAAAAGATTAGAACTTGAATTTCTTACCTCTCTTAAAGTCAGTGATAGTTCTTTAAAATTTGATAATTTTGATAAAGAAAAAATTGAAAACTTGAAAAAATCATCTTATGATAAGATTTGTGTTTTACATGATTTTTTTTTACTTTTAAAAAAAGATAGTTACGATAGAGCTAAAAAATATATTCTTGAAAATAGATCTTTAGAAGAAATACATACAGAAAAAAATATTAATTTTTTTATATTTTTAAATGGACGTAAAGAATATTTCGATAAATGTTTTAATAAACTTTTCACACAAGATGAAAAAATTGAAAACTTATTTTATAAAGATTCTATTTGTTCCAAAAGTCTCTTTAATGATGTTGAAAAAGATGAGATTATTAATTTTTTTAAAAATTATTATAAAAATTTTAACATAGAAGATTTTGATAAAATTAATTTTGAGTTTTTATTTTCCAGTTCTTTTTTCGTTCCAATATTTATTTCATTTTTTGAAGAAACGACACATTCTTTGACTTTATATTATCAGGAAAATGAAAAAGACCTTCTAAAAAATACTTTTTCCTATAAATTTTAGAACATTGTAGAAAATATACCCCCGATTTTAAGAAATGGAACAATCCTAACTTTTTATAAAAAAAATTTAAAAATACAGAAAAAGTATTGAAACTAATTAGATTTAAGAAGTTTAAAATATATTATCAAATAATCTCGAAAAATTAAAGTAGTCTGAAAAATATAATAAAAAACGTACAGGTCAAAAATCAAAGTAAAAATATCTATACAAAAAAGTATGGAAATGCTAATATTGAAAAAAGGTTTTAAGATAGTAGAGTAGCTAAATATTTAAAAGTGTTTGAAAGGAGCGTTTTTTATACTTCTACACCCCCAAGCACACTAATGTATACTTATTTCTACATAATTATTTACAATTTTAGTATTCTTTATTTTTCATGTGGACACCTGCAAAGTATCACTATTTAATACTTTAACACCTTTTTTTCTTAAGTTCTAGAGTTACTTTAGGTTACTTTTCCAGAAGCTTTCTCTAACGAAAACATATTTATAATTTATTTAATATCAACCTAGATTTTAACTCTCAAAAAGTTAAGCTCTAGGTTTTAATATTTTTTGTACCTTAAACTTTATATACCACAAAAGTGCAATAGCAAAAGGAGAAAAATGACTAAAATTCAAGATTTAGAAAACAAATTACGAGACCTATATATTCTTAAAAATGATAAAACCAAAAGTGCTATTTTTGACATTCTTGACAAAAATATTGACGATATTCAAAAAGAGATAAATATTTTAAAATCTAAGAAAAATAGCTCAACCAAAAATGAACTTAGAATTAAATTATCTATTTTGATTGATAAAAGAAAAAATACTGAATGTTTAGCAACTTACACCTCTCTAAACAAAGAAATTAGAGAGATTAGATTTGAACTTAAAGAACTAGAAGGAGATATTAAATATCTCTCAATTACACAAATTAACGCCCTTATTAAAGCCATTCAGAAACACAGCAATTTTATATTAAGAGATAAGCTCCTAGTACTCTTAGGATTTGAACTTGGATTACGTGCTAGTGAGATTTTAAATTTAAAAATGTCCGATATTTACCTAGATTCTGATGAAATTCTTTGCAGAAGATTAAAAGGCAGCACTCAAAGCAAAATAGAGGTTAGTTCCGATACCATGAAATTACTTAAAATCTATATTTCAGAAGAAAAACCTACTGATCTATTATTTTCTAACTCCAAAGGAACTCAACTGACTTTACAAGGACTTAACTCTATTGTTAAAAGATATTGTGAATTTGCAAAGATTCCTAAAGATAAAGCTCACTACCATATACTTAAACATTCTAGAGGAAAATGGCTAGCTGAAAATGGCTTTTCTATTCAAGCTATCCAATTTTTATTGGGACATAAAAGCATTAAAAATACTATGGTTTATGCAAGGTTTTCTAGCTCTCAAAAACTAGATATTTACAATCAATTAAGAAATACACCTAACCATATTAAACTTTAATGTTTTGTGATATTAAATTACATTAAAAAATATTTTCTGTTTAAAAAAAATACATTAATTTCTTTGTAAAGACGAAAGTAGACGAACCTTTTTCAACTTATTTTTCGGGATTTTCAGACAATTTTTGACGTATATTTTTATAAAGTAGAAACTAGCTAAAAAGACTCAAATTCAAAGACTCAAAAAGACTCAATTTGTTTGAATATGTACGGATAATGAAATAACAAAAAAGGTACTGTGAAAAGGGGGTATACCGCTTGAGAGTCAGAATGAGCCTCAACAAAAATTTGATGTTATTTTTATTTTCCCCTTCCTTCCATTTGCCAGACAATTAGATATTTGACCATCTGAAAATATATTAAAACAGGTACGAAAAATACCTGTTTTATCTATTGACAACTTTCACAATTTTATATTTTTTAAAGCTATATCTTCCCTATTTATCTAGCTTTATATATTTAAAATTCCATATTTCAAAAAAGCCTTTATTATATCATATGATTTTTGCAATATATGAAAAAAAGTGAACTAAAGTGAACCTACAGTTTCTAAAAAATATTGGAGATGATAACCATGGAAAAAGAAGATTTTAAAAACTTGGAAAAGATATTAACCGAATGGGAGATTGACCTAGAAAAAGAAACTAAAGAACTCAATGAACAAATAAATGATTTTAGTAAGATTTCATATTCTTAAACCTCGTAAAAATTAAACTTTCACCAAATTTTATTTGCTTAGATATTAATTATATTCTGTTAACAAAAATGTAAATATTTATATGTGTTTTGTTGGATTTTTAGAGCCCTCATTAAGTTAAATACTTCAAAAATTCCTAAAGTGAATTGTTTTTTTATTTTATTTATTTTATTGTAGTTTTATAACGCTAGACCCCCCGTCTATTGTTAATATACCCGCTGAGTCTCCTAAATTCTGGAGACTCTTTTTTATTTATTTTTTCTACTCGCAAGAGTTCTAATCACACGATCTAAAAAAACTAGTTTTCCAATTTCTGCAAAGCAAAATTGAGAAACGGCTAATCGTGAACTTTTCAGTTTTTTTCTTTTAGTAAAAAATATATAAATGCACTCTTGGAGTTCCTTAAGTTGAAAGGTTATAATATTAATTATTTTAAATTCTTATACTTGGTGGTGCTCTCTATGGATGTTTTACAAAATTTTTCTTTTAGTTCATATTCTTGCGATATATCCTATTTTTTAAATCAACTTAGCCAAAAAAGACCTGATGATTATTTTGAATTAAATTCAAGAAATACATACTGTCTTTTTAACGTCCTAATTGAAGAACTTAATAAAAAAGAAAATATTTTTTTTACTGGAAAACAAATAAAAGCTAAACATTTTGATTTTAAAAATGGAATATTTGTTTTTGCTGGCGTTATTCATGAAAATGATTCTGAAACTATTAACCTAATTAAAAATACCATGAGAAACAAGACCTTTAACCAGTTTATCAAAAATATTAAAATTGTTCAGGCAACTATGAAAAATCAAACTGAAGTGAATGTTATTCGTCAATTTGAATTTATGGGTTTTGTTTCCCATTTCTTTGAATATTACGACATATTCGGGAATTTTAATTTTGAATTTGTTGTTTGTAAAAGAAAAATTCTTTACCAAAAAGATATTTTTATTAAAAGGCTGCCAAATGGAATTTTAGCTATTGCTCAAGTCCAAGAACCTGCCAAAATATCAATCCCTATTGCTAAAGACGAAAAAAGTCTAAATAGAAAAATCAAAAAAGGAGCCCTTAAAAATTTACAGGTAGGAAATACCTTTTGGGCTGTTAGCAGTATTGCTTTAGCGGTTCTCGGAGTTGCAGGAACAGTTGCAATTGGTGGAACAGCAACTGTTGCCGTAACCCTCTTATTTGGTGCTAATACTATTGCAGCTAATACATATAGCATCTATCTTGACTACAACGATAGAGATAGTGAAATGGACTTGAATACTCTTTCCAACAACCCTTTGAAATTTTCAATAGGGGAATTATTTGCCAATTGGTTTTCTGAAAGAGATAGAAAACTTGGACATATTATTTACCATGGAACTGAAATATTCCTGGGGTCTAAAGGTCTTAAAGAGTTAGCTAAAGGATTTAAAGTCAAAAGTTTATTAAAAAATAAAAAGATTTTTTTTAATCATCCAATACTAGGAAAAATTCAAGGTATGGAAAAAGTTTTAATCCTAGAAAAACTTTTATTTGAAGGCTATCAATTTGCTGATGGAATAAATGGACTTAACTCAAATGGGAAAGACTTCAAAGAATCAATCAAAGAGTATAATCCTAATAACTTTAAAACAACAATTAAAATAAATTAAAGGTGGAATTTATGAAAAAAATAGATCTAAAAAAATGGCTTTTTAATTATTTGTTCTATGGATATTTTTTATCATTGTTAATTTTAAATTTTTACAGCTATATTTCTTATGATGAATTTAGTTTTTCTTTTAAAATTTTAAAAGGAAATTTTATTATAGCTTTAATAATAATGCCTTTAAGTATGGGATTTAAAAACTTATTTTTTGAATATAAAGACATTTGGAAAAATAGCAAGGTTAGTAAAAAAATATTTATTGTTTTAGGTTTAATTTTTGTTATTTACGGAGTTTACTATCGTGCCAAAATAAGCGGTAGCTTTTAGTCTCAATCTTTTTTAACTCTTATTTCACATTTTGATTTGATGTTTAAAATCACGTTACACGCTCTAAAATCAAGTTTAAAGCTATCTTAAAAACATTTGAGACCAATTCACCAACAAAGTATCACAACCATCTTAAAATTAATTTAAAAAGGTTTTGAAGTTATTTACAGAATGAATGATTTTAAATTTATTTATATTGATTTTATATATTTGTCCTAAAACGGATTGATTATTTTCTAGTTAGGTTTTATTATCTATTTAACTAGAACCCCCCCGGGTTTGTTAGTGTTTCTTAACGTATTTAGTTCTATGGCAAGGGTATCCAATTTACTGGGTGCCCTTGTTTATTTACTTTGGATATTTTTAAAGAAACCCTTTCTTAGACACTGTATTTCTTGACTTAATATACAAAATTGATATATACTTACAAACAGCATTAAGAAAACTTCAAGTTTACTTAATTTGGGGAGAGTAGGGACACTCTCCCTTTTTAATTTTTTGTGAATTTAAAATATTTGTGAATTATTGTTTCTAAATTATATCTTGTCATGCACTTGTGGCGTTCTTATATACACTTAAAACCTTCTCAACTCATCTTTGCGTTAAAATACTCATGTCGTGGTGTGTGGTGGCTTTAAAATCAATTTTAAAAGATTTTAGCTTTCTTTAACCTTTTGGATTATTTCAGGAGGTTTTTTTATTTATAAAGTTTTGTGGTTTGTTTAATTTAAATTTATATTTTTCAAAAATTTAAGGGGTACAAAATGTGAATGAATTAAGTTTCGTTTTTACTGTTTTTGAGTTAATTCAAAAAATCTTCCCCTAGAATCTTTATTTATCTTTCTTTCTTTAAAAGATTTAGACTTCTTCTAGCCTTTGATTTTATTGGCTTAGATTAGGCAAACTTACCCCTAAACGTGAACTATCATACCCCCAGATGTGAGTTTCGGCTATTAAAATTATTTGAAAAGGTTTTAAAGTTTGCTTAATTTTGAGAGAGTGTTCCTACTCTCCCTTTTTGATTTTTGTTAGTTTAAAATATTTTTGAGTTGTTGTTAAATTACATCTCAATATATGTTTATAACGCTCTCATTTACACTTTAAACCTTTCGAAATTGATTTTGCGACAAAATACTTGGGTGTTGGTATACAGTGGCTTTAAAATCGATTTTAAGAGCTTCCAATATTTTTTATCCTCTTAGATTCTTTCAGGAGGTTTTTTTTATTTACAAAACTTTGTAGTATATTAAATCTAAGTTTGATTTTATATTTTTCAAAATTTAAAGGGTACAAAATGTAAAGTGATTAAGTCTTGGTTTTGGTGTTTTTAGATTAATTCAAAAAATTCTCCCCTAGAATCTTTATTTATCTTTCTTTCTTTAAAAGATTTAGACCTCTTCTAGCCTTTGATTTTATTGGCTTGGATTGGGTTTGCAGGGTAGTAAATGTCAATAGTTGGGGTAGTAAATGTCAATAGTTGGGGTAGTAAATGTCAATAGTTGGGGTAGTAAATGTCAATAATGGGGTAGTAAATGTCAATAGCTTAGGGTAGTAGTATTATTGATGTTCCCCTAATTGTGTGGTAATATAATTTTATTGGGGCTATTTCGAGACGGAAGGGGTAGTAAATGTCAAATAAAGTGGTTAAGTATAATAATCAAATGAATGAGGTAAATCTTAATGGTTATACAGAAAAAGAGTTAAATATGTTTTTTACAATTATTTTCATAGCAAGAGAGAAGCATACTAATTTATTAGAAATATCTTTTTCAAATTTAAAAGAACTATCGAATGGGGATACACATAGTCAGAGATTTATTAATACTTTAGAAAATGTAAATAGGAAATTAATTAGGATGGCTCACGAGATACAAATAGGAAATGACAAGCACATTTTTAGCCTTTTTAATGTATTTACAACAAATACTCAAACGCAAATTTTAACGGTAAGAATCAATGAAATTTTTGCATATATGCTTAATGATTTAATAGGTAATTTCACAAAGTTTGATTTGTTGGAATTTGTAAGCTTAAAAAGTTCATATAGTAAAAATATGTTTAAATTGCTTAAGCAGTGGGAAAGTAAAAAGAAAAAGAATTTAAGATTGAGGAATTTAGGGAAATACTTTCAATTCCTGTAAAATATAGAGTTTCAGAAATTAATAAATATGTATTAAAGCCAATATTAGAAGAGTTACCTTTATATTTTCCTAATCTTGAGTTAAAAAAGATAAAGCTTAAAAATAAAATTATAAGTTTAAAATTTACTTGGGAAAGTAAAAAACATCAAATAAAAGAGGCTGAAAAAATAGATATTATAATTTCGGATCAATTAAATAAAATAATAGAAAAAGCTAAAAAGAATAGATTTATAAATAAATTACTAACAACTGATAATATAGAGATTTTAACCAGTGCTTTTGATGAAAAAGACCTTATAAAAGGGCTTGTATGGGCTTATAAAGAAATTAAGCAAGAGGTAACAACTCTTAACTACTTGATTAAGACCATAAGAACAGGAGCAGAAAGAGCAGAGAAAAAAATAATTGTAAAAGAACCAATTCCTGAAGTAGAAAAACAAGAAAATATATCAAAGAAAAACATTATTGAAAATCAACTAAATCTAGCAAAACAAAAAGATGATAGTTTAGATCATATTGAGAAAGCAAAAATATCTAAAGAAAAGTATGAAGAATTGTATAAAGATTACCTTGAGAAATATGATGGGCAACATTCACTACATACAAGAAAAGTATTTGATATGATTAGCCAAGATAAATATGAAGTTGTAGAAAAAATTAATAAATATACTGAAAGTGATATAGATGAAAATCTTTTAGTATCAAAACAAGGTAAAAAATTAGTGGGAATGGCGAGAAAGTACAAAATAGATAAAATACTTCAAGAAATGAATAGTTGAAAAAAAGGTTTTAACATGATAATATAGAATATATCGTTAAGTACACTTAGTGAACTTTGTGTAGATATAATAGAGGTTGCGAAGCCTACCAAAATCGTTTTAATAGAGGTTGCGAAGCCTACCAAAATCGTTTTAATAGAGGTTGCGAAGCCTACCAAAATCGTTTTAATAAATAAAAACCAAAAGAAGGATTACATCCTTCTTTTTTTCATACAAGGGGGTTGTAAAAAGTGAAATGGTGCACCATAGATAAAGAATTTATAAATTATTTGAAAGGGTTTGAACCTAAAATACCAGATGTAAATTATGGAGTAACAAAATTAAAACCATTCTTTAATCCTCTATTTAAAGTTGGAAATTTGGTATATGTATCTCAAGTTACTAGCCCAAAACCTAGACATTCATTGTTAAAAGATGATATAGATTTTATAAAATTATTTGTGGGGACTAATTTAATAGGGGTAGTTAATCTTAATTATATGTTTCCTGTTCCTTCACATTTAATAACTGAAATAGAATATTCTAATATTGATATGTTTAAACAATTTCAGTCTGAAAAAGAAAAAAATTCATATATAGTTTTATTAAAAAGAGAAATGAAAGAAATAAAAAATAAAAATATTGATAGGGCAGCAGAAAATTTATATCAAAGAAAATGCACTTTTCCTAATGATAGAGTTTCAAAAAGATGTCTAGAGTTCAAAGAGTTAGAAAAATATAGTATAAATTATGAAATATAAATTGATTGTAATCACAGTCTAATAGATTTTACTATTGTAGTGGAATATGCTAGAATAACCTCTTTATACATAAAATTGGGGGTACTTAGTGAAAAAGTTAGTATTGTTAGGAGCAGTAGGATTATTATTACAAGGGTGTTCAGCAGTTATGGCATTAAATGGAGAGAAAGAGCCTAAATTTGAATTAATAAAAAAAGGACAAAACAGGGCAATTATTGAATCTCAACCATTAAAGCCAGTTACGACGGATGTTTTACCTAATGGGAATATTGTTTCAACATATCAATATACAATGGGAAATGAGCCAAGTGTTGGAAGAGCTGTTGTCTATGTTCTGTTGGATTGTATAAGTTGTTTTATATCGGAGTTAATAACAATGCCAGTGGAGTTATCTAAAAAAGGGGAAATAAGATTTATAAGAATAGAATATACAAGAGATGGAGAAATTGTAAAGATAGGATAATTATCAATATAATAATTTTGTTGTTAATTTTATTTTTTCTTGAGACATTATAAAAGCTGATTAATTTCAGCTTTTTTTATTACTTAGGAAATTTCGGTATTTTAGTAAATTTTGTATTAGACTCTTTTTTTTGATTCAACTAACCATGGCTTATATGATACAATTAAATAAGGT
>NZ_JACFAJ010000001.1 GCF_014250685.1 Cetobacterium sp. 2A | reverse complement strand
GAGAGATATTAAAAAGTAGAAATATAAAATTTCTAGTGAATGAAGGAAAATCCTTAGACAGTATTCTAGAAAATTTAACAGTTTATGGATCTTTGACAGGACAAACTAAAAAGGCTGAAGAAGTTTCAAGAATCTATAGAACTAAACTTGAAAACATAAAAGAGAAAATATCTAAAAAACCACTGAATAAAAAGGGAGCTTTTCTTTTCTCTACATCACCGATGATGGTATTTAATTCTGAATCACTACCTGGTCAAATATTTGAGATATTAGGGATTGAAAACATTTCAAAAGGACTGCCTGGTGGAAGGCCAATAGTGTCTCCAGAATATTTGATAGCTCAGAATCCCGATTTGTTAGTGGGTTCAATGGCAATAAGTAATAAAGATGACATATTAAACAGTAATCCATTTGTAAAGCAAACTAAGGCAGCAAAGAATGGAAGCATATTAATAGTAGATTCTAATAAAATATTAAGAGCAACTCCTAGAGTTATAGACGCCTTGGAAGATTTATATGCGGAGCTTTCAGATGTTAAATAAAATATTTTATTATTACAAAAAAGAAAAAGAGCTGTTGACTTATTTTTTGGTCAGCAGCTTTATTGTTACTGCCTTAGATTTATATGGGCCAATATTAGTTCAAGATTTAATTGACTATTCAATTCCAAATAAAGATATTCCAAAATTCTTAAAATATACATCAATACTACTAAGTGTATATGTGATTAGATTTTTATTTTCTATTTTTTCTAGTTACAAGGGTCAACTAATGGGAAATAAAATAAAATATAAAATGAGGGGAGATTTATTCAATAAAATTCTGAGTCAATCTCCTAAGTTTTTTCAAGAAAAACAAAGTGGGGACATAATAACTAGACTTACAAATGATCTTGAAAATGTGTCCTCACTTCTATATAGAGGACTAGAAGATTTTTTATTTTCAGTGTTATCAATAAGTGGGGCTATTATATTAATGTTAAATTTTAATGTGAAATTAGCTATAATAACTATGTTACCATTACCATTTGCAATCTATTTTACAATTTATCAAAATAAAAAATTAAAAATAGGATATGGAGAAGTAAGGAAAAAAATGTCGTCTCTTACATCAAATATACATAGTACTCTACGGGTAATATTTTTTATAAAAGATAATGCTTTAGAAGATGAAAAAATAAAAAAATTTAACAAAAATAATAAGAAACTTTTAGATATTGAAAATAAAAATGTATTTAATATTTCTTCTCTTATATCTGGAATAAATTTTTATAATCAATTTACTCAGTTATTGGTTATATTTGTTGGTGGTTATCTCCATATAAGAGGAGAGATAAGTTTTGGAATTATGGTAAGTTTTATATTGTTAATAAATAGATTTAGAATATATTTACTTAGACTGATGAGTTTAGTTGATACATTTCAAAGAGGCGCATCTGGAATTAGTAGATTTATAGAGATTACGAGCATGGAGTCTCCAAGTACAGGAAGTATTATTTTAAGTAAACCTATAGAAAGTATATCAATAAAAAATTTAGATTTTTATTATAAGGGGGATCAGATTTTAAAAAATTTATCGTTAGAAGTGTATAAAGGTCAAAAAATAGCCTTTGTAGGTGCAAGTGGAGTTGGAAAAACAACTTTATTTTCTTTATTGAAGAAAAATTTAGTTCCGAACAATGGAAATATTTTTATAAATGGAGAATGTTTGCAGACTTTGAATAGTAATGATTATTTGGCTCGAGTAGGAATTGTAGATCAAAATGAACACTTGATAGATGATACAATATTAGAAAATATTAAAATTATAAATAGAGATGTAAGTGATGAAAAATTACAGCAATCATTAGAATTTTCATATATCAAAGATTTAATACAAGATTTAGAATTAAAAGAGAATACGAAATTAGGAGAAAATGGAATAAATTTAAGTTCTGGACAAAAGCAAAGAGTAGCATTAGCTAGGTTATTTTTAAAATCACCCGATGTAATTTTATTAGATGAAGCAACATCAGCTCTTGATAATATTTTAGAATCAAAAATTATAAATAATTTAAACAATGAATTTAAAGATAAAATTATAATCGCTATTGCACATAGATTAAATACTTTGAAAAATTTTGATAAAATATTTGTGCTAGGTAAGGATGGAATTTTAGAGAGTGGAAATTTTGAAGAGCTTTTAGATAAAAAAAGATTTTTCTATAATATGTACACTGGAATAAACACATAAATAAAAAAAACCAAGAATATTAATCCTTGGTTTTTTATATCTTTTTAAAACTTTTTAGTTCTAGCAATTCTTGAGTTATTTCTGATAAAGTATTTTTGCCATCATTCATAGCAACAGCAATGATTAATCCTTCTACTATCGGAGCATCTGCTATAACGACTTTCTCTTTATTATAGTTATCGCCTAAAAATTCAATGGCAATTTCTGAATTTAAGATAGAACTTCCTAAATCTGCAAATATCAAAACTCCATTTTCAGAATAAGCTTTTTCAATAGCACTTTTTATGATTAAAGGATCTGAACCTAAATGATCTCCTTCAACCCCACTGCCATTTATAACTTCGAAGTCATATTTTTTCATTTCATTGCATAATTCTATTATTTCGTGAGCTAACTTTTTACTATGAGAGACAACTACAATTCCGACCATTTTTTCTCCTTTTAAATCTCTTCTTTTATTGTTTCTAATATTAAGTACGACGAGACCGCTCCAGGATCTAAAGTTCCAATACTTCGATCTCCTAAATAGGAAGCTCTACCTTTTGTAGCTTTTATATTTTTTGTATATTCCATGCCTTTTTTTCCAGCAATATAGGCCTGTTGAAAACATTCTTCTAAATTACATCCTTTTTCAGCTGCCATATTAAACGCTTCGGAGGCTGGAACTAATGTATCTAACATAGTTTTCTCACCTACGGTTGATTTTCCTCTTTCTTCAATACCTTTAATCATAGCTGAAAAAGTTTCTCCTATAGTTTTTTCATTAATTGTATCGCAATTTTTTAAATAACTTGCACCTCTCATAAGGGCCGTTGAATAAAGTGCTCCAGAAGCACCGCCTACATTGGACAATAAAAGCATGGCTATTTTATTTAAAACTTCATATTCTTTAAGGTTTTCAAAACTGGAAATGTTTTCTTCCAATTTTTTACCACCTCTTGATAAATTGACACCGTGGTCTCCATCTCCAATTTCTCTATCTAAATCGGTTAAATAGTCTTTATTAATTTCTATTTTATCTACTATTTTATTAATAATCTGCACTAATTTATTCATTATAATCCTCCTAGAAAGATTTGAACGCTATTGTATTAGATTTTGAATTTAAAAATTCTTTGGTCTCATTATCGAGTTTTAGGATACTTATAGAGAAGCCACCCATATCAAGTGATGTCATATAATTTCCAACGTAAACATTTGTACTTTTTACACCCTTTGAATTTAATATATCAATTACTTTATTATTAATAATACAAAGTTCCATAAGAGGAGTTTCTCCAAGACCATTTACTAAAACAGCAACTTCGTCATTTTCTTTTAGTTGAATTTCTTTTAAAATTTTATTAAGCAAATCCTCGGCATGTTCATCGGCAGTTTTTAATTTCTCTCTATGAGTACCAGGTTCCCCGTGTATTCCAAGTCCAATTTCTACTTCATCCTCTCCTAGTGTAAAGGATTCTTTTCCAGTAGTTGGAAGTATACATGGTTTTATTGCCATACCCATAGTTCTTAAATTATCAGTTACTTTTTTACCTAATGTCTTTAATTCATCTAATGAATAACCTTTTTCACTTGCAGCTCCGATTATTTTATGAACAAATACTGTTCCAGCAATACCTCTTCTTCCGATTGTATAAGTACTGTTTTCAACAGCAATATCATCAGCCACAATTAATTTATCAACTTTAATATTTTCCATGGCTGCCATTTCTTGAGCCATTTCAAAATTCATTATATCTCCACTGTAATTTTTTATAATAAGAAGAACTCCTTCTCCAGTATCAACAGCTTTTATAGCCTCGTAGACTTTATCAGCACTAGGAGATGTAAAAACTTCTCCAGCCACAGCAGCATCTAACATTCCATATCCAACAAATCCAGCATGAGATGGTTCATGTCCACTTCCACCACCACTAACAAGTGATACTTTTCCAATTTTTTTATCTTTTCTAACTATAATAGGTTGTTCATCTAATTTTTTAACAATATTTCCATGAGCCTTTGCTATTCCATTAATCATCTCTGTTACGATATTTTCAGGCTTGTTTATAAGTTTTTTCATTGATTATCCTCCCTATAGTATTTATTTTCCCATTATTGATATATACTTTTATAATTAGTAAATGTCAATATATAAATAAAAAATGATATTAAAAATTTGAAGGAATTAATGGAATTTGTTATAATATATAGTAATAATAATTTTTATTAGGGTGAAACTATGAAAAGAAAACTTTCAATCATACTTTTGATATTCACATTAGCAATTTTTGGAAATTTTAAAGATGAATTTCAACAAAAAAGTTATATGTATCAAACTGAGAATTCCATAATAAGAGAATCAAAATCAGAAAAAAATAACGAATATATCTCTATAACTTCATTAGATAATCAGACATTTTTAAAAACAAATCAAAATCAAAATAACAGTAATTACTTAAGTTTTAACCTTTCTCCGTTAATAAAAGTAATTAGTTTTAATGAAACTGTAATAGATATTAGCTACAAGATTTCTTTTATCTATTCAATTTTAGAAAGAGATGCAAAACGTGTGCTTAGAAATTAGAAACTTCCAGATATAAATAAGATTAAAAAGTATTTGTAAAATGGAGGAATTGATTATGGAGAAGTTATTATTGAATGATGAAGGTTTTGAGGATAAAGTATTAAAAGTTGTATGCATATATTTTTTAGTTGGATCATATACTTTGTTTGGTCTACTGATGGCTTATAAATTTTTTGAATATATTTTATAATTGGTTAAAAGCTGTTGACAAAAGAAATTTGTCAACAGCTTTTTTTTATTTACCCATAAACATTGACATTTAGAATTAATAAAGTATACTTGGTACTGAAAATTAAAAAATAATATAAAATAGCAGAGAAGAAAGAGAGCGCTATTCAATAAAAAAGTTTTATATTTTTTTTGAATCTCTCTTTTTTTTTATAAAAAAATTAATTTTAGGAGGGGATTGTATGAAAAAGGGGATTTTAAAAGTTTTAATGTTAGTTCTAAGTATTTTTTTAATTGGATGTGGAGGGGACAAAGAAAAAAAAGATGGTGGACAAACTAAAGCACCTGAAAAAAAAATAATAAAAATGAGTATGAAATTTGTTGATGATGAACAAACTGCTAAAACATTACATGAGGTAGCTAATAAAATAAATGAAAGATTAAAAGACAATCTTGAAATACAAGTATTTACAGGAGGGCAACTACCTATAGGGAAGGATAGTATGGAGCAAGTTGTTGGAGGAGCAAACTGGATATCAGTAGATGGAATAAATTTCCTAGGAGATTATATTCCTGATTATAATGCTGTAGTTGGTCCTATGCTATACAATACGTTTGATGAATATTTAGCTATGACTAAGAGTGATTTAGTAAAAAATTTAAATACAGAAGCGGAGAAAAAAGGTATTAAAGTTTTATCGTTAGATTATTTATTTGGATTTAGAAGCATGTTAACAGAAAAAGAAATAAAAACTCCAGAAGATTTAAAGGGATTAAAAATTAGAGTTCCTAACAGTCAGTTATATATGTTAACTTTAGAGGCTATGGGTGCAAATCCAACTCCATTACCATTTACAGAGGTATATAGTGGAATTCAACAAAAAGTTGTAGATGGATTAGAAGGATCTTTAATGACAATATATGGAACTAAAATTTATGAAGTAAGAAAACAAGTTTCTTTAACAAATCATCTTTTAGGAGTATCTGCGATAACTATATCAAATAAAGTTTGGAATGAATTAACTGATGATCAAAGAAAAGTTATTGAAGAGGAAATTTATAACGGAGGTATTTATAATACTAGTGAAACTGTTAAGTTAGAAAAAGAATATCAAAAAAAATTAGAGGAATTGGGAGTGAAATTTAATGAGGTTGATTCAGTAGCTTTCAATAAAGCAATTGAAAAAATTTATAGTCAATTCCCAAAATGGACTCCAGGAATTTATGACCAAATAATAGTTGAGTTAAATAAAATCAGAAATAAGTAAATTTGCTAGTTTGGAGGCTTACATGGAGAATGAGTTCTTAAAAAAAATAAAAGAAGTAGAGTTTGAAGCTTTGATTGGAAGTATAGCCATCAGTATAACTGTAATCCTTGTAATAGTAAATGTATTCCTAAGATATTTCTTAGGAATACAATATTCTTGGATAGAAGAAGTTTCAGTTGGATGTTTTATATGGACAGTATATTTAGGGGCAACAGCTGGATATAGAAAGAAAGGACTTATAGGAGTGGATGTTTTAACAAAAATTTTACCTCTTAAGGGAAGAAGAATTTTAAGGGTTATAACAAATACATTACTTTTAGTTTTATCGGCATCAATGTTTTATTTAAGTTATAACTACACAGCTTCATCAGATAAGATAACATCGGCACTAGAAGTATCATATGTATATATAAATAGCTCTTTACCAGTGGCATTTGGATTAATGACAGTTTATTCAGTTTATTTTTTTATCTATGATATTATTAATTTCAATGATTTAGAGATAGAAGCTATCGAAGAAAAAGAGGAATTTGAGTGTCAGATAGAGGATGTGATGATGTAATGGAGCCATTTATACCAGTTATTATTTTATTTGTATTATTTTTTCTAAATATTCCAATTGCTTTTGCTCTTATAGGGGCATCGTTATATTATTTCATATTTCAAAATAGCATAATGTCGGTTAATATGGTTATTCAGCAATTTGTAACTTCGGTTGAATCATTCCCATATTTAGCGGTTCCATTTTTTATAATGGTTGGATCTGTTATGAATTTTTCAGGAATTAGTTCAAGTTTAATGAAGATGGCAGAAGTATTAACAGGGCATATGATAGGTGGATTAGCTCAAGTAAACGTTATATTAAGTGCCATGATGGGTGGAATTTCAGGGTCAGCAAATGCTGACGCAGCAATGCAGTCAAAAATATTAGTCCCTGAAATGGTAAAAAGAAATTTTTCGAAGCCTTTCTCAGCAGCAGTAACAGCAGCATCGTCTTCAATAAGTCCGGTTATACCTCCAGGAACAAATTTGATAATTTATTCGTTAATAGCTAATGTGTCAGTTGCGAAAATGTTTTTGGCAGGTTATACGCCTGGAATTATGATGACAATAGCTCTTATGTTTGTTGTAAATATAATTTCTAAAAAAAGAGGTTATGCATCAACAAGAGATAAAAGGGCAACAATAAAAGAGATTTTATTTCAAGTAAAAGATTCTATATGGGCACTATTAATTCCTTTTGGAATTATTTTAGGGATGCGTATGGGACTTTTTACACCCACAGAAGCGGGAGGAGTTGCGGTTCTATTCTGTTTTGTAGTTGGAGTTTTTGTATACAAAAAACTTAAATGGGAACATGTTCCTATAATTTTAAAAGATACTGTATATGGAACAGGATCAGTTATGTTGCTTATAATAGGTGCAAAAGTTTTTGGATATTACTTAACACTGGAAAGAATACCACAAATGATAACAAATTTATTGGTAGGATTTACAGATAATAGATACATGTTATTGTTTATTGTAAATTTATTGTTACTTTTTGTTGGAATGTTTTTAGAAGGAGGCGCAGCTTTAGTAATACTTGCACCACTTTTAGTACCAGCAGCTTTAAAGGTTGGAATAGACCCAATACAATTTGGAGTCATATTAATTGTTAATATTATGATAGGAGGGATAACACCACCTTTTGGTTCAATGATGTTTACTACATGTACTATAGTTGGAGTAAAACTCGATGAATTTATAAAGGAAATTATGCCTTTTATATTAGCTCTTTTAGTGGTTTTAGCTATTTTAACTTATTCGGAAACAATAGCACTATATATACCAAATCTATTAATGTAAACTAAGGGGGTATTAAATGAAAGCGAAAACATTATTAGCGTTAACTATGGTAGGATTATCTTTAGTTACTTTTTCAAAAGATGAAAAAAAGATTATTATAGCCCATAGAGGAGCTAGTGGATATTTACCTGAACATACGCTTGAATCAAAAGCTTTAGCCTTTGGACAAGGCGCAGACTATCTAGAACAAGATTTGGTTATGACTAAGGATAATAAAGTAGTTGTGATTCATGATCACTTTTTAGATCAACTATCAGATGTGGCTAAACAGTATCCAAATAGAGCTAGAAAAGATGGAAGATACTATGTAATGGATTTTACTTTAGATGAGATAAAAGGTTTGAATATGACTGAGAATTTTACTACAAAAAATGGGGAAGAAAAACTTGTATATGAAGGAAGATTCCCTTTATGGAAATCGTCATTTAAGATTCATACTTTACAAGAGGAGTTAGAATTTATCCAAGGATTAGAAAAAACTACGGGAAAAAGAATTGGTATATATCCAGAGATAAAAGCACCTTGGCTACATCATCAAGAGGGAAAAGATATAGCTAAAGAAACTTTGAAAATTTTAAAAAGTTATGGATATACAAGTAAAGAAGATCCAATATATTTTCAAGTTTTTGATTTCAATGAACTAAAAAGAGTTAAAAATGAGCTTATGCCAGAGATGGGAATGAACTTAAAGCTAGTTCAATTGGTTGCTTATACTGATTGGAATGAGACTATGGAAAAAAATAAAAAAGGTGAATGGGTAAATTATAACTATGACTGGATGTTTACTCCAGAAGGAGCAAAAGAGATATCTAAATATGCAGATGGAATTGGACCAGCATGGTATATGTTAATAAATGAGAAAGAATCTAAAAAAGGAAATGTAAAACTAACTCCGTTAGTGGAATATATTGGACAAAATAATTTAGAATTACATCCATATACAGTTAGAAAAGATGCTTTGCCAGATTATGTAAATAATATTGATGAGATGTTTGATGTTATATTTAATAAAACTAACTCAACAGGTGTATTTACAGATTTTCCAGATTTAGGAGTTAAATATTTAGAGAACCAAAATAAATAAAGCTGAAATGAGGTTATAATATGAGTGGGTTGGGGTCAACAGAAATATTATTTAGATTAATAGTTTCTTCAATATTGGGGGGGTGTATAGGACTAGAAAGAGAATTAAAGAATAAATCAGCAGGATTTGTAACTTTAATTTTGGTATGTTTAGGTTCTACAACAATAGCACTTTTACAAGAAGAACTATTAATCAGACAAATAAACTTAATAACAGCTCAGCCTAATCTCATAGAGAGTTATAAATTGGATATAACAAGACTGTCAGCTCAAGTTATAACGGGAGTAGGATTTATAGGTGGAGGAGCTATAGTTTATTCAAATGATAAAGTTTCAGGAATAACAACAGCGGCTACTTTATGGATAACGGCAGCTATTGGGCTAGCAGTAGGTTATGGTTTTATTTTTCTATCCACAGTATCTTTTTTAATAGTAGTTTTAACTTTAATAGGTATGAAAATATTAGAAAGAAAAGTTATAACAATGGTGAAAAATAAAAAAGCAGTTAAATATAATTTGGAAAAAGAGGGGCAAAAAATAGATGAAAGATTATAAAGGATATCTATTTGATATAGATGGAACATTACTTTTGGGAGATGTTTTAATATCTGGTGCCAAGGAAAAAATAGAGGAGTTAAGAAAAAAGGGAAAAACGATAGGTTTTTACACAAATAACTCATCTAAAAATCCGAAAAGTTATATAGAAAAATTTAAAAAATTAGGAATCGATATTGAGTTAAAAGAGGTGATAACAGCAGGAGTAGTATTAGCTGATTATCTAAAGAATAGTTGTAAAAATAAAAAGATATTTATAGTAGGAACAAAAGATTATAAAAACTATTGCAAAAATTTGGATATAAATATAGTTGATGAAAATGATGAATTTGAATTTTCTGAAATAGATATAGTTGTTGTAACATTAGATTCTGAATTAAATTATAAAAAATTAGAAATTGCTTGTGAACTTTTACATGGTGATGTAGAATATTTAGCAGCGAATGAAGATTTAGTATATCCAGTTCAGGGAGGGATATTCTTACCTGATTGTAGAGCTATCTGCAATATGATAGAACTATGTATAAAAAAAACACCTAAGTATTTTGGAAAACCTAAAAAAATTATGCTAGATTACGCATTAAAGAATTTAAGTTTAGAAAAAGATGAAGTGGTAATAGTGGGAGATAGACTATACACTGATATAGCTTCAGGGAATATAAATGGTTGTAATACTATCTTAGTTTTAACAGGAGAAGCAACAAAAGATAGTGAAAGTATATATAAACCAATGTATACCATAGATAGTGTTGCTGAGATAAAAATATATTAATGATATGGAACTAATATTTGCTTTTATTTTGAGAGGGATCTTAGATTTATTCTAGGGGTCCTCTTTTTTAATTTTAAATATTTAATAAATATTTAATAAATATAAAGGTATTAAAATAGTTCCGAAAAAAGTGAAATGAAATTATAGTTGAACAAAATAAACTTTAAAAGTATAATTTTAGATATAAAATTATAAACTTGGGAGGAACAATGTCTGATAAAATCAATAAAATAAGCGGTTGGGAATTTTTCCAAAATTTGGGAAAAACTTTCACATTACCAGTAGCGTTATTAGCTGCAATGGGAATATTCTTAGGAATAGGATCAGCATTTACAGGTGGAAAAACTATTGAAATGTTTCCATTCTTAGGGAATTCATTTTTACAACTATTATTTAATTTTATGATAAAAATAAGTTTGGTTGCATTTAATTTTTTACCTTTAATGTTTGCGGTAGCTATTCCATTGGGACTTGCTAGAGAAAATAAAGAAATAGCTGCATTTTCAGGACTTTTAGGTTATATATCTATGCAGTTAGGAACAAATTTCTATCTTTCTAGTAAGGGAATAATGGCTGTTACAGATACAAAGATGATAATGGGAATACAAAGTATAGATACAGGAGCTTTAGGTGCTCTTATCTGTGGAATTTTAGTTTTCTTAATACATGAAAAATTTCAATATGTTGAATTACCAGATGCTTTTTCTTTCTTTGGAGGAACTAGATTTGTAGCTATAGCTACAGTTGTATTGATGTCAATAGTTGGTTTAGCAGTTCCACTTATTTGGCCTTACTTTGCAGCTGTTATCAACCAAGTTGGAGCAATTATACAAAAATCTGGAAATTTTGGACCATTCTTATTTGGAGATGGAGAAAGATTATTATTACCGTTTGGACTTCATCATATTTTAGTTGCTACGATGAGATTCACAGAGGCTGGAGGAAAAATAATTACAGAATCTGGAGAAACTATAACAGGAGCACTAAATATATTCTATCATCAATTTTCTAAAGGGCCTGAATTTGTATCTCCAGAGTATACAAGATTTCTTTCTCAAGGAAAGATGCCAACGTTTATTTTTGGTCTTACAGGGGCAGCACTAGCTATGTATAAGTCAGCTTTTGCAGAAAATAAAACTAAAGTAAAAGGGCTTTTAATTTCAGCGGTAGTTGCAGCAGCAGTAGGAGGAATAACAGAACCTATTGAATTCATATTCTTATTTATTGCACCTGCTCTTTATGTATTCCATTCAATTATGACTGGACTTGGATTTATGGTAATGGGAATATTAAAACTTATAATTGGAAATACAGATGGAAATATAATTGACTTTTTAATATTTGGAGTTTTACAAGGTACTTGGACAAAATGGTATCTTGTACTTCCAGTAGGAATGCTTTGGTTCACTGTTTATTATGTAGTATTTAAATGGTATATTGAAAAATATAATATTTTAACTCCTGGAAGAGATAATTCAGAATTAGCTAGAGAAGCTGTTAGCAGTGGAGATATCGGAGGATATACTGCTAAAATTATGTTAGAGGCTCTTGGTGGAAAAGATAATATAGTGACACTTGATAATTGTATAACTAGATTAAGACTTGTTGTGAAAGATGCGAATCTTGTTGATACAGATGCCGTAAAAGCAGCTGGAGCAGTTAATGTAGTTAAATTAAACGATACGAATGTTCAAGTAATAATTGGAACAAAAGTTCAGATTCTAAAAAAACAACTGCAAAAATTAATTTAAAACTTTAAAAAGGTGGAAAAAATGGATTTTAATAAAGTAATAGATAGAAGAGGTACTTTTTGTACTCAGTGGGATTATATAGAGGACAGATTTGGTAAAGGAAATGGAGATTTAACTCCATTTTCTATATCAGATACAGATTTTCAAGCTGCTCCTGAAATATTGGAAGAGATTGTAGAAAGAACTCAACATGGTATATTTGGATATTCTCGTTGGAACCATACTGAGTATAAAAGTTCTATTCAAAGCTGGTTTGAAAAAAGATATGAAACTATAATTAAAGAAGATTGGGTTATATATGCTCCGTCAGTTCTTTATTCTATAAATTTACTTTTAGAAATTTTATTGGACAATGATAGAAAAGTTATGACACACACACCTAGATATGATGGATTCACAAAATTTTTATCTAATTATAATCTTTATGAGATTGAGTTAAAAGAGATTTCAAAAGGGAATTATGTAACTGATTTTGAAAAAATAGAAGAAGGATTTAAAGATGGAGTTTCAGCATTTTTACTTTGTAATCCAGAAAATCCTGTGGGAAAAGTGTGGACAGAAGATGAACTTATAAAACTTACTAAGCTTTGTAAAAAATATAAAGTATATTTGATATCGGATGATATTCATATGGATATTACAAGAAAGAAATATACCCCTGTTTTAAAAATTGACTCTGAGTATAGTATAATTTTAAGTTCTACATCAAAAACTTTTAATATACCATCTCTTGGAGGATCATATGGAATAATTCCTCAAGATGAAATTAGAGAGAAATTTTTACATCATCTTAAGAATGTAGATTCAGTTTCTTCACCAACAATATTCTCAGTTTTATCTACAATAACAGCTTATAATAAATGTGAATATTGGGTAAATAGTTTAAATGAATATATAGATAAGAACTGTGAGTACGTTATGAAGGAGCTAGATGGATATAAAGGATTAGAAGTTTATATACCAGAGGCTACATATCTTATGTGGATAGGATTTAAAAATTTAAATATTTCTCAAGAACAATTTCAAAAGGCCCTTATAGAAGAAGGGAAAGTTGCAATAATGTCAGGTGAGATGTATGGAGATAAGCATAAAATAAGATTGAATGTTGGATGTCCTATGGAAAAAGTAAAAGTCGGAGTAAATGGTATAAAGAGAGCTATTGAAAAACTAATGAATTAAGGTTATAATAATTCTAGGTGATGACATGAGTTTAAAAAGAAAAGATATCGATGTTTTGTTAAAAATAAATAAAAATTTAATATCAGTGAAAGAGCTTTCTATAGCTACTGAGATTAGTGAAAGAAACCTGAGATATATTGTAGAGAACTTAAACCATTATTTAGAAAAAATACTAAATAAAAAAATAGTAAAAGAAAAAATGAAAATGTCCATCTCCTTAAGCCAAGAGGAAATGGACATTTTTTTGAATTATGTTTATAACGATATATATGTAATGGAACAAGAGGAGAGAATAGAAGATATTTTATTGATTTTTTTATTCAAAGATAAAGTTACATTAAGTTCGATAGAAAGAAAACTGGATATAACTAGAGGAACATTAAAAAAGGATATTATTCAGCTTAATGAAAATATTGAAAAATATCAAATTAAATTGGAGCTAAAAAATAATTATTTTATGATTTGTGGAAATGAAAAAAAACTGAGACATTTAAAAATGATGAAAATCTTAGAACATTTCCAAATAAACAATTTATTTATAAAAGAGAGGAAAACTTTTGATATAAATCATAAAAAGAAATCAGGAATAATATTTGACTGGATAGAAATATCAAATTTAGCACAGATAATAAATACTATAGATATTGTGGAAAAATCATTAGAATCAAAATTTGAAGAGAGTTTTAAAGAAATAATGATTTTTTATCTTTTAGTAACTTTAGAAAGAATAAATTCTAAAAAATTTATTGAGAGAAAAAATAATCAAAATTATTTAATAACTCTACCTCAATATGAAATTGTAAAATCTTCATTAAAGGACCTAATATCAGAGAAACTAACCTTCGAATTATTACATCTAACAGAATATTTTATAAGCGGATCACAATCAAAAAATCTGCAAGAAGAAAGACTCAATATAGAGTTATTTACAAAAGATTGTTTAAAAAAATTATCTGTAACATTAAATACCAACTTTTTAAAATATGATGGATTGGCAGATGAAATAATAGAATACTTAATTCCAGCAATTTACAGAATGAAGAATAATTTCACTTTAAATCTAAATCTAATAAAAAATAAAATATATCCACATTTAAAACAGATAGCTAATGCCGATAAATATTTGAGTGAAAAATTCAGAGATGAAGAAATCTTATATATTTCTAATCTTATTCAAAGATATGATGAAAAATATTTAGATGAAAAGATAGATTTAAATGAATTTTTAAAAATAATTGAAGAAAATTCTAAAAATCCGTCATTAGATACTATTAAAGAAATTTTACTAGAAAAATATAATAGATTCTTTAGATAAAAAAAGGAAGGATATTCAAAATTAATTGAAATATCCTTCCTTTTTTTTATTTTCCTAAAAGAACTTTTTCTGCTGTTATTGGTAAGTTTCTAACTCTTACTCCAGACGCTTTATAAACTGCATCAGCTATAGCTGGAGCGGGAGAATTTATAACAATTTCTCCAATTGACTTTGCACCAAATGGTCCTGAAGCTTCATAAGAATCTACAAATTCAACTCTAATACTTTTAAAATCTTTTCTCGATGGAATCTTATATTGCATAAGTGTATCTGTCATAAGTTTTCCATTTTTATTAAATTGAATATCTTCAGTAAGAGCAAGGCCAATTCCTTGAACAGTTCCTCCTTCCACTTGAACCTGAGCAAGATTTGGATTAATTCTTGTTCCACAATCTACAACTGAAAGAAAGTCTAAAACTTCTATTTCACCAGTAAATGTATCTACTTCAACTTCAGCAAATCCTGCTATAAATGGAGGAGGAGATTTTGGTCCACCCCAAGTTCCTGTCGTAGTTATTTGATTCATTCCTTCATAAGAAATAAGTCTTTGTCCTAAATCCTCTAAAGAAAGATCTGAATAATTAATTTCATCTTCTGGAATATTTAAAAGCTTACTTGTGCCTTTTAAAATTTCATTTTTCATTTTTTCAGCAGCAATTATTACAGCATTACCTGTTACGTAAGTTCCACTTGAAGCATAAGCTCCAGGATCATAAGGTGAAATATCAGTGTCAGCTGAATGGATTATTATTTTTTCTAAAGGAACTTCTAGAATTTCAGCTGCCATTTGACTTAAAATAGTGTCGCATCCTTGTCCCATATCAGTAACACCAACGAAAAGGTTGAAGTCACCTCTATCACTAAACTTTATAGTTGCAGCAGCAGTATCAATACCACCGATACCTGAACCCTGCATAGTTACAGCCATTCCTGCTGCTCTAACTTTTCCATTTCCCATATCTCTGACTTTTGATTTTTCTTTCCAGTTGAAACTTTCTTTTCCAATTTCAACACATTTTTTAATATCACCACTTGTTACATATTTTTCTGGAGATGGTTCTACAAGATTTTTCAATCTTACTTCAGTTGAATCTAACTTTAACTCATGAGCAAGTTCATTTATTGCGGATTCAACAGCAAAAGTCCCCTGTGTTGCTCCATACCCTCTAAAAGCTCCACCAACTGTAGTGTTTGAATAAACTATAGTTGCATTCAATCTCATAGGTACTTTGTCATACAGAGGGAATGTTTTAAAAGCTACAAGAGGTGTAACTGTTGGAGCATGTTCTCCATAAGCTCCCGTATTTGATAGAGTATTAATATCGATTGCTTTAATATTACCCTGTAAATCAGATCCAATTTTTACTGTTATTCTCATAGCATGTCTAGTTGTTGTACAAGTATGAGTTTCCCTTCTATCATATATAATTTTTGAAGGTTTTCCTGTTTTTAGAGTAACAAAAGCAGAGTATATTTCAGTAGCTGCTGTTTGTTTTCCTCCGAATCCTCCACCTATTCTAGGTTTGATAACTCTAATTTTTCCTGCTGGAATTTCAAGAGCTCTAGCTAAATGTCTTCTCACATGGAAAGGAATTTGAGTAGAAGAGATAACTGTTAATCTTCCATTAGTATCTAAATAACTTAAAGAACGATAAGTCTCCATCATAGCATGAATTTGAGGTTGAGTGTAGTAAGTTCTTTCAATAACTACATCACTATTTTTAAATCCATCTTCTACTCCAGGTTTCTCTTGAAAATATTTTGAAGCTATATTTTTTTCCTTCTCTAATCCAATATCGAAATTTGTAAAAACATCTTCAGGATGCACTATAGTTTTAGATTCTGTAGCTTTTTCATAATCTATAACAGCGTCCAATATTTCGTATTCAACTTTTATTAATTTCATGGCTTTTTTGGCAGATTTTTCATCTTCAGCAGCTATTATTGCTACAGCATCTCCAACATATCTAACATATTCGTCTAATATTCTTCTGTCATATGGAGACGGCTCAGGATAACCTTGTCCTGCAAGAGTAAATCTAGTTTTAGGAGTATCGAAATGAGTGAATATAGCTTCAACTCCTGGAACTTTTTTAGCTATATCTGTATTTATACTTTTTATTTTTGCAAAAGCATGGGGAGATCTCAATATTTTTATTATAAGTGGATTATTATTTAAACATAAATCATCAGTATATGATGGTATTCCAGTAATAACTCCGATACTATCGACTTTTTTAATAGATTTATTTACTATTTTCATTGTTTTTTTCTGCCTCCAAGAAATTTCTAATTGCTCTAAGCTGAGATACATATCCGCTACATCTACATAGAGTTCCATTTAAATAATGTAAAATTTCTTCATCTGTTGGATTTGATAATTCCTTTTTCATAGATAGAACTGTCATTGTAAAACCTGGAGAACAAAATCCACACTGTTCAGCTCCCTCTGTAGCCATAAAATTTGCAAATTTTTTAGCTTCTTCTTGAAAAGCTTCTATTGTTTCAATTTTTTTATTATTAGCTCTCATAGATAAAGTACTGCAAGAAAGGATAGGTTTTCCATCTAATACAACTGTACAAAGTCCACATGATCCAGTATCGCATCCTCTTTTAACGCTTAAATAACCTGCTTTTCTTAATGTATCAACCAAGTACTCATCAGCAGAAACTATTAGTTCTTTTTTTCTTCCATTTATTGTTGTAGTTAAAATCATATTATAGTACCTCCTGAAGGGCTCTTTTAAGCATTACTTTGCAAATTGCACGACGATACTCTTCTGAAGCTCTCATATTGCTTTCGAAAACGATTTCATTGCTTAAAGTTTCAAATAATGTATCTGAAATCTCTTGAGTAGAGTTTAAAATATCCATAGTTTTTTTAGCTAAAACAGCTTTTCCTGGTCTTGCACCAACGGCTATTTTAAATTTATTTTCAGAGTTTTTAGTTAGCACTAAATTTAGTACTGCATAATCACTTTTAGT
The DNA here is from genome assembly GCF_014250685.1 of Cetobacterium sp. 2A. Lineage (GTDB taxonomy): Bacteria > Fusobacteriota > Fusobacteriia > Fusobacteriales > Fusobacteriaceae > Cetobacterium. Next base: position 329,360 of record NZ_JACFAJ010000001.1, on the reverse strand, counting down.
TCTTCTTATAGTTTGGAAGTTTCCAATAGAATTAGATTTTTTTATTTTTATTTCTACAAGAATATCTCTTCTGATAGTATCTTCTTTTAAGAAATCTTCCAGTTCTATCTCTCCTCCACCTTGTAGAACAACAGTTGTTTCTAAAGCTAAAAGAACCGGAATTAAATCTGAGAATCCATATTTAGAGAATACAGTAGCTCCAACAGTAACGTTATTTCTAAACTGTACTCCTAGGATATTTTCTACACATTTAGAGATGATTCCACTAAAATGGCTTTTTAGAATTGGATTTACTTCTAAATCACGAAAAGATGTCATAGCTCCTATATGTAAAAAATCTCTTGCCTCATTAATATAGGAAAGAGATAAATTACTAAGATCTATGGCCGTATTAAATTGAGTGTCTCCCATTCTTAAATAAGAAGTACCACCCAAAATAATATTTTTTTTATTTTTTACAAGCTCATTGTAAGCTGAGTCTAAAGAGTCAGCTAAGAGATAATTAGAAAATTGTAACAAAATAAGACCTCCAGATATATCTATTTTAATTTTTATTAAGCTTCTTGATTTTTTAATTCTTTAAAAGATTTTGTTTCTTTTATCTCATCCTTAGGAAGAATAAGATTTAAAATTACAGCTATAGCTCCAGATACAACAATTCCAGAACCTCCAAATATTAATTTAACTCCTTCAGGGAAAGTTGCCAAAGCATCAGGAACATTTCCTAATCCATACCCTAATCCAAGAGAAACCGCTAAAATAATTGTATTTCTTCCAACTAATGGTTCTTTAGTTATAAGATTGATTCCACTTATAGAAATCATTGCAAATACCATAACTAAACTTCCACCGATAACACTTGAAGGAACTATAGTAAAGATGGCTCCAATTTTTGGAATGAACGCTCCAAGAATTAAGAAGCAAGCTCCAATTCCAACAACGAATCTACTCATAATACCAGTCATTGCAATAATTCCTGTATTTTGACTAAATGAAGTAGTTGGTAGTACTGAGAAACATGCAGCAAGAGCACTTCCAAGTCCATCCGCTAAAATACCACCAGATAATTCTCTATCAGTAGTTTCTCTTCCAGCTCCTCCCATTGTAACTCCAGACATATCTCCAACAGTTTCAACAGCAGATACTATAAACATAAGTACCATCGCAAGGATAGCATCTAGATGGAATGAGAATCCAAACATTAATGGTCTTGGGATACTTAATAACGCTGCATCATTTAATGGTGCTAAGTTTACCTTTCCCATAAGTAAAGCTACAATGAAACCAACGATTGTACCAATAAATATTGAACCAGTACTAAGTATACCCTTAGTAAATTGTTTGAAAAATACTACAGTGACAAGAACTACTGTTCCTATTGCTAGGTTTTCAAGAGAACCAAAATCTGGTGCTCCAACTCCACCTGCAAAACTTTTAATTCCAACAGGAAGTAAAGATAAACCTATTGATAGTACAACTATTCCTGTAACAATAGGTGGGAAAAATTTTCTAACTCTTTTAATTATAAGTCCTAGAAGTCCTTCGAAAAGTCCTCCGATTAGAGCAGCTCCAAGAACACCCTCAAATCCGTACTTTACACCAATAGAAATTGCTACAGGGACAAATGCAAAGCTAGTTCCAACAACAATAGGAAGTCTTGCTCCTATAGGTCCAAGTGTATAAGCTTGTACAAGTGTATTTAATCCAGCCACAAACATAGAGGCTTGAATAAGTAATGTCTTTTGTTCAGCAGAGATTCCTAAAACTCCTGCAACTATTATAATTGGAGTAATATTACTTACAAACATAGCTAAAATATGCTGTAGACCAAGAGGAATTGCAGTTTTTAAACTAGGGATTCCGTCTAAATCATAAGGGGATTTGTTTTTTATCATGTTATTAAAGCCTCCTAAAATTTGGCTCATACTAACCCTTATATTATCGAGAGTTATTTGTAGAAAACAAAAAGGATTATCTCCCTTCATTTTCTACAAGTGAAAGAAAATAATCCTATTATACAAAATAATAGAAATCATTTTTAATCACTCATAGTGGTTAATTTAAAGGTTAACCGTAGAAACTCCCGACCATATTCCGGGTATATATGAGCAAATATTTATAATTTTTTATGTTAATAAATAGTATCATAATTTTAAAATCATTTCAATAATTTTTTAGAATAAGTTTCTCAAATCGTAATGAATAATATTTGAAAATTTATTTTTTAGAATAGTTTTAACTATATCTCTTTCATCATCATAAAATGTAGTAGAGTTATTAGTTTCTGTTTTAAGAGTATAATTTTCACTAAATTCAAAATACTTAATAGCAGGAATTGTATTTTGAGAATAGACTTTATAGTAGCCACTAACAGTAATTCGTTTCTTTACTATAAAAATCTTATGATTATCTTTTGTCTCTTCTTTAGTTTCTATAACTCTGATATAAACATTAGAAAAATTAAAATCAATGAAATAGTTATTAAAGTTAGGAGATATAAAATCATTATAACCTTTGAAAATAATATAATTTCCTAAGTTTCTATTTGGATTCATATCAGAAGCTTGCATTAAACTGTTTGTTACAAGAGAATCTAATCCAGAAAAACCTCTAAAAGATGAGGTGATATAAAGGTTGATAGTTACATCATTTTGTAAATTTAATATAATATTATTAATGAGATAGCTATTTATATATTTGTTTAATTTTTTATAAAAGTTAATATTATCTATTTTTTGGTTACGACTAATATTTAATTTTTCATCTTTTGATACAAAATTTTCGAAAATTTTTATGATTTCAAACTTGGATCTATTAAAATCATTATAATCAATTGCTATAGTAGGAATTTTTGGCTGTATTTTTCTAAATTCTTCGATTGTTAGAAGATATAGATTTAAAGCATTTAAATCTTGTTGATTAAAATTTTTCTTTTTTACAATAGTATTTTTAAGTTGAGTTATCTCTAAATATTGTTTTCGGTATTGATTTATTCCAATTTGAGATTCGGGATAATATTCTAATCCTGAGATAAGTTGTAAAGTTCCGTCAGAGGTAAGCCCACGGGTGCTATAGATATTAATAGCATCATCTACTTTGCTATTTCCGATAGAAGTCATGAGAGCACTACAACCAGTAATAAATACAAGAAGAAAATAAAAGATTCCTTTTTTTAAAAAAGATGGGATTTTCATAAAATACTCCTTCTAATAGAAATATAATTTCATTTAATTGTAACATATACAACAAAAAAAATAAACAACCTCAGTTTCCTAAAAAAAGGACTTCGGTTGTTTAAGATTCGATATTATTTCTATTTCATTTCCATTAATTCTAAAACTACTCCGTCCCTAAGGATAAAAGCAATTGTACAGTTTTCATTTAATACTGTGGGTTCCAATAAAACCTTGTCACAAGTCGCTAAAATCTCATTTATATTATCAACTTCAACTGCGATATGAGGTTGTGTTTGAATTTCCTTTGCCATCCAAGAATCTTTTTCAAATCTTAAATATTCAAATTTAAATTCATCTTTCTCCGGGTCTGAAATCCATAACTTCATATCTTCACAGTACTCTTCTCCGGGCATTTTTTTGTCAGTAGGAACTCCTATATGAACAAATTTTTTAAACATTTTATTCCTCCTTATCAGTTATTTACAAAAATATGGTGTCTTTGCAAAAGAGTTCCAATACTTCAATAGCTCATCATCCATTCTAGCTATAAACATCTGGAATCCAGCTTGTTCTTGGACAGTTAGAATTTCTCCAACCATGTTTGCAACAACCTCTATTTCTAATTTTTCTAGATATTTTACACATCCACGGAAAAGTATTAACTGTTCCATTAATGTAGTTCCTCCTGAACCATTTATAATAACCATTATTTTTTCTTTTGGTTTTATATCTAAATCTTTAAGAAGAGCTCCCATCATTATTTCAACAGTTTCATCTGCTGATTTCATAGGTTGGCGTCCACCACCACCCTCTCCGTGTTGTCCCATACCAATTTCCATGTCGATATCTCCTAGATCAGCAAAAGGTGCACCAGTTTGAGGATGAGTTGCTTCACGGGCTGCAACTGCAATTGTTGCCATATTATCGACAAATCTTTGAGTTATATTTGCAACTTCTTCTAAACTTTTTCCAGCTTTAGCTGCTCCTGCTGCGATTTTGTATGTAGGGATACAACCAACAAGGCCTCTTCTATCATCACTATTTTCTCTAGGAGCATTAGAGACATCCTCTTGAGTTACAACTTTTATAACATTTAATCCCTGTTTTCTCACTTCTTTCATTGTTAAATTAGCTGTTAGCATATCTCCAGAATGATTTAATACAACAAATAGTACCCCATGTCCTTTATCTGCCAGTTTTATAGCATCTATGCATGCTTGCGGTCCAGGAGCCGCAAATATATCTCCAACAACCGATATATCAATCATTCCCTCTCCAACAAATCCTGATAAAGCTGGTTCATGTCCAGCACCACCCAGAGTTACAACTGTAACTCTATTTGCATCTTTTAAAGATTTTGAAACAATTAAATTATTAGGTTTTAATTCCAGTATATCTTTATTTGCTAAAGCTAAACCTTCTAGTAATTCTGATGTTAACTTTGATGGATCATTAATAAATTTTTTCATTTTCATTAAAAACTCCTCCTTCATATAAACCTAAAAATATATATGTACAACTTGTTGCTCCAGCATCTGGTGTTCCTATAGTTTGTTCCTTGTAACTTTTAGCTCTTCCAAACTTACTAATAAACTCTTTACTTTTTTCTGCACCTTTTAATGCTCCGTCTTTAGCTTTAGTCACAATATCAATTATGTCATCACTAGCTTTTAAAGCTGCTTCTGTTGCTGGAATAAGAGTATCCATCATAGTTTTATCTCCAACTTTAGCTGTGGTCAAATATTGTAATTCTGTTAACCCTGAATTTAGTATTTTTTTTAATTCTTTTCCATCCACTTCAATTATACTCTCATCTAGTTCTTCTCCTAAGCCACTAAAATATGTTCCATAAAGAGGACCTGCAGAACCACCATTTATATTTGTTATTGTATTCCCTATATCTTGGAAAAAACTTTTTAAAGATTTATTATTTCCCTTCCACTCCTCGCTTTTATTTTTTAGTACCATTCCTATTCTTTCGATTGTAATTCCGTGATCACCATCTCCAAATGTAGCGTCAATTGTTGATAAAATATCTTTATTTTCTATCATAAGTTTTGAAATATTTTGAAAAATGGAAATCCATCTCTCTTTTGTTATGACCATCTCTCCTCCTTATAAAAATAAATTTTTTTCCAAAAAAAAACTTCCAAGTCAGATAATTTAATATTACCCCAACTTGGAAGTTTACACAAATATTTAATTGGATTTAAATTTATTATTTTGATTAGATTTTTTTTATATATTTTATTATTGCTTCTGTTGTTTTAATAAGTTCTCTGGTATCTAAAGATTCATTAACTGTATGGACATTTTCCATTCCAACACCAACAATTATTGAGTTATATCCTTTTTCTGCAAAGATATTACTATCAGATCCACCACCTATGATTTGAAGTTTTGTTGTAACTCCTAGGTCTTCATAAATTTTAGCAAATTTATTAGCAAATTTTAAATCATCCAGAGGCTTTAATGTTGGAAAATCACAAATTTTCTCAAAACTATATTCTCCACCAAAAGAATTTGTAGCAACTGAACAACACTTTTCATAGATGTCTAATGTTTCTAAGATAGTATCAATTGAATGGCCTCTTATTTCACCTGTAACAACACAAAGATCTGCTACAACATTACTAGGGAACATTGATTCTATACTTCCTAAATTTGAAGTAGTTAATTCATCTATTCTTCCCATTTTCATAGTAGAAATTGCTATTGAAGCCAATTGAATTGCATTTATTCCTTTTTCTGGTTCTATTCCAGCATGAGCTTTTCTTCCTTTAAATATAATTTTGAAATTATATCTACTTGGTGCTGTGTGCGCAATTAGTCCCGCTTTTCCTGAATTATCAATCACTATGACATCTTTAGCTGGAATCATATGCTTAGGAACATTATCCCAATTTATATTTTTAGATCCTAACATTCCGTTTTCTTCACAAGGTGTCAATATTAAATAGATGTCTTCATGTTCTATATTTTCTTCAATAATTGTTCTTAATACTTCGATAATAGAAGCTATTCCAGCTTTGTCATCTCCGCCTAGAGTTGTTGTTCCATCTGTTTTTATTATATCCCCATCTATTAAAGGATTTGTATTTTTAGAAGGCTCTACAACATCTGTATGAGCAGCTAATGTTATTCCTTCGCCAGTTGTTTGTCCTTTTAGTTTAGCAAATATAGTTGGAGCTGTTCCTCCGTATACTTTGTATCCTTCATCTAAATATATTTCAAGCCCTAATTTTTTTAAAATTTCTATTAAGTAATCTGAATACTCTTTTTCCCCTAATGATGGAGAGTGAATTTTTACCATTTCTATAAAATTAGAAATCATTCTATCTTTATTCATCTAAATATCTCCTCAAATTAAGCCTGTATTTTATTGTTCATAAGTGTTTTAGCATAGTAAATTGTTGAGAAAACTGCAACCAATGTTACTAAGAATGCTGGCTTACCGGGTATAAAATCAACTACTTTCATCATTATAAATGAAACTACTAGTGAGAATACGGCAGCTTTTGGTGATTTTATAGCAAATTGTGTAAATACTCCTCCGAATAATGCTGGAATTATAAGATTTAACATTCTCATAAATGAAGGAGGTAAAGCTGAAAGTAGAGTTTCTCCTGCAATAATTGAAAGGATTAAAAAGAATGCTCCTACCCATATAGATACTCCAATACCGATTGTTCCCATAATTGACCCTTCATCTGTTCCCGCTAAATGACCAGACGCCTCTTGAGCCGAAATTGCTGCTGGTATTCTCATGTTCACAAGATTTCCAGATAAGAATCCCATATAAAGTCCAGCTCTTCCAACTATTGGATAATAACTGATAGGTTCACTAAACCAAAATGCTCCTGAAACTGAAATTTGCGATATTGCTCCTGCAGCTATAGCTGCTAATCCAGGATTGAATCCAAAATAAAATGTCATTAAAAGTGCTGGAGCTAATGAAGCTAAAACACCTATTAAAATAGTAACTCTTCCAATTTTTGTAACTTCATCTATATACTTATCATAAATATTCATAATATCCCCCGTTTATATTAAAAATGTTCCAACAAAAGCTCCACCAAACATAGATATAGTTAAACTCCATTCTTTTAACCATCCTATATTCTTTTTAGTTCCTACTTCCATTGAGATAAACATTAAAATAGCTCCTGTTATAGCCGACACTGTTATATTTGGATTTTTATTATACTGCATTAAATTTCCAACGTTGAAAAATGCAAAAGAACCAAGCATAGCTCCTAAACCAATTGCTGGAAGTAGAGCTTTTCTTCCGTTTGTTAAAAGCCCATTTACTTTATCCATTTTATGTGCAAAGAAAAATACAAAGATTAAACAACCTAATAACCCAAGAGCCATTGTCCAAAGAGCATTTGTAAATACAACTGGGAACATATTCATACTTAATTCTTGTCCCATAGCTTTTGCTCCAAAGTTGGCAGCCATAGCTTCGTAATTTGATCCACCAATCAAACTTAATCTTACAAAAGAAACAGCTGATCCCATAGTAACTATAAGTGCTAGTAAACTTCCAACAACTCCCATAGCAGGACCAACACTTGCTAAAGCACTAGTCTTTATTCCCTTTTTCATAGCCTCATCTGTTATTCCTAATTTTTTTCCAGTTACAAGGGACTTTTTTATGATAAGTCCTGATTGTATTAAAACTAATGCCACTCCAAAAATAGCTACTGACCACATCAGATAATGTGTAGCATACTGCATATGACCTAATTTACCCATGATTCCCCCTCTTAAGCGTCCTAAATACGCCCTTAATTATTCGTACTTAAATTTATACTTCATATGCCTTGTAATGTCAATATTTTTTTGTAAAAAATCCATTTTGTATTCATATGAATCACAAATTTAAAAATAAAGAGCATCTTTTAATTAAAAGATGCTCTTGAAATGCTCTGTTTCTATAATTTCATTTCTAAACCAATTCCTAAAATTGTTTCTTTTCTCTTAGTTTCAACATCACTATTAAGAATTTTACCATGATCAGTTTTATATAGATTCATTCCTCCAACAACAGAAATAATGGTTGAATTAGAGTAGTTATATTTTACTCCTATTCCAAATTGTTGGCTACTTAGTTGAGTCATATCTCCTGTTGTATGTCCATTTGTACCTCTATCAGTATAACCATATCCCAATATTCCTGTGAATTTTGAAGATAACTCTTGTTCAAACCCTATAGAGTATTCATGGGTATCTTTGTATTTGTGATAAAGTTCATTGTCTATAGTTTTATCACTTTCAAAAATCCAATTATATCCTAAAGATAATCTTTGGCGATTATTAAAATGATAAAGTCCTCCTAAGGATAAGACTGCTGGAAAATCTTTCCGATGATCTACAGAATATTTTCCAAATACTGTTGTTACAATATTTTCAACTCCTTGTTTAACTTTTCCATTGTAATCTAACTTAGTTTTTGCTAAATATTTTAATCCTAAATTAATATCTTTAGTTGGTGTATAGAAAAAAGAAATCTCAGGAGCTACACCCACAGTTTCTATATAGGATTTAAAAGAATCTCTATCAAGAATTTTACCTTCTGCTTGAAGTCTAGAATATATAATTCTTCCGCCAAGAGAAACTGAAATTTTATCATTTAATTTAAAGGCACCACCCAGAACTATTCCTGGATATAAAACAGTTAGATTAAAATTATTTATAGCATCATACGAAACATTGTATTTGAGAAATCCTCCCTGTCCAAGAGTACCAGAAGCAAAATAAAAAGAGTAGTTAGTGGTTTTATGAGTATATGCAAAGCTTGGAACTGGTTGAAAAGTTGTTGTTTTTAAAAAAGTTGAACCGTTAATATTAGTTTCATATTCCGGGAATATGCCACAAGCACCTAAATAGAGATAGTCTCCATTTTCTAAAAACATTGTGGCGCTGGGATTATAAAACGGTGCTTCAGATGTTATATTTGCTGTTTGTGCTGGATTTGAAATAGAACTAGTAGAGGGTGATGTTCCAATTTCAATTCCACCTAAGGCAAAAATTAGCTTTGAAAACATAAAAAATAATAGAATCTTTTTCATTATTTTTCTCCCACTTTTCTATTTATTTCCCCTACTGTTCGTTGGGTTCTACTATATTAAACCAAAATTTAAAATTATCCAGACTATTTTGTAATTTATTTACATCTTCTATATTTGTTATCTGTATTGTATTTTTTTCTACCTCATCTTTAAATGTTGTTTCTCCTAAAAGAATCTTACCGAATGTTTCTCTTGTTAAAGTGATTTCACTTGTTGGATTTTCTTGTGGTTTATTATAAGAGTTAAGAACACTATTTTTTAAAACCATTGAATAGTCTTCATTTAAATCTGTGAATTTAATATTAATTTTTAAATCTAGTCCATTTGCTTTTTCAGGATTTATTCTAACTGCCAGATAGTCTAAGAAGTTTAGAATTGGAAGTCCATTTATCATATCTTTAGATAAAGTATTTGTTGTAGGCAGTTCAACAACTCCATTTCTTAATTCTTGTGCTCCTGTTAGGAAATAAGCTCTCCAAGGTCCAGATTCAGACTGATATCCAAGCTGTTCCATAGCGTCGGCAGATAAATCTCTTGCTTTCTGATTTTTAGGATTTGCAAATACAACTTGATTTAAAACTTCAACTACCCATCTATATTCTCCTTTATCATAAGAAGCTTGGGCTTTTTTTACAACTTCATCCTCTCCTCCCATAAATTCAACGTAATTTTTAGCTGCTTCAACAGGAGGTAATTTATATAAGTTAGCTGGATTTCCATCCCACCAAGCTCCAAAATACTTGTCATAGACAGCTTTAGTATCATGGCTTACTGTTCCATAGTAACCTCTATTATAAAACTCTCCATTTAGAGCATCGGGAAGTTTAATTAATTCTGAAATTTCAATTGGAGTTCGTCCTTGATTTGCAAGTCTCAAGGTTTGATCGTGAATATATTTGTAAGCGTCTCTATGATTTTCTAACATCTCCTTTATATCCTTTTGTCCCCATTTTGGCCAAAAGTGAGGTGCAAACATGATTTCAGCTTGATTTCCATATATTTGAACAACTTCATCGATTGTTTTCGCCCACTTAAGAGCATCTCTTGTTTGAGCTCCTCTTAGCGTTGAAATATTATGAAGAGTTCTATTTATAACTTCTGCTCCACAAAGAGCTTTATATTTTGGTATATAGAATATAAATTCTGAAGGTGCTTCTGTTCCATTCGCCATTATAAATTCAACTTCTATCCCATCGATTGTTACTTTTCCTCCAGTTTCCTCTATAATTTTACTGGGTTCAAGAATCGTATTTGTTCCTACAGAAACTCCTTTTCCTAATCCAGCATCAACAGTTCCCTTTTCATCTTTAGGTAAAATACTTCCATACATGTACGAAGCTCTTCTACCCATTGCATTTCCTGCCATTAAATTCTCTGAAACTGATTCTTCAAAGAAGCCTTCTGGTGCCACAAATGGAACTTTACCGCTTGTTATATCTACCTCGCTAACTATTCCTTTTATTCCACCGAAATGATCTATATGGGAATGTGTTACAATAATTCCTGTAATTGGTAAATTTTCTACATTCTTTTTTAAAAGTTCATATCCTGCTTTAGCAATTTCAGTAGTTGTGCATGTATCAATAACTATCCAACCTTTGTCACCTCTGACAAAGGTTATATTCCCTAAATCAAATCCTCTTACCTGATATATTCCATCCGTTACTTTAAAAAGTCCATTTATTTGATTTAATTGTGCATTTCTCCAAAGAGATGGATTAACAGTATCAGGAGATTTTTTTTCTTTATCAACTTCTAAAAAATTAAAGCTTTCGAAATCCCAAACAACATTTCCATTTGCATCCAAAATTTTATTATCTGGCCAAGTTGCTATAAAACCTTTTCTTGCCTCTTCAAAATCTTTTTTGTTTGAAAAATCAAGTTGGGTTTCAATTTCTTTGTTTTTATCAATTGTAAATTTAGTGGCATCCTTTCTCTTTGAATAATCTAATTTGGATTCTCCCAAACTCATTATACAAAGAGAGAGAAAAATACATATCAAAATTCCTTTTCTTTTCATTGATTATCTCCTTTAATCTTTTTAATTAAATAATCAGTAGAAGGTATCGAGTAATTTTGGACACACAGTTTAGTTTAAGTTAGATACAAATATTAATTCTTCTTTCCTCTTTTATAATCTCATGGTTACTCCGGTACTTATAACAATTTCCTCTCTTTTACTTTTTAGTTTTGTGTTAAAAATTGGTACTGACTCACTTTCATATCTTATTTTTCCAACTCCGATTGTTAAATCAATATTTTCGGTAGCTTTATAAGTTCCACCTAATCCTATTTGATGAGAACTAAGCTCTGTAAAATCAACAATTGCATCTTTATTCTTTCCTCTATCAGAATAACAATATCCAAGAGTTATTTTGAATTTTGGGTTTATTCTCTGTTCAAAAGAAATTGCATATTCATAGGAATCACTATACTCATTTTCCTCTAAAATCCAGTTGTATCCAAAATTTAATCTTTGATTTTCATTTAGTTCAAAACTACTTCCTAAAGAAAGCAAGCTTGCAAGATTGCCGTAATCGAGCTTAGTTTTATGAAGATACTTAGCACTTAAGCTTATTTTACTATTAACTTTATAATATGTACTTATCTCTGGAGCAATTCCAAATGAATCTTTTTCATTCTCAATTTTTCCTCCAGCAATAGTTCCATCCATAGTTGTTTTTGAATAGGTAATCTTTCCTCCTAAAGATAGGCTTAGATTTTCTTTGTAGAGATAACTCACTCCGAAACTTCCACCACCATAAATTATGGTAGAATCTAAATCCTCAATAAGAGAAGTGTTGTTATCAAACTTTAATACTCCTCCTTGACCTGACATTCCCATTCCCATGTAATATGATATTTTATCTTTTTTATAGATATATGAAAAACTCGGAATAAATTGAGGAGTAGTAGTTTCTAAATAGCTATTTCCAACTTCGGCTCTATAATCGATATTGGCGTAATAACCACCAAAGTATAAATTGTGTTCTCCTTCTAAAAAGCTTATTGCTGCGGGATTATAAAATACGCTTTCTGAAGATATTGTGGCTTGCATTGCTGGATTTGAAACTGATCCTGCACTCACATTAGTGAGAAGTTCTACTCCGCCGACAGCATACATATTTTTAGTAAATCCAAGTATCCCAATTATTGCTAAAAATTTTAGTTTTTTCATTTTAGTACTTCCTATTGCACATTAGGTTCTACTATATTGAACCAAAACTTAAAGTTATCAAGAGTACCTACTAATTTATTTACGTTCTCTGGATTTGTAACTTTAATATTATTATTTTTTATCTCTTTTTCAAATGTTGTTTCCTTTAAAAGCATCTTATTAAAAGTGTCTCTAGTTAGAATAATTTCACTGTTTGGATTCTTTTGTAGTTTATCATAAGAGTTAAGGACACTATTTTTTAAAACTACAGAATAATCCTCATTTAAATCTGTAAATTTAATATTTATCTTTAAATCTAGTCCGTTTGCTTTTTCAGGATTTACTCTAACTGCTAAATAATCTAAGAAATTAAGAGTTGGAAGTCCATTTATCATATCTTTAGATAAAGGATTTGGTGTGGGTAGCGCCACAACTCCATTTCTTAACTCTTGCGCACCCGTTAGGAAATATGCTCTCCAAGGTCCAGATTCAGCTTGATATCCAAGTTGTTCCATAGCATCGGCAGATAATTCTCTCGCTTCTTTATTTTTTGGATTTGCAAATATAACCTGGTTTAAAATTTCAACGACCCATCTATATTCTCCCTTATCATAAGAACCTTTAGCCTTCTCAATAACTTCGGTCTCTCCTCCCATAAATTCAACATAATTTTTAGCTGCTTCAACAGGTGGTAATTTGTATAAGTTAGAAGGATTTCCATCCCACCAAGCTCCAAAATATTTATCATATACAGCTTTTGTATTATGACTAACTGTCCCGTAGTATCCTCTATTGAAAAACTCTTTATTTAAAGCATCTGGAAGTTTTACCATTTCAGATATTTCAATAGGCGTTTGTCCTTGATTTGCAAGTCTTAAAGTTTGATCATGAATAAACTTATATGTATCTCTGTGTTTTTCAAGCATATCTTTTATATCTTCTTGACCCCATTTTGGCCAGTAGTGAGGAGCAAAAATAACTTCAGATTTATCTCCGTATAGCTGAACTGCTTGATCTATAGATTTTGACCACTTAAGAGCATCTCTTGTTTGAGCTCCTCTTAGTGTTGAAATATTATGAAGGGTCCTATTTATAACTTCTGCTCCACAGAAAGCTTTATATTTTGGTATATAGAACATAAATTCAGACGGAGCTTCTGTTCCATTGGCCATTAGAAAATCAAATTCGATTCCATCAATAGTTAATTTTTCTCCTGTTTTTTCAACAACTTTACTTGGTTCTAATATTGTATTTGTTCCTACTGAAACAGCTTTTCCTAATCCAGCATCGACAGTTCCTTTCTCATCTCTAGGAAGTATACTTCCATACATATATGAAGCTCTTCTACCCATAGCATTTCCTGCTATTAAGTTTTCTGAAACTGATTCTTCAAAGAAAGTATCTGGAGCTATAAATGGAACTTTTCCACTTGCAACATCTTCTTTACTAACCACTCCTTTTATTCCACCGAAGTGGTCTAGATGTGAATGTGTAGCTATAACTCCTGTAATTGGTAAATCTGCAACATGAGTTTTTAAAAGTTCATATCCAGCTTTAGCTACTTCGACGGTTGTACACATATCTATAACTATCCAACCTTTATCACCTCTGACAAAGGTTATATTTCCTAAGTCAAATCCTCTTACCTGATAAATTCCATCAGTTACTTTAAAAAGTCCATTTATTTGATTTAATTGTGCATTTCTCCAAAGGGATGGATTAACAGTGTCTGGAGATTTTTTATTATCCTCAACTCCTAAAAAGTCAAAACTTTCAAAGTTCCAAACGACATTTCCATTTTCATCTAAAATTTTATTATCTGGCCAAGTTGCTATAAAACCCTTTCTTGCTTCCTCAAAGTCTTTTTTGTTTGAAAAATCGAGTTGTCTCTCAATTTCATTGTTTTTTTCAATTGTAAATTTTGTAGCTTCTTTTCTCTTAGAGTAGTCCAATTTTCCTTCAGCTGATACAACCGCACAAAGTGATAAAAATAGGCTTACTAAAATTCTTCTTCTCATATGTTTTCTCCTTTAATATTTTTTTGATTTTTTCTATTATAAAGGAACTAATTTTGAAAAAAAAGAATGAAGGCTTCATATATGAACTCTTCATATATATATTTCCATGGTATAATTGAGAAAAAATTGGAGGATGATTATGAGAAAAGGAATGATTGCTCTTATATCCGCTATTACAAAGGAGATTGATTATAAGTCTGTTGAAATTTTATATGATTTAAATATCACTAAGATGGAGGCTGTTTACCTAAGAATTATTCATGAATACCCAGGTATATCTCAGTATGAAATTGCTAAAAAACAAAATACTGATAAAACTTTGGTTATAAAGCATATTACAAATTTGGAGAATAAAAATTTTATTATAAAAAAAGAGATTGACTCTCGAAAAAAAGGAGTTTATTTGACTGTGGAGGGCGACAAAGCTGTAAATTTTGTCAATGAAAATTTAGAAAATTTTGAAGAAGAACTTTTTAAAGGAGTAGAGGAAAAAGAAGTGGATCTTCTTTTTAATATGATGACTCAATTAAAGGAAAGATTGGAACTTTCTAATAGAAGAGATCATTTTTCATATAATTTTAAAAAATAGAGGAAATAAATGAAGTTTTTAAAAGACTAAATAAAGATTATATAATTAAATATTAGGTGGTGAGTCTTTATGAGTTTTAATATTATTTCTAAAATATCTATTTTTATTGGAATTTTATCAGCTCTAATTATATTGGTTGATATTCTAAAACACCCTCAAAAAGAAATGAAAATTATGAATCTGGTTTGGCCTATCAATGGACTATGGGCAGGGATATTTGGACTATGGGCTTATTTTACTATCGGAAAGCATAGAGGAATGAATATGGATATGTCTTCTTCAGATAACAAGTATTCTAAATTTTGGCAAGGTGTGGTGGCTGATACCTTGCATTGTGGTGCTGGATGTTCTTTAGCTGATTTAATTGGGCCTTGGATTTTTTTATCTTTTCCTTTTATGATTTATAATAATTTAACTTTTGGAGAATGGACTTTAGAATATATTTTAGCCCTAATAACAGGGGTTACATTCCAATATGCTGCTATTTCTCCTATGACAAAAGAAAAGGGTATTGGAGTATGGTTAAGAGCTTTAAAAATAGATTTTCTCTCGTTAACGTCTTGGCAAGTTGGAATGTATGGTTGGATGGCTTTAGTTATTTTCGTATGGTTTGGTAGACTATCTCCTTTTTCTCCGGAGTTTTGGTTTATGATGCAAATTGCAATGGCTTGTGGATTTATAACGGCATATCCTATAAATTGGTGGTTAGTAAAAACTGGTATAAAAATGGGTATGTAATAGAAATAAAAAAATGCTATAATACATTAAATTAAATTACTGAAGGAGTTGCAATGAAAGAAATAAGAACAGAAGATGCTGCTGGAATGATTCTTTGTCATGATATAACTAAAATTGTACCTGGAGAATTTAAAGGAGTTGCCTTTAAAAAGGGACATCTAATAAAAGAAAGTGATATTCCAGAGTTATTAAAACTTGGAAAAGATCACATATACATATGGGAAGCAAAAGAGGGAATATTACACGAAAATGATGCTGCTATAAGAATAAAAGACCATGTTTCTGGAGAAGGATTAACTTTTTCAGAGATAAAAGAAGGGAAAATAGATTTTATATCTGATATAGATGGGCTTTTAAAGGTAGATGTTGAAGAGCTTCTAAAAATAAACTCTTTAGGAGAGATAATTATTGCTACTCAACATAACAATACACCTGTAAAAAAGGGAGAAAAAATAGCCGGAACAAGAGTAATTCCATTAGTAATTGAAGAAGAAAAAATAAAAAAGATGGAAGAAATTTCAAATAAAAATATAATAAAAATTATTCCGATTTTACCAAAAAAAGTAGCAATAATAACAACTGGAAATGAAGTTTATTATGGTAGAATTCAAGATAAATTTGGTTCGATTCTATCGAAAAAGGTAGAAGAATATAATTGTGAAGTTATTAGTCATGTTTTTTCATCTGATGATAAAACTATGATAAAAGATAAACTAGCAGAAGCTCTTGCTTCAGACGCAGAGCTTATTTTATGTACTGGTGGAATGTCTGTTGACCCAGATGATAGAACTCCATCTGCAATAAAGGAGATGGGAGGAGAGCTAATAACATATGGAACTCCTGTTCTTCCTGGAGCTATGTTGCTTTTGGCATATCATGGAGATAAGGCTATTTTGGGCCTTCCTGGATGTGTAATGCATTCAAAAAGAACTGTATTTGATTTAGTATTACCTAGAGTTTTAACAAATGAAAAGATAAGCTTTAAAGATATAGCTAATTACGGACATGGTGGTCTTTGCTTGGATTGTGGTATTTGTACATTTCCACATTGTTCATTCGGAAAATAATGAGGAGAGATAAATATGGAAATTCAAATTATGAGGGAAATTGCTAATAGAGTAGAAAAAGGTGAAAATGTAGCTTTAGTTACCCTTATACAAGTGGATGGCTCAAGTCCTGGAAAGAAAGGAAACCTTATGGCAGTTTTTGAAAATAAGAAAATTTTAGGGACTGTAGGCGGTGGTAATTTAGAATACACCTTAATACAGGAAGCTATCAATTCGATGCAAAGTCAAGAGAGCAAAGAGTTAGAATTTGATTTGATAGAGGACGCTGCTCTTCATATGAAGTGTGGAGGAAAAATAAAAGCGTTCATTAAAGTTTTTAAAAAAAGAGATAAACTTATAATAATTGGTGGCGGACATGTTGGAACTGAACTTTATAACTTAGGGGTTTTTTTAGAAATGGATACCGTCATCTTTGATGATAGAATAGAATTTTGTAATGATTCTAGATTTCCTCAAGCTAGTGAATTAATTTTAGGTGAGATAGATAAAAATTTAGAAAATTATAAATTAGATAAAAATTCATATATAGTAATCGTTTCAAGAGGTCATTTACAAGATAAAGCTTCATTGATACAAGTACTTAAACAGGACACTGGTTATATTGGAATGATTGGAAGTAGAAAAAAAATTATAGAGACTTATAAGGAAATTTTAGAGACCGGAGAAAGCATTAAAAAATTAAAAAATGTTTATTCTCCAATTGGACTAGATATTTCTTCTGGGTCACCGAAAGAGATTGCCATTAGTATAATTGCTGAAATTTTGACCGTTAAAAATAAGCTCACTGGAAAACATATGAGAGATGTGAAGAAAATTGAACTTTTATAAAAAATTTAATATTGTCCCTAAAGATATAGTAACTTTTACAGGAGCTGGCGGAAAAACTTCTCTGATTTTTAAATTAGCTAATGAACTCAAATCAATAGGAAAAGTCCTAATAACAACGACAACTAAAATGTATATTCCTGACATTGAAATGTATGAAAATTTAATTTTACAAAATAAATCATCAAATCTATCAAAAGGAAAAAATAATAATATAGATATATTAGCTAAGGATATTAATTTTGAAACTAATAAAATAATAGGCGTAGATGAAGCTTTTTTAAAAAAGCATATTCAAAATTATGACTATATATTAATAGAGGGAGATGGAGCAAGTAGAAAGCTAATAAAAATCTGGAGTGAATCAGAACCAGTCATTCCAGTGTGCTCAACTAAAGTTATAGGTATAATAAATATAGATGCTTTAAACAAACCAGTTTCCGAGTTTGCGCATAGGACAGAATTATTTTGTAAAGAATTTTCTTGTAAGGAAACTGACGTAATAAGTATAGAAACGATGTTAAAATATAGTAATTCACAAGATTTTTTTAAACTTTATTCTGGGAAAAGATATGTCTTTATAAATGGAGTTGAAAATTTAATTGGATTTGAGACTGCTCTTCATATTGCAATAAACTTAAAATTTGAAGTTGTAATAGGATCTATATTTAAAGATGAAGCATATAAGTATAAAAGAATAGCAGCTGTTATTTTAGCATCAGGATTTTCAAAAAGAATGGGCAAAAATAAATCAAAAATTTTATATAAAAAAGAAACTTTATTAGAAAACATTTTAAATAAAGTTCAAAATATAGATTTTAAATATTCTTTAGTTGTTGTAAGAAATGAAAATATTGAAAACTTAAACCAAAATAAATATAAAAACTTTAATTTTATTTTAAATAATACTCCTGAAAAAGGACAGAGTCAATCAGTTGTTTTAGGAGTGGAATATTTGAAAGAAGCCAATGTTGATGGTTATATGTTTTTTCCATGTGACCAACCATTTTTAAAAAAAGAAAGCATTTTAAAGTTGATATACTACTTCATGAAGAGAGACAAAATAACTATGCCGAGTATAAAAAATAAATTTTTTTCTCCTGTTATTTTTCCAAAGAGATATTCAGAGCAATTATTATCTTTGACCGGTGATAGAGGCGGAAAAAGCATAATAATGAGTGAAAAAAAGAAAATAAAAGTTAAATTTAATGAGTTTTTAGAATTTCATGATATAGATTCAGTTAAAGACTTAGACATTTTAAAAAAAGTTGAAGGGGAAAATAATGGAAATTATAGTTGTTAGAGGAGGGGGAGATATAGCTTCTGGTGTGATACAAAAGCTGTATAGAACTGGTTTTAATGTTGTAATAACAGAAATTGAGAAACCAAATTTTATAAGAAGAGACGTTTGTTTTGGTCAAGCTATTTACGATAAAGAAAAAACTTTAGAAGGGATAACTTCTATATTTTGTAAAAATGAAAACGAAGTAATTTCAGCACTGAATTCAAATAAAATTCCTGTAATAGTAGATTCTAAGTTAGAAAAAATAGAAAGTTTTAAAAATTTAAAATTAACAGCTGTAATTGATGCTATAATTTCAAAAAAAGAAAAAAATTTAAAAGATAAGTATCCGATTACCATAGGATTAGGCCCTGGATTTGAAGCTGGAAAGAGTGTTGATTTAGTAATTGAAACTATGAGAGGTCATAATTTAGGAAGAATAATTTTCGAAGGTTCAGCTCTTCCAAACACGGGAATACCAGGAACAATAAAAGGGGTAGCAGAGGAACGTGTAATTTATTCTCAAGATTCTGGTTATTTGACAATAATAAAAGATATCGGAACTTTTGTTAAAAAAAATGAAATTATTGCAACTATAGATGGAAAAAATGTTTACTCTACTATTGATGGAATAATTAGAGGGATGATAAACAATCAATATTATGTGAAAGAAGGATTGAAAATTGCAGATATTGATCCAAGAACTGAAGAACTGGAAAATTGTTTCACTATTTCAGATAAAGCAAGAGCAATTGGTGGATCTGCGTTGGAAGCTTTATTAATCCTTAAAAATAGAATTAATAATTAATTTAAATAATAATTAACCAGATTTTATATCCTTCATATAATGCTGATTATATACCAGTTACAAAATATTTGTCTGATATTAATAATTATTTATAGTAGCTCGTAATTTTGAATATAAGTGATTTTAAAACACCTTCCTATACATTTATATAGGAAGGTGTTTTCTTTAAAATTTAGCAAGCAATGCTTCAATTTCATTTTTTTTATGTAAATTATTATACCAATTTTTAGCAAATTCGGGATATCCCTCTTCTAAACCAACAACTAATGCCAATATACCTGATCTAGCATTAGAATCTCCATCAAAAATTGCATTATACTCAAACATATCAATCGGTGAATTCCAGAATTTAAGAAGTAGATATATAACTAGAGGACCTGATCCATCTATTTCACAGTATGTTGGAACTTCAGACTCCATCAGTTCCTTCCATGAATACTGGCTCATTTCAATTCCAGCATCTATATATTTTTTACAATGAGGGTAATTATTTTTTATTTTCTCTATTGACTGTAATAAATCACCACCACTCGATAATTCATGAACTAAATTAACAATAAATTTACCATAATCTATTACTTCAATATTATTGTGAGTAACCTCTATGTATTCAGATACATTTTTCAACATTTCATTTAAAGTTAATCCTTTTAATAAGAAAAGAGGTGCTATTCTACTAACTGGGCTTAAATCGTTAGAATTAGATCCTTTACCAGATGCAAGTGTCGTTTTAGTGGCACTATCTATCCATTCGTTGTAATCTTCTGTCCAAAGTTTTTTCCACGTATTTTTAAAATCTATAACGTCAAATTTTTTATTTCTACTCAAAGAATCTAAAAGTGCTAATCCTTGATCTTCATAACTACCAAAATCTCCCGCAGTTCTGTTTGGATGAAATTTTTTGGCAAGAGGATTTATTAGTTCAAGGTTTGTTTTAGAGAATTGCTCCAAGTTCTCAGTTATATCATAGGTCCATTGGTATCCGAAAGCAAAGGCTCCTGCTCCAAAATAGAATCTAACCATATCTTTTAAATTTTCCATTTTTTCCATGTGATAACCTCCAAAGGCATATAATTATTAATTTAACTTACAAATATATTCTTTGGTATGAAATGAAAAAATCCTCTTATTTTTTAAAATAATAAAAGTCCTAGTAATCCAGATCCTAAAAGAATAAATATAATATTAATTTTTAGTTTTTTCATTAAAAGCACTGTTATAAAAAATATAATAAAAGCTTTTAATCCTAAAATTAAATTTCCTGTTAAAAATGTAGGTTCACCTATTAAGTATCCTGCATATGCAATTAATCCCACAGTTACAGGTTTTACTGTATTAAAAAAAGCTTTTTTATAAGGACTATTTTTAATTTTGTCGTAAATTACTGCTACAATTAAAATTATAATTAAAGACGGCAGAGATGATCCTAAGGTTGCTGACATTGCTCCTGGTATTCCGGCTACTTTGTATCCAACAAAGGTTGCTGAATTTATTGCTATTGGTCCGGGGGTTATTTGAGATATAGAAATTATATCTAAGAATTCAGTTTCATTTAACCACTTATATTTAAAAACAGCTTCTTTTATTAATGGAAGCATTGCAAGCCCACCACCAAACGAAAAAAGTCCTATTATAAAAAATACATAAAATAACTTTAATAAAATCATTTTTTACCCTCCAAAAAATCTAAAAATTTCTCTTTAAATATACAATATAAAATCAAAGATCCCAGTCCAAAAATTAGTATTAAAGCTATTGGCGATATCAATGAAAATAATAAAGAAATAATTGTAATTAAAAAAATTAAGATTCCACTTAAATTTTTAACTGAGCTTTTATATAATTTTTTTACAGACATAAAAATCATAGCAGTTATTCCTGCTCTCAATCCTATAAAAATTTTTTGAATATAAATATTATTAAAATCTTTATAAAAAAATGCTGCAATTGTAGTAATTATTAAAAGAGATGGTAAAACAACCCCAAGTGTTGCTGCTATAGCTCCAGTTACTCCACCCATTTTTCTGCCAATAAATGTAGCCGCATTTATTGCTATTGGTCCAGGAGTTATTTGAGATATAGAGATAATCTCCAATAATTCATCTTCAGAAATCCATTTTTTTTCTTCAATGGCTTTTTTTTCTATAAGTGGAATCATGGCATACCCACCACCAAAAGTGAATAGCCCTATTTTAAAAAAAGTTATAAATAAATCTAATCTCATATTTCCTCCATAATTCAAAAATTATATCAAAAATTATACCATGACTAGAAATAAAAGGAAATAATCTTTAGTTATGTATATTATTATATAAATGTTTTAGGGGGAATATTATGAAAATAAAAAAAATTATTTTATTTTTGTTTTTAACAATCTTAGCGGGGTGCTCAAGTTTTAAAGCTGCCGTAGAAGATCCAGATACCATTTTTAACGGTCCAAAAGATGGAGCAATAGTTCAAGAATTTACAAATACAAGTAAGACAGGAAGAGGAAATGAAAGTACAATGTTCTAAAGCTCAATTAATAAAACCATCAGTTTTTTATAAAGATTCTTTCATTAAGGGATATTTGGAATTTCAAAAAGAAGGAATGAATATTGAAGCCGAAATTGAGTATATTGACAGTCATTTTTTAGAATTTACAAATGCTCTTACTAATTTTTCTAAAAAAAAATGGTATAATCCTTGGTTTATACCTGAAACTATTTATTGGTTAGTAGAAAATGAGAAGTTTTTAGGAAGAGTAAGTATAAGACATCGTTTAAATAAAAACTATTATAATTTTAAAGGGCATATAGGTTATGCAGTTATTCCAAGCCAACGTAATAAAGGTCATGGAAATACAATTTTACGACTAGCTCTTATTGAAGCTGAGAAATTGGGTATGACCAGAGTTCTAGTTACATGTGATTCTAATAATATTTTTTCTAAAAAAATCATAGAAAATAATGGTGGAGTATATGAAAATTCAAAAGAAGATATCGATAAAACCATAAAATTAAGGTATTGGATAGAAATAAAAAATGTCAGTAATCTTTGATAAGATTACTGACATTTTTTTATATTAAAGAATTAATAAGTACTATTCCAAGTAAAACTGGTCCAATATATCTGATTGAAAAAATCCAAACTTTTCCAAGACCAAATTTTAATTTTCCATCATTTGTAATTTCTCTTAATGCTTTTTCAGGACCCCAAATATATCCTACAAATAAACAAAGTAATAATCCACCTAAAGGTAGGAAAATATTATCAGTGAAGAAACACATTAAATCAAAGAAATTTTTTCCAAAAAACATCACTTCACCTAAAACTCCATTTGCTAGTGATGAAGGAACTCCCAAAATAAAGGCAACAGAAGCTAAAATAACAACAGCTTTTTTTCTATTCATTTTCAATTGATCTACAACTAGAGAAACTGAAGCTTCCAATAAAGAGATAGAAGATGTCAATGCTGCAAAAAGTACTAAGACAAAGAAAATGAATCCAAAAAATTGTCCCATAGGCATTTTATCAAATACTGCTGGTAGTGTTATAAACATTAACCCAGGTCCTTGACCTGGTTCAAATCCAAGAGCAAATACTGCTGGTAGTATTGCAAGACCTGCTAACATAGCTATTAACGTGTCTATAAATGGAATTGTCAGAGAATCTTTAGGCATATTTCCATCTTTTTTTAGATAACTTCCATAGGTAACCATAACTCCCATTCCTAAACTTAGAGAAAAGAATACTTGCCCTAAAGCTGCCATAAATGTTGAAATGGTAATTTTAGAGAAATCTGGTTTTAAGAAAAAACTTACGCCAGCCATAGCTCCTGGTAAAGTTAAAGATCTTATCATAACCATAATTAGAAGTATAAATAAGGCTGGCATCATAAATTTACTAGCTCTTTCTATTCCTTTCTCTACTCCACCTAAAACAATTAAAGCTGTTATTAACATAAAACCTAGATGATAAACTAATGGTTCTAATGGTTGAGAAATAAGGTTTACAAAAAAATTCGAGCTTTCATTTGATGAAATTCCAGTAAAAATATATGTTCCAATATATTTTAATACCCATCC
This sequence comes from Cetobacterium sp. 2A, assembly GCF_014250685.1. Lineage (GTDB taxonomy): Bacteria > Fusobacteriota > Fusobacteriia > Fusobacteriales > Fusobacteriaceae > Cetobacterium. The sequence continues at coordinate 305,559 of NZ_JACFAJ010000001.1, read as the reverse complement.
ACCGATAACACTATAGTATGATAAAATTATAAAACTAGTTAAAATTCCTAAAAATCCAATAAATCCAAATTTTTTATCTATAGTTTTAAAAGAACCATAGGCATCGCTTTGTCCTTTTCTTCCAACAGCCATTTCTGCTAAAATCAAAGTAAAACCTACTATAATAATTAATGATAAGTACACTATAACAAATGCTCCACCACCATTTTTTCCAGCTAAATATGGAAATTTCCAAAGATTTCCAAGTCCGATTGCTGATCCGGCCGCAGCCATTACGAAACCAAATGTTGATTTCCATTGCCCTCTTGATTCAACCACTTGAGTACTAGAATTTAATTCACTCATAAATTTTACCTCCTCTATTGTCTATTTTTTTGTTATAGTAATACTAACATTTTTTTACAAAAAAATATATACCTAGAGTGATTCAAATTTTATATACTACCTATATCTTATAATTATAGTATTTCAGGACTTAATTTTTGATACTCTTCATTCTCAGAAGATAATAGATTTTCATTATTTTTTATTCCAATTGCCCCTAAAGGTGCAGTTACAAGAACGCTCAATATTGCTATAGCTTGCATGATCTCTCCTCCAGCAACACCATTTTCTAAAGGTATTCCAGCCTTAGCTGACTGTACTGTTGCTTTTGGTAAATAAGCGATAACACAAAATAACTTCTCTTTAGTAGTTAAATTAGTTCCTATTAATGATATTAAAACCCCTAAAGATCTAATTGAAAGAGAAAAAAATAAAATAATTATACCTATAACAAAATAATTTCCAACCAATGTAGGGTTAATTGCCATTCCAACCAAAGAAAATAAATATAATTTCCCATATCTCCAAATATTATTCATATATTTTAAAATTGCTTCCGCATCTTTTTCTAAATAACTTCTTATAAAGAATCCAAAAACCATAATTGATAAAAGAGAATTGAAAAAACTTAAATGAAAAGATTTCTCAATTACTCTCATACCTAAACAAATTAAAAATACTGCTAAAGTTTTAAATAAATGTCCTTTTATATATTTTAAAAATAGCTTACTTACATAAGATACAGATGCTCCTATAGCTATACTTAAAATTAAAGCTAATGGAATATTTATAATATCCCTTAATATGTCTGAACTATGATTACTAAATTTATTCAAATATATACCTAAAAATGTTGTAAATAATGTTATAGCTATCGTATCATCTGCTGAAGCGCCAACCAAAAGCATCTGAGGAATGGCTTTATCTTGACCTTTTTTTCTATCTATTAACGAAATCATTGATGGTATTAAAACAGCTGGACTAACTGCCGCAATTATAAATCCTAAAATAGCTCCTTGTATAAAAGTGAAATTTAGAAAAATTGTTGATAACCAGGCGATTGTAAACCCTTCAAATAAAGCTGGAATTGTACTTAATAATATAGCAGGTCTTCCTATACTTTTAATCTGCTTCATACTTATTCCAAGACCACCAATAAATAGAACGGTAACTAACGCAATATCTTTTATATCTGGAGCTATTTTTATTATACTTTGAGGTATTATGTTCAAAAAAGATGGTCCTAAAACCATTCCAAGAATCATCATTCCCAGAAGAGAAGGGAGCTTTATATATTCTATTACTTTCCCCGATAAAAATGACATTATCCCTAAACCTATAAAAAATCCAATAAAAATAAGTGTTTCCATTATTTCCTCCTAAAATAAAATAGACTCCTACCCTAAAAAGAGTAGGAGTCATTAGCTACAAGCGTTTAAAGGCGAACTCCATCGCCTATGTATTAATTTTAAGACATTATATCATTTTTTTACCATTTTGTAAACTTATTTGAGTCATTACATAAATTGACAAAATTCCCTTTCTACTATATCATTAGATTGGAGTATTTTATAACGAAATAATGGAGGGAGATTGACTTATGAAAATTTTAGACGAAGCTCAAAAGATTGGAAAAGCACTTATGCTGCCAATCGCCGTATTACCAGTTGCTGCATTATTACTTAGACTAGGGGTTCTTTGGAATCAAGCTCAAATGACTGCTGCTGGAGATGTTATTTTTGCAAATCTTCCAATGCTATTTGCGATTGGAGTTGCAGTTGGTATTGCCAAAGATGGAAATGGTGCTGCTGCTCTTGCTGGAGCTGTAGGAAACTATATTCTTGTTCAAGTTGCTACATCAATGAATGCTGATATTAAGATGGGAGTTCTTTCAGGAGTTATATCTGGAGCTGTAGCGGGATATAGTTATAATAAATATAATGAAATTAAACTTCCAGATTGGCTAGGATTCTTTGGAGGAAGAAGATTCGTTCCAATTCTAACATCAATTATTTGTTTAGTTATTGGAATTGCTTTTGGATATATTTGGCCACCTATACAAATTGGTATTGATGGAATTGGTCAATGGATTATTGGAGCCGGAGTATTTGGAGTATTTGTATTTGGAGTATTAAATAGAATACTTATTGCTTTTGGACTTCACCATATACTAAATAGTTTAGTTTGGTTTGTATTTGGAGAATATGGAGGTAAGACAGGAGATCTTAATCGTTTCTTTGCTGGAGATCCTACAGCCGGTGGATTTATGACTGGATTCTTCCCTGTTATGATGTTTGGTCTACCTGCAGCAGCTCTTGCTATGTATCTTTTAGCTAAGCCTGGTAGAAAGGCAAATATTGGTGGAGTTTTATTCTCTATTGCATTTACAGCTTTCTTAACTGGAATAACTGAACCTTTAGAATTTATGTTTATGTTCATCGCTCCAGGTCTTTACTTAGTGCATGCGCTATTAACAGGAGCATCTATGGCATTAACTTATGCTCTTGGTATTAAACATGGATTTGGTTTCTCAGCTGGTCTTATAGATTATTTACTAAATATGGGACTTGCGACTAATGGATGGATGTTAATTCCTGTTGGATTAGCTTTTGGAGTTGTTTACTTTATTTTATTCTACTTTATTATAAAAGCTTTCAATCTTAAAACTCCAGGAAGAGAAGATGCTGACAATGAAGAGATTGCTGATTTTATAGATTCTGAAGATATAATTACTAGTTATGCAGAAGCTTTAGGAGGCCTAGATAACCTAGTTAATATAGACTCTTGTATCACTCGTTTAAGATTAGAAGTTAAAGATGCTGGACTTTTAGACGAAAGTAAGTTAAAATTATTAGGAAGTAAGGGTGTTATCAAACTTTCATCTACAGCAGTTCAAGTTATAATTGGTTCTGCTGCTGAACAGATTGCTAATGGTCTTAAAAAACTAAAAAAGTAAAAGAGGAATAAAATGAAAAATAAAATATCTGCACTTGGACAATATATTGTAAAAAAAACTGGAAAGCCTTTTAATTTTAAACTAATAAAAGCTGATCCTATTTATAAGGGCGTTCTTTTTTCAATTGGAACTGACGACTACCTTGTAACAAATGATAGAGTAGAGTTACTTAGTACAATTGAGCTACTTTCTTTGAGAACTAGTAGAGATTATCCACCAAAGTTAATTAAAAGATACACTCATGCAAAATTTGAAAAAGTAAAAGATAAAAAAGAAGAAACTGTAGTTTTAAATGGAATTAGATATACTGTAATTCACCTTTAAAAAAAAATAAATAAAAAAGAGGAAATATTTGAAACTATCGTATAATACTTGCAACTAAGGTGCTTAAGGTATAAAAAATTAAAATTTAGTATTAGAATCAAAATTTGGAATTAGAAATTAAGATTAGAAGAATTTTAAGTTTTATATCATCAAAGTTTTTAGAAAATAGAAAATAAAAAATAACATTAAAAGTAGTAAATTGCAAAGTATTGAAGAGATTCAAGGTATTAAAAATTTTTAGAAGTAAAAATTTTCAATCATCAACTTAAGCATTTTAGTACATATAGTTGGAAGGTAACCTATCAAAAGGTTACCTTCTTTTTTTAGAAACATTAACTATTAAAACTTAACTCTAGCTCCCCCTGAAGCTTTCCAAGAGTTATCCTCTGAAAATATATACTTATACTCACCATAAAAAGATAATCCGTTCCATAGATTTCCAATCTCTGTTCTCACTCCTAACTCTTTAGAAAATCTATTTTTATTTTTTAAATCAATCTCTCCACTTTCATTTCCTAAACTGTTTATTTTAAATTTAACTGTGTCATCTAAACTATTAAGTTCCTGTTTTACTCCTAAATTTAAAACTAAATTTAAAGTACTTATTCCAACATTAAATATTTTTCCAACATCTGTTCCAATATATCCATTATTTAAAATTCCATTTAAGTTATCTAAATCTAGGTTATATGTTCCTCCACTTTCACTTATATCTCTTTGAAATATTCCAACACTTTCAACTCTCACAACTGGTTCTAAATATATCGAATCAAAGTTGTATCTCTTAGATATTTTTCCTAAGGCTCCAACATAATAGTTTTTAATATCTGAACTTAACTTTTCATTTAAACTTTCAAAAGTTATATCTGAAAAATTATCGTTATAGTCTAAATAATTTAGTTGAACATTTCTATGTAAATCTCCTTTAGAATATCCCGCAAAAAAACTTCCAAACCCATTTACAGTATCTTTGTTATAATTTAAATAACCTGCTCCTTGGAACATATTATCCTCTCTTTTCCCTTTATTATCTTCGAACTTAGAGTTTAATCTAGTGTAGCTTAAAATCCATCCAGAACTTAAACTCTCTTTTATTGGATAGTTTTTACCAATAAAAAAGCTATTTAATTCGTCTGTATATCCAAAAATATTTTCATAATTACTCTTTTTCATCTTTTCAAAAGAATAACCAAAAATATAACTCTCTTTATTTGTTGCTTGAGTTTTTTCAGATATCTGATTGAGAATAGTTTCATTTGTAAATACTATGGCATCATTTGTTTGGTATATTAAAGACGGAAAATACCCTCTACCAAAAATTTCATCTAAATACCATTCAAATTGAACATTATTTTCTGAAGATGTAAGTATATCAAAAATCTCATTCTTTTTAGTATTATTGGAGTCATAGTAAATATTCTCTAAGTATTTTCCTAAAATATCGTCTGTTAATATTTCAAAGTTATTTCTTTTAAATTCATAGATTCCGTTATTTTCAATTATTTCATACGATATACTGTTACTTTTTATATCTTTAAAATTGGTAGGGATTGATATATCTAAACTTAATTTCCCTGAGTCTGTATAATGATTTCCTGTATAGCTTCTTCCTATTAGAACTGTTCCAAAAGATTTTGTTCCCGAAGAATTAAGAGTTCCACCATCCTCCATAACCAACTTTCCATCGTAGGATATGGCTTGAGTATTACTTCCTAATTTATTTATAGTTCCCCAATTATAGACCGCCCCACCATAGTTTACCATTCCATATTCTCCTAAATTTATAACTCCTGTCGCCATATTTTTACCAATAGCACCTTCGGTTAAAAAATAAGCAAAATCTGTCGTTATTATTGAACCAGGTATTACATTATTAGTATACATATTTATAGTACCTTGATTTTCCAAAACTACAGCTCCTTCTCCTGTCATCGCATTAGTTGCTCTCATTAAACTGTTTAATTCTCCGATATTTATAACTCCCGTTTTAGAGTTAATAGCTGTTCCAAATCCATTTATAAACATAGCACCACTTGGAATCTCAATTGTATTACTTCCATTATTATAGCTTGGAGTGGTCATCGTTATTGTTCCGTTATTTACTATACTCCCATTTGTTGTCATCATAGCTGAATTTCCATCTAAAATTTTTATCGTTCCATTATTTATTCCACTTCCACCACCACTCACATAAATTCCCGCAAAAACTCCTAAAAGTGAAATATTACCAGTGGATGAATTTTCTATACTTCCACTTCCTGTAACTGCCATGGCATATCTTGCTGCTCCCAATATATTTCCTTTGTTTATAAAACTACCATTTTCTACAGTTGCACCAACTGTATATGAATTATATAAGTTTACCGTTCCATTATTTATACCCTTTCCATTCCCAAGAAGTTGTATTGCCACTGTATTATTTGAAAATGGCATGACTGCGTTTATAACTCCATTATTCTCGGCATATCCAGAGTTTAGGATACTCATTCCTATTCCACCATAGGACTCAATATTTATAACTCCACTATTTTGATTCTTTATAGTTCCTCCATTAGAACCTTGCATTCCTACCAGTGTTTGAATTGCAGGCAACTTATTTAAGGATATAATATTTTCATTTTCTATTGTATATCCTTCTTTTACACTTCCCATTCCTATTTTATTAGATGTATTTACATTTAAATCTCCACCTAATGGAGGGGTTCCAGTTTTTAAATCGATTCCTTCATAAAATTTATTATTATAAAATATATATTTTTCAACGGTTGGTTTTGGAGTCTCTGGATTTACTGGATTAGGTATAGGTTGTATTGGTGTAGGAGGTTTTACTGGTGGATTAATGGGAGGTAGCACAGGGTGGTGAGTTTCATTCTCTTTTCTCAAATACAAAGATCCATTTTTTAGATAATAATCTTCCTCTTGATTTTTAAAATACATAAAATCTGACCATAAAATTAGCCCTTTGTCTTGGGAAAAAACTTTTGTTACATGTAGAGCTAAAAGAAGTAGTAAGAATCTATACTTTTTCATGTTTTATCACTCCTTTTACAAATTTACATGCTTTATACAAAAAAAGTCTTTTACTCCCTTTTTTATGATTGCTGCTTTAAAGAAACATAAGAAAAAATGGTAGAAAAATCTGAAGATTTTTCTACCATTTTTTATATTTTTCTTTTTATCATATTAAATTCATCTTTTAGTGATCTATGCTCCACAGAACTAACATTAAAGTTTACCATTCTAAATGTAGTTTGTATTATTATTCCAGTTAATAACGTGGCAGCTAGTGTTCCAACTCCTGTATATCCACCTAAAAAATACCCAACCGTTAATGCTGACATTTCTAATATATTCCTAATAAATTTTACTGATAATTTAGTTCTTTGTGTTAATGCAACCATCAGTGCATCTCTTGGACCACATCCAAGCCCTGAAGAAATATACAAATAACATCCATAACTAAAAATAAACAATCCTATAATCATCATTAATATCCCGGTGAATACAACATTTGAAGTTGGAATAATCTTTAAACTAGATATTACATCTAGAAATATCCCATAAAAAACCATATTTATTATGGTCCCTACTCCTAATTTTTGTCCTAAAAATATATCTATGGTTATTATGACTATTCCAGTTAAAATACTTGCTTGTCCCAATGTCACTGGAAAAATATTGGTTAATCCTTGATGAAAAACATCCCAAGGAGAAAGTCCCAAATTTGCATTAATAATGATAGTTGTTCCAAATGAACAAATAAAAATTCCAACAAAAAGTTTTAGATATCTTAAGATCTCTTTTTTCATTTTTACACACTCTCTCTATAATTTTATTTATGATAGATTATAGCACAAATAAAATAAGTATAAAGGATTTTTTAACTTAATTTTGAATTAATATATGTCATAAATTTAACATGTTTAAAATAGGAGGATTTAATATGAACGCTAACTTATATTTAAGAGTATCTTAAAAAAAATCTGATAATTTATCTGAATTTTTTAAAAGTGTAAACTTTAATGTATTACCTAGAATTGGTGAAGAAATCGTAGAAATTTCTGAAAATAATATGCAGTACTACAAGGTTGAAAAAATAGTACATAATCTTGAAAGACACACCTCTGACTTTGTAAATATTTTCTTAAAAGATATCTGTGTTGACACTTTAGATGAAAAAGAAAAAATCGAATCTATTTTAAATGGATATGATTGGACAAATGAAAAATAAAATATAAATATTTTATTTTTGAATTTTCCCAATATAATGGTATATTTCTAATATTGAAGACAATATATTGGGAGGAAAAAGTGAGAAAAAATTTATTATTATGTTTTTTATTTGTTATTTCTATTTTATTTAAAGATTCAATATTTGCAAATCAAAAAAATGAGACATTGGTAGTAGCATTAGGATATAAACCTCGTTCTTTTGATCCACAAAAACATACTGATAGTTCGACTTTGGCTGTCACGAAACAAATTTATAACAATCTTTTTGTTTTGGATTCAAATGGAAAAATTCAACCTGAATTGGCAGAAAAATATAATGAGCTTTCAAATGGTTTTGTTAATATAACTATAAAAAAAGGAATAAAATTTCACGATAATCAGGAGTTAACTGCTCAAATAGTAGCAGATAGCTTGAATAGAAATATTTCTATTCCAATTTCCAAGGTTCTAGTAGAATCTATTAAAAGCATTGAAGTTGTCGATAGATATAACCTAAAAATTGAACAAAAATATGCTACTTCTATTTTATTACATAATTTTTCTCATTCATCCCTAGCAATAGTTAAAGAAATAAAATCCAATGATGAAGGGATTAATTTAGTAGGAACAGGAGCTTATAAAATAAAAAAATGGGGAATAGGAGAAAAAGTTGAACTTGAATCATTTGATAATTATTTCAAAGGTCAAAGTTCAGTTAAAAACTTAGTCTTCAAAACTATTCCTGAAAATACTAGTAGATTTATAGCACTTGAAACGGGAGAGGTAGATATAGCTTATGATATTTCTTCTATTGATATAAAATCATTTAAAAATAATAAAAATTTAGATTTTATTAGCAAACCATCTTTAGGAACTGACTTTTTATCAATTAATACTGAAAAAGGAATTTTATCAAATAAAAATGTTCGAAATGCAATTAAATATGCAATAAATAAAAGAGCAATCTCTGAAGTAGCCTTCGAAAATAATGCCGAAATAGCTCACTCCATATTGGCTCCTAGTGTTTTTGGAATAAATAATGATTTAGATAAAAATAGTTACAATATAAAAAAAGCTAAACAACTTTTAGCTGATTCAGGAATTAAAACTCCAATAAAATTAAATCTTTGGATTTATGAAGATAACTCAAAATATCAAACAGCACAAATTATACAATCAAATTTAAAAGAAATTGGGATAGATATAAATATTGAAGTTTTAGAGTTATCATCTTTTTTAAGTTTTACTGCTCAAGGAAAACATGATATGTTAATTGGACTTTGGTATGCTAGCACAGGAGATGCTGATTATGGTCTTTATCCTTTAGTTCACAGCTCATCTCATGGTTCAGTTGGGAATAGAAGCTTCTATACGAATAAAGATGTAGATAAGCTTTTAGATGACTCTAAAATAGAAAAAGATTTAAAAGTAAGAGAAGACAACTATAAACAAGTTCAAACTATCTTACAAAATGAAAATCCTATTATCCCATTAATTTATAAAACTTATAATATAGGTTTAAATAAAAGAGTCCAAGGTTTCATCTTTAATCCAAACGGTAATCACATATTAGAAAACACTACAATTAATTAAAAAAGATGGGTAGTTGATTAAATATCAGCTACCCATCTTTTGATTTATCTTAAGAAAAAATCAATTGATGTAACAACTCTTACCTTTTTATCAATAGTAACCGTATCACCAGAAATACTATCAGGAGAAGTTATAGTAAAAACTCCTTGGCTGGCATGCTTTATTCCCGATATCTTGCTATCAGTATTTTGAGCAAAAGTTTCTGCTGCACGTTTAGCATTTTGAGTTGCTTCATTTAGCATTTTTTCTTTTATGGTATTTAAATTTGTATAAAAATAATTGATATTACTATAAGTAACAATAATACCTTTATTAACTAATTCTCCAGAATTTTGACTACTGTTATAAACCAAATCTACATCTGGAGTACTCAGTGTTATAGAACCTGTAATTGTAAAACGTGGAAGATTTGAACTTGTATTTCCATAATTATTATTCCAATTATCTTGAGTCATCAGTGTTCCAATCTGAATTTCATCGTTTTTAAACCCTCTAGATATAAGGAATTCTTTAATAACGCTTTGATTTTCACTAACGTTATCGTAAAGATCTTTTAAATTATCTCCAGAAACAGTAAAATTAATATTCCACGTAGCTAAATCTGATTTTACAATTTCTTCAGAAAGACCTTTTACAGCCACAGATCTATCATAACTTTTAAAATATTTAATACCAGAATTAACAAAAAATCCAGCAGAAGAGATTCCGACTGCTAAAATTAAAGCAGCTAAAGTCAAATTTTTATTTTCAATCATGGAACAATATCCTCCTCTTACGTTTACTTTTTATAAGGTAAATCAAAATCCTCATATTCAAATCCATTTTTTATACAAATTATTTTAGTTTTAATTATTTTATCCAGTTCATCAGAATTTATTCCAATTTCATCTATCTTTTCCTTTATCTCATTAAAATTAGTTAATGATCTTTCAAACACAATCGATGCTCCTCTTAGATTTCTATTTCTCCAATGGTGTGCTCCAACTGCAACTAATAATAATTTAATAGCTGGGTGTATTTTAGTTTTACAACCAGTTTCCTCAATCCAAATATCTTCAAGAATTTCATGGCATTTAAAATAATCTCTACCTTCATGAAACTCTTGGATAAATTCTAAATATTTTTGAATATTTTCCATAATTAGTTACTCATTTCATACTTTTTTATTTATTGATAATTCATTAAAACTCCGCCTATTATAAATAAAGATCCAAAGAAAAATAAAATAAGTTGGAACTTTATTTGATATTTAGCCCATTTTCCCCATTCAACTTTTGCAATTCCTAATATAGCCATAAGAATTCCAGAAGTTGGAACTATCATATTTGTAAATCCATCTCCTAATTGGAATGCTAATACCGCAACTTGTCTTGGAACTCCTACAAGATCTGATAATGGTGCCATAATTGGCATTGTTAAAGCAGCCTGTCCAGATCCAGAAACTACAAAGAAGTTAAATATAGATTGGAAGATATACATCGCAAATGCGGATACCGTTGCATGCATTCCTGATAATCCGTTAGCTACCCAGTTAAGAACTGTATTAAGAACAGTTGGACTTCCTGCATCTGTTCCACCAAGAACTAATACAATACCTTTAGCCATTCCTACTACCAAAGCAGCTCCTATTAAATCTTCAGCTCCTTTTCTAAATGATGTTCCTATATCATTAACAGTCATATTATTTAATTTAAATATAACTCCTACAATTCCCGCTGAAACTCCCATTATAACAAATTGTGTTGCTATTTCAGGTAAATAATATCCAAATACAACTACACCATAAACAATCCATGCCATTCCAAAGAAAATAATAGCAAGAACTAACTTGTGACCAAATGTGAATGGAATATCTGCTTCCTCATCACTTTTGAAATCATTTCTATAATCTTGATCACTTTCATAAGATATTGAAAGTTCTGGATTAGCTTTTATTTTTTTTGCATAACTTAATGTATATAAAACTCCAAATCCAGTGAAGAACACCCACATAGCTATTCTATATCCAGCACCAGAGAGCACAGGAAGTCCAGCAACACCTTGAGCTACTGCAACACTGAATGGATTCATCCAAGATGTAGCAAAACCAATTTGAGTAGATATGTAGCAAATTAAGATACCAGTTATAGCATCATATCCCATTCCAACAACTATAGGAATCAAAATCATTGCAAAAGGAATTGCTTCCTCTCCCATTCCAAAAACTGCTCCTCCTAATGAAAATAAAACGAATACAAGAGGCAAGAGTAAAACTTCGGACCCTTTCGTTTTCTTTATCATATGCATAAGACCAGCTTCAACTGATTTTGTTCTTAATATAATTCCAAAAGCTCCTCCTGTTATTAAGATGAAAGCAATTATTCCAACTGCTGTTCCCCACTTGTCTCCACTTACTAATCCTTCAAAAACATAATTCGATACTCCAATCTCTCCTCCTGGAGCAAAGAACGGTATTCCCTTTGTTAAAGGTTGTCCTGATTCTGTAAGTTCATAATGGAATGTCCCTGGAATAGGTACTGTTCTTGTTTTTTCTGCACCTGTTTCTGTTAAATAACTAACTTTATGCAAATCAAAATTTCCAACCGGTACTACATAAGTTAAAAATGCCGCAAAAAGTACTACAAAAAATATAATGATGTAAGTATCTGGCATTTTAAAATTTTTTTTCATTTTTCTCCCCCTTGAATATATTTTTGAAAGTTATTATGAGTATATGACATATTTTTAAGTATTTCAACTATTTTTTTATTGTACTTTTAGCTATAAAAATAAATGGAATTATACAAATTAGGATTATTCCAGTTATATAAAAGATTTGATTCATTCCCATAGTGGCAGCTTGGTTTGTAACTTCCTGATTTATTATAGCTAATTTGTCTTGGTATGTTCCTGGCAAAGTACTCATATAAGAGCTGAAATTTGGATTGGAACTGTTTATACTCGATGCTAATTCTGAATGAAAAAATGATACCTTGTTATCCCAGTAGTTTACTGATAGAGCAGTTCCAAAACTTATCCCCATATTTCTCATAAAATTAAAAATCCCAGAAGCATCTGCAACCTTATCTTGTGGTATTCCTGAGAGCGCTAAAATATTAGCTGGAACAAAGAATAATGCCATTCCAAAACCAAATAAAAATCTTGTGTATGAGATATATCCTTGAGAAGCATTAGGTGGATAACTTATAAATATTGCAACAAGTCCCATTATTAAAAATCCTAAAGACATAGCTTTTCTAGCATCGATTTTAGATCCATATTTTCCCAATATAGGCGCAAAGAATAGAACAGGAAGAGCTTGATAAAATAACGTCAATCCACTTTTAAACGCTGTGTATCCCATATATTCTTGTAACCATAATGGAAGAACTATAACCATTGCATATATAACTGCAACCGCAGCAAAAAGACAAAACGATCCAACTAAAAAATTCCTTCGTAAAAATAATCTTACATTTACAACTGGGTTATTATTGTCCCATTCCCAAATTACCATTATTATTAAAAATACAAATGCTGACAAAGCCAAAACAACAATAGTCATATTAGAAAACCAATTATATTCATTTCCTTTATCAAGCATAATTTGTAGTGACCCAACTCCTAGGGCAAGAAAGATAATTCCCCACTTATCAACAGATGTTTTGGACGTCTTATCATTTATATCATATTTTTTATAAATCAAATGAGCTATATAGGTAGAAACTATACCTAATGGTAGATTTATATAAAAAGCCCATCGCCAATTTAAATTATCAGTTATCCATCCTCCTAAAATCGGACCTACAATAGGTGCAAAAACAACAGTCATAGACCAAATACCTAGTGGAAAAGATCTTTTTTCTGGTGGATATAGTGCTGTCATTAAAGTTTGAGAAAGTGGAATCATACTAGCTCCAACAACCCCTTGTAAAACTCTAAAAAAAAGCATGGTTTCAAAATTTGGACTTATTCCACAAAGTGCACTTATGAGTGCAAAAATAACAGTAGCGCAAAGATATTGCTTTATAATTCCAATTCTACTCGATAACCATCCAATTAATGGTAAAAGTATTGCTTCAGATACAGCATAAGATGTTATAACCCATGTCCCGTCTGATGTTGCAACCCCAAAACTCCCAGCAATATGAGGAATAGAAACATTTACTATTGTTGTATCAAGTAGATTCATAAATGCCCCAGTGCACAAACAAATCATAAGTATTATTTTGTCTGTTTCTTTCATAGGCTATTCGCCTCTATTATAGATTTTATTTTTTCGTTTATACTTGCCTCATCTACTGAATATAAAGTAGATACTTTAACTGGATATGGTTCCATATCTTTTTCGAATTCTTTTGTTTTTACTGTTGCTACAACTGAAGTTCCAATGGGTATTGTTCCATTTTTTTCTAAACTATTTTTTTTAATTGCTACTCTGATTGGAACTCTTTGAACAATCTTTATCCAGTTTCCAGTTGCATTCTGTGCTGGGATTAAAGAAAGAGCTGATCCACTTCCAGCTGATATACCTTGAATATATCCCTCATATATTTTACTATTATAATCACTTTCTAATTGAACTAAATTTCCAATTTTAATTTTATCCATTTCAGTTTCTTTTGCATTTACGTTAACCCAAATATCTTCTAAATCTATAACTGATGCCAAATTTTGTCCAACAGATATTTGTTGTCCGAGATACACTGATTTTCCAACAATCTTTCCATCAACAGGCGAATATATTCTTGTTCTCAAAAGATTTATATATGCATTTTTATAATTTGTAATTGCACCAGCTACCAATGGGTGGGTATATATATTTTGAGAACTTAGTTGAATTTCTGAATTTTTTAAAGATGTTTTCATATCTTCATATGAAGCTCTGGCAGCTTCTAAACTATTTTTTGAATTTTCCAAACTCTGTTTACTTATCAACCCAACCTGAAAAGATTTTAAATCTCTTCTATAAGTTTCTTCCGAGTTTTTTAAATTACTCTCCTCTGATTTTAAACTATCTTTATTTTGATTTACCTGAGCCATTAAAGAGTAATATGATTTTACTGATTGACCTAAATTAGCCTCAGCTTGAGCTAACGACAATTTATAATCCACATCATCAACAATAGCAATTAGTTCTCCTTGTTTAACAATTTGTGTATCTTCAATCATAATTTCTTTAATAGTTCCACTCACTTGAGATGTTATAGAATTTTGATTTCCAGCTGAATAAGAATCTGTAATTTCTATATGAAATCTTCCATATAACAAAACATAAAGTATATACAACAATACTACAATAAAAGTAACTCCCACAAATATCATTATTTTTAATTTTGTCTTACTTTTTTCCATAATCTCCTCCCACATAATATCCACCTAAGGCATTTATAAGATTAATTTGTTGAAGATATCTATTATATAGACTTTCTTCCTTTGCTAAAGTTATAGTCAATAAATTATATTTAGCTACAAGATAATCATATTTTGAAGAACTTCCTAAATCATATCTTTCTTTTTCACGAAGGTATATTTTAGTAGATTTATTTAAATTTTGATTTGATAAGTTTAAAATCTCATTTGCAGTCTTTGCTTTGATGATACTGTTATTTACATTATTAAATGCATTTAAAAGAGTTTCATTGTAATTTTCTATAAAAATATTTAAATCTACACCCCCAATTTTATAATTACTTTTTATAGCTCCACCATGAAATATAGGAAAAGTTATTCCTGATCCTATAAGCCCAGATAAACTTGATTTTTCAAATAAATCACCAATTTTTACGGAATCAAATCCATATCGACCATTTATAGAAAATTGTGGATAAAAATCTGCTTTTAAAGATTTCAAATGTTCTTGTTGCCCCTTAATAAGGCATAGATAATATTGAACATCAGGTCTTTTTTCAACTACTTCAGATGATACTTCGTTTATATTTAAATTTTTATTTAATAAGGAAATATCTGAATAATTTTCGTTATTATTTAGTATCTCCTCAATATTTTTAGTAGCTTTAAAACCAGTTAATAAATTTAAATTATTTTTTATTTTATTTCTTTCGTAATTATTTTGTTTTAAGGAAATATTTAAATTTGATAAGTCATTTTGAATAACTAAAAGTTCATCTATTGTTCCTGTGCCAATTTTTATTTTTTCCTCAAGCATCATTATTATTTCAGATAACAAATACCGTCTTTCATTTATATTCTTTTCTACTAATTGTAAATATAAATATTCGCCATATAATTGTGATACTTCTGTAGTTATAGTGAGTTCAACCAATTTTGAATTTAGAATCATCGCATCTTTTTGATAATTAGCTTCCTTAACTAATGCTTTAAATTTTCCAAACAAATCAAAAATATAGTTACCTCCCAATTCAAGTTGACCAACATCTGTATATCTATATGGATTCAAAACTCTACTTGGGGATGCATATCTTGATATTTTTTGTCTTTCAAGAACCCCATTCAAATCAATATTAGGGCCATTTTGCGATTTAGATAAATTAATAATTTCAGAAGATTTTTCTATATTCAAGAAGGCTATTTGAAGGGTTTTATTGGTTTCTAACGATATATTGATAAGTTTATTAAGATTTTCATCACCATATACTTCCCACCAATTATTTTCCGTAAATTTTAATTTAACTAAATTACTTAAATTCTGATCTTTAGAAATAGTTTCAATATTATTTATTTCTAATTTTGGTACTCTCATGCATCCAAGATAAAATAGCATAAATCCAGAAACTAAGAAAATTCTTTTATTTTCCATATTCCCCCCTAATTAAATATTATTTTTCTACTTTGTTCGAAATTATTTAAAAAAATCATTTTTATTTTTTAATATTCTATACGTCTTGACTTTTAACGAACAAAAATAGTAAAATAAAGACCTTATTGACTATTTAAAGAATAGTATTTTGTCCCATGCTAAGAAGGAGTTATCTAAATGAATCATTTAAATTATAAAGATATCAATATTATCAAGTACTTTCTCAATAATGATAGAGTTTATATAAAGGATCTTATAAAAGAATTTCAATGTTCTGAAATGACTATTCGAAATCAATTTAAAAAAATAAATAATTTTCTTTCTGAACATTCAATTCCCCCAATCTCAAAAATAGATAATTACTATGTATTTTCAGAAACTAACTATGAACAAGTTCTAAAAAAGATTTCTACTATCGATAATTTCTCATCAGAGGAAAGATTCCAATATCTAATTTTAGACTTAATCTTTAATGATTTCACTACATTGTTGAAAGTTTCTAAAATTTTTGATGTAACCAGACAAACACTATTTAATGACATCATAAAAATAAAAAAATTTTTAAAACCATTTGGATTAGAGATAGAAAGTACATCATATAAAGGGATTTATCTGAAGGGAGATTTGTCTAAAAAAATTGATTTTAGTATAAAATTTTTATTAAAAAGGCTCTTGGAAAGAGATTTTAATCCTAATACTGAAAAACTCTATAATAATAAGGTTAATCCCAAAATTATAGAACTTTTAAGAGAAGTAGTTTCAGAAGAATTAGAAAGTACATTTTATAATTTTACTAGAAATATTTGTAGCTCTATTCCGGAAACAATCGGAATCTATCAATTTAATTCTATAGTAGCTTTTTTAATTTTTTTAAAATCTAAAAATAATACAAATATTATTAACTTTATTCCTTTCGACCACTATCCTTCTGAAGTTACAGACGAATATAATAGGTATTGGGAAATCATAAAAAATTCAAAATATTTTAAAGAATTGCAATTTCTTGGTAAAGATTTAAAAATAATTGCTTTTATTATTTTAAAATCTCATCCAATCAGTTTCAAACATAAAATTTTTCATGATAATAAATTAGAAATCTTAGTAAAAGAATTAGAAAGTAATTTTCGTTGTAATTTTCTTTCACAAGATAAAAGAATCCTTTCAGAATTTTTTGGAACTGCACAATATAAATTTAAATTCGGTTTAACGAGATACAATATAAGAAAAGAAAATCTCCCGAATCGATTAACTTCTGTCTTTGAAATTCTTAAATTTAATTTTGAAAAACACTTAGGAAACATCTACGAAGAAGATCTGGTTATGGGAACATTTTTAATAAAAAATATATTAAAACAAAAAATATACTCAGAAATTCCTGATATTTTTATCGTAGATTACAGTGTCTCAAATTGGGTAGGAGATAGTATAAAAGACGAACTTTTGAAAAATTACAAAGTAAAAAATGTAGATGTTAGTTCTATTTATACAGAAATTGACTGGGATAAAATAAAAAAGACTTATAAAAAAGTCTTTTTTATAGATATCAATAGCAATCTTATCAATAGAAATTTAAACCTAGAATATCATAGAATAAATCCTATTTGTCACCATAATAATCCTTATTATTTTGAAAAATTTGGAGTTAAAAGAAAATAAACAATTTCTGAATAAAATTTCTTTATATCTTCCCATTTATAATAGGGTTTCTGTTGACTTTCAATCGGAAACTCTATTTCTTTTTCATTGTATAACATTTTAACAAGGATAGGGTTTTCATTATTATGCTCATAAAAAATCCATTGAATATTGGCTCCCATCGGAGCTATTTCATAGTCTTTCCATATATTTTTAACCTCAATTAAATCATCAGTTTGTTCTGATGCTCCTTTTATCTTTAGTATACTCGCAAATGGAATTATAGTTTCAGCATGAGCAAACCTTAAATTCGCTGACGTTTTTCTATTTAGTAAAGCAGCCTCAGATGTTACTAAGAAATCTTTTAATAAGATAACAGATACGTTTGTAGAAATCTCATTTCCTATATTTCCAGGACCTTTTTCAAGATATTGAGATAAATTTTCATTTTCCCATAATATTTTAAGTTCTTTTTCTGTAAAGAAGTCTCCTAATCCAAAATTCTTCTTAATGTCGAATTGATTCCCATATATCTCATAAAGAATTTGTGAAAATTTATTTTTTTCATGAATTTCTTTCAAATAACTTTCTGAAAAGAATTTTTTTAAAAAATCAGTTGAAAAATCTTCTTTATTTTCAAAATTTTGAAGTTCCTTTTTCCAATCGCCTTTTTCTTTATATTCTAAATAAGCCTTATTGAGACTAAAAAATCTCAATATTGGATCTATTTTTCCATAACTTGAAGACTTAAAAAAATTTGAAGATGTATATTTTGAAAGTTCTTCTAAAAAACTATTCATGCTTTCTTTAGTTCTTTCCACATAAGTAGATACTGCTATAACTTCTTTCCCAAAAACTTCTGGAAAATTTTCATACATTCTCTTAGCAATTCCTTTTTCCATTTCTTTTCCTAAAGGGGTAAGCAGACCAAACTTTTCTTTTTCATAGTTTGCTATATTTATAATATATTTTCTGATAATCTTTCCATCTTCTGTAAGACTTTGTTTTTTATTTGCATCTTCAAATATATTTATAACATAATCTATATCTTTAGAAGTGGATAAATAACGTGCTCCATGTCTACCTATATGATTTATATAAATAGGTACATATCCTGGAGGAGGAGGCGTATACTCTCTTTTAACTTTCACATAAGGAGTTTGAGTTCCAAGGTAAGTATTAATCTCCATTTTTTTATCTTTACTAAAAATTAAATTAACACTTAGAAAAAACCAAATCATAATTCTCTTCATAATCCTCTCCTCTTAGTCATATTTAATTTGATATTCAATATATTTTCCCCATCTTCCTCTTTTTTACTTCATTATTTTTAAAATTTAATGAAAATATATTTTCTTTTTTACATTTTATGAAAATAACATTTGATTTTAAACGATTAAAATGTTAAAATATTTCTAAATTAAAAAAATATTTAACTTTGTCTTAGGAGGCTCAAATGAAAAAATTAACTAGCAACTCTTTAATAATAATAGCTATGATTTTAGGAATAGCTGTAGGTGCTATAATGGGTGAGAAAGCTGCCATATTTGCTCCATTAGGAAATCTATTTTTAAAACTAATAACAATGTTAGTTATTCCTCTTGTATTTTTTAGCATCATATCGGGTGCTGCATCTCTTGGAAAGACTAAATCTGCTGGTAAAGTTGGCTTTCTTACTTTAGCATATTACTTAGTTACATCTGCAATATCTGTACTAATTGGAATTGGAGCTGGTTCTTTATTCAAACCTGGACTGGGAGTAACGGTTCCAGAGGCTCTATTAACTGATAGTTCAGTTTATACAGAGGCTGGAAAAGTAGCAGGATTCTGGGATACTATCATAGGAATAGTTCCAAACAATCCTTTTGAATCTCTTATAACAGGAAATATTTTACAAATACTTGTTTTCTCACTATTTTTCGGAATCTGTCTAGCGAGTTTAGATGAAAAAAAACAAAAACCTGTATTAGATGTTTTAAGTACAGTAAATGATGTTCTTATAAAAATGGTAGAAAAAATACTTTTACTTGCTCCTTTTGGAGTATTTGGATTAATGGCTAATTCAATTGCAGTATTTGGCATTGATATATTAACATTGGTATTAAAGCTTTTTATTGTTTTTACAATTGCACTTTCAACAATTCATTTTGGAATGATTCCAGGACTTGTAGCTCTATTTACTGGTATTAGTCCTTTGAAATTCTTAAAAACTTTAGCTCCAGCTCAAATTTTAGCATTCTCTACAGCATCATCTATGGCAACTCTTCCCGTTAATACAAGATGTTGTGAAGAGTTAGGAGTTGATAATACTACAGCTTCTTTTGTTCTTCCACTAGGAGCTACAATTAATATGAATGGAAATGCAATGCTTTATGGTTTAATAGCTATGTTTTTCGCTCAAATGTTTGGAATAGAAATTGGGGCTAGTCAATTTGTTGCTATTGTTCTTACATCTGTTCTTGGAGCAGTTGGTACAGCTGGAGTTCCAGGACCATCTCTTCTCGTTGTTGCTGTTTTAGCTGCCGCTGGAGTTCCTGTTATAGCTCTTCCTCTTGTGTTTGGAATAGATAGAATACTTGATATGATGAGAACATCTACAAATACATTAGGAGATGCTTCGTGTGCTGTCATTATGGATAGTATAATAAAAAGAGAAAAGAAAGAAGCTCTTGCAAATTAAAAAAGAAGCTGAGATAACTCAGCTTCTTTTTTTATATCTCTTCTTCTGTAAAATCATCATCGTCTAATGAACTCTCACTATCCGACTCATCAATTGGTGCCTGAACTTTTCCTGCTCCAATTATTTTATTTACTTCTTCTTCTATCTTTTCTAAAAGATCTTTATCGCTTTCTAATCTAGTTTTAACATTTTCTTTTCCTTGTCCGATTCTTATGTCTCCAAAACTAAACCAAGATCCTGATTTATTTACGATATCATTATCTAGAGCAATTTCTAAAATTTCTCCTACTCTTGATATTCCTTTTCCATACATTATTTGGAATCTAGCTTCTTTAAATGGAGGTGCTACTTTATTTTTAGTAACTTTAACCGCAGTTTCGTTACCAATCATTTCATCACCTTGTTTCACACTTCCAATTCTTTTTACTTCAAGTCTTATAGATGAATAGAATTTAAGTGCTTTTCCACCTGTAGTTGTAGTTTGAGGTCCAAAACCAAATCCACCAATTTTGTCTCTTACTTGATTTATAAATATCATTGTTGTTTTTGATTTATTAAGTGTAGCTGTAAGTTTTCTAAGAGCTTTAGACATAAGTCTTGCTTGAAGACCCATTTGTTGGTCTCCCATCTCTCCATCAATCTCAGCCTTTGGCACAAGTGCAGCAACAGAGTCTATAACTATAACGTCAACAGCTCCTGATCTAACAAGCATATCCGCTATTTCTAGTGCTTGCTCTCCAAAGTCGGGCTGTGAAATTAAAAGCTCATCAACATCTACTCCTAAAGCTTTTGCATAAATTGGATCTAAAGCATGTTCCGCATCTATAAATGCTGCTATTCCACCCTCTTTTTGTGCTTGAGCAACTATATGTAAAGCTATTGTTGTTTTTCCAGAACTTTCAGCACCGTAAACTTCTACAACTCTTCCTCTTGGAACTCCTCCAATACCTAAAGCTATATCAAGATTTATACTTCCAGTTGGAATGACATCTACGCTCATACTTTGGTTTTCTCCAAGCTTCATTATAGAACCTTCTCCAAAGTCTTTTCTGATTTTTTTCATTGCTGCTTCTAGAGCTTTTTCTTTATCTGTATTATCTGATTTTTTTGCCATTTTCCCCTCCGTTATCTATAAAAATTACTACCTTATCTATATTTATATATAATATATAATACCATAATTTTTATATTTTGTCCATCTTGCTAAAGAGATTTTGTAAATGTATTACTATCTGTTTTTACAAATCCCATCTCTAATAAATAATTTTGATGAACTGTGTTATTTGTTTTTTGAACAATTTTTCTATAACCTTTACTCAAAAAAAGTTCTTTGTTTTGATTGTAAAGATAATTTCCAAATTTCATATCCCTAAACTTTGGAGTAACATAATCTAAAGATACAAGTCCAACATCATTATCTACTTTTTTCATCATTAAAATTCCAACTAAATAGTTATTTCTTAAAAGATAATAAGCTATATCGGCATCCATAATTTTATCAAAATCAAAATACTTCTGAATATCATTTTTATTTCTTTTTAAAAAGTATTTAAAATAACTAGTATTAATATCCGTTTCAATAATTTCAAAATCATCTTTAAAAAAATAAAGTTTTTTCAAATAATATATATCGATAACAACTATTCCAATATTTAAAAACATAGTTGAAAAAGATCCTATAAGGTAACCGTACACTGCAAATAAAAGAGATCCAAATAAATTAATCCAACGCAATTTAACAATAGAACTCATCATAAGAGACAAAAATATTGTTGTCGATGCAAGGGTTCCAAAAATCTCTAAAAAATTCACATTATCACTTCCTTACTTTCTATTATTAAGTTTTTCAGCTACCCATTTCACAGCCATTTCTGAAAGAAAATCACCTTGATACCCACTATCTCCTTCTGAATTTGTTATATAGATATTTTCTACATCTGCCCTCAAAAGAGCATCTGCAAGTTTTAAACTTTGTCTAATAGGTACATTATTATTTTTAACTCCATGTACTATAAAAATTGGTGGATTAGATGATCTAACTTGTTGCAGTGGACTTGCCATTTCAGCTAATTTAACTTTTTCATAATCTGGTTCTTTTACTTTCTTTTTATTTCTAAGTCCTCTTAAAATTCCAACTCCTTGTTCTGGATTTGTATATCCTAAAAGTTTTGCTTCAGGAGCTGTTGGTGTATCATGTTTTTCTATAGATTCTTTTCTAGATACATATCTAGAATTCCCATCAATTGCCATTGTTAGTAAATCAGTAGGACCATAGAAATCAACTACTGCTATAGTTCCACTATCAAACTCTGAATTTCCTCCAACATCACCTTCAAATTTTGGATTACCTGCAGTCATTCCTAAAAGTAATGCTAACTGCCCTCCTGCCTCATCGCCAACTACTGCAATTCTTGTTGGATCTATTCCGTATTTAGCTGCGTTAGCTTTTAAATATCTAACTGCACCTTTAACGTCAAAAATTTGTGCAGGAAATATAGCTTCATTTGAAAGTCTATATCCTACACTCACAAAAGTTATTCCTTTATCAATAACTTTTGAAAAAGCTTTAAAATTTGCATTTTTAGAACTATCTGTATTTGTAATATTTATTACATCCCCTTCTTTTAAAACAGGATCAATATATCCATTATTATAGTCTCCTTCACTCCATCCACCACCATGTATATAAATTAAAACTGGTGTAGGACCATTATCTATAAAAGGTTTAAATATATTCATTTTTAAATCTTTCATTTCTCCATTATCTTTTGCTACAGTCGCGTAAACTACATCTTTGTATGTAGCTTTTAAAAGATGAGTTTTTGGTTTTCCAACATTATCAACTTGAATTTTTTCTGTTTTAGGCTTAGAAGAATATAAATTATATTTTGCTGAAACTATTGGCCAAAAAAACACCCCCGAAGCTAGAGCAATTATTAAAGATATTAACAATAACGCATACTTTAATCCCGTGTGTTTAGGTTTTTTACTATACATTTTTCTCCTCCTAGTCCTCATCTTTTTCTATTACCATCTCTTACTAGAATTATTTAATACTCCTTTATTTTTATTAAATATATTTTATTTTGTAAAGGATTTATTTGTTTTTTTATGAATACTAATATAAGGTTTTTTTTAATTTGACTCTGGAGGATAGATATGAATAAAATTTTACTATTGTTACTCTTATATTCAACCATTATTTTTTCTGATGGATTAAAAGTTTTTACAACAATATACCCTAATTATAATCTTATTAAACCAATCCTTGGGGATTATGGATCTGTTGTAACTATTGTTCCTCAAAATATTGAAGTTCATCATTTTGAGCCATCAACTAGAGATATATTATCTATCAATAAGGGCGATTTATTTTTTTATACAAGTGATATTTTAGAACCTTGGGTTAAAAGTGTGTCTAAAAATTTTCCATCATCACTAACAGTTGTAAATAATAGTAATTTTGTAAAAAATTTAAACACAAAAGATACTCATATTTGGTTAGATCCGATTTCGGCTATTGATATAGTACATGGGATAGCTACTACTCTGGCTAAAACAGATCCTAAAAATAAAGAATATTTTATGAACAACGCTTTGGATTATGAAAAAAAAATTAAAGACTTACACACAGAATATACAAATACTTTAAAAAGTTATAAAAATAAAACTATTATTTATGTTGGTCATAATTCATTTGGATATTTGGAATCAAGATATGATATTAATTTTTTAACCCCGTATTCTGGATACTCTGTAGATTCTGAACCAACACCAAAATCTATTCAAAAAATAATTGATTTTGGAAAGAAAAATAATATCAAATATGTTTTTTATGAAAAAGGTACAGATTCTAAATTTGCTGAAACCATTGCAAAAGAATTATCAGCTAAAACTATTCCTCTTGATTCTTTACATTCAGCAAAAGGTGATTATGTTGAATTAATGAGAGCTAATCTTCCACTTTTAGAAAAAGGTCTAAAAAATGAGTAATTTAAATAATCTAATTGAAGTTAAAAATATTTGTTTTAATAGTAAAAACATTTCCATTTTAGAAAATATCTCTTTTGATGTAGAAAAAGGAGATTATATTTCAATAATTGGTCCAAATGGTTCTGGGAAATCCTCTTTAATAAAAATACTTTTAGGAATAATTGATTTTGGAATTTCTGGAAAAATAAATTTAAATAATATTACTTTAAGTGATATCGGATATCTTCCTCAAGCTAATTCGTTTAAACCTAAAAATTTTCCAGCTAAAGTTTATGAAATTATTTCTACAGGTCTTTTATCCAAGAAAAAATTTCCTAAATTTTTAAACTCATCAGATTTAAAAAAAATTGATGCAATTTTAAAACGAATAAATATTTTCCATCTCAAGGATAGAATTATTAGTGATTTATCTGGTGGAGAACAACAAAAAGTTCTTCTAGCTAGAGCTTTAATTTCAAATCCTAAACTTATTTTACTAGACGAACCTACGTCTGCTTTAGATTTAGATACAAGAAATAATTTTTATTCTCTTCTAAAAGAACTAAATGAAAAAGAAAATATAACAATTTTATTTATAACCCACGATATCGAAAATATTAAAAAAAATTCAAAAAAAGTTCTTTATCTAGATAAAAAAATCCTCTTTTTTGGAAATACAGAAGCTTATCAGGAGGAAAAAAATGTTTAATGAAATCATAGATTTTTTTTCTTATAGTTTTATTTGGTATGCTTTAGGAACTGGAATATCAATTGGGATTGCTTGTGGATTTTTAGGCCCATTTTTAGTAATAAAAAACTACTCTCTTATTGGAGATGGATTGTCTCATGTTGGATTTTTAGCCCTAGCAATTGGAGTTCTCTTAAAAAATTTGTCCTTTTTTATTCTCTTTCCAATTATATTTATTGCTTCTTTAATTATATTAGAGTTTTCAGAAAAACATGAGATTTCTGGAGATAGTGCTATTGGGATACTTTCTTCAGTGTCTCTAGCTTTAGGGGTTATTATTATAACTATTTCTTCTGGGTTTAATGTAGATGTATTTAGTTTTTTATTTGGATCAATTTTATTTGTAAGCTTTAATGATTTTTTATTTTCATTTTTTATAGGATTATTTGTTATGATAACCGTAACCCTTTTCTATAATGATTTACTTTGTGTCTCTTATGATGAAGATTTTTCAATTTCTCAAGGAATTAGTTTGAAATTATTAAAATATATTTTAGCTCTATTGGTCTCTCTTGTTATAACTGTCGGTATTAAGTTTTTAGGAACACTTTTAATTTCATCTTTAATTATTTTTCCAACGCTTTCAGCTTTTCAAACAAGAGGAAGTTTTAAATCTTTAATTTTTAAAAGTTGTTTATTTTCAATCCTAGCAACATTCTTCGGACTTCTTTTATCTTTTTTTCTAAACTTTCCAAGCGGTGCAAGCGTTGTTGTTGTTAATGCTATAATATTTTTGATAACTTTTATAAAAAAAGAAAGATGAAATCAGTTTAACTGATTTCATCTTTCTTTTTAGTTCTGTGAAAATAATAATATATCTCCATATAAAAGTTCTACATCTCCTTTAGGAGTTATATAGGTCTCATTTCTTTTTACTGATATTATAAGCATTCCTTTTGGTAATTCTAATTCTTTTATTTTTTTATTTCTATACTCAGAATTTTCATCTACAATCATTTTCTTAATGGCTAACTCTTCCAATTCATCTATAACTATAGAGTTATTATCAGTATCATCTTCATCAAATAAATTTAAATATCTCCCCAGAGGTTTTAATGTCATTCCTTGAATTATCACTGAAAAAACAACTATATAGAATATTAAATTAAACATCATTTGTGAATTTTCTAACCCTTCCGTTATAGCCATAGTTGAAAATATTATTGGAACTGCTCCTTTTAATCCAGCCCAAGAAATAAAAAATTTCTCTTTTCCTGTAAATTTAAATGGAATTAATAAAAGATAAACAACTAAAATTCTAACTACTATAACCATAATTACTGCTAAAATACTACCTATATAAATATATTTATATAAATTACTTGGAAAAACTAGTAATCCTAATATTACAAACATCGCTATTTGCATAAACCAGGTCGCTGAGCTAATATTTCTAATACTATTGAGTTTAAAATTAAACTTTTGATTCCCTACCATAATTGCATATACATATATCGCTAAATATCCATTTCCTTCTAATATAGTTGTTAATCCATAACATATAAAAAGGACTGCTATTAGATGAATCGTCAAAAACTCTTCTCTAACAATACTTATATATTTTGAAAGAGGTAAAGTTATTTTTCCAAATATATACCCTATAAGTGCTCCCAATCCAATTTGCTTAATTAAAAATATTATACCCCCAATTACAGATGTATTTTCGTTTTTAAAAAAGGAAATAATGAATAAAATTAAAGCATATGCCATTGGGTCGTTACTTCCAGACTCTATTTCAACAACAGATTTAATTTTTCTTTTTAATTTTGTATCCCCTAATGTCGACATAACTGCAGCTGCATCAGTCGAAGAAACCATCGCACTAAATAGTAAACATTCTTTTAAGCTTAAACTTGTCAAATAATATACTGCTATACCAGAAAGAGCTGCTGTTAAAAAAACACCCAATGTAGCCAATGTAAAACTTGGAAAAAATGCCAACTTAACATCACTTTTTTTTGTCTCTAATCCTCCAGAAAATATTATAAACATCAGAGCTACAGTTCCTATATTTTGAGCTAACATTGCATTATCAAAATAAATTTTTCCTATACCCTCAGATCCTGCCAACATTCCAACTAATATGAACATAATTAATAGTGGTATCTGTAATTTTTTTGATATTCTAATAGAAAATAAGCTCAACAATATAATTATTCCAGTTGTTAATATTTCAATTCCCATATTTTTTCTCCATTCTTAATCTTTTATGGTTCAATGATATCAGCTCTTTTCAATTATTGCTACAAAAAATATAAAATGACTAGCAAGTATTTTTAAGTGCCAGTCATCTTATATTTTGTTCTTATTTTTTCTTTACATATTTCATTGTATCTAATGCTACAGCCATGACTATTATAACTCCTTTTATTATAAACTGCCAATATGGATTAACTCCAATATATGTCAGACCATAATTTATAACTGTAAATATAAGTACCCCTGTAACCACTCCTGGAACTGTTCCAACTCCACCACTAAAAGATACTCCTCCAACTACACATGCAGCTATTGCATCCAGTTCATACATATTTCCTAGGTTATTTGTAGCACTTCCAACTCTTCCTGCTTCTAACAATCCTCCAAAAGCATAAAATATTCCAGATAGCATATAAACTATTAAAATAGTTTTCTTTACATTTACTCCAGAAACCTTAGCTGCTTCAGGATTTCCACCAACTGCAAATAAATTTTTTCCAAATATTGTTTTATTCCATAAAATCCATATAAATATTGTAGCTATTATTGCATATATAATCAGATAATTTACCCTCATTCCAGCAACACTAAAGAATCCCTGAGAAAATTCTGTAAATCTTGAATCAAAACCAGCAATAGGAGAGGCCCCAACATAATCAAAATAAAGTGAGGTTGCCCCATAAACAACTATTGAAGACCCTAGAGTTGCTATAAATGGTGTAACACTCAAATGAGCTACCACAAATCCATTTAGTAAACCAATAAAAGCTCCAGCAATAGTCACAATTAAAATTACAAGTGGTATTGGTAATTCTCCAATTTGAGGAAATACCTTATTCACATTAGTCACAGCTTGAAGTAAAGTTGCCCCTACTACAGCTGATAATCCAACTTGTCTTCCTGCAGAAAGATCTGTTCCTTGAGTTACTATAATCCCCGCAACTCCAAGAGCCAATATCGTTCTTACAGATGACTGAGTTAATATATTTCTAAAATTTCTAGCACTTAAAAACGAAGGCTCTTTTATTATTATAATAGACAAAAGAATGAATAAAACTAAATAAATTCCTCCATCCATCATCCATTTTTTAAAATCGATTGACCTAGACTTTTTTTCTGATGTAACTTCCATTTCTACTCCCCCTATAAATTAAAGATATAAAGATGCTAACTGTAAAATTTCCTCTTGAGAAGTTTTTGCAGTCTCTACAATTCCTGCTAATTTTCCATTACTCATAACCATTATTCTATCTGTTATTCCCAAAAGTTCAGGCATTTCAGAAGATATTATGATTATACCTTTATCTTTATTTGCCAAATCTAGCATTAGCTGATAAATTTCAAATTTCGCACCAACATCTATTCCTCTCGTTGGCTCATCAAGCATTAGTATGTCAGGAGAAGTCAATAACCATCTTCCTATTATTACCTTCTGTTGATTCCCACCTGACAAACTTCCGATTGATGTTTTATGACTAGGAGTCTTAACTCTCATAGAATCAATAACCCACTGTGTATCACTTTTCATTTTCTTATTATTTAAAAGTTTTGTAGCTCCAATATATTTATCTAAATTTGAAATTAAAGAGTTAAATTCTATATTTAACTGAGAATATATTCCAGTAGCTCTTCTCTCCTCTGTAACAAGTGCAAATCCATTTTTAATAGCTTCCAAACTTGTTTTGTTCCCTACTTCTTTTCCATTCACAATAACTTGACCTTGTTTTTTTTCTCTAATTCCAAATATTGTTTCAACTATATCAGTTCTTTTAGATCCAACTAGTCCTGCTACTCCTAAAATTTCTCCCTTTTTAAGTTCAAAGGTAATATCTTGAATAGACGGTTGATTTAATGCCGTTAGGTTTTTTACTTCCAATATTGTTTCTTTAGGCTCATTAGTTTTTTTAGGAAATCTTTGAGTCAATTCTCTTCCAACCATCAAACTTATTATTTCTGATGTTGTCACTCCTTTTAAACCAGTTGTCGTTACCCACTGGCCATCACGCAATATAGTTATTTCGTCGCATATAGCTGAAATTTCTTCCATCTTATGCGAGATATATACTACGCCACATCCTCTATCTTTTAATTTTTTGATAATCGTAAAAAGATGGCCTACTTCTTTTTCTGTAAGCGATGATGTCGGCTCATCCATAACTATTACTTTCGAATTGTATGAAAAAGCTTTTGCAATTTCTAACATTTGCATTTGTGAAACAGATAATGTTGAAACTTTTGCTTTCGGATTTACATCTATTTCTAGCTCATCAAATATTTTTTTAGTATCTTCGTACATCTTTTTATGATCAACAAATATCCCTTTTAAAGGGTATCTTCCTAGCCACATGTTATCCATTACTGTTCTTTGCAAAACTTGGTTTAGTTCTTGATGAACCATTGAAACTCCATTTTCCAAAGCATCTTTGGATGAGATAAAATTAATCTCCTTTCCTTCTAATAATATTTTTCCAGAATCTTTTTCGTAAATTCCAAAAAGACATTTCATCAAAGTTGACTTCCCAGCTCCATTTTCTCCCATAAGAGCATGAATACTATAAGGTTTTATTTTTAAATTAACATTATCTAAAGCTTTAACTCCCGGAAAAGATTTTGAAATTCCTGTCATCTCAAGTAAATATTTATCCATACATTGCTCCTTAAGTTTAAATTATAAAAAGGAGAGGGAAATTCCCTCTCCTTATATAGTAATAGAAAATTTCTTATTTTTTAAAATCTTTTAGGTTATCTTTGTCCACTCCTACATAAGGAACTCTAAGAACTCTCTCTTCTAGTACCCAAGTTGTTCCTTCAGTTGCAGGTTTTCCTTCAGCTAAATTCTTAGTTAATTCATAAGTTGCTTTTGCTTGATTTGCTCCATCATTAAGAACTGTTCCAGCCATTGCTCCAGACTCAACCAAAGCTAAAGCCTCTGCTAGTGCATCTACTCCAAATACAGGAATATTTGATTTTCCAGCTGCTTTTAATGACTCAATAGCACCCATAGCCATTCCATCGTTATTTGCGATTATAACTTCTATTTTATTTCCATTTGGTCCAGAAAGCCATGCATCAGTTTTATCTTTTGCCATAGCAGCATCCCACATTCCAGTATCCATATGTAATTCTTGAGTTTTTATTTTGTGAGTATCATTTAAAGTCTTTACAACGTAAGTTGTTCTTGCCTCAGCATCTGGATGTCCTGGTTCTCCTTTTAGTAAAACATATTGAATTACCCCATCCTTATTTAAATCCCAATTTGGATTTGCTTTCCATTGCTTAGCAACGATATCTCCTTGTATAACACCTGACTCTTTCGAATCAGTTCCAACATAATAAGCTCTATCATAACTAGCCATTGCTTCTTTAGAAGGTTCTTTATTATAGAAAACAACTGGTAAGTTTTCGGCTTTTGCTTTGGCAATTACTGTTGGTGCTGCTGCTGGGTCAACTAAGTTGATAGCTAATCCATCTACACCTTTTGCTATTAAAACATCAATCTGGTCATTTTGTTTTGATTGGTCATTTTGTGAATCATTCATCATAATAACAACATCTTTATCTGCTGCTGCATTTTTCTCTATAGCTTGTCTCACACTAGCCATAAAGTTGTCATCATACTTGTAAACTGTGAATCCTAACTTTGTTGGTGCTGCATAAACTGCAGAAGTTACTGCTAAAGCTGTTAAAAAAAATGTTAATTTCTTCATAAATATTAACCTCCCCCATTTTCTTGTAATAATATAGCACATTAAGATTATACAACGTATATTTTAAATGTCAATATTACAATTTTAGCTTTACCAGCTCCCTCCTCCTCCTCCTCCAGCTCCTCCTCCAGAACTTCCTCCACCCATAGAAGACATCCCACCTCCATAATTTGATGGAGCTTTAGGTGCGGAAAGCATGTTTTGGTTCAATCCAATCAAACTTCTATTAAAACTACTCATAAATAGAAGCATAGTAAATGATCCATCATTTGCTGAGTACCAAGTCGGAGGTGTCGTTACTAAATCTTTAAATTTATCTGCCCATTTATCACTTACTCCAAGTACTATTGTATACGGTAAAATATCATAAAAATATTCAGGATTTTCCTCTAATAACATTTCCAATTTATTCTTTTCTGCTGTTATTAAAAATCTTTTAAATCCTAAAACTCTCCCTAATATATTTTCTCCATATTCTGTTCTTCTTTTAGTTATTGAAGCAATTAAAAAAATTCCTGCTATTGAAATAATTGAAATTGGTATTTGGATAATTGGAAGTATTCCTGTAAACCAAACATATCCAAAAATAGTTAAAATTATAAAAATAGGAAAAGCTCTCATACAATTTCCAATTTGTAAACTTTTTTCATCATATAGCTCTCTATGAGCCATAATTATATCAATTTCAAATATCTTAGAAGCTTTTTGAATATGAGTGTAAAATTTATCTTTTAAACTACTCAATTTAACTTTAGAACTAGTGTCACTATATAAAAATAAAGCATCAAATAAATATTTTTGAAAATCACTTTTATCTGATTCTAAATTTTTAAGTTTTTCTATTTCAAAGTCTTCTTTTGAAAAAATTCCATTTTTTGGTATTACATTTATTTTTAGATATCCCTTGCTGGCCCAATAAAAAACCATGCTAGTAAAATCTTTAGAATCTAACCTTCCATCTATATAATACCCAATTTCTGTCGGTGTCATATCATCCGGTGGATAAAATTCTATAACCTCTACAATTTTTTTATTCGTTCCATATTTTTTGTATAAAATAAAAGATATTATCAGAAGAAGTATTGGTAATATAATTGTTACAATTTTAAGTAGTCCGTATAGAAATTTTTGATTATTTACATTAAAATATCCTTCAGGTAAAGGTAAGGCTAATGTTACACTTTCTCCAGGAGATAAAACTCTTGTAGTATATCCTGTTATTGTATTATCTTTAACACTCCATACTATTCCTTGCGTACTAGTACTTCCATATTTTCCTAAAGTAAAATTGATTTTATTTGAATCAAAATTCTTTGGAAGTGTTATAGAGAATTCAAGTTTATCAATATTGGTATCCCAATCGTTTCCGATTAAGTTATAATAAACTTCATCATAGTCATTTATTCTATCCCAACCCATGTTATATTTATATTTTATTTCGTAATATTTATTTCCTATTATATATTTATCGGGATTTCCTATTCTTAAATATATATATTTCCCATTATCTTTAGATGTCCACATTTCATTAGCTTCTAAATTTGTAATTGGTATAGTTCTTCCATTGTAATATTCTGGAATAACTCTATATATCCCTCTTCTATTCTCTTTAAATTCTACATCTATATTTTCTGAAATAGTATATACGTTATTGTCATTTATTTTTATATCTACCTTATAGTCTCTTATCACATATCCGTCATCTGCAAATATTGTTGAAAATATAAGGAGAAATAAACTAAAACTCCACTTTAACATTTTTCTTTTCTTCTTCATTTTCTACTTTAAAATATGGATAATTTGTAAATCCGAAAATTCTTGCAAATATTACTGCTGGGAATGTTTGACAAAGAGTATTGTAATTTCTAACAGTACCGTTATAATATTTTCTAGATTGTAAAATTTCACTTTCTAACTTTACAAGTTCATCTTGTAACTGCATAAAATTTTGATTTGCTTTAAGTTCTGGATAAGATTCTGTAAGAGCAAACAATTTAGTTAGTGCACCTGTTATCATATTTTCATTAGCTATTTTTTCTTCTGGTGTAGTCGCAGACATGTATCTATTTCTAGCTTCTATTACCCTAGTCAATGTATCTCCTTCATAATCTTTGTATCCTTTTACTGTGGATACTAGATTAGGAATTAAGTCATATCTTTTCTTTAAATATACGTCTATTGTTGAGAAAGCCTCATCTACATAGTTTTTCTCTTTTACTAATTTGTTATAGATTGATATACCCATGATTACTATAATTACAATTAAAATTAAAATTATTATTCCAAACATTTTTTCCTCCTTTAAATTTTTATTTCTACCTAATCGAATTATACCCTTTAGAAGTTTTTTTTACAATAAAATGAATGAAATATCAATTCTATATAGAATATCATTTTTAGATTTATAATTTTTTATGGAGGTAGAATTATGAAACTATTTTCTGAAATGCAAAAAATAGGAAAAGCATTAATGACACCAGTTGCAATACTTCCAGCTGCTGGGTTATTTCTAGCTTTTGGAAGTAAACTACAAATTCCACTTATGGAGCAAGCTGGTGGAATAATTTTTTCTAATCTTCCACTACTATTTGCAATTGGATCTGCTATAGGACTTGTAGGTGGAGATGGGATTGCGGCCTTGGCTGCTACTGTTGCTCTTCTAATTATGAACGTTACAATGGGAATCTTAACGAATGCCGAAGCTGGAATTGCTGCTAAAGATTTAGCATATGCTACTGTTCTAGGTATTCCGACTCTTCAAACTGGTGTTTTTGGAGGTCTTATAGCAGGTATTATTGCCGCTATATGTTATAAAAAATTCTATCAGACTGAACTCCCACCTTTTTTAGGTTTCTTCGCAGGAAAAAGACTAGTTCCAATCATGACAGCAATTGCAGCATTTTTAGTTGGACTTGCAATGCCTTATATCTGGCAACCTGTCCAATTTGGTTTAGAAAAACTATCATTTTTAGCTAATGAAACCAATACTAATGTTTCAACGTTTATTTTTGGAGTTGTTGAAAGAGCTTTAATACCTTTTGGACTTCACCATATCTTCTATGCACCTTTCTGGTTCCAGTTTGGAAACTATACGACTTCAACAGGACAAGTAATAACTGGTGACCAAGCTATTTGGTTTGCTATGTTAAAAGATGGTGTTACTAATTTTAGTTCAGCCACTTATGATGGAGCTGGAAAATTTATGGCTGGAAAATTTCCATTCATGATGTTTGGTCTTCCTGCGGCTGCTCTTGCAATGTATAACGAAGCTAGGGTTGAAAATAAAAAAATTGCCGGTGGTATCTTATTTTCAGCTGCTCTTACTTCTTTTTTAACTGGAATAACTGAACCACTTGAATTTTCATTTCTTTTTGTTGCTCCTATTCTTTATGGACTACATTGTATTTTTGCGGGGTTATCCTTTATGCTAATGAATATGTTTAAAGTTAGAATTGGAATGACTTTTTCAGGAGGAGTTATTGATTATACAATCTTTGGAATTTTGCCATCTACCGAAGGCTTTCAAACAAATTGGCCAATGGTACTTGTTGTTGGTGCAGGATTTGCAGTTATTTATTACTTTGGTTTTAGATTTTTCATTAGAAAATTTAATTTAATGACTCCAGGTAGAGAAATTGTAGATCCTAACGATACACAGGAAGTTTCTTTAGGAAATGAAGAGCTTGCAGTATTAGTTATAAACGCATTAGGTGGTAAAGAAAATATAGTTTCTACCGATGCCTGTATTACAAGACTTAGAATGGAAGTTAAAAACACATCTATGGTGGATGATAAAGAATTAAAAAGACTTGGTGCTAATGGAGTATTAAAAGTCGGAGAACACGGTGTCCAAGCTATATTCGGGGCAAAAGCTCAGTTCATAGCGAATGATATAAAAAATATTGTAGAAAAACAATAATAAATACAAAATAAAGATAGGAGACAATAAAAAATTTAGTCTCCTATCTTTATTTTAAAATCTATCTAAATAATCTGTAAAAATACCATCTACTTCATATTTTTTAAGCTTTTCAAAACTCTCTACATCATTGACTGTATACACAAAAGTTTTATATCCTAATTTCTTTATATCTTTTACTTTTTCTTCTGTTAAAAATTTTGCACTGGGATTAATACTATATGGTTTTATTTTACTTTCATTAATATATTCCTCTAGGTTATCGGGAAGCTCTTCGAATAATAATCCAATTTTTAACTCCTTATCCTTTTCAGATATTCTCTTTAATATTTCATGGTTGAAAGATGAAAACAATATATTTTCTTTTGGAAATGATTCTATATTTTTTAATATATAATCTTCAATTTCTCTTTTTTCAGAATCTATGGCTTTAAGTTCTATATTTAAAATACTCTCTTTAGGAATTATTTCTAAAACTTCTTTTAATACTGGGAATACCTCAGAAGAAAACTCTTCAGAAAAATTATTCTTAATTGGAAGAAATCTTAATTCTTTCAAATAGTTATCTTTAATATTTCCTTCTCCAGCAAATACTCTTCCTAATGAGTAATCATGATAAACCACAACTTCATTATCTCTAGTTAATTGTACATCTATTTCAAAAGCTTTTGCTCCCATCATAACTGCTTTTTTTATTGAACCTAATGTATTCTCAGGTGCATATCCAGATGCCCCTCTATGTGCAAATTTAATCATTTATTAATCCCTCCTCTTTTAATTCTTATATGCGATTATATCCTAAAATCTAGTTTTTCTAAAGTCATTTTTACAATTTATTTACATTAAGTTTGATATAACTTAATTAATTGACAGTTTTGTGAAATTAGGATACAATATTTTGTGAAATTTTAGGAGGTTAGATGGAAAATATTACAATAAACAACAACGGATTTCTAAGCTACGTTGATAGATATTTTAAGCTTAGTGAAAATAATAGTTCAATCTCTACAGAAATAACTGCGGGAATTACAACTTTTATGACAATGGCCTACATTTTAATAGTTCAACCTATATTTATGGGAGCAGCTGGAATGGATACAGGTGCTGTAACTATTGTTACTGCAATCTTATCGGCTATTTTCTCAATCATAATGGGTCTTTATACTAATCGTCCATTTGCAATGGCTCCAGCTATGGGTGGAAATGCCTTCTTTGCCTATACCTTAGTTGCTGGGGGAATGGTAACTTGGGAAATTGGAATTGGAATGGTTTTCCTATCAGGAATAGGCTTTTTAATTTTGACTCTATTTGGTCTTCGTGAAATTATAGTTAAAGCTATTCCTAGAAATCTAAAATTTGCTATTGGAGTTGCAGTTGGTTTCTTTATAGCAATGGTTGGATTTAAAAATGGAAACTTAATGACAATAGTTAATGGAACTATCCAGATGGGAAGTTTAAAAGATCCCGTTACCTTTTTATCTTTAACTGGGCTTGTAATTACAATCGCCTTAGTTCTTAATAAGGTAAAAGGTGGTGTTTTAATAGGAATTTTAACTACAACAATTTTAGGGATTCCTTTTGGAATTACAAACATCCCTAGTAGTTTCTTTTCAATGCCACCTTCAATTATGCCTATTGCTTTTAAGTTAGACATACTTGGAGCATTAAAACTAGCATTTTTCCCACTTATTTTTACATTCTTTGTAGGAGATTTTTTCTCTACATTAGGAACACTTTTAGGAGTATCATCAAAAGCCAATCTTCTTGATGAGAATGGAAATCTTCCAGAAATAGACAAACCTTTTCTTGTAGATTCAATAGCAACAATTTTAGGTGCAGTAATAGGTTCTACTACAATAACTACTTTTCTTGAATCTGCAGCTGGAGTAGAAGAGGGCGGAAGAACTGGACTAACTGCTGTTACAACTGGTATTTGTTTTCTACTTACAATATTTATAACCCCAATAGTTTATATAATTCCATCTGCAGCAACAGCTCCGGCTCTTATTTTTATTGGAATTCTTATGATGACAAGTATCAAGTTTATAGATATGGAAGATTTAACAGAATTTGTTCCTGCAGCTATAACAATTATGTTTACAATATTTACTGATAATATGGCTACTGGAATGAGTATCGGAATACTTTCTCATATCGTAGTGAAAATCGTAACTGGAAAAGCTAAAGATTTAAATTTACCTATATTAATTTTAAGCATTCCTCTTTTAGGTTATTTTATTTTTTTATAAAATAAAGGATATAATCATTTTCTAGAGTATATTTTTTTATAGATTTAATAAAATATTTTTTAGAGGTGATTTCAAATGCAACTTACCAAAAAAAATGATAATTTTTTAAATTTTTTCTCTGACTTTTTTGATGACAAACGTGCTTTAGAACCTTTTAAAAAAAATGTTATTCCTTCTGTTAATCTTCTAGAGAATGACAATGAATATGAAATTGATGTGTGTGCTCCTGGTATACCAAAAGACGATATAAAAATTGCTATAACTGGAGATTCATTAACTATAAGTTATGACTATGAAGAAAATAAAGAAGAAAATAAAAAAGATTTTACAAAGAAAGAATTTGTGTATCGTTCATTTAAAAGAACTACTACTATTCCTTCTGATGTTTTAAGAGATCAAATAACAGCTAATTTTGAAAATGGTATTTTGGCACTTAAACTTCCAAAAGATCATAGTAAAAAGGAAGAAACAAAAAACATAGAAATTAAATAACCCCAAATAAATTAAAAATCTCTTCTACATATAAAATGTAAAAGAGATTTTTTTCTTTATCTATAATCATTTTAATGTTATAATTAATGGCAAACATTTTAATAAAGGAGAGATCTAAATATGGACAGTTATCCCCAACGCTTGTTAAAAAAATTAAATAGATGATTTAAGGGGGCTGTTATATTTTTTGCTTCCTTAAACAGGGAGGCAAAATGTTAAAAAAACAAATTGACCATTTTTTGGTTACTAAAAATTATTTTCAGTTAAAAACATTTTTAAACGACTCTAAAGCAGTCGATATAGCTGATTTTATCGAAGAAAATAATGAAAGTATTCTTATAATTTTTAGACTATTGAACAAAGATGTTTCAGCTGAAGTATTTTCACATCTTTCATCTGCAAAACAAAGAGAAATTGTAGACTCTATTCAAGATAAAAAATTAAAAGAAATTTTGGACGAACTTTTTTTAGATGATATTGTAGATTTCGTTGAAGAAATGCCAGCTAATGTCGTAAAAAGAATTTTAGCAAATAGTACAGAGGAAGAAAGAATACTTATCAACCAACTTCTTTCTTATAATGAAGATTCTGCTGGAAGTCTAATGACAGTTGAGTATATATCAATGAAAAAAGAATGGACTGTAAAAGAGGCCATAAAGTATATAAGAGATGTTGGAACAAATAGTGAGAGTATTGACTCTTCTTATGTTACAAGCAACTCCAGACAATTAGAAGGTGTTGTTTCCCTAAGAGATCTTCTATTGGCAAAAGATAATGAAACTATTTCTGATATTATGAAAAATAATGTTATTTCAATACATACATATGAAAATCGTGAAAAAGCTCTTGAACTTTTTAAAAAATACGATTTATTAGTTCTTCCAGTTGTTGATAAAGAAGAAAAACTTGTAGGAATCATAACAATAGATGATGCTGTAGATGCCATCGAAGAAGAAAATACTGAAGATTTCCAAAAAATGGCTGCTTTAACTCCATCCAAAGAGGAATATCTTGAAAGTAGTGTTCTTTCTCTATCTAAACATCGTTTGCTTTGGCTTCTTGTTCTAATGGTCTCTGCTACATTTACAGGAGCAATTATAAGCAAATATGAGGGTATTCTTGAGTCTATGGTAGTTTTAGCTGCATCTATTCCTATGTTGATGGATACTGGTGGAAATGCTGGTTCTCAATCATCCACTCTTATAATCAGAGGTATGGCCTTAGGACATATAGAAATGAAGGACTACTTAAAAGTAGTTTGGAAGGAATTTCGTGTAAGTTTACTAGTAGGATTTGGATTGGCATCAATCAATTTCATTAGAATGTTTTATTTAATTAAAACAGACTATAGAATCTCTATTGTGGTATCTTCTACTTTATTTTTCACTATAGTTTTAGCTAAACTTGTAGGTGGTTTACTTCCCCTTGGTGCAAAGAGATTAAAATTAGATCCTGCTATCATGGCTGGACCTCTTGTAACTACAATTGTTGATGCACTAGCGTTATTCATATATTTCTATTTTGCTAAACTGTTACTAGATATTTAAAAATAACTTATCCCATCCAATTAACCTAAATTAGAAGTTAATTGAATGGGATTTTTTTAATCTATAAACATTTTTTTCAAGAAGTTATAAAAAACAAATCCTATTATTACTGTTGTAATATACATTTGTAATCCAGATATATCTTTTACAATTAACGATAAATTTATATCTCCAATCTTTGCTAAATATTCACTCATCTTAAACGATCCAACTACTCCTACAGCCATCGGGAATGTTGTCCCTGCAAATCCAGGATGAAAATCATATGAGAAAAATTTAGGAATATGTAACAAGACATATACCAAAGCCAAAAACATCATTCCATAAAATCCAAAAACTACATATTTGTTAGGATCTTTTATTACATTTAAATAACTAATTAAACAAAGTCCAATCGGAGCTATCAAAACTGTTTTTGTATGTATTACAAGTTCTGGTACTGGTACCATTATAAGTCTTCTAATCATAAATGGAATTATAATAAAAAATACAGCTATTCCATAATATAAAATTATTTTTGAAAGTTGTGGTTCATTCATAGCTCCACCAACTACAGTTGATACCATTATTCCATTATAAGTAACAAACCAGCTTGGAACAAAAGAATTTATATTGAAATTTTTAATAACATTTCTATAAGTAAAAACTACAATTAAAATGGCATGAAGACCAATACCTACGAGCCAAAGAGCTTTACCTAAATGTGGGAAATAAGTAAATGCATATGCCCCCATACTCATCATAAGCATAGTATATGCTCCATATAAACTTGCAGGTACAACATTTCCATATTCTTTTGCAAATGTTTTATGATGAAGTGTTATCTTTATAGTTGCTAAAATCAAAACTACAATTCCAATCAATGAAAAAATATGTCTTACAAGTGGAAATCCTATCAAATGATACGGCGTTGATAATGTTACTGCCCCTAGTGCTGTTGCTATAACCCCCACAGGAAGATTTTCACACCTTTCTATTATATTACCAATTCTCATAACTCCTCCTTTATTATCTTCATAAGGGATTCTAAATCCCTTAAATCAACCACCGGAACATCCGTTTTTATATCCAAATCTGTTACTATACAAAATAAATTTTTCTTATTAGAACTAATCTCTTTTGAAATCTCACTTCTTATTATTTCAATTTTTGGAAATTCTGAATTTTTTAATCCTTCTAATATTACTACATCATAATTTGAAAAAAATTTTAAATAATCTTTCTCATTCTCAAATTTTTCATCCTCTATAAGCATATACTTATTTTTCGAAAATATTAAAACACCACTTGCTCCAGCAACTTTGGCCCTATGTGTATCAGTATTTTCTGTATCAGCCTTAAAATCATGACCATCATGTTTGATAACCGCTACTTTTTTTCCCTCTTTTGTAAACTCCCTTATAAGATTTTCAATCAAAGTAGTTTTTCCTGAATTTTTAACGCCACATACAGAAAATACTAATTGTTTTTTTTCACAAATTTTATCTTTCAAAGAAGAATCACCTTCACCTTTTCTCCATTACTTAATTTTTCTGTTCCTGGTTGTATATCTATAATGCAATTTATTCCAGCAGTTGATAAAACTTCACCAGAAGAATGGTGATTACTCTCAATTCTAACTTCTTTATTATCTGAATAGACACCTCTTAACATTCTACGATTTGAGCTTTTTTTTAAGAACTCTCCTCTCAATGTCGCTGTCTCTCTCCTATAATTTATTTCTTTATCTCTAGATATTTTGCTTAAAATTGGTCTTCCTAAAAGTTCCAAATTTATTAAAGCTGCAAATGGATTTCCTGAAAGTGAGAGTAAAATTTTCCCCTCTTGCTTAGATGCTAATACTGGTGTTCCTGGCTGGATTTTAATTTTCCAAAATAATTTTGATCCTTCCAATAGATTAACTACTTCATGTAATATATCCTTTTTCCCAACCGAAACTCCTCCTGTTGTTATAAAAAGATCTACATCTCCAATATTTTCTTTTATTATATTTTTTACTTCTTCCGGATTATCTCCATAAGAACCAAAAATTTTATAATTCATACCTAAATTCTTTATTCTTGAAGCTATAACATACAAATTACTATCGTATATTTTTCCAGGTTTTAATTCATTTGAAATATCTGTTAATTCGTCACCTGTACTTAGAATACCAACTGTCGGGATATCAAAAACTTTTACTTGTGATATCCCCATAGTTGCTAAAATTCCAACATGAGTGTAATTTAATTTAGTTCCCTTTTTTAAAATAAGTTCTCCAAATTTTATATCCTCTCCTCTATGACAAAAATTTTCATATAATTTAAGTTCTTTTAAAACAATTATATTTCCATTTTTTTCCTCAATATCTTCTTGTCTTAAAACACAGGTACAATTTTCTGGAATCATTGCACCCGTCATAATTCTTACACATTCTCCAACTTCAATATTTTTCTCAAAATAATCTCCTGCACATATTTCGCCAACTATTTTAATTTCTATAGGTCTGTTTTCATCAGCCCCCTTTGATGATATATGATTGAAAGAATATCCATCTAATGGAGATCTATTGAAAGGTGGATTATCTAATTTTGCATAAATATCTTCAGATAGTATTCTTCCATCCAAATCAATTAAGCTCACTGTAATCTCCCTTTTCATCTCCATACAATTTTCTAGTAAAATTTCTATCGCCTTTTCTAATTCAATCATCCTTCCTCCTAATCATTTTAAAATTCAAATTGAGAGTCTTCTGTTGTGTGGAAAAAATCTGAATAATCTATCTTAAAAATTGGTTTTTTAACTTTTGAAATATTAATCTTATTTTTTATTAATTGAGTTAAAATTCCAGAATATGATAAATCTCCTTGTAAAATAGCTCCATAAATTTTCCCATCTTTATGTATTATTTTTTTATAATTTCCATTTTTATCATGTTCCACTTCAATAATATATCCATCTCCATGCAAGCTTACATTTCCAATTGACATTGTAGGAATATTAAAAAAATTCATTGTAGTTTTACTAGCAAAAAAATCTGTCATTTCCATTTTCTTGCCAGCCATATTACTTGCTGCTACTATTGATTCTTTTACAGCTGCTGGCCAAATAGGTGATAGTCCAGTTACATCTCCAGCACCAAAGACACTATTTATATTAGTTTTCCCATGCTCATCAACTAAAAGTCCCTTACACCCAACATCTACTCCACTATTTTCTAAAAACTCCACATTTGCTCTAACTCCTGCAGCGACTATAACTAAATCTACTGGAAGTATTTCCCCTGTTTTTAGTTCTAAAGAAATTATATTTTTCTTCTCGTCCATAACGGAATTTAAAACTGCGTTATCATAATAATGACTTACTCCAGCTTCAATAAATTTATTTTCATATGTTTTTGCTGTAAATTTATCAAGTTGTTGAAATAAAATATGAGATTGCATTTCAACTAGTGAAAGTTTTGCTCCACAATGTAAAAGTCCAGTAAGTGCATCCATTCCAATAAGACCCGCACCAATTACAACTATATTTTTAGCTTCCTTTGAAACCTCTTTTATTTTGTAACAATCCTCTAGTGTTCTTAATCCAATAACATTTTTAGCTTCTCTAAAATTCTTAATGGGTGGTATAAAAGGTTTTGATCCAGTCGCGACTAAAATTTTATCATAATGAATTTCTTTTCCATCATCTAATATAACACTTTTCTCTTTAGAATTCAAATGGACTACTTTTTTACCCTTTATCCATTTTATCTTTCGTTCTTCAAAAAAATTAATAGGTTTAAAATTTAATTGTTCAATGTCTCTAATCCCTTCTAAATAATGGTGTAAAATACATTTTGAATAAACTTCTTTATCCTCAGAAATTAAAACTATTTCAGCATTTTTATCTAATTTTCTCAATGTGTCTGCCCCATTCAATCCAGCAGCAGAAGCTCCTAAAACTAAATATTTCATTCTTCAACCTCCTCAAAAGTAATAGCAGCCATAGGACATTTTTCTACACATTTTGGATATCCACCAATATTTTGACACATATCACACTTCATTATCTTTTTCTTAGTTCTTTCATCGGCTTTTAAAACTCCATAAGGACATGCCATTATACACATGTAACAGCTAGCACAAGTGTTCTCATTATAATTGACATAGCCTGTTTTTTCATCCTTACTCATAGAACCTGTCATACAAGTATACACACATTCTGGTAAATCACAATTTCTACAAAAGATTGGAGAATATTTCATCTCGCTACTTATGACTACTCTATTTCTAGATTCTTCAGATTCATGTGATACAAGACAAGCTGAAACACAAGTTAAGCATCCAATACATTTACTTCTATCTATTTTAATTCTTTTCAAAGTTCTACCTCCTACAAAGTTTTAGAAATATTAATAGGAACATATTTATAAGATGGTTCTTTAGAATATGTATCATATATTGATGCTGTTAAACTATTCGTTTCTATATAATGCAACGGTGCATATAATTGATCTTTTGGTAAAGTTTTTGTAATAATGGCAGTAAATATTCTACTTTGACCATTGATTGATGAAACAGTTATTAGTTCTTCATCCTTTATTTTTAATTCATTAGCTAGCTCTTTACTTATATAAATATATGCTTTTTTAGATATAACCCCCTGAACATATGGAATCTCTCTTGTTCTAGTTTGGGTATGCCATTGCCCCACTGTTCCTCTTCCAGTATTTAAAACATATGGAAATTCTGATGTTACAGATAAAGGATTTTTAGCTACATCTTCAAATATAAACTTTACTTTTCCATTTGGAGTGTAATATATATTTTCTTCAAATAATCTTCTTTCATTATCAACTAAAACAGATCCAGCTGGAAACGGCCATTGTATTCCCTTTGAATAACTTAAATCTTCATATTCAATACCGGTAATATCACAAGGCATTCCTTTTGTTGTAGCTTTCATATAGTTGAATGCTCCTCTTGGAGTTTCCCATCCATCTAATAATTTACCCATTCCTAAAGCTTTTCCAATCTCTAAAATAACCTCGTAGTCATTTTTAGTTCCTTCTTCTTTTTTTAATACCGGATTTAACTTAGATAGACGACGTTCAGTATTTAT
Source organism: Cetobacterium sp. 2A (assembly GCF_014250685.1). Classification (GTDB taxonomy): domain Bacteria; phylum Fusobacteriota; class Fusobacteriia; order Fusobacteriales; family Fusobacteriaceae; genus Cetobacterium. The sequence continues at coordinate 261,160 of NZ_JACFAJ010000001.1, read as the reverse complement.
TATAGTTCCTTCTTTTTCTATTCCAGAAACTACTGGTAAATATAAGTCACAATCTAAAGAACTATCTGTATCGTCATATATATCTTGAACTATAAAAAAATCCAATTTTTTCATAGCTTCTGCAAACTGGGTATTATTTATCCATGAATGTCTAGGATTTGTACAAAGTATCCAAAGGGCCTTAATCTCTCCAGATATTATTTTTTCAATTATAACATTATATGGTAACGTTGGTTTTGTTGGAAAAATAGAAGAATCTACACCTAAGGCCTGAGCTACAGCTTCTCTTCTTTTTTCGTTATCATAGTCTCCACCACCATAAAGACCAGTCGTATTACTAAATAATCTTGATCCCATAGCATTACATTGTCCTGTTAATGAATTAGGACCAGTTCCAGGTCTTCCTATATTTCCAGTCATAACAGCTAGATTTATAATTGCTTGAGCTGTTCTAACAGCTTGGTATCCTTGATTAACACCCATTGTCCACCAGATTGAAACTCTTTTTCCTTTGTGAATAAGTTCTGCCAACTCCAATACCCTCTCTGCGGAAATGCCAGTAAGCTCTTCTACATTTTCTAACTTATATTTTTTTACATGCTCTTTAAATCCCTCAAAATTCTCAGAATATTTATCAATATAATCTTTATCAATCCAATTTTTTTCAATAATTAAATTGCTTAATGTATATAAAAGTATTAAATCTGATTTAGGCTTTATTCCATAATAAAAGTCTGAGTTTATTGCAGTTTCAGACTTTCTTGGATCTATCGTTATAACTACTTTTTCATTATTTGATCTTATTCTACTCCAGACAACTGGATGAGCTACGACTGGATTAGAACCAATTAAAATAATTGTATCAGAAAGTTCAAAATCATTTAATGTATAAGGCGGTGCATCAAAACCAAAACTTTGTTTGTGTGCTACCACAGACGTAGCCATACAAAGTCTTGTATTTCCATCCATATTTCCACCAACATAATTTCTAAATACATGACCTACCAATGCCATTTCTTCAAGTGTCAATTGTCCTGTGCTTATTGCAGCTATGGAATCAGGTCCGTATTTTTCTTTAGTATTTTTAATTTTTTCAGCCACCATCTTAAAAGCATCTTCCCATTCTATTTCAACTCTTTCACCATTTCCATTCATAAATAGTGGTTTTTTCATTGTACGATACATAGTATTTTGCTTATCTAAATTTAGACCTTTTATACAGCTAAATCCCTTATTAACAGGATAATCTTTTGTTGGTAACACTTTAACAATTTTATTATCTTCAACATAAAAATCCATATTACAAGCTAACGAGCAATAATTACATGTCGATTGAATTTTTGTCATTCAAACTCCTCCTTAAAACGATATATAATATTTAATTCTACTCTTCTTGTTCATTTCCTTCTGTTTCTACATCTAGATTAATAAATAAAAAAGAGAATCTCTAATTTTTCTTAGAAATTCTCTCTATAATTCATAATTTATTTTTTTAAAGCGTTGCTTACTGCTTCTTTAAATCCTTCTGATGTATAAGTAGCTCCAGCAAAATCATCCACATCAGCACTTTGAGTTTCTATAATTTTTTTAGTTAACTCTGCAATTGCTGGTTCAGATATTCTTGGTGTATCTTGATTTTCTAAAACCTTAATAGCAATAATTTTATTGTCTTTAAGTTCTACAGATACTTTTATAACATCGTTGTACCCTTCTCCAGACCCCTCTTTTACTTCATTTGCTAAAACCAAAGATGACATTCCTAGAATCATAAGTGATAATATTAATTTTTTCATTTTTTCCCTCCAAATTAAAATCAAATTACTTCTCTATTTTAACTTGATTTCTAAACTCTGTCAACAAAACTACCTTAAAATATTCATAAAAAAAGTTATTATAGCCGCGTTAAAAAAATCTATAAATAATCCTCCAACTATTGGAATTACAAAGAAAGCTTTTGGAGATGGTAAATATTTTGCTGTAAGTGCTTCCATATTAGCTAAAGCTTTTGGAGTTGTTCCAAATCCACATCCACAATGTCCACTTGTCATAACAACTGCATCATAATCTTTTCCTGTAAGTCTAAACGTTACAAAATAAGCAAATATTGCTATTAATAAAGTTTGAACCACAAGCATAATAACTAAAGGTCCTGCTAATTCTTTTAATTCCCATAATTTAAAACTCATAAGTGTCATCGATAAGAATATCATCAATGTAAAATTTCCAACTGTATTTATTATATCTAAATGAACATCAAATTTCCCAGAATAATCAGATATATTTCTAATAACTGCTGCTGCAAACATCGCACCAATATATGATGGTAAAACTATCCCAATATCAGATAAGAATTTAGAAATTATACTTCCAATTCCCATAGCTATAATAATTTGAAAACAAGCTCCTGAAACTAAAGAAGTTTTTATTTTATCTTTTTTGTTCCCACCAAGCTCATAGTTTTCCTCGTTGCTAGTTTTATTTAATAAATCGTTTTTCTTTATAAGTCTATTCGCAATCGGTCCAGCTATAATACTTCCAGCTATCAGTGCATACGTTGCTGTTGCCATAGCAACAACTGTTGCTCCTTCGGCTCCATAGCTTTCAAGAATAGGTCCAAAGGCTCCTGCTGTTCCAGGTCCTCCCGTTGTAGACATAGATCCTGTAGCCAATCCAATAAAAGGACTGAGATCTAAAAGTTGTGCCATACTAATACCAACTACATTTTGAACAATAGCAAGTCCAACAGAAGCAATTAAAAACATTAATACTGGTAATCCAGCTTTTTTAAGTAATTTTAAACTTGCAGAATATCCTACTGTTGTGAAAAATGCTATCATAAAAATATTTCTTAAAGAGTCTTCAAAAATTATATTAAATAAACCAGTCTCATGGCCTATTAGTGTAATTACTGAAAATACAGTTCCACCAGTTACGGCATCCGGTATACAATTATCTTTTAAAAATTTAAAAGAGTTATTCAATATTTTCCCCAAGTATAAGACAACAACGGCTAACGCTATTGTTTGAATTGTTGTAAGTTCAATATTCATTCATTCCTCCTTAAAGTATATTAATACAAAAAAATATATAAAATGTATATAAAAAATAAATAGTAATACATTATATCATATATTTTATATAATACAAACGTTTATGATATAATAGAATTAAATCAAAAATAATTTTTAGGAGGACATTATGATTTATTCGGTTACAGATATTATGATGTTTTCTCTTATAAGCAATGATATTACAACTCAAAATAAATATAGCAAACCAATTATAAACCAAGAGTTTCTTTATAGTTTCTTTGACTATACTCTAAAAAATCAAATAAATATTTTTTCTGAAAAAAGATTAGTAAGAAGAGAAATTATAAAAGAGTTTAGTTCCAATATATCTAAACGTATAAATTCAGAAATTTTAGAAAAAATATTTCTGGATGATGTGCTATATTATGAAAAGTTAAAAAAGCAATCTCAAATTCAACTGGATACCTGTCAAAGTTTAAATATTAATTTTGAAGTAATTACCTCTAAAAATTACCCAAAAAATCTTCTTTCACTTAAATATCCACCATACTTCATATTTTACAAAGGAATACTTCCATCAGACTTAGAGTTTGGAAATTCTTTAACCATCGTTGGAACAAGAATTCCAAATGAATTTCATGCTGAAAATATCACTAAAACAATTTTAGAATCTATCTGCCATACAAATCCAATCATTATTAGTGGTCTTGCACTAGGATGTGACTCAATCGCACATTCAGCAGCTTTAAATTTATCATTGAAAACAGGAGCTGTCCTTGGGCAAGGACTTGCTACAAGTATTTATCCAGAAAAAAATACTCATTTATCTGAAACTATCTTAGACTCTGGCGGTTTTCTCATCTCAGAAATTCCACCTACATTAAAAATAAATCCCATGTATTTAAAACTGAGAAATAGAATTCAAGTTTCATTAGGAAAAATAATTTTTATTATGCAAACCTCAGAAAAAGGTGGAACTATGCACAGTGTTAAATATGCTTTACAACAACATAAAAATATTTTTGTCTGGAACCCATCAGGAGCTTTGAATAAAGAAAATAATTGTGTTAAAGGAAATTATAATTTATTAGAAACTAACAATTTTTTTTCTATAAAAGATTCCAATGATTTTAATGAAAAATTAAAAATAATAAATAAAAAAAAGCTAGAATATACATTCCAGCTTTTTCCTAACTAATTTTCTTCATTTTGAAAAACATGTTTTAAAACCATTGCAACATCTGCAGCATTTGTCTCCACGATGTGTACAAGTTTATGTTCTTTATTTTCTTCTTCAATTAAGAAATATATTCTTCCATCTCTTTGTTGAATCTCTTTACAAATTCCAATAACAAGAGAAAACTTTTCATTCTCTGATGAAACAGCTATTACTTCAAATTCTTCACCTGAAATATCAAAATTAATTTTATCTTCTGGCTCTAAAAATTGTCTTGTAATCTCTTCCGCTTGTTGATAAAAGTCCTCTAATTTTTTAACATATCTATGAGTTCCTATTACAGCATCAGCTAAAGCAGCTATTGAAAATGAGTGAAATATATCTTCTACAGAATATCCTGTTGGAGCTATCTCCTTATTTTGAAAATATATTTTAACTCCATCTTCTAAATTATACTTTATAGTTTCTAATAAAGGAGTTTTAGTTCCATCCATATAATCTATAGCATCTATTCCATATTTTCCTACAGATATTTTTTTTACCTTATCCTTCTTCATTAAATTTATAAAATCATTGTCTATTTTTTCATAAAATTCTTCAATAAAATTATGTAAAATCTCTAATTCTTTACTCATTTTTCCCTCCTCAATTACTTTTCTAACTATATCATAATTCCAAATTTATCTTTTTACAAGGAAAAAAATAAATTTATAGTAAATATTATAAAGAGATTTTTCTTGACTGAGGAGGAGTATCTATGTATATTTGGTTAGGTGTACTAATTTTTTTAGTTTTTACAGTTATTTCATTTAAAATACTTTTTATTATTTTAACAAGAAAATTTACTAAAAAAGTTAGAGGTACAAAAGATGACCATATTGAAACTCTTAGAGGAAGACTTGTTCAAATAAGAAAAATAAATAAAGAAAACAAGTTTGAAGTATCCATAGATGGAAAATATTGGTTAGGGACTTCTGATGATAACCTTAAAATCGGAGATAATGCTATAATTATTGGGTTCAATGACTTAATTTTAATTTTAAAAAAAATATGAGGTGAAAATTCGTGAAAAAACAACTAAGTGAAAGAACAAAAATGATTATATATATAGCTATCATTGTTGGATATCTTATATGGAGATCTTTAAGATAAATTTATTATCTCTCCACTTTTATTTCCAGTATATCCATCTAATCCAGTTAGTTTATTTTTAAAGAATTCAGATTTTAATAGATTTATAAATTCTATTATTTTCTGATCTTCTAGCATTTTAGTTTCTAATACAAAATCGTACTCTTCTTCTTTTAGTGGAATGAAATCTAAATCTGCTATACGAGCAGCTTCCATTATTCCTAATCCAGCATCTGCTGTTCCAGATTTTATTGCCATTGCAGCTTCCAAATGGGTAGCTGCTTCCCTTTCATACCCTACTATGCTATCTATAGATATATTTTCTTGCTTTAATAAATAATCTAGAAGTATTCTTGTTCCAGAACCTCTTTGACGATTTATATAGTTTATATTTTTATCTACTAAATCTTTTATTCCTTTTATTCCTAGAGGATTTCCTTTACTTAACATTATCCCCTGTATTCTTCCAACTCCCTTTATAAGGGACATTTCTTTATTTGGAAAATATTTTTTTACAATAGATATATTATACGTTCCATCATTTTCATCTAATATATGTATTGGAGCTATATGAGTATTGGAATTTTTCAATGCCATTATTCCTCCAAAGCTTCCAACATGTGTTGATGTAAGTTTAATTCTGTCAGAAATTAAATCCATAACTATATCATGACTTCCTACTGATACTAAATAGTCTCTAATTTCTTTTAAAGGTTTCAAAAGTCTAATTTTAACTTTTTCCCCTGAACCTATTCCTTCTATATTTTTAGGAATTTCTAAAATTCCATCAGCTTTTACTAAACTTGTAGTTATTCCGGCTCCACGTGAAAGCGGAGTTGCCATCAATTTCCCATCTATATAATAAAGTACTATTCTTACTAATTCTTTATGTTTTAAAGATGATACAATTGTCTTTGAAAGAGTAGCATCCACATATGTGTCCTCATTATAATTTCCTATGATTTTTTCTAATAATGATTTTACAAATATTTCCATAGAAAGATATGCAGAAACTGGATATCCAGGAATTCCTATCACTGGTTTATCGCTAATTTTTCCAAGTATTGTTGGTTTCCCAGGCTTTACTGCGATTCCATGAACCAAAACTTCTCCAAGAGACTGAATAACTTGTTTAGTATAATCTTTACTCCCAGCTGACGATCCAGCATTTATTATCACTATGTCAAAATTTTGATTCGCTATTTCTACTGTTTTCTTTATCTCTTCAAAATCATCTTTTGATTTTGGAAGTATGGTTGCTTCTCCTCCCCATACTTTTATAAGAGAACTAAATACATATGAATTTGAATCAATAATTGAATTTTCTACATATTTTTCTTTTAAGATATCTATAACTTCATTTCCAGTTGGTAAGATTGCAACCGTTGGTTTTTTATACACTTCTATTTCAAGTATTCCAGCTGAGAGTAATGCTCCTAAATCTTGAGGCATTATTTTGTGATTAGATTTTAAAATCATCTCACCTTGAATCATATCCTCTCCTACTGGTCTTATATGTTGCCAAGGTTTAGCACTTTTTATTATTTTAAAAATTCCATTTCCTTGTGGAATAAGTTCTTCAATCATTATTACACAATTTCCCAATTTATAATCTATAGGATTTCCAGTATTAACATAAGTGAAATCTTTTTCTTCGGATAAAAAAATTGGATTCCTCTCTGAAGCTTGAGATGTTTTATCTGCAAAAATCAATACCCCATCCATAGCACTAGCTGAATAAGATGGTGATGATTTTTTTGCAAATACTGGATTTGAAGTTATTTTTCCAACTGATTCTATAACAGATATCACTTCAACATATCTCTTTAGTTCTATATTTTCAAATAATATCTCTAAAGCCTTTTCAACCTCTATATTATCTATATAAATATTTCTGCTATCCATGCAATACCACCTCAACCATTTCTCCTGCATAATACCCCTCTATAAAATCTGGAATAGCTATATATCCACAACTTTCCAAAAGAGGCCTTACCATAGAAGATTTCCCAAAAATTGGATATACTATTTTTTCTCCACCTTCGTCAACTATCTTCACATTTATAAAACAAACTTTTCCAGGGTCTCCATAAAGATTTTCTCCAAGCTTTGCAATTATAGACTTTTTATTCTTTTTAAGAATTGATGGCTCTACCAAACACCTAAAAATATTTATGGCTGATTGTGGATGGCCAGGCAATCCAAATATAAACTTCCCGTTGCATATAGCTCCTATAGTTGGCTTTCCAGGTTTTACAGCTATTCCATGTAGAAATATCTCTCCTCCAATAGATTCAATAGCCTTTTCCGTGAAATCCTTTACTCCAACAGAACTTCCACCAGATATGAGAACAACATGCGCTGCCTCTAATGCACTTTCTAAACTCTCATGTAAAAGATTCATTTTATCTCCAACAAGAGATCTTATTACTACTTCTCCCTTTGCATCTTCAATGAGAGAACTCAAGGTATAAGTATTTATATCATAGACTTCACCTATATTTAGAGGTGTTCCTAAAGGTATAATTTCATCACCCGTAGAAATAATTGCAAATTTTATTTTTTCAATCACAGAAACATATTCCTGTCCTATAGATGCTAAAACTCCAATATGATATGGTGTTATTTTTTCTCCAGCATTTAATATTTTTTCACCAAATTTTATTTCATCACCCGTAAGAACCATATTCGAAAAATTTGATATCCCTCTGCTTATTAAAATTTCAGAATCTAATTTTTCACAGTCCTCTATCATTACAACACCATCAGCACCTGCTGGTAACATTCCTCCTGTTGGAACATAAACACAATTTCCTCTACCAATAGATAATTTTGTATGCTCTCCCATTAAAATTTCACCAGATAAAAATAGAGGGACTGGAACAGATTCACTAGCTCCAAAGGTATCCCTCACATCTACAGCATATCCATCTACAACTGACCTATCGAAAGATGGAATATTTACAGAAGATATAATATCTTCTGCTAAAATACGTCCAACTGAATTTTCTAATTTTATTTTTTCATTTTTTAATATTATTTTATTTCTAATCATTATATCTTCACAGGCTTTTTCCAGTGAAACAGTTGTAAAAAATTTCATTTATCCTCCTGAGATTTATTAATCATCCAACATATTCCGATGCTCAATTGTAGTAAAAAAATCATTGGAACAGCAAGCATAATCTGTGATACGATATCTGGCGGAGTCATAAGTGCAGCAACAATAAATATCAACATAATTAATATTGGTTGTTTTTTTCTTAAAGTTTCAGCTCTTAAAATTTTAAGTTTAGCCAATAATGCTACAACAACAGGAATTTCAAATACTATTCCAAACGTAAAAAGAATAGAACATATAAAATCTAAATAAGCTCCTACCGAAATCATTGCAGATATCTCATCTATTTGAAGTCTTGCAAAAAAACTTAACATGGTAGGAAGTACTATTTTGTACGCAAAAAAACTTCCTGTAAGAAAAAATATAACTCCAGCAAAGAGTGAGGCCATCAGATAGTTTTTCTCATCCTTATAGAGTCCTGGACCTATAAATCCCCATATCTGAGATAAAGTTATTGGAGATACTATTACAGCTCCCGAAACCAAAGAAATTTTAACATAAGCTAAAAAAAGCTCTGGTGGAGTAAGATATACAAGCTTCATATTTGGATTCATTTTAAGAAATATTTCAGTAAGTTTATCTGCATATTCGTAACATACAAATATTGATACAACATTTACTAAAAATATTATAAGAAGCCTCTTTCTTAACTCCGCTAAATGACCTAGCATAGTAAGATTATTTTTCCTCAATTTTACACTTCCTTATTGTTAAACATTTTTTTCTTTTTCTTCATTTGGAGTATTAGGGTCTATATCTTTAGCAATATCATTTGCATGCCCCTTAAATTCTTTTATTGCTTTTCCTAAAGATTTCCCAATCTCAGGTAATTTAGATGGTCCAAAAATTACTAACGCTATACATAATATAAGTATTAACTCAAACGGTCCAAGTCTTCCAAACATAAATTTCACCTCATCAATTTTTTGTTGTACATTTTATATTTTTATTAAATTATGGATTTTGAAATTGTTCCACTTCTACCCACTCACATAATCCTCTAGCATGAGGTTTTGTCATATATAAATCAGAATATAAATAAATGACCCCATTCGTTGCAGAAACAGTTTTTACATCCTCATATTCTTTATTTTTTTCTATCTCTTCTAAAGTTTTTTCTAATTCCTCATCAGTACCTTTAAATGGAGACAATTTAAACAAATTCAGTGCTGTGGGTCTTGGATAAAGTTTCGATTCTCTTCTAACAACCTCACAAATAGTTTTTACTAGATTTTTTTCCTCTAAGCTTACTAGAAGTTCTGCGTAATTATCACTCACGTATTCAGATGAATAAAAAAATTCTTTATCCTTCTCACTAATTTTTAAAATGTCCTTAAATTCTTCATCTGCAGACATCTCTTGTAAAATATCTTCAAGTTTAGAAGCCTCTAAACTTAGAGGCTCCTTTAACAATTCATCTTTTTTTACAATTTTTCCTTGTTTAGAAATTTCTCTTATATAATTTGAAATTTTCTCTTTTGTCATAATCTATAATTCACTCCCAATTTAAGCTGGTAAAAGATTCATTTTCTTAAGTTCTTTAGCTACATCTGAAAGTCCAAGTCTATCAAGAGTTGCTTTTGTTGGTGCTCCAGTTTTTTCATCCCATCCCATTTCTTTATAGAACATAGTCAAGGCAACTTGCATATCTTTTCTATCCATTTTATCTGTTCCTGGAGTAAATACAGGAATCTCTGGATCCTTATCAAATACCCATTCAGTCATTCCATCGTGTTCGTTTCTCATGTCTATTGTATTCATATTTTTAACTGTTAAAGCTCTATGAAGCGTGAAAATTCTTTCAGCAGCTAAATCTAAACTCTCTTCAGTATAATTTTCTCCAGTTACAACAGTCATGAATTTAGCCTCAAGACCTAAATCTCCTCTATAATTTCTTGATTTATGAGGTGAAACTGTCATTGGCCACATCCAGTTACATACAGTTAATGAATCATGTAGACAGTTTTTAATAATTGCCCATTTTGCAAGTTTAGCCTTATATTCATTCATAGGTGTATAATTTTTTGGTGCATCTATTCCCATAGGTGATCCAACAATTTCTGCTACTACATCCTTTTGAATTTCAATTGGTAGTCCACTTCCAACAAGGTTTACAAGTGTATGACTCTGAGCATCTCTGTTAAACATACAGCTGATAAGTGATCCTACTTGTCCATTTGTCTCATTTGAATGATGCTTTGGAAATCCTAATCTTGACCACAGACCATATTGAACATTGTTCCAATAGTCATCTCCAAAATTCCATCTCTTAGCTACCCAGTAAGCTCCTTCTCCTAGATGTCCTAATTCTCCCTCTTTATAAGCAATTCTTCTATAGAAATCAACTAAGAATGCTGGGTCTTTATCCTCTAAAAGATGCCAAGGAATTGAGTCGTATTCTGCAGCTGGTAAAACCTTTTTAAATATTCCTGTTTCATAAGCATGTCTTAAGTCTGTACCTAAAAGTCCATAGTTACACCATACACCATAGTCATCTGCAAGAGAAGCTCCTATGGCTGCAGCGAACATTTTTCCATCGCCTTTTTCTTCAATATCTTTATTTCCTTTAAACATTACTCTTTGTGGAGAAAAATATCCCATACATGAGTTTGCTACATAAGGAGATACTCCATAATCTTGAAGTTTTGGAATTTTTAAATGACTCATACATCTTATAGGGCATGATTGACATCCACCCATTCTAACAGTATATTTTTCTGCTGATGGTCCCAAATCAAAAGTTGCTTTCATAGTTCTAAATCCTACTTTATTTACATCTCCAGCAGCAGCTATTCCAGTTTCAACTGGTCCACCCTCCGCAGCTCCCCATGTAAGCCCTTCTTTTGCTGTCCATCTACTTCCTTTACTATGGAACTCTGCCCAAGGTTGTGGAGTACTTGGTACAACGTGTTGATTGTTGGCTCCAATTAAATCCTTCATCATATAGTTGTTTAATTTTAAAAGATCTCTACCTTTTCCAGCTATCTTTACAGCTTGAGTTCCTCTTACACCTATTGCCTTTAGCATTTTAGAACCAAGAACTCCACCATGTCCTCCTGCTGAATGACTTATTCCAGTCATTATAACAGATAGATTTACCATGTTTTCCCCTGCTTGTCCTATAGCAGCAATCGAAGCATCTTTTCCCATAAGAGATGATAACTGTGCTGTCGTATCCTTTATTCCTGTTCCCCACACTCTTGAAGCATCTTCAATAGAAACGTTGTCATCATCTATTTTTAGCCATACCGGTCTTGAAGATTTCCCTTCTATTATAATAGCGTCATATCCTGCATACTTTAAATGGGCTGCAAAGTTTCCTCCCATATGAGAATCCGATACAGCGTTATATGGATTAGATGGTAATAGCGATGTTATATTTGTTCTTGAACTTGATGGTGCTCCTGACCCTGTAAGCGGTCCCACAGCAAAAATAATTTTGTTAGCTTCATCAAAAGCTTTAGTTCCTGCTGGAACTTCATCAAATAAAACTTTGTATCCAATTCCCATTCCACCAATTAATGATTTGAATTTTTCCGTATTTTCTATTGTAATTTTTCCATTAGACAGATTTACTCTTAAAATTTTTCCTGCCCATCCGTATGAATTATTCATTTTTTAGTTTCTCCCCCTTGTTTTATCTCTTGCTAAAGTAGTGTGCTTTACTGATATCTTCCCATGGAATTATTTTTAATGCACTTGTTGGACATGCTTTTGCACATGCTCCACATGAAATACATTTTGTTGAATAACCTTTTTCTTGATCCAATGTAGGAAGACCCCATGGACAAGCCTCTGTACAAATTCCACATCCAACACAATTAGCTTTTATAACCGTTCTAGCTCCAGTATGTGGGTCTGCAACAATCGCTCCTTTTGGACACGCATTTCCACAGAAAGGTTCTCTGCACTGCTTACAAGTTACAGGAGTCATTTTAAGATTTCCAAATTGACCATCCTCATATTTATAATTCATTTTTGGTCCTGTCGTTCCAAAGTTGTAGTTTTCACTAACTTTGATTCTAGAAATAAAAGGTTGTATCTTCTCATCATTTTGAAGCGTACATGTGATTTCACAACGCTGACATCCTGTGCACTTAGAACGATCTACTACTAAAAGTCCCTCTGGAAGTGCTGTAGCTGCAATTGCCTCTTCTCCAAAACCAAACATTGAAAGAATAGATGATGTTACTGCAAATCCTGCTATTCCTTTTCCAGTTAGTTTTAGAAAATCACGTCTTGTAGTTTCCCTATCAAAGAGTTTCTTTTTTTCTTGTGACATTAGTTCTCCCCCTAAAATTTTGTTTTTTATGTAAAAAGATTTATTTTTATCCACCTATTTGATACATATATTTTTCAGAGCTACTTGTTCCAGACTCTTTCATGTTATGTTTTTCAGGTTTTTTTAAAACAGAATTTATTATATATTCTTTAAGAATTTTACTGTCTGTCATATATTTTGTTAAATCAATCTCTTCTTTTGCATGTAAACAAAGCTTTATAGTCCCTCTACTTGTAAGTCTAACCCTTGAGCAGTGGTCACAAAATGAACAACTTATTGGATTGATTAAGCTTATTCTTCCAGAAGATCCCTTTTTCTGATAATACCCTTCTGTATTACTTCCCTGTTGTGAAAAATACTCTACATCTGGAATAGATCTTAGAACTACATCAGGATTTACACCCTCATACTTTACCCCTTCACCTATAGGCATAAGTTCTATAAACCTTATATCAATATCACACTTCTCTGTGAGATTTAAAAAATCGACTATTTCATCATCATTTATTCCCTTTATTAAGACACAATTAATTTTTGTTTTTAATCCAAGTTTTTGTGCCTCAACAATTGACGCCATAATTTCAGAGAATTCCCCATTTTTTGTTATTTCTTTAAATCTTTTTTCCTGTAAAGAATCTAGACTAATGTTAACTCTTTTAAGCCCTTTTTCTTTTAATCTTATTAAATTTTTAGAAAGGCCCTGTCCATTGCTTGTGATTGCAATATCTTGAATTCCTAAGTTTTTAGAAAACTCTATCAAATTTTCTAAATGTGGAGAGAGCAAGGGCTCTCCACCAGTAAATCTAATTTTATCTATTCCTAACTCTCTAAATATCTGAATAATTTGTTTATAGTTACTCTCTGTTAAAAGATCTCTGCATTGTTTTTTATCTTGACCATTAGGCATACAGTATACACAACTAAAATTGCATCTTTCTGTTAAAGATACTCTTAAGTAGTCAATTTCTCTATCAAATCCATCTTTCATACGATTTTTCCTCTCATCTTTTTTACAAATAGATTATACTATTTTTAACTTGATAATTACAAGAAAAAAACTTATTTTTTTAAAATAATTGTTCTAATTATGATATAATAGGAATATTATAACTCATTTTACAAAGCTGTTTCTGCCAATATACTATTGAAAAATTCAACTCCATTTTTTAATACTGATGTTTCAAAATCAAATTTACTATTGTGTAAAGGATAAATATGATCTTTCTCCTCATCCCTTATTCCAAGTAAACATAAAAGTCCAGGCGTTCCATCTTGTAAATAAAAAGAAAAATCTTCCGATCCACTAAGTGATATCTCTGTCTCTATCTCTAGATTTTTAACCACTTTCTTGGCCATTTCTGCCAAGGTTGAATTATTTATAACCGGAGGATAAAATGGCATAAATTCCATATCTATTTTAACATCGTAAGAAACTTCAAATCCTGCATTTATCTTGGTAATTCTTTCTTTAATAAATGGTATTAAGCTTACATCTTCTATTCTTATAGTTCCCAATATTTCAACTTTTTCTGGAATAACATTTCTAACTTTTCCCGCCTTAAAACTTCCAATCGTAAAAATAAACACAGAATTTGGATTTATATTTCTAGATGCTATCGATTGATACGCCTCTACTAATTTTGCTCCAATTAATATTGAATCCACTCCTTTGTGAGGTTGTGCTCCGTGGCACCCTTTCCCAGTTAACGTTATATTTATATTTATATTCTGCAAAGAAAGAACCCCAGACTTTATAGCTATCCCTCCAGTATTTAACTCTGGATAAACATGAAGAGCAAATATCGATTCAATTTTTTTTGACTTATAAAATGAATCTTTTACCACAAATCTTGCTCCTCCAGCTCCCTCTTCTCCAGCTTGAAAAATAAAAAGTAATGATTTTTTTAATTTTGTTCCGTTGGTTATCATTTGTTTTGTATTTTCAATAAACGTCAATAAAGTTGCCGTATGTCCATCATGTCCGCACGCATGCATCATTCCTATATTTTTTGATCTATATTTGTTACCACTCTCTTCCACAACAGGGAGTGCATCTATATCTGCTCTAAAAGCTATACATTCCTCACTTTCTCCCGCTATAAAAGCCACTGTACTAGTTCCTATCTCTTTATACTCAACTCCTATGTTAGTCAATACCTCTCTAATATATTTAGCTGTGTTGTATTCTTCAAGAGATATCTCTGGTATAGAATGAAGATAATTTCTATGTGTCTCTAATTGCTTTAACATAAGTTCCCCCTAATATTATTTTATAATTGAGTCAATATATTATTACCATATTATTAGCATATTTTGTTCATATTTTTTACCAATGATAAGTATTAAAATAATATAATTGATTTATTTTATTTATGAAGTAAACTCAGAGCAATCTATTTATTAAATATCAGGAGGGAAATATGGCTGAAAATATTAAAGTTAAGAACGGCAATAGTTTTTTGGATTGGATTGAAAAAACTGGAAATAAAATTCCACATCCATTTATTCTTTTTTTTATATTTGCTGTTGGAATTATTATTATTTCTACGATTGCAAATATTTTTGATGTAAATGTAACTGACCCAGTTAAAAATGAAATTGTTAAAGTTAAAAGTTTATTGTCCAGTGACGGAATAAATTTTATGCTTCAAAGTATGATTAAAAACTTTACTGGTTTTTCACCTCTAGGTCTCGTTTTAGTAATGACTCTTGGAATTGGGTTAGCAGAACACGTTGGTCTTGTCTCTGCATTTATGAGAAACTCAATATTAAATAGCTCTCCCAAAATAATTACCTTTATGATTATGTTAATTGGTATTTGTGGAAATATTGCTTCTGATGCCGCAATAGTTATTGTTCCTGTAATTTCAGCAATTATATTTCTCTCACTTGGTAAACATCCTTTAGCAGGAATAGCCGTAGGATATGCTGCAACAACTGCTGGATTTAGTGCTAACTTAATTGTGGCTGGTACAGATGCTCTCCTTGCTGGAATTTCTACCGAAGCAATGAAAATAGTTAATCCTAATGTTACTGTATCTGTCGTTTCTAACTGGTATTTTATGGCTGTTTCAACATTTTTATTAGCAATTGTTGGGACTATCGTTACAGAAAAAATTATTGAACCAAGACTTGGAAAATATACTGGAAATAAAACTTTTAAAAACGAAGCTATTTCACCAGTTGAAAAATCTGCACTAAGATGGGCAGGTATTTACTCTTTAATTTATATACTTTTTATAGTTGCAATTGTAGTTCCAAAAAATAGTTTTTTAAGAAATCCTAAAACTGGTTCTTTACTAAACTCTCCACTCTTAAACTCTATTATCCCTCTACTTCTATTTTTATTCTTAATAGCTGGAATTACATACGGTAAACGTGTTGGACAAATTAAAACAGCAGGAGATATCCCAAGACACATAACCTCAGCTATGAAGGATATGTCTTCTTATATCGTTCTTGTTTTTATGATTGGACAATTTATAGCATACTTTAACTGGAGCAACTTAGGATTTATTTTAGCTGTCAATGGAGCTGACTTTTTAAAAAATATGAATTTAAAAGGAATCCCTTTATTCTTGATGTTTATAATTTTATCTTCAATTGTTAATTTATTTATTGGAAGTGGATCCGCAAAATGGGCTCTTTTGGCTCCAATTTTCATTCCCATGTTTTATATGTTAGGTTATAATCCTGCTCTAACTCAGATGTTATACAGAATAGGAGACTCCACCACAAATGTTATATCGCCTCTGTTTCCATATATGCCAATTATTCTTGGTTTAGCTCAGGAATATGATGAAGATTATGGAATGGGAACCGTTATTTCTGTCATGATGCCATATACTATAGCACTTCTTCTTATGTGGTCACTTATGGCTATAGTTTGGGTATACTTTGGTATTCCACTAGGTCCTGGAACACCTTTATATATCTAAAAATTTGCAATAAAAAAACCACTTTTTATTTAAAAGTGGTTTTTTTTATAGTTACGCCATGTCTTGGCATTATTTTTCTTTTGTTTATTATAATTAAAGGTGAAACTTCAGTTATATATAATATTTTTTCTGTTTTTTCATCTAAAAAAAATTCTGGTAAAACTTTTAGTCTAACAACTCTTTTTGATTTAGGTTTAATTTCAAATTCACTGGGATAAATTTTTATATATTTTACATTTTCATCTGATATATTTATAGATAACTTTAATAACTCATCTGATATATTTTCAATTTCAATACTTTCATTTCCACCATCTGAAGAAACAAAGATTCTTCCGGGAGTAACCGTTGTTCTAAAAACAGAACCAAATCCTGTATTAAATATAATTAGCATTCCTAACATAACATATAGCTTAGATATTTTCATGAATTTATAACAGTTAAAATGACAACATCGTCATTTATCTCCTTTCCATTTTTATTTGTGTCTAGAACAAATAATGTGTTATTTTCTTTTTTTATTTTTAGATTATTAGAGGTTGTCATAGTTCTTTCAACTTGTCCAAATTGATCTCTAAGTTCATTTAAATTTAAAGAAAGTTTATTATTTTTATTCTCTACTGTTGAAACAGTAGCAGAGTCTAAAACATAAGCTGACATATTTACAGTTGCGTTCGATTTTGCATAAATGTTTGTAATTCCTATTGTCATTCCTATTAATAACATCATTATTTTTTTCATATTTCTCACCCTTTTTATTTGATGAGAGATTTTGATAAATTTTGATACTAAGTTATGGATTTAAAAAAATAAAGCTATGACCATGTCATAGCTGCTTTAATTTAAATTTCACCCTATACTTAGTTGAAATTTTGGCAGCTGGCTGTCTTTCTATAAATAGTTAAGACCCTATAGTTTTGCGTCACTAGATTTCTCTAGTTTTGCTATTATCATTATCTCTGTTTATAGAATTTTACAATATAAATATTTCTATGTCAACTTTTATATATAAAAAAAATAAAATTAAAAAATTTAGGTATATAATATAAATAAAATTAATTCAGGAGGAGCCTATGAATGAAATTTCAGCATTGATTTTAACTGGTGGTATGAGTAGTAGAATGAATTATCAAGATAAGTACCTTTTAAAATATGACAACCGAAATTTTTTAGAAAAAATAATAGATGAGTTAGAAGATTTTCAAGAAATAATCATAGCAGCAAATAGTATTCAAAGTTTTCATCAAATTAATTTTAAGGATAAAAATGTAAAAATAGTCAGAGATATATATGAAAAAATTGGTCCAATTGGTGGTCTTTATAATGGAATCTTAAATTCCTCTAATGAATATATCTTTGTGACAACTTGTGATTCTCCAAATATCACAAAAAATTTTATTAATTATATTTTAAGTTTTCATACTCCTGATTACGATGTTCTAGTTGTAAGATGTGAAAGAGGATATATAAATCCACTATTTGGAATATATGGCAAAAGTTGTCTAGATAAATTAAAAAGTTGTATCGAGGATAAAGAATATAAACTTATTGAAGTTATTAAAAATTTAAAAATTAAAGAAGTTTCTTTAAAAAATATTCCTTTTGATGGAGAACAACTTTTATTAAATATAAATACTCCAGACGAATTAAATAAAATTTAATGAAAAACCCCTTAAAGCAAAAACTCTAAGGGGTAATATTTATTTCTTTTCTTTTTTCAAAGCTATTGCTGTTGTAACTATTAGTCCACCCCAGATTATTCCACATCCTAAAATCATAATAAATAAAGCAGAACTATTCATCTTTACCATCTCCCTTATTAGTTATTTTAGATTCATGCCAATCTTTTTTATACAAAATTGTAGCTGAAACCAGCATAAACAAAATTGTTCCCCAACCAAATATTAAGTTAGCTCTAAGATTTATATCGTCTAACTCAAATAATTTATCGATTCCCTGTATAAAATTAGAAATAACTGTAACACCTAAAAGTAGTGGAGTGAAATATTTTAATAACCAATCCCATAATTTCCCAACTTTAAAATCAGAATAACGATTAGCTTCTTCTCTCAATTTCTCAGTTCCATATATATATCCTATAGCAATAACTTCCACTAGTCCCAATGTTGCTATAACATAATTTGATACATGTGCATCAACTATATTTAATATAAAATTAAATCCTACATAACTTGCAAAAAATCCACTTCCTAAAAATCCAACTAATGATACATAATTTGTTAGTTTTCCTCTCTCTATATTAAACTTATCTAACGCAGCGGTATTAAATGCTTCTAGCATAGATATACTAGATGATAGTCCGGCTATAAAAAGACAGAAGAAAAATAAAAATCCAATTATACCTTGAATTATAGTATTCGTTGTAATAGTTGAAATAGCTATTGGAAAGGCTATAAAGGCTATTCCTGCTCCATCTCCAAAAGAGTTGAACTCTACTCCCATAGTTGAAACCAAATATCCAAGAGTAGAAAAAACTGTAATTCCTGAGATAATATCAAATGATGAATTCGCCAAAACTGTTATAAATGAATTATTAACTATATCTGACTCTTTATGTAAATAAGAACCATAAGCTATCATAACCCCAACTGCTAAAGTTGTTGAAAAGAATACTTGTGCATATGCAGCAATCCATATACTTGGATTTAAAAGCTTACTAAAATCAGGTGTAAATAAAGCATTTAAACCAATTGAAGCTCCCTCTAATCTTAAACTATTAATCATAAATGAGATCATTAAAACCATTAGAATTGGAGTAAATATAGTTGATGCCTTTTCTATCCCTTGAGAGATTCCTTTTTTTACAACTATCCAATTTCCAAGCCAAACAAATACCACAAAGAATAGTAAATATTTACTAATTCCTGCTCCAAAATCAAAGGCATTATTTCCACCGCCCACAATTATTCCCATAAGTTTTCCCGGATCATTCATCCAGTTTACTATTCCAAAAATTTGTCCCAAGGACCAAACCATAAATATTAAAGAAATTGATATAATAGTTGAATAAAACATCATAACTACTACGGGAACCATTACCTGTAGCCATCCAATCCATTCAAATTTTTTCCCCAGATGTCCTAATGACTTTGTTGAGCCTCCTCTAATTTTTCTACCATAAGAGTACTCCATAATCATAAGTGGTATTGCACAAGTAACTATAGCTATAAAATACGGGATAAAAAAAGCTCCTCCACCATTTTTATATGCTTGAAACGGGAATCTCCAGAGATTTCCAAGTCCAATTGCGGCACCTACTGCTGCAAAAATAAATCCCTTTCGTGTCGTCCATTGTTCTCTTTTTTCGCCCATTTTATCTACCTCCATATTTTAAAAAAATGACCTTAACTTTTTAAAATTAAGGTCATTTCTGAATCAATATATTATTTCTCTACTATCTTTATACCATATTTTATAACCATTTTACTAGTACCTATTTTTTATTAATAAGATGTGATATCACATCTTCTACAGTTTCAAAAACACAAGGATAAATTATAGAAGGTCTAGTTAATAGAATAGATACTGCATTTGCAGCCTTTGTTGCTTCAATCTTTTCTTTTTCGCCACCGGTGTCTCCACCTTTTTTACTAACTACATATTTTATATTTAAATCCTCAATTTGAGCCAAATTCATTTTATAAGAAAAAGGTCCCTGCTGAGCAATTATATTTCTAGGTAATATTCCAGAGTCTTCGGCTTTTTTAACCATTTCCCATTTTGGAAGTATTCTAAAGTATATATTTTTTAAATTTTTAAGTTTTGAAAATTTCTCAATATTGTTGCTACCCAATGTTACTAGTATATTTCCTTCTAATTCTTCAACATATAAAACTATATCCTCAACACTGTGAAGTTCTATAGCATTCTCATCCTCAGTCTCTAAATTAACTCTTTCAAAACGTACATATTCTATCTCTTTTATTTTTGCACAATTCATAGCATTTTGAGAAACTTCAACTGCATATGGATGGCTTAAATCGACAATTTTTTTTATCTGATTATTTTCAATAAACTCTTCCATCTCTTTAGGAAGGAGTCTTTTACAAAAAACTTTTACCGAAAAATCTTCTAGTAATTTTCCACCATATTCTGTTGCGGTAGTTACAATAAGTTTGTCTTTATCAGGAAAAGACTCTATAAAATCTCTAGAGTCTTTTGTTCCCCCAATAATCCAAATCATATTTTGTATCCTCTTGGTGTTATCATTCTGTCATTTGCTACATAAGTTTTAGAGTTTCCAATTATAACTACAGTAAACATATCTATTTCATGATTCAAGAAATCTCCAAGCGTTGTAAGAGTATAATTTTGCTCTTCTCTTCCAACGTGTCTAAGTAGAGCAACTGGTGTAGATGCAGCTTTATGTCTTAACATAATTTCTCTTGCTTCAACTATTTGGCTTGTTCTTCCTTTACTTTTTGGATTATATAAAGAAATTATAAAGTCTCCTTCACTTGCCTTATCAACACGGTTAGTTATAACACTCCAATCTGTCATAAGGTCACTTAAACTGATTATTGAATGGTCGTGCATAAGTGGTGCCCCAACTACCGAAGCTCCAGCTACTGATGATGTAACTCCAGGAACTACTTCTACTTCAATTCCAGATTCCATAGCAACTTCAATCATTATTCCTGCCATTCCATATATTCCAGCATCTCCACTACTGATTAAAGCAACATTTTTTCCAGATTTTGCAATCTCTAAAACTTGCTCGCATCTTTCAACCTCTTTTTTCATTCCTGACACATAAAACTCTTTTTCTGAAAACTCATCTCTAACTAAATCTATATAAGTTATATATCCTGCTATAACATCTATATTTTTTAAAGTATTATAAGCTCTAACTGTAATATCTTGCATATTTCCAGGTCCAATTCCTACAACATATATTTTACCAAATTTCATTTCCAAATCTCTCCTCATAAATGGATACAGTAACTCCATTGTATTTTAATTTTTTTTCTATAAATTTGCCATCTTTATTAGATGCAAGTAGTGCACATGGTTCTGACACCGCTTTTACTCCAATTTCTTTTTTTACAAATTCCGAACCTTCAAAATCATCCTCTATTTTTAAAATTTCGTCTCTAGAAATTATTGTTAGCTTCTTATTAAATTCTTCTACGGCCTCTAAAATTCCAATTTCATCGGCTTTTAAATCCACTGTAGAAAAAAGTTTTATGCTTTTTGTAGAAAGATTATTTTTTTCAAAAGCCATTTTTATAGCCTCTAAAACAACTTCCTTTTCAACCCCTCTTCTAGAACCTAATCCAACCACTAAATTTCTCGGATACAGTCTAACAGTTTCTATTTTCTCTTTGTTTGAAACTATTACTGCTCCATGGGAATTTCCCGATTCTATTATATTTTTAGGAAGAGTCAGTGTAACATTTTGTCCATCTACTATAAGAGACGTCACTTTTTTAGCTGCATCCAAAGATTCTAATTCAGATTTTAACTTTTGCGATAATGTATCTACAGCAATTTTTCCAGTCACATCTGAACTTGTTGTTATTATGGCAACTAAATTTAATTTCTTGGCAATGTCATTTACCATCTCATTAGCCCCACCAAGATGCCCCGAGAGAAGGGATATTGCAAAGTTCATCCCTTCATCTATAACAGCTACAGCTGGGTCTATATCTTTACTCTTTATAAGTTTTGAAATTTTTCTTATAACTATTCCAGTAGCCATAATAAATATATGTCCATCATATTTATTAAAATTTTCTTCTAGAGTAGATGTAAAATCATCCATCTGTACTGAATCTTCTACTGAAAATTTATTTAGTGTATAAAGAGTTCCGTTCATTTTACTTTTTACAATTTTGCCTAAATATCCAGCTCCTCTTGTCACTGTCCAAATGGCAATTTTCATTACTCTATTCCTTTTCTAAATTCATGAGTAAAGTGTTTATCATAAAGTTTTGATTTCTCATATTCGTTTCCTAAGAAATCTCCAACTAAAATTTGAGCAGTTTTAGAAATGTTAGCTTCTTTTACTTTCTCTTCTATAGTTTCTAAAGTTCCCATTACGATCTTTTGATCTTCCCAAGTAGCTCTTTGAACAATTGCTATTGGTGTAGTCATTGGATAATGAGTTGCCAGTCTCTTTATTACGTCTCCTATCATATGAACAGATAAGAATATTGCCATAGATGCCTTATGAGAAGCTAAGCTCTCTAATGCTTCTTTTTCTGGAACTGGAGTTCTACCTTCAAGTCTTGTACAAATGACTGTTTGAGATATCCCTGGTAAAGTAAACTCTTTTTTTACCGCTGCTGCCGAAGCTAGGAATGAACTTACCCCTGGAACAACTTCATACTCTATCCCATGCTCATCTAAAACGTCCATCTGTTCTCTATGTGCACCAAATATTGCTGGATCCCCTGTATGAACTCTAACAACTTTTTTACCAGCTTTTATTCCATTTACAGTTACTTCCATAACTTCTTCTAAATTCATACTAGCAGAGTTATAAACTTCTGCAGACTCTTTATGACACTCTATAACTTGTCTTGGTACTAGTGATCCAGCATATATTATAATATCCGCTTCCTTTACTAATCTTTGACCTTTTATAGTTATTAACTCAGGATCCCCTGGTCCCGCTCCTATGAAATAAACTTTTTCCATTGTTGAATACCGCCTTTTTTTAGTATTAGTGTTGAAAAATAATGTACATCCTCTTTATCTAAATTCTCTATATCGAAGAAAATTTCTTGATTTTCTTTACCACAATTAGAAACTAAGATTATATTATCCATATTTCCAGTTTCTTTTAATGCTGCTTTTAACTCATTGTAATCTCTTGTAACTTTCATAAATACTATATTATCACTTTTTTCAATTTCTTCCTTTATCTCTACATCTCCATGTAAAGATATAACTTTTAATGACTCATCTCCCATAACAAGAGGTAAATTGAATCTTGAAGCTATATCAGCAAAAGATGATATTCCAGGAATAGTCTTCACTGAATACATAGAATCTAGGTACTCTAGAACATATACATAAGTACTAAAAGTCATAGGATCTCCTATTGTTAAAAATCCAACATTCTTTCCTTCGCTTAAACATTTTTCAATTGTTTCAGCATGTCCTTTTCTGATAACTTTTTTCTTTTCTGCATCTTTAATCATTGGAAATTCTAAGAATAGCATTTCAATATCTTCTTTTAAATACTCTTTAGCTATTGAATAAGCTGTACTTCCTTCGTCTTTTTTTGCTTCTGGCAAAATTACAACATCTAAATCTTTAAGAGCGTTTATAGCTTTTAAAGTTATCATTTCTGGATCTCCTACTCCTACTCCTATTCCATAAAATGTGGCCATTATTCGTCTCCTTTATTTGCTGTTATTATATAAATTGGATTTTCACCATACATCATCGTATAAGGTCCTACGTTTTTCCCTCTACCTATTGACACATTTATAACCTCTATATTCTTAAACTTCATTTCTTTAAGCAATTTAGTGGCATCACTTAGTGTCTCTAGTGTTATAGCATTTATAACAATTCTTGAGTTTTCTTTAGAGTATCTTTTGAAGTGATCTAAAATAGTTTTCAAAGAACCCGTAGAACCACCAATAAACATTCTATCATAAGCTATTTCTGGAATAGACTCCGGTGCACGTCCAACTATTATTTCTATATTATCTAAGTCAAATTTTCCTATATTATTTTTAAGAGTCTCAATTCCTTTAAGTTCTTTTTCAATAGCATAAACTTTTCCTTTTCTACAATATGTAGCTGCTTCAATTCCTATTGTTCCCGTTCCTGCTCCAACATCTATTAAAACTGAGTCTGGATTTAACTGAAGTTTTGCAATCGATATTGCTCTAATCTCTTGCTTTGTCATAGGAAGCTCTCCTTGGACAAACTCGCAATCATATATATGTCCCATATTATACCTTCCTTAAAATTGTTACATTCATAGAATATTCTTTTTCATAGTTTTTATAATCTTCTAATAAAAATCTAGTAATTATTTCATTCTCATAAGATAATCTTTCTCCAACTATTACTTCTATATTTTTAATATTATTTTCGATTAGTTTTCTACTAATCTCTATTGGATTATTTTCAGAATCTGTAAGTAATACTATTCCTGCATCACTCTTTTCTAAGGCTTCTATGTAGTTAGTTTCTCTTCCATGAACACTATGAAGAGAATATTTTTCCCATGTCATAGTTATTCTAGAAAAAAGATATTGAAAAGATGATATCCCAGGAATAACTTCAAATAACTCTTCTGAAAAATTATTTCTTAAATAAGTAAGTAAGCTGTAGTACCCAGTATCTCCAGAAACAACTATTGTAATTTTTTTTCCTATATTATCTATTATAAAACTTTTAAATAACTCTAATTTGCCTAAAAAAAATCTTTCTTGGTTATCTAGTAAGTCATTCACTTCCTCTAGATGACGTTTTCCACCAATAACTATCTCACAATTTTTTATAGCCTTAATGCCTGCTCCTGTTACAAAATCTAAGTTTCCAGGTCCAAGTCCTACAACTTTTATTTTATTTTTCAACTAAATCACCAGCCAATTTTTTAAAATCATCACTTTCACCAATTAAATTTCCACTAAAAGTAAATAAAGCTGATTGAAATTCAATCTCTCCTCTGGAATACTCTACTGATTTTGATGCTACCTTATTTGCTATTAATCTGAAAAGTTCATTTTTTTCAACATATTGACAAGCTTCTTCTACTGTATTAGATTCCAAAATCTTTAATATATTTTCTCTTGGTTCATCTACTAAAACTGCATTAGCTGAGAGTATTTCGAGTCTTCCGTCTGCTACTCTACTATGTGTATTAAATATTCCACCAGCAATTTTTATGGCTTTACCAATATGTCCTATCAAAAGAACTCTCTTAAATCCAATCTCCATAGCACTATCAATCATAAATCCAATATAGTTACTCACCACAACCATCTGAGTAGTATCAACACCCATAGATTCACAAAAAGCTTTTCCATGATTTCCAAAAGCAAATATTACCCAATCTCTTGCTGTATTCTCTTTTAAAACTTTTAATTCAACATAAAGTGAATCTTTCCAAGCTTCTTCACTCATTGGTTTAACAATTCCAGTGGAGCCTAGTACAGATATTCCACCTGTTATTCCAAGCCTTGGATTAAATGTTTTTAAAGCTTTTGCTTTTCCTTGTGGGATGTATACTTTCACTAAAACTTTTTTATCCGTTCCCTTTATGATTTCTTGTACTGCATCTCTAATCATCTTTTGAGGACCGGGATTAATAGCAGATTTCCCTGCTGGAACTTGAAGTCCTTTTTTAGTCACTAGTCCAACTCCACGGCCACCAACTATAGCTATATTATCAAAATAGTGAGCTTTTTCTATTTGTGGTAACTCTTTATAAAGTTTAACTTTAACACAAATTTCTATACCATTTGTAACATCTGGATCATCTCCAGAGTTTTTTAAAACTACACCTCTAGCCCATTCTTTTCCTAATTTCAATGAATGAATTGGTACTTTCAAATCTATACCATTTAAACTTTTAATCTCTATTATTTCTCTTTTTCTGTTTGATATCAACAGTTCTAACGCTGCGGTAGTTGCCGCTGCAGCACAGGTTCCTGTGGTATAACCTGATTTTAACTGTTTTTTCATCTTTAGAATCCTTCTCTTGTAAACATTTGGTATAGTATTCCATGAAGAATAGATACAGCTACTGTACTTCCACCTTTTCTACCTTTTACTACGATATGAGGAATTCCACTTCCTGGTAAAATCTCTTTCGATTCTGCTGCACCAACAAACCCAACCGGAACCCCTACTATTAGAGCTGGTTTTGAAACCTCTCCTGAATCTATAAGTTCTTTTAATCTAAATAGTGCAGTTGGAGCATTCCCTATTAAGAATATATTTGTATCTGCATCTTTAGAGGCTTTTTCCATTCCGACAATCGATCTTGTGACTCCTCTTTCTTTTGCTTCTTTAGCAACTTCTGGGTCAGATACAAGTGAATAAGCTGTATATCCAAATTTTGTTAAATTTGGCTTACTTAGTCCATTTGCTATCATTTGAGTATCACAATAAATTTTACCACCATTTTTTAGAGCATTTATACAAGATTCAATTGCATCATCAGAAAATTCAAGTAAATCAGCATATTCAAAATCTGCAGTTGTATGAATTACTCTTTTTACAATTGGAAGTTGTTCTGGTAAGAATTTATTTTTCTTTGCTCCCAGTTCTTCTTCTATAATTTCAAAACTTCTAACTTCTATATCAACAGGTTTCTTTATATATTCCATTTTTTTACTCCTTCTAAAATATTAGTAATTATATCTAGATTTCCAAAGAAATGAAGATGAGGATAACCCGCAATTAAATTTTTATTGGTATAACCACAACTCCATTGTCTTCCATCATTTTTTTTCAAAGTAAATTTTCTCTCATCTTCTCCAACTTCATCTATTTTTGAATAATGGAATTCATGAGCCACTCCAGTTCCAAAAGGAGAATCAATATTTACATATCCAAATCTTGAAATATCTAATCTTTCTCCAACTTTTATAGAACAATCTAGTAAGTTAGCCATTGGATGATAAATGCCATCTAAGGTTTTTATTCCTTTTGTCAGATACATAAATCCTCCACACTCAGCATATATAACTTTATTCTCTTTATGAAAAGCTCTAAGTGATTCTAAAAATTCTTTGTTTTTAGATAGCTCCTTTGCATATGTTTCAGGATAACCTCCCCCAAAATACAAACAGTCAACATCTGGCACTTTTGAATCTTTCATTGGAGAAAATTCAATCAATTGTATACCCATTTTTTCCAAAAGTTCTAAGTTATCCTTATAATAGAATGAAAATGCATTATCTCTAGCTATTCCCATTTTCATTCCATTAAATTTATTCTTATACTCTTCGAAAATTTCTTTCACTGGACTATTTTTTATAGTCACAATTTCTTCAATTCCAGCTATATCTATAGTTTTTAAGATTTCTGATTTTAAAACTTCAATTTTTTCTTTTAAATCTCCAACCTCATTTGCTTGAAGTAATCCAAGATGTCTGCTACTAATATTTATATTCTCATCTTTTTTTAAATATCCAAAACATTTGATACCAGTATGAATTTCTATTGCTTCTTTTAACATTTTATAAAGTTTTTCACTTGAAACTCTATTTATAATAATTCCAGCTATATTTATTTCGGGATCTAAAAGCTTATATCCCAAAACTTCCGCTGCAATACTTGTACTCTTTCCAATGGCATCAACTACTAAAATTACTGGAAGACCCAATGTTTTAGCTACATGAGCTGAACTACAGTTGTTTAAATCATTTCCCAAACCGTCATACAGTCCCATAACTCCTTCAACTATAGATATTCCTTTATGATGAGAGTAAAAGCTATGTTTTACACCCTCTTCTTTCATTAAAAACAAGTCTAAATTATAACTTTTGTTTCCAGTTACAAATTCATGAAAACTTGGGTCAATGTAATCTGGTCCAACTTTAAATGGAGATACATCTTTAAAAACTGACATAAGTCCCATCGAAACAGTTGTCTTTCCTATTCCACTCCTCGTTCCTGCTAAAAGAAAGCCCTTCATTTTAGATTTCCTCTGATCTTGATATTAGGATATCTGCAAGCATTGGTTCTGCACCAATAGGTCTTCCAAATTTAAATTCTATCTTTGGATATTTTTCTCTCATTTCTTCTAATATCTCAGGAATATCCTGTCTGATGTGTATTCCTTCAAATAGGAAAAGTGGAACTGTTTTTATTTCGTTAATTTCAGGATTTTCAGAGATTAAAGTTTCTAACGCTTCTGGTATTGATGGTAAACAAAGTTCCATATGAGCACCTATAACTGGTAAATGAGTTTTTTCTTCCATCATTTTTACAACAGTTTCAAATTCCTCTTTAGCTTTTATACTTCTACTTCCATGTCCTATTACTAATATTGCTTTCATTATTTAACCACCTTTTCTATTTTCTCTAATATTTTTTTATTTTTGTCTCTATCTTTTACTGCAAGTCTTACAAACGACTCATTTAAAAATTTAAAGTTAGATGCATCTCTCACAACTATTCCTTCGTCTATCATCTTATCTCTGAAATTTTTAGAATTCATTGATAAAAGTTTAATAAGTATAAAATTACTTTCTGTTTTATATGGCTTTATATTTTTTATATTTTTTAGTTCATCGTGGAACCATTTTTTTTCTTCTTCAATCCATAGCTCTGTTGCTTTTATATATCCTTCGTCTTTTAGCATAACCTTTCCAGCTAATTCTGCAAAACTATTTACACTCCATGGTTCTCTAATAGAAGATATTTTTTTTAAAAGTTCTGTATCATAACATAATCCGTATCCAAGTCTTACTCCTGGAAGAGCAAAGAATTTTGTCAAAGCTCTTAAAATAAATATGTTTTTTCTCTTTAATAATATTGATGTTTTATCGGTCCAATTATCTATAAACTCTATAAATGCCTCATCTACAAATAGTTTTTTTCCTTTTTTATCTAAAACTAATGATATTTTATCAATATCCTCAAGAGATATAAATCTTCCTGTTGGATTATTTGGATTACATATTACAACTAATTCTTCATCTTGAATTTCTTCTAATAATCTATCTACATCAATCTTAAAATTTTCTGATTCTTTTAGTTCAAAGTAACTTACCTGTGCCCCACTTACCTTCAAAGCTCTCTCGTATTCTGCAAAAGTTGGAGAAACAATCATAGCTGATTTTACTTTTATTGCTTTCATATATAAAAATAAAATTTCAGTAGCTCCATTTCCAACTACAACGTTTTCAGAAGATATTCCATTATAATCTCCAATCGCTTCTCTTAGTTCAACATACTCTGGATCTGGATATTTTTCTAATATAGAAAAATTATTAATTACAGCTTCTTTAAAACTCTCGGGTACTCCAAGTGGATTTATATTAGAACTATAATCTAATATATTAATCTTCCCATCTCTTTCAAGTCTAAAAACATTACCTCCATGTAAATCCAATTCCTTCACCTCTCAGTATTATGAATATTATAGTAAATATTATTAAAGCAATGGCAGATGTTACATACAGTAATCTATATGCACTTCTAATATCTTCGAATTCAAATTCTTTTATTTTATCTCCAATAGTTGGCTTTTCGTAAACTTTTCCAAAATAACTAGTTCTACCACCAAATTGTACTCCTATCGAACCAGCAAAAGAAGCTTCAGAATGTCCAGAGTTTGGACTCGAATGATTGTATCTATCACGTAAAAATATTTTTATTGGTTTTATTATTCCTTTTCCTATAAGAAATGATGAAATCGGTATAAATATTAATCCAGCAATTCTTGCAGGTATTAAATTAAATAAATCATCAATTTTTGCAGAACACATTCCAAAATCTATATACTTTTCATTTTTATATCCAACCATAGAATCCAAAGTATTTACCGCTTTATACCCCATCGCAAAAGGAAGAGCTAGGGATATTCCGTCTATCATAAAACAACTTCCTAGGAACGCATAAAACATTGGAGCAATTATTCCATCAACACTATTTTCAGCTATTGTTTCAACAGTACTTCTAATAACTTGTATTTCATCCATTTCGCCAGTATCTCTACTTACAAGATACGAAAGTTCTTTTTGTGCTCTTGATAAATCTCCTGATTTTAATATTTTATATACCTTTATTCCCTCCAACCCTAAGCTTTTTGTTGCTAGTGTTGTGTATAATAAAAATACCTCTAAGATAGGAGAAATTCTAGCGAGATAAAAACTAATAACTCCTGTCAATAAAATTACACTTATTGCCATAATTCCACCAAAAAATTTCTTACTTTTGAATCTATATAAAAACTTTTCAAAAATCTCTATCAATTTTCCAATAACTCTTACTGGATGGTATAACCAGTGAGGATCTCCTAGTATTAAATCTAACCCGTATGCCAGACTATATTTCATATAAAAATCCATTACTTTCCTCCAAGGATTGAATATATGGCTTTAACATCTATATTTTCTCTCATAATTACTTCTAGTTTATCCAGTTCATTCATTCTATATTCATCAAATGTCATCTCAGATGATTTTTCATCCATTCCTTTTGATTTTCTAATTTTATTTAGTAGCATATCTGTAAATATTTTGTTATCAAATATTCCATGGATATAAGTTCCTACAATATTTCCTTTCACTGTTGCAACCATTCTATCATCCAAAGTTATGTTCGTTTCTGTACCTTTTGTTACCCCTTGATGAATTTCATACCCTTTAATTTCTATCCCATTCATCATGTCTAAAATACCTGAACAATTATCCAAAATACCAGAGTATTGAGTTGTAGTTTTTTCCTTTTCCATAATTGTCTCAACATCTAGTAATCCAAGACCTGGTAGTTCTTTTATGTCACTTTCTATTCCATAAGGATCTAAAACTCTTTCTCCTAAAATTTGGAATCCACCACATATTCCTACTATAGGAGTTCCTCTTCTTGAAGCTTTTATAATTTCTTGAGCTATTCCTTTTTCCTTAATATCTTTTAAATCTTCTATTGTATTTTTAGAACCTGGAATAACTATTAAATCTTCTTCTCCAATTTCGTGAGCTGAGGTTACATAATTTATCTCTACATCCAACTGAGCTCCTAAGGCATCTAAATCAGTGAAGTTTGAAATATGTTTTAATTTTATTACAGATACTTTAATTCCAGTATTTTTATTTTGAATCTTTTTAAATTTATCCGTAAGTCCATCTTCATCTTCAATATCTAAATCAAAGTGTGGCACTACACCTAAAACTGGAATTCCTATTCTTGCTTCAAGTTTATCAAGGCCAGGTTTTAGTATCTCTGAACTTCCTCTAAATTTATTAATAATAACACCCTTTACTCTTTCTCTTTCTGATGGTTCCATCAGTTCCAATGTCCCAACTATAGAGGCAAATACTCCTCCTCTGTCAATATCTGCTACCAAAATAACTGGAGCATTTACCATTTCAGCCATTCCCATGTTAACGATATCATCGTCTTTTATATTTATTTCAACTGGACTTCCAGCTCCCTCAAGAACACAAATTTCATAGTTGTCCTCAATATTTTTATATGCTTTTAATATTTCTTGTTTTAAACTAACTTTTGTTTTTCCATAGTCTAATCCATTCATATTTCCAATAGATTTTCCATTTAAAATAACTTGAATTTTTCTATCGCCAGTAGGTTTTAATAATATCGGATTCATATAATATCTAGGTGAAATCTCACAAGCCATAGACTGGACAGCTTGAGCTCTTCCCATTTCATGCCCATCCTTTGTGATATACGAGTTTAATGCCATATTTTGAGATTTAAAAGGAGCTACCGAAAATCCATCTTTAAAAAATATTCTGCACAATCCTGTTACTGTTATGCTTTTCCCTGCGCCAGAAGATGTTCCGACAACCATTAAATTTTTATGTTTTTTCATTTTAATCTACACTCCTCCAATAAATCGTCATTTTCAAACAACTCTATATCTCCATCTGAAATTATTTCACCTTTTTTTAAAAAAATATATCTCGATTTAAACTCTTGAGCAAAAGGAATATCATGTGTTGAAATTATAAGAGTTTTATTATTTTCTTGTAATTTTTTCAATAAATCTTTAAATTCTCTTTGATGATACGGATCTAACCAGGTAGTTGGTTCATCAAAAATAATTACCTCCGGATCCATAGCTAAAACTCCAGCTATTGCCACACGTCTTTTTTCTCCATAACTAAGTGAATGACATTCTCTATTTCTTAGATGAACAACATCACAGATCACCATGGCATTATGCACCGATTCATCTACTTTCTTTAAATTCCAACCTAGATTTAACGGCCCAAATTGTACATCACTTTCAACATCTGGTGCAATAAGTTGCATATCAGGATCTTGAAAAACAATTCCTATTTTTTCCCTTAATTCTCTTAAATTTTTTTTATTATACTTAACTACTTCGTTTTTAAATATATATTCTCCTTCAAAGGGTTTATTTATTCCATTCATTAAAAGCATTAAAGAAGATTTTCCAGAACCATTTTCTCCCATCAGAAAAAGTGTTTCTCCCTCTTTTATTTCCAAAGAAATATTTTTTAAAACTTCTCTTTTTTTTTCATAAGAGAAACTTATATTGCTAAGCTTTATCATAATCCCACCTTATAAAATATTAATATCACCCCATACCACAGTGCTAAAATTAATATTCCCCTCTTAGTAATTTTATATGAAATTGGATAGAACTTAATTTCATCATTATATCCTCTACTATACATAGCGTTTTCTTGGCCCTTTAAAGAAAAGTAACTATTTAAAAAAACTTTAGAAAAAAGTAATGCTACATCTCTGTATATATTTGAAAATTTACAAAAAGCACCTCTAGCTTCCATAGCTGTTTTTATTTTTACATATGAAACATACATTATATTAAGATAGTTAAACATCAAAATTCCGATTTCACAAATAAACTTTGGAATTTTCAACTGCAATCCGATATGGTAGAAATCCTTTACATTTACTGTCAATATAAAAATGGATAAAGCCATAAGAGATGCAATTACTCTAAAAAATATTTCTTTATCAAATACAAATTTTACCTCAGGGGTGAAGCTAATCCCCTGAGCTAAAATTGTAGGTATTAAAAATATCAATGGTGGTAAAAAGAAAAAGGTTAATCTTTTCATTGAAATTTTTTGAAAAAATAATATCATGGCTAATACTACTACCATCACCATATTTAGTTGTTCGTTCTTTAAGCTTATTAATATTATTGTTGTCCCCATTGACATCAAAAATTTTTCAAAAGGATTAATTGCTTTTAACATGACCTTTCCCCTTAAAAAATCCAAATACATATCCTAGTATTGCAGCACCAATTGCTGCTTGCATTGAGAATAAAAAGCTTTCCATTTCTCCACCTGGAGGTGAAAAGTAATTTTCTATCCATGGTGTATAATTAGGTGCAATAGTTTCAATTACAGTTAATGCTTCTGTGTCTGCTCCAGCAAATTCACTCTGAAGAAAAATAAAAGGTAGGGCTATTAAAATTAAAACTGCTATCATCAATACTCCATTTTTATTTTTACGCATTTGCAGTCACCTCTTTTTTTATAAGTGTTGACGAAATTAAATCTACTGGTAACATATTTATAATAACAACAGTAATTAATCCCTCTATAATAGCCAGTGGAATTTGAGTTACTGCAAAAACTCCTAAGAATTTGATTATTGAATCTATGTAATTTACTCCATCAACTGGATGTGCTAGAGCTAATTGCAATGCTGTGCATATATATGTTAATAAATCTCCTAAAGCCGCTGCCAAAAATATAGCTACTTTGTTATTCATTCTTTTTCTAAATAGTGTATATATAAAATATGATACTAAAGCTCCTACAACTGCCATAGATACCGCATTAGCCCCTAAGGTTGTGTATCCTCCATGCGCCAATAACGTAGCCTGGAAAAACAAAACTAAAGCTCCTAATACAAATACACTGCTTGGCCCAAGAAGTATTGCTCCTAGAGCTATTCCTGTAGCATGCGATGAACTTCCCGTTAATGACGGTAATTTTATTGCCGAAACTAAGAATATAAAAGCTCCAATTAAAGATATTAATAATTTTTTTTCAAGATTTTCTGATAATGATTGTTTTAATTTTTTTACTCCGACAAAGAAAAAAGGTAGATAAAGTGCCCACCAAAAAATGCTCCACTTTATTGGAAGATATCCCTCCATAATGTGCATTCCATATGCGTGTGACCCTTTGAAAAGAAAAATCATAAAAGTTACCGATAAGATTGATTGAAATGTACCCATTTTTTCACTCCTCATAATTTTATTTGGAGGAAGTCTAAAGGCAAAAAAGCTCGCGCCCTATACCTCCCGTCCCCGCAGGATGTATAAATTTTTAATGGCAGGTCTCCTGACTCAGAATCTTTTTACTCACGAACCTTCCCATACTTCATTAATACAGTGGTATTTTCGTTTTCATCATCTTTACAGTGGCGGGACCGTGTGGGGTTCAAACCCAACTTCCCTTTTAATCGCTAATGCAAACCATTAAAAATATATATGTTTACGATAATTATACATACTG
Organism: Cetobacterium sp. 2A; assembly: GCF_014250685.1. Classification (GTDB taxonomy): domain Bacteria; phylum Fusobacteriota; class Fusobacteriia; order Fusobacteriales; family Fusobacteriaceae; genus Cetobacterium. Next base: position 226,321 of record NZ_JACFAJ010000001.1, on the reverse strand, counting down.
GTAGTTATTAAGTCAATAAATTTTAAATAAAATCACATTTTTATTTATATAAAATTTAAATAAAAAAGAGGAGAACCATTCTCCTCATTAATACATTATGATAAATCTTTTTCTAAAACAACTAATGAAGCGAAAGAAATAACATTTCCTATGTGAGTCTCCGTTCCAATTTTTCTAACTTTGCTTGTAGTCATGGTAGTCCCAAAACCACCACCACCCATTGGAGCTGTACTTATAATTTCATATCCTTCATTTAATAGAGTATTTAGAGTTTCAGTATTCTCTCTCCATTTACCATCTGAACCCCAAAATCCCATAACTATAACTGAAACTTTATGCATATAAATCCCTCCTTAAATATCTTGTGTAGCTCTTCACTATAACTTTTTACCAAAATGCCATTTTTTTCCTTTTTTTAAATTTCTTATTGACTATATAAAATTATAGTATATACTCATATTGTAGAAAAAAACATAAAAGGTGGTCTATTTGAGAACTAATTTTGGTAAAATTTTGACAGAAAATAAGATTATTATTGCCGTTAAAAATTTAAATGACTTAGATGCAGCATTAAAAACAGATTCGAAAATAATATTTTTACTTTGTGGAGATATTTGCACCCTAGAGGAAGCTACTAGAAAAATAAAATCTGCAGGAAAAATTTCTTTTTTACATATAGATATGGTTGAAGGAATTAATAGTAAAGATCAAGTTGCTCTTGATTTTTTAAAAGAAAATAGCTTTGCTGATGGTATTATTACTACTAGAACTTCCACCGCAAAATACGCTAAAAAAATAGGATTTTTAGTTATTCAAAGATGTTTCTTAATTGACTCACTTTCCTTTGAAAACACTCAAAAAATATTAAAAGAATGCGAATTGGATGCAGTTGAAATACTACCTGGTGTAATGCCTAAAATTATTAAAAAGCTTTCTTCTAAAATTAATATTCCTTTAATTGCAGGAGGATTAATTTCTGATAAAGAAGATGTTGAAGTGGCTTTAAAATCAGGGGCTAAGGCAGTATCTACAACTAAATTAAATATTACTTTGTAATAGCAAGAGAGTATAGAGAAGCTATTCGATTCTAATTTTTTTAATACTTAGAATTGAATAGCTTTTTTTATAAAAAAATGTAAAACGGAGGAGATTTTTATGAATGTCTATTTGGCAGAGTTTATTGGTACAATGCTTCTTATTTTTCTAGGAAATGGAGTGGTAGCAAACGTGGTTTTATCAAAAACTAAAGGTAATAACTCTGGCTGGATTGTTATTACTGCTGGTTGGGGATTTGGAGTTATGGTTGGAGCTTATTGTGTAGGTTGGATTAGTGGGGGTCACTTAAATCCTGCGCTTTCTATAGGTTTTGCTGCAGCTGGACTTTTCCCTTGGAGTTTAGTTCCTGGATATGTTGCCGCTCAGGTGCTTGGAGCTATGACAGGATCTCTTCTTGTATTTTTAGCTTACAAAAATCATTACGATGAAACAACTGACAAAGGTGGAATTTTAGCAACTTTTGCAACTGGACCAGCTATCAGAAATTTAAAGTGGAATTTCACAACTGAAATGTTAGCCACTGCAATGCTTACTTTTGGACTTCTTGCTATTGGAAACGCCAATAATTCAACATTAGCTTTAGACTACATGAGTGGTGAAACTGTAAGAGGAAATATTGGAATCCTTGGACCTTTACTTGCTGGATTTTATATTTGGAGTTTAGGTTTAAGTTTAGGTGGACCAACTGGTTATGCAATAAATCCTGCTAGAGATTTTGGACCAAGAATTATGCATGCTATTCTACCTATTCCAAACAAAGGTGATTCTGATTGGGGATATGCATTAGTACCAATTTTAGGACCAATTGTTGGTGGTATAATTGGGTCACTTTTATATGTAACTCTTTTTATCTAAAACTTAATTCCAAAATAAATATAAATTAATAGGGGGATTATCATGAAATATATTATCGCGTTAGATCAAGGAACGACAAGTTCAAGAGCAATTATTTTTGATGAAAGCCAAAATATTATTGGAAGTTCACAAAAAGAATTCACACAAATTTATCCGAAAGAGGGTTGGGTTGAACATGATCCAATGGAAATTTGGGCAAGTCAAAGTGGTGTCCTTGCAGAGGTTATAGCTCAAACTGGTATCTCTCAACATGATGTTATTGGTATTGGTATAACTAACCAAAGAGAAACTACAATCGTTTGGAACAAATTAACAGGAAAACCAGTTTATAATGCTATTGTATGGCAATGTAGAAGAACTGCTCATATTTGCGATGAATTAAAAGAAAGAGGTCTTACAGACTATGTTAGAGATAACACAGGATTAGTAATTGATGCTTATTTTTCTGGAACAAAAATAAAATGGATATTAGATAATGTTCCAGGTGCCAGAGAAATGGCCGATAGAGGAGAATTGCTTTTTGGAACTGTTGATACATGGCTAATTTGGAAACTTACAAATGGTAAAGTCCATGCAACAGACTATACCAACGCTTCTAGAACTATGATTTATAACATCAAAAACCTTGAGTGGGATGAAAAAATGCTGAAAGAACTAAACATTCCAAAATCTATGCTACCTGAAGTTAAAGATTCAAGTGGAAATTTTGGATATGCTAATCTCGGTGGAAAAGGTGGACATAGAACACCTATCGCTGGTGTTGCTGGAGATCAGCAAGCCGCACTTTTCGGACAAGCTTGTTTTGAAAAAGGAGATGCCAAAAATACTTATGGAACTGGTTGTTTTATGTTAATGAACACTGGTGATAAGATGATTAGAAGTAATAATGGTCTTCTTACAACAATAGCAATTGGATTAGACGGAAAAGTTGAATACGCTCTAGAAGGAAGTATATTTGTTGGTGGAGCTGCTGTTCAGTGGTTAAGAGATGAATTAAAGTTAGTAACAGATTCTAAAGATACGGAGTATTTTGCACAACAAGTTAAAGATAATGGTGGAGTATATTTTGTCCCTGCTTTTGTTGGACTAGGAACTCCATACTGGGATATGTATGCTAGAGGAACTATAGTTGGACTTACTAGAGGTTCAAATAGAAACCATATAATTAGAGCCACTTTAGAAGCAATTGCTTACCAAACTAGAGATGTGCTTGAAGCAATGCAAGAAGACTCAAAAATAAAATTAAAATCTTTAAAAGTTGACGGTGGAGCTTCCGCTAATAACTTCTTGATGCAATTCCAATCTGACATAATAGGTACTATTGTTGATAGACCATCAATAGTTGAAACTACAGCTCTTGGTGCGGCTTATCTTGCTGGTATTGCTGTTGGTTTCTGGGAAAGTAAAGAAGAAATTAGAACTAAATGGTGTCTTGATAAGAAATTTGAACCAAGTATGTGTGAAGATGGAAGAGCCGAAAAATATAAAGGTTGGAAAAAAGCAGTTAAGCGTTCTTTAAAATGGGAACTTGACGAAGACTAAAATTTAATGTATACTCCAGATATAAAATAAAATGGATTAAAATAAATTAAATAAAAATAGCAAAGAGATGAAGAGAGCTAGAAAAACTATTCCTGTACGAATAGTTTTTTAAAGCTCTCTTTTTTATTTTAGATATTAGGAGGAGTTACTATGTATGATGTATTAATTATTGGAGCTGGAATTGTTGGAGCTAGTGTTGCAAGAGAATTTTCAAGATATAATTTAAAAATTGCTGTGCTTGAAAAAGATAACGATGTCGCAGATGAAACTACAAAAGCAAATAGTGCCATTGTCCATTCTGGATATGATGCTAGATCAGGAAGTTTAATGGCAAAATATAACGTTCTTGGTAATGCTATGTATGAAGATTTATGCAAAGAACTCTCTGTTCCATTCAAAAGAAATGGTTCATTAGTTATAGCCTTTAATGAAGATGAAATGAAACATATCGAAACTCTTTATAAAAGAGGCTTAGTTAATGGGGTTCCTGAATTGTCTATCATCTCCAAAGAAGATGTTAAAAAACTTGAACCTAATATATCTGATGAGGTTGTTGGTGCTCTTTACGCTAAAACAGCTGGGATTGTTTCTCCTTGGGAATTAACAGAAGCTCTTATGGACAATGCAATTGACAACGGAGTAGAGTTATTTTTAAATACGAAAGTTCTAGAAATCGAAAAAAAAGAAAATTATTTTGTAATCAAAACTAATAATGACACTTTTGAAACAAAAATTATTATTAATTGTTCTGGTGTCTATACAGACTTAATACATAATATGGTTGCTCCTGAATCTTATAAAATTTTTCCAAGAAGTGGGGAATATTTTGTTCTTGATAAAACTCAAGGTGCAAGAATTACAAGTACTATCTTCCAATGTCCTTCAGAACTTGGAAAAGGTGTGCTAGTTGCTCCAACAATCCATGGAAATCTACTAGTTGGACCAGATTCTATAGAAGTTGAAGATAGGTCTGATATATCAACTAACGCAGAAAGGCTTGAAAAAATAAAATCACTTGGCAGTCGTTCAGTAAAAGATATTAACTTTAGAGACTGCATCAGAAACTTTTCTGGAGTTAGATCTGAAAATGATAGAGACGATTTCATCATAGAAGAATCTAGTGTTAAAGGATTCTTTGATGTAGCTGGTATAAAATCACCAGGTTTAACATCAGCACCTGCAATCGCCATTGACGTTATAAAAATGGTAGCGGATAGTGGATTAAAATTAGATGAAAAATCAAGTTTTGTTCCTCCTAGAAAACATATTATCTTTATGAATCTTTCACCATCTGAAAAAGCTGAACTTATCAAACAAAATCCTGCTTATGGTAGAGTTATTTGTAGATGTGAGATGATAACTGAAGGTGAAATTATTGATGCAATACATAGACCTGTTCCTGCAAGAACTTTAGATGCAGTAAAGAAAAGATCACGTCCAGGTATGGGAAGATGCCAAGGTGGATTTTGTGGTCCAAGAGTTCAAGAAATAATTTCTAGAGAGTTAAACATTCCTCTACAAGAGGTAGTTTTAGCTAAAGATGGTTCATATATTCTTACAGAAGAGACTAAAAAATAGTTGGAGGAAAAATTATGAAATATGATGTTGTAGTTATTGGTGGAGGTCCTGCTGGACTTGCTGCTGCCAAAGCAGCTTATGAAAATGGAATAAAAAAAATTCTTATAATAGAAAGAGATAAAGAACTTGGTGGAATACTTCAACAGTGTATCCACAACGGATTTGGACTTCATAGATTTAAGGAAGAATTAACAGGGCCTGAATATGCTCAAAGATATATAAATATGATTACAGATTTACAAATTGAATATACTCTTGAATCAATGGTTTTGAATATAACCCACGACAAAAAAATATCAATGATAAGTCCTGAAAAAGGCTACCAAGAAATTGAAGCTAAATCAATAATTCTTGCAATGGGGTGTAGAGAAAGAACTAGGGGTGCTATAAACATTCCAGGTTATAGACCTGCTGGTATATTTACCGCTGGTGCTGCCCAAAGATATATAAATATGGAAGGATACATGGTTGGAAAAAAAGTTATCATCTTAGGTAGTGGAGATATCGGACTTATTATGGCAAGAAGAATGACACTAGAAGGTGCTGATGTTAAGGCCGTTATAGAACTACAGCCATTCTCTGGAGGACTAACAAGAAATATAGTTCAGTGTCTTGATGACTTTGGAATACCTTTATTACTATCACATACTGTTACTAATATACTTGGTAAAAATAGAGTTGAGAGTGTTACAGTTTCAAAAGTTGATGAAAATAAGCAACCCATCCCGGGAACTGAAATAGAATATGAGTGTGATACACTTCTATTGTCTGTTGGTCTTATTCCTGAAAATGAACTTTCAAGAGAACTTGGTGTAAAACTAGATAGAAGAACTAGTGGACCTATGGTAAACGAAACAATGCAAACTTCTATCTCGGGAATTTTTGCTTGTGGAAATGTAGTACATGTCCATGATCTTGTAGATTTTGTTAGTGCTGAAGGTGAACGTGCAGGTAAAAATGCTGCCAATTATGTTTTAAGTAAATCTATTCCTAGTCTAAATTCTATCGCCATCGAAAATGGAAAAGGAATTACTTACACTGTTCCACAAAATATTGACTTAGATAAGGCTTCTGAAAATATAGATATTTTCATGAGAGTAAATAATGTTTATAAAAATCAAAAAATTCTTGTAAAAAATGGTGAAAAAGAGCTGATTGGATTTCCTAGAAAGCATCTTGCACCAGGTGAAATGGAAAGAATTACAATCCCTTTAAAATTCTTAAAAAATATTGAAGGTAACTTAACTGTTGAATTACAGGAGGTTTTATAAAATGGTTAATATGATTTGTATTGTTTGCCCAATCGGTTGTCATCTTCAAGTCGATGTAAAAAATAATTACGCAGTTACTGGAAATGCTTGTCCAAGAGGAGAAGTTTATGGAAAAGAAGAACTTGTTTCGCCTAAAAGAGTTGTCACTTCAACAATTAAAATTATTGGTGGAATTTATAACAGAGTTCCCGTTAAAACTAATATTGCAATTCCAAAAGAAAAAGTTTTTGAATGTATGAAACTTTTAAATGATATTGAGATAAAATCTCCTGTTAAAATGGGGCATATTGTCTTAAAAAATATACTTGGAACAGATGCTGACATAGTCATTACAAGGGACATGTAGCTATCTTATACTTAAAATTTTGACTATTTCTGTATAATATGATATAATCTAAACATTATATATAAATAACCTGATTATTATACGGAGGTAGTCATTGAGAAAATTAAGTATTTTTATTTTAGCTTCTACAATTTTTGTAAGTAGCTTTTCTAAAGATTTTACAAGTCTTTTAGGAATTTTAGACGGAACTAAACATATAGAATCAACTTTAAATTCAAAAATTTCACCTAAAAATATTAACCATACAAATAATTCAAACTTGAATAAGCAAGTAAGTGAAATTAAAGGAAAACAAACATTTATTAAAAATATAGTTCCAATTATAAAAAGTGTAGAAGATGATATTGCTATGAATAAAGTTAGAGTTGCTTCACTTTCAAAAAAATCGACACTAACTTTAGAAGAAAAAACATTTTTAACTAATATTTTTGACAAATATCGTGTATCTTATGGAAATTTTGCTTCTCTTATGGATAAAATGATAATGCCACCAACTTCATTAATAGTTGCTCAAGCTTCTCTTGAAAGTGGATGGGGAACATCAAAAATTAGTTCTCGTTCTAATAATCTTTTTGGAATGAAATCTTTTAGTAAAAATGAACCTAGAGTAAAAGCCGATGATTCATTACATTATAGAAAATATGAAAATGTTAAAGAATCTGTTTATGATTATGTTATTAACCTTTCTAGACACAATGCATATAAAAGTTTAAGAAAAGGTATTAAAAACGGTGAGGATTCAACTTCTCTAACAAAATATTTAACAGCTTATTGTGAACAAGGAGATTATAAAGACAAACTTAATCATCTTATAAAAAGTAATAATTTTAAAAAATTTGATGTATAAAAGACGGATTTTCCGTCTTTTTTCTTTTATTCCTTCTCTTTTTATTATTTTTATATTATAATAATAAAACAAAGAATTTTTGAATAGTTTCTAAAAAGGAGTGTAATTAATGAGCAAACAAGAATTTAAAGGTAGTGTTGTTTTAAATCCTGTTCCAGTTGTTCTTATTACTTCTAAAAATAAAGAAGGAAAAGAGAATGTTTTTACTGTTGCATGGACAGGAACAATTTGTACTAAACCACCTATGCTTTCAATTTCTATTAGACCTGAAAGACTATCATACGAATATATAAAAGAAACTTTAGAATTTACTGTAAATTTACCAAGTAGTCACCAAGTTAGAGAAACTGACTTTTGTGGTGTTCGTTCTGGAAAAGATACTGATAAAATTAAAGAGATGGGCTTTACAATGAAAAAAGGTACACATATTGATGTCCCATATATTAAAGAATGCCCTATTAATATCGAATGTAAAGTAAAGAGCATAATTCCATTAGGAACTCATGATCTTTTCTTAGCTGAAGTTGTAGGATCTCATATCAATTCAGATCTTTTAGATGAAAAAGGAAAGATTCATTTTGAATGGGCCAATTTAGTTAATTATTGTCATGGAGAATATTTTCCAATGAGTAAAAAACCAATTGGACAATTTGGATTTTCAGTAGCTAAAAACTCTGAACTAATCGAAAAATATAAACATATCAAAACTTTTAATGAGTATAAATCCGATGACAACAAGACGATTTTACCTAAAAAAAAGAAAAAAAAGAAATATTAACCGTTATCCTCATCTTTTATTTTTTAAGATGGGGATTTTTTTATAGTATAAATTCTATTAAAAAAGAAGATATTTACATTTTAATAAGAATAGTAAGTGATGTTTATTACGTAGTTATACTAGAATTACAAGGAGGAGTTAAGATGGCAACAGAAAGTAAAAAATTGGGACTTTTAGCACTTGCTTCTATAGTAGTTAGTGCTATGATTGGTGGTGGAGTTTATAATCTTCCACAAAATATGGCTCAATCAGCTGGATCAGGAGCTATTGTTATAGCTTGGATTATTACGGGAATCGGAATGTGGTTCGTTGCTAATACTTTTAGGATTTTGGCTGTTGCAAGACCAGATGCAACGACGGGAATTTATACTTATGGTGAACTTGGATTTGGAAAGTTTGTTGGATTCCAAATGGCATGGGGATACTGGCTGTGCAACTGTTTTGCAAATATTGGATATGCTATACTTCTTATGGACTCATTAAACTACTTCTTTCCACCATATTTTAAAGGTGGAAATAACTTCTTGTCTATTATTGGTGGCTCTATTGTACTTTGGATTATATATTTTACAGTAATGGCTGGTGTCAAAAGTGCAGCTAAACTAAATATAATTGGGACAATAGGTAAACTTGTTCCATTAATTTTATTTATATTTATAACTCTATTTGCAATCAAATTATCAATGCTTTTTACAAATATTTGGGGAACAGAAACTATTGTTAAATTAAGTGATAAACCTTTAGGAAGTCTGATGACTCAAATTAAAAGTACAATGCTTGTAACTCTTTGGGTTTTTATTGGAATTGAAGGAGCTGTAGTAATTTCAGATCGTGCTAGGGATCAAGCTGAAGTTGGAAAAGCAACTCTTCTAGGATTCTTAGGTTGTTTAGTAATGTACATTCTTCTTTCATTGTTACCTTTTGGAAATTTCTCTCAAGGTGAACTTTCTGTAATGGCAGCTCCTTCTACTGCAGCAGTTCTTGGAGGGATTGTTGGGAAATGGGGAGATTGGCTTATGAATGCTGGTGTTATTATCTCTATACTAAGTTCATGGCTAGTTTGGACAATCATGCTTGCTGAACTTCCTTTCGCTGCTGCTAAAGCTGGGACATTCCCTAAAGCTTTTGCTGCTGAAAATGATAAAGGATCTGCATCTTTCTCTCTTATGGTTTCAACTCTTATCATGCAAGTTATTATGATATTAGTTTATTTTTCTAATAACGCTTGGAATTTGATGCTTAGTATCACCGGGGTAATGGTTCTTCCTTGTTATATAGTTTGTACTATGTATCTATGGAAAATAGCTGCAAAAAATGACAACTACCCAACTGATAGTTTTGCAAGTTTAAAAACTGCATTAATTACAGGAATTTTAGGGACTGTTTATGGAGCATGGCTAGTATATGCAGCTGGCCTTAATTATATGCTAGTTGCTGCCATAGTCTACGCTTTAGGTATTCCCGTATTTATGAAAGCTAGAAAAGAATCAGATCCAGGTAATCCAGAATTTACAAAATCAGAAAGAATATTTTCTATAATATTAGCTATCCTTGGAGTAATAGGACTTGTGTATCTATTTATGAATTACAAAGTTCTAATGGCTGCATAAAAAAGTGGGCAAATTAATTTGCCCACTTTTTTTATACTTCACCGCATTTTTTAAGTAATCTCTCCCACTTCAAATCTACATCATTTTGAATCTCTTCAAGCAAATGTTTATTTTCTTCTTTAAATAAATGCTTAAATCTTCCCTGCTTTTTTAAAAAATCAATTATTGGTAATTTATTTTTAGGTTTATATGATAATTTCCATTCTCCATTTATAACTTCAAATAATGGCCAGTAACAAGTTTCTACTGCTAATTTACATATCTCCATTAATTTTTCTGGACTATAATTCCATCCTCTAGGACAAGGAGCAAGAACATTTAAAAATGCTGCACCTGGGGTATATATAGCTTTTTCAGACTTCTCATGTAAATCTTTAAAATTTCCCATAAAAGTTGTTTGAGCTACATAAGGTATATTGTGTCCTACCATTATATCAGACAAGTCCTTCTTACCTTGAACTTTCCCACTGCTTTCATCACCTAAAGGAGTTGTTGTAGTACTAGCATATTTTGGAGTAGCAGATGAACGTTGTATTCCGGTATTCATGTATGCTCCGTTATCATAACATACATACACCATATCATGTCCTCTTTCCATAGCGCCCGATAGAGATTGAAAACCTATATCATATGTTCCTCCATCTCCTCCAAACGCTATAAACTTATAATTATCTTTTATTTTTCCTTTTCTTTTTAAAGCTTTATATGCCGCTTCTACTCCACTTATTGTCGCTCCTGCATTTTCAAAAGCGGAATGTATAAAAGAATCCTTCCAAGCTGTATATGGATAAAGAAAAGTTGAAACTTCCAAACATCCCGTCGCACTGCATATAACGGCTTCATCTTCAGGTTTTAAAGCTCTTAGAACTCCTCTAACTGCTACAGGAGCTCCACATCCAGCGCACATTCTATGTCCTCCAGTAAGTCTCTCTGGCTTGTTCATTTCTGTTTTAAAATTATATGGCATAAACTCCCCCTTAACCTCTTACTCCAAGATATCTATAAACTTCTTGTATTTCTTGATCTTTTTCTTTTAATAAAATTTCAAATATATCCTCTATATGGTTAACAGTAACATCTCTTCCACCAAGCCCATAGATATAATTTACCATTTTAGGTTTTGGACTTGAATCATAAAGTGCCGATCTTATTTCAGCAAATAATGGACCTCCAGCTGCTGACATTCCTTCACATTTATCCATAACTGCAACCATCTTAATATTTTTTAAAGCTTCTGCTATCTCCTTCATTGGAAAAGGTCTAAATACTCTTATTTTTAAAAGTCCTACTTTTTTCCCCATAGCTCTCATTCTATCAATTGCATCTTTTGCTGTTCCCGCAGTGGAATTTATTAAAACTAAAGCGACATCAGCATCATCTAATCTATACTCTTCAAAAAAACCATATTTTCTTCCACTTATTTTTTCAAACTCTTCTGCTACTTTTAGAATAACATCTCTTGAATTAATCATTCCTTGAGCCTGTAATCTTTTATGTTCCATATAATATCCTGCTACATCATAAGGTCCATGAGATATCGGTCTTTCTGAATTAAGTAAATAATCTTCAGGAGTATATTCTCCTACAAATTCTTTAACAATTTTATCTGGCAATAACTCTATATTTTCCACCGCATGGCTAGTTATAAATCCATCTTGGCATACCATTATAGGAAGTTGGACATCTTTATCCTCAGCTATCTTTACAGCCTGTATAAAGTTATCGTATGCTTCTTGATTAGTTTCACTGTATATCTGAATCCAACCAGAATCTCTTGCCCCCATTGAATCACTGTGATCTGCATTTATATTTATTGGTCCTGTTAGTGCTCTATTAACACATGCTAATGATATCGGTAGTCTTGTTGAAGCTGCCACGTAAAGCATCTCCCACATAAGCGCTAACCCACATGATGACGTGGCTGTCATAGTTCTTGCTCCTGCTGCTTGAGCCCCAAGACAAGCTGACATTGCACTATGTTCTGACTCTACCGGAACAAACTCCGTATTCACTAATTTATCTGCTACATACTGAGAAAAATACTGTGGTATTTCAGTTGATGGAGTAATTGGAAATGCTGCCATTACATCTGGCTCTATTTGCCTCATAGCGATTGCTACAGCTTCATTTCCTGACATTCTCTCTTTTAAATTCATACTTGCTACCCCCAAATTAATCTTTCATAAATTCTATTGCTTTAAATGGACATACTTCGTAACAAATTCCGCATCCTTTACAGTGGCTCATATTAAAGTCCAACCTCTTTCCCTCTACAACTGGAATAGCTGAATCTGGGCAAACAGGAATACATAAAAGACAGTGTTTACAATTTTCATCAACAAACTCAGGCTTCATACTTCTCCAATCACCAGTTATAAAATGTTGGGCACTTCCTGAATCATAAATTACTCCTCCTGGAGTTATATCTTGCCATTTTATAGTTTCATCAATTTTTATCCCCATCTTATTCTTCATTACATCTCACCTCATTCATAGAACGTTCAACAGCTTTTATATTTCCATTTAGAACCTCTGGTTTATGAGAAAACTTTTCTTTAAAAGATTCCTTTATTGCAGTCATAAATTCATCTTTTTCCATAACTTCACTAACTTTTACAAGTGCTCCTAGCATCGGAGAGTTTGGAAAATTCTTTCCTAATGTTTCTTCTGAAATTTTTCTTGCATCACAAGAATATACCCTTCCCATGTATCCTTTTAAATGCTGTTTTAGCTCTTCTGGATGCTTACTACTATTTATTATTATTGCTCCTGTTGCTTTCAATCCTTTTGTTACATCTACACTTTGAAGAAGAGTTTCATCAACTACAACAACGAAATCTGGTTCATAAATATTAGAATGAACTCTTATCCTTTCCTTAGCTATTCTATTATACGCAGTTATTGGAGCTCCCATTCTCTTAGGACCATATTCAGGAAATCCTTGTACAAACATTCCACCTGTAAAAGCAGCATCAGCCAAAAGAAGTGATGCTGTTTTAGCACCTTGCCCTCCTCTTCCATGCCATCTAATCTCAAGCATCTTTCTCATTATTATCACCCTTTAAAGTTTTTTATAAACTAATCTAATTAACGTATATACAACGAAAATGTTTTAAAATCAAGTCATATAATTTTTAAATGGTAATATTGTACCTTTGTGGATTTTTCAAAAAATCTTTTTCTAATTCTTTTAATTCCAGTTTTTTATTTAAAATAATATTTTTTATATCTTGTTCTATTTTCTCTATTTCAATTTTACTATCTTTTTTAATTTCTAAAATTTCTATCATTTTCTCATTTCTTTTTATTTCCAAATCATATTTCCAAAAAATTTCTTCAAATATTTTTTGTTGTTCTTCATTTAAATAAATTTGATATTTTGAATACTCATTGTTATCAAATACATTAGCTCGAACAACAAAAGAAATTAATAAAGTTCCAATCATTAAAAGTTTTTTCACATTAATCCTCCATAATTATTGATTTTATTTTATAAATCAATAATACTACTACTCTATGTCTGATTTATGTCGTAACTCCATATCATTTCAAATAAATTGTCGATCCTACTTTTTTTATCAACCCATTTTCTTCCAATTCTCTAATAACTTTTCTTAAATGTCGGTCCGAAACTAACAAATATTTTGCCATTTCAATATATTTTATATTTTCAATTTTATTATCCAGTGCAACTTTTCTAAAAAATTCCATAGCTCTTTCTCTAAGAGGTTTATGCTGAATATCAATCAATTTGACTGAGTTATTTATGAGTTTTTTTGTCAGAAGCTTTAAAATAAGTGCATAAAATTTATCATTTCCTTTTAATATCTCTTTCAAATCTTTAGAATATATTGCAATTAACGCACAATCATTTATTGCTTCGATATTACTATATATTTTATCTCCTAAAATATACTCAACGTCTCCAAATATATCTAAAGGTTCTGCAAAGTCAATTATAATTTCTTTGCCATTTTCTAAAAGTGGATAAACTTTAACTCTTCCTTTGACAAAAAAATATAAATAATCCATCTTATTTTGAGACAAATATATAATTTCACCTTTTTTAAAATAATGTATCGATAATTTTTTCAAATATTTTTCAGGAATAATATCTTCTATCGAATAAAATTTAAGAATTCTTTTTATCTCATTTATATCTTTTTTTACTTCCATTTTTTACCACCTTACGGATAAATATCCGGTTTTTATTTTGTATTATATGATAGTATTAAATATATAATAAATCAAGAGGTGAAACACAAAACATGTCAGAAAAGTTACGAAATGAAAAAATAAGTAAACTACTTATTTTATACTCAATACCAGCAATTGTAGGAATGGTTGTTAGTATTCTTTATAATCTAGTAGATAGATTTTTTATAGGACAATGGATAGGTAGACTTGGTATTGCAGGAGTTAGTATAACAATGCCTATTTCAACCTTCATATTATCTGTAGGATTATTAGTTGGAATTGGAAGTGGAGTATTAATCTCTATCAATTTAGGAAGAAATGATAAAAAGTCTGCAGAAGAAATTATTGGAAATACTATATCTCTTTTAGTTTTAGGTGGAGTTATCGTTTCCGTTATTACATTTTTGTTTATGGACAAAATTCTTTTCTTTATGGGAGCTACACCAGAAACTCTTCCATTTGCAAGAGACTACTTATATTATTTAACTCTTGGATTAACATTCCAAATAATATTTATAGGTTTAAATGAAAGTATTATCGGAAGTGGATTCCCAAAAAAAGCTATGATTATTAGTTTTATAGGATGTGGAATGAATATCATACTTGATCCAATCTTTATAAAGTTTTTTGGATTAGGAATAAAAGGAGCAGCTATCGCTACTTCTATCTCAAACATTGCTGCTACTACCGCTCAAATTTACTACTTTACTAAGGGATCATCTGTAATAAAAATTAAATTAAAAAATATGAAATTAAGACTTGATAAAATTAAAGATATCTCTAATATTGGTATCGCACCATTTATTATGCAAGCTTCTAACTGTGCAATAATAATCTTTATTAACCAAGCTTTAAAAACTTATGGGGGTAATATAAATATAGCGGCTTATGGAATTATAAGTAGTTTAAATCTTCTTTTCTTCCTACCTATAGTTGGAATCTACCAAGGAAGTCAACCAATTCTTGGATTTAATTACGGTGCTTCTCTATTTGAAAGGGTAAGAAAAACTTATATCTTATCTCTAATAGTTAGTGTGGTAATATCTTGCATAGGATTTATACTTATATTCTCTATTCCAGATATCTTAGTTAGTCCATTCATAAAAAATGATGAAGAATTAAGAATATTGACAATTGAAAGTGCTCAAATATTCTTTGCAATGCTTTTCTGTTTAGGTTTCAATTTAATAGGAAGTAGTTATTTCCAGTCGATAGGAAGACCTAAAATAACAACATTTTTAAATATCTTTAAACAATTTATCTTAATGATTCCTCTTCTTATTTTCTTACCGTCGAGAATGGGGTTAAAAGGAGTATGGATTGCAACACCTATAGCAGAACTCTTAACAGCTCTGGTTACAGGATACTATGTGTATAAGGAATTTAAAAAACTTAACGTAACAAATAATGTAGCAAATAATATATAAAATAAAATCCTCTAAGATTATTTTAACAATAACCTTAGAGGATTTTTTTATTCTCCGAAATATATTTTAAGCAATAACTTTATATATTCCTCATCGCTCAAAGTATTTGGACTATACTCTGTACATATATCATTTTTAATATCACAAATAAATTCTGGAATTAACCTTTTATATTCTTCAAATGGTATTCCTAAATCTTTTAAACACTTAGGAATTTCCAATTTTTCTTTTAAAATTTCTACATAGATTTTAAAAGATTTTTTACCTTCCTCCACACTACTAGCTGGAAGTTTTAACTCTTCGGCTATTTTAGAATATAAGTTATATGCATTTGTATTTACGTCTATAACATATGGCATTACTATTCCATTAGCTCTCCCATGGGATATATGAAGCTTAGCTCCTAATGTATGAGCTATACTATGGTTTATTCCTAAAGATGAGTTATTAAATGCAATTCCAGCGAGACATGATGCATACTGGATATTTTCTCTAGGTATTAATATTTTTGAGTCATTATAATGAGGAACTAAATACTTATAAACTAATTTTATTGCTTCTATTGCCATTGAGTTTGTAAAAGGATTAGATTTTTTAGATACATAGGCTTCCAATGAATGTGTTAAAACATCTATTCCAGTATCAGCAATGACTTTTTTAGGAAGTGTTTCCATAAACAATGGATTTAATAAAGCAATATCAGGTAACATTGAATCATTAGAAAGAGCTATTTTTTTATCTCCCGCAGTAAGTACACTGTATGATGTTACTTCAGATCCTGTTCCACTAGTTGTGGGAATTGCTATAAACTTTATCTTTTCACTGTTTTCTTTTAATTCATCTTTAACTTTATCTCCAAAATATAACATAGCTTTGCAAGCATCTATGGGAGAACCTCCCCCTAAAGCAATTATACATTCAGGATTAAAAACTAGCATTTCTTTTACTGCTTTTTCAACACTTTCAACTGTTGGATTTGGAGTCACATCACTAAATATTTTAACACAAATATTTGACCCAAGTTTTTCTATAATTTTATCTACAAATTTTAAGCTTACCATCACCTTATCTGTTACGATAAAGTATCTTTTAAATTTTTGAGTTTTTAAGAAATCAAGAGAATCTTCTCCAAACTTTATATCTGGCTTCAAACTAAAGTTATCCATTTTCTCCTCCTACTGTTGCTGCCAGTTTGCTGGATACACAACATATAAAAATTTAGCGTATTTTGGAGCACTAAATTGTATTTTTGAATTTTTAGGAATTAATATAACATCTCCTTTTTCTCCTACAACTTTTCTACCGTCTATTATAATTTCTAATGTTCCATCTATTATATAGTCGATTTCATCATAAGTTAAGGTCCAATCAAAACATGACTCTATCATTTCCATCATTCCAGCTCCAATTCTTGGACTCTCTTCTAAAGAAAATAGATCAGTTACATAAACTTGATTCTTTGGGTTACCTGTATCAAATCTTACTCTATCTATTTTTTCAGCTTTAATAACTCCAACTCCACTTTTATCCATATATTTTATAGAGTCAGACTTATTTTTTCCTAGTTCTTTTTCTATAACTTTTCTTATAAGATCTTCTAAATTTTTTTGATTCATCTCCATTATTTACTATCACCTACTACTTTATTAGTTTCGTCTTCTTTTATATTTCTAAACATTATTTTTGCTAAGATAACCGCTGTTACTCCACCTACTAATTTCCCAACAACCATTGGAAAAATCATACTTTTATCAACACCAGCAGTAAATCCTAAATGATCACCGAAAACAAATGCAGCACTAACTGCAAAGGCCATATTTAAAATTTTTCCTTTTTTATCCATATCTTTCATAAGACCAAACATCGGAATATTGTTAGCTAGAGTTGCAACCATTCCTGCTGCTGCAATCTCATTCATTCCAAGAAGTTCTCCGAATTTTAATAGTGGTTTATTAAATACCTTTGTAATAAAATATACTAATGGGAAAGCTCCTGCTAAAGTTATTGCTATTGCTCCAACTATTTCTATTCCGTCTGATATTGGTGCCATTCCAGGAATCACTACAAATCCTGTTAAAGTTTCTATTACAATAGCTGCTAGTCCAAGCGTTATAACAATAACAACTCCTTGTCCAAATATTGTAAATCCTTTTGTCATCTTCTCAGGCATTATCCACAATCCAACAGATATTATTCCTGCAAATATTATAATAGGAAGTAGATTTGAAAAAATCATTCCTAGACTAAATCCTGCAACAACTCCACCAGCCAAGCATCCAATCGGTATTGTAATCATACCAGCTAAAACACCTTTAGCTAAATACTCTCTATCTTTTGCTTCAATTATTCCAAGTGCTACGGGAATAGTGAATACAATTGTTGGTCCCATCATAGCTCCAAGTATTAATCCTGCAAATTTTCCAGCTTCTGGACTTTCAGCTAATTGCATAGCCAGTGGATATCCACCCATATCATTTGCCAATAAAGTTGTGGCAAACATAGAAGGATCTGCCCCTAAAAACTGATAAATTGGAGATATAACGGGTCTTAACATATTTGCCAGTACTGGAGCTAAAGAAACTACTCCAATCATTGCAAGAGCAAGTGCTCCCATTGCCATAAATCCCTCTTCAAACTTTTCTCCATATCCATACTTATTTCCAAGACATCTATCTATTGCCCCAATAGCCATAAAAAATGCCATTACATATATGATAATATCATTAATTCCCATCTTTTATCACGTCCTTGACTTTCCTTAATATTTCATTTATTTTTCTATCATCTATAATTTTATATTCTTCTTTTAAAATTTTCACTATAAGTTCAGAATCATTATTATAAATTACTTTTACATTTTTTTCTTTTAGATAATCCTTTATATTTGGGGGTAAAATCATATCTTTAGAAACATAAAATTCTTCTCCGCAAAGATATTCATTAATGTTATCAAGTGTTATTAGTTTTTTAGCCATATCACTCACCTTCTATCTCATCTATTATTCCAATCACAGCTGCATCTATTGGAATTTCTTCATTTTCCATCGCTTTTCTAGCAGAGCTTCCTTGAGTTATTAAAACTCGATCTCCAACCCCAGCGCCAATATAATCACACGCTATTATATTCTCATCTCTTCTCAGTTCAATGACAAGAAATTTCAAACCATTTAGCGACTCATCCTTTCTTGTGGACCAAACATTTCCGACCACTTTACCTATTATCATATTTTCACCTTTTTATGATTTTTATACCATTGGTTTCGGCAAATTCTTTAGCCAAATCTGTAATGGTTGTTTCTTTTGACAATTCTATTATTTTTTTATTTTCATCATAATTTTTTCTCAGTGTTTTCAAATCTAAAAGTTTTCCAGAAAAATAACGATTCTTTTCTTTTAAATTCTCTAAAACCTCTACTCTTTTAATAATTTTAATTCCGTAATCTAATATTTCTTTTTCATAAAATTCATATTTTTTTAAAAGTTTTTTTGGAATATCAGTATAATTTCTATATTCTATTCCCTCTTCAACTATAAATATTTCTTTTCCAGATAAAATATACGTTAAGAGTTTCTCTCCCACTTCATCAGAGTAAGTTCCTAAACTTAAGTCTACAAAATTTTTAATATTAATTTCAGAAACAATAACTCTGTTAGCACTCTCTTCAATTATAAATTTTTTTTCTAATTCTTGTTTTAAAATTAAATCAGTTCCATAAAAATTAATTTTCTCTTTTGAATTTTCATCACTTTTATTGCCTGATAAATATTTTTCTACCTCTTTTTTTATAATATCTACTAATTCTTGTTCACTCATATATTACTCCATATGAATCTTTTTCCAACATACATGCATTTCCTTCATCATAATCAACATGCATACTCAATGAAAAATTTTCATTTACTCTTACTAAAACATCTTCAAATATTACTGGTCTTTTAGAATGAACTTGAACTTTTACTAAATCTTTATCTTTAAGATTTAATACTTTTGCATCATTAACACTCATATGAATATGATTTTTTGCTACTATTACACCCTCTTTTAAAGTAACAAAATTTCCTCCATTGCTTACTAAAATTCCCGGAGTTCCACTGGTATCTCCAGATTCTCTAAGTTCTGGCTTTATTCCCAAAACTCTAGAATCTGTAACTGAAATCTCAACTTGTGTAGTTTTTCTATATGGACCTAAAATTATTACTCCTTCTATTACTCCTTTAGGTCCAATCAATCTAACTCTCTCTTTATATGCAAATTGCCCATGCTGAGATAACTCTTTCACAGCATTAAATTCATAATTTTTTCCAAATAAAGCCTCGGCATCTTCTAATGATAGATGAACATGTCTTCCAGAAGCTTCTATTGGAATATGTTTAGATTCACTAAGTTCTAATCTAGCTTTTACCATCTCAACTATTTTATCTATTTCCATATTCACCTTTTTCTCCTTTCAGCATCATTATATATATACCGCTACTTAATCTATTAAATGCCTTTAATAAATCTTTTCTCTGAACTACTCCATTTACTTCAGTAAATGCTTCAACTCCAGCTATTTCCATTTCTCTTGATAAAGCTCTAAGTTCATTTAATTTTAAGACTATAATATTATTTTTTACAGATATATCAAAAAGATGATTTAAATTAAAATATTTTTTAGGATTATGAGAAATAGATTTTATACTTTCTAAATCTTCACCTAAAATTTTAATCTCTTCCAACTCTTCATCAAGTATTTCTGCCAAATTTATTTTTTTAATAAACTGTGAAATACTTTCCATATCTTTGTTTAAAAGAGAATTTTTCTTATCTTCTAATTCCTTCTGCAACACAAGCCATTTTGCTAAAAAAGTATCTATTTTACCTCGTAATATAATTCTCTTAGAATCTTTTCTAACTAAAATATTTCCAAAAATTTGAGTCATATATTCAGGTTTTTCAAAATAGCTTTCTCCAAATATTCCTTTATACTTAGCCTCTATAGGTTTTTCCACCTCTAAGCACTTAACTTCTTTTTTATCGAATTTATTTTTTAATATTGTCACTGATTTATCTGTTAAAAATTGCTTTGCAGAGGGTGTAAGTATTGTTCCTTCCTCTACAACAAATTCTGTAAAGGGTTCATTCTTAAAAATTAATTTTAATTTATCCTCTGTTAAGACCATAATTTCTCCTATCTATTTAGTATTTCATTAAGAACTTTTTTTATTAACTCCTCCATATCCTTTGAATCTACATTAGTTTGCTCTACATTTTCTGTTCTAAAATAATCTAACTCTCTAACACCCCAAGCTACTCTTCTTATATTTATTAGGTTCATCGGAGTAATATTATCAGAAGTTGAACTTCCTCCTACTGCTCCACATCCTAAAGTTAGAGCAGGAGCTAGATTAGTAGTCGCTCCTATTCCTCCAAGAGATCCTGGAGTATTTACAAGCAATCTTGAAACTGGTTTTTTTAGTGCAAATTCTCTTATTACCTCTCTATCTTCAGAGTGAATAATCATTGTATGACCTCTTCCCTCATGATTTAATATTTCAATTGATCTCTCGCATGCTTTTTCCCAGTTATCTTCTACATAAAATGCAAGTATTGGAGCTAGTTTTTCGCTTGAATAAGGATTACTATTTGAAACAGTTGTCTCCTCAGACAATAAAACTCTTGTTCCCAGCGGAATTTTTATTCCTGCAAGATTGGCTATTACTTCAGCGCTTTTTCCAACTATCGCAGGATTCATTGTTCCATTTGGTCTTAATATAAATCTTGCAAGCTTATCAGCATCTTCTCTAGGCATAAAATATCCACCTTGATTTTCAACTTCTTTCATTATTTCCGTTCTATTACATGCTTCGGCTATTATTGACTGTTCAGAAGCACATATCGTTCCATTATCAAAAGTTTTACTTTGCATAATTCTTTTTACGGCCATTTTTACATTTGCTGATCTTTCGATAAATGCTGGCCCATTTCCTGGCCCAACTCCTATTGCAGGTGTCCCAGAACTATAAGCTGCTCTAACCATTGCTTCTCCACCTGTTGCAAGAATTAATGATACATCATCATGCTTCATTAATGCATCAGTTGCTTGAATTGTCGGTATTTCTATTACTCCAATTAAACCCTCTGGTGCTCCCGCTTTAATAGCTGCTCTTTTTAATATATTTGCTGTTTCAATTATACAATTTTTTGCATTTGGATGTGGACTTATAACTATTCCATTTCCAGCTTTAAGAGAAATTAAAATTTTATAAATAGTCGTTGATGTTGGATTAGTAGATGGAATTAGTCCAGCTATTACACCAACAGGAACTCCAACTTCCATAACTTCATTTTCCTCTCTTAAAATTCCAACTGTTTTCATATTTTTTATAAAATCATAAATATATGTAGATGCAAATCTATTTTTTATTACTTTATCTTCCCATTTTCCAAATCCCGTTTCCTCTACAGCTAATTTTGCTAGTTTTTCATCGTATTGTCTCACTTCCATAGACATTTCATGAACTATTTTATCCATTTTTTCTTGAGAAAATTCTACATATTTTTTTTGTGCAGCTTTACATGCTTTAACTAAGTCTCTTACCTGTTGCACAGATAGTAAATCTTTATCCATACTTTCCTCCTATATTAAATATGCTTTAGTATTCCTTCATATGGGTTATTAATTACCGCTTTATCTTTATATTTAAATAATCCTGTGACTAAAACTACCGCTTCTTCTACTGAACTGGTATCACCAGTTATTACATAATAACTTTTTCCTGCTGTTCCCCATCCTAGTACAAGCTTTAAAAGTTTAACATTAGTACTCTTAAGCACAAGATCCAAAGATTTTACACTATCAGGTATATTCCAAAACTCTACTATTCCAATAGAATTTTCTAATTCAGCTCTTCTTTTTCCCGATAAAATCTCTACAATCTCTTCAGATACTCCAGAAATAATCTGAACTTTAGCCAAATTTTCCAAACTTTCCATTGCCTCTTTTATAGATTCATTATCACCATATAAAATAAAAAAATATTTTCCTGGACAAGTAACAGCAGCCTTATATATTTCTAAATTAAAATTTTTTAATATGTTATCAAAACTAGATATTCCCGTTGGAATATCTTTAAATTCTGCCACTATAATGGTCTTCATAAAAATCATCCTTTAAATATAGGTGACAGCTTTTGATAGCTGTCACCTATTATTTTTGTTATTTAATTGATTTTGGTAATAAAATTTCAACTTCTGAATGAGGTCTTGGAATTACATGAACTGATAATAGTTCTCCAACTCTATCTGCTGCCGCAGCTCCAGCATCTGTTGCCGCTTTTACTGCTCCAACGTCTCCTCTTACCATAACAGTTACAAGTCCTCCTCCTACCATTTCTTTTCCTATTAATGTTACGTTAGCAGCTTTTACCATTGCATCTGCTGCCTCAATTGCTGCTACTAATCCTTTAGTTTCTATCATTCCTAATGCGTTTAATGTTGCCATTTAGCTCATCTCCCTTTTTTATTATTTTTTTTATCTTCTATTAATTCTATAACCTCTTTGATTTCCTCAATTACTTCTTGTTTTTTTTCTTCTATCACAACAACTGGTGGTACTGGTTTTTCTATAAGTTCAGCTATAAAATCGCTTGGTCGCGCTATAACATGACTTCTAACATGAACACCTAATCTTTTAGCTGCTTCTGTTCCAGCTTCAACAGCAACTTTAACAGCAGCCACATCTCCAGTTATTTCTACTGTAACAATTCCACCTTTTATTAGATGTCTGTTAACAACATCGACATCAGCTGTTTTTAAAGCTACATCTGTCGCTTCAATAGCTCCGACAATTCCTATTGTTTCTATCATTCCTAATGCTCTCATATCTTACTCCTTAAAACTTCGTTGGATTCTGAGCCACAAATTTTACAGCATCTGCAAAAGCTTCACAAGCCGCTTTACATGCTGATTGACT
This sequence comes from Cetobacterium sp. 2A, assembly GCF_014250685.1. Classification (GTDB taxonomy): domain Bacteria; phylum Fusobacteriota; class Fusobacteriia; order Fusobacteriales; family Fusobacteriaceae; genus Cetobacterium. Next base: position 202,859 of record NZ_JACFAJ010000001.1, on the reverse strand, counting down.
TCCTGTTAACAGGCCTCCTCCAAAGTTAGTTTCTGTTGGTGGCCCGAAGAATGCAGTTAGTTTAACATCCGCAGCTTTAAGAGCTACATCTAAAGCATACATTGCTTCAAGTGGAGGAGCTACAAGATATGCTAAAGCTTCTCCTTCTGCTACTCCTGCTGTTGCTGATAAATAACTCCCTGTTCTAGAAACACAGTGAGCATAGTAAGCTATAGTATCATCTTCATTTGCACTATAAAAACATGCATCATTTTCTATAAAATCAACTATTGCTGATAATCCACTTCTTACTTCTGCAGGTGTTGGTCCTGCAATTATTCCAATTACTTCTCCAGCTAATTTTGTATTTGCATTAGCTGCTCCACCATAGAAAGACTTTCCATATACAACTTTTACTTCTGCCATTTTCGTAGCTTGATCCAATGCTGTATAAGTTACATCATCACAATCCGCTGTTACGATTCCAATACTTTTATAACCATGTGGTAATTTTAGTTCTTCTGCCATTTTATCGTCTACATTAGGAATTAATTTAACCCCTAATACACTTGGCTTTAAAGGATCATTAGTCATTTTTCCCTCCGTTAAAGTTTTAAATCTTGTCCACTTGCTTTAGCTTCCAATATTTTTTTAATAATATGGGCTATATGTGCCCCAGCTTCCGACGCAGGAGTTCCATTTTTATGAATATTTGAAACTACTGTTCTTTTCGATTCAGGAATCCCAATGTATGCCTTATAAGTAATATAAGCACTCATACTTTCTGAAGTAGCTAATCCAGGTCTTTCTCCTATTAAAAGACAAGTAACTTCTGCATTAACCAATTCTGATACTTCATCTGCAGATCCAACTCTTCCATATTTTATGAATAGAGGTGTTCCTACATCAATTCCATAAGATTTTAAACCATTTAATAAAGCCGGTAATGTGTCTTCAATATTTGCTTCTATTGCTGTTGAACTCAACCCATCAGCTATACAAACTTGAACTTTTGGATTTTTTTTACATTTTTCCTCTATTATTTTGATACCTTCTGGAGAAATTCTTCTTCCTAAGTCAGGTCTAGTTATGTACTGATCTTTTGATTCACACTGAGTCTTCACTACAAGTAAATCGTTTCTTTTTAAAAATTCTTCAGATACATCTGTAAATACAGCATCTATAGCAGCGGCATGGTCAGCTCTAAATCTTAACATTGTATTAGTTGTGTATCTTGTTCCAGCTCTTGAAATACCAACTCTAGCTGGAGTTTTTTTCTTGTATTTCATAAGTTCTGCTCTGTTAGCAGGATTTTTCAATTCAGTTACTTCCCTTAAATCTACTTCAGTTATATCCACTAAATCTAAATTTGGTTTAACTCCCTCTACAACTCTTTCAACTATTATTTTTTCAGGTTCTTTTGTTTTATCCATGTCCTTAAGAACCTGAGAAATTATATTTCTCAACTCTTTTTCAGATACCATTTTCTCCTCCTACTTTAAAAATATTGATGCGTCTCCAGCTATTTCAGTAAGTTTTCCATCTTTTCTAATTCCAGTTTTTTCAAGCCATTCTTCAAATTCTTTTATTGGTTTTACATTTAGTGTTTCTCTTAATGTCTGTATGTCATGATATCCAGTAGTTTGATAGTTTAGCATAATATCGTCCCCTGCTGGAACTCCCATGAAATAATTACATCCTGCAACTGTCAGTAGGACAGCTAAATTCTCTATATCGTTTTGATCAGCCTTCATATGATTTGTATAACAAACATCAACTCCCATAGGTAATCCATGAAGTTTCCCCATAAAATGATCCTCTAAACCAGCTCTTATTACCTGTTTGCTATCATATAAATACTCTGGTCCAATAAATCCAACTACAGTATTTACGATAAATGGACTATATTTCTTTGCAAACCCATAACATCTTGACTCCATTGTCAATTGGTCTACACCATGATTTCCATTTGATGACAATTCAGATCCTTGCCCTGTTTCAAAATACATCACGTTTGGACCTGCCGCAGTTCCTTCTTTGAGAGCTAATTGTCTAGCTTCTTCTATCATTGCAGCATTTATTCCAAAAGCTTCATTTGATTTTTCTGATCCAGCTATACTTTGAAATATTAAATCTGTTGGTGCTCCTCTTCTTATAGCTTCCATTTGTGTTGTTACATGGGCAAGTACACAAATCTGTGTTGGTATTTGCCATTTATTTTTTATTTCATTAAATCTCTCAAGAACTCTAATAACACTATCCACAGTATCGTCTACTGGGTTTAGTCCCAATAATGCATCTCCAACACCGTAACTCAATCCTTCCAATAAAGAAATCATTATTCCATCCGGATCATCAGTTGTATGATTTGGTTGAAGTCTAGCAGCTAAAATTCCTTTACCACCTATAGTTGTATTACAATGTGCTGTAACTATTATCTTTTGTGCTGCATGGACTAAATCTAGATTTGACATTAGCTTAGTTACCGCAGCTATCATTTCTGATGTCAATCCTCTTCTTATCCATTGAATTTCTCTATCCTGTGTTTCTTCCGCAAGTAACCATTCTCTTAAGTCACTAACAGTCCAATCTTTTATTTGGTCATAAATTTTTAGATTTAAACTATCAATTATAATTCTTGTTACCTCGTCCTCATCATACGGAACTGCTGGATTTTCTTTCAAGTCTTTCAAAGTTATATTGGCAAGTACTTCCTTAGCAGCTACTCTTTCTTTTGTTGTAGTTGCAGCCAGACCTGCCAGCTCATCTCCTGACTTTTGTTCATTTGCTTTGGCCATTACTTCATTTAAAGATTTGAAGTCATATTCATGGCCAAATAATTTTGTACTTAATCTCATTAATTTCACCTCTTCCTTAATTAATAATTTAATACCAATGTTTTTACTATCACTGGAAGTACACTCCCATTTCCTAAAGGTTGTCCTATATCTATAAAATCTCCATCTGAAACTTTAATTCCATCTATACAAACTATTGGAATTTTATTCAAGTATTTAAGAGATAAAGTTTGACCTAACACTTTTCCTATGTCATTTTCAATAACCAAAATAATTTTTGTTGCATCTTTTAAAGTTTCATACAATCCTTCAGCTAAAATTTCTATATCTTTGTATTTCATATTAGCTTTTCCTGTAAGACCTATTGCTATCTCTTGATTTCCATCTCGAGTTTTAAACCAACTTAATTTTTTTTCCAAATTATTTTTAAAATCTTCACCTATTAAACTTTCATCATTTGATGTCAATTTTAAAATTGGTAAATTTTTAATTGGAAAAAGATTTTCTGTATACGTTATTGTACTTCCACTTATCTCTGTGGTGTGCGAACCTGCTCCAACTACTGTTGCACCAATCGTCTCCCCAAGTTTCACTATATTTATATTCTCTCTATCAAATTTTTCCTTTATTTGTCTCCCTAATATTATTCCTATATCATTATATTTAAAATCTTTCTCATCAAAGCCACCATATATATAATCTGCAACTCCACCAGAAAAACTTACAAATTTTAAATCTGGGGATTCTCTAAAATCTCTATCTGTAACTAGCTCGAAATAATCGGCCGTTTTAGCTTTTACTCCAATTGCCTCTAATAAAATTTCTGCCAATCTTTTACAAAGTATATTTAATTCTTTCACGTCTGCTATTTGCCCAACTCTCAAACTTTTTAAATTTAACTCTTCTATTAATAATTTATATTTTTCATACACATATATAATTTCTAAAGAATTTTCTTTGAATTTTATAAGTCTTCCACCGATATCCAAACATGTTGTATCTTTTATTTCTCCACAATCAAAAAGTGAAATATTTGTAGTTCCACCTCCGATATCGAAGTTATAAATAGACGTATTATTTTTTTCAGAAAAATCCATAGCTCCAGATCCTTTTCCTGCTATTATGCTCTCAAGATCTGGTCCAGCTGTTGCAACAACAAAATCTCCTGCCATTCCACTAAGAGCATTTAATACGTCTCTAGCATTTGATTTTCTGGCTGTTTCTCCAGTTATTATTACTGCACCAGTAGATACTTCTTCTGGCTTAACTCCTGCCTTTTTATATTCATTTTTTATTATTTCTTTGACCTTTTCAGCATCAATCTCTGTTTGACTTATTAGAGGTGTTAAGTATATATCACTTCTATAAAATACTTCTTTTCCTATAATTCTAATCTGCGGAACTCTGGCTCCAGAAGATATATTCTCTAAAGTTATTTTAGTGAATACCAACTGAGTTGTAGATGTTCCTATGTCAATTCCAACACTTAAAATAGTTTCTTTCATCAACTTCCTCCTGAAAATTGAGAATAAAAAAAGCCAAAGAGCATAGGTATCCCTATCATCTTTGGCTTCATTGCCTTTTTTAATATACTTCTTCGTATACTACTCTATTCATTTTTAAACTCAAATTCTACTTTAGTTCCTTTTCCGACTTTGGTTTCTAAACTAAACGTTCCCTTAAGCTTATCTTTGACAATTTTTTCTACAATCATTAATCCTAAGCTATTTTCACGATATCTTTCCTCGTCGATGCCAACTCCATTGTCAACAATACTAACTTTGGAATAGAATTTTTTCATTTCAATAGTAACATCTATCCTGCCATTCTCTTCTTTGGGAAAGGCATAGTTGATAGCATTTTGCAATAATTCATTTACTACTAAAGCAATCGATGTAGCTTTATCTGAACTAATATTAAAATCATCTCCTAATATATTAAACTCCACTCTTCCAATTTTGTCAATACTATTAGCAAAAGAATTATTATAAATTAATTGAATTATTTTTTTTATATTTAAATTGTCTAGTCCATTATCAGACAAAACTTCATGTGTTATCGCGATGCTAAGTATCCGATTTATAGTTTCTTCTAATATTTTTTTTGCTTCGTCATTTTCAACTCTTCTTCTTTGTATTCTTAAAAGACTAGCGATAGTTTGTAGATTATTTTTTACTCTATGATGGATCTCTTTTATAGCTACAGATTTTAAAATTAATTCCTGCTCGTTATTTTTTTCTTTAGTTATATCCCTTATTATCATAACTATACTTGAATTTTTTTCCTCTAAAAAAGTTACAAAATAACTTATATTTAAAATTAGACCCGATATTGAAATATCAATAGATTCCTCATCTTTCTGATATAAAATCTTTTCTAATTTCGACTTTGTTAATGTTATATTTTCAAAATTTTCTCCAATAATAGTCTTTGAAAAACCTAAACTTGAATATATTTTTTTTGCTACTTGGTTTACGTAAGTCACAAATCCGTCTTTATTAAAAACAACTACTCCGTCCTTTACAAATTCTGGAATTTTAGATCTAGAAACATCTATTCCCTCTATCAATTTATTGGCTGTTTGATTAAAAAGTTCTGTATTAAATTTGTTTTCCTGATTTTCTAAACACTCCATAATAATTACACCGATTACTTCTTGAATATCGTTTAATACAGGAACAACATTTTGTAAAACATTCTCATTTTCCTGTGTCAAAGCTTTATAATGTTTAGATGGAAGTCCTGTCATAAAACTTCTAAATACAGCAGGTTCCCTATAAGAATCTGCAATTTCGCCCGCTATATTTTTAGAATATAAACTTTTTGTTTCAGGTCTAGCATGATAAACAACTATAGCTTTTTCCTCGTCTCTTGTTGGACAATCAATAAAAACATCCATGTTCAAAATATTACTTAAAATGGATACTGTTTCTGTCACTCTTTCAATTTTTTCTATATCAGAACTAGTTAATGTAGCACACATTTTGCAATAATTTTTCAACATATTAATTCACCTGTTAAAATTACTATTTCTGATAATTTTGTCATATTTATTCTTTTTATCATACTTATATTTCTCATAAGTTCATATGCTTCATTTTCACTCATATTTTTAGAACTCATAATTATTCCCTTAGCTTTTTCTATCTTTTTTCGTTCTTCCAATTTTTCTTTGGCTTTCCTTGCTTCTTCACGAAGATTAATAACTTCTTGAAAATTAGAGTATATTAACTGTAAATGAGATATAAATGTCCCTTCCTCTACAGGTTTTAATAAATATCCCATAGCAGAATATTCTGTAGCCTCTTTTATATAATCTTTTATATTATAAGCTGTCAACATCACAATACAACCTTTAAACTTCTTCTCTTTTAAAACTTTTGCAACTTGAAGCCCTGACATAAAAGGCATCTTTATATCTAATAAAACTATATCAGGATTTTCTTTTTCACATATTTCCAAAGCTTCAAAACCATCTGATGCTTCCCCAACTACATTGTATCCATAAAATGTTAACATCTCAGATAAATCCATTCTCGTCAGAGTTTCGTCCTCTGCAATAACTATTCTTCTCTTCATTAAATGCTCCCAATTAGATTTTTTAATTGTTCAATTGTATTTTCGTCCTCTTTTCCAACTAAATAAATTTTATGTACTCCAGCATTTTCTAAAAAGCGTTCTGCTTTCTCTATATCTTCCTGTAAATCAACTTTGGTAATTATCCCTATTACCCTTTTATTAGTAAACATTGTTGCAAAATTTGGTGGAAAAATAGTTGCATCATCAGTTGATGCCTGAACTAATCCTATCACATCTGCATCACATGAAATAACATTTAAAGCTCCATAGTAACCTTTATTTTCAATATATTCTCCGGGAGTGTCAATAATTTTCCCTTCGTAAGTAGTCATTTGTGTTTTTTGATCAATAACTTCACTGTTATTAATTCTTTGAGTTAGAGTGGTTTTTCCAGACCCAGTTCTGCCAATTAACATTAACTTCATAACTACGACCTTGTAACTTTACATGTTGAAAATTGTAAGACAGATGCTAAAAACGACAAAATACTCTCCAACGAACTTTCAACACTCGAAACATCTCCACTTATTACAAGTGTTCCACTAAATCTATCTAGAAAACCTATTTCTATATCTCCGGATTTTGTTGCAACATCTGCAGCTATTATTGCTGCTTCACCTGGAGTAATAGTCAATATTCCTATCGCTTCTGTCTTTTCAGATATAAGTCCCAATTTTTTATAAATATCTTTACTCGGGTGTGCTATTAAATGCGCTAGTGTTACTTGTTTCCCAGGAACATATTCCTGTATTACTCTTGTTTTCTCCATTCAAATCATCCTTTCAAAACAAAATTACTATCTTAAGTATATCCACATGAATCTACTTTTTTCAACTATTTAATTCCTATAGTTTTTTCCTTTGCTTTTTCAATTGACCATTCTAAACCATCAGGTAGTTTTGATGCAAAATTTGAAAAAATTCCACCAAATAATAAACATCCCAGCAATAAAGTTGCTGTCGTCGTTTTCTTCATAATATCAGAATTTTTTATAAAAATAAACCTTAAAATTATCGCTGTAACAATTCCTTCGACTAACCCAATAGCCAAATGTATTGGTAACATCAACATTAAAAACTCTTTAAAAAGTATCTCAGAATTTCCAGACATAAATGTTTCCAACGCTACAAAGAAGGCTCCTAATTCTAATGAGACCATAACAGATAATATACTTCCAATCCATATTTTTTTAGTATCTATTTTACCTTTTACTATTTTTTTATAAATTAATTCATATCCAATAAAACATGGAAAAAATCCTAAATTAAATATATTGCACCCCAATGCTAATAATCCTCCATCATTAAAAAATAAGCATTGAACTGATAAAATTAAGCTCATTGTTAAAAATCCTGCATATGGACCAAGTAACACAGCTAAAAGTATTCCTCCACCGATATGACCACTTGATCCTGTGTAAGGTATTGAAAAATTTAACATTTGTAATGCAAAAATAAAAGCTCCTGAAGCTCCCATCAAAATTAATTTATTTTCCTTTATTTTTAATTTCCTTACTGAATATTCTAATGTCCCACCACTTAAAACATAAAATACCGATCCAACTACTGTTGAAATCAAAGTACTCTCCATATGCATAATTACTGCCTCCTAATCATAGACATAGTTAAAATTTAACAAATATTTATTCTTAATATCTAATTTAAATCTTTTATTTTTTTTAATAAAAATAAATATTGACTTTGAAATTAATTTTTGATAGAATCCATCTTAATAAGAAAAAAAGGAGGTCAAAAAATGCTAAGGGAAAGAAATAATAGATTAAAAATTTTAAATATTATATTCTTGAACATAGTTGATTATTGACTAACAAACTAATTTTTTATTTTCTAAATTTTATTTTGTCGCTATAAGTCTAACTTTAACTTGTTTTTGTTAATGTTAGGCTTTTTTTTATACAAAAATTTGGGAGGGATATTATGACAGTTTCAAAATTTTTATTAATTAGTAGTGCTTCACTCGCTTTATCTATGGTTTCATTTGGAAAAACTGAGTATACCGGAGACAAATTTCTAGGGAAAAACATCATAACAAATTTAGATGTTTCTGATTTAGAAGCAGGAAATATTTATGAATTTTATTTCCAAGGTGTCGAAAATAGTTTAGGTAATCCTTGGTATATTCCAGTAACTATTATAAAAGGAAAAGAATCTGGAGACAAATTTTTAATAAACTCTGGAGTACATGGAAATGAATTAAATCCTATTTTAACTAGCTACAAAGTAAAAGAAAAACTTACTCCAGAAAATGTTAAAGGAACAGTTACAATTGTTCATGGAATGAATACTTCTGGCCTTTTAAACAATACTAGAGGATTTAAATTTAGCGGTGGGAGTGAAACAACTTCTGATTTAAATAGACAGATGGATTCAGAAAAAAATACCAATTCTGACCAAAAATATTCAACTCTTATTTGGAAAAATTTATTATCAAAAAATGCTGATAGAGTAATCGATCTACATACAGGTGGAAAAGGAAATCAATTTCCATTATTTGTATATGCAGATTTTAGAAACCCTATAATAAAACAAATGGCCATGTTAACTGGAGCCGATATTATAAAAGATGATGAAGGTGAAAAGGGAAGTGTTGAAACATCATATGTATTAACAAACATTCCTGCAATTACTTTTGAACTTGGAACTTCTGAAACACAACAAAAAGATATTGTTGCTAGAGCAACTACTGGAGTTTTAAATAATCTAATTTATTCAAATAATCTTTCCAATGAAAAAATTAAAGAATATGAAAGTGTGACACGTAATATAGTATAAAGCTATTAACTATACTTCTGAAAGATGGAATGATGGATTAACGACCTGAAACGTCTTCTCTAATCTCCAGTATGCGGTGATATTCTAACTAAATATCACGGTTTAAAGCCTGGTAAAGTCAATTGAGAACTATCCCTAATCAAAGGAAAAGCGAACTTAACCGTCGAGATAGTAATAGATTGGGAGTCAAATTTATATGGTGAGAATGCATTAATAAATGCCGACGAAGTTGCGAGTGTACGGGTCTAAAATTCTATACGATAGAAATGTCGTAGCCACAAAATTGTGGTGTAAGTGACGATTAGTAAAACTTTTCATTATGAACATCGTTATACTGTTATAGGCAGTATCTAGCTTACAGGCTCATAGTAACCACCTAAGTAAATTTAATGATAAGAAGTATGGAACGTGGAAAGCAAGATACAACAAAAAGCCAGTTAGGGTGTTGGTGGATATAAGTTATAAATATAACGAAATTTCTTTAATCTTGTGAGAGTAGGGGCACAGTACCAATGAAACTATGATAATAAGTAGTGGAGGGATAGCCCCAAGTCAATTAAATAATAATTGATGGAACGCCGTATGATGGGAAACTATCACGTACGGTGTGGAGCAGGGGAAAAGATAGCGATTATTTCAAATTCTTACCTATTGCTATAAACATTTATTGGAAATGAATGGAATCGTATTAGAGCTGAAAAAGGTGGATATGTAGAAAATAAAGTTCAAATTATGGATAAAGTAAAAAAAGGCGATATTTTATTTGTTCAGTATGATGCTTTTGGAAAGAAAATCAAAGAATATATTACTGATAATGATGGAGTTGTTGCCAGCATAAAAGATTACCCATACAGTGAACCTGGTGATTCTTTAGGAAGAGTTATCTACACAAATAACAAATAAAAGTAGAGCCAAGATTTAAATCAATCTTGGCTCTTTTTAAATATTTTTAAAAAATTTCCATACCCTAATTCTTCCATTTTTTCTAAAGGTATAAACTTTAATGAAGCTGAATTCATGCAATATCTTTTTCCTGTTGGTTGTGGGCCATCATTGAATACATGCCCTAAATGTGAATTTGCATATTTACTTTTTACTTCTTTTCTTGGTAAAAATAATTTGAAATCGGTTTTTATAGTTATATTTTCTTCTATGATAGGTTTAGTAAAACTAGGCCACCCAGTTCCTGAATCAAACTTATCTAAAGATGAAAAAAGAGGTTCTCCAGAAACAACATCTACATAAATTCCAGCTTTTTCATTATCCCAATATTCATTTTCAAAAGGAGGTTCTGTCTTTTCTTTTTGAGTCACTCCATACTGAATAGAAGTCAATTTTTTCTTTAACTCATCCATACAATCACCCCTTACATTTATACTGATTTATTTAATTAAAGTTCTTATTTTTTCTATTCTTTTTCTATTCACATTAAAATCATACCATCCACTTTGAGCTGCTGACCTTACTTCTATAACTTTTTTTTCTTTATCTATATAAAACTCTGCATCATCTTCAAATTTAAAAAATTTACTTTGAAATTTTGCTTTTATATAATTATCTTTATTTTCTATAATTTCTCCATCTAAAGATTTTATTGCTTGAACTAAAGCTTTGTTTACAGATTCGATATTTTGATTCTGAAATTTTATAGGTTCAATATAATGTTTAGTATCACTCTCATCTGATATTACACAATTTGGAGAGTTTGGACAAGGACTACTAAATATTGATAGTGAAAGCGGTAAAAATAAAGCACATAATATTTTTTTCATTTAATTTCTCCTATTATTTTCTTCTTACTAGTTTGAGTCTATCCTTACAAATATAATTTGTCAAATAATAATTTAGAAAATAGGACTTGTATTTTTTAAATTTAAGTGATATATTACTCACTAATAAGATTTTTTAGGAGGTTGAGCTGATGTTTAGATTCAGAAAAATTAATACAACTTCATATTACTATTATTATAGAACTTAGGATTGGTGTTTATTCTTTTAAGAATTTAATACGAATCCATTTTATGTTTCATTAATAATTGATAACATGGATTTGTATTCATAGCAAAGTAATTTGACCTGTGGATTAATTCCGCAGGTTTTTTTTATACAAAAATATAAAAGGAGAAAAAAATGGAAAATTTAAAAAATATCGTCAATTTTTTTAACAATATCTTATGGAATAAAAATTTATTGGTAGTAATTTTAATAGGAGCTGGTATATTTTTCAGTTGGAAAACAAAATTTGTACAAATTAGATTGCTCAAGCATATGATGAAACTTTTAATGGAAAAGTCTCAAGGGGATGATCAAAACATTTCATCTTTTCAAGCTTTCTGTATAAGTACTGCAACTAGAGTTGGCGTTGGAAATTTAGCTGGAGTTGTAAGTGCTATTTCAATAGGAGGTGCTGGTTCTATTTTCTGGATGTGGATTGTAGCTCTTTTAGGAGCTGCTACAGCATTTATCGAAACAACATTAGCGGTAATTTTTAGAGAAAAGGATGGAAATGGAAATTTTAATGGTGGGCCAGCCTTTTACCTAAAAAATGGCCTCGGTATGAAAAAAACTGGTGCTATATTTGTAATTACTGGAATAATTTGTTGGGGTGGTGTTTTACAAATTGTTTCAAACTCAGTTTCTGAATCTTTCTATGTAGCTTTTAATATAGACCCTAAAATCATGACTATATTTTTAGTTATCTTATCCGCATCCGTTCTCTTTGGAAAAAAAGATAAAATAGCTAATGTCCTAGATAAAATTGTTCCTATCATGGCAACTTTATACTTGGTAGTTGTATTTTTTATAATTTTTAAAAATATAACTCTCATTCCAAGTGTAATTAAAGATATAGTTTCTCAAGCTTTTGGAATAAAACAAGGGATAGGAGGTACTTTTGGAGCAATTGTTATGCAAGGTGTCAAGAGAGGACTTTTTTCCAATGAAGCTGGAACAGGGAGTGCTCCTTGTGCAGCTGCATCTGCCAATGTAAGTCATCCTGTAAAGCAAGGTCTAATCCAATCTCTAGGAGTTTTTGTAGATACCTTTGTAATTTGTACCGCCACTGGTATGGTCGTCCTTCTGACAGAACCTTCCGCCATATCTAAATTTAATGGAATGGAACTTCTACAATCAGCTTTTAAATTTCATATTGGTGATTTTGGTGGAATTTTTATTGCAATCATTTTATTTCTATTTTCTTTTAGCACTCTTTTAGGAATATGTTTTTACGGAAAAACCAATCTTATTTTTTTATCAAAAAAACAATGGCCTCAAGAGTTATTTAAAATTTTTGCTCTATCTATGATTTTTATTGGTGGAATAGAACAAAACATTTTCATGTGGAATCTTGCAGATTTTGGTTTAGGTTTAATGACTATAGTAAATATGATTGCGATTTTTCCACTCCATAAAGTAGCAATTTCATCATTAGAAGAGTATAGCAACTAAATAATAGTTAATTCTCTTTACAGTTCTTCCAAATTTTATATTCAAATATGATATCGTGGAATTTTTTCATTCCCCAAACTACTAAAGCGGTATCATCTGTAAAACCTAAAATAGGTAGAATATCTGGAATTGAATCTATTGGGCTTACAACGTAAGCAACGATTCCAACTATTGTGCATAAATCAACTTTATTTATAGAATATTTTTTATTCTTTATATCTTGTAACATATATAATAAAGTTTTAAATTCCAATGCTATTGGTCCTAAACTTCCAGATTTTTTTAATCCTTCTGCTAATCTTCTAGAAGAAATTTTATTGCTTTTAAAAATATCAAGATAACTAAATATTCTCTTATTCATAAGTTCACTCCTGTATATTTTATTAATTTATATTTTAATATAAATTATAAAATTTGTAAAGCTTGAAGGAAATTCTTATGTTTCAATGTATCTTATCTTAGAAGCTAAAAAATAAAATTAGGAGGGATTTTTATGGAACATTTATTTACACTTTGGTCTAATAATTATATTTTTAATATAATTATTGCTCTTGTTATAATTATTTTAGGACTTTGGTTTGCATCATACGTAGCGAAAAAAATAGAATCATTATTTTCTAAAACAAAAATTTTTGGATTTTTAGAAGATAAAATTATTGGTGGTGAAGACAGCAGAAATAGATTCATTCTAGGTTTCTTCATTAAATTTATTTACTATATTATAGTAATCTTCGTTATCATTGCTGCTGCTGAAAGACTTGGATTCTCACAGTTTACAACACCATTAGTTGATTTTCTAACACCCATATTCTCATTTATTCCCAACGTATTTGGTGGTATTCTTCTGCTTATTGTTGCTGTTATTACAGCTAAATTTGCAAAATATTTCTCAGAAGAATTTCTAAAGAAACTAAAAGTTGATGACAAAATTAAGGTGTCTGATAACTCAGCTCCTATATCACACATAATTGGAGAAATTGTTTATCTAATAGTTTTTATTCTATTACTTCCTGGAATTTTAGTTTCATTAAAACTAAATGGAATTTTAACACCAATAACAGATATGACAAACAAATTTTTAAGTTATATTCCAAATATAATTGCTTCTGGATTAATACTGTTAGTTGGATGGTTCATTGCAAGTAAACTTAGAAATATTATTAAAGGAATTTTAGATTCATTCAATTTAGATAACAAAATCGTTGTTGATGGAAAATCAATATTCCAAGGAAAACTCTCTTCAATTATTTCTACTATTATATATATTTTAATCCTTATTCCTGTAATCACAGCTTCTTTAGGATACTTAGGACTTCAATATATAACTTTACCAATTATAAATATGTTAGATATTTTATTCCAATATATTCCTAATTTAGTTGGGGTAGCAATTGTTATAACTCTTGCTTTCTACTTCGGAAAACTATTTGAAAGTGTAGTTACTAATATTCTTATTGGATTAAAATTTGACTCTTATATTGAAAAGACTGGAATTAAAGTAAGTGAAAATAACTACTCTAAATTAGCTGGTAAAGCTGTAAAAATAATAGTAGTTTATTTTGCAATCATCCAATCTATTGAAATCTTAAGTTTCGGTACTTTAAGTACTTTAAGCTTAAACTTAACATTACTTCTTGGTCAAATACTTCTTGGTGTAATCATAATTGGAGTTGGAGTATTTCTTGCTAAATTCGCTTCTAATTTTATTTTAAATACAGAAATGGCTAATAAAAAATCTATAGCTGTGATTGCTAAAGTTGCAATTATAATTTTTGTAGGTGCTATGGGTCTAAGACAAATGGGAATAGCAAATGAAATTATAAATCTTGCATTCGGATTTACTGTTGGTGCATTAGCTGTTGCCTTTGCTGTTGCATTTGGAATAGGAGGGAAAGATTTAGCGAAAGAAAAACTTGAAAACTTAAAAAAATGTTGTAACGAATCTAAAAATATAGAAACTCCTGAAGAAACTAAATAATATAACTCAAGGAAAAGCAGGATCGTAACTGATTCTGCTTTTCTATATAAAGTTTGGTTTACTATAATTTTAGGAGGTTTTTATGGTAGAAAAAACACTCTTTGACTGGCCATTATTAATTTATAAAGATTATGATGAAAATTTAGATTTTGAAAATAGAACAAAGGAAATTTTAAAAAATATTCCCAATATATACACAAATTCTCTTGATAATTTTTATAAATATTTTTCTCATAATCAAAATATCTCTGGAATCATTCTGATTAATAAAAATAATATTGAAGAAATTGTAGATTATATTAGAAATATAAACCCAAAAATTCCAATCGTAATATTTTTAACTAAAAATAATAATAATTTTAATATAAAAATTTTGAAAAAAATTGATTGTACTATTAATATTTTTGAAGATACAGTTTTCTTCATCACAGGTCAAATATCTAATTTAATTACTAATTATATGAAAATTCTTAGAACTCCATTTTTTAGTGAACTCGTTGATTATACAAAAGAATGTAAATATGCCTGGCATACTCCCGGACATTCAGGTGGAACAATGTTTTTAACAAATCCTATTGGAAAAATTTTCTTTGATTTTTATGGAGAAAATACTTTGAGATCAGATTTATCTATCTCTGTTCCAGAACTTGGTTCTTTATTAGATGACGAAGGACCTATCAAATCAGCTGAAATAAATTCAGCTCGTGTATTTTCAGCTGACAAAACTTATTATGTTTTAAATGGCACTAGCTCGGTTAATCAAATAATTTGGAAAGGACGTGTTACAGAAGGTGATATTGCTTTTGTGGATAGGAACTGTCATAAATCTCTAAATTATGGAATGGTTGTAACAGAGGCTACTCCATTTTACATGATACCTCGAAGAAATAAACTTGGTATAATTGGTCCTGTTAACCTTAATGAGTTTAGTAAAGATTATATTGAAAAAATAACAAAGAAAAGAGTTAAAATGTCAGCACTAACAAATTCAACATATGATGGAATTTGTTATAATATAAACAAAATTAAAGAAACTCTAAATTCAAATGTAGATAATCTACATTTTGATGAAGCATGGTATGCATATGCTAAATTTCATCCTTTATATGCAGAACATTTTGCTATGACAAATTCAGATAATTCTATTGAACATCCACCAATATTCGCATCACAATCTACCCATAAACTTTTAGGAGCTTTTTCCCAAGCCTCCATGTTACAAGTTAAAGATGGTACAAAAGAAAAAATAGATTTTGATGTATTTAATCAAGCTTATATGATGTATAGCTCAACATCCCCACAATATAGCATGCTTGCTTCTCTAGATGTTGCTACAGCTATGATGGATTACAATGGAAAGGAACTCTTAAATAAAACTATCCTAGATGCTATTCATTTTAGAAAATATATAACGAATCTAAATAAAGAGGCTATCACTAATGGTGACTGGTTTTTTTCACTATGGCAACCAAAAAAGGTTGTTTATAATGAAAAATACATAAACTTCGAAGATGTTCCTGATGAATATCTTTTAACAAATCAAAGCTGTTGGACTTTCAATAGTAAAAACAATTGGCATGGTTTTGAAGATATTGAAGATAACTATGTTCTTTTGGATCCTATAAAACTTACCATAATTTGTCCTGGCATTACACTTGAAGGCGAATATGGGGATATGGGAATCCCGGCAAGCATATTAAGTAGATATATAACTTTAAAAGGAGTTGTTAACGAAAAAACAGATACGTATTCACTTTTATTTTTACATACCATAGGAACAACTCAAACTAAACAAGAAGCGCTTATTCAAGCATTAATCGAATTTAAAAAAGATTATGATAACAATACTCCCCTTGAATGTATTTTTCCAAAACTTGTGACTTTATTTCCAGAATATTATTCAAATCAAGGTTTAAAAGATCATTGTCAAATTATGCATAACTATATAAAGAAATCTAAACTTTTGGATTTTATGGATAAAGCTTTTGAAATTATTCCTAACCAAATTTTAACACCCGCTCAAGCTGCAAAGGAAGTCTTTAGATGTAACATAGAACATCTTCCTGTTAAAGATATAATGAATAGAATTGCAGGAGTTATGGTTGTACCGTATCCACCTGGTATTCCTATTTTAATGGGTGGAGAAAAAATCGACAAAAATTCTCAATCTATTTTAGATTTTTTATTAGCTCGAGAAAAATTCGAAAGAATATTTCCTGGATATTATAGTGATATCCATGGCATTAAAGCTTTTGAAGATAAAGATGGGATTAGAAGATTTCATACTATGGTAATTAAAGAATAAAATACAAGAAGCCATGATTATTCTCATGGCTTCTTGTATTTGTTAAATAATTAAAAAATACTTAAATTTAAATTAGATGCAATTTCTTCTAAAACTGATATGCCTGCAATAGAGTTTCCTTTTATATCTAAAGCTGGACCAAAAACACCGATTCCCATCTTTCCAGGAGCTACCGACATTATTCCACCACCTACTCCAGACTTCGATGGAACTCCAACTTTAACTGCAAATTCTCCAGATCCATCATACATTCCACAAGTTATCATTAAAGTTTTCACTATTGTACAAACATGTTCACTAACTATCCTTTCCCCTTTTGAAGTAACTCCACCTCTTGATAAAAACATTCCAATTTTTGCTAAATCAACTGCGGTAACTTCAATAGAACACTGTTTAAAATAAACATCCAAAACATCTTCAACATCATCTTGGATAAGTCCCTCTCCTTTTAAAAAATATCCCATAGAACGATTTCTATTTCCTGTCTTTTTTTCACCTAAATAAATATTGTTATTAATATCTAATTTATCATTTTCTGAAATAACTTTTATAAAATTTAAAACTCTGTTGAACTTATCCTCTGATGTTTTCCCCTTTATCATTGAACAAACCTCTATAGCTCCTGCATTTATCATAGGATTGAAGGGTTTTCTCATCCCTCCAGTTTCTAATTTTCTAATTGAATTAAATGGATCTCCTGTTGGTTCCATACCTACTTTTGAAAAAACATACTTCTCTCCCTGATCCAAAATTGCCAGCATAAGAGATAATGGTTTAGAAATGCTCTGAAGTGTAAATTTCACATCATAATCTCCAACACTTGTAATCTCACCATCATTAGTTATTAAACATATTCCTAAATTTTCTTTATTCGCAGCTGAGAGTCCTGGTATGTAGTCAGCAACTCTTCCTAAAGAACATTTATCAATGTTTCTATTTAAAATCCCCTGTAAAAAATTTTTCATTTCTTCCCTCTCTTGTAAATTTTTAATTAACTCATTGCAAAAAATGCTTTATAAGCTCTGTATGTTTCATATAAGTCTAGTTTCGATGCAACCTCAAAAGGTGAATGCATCGCAAGCAGAGCTGGTCCAACATCTATGGTTTTAATTCCAGCTTGGGCTAAAAACATAGCGACTGTTCCTCCGCCACCCTCATCAACTTTTCCAAGTTCTCCTGTTTGCCACTTTATATTTTGAGAATTTAAAAGATTTCTAATTTCCCAAACATATTCTGCGTCAGCATCATTTGTTCCACTTTTCCCTCTAGCACCAGTATATTTCGTAACTACAATTCCATAATTAAGTTTAGCCGCATTTTGACTCTCATGAACACTTTTAAATAAAGGATCCATTGCAACATTTACATCTGATGAAAGTGCCTTAGAATTCCACAAACATTTTCTTAAATATAAATCACTATACGATTCTTTAATCTTTGATATTAAATCTCCAGTAAAATATTCTATATAGTTAGATTGTAACCCTGTTGATCCATTTGAACCTGTTTCTTCTTTATCAGAAAGATAACATACTGCTGTTCTATCTGGTATTTCAGTTATGTCTAATATAGCCTTTAAAGATGTATATCCACAAATTCTATCATCTTGTCCATATGCTCCAACTAAAGATCTGTCTATACCTACGTCCTTAGCTTTGTAAGCTGGAACTAACTGAAATTCTGCTGATATAAAATCCTCTTCGATCATTCCATATACTTCGTTTAATTTCTCTAAAACAGCATATTTTACAAGTTCTTTAATTTCTGGATTTGCAATTGTTGTTGGCATACTTCCAACTATTATTTGCAACTCCTCTCCCATTAAAACCTCTCCCGCTTTTCTTTCTCCTTGATATTTTCCTGATAGATGCGGTAGAAGATCTGGAATTGTAAACACAGGATCATTTTCATATTCCCCAATTATAATTTCTTTTTTTTCTCCATTTGCTATAATAACAGTTCCGTGTAATGCCAATGGAATTGAAGCCCACTGGTATTTTTTTATTCCACCATAATAATGAGTTCTCATATATGCCAACTCTAAATCTTCATATAAAGGATTGGGTTTTAAATCTATTCTTGGAGAATCAATATGAGAAACTATAAAATTTATTCCTTCTAATATATCTTTTTTTCCAATAACAGCTAAAACTATATTTTTTTCTCTATTCACATAAAAAACTTTATCTCCAGCTTTTAAATGTTTCATGCTTAACGCACTTTTAAACCCATTTTCTTCAGCTAGCTTTAATGTTATTTTTACAAATTCTCTTTCTGTCTTTCCACAATCTAAAAATTCTTTGTATGATTCTGAAAATTCAAAAATTTCATTCTTTTTTACTAAATTCTCTTCTGTCCACCCATTTATCTTTTTTAATATCATAATTAGTCATCACCTCTATGTGGATTATAACTTTATTTTCTACTTTTGGCAATATAACAAATTAAAAATAAAAAAGAGGAATAAAGTTCCAAAATGTAGTATTATACAGAGTAAGAATTATAGATATTAAGGAGGTTATTTTTTATGGAGCGTTTTGATGAAGGATTAAGTAAAGTCTTAGATGAAGCAAAAAAAATGGCACTATATGGAAAATATGGTTTTGCTTCCGCTGAAAATCTTGCTATTGAAAATTTAAAAAAATCTCATTTCAGTCCCAATCGTGCAATCACTAGACTGGTTAGAAATGAAATTTATAAGTGTACTATAAATGGTGGAATAACATCGTTTGGTGGCTTTATGACTTCTATTGCTGGCTTCCCAGCAAATTTTTTAACTGTTTTAGCTATGCAATTAAGAATTGTTTATGCAGTTGCGTATATAAAAAATTACGAAATTAAAAATAATGATTCTCTTGATGTACTAGCAAAAGTATGTTTAATCTCAAATAATATAAACGATTTTCTTATAATTTCAAATGAAGTTGGAATGAAAAATTTTGGAAAAGTTATACCTTCTTCTACTCTAAAATCAATAAATGAAAGAATATTAAAAGCTCTTACAACAAAATTTTTATTTAAAACAGGTGGAAAGGTATTAGAATTTGTACCATTTATCGGTGGAATTGTTGGTGGAATAATTGATTATAATTTAACATATAATGTTGGAAATACCACAAAATCTCTTTTTAGTAAAAATCATAAAGAGTTAGTTGACTATTTTCTTAAATAATTAAGAAGGAGAGGACTGTCCTCTCCTTCTTAATTATTTAGCTTTTATTTTATTTATCTGGTTTAACAACTGTAACGATTTCTGCTACTTCAACTTCTTCTACTACCACAGTTTGTGGCTGTTCAACTGGCTCAGTTGAACTACATGCTCCCATAATTCCAATAATTCCTAACATTAACAATAATTTTTTCATTTGAGACCCCTCCTAAATATTTCGCTATCTAAATTTAGCTAAATTAATATACAAATTTTTTTTACTTTTCCTTTTAATAATCTATATATAAAAATTATCTAAATTTTCTATCTGTGAATAAATAGTAGCAGCCAATTTGTAAGGATGGTGTCTGATCTGATTTTTTTTATCTACCTGAATTATATTTGCTTCTATTAGCTCAACACCTAGTAGCTCTAAATTATCCTTATCCAGTTTTACAATATCGCTTCCTTCTTCTCTATACCTCTTAAGAATTTTATCTGGAATTTCTCTTGAATCGAATATAACTTTCTCTACCATATTATATCCTACATGTCTATTTATGGATTCAATATGGTTTCCAACGGTATATCCTTCAGTTTCACCAGGCTGTTGCATAGCATTACAAATATATATCTTTTTTCCTTTAGAACTTTTTAAGGCTTCTTGCATCTCATGAGATAAAAAATTTGGAATTAAACTCGTATATAAACTTCCTATTCCAAATATTATTAAATCTGCCTTTTCTACTTCTCGTAGATTTTCCTCCGGTGTTGTAAAATTTGAACTATAAAAAACTCTTTTAATTTTTTCTCCTGCAACTGGAATATTTGTTTCTCCTAATACTATTTCACCGCTACATTTTTCAGCAATTAATTCAACATTTTCTAAAGTTGCTGGTAAAATCTTTCCTTTTATATTAAATAGTTTTCTTAATTTTTCGATAGCTTTCCTTATATCCCCTGTTATTTCTATCATAGCTGTTATTAAAAGATTTCCTAATGGATGACCTCCAACAAATGAATCTTCTTTAAATCTATGTTGAAATACTTCTTCTATAAGAGGTTCTACATCACTCAAAGCTACCATTACATTCCTTAAATCTCCAGGAGCTGGTATATTAAACTCTTTTCTTAAAATACCACTACTTCCCCCATTATCTGCAACTGTAACTATTGCTGTTATATCAATTGGAAAATGTTTGAGTCCCTTTAATACAACAGAAAGCCCACTTCCACCACCAATAACAACTACTCTTGGTCTTTTCATTCTCCATCACCTTTTTGTTTATTTGTCACTATATTGTACTATATTATTTTTATAAATAAAAGAAAGGATTTATGTACTTTATGTATTATAAGTATGTAAAATTATAAAATAAAAAAAGGAGCTGATTAAAATGATTAAATTTTTTTTGCTTTTAGGACTTTCATTAATTTTAAATGCAGCACAAATTGAAAAAGAATTATTATATAATAAGTATACCCTAAAAGATCAATACTCCTACGGGAAAAAATCTACTCGTCAATTTCAATGGGAAAAAATTAATACTTATCTTGATAAATTGGAAGATTTTGAAAAAACTTATCCAACTCTTGGTTTTGTTGCCAATTATAAAAATATAAATGGTTCTCCAGCATTAATAAATGGAGAAACTATAGATTCTGATGGAGTACCCAGAAACCAAGCCATTCCTCTATATAATCCCAATAACTTATCTACTCCCGCAAAATATGGAAGAGATGGAAGTCTAGTTGCCATTATTAGTAGATATGAACAATTTTCTTTAATTAAAAGTTTCTCTAGAGATGGGGAATGGATGGTTCCTAATAGATATTTAGACGAAATTTCAAGCAATGATTTTAATAAAGCTATTTTTATAGATAGAAAAAATCAAAATATTGTTACTATGGATAAGATTAACGAAACATGGAAAGTTAGAAGTATGAATCCAGTTACAACTGGAAGAAATCATCCTCCATTTTCTGCTCCTACGCCGTTGGGAACTTATATTGTACAAGAAAAAAAATACAAGATGCTTTATTTAAAAGATGGCAGTAGTGATATAATTGAAGGTTATTCCCCATACGCAGTTAGATTTACAAGAGGAGCATATATGCATGGTATTCCTGTTAATTTACCAAGAACAGAAATGATCGAATACTCACCTCTTCTTGGAACTGAACCGCGTTCTCATATGTGTGTTAGAAATGCTACATCACATGCAAAATTTATATATGATTGGTCACGTATAAACCAAACTCTAGTTTTTGTTATAGATTAAAATTTTATTCCAAAAGGATTTACAACAAAAAATACGTATTATAAATATAAATCTTTTATTAAATAATTCTTTGGAGGAATTAATATGACTAAAATGAGATGTACTATTTGTGATTGGGTTTATGATCCAAGCATTGGAGATCCAGACAGTGGGATAGTTCCTGGAACTGCATGGGAATCTATACCAGACAATTGGATTTGTCCTGTTTGTGGAGCTAGTAAAGATCAGTTTGAACCAATTGAATAAGATAAAAATAGGTGCTGACATATGTCAGCACCTATTTTTAATTAATTTTATCTGATTCTATATGCCAAATATCTTTAGCATATTCTTTTATGGTCCTATCTGAAGAAAATTTACCACTATTTGCTATATTTAACCATGCTTTTTTTGCCCATTCCATTCTGTTTGAATAATCTTTATTAGCTTTTTTTTGTATCTCTCTATACGAAGAGAAATCTTGAAGAACCAAATATTGATCTGGATCATGCCATGAAGCTCCTTTCAAAAGAGAGTTGTAAAGCTCTATGTACTCATCTTTTTTCAAATAATCTACAACATTTTTTAATCCTTCTATTTCTTCATATGGAACCAGTGGATTATAGCCTTTTTTAAGAAGTTCCTCTATTTCTTCAACCTTTGATCCGAATATTAAATTATTTTCAATTCCTGCTTCATCTACAATCTCTACATTAGCTCCATCTAAAGTTCCTAGAGTTAAAGCTCCATTCATCATTAGCTTCATGTTCCCTGTTCCTGAAGCTTCTTTCCCCGCCGTTGAAATCTGTTCGGATATATCTGCTGCTGGATAAACTTTTTCAGCTACAGAAACTCTATAATTTTCTATAAATACTATTTTAATTTTTCCTAATATATCTTTATCATTATTAATTAATTCTGCCATTTCGTTTATAAGTTTTATTATCTTCTTCGCTCTTATATAACCGGGTGCAGCTTTCCCTCCGAATATGTAAGTTACAGGATTCATCTCTAATTCAGGATTCACTTTTAGTCTATTATAAAGATCCATTATATGGAGTATATTAAGAAGCTGTCTTTTGTATTCATGAATTCTTTTTACTTGAATATCATATATAGATTTAGTATCAATTTCTATTCCTTGTGTTTTTTTCAAATATTTAGCTAATTCATTTTTTTTCTTTTGTTTTATCTCTAAAAACTTAGTTAATACAGATTCATCTTCTGCAAAAACTTCTAATTTTTTTAATTCATTTAAATCTGTTATCCACTTATTCCCAATTAACTCGGTTATAAAATTTGAAAGTTGTGGATTAGATTGCAATAACCACCTTCTTTGTGTTATCCCATTTGTCTTATTCTGAAATTTTTCTGGAAATAATTTATACCAATCTTTTAACTCTTTATGTTTTAATAAATTTGTATGTAATTCTGCCACTCCATTTATGGTATGAGATCCATATATAGCTAACCAAGCCATATGTATTAAATCATTTTGGATTATAGCCATATTATTTTGTTTTTTTCTATCATTTGGATAATATTCTTCTAAAAGTTGTTCTAGTTCCACATTAATTCTTTGAGTTATTTTGTATATTTTTGGAACTACCTCTTTATATATTTCTACCCACCATTTTTCAAGAGCTTCTGCTAAAATTGTATGATTTGTGTATGAAAAAATTTGGGTAACTATTTTCCAAGAATTTTTCCAAGTTAATCCCTCAACATCCCAAAGTAACCTCATCATCTCAGGTATAGCAATTACAGGATGAGTATCATTTAATTGGATAGCAATAAAATTTGGAAGTTCTTCAAATCTGTTTCCATGAATTTTTTTAAATTCTCTTAGTATATCTTGTAATGATGCTGAAACAAAAAAATACTGTTGTTTTAATCTTAATTTTTTACCTTCATCTGTAGTATCATTTGGATAAAGAACTCTTGTTATATTTTCAGCATTATTTTTTTCTAATAATGAAAGTTCATAATTTTGCTTATTAAACTCTGTTAAATTAAGTTCAGATAAAGCTTCTGCTTCCCAAAGTCTAAGAGTATTTATATTATTAGTTCCATATCCTATAATTGGCATATCATAAGGGATAGCTCTTACAACCTCATCTCCAAATTCTACCAATACTTCATCAGCTGGTCTTCTAACTGTCCATACATCTCCATATTTTAACCATGTTTCTGGATATTCTATTTGAAAACCATTCTCAAATTTTTGTTTAAAAATTCCATTTTTATACCTAATCCCATAGCCTTTTCCTGGAAGATTCAAGGTTACAAAAGAGTCCATAAAACATGCAGCTAATCTTCCTAATCCTCCATTTCCAAGACCTGAATCCTCTTCTGCTTCTTCTATATCACTATAACTAACTCTTAACTCCTCTAATACTTTTTTAACCTCATTTAATAAACCTAAATTAGTCAAATTATTTCCTAAAGATTTACCCATTAAAAATTCTGCTGAAAAATAAAAAGCTTGCTTTTTTTCTTTATATGACTCTGTAGTCTTATACCAATTTTCAGAAATTTCACTCATTATTACTTTTCCTAAAGATTGATAAATTTCAAAGTCTTCAGCATCTTGTATCTCTTTTCCATAGGTTATTTTAAGTTGTTTTTCAATTTCTTTTTTTAACTTCTCTTTTTGAATTTTCACTTTTCACCTACCTATTAAATTTTTTGGTTATTTTTAGTATTTTACTAGCCAATTCATCTGTCAATTCTTCTTTTGAAACTCTCCAAGTCCAATTTCCACCAAGTGTCGAAGGTGTATTCATTCTACCTATATTACCAATTTCTAAAAAATCTTGAAGTTGAGCAATTGAAATTACAGATTTTGAACCCCATATTGCTTCTATACACTTCCAAGAAATACTTTCATTTAAATCGCCATCAATTTTTCTTAAGTAACATTTTAAATATTCGTTACAAAACTCTTTATCCTTTTTAGGGGCTTCTTTATACCATCCAACAATCGTGTTATTATCATGGGTTCCTGTATAAGCGATAGAATTCCTTTTATATTTATGAGGTAAATAGGAGCTCTCTCCACTACTATCGAATGCGAATTCTAAAATCTTCATTCCCGGATATCCAGTATCAATCAATAATTTTTCAACTTTTGAAGTTAAAATTCCTAAATCTTCAGCTATTATTGGAATATTTCCTAACTTACTCTTGATAATATTAAAAAATTTCATTCCCGGCCCCTTTTCCCATCGACCTACCGCTGCCGATTTTGCCTCTGCTGGAATAGACCAATATGATTCAAATCCTCTAAAATGATCTATTCTAGAAATATCATAAAGCTTGGAACAAAACTTCAATCTATTTATCCACCATACATATTTTTTTTCCTCCATAGCTTTCCAATCATATAAAACATTTCCCCATAATTGACCACTTTTACTAAAGAAATCTGGTGGACAACCCGCAACTCTTTTCGGTTTTTTATATTTATCAAATTGAAAAAAATTTGGTGTCGCCCAAGTGTCTGAACTATCTGTCGACACAAACATAGGAATATCTCCAATTATCTTTATCCCTTTTTTATTTGCATAGCTTTTTAGTTTAAACCAATGATTTTGAAATAAATATTCTAAAAATGTAAAATATTGAATAGACTTCTTTAATTCTATTTTTGACTTTTTCATAGTTTCTCTATCTCTAACTCTATATTTTCTTGGCCAATTTAACCAAGAAGCTCCATTAAACTTTTCTTTTAGGGCCATAAATAAACTATAGTCCTCTATCCAATAT
Source organism: Cetobacterium sp. 2A (assembly GCF_014250685.1). GTDB lineage: Bacteria > Fusobacteriota > Fusobacteriia > Fusobacteriales > Fusobacteriaceae > Cetobacterium. The sequence goes on along the minus strand of NZ_JACFAJ010000001.1, from coordinate 176,804 downwards.
AGATTCTTTTTTCTAAATTCTTTTAATTGAATAAAATCTCCTATTTCTACAAATTTAGAATAAGCTTTTTTAAAAATGAAATATTTCTTATGATAAACTTCATTGTAATCTACAAGAGATGGATTTTTATTTTCTAAGTAATTAAGATCACTAAACTCAAGATATCCATCACTAACCAAAGATTCCAAATCTATAAAATATGGATTCCCAGAAAAAGCTGAAAAAGATTGATATGGTGAATCTCCATATCCTGTTGCACCTAGAGGAAGTATTTGCCAATTTTTTTGACCAGATTTTTCTAAAAAGTTTATAAAATCGTATGCTGATTTTCCAAAATCTCCTATCCCATATTTTGATGGGAGAGAACTAATGTGCATTAATATTCCGCTACTCCTTCTAAACATTTAATTCCCCCATTTTATCTTTTAGGCTTATAATTTATTGGTGAACTTCTAAAAGATATATTTTTTTCTCTCACTTTTTTTTCAATACTTAATATCTCTTCTAGTACATGGGTCATATTTCTTAAAATATCTGGCTCAAGAATATCCTCAGCTATAACTCCTTCTCTTTCTTTTAAATGGATATAATTTTTCCATAGCCATTTTTTTATCATTTCCATTTCTGCTGGTCTTCTTAAAAGATCTAGGATTTGTTTCTTTACTTTACTATAACTTTCTGGCTGATTATTTTTACTAACATATATTTTTGCAATTTCATGTTTTATTTTACTTGTTTCAACTTCACTTAATTCATGACAAATATAGCTTACTCTCTTCCACATCTCCTTTAAATCTATTTCATTATTAATTTCCTGTTTTTTTAACCATATAAACACAACCATTCTTCTTTTCCAGTCCCACCATCTAATGGGACTTTGTAAATCTACAGATGGAATTAAAAATATATCTTTTTGTAAAAGGAGTGCTCCAAAAGTCCCTGGTGGATTTCCTAATCTTTGATTTTTTAAACTAGTTCTATAAACTCCACAACTGGGACTTCCTTCCATAAAAATAAATACGTCTATTTCCGCTCTTTCAAGAGTTTCCATACATGATATACTCCCTTTTTTTATCCAACTGCTTACATCTTTTCCTTCTTTATTCTTTACAATTGCTTCTCCATTCCAAAAATCAATTCCATTTCCCTTTGAAAGTTTAATACAGGCTCTTGGTACACCCATTCCAGCAGTCAATTCAGGACAAACTGGAGTCCATATAAATTCTGATCTATCTCTTCCTAAATTTTGAAGCATATCTCTTCCTTTTCCATTGTATCTAACTTTTGAACCAAATTGACATGCTGAAATCCCTATTTTTATCTTTTGTTCAAAAATACTTTGCATAAATACCACCTTTTAAATTTATTAATTATTAAAAAACCTTACTAATTTATTTAGTTTTTCCTCTATTTTTATTTTGTTCCAAACTATGATATAATAAACACAAATATACTCGGGAGGGATAATATGAAAATATTTATTGATACAGCGAATGTAGATGAAATCAGAAAAGCAGCAGCAATGGGGTGTATTGCTGGTGTTACGACAAATCCATCATTAATTGTAAGAGAAGGAAGAGATTTTAAAGAGGTTGTAACAGAAATTTGTTCAATAGTTGACGGACCAATTAGTGCTGAGGTTATCTCTTTAGTTGCTAGTGAAATGGTTGAGGAAGCTATGGAATTAGTAAAAATACATAAAAATATTGTAATAAAACTTCCAATGACTAAAGACGGATTAGAAGCTTGTAGCATTCTTACTAAAAGAGGAATAAAAACTAATGTAACTTTAATTTTTACAGCTAATCAAGCATTATTAGCTGCTAGATCAGGTGCAACATATGTAAGTCCATTCCTGGGGAGATTAGACGATATCGGAATAGATGGAATTTCTTTAATTCAAGAAATTTCTGATATCTTTAAAATACACGGAATAAATAGTGAAATTATTGCTGCAAGTATAAGAAATCCTCTTCACTCTAAAGAGGCTGCTAAAGCTGGAGCTCATATTTCAACTATCCCATTTAATGTTCTTATGAAAATGATAGAGCATCCTTTAACTGATGCAGGAATTGAAAAATTCTTAAATGACTGGAATAAATAAAAAATGGGCCAATTAGCCCATTTTTTTATTTTGCTGCTTTTACTGGAGTTTTTTCAACATCATGCATTAATTTCATCATTTCAGTTTTATGATCAGCTGTACTTTCATTAATTTTTTTTACTTTATCCCAATCAACTTTTTCATCAAGCATAGCTTTTTTAAGTTCAGTTCTGTTTTCTTTTATAGCATCTATATGCTCCTGCATAAGTTTTTTGTTCTCTGGAGTCATATTCGCCATCATAGAATCTTTCATTTTTCCCATTTCTTCTATTTTCATTTCACTCATCATAGGACAATTACATTTTCCATCTTGCATCATTGTTCCACTCTCTGCTGCAAAAACTGTAGATGATAAAATAACTGTAGCTATTATTAATAACTTTTTCATACCTATCAACTCCTTGTAATTAGATTAATTTTAATCCTACGCACTCTTGTACTAAATTTTATAACAAAATCCTTTTTTATATTGAAAATAATTTTATATAAATAATATCAATTAAAAAAAAGGATATTCATTCCCAATCTATAAAGTAATAAAGATAAGAGTAATGGAGGTTTTTATGGAAAGTAAAGAAAAAATATATACTAGAGTAGTTATGGTTATAGTCTTAATAGCAATTTTAGCAATTGGTTTTTATTTTTCTCCTTGGAATATTTAAAAAAGAGAATCTTAGCATTCTCTTTTTTTTATTTTGACATCTAAAAAAAAACATGTTAAAGTATATATGATTACATAATCATATAATTATATGAAAAGGGGGAGATTTATGATAAACATATTAAAAAGTTTAAGCGATCAAAATAGATTAAGAATTTTATCTTTATTAAATTTAGCAAAAAGTTCATGTGCTTGTAATATAGAACATGCCTTAGAGCTTAATCAATCAAATGTCTCTAGACATATTTCAAAACTTAAAAGTGATCAGCTTATTACTACAAAAAAACAAGGAAAGTGGTGTTATTATTCAATCAACACAAAAACTTTAGAAAAATATTCTTTCATTGAAATTTTATTAAATGAAATTCCAAAAGAAATAATTGAAACAGATTATGATAAATTTTTAAATTTAAAAAATACTCAGCACTCTTGTAGCTCTTATGAAGAAGGTGAATTATAAAATGATTAAAAAAGAATATAATATAAAGAATCTTCATTGTGGGGGTTGTGCTGCTAAAATTCAATATGAATTTGAAAGTTTAAGCTTTGTAGAGACTTGCCAAGTGGATTTTTATAAGAAAAAAGTGATTTTAGAAATAAATGAAAATATAGAAGATAATGACTTATTGAATAAGTTAAATTTATTAGCTGATAGAATTGAACCCGGAACTTTGTTAGTTCCTTTAGAAAATAAAACAGAAGAAATTTCTGAAGAAGATGGCTCGAATAAAAAAATTATTCTGGCTCTATCAATCACAATTTTTATAATCTCATTTTTTATAAAAAACGAGACAGTAAAAAATTCTTTATTTATTTTAGCTTATATAATATCTGGTTATGATATTATCTGGAAATCTCTTTTAAATATAAAAAGAGGAAAATTTTTAGACGAGAATTTTTTAATGACAATTGCAACTATCGGAGCTTTCTCTCTTGGTGATTTTTCAGAAGCTGCTGGAGTAATGATATTTTATAAGATAGGAGAATTTTTCGAAGATTTAGCTGTAAATAATTCAAAGAAATCTATAGAAGCTCTAATGAATATAAAACCTGAATATGCAAATTTAAAAGATAAAAATGGAGTTACAACAAAAGTTTCTCCAAACGATGTTAAAATAAATGATATTATAATTGTAAAAGTTGGAGAAAGAATTCCACTGGATGGAATTGTTCTATCCGGAGATTCGTCAATTGACAATTCAACTTTAACAGGAGAATCACTACCAATTCTTGTATCAAAAGACAGTGAAATATTAAGTGGTAGTATCAATTTAACGGGTATTCTAGAAATAAAAGTTACTAAACTTTACTCTCAATCAACAATTACTAAAATAATTGAATTAGTAGAAAATGCTGGAAGTAGAAAAGCTCATACTGAAAAATTTATTACAAAATTTGCTAGATACTATACTCCTATTGTTGTATCTTTAGCAGTTTTTATAGCATTTATACTACCACTATTCTTAGGTGATTTTAAACTTTGGATAGGTAGATCTTTAATATTTTTAGTTATCTCTTGTCCATGTGCATTAGTTCTTTCGGTTCCATTAACTTTTTTTAGCAGTATTGGGAGAGCTTCAAAACTTGGAATACTTATTAAGGGAGGAAACTACTTAGAAAGACTTACTAATATTGATAAAGTTATCTTTGATAAGACGGGTACCCTTACAAAAGGAAAGTTTTCAATCACTAAAATCGAGCTATTTAATGGAACAAAGGAAAATCTTTTAGAAATGGCTAAAGCTGGAGAATTTTATTCCAACCATCCCATTGGAAAAGCCATTTTAAACTATGGTGATATAGAGATAGATGAATGGGATATTGAAGGACATAATGAGAAATCTGGATATGGTGTTATTACGAGATATAAAGGCAATGAAATTATTATTGGAAATTCAAAATTCATGAAAGAATGTAACATTAGTTTCCCAGAAGAAACTGGAATTGGTACAGTTGTATATGTTGCTACAAATGATGTCTTACTTGGTAAAATTTATGTAAATGATACAATCAAACAAAATTCTATAAAAACATTAAAAGAGCTTAATGATTTAAATATTGAAACTTATATGCTAACAGGGGATAATGATGCTACTGCACAAGCTATTGGAAAAGAATTAGGAATAAATAAAAATAACATCTATTCACAACTTTTACCTCAAGATAAAATTTCTATTTTAGAAAAATTAAAATTAGATTCTAAAAAAGGGGTTATCTTTGTTGGCGACGGTATTAATGATGCTCCTGCACTTGCCATATCAGATGTTGGAATATCTATGGGTAAAATTGGAAGTGATATTGCTGTTGAAAGTTCTGATATAGTTCTTATGAATGATGATCCTTATAAAATAATTGAGTCTTTAAAAATAGCAAAACTAAATAAAAATGTTGTTTGGCAAAATATAGTTCTTGCATTAGGAATAAAAATAATCGTTATGATTTTAGGAATATTAGGATTAGCAAACCTATGGATGGCTATATTTGCCGATGTCGGCGTATCTATAATTGCAGTAATTAATGCTTCGAAACTTCTTCGAAACAAAAGGTAATTTTAAAGGAGTGAATATTGTATAAAAAAATAATTTTAACTTTGATGATTTTTTTAGCAGGATGTAATCAATCTGAAAAAAAATCAAATGAAGAAACATTTAAAATTGATAGAAGTAGTTATTTTGCAAAAGGACAAAATAATAGAATTAGACATATTATTTTGCACTATACAGTTTTAAATGATGAAAAATCCATAAAGGTTTTAACTGAAAGAGATGTAAGTGCTCACTACTTAGTTACATCAAACGATGACCAACCTATTTTGTCTTTAGTGCCTGATGAAAAAAGAGCTTGGCATGCTGGAATAAGTTCTTTTGATAACAGAACAAATTTAAATGATACTTCTATCGGTATCGAAATTGTTAACTTAGGAATAAAAACTCAGGATAAATTTGGATATAAATTTCCTCAAGCTCAAAATTATTTTCCATATACCGATGTTCAAATTGAAAAAATTGGATTTCTACTAAAAGATTTATCAAATAAATATTCTATAAATCCAAAATATATTCTAGGGCATTCTGACATCGCACCAGGAAGGAAACCTGATCCCGGACCACTCTTCCCTTGGAAAAAACTTTATTCTGACTACGGAGTTGGTGCATGGTATGATGATCAAGATTATCAAGATTTTTTAGATGATGATTTCAGACTTAAATATAATACTATTCAAATAAAAAAACAATTTATAAAATATGGCTACCCTATGAATTTAACTGATAAATGGGATAATGAAAGCAAACAGATTATCCAAGCCTTTCAAAATCATTTTAGGCCTGAAAAAATCACAGGAGTCGTTGATGCACAGACTTTTGCTATAATTAAAGCGTTAAATTTCAAATATAAAGACTAATATATATATTGTATATGTTAATCAAATAACACTTATTCACAGGAAATGATAACAATATATTTTTTATATGTATTTCCTCTATTGATTTTATGGCGTAAATGTTGTAATTATATAATAGGGGGCGATGCATATGAATAATCTGGCTAAAATTTTGATGCTTATAACTTATACAACAATCTGGGGAGGTCTTTTGGTTTCAATAATGATTGCCTTAAAGATAAATAAAAATAAATAAGTAAAATAATTTAAAGATTCTAAAATTTATTTTTAGAGTCTTTTTTTTTATCTATTGTAAACATTGACTAGAATTGCTTACAATAGTATAATATAGTAGTAAACTGGCAAATTCAGGAGGTGAAATAATGGATGAGTTTTTAGAAGTAATTAAAAAGCCTCATATATTTATGGCAGAGCAAGGTAAACCAGTTTTTGTTGCCTTATCTGATTTTTTTTCAGAAGATGAATTTCAAGAGATAGCTGAAAATACCTCGTTGAAAGGGTATAAAGTAAAAATAGATCGAAATAGTGTAAAGAAAACTAAAGTTATGGTTAGGCATAGTAGTAAGGGGTCTGGATACGAAGTTGGATTGAGTCCTAATCTAGATTTAAAAGAAGGATATACTGTTTGGGTGGCATCGATTAAGGACTATACGTTAGATTAAGCTAACTTATAGTCTTTTTTTTTAGGAGGTTTTATGAGTACCAATTTATCAAAAGAAAATATTCCAAAACTTTTATTGAAGTACTGTCTTCCATCTGTACTTACAATGTGGATTTTTTCTCTTTATAGTATTGTAGATGGGTTTTTTATAGGAAAATACTTGGGATCGAAAGGTCTAGCGGCAGTAAATATCGTTATGCCCTATATTAATTTATCTTTTGCAATGGGAATAATGATTGCAATAGGTGGATCAACAATTATAGGAATTAAATTAGGAGAAAAAGATGAAGAGTCTGCCAATAAGGTTTTTAGTATCTCCGTTCAACTTTTTATTTTATTTGGAACAATAATTGGATTCATTGGAATATTTTTTACCGAAGATGTTGTTAGACTCTTAGGAGCCAATGATACCATTTTAAATGATTCTAAAACTTATTTATTTTATCTTTCCTTTTTTATAATTTCTTATCTTTTAGGATATGGACTTGAAATTTTTATAAGAGTTGATGGAGCTCCATCATTTTCTCTTATTTGTATTATAGTTGGTGCTTTAGTCAATATTATTCTAGATTATATTTTTATAGGAAAGTTATCCTTAGGAATTAAAGGAGCTGCTATAGCTACAGGAATAGGTCAACTAAGTACTGTTATTCCATTAATCTATTATTTGAAATTTAAAAGAAAAAAATTAAAGTTTAAATTAAGCAAAATTAATTTAAAACTCTGTAACTCGATTCTTTTTAATGGATCTTCAGAATTCTTAACAGAAATAGCTACTGGAATTGTTATAATGGCTTTCAATATCAATATAATGAAGCTTATAGGAGAAGAAGGTGTTTCATCCTTTGGTATTATAGGATATATCTCTACTCTTGTTACAATGACTATGATAGGATTCGCTCAAGGAATTCAACCAATTATCAGTTATAATTTTGGGGCTTTAAAATTCAAAAGAATTAAAACTGTTTTAAATTACTCTCTAGTTATTATCTTAATCTTAGGTGGAATTTTTTATTTACTTGTAAATTTATTTACTCATAATATAATTAAGATTTTCGTATCGAATAATATAAATCTATACAATTTAACACATGAAGCAATTAAACTATATAGCTTTACATATTTAATAATGGGATTAAATATCATAGTTAGTGCCTATTTCACAGCGATAGAAGAAGCTTTAATTTCATGTGGACTTAGTATTCTAAGAGGACTACTTTTTATTAATGTAGCGCTACTTGTCCTTCCAATATTTTTTAATACAAAGGGGATTTGGCTTTCTGCACCAATAAATGAATTGTTTACTTTATTATTTTCTATCACACTTCTTTTTACAGTCGGATACAAAAAAATAATTCCAAATAATATAAAAAATGAAGACAAAGAGTATAACATACTCTAATTTATTGCTTTTTTCTTCTTTATAAAGATTTGAAACTCCTATTTTAGGAATTGGGATTGGATCAATAGGAATTCCATAACTACTTGCTATGGCTTTTATATTTAGCATGGAAATTACAGGAATTCCTACCTTTTCAAACTCTAATTTCAACCCTTCTGAAAGTAAATTTCCTCCAATATTAACAAATAATTTTATCTCTCTATCTTGGGTATAGTAATTAAATCTCTCACTTAAATTGTCACTTAATTTTGAGTTATAAAACTTCTTCAATCCGTATTCGTCTATCCTCCTTAAAATTTCAGCTTTTGTAACCTCTTCAAAATTATTTCCTATATCTCCATCTCCACCCAATGAATATCCTACACTTTTATTTTTTATATAATTTTTATCAGCTAATCTTTTCTCCATATCTAAATATGTAAAACTAGGATTATTAGCTCCATATGTTGAAGCCCCGACTGAGCTTATTATTATTCCTTCTAAATCCAAGGTATCCAATGCTGAAATTAAAGAAAGATTTAAAGCTGGAAAAGAACCAGACATATTCACTGCAATCTTATCTCCTTTTGTAATTCCATTTTCTAAAAATAATTTTATGAATAATGCTGCAAAATCTGGATTCGATGAAGTTCTTTTACTTTCTAAATTCCCTAAAGTTGTTGTTATTTCAGTATATTCTTCTCCTAATAATCCTGTTTTATTTATATCTATTGAAGAATCTATAGATATTCCATTTTCAATTTTATATTTTAATATCTCTTTACTTAAATTATTCATTTTCTCTGCGGATTTTATCATAATTTCAATATTTTTTATATCTTCTTTTTCTGATAAAACAATACCAAAATAAAGTATTATAAATAAGGAGGCAACTAGATACAATCTGTTATTTTTCATTTAAAAAAATCCTCCTCTATAATAAAAATTACTTATTACTTTTATAGTAATAGTTAAAATACTTAATGCCGAAATTGTTTTAAAACATCCATTTTTATCTATATCTTGAGCTAAAATTCCTGGAACTAAAATTCCAATAATTAAACTTTTATCTAAAAAATCTATCGACATATATCCTAAAATATACTTTAAAATAAAAGTTACGATTATAAAAACTACAAATTTTCTACGCCCATATAAAATAGTGTATTGAGATAGCCCTCTAACTACAAAATATGTTAAAATAGATAGCATTATTGTAAATAGTACTCTTTTAGGATTATCTAAAAAAAGTGCTAAATATCCCGGAACTATCACTCCACCAGGTGACAAATCAGTTACTTCATAAAAAATAATACTTAAAATAATTCCTAAAATTACTATTTCCTCACCCATTAATCTCCCCTTGTCCCTCTATATAATCAACTATTTTTTTTCCTTTTCCACATATATTTCCAACAGCAAATATCATAGAATCTTCTTCTATATTTTCAAAAAATTCAAAGTTTTTAATTTGAACAACTTTATTTTTTAAAACTCCAGCACTTAATATTTTTGTTTTAAAAATTTCCTGATTTTCTCCGGAAATTAAAATTTTTTCAAAATTATTTTCTAATTTTATTATAAAATCAATATACTGTTCAAATCTGCTTACTCTATCACGCCTGTTATTTATCATCAAATATCTTTTTCTATCCCAGTAATTATCTCTTTTTTTAATTTTGTTTAGAATTAATTCACTAGAATTTGGATCATTTGCAGCTAGGGCATTTACAAAACTAACATGTGCTCCTCTAAAATTTGTATAGTTTGTTGTTTTTAAAACTCCAGGATCTCTTTTGTAGTTTCTCATTCCTTCTAAAGCAATCTTTGAATCAATATTAAAATATTTACATACATTTAGAGCTAATGCTACATTTTCTGAAAAATCTATTGATTCATACTCCTCTTTTTCCTCCAATAAATCTAGAGTTTTTGTTCTTTTAGAAGTCGCAATATGTTTAAAATAATCTATATAATTTTTATCACTTGTAAAAAAAATTCCGTTTTCTGGTATAGTACTAGATAAAGATTCAGCTATTTGATCAAGCGTTGAACCCATTTCATCTAAATGATCTTCTCTTACATTAGTAATAATGCCAATATCAGAGTTTACTATTTGTTTTTCACATATTTTTTGAAAATCTGGTTTTACAGCCATACATTCTAAAATCAGTACTTCCGCAAGCTGAGAAGTAGCTTTCTTAAATATACTTATCTGTTCTCTTATATTCGCTTTTCCTCTTCTTTTTATTAATACTTCTTTACCATCAACGCCAATATATCTAGGTGAGGTTCCTGTTATTTTTGTAAAAACTTTATACCCACCCGCTCTCATTCCACTATCTATAAGCCTTGAAACTGTTGATTTTCCCCTTATACCATTAACGTGGATTACATACTTAATTTGATTTCTTCTTCTCTTCAATTTATATTTTTCAATAAAAAGATACAAGATATATCCCAGTCCCAACAATAAAATTATTTCTTTCATTCCAACTCCATTCTAAAATACTCTAAAGTTCTTTTTACAATATCTCTTTGTTTTTCTACTCTATTATATAAGTCCTCTTCTTTCGAAGTTTCAATAGTTAATACTGGAATTTTCAATCTTGAACTAACTTCATAATTCAAGCTTCCTTTTGCTCCACCTAATATTGTTATTAATTCAAATTCCAAAACTAAATCCATAAATTTCTCTAGGGTAGACTCTGCAAGAATAACTGTATTTCCAATATATAAATTAGGATCTTTATTTTCATCATATTTATATGGAGATTCATGTAAATCAATAATCAAATTAGGCTGAATCTCATCTATAATATCATAAATTTCTCTAGCAATTCTTTGAGTTAAATTTTTATCACTTCCTGGAAAACTTCTATTTAGATCATCCATATAATATGGAGTTCTTTTTTTTAGATCTACTGCTCTAAAATTAGCCTCTGGTATCAAATATAAAGTTCCATTTTTTAAAGATGAAAAGAGTAGCTCTTTTACAAGAACTACCCCCGCTATTTCATCCCCATGTACTCCTGAAATCACTAAAATTTTAGGAGTTCCATTTCCAATGCTATATAATTTAACTTCTGAATTTTCAGCTGATATCCCTATATAAAAACAAAGTAAGAATAAAATAAACACTGTTTCTAACATAGTTAATTAGCCTTATTAAGATATTCTCCTAATCCCTTCTCTACTAAATCACTGTAAGTTGGTATATAATCTATCTCAATTACTTTATCAGGTTCTAGTTCTCCCATAACATTTTTCAATTCAGTCAAGGCTGCTATATTTCTTGCAACCCTTTGCTCTAAAGGATGTCCATCCTCAGTGAAAGGAACAAATAATCTTCCTAATTTTTGAGCCTTTACGTATGTCTTATCCTTTCCAGTTAAAATAAGAGCTTCATTTGTTTTTCCTCTTAATCTTCCTTGAGCTGGATTAGCAGTTTCCATAAGTACCGCATATGTATCTGTATAATCTCCTAATTCTCTATGTGTAAGTCCTCTCAAAGTCTTTGGAGATGGCTCAAGACCAATTGCTATATCTTCAAATTCTAAGTTCATTGTTACTTGTGATGTTATTGGCATAGCTCTATCATGAGATACTATTGCGTTAATAACTGGGTACTCTGGTGAAGCTTCGTGTAAATCTACTGTCATATTTATTTTATTTTTCTTTATCATTTCTGTTATCGCATATGCAACTTTTTCAGTATATGTCCCGTCTGGTCTTCCAGGATAAGCTCTGTTTAAATTTCTAGTTTCGTTTCCAGATAACTGCTGACCTGAAGATGCATGAATATAAACATCAGGATCTGGCCACTGATCTAGAGGATTTGTTGCACGAGATCCATATCTAAACCATCTTTCTCCATCTTTAGTTTTTATATGGAATCTTTGTGGAGAACCTTCTTGAGGATCATTATGTGTAAATCCACTCTGATTAGTTCTAGGTATAACATAAAGAGTTCCTTTATTTACTTTTGCATTCTCTATAAGTACAACAGCACTCATAAATCCTGATGGCTCATTTGGATGAGTTCCACCAAGTACTAGCATAGATCCACCCGGCTCTTGTCCTTTTAATATATAAATATCTGTATCTCCATTAGTCCCTTTCAAATCTGGAAAATACTGACTTAACTTTTGAACTTCAGTTACTCCAACACCTTTTATAATTGGTTCTGGTTCTCTCATTTTTAAAAATTCTCTTCCTGCGAAAAATGCAGTAGCTAAAGCTAATCCTATCAATATTATTGCTGTTGTTTTATTTCCTTTCATCTCATTTCTCCCCTCCTATTTTATCATGAACAATCTTAATATTAGAGGAATTAAAACTAAAGCTGCATTTAGTTGGCTAAAAAATTCTTTCTCCTCAAGTAAATTTAATATAACTAAAACAAAAATATAGAGAGTTATTCCTAGATATATATAAGTCATTTTATACCACCTCAATTAAAATATTATTGATGCTAAATTTTTAGAAAAAATTATAAAGAGAATAGAATAAACTATTATAACTAATCCTGGAACAACTGATTTTTTTAGAACTAAGGTGTAATCTTTAAGTCCTACAACCTGAGCAGCAAAAATTCCTGCTAAAGCTGTTGGAGGCATTAAATCTCCAAGTCCAGCTATAAAAGATATTGCTGAAGCTGTTACAATTTGATTTTGAGCTAAGAAAACCATTAAGAAAGGAACTCCTAATACAGAAGCAGCTCCAAAAGATGATACAGCTCCAAATAGTGGTATTGTTATTGCCATTGCTAAGTATATAAGAGCTGGAGGTAAATCTAAACTACTCACAACGATAAATCCTCTAACTCCTGTCATTGTCATTACTTGTATAAACATTCCAACTCCCATTAAAATTCCTAATACTGGAAGAGTTTGTTTTATAGCATCTTTTGAAACTGATAAGAAATTAACTTTCTTTCCACAGAAAAGTCCAGATAATGCACTAATTATGAATATTAGAGGCATTCCTAAATTAAAAGTTTCTGGCATAACTTTTCCTAAAATCATAAGAACCACAGCTAAAATTACTGGAATATAAAGTTTTGTTCCATATGTTTCAAATGATGATGTATCTATCTTTGTCTTAACTAAATCGTAATCTATTGATTTTACATGTTTTAATCCTAAGTATAAAACTGTAAATATCGCCACCGGGATTGTTAAAAGTAAAAGTGGAATTGTAAACCCTACATATGGCATATCAATTCCTCCACCTATTATCATAGCTGGAATATTTACTGGTGGAGCTATCATTCCAAAAATTCCTCCAAGAGCAATTATAGTAGCTGTCTCAACAATCGGAATTCCAATTATCATTAAAATAGGTGCTACTATACTTCCAGCGGTAAGAACCGAGGCTGTTGATGATCCTGTAACCATTCCTGGAAACATTGCCACAAACATAAGAAAAATTAACATTAACCAAGGTATTTTATGAAATCTTTTTAAAATTGAAGCACTCAAAGCATTCAAAGTTCCAATATCTTGAATTGTTTTCATAAAAATCATTGCAGTTGCAATAACTAAAATCGTATCTAAATATCCAAACATTCCTTCTACTAAATGTCTTAAAGGAATTCCCTCTCCTGCAATTAATGTAGCTGTTATTGCTGATAAAGCCATCGCTATACTTACTGGTAACTTAAATTTAAAGCAGGCTAAGACGAATACAAGTATCATAGCTAAAAATATTATAAGTTCTATTGACAATTTAGTTCCCCCCTAAAATTAAAATCCAACTGCCTGTCCATCTCTTCTAGGATCTGCTCCACCATGAAGAGTTTTTGTTTTATAGTCCATCATAACTGCATGAACTCCACCAAAATAAGGATCATAATCAGATTTTACTTCAACTTCATGACCTATATTTTTTAAACCGTTATAAGAATTTAACGAAACTTTTCCTTCTGATTTTAATGTTCCTGCTTGGAACTGTGTAATTCTAGGTGCATTTATAGCCTCTTGAATTGTCATTCCATGATCAATTACATTACTAATTGTCATTGCAACTGCTGGAATTATTCTTGTTGCTCCTGGTGATCCAACAGTCATAAATGGTCTTCCTTGTGGATCTAAAACTAAAGTTGGACTCATGCTACTAAGTGGTCTTTTTCCAGGTTCAACAGAATTTTTACTTCCTGGTGCTGGAACGAAATCATCCATTTCATTGTTTAAAATAATTCCAAGTCCTGGAACTGTAACCCCAGAACCAAAGAAGTAATTTATAGTTTGAGTTACTGCAACCATATTCCCCTCTTTATCCATAACAGAGAAATGAGTTGTACTTCCACTTTCATATTTACTAGGGTCTCCAGCTTTTAAATCCATTCCTGGTTTAGATAAATCTATTTTAGACACTAATTCCTTAGCATATTCTTTAGATGTAAGACCTTTTAATGGAACATCAACAAACGCTGTATCTCCCATATATTCAGCTCTATCTGCAAACATTTGTCTCATACTTTCTGCCCATACGTGCCATGCTTCTGGTGTATTGTCTCCCATTGATTTTAAGTCATAATTCTCAACCATATTTAATAATTGAACTATATGTGTTCCACCTGAACTTGCTGGAGGACATGAGATAATTGTATAATCTCTATATGTTCCTGAAAGTGGTTCTCTTTCTATTACTTTATAATTTTTTAAATCTTCCTCAGTTATTATTCCACCTTGCTTTTGTACTTCCTCAGCTATTCTTTTTGCAATATCTCCAGTATAAAAAGCATCTTTTCCATTCTTTGAAATCTTCTTTAATGTTTCTGCTAAATCCTTTTGAACTATCGTATCTCCAACTTCATATGGTAATCCATCTTTTAAATAAATTTGTGAAGCAGCATCAAACTTCACAAGTTTATCGTAGTTATCAGTTATAATTGAAGCTAAATTTGGAGTAACTGGAATACCTTTTTCAGCATACTCTATTGCAGGTTTCATTACATCTTGTCTTTTCATTGTTCCATATTTTTCAAGAGTTGTTAAAAGTCCAGCTACATTTCCAGGTACTCCAACTGCCTTTCCTCCAACTGTAATCTCGTTATTTACAACTTTTCCATTTTCATCTAATGTATACATATTTGGAGTTGCGGCTCCAGGAGCTGTTTCTCTATAATCTATAATTACAGTTTTTCCAGTCTTTGCCATTCTTACAACAATGAATCCTCCCCCACCTATTCCTGAAGCATTAGGTTCTAATACTCCTATAGCAAAAGCTGTTGCAATAGCTGCATCAACTGCGTTTCCACCTTTTTTTAAGATATCGATTCCAACTTGAGATGCTTCGGGTTTAGCCGCCGCTACAACTCCGTTTGCTCCACTAGCTTCTCTTGAATATAAATTTAAAGGATGTGCAGCCTCTAATATTTTTGAAGTAGCTGTAAAAAAAGAAAATGTTATAGTTCCTAATGTTAAAATCTTATTCAGTTTCATTAATATAATCCCCCTATTTTTTAAATTAAAGGGACAATCAAATTGATTGTCCCTTTAGTTATTATTCAAATGCTTTTTTTAATGGATCTACAGCATTAGTAATTTTTGGAACTAAATCTATCGGGATATTTTTTTCAGTAGCTATTTTTGTAAATGCCCCGTCTTTATTTCCGTCTTCTACAACTATTAAGTAATCAACATACGGTGCAGCAGCATCATTGAATCTATCAGAAAGCTCTCCTCTTCTTGCTTGCCCTCCAACATGTAATCCTATTATTTTCATATTTTTTTCTCTTGCTGCTTTTATTAATTTTTCAGTACGATCAATCTCATCTTCGGCTTTTATTCCTGCTGCTCCTAAACCTTTAGAACTTCCACCAATTGCTAATATTAAAGTTTTTTCATCTTTTAAATCTTCGGATTTAAGATTTGTATTAAATCCAGATTCTATTCCACCCTTTTTTAGTAAAGCTTTTACCATCTGAACGTCAGCACTCTGACCAACTGATGTCAACATCACTGGTTTTTCAAAATTTGCTGCTAACGCTACCATCGCTGTAATCATAAATAATAATACATTTAATATTTTTTTCATTTTTCCTCCCTAGTAATTAAAGACCTAATGCTTTTCCATCTCTTCTTGGATCTGCTCCACCTCTAAGAGTTCCATCTTCAGACATAGTAACAGCCTGAACACACGGATACTCTAACCATGGACCCTCATCAACCATATTATGTCCCATATCTTTCAATTCTTTTATAACCTCAGGACTTATTCTTGTTTCATAAACTAGCTTATCATAATCTTCGTGTATTCTCGGTGCATCGATAGCTTCCTGAACATCCATCTTATGATCTATAACTTTACTAATTACTTGAGCTACTCCCGTAATTATCCTTGTTGAACCTGGTGCTCCAACACTCATTACAGGTTTCCCATCTTTTAAAATAATAGTTGGTGACATAGAGCTCAATGGCTTTTTATTAGGCTCTACTGAGTTTGCCTTTCCAAATCCAGTATCAAAATCATCCATCTCGTTATTTAAAATAATTCCCGTATTTTTAGCTGTTACACCTGAACCAAATACTTCATTTACAGTTTTAGTAACAGAAACAATATTTCCATCTTTATCAACTATTGAATAATGTGTAGTATCTTTTGATTCATTAAAATCCCAAGGATTTCCAGCTATGTACTGCTTAGATTTATTTAAATCTATTTGTTTAGAAAGTTCTTTTGCATACTCTTTAGATAGTACTCCATTCATTGGAACATCTATAAAATCTGTATCCCCCATATATTTCGCTCTATCTGCAAAAGCCATCTTTATAGCTTCAGAGAATAGGTGATAATATTTTGTTGAGTTTGGATCTATAGATGACATATCATAATTTTCAAGAATATTTAAAATTTGTATTATATGAGCTCCTCCAGAACTAGGAGGTCCAGCTGAGATAATTTCATATCCTCTATAATTTCCTACTCCTGGATCTCTTACTGAAATCTTATAGTTTTTCATATCTTCTAGAGTTAAAACTCCACCAGCCGCTTGAGCTGACTCAACTATTGCTTGTGCAATTTCTCCCTCATAGAAAGCTTTTTCTCCATTTTCTGAAATTTTTCTTAATGTCTTCGCTAAATCAGGATTCTTTAAAACATCTCCTACATCATATGGAAGTCCATCATTTAAATATATTTTAGCTGTTTCTGGGAACATATCAATTCTTTCAAATTGGTTTTTCATATCTTTATTAAGAACCGAAGAAACTTTATATCCATTTTCAGCTAAATCTATGGATGGCTTTAAAACTTCTTTTCTATCCATAGTTCCATAAGTATCCAAAGCATATAGTAGTCCTTTTACTTCTCCAGGAACTCCAATAGCTTTTCCACCTACTTCTTTTTCATTATTTTTTACGTTTCCTTTTTCATCTACTTCCCACATTGCTGGAGTAGCTCCCTTAGGTGCAACTTCCCTGAAGTCAATAAACTTTACTTCCCCTGTTTTAGCAAAACGAATTACCATGAATCCTCCGCCACCTATTCCTGAAGATTGTGGCTCACAAATTCCTAGTGCAAATCCAACTGCAACTGCCGCATCAACTGCATTTCCACCTTTTTCAATAATTTCTAATCCAATTTTACTAGCCTCAAATTTTCCAGTTGATACAACTCCATTCTTTCCTGTTGCATCTCTTCCGGTTCTAATTATATTTCCAGCTTCGTCATAAGGTTTAAATTCTTCTATTACTACTTTGTCCGTATTAATATTAGAATTAGTCTTGGCAAATACTTGACTGTTGGAACTTAGAATTGTTAATACAATAGAACCTAACAAAAAAAGTTTTTTCATTTCAATTTATCCCCCTTTTTTTAAAATCTCAACCACGACCTATATCTTATTAATATAAATATAGGTTATAAAATTGATTTTGCAAATAAAAGGAGAATTTATCTCTTTTTTCTCTTTATTCTCTCTGTTTTTTTTACTATTTTATCCATAAATATTCATTCTTAGGTCTTCCAACTTTTCCGTATATGACTTTTATTTTTATAAGGTTTTTTTCTAATAAATAAGTCATGTATCTATTTATTGTCTTTCCTGCTAGTCCAGTAAGTTCTGATATTTCCTCTATTTGAATATAACCATCAGTTTTTAACATTTCTTTTTTTATAAGTTCAATCGTATTTATATTTATCCCTTTCGGATAATCATTAACTTTTATAGATTCAACTTTATTTCCCTTGGCTATATGAACATTTATTCTAGAATATAAATCTAAAACTTTTATAGGTTTAATTGCAAAATCATTTGCTCCAGCATCAAAGAATTCTTTCGCTACAAACTCCTCCTCCTCAATAGTCAAAGCTATTATAGGTACAAGTGGATTTATTTGTCTAATCAATCTAACTCCAACCACACCATTTATATGTGGCATATTATAATCAATTATAATTGCATCTAAATCTAAATTATTCTCATTTAAAATTTTTAGAGCTTTCTCCACTGTTCCTGCTGTATAAGATTCCCATCCCTTGTATTTAAAAAATTCTGAAATAGCAAAAACTATTTCCTCTGAATCATCAATTATTAAAATTTTATTTCCCATCTTTTCCCCCAATTAAAAACTTCAAATAAACTTTTGTTCCTATATCAGTTCCCTTTTTAAAAAATATTTTACACTCATGCTCTTCTAAAACTTTATTTACAAAACTTAATCCTAACCCTGTAGAATTCTTTGTACTAAATCCATCATTATAAATTCTTAAAATATCCTCATCTGAAATTCCAGGACCTTCGTCTTTTATAATGATATAAAAATATTTTTTATAATCTTTGATAACGATTTCAACTTTATCTTTTGAAACTTCATATGCGTTTATAATTAAATTAATTATAGCTCTACACAATAGTATTCTATTAGCTTGTATAATGTAATCATTACTTAAATAATTTTCATACTTAATTTTACTTATCCCATTATGAGTTGACAAATATGAAAATATAAAATCAAAAATTTCACTAATTTTTACTGGAGTTTTTAAATTTGTTTTTAAAATCTCACTAATCATTAAATTCGTTTTATCTAGTGAATTTTCAATTTTAGAATAATACTCAATCTTTTTCTCATTCTCTTCCTGCATTTTTAAAACTTCAACCAAAGTTCTAATTGAAAATAAAGGAGTTTTTAAGTCGTGAACCAAATATCTAGCTTCTTTCATATACCTGTTTTCAAGTTCTTTTTCAAAAATATGCATCGCCTTTTCTTGACTTTTAAATATTGATAATAACAAAATTGAAAATGATGTAAGTAATATAAAAAATACTAACCCTAAAATATTCAAAATAGTTGTTGTCTCCATAAATTCTGAAGCTTTGTGTAAATCTGAAGTCAATTCACCAGTCCCCAAAATTTGGAAATATGACGTTATATCTAACCATTGTATCCCCATCATAAATACAAGTAATCCTAAACTTTTTTTAGGAATATTAGTCCTTTTGAAATTGAATCTTGAATAATAATATACCCAACCTAACCCTAAAATAGAACTTTTACCAATAGTCAATTCTATATTAAAAAATATTTTAATAAAAAAATATATTAAAGGCATCACTAAAGCTATCGGTAAAAATTTTAAAAAA
Organism: Cetobacterium sp. 2A; assembly: GCF_014250685.1. Classification (GTDB taxonomy): domain Bacteria; phylum Fusobacteriota; class Fusobacteriia; order Fusobacteriales; family Fusobacteriaceae; genus Cetobacterium. Next base: position 157,001 of record NZ_JACFAJ010000001.1, on the reverse strand, counting down.
AATAATTTTTTTTGATTAACTTTTAGAGTTATAGAGTCTATAATAGTAAATATAGCTATATAATTTGGAAAAGCTCTTATAGTATTTAAAAAAACTATCTTAAAAGTTGCGACTATAATGAACTCTTTATCCCATTTTTCTAAGCTTTTCGATATCAAATTATATATTTCTAAGTTTTCATGGTTAAAGTGTATTGGCATTATAATCCCGATAAAAATCATTAACATTCCAAAATGAAACTGTTCTTTTTTTATTGCAAAATCAATTCTTTTCATATCTCCCCCTGTAAATTAAATAATACTCTAAAACAGTACAAAAAAGAAGTTTTTTTTACTATGCTATTGACTTTTGGATTTTTTGAGCTAGAATTGCTATTACAATTTTATTAACAACAGGTAACTTTAAAAAATTGTTTCAACAGGAGGTTTTTTTATGTACAAGATAGGAGTTTTTGATTCTGGAGTTGGTGGTCTAACAGTTCTTAAAGAAATTGAAAAATATCTTCCAAAATCTCATATTATATATTTCGGAGATAGTGCTAATGCTCCATATGGAGATAAAAGTAAAAATGAAATAAAAAATCTTTGTCTAAAAATTGGTGAATTTTTATATAATAATAGTGTTGATGCCATTGTAATTGCTTGTAATACTGCAACAGCTGCTTCTTTAGAGGCTATGCAAGAAACATTTCCAATACCAATTATAGGTGTTATTGAACCTGGAGTTAAATCTGCACTTGCCACAACTACAAATGGTAAAGTTGCAGTAATTGCAACTCCTGCAACAGTTAAATTTAATGCTTATAGAGATGTTTTTGATAATTTTGCTCCTGAAAATTTTGACTTAGTTCAGAGAGGATGTAAATTATTGTGTCCTATGGTTGAAGAAGGATGGGAAAACAAATATAGTATATACTTTACAGATGAGATTATTCGTCTTTATTTAGAGGCTATTCCTGAAGATGTTGATACTTTAATTTTAGGATGTACTCATTATCCTATGATTAGAAATACAATTGAAAGACAATTTACTAAAAATATTGTTGATCCAGCAAAAGAAACAACATTAGAACTTCTTAATAAATTAAAAACCATCGATAAAAAAAATGATATTACTCCTAAAATAGAATTTGCTATAAGTGGAGATATTGAAAACTTTAAAACTATAGCAGAAAGATTTTTAGAAAGAGAAATTCAAAACTTATATAATATAAAACTATAAAAAGTTATAAATTTGTATTCTAAAAGCACTGCTGAGTTTGTAATTCTATGAGGAGGAAATTTTTATGAATTTAAATAAAAAATTCAAAATTATTATTTTTACAACCCTACTTATTAACCATACAACGCTTCTAGCAAATACAACAACACAAGATGAAATATCTAAAATTGACTTAACTATCTCCACAAAAAAATCAACAATTGAAAATATTTTGAATCAAGAAATTCCAAAATTGATAAATGATTCTGGCTCTGGAAATGAAATAATTGAAAAAAATAGTAATAATAAATTATTAAATTTAGGAATTAGTTTATTGGATAAAGTTCATAAAAAATCATTGGATAAAATTCAAAATTTTAAATGGAAATATTCCATCCAACGTGATGATATCCATTTTTCAGCAAACAATCGTACTATAGAGGCTCTTGCAAATTTTAATGGAACCGTTTTAGCATCTTTAGAAGAAACAAATTCCGAAGAACTAAAAAGTGATATTTCTGGAACAATAGGAATTAAAACTGATCTTTCAATTGATGAAAATTGGAACTTACTATCATCAAGTTCCCCTATTTTTAAATTAAGCGATGCAAATATTCCTCTAAACTTTGATTTAAAGGGTATAAAAATTAAAAAAAATATCAACCTATCTCATGATATAGAAAAACATATTGATCCTATATTAAAAAAAACTATTAGCAAGGTTGATGAATATGTCAAAGATTTTAAATTGCACTCATTTATTGAAGAAAAATGGCAAATTTTAAAAAATCCAATTTTAATCAATAAAAATTATAGAGTTTGGTTACTTTTAAATCCAGTTAATACAAGATATTCTGATTTTATGACTAACCAAGATAACCTAGGAGTAAAAATTGGATTAGATTCTTATGTTTCATTGTACTTAGGAGACAAACCAAATCCACTTATCCAAAGCAACTTACCTCCTATAAAATATGGTACAGTTGATGATAATTTTAATATGATACTTCCTATTTATACGACTTATAATTATATAAATGAAATTTTAGAAGAAACATTTAATGGAGATTCCTATCCTATTAATTCTTTTTCCAAAGTTAGGGTAGAGGATATCAATTTTTTAGGGACAACCAATAAATTAAATCTAAATGCCAAGGTTATATTTACTTTATTTGAATTTTTGGATTTTAAAGGAATTATAAATTGTTTTTTTACAACTCCTGGTGAAGATTTTGATTATACTTTAAAAACTAATAACTTTATTTTAAAAATTGTTGATAGCTTTTTTCATTCTACAATAAAAAAAGCTATTGAAAATAAAATAATTTCTGAAAAAAATAATCTTAAAGATAAAATGTCTGAAGTGATTATTGATAAAAATACTACTCTAAAAAATAAAATAATAACTCTTGAAATCAAAAGTATTACAACTGAAAATGAATCAATTAAAATATTAACAACAATCACTGGAACTTCTACTCTTGAAATAAGATAAATATAGTTAAAACAAAGCATGAGTTATAAAATCATGCTTTGTTTTTTTATGATTTTCTTGTATAATATTACTAGTTTACATTTTATTTTTTTATTAAGGAGGCAATATGATTAATGGAGTTTGGATGGGATTAATTTTAATAGGAATTGTAGTTTCTTTTCTAAACGGAAACGTACAAGGTGTTACAGACGCAGCTATAAATTCTTCAAAATCTGCTGTAGAAATTTCAATTGGTTTAGTTGGAGTTATGTCTTTATGGCTTGGAATTATGGCTGTAGCAAAAGAAGCAGGACTTGTTGATGCCATGGGTAGAGGATTAAGACCTCTTTTAAAAAAATTGTTTCCTGAGATTCCAGAAAATCACCCAGCTATGGGAAGCATCGTTGCAAATATAGCTGCTAATTTTTTTGGACTAGGGAATGCTGCTACTCCTCTCGGTATCAAAGCTATGCAAGAACTTCAAGATCTTAATCCAAACAAAGACGAAGCAAGTAACTCAATGGTGACTTTTTTAGCTATAAATACTTCGTCAGTTACACTTATATCTTCAAGTGTAATCGCTTATCGTACTGCTGCCAATTCAGCAAATCCAGCAGAAATTATAGCTCCTACAATTATAGCTACAATAGTTTCAACAACAGTAGCAATCGTTGCGTGTAAACTTCTAGAAAAAAGTAAATCTTTTAGAAGAGAATCTGAAAAAACTGTTGAAGAAATTGTATAATTTTAGGGAGATGATAATATGTTTATATTTATAATGGATAAAATATCTTTATTTGCAATACCAGTGATTATACTTTTTATAACTTCTTATGCTTTTTTTGTAAAAAAAGTTAAAGTTTATGAAGTTTTTTGTGAAGGTGCTAAAGAGGGATTTACTACAGCTATTAAAATAATTCCATTTTTAGTAGCTATGTTAGTGGCTATAGGAATCTTTAGAAGTTCTGGTTCTATTGATATTATAACTGGCTTTTTAAATCCAGTTTTAAGTTTTATTGGAATGCCTGGAGAACTTTTCCCAATGGCGATTATGAGACCTCTTTCAGGTGGTGGAGCAACTGGAATACTAAATGACCTTCTTACTACCTATGGTCCCGACTCTATGATTGGAAGAATGGCATCTACTATGATGGGATCTACAGAAACAACATTTTATGTTTTAGCTGTATACTTTGGTGCTATTAATATAAGAAAAACAAGACATGCTCTACTTGCTGGACTTTTAGCCGATCTTGCAGGAATTCTTACAACTATCTGGATTTGTAATTTAATATTCTAAATTGAATGGAGGGACAATGTTAGGTAAAAAATTATCTTATGGTGACACTATAGGAATTATTGCTCCAGCTAGTTTTGCAGATATTAAAAAATTGAATAGCGCTAAAAAAAATTTGGAAGAACTTGGTTTTAAAGTTGAAGTTGGAGAAAGTACTAAAAGTAAATGGTTTACGTTTTCTGGTACTGATGAAATTAGAGCTAATGATATTAATAAATTTTTCAATAATCCAAAAATAGATGCAATTATCACCATGAGAGGTGGCTATGGAAGTATAAAACTTTTAGACAAAATTGACTATGAAATAATTAAAAATAATCCTAAAATATTTGTTGGATATAGTGACATCACAACTCTTCATACGGCTATTTTTAATAAAACTGGTCTTTTAACTTTTCATGGTCCAATGGCTACAAGTAATTTCAGTAAAGAAATTAATGAGTTTACTCTTAAAAGTTTTTTACAAACTTTAATGCATCCTAAAGAAGAGTTTTATTTAAAAAATCCTACAGGAGAAGAGCTTAAAATAATCTCTGAAGGAAAAAATTCTGGAAAAATTATAGGTGGAAATCTTATAACTTTGATATCTAATATCGGAACTGAATATGATTTTGATTATAATGACAAAATTCTTTTTATAGAAGATATTGGAGAGGTAACATATAAAGTAGATAGAGCTTTGGCACAACTTAAAAATATTGGAGTTTTTTCTAAAGTTAATGGAATTATTATTGGAGATTTCAATGATTGTAAAAAAGATTGTGAAGACTCATTAACTCTTTTTGAAACTTTTCAACATTATTTTGCTAATTTAAATATTCCAGTTATTTGCAATTTAAAATCGGGACACTGTGAACCAATGGTAACTCTTCCTCTGGGGGCAAATTGTGAAATCGATACTTACAATAAAACAATTAAAATTTTAGAAAAAGTAGTAAAATAGAAGAAGCTTAAATTAAAGCTTCTTCTATTTTTTTAATAATCAAAATTTATTGTATAAGATTTTTTAATATTTCCACCTATTTCTAAAGAAATATTTCCAACTCTTTCCGAAATTTCACCATCAAAATCTATGAAATCACCTATTCCACACCAAGGTTCTATACAAACAAAATTTGCTCCAGGTTTTGCCCAAAATCCCAAATATTTAAAACCATCTAAGCTTACTGTTATTTTTCTATTAGTTTTCTTTTCTTTTAAAGAAACAGTCTGACTTTTATATCCTGTATAAACTAAGGCCCCTTTATTAAAACTATCTTTATTTAACTGTATTATCCCATCTTTTAGTTGTAATTCTTTTGTTTCTCTTTTGAATAATGCTTCTTCATTAACAAATAATTCTTCTAAAACTTCTGGATGTTCAAACTGTATAATATAATCTTCTATTTTAGAATTTTCATCAAATGGACACTTAAATCCGGGATGATTACCTAATGAAAAATGCATTATTTTATTTGATAAATTTTCAACTAAATATTCTGTAATAAGTTGATTTTTTTCCAATCTATAAGTTACAGAAAATCTAAATTCAAAAGGATATTCTTCAATGGAAATCATATTGCTATCTATAAAAAGAGTCACCTTATTTTCAGACATATCTTGAATTTTAAAATTAGTGTGTCTTGCAAATCCATGATTTTTAAATTGATATTTTTTATTTTCATATTTTATAGAATCGTTTACAGATTTCCCAACTACTGGAAATAATACAGGTGAAACACTTCCCCAAATATTTTTATCTCCACTCCACATATAGCTTTCTCCTGTTTTTCCTATAACTTTTTTTATCTCTGCTCCTAATAAAGAAATTTCAACGAATAAATCATCATTTTTTATACTTAACATTTTCGTCCTCCTCATTTTCTGAATCATAAAAATTATACTCTATTACTATACCAAATAAAAGAGTCTATTAAATAAAAGGAATTTAATAATTGATATTGAATATAAACTATTATGTTTTAAAGCTAGTTTTTAAACTTTATTTTATTCTAGGAGGTATAAAAATGAATAGTAAAAGTAGAATAGCTGCTGTATTATTGGCAGGAACAATGTTAACTGCTTGTTCTAACGTAGACAATCTTAATAATAAGACTACTGGTACAGTAGGTGGAGCCGCTGCTGGAGCTCTTTTAGGACAAGCTATTGGACACAATACAGCTGGTACTTTAATTGGAGCTGGAGTTGGAGCCTTAGCTGGACTTGGTTGGGGAGCATATAGAGATAAACAAGAACAAGAATTCAAACAGCGTCTTCAAAATACAGAAGTTCAAGTTTCTAATCAAGGAAATTATATTAATCTAAATCTTCCTGGTGGAGTTACTTTTGCTACTAACAGTGCTAATATTAATTCTAGTTTTTACAATCCTTTAAATTCAATTGCCTATGTACTTAATCAGTATCCTGAAACTAAAATTTTAGTAGCTGGATTTACTGATAATACAGGACCTTTAGCATTCAATAAAACTTTATCTCTTCAAAGAGCTCAAAGTGTTGCTAACTTCTTAGTTACAAAAGGTGTTAATCCTATGAGAATATCTGCTCAAGGATATGGACCTGATATGCCAATAGCTAATAATAATACTGCTGTTGGAAGAGCTCATAATAGAAGAGTAGAAATTCAAATTTATCCAAATAAATAAAATTATAAAAGGTTCATAACCGTTTAGTGTTATGAACCTTTTTTTATCTTAAGATTTCATCTACCTTTTCTACAGCTTTTTCTTTTTTCTTGGCTTCTATCTCAACATCAAAATCCTTAAAAAGCCATAAAAAATCTTTAACATCTTCCTTCAAAATATAATCTGAATGTGCTCTATCTGTAATATAATCTCTTCCACTCGAAATATGAGCAAGTGGTCTTTCTTTTTTCCAAGTTTTTTTAATTTCATCTATATCATAATTTTCAGAATTTGTTACTCTAGCATGATGAACATCTAAAACCATAGGAATGTGCAAAGTTTTACAAAGTTTTAAAACTTCATCGACTTTATAATAATGACAATTTTCTACTCGTATTAAACTTTTTAATTCTGGAGAAAGAGTCTCGAATACCAATTCAAATTTTTCTGCATCAGATTTTTTTCCTATATGAATAACCATATCCTTAATACCCATATATTTACATAGTTCTGCTTGATAATTTAAAATTTTAATAGAATTTTCTATAACTAAATCGGAGTTACTATTTAGTACAACATATTGATCTGGATGTATAGTAAGTCTTAAATAACAAGATAGACTTCTAATTTCCTCTAATTTTATAATTATTTGAGGATTTTTTTTCCAATCCCATATATCTATGAATGGAATAACTGAAGATGAAACTCTATAATTCAAGTTATTTTTTATACAATATTTAATACAATCTAAAGTATAATCTAAATTAAATAAGGCTGCTTCTGTTACTTTTTTTAAGTCAAATTTTGCTATGGAACTTACCCCTTTTTTCATACCCTTCTTATCAAACATACAAACTAATCCTAGCAAACTAACCACCTCTTCCTATTTAGCCATTTAACTATTATACTCTCTTTTATAGTTTATCCTTCAATGAATTATTTCACTTATTTTAACAATTAAAATAAGTTTGGCTATAGATTCGCTTTTTATTGATTTAAAATATATTTAATGATAATATTTGGCGTTAAAATTAACTATCAAGAGAGGATAAATATGAATAATTTTATTAATAATCCAGAAATTTTTTCAATAAATAAGTTAGAGCCACATTCAGATCATAAATATTTTTGTGAAAATAAAGTATTAAAAAAATCTTTAAATGGAATTTGGGACTTTTCTTATTGTGATTCTCCAATTTGGAGTACAATAATTGTTCCAGGTCATATGGAATTACAAGGATATGGAGTCCCTCAATATGTAAATACAATGTATCCTTGGGATGGACATGAAAATTTATCTCCTGGAGAAATTCCTCAAGATTATAATCCATATGGAACTTATAGAAAACAAATTAATATTCCAAAAGATTGGCAAAATTCTCCAGTTATTATATCGTTCCAAGGAGTTGAATCTTGCTTTGAACTTTATTGTAATGATAAATTTGTAGGCTATAGTGAGGATAGTTTTACACCTTCTGAATTTAATATCACTCCATTTTTATCAGAAAAAGAAAATACAATAAGTGTTAAAGTATATAAATGGTGTAGTGGTAGCTGGCTGGAAGATCAAGATTTCTGGAGATTTTCAGGAATTTTTAGAGATGTATATCTGTATACTACTCCATCTGTCCATGTTCAAGATACATTTTTAAAATCAGATTTAAGTGATAACTTAAAAAATGTAACTCTACGAAACGAGTTAATACTTAATTATCTTCGTGAATGTACAGTAAATATTATTATGGAATTAAAAGACTCCAATGATAATATCGTATCTATATCAGAAGCAATAAGAACAAAAGATAACAAAGTATATTTAGAGTTAAAAGCTGAAAATATAAATTTATGGAGTGCTGAAATTCCATATCTTTACACTATAAATACTTATGTTAAAGATGATTCTAGTGAAGAAATTATTGAAATGGTATCTCAAAAATTTGGATTTAGAAAATTTGAATTGGTTAACGGCATTATGACAATTAATGGTAAAAGAATTATATTCAAAGGTGTAAATAGACATGAATTTAATTGTTATAGAGGAAGAGCTGTAACTGATGAAGATATGCTTTGGGATATTAAATTTTTAAAAGCCAATAATTTTAACTCTGTTAGAACATCTCATTATCCAAATAATTCAAAATGGTATGATCTATGCGATGAGTATGGTATTTATGTAATAGACGAAGTTAATCTTGAAACTCATGGTACTTGGCAAATTATGGGAAAACCTACAAATAATAAAGTTATCCCAGATGATAAAATTGAATGGTTAGAAAATATATTAGATAGAGCAAAATCAATGTTTGAAAGAGATAAAAATCATCCGTCCATTTTAATTTGGTCTTGTGGTAACGAATCTTATGGTGGTGAAAATATTTTTAAAATGTCTCAATATTTTAAAAATATAGATTCATCAAGATTAGTTCATTATGAGAGCATATTTTGGGATAGAAGATTTAATGATACATCATGCATGGAAAGTAGAATGTATGCAAAAGTAAACGAAATTGAAGATTATTTACAAAACAATCCTCAAAAACCATTTATTCTTTGTGAATATTCTCATGCAATGGGAAATTCAAATGGTGGTCTACATAAATATATTGATCTAGAGGATAAATACCCAATGTATCAAGGTGGATTTATTTGGGATTATATAGATCAAGCTCTAATGAAGACTGATGAATTTGGAAAAGATTATCTTGCTTATGGTGGTGATTTTGGAGATAGACCAACTGACTATAACTTTTGTGTCAATGGACTTGTATATGCAGATAGAAAACCATCTCCTAAAATGCAAGAGGTTAAATATCTTTTTAGTAATTTCAAAATAATTCCAGAAAAAAATAGAGTTTTAATTAAAAATAACAATTTATTTACAAATTTATCTGATTTTTCAGTTCAATACAAATTGCTTTACAATGGCGAAATTAAAATTACTGGTATTATTAATGCCAATGTCGAGCCACTTTCTGAAAAATTTTTTAATTTAGATATTCCAGAACAGGTAGAGAATGGCGAATATACTGTCGAAGTTTCTATACACTCAAAACAACCGACTAAATGGGCAGAGATAAATCACGAAATATCTTTCGGCCAATATACTTATAAAATAGGATTGGATAAATTTCAATACTCAGACAAACCCTATACTTTAATAGACGGAGATTTTAATATTGGAATTAAAGGATTTAATTTTCATTTTATTTTTTCAAAAGTCTATGGTGGACTAGTCTCTTTAAAATATAATAATACAGAATTTTTAAAAGATACTGTACTCCCAAATTTCTGGAGAGCACCAACTGATAATGATAGAGGCAATAACATGGCACAAAGATATGCACAGTGGAAAATTGCCTCACTTTATCCTAATGTTTCTAATATAGAATGTAACGACTATCAAAAATATGTTGAAATATCTTATACTTATAATTTAAATACAACGCCAGCTTCCATTTGTAAAATTATATATAATATTAGTGGAGATGGAAAAATCAAAATTACAATGAAATACGACGGTACTAAAAATTTATCAAACATGCCAGCTTTTGGAATGAATTACAAAATTTATAAAAATTTTAATATTATTAACTATTATGGATTAGGACCAGAAGAAAATTATATCGACAGATTACATGGTGCAAGACTTGGGGTATTTAAAACTACAACATTGGAAAATTTGAGCCAATATGTAATTCCTCAAGAGTGTGGAAATCGTACTCAAAATAGATGGTTAGAAATAACAAATAATTTTGGATTTGGAATAAAAATTTCTAGTCCAAATCACTTTGAATTTAGTGCGTTACCATACACAATTTCTGAACTTGAGAACGCTAAACATCACTATGAACTTCCAAATTCACATTGTACCTCTCTAAATATAAATGCTAAACAAATGGGTATAGGAGGGGATGATTCATGGGAAGCTTTTACGCATGACGAGTATTTAATGCCTAGTGAAAGTTCAATGGAATTTTCTTATTGTGTAGAGTACGTAACTAAATAAAAGAGGATATTTCACTATTTTCTGTAATATTATATTTGAAGAATTTTTTAATATAATATTTTTAGGAGAGTGATTTTTAATGATAACCCTTGATAATAACAAACCATTATTTAGAGAAACTAGTACGATTGATGCTCCTTTAGTTTTCACAGAATTATATGCTATTAATCCTTCTAATTTTCCTAAATGGATTCCTGGAATAAAGAAAGCTAAAGGTAGCTTTGGAGATTTAAAAGTTTCAGAGCTTCTAAATACAAAAGTAAGTGTTATTCCTGAAGATGGTGGGATTTTAGTTGATGTTATTATTGGTAAAGATGAACATAAAATTTTAATAAAAAAATCAACTTTAGGAAATGGATTAGAAATAACTTTTAATAATATTGAAAACTTTAAAATAAAAACTGATTTTTCTTTAAAAGCTTTAACTGATACTTCTTGCTCTCTAAATCTTGAAACTTACTTATTAGAAGCAAAACATAAATTTCATCCAATACTTTCATTTGAAATTAAAATGTTCTTAAGACTACTTTTAAAAAACTTTACTAAATGTGTTGAAGAATCTTATGAAACTATTGAAACTAATGATAAAACAATAGAAGCTGAGATATTGAGTTTTTATAAAGAAAACGTATCTCAATTACAGGCTCTTATAAAACCAATAAAGGATGACTTAGGACCGGATGTAGTTGAAACATTGAATAAAGATATAAAAACACTAGCATATAATAATTCAGAAAAGTTTAATAATGTTGTGCAAATTCTTTTAACATCTATTCCAAAAGATGATTTAAACAGTATAATTACAACTATTAAAACTACTTTAAAAAATAATATGTTAACACTTAAAAGTCTTACTAAGAATACTCATTCTGGTGCTTTAGTAAATTTAAATTCTTCTGTTAAATTGCATATAGATAACTGTAGTTATGTTGTCAGTACTCTACTTAAAGATTTACCAGCTGAAACAGTTGTAAAATTTGAAAAAGCTGCTACTGAACTATTAAATAATAATTTGGAAGAATTACAAAAGATTATAGAGACTATTAGAGATAGAGTTCCTGCACAGGATGTTAAAGTCTTAGAGCTAGGAATTATCAATCTTATGAGAAAAGATATCACAAACTATAAATCAGTTTTAGATAAAATTGTTAGCGGAAACAGTAATCTTTCAGATATGGAAAATAATATTATCGTTGCCTTAAAAAATAATTTGGATAAGTACGAAGAAACTATAAATAATGAAGCTAACACAGCATATCTATCTTCGATTTCAATGTCTGAAAAGGCAATTTCTGATTTTAAAAATTCTTTAACAAAAATTTCTACTAACCTAACACCTGAAAAAATAGATGAGATTAAGTTAACTATTTCTGCTAAAACTTCAAATCTTTATAATGATGTTAATAATATATTAAAAGAAGCAACACCTGAAAATTTAGCGGCAAATAAAGATAAATTTGACTCAAAAGTTTCAGAACTTTTAGAAAGATATGAGCAAGCTGCAAAAATAATAATACCTAGTATCGATTCTGAAAAATTAAATCTTTTAACACAAAAAATAAAAGAAACTCTTGAAAAAGAGTATGACTCTTTTTCAAATAAAAAATAAATTTTAGACTTTCAGGGGGTATAATGATTCAAGTTACTATTGATGGTGACCTGTATACATTTGAAAATTCGTCTTCAGTTATAGACGTGCTTACTAGTTTAAAAATTGATTTTCCATATTTTTGTCACGACTTTAGATTGGACAAAAATTATGGACTTTGTGGACTTTGTGCAGTTTTAATCAACGGACAGTTACAAAAATCTTGTCAAACTAATATAGAAGATAAAATGATTATAGACACCAAAAATGATTTAGTAATTGAAAATCGGAAGAAACTTCTTCAAAGTTACATAAACAATCATCATGTCGACTGTTTAGTTTGTCCCAAAACTGGAGAGTGTAAATTACAAAACTATTGTTATCAGTATTCTATTGAAAGGAATATTCCTGAAATAGATCTAGTTTCAATAGATTCTAGTAACCAATTTTATTATCTCGATACAAATAAATGCGTAGGATGTGGACGCTGTCATAATATTTGTTCAACTCTCCAGTGCAGTCATGCCATTAAAATGGTTCAAACAAATGGCAGAAGACATCCAATTATAAACCAAGAACTTTGTGTTTCTTGTGGTAATTGTGTGAGTTTTTGTCCTGTAGGTGCCTTAATGCCAAAATCAAAAATAAAGTATCGTGATTTTGAAACAAAAAAATATACAACTACATGCACATATTGCGCTGTTGGGTGTCAAATACATTTTAAAGTTAAAGATAATATTATTGTTGAAGCAAATCCAAGTTTTGAAGCTCATAATAATGGTCTTTTATGCGTGAAAGGAAAGTTTGCATTTAGTTTTGTCAATCATCCCGACAGACTAAAAACTCCACTTTTAAAAAAAGATGGTAACTTTGTTCCTATATCTTGGGATGATGCTTATTCTATTATAAGTTCAAAGTTTAAAGATATAAAATCCAAATATGGAGTTGACTCTATTGGAGGATACGCATCTGCGAAGTGTACAAATGAAGAAAATTACTTATTCCAAAAATTTATGAGAACAATAATTGGAACAAATAATGTAGATCACTGTGCTAGATATTGTCATGCATCAACAGGAGTAGGTCTTGATGCAACTATTGGTGAATCTGCTATGACAAATTCTATTCATGAAATTATTGATAACAAAATTATTTTTATTATTGGAGCAAATCCAAGAGAAAATCATCCAGTTATTGGTAGCATGATTAAACGTGCAAAACAAAGAGGTGGAAAATTAATCATTGCCGATCCAAGAAAAATAGATTTATCTGAAATATCAGATGTTTATCTACAAATAAATTTGGGCTCTAATGTTCCTCTAATAAATGGATTGATAAATATTATAATCAATGAAGAATTATATAATAAAACATTTGTAAAAACCCATACAAAAGATTTTGAAAAACTTAAAAAATCTACAAGTAAATATACCCCTGATTTTGTTTCAAATTTATGTGGAATAGATTCTGAGACTTTAAAATCTGCAGCACGGCTTTACTCCAGTGATAAAGCAGCAATATATTTTGCTATGGGTATAACTCAACATACAGATAGTACCGATAATATTATGGCTTTAGCTTCTCTTGCTTTAATATGTGGGAATATTGGAGAAAAAAATACTGGTATTAATCCTTTAAGAGGTCATAATAATGTTCAAGGAGCTGGAGATTTAGGATGTTATCCAAACTTTTATCCTGGTGGAAAAAAAGTGGCTCTCAAAAAAAATAGAAATTTTTTTGAAAAAGCTTGGAATACAACTCTTAATCCAAATCCTGGTCTTCCTAGTACAAAAATGATTGAGGCTGCTAAAAATGGAGATTTAAAAGCTCTATATATAATGGGTGAAAATTCAATGCGTTCGGATCCCGATTTAAATAATGTTAAAATAGCTTTAGATAATTTAGAATTTTTAGTTGTTCAAGACATTTTTATGACTGAAACATCAAAACTTGCTGATATAATTCTTCCTGGAGTTAGTTTTGCTGAAAAAGATGGAACTTTTACAAATACTGAAAGAAGAATTCAAAGAGTAAGAAAAATAGTAAATTCTATTGGAGATGCTAAACCGGATTGGAAAATAATATCTGAATTATCTAATTTTATGAGTGGTACACAAATTTATTCTCATCCGAAAGAAATAATGAAAGAAATTTCTGAGTTAGTAACTTCTTATAAAGGAATAACATATGACAGAATAGATTCACTTGGTCTTCAGTGGCCTGTCCTAGAAGATGGCCAAGATACAAAATTTTTAACAATAGGAAATAATCTAAACAATATTTGTAATTTGGCTGGAACTTGCGATTTAAATTCTGGAGAAATAACAAGCCCTGAATTTCCATATTACATGACCACAGGAAGAAATCTTTACCAATTTCATACAGGAACCCTAACAGAAAGAATTCCAGGACTAAACGTATATGCTCCTGAAAGTTATATCCAAATTCATCCAAATGATTCTAAAAAATTAAATCTAATAACTGGTGATAAAGTTAAAATTATATCTAACAGAGGAAATATAATAACTACTGTTCAAGTTACTAATGAGGTTAAAGAAAATATTTGCTTTATGCCCATACATTATTTGGAAGGAAATCCAAATTATTTAACTGATGGTAAAGATTTAGATCCTAAAGCTAAAATTCCAGAGTTTAAAACAACTGCTGTTAGAATTGAAAAGATTTAAAAAAAGGCGAGTCTATTGACCCGCCTTTTCTATATTGTCTATTAATTCAATTATTTTTTCTTCCTCAATAGGTTTTGAAAAATAATATCCTTGATAATAATCTGTATTCATATTTTTTAAAATATTAAATTCCTCAACTGTTTCTACTCCCTCAGCTACAACTGGCAAGTTCAGCGAATGTGATAAATCTATAATAAGTTTTACAAGTTTTTCATATTCATTTCCCATAAAAATTTTACTTACAAAACTCCTATCAATTTTCACTTCTGAAAGTGGTAATCTAATTAAATAATTAAATGACGAATATCCTGTCCCAAAATCATCTAAGGATATCCTAATTCCCATATCTTTCAATTCTTTTAATTTTTCAATATTTTTATCCATATCTTTCATTAAAGTAGTCTCTGTTATTTCAAGCCCTACCCATTTAGGATTAATATCTATTTTATTTAATAAATTTTTTATTTTAGGGACAAAATCTCTATCCATAATCTCTAAAGTTGAAATATTAATAGAAATAAGATATTCAGTATTATATTTTTTATTTATTCGTTTTATAAATGTTAAAGCTTTCTCTATTATGGAATCACTCACTATATAGAGTATATTTTGATTCTCCATTATCTTTATTATTTCCAAAACAGGAACTTTAGAGTACTTTTCATTTTTCCATCTAAAAAGAGCTTCAAATCCAAATATTTTTCCATCATTTGTATATTGTGGCTGGTAGTGAAGGTGAATTTCATCTCTTTCTATAGATTTTTTTAGGTCTTGTTCTATATCGATACTTAAAATTCTTTTCTCTTCTAGCTCTTGTGTGTATATCACATAACAGTTTTTTCCTAAATCCTTGGCTTCGTATAAAGCAAAATCAGCCTTCATAAGTAAGGTAACTAGGTTATTCCCATCTAACTTCTCACTAACTACTCCTATGCTTGCTGAGACAACGTTAAACTTATCTTCTTTTCTAAATTCTGTAACGATATTAGATAGAATTTTTTCTGATATCTTTTTTACTTCCTCTATAGAATTTAAATTATCCCAAATTATTATAAATTCATCTCCACCATTTCTTCCGATGAATCCGTCTGCACAAGACTCTTTTAATTTTTCTCCAATTATAATAATTGCTTTATCACCCATATGATGACCTAAACTATCATTTAATTTTTTAAAATTATCTAAATCTATGGTCATAACTGTTAAAATACAATCTTTATCTTTTATTTCATTAAAGTATTTATAGAGTGCTCTTCTGTTTCCTAAGTCTGTAAGAGTATCTGTATATACTAATTTTTCAATTTTTTCTTGTGTCTTTTTACCTTTAGTAATATCTTGCATCATTCCAACTATTCCAATTATTTTATTCTCTAAATCTAAAACTGGAGTTTTGTGAACTGAAACTATTTTTTCTTCTTTATCTATTACTATCTTTCTTTCAAAAGACATCGTTTTTCTTTTAGTTAATACTAACCTATTTTCTGTTTCTATTTCATTTTTAAATTTTTCTCCAACTATTTTTAAAACATTTTCACCAATTACACTTTGATTAGGTATTTTAAAAAATTCATAAAATTTACTATTTACATTTAAAATATTCCCATCTACATCATTTAACCATACAGCAGAGGGGATATTTTCCATAATTATATTGACTTTAGTATTTTCATTCTTTAGATCAGTGATATCTTTAGCAATTCCAACAGTTCCTATTATCGTACCCTCATAATCATGTACAGGAGCTTTATAAATATTAAATTCTCTATAACCTTGCTTTCCTGGAATTACCTCATCAAATACAACCTGTGTATTTTTCTCCATAACATCTAAATCATATTCTCTGCATTTTTCTCCTAACATTCCATCCCAAACAAAGTCATCACTTT
Source organism: Cetobacterium sp. 2A (assembly GCF_014250685.1). Lineage (GTDB taxonomy): Bacteria > Fusobacteriota > Fusobacteriia > Fusobacteriales > Fusobacteriaceae > Cetobacterium. The sequence goes on along the minus strand of NZ_JACFAJ010000001.1, from coordinate 140,242 downwards.
TTCCATATATAGTTTCCATATTTTTTCCAGAATGACTTTTAAATGCATCATTAACCATTATGTAATTACTATTTTTATCCTTAAACCATGTCATGTATGGAATATTATTCATCAGAGTTTTTAACTGTATGTCCTGTTCAAAATTATCTTGTTTTAATATTTTAATCTCTTCTCTTAATTTTTGTATGAGTAAGTTTTTTTTTGATCGTTTTTTTAGTTTCACTCAGAATTCTCCTCAGTTTTAGTCAGTAAAATTTTAAACTTTAGATTAAGTATCCCGGATACCAAAATCTTTTAAAAATATTCATTTTTAAATAAAGTGATAATAAAAATAATAAAATTATAAAGATAAATACTAATACATCATCTTTTGAATATTTCTGTCCGTTATACCAAGTTCTTTTGGGCAAATTTCCAAAACCTCTAAGATTCATTGCATTTGAAATCACTTCTATTCTATTCAAAGATGAGATAATTAAAGGTACCAAAATAGTATTATAATTTCTCATTCTTGTAAATATTGATGCTTCACCTTTTTTGAAAGCTACACCTCTTGCTTCTTGAGCATACATTATATTTTTAAATTCTTTGTTAACATCTGGTATATATCTTAAAGCTATATTTATAGCATAAGCCACCTTGTAAGGCACTCCTATTTTATTCAAACTACTTGCAAATTTACTAGGATGCGTTGTTAAAACAAATAATAACATAAGTGGAAATATCGCCATATACTTCATAGAAAGGGTTAGAGCAAACCATACAGTTTCTAAAGGTAATCCTTTTCCTCTAAAAGTTAATAGTGGTGTAAAATGTCCTGTTAGTTCTGACCCATATTCTGGAGTTATAACTATTAAAAATATTGAATTTACAATAGTGAACGTAAGAATAAATATAAATAAAGGTTTTATAGTTTTAAAAGAAATTTTTGAAAAAAATAGAAGTCCCATTCCAGAAACAAAAAATAAAGTAAATATCCTTATATCATTAAATAAAAATACACATATCGTCCATACTAAAAGTAAAAGAAACTTTATACCTCCATCTAAACTATGCATCATCGATTGATTATCTACATATAGTGCTGATCCTCTAGACATCTCTATCTTCTCCTTTATCCTCTTTATTTTGACAACGTATAAAATAATTTAATAAAAGTTGAGAAGGTATATCTAAAATCTCTGCCATAGTTGAAATAGATGTTTCTCTTAAGTTTGCTATCTTCATAATATTTTTATTTGATAATATATTTATAGGTGTATCATCTGCTATAATTTTTCCAGATGATAGAACAATAGCTCTATCCGAATACTCCAGTGCTAAATGCATATCATGAGTTATCAAAATAATAGATATTTTATTTTCAGATATTTTTTTTATAAATTTCATAAACTCTTTATAATGCTTATAATCCTGTCCTGCTGTTGGTTCATCTAAAATTAGTAATTTTGGATTTAAAGCTAAAATTGCAGCTATTGATACTCTCTTTTTCTGACCATAACTCAATGAATTTATAGGCCAATTTCTATATTCATATATTCCACAAATTTTTAAAGTATCTATTGCAATTTCTTTATAGTTTTTAATTCCTCTAATTTTTAATCCAAATTCAACTTCTTTTAAAACTGTTTCTTGTGTTAACATGTGATTTGGATTTTGCATTACATATCCAATTTTTTCTCCACGTTTTCTTACACTTTCATTCTCTATGTTATTATCAAACAGTTTTATAAAGCCATCATCTTGTTTTTCTATTCCAGTTATTATTTTTGAAAGAGTAGATTTCCCTGCACCATTATTTCCTAAAAGAGCTAATATTTCACCCTCTTTTAATGAAAAATTTATATTCTCAAGTATTTTATTCTTTTTATCATATCCAAAGTTTATCTTTTCTAATATCAGTGACTCTCTATCAAAATTTTTCTCTATACCTTTGACATCTTTACACCATTCTTGTAATTTAACTTTGTTATTTATTGTTCCAATTTTTTCAAGAGGATAAATTACATCTTTTTCAAAATTAATATTGGCAAACCTTAATGCTTCAATATAAAGTGGTTCTCTCAATCCATTTTTTTCAAAAATTTCTTTTCTCAATAATTCTTCTGGAGTTCCATCTGCAATTATTTCACCATCATTAATTATAATAACTCTATCAAAATTTTCTTCAAGAACTTCCTCTATTCTATGCTCTATAACTATGATTGTTTTGTTAGATTCTCTATGAATTTTACTAATTAACTTCATCGCATTTTTTCCACTTATTGGATCCAAATTTGCTAATGGTTCATCAAATAACAATATATTGGCAGAAGCTCTCATGATACCAGCTAGAGCTACTCTTTGTTTTTGTCCACCTGATAACTCTTGAGGACTTTTATCCTTACATTCAATCATATCAACTAATCCTAGAGCTACATCAACATCTAAAAATATTTTATCTTGAGAAACACAATTATTTTCATCTAAAAATGCAACATCTTCTCCAACACTTAGTCCAACAAATTGTCCATCTTGATCCTGTAAAACTGTTCCTATATGCTTACTTGTTTCAAATATTCCCTTCTCATAAGGTTTTATTCCATCTACAACTAATTCCCCTATAAATCCTCCATCTTTTGAAAAGGGAACTATTCCATTTAAACAGTTTCCAAGAGTAGATTTTCCACTTCCACTTGACCCAGCTATTAAAATCTTTTCTCCTGCTTTTATCTTAAGATTTATATTTTTAAGAGTTGGATTAGATTGATTTAAATACTTAAAACTAAAATTTTTAAATTCTATTATATTATCCACCTAATTTCTTACCTCTCTACTTTTAAATTAGAATATCTTTTTTTTCTTTTAGCTAATCCTAATACCATCGGAATTCCTATAGTGATAGTAACAATAAAATTAGTAAGTGTTGCTAGAATTATCTGAATAAGAACTTTTTTTGAAGGTTCACCATAAAAATAAACATCTCCAATATAAGCGGCTAACCCTGCAAAAAACATTCCTAAAATTGCATATATATACATTTTTAAAATATGATTTTTCATTATATATCCAGCTTCTAAATCAAAACTAGAGTCCATTGTTATAAATCCCGCAAAAAATCCTATCATTGCAGATAAAAATACCCAACTAAACCACACACTTCCCCACATAATCATATCATTTAAAGCATGACCCACAAATCCTACAAAAAAACCAACTACAGGTCCAAATATAGCTCCAAATATTGTCAGTAAAGAAACTGCTATTCTAAAAGATGTATTAGGTCCAACAGGAATCATAATAGCTGATAACACACTATATAATGCAGCTCCTATCCCAATAGCCACTACACTTTTAGTCGAAAAAACTTCTTTTTTTCTTACATAATATCTATAATTTTCTTTATCCAGATATGTCTTAAACATTTTTCACAACCTTTCACAAAATCGTAATCAACATTTTAACATATTTTTTAAAAAAAAGATACACAAAATATGGTATACTACTATATATAAATCTAGATTTCAAGGAGTTTTTAGATGATAAAAAAAATTTTATTATTTTTTATAATTTTTTATAATTTTCTCATAGCAGATATAAAATTAATGGCAGTAAGATATAAAAAAACTGGAAATGGTTTTTCATATAATATTATGATTCCAAGGCTGGAGTCTGATGTACAAAATATGAATGAAATTAATTCTAGTTTTCAAAAAATTGCTAAATTTGAAATAGATAATATCATAAAAGAAGGAAAAGAAATGAAAAAACTAGGAATAGACAGTGAAGCTGAAACTCTAATAACTTTTAAAAGTATTAAAAATAATTTTAATATATTATCAATTAGTATGGAAAAATATATTTCTACTGGTGGAGCTCACGGGATTACAACATCTTCAACATTTAATTTTTGTCAAAAGACTGGACAACAATTAGCATTTACAGATATTTTTATTCCAGAAGCTAAAATTTATTTTGAAAATGAGATTTTAAAAATAATAAACGAAGATTTAGAAAAGAATGAAGAAGATCCAGAAAAGATATTTTATTTTGAAAATCCAGATATTTCTTTAGATAATGCTGTTATATATTTTGAAAATGATAGTATTGTTTTTAAATATCCTCATTATATACTCGCACCTTATTCTTCTGGAATGCCAACTTTTAGATTCAATAAAAAAGATTGGCAACTACTTATCCTCCCAGGGGGCTGCCCCCCAAGTACTTTCAGCGTGTATGAGCTTAACTTCCAGGTTCGAAATGTTACTGGGTGTACCCTCATAGCTATCGTTGCCAATCAATATTCAAATGTATTTGAACACTTGAAACTATATAGTAGTTGAGATTTATTAGGTTAAAACTTCGACATATTAGTATTGGTCAGCTAAAAGTATCGCTACTCTTACACCCCCAACCTATCAACCTCCTAGTCTCGAAGGTGTCTTAAAGAATACTTATCTTGAAGTCAGTTTCCCGCTTAGATGCTTTCAGCGGTTATCTGTTCCAAACGTGACTACCCAGCTGTGCCACTGGCGTGACAACTGGTACATCAGAGGTTTGTCCATCCCGGTCCTCTCGTACTAAGGACAGATCTTCTCAATATTCTAACGCCTACAGTGGATAGGGACCGAACTGTCTCACGACGTTCTGAACCCAGCTCACGTACCGCTTTAATGGGCGAACAGCCCAACCCTTGGGACCTTCTCCAGCCCCAGGATGCGATGAGCCGACATCGAGGTGCCAAACTCTACCGTCGATATGGACTCTCGGGTAGAATCAGCCTGTTATCCCCAGGGTAGCTTTTATCCGTTGAGCGACGACCCTTCCATTCGGAATCGCCGGATCACTATGTCCTGCTTTCGCACCTGCTCGACCCGTCAGTCTCGCAGTTAAGCTCCCTTCTGCCATTGCACTCTCCGGTTGATTTCCATCCAACCTGAGGGAACCTTTGAACGCCTCCGTTACTCTTTCGGAGGCGACCGCCCCAGTCAAACTGCCCACCTAGCACTGTCTCCGAGGGTACAAACCTCAGATTAGAATTTCGATGTAGTATGGTTGGTATTCCACCGTTGACTCCGCGTAATCTAGCGACCACGCATCATAGTCTCCCAACTATCCTATACATACGACACCAAAATCCAATACCAAGCTACAGTAAAGCTCCATGGGGTCTTTCCGTCCTACTGCAGGTAATCGGTATCTTCACCGATAATACAATTTCACCAGGCCTCCCGTCAAGACAGCTCTCAGATCGTTACACCATTCGTGCAGGTCGGAACTTACCCGACAAGGAATTTCGCTACCTTAGGACCGTTATAGTTACGGCCGCCGTTCACCGGGGCTTCAATTCGGAGCTCTCACTCCTCCTCTTAACCTTCCGGCACTGGGCAGGTGTCAGCCCATATACATCGCCTTACAGCTTAGCATAGACCTGTGTTTTTGTTAAACAGTCGCCTGAGACTCTTCACTGCGGCCTCTCACAGCTTTGCGACGCGTGTTCGCTGACCATGAAAGGCACCCCTTCTCCCGAAGTTACGGGGCAATTTTGCAGAGTTCCTTAACGAGAGTTAGCCTGTCCGCCTTAGATTTCTCATCCTGACCACCTGTGTCGGTTTGGGGTACGGGCACTAATATCTTTAAACGCTTAGAAGCTTTTCTCGGCAGTGTGGTATTTGCACCTTCATCTTACGACTCCGTATCACGCCTCAGATCTAGTCTCGCGGATTTTCCTACGAGACCACCCTACACGCTTACACTGGCACTTCCGTTCGCCAGCGTGCATAACCTCCTGCGTCCCTCCATCACTCAATATCAGTGGCACAGAAATATTAATCTGTTTTCCATTCGCCTACGCATTATAGCCTCGGCTTAGGACCCGGCTTACCCAGGGAAGACAAACTTTACCCTGGAACCCTTGGTCTTCCGGCGTGGGAGATTCTCGCTCCCATTCTCGCTACTTATTCCTGCATTCTCACTTCTGATACCTCCAGAGTCGCTTACGCTTCTCCTTCAACGGCCTACAGAACGCTCTCCTACCAATTGCTTACGCAATTCCACAGCTTCGGTTTATAACTTAGCCCCGTTACATTGTCGGCGCAGAGACTCTCGACCAGTGAGCTATTACGCACTCTTTAAAGGTATGGCTGCTTCTAAGCCAACCTCCTGGTTGTTTGTGAATCTCCACCTCCTTTCCCACTTAGTTATAATTAGGGACCTTAGCTGGTGGTCTGGGTTGTTTCCCTTTTGACCATGGAAGTTAATTCCCATAGTCTCACTCCTGAGCTCTTAAATTATGGTATTCGGAGTTTGATTGATTTCGGTAAGCAATATGCCCCCTAGATCATTCAGTGCTCTACCCCCATAATTGAACACTCAAGGCTGCACCTAAATGCATTTCGGAGAGAACGAGCTATCTCCTGGTTCGATTGGCTTTTCACCCCTAAACCTACCTCATCTCCCAACTTTTCAACGGCGGTGAGTTCGGGCCTCCACTGTGTCTTACCACAGCTTCACCCTGGACAGGCTTAGATCACCAGGTTTCGCGTCTACGCCCAGCGACTATGTCGCCCTATTCAGACTCGGTTTCCCTTCGGCTCCGTTAAACTTAACCTTGCCACTGAACGTAACTCGCAGGATCATTCTCCAAAAGGCACGCCATCACCCCGAAGGGCTCTGACCGCTTGTAAGCACATGATTTCAGGTTCTATTTCACTCCCCTCCCGGGGTTCTTTTCACCTTTCCCTCACGGTACTATGCGCTATCGGTTAGTAAGAGTATTTAGCCTTACGAGATATGGTCCTCGCTGATTCACACAGAATTCCTCGTGTTCCGTGCTACTTGGGATTAGTTACGCATTTGAAACAGGTTACCTGTACGGGGCTATCACCCTCTACGGCGAACTTTTCCAAGTTCTTCCAGTTCGGTGTTTCAAAATGCTGAAAGCTTTACAGACTTTCTAGAGACTATCCCGCTACCCCATATACACAACGGCTGTAACCTTGGCATGTATATGGTTTAGGCTCACCCCCGTTCGCTCGCCGCTACTTAGGGGATCGTTTTTACTTTCTTTTCCTCGCGTTACTTAGATGTTTCAGTTCACGCGGTTCCCTCTTTCGTGCTAAGACTCCATCTTAGCAGATTTCTCCATTCGGAAATCCTAGAATCAATGTTCGATTGCAACTCCTCTAGGCTTATCGCAGCTTACCACGTCCTTCATCGGCTCTTACTACCAAGGCATCCTTCATGTGCCCTTAATATCTTAACCTATTTTTATTTGACAGACTAACTACTCAAAGATTATTTGAATTGTTAGTTATTTGTTAATTATTCTCTCAATATCTACTATATAGTTTCCAATGTACAAAAAAAAAATGATAGAACATCATCAATCGAATAGAGAAAGACTGTAGTCTCCTTAGAAAGGAGGTGATCCATCCGCACGTTCCCGTACGGATACCTTGTTACGACTTCACCCCAATCGCTAATCACACCTTAGGAACATCCCTCCCTTACGGGTTAGGCCTGCCACTTCAGGTGCAACCAACTCTCGTGGTGTGACGGGCGGTGTGTACAAGACCCGAGAACGTATTCACCGCAACATAGCTGATTTGCGATTACTAGCGATTCCAACTTCATGTACTCGAGTTGCAGAGTACAATCCGAACTAAGAACAGCTTTAAGAGATTAGCTCACCCTCGCGGGTTGGCGACTCTCTGTACTGCCCATTGTAGCACGTGTGTAGCCCAGCGTATAAGGGGCATGATGACTTGACGTCATCCCCACCTTCCTCCTGCTCGTCGCAGGCAGTATCGCATGAGTGCTCAACTTAATGGTAGCAACATACAAAAGGGGTTGCGCTCGTTGCGGGACTTAACCCAACATCTCACGACACGAGCTGACGACAGCCATGCACCACCTGTCACCAAGTTCCGGCAAGCCGGCACATCTCCATCTCTGGAAACTTCTTGGGATGTCAAACGCTGGTAAGGTTCCTCGCGTTGCGTCGAATTAAACCACATGCTCCACCGCTTGTGCGGGTCCCCGTCAATTCCTTTGAGTTTCATACTTGCGTACGTACTCCCCAGGCGGATCACTTATCGCGTTAGCTTGGGCGCTGAGGTTCGACCCCCAACACCTAGTGATCATCGTTTACGGCGTGGACTACCAGGGTATCTAATCCTGTTTGCTCCCCACGCTTTCGCGCTTCAGCGTCAGTATCTGTCCAGTGAGCTGACTTCTCTATCGGCATTCCTACAAATATCTACGAATTTCACCTCTACACTTGTAGTTCCGCCCACCTCTCCAGTACTCTAGACTAGCAGTTTCCAACGCAATACGGAGTTGAGCCCCGCATTTTAACATCAGACTTACTAATCCGCCTAGACGCGCTTTACGCCCAATAAATCCGGATAACGCTTGCGACATACGTATTACCGCGGCTGCTGGCACGTATTTAGCCGTCGCTTCTTCTGTTGGTACCGTCATTTTTTTCTTCCCAACTGAAAGCACTTTACGATCCTAAAACCTTCATCGTGCACACAGAATTGCTGGATCAGGCTTGTGGCCCATTGTCCAATATTCCCCACTGCTGCCTCCCGTAGGAGTAAGGGCCGTGTCTCAGTCCCCTTGTGGCCGTTCACCCTCTCAGGCCGGCTATCCATCGTCGCCTTGGTGGGCCATTACCCCACCAACTAGCTAATGGAACGCAAAGTTCTCTTCTAGCGCATATAGCTTTCATAAGAATCCCATGCGAGAAACTCATAATATCCGGTATTAGCTGTCGTTTCCAACAGTTGTCCCAGACTAAAAGGCAAATTCTTTACGCGTTACTCACCCGTCCGCCACTTTCCATTCCGAAGAACTTCAAGTCGACTTGCATGTGTTAAGCATTCTGTCAGCGTTCATCCTGAGCCAGGATCAAACTCTTCATTCAAATATATTTTTAAAGTCTTACGACTTAATGTACACCATTTAATGGTTGTTATTGCATAACTTCTGACTATCTTTCTCTATTCGATTGTTAATGTCCTATTATTTAAATGTGGCTGGGGTGGCTGGATTCGAACCAACGCATAACTGAGTCAAAGTCAGTTGCCTTACCGCTTGGCGACACCCCAATATAATGGTCGGAATAGCAAGATTCGAACTTGCGGCCCCCTGCTCCCAAGGCAGGTGCGCTACCGGACTGCGCTATATTCCGTTCCTTTTCATCTCGTTGTTTTCTCGAGACATTTTTAATAGTATCATAGTTGTTGAATAGTGTCAACAACTTTTTATTTTTATTTTTCTTCTCATTAATTTTTGCTATAATAGATAATAATGTTTGGGAGGTTTTTATGTTTAATAAAGAGATCTATATAGAACGAAGAAATAATTTAAAAAAATCCACAAAAACAGGATTAATAATTATCCCTGGAAATGGCAATTCTCCTATTTCATACAAAGATAATTGTTATAATTTTATTCAAGATTCAAGTTTTCTATATTTTTTTGGTTTAAATTCTCAAGATTTAATTGGAGTTATTGACGTTGATAATAATCAAGAATATATCTTTGGTAAAGAATATACTATTGATGATATCATTTGGATGGGTAATCAAGAACTGTTTAAAAATCAAGCTCTACAAGTTGGTATTGATAATTTTAAAGAAATTGAAGAATTAAACTCTTTAATTTCTAATTCTAAAAATATTAATCAAAAAATATTATTTACAAAACAATATAGAGATGCAAATATATTAAAACTATCCTCGCTTTTAGACATCAATCCATTTAATTTTAACGAATATGTATCAGAAGAATTGGAAAAAAATATATCAAATCTTAGAAATATAAAATCCAAAGAAGAAATAATTGAAATTGAAAAAGCAGTAAACATAACAAGAGACATGCATTTAGAGGCAATGAGAAATATTAAAGTAGGAATGAAAGAATTTGAACTTGCTGCTATTATAGAAAAAATTGCAAAATCTTTTAATGCTACAACATCTTTTCAAACTATTTGCACAGTAAATGGTGAAATTCTTCATAATCATTCGCAAAATAATACTCTTAAAGATGGTGATTTAATACTTTTAGATTGTGGAGCAAGAACAAATTCAGGATATTGTGGAGATATGACAACTGTTTTTCCTGTTTCTGGAAAATTTTCAGAAGTACAAAAAATATTTTATTCTATATTGATTAAAATGTTTGAAAAAGCTGAATCATTAATAAAACCTGGAATTTCGTACAAAGAGGTTCATCTTTCAGTATGCAGAGTTCTTATTCAAGAAATGATAAACTTAAATATATTAAAAGGTGACATAGAAGAAATTTTAGACTCGGGAGCTCATGCTTTATTTTTTCCTCATGGTCTTGGACATATGTTAGGTATGGATGTTCATGATATGGAAAATTTAGGAGAAAATATTGTTGGATATGAGGACGGAATCGTTAGAAGTAGCCAGTTTGGCCTAAAATCTTTAAGACTAGCGAGAACTTTGCAAGAAGGTTTCGTTATTACTGTAGAACCTGGGATATATTTTATTCCAGAATTAATTAAAAAATGGAAAAATCAAAATAATTTTTCTCAATACATAAATTATGATGAGATTGATAAATATATATCTATTGGTGGAATGAGATACGAAGGTGATTATCTAATAACAGCTGATGGAAGTAGAAGACTTGGTGATAAAATGCCAAAATATTTTTACGAAATCGAAAATATAATTAGTAAGTAGAATGAAGTCCGGAGATTAAAATCTCCGGACTTCACTTTATTTTGCTAAAGCTTTTACTACCTCTAGAGCTTTTTTATAATCTGGTTCTTGAGTTATGTCAGGAACTATCTCAACATACTTTACAACTCCTAATTTATCAATAACAATAACTGCTCTAGTTAATAATTTCAATTCTTTTATTAATAATCCATATTTTTTTCCAAATTCATTATCTTTATAATCAGATAAAGTTAATGCATTTTTAATTGACTTAGCTGCACAAAATCTTTCTAATGCAAAAGGTAAATCTTCAGAAATAGTTATAATTTTTACATTTTCCAATTCTGAGGCTTCTTTATTAAATTTTATTGTTTCCATTTCGCATACGGGAGTATCAACTGATGGCATTGAAGCTATAACTAAAACTTCTCCTAAGTTTTGGTTTAATTCAAAATCTGATAAGTCTATTTTTTTAGCTTTAAAATCAATAGCTTTATCTCCAACTTTTATCTGTTCTCCTAATAAAGTTAAAGGGGAACCTTTGAATGTAATTACATCTTTCTTTTCCATTAAAAAACCTCCTAATTTTCTTTAATACTTTTTTCTAAAATACTATTATTTATTATAGTCTCTATTCTTTTTTGAGAATTTTCAAGACTTTTTGACAATTTATACATTCCTATATAGGATCCAAACTTTGCTTTTTTAAAACCTAACTCTTGCCAGTGTAGAACTTCATTTATATCAATACTTTCTTTTTCTATAAATTCATTATTTATAAAAATGTATGTTTCTAAATGTGTAAATAATGATTTTAATAATTTTTCATCTTCAGTTTTATATATAATTTCATCTATAATTTTAGTATTTTCATCTACATAATTATAATAATTTTTTATACTACTCACATATCTTGTCTGCAAGTAGTGAGTTCCACCTATATAAGTAACTGTCAGAAATAATAATACTAAAACTATTGAATTAAATAACATTTTAACCTTATTCATAAAGAACTCCTCCCTCTAAGAAGAATTATATATACTTATATTTTATGTAATAGAAGTAAATCCTTTAAATTATTATTCTTTCTAAAAATGTCCACTTGTGTTGATATAAAAAAGAGCTGATGTATCAGCTCTTTTCTTAATTAATTAAATGTTCCTATATATATTTTGTCCGTTCTTACTCCAGGTTTTATTTCTCCATTGATAGAGTATATTTTATTACCTATTACAATTAATGCTTGACCACAAGGTGCCATAAATGGTATTTCTCCTGCACTTCTCCATAGATTTGTTTTAGCATTATAAATTAAAATTTGTTTATTCCAATTATAATCTTTTGGATTTTTATTAAAATAATCTTGTTTAAATTCTAAGAGTTCTTTTCCCTTTAGTGTTCCCAAATTTTTAACAGCATTATCCCAAACTTCTTTATTAAATCCACCGATAACCAATATTTCGTTTTCATTTATTTTAACTGAATTAGCTCCTAATAAAGAAATCTCTTTTTCATTTATTTTAACAGGTGCAACTTTTGTCCAAATTTTATTTTCAAAATCATAAGCATATCCATCTGTATAGGCTATATTAGAAGCTCCACTGAATACAAATAACATTTCTTTTCCGTTTTCATCTTTTAATATTTGTCCTATAGATTGAGATCTTTTATCTCCTGGAAATGAGATTAATTGAGTTGTTTCCTTAGTCACTAAATCATATTCATAAAAATTGTTGCTATCTTTTCCATCTTGTTTTCCTGATACTATATAAAGTTTATCATTTTTATGAATTGCAACTCCACTAAAATATGTAAATGGTAGTTCTCCAACTTTCATAACTTCTGTACTTTTATTATCTTTTGATAAAGTTACTAATAAAATATCTTTTGATATTTCTTTATCTGTAGATCCACCAATATAATATATTCCTTTATCTGTTGTTATTGAAGTTCCATATCCAGTTTCAGTTTCTAATTGAGTATGATTTATTAAATCTAATTTTCCATTGTTGTCTTTAAGTAGGAATAAGTCTGGATAATGTTTCTTAGTACCTCCTGCTAACACAGACTTGTAAGGAAAGTTAGCTCCTCCTGCTACAACTATGTATTCATTTAATGTTCCTGCTAAAGGTCCCGCTACTCCATATTGTTTGTTAAAACCTTTTGGAGCGGGTAATCTTTCAGTATTAGTCCATGTAATTGTTTCTACTTTTTGTTGATTTGTATTAGAACATCCAATAAAAAGTAAACTAGAGATTATACAACCTAAAAATAACTTATTCATACATATCCTCCCAAATATTTTAATTAACAATGATTATCAATTTTTGATATTACCTCATTAATTGAAAAAAATAAACAGATAAATTTATATATTGTTTATTGTTTGTTTTTTTGTTTAATATTGTTTATATTGTTAGGGGGATTTTTTTTGAATTAAATAATTGTCTTCAAAGTTAATAATATAAAGACTTTAAGGGGTATGCCAGAGCTAAAATATCGTTGCCATTGATGTTGTATATATGTTGCCACTAGTGTTGTATATGTATTGCCACTGTTATTGTATTTCTATGGACGTTTCTATTGTATTTTATTTGCCACTAATGTTGTATATAAAATAAAGTTTCAATTTTTGCCGTTTATGATGTAAAAGGTTAAATATCTTGAAAAGAATATATTTATATAGTAAAATATACAACAGAGATGGTATAACAATAGTTTACAGCAGTAAGGGTTAGTTTTGGAGGAAATATATGGGGAAGTTAAGAGGAAGAGATATTTTATTAAACGAGGTTATAGATACTGGACCTAGTGAAATTGTTGAGAAATTTCTAGATGTTTCAGAAATTGAAAATGAAAAAAATAATAGTCTTGTTAGAATAGATATAAATGTCATTGAATATCCATTATTTACAAAAAGTACTAGTAAGAAAAAAAATCAGATAATTAGATATTTTTTTAATAGATCAAAAGAAGCCTATATACAGGTAAATCCAACATCGGGGGACTATATACCTGGAGAGCTAGAAGAACGTGTGTTTATTGCCATTTTAAAAATAATGAGAGATAAGAGATACAGTAATGTATTTTATACAACTGTTAGTGAAATATTGACAAATATGGGAATAGTTCAAGAGTCATTCAAAGGTTTTTACGGAAGAATAAGTAAAGCCCTTGTTAGACTTTCACAGACAAGTTATACTTTTAAAAATTCCTTATATTCTAATAAGATAAAGGGAATAATAGAAGAGCAAATAAATACTAACATTATGAATATAAGAATGCTTTCTTTAAAACAAGCAGATGAAAATGAGAAAGAATATTTTACTGATGGAAGAATTAAAGAAGTTATAAAAATTTCTATTTCAGATCATTTTTATGACAACATTATTAGAAAAGGATATTTAGTATATGATTCGCAGCTTTTATTAAGTATGGATAATCCAATAACCAGAGCACTTTACATGCTTATCAATAAACTAAGATTTAATAAACTTTATTTTAAAGTTTTGTCTATGAATTTAATTAAAAGGATTCCTTTAAGTGAAAATATTCAAAAAATTAGTAGAACAATAAAAGTTATAGAAAAAAGTTGTGAGGAACTTAGAAAAATGGACCTTATTGCTGACTATAATATAATAAAAAATAGTAAATGGATTGAATCAGAAGTGGAATTTTATTTTAATGAAACTCATAACACTTTAAAACAATCATATTTTTATGATGATAAAAATCATTTTGATAATCTTTTGATTACTCATACTGATAGTGGAACTAAATCAGATGATGGAAATACTTATTTTCAAACTGTTAGAGCTGAAACCATGGACAGAATTCCAACCAATGAAATGCTTGAAACAATTTTATCTATAATGCCATCGAAAGCTAAGGAATTAAAAACGCTTCCAAAGGCTATAAAAGACGGAATAAGACAGTATGGGTTTGAACATGTTAAATTGGTAGCTGAGTATATGAGAAAGCAGAAAGTGGGTAATATTAGGAGCTATTTCATACAAGCTTTATCTAAGGGATGGGCAAATGATTATATAACTCAAGAAAAAACTAATAAACAAACAACTAAAAAATTATCTAACAATACAACAGAAGTGTCCAAAATTGAAAATCTTACTTTAGATGTGTATTCTCACGATGAGTATTCTATGACAAAAGATCAAGCATCTAAGTATTTTGCAAATCTAAAAGATGTAGAAAAACAAAATATTGAAAAACTTGCTTATAAAGATTATATTAAAATTTGTGGCTTTGAAGGAAAAATTCAGAAAATGGCCTTTAATGCTGGCAAAGAGACTATAATTTTAGATTATATTAGAAAGAATACAGCAGAAGAGGACAAAAATCAAAATGTTGAAATAGTTAATACAAAGAAATATAAAAATATTTCTATGTTCCAACTTGATATACTTGATTCTTTAGAAGGTTTTGATATGAAAGAAGTAAATAAAATTATCAGATTAGTAAATATCACTAAATATTTTGAAGGTGATATTGGAGAGTATAAAATTCAAATTGAATTTAATGATGAAACTCAAGAGGGAATAATATTAAAAGAAAAAATAAAATAAAAAAAGAGTTCTTTAAAGTTTAATTTACATTAAAGAACTCTTTTTTTATAATTTTATATTTGGATAGGATGACTTATTATACTGATAAAAAAAATCATTAACAGGTTTTACAGATGTATAATCTTTTCTTTTAAATCCTAAATTAGTTATAACATTAATTAAAATTTTATTATCTTTATTAATTTGATAGATAACAGTTTCTAAAAAAAGGGTATTGAAACAATAATCTAAAACGAATTCTACAATTTCAGGAGCATGACCCTCATTTAAATAATATTCTCCTGCAATAAAATAAAATCTGACTTCTTCATAATTTGGTTGATAAACTAACGATACAAAACCAATAAGTTCATCAGTATTTTTATAGAAAATAAAAAAATCTCCAAAGTTGTAATCTTCCCAGTGAACAACACTAGAATTAAGATGACTTTTAGTATCAAGTATATTAAAATGGGGATTTTTTAAAATATGTTGTGTAAGAATAGGGTTACTAAAAATTTCATGCATCATTTCAAGATCATAGTATGTGACTTGTTTAAAAATAAAATTTTTGCTTTCTATCTCCATATCTACATCTCCCTCCAGATTTATTTTTAAATTTGATAAAAAAAGACACTCATTGCTGAGTATCTTGTGCTGTTGGATTTAACCATTGAGTAATTGAGTTTTTTAGAGACTCTTCTGTTTGAGCATCAATCTCAATAAGAGAATCTCCACTTCTTTTAAAAGCAAGAAACTTTTTTTTGTATTGTTGTTTTCCGATAGTAAAATCTTGATAGATTGTTTTATCAACTAATAAGTTCACTTCAGACTTAAATAAAGTGTCCAAAAGATTTTTATTTTTTGAAAGATAACTAGTGCCAACCGTATTATTTTCCTTGTTGTTATAGATTGTAATTTCATTATTATCTACAGAAGTCGTTATTACTTCTTCCCATTGTGAATATGAAAAAAGAAAAACTAAGTGAAAAAACAGTAAAATTTTTTTCATAGGAAATATTCTTTTAATGGAAGTAAAGCAGTACCTATAAGAGAAGAGTCTTCATTATATTGAGAAAACTTTACATTTTCTTCTGGAAATAACTCTTCAAGAATATTTGCATGTTCTGCAATACGACCACCAATTACAATTTTATCAATATCGGTAATAAGTTGCACATTTTTTAAAAACGATGATATGGCAAATACGTAGGTCTCTAATATTTTTTTTCCATCTTCTTTTTCAAACATATTTTTTGTAAATATCTCATGAAAATTATTGATTGGTTCAGAAGAAAGATTTTTAAAATTTTTAGTAAGAGTTTCATTAGATATATCAGGAGAGAATTTTTGAGCTGATTTTCCTCCGTTCAGTGTTTTTCCATCAATTATTAGTCCAATTTCTACATCATTTAAATTATCTCCAATATTTAAAAACGCAAGGTTTTTATTATTACTTTGACTGTATTCAAGAATAGCTCCGGCACTTGCCATTCTTTCAACAGAGACTTCAATAGATGTAGTTTCTGTTATTTTTTTTGAAAGATTTTCTAGAAATAATTTAGAATCATTATTTTTCATATTAAATGCAGAAATTGATAATCCAATACCTTTGATTAAATAATTAAGTTCAAAATCATTTATAAAATTTTTGATTTCAGATACTATTTTGTCAATTGAATTTTCTGAAATAGGAATATTTGTTAAAGTTTTTTTTCTAATCTTTTGTCCCTGTAAATTTGCTATTAAAAATTTAATTGAATTTGATTCTATTAAAATTCCTAAAGAGTAAAAAGCACTTGGATTATATCTGTAAATAGTTGATTTTCTACCAAGTCCCCCCTGACTTACTCCAATATCATTTATTAGATTTTCATTCAAAAAATCATCCACTATTTTTGAAACAGTGGGTATTGAAAGTTTTAAAGCAGTTGAAACGTCCAACTTTGTAAAAGTTTCAACTTTAGAAATAAATTTAAACAAATTATACTTATTTTTTAACTTTTCTCTTTTTTGATAAATAGTCTCAATCTCCATAAATCTCCCCCTTGAATAAGAAACAATTTACTGATATATTTAGTATAATAAAAGTGTACCTTATAAGTTTTTTATTTACAAGTCATTAAAAAAAATTATTAAAAAAACAGTTTTCTTTTATTAAATATGATATAATTAAACCTTAAAATCACTCAATATCTAGGAGGAATAAAACTGAAAAGAAGAAATTTAGATTTAAAGGTAATAGAACCAAAAGAATTAATGGTATTTTTACTTGAAAAATTAGAGGGACAAAGTCGTAATAACATAAAAACACTTCTTACAAAAGAACAAATATTAGTAAATGGGCAAGTGGTAAAGCAATACAACCATTCGTTAAAAAGTGGAGATGAGGTTTCTGTTATTTTTTCAAAATCTCGTGAAGAAAAGGCCCTACAAGGTATAAAAATAATATACGAAGATGATGCTTTAATAGCGATTGAAAAAAATAGTGGAATGTTATCTATAGCTTCAGATAAAGAAAAAGAAAAAACAGCCTACAGTATATTAAAAGAGAATCTTAAAAAGAAAAATCCAAGAAATAAAATATTTATAGTTCACAGATTAGATAAAGACACATCTGGAGTTATGATATTTGCAAAATCTGAAGATATTCAGAAAAAACTTCAAGAAAATTGGAATGAAATAGTAAAAGAAAGAACTTATGTAGCCGTGGTTGAAGGAACTGTTAAAGAAGATAAAGGAACAATCAAATCTTGGTTAAAAGAGAACAAAGCACATATAAGTTATTCGACATTTTCTGAAAATGATGGAGGAAAATTAGCAGTTACAGCTTATAAAGTAATTGGAAGAAGAAGAGGTTATTCTCTTGTAGAAGCAGAACTTGAAACAGGAAGAAAAAACCAAATAAGAGTTCACATGAAGGATTTAGGACATTCTGTTACTGGAGATAAGAAATATGGAGCAGAAAAAAATCCTATTAAACGTTTAGGTCTTCATGCCAAAACTATAAAATTCCAACATCCAGTAACGGATAAAATTGTTACATTTTCTTCAGATATTCCTGAATCTTTCTTAAAAATGTTTAAATAATAAATATTATTGCGGAGGAAATAGAAATGGATAGATTAAAATTTTTAAAAATTAAAATTGAAAAACATCCAACCAAAGGAACTAGTTTAGAATTTTTAGATAAGCCAAACGCTATAGCAGCCTTAATTTTAGATTATTCTGAAAAACAGGTTCTTTTAGTTAAGCAATATAGACCTGGTGTATCTGATGAAATATTAGAGATTCCTGCTGGAATAATAGAAAAAGATGAAACTGCATTATCAACTTTATATAGAGAAGTGCTAGAAGAAACAGGTTATTCCAAAGATGATTATGAAATAATCTATGCTCCAGAAATGCCTCTTATTTTGTCACCAGGATATACAACAGAGTCTTTATATACATATATAATAAAACTTAATTCAGAAGAAATAAAACCCAAAGAATTAACGTTAGACGATGGAGAAGATTTGGTTGGAGAATGGATAAAATTAGAGGACGTATTAAAAGTGACTCATGATTTTAAAACCCATTATGCAATCTTATTATATCAAGGATTAAAATATGTTAAATGATATATTGAAATCTTTTGGAGGAATAGCTTTATTTTTCATAATTTTAGCAGCATCAAGATATTTGGTGATGTCTTCGTTTTTTTTAAAATATAATAAATATCCATTTATAAAAGAATACTCAAAATATATAAATAAATATCATAAATATTTTGGTATGTTAGCACTATTTTTTGCAATTTTTCATTCTTTTGGGATGATTAAGTACTTGAAAAATCCAAAACTTTTTATGTGGTTTGGATTAGCAGCATTAGTAGATCTTTTTATTGTAGGATTGATGGGAATGCTTGTAAAAAAAGTTTCAAGTAATCATAAGAGAATAATTATTAAAATTCATATGTTATTAGCAGGATTACTTGTTATTCTTGCTTTATTACATGTAATTTTATAAAAAAATATTTAAAGAAAATAAGTGTCCGCTAATTATAAAATATTTAGCGGACACTTATTTACATTTTATTTATCAATTTCTAAAAATCTTCCAGTGAAGAATCTTAAATATTTAGGTTCATAGTCCCATACTAGCCCTTTTATTGTATCTCTTTCTTTATAAAGTTCAATAATTGAATTAGCTACATAATCTAAATGAGCATAAGTATATACTCTTCTTGGGATAGTAAGTCTTACTGTTTCTAATTTAGGATAGTGATTTTTTCCTGTTTTTATATCTCTACCAGCTGAAACTATTCCTCTTTCCATAGTTCTAACACCAGAGTTTATATATATAGCAGCAGCAAGAGATTGAGCAGGATGCTCGTCTTGAGTTAAGTGAGGAAGGAATGCTTTTGCATCTAAGAAAATAGCATGACCTCCAAAAGGTTTTACCATTGGAATACCAGCAGCTTCTAACTTTTCTCCAAGATATCTAATTTGATTAACCCTATGACTAATATATTCAAAATTAACTGCTTCTCCAAGTCCTATAGCCATAGCTTCCATATCTCTACCGGCCATACCACCATAACTTGGCATTCCTTCAAATTGTACAACTACACCAGTTGATTGTTGGTAAAGATCTTGATCATTTAGACAAAGGAATCCTCCTATATTAGTAAGACAGTCTTTTTTCCCACTCATTGTACAACCGTCCCCATATGAGAACATTTCTTTAACAATAGCTCTTATAGTTTTATTTTCAAATCCAGGTTCTCTTTCTTTAATAAAGTATGCATTTTCTACACATCTAGTCGCATCAAACATAACTTTTATGCCGTATCTGTGTGCAAGTTCACAAGTTTCTTTAATATTTTTCATAGAAACAGGTTGACCACCAGCTAAATTAACTGTAACAGCAAGACAAATATACGGAATCTTATCAGCTCCAACTTCATCAATTAGAGCTTGTAGCTTATTAAGATCAACATTTCCTTTAAAAGGAACATCTACTCTGTTTGGATCATGAGCAGCATCGATTATAATATCTCTAAATGTAGCTCCATTTCTTTCTTGATGGAATCTAGTTGTAGTAAAATACATATTACCAGGAACATAATCTCCAGGTTTTATCATGATAGAAGAAAGAATATTTTCAGCTCCTCTACCTTGATGAGTAGGCACTACATATTTAAATCCAAAAATGTCTCTAATAGTTGCCTCAAGATTATAGAAGTTCACACTTCCTGCATATGACTCGTCTCCAACCATCATTCCAGCCCATTGCTTATCACTCATCGCGTTTGTTCCCGAGTCAGTTAATAAGTCAATATAACACTCATTTGCTCTTAGAAGAAAAGTATTGAAGCCTGCTCTTTGAATGGCCTCTTCTCTTTCTTCTCTTGTTAAAATACTCATAGATTCTACAACTTTAATTTTAAACGGTTCCGGCATAAATTTTGTCATAATATCCCCCTTAATTTCACAATCTTTTGTTTTGAAAAATAGGAAAGTATCTAAAACTAGTATTTTATAATTGGTATTTTATTACTACATAGAATCTAATAAGTCAAGTGAAAAGGTAAAAATAAAAATTAAAAAAAGGAAAAGTATAGAGTATACTTGTATTATCCTACTTAAGGCACGTTTAGAAAATATTAAAGGACAAATATTATGAAATACTTAAAGAAATATTTATTGAATCAAGAAAATCAACCAAGTATCAATAAAAAAGCATTAATTTTGAATACAGTACTAGCCTTAGCACTTATATTGGGTATACTATATTTTTCTTTTAGTAAATTAGAGTATACTTATCGATGGAACGATACAGTTATAAAATATAAAAAGAAATTTTTTATAGGATTTATGTTAACTGTATATTTATCTTGTTTTTCATTAATTTTAAGTTTAGTAATTGGATCTATTACAGTTATATTTAGAAAAAGTAAAATTATTTTACTTGGATATTTGAGTAGAATTTACGTTGAATTGATAAGGGGAACACCTTTAATTGTACAAATATATATATTTTTTTATGTTATAGGAACCGCATTTAACTTAGAAAATAGATATGTTATGGGAATATTGATTATGGGGATATTTTCAGGAGCATATGTTGCTGAGATTATAAGATCAGGAATAGAAAGTATCGAAGTAAATCAATTTGAAACAGCAAAATCGCTTGGATTTACAAAAGTTCAAACATATAGATATATAATTTTACCACAAGTAATAAAAAGAATTATGCCACCTTTAGCTGGACAATTTGGCTCTTTGATAAAAGATTCGTCATTATTGTCAATAATAGCTGTTAATGAACTAACAAAAAATGTGCAAGAAGTTGACTCCCTAACTTTTGCTCCCCTAGAAAATTATTTGTTTTTAGCTATAGGATATATAATATTGACATACCCTATTTCATATTTTTCAAAAAAATTAGAAAGAAGGTTCGCATATGACTCTTGATATATTAAATCTAACTAAGAAGTATAACAATCAGATTGTTTTAGATAACCTAAATTTAGACATAAAAAATATCCATTCTTTAGTAATAATTGGTCCGTCTGGTGGCGGAAAATCCACTCTTTTAAAAGTTATAGCGGGATTAGTAACTCCAGAAACAGGAACTGTTAGAATAAATAATAAAAATCTTTCTTTTGAAGAAAAATATCTAGAAAAATATAGAAAAACAATTGGAATAGTATTTCAATCATATAATTTATTTCCTCATTTGACAGCTTTGGAAAATATAATTTTACCATTAGAAAAAATTCATGGATTTCCAAAGGATGAATCTTATAAAAAAGCATTAAATCTTTTAGAAAAATTTCAATTACTGGAGCATATGAATAAAAAACCTAAGCAACTAAGTGGCGGTCAACAACAAAGAGTTGCTATTATAAGAATGCTTGCCTTAGACTCTGAATTTTTGTTATTAGATGAGCCTACATCAGCTTTGGATCCTTATTTAGTCTCGGAAGTATTGGACACGATTATGGAGCTTAAAAAGGAAAAAAAGGATTTAATATTAGTTACTCATCAGATGAGCTTTGCAAAAGCCGTTGGAGATTATTTAATATACGTAGATAAAGGAAAAATTATTGAACAAGGAAATCCAAAAGAGGTATTAGAAAGTCCTAAAAGTGAAGAGTTAAAGTTTTTTTTGAGTAAAATATTAAAATATTAAAATATAAAAAAAACAAAAGGTTATTGGAAACAATAACCTTTTGTGCTGTATATTATTTAGATTGTAATTGTTAAATCACTTATTTTTTCGTTTTGATAAAAGCTATGTGTAATCATAATTACAGTTTTATTTAATTTTTTACAATTTAATATGAATTTTTCAATAGTTTGTGTAGTTTCCTTATCAGTACTAGCCGTAGGTTCATCTAGAAGTAAATAATCTCTATCGTATAAAAGTGTTCTTACGAATTGAACTTTAGCTTTTTCACCACCAGACAAAGTCTCTATATCTGAGTATCTTAATTTTTCTAATCCAAATTCATTTAATAATTCATTTGTTTTTTCTTCAGGAAAAGGAAGATTTCTTAATTTAAATGGTTCTCTAAGGTTATACTCAACAGTACCTTTAAAGAAAAGTGGGGTTTGTGGATTAAATATAATTTTTTGAAATCTATTTTCATCTTTCAATATTTCCCCATCTAAAAAAAATTCTCCTTCATCAAAATCTTCCAAACCATATAAAATTCTAAGAAATGTTGATTTTCCAGCTCCATTATTTCCTACAATTGTATAGATTTTTCCTCTTTCAAAAGTAAGAAGTGGAATATCTAAAATTATTCTGTTATTAAATGATTTTTTTAAATTTTTAATAATTAACATATTATGCCTTTCTTCTTAGTAAATAATTTATTAAAAAAGATATAACGAAAAGTATTAAAGCTATTATTATTGAAGTATCATAATTCCCCATTGAAGTTGAAAGAGCTATATAAGTCGTCATAACCCGCGTATGCCCCTTTATGTTTCCACCAACTAGTGAAACTGCACCAACTTCTGAAATTGCCCTAGAAAAGGCAATTAAAAAGATACAGACAAGAGGTTTTATAAGTTCCTTGAGGAAAATTTTAGCAATTTTATTTTTAGGTATTTGTAAAATTTTACAAGTTTCTAATATTTTTTTCCCCTCACCATTAAATACGTCTAAAGACAGTGTAATAACTAATGGAAGTAGCAAGAAAAATTGAGCTATAATTATAGCTGTTGGAGTAAAAAGAAGCTTTAAACTTCCAAAAGGTCCTTTTCTAGAAAGTAAAAGAAGAACACATAAACCAAAAATAACTGTTGGTACTCCTGTTAAGGCATTTAGAAAATTTATTAACCATTTTTTTAAAATGAAATTTTTTAAAAAAATAAATAAACTTAAAAAAAATCCAATTAAAAAACTAAATAGAGTTGCAGTAGAACTTACCACAAGAGAAAGAACTACAATTTGGAGAATTTCCATTTAGTTATTTTCTCTAAAGAATAAGTTAGTCCCTAGAGTATCCTTTCCGTAAGTCTTAATAACTTCATCCATCTCAGGTGAATTCATAAACTCAATAAAAGTTTGTATATCTTTTTCTTTAGATTTTTCTGTTTTTGAAAGTTCTACAATAGCGTAAGTATTTTTCAACTCAGTTTTATCGTTTAATTCTATATTTTTAAGACCAAATTTATTTTTTAAAGTTTCAAAAGTTCCATAGTCAGAAACAGTATAACCTTTAAGTTCAGAAGTTATATTTAATGTTTTTGCCATTCCAACTCCTGTTTCTTTATAATTTTCAAATTTAGGAGTTATTCCAACTGCTTTCCAAATAGCAAGTTCTTTTGAATGAGTCCCTGATTTATCACCTCTTGAAAGGAAAACTAAATTTTCATCAGAGATTTTTTTCATAACAGAATTTAAATCTTTCGGGAAATTAGAGTTATCATTATCATTAGCAGTAACAATCATAAAATAGTTATACATCATTTCGTGTCTTTTAGTACCAAATCCATCTTTAATAAATTTTTCTTCTCTTGCTTTGTCATGTGTAAATAATATATCTACATCTCCTCTTTTTCCAAGCTCTAGAGCTTCTCCAGTCCCTCTACTTAAGTACTTTAACTCAACGCCAGTTTTTGCTTTTAATTTCTCTGATACAACTTTTAAAAATCCAGTATCATCAAGAGAAGTAGTAGTCCCCATCAATATTTCACCAGAAAAAGATGTTAGAGAAAAAGTAAGAGCCCCCATAAATAATAATATTTTGTTCAAAATAAATCCCCCTGTTAAATTTTTTATTTATATAATTCCACCTAGAAAGTCATTATATACGATTGGATTAGGATATTTAACTCTTCCTATTAAACAAATTCCTAACTTAGTAGCAACTTCAATAGCTAAATCACTTGCAATACTAAGAGATACTATAATTGGTATTCTAGCTCCAGCAGCTTTTAAAACCATATCTAATGAAATACGACCTGAAGTCATTATTATAGAATTTTCTAGATTAACTCTTTCTTTTAAAGCCGCTCCAATAACTTTATCAACGGCATTATGTCTGCCAATATCTTCTCTGACAAAGATGTTATCTTTATCATCAAAAATTGCTGAGCAGTGCATTCCACCCATAGTGTTATACATAACTGATTGTTTTTGCATAACTAAAAAGGCTTCTTTTATAACATCTATTTTTTTTGAATATTTTATATTTAAGCTTTCTTTTTCAAGAATATCTTCATTGAAAATAGAGCCATTTCCACAACCACTTAAAATTACATTTGAAATATTAAAAAGTGGTTTTGTTTCTTGAGATTTAGTTAGAATTAAAAGCCTACGATTAGATTCACAAGAAGTTGCTGAAATAAAATCATCAATATTTTTTAGCATGTCTCTTGAATAAAGATGTCCAATTGCTAAATCTTCTAAGTCTTTTGGAGTACACATAAAGGTAGCTAATTTTTTTTCATTTACTATGATATCAACAGGTGCTTCCATACAAATATTTATTTTCATAATTATTTAACCTTTCTATTTATAATGTAATATGATCTAAATATAGTTGAAACTATTAAGATTCCAAGAGCCATAGAACCAGCAATTATAAAGGTTTCAACAGCTTTAAGTAACGATTCTTGGTATCTATCTTGTATAAGATAGAACATTGTATAGTATACTCCACCACCAGGTGCTAGTGGGATGAGAGCTGCAATTAATAGAGTTGTTACAGGAACTTTAATCTTCCTTGCTACAAGTTCTGAGTAAAGTGCAATAGATGTTGTAGCTATAAAATAAGAAGTTGAAATAGCAAAGTTATATTTTAAACTCAATAAATAGAAAAACCATCCAATTCCACCACCAAAACTTGAGAAAAGTAAAAGGTTACCTTTTACGTTAAAAATCAATCCAAAGCTATATGTAACAACTATAGCAAAAAAAATTTCTGTAAGCATTTATTATATTCCTCCCCCTAGCATCATAAGAAGTTTAAGAGATATTCCCGCTCCTACAGCAAGAGCAATTCCAATCATTACAACTTCTGTCATTCTTGATAAACCTGAAACTAAATCTCCAGCTATAATGTCTCTAATTGAATTAATAAAAGCAACTCCTGGAACTAATAGCATAAGAGCTGAGATTATACTAATTGAAACATTATTGATAAGAGATAAATAGAAGAACATATAAGATACTATTGAACAAATAGCACCGCCGACTATATTTATAAAAAAATTATTTAGTTTTAAAGGTGAAGAAAAATGTTCAAATATAGAAATTAGAGCTCCTGATATAAATGCTGGAATAAAGTCATTGAAGCTTCCTTTGAAAAGAAAAACAAAAGATGCTGCTCCAAGAGAATATCCAATGAAACTTTGTCTAAAATTTGGAGGAGTTTCATTATAAACTTTTATAAGTTCTTTTTCTAAGTCTCCTAGAGAATATTTATCCATGTTTCTTAATATATTATTTAATATATAAATTTTATTAAGATTTGTTTGTCTTGAAGTTATTCTTTGAATCAAAGAAGAAATTTCTCCATCTTTATTAGTACCGGATGCCATTATACAAGTAAGAGCAGAAAAACATTCTATTTTTAGACCATAGAATTTACCTATTTTTACAACGACATCTTCTACTCTATAAACTTCTCCACCATTTTCTAAAACTATTCTACCTGCAAAACACGCTATTTTAAGAATCAACTGATCGTTAGAATTATTTGACATTTTAAAGCTCCTTTTAGTTAATGAGAAATTAGATTAATTGTAACTGCAAAGTGAAAAGTTGTAAACAATATTTTAAAAAATAAAAGAAAAAAATAAAAAATAAAAAAAAGCGTTGACATTTTTTGGAGCCTATGATACTATTATTTTGTTGATGCGACGCGGCAAGCGAAGCAAGACGGCAGTAACAACTGCCTGGGTGGCGGAATAGGTAGACGCACGGGACTTAAAATCCCGTGGTGGTTACACCGTGCCGGTTCGATTCCGGCCCCAGGCACCATATTTATGCGGGAATAGCTCAGATGGTAGAGCGTCAGCCTTCCAAGCTGAATGTCGCGAGTTCGATCCTCGTTTCCCGCTCCAAAAATGCCCCGTTCGTTCAACGGTTAGGACAATAGATTTTCACTCTATAAACAGGGGTTCGATTCCCCTACGGGGTACCAAAAAATTTAAAACTGGTGAGGTTCCCGAGCGGCCAAAGGGATCAGACTGTAAATCTGACGGCTCAGCCTTCGAAGGTTCGAATCCTTCTCTCACCACCACCGCCGCTTTAGCTCACATGGTAGAGCAACTGACTTGTAATCAGTAGGTAATTGGTTCGATTCCGATAAGCGGCACCACTTATGAAATTTTAAGACACTATTTAGTGTCTTTTTTTATATACTTGGTATAATAAATTATAAATGAGCATTTAAGGAGGGGTTATGTTAATTTTTGGATTATTGTTAATTATTATTGTTTTAATATGTTTAAATGTAAGAATAGTATCTCAATCTCAAGCCTATGTAATAGAAAGACTAGGTGCATTTAAAGCTACATGGGGTGTTGGAATTAATGTTTTGATTCCGTTTGTTGATAGAATAGCGAAAAAGGTATCTTTAAAGGAACAGATATTTGATTTCCCACCACAACCTGTAATTACAAAAGATAATGTTACTATGCAAATTGATACTGTTGTTTATTTTCAAATAGTTGATCCAAAACTTTATGCATATGGAATAGAGTATCCAACAAGTGCAATAGAAAACCTAACAGCGACAACTTTGAGAAATATAATAGGTGAAATGGAATTAGATGCAACTCTAACTTCAAGAGATGTTATTAACACAAAGATGAGAGCCGTATTAGACGAAGCAACTGATCCATGGGGAATAAAGATAAATAGAGTAGAACTTAAAAATATTTTACCTCCAAAAGAGATACAAATAGCTATGGAAAGACAGATGAAAGCTGAAAGAGAAAGAAGAGAAGCAATATTGATAGCAGAGGGTCAAAAAAGATCAGCGATTTTAGTTGCAGAAGGACAAAAAGAATCTGAAATATTAAGAGCCGAAGCAGAAAAGTTAGCAACTATATTAAGAGCTGATGGTCAAAAAGAGGCTACGATTAAAGGTGCTGAAGCAGAATCAGAGGCTATAGTAGCTCTTCAAAGAGCTAAAGCAGAAGGAATAAAAGCTTTAAATGAAGCTATGATAACAAAGGAAGTACTAACTTTAAAAGGAATGGAAACTTTTGAAAAAGTTGCAGATGGGCAATCAACTAAGTTAATAATCCCTTCAGAAATTCAAAATTTAGTAAATTTTAGTTCGATATTTAAAGAAACTAAATAGATAAAATAAAAATATCCCTCTCTAGAATTTATTCTAAAGAGGGATATCTTTATATAATAACTACATTTTTTATACCAAAACTTAAAGATAATTTTTTCAAGTTTTCCATGTATTGTGTAGTTGGTGAGTTGATTCCAACAAGTTTTGTTTCTCTAACTCCTATAGATCTATATTTTATAAGTTTATAATTTATTTCTGTATC
Organism: Cetobacterium sp. 2A; assembly: GCF_014250685.1. GTDB lineage: Bacteria > Fusobacteriota > Fusobacteriia > Fusobacteriales > Fusobacteriaceae > Cetobacterium. The sequence continues at coordinate 111,976 of NZ_JACFAJ010000001.1, read as the reverse complement.
AGATATGATTTCCGAAACTTTTTCAACGGTTGTTTCATTATCCAAAACTCCTGGAACTATAACTGTTCTTACTTCAAATAATTTATTTGAATTTTTTAAAAATAATAAATTTTTTAAAATATTATCATTATTAATTCCAGTGAGTTTTATATGATCATCACTTTTCCATGCTTTTACATCAAGCATAAAATAATCCGTATATTTTATAAAATCTCTGAATAGATCTTTTGATAAATCAAGAGTTCCATTTGTATCTACAAAGCAAGTAAGATTTGGATATTTTAATTTTATATTTTTAAAGAAATTACTGATAAATTGGTATTGTAATGAACATTCTCCACCACTTACAGTAACGCCTTTTATAAAGTGTTTAACTTTTTCAACTTCTTCAAGAAGAGATGTAACTGAATAATTTTTAGTATATTCATTAGAGCCGATAGAAATCGTTTCTGGGTTATGACAATAAGCACAATCTATATTGCACCCTTGGAAAAATATAGCTATTCTATTACCAGGTCCATCTACATTTGAAAATTTTATAATTTTATTAACTACAGCTATTTTATCTTCCGTATTATTTTCTAAGTTTTCTATCAAGAGCTTTTCCATTGTCTCTAGCTCCTTTTCCAAGAGCAGTTGTATCACGAAGAACAACCTCTCCCTTATCTAACTTCATCATTTCAGACTTTTTAACAAGATATCCAGTAACTCTTATAACGTCACAATCACTTCCGTAAAGTGAGAAAAATCTCATATTTTGTGAGAAGCTTCCTTTAATGATATCTAGTATAGCATCAGGATTTTTTTTGAAAGTTTCATCAAAAACAAAGATATCCCCTATTCCACTTGGGAAATATTCGTGGAATTTAGAAGATTGTACTATATGGTCATAAAGTTCAGGTTCTTCATTTACTGGTATTCTACATCCTGGGCTTTCATTTTCGTCAGTTTCAATACCAACTTGAGAATGGAAAAGATGATTGTTATCGAAGAAATCTCCAGCATATGGTGATTTATGTTCCTTGATAATTTCATTTAGTTTTTGTACGATTTGAAGACCCAAACTATTTGCTTTTTCGTTGTGACCAAATCTTTCATTCTTATCTGTTGCATTTAAAAGATTATTTACACACTCTGCTAAACCTACAATCCCAAATAAGCCAGTGAACTTATCTTTTTCTAAGAATCCTTCTTTTACCAAGAAATTACTAGAATAGAATCCACTTTCTTCTATTATAAATTTAGATCTTTCATCTATATATTTTAAAGTTTCTTTTGCAGCTTCAGGTAAAACTTCATTTAAAAATACTTCTGGACAGCTAGCTAATTTTGAAAGTTTACCAAGTCTAATTCTCACTAGAGTATTAGCTCCCCCACCAACTTTTAAACCATTGTAGCAACTAACGATTCCGTATTCTCCAGAAAAATCTTTTGAAAACATATTGTTGTTAGCAAAACTTGGTTTAGAAGTAACAAGAGCTGTTTGAATAGCATCTATAGAAAACTCATCAGATGTTGTGTCATCATATTTGATAGTTAGATTAGGTGTTGGAAGTTGTAGTTCTCTCATAGCTTTTAGTATAAGTCTTCCGGCAACCGTATCAACTGGACCAATATTAGCGTGACAGAATGAATCTGTAATAGTAGAGTCTATATGCTTTAGAAATAGCTTGATAGCCAAATAAGACTCGTCATTATCTTTTGTATATGGATTTAGAAGATAATCGATATTTCCTAGATAAACTGGCATAGTTGTTATAGATGGAACATGTTTGTAAAATATTAGTAAATTATGAATAGCTTCCCATAAATTGGTAGCTGGTTGAATATTTAAAAAAGAACTTCCATTTTTCATGAATTTTTCATAGTCGGGAACAATGTATCTAGGTCTATAAGGAGCGTTACCTTCAAATAAATCGCAAACGATACCATCTTGTTTAAATTTTTTAATATAATCACTTACATTTAAAACTTCAATACTATTTTCTGCATATCTTGCAAGAGAAACGACTTTTTGTTCAAAAGTAATTTTTGAATTTTTGATTATGTTTAAAACATCATTCATAAATCTCACCCCATATTATAGTAATAAAAAAATGAGGAGCATTATACTCCTCTAATTTTTATTTGATTATTTTGGTGCGAGAAGAGGGACTTGAACCCTCACGTCAAAGACGCCAGATCCTAAGTCTGGTGCGTCTGCCATTCCGCCACCCTCGCAAATTTGGTGCCTAGAAAAGGATTCGAACCTTCGACCGTTCGGGTATGAACCGAATGCTCTAGCCAACTGAGCTATCTAGGCGTTATATATGGCAGGTCAAGAGGGACTCGAACCCGCAACCCTCGGTTTTGGAGACCGATGCTCTACCAATTGAGCCATTGACCTAAATGGTCGGAATAGCAAGATTCGAACTTGCGGCCCCCTGCTCCCAAGGCAGGTGCGCTACCGGACTGCGCTATATTCCGACGGATTAATCAAACTACTGTCTGACTACTTAATTATAGTATCACAACAAAAAAAAAATGTCAACAATAAAAATAAAATAATTTTACAAATAATTCTATTAAAGATATAATTGGTCAAATATACAATAAATTAGATGGGTGATAAATTATGAAGAACTATTTATGTGGGGATATAAAACAAAAAATATTTAAGATTATAGATCCTATGTCTAAAGCTTTAAATATAGAAATAGATATAGTGGACAGTTTGGGGATAAGAATTATTGGAACTGGAATTTATAAGCAAAGAACAGGAAATAAAATAAATGAAATAGTTTATAAAAAATCAATATTGAAAAATAAAACTCTTGTAATAGAAAATCCTGGACAAAATGTAGAATGTAGAGATTGTACGAATGGATTTCAATGTATGCAAAAAATTGTTTTGGTAACACCTATGATTTGTGAAGGAGATATAGTTGGAACTATTGCTTTTCTTTCATTTAGTGAGCATCAAAGGGAGAATATACTAAGAAGTATAGAAAGTTACACAGAAGTTTTAGAAAATTTGAGTGAAATGTTAATAAATCAATTTTTAAAAAATAACTATGAAGATATTTATAAAAATCTTTTTTTTGAAACAGATGAAAATATAATGGTTTTAGATAAAGATAATAATATTTTAGATTATAATTGTGGGAGTAAAAATTTATTTGTGGATATAAAAGATTTAAAAAACAAGAAAGTTTTCATAAAACCTATTGGATATAAAAATTATGAGGTTAATATTTCTGGAATAAAAAAACATTTGGAGTTAGAAATTCGTGAGCTTGGCGAGAATGTAAAAATATTATATATAAAAAAATTAATTGAAGTTGATGAATCTCTTATGGATGATGCAATATTGATTGGACACTCTAAAATAATGACAAGTTTAAAAGAAAAAATGAAAAAAATTTCAAAATTAACGTCACCTTTAATTATAATTGGAGGAATTGGAACAAATAAAGAGATGTTCGCAAAATGGTTACATAAAAATTCAAAGCAAAAGACAGGGAAATTTATAAGCGTAAATTGTAGAGATGAAAAAAATAAGAATTTACTTGATAAAAAATCTGAAATAGAGTTACTGCTTGGAAAAATTCAATTGGCTAATAAAGGAACAATTTTTTTTGATGAGATAGAAAATATGGAATTACATCTGCAAGAACAATTACTTTTATTTTTAGAAAAGAATAGAAAGCTGGATGTAAGGGTAATAGCTGCAACAAAAATAAATTTATTGGATCTTGTAGAAAAAAATAGCTTTTTAGAGGATTTATACTACAAGTTAAGTGTTTATAGACTTGAAATTCCAAGTATGAAATATAGAAAAGATGATATAGAAGATATATTAGATTATTTATTTTTAAAGTGTTCAGAAAAATTATTAAAAAAAATAACACTGATAGAACCAAGAGCAAAAAAACAGCTTTGTGAATATGATTGGAAAGGCAATTGGAAAGAAGTAGAAAGTGTCGTTAAATATATAGTGGAGTCTGTGGATGAAACTGGAATAGTAACAAAAGATATGATACCAGAAAAAATAAAAAATAATTTTGAAATTTCTGATTTTAAGTATAAACAAATAAGAAAAATTTCAGAAATAGAAAGAGAAGAGATATTGGCGGCATTGATTCAATATGGATGGGATATTGAATCAAAGAAAAAAATATCAAAAAAATTGGGAGTTGGAATAGCAACTTTATATAGAAAAATGGAAAAATATCAAATTGATAAAAATGAAGTACAAAAACTTCAATAACCTTTGAAAATAAAGAAAAAAAGTAAAAAAAATCATCATTAAAAAATATCAAATTGATAATAAAATTATTTAACCAGAACCTTTCTGTCTTGAAAAGGTTCTTTTTGTTTTGAAAAAGAATGTTTGAAAGAGAAGATATTTGAAGTAATATTTTAGCAGATTATAGATTACTGAGCTTTGAAGGAGGATTTAGTTATGGATAAATTTATAAAATGGGAAAAAAATAGAATCCCTAATTCAGAAAAAATTGATTGTGCAAATATATTATCCTTAGAAGAGGTAGAAAAAGCTAAAAAATTTCATGAAAGTTTTCCTGAGTACAGTAAAACACCTTTAGTAAAGTTAGATAATTTAGCAAATGAAATTGGATTGGGAGGAATTTACCTAAAAGATGAATCTTTCAGATTTGGATTAAATGCATTTAAAGTTTTGGGTGGATCTTTTTCGATGGCAAAATATTTAGCAAAAAAATTAGGAAAAGATATCTCAGAATTAGATTATAAAGAGTTAATAAAAAAAGAAACTAAAGAAAAGATAGGAAATATGACCTTTTATACAGCAACTGATGGAAATCATGGAAGAGGGGTGGCTTGGACAGCTAATAAATTAGAACAAAAATCAGTTGTTTATATGCCTAAGGGATCCTCGGAAATAAGATTACAAGCTATAAAAAACGAAGGAGCAATAGCATCTATAACTGATATGAATTATGACGATGCAGTTAGACTTGCAGCGGAAGATGCAAAAAATAATAATGGATTAATTGTTCAAGATACTGCCTGGGAAGGTTATGAAGAGATTCCAACTTGGATAATGCAAGGGTATGGAACTATGGCTTTAGAAGCAATTGAACAATTAAAATCATACGGGATAGAAGAGCCAACACATGTATTTGTACAAGCTGGAGTAGGATCTTTAGCTGGTGGAGTACAAGGAGTTTTAGTAAATGCATATAAAAATATTCCTAAAACTGTAATTGTTGAGTCAAATTTGGCAGATTGTTTATACAAATCAGCTGTAGCAGCAGATGGAGAACCAAGAATTGTAGGAGGGGATATGCAAACCATAATGGCTGGGTTAGCATGTGGAGAGCCTAATATAATATCTTGGGAAATTTTAAAAACATATAGTGATACTTTTGTTTCATCACCTGATTGGGTTGCAGCAAATGGTATGAGAATTTTAGGAAATCCTTTAGGACATGATACTAGAGTAGTATCAGGAGAATCAGGAGCAGTTACAACAGGATTACTGTATGAAATTATGACCAATGAAGATTATAAAGAACTTAAGAATGAGTTGAAGTTGGATAAAAATTCTAAAGTATTATTATTTAGTACCGAAGGAGATACAGATCCTAAAAAATATAGAGAAATCGTTTGGATGGGAGGAAAATATGAATTCTAAAAAAATGTTAACTAAAGAGAGAGAAAATAAATTAATTAAATTATGCCAAGAGCTTGTTCAAAATCCAAGTAACTCTGGAGAAGAAAAAAGGGTGGTAGAAGTAATAAAGAGAAATATGTTATCTATGGGATATAACAGTGTTCATATAGACAGATTTGGAAATATAATTGGGTGTATTAAGGGAAATCGTCCAGGAAAGAAAATTTTATTTGATGGTCATATAGATACAGTTCCAGTTGTTAATAGAGACAAATGGACACAAAATCCATATGGTGGGGATATCGTTGATGGAAAAATATATGGGCGTGGGACTTCAGATATGAAGGGACAAACTTCAGCATTCATAGTGGCTTGTGCAAGTTTTGCAGAAGATTGCGGTAAGGATTTCGATGGTGAAATATATTGTGCTGGAGTAGTTCATGAGGAGATATTTGAAGGAATAGCTGCTAGAGAAATAAGTAATTATGTTAAACCTGACTATGTTGTAATAGGTGAGTCGTCTGAATTGAACTTAAAAATTGGGCAAAGAGGAAGAGGAGAAATTGTAGTAGAAACATTTGGAAAACCAGCTCACTCTGCTAACCCACAAAAAGGAATCAATTCAGTTTATAAAATGGCCTCAGTTATTCAAGAAATAAATAGAATTGTTCCACCAGAAACAAAACTTGGGAAAGGGATACTAGAACTAACAGATGTTAAATCATCTCCATACCCTGGAGCCTCTGTAGTACCTGAATACTGTAGAGCTACCTATGATAGAAGACTTCTTGTAGGTGAAACAAAAGAGTCTGTTCTAGAGCCAATTCAAGAGGTTCTAACAAACATGATGAGAATAGATCAAGAGCTGAAAGCTAAAGTTTCATTTGCTGTTGGAAAAGAAACTTGCTATACAGGAGAAACAATAGAAGGGGAAAGATTTTTTCCAGGATGGCACTATGATGAAAATGATGATTTTGTACAGGCTGCATATGAAGGGCTAAAAGAATCTGGGATTAATCCTGAAATAACTCAATACTCATTCTGTACTAATGGATCACATTACGCTGGAGAAGCTGGAATAAAAACTATAGGATTTGGACCATCAAAAGAAAATTTAGCACATACAATAGATGAACATATAGAGATAGAGCAGTTGATATTGGGAGCTAAAGGATACTATGGAATTTTAAAATCCGTTTTTAAAAAATAATAAAGGTGGAAAATGATGACTATTTTAATAAAAAATGGACTAATTGTAGATGGAACTAAAAAATTGCCTTATAAAGGAAATATTTTAATTGAAAATCAAAAAATAATTTCTATTGGAAATTTTAATTTATTAAATAAAGTTGATAAGGAAATAAATGCGGAAGGACTAGTTGTTTCACCTGGATTTATAGATACTCATAGTCACTCAGACTTAAAAATTTTAGAGATACCTTATAATGAAGTAAAAGCTAGACAAGGAATAACAACAGAGGTCTTAGGTCAAGATGGGATTTCGATGGCGCCTCTTCCTATGGAGTATATAACACCTTGGAAAAAAAATTTAGCAGGACTTGATGGAACAAGTGAAACTATAGATTGGAATTATAAAACAACTGATGGATATTTGAAACTTATGGAAAAACAAGGTGTGGGATTAAACTACGCATATCTTGTTCCACATGGAAATATAAGAATGGAAGCTATGGGACTTGAAGGAGTCCCAGCTTCTAAAAATCAGATAGAAGTGATGTGTGAGATAACAAGAAGAGAGATGGAGGCAGGAGCCTATGGATTATCCACAGGGTTAATATATATGCCATGTGCTTACTCTGAAACTGAAGAGTTAATTGAAATATGTAAAGTAGTAGCAGAATATGATGGAATGTTAGTAATTCATCAAAGAAGCGAAGCGGGAACGATAATTGATTCAATGAAAGAAGTTTTAGAAATTGGAGAAAAATCTGGAGTAAAAATTCACTTTTCTCATTTTAAAGTTTGTGGAAAACAAAATTGGAAATATATAGATGATGTAATAGAACTCTTAGATCAAGCAAAAAATAATGGAGTAAAAATTTCTTATGATCAATACCCATATGCAGCGGGAAGTACAATGTTAGGTGTTGTATTGCCACCTTGGGCTCATGATGGTGGAACTGATAAATTATTAGAAAGACTTAAAAATCCAATTCAAAGAGAGAGAATGAAACACGATATTGAAAATGGAATTCATGGTTGGGATAATTTTATTGAATTTGCTGGGTTTGATCAGATATTTGTAACTTCAGTACAAAACTCTAAAAATGAGCATCTTATTGGAAAGAATCTTATAGAAATTTCTGAAATAAGAGGAACTAATCCATATGATTCAACATTTGACCTTTTATTAGAAGAGGAGAATGCGGTTGGAATGGTCGATTTTTATGGTCTAGAAGAACATGTAATAAAGTTTTTAAAAAGAGAAGAACAAAATGTATGTACGGATGCTTTACTTTCAGGAAAACCTCACCCAAGAGCTTATGGATCTTTTCCAAGAGTAATAGGAAGATATGTGAGAGAAACTCCTATTTTAACTTTGGAAGAGGCAGTTTATAAGATGACAAAAAAAGCTGCTGAAGCAATGGGAATTACAAATAGAGGAGAACTAAAAGAAGGGATGTTTGCAGATATAACTATTTTTAATTTGGATACAATAACTGATGTGGGAGATTATGTAAATCCTAAGCAGTTTCCAATAGGAGTTCAATATCTACTTGTAAATGGTGAGATGATAATTGATAATGGAGATTTTAAAAATAATACTCCTGGAAAAGTTTTAAGAAAAAGGAGGGGAATTTCTGAATGTACATTTTAGGAAATGGAAGAATAATAACTCAAGATTCTGCTAATCCATATATAGAAAATGGGGCAATAGCAATAAAAAATGACAAAATTTTAGAAATTTCATCTCTTGGTGAATTAGAAAAAAAATACCCTGATTTTGAATTTATAGATGCACAAAATAAAGTAATAATGCCAGGACTTATAAATACGCATATGCATATCTATTCAAGTTTTGCTAGAGGAATGAAAGTTTTGGGTTCTACAAGAAATTTTGATGAAATTTTAAAAAATTTGTGGTGGAAAGTAGATAAAAATTTAAATGCTAATGATATAAAATACAGTGCTCTGGCTACTTACATAGAATCAATAAAAAATGGAGTCACCACTGTTATAGATCATCATGCAAGCCCACTAGAAATAGAGGGAAGTTTAAAAATAATAGCAGACGTAGCAAATAAACTTGGAATAAGAACTTCCCTTTGTTATGAAGTTTCAGATAGAGATGGAATTGAAATAGCGGAAATTGGAATAAAAGAGAATGTAGATTTTATAAAATATACAAACTCTTTAAATTCAGATATGCTAAAAGGTATGTTTGGACTTCACGCTTCATTTACATTATCGGATGAAACTTTAGAAAAATGTCAAAATTTAATGAAAGATTTAAATGTAGGTTATCATATTCATGTGGCAGAAGGATCTACTGATTTGACAAATAGTTTAGAAAAATATGGAAAAAGAGTTGTAGAAAGACTAGATAAGTATGGGATATTTGGAGAAAAAACTATAGCAGTACATTGTATCCATGTGAATGATTCTGAGTTAGATATAATAGAAAAATCAGGATGTTGTGTAATTCATAATCCAGAATCAAATATGGGAAATGCAGTTGGGTGTTCTCCTGCAATTAAAATGTTAGAAAAAAATATTTTAGTTGGTTTAGGAACAGATGGATATACTGCCGATATGCTAGAATCTTTAAAAGTTGCAAATATAATTCATAAACATTCTCTTTGTGATCCAACTGTTGGATGGATTGAATCACCTAAGATGTTATTTGAAAATAATAGAGAAATAGCGAAGAGACAATTTGGATGTGAAACTGGAATATTAAAAACAGGAGCAAAAGCTGATATAGTTATTATGGATTACACTCCACATACTGAAATGAATAGTGATAATTTATATTCTCATATTTTATTTGGAATCAGTGGAAAGAGTGCAATCACTTCAATAATTAATGGGAAACTGATTATGAGAGATAGAGAATTTGTAAATTTAAATGAAAAAGAAGTATTTGAAGAATCTAGAAAAATTTCTAAAAAAATGTGGAAAAGACTTGGAATATGACAAAATAAGAATTAGGGGGATTAAAATGGAGGGGATAAATACAAAGCTTGAAAGAGTAATGTCAGAACCTGTAAGAACCTTATTAATATATGCATTGCAACATATTGCAGCGATGTGTGCTGGAGCAATAGCTGTTCCGATTATTTTGGGTGGAGCATTAAGCTTGCCACAAGAAGAAATTCAATTTTTAGTCAATGCAACTCTTATGGTTTCAGGAGTGGGAACTATGATTCAAACTTTAGGAATTGGGAAAAAGTTTGGATCGAGATTACTTATGATAGAAGGTGTAAGCTTTGCAGGCGTTGCTGCATTAACTTCTGTAGCATCAGCATATAATGGGGTAGATCCAAGACTTGGAATTTCAATTATGTTTGGTGCAACTATGATATCAGGGGTATTTACCATGATATTTGCTCCAGTAGTTGGAAAAATGCTAAAATTTTTTCCAAATTTAGTTTCTGGAACAGTTGTCACTTGTATGGGACTTTCACTTTTACCAGTAGCCATAAGATGGATAGGAGGAGGAAATACAGCTTCACCATCATTTGGAAGTTTTGATAATTTAATTTTAGCTGGATTCACTTTAATAGTTATATTACTAACTCAAAAATTATCAAAAGGATTTATTGGAAATATAGCTATCTTAATTGGATTATTGTTAGGAACATTAGTTGCTACAGTATTTGGAATGGCAGATTTTTCAGCCGTATCAACAGCTAAAATAATAAATTTAAATGTTCCTTTCTATTTTGGGATTCCTAAATTTGAAATATCAGCTGTACTATCTTTAATATTAGTTCAGATGGTAATAATGACAGATGCTACTGGAAATCAGATAAATTTAATGGATATTTCAAATCAAGAGTTATCAAAAGAAAGACTTACAGCCGGTCTTAGAGGACATGGATTATCTTCTTTTATAGGTGGAATATTTAATTCATTTCCACAATCGTTATTTGGTCAAAACGTAGGAGTAGTTGCTTTAACAGGGAAAAGTAATAGGTATGTTGGTTTTACAGCCGGACTTTTACTACTAACTGTTAGTATCTTTCCTAAGTTAACAGCTCTATTGACATCGATTCCATATCCTGTTTTGGGAGGTGCTGGAATAATCATGTTTGGAATGGTTGCGGCAAATGGAATAAAGAGATTAGGAACTGTAGAGTATAATGGAAATAGAAATTTAGTAATTGTGGCAACAAGCTTAGGAATGGCGCTTATTCCAATTTCTGTTCCTCAAATCTTTAATAATTTTTCACCATGGGCAAATATATTATTTAAAAGTCCAATAACGCTAGGAGCTTTAACTGTTGTAATACTAAATATCATTTTTAATGAGTTAGGAAAAAATAAAAAAATGGAGGTTAGCAATGGCTAATTTAAATATAAAATTTGCAGGATTAAATTATAAAAACCCAGTAATAATTGGAGCTGGGCCACCATCAAAGGATGCAGAGACTATAATAGAAGCGATAAAAAATGGTGCAGCTGGAGCTGTAGCAAAAACTGTATCAAGTCAAGCAGCAGTAATTCCAAAACCTTGTATGCATGATTTTAAAGGAAAACACTTTTTAAATACAGAGCTTTGGTCTGAACTTGCGGTGGAGCATTGGATCGAAAACGAATATGAAAACTGTAAGTTAAATGATGAGCCATTAATAATTGGAATGGGATATGTAGCAAAAGATATTGAAAAATTAATTCCTCTTATAGATAGATTTGCAGATGCGTATGAAATTTCAAGCCACTATGTTGGAAGAGACATAACTCCTATGTTAGAAACTTTAAAAACAGCTAAGAGATTGACTAAAAAACCTGTATTTATGAAGATATCTCCAGGTGTTGGAGATATAGGAGAATTAGGAAGACAGCTAGAGTTAAATGGAGCTGATGGAATTGTAGCTATTAACTCTGTTGGACCATGTCTATCAATAGATATAGAAACAGGAATGCCACATATGGGAAGTCAAACGGGTTATGGATGGATGTCAGGTCCTGCAATAAAACCAATAACTTTAAGACATGTATATGAATTGGCAAAAGCTGTTAATATACCTATATTCGGAGTTGGTGGAATTTCAAAAGGTGAAGATGTTATTGAGATGGTTATGGCAGGTGCGACAGGAGTTCAAGTATGTACACAGGCTATAGTTGAAGGACCTAAGGCATTTGGAAGAATAGTTAAGGAAACCAATGATTGGCTGGACTCTCACGGGTATAGATCATTAGATGAGATTAGAGGATTAGCTATAAAGAACTTAGCTCAAAGAACTTCTAATAATTATGAAACGATAGCACCTACTTTAAATTCAAATCTCTGTGTTGGATGTAGCATCTGCGAAAATATATGTCCGTATAACGCAATAGAAATAAAAGAGAAAAAGGCGATAATAGATTCTAAAGTATGTTTTGGATGTGGGGTATGTACTTCGAAGTGTCCTACAAAAGCTTTAAATATAGCATAAAATATATATTTTGGGGGAGATATTGAATGTATACCTTTAAAATCAATGATAAAGAGATTAAAACAACTAAAAATATGAGTTTATTAAATTTTTTAAGAGATGAAATGCAGATTACTTCTGTTAAGAATGGATGTTCAGAAGGTGCTTGTGGAACATGTATGGTTTTACTAGATAAAAAGGCCTTTAGAGCATGTCTTTTAACTACAGAAAAAATTAATGGAAAATCAATCATGACAGTTGAAGGTATAGAGGAAAAAGAGAGAAAAATATATGAATGGGCTTTTGCAGAAGCAGGGGCTGTACAATGCGGATTTTGTATACCTGGAATGGTAATCAGTTCAAAAGGATTATTAGATATAAATATAAATCCAACAGAAAATGATATAAAGAAAGCTTTGAGGGGAAATATCTGTAGATGTACTGGATATGTAAAGATAATAGAAGCTGTTATGAAAGTGGCAAAAGCTATTAGAGAGGGTTATGAACCAGACAACAGCTACACAGGGAAAATAGGAGAAAGAACTCCGCGTATAGATGCCCAAGATAAAATATCGGGAAAAGCAATATATAGCGAAGATTTAAAAATAGAAAATTTATATTATGGTGGAGCTGTAAGAACAAAATATCCAAGAGCACTAGTAAAAAAAATTAATACATCTAAAGCTCTTGAAACTTCAGGTGTTGAGTCAGTATATTTAGCTTCAGATATTCCAGGAAATAGAAATATAGGTCATTTAAGTTTTATTTCTGATTGGGATGCTTTGATAGCCGTGGGAGAAATTACTCGATATATAGGAGATGCTGTTGCTTTAGTTTTAGCAAAGGACAAAGAAAGTTTAAAAAGAGGAATAGCAGCTATTGAAGTTGAGTATGAAGAGCTTCAACCATTGACATCTCCAAAAATGTCTTTGGAAGAGAATGCACCAAAAATTCATGAAAAGGGAAATGTATTATTTTCTCAAAAACTTTCTAGAGGAAATGTTGAGAATGCGTTAAAAAGTTCAAAGTATGTTGTAACTCATACATATAAAACACCTTTTACAGAGCATGCATACTTAGAGCCTGAAAGTGCTATAGCGGTCCCTACTAAACATGGAGTGCATCTTTATACATCATCACAAAGTATCTACGATGAGCAAAGAGAAGTTAGTAGACTTCTAGGAGTGGATCCATCTTTAGTTGAAGTTACAAGCAACTATGTAGGTGGAGGATTTGGTGGAAAAGAAGATATGTCAGTTCAACATCACGCTGCGTTGATGGCATATTTAAGTAAAAAAAATGTTCAAGTTACACTATCAAGACAAGAGAGTATAAATGTCTCAACAAAGAGACATGCAATGGAGATAGAGATGACAACTTCATGTGATGAAAATGGAATATTGACTGGAATGAAGTGTAATATTTTGTCAGATACAGGAGCATATTCTTCATTGGGAGGACCTGTTCTTCAAAGAGCATGCACACATGCATCAGGACCATATAATTATCATAATATTGAGGTTTTAGGAACGGCTGTTTATACAAATAATCCACCAGGTGGAGCATTTAGAGGATTTGGGGTAACTCAATCGGCTTTTGCAACCGAGGCTAATTTGAATAAATTGGCTGAATTGGTTGGGATATCTCCATGGGAAATTAGATTTAAAAATGCTATTGAACCTGGAATGACTTTACCAAATGGGCAGATAGCTGACGAAGGAACAGCTTTAAAAGAAACACTTCTGGCAGTAAAGGATTATTATGATAATAATGAAATTGTAGGAATATCATGTGCTATGAAAAATGCTGGAATTGGAGTAGGACTTCCAGATGTAGGAAGAGCTATAATTTCAATAGAAAAAGGCAAGCTCCACATCAGATGCAGTGCTTCATGTATTGGACAAGGATTTGCAACTATTGCAACGCAAATAGCTTGTGAAGAGCTAGGAATAGATAGAAGTTTTATAGTTGTAGAGGCACCAAATACAGTTAGAACTCCAAATTCGGGAACGACAACAGCATCAAGACAGACAGTTTTTAGTGGGGAGGCTGTTAGATGTGCTGCTCTAAAAGTTAAGAAATTTTTGCAAACAGAAACTTTTACTAATAAAAGTTTAGAATATATATTTAAAAATTTTGATGGGGAAGAATTTACTGGAGAGTATTCGGGAGTAACTGATGCAATGAGTTCAGAAAAAGAAAATCCAATGAGTCATGTTGCGTATGGTTATGCAACACAGGTTGTTAAGTTAGATGAAGCTGGAAAAGTTTTAGAAGTAGTAGCTGCTCATGATGTAGGAAAAGCCATAAATCCGACTGCTGTTGAAGGGCAGATCGAGGGTGGAGTTGTCATGGGATTGGGATACGCATTGACAGAAGATTTTATTTTAGAAAATGGAATTCCAAAACAAAAATTTGGAACTTTAGGGCTATTAAGAGCTACGGATATTCCTAAAATTCAATCGATAATAATTGAAAAGAATGTGGAAGAGTTAACCTATGGAGCTAAAGGTGTTGGAGAAATAACAACCATTCCTACAGCACCAGCAGTACAGGGAGCTTACTATAAATTAGATAAAATATTTAGAACAGAACTTCCTCTAAAAAATAGTTTTTATAAAAAATAATGTTTTTTAATTGGAGGAAAAGATGATTTTAAAAAATGGAACTATTCTAAGAAACGATAAAATGGAATTATTAGATATTTTAATAGAAGATGGAAAAATAAAAAAAATAGACTTCGATATTCAGGAAGAAAATCAAGAAGTTGTAGATTTAAGTGGTAAATATATTGTACCTGGTGCAATTGATGTACATACTCACTTTGATATAGATGTAGGGATAAAATCGGTGGATGATTTTATCTCTGGTAGTATTGCTGCTGCCTGTGGTGGAACAACTACAATAATAGATCATCCTGGATTTGGGCCAAGAGGGTGTAGTTTAGAATATATGATAGATAAATATATGATAAACGCCAAATTTTCTCATATAGACTATTCTTTTCACGGCGTAGTTCAAGAGTTGAATGAAAATACTTATGAAGAACTTCAAAAATTAAAATCAAGAGGAATAAATAGTTTTAAAATATATTTAACATATTTGTATAAACAAAATGATTATGAAATTATAACATTATTCGAATATGCAAAGAGGTTAGATATGATTGTAGCTGTTCATGCCGAAAATGACTCAGTTATACAATATTTTAAAGAAAAATTTCAAGCAGAAAAGAAATTGGATATAACTTATCATTCGCATTCAAGACCAAATGATGTCGAAGCAGAAGCAGTTTGTAGGTTAATAAAATTGGCTAATATTATTAATTATGAAAAATTATATTTGGTACATATTTCTACCAAAGAAGCTATGGAACAAATTTCAATTGCGAAATTGGAAGGGAAAAAAGTATATGTTGAGACTTGTACTCAATATCTTTATTTGAATAATGATAATTACTTAAAACAAGATGCTATAAAATATGTATTGAGTCCACCACTCAGAGAAGATAAGGATATAAAATCTCTTTGGGAAAATTTAAGAAAAGGTAATATAGATATTATTGCAACGGATCATTGTGGTTTTTCTTTAAATCAAAAGTTGAAAGGTAATACTAATTTTTTAAATTGTCCTAATGGAATCCCCGGTGTAGAGGAAAGAAATTTAATATTTTTTTCGGAAGTATTAAATGGAAAAATGAGTGTGAAAGAATATTTAGATTTGTTAGTATTAAATCCAGCTAAAATATTTGGGATGGAAAAATTTAAAGGAAGTATCGATGTTGGAAAAGATGCAGACTTAGTGGTTTTTGAAAAAATTGAAAATATTTTGGATGAAGAAAAACTTCATTCTAAATCAAAATACAGTTGTTTTAATGGCTTTAAGTTGTTAAGTAAAATTGATAAAACATATCTTAGAGGAGATATGATTGTGAATTCCGGAATATTTTTAGAAAAATCTCCAAAAGGAAAATTTATAGAAAGAAATTAGACGAAAAAGTCATGGTAAATAAGCTGTATTTCCCTCAGTTTTTTATTGTGACTTTTTTTTAAATTAAGATTATAAATGTTTGGAAATTTGACAAATATTGTAATGTTGTGTTAGGATTTAAGTAATACTTAAAAAAAAGGGGAGGTTTTACATGGTATTTACAGAGAGAAAAAACAAATTAATTAATGAAATAACAAAGAGGATTAATAGCTTTAATTTTAAGGAGCAAAGAGTATTTTATTTATCTTTTCTAATTATTTTTGTTATTTTATCAACAATATTTGCTGATAAGATTGGGTTTGAAATTACAATAAATAAAATTTTAAATAGTATATTAAATAATTTTGGATTTTTATATTTACTAATAGTTTTAATTATATCAATGTTTTGTTTATTTTTATGTTTTAGTAAATATGGCCAAATAAGGCTTGGAGATGATGATTCGAGGCCGGAGTACTCAAATGTTTCTTGGTTCTCTATGTTATTTTCCGCTGGAATGGGAGTTGGATTAGTATTCTTTGGAGTAGCTGAACCACTTTCTCACTATGTCAATCCGCCTTTTAAAATAGTTGGTGGAAGTAAAGAGGCAATCGCTTTTGCATTTAAAACGTCGTTTTTTCACTGGGGAATTCACCCATGGGGAATATACAGTTTCCTAGCTCTAACTATGGCCTATTTTCAATTTAGAAAAAAAGAAAAAGGTCTTCTAAGTTCTATATTTTCTCCTCTTCTTAAAAACTTTAAATATAAAGAAATAATAAAAAATGTTATTGACATAATCGCTATTTTAGCTACAATTACAGGAGTTGCTACAACTTTAGGTTTGGGAGCTTTACAAATAAACAGTGGACTTAATTTTTTATTTCAAATCCCTGAAAATTTAACAAGCCAAGTTATTATAATCCTAGTAGTTACAGTTATATTCATATATTCTGCAATTGGAGATTTAAGTAAAGGAATAAAAACATTATCTAATTTAAATGTTTTTTTAGCTTTAGCATTACTATTAGCTGTTATAGTAATTGGACCAACTATCTCAATTTTTAATGTTTTTGTTGAAAATTTAGGTGATTATTTAAGTAATTTTCTAAAAATTAGTCTTAGAACAAATAGTTTTGGAGATAAGACTTGGATGTCATCATGGACAATTTTTTATTGGTCAAGCTGGGTAGCTTGGACACCATTTGTAGGAACATTTATTGCCAGAATATCAAAAGGAAGAACAATTAAAGAGTTTATAATAGGAGTTATTTTACTTCCATCATTAGTTTCTTTTATCTGGTTTTCTGCTTTTGGAACTCTTGGAATAAACTTAGGAATGGAAATTGGAAGAGAAGCAATAAAATCTGCAGAAACAGCCTTATTTATTGTTTTTAACCATTATAATTATGGTTCGTTAATGAGTATACTATCAATATTTTTATTAGGGTCATTCTTTGTTACTTCTGCTGACTCAGCAACCTATGTTTTAGGAATGATGTCATCTAATGGAGAACTAAATCCTCCTAAGACTAAAAAAATAATATGGGGATTGGCACAGTCATTTTTAGCAATAGCTCTTATTTTTGCAGGTGGTTTGAATATGTTGAAAACTGCTTCAATAGTTATAGCTTTTCCACTTCTTTTATTATTTCCAATTATGATAGTTTCATTAGTATTAGCTTTGAAAAAAGATCCGATTACAAGAAAGAAAGAATTTATAGAAAAGAAAATAGGATCATTATCGATTGAAGAATTAGATGAATTAATGAATGTTAAAACAGACTAAATTACAAATGGGGGAAATATGAAATTATTAAGTGATTATCATATTCATAGCAAATTTTCAGGAGATTCTAATGAAGAGCTAGAAAAAATAATAAATCAAGCTCAAAAATTAGGAATGAAAGAAATAGCTATAACAGATCATTACGATTTTGATGTAATTAATGTAAGTGAGAATTTCATGGTAAATTTTGAAGAATATGTCCCAAAAATTCTTGAATTAAAAGATATATACAAAGATAAAATTGATATTAAATTGGGAGTAGAATTTGGGATGCAACCACATCTGAAGGATTATGCTAGAAATTTACTTAAAATGTATCCTTTCGATTTTATAATTGCTTCCTCTCATTCTATAGATAGAATAGATGTAAGTTCTAAAGATTTTTTTATAGAAAAGACACCTGAAAAAGCTCATGAGGATTATTTTAAAAACTTATTAAAAAATTTGGATTCTTTTGATGAATTTAGTGTTTGGGGACATTTAGATTTTATTACTAGATATGGTGGACCTCAATACAGAGAATTAAATTATAAAAAAAATTGGGATATAATAGAAGAGATATTAAAAAAGATTATATCATTAGGAAGAGGAATAGAGATAAACACTTCAGGATTTAGATATGGAGAGAATAGATTTTATCCAAAGGATGAAGTGTTGAAGAGATATTTTGAACTTGGTGGTGAGGTTATAACCATAGGTTCTGATGCTCATAAATTTGAAGATATTGGTAAAGATTTTAATGTAGCTTATGATTTTTTAGAAAGTATAGGAGTCAAATACATATCTTCATTTAAGAATAAAGAAGTTAGTTTTAAAAAGTATAAATAAAGGAGAGTCTATATAGTGAAATTTTCAGAATTTAAATATACAAGACCAGATTATGAAGTAATAAAAAATCAGATGGAAAATTTAATAGAAAAAATTGAGAACTCTGAGAACGAATCTCAACAATATGAAAACATTCTAGAGATAAATAAGATTAGAAATCATATATTTTCAATGAAATCGATATGTTATATAAGACATACAATAAATACTGAAGATACTTATTATGATAGTGAAAATAATTATTGGGATGAGCAATCACCTCTTTATGAAGAGCTAGATTCTAAATTTTATAAGGCTATTGTAAACTCTAAGTTCAGAGTAAAATTAGAGGAAAGATTGACTAAACACTTCTTTAACCTTGCTGAGAATTCTTTGAAAAGCTTCTCACCTGAGATAATAGAAGATCTTCAAGAAGAAAATAGATTAGGATCTCAATATCAAAAGTTAATAGCATCAGCAAAAATAATATTTGAAAATCAAGAATATAATTTATCAGGGTTAACACCTCTATCTTTAAATAAAGATAGAGAAATCAGAAGAAAATCTCTAGAAGCTAAATACAATTTCTTTAAGGAAAATGAAGATAAAATAGACGAAATATTTGATAAACTTGTAAAAGTAAGAGATAAGATATCAAAAAAATTAGGATTAAATAACTTTGTGGAATTAGGGTATATCAGAATGGATAGGACAGATTATAATCCTGAAATGGTAGCTAATTTTAGAAAACAGGTAAAGGAATTTATTGTACCCATAGCATCGGAGCTTTATAAAAATCAGCAGAAGAGATTAGGCATTGATACTCTTAGATATTATGATGAGAAATTTGAATTCGAAGATGGAAATGCAATCCCAAAAGGAGATGCAGAGTGGATACTTAAAAATGGATCTAGGATGTATTCAGAGTTATCTGAGGAAACAGATGATTTCTTTAAATTTATGGTAGAAAATGAGCTATTAGATTTAAAAACAAAAGCTGGAAAAGCTGGTGGTGGATATTGTGATTATATCTCGGAGTATAAATCTCCATTTATATTTTCAAACTTTAATGGAACATCGGGAGATATAGATGTTTTAACACATGAAGCTGGACATGCTTTCCAAGCTTATAGATCTAGTTGGATAGAAATACCTGAATTAAATTTTCCAACATATGAGAGTTGTGAAATTCATTCTATGAGTATGGAATTCTTTACTTGGCCTTGGATGAATTTATTCTTTGAAGAGGATGCAGACAAATATAAATTCTCACATTTGGGAGGAGCTATTAAGTTTTTACCTTACGGGATAACTGTTGATGCATTTCAACATGAAATTTATGAAAATCCTAACTTAACTCCAAAAGAAAGAAAAGATATTTGGAGAAAGTTAGAAAAACAATATCTACCCCATAAAAATTATGAAGGTTGTGAAATTTTAGAAAATGGTGGTTGGTGGTTCCAACAATCACATATATTCCAAAGTCCATTTTACTATATTGATTATACTTTAGCCCAAATGTGTGCTTTACAATTTTGGAAAAAAATGAATGAAAATAGAGATGAAGCTTGGAAAGATTATTTAAATTTATGTGATGTAGGAGGAACAAAATCATTTTTAGAGTTGGTGAAATTATCTAATTTAATTTCTCCATTTGAGGATGGTTGTGTGAGTTCTGTGGTAGCACCTATAGAGAACTGGTTAAAAGAAAACCTACGAGATTAATCTCGTAGGTCTTTTTTTATAAATAAGATTTTAGAATTTCCAAATTCCCTTCAATTTCGATATTTAAAAGAGCTGGAATAAAGTAAGTGTCTCCAGTTACTAAAGGATAAACTTCGTCGTTGCACTTCATAGTTCCATTTCCTGAAAGAATTGAAAGTATTTTAAAGTTTGAATTTAAATCATCAAAATGTTTACCAGTAATAAAAAGTTTATCGATATTAAAATATTGATTTCTAACTAACTCTTCCTTACTACAATTTTTTAACTCTATAGTCTGTCTATTTTCAGATGTAGTTATAATTGGAGATTCATCGAAGTTTATAACTTCACCAGCTTTTTCTAAGTGGAGTGGTCTTAGTTCTCCATCTACTAGTCTATCAAAATCATAAATTCTATATGTTGTATCAGAATTTTGTTGAGTTTCACATATAACAATACTTCCAGTTAAACTAGCATGAACTAGTCCTGGTTTTACATCTATAAAATCACCTTTTTTAACACTAACTATATTAAAAATATCGTCAAATTCTTTTTTATTAAATTTTTCAAAAAAACTTTCTTTATTTATTCCTTTTTTAATTCCTAGAATTAAAGTAGCATCTTCACTTGCATTTATAACATACCAAGTTTCAGATTTTCCAAATTCTCCTTCAACTCTTAGTGCATAATCATCACTTGGGTGAACTTGTACAGAAAGTTTGTCATTAATATCTAAATATTTTATAAGTAATGGAAAATTATTACCATATTTTTTATAAACTGTTTCTCCAACAAATTGTTCTTTATATTTTTCAAGCAGTTCTTGTAAACTTAATCCTGAAAATGGACCATTTTCAACAAAACTCATTCCACTTTTGTGAGAACTAACTTCCCAAGACTCACCATAGTTATCTTCAGTAGGTAGTTCGATACCTAAAAGTTCTTGAAAACCATGTCCTCCCCAAACTTTTTTAACTAAATGCTTTTTAAACTTTAATGGATACATAATTCAACTCCTCTAATTTTTCAATTGTATTTGAAAAAATTTGACATACTGAATTATATTATTTTTATATTTAAATTTCAATGTAAATAATTTTAATGCTTATCAATTATAAGGTTAAATAATTTCTCCGCAGCAGTTTTTGGACCTTCTTTTTCCATTCCTACAATACCGAGAGAAGTTTTGATCTGTCCAACTTTAACACCTTTATCAAACATTTCTTTAAAGAAACTATCAATTAAAAGATCAGTTTCTT
Organism: Cetobacterium sp. 2A; assembly: GCF_014250685.1. Taxonomy (GTDB): domain Bacteria; phylum Fusobacteriota; class Fusobacteriia; order Fusobacteriales; family Fusobacteriaceae; genus Cetobacterium. The sequence continues at coordinate 90,211 of NZ_JACFAJ010000001.1, read as the reverse complement.
TTTGTTTTTGAACTGGTCCAAATGGATTTGCAAAATATGATTTAACAAGACCAGTCTCGCTTGTAGTTCCTTTAGCCATTCTAGCACCAGCTTTAAATACTGGAATAGCCTCTTCAGGTGAGGAGAAAAATTCAATCGGTTCTCCTTGCTCATAGTTATTAGCGTAAAGGAATATATCTATAGGGTATCCTTTTATAATTTCATCATAAGTTGAAACTGGAATTATAATTCTAGAATTTATTTTATCTGGATTCATAAAGATACTTCTATCTATTTGCTTGTAAGCATATCCAATATCTAAGTCGTCTAATCTGATAAAAGCTCCAACTTCTGTTCCATACCCTTTTGGTTTACCATCAGATATTTTTAAAACTCCCATGTCATCAAATATAATTTTCATTTCTTTTATATACTCTTCACTTAGAATTCTAAATGCTTCAAGGGACTCTGATTTTCCAGCTCCACTATCTCCCATAATAACAATATTGAATGTTTTTCCATTTTTCATTGTTATATTCACCATTGCTCCATGAATTGGAAGATGACCTTTTTCAATCATTTTAACATTATGAAGAGTTAAGATCATTTTTTTCATATAACCAAAATAATCGATATCTTCATTATAATTAGCATATCCAATCATTATATTATTTACTTTGTCATTATAAAATGTTGTTTTCATTTCTGATTCGAAATCTTTTACTCCATACATGTATATAATATCGGGTTTCATTCCTTCATATTCTTCTTTTTTTGCTAGTTCAAAGAGATTACAAAGTGTGATTCCTTGAGCCATGAAATTTGTATCAAAATATACAAAGGCAAGAAGTTCTCCAACTTTAGCTGGAAAGCATAGCCAGTTATTAAGATTTATCCCAAGGTTTTCAAGAGGATTTTCTACAACTTCTTTAAATGTTCCTTTTCTTGTATTTCTTTTTGGATATGTAATAAATGGTGGTTGAAGTACTATGGACTCAATAAATGGAACTTTTTCTAAATATGAGTATTCCGCGGGGCAACTCCATTTTATATCTGTTAAAACAATTCCAGCATTAGCTCCAGCAGAAAGCTGTCGATAAACTCTATGACTATATCCGATAATTTTTTCTTCAATTTTTCTATATGTATTTAAAATTAAATTTGTAAAATTATTCATAGAGTCTATGAAATTAACACTTTGAAGTCCATCTTTAGTTTGTTTATTTCTAACTACCGCATATCTTTCGAATTTTCTCCAAAATGAGTAAAAACCCTCTATAAATTCAATTAAAATTTCTTTGTTTTTAAAAAGATTAGAATATTTCTCATCAAAATTTTCTATTTCTGGAATATCAAGTACTATTAATAATTTAAAAAGTTTAGTTAATTCATGAGATAAAAAATTAGATTTAAAATTTTCATGTAGATATTTGAATACAAGTGTATCTTTTTTCTCAATTTTATCTAAGTATAAGGTTAATACTTTATTGAAACTCACACTATTTAAAAGGGATTCAGATGAGTCGCAATATCTTATAGTAAAATTCATAATAGCACTATTTCTACTTATAGCAATTTCTTGTTTCATTTTTTACCTCCTAAAATTTCTTATAGCATAATTCTATACAAAAAATAATTAGATGTCAAATATATTTGAAATTATTTTGATCTTATTTTTTAAAAATAAAAAAATATTTTCAAAAAAGGTTGAAATTTTAATTTTTATTGTTTATAATGAGTTAAATAATAAATTATTTTAAGAGGTGGAGAAAGATGCTAGCTAAAGAATCAAAAGTAAAAGAGATACATGATAAGGTTTTTGAGAGTGCCAATAAAGCAAAAGAAGCTAGTAAAAAATATGGAGTTGAAAATGTTATTAATGCAACGATAGGATCATTGTATGATGAGAAAGAAAAACTTGTAACTTTTAATAAAGTTGTTGAAGTATATAAAAATATTTGTTCAGAAGATATTTTTGGATATGGGGCTGGAATAACTGGAACTGAAGATTATAAAGAAGCAGTTAAAAGAGTTGTTTTAGGAGAAAATTACTCAAATGTTTTTAATGAAAATTATTTAGATGTTGTAGCAACTCCAGGAGGGACTGGTGCTATAAGCAATACAATGAAAAATTATTTAAATAGAGGAGAAAAGGTTTTGCTTCCAAATCTTATGTGGGATTCTTATAAATTAATTGCAGAAGAGGTTGGAGGAAGTCATCAAACTTATAACTTATTTAATGAAAAAGGTGAATTTGATATAGAGGATTTTAAAAATCAAGTTTTTAATTTGATATCAGTTCAAGAGTCTTTAGTGGTTATTATTAATGATCCTTGTCAAAATCCAACAGGATACAAGCTATCTATAGATGAATGGAAAGCGATATTAGATGTATTGAAAGAAGCAAGTGAGAAAAAACATGTTATTTTAATCAATGATATAGCATATATTGATTTTGACGAAAGAGATGAAAAGGAAAAAGACGAATACAGATTTTTATTTAAAGACTTACCAAAAAATTTATTAACAATTTTTATATTCAGTATGTCTAAATCATTTACAAGCTATGGATTAAGAGTTGGAGCGCAGTTGGCACTTTCTTCAGATGAAAATGTGATTAAAGATTTTGAAAAAGCGAGTAAGTTTTCATGCAGAACATTATGGTCCAATGTATCTAGAGGTGGAATGAAAATGTTTTCTGAGATAGTTTTAAATAAAGATCATTATGAAGATTTACAAAAAGAAAGAAATGAATATATTTCCCTTATAAGAGAAAGAGCGGATATTTTTCTAAAAGAAGCTAATGATGTTAAGTTAGAAACTTATAACTATAAGAGTGGTTTTTTCATAACTATTCCTGTTAAGAAAAATATAAAAGAAGTAGTTAAAAATTTAGAAGCAAATCATATTTATACTGTAGTTTTAGATTCATCAGTAAGAGTTGCACTTTGTAGTATTAATAAAGGAAAAGTTAAAGGATTAGCAAAAAAAATTAAAGACTGTATAAATAAAGTGAATTAAAATTTATATAGACATATGGGAAGACTACGTTTAAAATATGGTAGATAATAAAATCTATTATGGGGGAAATAAAATGTGGTCTTCAAAATTGATTGAAGTATTTGATTATGTCATAGAAAATAATAAAAATGCAACTATAAAAGAGATAGCATCTAAATTTAATATCTCTCAAAGAAGTGTTAGATATGAGCTTGAAAAATTAAATGAAAAATTAGTGATGAATGAATATCAAGAGATAGAAATAGAAAAAGGTATTTTAAAATTTGAAAATCTGAATGAAATAAGAGAAATTTTAGAAAGTTATGATCAGTATAATATTTCTTCGGATGAAAGAGAGAGTTGTATTATTTTAAAAACTCTTTTAGATAGGGAAATAAATCAAAGAGAAATTTCAGAAGAATTAGATATAAGTAAAACTACCGTTAAAGGGCATTTAAAAGAAGTAAAGAAATTTTTAGAAAAGTATAATTTAACTTTAGATATCCAATATAGAAAAGGACTTGAATTGAAAGGGAAAGAGGAGAATATTCGTGGAGCTCTTTTAAAAATTTTAAATGTGATATCTCGTGGGAATTCAGTATATCTTAAAAATAAAGTAAAGGAACTTATTTTAGATAGAATTGATGAAGTTGGAATTAAAAGATTTATAAATTACTGTCAAAAACTTATAGAAATAATAATATCAGACGAAGCTCACGATATTATTGTAAATTACTTAAAGATAAGTCTATATATGAATAAAAAAGGTTATACTATAGAAAGCATAAAAAATGAAAAGTTTTTATCAGAAACTAAGGAATATAAATGTATAAAAAAAGGTTCTCCAATACTCGAAGAATGGTATGAGGTAGAATTTTCAAAGTTTGAATATCTAAAGATAACTGATTATTTCTTAGGAAGTAATACATATAATCTAAATTATTCATATTATGATAATTGGGTTGAAATTGAAGTTATAGTAAAAAATATGATTCAAGAATTTAGTGATAAGATAGAAGAGGATATTTCTCAAGATAAAGTTCTATTGGAGGGACTATTAAATCATATAAAACCAACTATATATAGAATAAAAAATCATATAGAGCTTGAAAACTCAATATATAAAGAGATTCTAGAGAGTTATTCACATCTATTTGAAATAGCTGAGACTGTTATTAAAAATCTTGAAAAATCTATGGGAGTAAAGTTTACAGAAGATGAAATATCATTTTTAGTAATTCACTTTAAGGCAGCTATGGATAGAAATGTTGTCAGAAGTGAAAAAGCTAAAGTTATATTGGTATGTGGCTCAGGATATGGGACTTCAAAACTTTTGGCTCAACAGATAAAACAATATTACGATGTTGATATAGTTGATATAATTCCGAAATATATGTTAGAAAAGGTTGTAGCTAAAGAATGTGTAGATTTAGTTTTAACAACTATAGATATAGAGAAGGGATTTACATCTAAACCTATAATTAAGTTAAATTCTATTTTAAATGATGAGGATAAGAAAAAAATAGAGAGTTATGGAATCTTAAAAAATAGTAAAAAGATATCTATGAAGAGTTTAATTGAAGTAATAAGAAAAAATAGTAAAGAGTTGAATGAAAAAAGTCTTAAAAGAGACTTACAATCTCTTCTTGAAGGATTTTTAGTGGACGATATTTTTCACGATAACAATACAATTTTCGACTACTTAAGATCAGATAGGGTTTTAATAAATGAAAAAGTGAAGGATTGGAGAGAAGCAATTGAAAAGGTCGGAAATCTTCTTATAAAATCAAAATCAATAGAAGAAAGTTACATAAAAAACTCTATAAAAACTATTGAAGAGTTTGGTGGTTATATGGTTTTAGGGCCTCAAGTGGTATTTCCCCATGCGAGAACAAAGGGAGATGTAAATGAGACAGGATTTGCCATTCTAACATCAGAGGAGCCTGTTTCACTTCCAAGTGGAGAAAAGGTATCAGTTTTTATTCTATTTTCATCAAAAGATAATAAAGAACATCTAGATACCTTTATGAAATTGGTAGATTTATCCAATAAAGATGGGTTTATAGAGAGTATAAAAAAAATAAAGAAAAGTGACGATTTTATAAAGCTTTTAAAAAGAGAGTTTCCTGATTAGGAAGCTTTTTTTTATGAAAAAATATAAAAAAACTAGCCTCTTTTAAATTTGGAACCTTTTCACTATAATTTAAGTATAATAAAAAATATCAAAAAGGTTGGTTGTATATGAAGAAAATTTTAGAGGGAAACATACGTATACTTGATAAGGTTAATGGTTGGAGAGATGGAGTTCAAAAGTCTGGAGAAATTCTTCTTGAAAAAGGAGCAATTGAGAGCAGATATATAGAAGCGGCTATAAAAAATATAGAAAAATTAGGAAACTATATCATTTTAACAGATGGTGTGGCTATGCCTCATGCAAGACCAGAAGATGGAGCTCTTGAAACATCAGTATCTCTTTTAGTTATAAAAGAAGGAGTAGATTTTTCTGATGATGAGAAAGTAAACCTTATATTTATGCTTGCCTCTAAAGACAATACATCTCATATAGATGTAATTAGAAAACTATCAAATCTGATAGATGATGAAGAGATTATTGAAAAATTATCAAAATCATCAACTGAAGTTGAAATATTAAATTTTTTATAAAAAGGGGAGATTCAAGATGGTAAAAATTTTAACAGTATGTGGTAATGGAATTGGAAGTAGCTTAATGTGTGCGATGAAAGTTGAAGAGCTTTGTCAAGAAGAAGGGATAAATGCAAGTGTAAGTTCTTGTGATTTTAACTCTGTAACAGGAAAAGACGTTGATTTGATTATTACAATTAAAGAATTAGCTGATCAAATTACAACAATAAAAACTGCACCTATCAGAAGTTATACAAATAAAAAGAAAATAAAAGAAGATGTTTTAGAGATAATTCAAAGTTTAGTAAAATAAAAAACAAAAGGTAAAAATAAATTTGGAGGGGAAAAATGATAGTAGGATTATTACAAATAATAGGAAATGATATTTTAACAAATCCAGCATTTCTATTGGGGCTTATGTCTCTAGTTGGACTTTTAGCATTAAAAAAACCAATAAATAAACTTATAACAGGAACTCTTAAACCAATACTTGGATTTATAATGCTTGGAGCAGGAGCAGACTTTATCGTTAAAAACCTAGATTATTTAGGAAAAATGATAGAAAAAGGATTTAATATAACAGGAGTAGTTCCAAACAATGAGGCAATAGTTTCTATAGCTCAAAAAGTTTTAGGAAAAGAAACAATGTTTATTCTTGTAGCAGGACTTATAATCAATATTTTAATTGCAAGATTTACAAAGTTTAAATATATATTCTTAACAGGACACCACAGTTTCTTCTTAGCTTGTATGTTCTCAGCAGTACTTGCAACAATTGGTTTTGAAGGTGGAGCACTTGTATTAGTTGGAGGATTACTTCTTGGAATGTGGTCAGCTATTTCTCCAGCTATAGGACAGAAATATACAGATTTAGTTACTGATAATGATGGAATAGCAATGGGTCACTTTGGATCTATTGGTTACTACATAGCAGCGTATATAGGATCAAAAATAGGAAATCCTGAAGATAGTACAGAAAATATCAAGATTCCAGAAAAATTAAACTTCTTAAGAGATACAACAATCTCAACTGGTATCACTATGTTAATATTTTATATAGTTGCAGCTGTTGCAGCTGGGCCTGAGTATGTTGCAGAGCTTTCAGGTGGAAAGAACTACATAGTATTTGCAATAACTTCAGCATTAAGTTTTGCTGTAGGAGTTACAATTGTTTATAACGGTGTAAGAATGATACTATCAGAACTTATTCCAGCTTTCCAAGGAATATCTCAAAAGGTTATACCTAACTCGATTCCAGCAGTTGATTGTGCAGTATTCTTTACATATGCACCAAATGCTGTAATCATTGGATTCCTTTCATCTTTCATAGGTGGAGTAATAGGAATGTTTATACTGGGAGCTATGGGAGCAGTACTTATAATTCCAGGACTTGTACCTCACTTCTTCTGTGGAGCTACAGCTGGAATATATGGAAACGCAACTGGAGGTAAAAAGGGAGCTATAGTTGGAGCTTTTGTAAATGGATTATTCTTATCTTTCTTACCAGCACTTCTTCTTCCAGTACTTGGAGGAATTGGATTCCAAAATACAACGTTTGGAGATATTGATTTCGGAGTTTTAGGTATCATAGTTGGAAAAGTTGGAGAGGTTTATAAAGCTGAAGGAATTTTAGCAATAATCTTAGTTCTAATTGTATTTATAGTAGTATCATCTTTAGTTCAAAAGGATGCAAAAGTAATTAATGCAAGGGATGAATACTAAAATGAAAAAGATACTTTGTGTTGGTCATTCAGCTTGTGATATTACGTATCTGATGAATGAGTATCCTATAGAAAATAGAAAATATAAGGTTGATGAAACAAAAATGATGGGAGGCGGGCCCACTGGGAACGCTTCGTATCTATTAGGAAAATATGGAGAAGACACTTCTTATATAACTACATTGGGAACAGATCCTTACGGAAAGAATATAGTATGGGAACTGGAGTCAGTAGGGATAGATTTAAGAAATAGTTTAATTAGAAATGAGTATATTACTCCTTGCAGTATGATAATAACTAATACTTCTATAGGAAGTAGAACAATTCTAAATCATAGAAGTAAAAATATTATTCCTTCTGATTATAGATTGGAGTATCAAGAGAAACCTAAGTTTATTCTCTTTGATGGTCATGAGATAGAACTTGCAAGAATGGTTCTTCAAGAGTTTCCAAATGCTATGACAGTTTTAGATGCGGGAAGTTATAAAGAAGAAACGGTTGAACTTGCAAGTAAAGTTGAATATCTTATCTGTTCAGAGGATTTTGCTAGAGATTATACCAAAGTAGAAAAAATAACTCCTGAAAATTATCATGAGGTATTTTCTCGAATGGAAGAATTAAATGGTAAAAATGTAGTTATAACTCTTGGGGAAAAAGGGTGTATCTATAGAAAAAATGGGGAACTATATAATCACCCAGCTTTTCAAACTAAAGCTATTGATACAACAGGAGCGGGAGACATATTTCACGGAGCTTTTGTATATGCTTTAAGTAATAATTTTGATTTTATTGAAGCTATAAAGTTCTCTTCAGTATGCGCCTCATTGTCAGTAGAAAAGATAGGTGGAAGAGATTCGATACCAGAACTAAATGACATATATAAAAGGATGGAAAAATGGGAAAGTATAGATTTCAAGATTTAGGATTAGAAAATACAAGAGAGATGTTTAGAAAAGCAAACGAAGGTGGATACTCGGTTCCTGCTTTTAACTTCGCTAACTTAGAGCAACTTAAAGCGATATTAGAAGCTTGTGCTAAAGCAGAATCAGATGTTATTTTGCAAATTTCAGATTCAGCTAGAAAATATATTGGAAAAGAAACATTAGCTCTTATGGTAAAAGGAGCAATTTTAGATATTAGAGAATCTGGAAGTAAAATATCAGTAGCTCTTAACTTAGATCATGGAAAAGATTTTGATCAAATTAAGGATTGTTTAGATTATGGATTCTCATCAGTTATGATAGATGCTTCACATGAAGAATTTTCTAAGAATATAGAAAAAACTAAAGAGGTAGTAGAATTAGCAAAACTTTATGATGCAAGCGTTGAGGGAGAACTTGGAGTATTATCTGGAGTAGAGGATGAGATATCTTCTGAAGATGAAAGATTTACTAATCCAAGCGAAGTAGTAGAGTTTGTTAAAAAGAGTGGTGTAGATTCATTGGCTATAGCTATTGGAACAGCCCATGGAGCTCATAAGTTTAAGCCAGGAACTGATCCAAAGCTTAGATTAGATATACTTGAGAAGGTAAAAGAAGAGCTTGGAAATTTCCCGATAGTTTTACATGGTTCATCATCAGTTCCAGCTGAGTATATTGAAAAGTTTAGAACTTATGGTGGAGAGATAAAGGATGCTATAGGAATTCCAGATGAAGAGTTACAAAAAGCATCTAAATCAATAGTAACTAAAATAAATGTAGATACAGATGGAAGACTTGTTTTTACAAGTACACTTCTTGAATATGTGAAAAGTAATCCTAAAGAGATGGATTTAAAAAAATATTTAGCTATTCCTAGAAAAGAGATGGCTAACTATTATTCAGAAAAAATAGTTAGAGTATTTAAAGTAAAGTAAATATAATAAAAGTAAGGCTCTTAAGTTAATGATATTTTATCACTAATTTAAGAGTTTTTTTATTAAAAGAAAAAATAAAAAAAGTAGTATATTAAATAAAGAGTAATTAAGATTTAAAGATAAAGGAGAGAAATATGAATGCGAAAAAAATATTAGTATTTGCATCAATACTTATATTTGGAGGGATATCACTATTTGCAGATAAGATACCTTCTATAAAATCAGAAACTCAAAGAAATATTGAGGTTGAAGAATCTTTAATAAAAGAATTTTCTCTTGTAAGAGGAGAAGATAAAATAAGTTATCTATACAATAAAATTGATTTGGATGGAGATAAAAAACCAGAAATAATAGTGTATGCCTACGGACCAATGGTTGGTGGAACTGGCGGAGATTCCGGTCTTATACTCAAAGAAAGAAGCGAAGGATATGATACAATTTCAAAGTTCACTAATCTACGTGTCCCAATTATTATAAGTGATAAAACTACCCATGGGTGGAAAGATATTATACTTGAAGTATATGGTGGAGGAGGACCTTCAGGAACGGTAGTTATGAAATTTGATGGTAAAAAATATCCTTCAAATCCTTCAGTCCAAGCTTTATTGCCAAAGAACACAAAGGTAAATGGAGTTAAAATTTTATCTGATAATTTAAGTGAAAATCCTGGAATTTCTTTAGAAAAAATGGAAAGTAATATATCTCTTTTTAAATTTTTTCCAGAATCTACTTTGAACTATTCGGGTGGATTTGAAAATAGTGGTTATACTGTAGTTACTAAAAAATTATCAGATGATTTAGTAATACAAAAATTTGAAACTACAGCAATAACTACATCAAGAGTCATAAAAATAACACCAGAATCTGCTACTGTCATATTTTTGAGTGGTGAAGATGAAGAATATGTATCTGGAAAGATTAATAGTGATTTAGTGATAATGAAATTACCTTTAGAAAAAGGTAATACATGGAAATCAGAAGGAAATACTTATGAGATTGATAGTTTTGATGGTGGGATATTAGTTATCAGCAAAGAGACTGAAAGAAGTACTTCAAAATATACTTATGAAATCGATAAGGGACTCATAAGAGAAAATTTTAAATCAGAAGGATTTGAAAAAGAATCTAAACTAAAATAAAAAATAAAAGTAAAGCTCTTAAATTAATGAGGTTTTATCACTAACTTAAGAGCTTTTTTTATGTTTATATATTTTTATATAATTTCTTCTCCAACACTATCTATACATGTGGATTTTTTAACTCTTATTTTATTATGTACAAATACTATGGTAAAAATTATTGATCCTGCAATAGCAAATGAAAAGTTAGGATGTACCAGAATTACTGCTACAACAAAGAGAATAATTCTTTCGACTATGGTTATTTTTCGTAATAACCATCCTTGTAGGGAATAAGCCAAAGATAGACATGATATTAGTGCAAAAACTATAGTTAAGATTGTTGAAATCTCAAAATTTAAATTTAATAATCTAGGATTTAAAACAAACGCAAAAGGAACAATAAAAGCAACTAATCCTAGTCGGACCGCTTCTATTCCAACTTTCATAGGATTTTCTTCAGCTAATGCAGCCGCGGCATATGATGCAACAGCTACAGGGGGAGTTATAGCAGAAATCGCAGAATAATAAAGAACAAAAAGGTGAGCCGATAAAGGTGTAACACCTAATTTTATTAGAGCGGGTGTTACAGAAGTAGCAGCTATTATGTAGGCAGCAGTTGTCGGAAGTCCCATTCCAAGAACAGAACTGACAAGCATTGCCAAAACTAAACTTGCGATTAAATTTCCTTGAGAAAAATTTATAATGATATTAGAAAGTTTTAATCCTAGCCCAGTTAAAGAGAGCATACCAACAACAATTCCAGAAGTAGCACAAGCAGCAATAACCTGTAAAGAGGACTTGGCACCGCCACTGCATCCATCAATAAGTGTAGTTAGGCTTAAGGGTCTTTTTTTATTAAAAATACTACAAAGTAAAATAGCTACAATTGCACTTATTGCTGAAATCATTGGAGTACTTTGATTGAATATAAGTAAGTAGAGCAAAACAATTACAGGAATAAAAAGATTTAAACTTTCTTTTAAAACTTTTTTTAGATTCGGTATTTGAGATGAATCTAAAGGTTTTTTATTTTCTTTGATAGATTCAATATCCACCATTATAAATAATGTGAAGTAGTACATTAAAGCAGGAATAAGAGCTGCTAAGCAAACAACAGAATATTTAACTCCGGCTAAATCACTAAGGATAAAAGCAGCAGCACCCATGATTGGTGGCATAATTTGTCCACCTGTAGAGGCAACAGCTTCAACAGCACCTGCGAATACACCACGATATCCTTGTTTTTTCATCATAGGGATTGTGAAAGCTCCCGTACTAACAACGTTTGCAACAGCACTTCCAGAAATACTTCCAAAGAATGTACTGCTAAGAACTGCTATTTTTGCAGGTCCTCCTCTTTTTTTTCCTGCAATAGCTAATGATAAATCTTGAAATATTTTATCAGCACCACTAGAATTTAAGAAAGAGGCAAAAAGAACAAATAGAAATACATTCGTAGCAGAAACTCCAAGTGAGGATCCAAAAATTCCTTGTTCACTATATATAGTTGAAACAACCCTTGTTAAATCGTAACCTCTATGTCCAAAAACTCCAGGAAGAACCATACCGTAAAAAGCATAAAGTATTGAAATTATCGCAATGATAGGAAGGGCATTACCCGCGGAGCGTCTTGTTCCTTCTAAAACAATAATAGTTGTTAATATTCCCATTAAAATATCAATATTTTCAGGAAATATTTGTATTCTCATAGCGAAAGTATCGTAATCTTTTATTATATATATTGTAGTGACAAAAGTTAGAATAATTAGAATAATACCAATTAATTTTCTAATAAAAGATGCTTCTTTTTTAGTTGTAAATATCCCTAGGAATATTAGGACCATACCAAATAAAAGATGGAAAGAGTATAAAACTCCACTTTTAATTGGAATAAAAGTAAAAACTGCTATATGAAATAAGGCCATTAAAACTGAAATAGAATTTATTATTTTTTTCATTCATTTTTCCCTCCACACTTAATGTTATCTTAAGGAATGAGTTCGTTAGGAACTACAATATTTATCTCTTTTAAATATTTTATTACTCCAGGATGAAGCTTAGATTTGGCATATGTATAGTTTTCGGGTTGAATATTTTCTAAAGCTTTATTCACTGTTAGAAGAGTATCTTTGTTTTCAAATGTTGTTTTAACAAGGTTATATACAACCTCTTCACTCATATCAGCACTACAAACTAACCAGTTCCAGTCTATTACGGTATTTATATCCTCGGAAGCACCTTTATAACTTCCCTTAGGAATAGTTCCTTTAGATAAGAAAGGAAGTTTTGTTACAATTTTATTAAGCTCATCTTCAGTTAATGAAGTATAAAATATATTTTTTGAAGATTCTAAATCAAGTAAAGCAGGATAAGGTGGATATTGAAAACTAATTCCAGCGTCAATAATTTCATCTCCAACAGCCCCAACAGTATTATTATGGCTATCGTTGTGAATCTGTTTAGGAGTGATATTTAATTCTTTAAAAATTGACTTGGCAATACTGTCCACTCCAGCACCTAAATTTCCAGTTCCTACTTTTTTACCATGAATCTCATTTATATCTTTGATTGGATACTTCTCCAGTGAATATATTGTAAAAGCAGAAGGGTAAAGAGGAAGTAATATTCTAATTTTATCTTTAGGTTTCCCTTGAGTCCAAGCCTCTTTTGCCTCAATACTTTCTATTATTGTTGACCCCATAGTAACTCCAATGTCGATTTTTCCAGTTTGTATCATAGTTAAGTTAGCTGTAGAACCACCAGTGACCTCGGCAGTAACTTCAATATCAGGAGAGTTATTTGTAATTACATTAGACCATCCTCCTCCAACAAGATAGTAATTTCCACCAGGAGTTGAGGTTCCAATTGCTAATCTATTGGTTTTAGATAAAGCAATTTCATTAATAGTAAAAAAAGAAATTAATGCTAATCCTAACGTCACTAGCTTAAAGGATTTTTTGTTCATATATATTCCCCCTTTTAGATTTATTTAATTTTTTGAAGATAAACTCTTAATCCTCTAAAAACTTCAGCGTGAAATAACCCACCACCATGTGTTTCAGAGTTACTCAAAGAACCGCATAAATGTATATGAACAAATGTTTCATTACTTTGTTTTTTTACTTCACCAAATAAACTTAGTGCTTCAAATGGACCTTCAAAACAAGTCATTTTAACTTTGGGAGGAATATTAAAATCAGCAGCATTTGTTAATTTCACATCCACTAAAGATCCTAGTCCACTCATAACATAGGCTTCTTCCCAATTAGTAGTTTCAAAGAACTCCTTAATTTTATCTTTAACAATTTCACCTTTCTTTAATTCTAATATGTGAATCATGATAATCTCCTTAAAAATTTATTTTTTTACTCCATACTTTTCAATAACACCTAAATCATCCATTATTTTTCTTAACTGTTCTACTTTTTCTCCTTTTAATTCTGGATATGGTTTTCTTAAAGAACCAGAAGGAAGTCCAAGAATCTTATAAGCAGCTTTTATAACAATAGGATTTGAGAACCAATAAAGCGCTTCAAGTAACGGATAATATTTGAAATAAAGCTCTCTGCATTCCTCCATAATTTCAACACTTGTCCAAGGTCTAGCCATTTTGGCCATTTCTTCTGGAATTATATTTCCTCCAATATTAGCTAAACCGTTTCCTCCCATTCCCAATGTAGGAATAACTATAGAGTATCCAGGATAATCACAACAAAGAATATTAAGTCTATCTCCAAGAGCTCTTTTTGTTTTTACTAATTGTTTAACCTGTCCCATAGCCTCTTTTACAACTATAAAATTAGAACATTCTTTGGCTAATTTTTCAATAGTTTCAGGTTCAATATTAACTCCTACCCTAGAAGGATTATTATAAATACCGACAGGAATACTTACAGATTTCATGCAAGTTAAAAAATGTTCATACGCTGCTGCCTGAGGTATTAAAAGATATGGTGGAATAGTAAATATTAAACCATCCGCTCCTTCTTTTTCAGCAAACTGACTAAATTCTACAACTTCACCTGTAGAAGGAAAGCCAGTTCCAAAATATACTGGAATTAGTCCTTTAGACATTTTTATAACATTTTTAACAATCTCTTTTTTTTCTTCCAGAGTTAAAAGGGTTACTTCTCCAGCGGATCCCATAACTAAAAGTTGAGAAGTACCATATTTAGCTTGAAACTCAATAATAGTCTTGAAACCTTCATAGTCAATTTTACCTTCTTTCGTATATGGAGTAGGTATTGCTACCCAAGATCCTTGTGGTTTATTCATAAAAAATCCTCCTATTAGTTTTTGTCTTGGTCCGAGTATATAATATAAGAATTAAAAAATCAATAGATAAATGGAAAAAATAATTCATATAAAATCAATAATGAATTATTATTCATTTTGTATTTGCTTTTTTTTGAAATATTAACTATAATTAGAACTAAAGATAGATTAAGGAGAATTGATATGGAAATAAATATTATGAATGAATTAATGTTGAAAAAAACTAAGTCAAGTAAAATGTTTAAAATAATATCAAGCTATATGATTGAAAATATCCATGAAATACCATTATTAAATTTGAAAGAAGTTTCTGAAAAGAGTGGAGTAAGTACTGCAACAATTGTAAGATTTTGTAAATCATTAAATTTCAGCGGGTACTCAGAATTACAAACAACTTTAAAAAATTTTTTAAAAAAAGAAATTATTCCTACAAAAGAGTTTAGAGAGTCAATTATAAACGATAGAGAATCTTTTGAAGTTTTTAATGACATTATAGATACAAATATTGATATGTTAAAAGCTTTAAAAACAGAAAAAGTATTTCTAGATTTGGAAGAGATTGTAAATATGTTAAACACATCTAATAAAGTTTATATCGTCGGAAATAGATTATCTTATTCTTTTGCATATTATCTTTTTTATTTATTGAAAGGATTGAAAGAAGAGGTTGAGATGATTACTTCAGATAGGGAAGATTACACTAATAAATTATTATATGTAAAGCCTGATGATGTAGTATTCAGTATATGTTTTTATCCTTATGTTAAATTTACATATAAAATAACTAGTTATTTTATATGTAAAGGATGTAGAGTGATATGTTTAACGGATACAATGGAGTCTCCTTTTGTAGAGTTGGGAGATAAAGTTTTATATGCTTATAATAATAGCAAAACTTATTCTTTTATAGCTGCAATAAGTATGTTAAATTTTATAGTAACCTCATTTGGTAAAAAAAATAAAAATCATTCTTTAGAGCAAATTCAAAAATTAAAATCCATAACAGAAGAAATCGATATTTATTTTAAAAAATAGATATTTTAAATTTATGCAAACAAAAAAACCTCTTAGGTTATTAGCTTAAGAGGTTTTAACATATTATTTACTATAAACATAATTTCCAGTATAAACATTCTACAATACTTTTAAGTAATCTTTCCATATCTTTTGAATTAATTTCTCCAATATTTCCTATTCTAAAAGTGTCAGATTCAGAAACTTTTCCTGGATAAATTACAAAACCTTTTTCTTTTAACAATTTATAAAATTTCTCAAAACTAAATTCTGAAGATTTTGGAGAATAAAAAGTCGTTATTATTGGTGACATTTCACTATCTTGAAGCAGTGTCTTAAATCCTAATCCTCTCATTCCATTAACTAAAAGATCATGATTTTTTGTATATCTCTCTTCTCTTGCAGTGACTCCACCTTCAGCCTCTAATTCCAATAAAGCTTGATAGAATGCTCTAACAACGTGAGTTGGGGATGTAAATCTCCACTTACCTCCACTTTTTTCCATAGTATCCCATTGAGAATATAAATCTAAAGATAAAGATTTTGCATTCCCCTTACAGACTTCTAAACTCTTTTTATTAGCCACAACAAAACCGAATCCTGGAACACCTTGAATGCACTTATTAGCTGAACTTATTAAAAAATCAATCTTCAAATCATCTATTCTTATATCTATTCCACCAAAACTACTCATAGCATCAACGATAAATAATTTATTGTACTTCTTTACTATTTTACTAATTTTTTCAATTGGATTTAATCTTCCTGTAGTTGTTTCACAGTGTACGACAGCAACATGAGAAATTTCCTTATCCGTTTCTAACATTTTCTTTAAAAGCTCTAAATTAACTTCTGATGTTTCTCCAAAGTTCATCTCTACACTGGATAGTCCTAGTACATTTGCAATTTCTACTATTCTTTTTCCATAAACTCCATTAACTATTATTAATATTTTGTCCTGTTCTCTTCTTATTGAGCTTCCAATTACAGACTCAACCACAAAAGTTCCACTACCTTGCATTAAGATTGTAGTATATTCCTCTTTATTTTTTACTCCTATATTTAGTATTTTATCTCTCATACTTTGTACTAATTCATTATATTCTTTATCCCAAGTACACCAATCTTTTAACATTACCTCTTTTACTGTATCACTTGTTGTTAAAGGTCCTGGTGTTAAAAGTATATAAGGTCTTTCTATTTTATTCTCCATCTTTTTCCTCCTGAACTTCCCTTATGGCTGATTCTAATATATTCATAGCTATATCCAAATCTTTTTCTTTTATTGTTAATGCAGGTGCTAAAGTTAAAACTGATCCGCTAGAAATTTTAAAACTTAATCCTCTATCTAAACATTTATACATTATTTTTTCAGCTTCCATTAAAGCTTTTTCTTTTGTTGTTCTATCTTTTACTAATTCTATTCCAAATTGTAGTCCTATTATTCTATAGTCACCTATAATACTATATTTTTTCTTCATAGAATCAAGTTTGATTTCTATTTTTTTACTTAAATCATTTACGTTATCCATTATTCTATTTTTTTCGATATATTCTATCGTAGCTAAGGCTGCAGCAGAGCCCACTGAACTTTTTTCATGAGTATAGTGTCCAAGAGCAGTCTTTTGACCTATATCTAAATCGTCTCTTGCTATGAGAGCGGCAATAGGAAAAATTCCTCCTCCTAATCCCTTTCCTATTACAACCATATCTGGTTCAATATCAAAGTTTTCAAAGGCAAAAAATTTACCTGTTCTACCAAGTGCAATAGGAGTCTCATCTAATATTAGTAATACATTGTGTTTATCACAGATTTCTCTTATTCTTTTTAAAAATCTTTTTGGTGGAACCATAATATCTGTATTTCTAAATGTTTCCATTATTACAGCAGCAACTTCTCCTTGTTTTTCTATTGTATATTCTAAAATTTCACAAATTCTCAAATCAAAATCTTCAGAATTTCCAAATAGTGGCCTATAGGAATTATAAGGAATAATATGTTCACATCCTGGAATCATTGGTCCTAGTCCTTTTCTAAAAAATTCCTCTCCACCAACGGATAAAGCGTCCATCGATGCCCCATGAAAAGAGTCCCAAAATGATATGAAATTATGCTTTCCTGTTGCTAACTTTGCAAGCTTCATAGCCATTCCTATAGCTGATGTAGCTCCTGGTGTTAAAAGTATTTTATTTAATTTTTTAGGAGCAAGTTCAGTTAATTTTTTAGCAAGGGCAACCGCTTTTTCATTGGTATATCTTCTTGGAGAAAATGGAAGTGAATCCATTTCCTCTTTTATAGCTTTTATGACATCGCAGTTTCCATAACCAACTTGATGTACATTATTTCCATGAAAATCTAGATAGAGTTTTCCATCTAAATCTTCAATATAAATTCCTTTGGAACCTTTTAAAACATTTAAACAAGGAGTTGATAAGGATTGATGTAAAAAATATTTAGCATCCTCTTCTAAAATTCTAAGAGATTCTTTGCTTAGATTTTTATTTTGCCATGTTTCTCTAAAGCTTGAAAGGTTAGTATCTCCTTCAACTCTTAAGCTTTCATCTAACTTCATTACGGCCTTTCACCTCTTAGTAATTTTTCATTTATCTGATTTATTATTTCATCTAAACATCCCACTTCTTCAATTATAAAGTGAGCTCCGTTATCTAAAAATCTTCTTCTCACAACTTCTAATTTTTCATTCAATTCATCTTTAGGCATATTTATTACTTCTTCTTCTGTCAATCCTAACTCTGAAGATCCTTTTAATATTCCTACAGACCAGCATTTTGCATTTACACCCTCTTTTATGTCAGAAACTGTATCTCCAACTTTTATTACACACTCAGGATTATTTAGTTTTAATACTTTCATATTTTCTAATATCATGTATGGATGAGGTCTTCCTGCTGGTTGATTACTTGGAGTTGATAGAAAGTCTGGTGAGTATCCTTTTTCTTTTGCGTGCTTTTCAACAATATCCATCATTTTTCTTGTATAACCAGTTGTAGAACCTATTTTTAGTCCTTTTTCTCTAAGTCTTTTTATTAATTCAAGTATCCCTGGAACTGGAGTTGTAAAATCTGGTAAAATTTCAAAAAGCTGTTTTTCAAAGTTAAAATATAATAAATTTACATCATCTTCATTCCAATTTCTACCATATTTTTCTTTCCAAAGATTTGATATTCTTTCTACAGAAAGCATTGCTATGACATGATCTATTTTAAGCATTCCCATGGGTCCTCTAGCTTCTTCGATTGTTGGTTCTATACCTTTATCTTTAAATATATCTAAAAAAACTTTCACTGGAGCAAAGCATCCATAATCAACTGTTGTCCCTGCCCAATCAAAAATAACTCCTTCTATTCTCTTCACAAATTGCCTCCAAAATTTTATTTTATTTTTCTATTTTTTTATGATAATAATTTTTAAAATTATTAACTATTAAGTTTATAAACAGTATTACTATTGATAGAGCAAAGATTAGATTAAATTGATTATTCTGTTCTAAACTTTTTATACTCAGTGATAAAGTTTGAACTTTATATGTTGAAACGAATATTAATGCACTCATAGTTGTAAATGAACTTATAAACAGGTAGCTCATTATGTCAACAAATGGTCCTTTCAAGTTAGGAATTATAATCTTTATTACAGTTTTAAGGTATGAATCTCCCAAAACGTAAGAGATATCTTCTAAGTTATCATTTATTTTTTCTAATGAGTTCTTAAATAGCAAGTAAGGTGATGTAAAGAAATGGACACTATTTAGAAGTATCATTGTTATCATTGCATATTTTGATAGTCTATAGTTACTAACTATTAATAAGTATCCTAGTCCTAAGCTCATTCCTGGAATTATGTTGGGCATTAAACAGATTGTATCTAATATTTTCTTAAACTTATTAGTTGATCTTGTTGTTACAAGAGCGGTAAAAAAAGTTATAATTGTTCCGAGTATTGCCGTATAAATTGCAACTTCAAATGTTGTAACTACATTTCTATAGAAACTTATTCTTTTTAGGGTGTTTTTATTCCAAATATCTAAACTAAAACTAAAATCATAAGGCCAATTTTTTACAAATGGGACTATAAATATTACTGAAAATACAAGGATTATTATTGAAAAGTATATAAAAGTGACTCCACATAGTAAGAAATCTCTTTTTTTATTTTCTGTAGGTTGAACTTTTTGAATATTATCTAAACTGGTATATTTTTTTTGATAGTAAGATACTATTAAATAGTTAATAAGTGGGACCATTAAAAGAATAACACCTATTATTGCCCCTTTTCCTATTTGTGGAACTGAACCAAGGGTTGTCTTGTAAAGATACTTTGCTAAAGTATCATAATTTAGAGCCATTGGTAATCCAAAGTCTGAAAAAGCTAGAGAAAATCCTACAAAGAAAGCATTTATAAGCCCTGTTTTCATTCCTTGGAAAGTAACATTTTTAAAGGTTTGCCACTTTGTATCATTTAAAACTTTTGAGACCGTATATAAATTCTCATCCAAGTATCTAAAACTATTATTTATTATCATAAAGATAGGACCTATTGTGTAAATCATATATCCTAAAATAAGGCCTTGATATGAATAAACATCAATTAGAGGAGTTCCAATAAGCCTTTTTACCAATCCATTAGCTCCAAACACGTAGATTATAGCGAATCCATAACTTATGGAAGGAAGGAGCATTGGAAGAACTACTAAATTTTTTAATAGATTTTTGTACAAATTGTGAACTTTAGTTCTCCTCATTAAATAAACTAAAGCTAAAGCTAAAGTTGTTGTTAACGCTGAACTTATTGCTGCTAAAAATATACTTTTAAGAAAAGAATCATAAAAATCTTTATCTTTAAAAATACTAGTTAAATTATTTAAAGTAAAAGCCCCGTTTTCGATGAATCCATAAAGTACTAATAATGTAAATGGAATTAGTAAAAATAGACCCAAATAAATAAAAACGAATGAACTTATAAAGTTTAGTTTTCTATTCTGCATCTAAGACCTCTTTTATATTGTTGAATTTTAGAATTAGAAGATTATTTATAAATTTTTCTACAAATTCAGATTTAGGTTTTTTTATTATATTGGCAGGAGTATCAAACTGTTCGATATGACCTCCATTTAGAATTAAAACTTTATTTCCCATTGTTAATGCTTCTTCTGGATCGTGAGTAACCATTACTATCGTTATTCCTAATTTCTTTGCACTCGCCATAATTAAGTTTTTAACTTTTTCTTTTACCATTCCATCTAATGCACTTATAGGTTCATCTAAAAGAAGGACTTTAGGTTTTATTGCTAAAGCTCTAGCTAAACTTACTCTTTGTTTTTGTCCTCCACTTAAACTAGATATTGGTTTATTTATATGTTCTTTTAAATCCATCATTTGGATTATATTATTTAGTTCCTCTTCTCCTATTGGTTGTTTTTGATTCTTTATTCCATATCTTATATTTTCCATTGCATTAAGATGTGGAAATAGTGCGTAATTTTGAAAAGCTATACTAAATTGTCTCTCATTTGGTTTTGTATGAATAATATTTTTTTTATTTAATAATAGTTCTCCTTCACAAGATGTTTCTATTCCTAGTAGTATTTTTAAAAGAGTTGTTTTTCCGCAACCACTAGGTCCCAGTATTGAAACAAAATCATTTTCTTCTATGTTTAAGGAAATATTATTTAATATTGTTTTATCATCATATCTTTTTGTGATATTTTTTATCTCAAGCATTTAAAACTTCCTTTTATATTTTTTTTTCATTATTTTTTAAATATTCTTATATGTTCATCTAATAAATCTTTTGTTAAAGGTTTTGAGAATATTCTTGGATTCATTGTAGAATCAGTTGGAACGTTGTCTGATTCGTAAATTTTAGCTGTATTTATAGTTGATATCTCTTTGTGAACAGGTTCTGATGTTATTATTTCCAAAACTTTTCTGATTTGTGGAGTATCATTCACCAAGGCAAATGATTCAGTTATAATGTAGTTTCCTTCTTTTGGATCAGAAACTTCCATTGGGATTCCTTCCATTTTTTTCATTTCAGCTTGATGTCTCATCCCAACGCCAATTGCTACTTCGCCTGATTGAACTTTTTTTATAGGAGCAGAACCACTAGCTTCAATATGTGGACCAGCATTTGTTTTTATTCCATCAATTATTACTTTTGCTTCTTTTGTATCATAGTTATCTAGGATTGCTTGAATCATTAGCCAACCAGTTGTTGATGATTCTAAATTTGGAAAGCTAATTTGCCCTTTATATATTGGATTAGCTAGCTCTTTATAACTCTGTGGTACAGGTAATCCCCTTTTTTCTAATTCTATAGTGTTATAGAAAATACTTCCTGAAAAAGCTATGAAAGGAATGTAGTAAGTATTTCTAAAATCTTTTACAATTTTTGTTTCATCAAATGCATGTTTTTTTAACATATCATATTTATCTTTATAAGTTTCTAGATAAAATGAAGAAAAAGTTAAGATGTCAGCTTCTGTATTTTTATTTTCTATTTCAATTTTCCCAGCCAAATCTGAAGTACTAAACTTTACTATTTCTACTTTGTCCTCTAACCCTTTTTTATTTAACTCTTTATTCATTATGTCTATATATTCATCTTCTGCGTTTGAATAGATTAGAACAACATCATTATCTGCCATTATTTTTTCTGATCCTATTCCCAAAACTGATATTACTGTCATCATTATAAGAAACATATTTAATAATTTACTTTTAATTTTATTTTTCATTTTCTCTCCCCTTTAATAGTTTTTAACTGATTCCCGTGTTTAGTATATCAATCCAATGTAAAGTAACTATTGTTTTTCGGTAAAGAAAATGTAAACAAAGAAAACTTTAAAATATAAGTAGTCCAAATAAAAAAAGCACCACAAGTTTTATTTAAACTTGTGATGCTCTAGTATTAGAAGTCTTAATTTTTTTATTAATCATCGATGAATTTAAAGTATATTCTTAATTATAAAATCTATTGCTCTGTTAATTGTCCTGTCAAGATTTTCTGGAGTTGTAGTACTAGGATTAACCCCAATTTACAAATAGTAAATTATTAGTCGGTGGATTCATTGGTGGAGATGAATCGTAGCCATTAGTTTCCACCAATTGACATTTACTAGTTATTGTTGATAATATTTTGAAGTTGAATAAACAAATCTTTAAAACCTTCGAAATTAATATTATCGAAAGGAGGGGTTTTTTTATAAATATAATTAGCAAAATCGGACTTAGATAATGCTAAGCTTTGATCTTTACTATTTGAAACATCAGTATCAATAATTTTTTGCGTTGTTTCTTCTAAATGTTTAGAAATTTTAGAGGAGTTTTCATAACAAATATCAGTATCTTTAAGAAATCTTCCTTTTTTACTGAATTCATTAGAAAGATATAATCTTCTTTCACAAGGAGAAGTTTGCAATAAATCTGAATCATAGTAAAGGAGCTCAACACTAATTCCTTCAGTATTTTTTTTTCTATGAGAAGGATCATTTATACAAAAAGCAAAAACATTATTTCCTAAGTGCTCGAAAGTCAGATATTTTTTTCCAATACTATGATCTGAATCAAAAATACCAATAATTTTATTATTTTGAGAAAACTTTGAAAGACTCAATAAAATAGTATTTAGTTCTGAGACACTCATATTTAATTTTATAGACGGAGCATCTTTAGATTTATCATTAGAGTCAGTATATTCTAGAAAATTAATATCTAAATCAAGAAACAAATCTTTTGATTTAAAAAATTCAAGTGCAGTTTTAAAATGTTTCCAATCTGTTTTCCCCTCTGTGATAATTAAAGGTTTTTTATTGTTAGGCAATTGATTTAGAAAATAATCAATATTAAAAGCTTCTTTTATAATCTCTTCATTTGTCCAATTAAAAAATTTTTTTTCATCGGAAACAGAAATATTTCCAGAGTAATCTTTTTTTAAAGTGATAACTTTATCATTAGCTCTAGTTTCGTTATGAAGAATAAAAGGAGAATGAGTAGTTAAAATAATTTGATTTGTATACTGTTCTGATTTACATAGAATTTTAAAGAATTCAACAATTTTCATTTGCCAAGTAGGGTGTAAACTGATTTCAGGTTCATCTATTAAAATTATTCCTTTATTTGAATTTTGATTTCTGAGTAAAAACCCTCCTCTAAAAACTATTTGTTTTTCTCCAGAACTTAATTGGTTTATAGTCATTTTTTTTTGATTTTCTGTAAATAAGATTTCTTTATTTCCAGAAATGTTTTTAATACCATCAAATTTTTTACAAGGGAACATAAAATCAAAAGCATTTTTAAATCTCTTAGTCCTAATTTTTTTTACTTCTCTGGGAGGAGCTAACCCTGGATTTTCTTCAACCCATCTTGCAAGATCACTATTATCGGAAGAATCAATATCAATTAAGAGTTGAGCAATTTCAGTTGAGATATTTTCTGTTTGCTTTAAACTATCTTTTAACTGTTCGTCAATTTCTTTTGCAGTGACACTACTTATTTCGTTAACATTAAAATTTATTTGGGTTGTAGAATAAGTAGTTTGAAAATATTTTTTTGAATTATTCAAAATAAAGAAATAATTATCTACAGATATAATTTCTGTACCATTATAATATTTAATTTTAGAATAATTATTTTCAGAAGAGGTATCTAAATAAACTGTAAACTTATTTTCAATTAGATTTATTATTCTGAAATCATTTTCAGTTTTAATGGAATTAAATTCATCTTCATTTAATTCTATTTCAAATTCATAAATTGCATTTTTAAAATGAGTTGAATTGGGACGTAGATTATGATTAGAAAAATTATGAATAAGATCTAATATTCTAGTTTTTCCAACACCATTTTCTCCAGCTAATATTATGGTATTAACTACTTTACCGTCCTCGTTTGTAAAGTCTAACTCCATATTACCTAGGACATAATCATTTTTTATTGTTAATTTTCGAATTTTCAAAATATGCCTCCTAAAAAATATTGTAAACTATATAAAAAACCATACAGGCAATTTATGTTGTTTGTATGGTTTATATTTAACAACTTTTAAATTTACTACAGTAAACTTCAGTTAGTGGATTCATTGGTGGAGATGAAAATAACTGAATCCGTGTCCCATACTTAAGTTTATATTTATTTTAAAATTAGCTCAACAGGGCAATGATCAGAGCCTAAAATTTCTGTGTGTATATTAGCTTCGACTATGTCAGTTGCGAGTCTATCAGAAACTAGGAAGTAATCTATTCTCCATCCAGCATTATTTTTACGAGCACTAAATCTGTAAGACCACCATGAATAAACACCCTCTTGTGTTGGGTGCATATAACGATATGTATCTATAAATCCAGCATTTAAAAGCTCAGTAAATTTACCTCTTTCTTCATCTGTAAATCCAGCATTTTTTCTATTTGGTTTAGGATTTTTTAAATCTATTTCCGTATGAGCTACATTTAAATCTCCACAAATGATTACAGGTTTTTTATCATCTAGTCTTTTTACATACTCTCTAAATGAATCATCCCAGTCCATTCTATAATCTATTCTGGCCAATTCTGATTGAGAGTTTGGAGTATAGACAGTTACAACAAAATAATTCTCAAATTCTAATGTAATAATTCTACCCTCTTGATCATGTTTGTGAAGACCCAGTCCATACATTACATCCAAAGGTTTAGTTTTGGTAAAAATAGCGGTCCCAGAATATCCTTTTTTAACAGCATGGTCCCAGTATTGATAGTATCCATCTAATTGTAAATCAATTTGCCCATCTTGTAGTTTTGTTTCTTGAAGACAAAATATGTCAGCATCAACTTCTTTAAAATATTCAAGAAAATTCTTTTGAACAATTGCTCTTAGTCCGTTAACATTCCATGAGATTAATTTTATCATTATTCTGCCAACTTATAAATTTCTACTATATCTTGCTTATTTAATTTTACAAAATTTCCTTGTGGTCCAAATTCAGTAGCTTTAGATGCCATTTCTTCAAATTTCTCATTATTAATTCCAGCATCTTCTAAAGTTACAGGCATCCCAATTTCTTTGAAGAAGCTTGTCATTTTTCTGATACCTTCTAGAGCTGTTTCTTCAGGAGAATTATAATCATATTCTACATTCCAAACACGAGTGGCAAATTGTATAAATTTTTCCATATTATGCTTATAAACATA
Organism: Cetobacterium sp. 2A; assembly: GCF_014250685.1. Taxonomy (GTDB): domain Bacteria; phylum Fusobacteriota; class Fusobacteriia; order Fusobacteriales; family Fusobacteriaceae; genus Cetobacterium. Next base: position 64,416 of record NZ_JACFAJ010000001.1, on the reverse strand, counting down.
TTTCATCCAAGCTGGGAAAATTATAGCCAATCCTGCTCCATGAGCTATATCGTAGATTCCACTTAGTTCATGTTCAATGTTGTGAGATGCCCAGTCACCAAGTCTACCAGTTCCTAAAAGATTGTTATGAGCTATTGTAGATGCCCACATGATTTCAGCTCTTGAGTTATAATCAGTTGGATTTTTTAACGCTTTAGGTATATTTACTATCATTGTTTTTAATGTTGCTTCACAAAGTCTATCTGTAAAATCTACATTTGGCTCATTAGTAAAATATCTCTCCATAACATGGGCCATTATATCTACACCTCCAGCAGCGGTTTGATACGCAGGAAGAGTGTAAGTTAGTTCAGGATTCATAATTGCGAATTTGGGTCTTATAACATCTCCACCAAATGATTTTTTATACCAACCATTTTCATTTGTAATAACACTTCCACTACTAGACTCACTTCCAGCAGCCGGAATAGTTAAAATTACTCCAATTGGTAGAGCATCTGTAACTAATAATTTTTTCAAGAAAAAATCCCATACATCTCCATCATATTTAGCTCCAGCTGCTATAGCTTTAGCTGAGTCAATAACACTTCCACCTCCAACAGCTAAAATTATATCTATGTTATTTTCTTTACAAATTTTTATTCCCTCATTTACAAGACTAAGTCTCGGATTGGGTTTGACATTATTTAATTCAAAAATCTCAATATTATTATTTTTAAGTTCGGCTATTACTCTATCATATAATCCTGATTTTTTAATACTTCCTCCACCGTAGTGCAGAAGCACTTTTTTCCCATATTTTGCAGTTTCTACTCCAACTCTTTCTTCAGTATTTTTACCAAATATTATTTCTGTTTTATTCTGAAAATCAAAATTTAACATATTATACCCCCTAGAATTTATGTATTAAAAAATTCACTCTAAATTGATTTTACTCTAAAATAACAAAAATATTAATAGAAAAGTGAAAAATAAAAATTATTAAGAGGAATTAAATTTTTTCAATAGTATATTATTTTAATTTAATCAGACATTTTAGGGAGGTTTTTAAAATGAAAAAACTTGCGATGGGTATTTTATTAGGTCTTACTTTAATGGGATGCTCAAATCTAAACACGACTGAAAAGAGCGCTCTAGTTGGTGCAGGAGTAGGAGCTCTAGCTGGGCAAGCTATTGGTGGGAATACGGCAGGAACATTAATAGGAGCAGGAGTAGGAGCCTTAGGTGGTGCTGCAGTAGGTAATTATAGATCAACAGGAAGTGTTTTAGGGAAATAAACAATAAATTAATAAAAACTTGAGTCTCTTCATTTAAGATGGGACCCAAGTTTTTTTATTTTCGGATATTTTATTAATATAATCATAAATTTTTTGTTCATGCCAATATGGAAAATCTTCTAGTTGTGAGAAACCTATATGTCCCCCAAATTCAGGAGTTTCTAATTGAATATATGAATTATTTTCAGATTCCTTATAAGGATAACAGTCGCTTCCCATAATTGGATCGTCTAAAGGCATTAAAATATAAGTAGGGATTTTTATATTTTTGAGTGTATGTATGGAGCTATTTTTTTCATAGTACTCATATGATGATGAGTATCCATAAAGAGGAGCCGTAAAAATTTCATCAAACTCCATAAGTGTTTTAATCTTTTGAAACTTATTTAGATCTATTAAATTTTTATAAATTCCAGGATAAAGTTTATTTTTTCTTATAACTTTTTCTTTTAAACTTTTAAGAAATTGATTTTGATATATTAAACTGGCTGAAGCTTTCATTTTTTCAGCAGAACACAGCAGATTACAAGGCGGAGAAACAGCAGTAGCAACTGCTAAATTTTTTGGATAGTGTTCACAAGTTCCAAGGTATCTTAAAATTAGATTGGCTCCAAGACTAAAGCCTACAATACCAATAGTTGAGTATTTATTATACTTTTCTACGACAAATGTTAAATCTTTAGTACAACCAGAATTATAAAAATATGGCTGTTTATTTATTTCTTCACTACATCCTCTATAATTTATAGCTAAAATATCCCAGTTTCTTTCAGAAAAATATTTTGCCATTCCCTTGATGTATTTACTGTTTGAACTTCCTTCCAATCCATGGCATAAAATAAGAAGCTTATCGCTTCCTGTTTTAACCCAGTCTAAATCCAGAAAATCATTATCTGGTGTTTCTATCCGTTCTCTTTCATATTTAATTTCAATCTTTCTAAATAGTGTAGGAAAACAAGTGTTTATATGTTTATTTTTAAATATAAAACTTGGAGTATAATCTGTCATTGTTTATCACCTTTGTAATGTATTTGAATTAATTTATTCAAAAAATTATTCTAAATAGATTAAAAAAATCCTTTAAAAAGGATTTTAACTTTTAAGAAATTTTGTGGTACAATTTAAAGTGAAAGAAGAATGAAAATATGATAAGGGGAAGAGAAAATGAAAATAATTAGTTTTTTAAACTTTAAAGGCGGTGTTGGAAAAACTACATCAACTCATTGCATAGGAGCGGCTCTATCAGAGCTTGGAAAAAAAGTTTTATTAGTAGATATGGATCCACAAGGAACTCTTTCATTTTTTTCAACGGAAGAAATTATAAATAAATCTACTTTTGATCTATTACTAAGAAAAGCTGGAGTAACTGATTGCATAATGAAGTTAGAAGAGTTTGACTTGATACCTAGCACAATAGATTTAACAGTTGCGGAGTTACAACTTAATATAACTTATAATAAAGAATATAGATTAAAAAATTCTTTATCTGAAATAAAAGAAAATTATGATTATATTCTAATAGATTGTCCACCAAGTTTATCTATATTTACATTAAACTCATTAGTGGCATCAACAGATTTAATAATTCCATGTGAGTGTGAATTAGCTTCTATGGATGGATTAAATTTACTTCTTAAGAGTTTAGAAGATGCAATAAATGAATTAAATCCTACATTGAATATTTTAGGAATATTACCGACAAAGTTAGACGGAAGAAAAAAAATATCGGGAGAGATATATGAGGTGTTGAAAGAAAGTCATCCAAATATATTCCCAGCAATTAGAATAAATAGTAAATTAAGTGAACTAGGAATAGAAAAAAAATCAATTTTCAAATCCGATAAAAATTCTAAAGGGGCAAAAGATTATTTAGATATTGCAAAGGTGATAGCGAATGTCTAGTAATAGATTAGATAAATTAAGAAGTATAAATAAGAAAAAAGAAAATTCGGTAACTGATAAAGAGGCATTGAAAGATTTAGTGATGAGTGATATCAGAAATATACAATCCACATTTGATTATGATTCTTTAGGAATAGATAGTTTAGATAAAAATTTATTAATAGATTTTGAAAAGGGACTTTTAGTTCAAGGTAAAAGATTAGGAGAAATAGCATATGAAATTGGAGATATTTTAGAAAAAGCTAGAGCAGTCTTCAATAGGTATGCAAAATCTGAGAATGATCCAAGTTTTATGATGTGGTATCAAAACGTTGGACTAAATAAAGATCAGGTATCGATTTTTACAAAGAGATACCAACTTTGTTTAAGCTATAAAGATAAGAAAGAAACAATATTATCTTTAACAGATCATGCAGTTAAATTACTTTCAAATAAAAAAACACCGGAGATAGTTTTAGAAAAAGTTTTATCTGGAGAAGTTAAAACAGCAAGAGAAATTAAAGAGGCAAATGAAAAAGCTATTTCGAAAATTTTCGAAATAGAAGAAGTTGTGGATTTCGATGTCTTTGAAAAAAATAGTATATGGATAAACAAGAAAAATAAAGAAGAATATAAAGTTATTTCTCTTGCAATAGATGCTACAAATTCAAGAGATGGTCTTTCGGTTGTTTTATATTTAAAAAACAATAAATATTTTGTTAGAGATAGAGCAGAATTTTTAGAGAAATTTTACAGAAAACATAATCTTTAATATGATAAAACCATAGGGAGAAGTATGAAATTAATAATAGCAGAGAAACCTGATTTAGCTAGAGCAATTGTTTCGGCTATATCGGGGCCTCAAAAAAATGAGGACGGATACATAATAAAAGGTGATTATACAGTAACGTGGGCATTTGGACATCTTTTTAAATTAAAGAGTCCAGAGGAATATGATATTAAATATAAGAAATGGAATTTAAAAGAATTGCCTATATTTTTTGAAAATTGGGAAGTTGCGCCAATTTCAGAAAAACTTAAACAAGTTAATATAATTGGGAATCTTTTAAAAAAATGTGATGAAGTTATAAATGCAGGCGATCCAGATCCTGAAGGACAACTTTTAATTGATGAAATATTGACATATTTTAAAAATGAAAAACCTGTAAAAAGAGTATTGATAAATGATAATAATACAGAAGCAGTAAAGAAGGCTATGTCAAGATTAGAGGATAATTCAAAATATGAACCTTTAGGAAAAAGTGCTTATGCTAGAGCAGTTTCTGATTTTTTAGTTGGAATAAATGCTTCTAGATATTTCACTCTTCTTAACCAAGGTGCTGGAAATTTAAGTGTTGGAAGAGTTCAAACTCCTACATTAGGATTAGTAGTAAATAGAGATTTACAAATTGAAGCACATTCTAAAGAAAAATATTATGAATTATTTTTAGTTGTTGATGAAAAGAGCACTAGCTCAAGTATTAGATTTAAATATGTTATAGATAAAAACAACCCAAACTCTGATGAAGATGGTAAAATAAAAGACGATAAAATATTAAAAGAAATTCAATCAGAGAGTCAAGGGAAACAAGTTGAATTTGAAGTGACAAAAGCAATCCAAAAAGAAGAGCCTCCTCTACCATTTAATCTTGCAAAGCTTCAGTCTTATGCAAATACAAAATTTGGATACTCTCCATCAGAAACGCTTGATATAACACAATCTTTAAGAGAAAAACATAAAGCAATAACATATAATAGATCAGATTCTCAATATTTAAATGAAGAGCATCATTTGGAAGCCCCAGATGTTTTAAAGAAAGTATTAGAGAATTTAGGAATTAAAAATTTAGAAGAAATAGATTATGAGAAAAAATCAAAATGTTTTGATAGCTCAAAAGTGACAGCACATCACGCCATAATTCCTACTAAAAAGAATTTAGGATTAAATTCTTTAACAGAAAAGGAAAGAAATATTTATATAACAATTTGCAATTTCTATATTATTCAGTTTTTACCACATATATTGAAGGAAAAAACTGAGGCAGAATTAGAGATAAATAATGAAAAATTTAAAACTACCTCAACAAAAATTTTAGAAGTTGGATATAAAAAATATTTGAAAGAAAAAGTTGAAACAGACAAAAGTGAAGAGAGTTCACAGCTTTCAAAATTATCAGAAGGAACGTATGAGGGGGAAGTCAAAGAGAGTATCATTGAGGAAAAGACTACAACTCCTCCTAAAAGATACACTGAGGCAACGTTAATTCAAGATATGACTTCAATATCAAAATTTGTTGAAAGTAAGGATATTCAAAAACTATTAAGAGCAAAAGATAAAGATAAAAAAGGTGAAAATGGTGGAATAGGAACACCTGCTACTAGAGCTACAGTTTTAGAGATATTGTTTAAAAGAGGATTTATTGAAAAAAATAAAAAACAAGTAATATCGACTGAACTGGGTAAAAAATTTTATAATTCTCTTCCAGATGAATTAAAAAAACCAGATATGACAGCCAAATGGTGGGTAATTCAAGAAGAGATACAAGATAATGAAGCAGAACCAAACAAATTAATTTATAGTGTTTTAGATACTTTAAAAGAAATTCTTTCCAATGATAGTTATCCTAAGTTATATCAAAAAGAAGTTATAGGGATTTGTCCAAGATGTGGAAAAAATATCTATGAGAGTGAAAAAGCATATTACTGCGAAGGATTTAAAGATGACCCTAAGTGTGGGTTTTCTATTTGGAAAGAAAATAAATTTTGTGGATTTATAGATAAGGAATCTGCTCAAAATTTTATAAAAGGCGAGAAAGTATTATTCCAAAAGTTAAAAAGTAAAGCTGGAAAAGAATATAATGCATATTTTGTAATTGAAGATACTGGAAGTTATATTAACATCAAATTAGATAGTTTTGAAAATAAAATTAATAAACCCACTTAGAACATTTACTTTTTGGTAAATTATGGTATATATAATGGTAGCGTACTAATTATTTATAAGCTGAGGGGGAGAAAAAATGGTAAAACAAAAGAAAGATAATTTAATTATCAAACTTATTTTAGGGGTGGTCATTGGACTTATACTTGGATTAACAGCAAATTCTCAAGTTATTGGGATAGTTCAAACAGTTAAGTATATGTTGGGACAAGTTATATCGTTTACTGTTCCATTAATTATTTTAGGATTTATAGCACCTGCAATAACGAAAATGAAAGCAAATGCTAGTAAAATGTTGGGGACTATGTTAGCTCTAGCATATGCTTCATCGGTTGGAGCTGCTTTATTTGCAATGGTAGCTGGATTTATATTAATACCAAAATTAAATATAAATTCAACAGCTGGTGGATTAAAAGAATTACCTGAGATTCTTTTTAAGTTAAATATTCCACCAATACTATCGGTTATGTCTGCTTTAGTTTTAGCTTTATTTGTTGGACTAGCTGTAGTATGGACAAAGTCTGATGGAATGGAAAAACTTTTAGATGAATTTAATAACATTATGCTCTCAATAGTTCATAAAATAATAATTCCAATTTTACCTGTATTTATAGCTTCAACATTTGCAAGTTTAGCTTATGAAGGTGGGATAACAGAGCAATTACCAATATTTTTAAAAGTTATAGTAATTGTTTTAATTGGACATTTTATATGGCTGGCATTACTTTATTCTATCGGTGGAGTTGTATCAAAGCAGAATTCATTCAATTTATTAAAACATTATGGACCGGCTTACTTAACGGCAGTTGGAACAATGTCTTCAGCAGCAACATTACCTGTAGCTTTGAGTTGTGCAAAGAAATCAAAAGTTCTACACGATGATATAACAGATTTTGCAATACCTTTAGGAGCAACTGTTCATCTTTGTGGATCAGTTTTAACGGAAGTATTCTTCGTAATGACGGTTTCACAAGTTCTTTACGGGACTCTTCCATCTGTAGCAACAATGGTTTCATTTATATTACTACTTGGAATTTTTGCAATAGGAGCACCTGGAGTACCTGGTGGAACTGTTATGGCATCACTGGGAATAATATCATCAGTTTTAGGATTTGATGATAGTGGAATAGCTCTTATGTTAACAATATTTGCATTACAAGATAGCTTTGGAACTGCTTGTAATGTAACTGGAGATGGAGCTTTAGCACTGATTCTAAATGGATTATTTAAAAAAGATTTAGAAAAGAGCGAAGTAGTTCAATAAAAAATAAAAAAAGCTATTCAGACAATGTCTGAATAGCTTTTTTTATAATCCCAAAGCTTTCCCGTCTCTTCTTGGATCAGCTCCTCCTCTCAAAGTTCCGTCAGGCATATAAACAATCCCTTGTACAGACCCAGATCCCCATTCTCCATTACTGTTTACTTTGTGACCCATTTCTTGAAGTTTATATATATATTCAGGATTTAAACGAGATTCATAATTTATTTCAGCAGAAGTATTATCCCAAATTCTAGGGGCAGAAATAGCATCTTGAATATCCATATTATGATCTATGACTTTACTTAATACTTGAGCTACTGTTGCAAATATTTTGGCACCTCCTGGAGTTCCTAAAACCATGAAAGGATTTCCATTTTTTAAAATTAAAGTTGGAGTCATTGAACTAAGTGGTTTTTTTCCAGGTTCTACAGAATTAGCGTGTCCAGGTCCTGTTACAAAATCATCCATCTCATCATTCATTATGATTCCATATCCATCAACACAAACTCCACTTCCAAAATATCCATTTATGGTTTTTGTAACTGCGACCATATTTCCTGCTTTATCAGCTATAGAAAAATGAGTAGTATCCTCATGTTCATATTGCCATGGATTATGTGGCTCATGAGTATTTGCTTTGGTTAAATCAATTTTATTTATGATATTTTTAGCATATGCTTTAGATGTTATTCCACCTAGTGGAACTTTTACAAAATCTGTATCTCCCATATATTTGGATCTATCAGCATAAGCTAGTTTAAATGCTTCTGAAAAAAGATGAAGATATTCAGGAGAATTTACTTCTAGAGAACCAATATCATAATTTTCTAGGATGTTTAATATTTGGATAAGATGAGCTCCACCCGAGCTAGGTGGTGGGGATGAAATGATCTCATAACCTCTATAGTTACCTACTATTGGCTTTCTTACAGAAACTTTATATTCAGCAAGATCTTCGAGTGTAAAAAGACCATCGTATTTATTTACAGAGTTTACAATAGCTTCTGCAACTTCACCTTTATAGAATCCATCAGCGCCTTTTTCTTGTATTATAGAAAGTGTTTTTGCTAAATCTGGATTTTTAATTATATCTCCTGTTTCATATGGAAAACTTCCATCTTTCCAATATATTTTAGTTATTTCAGGAAATTCAATCATAGTATCATATGTTTCTTTAAGTACTTCTGCCAAGGTTGGAGATACAGTATATCCATTAGTAGCCAAATCAATAGCAGGTTGTAGAACTTCATTTCTAGACATAGTTCCATATTTTTCAAGTAGGTAAAGAAGTCCGGCAACCTCTCCGGGAATTCCAGAAGCTTTTCCACCATCAGTTTTTTGTTTTCCAATAACTTTTCCTTTATCATCTAAAACCCACATTTTTGGAGTTGCATTTTTGGGAGCAATTTCTCTAAAATCTATAAATATGACTTCACCAGTTTCAGCTATTCTTAAAGTCATAAAACCTCCCCCACCTAATCCAGAAGAATGAGGTTCACATACAGAAAGAGCAAAAGCAGTAGCAACAGCGGCATCAACAGCATTTCCGCCTTTTTTAATTATATCTGCTCCTATTTTTGATGCTTCATACTTGCTCGCGGCAACTATTCCTTCTTTTCCAGTAGAATCTCTATTAGTTCTGAGAAGTTTTCCCTCTTCGTCATAAAGTTTGAATTCATCTAATACGGTTTCTTTTTTTACTTGAACATTAGTTTGTGTTTGTAAAGCATAGGATGAAAGATTCATTCCTAAAGCAGTAACGATGGCAATTAAGAGCTTTCTTTTCATTTTTATTTTCTCCTTTGTGGTCGTTAGTGGTACGAGTATACTTTGAGTTTTTTATTTTGTCAATGTAAGTAGAAAAAGTCGACTTATATAAGTCGACTTTTTTATTTTTTACCAATTATAAGTTCTTCAAGTGATAATTTAGGAACAAATTGATTATAGTGATGAGAGCCCAAATCTTCTCTTGAATATTTCATATTTTCATCTTCTACTTCTGTCAAGATAACATCATCTGTAGGAATACCTATAGGCATAACGAAAAGTGGTGTATATTCTTTTGATATTTCTAATAGCGATAAAATATCATCTTTTTTTACAGGTTCCATGAAATTAACTCCATATCCTAAAGATGTAGCAATTAGTTTCATATTTTGAAGAGCAATTCCACAATCTGTATATATAAAGTTTAAAGGTAATTTGGAAGGATTGTTTGTAAATATGATTATATAAGCTCCAGGAGCTTCATCTTCCGAGGGTTTCCATTGTATTTGACTAGCCCATACAACATCTTTAAAAAGTTTAGAACAAATATTTTTATCATTTGTTAAAAAATATCTTAAAAATTGTTTATTTGCTCCAGCTGATGAGAAATGAGCTCCTTCCATGATTTTCATTAGATCATCCATAGGGACAGCTATATTTTTAAAACTTCTATGGGAACGAGCTTTTTTTATTAAATCTAAAATTTTCATTAAAAAATCCTCCTTACCGCATTAATATATTTGGAATTATATACCAATAAATACTACTATTTCCTTTAGAATAAACTCCAATCTTGCTGTTTATAGTTAGATACTGTATAATATGAAGGTTACTATTTTGAAGGGGGTGAAAATTTGAAGTGAGTTAATTGATTGGACATTACTTTTAGGTTAAAAGTATTAAAAGAAATACAGTTATTTCAAATTTTCATGCTAAGTGCTGCGTGAAATATAAAAATTTTACGAAGGAGTACATAATGAATATAAAAACAACAACGATTACTTTTACAGGAGTAGGAATAGCCTTAAATATAGTATTGGCAGTACTTGCAAAAAGTTTTAAAATTCCATTTTTATTTTTAGATACAGTAGGAACAATACTTGTTGGAGCTGTTTTAGGACCAATATTTGGTGGATTAACAGGACTAATTACAAATATTATAACGGCAATGGTAAATAATCCAGTTGAACTTCCATTTGCTATTGTAAATATGGCGATAGGGGTAGTTGTTGGACTAATTTCAAGAAAATTTGGATTTACTTTAAAAGTTGCTGTACCTACTGGAATTTTATTAGCTATATTAGCTCCAATGATAGGAACTCCGATAGCTGTTTATTTATTTGGAGGGCTTGCAGGTGGAAGTTTAGATATTTTAACAGGATGGCTTGTTAAAAGTGGACAGAAAATATTTACAGCAACATTTATTCCGAGAATAATATCAAACTTAATAGATAAAATTGGTTCATGTGTAGTAGTTTCAATTATAATATCAAGAATACCAGGTTCTCTTTTAAGAAAGATTAAAGGAGAATAATTATGAATAGAGGTAAAAAAATAGTTATACTGAGTCATTGTATAATTAACCAAAATTCTGTTGTAAAACCATATGCAAAAAATGGTAAAGATTTTCTTCCTTTTATAACTTGGTGTTTAAGTAATAACATTGGAATAATTCAACTTCCCTGTCCAGAAACCGGTATTTTAGGACTTAGAAGATGGGGTCATGTTAAAGATCAATTTGAAAATAGCAATTTTATAAATAGTTCAATAAAATATCTAGAGCCATTTATAGATATAATTCAAGATTATTTAAAAGAAGAGTATCAAATACTTGGAATATTTGGAATAAAAGGGAGTCCAAGTTGTGGAATTTCAAAAACTTGCAGGGCTGATTGGTGTGGAGAAGCTAGTAGTTATGAAAGTATAAATGATATAAGTTCAAGAGTGAAAATGGTTGATGAAAAAGGTGTTTTTATGGAAAAATTTGAAGAGCTTTTAAAGCAAAAGAATATTTCGATTCCATTTATAGATATAGATGATTGGAGAATTGAAAATGATTAAATTTAAAGAGATATCATTTTCATATAATGATGCCCCCCTTATATCTAACCTGAATTTAAATATAGAAGAGGGAAAATTTATAACTATTTTAGGAAAAAATGGATCTGGGAAATCGACACTTTTAAAGTTATTGTTTGGAATAGAAAATTTAAAATTTGGAGATATTATTGTAAATAAACTAAGCTTAAAAAATAATCCATATGAAGTTAGAAAGATTATGGGATTAGTTTTTCAAAATCCTGATGAACAGATAGTCTCAGACTCTATAGAAGAGGAATTAGCTTTTTCTATGGAGAATTATGGTTATGATGAAGAAAAAATAAGAGAAAGTATGAATGAAGTATTAAATTTAGTGGGATTATCTCATAAATTAAAGAGTAAAATACATACACTTTCTGGTGGTGAAAAACAGAGGTTATGTATTGCTTCTGCGATGGTTTTAAATCCAAAAGTTTTAGTTTTGGATGAGGCTACATCGATGTTAGATACTAATAATAGAGAAAATATTATGAAAATACTTTCTGGGATCAATAAAAAAGGAGTAACCATTATAATGGTTACTCATCATCTATTAGAATTAAAATATTCGGAAGATGTTATTTATATTGAAAAAGGAGAGGTTGTTTTTCAAGGAGAAAAAACTTCTTTTATTAGAGATTTGATTTTAAATTCAAATAAATTTAGTTTAAATTTACCAACTTCATTTAAATTAATTGGTGAAATATATCAAAGAAAAGGAATAGATTTATCAGAATTTGTCTTTGATATAAAAAAGGTTGGTGAAAAGTATGGATCTATCTTTAGATAAAATTTGTGTTAGTTATGACAAAGAAGATGTAGTGGATAAAATTTCACTTTCATTTTTAAAAAATGATTGGCATTTTTTTATTGGAACTACCGGAAGTGGTAAATCGACACTTTTAGAAGCTATATCTGGACTTGTTAAAATAAGTTCAGGTGAAATCTATTTAAATAAAAAATCTATAAAAGAAAAGAGTGTTTTAAAAGAACTTAGAAACAGTTTAGGGATAATGTTCCAATATACTGATAGACAATTTTTTAATCATACAGTTAAAGAGGAAATTATCTTTACTTTAAAAAATAAAAAATTAAAGTTAGAGTTAATAAATAAAAAATTAGAAGAAATAGTGAAAAAATTAGAACTACCTCCAGAAATGCTAGAAAAATCACCTTTTGAATTGAGTGGCGGTCAAAAAAGAATGGTGGCATTGGCCTCGATATTAATAAATGAGCCTAAAATTTTAGTCTTAGATGAGCCTACAGTGGGATTAGATGTAGAAACAAAAGAACTTTTCTTTAAAATTTTAAAGCAACAAAATGATGAAGGAGTTACTATTATACAATCTTGTCATATACTTGAAGATGTTGCCGAATATGCTAAAACAGTGACAGTTCTAAAAAATGGTAAGATACAAGCCAGTGGATTACCAGAAGAGATAATTCTTTCTAGAAAGATATTAGAAGAGGCAAACTTAGAACCACCTGAAATACTAGAAATAACAGAATCGTTTAGAGCATTTTATGAAGAACTTCCAAACTTTTTAAAAGTTGAGAAATTACTAAATTATTTGGAGGAAAATAAAAATGTTGAAAAAATATGATCCTAGAACTATTTTTTTATCTACAATTTTTATAATAATAGCTCTAGTATTGATGAAGACGCCTTTAGAAATGCTTTTATGTGGTATTTTGGTATCGGTTCAAATATATATATTTAAAATTGATATAAAAAATCTAAAAAGAATATTAAGTTATTCAATTGGATTATTCATATCTATAATATTTGTAAATTATTTTTTTATGGGAAAATCTGAAACTGAAATTTTATTAAGTTTGGGAAGAGTATTAGGAATTATAATGTTATCTGTATCAGTTCTTTCATCAATGGAAATAAGTGATATAGGATATTCGATAGAAAAAATATTTAAGCCTTTAAAATACTTTAAAATACCGGTAGAATCTATAGGAACAATAATAGCTATATCGCTCAAATTTATTCCTTTAATTGAAGAGGAATCCAAAAGAATATTAAAAGCTCAAAAAGCTAGAGGAATAGATTATGATATAATGAAGATATCAGAAAGAATAAAAAATATTCCAACTCTATTTTTACCAGTAGTTATATCTGGAATACAGCATTCGATAAATTTAGCCACTGCAATGGAAGTAAGGGGTTATGGTGCACCTTATAAAAAGACTAGACTTAATGAGTCAAAAATAAGTTTTATCGAATATAGCTATTTGATTTTTATTTTAATATTTATATTTGTATTGGGAGTGATTAAATGAGTGTAAAGAAAACAAATGCTATCAGAGAAATTGAAAAATCTAAAATACCTCATAAAATAATGACGTATGAGGTTGATGAAAATAACTTAGGAGCTATAAATGTTTCTTTGAAAACTGGAGCTGATATAACTAAGGTATTTAAAACTTTGGCTCTATTTAATGAAAAGAAAGAGTTAATAATAGCTTGTGTTCCAGGAAGTGATGAGTTAGATTTAAAAAAATTAGCTAAGCTATCAGAAAGTAAAAAAGTTGAAATGATTGATATGAAATCACTATTGGAAAATACAGGTTATATTCGTGGTGGTTGTTCTCCGGTTGGAATAAAAAAACGTCATAAAAGTTTTATACATCAATCAGCACTATTAAAAGATACAATAATAATAAGTGGTGGAGCTAGAGGAATACAATTAGAACTATCACCTAATAGTTTGATAGAATACTTAAAAATGATAGTAGGAGATATAATAGTATAAAGATAAATCCCAATAAATATTAGATTAATCTGATATTTACTGGGATTTTTTTATTTGAAATTTAATTATTTTTTTAGAGCTTTTTCTACAGCTTCTTTTATAGCAGAAGAAGTAACAGATGCTCCAGCCACATTAATAACATCAGTTGAATTTTTTTCAATAATTTGTGGTACTATTCCTTTAATAGCCTTTTTTAATCTACTATTTCCTTTTTCAGCAACTACATCAATTTTTTGAATTTTTTCATTTTCTGTAGTAACAGTTGCAGTAATTTTTCCATTGTATCCATTAGATTCTCCAACAGTAGTTTTAGCAAGAGCAATTGTAGTTACTAACATTATTCCAAATAAGATTTTTTTAATCATTATATCCCCTCCAACTTTTATGGTAAGTATATCATAATATTCAAAATTGGTATACAATAATCTCAAAACATAACCTTACCCATATAGGGGGGGTTGACATTTGAAAAAAACATGATATTATAAATTTAACAGAAGCTATTATAAAAGTGAAATAAAAAGGAGAGAAAAATGATTGAAAAAATATTAAAAATAGAAGGAATGAATTGTTCATCATGTTCAATGCATGTAGAAAAGACAGTGAAAAAATTGAATGGAACTCTAGAAGCAAATGTAAATTTAGCAACCGAGAAGTTAAAAATTAAATATGATAGTTCTAAGCTAAATATGGAAGATATAGTGATTGCTGTTAATAAAGCTGGTTATAAAGTTGTGAAAGATAGTCAACCCGAGAGAGATGTTGTGGACTCATTGTCGAAAAGATTCATTACTTCAGCTATATTTGCTATTCCACTTTTAGTAATTTCTATGGGACATATGTTTGGATATTCTCTTCCAGAATTTATAGCACCAGAATTTAGTCCAAGAACTTTTGCAATATCGCAATTATTATTAACTACTCCTATTATGATAATTGGATGGAATTTTTTTAAGGTAGGGACAAAAACTCTATTAAAAGGTGCACCTAATATGGATTCACTCATAGCGATAGGAACATCAACGGGTTATTTGTATGGCTTATTTGCCGTATATCAGATTTTTAATGGAAATTTAAGTTATATTCATCAATTATATTTTGAATCTTCTGCTACAATTTTAATGTTAATAACTTTAGGAAAACATCTTGAATCAATGAGTAAAGGTAAAACTTCAGAGGCTATAAAAAAATTGATAGAACTTGTTCCTAAAACTGCTCGTATAGAAAGAGTTAGTAAAGAGCTTATAGTTCCACTAGAAGAAGTAAAAGTAGGAGACATTGTAATAATAAAGCCTGGAGATAAGGTACCTGTAGATGGAGTAGTAGTCGAAGGAAGTACATCAATTGATGAATCTATGCTAACAGGAGAAAGCATTCCAGTAGAAAAAATTGTAGGGTCATCAATAATTGGGGCAAGCATAAATAAAAATGGTTTTGTAAAATATCGTGCTACAAAAGTTGGAAAAGACACTGCTTTAGCTCAAATAATTAAGCTTGTAGAAGAAGCTCAAGGTTCAAAAGCACCTATTGCAAAAATGGCCGATATTATTTCTGGATATTTTGTACCAATAGTAATGGTTCTTGCTATACTCTCAGGATTGGCTTGGTATATAGGAACTGGAGACTTGATATTTGCAATGACAATTTTTATATCGGTACTTGTAATAGCATGCCCGTGTGCTTTAGGGCTTGCAACTCCTACAGCAATAATGATTGGAACAGGAAAAGGTGCTGAATACGGTGTGCTTATAAAAAGTGGTGAGGCATTAGAGACAGCTCATAAAATCCAAACTATAATTTTTGATAAAACTGGAACAATAACAGAAGGAAAACCAAAGATTACAGATATTTTAGTGGAGGGAAAATTTTCTAAAGATGAAATATTAATTTTTGCTGCTAGTGCAGAAAAGGGATCAGAGCATCCATTGGGTGATGCTATTGTTAAAGCTGCAGAAGAAAAAGATTTAGAACTTAAGCCAGTTGAAAGTTTTAAAGCAATACCAGGATATGGAATAGAAGTTGAAATTGAAGAAAAGTATATTCTTTTGGGAAATTATAAGCTGATGACTGAAAGAAATGTTGAACTTAAAAATTTAAAAGAGGTTTCAAATAGATTAGCTGAAGAGGGAAAAACACCAATGTATATTGCTATTGACCAAAAGATAGCTGGAGTAATAGCTGTTGCCGATACGATAAAGAAAAATTCTAAAAAGGCAATAGAGGTTCTCCATAGAATGGGGATAGAAGTAGCAATGATAACTGGGGATAATGAAAGAACAGCTTATGCAATTGCAAATCAAGTTGGCATAGATAGAGTTTTTGCAGAAGTTCTTCCTAAAGATAAAGCAACTGAAGTTAAAAGGCTTCAAAATGAGGGAAAGAAAGTAGCGATGGTAGGAGATGGAATAAATGATGCTCCGGCTCTAGCTCAGGCAGATATAGGTATTGCAATCGGGTCAGGAACAGATGTTGCAATAGAATCTGCAGATATAGTTTTAATGAGAAGTGATTTAATGGATGTATCAACTGCTATTAAACTTAGTAGAGAAACTATTAAAAATATAAAACAAAATTTATTTTGGGCATTTGGATATAATATACTAGGAATTCCAGTAGCTATGGGAATACTATATATTTTTGGTGGGCCTCTTTTAAGTCCAATGATAGCAGGTGGAGCTATGAGCATAAGTTCAGCCTCTGTAATCACGAATGCATTGAGACTTAAAAGATTTAAACCCGAAAATGG
This sequence comes from Cetobacterium sp. 2A, assembly GCF_014250685.1. Taxonomy (GTDB): domain Bacteria; phylum Fusobacteriota; class Fusobacteriia; order Fusobacteriales; family Fusobacteriaceae; genus Cetobacterium. The sequence continues at coordinate 47,699 of NZ_JACFAJ010000001.1, read as the reverse complement.
AGAGAAGATCTAGATTAATTATTTAAGAGATTTTGATATTTTTTTAAAGCACTTACATATTTATTTATAAACCATTCTCTTAGTTCTAAAGGTTCTAAGATTTCAACGTCATCTAAAAAATAAGAAAAATATCTTTTAGCTTTTTCTTCAGAACATTGTAATTCATAAATATCTTTATTGATACTTAAAATTTCAGCTCTATTTATTTTTATATTTTTAAAAAGTAATTCACCGTTTGGAGTTAACCTAACTTTTATTATCTTATCTTGTGAAAGAAAAGGATCAAAATTATTTTTAACCTTTTCAATAAAATCTAGGTCTCTAACGGTGAAAATTTTATTATTAATATAAATATTTTTAATATTATTGAGTTTATAATTTTTAAATTCACCCTCTAATAAATCAAAACAGAAAATATAGTTAGCAATTTCTAGTTTAGAATTACCAATATAGTATGGTTCTATTTTAGTTTCTTTTTTATCCATAAAAGTTATATTTAATATTTTATTTTCTTTTATACCAAGGTTGATTCGTTCAACTACCTCTTTAAAAATGAATAGTTCTCTTTTAACTTTAGATTGGTTTGCGTATTTAATAAAAAGTTTTCTGAAAAAACTAGCTTCTACTTGAATACCATTTTCTTCTAAAAAATTGTAGTAGTTTTCTCTATTTTTTTTGTTTAAGTTAAATTGAATGACAGTTTTTTCTCCATCAAATTTTCCATCTTCTAAAAATTGTTCAAACTTTAAATTTTTGTAGATATAGTTTAAAATATAATTTTTATTAATTTTAAATTCTTCAATATCTGCTTCAATAGTTTTATAGATATATTCTGGTAAAGTTACTCTTAATTTTTTTTCCATAAGTTTCACCTCTTACTTACAATAACAATATTTTATAAAAATATCAAGTTTTTGAAAAAATATTCATAAATATAGAATAAAAATATTAAATTAATACTTATAAAATAAGAGGATTAATAATATTTGTATGAACATTATTAATTTTATTTTGGTTACTAGAATATTCGATATCTAATGAGTTAAACTATACTGGTATGAATAAATATGGATGGGGTGAGATTAATGAATTTAAGAAGTAACAAAAGTATTTGGGAATCTTATAGATTTCCTATAATTTTAATTGGTTCTATCATAATAGGAAGTATTTTAGGAATTGTTATGGGGAAAAAAGCTGTAATGTTTCAACCTTTAGGTGATCTTTTTATAAATGCTATGTTCACGATAGTTGTGCCACTTGTATTTACAACAATAGCAAGTTCAATATCTAGTATGTCAAATATGAAGAGATTAGGAAGTATTTTAAAAAATCTTTTTATGGTATTTCTATCTACAGGATTAATAGCCACAGTTTTAATTATAGTTGTTGTTAAAATATTTCCTCCAGCTCAAGGAGTGTCTTTAAATTTAACAGCGACAGATGCTATAAAACCATTTGAAACTGGAAACCAAATTGTTTCTGCTTTTACAGTTAAAGATTTTCCAGAATTAATTTCAAGAAAAAATATGTTACCATTAATTATATTTTCTATGTTTTTTGGATTTTGTATAAATCTAATTGGAGAAAAAGGAAAAATTATTTCAGATGGATTAGATGCTTTGGCTCAAGTGTTTTTAAAAATGATTAATATAATAATGTATTATGCACCAATAGGTTTAGGAGCATATTTTGCTGCACTAGTTGGAGTATTTGGTAAAGAACTTTTAGGATCTTATGCAAGAGCTATGATGATTTACTATCCAGTTTGCATTTTATATTTTCTTATTGCATTTCCCTGCTATGCCTATTTAGCGGCAGGAAAAGAGGGTGTAAAATCTTTAAAGTATCTTATTTCACCAGCTATAACATCTCTAGCTACTCAAAGTAGTATGGCTACTCTTCCTGTAAATTTAGATGCTGCTAGAGATATAGGAGTACCTGAGGATATTAGAAATATAGTTTTACCAATTGGAGCTAGTGCTCATATGGATGGAACTTGTTTAAGCTCGATTTTAAAGATATCTTTTCTATTTGGAATATTTGGAGTACCTTTTGATGGAATGGGAACTTATGCAAGTGCATTGCTTCTTTCTATAATGGGAGGAGTAGTAATGTCAGGAGTCCCAGGTGGAGGATTGATTGGAGAGATGTTGATTGTTACAATGTATGGTTTTCCGCCTGAAGCCTTCCCAATTATAGCTACAATAGGGTATTTAGTAGATCCTCCGGCTACAATGGTAAATGCAACAGGAGATACAGTGGCAGCAATGCTTGTAACAAGATTAGTTGAAGGAAAAAACTGGATGCTAAAGAAAAGAGAGGGCATCATTTAGTTATAAGTTAAGAAAAGACACTTTCTTCATTTGTATGAAAGAAGTGTCTTTTTATATTATAAAATATTAGATTGTATTGATTTTTTAAAGTCTTCTTTTAATTTTTCTTTGATTTCTAAATTTGTAAAAGCTGCCTCAACACTATTGAAATAGATATTTTTATAAATCTCTAAATCAATTTTAAAATTATCTTTTACAGTATTATACTCATTTGTCAAAGTTGTATTCGATACAGTTCTATTATCTGTATTTATTGTTACTTTTATTCCATCTTTATAAAAATCTAAAATTGGATGATTTTCAAATGAATCAACAGCTTTTGTTTGAACATTACTTGTTGGGCAGATCTCTAAAACAATATTTTTTTCTTTTACAATGTCATAAGCTTTTTTACAATTTTTTATATGGATTCCATGTCCAATTCTTTTTGCACCAAGAGTCTGAATCGCATCTAAAACATTTTCACCAATTCCAGTTTCTCCAGCATGAATTGTAACTTTGTATCCATATTCTCTTCCAAGTAAAAATGGTTTTATGAACTTTTCACAAAATCCTTTCTCTTCACTTGCACAAAGATCAATTGCTACAACTCCTTTTTGCAAATATTTTCTTCCAATCTCAATAACTTCATATACAGTTTCAATAGGCATATGTCTTAAAAATGATAAAATTAAATTCCCTTTTATATCGTAATTTTTTTCTCCTTCTCTGATTCCACTCAAAACACTTTCTATTACATCTTCAATAGATAAACCTTTATCTATATGTAGTAATGGAGCAAATCTAATTTCTATATATTTTATATTTTCTTTTGCTGAATCTTCCATTAATTCGTAAGCAATTCTTTTTAGACTTTCTTTTGATTGCATAACTGCTACTGGTATTTCAAATCTTTCTAAGTACTCATTTAAAGAGGTGCATTCCATAGGAGCAATCATATTGTTTTTTATTGTTTCAATTTCATAGCTAGGTAATTTAACTCCTTCTAATTTTGATAGTTCAATAATTGTTTCAGGTCTCACACTTCCATCTAAATGACAATGTAACTCTATTTTAGGTAATTTTTTAAAGTTCATATTTCCTCCTCTAAAATTAAAAATTTATAAATAAAAAAATCCCGCCTACAAAGAAAATATGTACAGTACGTGACATATTCTCTTCGTAAGCAGGAATTAATGGTTCCATGGTAGACACCCCCATACCATATTAATGGGGTTATACGAAAATTTTATATTTTATATTTCATGTATTATATTACAAAAACAAATTGTATGTCAATAAAAAAAACACTAGATATTTAAATATCTAGTGTTTCAAAAGCTTTCGCTATTCTAATTACTTAGTTTTGATGTTTGTAGCTTGAGGTCCTTTAGCTCCTTGACCTAAGTCAAAAGTAACTTCCTCTCCTTCTACTAACTTTTTGAATCCGTCTTTTTGAATTTCAGAGAAATGTGCGAATACATCTTTCCCGTCCTCACCAGTTATGAATCCAAATCCTTTTTCTTCGTTAAACCATTTTACGATACCGTTCATAGTATACCTCCATAAATTAATTTTAACTATATAAATCTTAAATTTAAATTTAATAAAAAGGTACTTTTGAAAGATATCCCTTAATTACTAGTTGAAATTTTTAACTCATATTATTAACTTCTTTTAGTATACTATAATAATAATAAAAAGTAAAGATATTTATTTAACAATTCTATTATTAATTAAAATATTACCATTAATCTCTAGAAAAACTATATTTTTAATTTCAATTTCTGTTCCATCCTGTAGAGTTAAAAACTCACTTTTAGGATCAAAATGAATTCTCTCACATTTGTCTGTAAGAAAAGTACCGTCACTCATTTCAATTAAAACATTTTCCATATTAAGCCTCCTAGTTTTTTAATAAATCAGAACTTTTAATTAATACAGCCCCTTTTTCTTGCATTTCAAGTAGAGCATTGTCAGAATCAAGTGAATTTATATTAACACCTTTACATCCATCTGTGATAACGAAAACATTATATTTTAAAGCTAGAGCGTCTAAAACAGTATATTTAACACAATAGTCTGTAGCAAGACCGACTATATATAAATCGGTAACATTATGTTCTTTTAGAAGTGAGTCTAAATTAGTTTGCTTTCTATATTCATTATCAAAAAATCCACTATAGGAATCAATTTTAAGATCAGTCCCTTTTAAAACTATATTAGAGAACTTATTAAGTTCAGGATGAAATTCAGAACCAAATGTATTTTCAACACAGTGGACAGGCCAATACGAAAAACTTATGTGATTTTCAGGATGATAATCTTTTGTTCCAACAATAAATAAATTCTTTTTTTTGAAATATTCAATTAAATTATTTATTACCGGAATAATTTCATTACTTTGACTTATCTCTAAGCTTCCTCCTTGACAAAAGTCATTTTGAATATCAACAATCAATAATCCCTTCATGCTTCCTCCCTAATGTAAAATTATAATTAAAGAGATTATAGCATATTATTTGCTTATAAGAACAATTGAACTCCTATCTTTTACTAAATATTTATTATCCTCTATAACCAATGGAATTTCTAAGAAATCTTCAGTAGGTTCAGAGGTATCAACTACCCTATACCATTTTTTGCCAGGAATATAAGGAAGATAAAATGTCAGTGGTTCATAATGTGAGTTTAGAGCTACATAAATATCATTATCTTCATCTGTTCCATTTATATCTCCACCGTCAATCATAAAAGCTAATACTCTAGATTCATAAGACCAATCAGGTTTTTCGGGATATAATCCATGCCAACTTATATCAGTATATCCATTTCCATCTAAATCAGAATCAGAAAAAAACTTTTCACGCTTCAATGCTTTGTGTGTTTTTCTAAAATTTATCATATTTTTAAAAAAGTTAAAAATATCAATAAATTTTTCCTTTCTATCCCAGTCAATCCAGTTAGTATCATTATCCTGGCAATAAGCATTATTATTACCATTTTGAGTTTTAGCCATCTCATCTCCCATAAGAATCATAGGAACACCTTGAGAAATCATTAGGATAACAACCATATTTTTCATTTGTTTTTTACGAAGGGCTATAATGTTAGGGTCATCAGTTTCACCCTCTATCCCATGATTCCAGGAATTATTATTATTTTCTCCATCTCTATTATCTTCACCATTTGCTAAATTATGTTTTTCATTGTAAGAAACCAAATCCCACATAGTAAAGCCATCGTGAGCTGTTATAAAATTTATACCATGGTAAGGTTTTCTTCCATATTTTGAAAAAAGATCAGGACTTCCTATTACACGAGTTGCTAAATCAGAAACTTGTCCAGGATCTCCTTTTATAAACTTTCTTACGGTGTCACGAAATTTTCCATTCCATTCAGCCCAACCACATGGGAATTCACCAAGAAAATATCCACCAGCAGCGTCCCATCCTTCAGCAATAAGTTTTGCACCTGAAATAACAGAATCATCTGCAATATCTTTAAGTAAAGATAAGTCACCAATCCAGTTACCATTCTCATCTCTTCCTAAAATTGCAGCAAGATCAAATCTAAATCCATCAACTAACATCATAGCGTACCAGTATCGTAAACTAGCTATTATTAGCTCCTTAACAACAGCGTGAGATGCATTGATAGTATTTCCTGTTCCAGAATAATTGCAATAGTATCGTTTATCTTTTTGAGATAATAAATAGTAAATGCTATTATCAAGTCCCTTGAAAGATACAGTAGTTCCATTTTCGTTTCCTTCTTCTGTATGGTTGAATACAACATCTAATATAACTTCTATCCCAGCTTTATGAAATTCTTTAACAAGATTTCTAAATTCGATGATGTGTCCACCAACAAAAGTTAAGATATCAGTTTGATTACTATATCTTGGAGTAGGTGTAAAAAAGGCTATTGGGTTATATCCCCAAATATTTTTTAGTTTTTCTCCAGTAAATGGGTTTATTGTAAATGTATCTTCCGAATCAAAAGCAAAGATTGGAAGTAATTCGATTGCCGTAACTCCTAATTCTTTTAGATAATTAATCTTTTCGACAACCCCTTTATATGTCCCTGGATTTTCAACATTTGAATTTTTATTCATGGTAAATAACCTAATATGCATTTCATAAATAACAGTTTCTTTGAATTCTGTTCCCGGAACTTCTTCTCTTTCTAATTCTAAAAGTTTTCTTTCGTTTACGATTAAATTTTTCATAAAAGTATTCTCACACAGATATTTTGGAGTAATAGCTTTTGCATATGGATCTATAAGTCTTTTGTTGTAATCAAATCTGTGACCAAGTCTTGGAACAAAAGGTCCATCCGCTCTCCAAGAATAAGAATAGTTTTCATTAATACCCAGAATATATACATGCCATGTGTCACCTGTTCTATTTCTTTTAGGATCCAAATCATAGGAAAATATTGGTTCATTGTCAGATAAATTTTCAAAAATTTCTAGAGTCATTTTTGTAGCGTTTCGTGAGAATATTCCGAAATTTACTCCCTTATCCAAAACAGTTGTCCCCTTAATTATATAACCTGGAGAAACTTGAAAATTTTCCATATTTAACCTCCATATTAATTCTTAATATTGTTAAGTTCTACTAGAAAAAAATTAAAATCCTCTTAATGTATTTTTAGGTTATAATTAGCTGAGGTGAAGATTATGAAAGAAAAAATAAAAATCATTTTGATTCATGGATTTAGTAAAAATAGTAAAGATATGAAATACTTAAAAAATGAGCTCTGTAAGAGAAACTATAGTTGTGTTGCGATTGATTTACCTTTGACTTTTAAAAAAATGGAAATTAATTTTGAAATCTTTAGAAATAAAATGACAGAAATTATTAATAACTTAGAAGAGGGAGAAAAAATAGTTTTTATTTCACATAGTGCGGGTGGCTTTATTGTTAGAAATTTTTTAATTTTGGAAGAGTATCATAATTTAATAAAATCATGTATCTTGATTGCACCTCCAAATCAAGGATCAATATTTGCTAATTTTTTTTATAAATATACACCTTTGAGATTATTTTGTAAAACATTAGAAGGATTAACTACCGATAATTTTAAGGATTTAGAAGTTTATAGAGAAGATAAAATAGATATAGGAGTTATTGCGGGAAATAAAGACAATATTTTATTAGGTAAAATCTTTTATGATGAAATGGGAGATGGAAGAGTGTCTTTAGAGTCAACTAAATTAGAAAACTCTAAAGATCACATTATAATTCCATATAACCATCATAATATTCATTATAATAAAGAGGTAATTGAATTAATTATAAACTTTATTAAGCAAGGAAAATTTTAATTAATGAGCATAGCTGGGTGTTGTTAAATCTTTAATCCATTTTCCAGACTTTAATCTTGGATAAGTGGCAATAACCTTAAAAGGCTCTTCTAAACAAATAAGAAGATAAAGTGATGTAATAGGAAGCTTAAAGTAAGTGGCTCCTATAAAGGCTAATGGAACTCCAATTCCCCAAACCGCAGTAATCTCAATAAGGATTGCAAATAAAACATCTCCACCACCACGAAGAACACCAATTATCTGTATAATTCCAAAGAATCTAATAGGAACAAATAGAGCCATAATTCTAAGAATTGTAACTACATTTTCTTGAGTTTCAAGAGAAACTTTGAAGAAACCAGCTATAATTGGAGCTATAAGATAGACACCAGCACCCATTATAACGCCAGAAAGAGTTCCAAAATTAGTAATTTTTTGAGCGTCTTCATAAGCTTCATCATTTAATTTGGCACCGATTTTATTTCCAATCATAATAGCGGCAGCACAACCAATACCAACCCCAACTATATTAAACATGTTATTGATTGTAGTTGCAATTTGCATAGTTGCAGTAGCTTTAGTTCCTAGTTTAGCATAAGCTATAGAGTAAGCTGTAATTCCAGCAATCCATACAATATCATTAAAAATTACAGGAAAGGCTGTTTTAAAGAATCTTTTAATAAGATTCCAGTTGAAATTTATAAGTGAGTTCAGAGGTGCCGCTACAATATTTTTTTTGAAATAAACTACATATAAAATAAATGCAAGCTCTGCAATCCTAGCAATAGTTGTTCCAATTGCAGCTCCAGTGACACCGAGAGCAGGAGCACCAAATTTTCCAAATATGAATAAATAATTTAAAACCCCATTGAAAACAATTCCTATCAAACTTGCATACATTGGAATTTTAGTTTGTTCAGTACTTCTAAGGGTTACAGAATAACAAAGAGAAATAGAAGTTAAGATATAACTTACAGCCACCATTTTTAAATATCCTACACCTAGAGATGTAACAGTTTCATCAAGGGTAAAAATATGCATTATAATTTCAGGTTTTATATAAGCAAGTCCAGCAAAGAATAAAGATGCTAATAATGAAACAACTAAGGAAACGCCAAGAAAACTATGTATTTGTTTGATATCTTTTTTACCCCAGAGTTGAGATATAAAAATACCAGCACCCATACTAATTCCCATTACAGAGTGGAAGAAAACCATATAAAATTGGTTAGAGAGTCCAACTGCTGCAATTTCATTTTCACCAAGAGAACCAATCATTAAGTTATCTAAAAGATTCAATGAAGAAGTAATAAGACTTTGCAATATTATTGGAATTGCCAGTACCATAAGAGATTTAAGAAAGGTTTTTTCAAAACCAAATTTTTTCAACATAAATAAAAATACCTCCAAAAAAATAAGAAGCAAACGGGTAATTAAAGTCGCCCGTCTACTTCTTTATTAAGTTTAATATATAAATATAATTATATCACAAAAGTACTTGATTTTGTACAGAAAATATTGTAATCAATTATAGTAAAATAAATACAGGAGGATATAATTTATGAAAAAAAGTTTAGCTAGTGACAACTGTAGCGGAGTTCATCCAAAAATTCTTGAATATATAGTAGAAATAAATAATGGACATTGTCCAGCTTATGGAGAAGACTCTTATACAAGCCAAGCAGTTGAAGAAGTTAAGAATTATTTTGGAGATGTTAAAGCATATTTTGTTTACAATGGAACTGGAGCTAATGTTTTGGCTTTAGATGCGATGAAAGGAAAAGCAAGCTCTGTTATTTGTGCTGATACAGCTCATATTTTTTCTGATGAAACTGGAGCACCATCTAAAATAACTGGAATGCAACTTTTTCCAGTTCAAAATATCAATGGGAAGTTGGATTTGGAGGCTGTTAAAAAATATGTTTCTTATAAGAATAGTTTTCACAAGCCAAATCCTTCAATCATTTCTATAAGTCAAACAACAGAAACAGGAACTGTTTATTCTCTAGAAGAGATTAAAGAAATAGGAAAATTTGCAAAGGAAAATGGGATGTTATTTCATATGGACGGAGCAAGAATTTCAAATGCGGCAGTATCACTTGGATGTTCGTTTAAGGAAATGACTTCAGATTTAGGAGTAGACGTACTTTGCTTAGGTGGGACAAAGAATGGGCTTATGATGGGAGAGGTAATAGTATTTTTTAATGAAGAATTAGCTGAAAATTTTTTAAAGCTTAGAAAACAAGATTTACAATTGAATTCAAAGATGAGATTTTTATCAGCTCAATTTATACCATATTTAAGAAATAATATTTGGTATGAGTCAGCAAAAAATGCTAATGATATGGCAAAATATCTATCTGAAGAACTTAAAAAAAATGGTATAATTATAGTGAATAAGGTGGAAGCCAATACTATTTTCGCAATACTTCCTAAACAGATAATAAAACCTCTACAGGAATTTTGTCATTTTCATGTTTGGGATGAAGATAAAAATGAAGTGAGATTTGTAACATCGTTTGACATTGAAAAAAATGATATAGATTTATTTATTTCAAAATTAAAAAGTTTAACGGAGGGAATTTAATGAAAAAATTTGCACTAGCTTCAATTATTTTATCGGCAACAATGTTCTCTACAAATCAAGAGCTATTTTCAGCAAAACTGGAAGAGATTAAACCAGGATTTGCTAAGAATGTAATAGTTTTAATAAGTGATGGAACTCCTGTTTCAACAACAACATTAGCAAGATGGGTTTATAATGATGGGAAGCCACTAAATGTTGACGAAATTGTTACTGGAATGTCAAGAACTCATAATTCAGATACTGCAATAGCTGATTCTGCACCAGCAGGGACAGCTATTGCAACAGGATGGAAAACACAAGATAAATTAATTGGAGTAAAACCAGCAGCAGCAACTTTATATGGAGCGAAAGAAGTTAAAGAAGATGATAAACTTGCTCCTGCAGCCTCTGTTTTAGAAGCAGCAAAATTGATGGGAAAGGCAGTTGGTGTGATAGCAACATCTGAGATTACTCATGCAACTCCTGCAGATTTTACAGCTCATTCAACTCATAGAAATAATTATTCTGATATAGGAGAACAACAAGTTTTCCAAGGAATGAACGTTATTTTTGGTGGTGGAAAATCTTTCTTTAATCCTAGTAATGATAAGGATGACAGATCTAAAAATAGAACAGATGGCGAAGATATGGTAGAAGCTATTAAAAATCAAAATTATAAAATAGTATATGATGTAAATGAAATGAATTCAGTAGATGGAGAAAAGGTTTGGGGATTTTTTGCTGAAAAGGATATGGATAACGATTTGGACAGAGATCCAAAAAAACAACCATCATTAGCACAAATGACTGAAAAAGCTATTGATTTACTTAAAAAAGATAAAGATGGATTTTTCTTGATGGTAGAGGGATCAAAAGTGGATTGGGCCAGTCATGCTAATAGTCCTGTAGCACAAATTTCAGACTATAAAGCTTTTGATGCTGCTGTTGGAGTGGCGTTAGATTATGCTAAAAAAAATAAAGATACACTTGTTGTTGTGACAACAGATCATGCAACTGGAGGTCTTACAATAGGAAATGCTAGTACGTCAAAGAGTTATCCTGAACATCCAATTGAGGATTTTGTATCAGTGTTGAAAAAAGCTAAAGCAACAGAAGGAGCGGTAGCAAAGCAAATTGTAGATAACAAAGCAGAAGCTAAAACTCTTGTATTAGAAAAATTAGGATATGAATTATCTCCAGAAGAATTAAAAGAAATAGATAGCGCTAAGAATGCTGGTGCAATTGAAACTATACTTGCTAACGGAATGAGTTCAAGATCGCGTTTAGGATGGACAACAAATGGTCATACAGGAGAAGATGTACCTTTCTACGCATATACTTCAAATCCTCAAGATACACTTTCTGGAACAATTCAGAATTCTGATATAGCTCTTTACATGGCTAAGGCAATAAATGCAGATTTAGATAAAGTTACAGATGAACTTTTTGTTTCTGGAAAGAAAATAAAAGCTATGGGAATAGATTTGAAAATTGATAATTCAATAGTATCTAATCCTAAATTTATATTGAGTAAAAATGGAAAAGAATATACTTTCTTTGAAAATAAAAATTATTTTGAAGTAGATGGGAAAAAACAAGATTTTAATGGAATAGTTATCTATAATGAAAAAGAGGTATTTATTCCACAAGCGGCACTAAATAAAATTAAATAATAAAATAAAAACCCCTAAAAAATTTATTTTTGGGGGTTTTTATCCTTCAACTTTCACTCTGACAAAATGTCTGTTACAGTGAATGCATTTTGTATCATTATTTTTTCCATCAACAAACTGATTTTCGCAGTATTTTTCTGGAATTTCTTCGTTACAAATTTTACAGATATGGACTTCTTTTTCTTCTGGTTCAAAAATAGTTTCTAAGTCTTCATTGATTTCTTCAAGAAAATTTTCAATATATTTAAAACTAAAAAAATTAGCCATTTTAATTCACCCCTTTTTATAAAGCTATGAATTTATACTATGACTAAATTTTCACACAAATACTTAAAAAAGTCAATAAAATTATAATAATCATTTGAATATCAGGAGGACATTTATATGAGTGAGAGCGTTAAGAGAGAAGTCATAGCAATAATTTCAGTTGTTCTCATAACAATTATTGGAAAAATGATACATATGGAGAGGCAGGGTTTATTTTATGCCGCTATTTCTGCAGTTATTTTGACAAGTGTAGATTTTAAAGATTTATTGAAGAAATCAAAAGAAAGATTGATTGGGACAATAATAGGTGGAATTATTGGAGTTATTTTAAGTTATTTGGATATCAATGATATTTATGTAATAATAATAGGGGAAATATTGGTGATATTCATATGTGAGAAAATTTTGAAAATTCCATCTGCTATAGCTTCGATAGTATTTTTAGTAATTATTTACGGTGTCCCATCTTCAGAACCATATATATATGGATTAAAAAGAGTGCTAGACACTACTTTTGGAATATTGATGACAGTTTTTGTTACATATACTGGAGAGAAATTAAAATTCTTTTGAAAATATGTGTTATTATGTTAAAATAAATCAAATTAAATAGAAAAAGGGAGCTAGTAAAGAAACTGGCTGAGAGGAAATTGATACTATTTCGACCTGAGCTGATTTGGATAATGCCAACGTAGTTAAGTTATTAAAGCTGTTGACCTTATTCAACAGCTTTTTTATTTTTTTAATGGGAGGTAATTATGAAAAAAGTTTTAACTATTGCAGGATCTGATTCTTGTGGAGGGGCAGGAATACAAGCAGATTTAAAAGCTATGAGTGCTCAGGGTGTTTATGGAATGAGTGTTATTACTGCCATTACGGCTCAAAATAGTATGGGAGTTTTTGCTGTAGAAGAGTTGAGCAAAGGGATAATAGAAAAACAAATTGAAGTGGTATATGAAGATATTGATGTAGATGCAGTTAAAGTTGGGATGCTGTCGAGTGCTGAAATAATTGATACTGTTTCAGAAACATTAAAGAGAGTAAAGGCTAAAAATATAGTTATAGATCCAGTTATGATTTCAAAGAGTGGATATTATCTTTTAAAAGAAGATGCGATAGAGTCTTTAAAAAGATTTATAGTTTGTGGGAAAATAATCACACCTAATATTCCTGAAGCAGAAGCTATATCTAAAATAGAAATAAAAAATGAAGAGGACATGATTGAAGCTGCAAAAATAATAAAAAAATTGGGAGTTAAAAATGTTCTTGTGAAAGGTGGACACAGAGAGGATAATTGCACAGATATTTTGTTGACAGAAACAAATGAAATTATAAAGTATCCCGGAGTTAGATTTGAAACTAAAAATACTCATGGAACAGGATGTACACTTTCATCTGCAATAGCTTCGTATTTAGCCAAAGGAGATTCGGTAGAAGAGGCGGTAAAAAAAGGGAAAGAGTATATATCTAAAGCTATAGAAAATTCTTTTCAAATAGGAAATGGAGTTGGACCAATAGGACATTTTATAGAAATTTATAACAGAGCAGGGATTGATTACAAATAGCCCAAATTTATTTTAAATTTGGGCTATTCATATAAATTACTTTATCAGCTATAGAGAGAGCTCTCTTGTGAGAGAGAACATTGTGAACTCTAACTATTTTTGCTCCATTAGTTATGGAAAAAATATTTAAAGCTAATGTTCCATCATCTCTTTCTATAGGGGATAAATTTAAATCTTTTCCAATAAATCCTTTTCTAGAAACACCTATAAGAATGGGAGCAATATCTTTTAGCTCGTTTAATCTACTTAAAACTTCAATGTTTTCATCATAACCTTTACCAAAACCAATTCCTGGATCAATAATTATTTTATTTTTTTCGATATTGTGATTTGCAGCTATTTTGAAAGTTTTATCAAAAAATGTTCTAATAGAAGTAATTATATCAATAGGATAATCTTTTGTATTTTGATTGTGCATAGCTATTACAACAGCATCGTATTCTTTAGCAACTTTAGCCATATTTTCGGATTCATTTTGTAATCCCCATATGTCATTTATAATGTGAGCTCCGTTTTCTAAAGCTTGCTTAGCAACTTCTGATTTATATGTATCCACAGAGATTAAGCAATCAAATTCTTTTGAGATAGCTTTGACAACAGGAATAACTCTATTTAGTTCCTCTTCTAATGAGATTTCCTCATACCCTGGCCTAGTTGATTGTCCACCTATGTCAATTATATCAGCACCATCTTCCAAAAGCTTCCTAGTGTGTATAAGGGCGTTTTCTATGGAGTTATAATTTCCGCCATCTGAAAATGAATCGGGAGTAATATTTAAAATCCCCATAATCAAAGTTTTATTATTTAGAGAAAAACTTTTTCCATTTGAAGTAAAAACCATAAAAATCTCCTCCTTATTTTTCAATTAATCTTTTTAGGGTAGATATTGTTTTCTTTTCTAAAGGATGAATAAAGTTTGGAGCAATCTCAGAAAGTGGTTGTAAAACAAACTCCCTTTCACACATCCAAGGATGAGGAATAGCTAACTCATCAGTTTCATGGATTTCGTCATTGAATAGAAGAATGTCTAAGTCAATAAGTCTAGGTCCCCATTTTATTTCACGTACTCTTCCCATTTCTTTTTCAATTTGAATTAAAGAATCTAATAGTTCAGGGGCTGTAGATAGGGTTTCTAATTCCAAACATGCATTTAAAAAATTGTCCTGTACAACATCACCAAAAGGTTCAGTTTCAATAAATGAACTTATTTTAGATATTTTTGTATTTGGAAGAGAGTTTATTTTCTCTATAGCTAGATTTAAATTTTCTTTTTTATTTCCCATGTTTGTCCCAATTGAAAGATATGCTTTATTTTTTGAACGATTAATTTCAACAGCTACATAATCAAAGTGTTTCTTTATTGGTGCCCAAGGTTTTTTTACAGTTACTTTTATACTTTTTACAAAATGGTAGTTTATCAAAATTTTCTCAGCAATTTTCTCGGCTAGAGCTTCAATTAAATCGAAAGATTTAGAGTAAAAAACTTCCTCAATATCATTTGAAACGAAACCGTAGTGAGTAGAATAGTTTAAATCATCATTACACCCAGCTCTTCTTGTTGAAGTACTCATTTCAACTGAAATAATAAATTTTTGTTCTAAAAATTTTTCTTCTGGAAAAACTCCATGATTACCAATAAATTCAAGATTTTCTATATAAATTTTATCCATTTTTACTCCTTTTTATTTTAATAGATTTATAACTTCAAGTTTAAAATGAGGTTCGTTTTCAAAGCATCCTTTGGAGACAGTGGTGATTATTTTCGTTCCAGGTGCTCGAACACCTCTCATAGTCATACAAAGATGTTCGGCTTCAATTTTTATATAAACACCCTTACATTTTAATTCATCAAAGATGGTATTGGCAATCTCTGAACCCATTCTTTCTTGAAGTTGAGGTCTTTTAGAATAAGCTTCAACAACTTTTATCAAGTCTCCAAATCCTACAATTTTACCATTTGGAATGTAGGCGATATCTATTTTTCCAAAAAAAGGAAGAAAATGATGTTCGCACATAGAGTAAAAAGTTATATTTTTTTCTAGAATGAGATCATCACTTTGAACAGGAAATGTTCTTTTGAGAAAATCATTTGGATTTATAGATAGACCAGAAAAAATTTCTTTATAGAAAGTAGAAATTCTTTCTGGAGTATTTTGTATGACTTCCTGTGAAATAATATTTCTTCCACCATCTATATTTAAAATGATATTTCTAATATTTGTGTCCATATTTACTCACATCCTATTGAATTAAGTTTTTTTATAAATATTATAGTAACAAATATAAATATAAGATTTAAAAATATTGGAGCAATTGGTCCATACTGAAAACTTAAATTTATGCATGTAGCAATTAAAATTGTGCCTGTTAATGCTGTGATTGAAAATGCTAATGAATAGTCTCCTAATACAGGAGTTGAAAATTCTGAGTCACAAATTCTCAAAAGTAAAAGGCCTGTTAAAAAGATACCCAGAGAAGTTCCAAGCATAGCTATGAATCTTTCAAAAGGATAGTTATTTTTAAAGTACTTATAACTAAAATACTTAATAATAAACCAAGTACTAATAAAACCAAGAATTAACATAGTAAATATTGGGACAGCATAATAAAAAACTGCTTTAAAAGGAAGCGTAGTAACTGCTGAGATTATAGCAAATTCTGTCAATAAACTTGAAAGTCTTGTTTTAACCTTAGAGTCAACACACCATTCCAATTTTAGAACTTTTATTAACTTCCATATTCCAAACATTAGAATCATAGCAATGACCCATACGGAAATAGACGATAAAACTGGAATTTTATATTTTTTAAAAAAATTTAAGATTATAAAAGCAAGTCCACATACTGAAAAAATAATCGATATATGAAATGCCAGAGTATCGACTGAGGATGAGAGCATAGTTTCTCTTCCTAAACTCTCTTGCTTTAAAATATCAGTATAGTATCCCTTTTTTAGTTCTGCTGGGATACTAGAAGATTTAACGGATCTATTGATTAAGAAAATTCCCAAAATAATACCACCTATTAATCCAAAAGTTGCGGTGGTAGTAGCAATTCCTTGAGCGATTGCCCAATAGTCCATATTCATGTCTTTTAATATCCTTCCAATCATTCCAGCAGTTCCATGACCTCCTGAAAACCCAGCGTTAAGCTCTGTTCCAAAAGTATTATAAATATTAAATGAAAATAGATTATTAAAAATTAAATTAGTAGAATACCCTATGAAAATTTGCGTGAAAGTAACTAACAACATAATAGCAGACATAATTCCTATATCCCTTGTTGCAGATTTTCCAGTTATACCTTTAAATTCTAAACCTAAAGGAACAGAAGCAATGATTGGTATTATTAATATTCCTGGAAATAAAGCAATTTCTGTTAACCAAGCATCAGGAATAAAAGTAGAACCAATTATTAAGCCAATAATACCACCTATAACAGACGCTGGGATAAAAAGTTCTTGAAGTAATTTTATTTTTGATCTGATAAATGTACCTATTAAAAGCAGAACACTTAAGTAACAAATAGAGTAAAAAATAGTATTCATAATCCTCCCAAATTTATTAAAAATTAATATTGAACAGAGTAAAGAAATAATCCTTGAGGAGGAACAACAAATCTATGCTTAGTTCTAGTTTTTTCGTTTAATAGTTCTTTTATATCTTCGTATTTAATTTGGTTTAATCCTACACCAATTAAGGCACCAGTTAGCATTCTAACCATGTTATATAAAAAACCGTCCGCTTCAAAATATATTTCTATAATTCCATTGTTTTCTTTTAGTTCAATAGAATTAATAGTTCTTACACAAGATTTTTTCTTGCTGTTATTTTTAGAAAACGATGTGAAGTCGTGTTCTCCAATAAATAATTCTAAAGTTTTTCTCATTGCAGGAATATCTAATTTCTTATCTATATAGTAAGAATAATCTCTTAAGAATAAATTTCCAAATCTTGTGTTATCTATTCTATACATATATACTTTTTTTGTTGCATTATATCTAGCATGAAATTTATCATCAACTTTTTTAAATTCTGTAATTTTAATATCTTTTGGTAAGTATTTATTGAAATCTTCTATAAAATTATTATCTAAATTTTTTAAAGTTTTAAAGTTGCATACTTGCATTAGAGCATGAACTCCAGCATCAGTTCTACCACTTCCAATAATTTTAACATCTTCTTCCAATAGACGTGAAAGGAGAACTTCGATTTTTCCTTGAATAGATTTTTCTATATTGTCAGGCAGTCTTTGCCAACCATTATATTTAGAACCATCATACTCGACAACAAACATATAATTTTTCATTTTGATCTCCTTAATAAATTAAATTTTAGTAATATATTATATCATAAAACATATCAAAAAAGTCCAACCGAAAGTAAAAACTTCAATTGGACTTTTTTATTTAAACTATATCAGCACCTTTAAAAAGATTCAGTAGTTTTTTTAAATCATTTATTTGGCTAATTAATTCTTTACCTATATCAGTATCTCTAACTCTTAGTCTAGAATCACGACTTTCAATGATTTCTGTAGTTGTAGGAACATCTAAACAGTTTTCAACATAATCCCCTGTATTGTCAAAAGGAGTATGAGATATTAGACGTTTTCCATAAGAATTAAATATTAATGTATAACCAGCTATACCAGTAGTAGGTTGATAGGCTTTTGAGAATCCTCCATCTATAAGAAGAAGTTTTCCTTTTCCTTTGATAGGCTTTTCTCCTTTTTTAACTTTTACTGGAACATGACCACTAACTATATTTGATCCGTCTGTTGGAAGTTTAAACTCTTTTAAAATAGTATTTAAAACCTCTTCGTTTTCATAAAAATCATAGTAATAATCATATATTTCCTTATGTGTTTCTTTTTCATCTATAAAATATCTTTCAAAAGTTCTCATTTTATCTTTTCCAAATAATGGTGAATCTTTTCCACACCAAAGATACCAAAGAAAATCTTTAGCTTTTGTGTTATTTGCATTATAGTATCCATCTTTACAAAATCCTTCAAGTGTCTCTAAAAGTTTTTTTCCTTTAAGTTTTGAGTTGAAAATATTTACTTCTCTCAAATTTCCAAATTTATCTAGTGGAATACATCCGTGATAAATTAAGTTTGAATTTCTTTTTAGATATACATTCCCTTTTTCTAATAAAAATTGAATATGTTTTTGAAGTTTTTCACTATTTTTAAAACTAAATAAAAGACTGTCTATAACCTCTTGTTCTTTTGGTGTTAAAGTGGTTTGAAATCCATTTTTTAAAGTTGGAAAGAATTGATCATTTAAAAAATATTGTTTTTCATCGATAGTAATAATATTTTTTTCTATATCGATTTTTTCAAGAAGCAATCTATCATTCATTTCAAACTCTGGATTGTTTTTTATAGTTTTTTCTTCTAACTTAAACTGAATTATAGAGATGGCTTTATGCATTTTTGCAAGAAGACATAAATTTTTCTTTTCTGAACCTTCTTTAGCTTTTATAACAAACTGTTTACATAAATCATCTTTATATTCTTCCATGGCAAAAGTTGCAAGAGGAAGAAGGTTAATACCATAACCTTCTTCTAGGACTTCAGTATTACCATATCTTAATGATATTCTAACTGCGTTAGCTATAGAGGCTAATTGTCCACTGGCAGCTCCAACCCAAAGAATATCATGATTTCCCCATTGAATATCAACGTTGTGATGTTCCATTAATCGATCTATAATTTTATGAGGATAAGGACCTCTATCGTAGATGTCTCCAACAATATGAAGAGAATCTACAGTTAATTTTTGAATTAGTATTGATAAATTTACTATAAATTCTTTACCTCTATCAATCGAAATAATAGTATTTATAATTCCTTTCACATACTCTATTTTATTAGGAGTTCCTTCTCTTTCATAGAGAAGTTCCTGTATTATATAAGAAAAATCCTTTGATAGGGCTTTTCTAACCTTAGAACGAGTATATTTTGAAGCAACAACTTCTAAAACTTTAAGAATTCTATGTATAGTTTTTTCATACCAAATATCCATATTTTCCGTACAATTTTTAATGAGTTCTATTTTTTCTTTTGGGTAATAAATAACTGTTGCCAGTTGTTTTTTTTCCTTAGAACAAATTGTATTTCCAAAGATGGACTCTATCTTTTCTCTTATAACTCCAGAACAATTTTTTAGAAGATGATTAAATGCATCATATTCACCGTGAATATCGCTAATAAAATGTTCAGTCCCTTTTGGCAGGGAGAGTATTGCTTCAAGATTAATTATTTCAGCAGCGGTTTCTTCTATTGTAGGAAAACTTTTTGAAAGTAATTTTAAATAGCTTAATTCTCTATCTTCTGACATAATTTTCTCCCCCATTATTTAATTTGTTTTACTTATTTTACTTTGAGCTGCGGCAACGATAGCTATAGGAACTCTAAATGGAGAACAACTTACGTAATCAAGTCCTAAATCATGGAAATATTCAATACTTTTTGGATCCCCACCATGTTCTCCACATACTCCAATTTTTATTCCTGGTTTAGTTTCATTTCCAAGAGTTTTAGCTAGAGTTAATAATTTTCCAACACCACGAGTATCAATGCTTTGGAATGGATCTCTTTTCATGATATTTTTTTCTTTGTAGAAATCGATAAATTTAATTGAATCATCTCTAGAAATTCCGTAAGTAGTTTGAGTTAAATCATTCGTTCCAAATGAGAAGAAATCACTTTCAGCAGCAATTTCATCTGCTAACAGACAAGCTCTTGGAAGTTCCATCATAGTTCCTAATTTGAAATCTATAGAGTCTGAATTTTCCTCAAAAACTAGTGCGATTTTATTTAATATTCTTTCTTTTATATATTTAAATTCACTGATTCCTCCGATAAATGGAATCATAATTTCAAGAGTGATAGGTATATTTTCATTTTTACATTGAAGAGCAGCTTCAATTATAGCAGTAGCTTGCATTTCATAAATTTCAGGGAAAGTTACAGCAAGTCTACATCCTCTATGACCTAACATAGGATTTTCTTCTTTAAGTTCACTAATTCTTTCTTTTATATTTTCAAAAGTTCTATTTGTAAAGTCAGCTAACTTAACAATGTCTTTTTCAGTCTTAGGAAGGAACTCGTGGAATGGTGGATCAAGAAGTCTTACATTCATTGGACAGCCAGAAAGTTCTTTTAATATTTCATAGAAATCTTTTCTTTGAAGTATTAATAGTTTTTCAAGAGCTAAATCTCTTTCTTCTTTATTTGAAGCTATTATCATTTCACGTACGCTCCAAATCTTCTCGTCTTCGAAGAACATGTGTTCTGTTCTGCAAAGTCCAACACCTTCGGCACCAAATGATTTTCCAACGATTATATCTGTAGGAGTATCAGCATTCATACGAACTTGTAATTTTTTTATATCCTTACACCAAGAAATAAATTCACGGAAATTATGATCAAGTCTAGGTGGTTCTAGTTTTACAGCATCTAGATAGATATCTCCATTAAAACCATTGATAGAAATTATATCTCCCTCTTTAACAACTGTATCTCCAAGAGTAAAGAATTTTTCAGAAGCATCAATTTTTATAGATTCACAACCAGTGATACAACATTTACCCATTCCTCTAGCAACAACAGCACCGTGAGAGGTAGCTCCTCCTTTAACTGTTACGATTCCTTTAGCAAGACTCATACCCTTTATATCTTCTGGAGAAGTTTCTTTACGAACTAGGATGTAGTCTTCTCCCTCTTTTATTGAGTGACAAGATAGAGCAACTTTTCCTACAGCTACCCCAGCAGAACCAGGTAGACCTTTTCCTAAAAACTTTTTATTCTTTAAATCTTTTTCGTCAAAATTACCTGTGAAAAGTTGTGGAAGTAAAGTTGTATCGATTCTCATAATTGCTTCTTCTTTTGTGATAAGATTTTCATTTACTAAATCCATTCCAATTTTGATAGAAGCATAAGGAGAACGTTTTCCATTACGAGTTTGTAGAATGAATAGTTTACCATTTTCAATTGTAAATTCAATATCTTGCATATCTCTGTAATGATTTTCTAAAATATTAGCAATTTCAATAAATTGAGTATATATTTCAGGAAGTTGTGTTCCTAGTCTATGAAGAGGTTCTGGAGTACGAATTCCAGCAACTATATCTTCTCCTTGAGCTTCTAATAAGTATTCACCAAATACTTCTTTTTCTCCTGTAGATGGATTTCTTGTAAAAGCAACTCCAGTTCCTGATAGGTTATTAAAGTTTCCAAATACCATCTCTTGAACAACAACAGCGGTACCGATGTCATGGCTGATACTGTAAAGGTTACGATAGATATCCGCTCTCTCATTATTCCAAGATCCAAAAATAGATTCAACAGCAAATAATAATTGATCTAGTGGATTTTGTGGGAAATCTTTTCCAGTTTCAGCTTTGAAAAAGTTTTTATGTATTTCTATTACTTCTCTTAATGAAGAAATGTTAGATTTATTTTTATGGAATTTTTCTTTATCTATACCCATTACAATTTCAGAGAACATCTCTATAAATCTTACATAACTTTCAAGTGCAAATTTTTCTGAGTTAGTTCTAGAAATAATATTCTCAACTGTTTTATCATTTAAACCTAAATTTAATATTGTATCCATCATTCCAGGCATAGATACAGGAGCTCCTGATCTAACTGATACAAGAAGTGGATTTTCTCCACCGAATGTTTTTCCAGTAGCAAGTTCTAATCTTTTTATACCAGCTTTTATTTCATCTATGATTAAAGTTGGTAGAGAATTGTTATTTTTAAAATATTCTCTACATCCATCAGTTGTTACAATCATTCCGTTTGGAATAGGAAGGTTTATTCTTTGCATTTCAACAAGATTTTTTCCCTTTCCGCCTAAAATTTCCTTATTCATATGGTAACTCTCATTAAATAAAAAAACATTTTTCATATATAAACGCCTCCTGAGAATAAATAATTCAATATTTTTTAAGTGTACTCTATTATGTAATAATATCTATTTAATTATCAACACTACTCTATATGAGGCTATAATAACACACTTTCAAAAGATGTGCAATACAATTATACAGTGTTCACTTAAATTTAACAAAAAAAAGAGAGAACCTATAATTCTCTCTTTATACAAACTATATTTTTACTATTATTTATATTTATTTTTTATATGTATAAGGGGTAGATATAGTCACATTGTTCTGTGTAATTGCAGTTATTGTAGATGAGTGTACTAGAGAAGTATTAACTATAGAACCACTATTTCCTCCACCAGTTTCTCCACCAGTAGATTCAGAAGTTCCCATGAACGCTTCATTCATTCCCATAGGATCATTACTTTCAGAATTTACTTCTTCTTCAGAGTTAAAAGATTCTTGAGCGGCATTTGAAACCGGAGCTTGTTCAGCGGCAAATACATTAATTGAAAATAAACTTACTAGCACAGATACAAATAATAATTTTTTCATAATATTCCTCCTAGAATGTATATGCTGCAGAAATTCCTGCAATAAAAGAAACTTTATCATCTGAATATTCAAAGATATCAGAAGCCCCAGCCATTAAAGATACTGGAAGTTTTGGGAATGGAACAACACTTACTCCGGCAGTTGTTACACCTGAAGTGTAGTCAGCTACTAAGCTTAGTTGAGGCATTAAATATACTGCAAGTGCTCCAAAAACTCCAATTTTACTTTTCAAATCTTCATCTGATTTAGAGTCTGAATAAACATTATTTCCAAATCCCGCAGTTAATATCATAGGTGCAATATTATTTGGCAATAATTTTGTAATAGAACCGTAAAAACTTGGATCAAATTCATTATCATCGTTATCGTGCCAAAGATCAATGTTAGATACTCCAACAGCAACTCCAAGACCTTGTTTTGCAAAATGTCTTCCTGTAGTTAGGTTTAAAGTTCCACGATTAAAGGCTCCTCCATCTCTAGGATCTATACTTCCAATAGCTAAAGTTGCAGCTCCACCTAAAGAATTTAGAGGATCTCCAAATCCCATACCTACTGCAAGTGCGCCATCAGTATCAGAACTATTAGTTTTTCCAGATAAACCAGCAAATATAACTCCGTATCCTGGAACCATTCCAACTGGAGCTCCTAATGAAAAACTTGGAGCAGTAACAAGATGACCAAATTTTTCAACCTTGTAAACACTTAAAATCGAAGCATTGGCAGCAGTAGTATTTGCAACTTCATCACCAAGGGCAACAATAGATAGAAGTGATGTAAGTAATGCAGTATTTTTAAAAAAATTCATAATCTCTCCCCCTATATAATATTAGCTTTAATATGTTTGGAATTATATCACGTTATGTAGCACTTAATATAATTTATATTTTATATAATACAATATGTTTTATATTTTCCTTGTTTTAAATAGCATAAAGGATAAATTAATATTATCTAGAAAAATAGTTCAAATAAATTTTTGATAAGGAGGAGATTTCTATGTTTAAAAATAAGTTGATATTATTATTTGTATTCCAAATTCTAAGTAAAACTTTATATCCTAATTATGTTGAACCACGAGAGGTTAAAAAGTATTTTCCTACTTTAAAAGTTACAAATGCAACTCCTGCTTTTTCTCATGGTAATATCAGAGTTACTAGTAACAATGAAATGCAACAATATATAAATGCTTTGGATCAAAAAAGTTCTAAAATTAGCGTTCAAACTTTGGGACAAACTTCTCGTGGTAAAAATATTCCATACGTGATATTAACAGAAAATGGAACTGTAGATAAAAATAAGGTAACAGTTTGGATTCATGCTATGAAGCATGGAGATGAGCCAGCAAGTGGGGAAGCAGCTTTGGGATTAATTAATTACCTATCAAAAGAAGGGGCTGGATATTTGAGATCTTGTAATGTAATTATAGTTCCGAGAGTAAATATGGATGGAGCGGATAATTCTCAAAGGTTTAGTAGTTCAGGAATAGATATTTGTTTAGATCATAGTAAGCTTGAACTTTCGGAAACTAGAGCTATAGCAAATGGAATCAGAAAATATCCACCAGATGTTGTAATAGATTTGCATGAATATGCAGCATCTACAAAAGTTTATAAAGATTTAGAAAATGGAATTTTGCCATATTATGATGTTGAGTTTGAAGCTGCCACAAATTCAAATATAGCAAAATATTTGAGAAATATAACTACTAAAGGTTTTATAGAACCAACACGAAAAGAACTTGCTAAAAATGGAGTGACTAGCAGTTATTACTATAATAATATATATCAAACTCAAAATTTAGGAGATAAAAGAATAAGATTAGTGGGAGCATCAAGTGAAATTAACATTGGAAGAAATTTTTATGGTGTGTATCCAGGAATTTCGATGTTAGTTGAACTCCGTGGAAAAGATATTGGTATAGAAAATTATGAAAGAAGAGTAGAAAGTGGAGTTATGGTTTTAAAAAATATGATAAAGATTTGTAGTGAAAAACAGATAGAGATTAAAAATGCGATAAATCAAAGTAGACACAGTACCGGTCAATTAACTGAAGAAATTACTGTTTTATCAGGAAATGATGTAACAAGAGAAATATATAAATTTATAGAGTTAGGAACTGGTCAGTTAAAGGATATAGAGGTCGAGGTTGAAAGAAGTGGGCAAAGTCCATTGATAAAAAGAACTAAGCCTTGGGGATATGTTTTAGATTCAACAGAAACTCAAGCAGTTGAAATTTTGAAAAATCAAGGAATTAAAGTCGATAAAGTTGATAAAGACATGTCAATACTTGTAGATGAATACCAAATTAGAGAGATTCAAAAAGATAATAAAATGTATGAAGGAGTTTATAGAACATATATAAAGACGGATTTAATAAGAAAAAAAGTAGATATAAAAGCTGGGAGTTATTTAATATCAACAAATCAACCAGAAGGAGATTTGATTGTTTTACTTTTAGAACCCGAGGGATTATCTAGTTTAGTGAGACATAGTATAGTAGATATTAAAAATAAAAAAGTTCCAATTTATAGAGTGATGGAAAAAAATAAGTAAAGTAAAAATTATTGAAATGTATGTAAAATAATGCTACAATAAACATGTTATTCAAACGTTATAAAAGGGAGTTGAATATTTTGTTAAGAAAGAGAAAAAAAGAACTAGATTACGATTACGAAGAAAATTATGAAGAAGATGAAGATGAAATTGACTTGCTAGAAATTGTGATGATAGTTCGTAGGCATATAAAGGTTATTATTGCGATAGCTGCTATATTTCTTTGTCTTGGAGTAGGATTTGCAATGAGTCGTGTAGCTACATACAAATCAACAACAACCTTGATAGTATCATCAGGTAATTATTACAATGCAAAAAATTTAGACTCGGGAGAACTATCATTAAATCAAAAGTTAGCTACAACTTACACAGAGGTGGCAAAAAGTCCGAGTGTTCTAAATTCAGTTATAAAGAGATTGGATTTAGATATGAAAACAAATCAACTTTCAAAGTTAATTAGTATAAATTCTGTAGAAGATACAGAGCTTATTAAAATTACAGCAATTGATAAAGATCCTGTAATGGCAATGAGAATAGCAAATGAAGTAGCAGCAGAGTTTACTCAAAAAGTAAAAGAAGTTATGACTTTTGAAAATATAAAAGTAGTGGAACCAGCAGAAGTTCCAGAAGTTCCAGAAAGCAGAAAGCGTGCTTTAATAGTTGCTATTGCAGGTATATTAGGTGGAATGTTAGGAACTTTTATGGTGTTATTGATTGAAATGTTTCACTCAAAATTACGTCGTCCAAAAGATATTGAAAATATTTTAGGGGCTTCGATTTTAACTCATGTCCCTTTATATGAACAGATTGGTGAATTAGAAACTCTTCATGAAAATAGTAAACTTAAATCAATACTAAAGCTGGGAGAGTTTGGTAAAAGAAAATCTGGAGGGAAATCTTAATGGTTGATAAGATGAAAAAAGAGGAAAGTCAGAGAAGATTGTTTTTTAAAGGGGATAAAGAAGATCAAGTAGCTGAAAGTTTTAGATTACTTCGTACAAATATTCACTTCATGGATGAAAAGACAAACAGGGTTGTAATAGTTACGAGTACAATACCTAAAGAAGGAAAGAGTTCAGTTGCTTCCAATTATGCCATGAGTGAAGCGATTGCAGGTAAAAAAGTTTTGATAGTAGATTGTGATATTCGTAGACCCAGAGCTCATACGAGTTTTGGAATTCAAGTAACAAAGGGATTAGCGGATGTTTTAGCTGGGAATGCTAAAATAGAGGATGTTATTCTTAAAGATGTAGAGAATAATTTGGATTTATTACCTGCTAAACATTTCCAGGGAAATGTAACGGAAATGTTTTTAAGTAAAAATCTATCAAAACAATTAGACACTTTACGTGCTTTATATGATCTTATAATTCTTGATACAGCTCCTTTAACTGTTGCCACAGATGCCGTACTATTGGCCGAACATGGAGATGGAGTAATATATGTCGTTGGATATGATATGGTGACAAAAAAAGAATTGGAGCATGCTAAAAAATTATTGCATAGAGCAAAAGCAAACTTATACGGTGTAGTTATGAATAAAGTCGATAAGACAGGTTATTCATATGGTAACTATGGGTATTATAACTATAATTATCGTTATTACAATGACTATATTACTGAGGAATAGCAAATTAGGGAATTACTGATGGTAATTCCCTTTTTTTTAAAGGGGGAGAAGTGAAAAAGAAAATATTGATGGCTGGGATGTTATTATGTACTGCTGTATACTCTAAAGAAATTGGTTTAGTTGAAGTTCTTGAAAAATTAAAAGTTAATAACTATGAAATAAAATCTCAAGAACAAGAAATAGAGATAAAAAAATTAACTGTAAAAAAAGAGTTTAAAAAATTATTTCCTGGAGCAGATTTTGAGGTAGAAAAAGAAATTTTAAATAATCAACAATATAAAGATGGAGCAAATGTATTTGGACCACAAAAGGTAACGGCTGGAATAAATGTATATTCTGGAGGAAAATTAGTTAATAACTATAAAAAAGTAAAAAAAGATTTCTCTAAATCAGAAATAGACTTAATTTTAATTAATCAAGATATGGAGATAAAAGCTATCGAATTATATTTTGAAATTTTAAGTTTAAATAAGCAAAAAGAAATAACTTTATTTGCTAAAGATACTTTATTAAAACAGGAAAAGCGTTTAGACATATTATTCTCTAATAATAAAATGGTAAGTAAAAATGAGCTTCTTGAAGTAAAGGCTGATATTATGAGTATAGATGCAGAACTTTTAGAATACGCAGACTCTATTCGTGTAGCAAAAGAAAAATTATTTGTTCTAATAGGAGAAGATATAAATTCTGACTATACATTTACTGAATATAACGAAGAGTTTTTAAGAAAAAGCAGAGAACAACTTCAGATGGATATAGAAAAAGCTAAAAAAGAAGGAAACTTAGCATTAAAAAAAGATTTAGATATAGAAAAGGCAGAGCTTGATGTGAAAATAGCACGTGCGGGATTTTTACCTACCATTAAATTAAATGTAGAGTATCGTTTAGATGATGATATAAAGTATGGAGATAATCATAAAGATTGGGGATTAGAAATTGAAGCATCTATGAATGTTTTCCAGTGGGGAGCAACACTTGATGATATAGACAGTAAGAAAATTGCTTTAGAAAGAAGAGAGCTTGAAAAAAATAATGTTCTTGAGAATTTAACTGTGGATATTCGTAGCAAGTATTCAAAGATAGAGCAGTTAAAAAAAGAGATTACTATAGCAAAAGAACGTAAGTTATTACTTGAAGAGAGTACGAAAATACAAAATATTCGTTTCACAAATGGAATGTTGAGTTCATTAGATTATCTAGAAAGTATACAGTTATTAAGACGAGCTGAAGAAAAAGGATATGTACTTCAAAAAGATTTAATCTTAGCAAATAAAGAGTATAATAACTTAATTAGATAGGGGAGAGAAGAATGAATAAGAAAAAAGTAGCAATACTTGCAATAGCAATACTTTTAATAGCAGGATGGGGAGTTAAAAAGAAATTTGAATCAAGTAATTTAGTAGTTAGAACTGCTCCAATAACATCTGGAGGGTTAAATGATACAATAACTCTAGAGGGAGTTGTTGAGCCAGAAACAGAAGAGACAATCTATGCAGAAGTTCCAGTTGTAGTAGAAAAGGTTGAATTAAAAGTTGGAGCTAAGGTAAATAAAGGGGATACTATCCTATCTTTTACTGGAGAGGCTAAAAAAGAGATAGAAAAATCTTTAGAAGAGATAAGTATTCAAGTTAATACAAGTGAAGCACTTTTAGATACAATAAAAAGACAGGCTAAAAATGCAGGTTTTGAAGCAGAAGTAACAGCTCAACAAGCAAAGGTAAATAAGGAACTTTTAGATCAAGATGCTATAAGTTCTATAGAGGTTGCTAAATCTGTAAGCATGGCTAACAAAGCCTCTTCAGAGTACGAGGATTTAAAAGCTCGTGGATTAGTTGAAGAACAAAAATATAATCTTTTAGTATTAAAACAAAAAGATTTAGAAAAAAAGTTTAAATCTATAGGAGAGGATTTAAAAGCTCCCCAATCAGGAATAGTTACAAATTTATCTGTTGAAAATGGTACCATTTTAAGACAGGGGCAAAAAATACTTAGTATAGCAAAAGAAGGAAATTACAAAATTAAAATCGAAGCTCCTGCAAATTTAATTTCAAGTATAAAAGAAGGAAGCGAAGCAAATGTTAGAGATCTTTCAAACGGTGGGAAATATGCTTATAAAGGGAATATAACAAAAGTTTCAAGAGTGGCTAGAGATGATGCCAAGAAAAGAAAAGTTATCGATATAGAGGTTGCTTTAGAAAATGGAGAGGGGTTAAATCCAGGATTTTTAACTTCTGTTGAAATAGTTGGTGGATTTAGTGATACTGCTAAATTAGTGGATTCATTTTCTGTTTTAGAAGAGAATGAAAGATACTTTGTTTATATGGTAAAAGATGGTGTTATAGAAAAAGTTCCAGTAGAAATTGGAGCTCAAACAAATCTTAAATATGAAATATTAAACCTTCCTGTAGGTACTAAAATAGTCATTAATCCTTCAAGAGTAAAGTCTGGACAAAGAGTTAAAGAGATTTAAAATATACAAATAAACTATCTCTATTTTTTATATTATGAAAAGTATGATATAATAGAATGAATATGAATTAATAATCATAAAAAATAAAGTTAAAAAATGGAGAAAAATGAAATTTAAAGAATTTAATTTAAAAGAAGAGATAATGATGCAAGTAGAAGCTGTTGGATATAAAGATGCTACACCTATACAAGAAAAAGCAATTCCAATAATACTAGATGGAAGAGATATACTTGGACTTGCGAAAACAGGAACGGGAAAGACAGCTGCTTTCGTTCTTCCTATGTTACAAAAATTATGTATTAGCCAGGTTAAAGGAAGAACAGTTCGTGCTTTAATAATTGCACCAACAAGAGAGTTAGCAGAACAAATAAATAGTACTATATTACAACTAGGAAAATATACAAGACTAAAAAGTGTTGCAATATATGGAGGAGTATCAACAAAATCTCAAGTAGATGCTCTACGTGGTGGAGTGGATATAGTTGTTGGATGTCCAGGAAGATTACTTGATCTTATCAATCAAAAATATTTAATGCTAAATAAAATAGAAATGCTAGTTTTAGATGAAGCTGATCATATGTTAGATATGGGATTTTTAAAAGACATAGAAAAAATTATCAAGCAAACACCTAAAGTTAAGCAGATGCTTTTATTTTCAGCAACAATGCCAAAAGAAATAAAAAGTCTAGCTTCTAAAGTGTTAGTAAACCCTGAAGTAGCTGAGATTGAATATAAAGATCCAGTAAAATTAATAGAGCATACTCTTTGTCATATAGAGAGTAGTCAAAAAAAGGATAAATTACTTTCTCTATTAGAGGATCCTGAGTTAGAATCTGTAATTGTATTTACAAATAGTAAGCATAAAGCTAAAAACTTAAGTAGAATACTAGAGCATAAAGGTCATAAGTCAGTAAACTTCCAAGGTAATCTTTCTCAAAACCAAAGAGAAAATGCTTTAGATGGATTTAGAAGTGGACATTATAAGATTTTAGTAGCTACGGATATAGCTGCTAGAGGTCTTGATATACCACAGGTTACTCATGTTGTTAACTTTGATTTACCAAGAACAGCAGAGGCTTTTACACATAGAAGTGGAAGAACAGGAAGAGCAAACAAGAGTGGAAAAGTTTTATCTTTTGCATCTGCAGAAGATAAAAAGATACTTTCTGAAATAATCAAAGTAAATAAGTTAAAGTTTGAAAAAATAGAGGGAAAAGAAGATACTTCTACTGTTGCAAAAAAAGAAGTAAAAAAACCTAAGAAAACATGGACTAATAAAAAACCTTACAGTGGAAATAAAACAAAAACAGAAAAATAAATTATAGAGTTATTCAATGGATAAGAGAATGTAGATTTTTTACATATCTTATCCATTTTTTATTATTGACTTTTATAGTATAAATTAGTTGACAATATTTTGTAAATAATATACTATATATTAAAAATAGTTTGATACACAAAATATAAAAGAGGAGAGACTATGAAAAATAATGATTTATATGGAAATATTAACTCAGGAGAAATACTTTCAGAAATGGAAGAATTCATTGATAAGTTTAAATCTGTAATAATAGGAACTGTTTCTATAGATGGTGGGGTAGACTTAACATATGCTCCATATTTGAAACTTGATGGGGAAAATTATATATACATTAGTGAAATAGGAGATCATTTTTCAAATCTAAAAAATAAAGAACAAATCTTTGAAATAATGTTTTTGGAAGATGAATCAGAATGTGTTTCACCAGTAGTACGTAAAAGAGTAAGATTTAATGTAAATGCAGAATTTTTGCCAAGAGATGAAGAGTTTGAAAAAGTTTTAGATTCTTTTGAAGAGAAAGTTGGAAAGCATATGAAGATAACTAGAAATATGAAAGATTTTCATCTTGTAAAATTAAATATTTTAAATGGAAGATTTGTAAAGGGATTTGGAAAAGCTTATAAAATTCAAAATGATGGAGAGGGTTTTAAATGGAAAAAATAAGAACTTATGATATAGAAAAAATTGATGAATTATTTGAAATTTTAAGAGGTTGGGAAAAAGTTTTCTTACTTGTTGTAACACAAAATTTTGTTTTAGAGATTCAAGATAAATTTCCAAGTGGATTTTATGCCCATGGTTATTTAAATTTCCATGATAAAAAAACATCTATTGGTGGACATCTAAGTGTTAGTAAAATAAAGAAAATTCTTTTGGTAGAAGGTATAATGTTTGGAAGAAAAAGTTGTTCTATAAAATTTTATAGTGAAAATGACGATGAAATATTTAGTATTTACGTTCCAAGGGATGAAAATAAAGAATTAATCCCTGAATGTTTAGAGAGTTTTAATAATTTATAAAGATGATTTTGTTTCTTGGGGAGTTGATAAATAACTCCCCAATCTATATTTTTATTTCTAAATTGAATTATATATATTTAGTACCTGCATCATTACGCCAGTCAAAAGTGCATCTTCGTCTATATCAAAATTACCATTGTGTGCTTGAGTGATTATATTTTTTTTCTTATTTTTAGTTCCTAGCGTAAAGAAAGCTCCACTTGTATTTTCAATAAAATAGGCGAAGTCCTCAACTCCCATGTCAGCTAATTTTTTTTCATATATATATTCTTCACCAAACAACTCTATAATACTTTTTTTAATAATATCTACTGATTCATCATGATTTATTAAAGCTGTATAGTCTGGTTCTATTATAATTTCACCCTTTCCACCAAATGCTAGAGGAAGTGTATTTACAATTTCTTCTATCCTTTTTTTCATATAAGCTCTAACTTCTGGGTTAAGAGTTCTTAAAGTTCCTTCTAATTCAATCTCGTTTGAAATAATATTTCCAGCTGTTCCACCGTTAATTATTCCTATTGTGATTACACCAGATTCTCGAGCATCTAAATTTCTACTTACAATACTTTGGAGAGCTACAATAACGTGAGAGGCAATTAAAAGTGCATCTATTCCTCTATTTGGATAAGCACCGTGACAACTTTCTCCTATTATCTTTATTTTTAATATATCTGATGAAGCATACATAGCTCCGTATCTTATTCCAATTTGCCCTGTATCTAAGGTTTCATCTACATGTAAACCATAAACAGCGTTAACTCCTTTAAGAGCACCATCACTTATCATGGATTTTGCTCCTCCAACAGTTTCTTCTGCTGGTTGAAAGAGAAGTCTTATGTTTACTGGAGGCTTTATTTTTGCGTCATAAAAATATTTAGCAACTCCTAAAACTACTGTAGTATGTACATCATGACCACAGGCATGACAGACACCTATATTTTTAGATGCATACTCTACATCTTTTATATCTAAAATAGGCAATGCATCAATATCACCTCTCAAAGCGATTGTTATATTTTTATTTTCACCTTCTATATCTGCAATAACGCCAGTATTAAAAGATGTCCTATGAGTAATGTTCATTTCATCCAAATACTCGCAAATTTTATTGTGGGTTCTAAATTCTTTGGTACTTAATTCTGGATGTTTATGAAAATCTCTTCTCACTTGAATTAACCAATTTTTTAATATTTCTTTATTCATTTTTTACTTCCTATTATATTTTCTTCTAACAAGAAATCATTTTTTACTAAATCTTCATAAGTTTCTCTTTTTGAAACTAAATAACTTTTTCCAGATTTTACAAATACCACAGCAGATTTTAAAGATTTATTATAATTGCTACTCATTGAATGGCCATAAGCGCCAGTGCAACTAACAAGAATTAAATCTCCTTCATGACATTTTCCTAATTTTATATTTTTAGCTATTATATCTCCAGACTCACAGCACTTACCTGCAATTGTAACAGTTTCTTTTTTTGTTTCATTCAATTTATTTGCAATAATGGATTCATATTTTGCTTGATATAGAGCTGGACGAATATTATCTGTCATTCCACCATCTATAAAAATATATTTTTCACCTCCAAATGTTTGCTTTTCTCCTCCTACTGTATATAATGTACTTCCAGCTTGAGCTACAATAGAACGACCAGGTTCTATTGATATATTTTCAATTTTCAAATCTTCTTTTTCTAAATTTTCTTCCAAACATTTTATAATTTTTTTCATTATTTTTTTTAAATCTACATCGGTATCTTCTTCTGTATATCTTACCCCAAAACCACCACCAATATTTATATCAGGAATTATGATATTTAACTGTTTAGAGATTTTTTTTGTAAATTTAATCATTGTTTCTATTCCGTCACAAAAAGCTACTTCATCGAAAATTTGAGATCCGATATGACTATGAAAACCTAGAAAATTAAGTTCTTCTTTTTCTATAATATTTTTTACAATATTTACGATATCTGTATCAAAAATTGATTCTCCAAATTTTGAAGAATGTTTTGAAGTCTTTATATATTCATGAGTATGTGCATCTATTCCAATATTTAATCTCAACATTACATTCATTTTCTTTCCAAACTTTTTACAAGCTTCGGAAACTTTTTCAGCTTCAAATCTATTATCTAAAATTATACTTCCAATTTCATTTTGTACACAAAACTCGATTTCTTCTTGAGATTTGTTATTTCCATGCATGTGAATTTTTTTTGCTGGAAATCCAGAGGATAAAATTGTATAAAGTTCTCCAGCAGAAACTGCATCAATATCTAATCCAAATTTATTTATAATTTGAGCCATTCCTTTTGATAAATAAGCTTTTGATGCATAAACAACAGTGGTTTTGAATTTCTCACTTTTAAAAACATTTTTAATAGCTTCTATTTTCTCTTCCATAAAGTCTAAATCATAAATATATAAGGGTGTTCCGTATGTTTGTTGTAGTTCTTCTACAGATACTCCACCTATTTCTAAAACACCACTTACATTAGTCATTGTTCCTAGATATTTCAATGGTTGCCTCCTGAGTTAAAATATAAAAAAGATCTAAAAAATCTCCTGTTAAGCAGAAATTTAGATCTTATTCTCGTTAATCAATAGATATAATGTATTCCTACTTTTAAGTATGTACCTCAATATTTAATAAATGTCAAATAAAAAGAATTGATATAAACAAAAAAGTGAGGTATATAAAAATATTAATAGAAAAATAAAAGGAAGTGATTATATGAATATTGAATCAAACACGGGAGCTAAAATTAATGAAGTGGTAGAAAAAGAAAAATTTAAGATAGAAAAATTTAAGATACCTCACACATATGTCATAATATTTGGGATGATAATGCTATCTTTTATAGGAACATATATAATTCCAGCAGGAGTTTATGAAAGGGTTAAAGATGTAAATTCAGGAAGAATGATTATAGCTCCTGAAACTTTTACTTATGTTGCAAATACTCCAGTTAAGTTTTTTTCTTTTACAGAGCATAATCTATTCACTGTTATAATTAGAGGGTTACAAGCAACTTCTGGAATTGTTTTCTTTACATTTTTAGTTTGTGGATTTTTTAATATGATTCAAAAGACTGGAGCAATTGATTCTGGAATAGCTAGAGTTGCATATGTTTTTAGAAATAGAGGAATGATATTGATACCAGTTGTTATGTTTGTATTCTCGGTTGGTGGAGTTGCAATAGGAATGAATACGGAGGCTATAGCTTTTGTTCCCTTAGGAGTTCTACTAGCAAGAGCGTTAGGGTTTGATGCTATGGTTGGAATGGCCATGGTTGCTCTAGGAGCAGGGGTTGGATTTATAGGAGGATTTATAAATCCTTTTACAGTGGGAGTTGCACATTCTGTAGCTGGACTACCAATTTATTCAGGGATGGGATTTAGAGTAGGAGTATACGTAGTTTTATATATAGCTACTGTTTTATATATAGTAAGATATGCAAAAAAAGTTAAAGAAAATCCATCGAAAAGTGTAGTTTATGATTTAGAAATGAAACAAAAAAATATATCTTTAGATGTAAAGGAAATGCCGGATTTAACATTGAAACAAAAAGGTGTGCTTTTAATTATGTTATTTGGATTTGTAGCTTTAACATATGGAGTTTTAAAACATGGGTGGGGGACAGATCAGTTGATAAGTGTATTTATGTTTATGGGAATAACATCTAGTTTAGTTGCAGGAATATCTCCGAGTGACTCAGCTAATAACTTTTTAGATGGAGCAAGAAACGTTGTATTTGGTGCTTTGGCAGTGGGTATAGCTAGAGGAATTTTGGTAGTATTAGAAGACGGCCAAATAATAGATACAATTTTATTTTATCTATCTAGTAAAATATCGTCATTACCTGGAGTAATCTCAGCATTATTAATGTATCTTGTTCAAATAATAACAAATTTATTTATTCCTTCAGGAAGTGGTCAAGCGGCAACAACAATGCCAATTATGGCTCCTTTGGGAGATATGATAGGAGTTTCTAGACAAACAGTTGTTTTAGCTTTCCAATATGGTGATGGATTTACAAACTATATTAATCCAACAGCTGGTGGACTTATGAGTTACTTAGCGATATCTCAAATATCTTATGAAAAATGGGTAAAGTGGATGGCTCCTCTCATGGGAATATGGTTAAGTATAGGTGCTATTGCTATAGTAATAGCTTATTTTATTGGATATTAAACTTTATTTGCTATCTAGAAACAAGTGTGGTATATAAAGAAGTTATTACATTTGTACTAATGGGGGAGATTTTATGAAAAGAAATTTTTTTAAACATTCATTGTTATTTTGTATGAGCTCATTGATTCTTACGGCAGCAGATTTTTATCAAAACGGAAATATCTATACTGTAGATTCAAACTTTTCTAAGGCAGACTCTATGGTTGTAGATAATGGGAAAATAGTTTTTGTTGGAAAGGAAGCAGAGGCGAAAAAATATTTAAAAGGAAATGACAGAGTTATTAATTTGGAAGAGAAAACTGTTATTCCGGGAATAGTTGAGTCTCACATGCACTTTAGAGGAGAGGGGGAAAAGCTTTTAGCTCTTGATATTTTTATGAAAGATAAAAAAACAATTCTTGAAATGGTTGAACTTGAAGCGAAAAAGTTAAAGCCCGGAGAATGGATAACTGGTAGAGGATGGAATCAAGAAGTTTGGGAGAACCCACAGTTTCCTTCAAAAGAGGACTTGGATAAGGTGGCACCCAATAATCCAGTATCTTTGACTAGAGCTTGTGGACATGCTTTGTGGACTAATACTTTAGGGCTAAAAGAAGCTGGAATAACTCTCGAAACAAAAGATCCTGTAGGGGGAGAAATTCTTAAAAATTCTAAAGGAGAACCTTTAGGAATATTAACAGATACAGCAATGAATATGGTTAGAGGAAAAATACCTCCTTTAAGTAATGAAAGAAAACAAGAGGCTATGAAGCTTGCTCAAAAGAATTTATTTTCTTTAGGAATAACATCAGCATCAGATGCTGGAGCAAATTTAGAAGATATATCAAATTATAAGGCCCTTTATGATAAGGGAGAACTAGATATAAAAGTTTATGTAATGTTAGGTGGAGCAGAGGTTGCAAATCAATTTTATCCAAATGGACCTCAACCAAATTTATATAATGGAAAATTAAATATCTCGGCTTTAAAATTATTTGCAGATGGATCTTTAGGAGCAAGAAGCGCATGGATGTTAGATGATTATAGTGATAGAGTTGGACATAAGGGAAATGGAAGATATAGTGATGAAGAAATATATCAATATGTAAAGGATGCAAGAAAAAATGGATTTATAGTTGCAACTCATGCTATAGGGGATGCTGCTAACAGACAGACAATAGAAGCATATGAAAAAGTGTTAAAAGAAATGCCTTGGGACGACCATCGTTTTAGAATAGAGCACTTTCAAATTGTTAATTTAGATGATATTTCAAAAACAATAAATCTTGGAATATTACCTGTTATGCAGGCAGTTCATGCAACTTCAGACATGAATATGGCTGAAGATAGGGTTGGTTCAGAAAGAATTAAAGGTGCATACGCGTGGAGAAAAATTATAGATATGGGTGGAAAAATAGCTAATGGTTCTGATGCTCCTGTAGAGTTAGTAAATCCATTTTATGGGATATATGCTTCTGTGGCCAGAAAAGATCATAATGAAACTCCTAAAAATGGTTGGTATCCTGAGGAAAGTATGACAAGAGAAGAAGCATTGAAGTCATTTACAATTTGGTCTGCATTTTCAGAGAAAAAAGAGAGTATAAAAGGGTCTCTTGAGCCAGGAAAAGCAGCAGATTTTATAGTTTTAGATAGAGATATAATGGTTGTTCCTGAAAAAGATATAATAGATACTAATGTTTTATTAACTGTTTTAGATGGAAAGGAAGTTTATAAAAAATAAATAGAATATTAAATATAAAAATCTCCTTGGCTATTGATAACCAAGGAGATTTTTACTAATTTTTCTTAAATTCTTCATTCAATCTTTTTTTATACATAAATTCTGTAAAATCTATATTATATGTTTCCAAAGTTTTTAAATATTCTTCAAATATGTTTTTTACATAATTAGGAATTTCATTTATAGGTAAAATTAAATTAGGAACTTCATAAGAAAGTGCTTGGGTATTATTTGTTAAAATTCCACCAATATACACTTGCATACAATCAGTTATTACATCATTTATTCTCTTTTTTAATCCAATAAATCCAAGAGGTGCAATTGGAATACCGGCACAAGAGCTTGGACATCCTGATACTCTAATATTTTTAGCTTCTTTAAATATAATATCTCTATATTCTGGACGTTCATTGGCAAGATTATCTAATTCTACACCTATTGCATCTCCAATTTTCATTGAATCTTGTATACCAATCATACAGATAGTAGATCCAACACAACATCTTAATTTTCCCCTAATAGATAGAGTTTCAGTTACTATTTCAGGAATTTTTTCATCCAAGTAATTGTAGATATGCTCTAATGCCGATTCGTGTATTAGTGGGATAACTAAATTTTGATTTATAGTGGCTCTAACCAACGAGATGCCTAATTCATCCAAAATTTTTATAAGTTTTTCTAATTTTTCAACAGAGAGATCTCCATTCTTAACATAAAGAGCTAAAGAAACTATATTTTTAAATTTAGTTGGTCTAGTACAGACTTTTTTCCATTCATTAAAAGATAAATTAGAAGGAGTTTCTTTGAATGCTAATAATTCTTTTACTTTTTTTTCATAATTAATATATGGAATAGGTCCATTTTTAACATTGCTTTTATTAAAATATTCCAAAAATAATTCCCTAAATTTATCTATACCCATCTCTTCTACTAAAAATCTCAATCTTGCCTTCATTCTATTGGTTCTATCACCAAACTCATAAAAAATATCAATAATAGTTTTAACAGTTTTTAGGATATCTTCCTCTGGTAAAAATTCAATTAATGTATGTCCCAGTCTACTATTTCTACCCATACCACCACCACAGTAAACTTTGAATCCTTTCTTTCCATTTATTTCTTTAGCAAGAAATCCTAAATCTTGGATTGCTACTACAAATTCCTCTTCCGAATTATTTGCAAGACCAACTTTGAGTTTTCTACCAAAGTCAAAAGCTTTATCATAAAAAAAGACTTCGTTTTCAATCATTCTTGCATATGGCATAACATCGAATGTATTTTTTTCGCTTACACCTGTAAAAGTCGATACTAAGATACTTCTAAAAGTATTTCCTCCTCCACCTCTGAAATACATTTCTTTTTCGTTACAAGCTTCAATTACTGATTTTACATTTTCAAATGGAACTTCGTGAAGTTGATAATTTTGTCTAGTTGAAAGATGCATATAAGGAATTTTATATGTTCTCATTATTTCAGCAAGATTTTTTAATTTTTTAAGAGATAGTTCACCACCAACAGCTTTTAATCTAAGCATCATAGTTTTTCCCTTTTGTTCATAAATTCCAAACTTTGATCCCTTCTTTTTTAAATCTGCCGATGTTATACAGTTGTTAGCATATTGCTCGATATTTGATTGTAAATCTTTATATTCACATTCAATTTCTTTTAATTTTTCATGTATGTTGTTCAATTAAATCACCTCGAGAGTCTTTTCGAGAACTTTTCTTTAAATCCTTCAAATTTTTTAAATCAAATTACTAAAAGTTTGAATTGCCATAAATAAGTCATTTTCATCTGGATGAGAGGCTGCAATTTCCCATCTTTTTTTTCTTTCCGGAGAAGATGACATTATAGCTGTTAATTTTGGATCAATTGCTCCTTGGCAAAAGTATCTTTTTACAATTGAATTATTATTTTCTAAAAATAACTTATCAATATTATCTACGCAATTTTTGGCATGTTCAGAATCTGGAGATGCTCCTAGAGTAAAGAAATATCCAATTTTTTTGTTTTTAATATTTTTAACTAAAGTTAATGAAGTAGTATCAAGCGTTGCTCTATCAATCCACCCACCTACAACAATAAAATCATAATCTTCTAAATTTACTTCGTTATTATCTTTAATGTTTACTAAGACTGAGTTTGGGATTGTTGTGTGAATAGCCTCCGCAATTTTTTTTGTATTTCCAGTATTTGATGAATATAAAATGATAGATTTCATTTTTCCTCCAGTTTTATTTTTTATTAAATTTAAATTCTTTATAAAAATATAATTTTATAGGTTTATTGTTTACTGTAATTGGAGTTAATTTCCAATTGCAAAGAGCTTTTTTAACTTCTTCTTGAAATCCTAATTTGTCATTTTGACCATAGAATTTAATTTCTTCTATATTTCCTTGAAAATCAACTAAAAAACGAACTTTTACAAAAACTTCTTTTGAATATGAAAGTCTTTTAGCCATTAAAGGATATTCAGGTTCTGGTTGTGCTATAAATGAATATTTCAAGCCTTTAACACCTTGGTTTTTAGCAGCATAAATACCTTTTGAGAGTTCAATAAAATCTGAATTTAGTTCTTTTGTCTCATTTTTAGAATTTTTATTGTCTTTATTTTTATTGTCTTTATTTTGAATTTGTTTACTATAATCAGTTTTTTTTTCTTCTTTTACAATTTTATCTTTTACAATTTCTTGTTCTATAGATTTTTCTACACTTTCTGTTATCACTTCTTCCACTTTTGGAGCAACTTCTTGATTTTGATAAGAAAAATTCATAGAAACCTTATCAATGGTTAAATTTGTACCTGATTCATCAATTTGAAATTTTGGATTTCTATCAAATGTATAATCAAAAATGAAAATAAAGGCATGTAAAAAAAGAGAAAAGATAATAAATTTCATAAGACCCTCCTAATCTAAATATAATTTTTATTTTAGAAAATTATTATAACAAAAATTACTTTAATAATCAAACTATTTTAATTCAAATAATTTTATTTAGAAATATATTGACGAATCGTAATAAAAATATTATACTGACAAAGAAAAGATTTGATAATCAAACTATTTATATTTGTATTTAAATTTAAGGGGTGAAATAAATGTTAGATTTTTTAAGAGATGGCGGACCACTTATGGTAGTGATAATTTTATTATCTATAGCAGGTTTAAGTGTAGTTTTGGAGAGAGGTTATTATTTTTATAAAAATGAAAAACACAATGGAGAAATTTTGATAAATCATTTGGAAAAATTTGTTAAAAATGGAGAAAAAGTGAAGGCTATCGAAGTTTGTGATTGTTTTAAAAATACATCATCTAAAGTTATGAAAACGATATTAATGGAATACAGTTCAGAAAAAATGAATTGCTGTACTTATGATTACCTAGAAGAGAAAGCTAGGGAGTGTGCATTAAGAGAATTACCTAAATTGGAAAAAAATATGTGGATTTTAGCAATTGCCGCAAACGTAACCCCATTAGTTGGACTTCTGGGAACGGTAACTGGGATGATAGGAGCGTTCACTTCGATGTCGCAACATGGAGCCGGGGATCCAACAGTTCTAGCTTCTGGGATATCACAGGCCTTAGTGACAACTGCATCAGGATTAATAGTAGCGGTTCCATCATTAATATTTTATAATTTTTATCAAAAAAAAATAGAGAAAGCTATGATAGACATGGAAAAAAATGTTGTTGAGTTTATAAATATAATAAGAAAGATGTAGGTGAGGGAATGTTTGGATCAAAAAGATTTATGAATTATCAAAGAAAACAACTATCTCCAGACTTGACTCCACTGATAGATGTAGTTTTTCTTCTTCTGATATTTTTTATGGTAGCTACAACATTCGATGATATGGGAGGAGTGAAGATAGAATTACCAAAATCACAAATTGAGAAGATTGAGGAATTAACTGAAAAAGTCTCTATTTTAATGACAAAAGATAATCTTTTAAAAATAAAAACAGCCACAGATAGCGGAACAAATATAACAGATGTGAATAAAGAAGATTTAAAAGAAAAACTAGCACTAGAATTAACTAAAATAAAAAATAAAAGAGTAGCTATAATGGCTGATAGAGAACTAGATTATGGAGAAGTTATAGATATTATATCTGATATTAAACTCTCAGGAGCAGAATCAATAGACATAGAAACTAAAAGGAAGTGAAAAGATGAATACACAAAATATACAAAACCCTTTCGAAATAAGATATAAAAGCCATCATAATGTGAGTGCATTAGTAGGAAAATATTATCCGTCAGTTAGATTAAAGGAGGATGATTTCTTAAAAAAATTAAATGAGGACCCAAAAGATGTTCCAAGAGCTATATATGTTCATACTCCGTATTGTGATAAAATTTGCTCATTTTGTAATTTAAATAGAGAACAATTAAATGGCAGTCTGGATAGCTATTCGGAATATATATCGGACGAGTTTAAAAAATATGGACAATATAAGTATTTTAAAGAAAAGCCTATAGATGTTATTTATTTTGGTGGTGGAACTCCAACAGTTTATAAGGAATACCAACTGGAACAAATTTTAAAAGCTTTAAATGAGAATGTGAAATTAGCAGATGATTATGAATTTACATTTGAAACAACTCTACATAATTTAACAGATGGAAAATTAGAAATAATGCAAAAATATGGTGTGAATAGATTATCGATTGGAATCCAGAGTTTTTCTACAGTGGGAAGAAAGTTTTATAATAGAACTTTTGATAGAGAAGAGACGATTCAAAAATTACTAGATTTAAAGAGAAAGTTCAAAGGGGAAGTTTGTGTTGATATTATTTATAACTATCCAGAGCAATCGGTAGAAGATGTAATAATGGATGCAAAGACAATAAAAGATTTAGATTTAGGAAGTTCTAGTTTTTATTCTTTAATGGTTCATGACGGATCAACCTTATCTAAAGATATAAAAGATGAGAAAGTAAAATTAAATGAGAGTTTGAGAATAGAAAAAAAATTACACGATGCTTTTGTTGATGAACTAACTAAAGGTGAAGAATATTATATCTTAGAATTAACTAAAATAGCTAAAAAGGGAAGAGATAAATATAAATATATAAAAACCAGAAGTTTTGGTGGAGATACTTTTCCTATCGGAGTCGGAGCAGGTGGAAATATTGATAATATAACTGTTTTTAGAATGAAAAAAGAGATAAGTATGTTTGTTGAAAAAAGTGAGTATCAATTAAGATTAGATAAAATTTCAGGGTTATTTCAATTCCCGGTAGTGGAAAAAAATATTTTATATCCAATGTTAGAAAAAAGAGAAAAAGAAATATTTACATCTATAATTGGTGAATTTAAAGAAAAAAAATTAATAAATGAAACAGCAGATAATTATACTCTAACTAAAGATGGTTTATTCTGGGGAAATAATATATCTAGAGATATTTTAGTTAGATTGATTGAAGAGACATTATAAAAAGAATGGGAGAGTTAAGAAAATGAATAAAAAAATACTGATAGCAAGTTTAATACTATCCAGCTTATCTTATGGAACGGAAGATTTTTTTTATGAAGAATCAGAAAAGGGAGTTAAGTTAAAAGAAAGTGTGATATCTACAACGGGATTTGAAACATCTCAAAGAAATATAGCAAATACTGTAACAGTAATTACGGCGAAAGATATCGAAGATAATAATTACCAATCCGTATCAGAAGCCTTAAAAGATGTACCCAGTGTAAATGTTATAGGAGATCCAAAAAATCCAATCATTGACATGAGAGGACAAGGAGTAAAAGCAAACGCCAATGTTCAAATTTTGATAGATGGAGTTGGAGCAAATTTACTAGATACGAGCCATGCAAAAACACCTATTAATACAGTTCCAATTGAAAATATTGAAAAAATTGAAATAATACCGGGTGGTGGAGCCATCTTATATGGAAATGGAACTAGAGGTGGAATAATAAATATTATAACTAAATCTGGAGCAAATTATAATGGAGCATCGATAAGTAGTGAATTAAATAGTTTTGGTGGTAAAAAGGGAGAAGTTTCTTATGGAACAACAGTTAAAGATTTAGGGATAAATTTAAATTATACAAAGAATGATTATAAAGGTTTTAGAGATGGGGATGAATCTAACTCTGAATTTTTTGAAAGTGGATTTAAATACAAACTAACAGAAAATCAAAATATATCATTAAAATATTCAAGATACGAAGATAAAGCAACATCACCAAGAGCACTTAAAAAATCACAATTAGATAATCCTGAAAGTAATGGGCTATTTACTAAATATGATAAACTTTTAGAAAATAATGTTGTAAAAAATGAAGTAAACGGTAGATATGACTATAAAATTAATGAAAAGGTTTCATTAGATTTAATAGCATTCTATCAAGAGACAGAGATAGAAGATACGAACGATTATGGAGTGGATTTTGCTGGAAAATTAATCGCTAAAACAAACAATATGAATTTTACTGATAAAAAAATAGGATTTAAACCTAAATTGAAAGTTTCTTATGGGGATGAAAATAATGTTATCTTAGGATATGACTATATAAATAATTCATTAACTAGAAACAGCGTAATGAATATGATGAGTTCAGAACTTTATAAAAACGACTTAACAAAAGAAACTCATAGTATTTTTGTTTTAAATACAAATAAATTAAATAAGTTTGAATTTACCCAAGGGATAAGATATGAGTATGCAGATTATGATATAAAAAGAGGATATACAAAATCATCTTTGTCAACAGGACAAATTTCCTCAAAAACAAATATAGCTAAAAATAGTTCTATGGAAAATATGGCCTATGAGGT
The DNA here is from genome assembly GCF_014250685.1 of Cetobacterium sp. 2A. Taxonomy (GTDB): domain Bacteria; phylum Fusobacteriota; class Fusobacteriia; order Fusobacteriales; family Fusobacteriaceae; genus Cetobacterium. Next base: position 2,835 of record NZ_JACFAJ010000001.1, on the reverse strand, counting down.
AATAGGAAATTATTTATATTCAGACACTGGAAATGTATATATAAAGGCTGAAAAAGGATTCACATCTCCAGCTCCAGCTCAACTTGTGGATAAAATAGATGGAGCATATATTGAAAATGATTTAGAATCAGAAACATATCTAACATATGAAACTGGATTCAAAGATTATTTCTTAGGTAGTTTTATAAGTGGAGCAATTTATCTAACAGAAACAAAAGATGAAATAACAACAGATAACTTTACTGGAATGAACTTTAAAAATTATAATATCGGAAAAACTCAAAGATATGGTTTGGAACTTAATGCAGAACAATATTTTGGGAAATTAACAATAAAAGAGGGATATGCATTAATAAAAACTGATATTTTAAAAGATTCCGATAAAAGTATAGAAGGAAATGAAATAGCAAATGTACCAAATAATAGATTTAATATAGCATTCGACTATGAACTGAACTCTAAAATTAATTTGATACTAGATACCATATACTCATCATCATATTACTTAAATAATAAAAATGAAAGTGGTAAACAAAATGAAAATGTTGTAACTAATTTAACAGTTAATTATAATCCAATACAAACATTGAGAGTATATGCTGGAATAAATAATATTTTCAATGAAAAATATTATGATTCAATTAGTGCGGATGGGAATGAGTTTAATCCAGCAGCAGAAAGAAGTTTATATACAGGATTTAAATATAACTTCTAGTTAAAGTATTAAGGAGAAGAATTAACATGAAAAAATATTTACCATTGATATTGATTCTGGGAATAATAATGACAGGAATATTTTCTGTTGGAATGGGTAGTGTACCCATTCCATTAGAACAATTATTTTCAATGACAGATGCCCCAGATTACATAAAAACAATAATATATGATATACGTTTACCTAGAATATTTATGGCAATACTAATTGGAATGATGCTTTCTTCGAGTGGAGTTGTAGTACAGGCAGTTTTCCAAAATCCATTAGCAGATCCTTATATAATAGGAATAGCCGCTTCAGCGACATTTGGGGCAGTAGTAGCCTATGTATTACAGCTTCCTGATATTATGTATGGGGTATTAGCATTTATATCTTGTCTAATAAGTACATTTATAATATTTAAACTTTCAAATAAGGGCGGAAAAGTTGACATAACGACTTTATTGATAGTAGGGATAGCGGTGTCATCATTCATTGGTGCTTTTACATCTTTTGCTATGTATCTGATAGGAGAAGAGTCTTTTAAAATAACAATGTGGTTAATGGGATATCTAGGTGGAGCTACTTGGATAAAGGTTGGAATTTTAATTGTTCCTCTTATATTGTCATTAGTATTTTTCTTCTTACAAAGAACTCAGTTAGATGCTCTTTTATCTGGTGATGAGGAGGCTCACTCATTGGGTGTAGATGTACAAAGTTTAAAGAAAAAAGTATTGGTTGTATCCTCTTTTGTAGTGGCATTTTCAGTGGCATTTTCAGGAATGATCGGTTTTGTAGGGCTTATAATTCCTCATTCAATAAGAATGATAACAGGACCATCAAATTCTAAATTGTTGCCAAATTCAGCATTGGCTGGAGGATTTTTTCTTTTGATATGTGATACCATTGGTAGATTGGTATTAGCTCCAGTTGAAATTCCAATTGGAGTTGTAACTGCATTCTTTGGAGCTCCATTTTTCTTATACTTAGCTTTTAAAGGAAAGGGAGGGAAATAATGGATATAAAGATAGAAAATTTAATGTTTTCATATAGAGATAGACAGATTCTAAAGGGAATAGATATTGAAATAAAAAAAGGGAAAATGGTTGGAATTTTAGGACCTAATGGTTGTGGAAAATCTACATTTTTAAAAAATATTTTAGGGTATCTTACTCCAGATGAAGGTAAAATTGTTTTTAGTGATTTGCTTCAGTCTAAATTAGATAGAAAAGAGATTGCAAAGTTAATATCTTTAGTTCCTCAAAAGTCAAATTTGATGGCTACAATGTCTGTAGAAGATTTTGTTTTAATGGGAAGATTACCTCACTTAAAATCAACTTGGGAAGGATATTCGAAGTACGATAAAGATTTTGCTAAAACTAATCTAGAGTTTTTAGGTCTTGAAAAATTTAAAGATAGGATTGCTCTTAGTTTATCAGGAGGAGAGTTCCAAAGAGTTCTTTTGGCAAGAGCTTTGACTCAAGAACCACAAATTTTATTACTTGATGAGCCTACATCAGCCCTTGATTTAAATCATGCAGTAGAACTTTTAAATAGAGTAAAAAATTTAGTTGAAGAAAAAAAGTTAACAAGTGTTATAGTTCTTCATGATTTGAATTTAGCTTCTATGTTTTGTGATGAATTAATTATGATGAAAGAAGGAAAAGTAGTTTATCAAGGAGCTCCAAAAGATGTTTTAACGGAAGAAAATCTTAAAGAAGTTTATAATCTTAAGTCAAAAATAATAAAAGATGATAAAGGTAATCCGCATGTGATACCTTTAATATAGGGGGAGAATATGAAAAAAACAATAGCGGTATTAATGAGTTTGATGCTTTATGCTCCTACTTATTCTCTAAAGATAGATGGGAATAAGATAGTGGATAAGAGTGGAAATGTTGTACAGAATAAAAAATATGAAAAAATATTGGTATTAGATCCAGCTGTTGTAGAATCCTTTTACCTAATAGAAGGGGAAAAAAGTATCGTAGCTATAGCAGATACTGCAAAAAGTCCAATTTGGCCAGTTGAAAAAACTAAAAATTTACCAAAAGCTGGAACAATCATGAAACCATCGGTAGAACAAGTTTTATCGTTTGAACCAGATTTAGTTATATTAAATTCTATGTCAGAAGGTTTTG
>NZ_JACFAJ010000009.1 GCF_014250685.1 Cetobacterium sp. 2A | reverse complement strand
ACTGTTATTAGTTTTCTTTTTGCGAGTCTAGGCGTTGATATGATTGTGAAGATATCTGCACCTATCCTTGTTCTTCTATATCCTATAGCTATTGTTCTAATAGCATTAAACTTCTTTGGAAAAAGAATTAAGAATGATGGTATTTATTTAGGAGCTGTTATAGGAGCTGGATTTGTTGGAGTTATAGAAATGTTACAAGCGCTAAATATAAATATTTCATTACTGAATCATATTTATAAAATTTTGCCTCTTCAATCTTTTGGTCTTGGGTGGGTAGTCCCAGCTATTATTTTTGGAACCATTGTTGGGTTAATAAAAAAAGAAGATAAAAAGTTAGTTTCAATTTAAAAAAAGGGATGCAATTGCATCCCTTTTTAATTTGTAAAAGCCATGGTTATAATTAAAAAAATCTGTACTATCAATATTTTAGTTACTAAAGATTTTTGGTATATAGGCATTTTTAATACCGCAAAATAATGCTTTAATTCTATATGTCCTCTATATTTTTTATTGCTAAACATATACATCATCGCATCAAAAGTTACTACAACTAACGTATAAAAAAGTAGTTTTTGGAACATAGATTACACCTCTTTATCAAAAAATCACTTCTATATATTCTACTTTTTATAATAAGAAAAGTCAAACAAAATATTTTTGATATATAAATAAAAAAACTTGTTTTGTCACATAATTTTCACATACCTCTGCTATAATTTGTTGGAGACTTTATTTTGAGGGGAGTTCATATGCTGAAAAAAATTATAAACAAAAAAAATATTAGAATACTTGCTGTTGTCGGAACCATTTTTTGTATAAATAATGAAAGATTATTAAGCGAAGAATTACCAACTTTTTTCTTTAATCAAGAACTTATACAAATATCTACACAAAAGATTACAGAACAAGAAAAAAGTATTATTGAAGATATAATAAATGAAGAAAATTCAATACGTAATCTTGGTTACGTTATCGAAGAAAAAGATACCATAAATAGTTTAGCAAAAAAATTTGATACCACTCCTGAATTTATTTTTGCTAATAATCCAAATAAAGATTTAAGAAAATTAGTTGTTGGAGAAGAAATTGAAATTCCTAATAAACAAGGAATATTTTATACTTTAGAAAAAAAGGATACTTTTTTTAGTTTAGAAAAATCTTTTGGTACTAAATCAGAAGATATAAAATCAGATAATGGTATAGAAAATTTAATTCCTGGAATTACCATATTTCTTAGATCTCCAAAAATAAATGACACTTTTAAACGTGGTCTTTTATCCTACGTAAAAAAGCCACCAATAAAAAAACCAACTTTACCAAGTTTAATGTTTAGAAATCCTTTAAACCAAATGTTCATCACTAGCAATTTTGGAACTAGAAAACATCCTGTTGTAAAAAAAATTATGTCTCATAGAGCTCTAGATTTAAGAGCTGGAAATGGTACCAAAGTCATGGCTTCAGAAAAGGGAGTTGTTAAATTTACTGGTTATTCTAAAAATTATGGAAATCTTGTTATAATTCAGCATAAAGGTAATTTTGAAACTCGTTATGCTCATTTAAGCAAAATCACTGTAAAAGAAGGACAAACAGTCTCGGCTAATCAAATGATTGCTCTGAGTGGGAGTACTGGAAGAGTAACTGGTCCTCACCTTCATTTTGAAGTTAGAAAGAATGGAAAAGTTTTAAATCCTTTAGATTATCTGGTACTATCAAACTAAAAATGGATATGGCAATTGCCATATCCATTTTTAGTTTATTAACATATCAATAGTCGTATCTCTTAAATCTGAAATTAAATTTGTTCTGATTCTTCTTAAATTTGAATGAATTGAACAAACATCACATCTTTCTAAACTACAAATCTCTTTATCCTCAAAACAAGCATTCACTTTTACATCTCCTTCAAGAGCACAAATTATATCATAAATACTAATCTCTTTAGGATTTTTATTTATAAGATAACCTCCTTTAGCACCTCTAAAAGATTTCACTATATCTGAAGAACTTAATTTCCCTAATATTTTTAATGTAAATCTTAAACTTACTCCTGAGGTTTCGGAGATTTCTTTAGCGTCTATTTTTACTAATTTACTATTGCTAAGAATCATCACAATCCTGATTCCATAGTCAACCTCTCTACTAATTAACATAAAGCCTCCAATAAAAAACTTCTAAGCTATATAAATATATCTCTTTATTGTAATATATTTTTTTTAATTATTCAATTAATTTTTTTTAGTATCTGTTGCTCTCTCTCATCGAATTCCTCATTAAATACAAGGTTCTTAGCTATTAAATTATTTTTTATATCCTCGTAGCATTTTTCTCCGAGACTATATTTTATAGTGTCACCATACGCAACTATAACAGGTTTAAAATCATTTTCACTAAATCCTTCAGGATTTTTTCTTCTGAAAATAGCTGACTCACATAACTCTTTATTTATACATCCAATTCCATAGTAGTCTTCTATTGTAAACCCTGTAGTAAAATCATCTGGCATAGTTATGTATAAAACTGATAGATCATCTTCCGCTATTATATCTATAGGCCAAAGATTGCAAACCATAGGCTTGTACTCAACTATTTCTCTAGCAGTCATTCCTTTACTTAGACATATAGAGTGGATAGCACAAAGTGTTGAGTTATTATTAGGTTTAAAAGAACATGTACACAAAGAAATTTCTTCTTCAGCATTTTCATCTGGGACCATTACGTCATCATTTTTTATGCTTTCTATTATTTCTTCTGGACTTTTTCCAATTTCTAATAAAATTTCTAGATTGTGTGTTAAATTATCGTATTCTTTTAAATTATCTAAAATTAATTCTCTCGTTAAATCTTCATATATTGATGGATTATCTGCACAACATGGATCTTGACAATTAAAACAATCAAAATTTGCTAAATTTGAAAATGCTGTATAATCTATAATTGCTTTATAAATATTACCTCTTATTGTAACTTCAGTTTCTAAAGTATCAACTGATTTAAAGTGAATTCTTGCCATTTTTTCTCTTTCTTCACTTACTTTATATACTTCTTGACCTTTTGGATGGTTCAAAAATAAAAAATATTTCATTAATTACACCTCATATATAATTTTTTCACTATAAATCATACAAGATTTGGTATAATATATCAACTAATAAATAATGGGGTGAATTTATGAAAACCTATAAACACAGTTGTTCTCTAGATTGTTATGATTTATGTAAATTTAAAATTTCTGTAGATAACGACATTGTAAAAAAAATTGATGGTGATGAAAATAATAGTTTCACAAAAGGATTTATATGCAATAAAGGAAGAAAACATTTAGATCGTCTTTATCATAAAGACAGACTTTTAAAACCATTATTAAAAATAAATGGAGAATTTCAAGAGATTGATTTTAATCAAGCTCTTGAAATAGTTTCAAATAAACTAACTTTTTATAAAAATGCATTTGGTTCTCAAAGTGTTATACATTATTCTGAATCTGGAGCCGGAGGTTTTTTAAAAGGAATAGAAGATATCTTTTTCAATTTTTATGGAGGTATTACAACTGCAGATGGGGGAACATGTTGGTCAGCCGGAAATAAGGCTCAAAACTATGACTTTGGAGATTGTAAGACTAGTGATATAGAAGATATTTTAAATAGTGATACTGTTATTCTTTGGGGTAGAAATCCATACAATACCTCTATCCATTTGTATGAAAGATTAGTTCAAGCTAAAAAAAATAATGCAAAAATAGTTACGATAGACCCTAGATTAAATGAGACATCAAAATTAGCAACAACTAATTTAAAAATAAATCCTGGTAGTGATGGAGCCCTTGCCATGGCTATTACAAAAAAAATTATAGATCATGAAAAATTTAATTCTTTATTTGTAGAGCAACACATTATAGGATTTGATGAATATAAAAAATATTTAGATAGCCTTAGTCTAGACTATCTTTTAACTGAATCTGGTATAACATATGATGAAATATTAGAACTTGTTGAAATGTTTATAAACGGGAAAGTTTCAGTATTTATAGGCTATGGAATGCAAAAATATTCTAATGGTGGAAATACAGTTAGGGCTATCGATGCTCTAATGGCAATAAGTGGAAATATTGGAAAATGTGGTTCAGGAGTATTTTATTCAAATAAAATATACTCCAAATTATTAAATAGAGATCCATATAATAGTTCTAAATATGCTCTAAATTCTAGAGAATTTATGGTAAATAATTTTGTAGGTTATATAAATAATCCAAACAATGAAATAAAAAGCATATTTATATCTAAAGCCAATCCACTAAATCAATTTCCTAATTTAAATGAAACTATCAAAGCTTTTAATTCTATTGAATTTAAAGTTTGTTTTGATATGTTTATGACAGATACTGCTAAGTATTGTGATTTAATAATCCCAGTTACTAATACTTTAGAAAGTGAAGATATTATTTTTTCTTCCATGCTCATGCCTTATCTTATGTATAATGAAAAAGTTATAAATCCATCAAACGAATTAATGGATGAATATCATTTTTTTAGAGAACTTGCAAAACAAATGAAATTAAGTCATTATCCTAACGTAACTAAAGAAGAATATTTAAATAAAGTATTATCTCCTATTAATTTAACTCTAAATGATTTAAAAAAAGAAGATATTAATTTGCAAAAAGATAAAATTGCTTGGAGTGATTATAATTTCTCTACTCCTTCAAAAAAAATTGAAATATATAGCAATACAGCTTTAAATGACGGGTTATCACCATATCCCATTTATATCCCGACTGAAAAAACAAGTGATGAATACCCCTTAAGGCTCATTACACCTCACTTTAAAGATTCACTTTTTTCACAACATTTTATTGATATAGATGGAATTTCAAAAATATATGTTTCAGATTCTATTATGAAAAAATTTGATTTGAATGAGAAAGTCAAAGTTAAATCTAAATATGGAGAAATAATTTGTGAAATTTTATTAGATAAAAATTTAAAACAAAACTTAGCTTATATATTTATAGGTTGGAATCATAAACATGGAAATCCAAATTTTTTAACTTCCAATGGTAGTTCAGAAATGGGTGGACAAATTACTTATTGTGATACATTTATAAATATATTTAAATTAGTATAATAAAAAAAGTGGTAGTCTTAATCAACTACCACTTTAAAATTTTCTTTTCCAAATATATTATTTTTGCCTTATATAACATCTCATCAAAATTTTTAAAATCTGATACTTCTGATATCTTATTATTTAAATAAGTTTTATCTAAGTTAAATATTTTTTCTATTTCAGTTTCTAATATTCCAATACTATTAAAAAATTCCGATATGCTCTCAAATTTAGTATTTTTACTTATAAATCCACTATTAAAAAGTTCTCTTATATCAACCATATCAAAACCACCTTTTTTTATTAGTTTTTTCAATCCAAGTATACTTCACTTTCAAAAAAAAACAAATATTTCTTTACAAATAAATTTTTAACTTGTATAATTAGCGTAATTTCGAAAAAAAAATATGAGGTTGATTCACTTCTATGTACGGAACCTAAGGCCGATGGTTATGATGTCATATAAACTGTGAATTAAGTATTACGAAGCTGCCATAGTAATACGCTTATTTTGTTATGGGTTCTCAAAGGCATACATTTTTTATGTATGCCTTTTTTATTTTGGCAGAAATTAAAAATTTCTGGAGGTATCGAAATGGCAATTTTAAAATTTGGACTGTATTCTACACTTGGAATACTAGCGTTTTTAGCACCAATATCTATTGGTGGTGAATCTTCAATCTTGATGGCCCACATCAAAACTTTTGTAATTGGAGGGTATTTAGAATGGGTCAAGGCTTTAATTATCGCTTTCTCAGTTGTTACAATTGTTGGAACGTCTATTGGACTTGTAAAAAAGAAATTTAATGATGAAATTTTAAATGAATTTTTTGTAGCCGATAAAGTAAGTAGCGTTCTAAGAATTCTTGGATCTGTAATGTTCTTAATGGTTACATTTAAGTTTGGACCTAGTGCTGTTTTAAGTGACTCTACAGGAGCTCTTATGGCATTTGAATTACTTCCATCTCTTATGGTAACTTTCTTTATTGGGGTATTGCTTATGCCTATGCTAACTTCTTTTGGGCTTGTTGAATTTGTAGGAACTCTTATAGCACCAGTTATGAGAAAACTTTTTAAAGTTCCAGGTTACGCTGCAATCGATGCACTTGCATCTTTCTTAGGAGATGGAACCATCGGAATAGTTGTGACTGACCAACAATATCAAAAAGGGTATTATACTCAAAGACAAGCAGTCATAATAGCTACATCTTTTTCAATCGTTGGAATCTCTTTTGCTGCCGTTGTAGCAGATTTATTAAAATTATCTAAAATATTTGGTGTTTTTTACGGTACAATAGTTATTTCAACTGTTATTGCTGGTTTTATAATTGCAAGATTACCTTTAAAGAAATTTAAAGATGAATATTATAACGAGCCAATTTTAGGTGAAAATGAAAATAGATCTTTTGGGCATGCCTTAAAAATGGCTTCTCAAGCAGCTTCTAAAGCTTCTGAAGTTGAAATGATAAAAGATTCTTTAATAAAGATTATAGTAATTTATATTACATTTATTCCTGTAATAATGTGTGTTGGAACCACTGGACTTATTATAGCTGAGCATACAAATTTCTTTGCAATTATTTCAATGCCTCTACTTCCAATCTTAAACTTTTTAGGATTTACTCATGAAGTAGCTACTCAAATGGCTCCAGCTATGATTGTAGGACTATCAGATATGTATCTTCCAGCTTTATTTATAGAAGGATCTTCAAGTGAATTAGCTAGATTTATAATTGGAACTTTATCATTCTCACAACTTATATTTTTAAGTGAAACAGGAATGATTTTAGTTAATTCTAAGATTGGCTTTAGCTTCCTAGATGCTATCAAATTCTTTATTTTGAGAACAGCTATAACCTTCCCAGTTATTTATACAATAGGAATAATTCTAGTGAAATTTGGAATATTAGCAAACTAGTTATCCTAAAGCAACATCCAAAATCATCATTGTAGCAAAACCTAGCATAGTTCCGATTGTTGCTGAGTCTTCATTCCTCATGCTTTGAGCTTCTGGAATGAGCTCTTCTATAACTACATATATCATAGCACCTGCTGCAAAGGCTAGAGAGAACGGTAAAAACCCTTGCATATTAGTTACGAAGAATGCTCCCAACACTGCTGCTATGGGTTCTACAATACCTGAAGCTTGTCCATATTGGAAAGCTTTAAATCTGGATAGGCCCTCTCTTCTAAGTGGAATAGAAACAGCTGCTCCTTCAGGAAAATTTTGTAGTCCTATTCCAAGTGCAAGTGCCATAGCTGAATAAACACTAGTATATGAAGAGTCGGAAATTAGTGCACCAAATGCAACACCAACTGCCATACCTTCTGGAATGTTATGGAGTGTAACTGCAAGAACTAAAAGGATACTTCTTTGCCATGAGGTTTTAATACCCTCTGGACTCGCCTTTAATCCCTGGTGCAAATGAGGAAGGATTTTATCAATACACCATAGCGCTAGTCCACCAGACATAAAACCTCCTGCTGCTGTTATCCAAGTATTTTGATTCATCTTTTGAGCTATTTCAATAGCTGGATTTAATAATGACCAAAAACTTGCTGCAATCATAACTCCTGAAGCAAAACCCAGCATACTATTTAGAACTTTTTTATTTATCTCTTTAAAGAAGAAAACTAAGCTAGCACCTGCTGCTGTTACTGCCCAGGTAAAAATTCCAGCGCATAGAGCTTGATATATTGGATGTAAATTCAAAAAAAATTCTAACATAGTCTACAACTCCTTTCATATTCTGTATGATTAGTGTTATTAGGTACAGTTATAATTTATCCTTTTAAAATAAAAAGAGTCTTAATGAATTTACTCATTAAGACTCTTTATTTTTCTATCTATTTAATATAATATTCCCAATTTGTGAAGCGGTATCCTTTAAATAAGCTCCTTTTAGATAATCCATTTTTATGTCTTCAAAATTTTCTAACTTAACTGTTTCTGGTTTTTCAATAAACATTCCAAGAAGTTCAAAGTTTTCATCCAAAACAAGTATCGTTGGAATTTTAAAGTTATCAATTTCCAAAAGAGGTTTAACAAATTTCTCGCCTCTACCTTTTGTAATGACTTTTAAATCAAAATTGCTATTCAACTCACATATTTTTTTTACAACTGTAGAATTAAGCTGTGCATCAAAGCACCACATTTCTGCAGATATAAGAAAATTTATTTTTTTATCATAATTTCTTATGCTTTTAATAAATTCTTCCGAAAAAATTACTCTAGAATAATTTTTAGGAATTCTATCTCTTTCAGATTTGCTACCTGTTCCTACAAAAGTATCAAAATTCACACCGACTTCAAATAGTTCTTTAAAGTTCATATCATCACCACTTTATTATTTTCTGTTTGAAACCATTATATCAAGAATTACTTCATCTGTCACTTTCATTCCTGCACCTGCAAGAATTCCAACATTTTTTATTGTATTTTCTATGTTGTTAGATATTATTCCATCTCCAGATTGAAGTACACTACTTTGCATAGCAAGCATTGTTGAATCAAAGGCTGAGTAAACTCCAGAAATAATTTTTAAAGCACAAGAAGCTTTAGCACCGTCACAAATTACTCCAGAAAGATTTCCTAAAGTATTTGAAATAGAATCTGAAACCATTTCATATGTTCCATCATTTAAAAATGCCAACGCTGCTGATACTCCAGCTGAAGCACAAATTGCACCACAGTAAGCTGATAATCTTCCAACATTTGTTTTAACATGAACAGTTGTTAAATGAGATACAAATAAGGCTCTTATTAAATTTTCTTCAGAAATATTTTTCTCTTCACAATATTTTATTATTGGTAGAGAAGCTGTCATTCCTTGGTTTCCACTTCCACTTGTTGTCATAACAGGTAGAGCACATCCACTCATTCTAGCGTCACTTCCAGCTCCAGCAAATGCAGCACTTTTATTTCTTAAATCATTTCCATAAAATCCTGTTTCAATGTTATCCATAATCATTTTTCCAGCATTCACACCATAATTTCCTGTAAGACCCTCTTTAGCAATCTTAGTATTGTACTTTATAATTGTTTTAAATAAATCAGATATTAAATCTATATCTATAGTTTTCGCTAATTTATAGATTAATTCTATTGATAAAATTTCTCTATCCGAAAGAGGAGAATTAAAGTCTCCATCATTACAAGCTTGTGAAATTAAAACTTTACCATCTTTTTCAATTTTTGTAATATTAGTATGAAGATGTTTTATCTCAATAGAAGAAGAATTCTCTCCTGCAAATGTCTCTACTTTTATATAAAGCTTTAGATCATTCTCTCCAGAGTATACTTCTATAATATCTTTATCTAAAAACTCCTGAACTTCCTTTAAATTTTCTGGATTAACATTACTAATTACAAGAAGTTCTTTTGAACTATCTCCAACTATTGCTCCCATAGCAACTGATGCCTCTATTCCAGCAAGTCCACCACTATTTGGAACTATAACACTCTTAACATTTTTTATTATATTTCCAGATAGATAAACTTTCATTCTTTCTGGTTTCTGTCCTAACACTTCAACAGCTTTTGCAGCAGCATAAGCTAAAGCTATCGGCTCTGTACACCCTTCTGCCGGAACAATTTCTTCTTTTAATATGTTTAAAATTTTATCAGTGATAGTTTTACCCACTTTTTTATACCTCCAAAAACAAAATTTTATTTAATATACTTAACTTGAAAATAGGCTTTTCAGTTTTGTTTTATTACTCTACTGTAGCATTTTAACATACTTTTAAATTTTTTGATACAAAAAAAACTTTTCCAAAAATAAATATATTCACAAATTATATAATACCATATATAATAGATTTAATTAAGATATTTTTTAAATTATAAAGGAGGTAAAACTAATGAGAATAGTTGTAATTGGTGGAATAGCAGCTGGAATGTCTGCAGCCGCAAAAGCTCAAAGGTTAAATAAAGAAGCTTCTCTTACAGTTTATGAGAAGACTGACATAGTTTCATGGGGTGCATGTGGTTTACCTTACTATGTAGGTGATTTCTATTCTTCTCCTACAGATATGATTGCAAGACCTATTGAAAAATTTATTGAATCTGGTCTCGATATAAAAATTAAACATGAAGTTATAGAGATTGATACTGAAAATAAAAAATTAAAAGTTAAAAATTTAGAAACTGGTGATATTTTCGAAGATTTTTACGATAAGCTTATGCTCGCAACAGGAGCAAATGCAATTATTCCACCAATTAAAAATGTGAAGTCTGAAAATGTCTTTACTTTAAAAGAATATAATGATGGAATAGAGTTAAAAGAAGAAATGATGAAAGATGAAAATCAAAATATAGTTATCGTAGGAGCTGGATACATAGGATTGGAGGTAGCTGAGGCTGCTAAACATCTTGGTAAAAAAGATATCAAAATAATTCAACTTGGAGATAGAGTTTTATTAGAAAGTTTCGATAAAGAAATCACCGATGTAATTGAAGAAGAAATAGTTTCTCATGAAGGAGTTACTCTACATTTACAAGAAGTTGTTGAAGAAATTATAGAAAATAATGGAAAAGTTATTGGAGTTAAAACAAATAAAGCTGAATATAAAGCAGATATTGTTGTAATATCAACTGGTATTAGACCCAATACTTCATTCCTTAAAAATACTGGAATTGAAATGCTTCCTAATGGTGCTATCATTATCGATAACACAGGGGAAACTAATATTAAAGGAATTTATGCTGCCGGTGATTGTGCAACAGTTCCTCACTTAGTAAGACACGAAAATGTATATATTCCTCTAGCTACTACTGCTAATAAAATTGGAAGAATCGTTGGAGAAAATCTTGCAGGTATGAATTCTGTTTTCCAAGGTACTCTTGGATCAGCAGCAGTAAAAGTTATGGATATTCAGGCTGGTAGAACAGGAATATCAGAAGAAGAAGCAAAAAAAATAGGAATTGATTATAAGACAGTCTTTATAAAAGATAAAAATCAAACTAATTATTATCCTGGTAGAGAAGATATATATGTAAAACTTATTTATGATGCTAAAAGTAGAGTAATTCTTGGTGGACAAATAGCTGGTAAAAAAGGTGCTGTATTAAGAGTAGATGTCTTAGCTACAGCAATATTTGCTAAATTAACAGTTGATCAATTAGGAATGTTAGATTTATGTTATGCTCCTCCATTTTCTCGTACATGGGATGTTTTAAACGTAGCTGGAAATGTAGCAAAATAAATAATTAAGGCCTCTGTGAATTCACAGAGGCCTTAATTTTATTTATTTAAAAATATAGAAACAAGTGTTGATACTGTAGCTAAACTAAACCCTACAATTGTTTCATAAGGTATAAGTCTTAATCTCTCTCCAAGAGAAACATTTGTGGCTCCACCTGTTGCATGGAAAAAAGATCCATGTGGTAAATGATCTAAAACAGTTGCTCCAGCATTTGTCATAGCAGCACCACTTATTGCACTTATTCCAGCCATTAAAATAGCTCCTGAAAAAGTAGCTGATGCTATTGTTGCTCCAGCTGTTGTTGAAGCTGTAGCAGCTGACATAAGTGCTCCAGATATTGGCGCTATTAGTTGTTCACTCACACTAGCACTTTTTAAAAGATCCAATATTACATCTTTTAAACTAGAATTTTTTATAATTCCAGATACAGTTCCTGTTCCTATAAGTAGAATAGCAACTCCAGACATCTTTGATAATCCGTACTCCATACATTCTCTCAATTTTTTGAATTTTCCCATTACAATTATTCCAGCTAGCCCTCCAACCGGTAAAGCAATTAATGGATCTATATTAATTCCAGCTATTGGTCTTAAAGATAATAGTACAATAGTTACTATAGGTCCTATGATACTTCCGATTAAGCTTGGTTCATTTTCTTCTTTAAGTTCTTCAGCTGCTTCAACAATTTTTTCTCCCTTTTCTATCAAAAAGTTAGCAACAATAACTGTAACAACTAAACCGACAAAAGCGGGTATAATATTTGCCCACATAACAGATGATAATGGAGCTCCAAAGTTTTCTGCTGCTGATATCGTATTTGGATTAGGAGAAATTATGTTTCCTGATTTTCCACCACCAACCATGGCAAGAAGTATAGACATCTTCGATAACCCCGCTCTTTTTCCTACTGCTAAAGCTATTGGAGCAACAGTTATTACCGCTACGTCAATAAATACTCCAATAGATGTTAAAATTAGTGTTGATATAGCTAGAGCTATAAGAGCTCTTTTTTCTCCAAGTTTTTCAATTATAGTTTCCGCTATTTTAGACGCTGCTCCTGTCTTTATAAGTACTCCTGCCAAAATACCAGCTGTTATGATACGTACTATTGCTGGAGATATATCTTTTACTCCATCTATCATAAGCTTAACCGTTTCTGTTAATGGCAGTCCTCCAGCAACTCCTCCAACTACGGCTCCCAAGATTAAACTGTACGCTGGATTAGCCTTTCTAATAATCAATACAATTGCAATTAATAACCCTAAAATAGCTCCAAAAGCTGTCATTCTAAATCTCCCCCATTTTTTTAGATATTTTTATAACCCTAAATATTTGTGAAACAGTTCTTACTATGTTAGCAGTTGCATTTTCTGTTCTCATTGCATTTTCTAGAGATACAGGACCTGGAACTGTTGAAAATATAGCCTCTATTCCTAAACTATTTAATTTTTCAACTGAATCAATTCCACCAGCTATTCCAATTGTTTGGATAGATTTTAATTTAGCTGCATTTGCAACTCCCATAGGTGCTTTTCCCATAGATGTTTGACCATCCATTCTTCCTTCACCAGTTATAACTAAATCTGCTCCATCTATAAGAGTAGAGAAATTTAGATAGTCCAGTACCATTTCAATTCCAGGTTTTAACGTTGCATTTAAAAATGCTACAAAACCTCCTCCCATTCCTCCTGCAGCTCCAGCTCCAGCTAAGTTATCAACATCCTTGTTTAGTTCTTTTTTTATAGTTTGTGCTAAAATTTTTAATCCTCTATCTAAATCAAGAACCATTTCTTCTGTGGCTCCTTTTTGTCTCGAATATATATGCGCTGCTCCATTTAATCCAGAAAATGGATTATTAACATCAGTAGCTACTTCAAATATAGCATCTTTTAACTTTGGATTGCAATTGCTTGAATCTATTTTAGCAACCTTTTCCATTATTTCTCCACCAAATCCTAATTCTTCCCCATTTTTATCAAAAAATTTATATCCTAGTGCTTGCATCATTCCTAATCCTGCATCATTAGTTGCACTTCCACCAATACCTATTAAAAAATTTCTACATCCTTTATCTAATGCATCATTTATAAGTTGTCCAGTTCCATAAGTAGTGGTCTTCATAGGATTCCTTTTTTCTTTTGGTACAAGTGGTAGTCCACTAGCAGACGCCATCTCTATAACGGCTGTTTTCCCGTCTCCTAAAATTCCATAAGTCGCTTCAACTAAATCTTCCAGTGGTCCCATTACAATTTTTTCTATAAATTTACCATTAGTTCCTAAAACTAATGACTCAACTGTTCCTTCTCCTCCGTCTGCAATCGATACTTTAACTACTTCGCAATCTGGATAAACTAACTTTATACCTTGCTCTACAGCTGACGCTACTTGAATAGAGGTCATACTTCCTTTAAAAGAATCTACTGCTGCAACTACTTTTTTCATAGCTACCTCCAACTTATATTTTTTACGCGAGTATAATAACATTTTTTTTACACAAAGACAATATATATAAAAAATTCCAATTTCTTTCAAAATTTCATATATTTTTTATAAATTGATTTATTTATTTTTATATGTTATTATTTCTGATAGTGGCCATTTCAGAACCCATTGGCTGCTAATTTCTATTACTCAATTATGTTTCCATTATTCCCTAAATGATGGAAACAACTAGAACTTTTAAAGAGATTTTTTAATCTCTTTTTTTTTATTTTTTTCTGGCTAAAACACTAAATGTTGTGTATAATAAAATGATTATAATTAACTAATAAAATAAAAATTTATACAGAGGTGGAGAAATTGAAAGAAGTTATTAAAAGAGATGGTTCTATTGTTAATTTTGATAAAAACCTTATAAAACGTGCTATTACAATGGCTTTTACTCAAAATGAGAAACCTATTAACGAGGATCTCATTGAAAGAATAGCTAGTCAAATTGAGAATATAGACAACAAAATTCTTCATGTTGAAGAAATACAAGATATAGTGGTTAAAAAATTAATGAGTTCATCTGAAAAAGACATTGCAATGTCTTATCAAGGATATAGAGCTTTGAAAACAGAAAAGAGAAATAAAGAAAAAACTATTTATAAAAAAATCGCTGAACTAATAGATGCATCAAACGAAGATATTTTAAATGAAAATGCCAATAAGGATGGAAAAACAATTTCTGTTCAGAGAGATCTTTTAGCTGGAATATCGTCTAAAGACTACTATTTAAATAAAATTTTACCAAACCATTTAAAAGAAGCACATGAATCAGGTGCTATCCATATACATGATTTAGATTACTTACTTTTTAGAGAAACAAATTGCGAACTTGTTAACATAGAGAATATGTTAAAAAATGGTTGTAATATTGGAAATGCGAAGATGTTAGAACCAAACTCTGTTGATGTTGCTGTTGGACATATAGTTCAAATAATAGCTTCGGTTTCATCTAATACATATGGTGGTTGCTCTATTCCATATCTTGACAGAGCTCTTGTTCCATACATAAAGAAAAGCTTTAAAAAACATTTTTTTAAAGGATTGAAATATGTTGAAAGATTATCTGCTTCTGAAATTGAAACAATACTTTCAAAGTATAACGTAGAATATTTAAACAATCAAATAAAAGAACTATATCCTTTAGCTTTCGAATATGCTACCGATATGACTGAAGAATCTATAAAGCAATCTATGCAAGGTTTAGAATATGAAATAAACTCTTTATCTACAGTTAATGGTCAAACTCCTTTTACAACTGTTGGAATAGGAACTGAAACTTCATGGGAAGGTAGAATGGTACAAAAATATGTTTTCGAAACTAGAATGGGTGGGTTCGGAGCGAAAAAAGAAACTGCTATTTTCCCTAAAATAGTTTATGCAGTTGCTGATGGATTAAATTTTAATCCAGAAGATCCAAATTGGGATATTTCACAAATTGCTTTTAAATGTATGACAAATTCTATTTATCCTGATATTCTTTTCGTTACAAAAGAACAGCTAGAAAAGGAAACTGTTGTTTACCCAATGGGATGTAGAGCTTTCCTATCTCCTTGGTTTGATAAAGATGGAAAAGAGACTTATTCTGGAAGATTCAACATAGGAGCAACTTCTATTAATTTACCTAGAATTGCTTTAAAACATAAAGGTGATGAAGAAGGATTCTATAAAGAATTGGATTCTATTATGGAATTATGTAAAGAAAACAACTTATTTAGAGCTAAATACTTAGAAAATACTCCTGCTGAAATCTCTCCAATTCTTTGGAGAGATGGAGCTTTAGCTAATAAATCTAATAAAGAAACAATCAAAGATTTAATTTGGGGAGGATATTCTACCGTATCAATTGGATACATAGGTCTTAGCGAAGTTTCTCAATTACTTTACGGTACTGACTTCTCTCAAGATGAAGAGATATACGAGAAAACATTTAATATTTTAAAATATATGTCTGAAAAAATTGATGAATATAAAAAAGAAACTAATTTAGGTTTTGCACTTTATTCAACTCCTTCTGAATCTCTTTGTGATAGATTTGCTCAAATAGATCTTAAAGATTTTGGGATAATCGAAGGAATTACAGATAAAGGTTATTATGACAATTCATTCCATGTATCTTCTAAAATTAGCTTAAATCCATTTGAAAAACTTAGAATGGAAGCACCTGGACATAAATATGCTAAAGGTGGGCATATAAGTTATATTGAAACTGATTCATTAAAGAAAAACTTAGAAGCTGTCTATGAAATTTTAAAATATGCTCAATCTATTGGAATTCATTATATGGGAATAAATCAACCAGTAGATAAATGTCATGTTTGTAATTTTAATGGGGAATTTTTAGCTACTGAAAAGGGATTTGAGTGTCCTCAATGTGGAAATACTGATTCAACTAAAATGAATGTTATTAGAAGGGTTTGTGGATATCTAGCTCAACCTGACTCAAGACCTTTTAATAAAGGAAAACAAAAAGAAGTTATAAACAGAGTAAAACATATGTAGGAGATTTTCTATGAACTATTCAGGTATTAAATACACTGACATGATAAACGGAAAAGGAATAAGGGTTAGTTTATTCGTTAGTGGTTGTAATCATTATTGTAAAGATTGTTTTAACAAAGATACTTGGGATCCAAATTATGGATCTGCTTTTACTGAAAAAGAAGAAAATGATATTTTGGAATATTTTAAAAAATATGAGAAAAGTTTAAAGGGTCTCTCTCTGCTTGGAGGGGATCCTACTTATCCATCCAATATCGCTCCCTTAATTTCTTTTCTTAAAAAATTTAAAAATGAATTTCCTGAAAAAGATATCTGGATTTGGTCTGGATACACTTGGGAAGATATTATTAACAATGAGGATTTGATTTCTTTAATATCTTTATGTGATATTCTAATAGAAGGGAAATTTGATATAACTAAAAAAGATCTTTCCCTAAAATGGAGAGGAAGTTATAATCAAAGAGTAATTGATATAAAAAAAAGTCTCTCTGAAAATACTTTAATCGAATATAAATAATAAAGAGACTCTTCTTTCACATTAAGAAGAGTCTCTTTTTATTAATTGTAATTGGAAAGTAGCTTTTCTAAATAAACCGATTTCATTTGTTTACTAGCCATAACTTTCTTTACTGGCGATAATTTTAAAATTACCCCAAGTATCGCCGCCATAGCTCTATGACTGTACAGAGCCTTATTGTCAAATATTAAATCTTGCAACTTTCCCTTTTCAATAGCCATCAATACAGCTCTATGAACTGAATTTATGGGAGTTATAATTTTGGTTTCTCTATTTTTTAGCAAAATTGATTTTTTAAAACAACCACGAGCACAGAGTCCACATCCAAGACAAAGTTCTTCATTTATAACAACTTGGTTCTCACTTTTTGTTATAGCATTAACTGGACAAATCTTAATACATTTTCCACATACTATACAACTCTCATAATTTATTTTGGGTATAAAATTTGTTGTTTCAACAGGATGTAACACTCCAAACTTCTTAGCAGCTACAAGCGCCTCACAACAACATCCACAGCAGTTGCATATAAAGGTTACTCCTTCCCTGACATTCTCTCCGCACTGTACTAGATTGCTCTCATAGGCCGTTTGAAGCAAGTCTATACATTCTATCGTGTCAATTTCTCTTGCATATCCATTTTTTATAAGCGAAGCAGCAGTATTTCCAAAGGTCATACAAATATCCATTGGTGCTCCACAAGCTTTTCCAACATGTTGCATCTTATGTCTGCAGTAACACATACTAACCCCAATATGTTCTGAAGATTTTATTATATGTGTTGATTTTTCATAATCTAATATTTGTACTAAATTATCTTGAGTTCCAATCGATAAAGCTGACTCATTTACAAAAACTCTTCCCAGCTTTGTTTCAGAACCATAAAATAAATCCTTTATAAATTCTTCTTCAACATTCAAATACTGGTAAAAAAGTTCTCCTAATAATTTTTGATTAATATCTCCTCTTGTTCTCATCATAGAAAACTCAAAAAAACCTGCCATTGGTGGAGGAAGGATGTACGTCTGAACTCCTTTGTGAACAATATCTAATAAAATTGCTCTGGATGAAAGAGTATCTAAAATATTTTTTGCTTCTTTTTCTGATATTTTCCAAATTTCTGCAGCTTTTTTAACTGTAAATGGTTTAATTGGTAATTGTGCAACCAATCTTGCCTCTTTTTCACTAAAAAGTATAGAAAGTATTTTATATAAACTTTCAGATGGTGGTGCTCCTTGGGAAAATAAATTCAACCTCTCTTCTAAACTTTTATAAGATGACTTGCCTACAATATGACTCATCAATAACCTCCACAACTATTAATTTATCTTGTATTATACATCGTCTTTTTTATAAATCCTGTTTAGAATTATTTACCAATAATCTCTATGCTACTCTCACCATTTTCAACATATTCAATTTTTATATGTTTATTCCCAATAAGTGCGTCGAAATATTTTGAAGCACTCACAATCTTTAAAATTTTAACTTGATCATTAGAATCCATACTCTCTAAGACATCTAGTAATTCCATTTGAAAATTTGAAATATTTTCATATTCTTTTTTTATAAAAATATTTGTCTTAATATCTAAATCTGGTTCTACTGTCAAATTAGATTTTTCTTCAAATGTATGATTTTTTAATAAATATTCTTTTATCATTAGCTCTTTTCCAGCTTTAAATGCTATCTTCTGAGCTTTTCCTTCCATACCACAAGTTTTTATATATTCTATATAAACTGTCTCTTCTATCTTTAATCTTTCATCATCTGAAAGTCCTAAATAATTTGAATATAAACTCTCACGTTCTTTTGATTTATTAAGATCTTCATCACTAAATAATTTTAATTCTTGGATGGAATTCTTATCACTAGGAATTTTATCTTTAGATATATAATCATCCGCCCACCCTTTATTAAGTGCCTGCATAAAATAGCTTCTAATATTTCCAACTTTTTGGCTTCTCATATATTCTGCTACTAACTTTACGTAATCAAATCCATATTGTCTTATCGCATCTTTTATTGCCTTAGGCATCGTTTTTAATTCTTTTGCTCTAGCTGGTAAATTTTTCATTATAGTCTCCACCATCTGATCTGTAGGACTAACATTTTTCAAGTCTTCTGATATTGAAATATCAATCAATCCACCAGCATCTGTATGTGTTATTATTAAGTTGTCGAAATGATTTTTATCATCGAAAAAATAATTTTGTTTTAAACTATTGTGTCTTTCTTCAAAGAAAAACTCAAATTCTGACTGTATCAATTTACCATTTTTTAAAACTCTATAATCTCCAATTAAATCCATTTTTTTTAATTCCTGACAGCTTCTTTCTATTGATTTTATACTTCTTCCAATTGATTTAGAATCATCACTAAGTGGAATTTTTTTTATTAAACTAAGCGCCAATACCTTAAAATCATATCTATTAAATCTCAATTTATTTATCAACATATAAAGGGCTCTCGTTATAGGACTCTCCATATTTAAAAGAAGTTGAGAGTCATAAACCAAATAACCTTTTCTTATTATATTGTCGTAAAAATGATTAGATATAGAAATTTTTATAATTTCTTTAATTCTTTTGTCATGAAAATATTCTGTTTCTTCATGAGAAGCCTGTTTCAAAGAAATTGTTCTAATATTCATTATATTAGTATTTATTTTATCATCGACAATGCCTTTTAGTTTATTTGAGTAAAGAGAGTTTTTAAAAATATAACTAGTTTGGGATAACCTTTGCAATGCAACGGCAACTTTCCCATAAAAACTTTTAAATGATGTTTGTGAAATTCCCATATTATATAAAATTTCCGATGTATTAGTATAAAATATATTATTATATCTTTTATCTCTCATTATTTTTAAAATAGCTATAAATACTCTTTCTTCAAATTCCCCTGGGATACAATCTCCAGAGGTTGGATTTACTTGTATATAGGCTTCTTTATCCCTATTAAAAAAATATCTGATAATTTGATTCTTTTTTCTTCTAGGATTCTTTGTGAAAAGTGGATACTCTATAACGTTTATATCTATTCTTACAAGACTATTTGCCTTCTCATTTTCTATTTCTGACACATCTAAAAATTTTTCAATAATTTCGCTTGGTCCTGTATCAATAACTTGGTTTTTTAAAATCAAACCAATTTCTTTTTCTTTAATTTTTTTCATCTTTAGACTAATCTCCTCTAAATAATAAATTATATTCGCATTACCCTTGTATTTATCTATATTATTTTATAAATATTACCATATAAACATAAGTAAAACAACAATATATACAAGTTATATATATCTGTATCGGCAATAACTATACAATCATACGAATATTTTTTAATCTCTACTCCACCAATGCGAAAATTTAACATTTTTTTGTGTATACAAGGGTAATGCGAATAGATATACAAGGGTAATGCGAATAGATATACAAGGGTAATGCGAATAGATATACAAGGGTAATGCGGACATATATACAAGGGTAATGCGAATGATTTTTTCGATATTTATACCCTCATAAAACCTTATTATATATAGCTTTTATCGATTTTTTTAAGGCTAAAATTTTCCCCCCTAACAATATAAACAATATTAAACAATAAAAACTACTATATATGTTGAATTTTTATGTTCACATTTCCCTTGTATATATGAAATTATTTAAAATTTAAAATCATATTTATAAATAAATTGAAATTAGAATCACATTCAATTAGCTCTCAGACGCTATAAAATCAAAAATCAACAACGAATCTCTATCTCTTGTTATAAATTCATATAGAAACAATCCAACTGCTTTAAAATCGATTATACAGCTTTATAACGTTTTTCATAAAATTTTAATTAAAAAATTTGAAGTTAAAGTATGAGTATGCTATTATTAAAAAAACTATTGACTTTTTATAAAAAATATAGCAAAAGATAACTATAAAGAATTTTCTAGATAAAAATACTATCTATGGGGAGGGTATGTTTGATGAAAATGATTAAATTATGGTGCAATTACCTAAAAATTAATGATTTTATGAAAGATGAAAAGTTTAATAAATTTATTGAATTTTGTAAAAAAAACTCAATAAATTATATATCACAAATAGATGAAACTTTACTCAGAAAATATAGTAACGAAGATGGAGTAGGACCCGGGAGAATAAAAAAAATAAAAAATGATCTCGAACAAATCTTTATAGATTTAGAAAAACAAAAAAACTATAAAAGAATAATGAATTCTAAAATAGGGGATGTTATATTTATTATTAAAGAACTTAAAGATATTAAATTTGAAGAATTTTTAAGTTTTACAAAAGAAAAAATAGAAAGTCTAGGACTATCAAAAGAATCTTTAGAAAGAGTATATTCAACAGGAGCTGCTACTTTACCAGTTCAAGAAATTATACGTAAACTTAATTTAAAATTAAACCAAGGAGATAAAGAGTTATTAATTGATAGATTAGAAAATGGAAAAACACTCGAGGAAATAGGAAATATTAGAGGAATAAGTCGTGAAAGAACAAGACAAATTGAAATAAAAGTTAAAAATTTAATTTTTAATATATTTACTACTTATAATTTAAATGTTGCTTTAAGAATTGACATGAATTTTAAAGATGAAATTCCTTTGGAGGAAATGGAAGAAATTTTTGGAGATGAAAATAAATATCTTGTAAGCTTGCTTAAAAGAAATGAAATCTTTTCAAGACCATATTATATAGATTTTTTAGATATATTTTTATTTGATAAAAGAGAAAGATTTTTTAAAATCTTCTACTCTTTAGAATTTTTAGATGTTATATCAGAAGAAGAATTATATTTAATTCAAGATTCTTTCAAAAGTTTTAAATGGGTTGGAAGAAAAGAAATTGAAAAAATTATAACTAAAATGGGTTATACTCAACATGGAAATTTTTATCTTCTACATGATGGATATAAAGATATTTTAGAATTATATTTTAATAAAATTGTAGAAAAACCTTTAAGAATAGATGAATTAAGTATAAGTTCAATTATTGAAGATATTAATATTAGTTTAAACTATCATTTATATGAAGATGATTTTCAAAGTTTAGATGAAGAGACTATAAGTAATTTAGCTAGGAGATTAGAAGGTCTTTTATCAAGAATTGAAGGTATAATAATGACAGATTCGAGAACCTATATACATATAGATAAAATCGAATATAATCTTAAAAAACTTGTTGAAATTAAAAATAAAGTAGTAACGAAAGAAACTAAATATATAGATAGTATTGCATTATTTAAATCAATGGAAGATGAATTTAAACAAAATGGAATAATGACCGATTATATGCTTTATTCGTTATTCAAATATCATTTTTCTGATGATTTAAATTTAAATACAAATGGAAATAGTAGAGTATTAACTATTGGAGAACAAGAATTTAATAGAGTTGAAGAACTAGAAAAATTTATAAAAAATGAGGGAAAAATATTAGAGAAATCATATATTCAGGAAAAACTTGGATATTCAAGCATATCTCTAAATAATGCAATAGATAATTCGAAACAAATAATTATTTTTGATAGATCTTGTGTTGGATTAGTAGATTTTGTAATTATAACAAAAGATGAAATAAGATCATTAAAAGAATTGGTTGAGAGGAATGAAGAAGAAGGATATATTTCTATTCCTGAATTCATTAGTAAAATGAGACTCGATAAAAGATTTAAGAGATTCGTAAGAAAAAATAGAATAAATAAATATTTTATAGCATCTTATATAAGATACTTATTACCCGAGTACAGAGGTGGCTGTAATATTCTAAGTAAAAGATAACTAAAAAAGGAGCCGATGTGATTTGACTGCGGCTCCTTTTATTTTTTTAAAGGAGGAGTCTATGAAGTTTTTAATAAGAGAAAATTTTTTTAAAAGTATTCCAAAAAATAAAGAAGAAAAAATTACTTTAAAGCTTTATGGATTTTATAAGGCTATTTCAAAAGATGAAAATTATTTAAGAGCATTACCTAACGGGTTTTGGATAAAAAAGATTTCAGGTCAAAATAATATTTATGAGTTTAGAATAAATAATGGGGATAGAATTTTTTTTACAGTTAACAGAAGAGAGAATGAAAATGAAGAAAACATTTTATTTTTATTATACTCAAGTCATGATATGGGAGTAAAAAAATCTCTTAGAATTACAGGCAAATCATTCAATGAATATGATATTAATTATGAAAATTATGAAGAAACTAATCAAGAAGAAGCAGCTGTAATTAATTTAGATTATAATAATGTAATTACTTATGAATTCAAAGAAGATTCTATGTTTAAAAATTTTATAAATGATAGAAAATTTTCATATTATTACCTAAATGATGAACAATATACATGCTTAAATACTCACGGACCTTTATTCATTGCGGGAAGTGCAGGAAGTGGAAAAAGTACAATTACATTGAGAAAACTCTTAAATATTGAAGAGAATGCAGAAGCATATGATATAAAAAACATAGCATATTTTACATCAAATAAATATCTAAAAGAAAATACTCAAGCTCAATACAATTTCTTTCGAAATAAAAATAAAGATCAGATTAGTTATTTTTATACTTTAGAAGATTTTTATAAAGAATATTTAAATATAGATAAAAGAAAAATAGTAAAATATAAAGAGTTTAAAGAATTTTTGATGTATTCATTTCCAAATAGAAAAAAATTAGGAATAGATACAGAAAATATTTATTCTGAAATTTTTGGAATAATAAAAGGGATAATGAGCGAGGGAAAAGCAGATAATTGGGATAGGGATTTAGAAAAAAATCAGATTACTTTAGAAGGGTATTTGGAATTAAGTGACAAGTATTCTGTACTTGATGTAGAACAAAGAAAACAATTGTATATTATTTCAGAAAAATATAATCAATGGTTAAAAGAAAATGAAAAATATGATATGAATGATTTAGCTAGAGAAGCTTTTCAGTTAAATAAGACATTTGATTTTTTAATAATAGATGAAGTACAAGATTTAACTGAGATAGAGATATATAGTTTGTTAAATTTAGTTAAGAATGGTAGTAAAGTAGTTCTTGCTGGAGATATTCACCAAATGGTAAACTCTAGTTATTTTAGTTTTGAGAGAGTAAAAAATTTATATTTTACAAAGTATAAATTAAAAAATGATGTTAATATTTTATCAAAAAATTATCGTAGTTGTAGGAAAATAGTTGAATTAGCAAACTTCTTTGCAGAATTAAGAGGAGAATATATAGGCAATTTAGGATTAAAAGATTATAAAGAAAGTTTCATAATTGAAGACGGAGATGTAATACTTACAAATTTTGATATTAAATTGATTGAAAGAGCTCAAAAAGACGTTAATGTAGCTATTATAGTTTCTGATGAAATTGAAAAAAATGAACTCTACGATAAGCTTAATAACAAGCATAGAATATTTACTGTAGAGGAAATTAAAGGGTTAGAATATAAACAAGTAATTTGTTATAATCTGACATCAAACAATATACAACAGTGGGAAAAAATTCTTTCTGGAAATGTAAAACAAGATCAAAGATATAGAAAGTTTTTTAATAAATTTTATGTTGGTATAACTAGAGCTCGTGAACAGTTGATAGTAATGGAATCAAATACAGAAGAGAACCCAATTTTAAAAAAGATAGAGCATTTTATAACTAAAAAACAAAATAAAGAGCTTGAGGAAATAGTTACAACAGAAATTTCAAATAAAGATCAGTGGTATAAAGAAGGAGAGAAACTTTACGCTCTTGAAAAATTTGAAGAAGCACAATATGCTTTTGAACAATCGGGGCACCCAACAATTATAAAAGAATGGGAAATAGAAAAAGATATAGAGAATTCAGATTATAATATAGCCATAAAAAAAATTGAAAAATATGGATTAAAAAATAAATTAGCTCATTTTAGAAGAAAAATAATAGATGTTGCAATAGAAAAAAATCAATACCTTTTGGCAATAGAAAAGAATGATGAATTTCAAATTTCATATAGAGAGAAGGATATAAAGGAAAATATAAGAAAGAAAATAGTAAGTAATGAACTAGCTGAGAGTGATGTAGAAAAGTTATTAAAAATATTTAAAAGAAAAAAAGAATTAAATTTTGTTGGAGATATTTTAATGGGATTAAAAAGATATCCCGAAGCTCTATCAAACTATGAAATTACAGAAAACTCAAAGGGAATATCTTTAGCTAGAAAAGGAATATTAGAAAAAAAATTTAATAAAATAGAAAATTTTGAGGAAGAATTAGTTAAATTAAATGAAATTATTGGATTAAAAGGAATAAATAGTTTTGGAAAAGATAGATATACACCTCTTCATAGATCTGTAATATTAAATAGTAGTTTAATTTTATTTGACATGATTTTAGAATTAGGCGGAAAAACAGATCTTTTAGCAAAAGGAAAATCTAATTTAATACATATAATTCCAACTCTAAGTGAAATAAGTTATGACCAAAAGATAGAGTTTATAGAAAAAGTTCTAAAAACTGGGGTAGACATTAATATAAAAAATATTTATAATCAAACTATATTAAGTGTAGTTATTCAAAATCCAGAACCTAAATTATTAAAATATCTTTTGAATAGAGGAGCAGAAGTAGACTCTAAAATAAAAAAAGAATTGGATCAATTACTAGATAGTGAAATGAGTTCTCAAAATAAAAAATGGAGAAAATTGAAGATAATAAAGCAAATAATTAGAAATTTTGAAAAAAATAAAAAATAAAAAAATGGGGGAAAATATGGTTAAGAAGCAAATTATACTAAGAAGTTCACTAGGATCTGTTTTTTCAGCTTTTGATAGTTCAGAATTAATAGGTACAGATGTAGAGCAAAATAGATTAGTTGCAATTTCTGGAAGAATAAATAACCCAGGAATTTTTGAGATACCTGAAGGAATTACCCTTAAAGAAGTAATAGAACTAGGAGGAGGTATTAAAAATAAAAAATCTTTCAAAGCTGCACAATTTGGAATACCTTTTGGTGGATTTTTGACAATGAAAGATTTAAATAAACCTCTAGATTTTAATTTGTTTGAAAAAGGACAAGTAAGAAACCTTATAATTCTTTCTGAAGAAGATTGTATCGTACAATTTTCTAAATTCTATGTAGAATTTTTACTTGGAAAAATTATGAAAGGTGAATATAGAGAGTATCTACCTGCTAAATATGAGTTAGATAGAATTGATAGAGTACTGGATAGAATAACAAAAGGTAAAGCAAATATGAGAGATATTTATTTATTGAGATATCTGTCAGATATAATAAAATCGATTGTAAAACAAAATCATAATTTAATATTAGAAGCGATAGATAATTTCTATCATGAATTTGAAGAACATATTGAAGAACATAGATGTTATGCTGGCGAATGTCCACAATTGGTTAGATTTAGAATAACAGAAAAATGTATTGGATGTACGGCATGTGCAAGAGTTTGTCCAGTTAAGTGTATTACAGGAAAAGTAAAAGAAAAGCATGAAATAGACATAGAAAGATGTACCCACTGTGGTCAATGTGTTGTTGCATGTCCAGTAAATGCCATCAACGAAGGGGATAATACTTTAAAATTCCTAAGAGATTTAGCTACTCCTAGCAAAATAGTTATAACACAAATGGCTCCTGCTGTTAGAGTTGCTATAGGAGAGGCGTTTGGTTTTGAACCTGGAGAAAATGTAGAGAAAAAAATAAATACAGCTTTAAGAGCACTTGGAGTAGATTATGTTTTTGATACGACTTGGGCAGCAGATTTAACAATTATGGAAGAAGCTACTGAATTTCAAGACAGGCTAGAGAGATACTTTAAAGAGGATGATACAGTTAGATTGCCTATACTTACATCTTGTTGTCCAGCATGGGTAAAGTTTATAGAACAAAGTTATCCTGATATGTTAGATGTTCCATCTACAGTTAAATCTCCTATGCAAATATTCTCGACAATAGCTAAAGATATATGGGCAAAAGAAAAAGGATATTCAAGAAATCAGGTGACATCAGTTGCAATTATGCCATGTCTTGCTAAAAAATATGAAGCATCAAGAGAGGAATTCTCAAGAGGCGATAACTATGACACTGATTATGTTATAACAACTAGAGAACTAATTAAGATTTTAAAGGAAACTGAAATAGATTTAAAGGAACTGGAGGATCAAGAATTTGATAATCCTCTTGGGGAGTATTCAGGTGCTGGTATCATATTTGGTAGGACTGGTGGAGTTATAGAAGCCGCTACTAGAAGTACAATTGAAATGATTACAGGACAAAGAATTGAGAATATAGAATTTGAAGCACTAAGAGGATGGGAAGGATTTAGAACTTGTGAACTTAGCATCGGCCATATTGATTTAAGAATAGGAATTGCTCATGGTTTAGAAGAAGCTGCTAAAATGCTAGACAAGATTAGAGCTGGAGAAGAATTTTATCATGCAATAGAAATAATGGCTTGTAAAGGTGGATGTGTTGGTGGTGGTGGTCAACCTAAGGCTATGAAAAAACAAGAAACTTTGGAAAAAAGAGCTGCAGGACTTAATAAAATAGACAGAGAGTTAAAAGTAAGAAGATCACATGAAAATGTTCAAGTTTTAGCTATATACGAAAAGTATTTAGACTATCCTATGAGTCGTAAAGCTCACGAACTATTACATACAAAATACTTTCCAAAACTAAAAAAATAAGGAAAGGATAATATTATGAAGAAAAAAAAATTATTTGTAGGTATTATTTTAGTAATAATTTCAATTATTGGAGCAAAATTATTTTTGTTTACTGATAAAAAAATCCAAGGATTAAGAGTAAAAAAAGCTGATTATATTGAAAAAATAATATCATCTGGAACTATTGAAGGAAAAGAAAATTCAGTATTATCATCTGGAATTGATGGAACTATTGAAAAAATATTTTTAAGAGAGGGCTCTTTTGTAAAACAGGGAGCTCTGATTGCTAAGTTGGATACAAAACAAATAGAAGCTGAGATAGAAAAAGCAAAAGCAGATTTGGAAAGCTCAAGAAATCAGTTATTAAAATCAGATACTTTGGATTTACCAAATGCTCAATCTGCTTATGATACAGCTTTGAAGAATTTTGAGATTTCAAAAAAAGAATATGAACAATATGAAAATCTCTATAATAAAAAATATATAACAGAATTGGATTATAATCAGAAAAAAACAACTTTGATTCAAAATCAAAATTTTTTAGAAAACGCCAAAAATCAATTAAATTCTATAGAAAATGGGGCTGTTAGAAAGTTAAGTATTTCAAATGTTAATTCATCAGCTCATTTATTAACTTCTTTAGAAAATACCTTGCCTAAATATTATGTATATGCTCCATATGATAGCTATATAACTGAACGTTATGTTGAGGTTGGAGATACCGTAGGACCTTACACAAATTTATTTTCTGTTTCATCTGTAGATGAGAAAATAGTAAATATTGATTTGGATGAAAAATATGTAGGAAGAGTTGCAATTAATGATTCAATTGAAATTTATCCGTATTATGATAGTGAAAAGTTTACTAAAGGAAAAATTTACTTTATAGGAATTGATGTCTCAAATTTGACAGGAACCATAGAGGTAAAGGGAACACTTGAAAATGATTTAAAAGAATTTCTTTATGGTGGGACAGTTAATGTAATATTGCAAGGCCATAAGATAAAGGATGCTATATTAATTCCAGAAAAATATTTAATTAAAAAATCTGGAAAAACATTTATTCTTAAACAAAATGGAAGTAGTAAAAAACTTGTTGAAGTTATTGGAATCCCAGTTATTGATGGATTTGTAATTACAAGTGGACTAGAAACAGAAGAAGTAATAGTATCTCCGGAAGAAGGTGAAAAATATTAGTTCAGAAGAAATAATGAAATTAAAAAATATCGATAAATCTTATGGAGATAAAATTTTGACTAAAGTTTTAAATAACATAAATTTAACTTTTTATAGAGGAGATTTTATAGCTATAATTGGAGAAAGTGGAAGTGGAAAAAGTACTCTTTTAAATCTTATAGGTTCTCTTGATAAACCTACTTCGGGTGATATTTATTTCAAAGAAAAGAATATGGCTCACTATACTTTAGATGAGATGGCTGAATTTAGGAATAAAAATATAGGATTTATTTTTCAATTTCATTTTCTTCTTCCAGAATTTACTGTTTTAGAAAATATTTTAATGCCAACTTGGATAAGGAGTCAAAAGGATACCTATGAACTAAAAGATAGAGCTTTAGAGATTCTAGAATATGTTGGACTAAAGAGCTTCGGAAATAGGAAATCAGGAGACTTATCTGGAGGACAACAGCAAAGAGTTGCTATAGCCAGAGCTCTTATAAATAATCCAGATATAGTTTTGGCAGATGAACCTACAGGGAATTTAGATTCTCATAGTAGCTCTGAAATATATGATCTTTTGAGAAAAATAAATAAAGATTTAAAGACAACAATTATAATAGTAACTCATGATCTTCGTATTTCGAATATGTGTGACAGAGTTATAAAGATTTCAGACGGTATGATTGTTTAGTAAATTAAAGAAGCTCAAATCTCCAATTATTGGATTTTGAGCTTCTTTTTTATTTAAATATTATTCTCCTCTAAACATTAAAGTAATACCTTTAATGAAAGTTCTAACATATTTATCTCCACACTCTTTATAATTTTTATGATCAGGTCTTCTAAATAGAGCGCTTAACTCAGATTCAGAAATAATAACTTCACCAAGTTTAAATGCTGCAAGCATATCTTCACTTTTAAAATCTAAAGCTATTCTAAGTTTTCTAAGAATATGATTGTTTAAATTTTTAGCACTATTTGAAATAACTTCAACTGGTTTAGCTGTTTGACCTGGTTTAAGTTGTAGCTTTCCTCTTTTATATGTTATTAATCCAGTTAAAAAAGCATCTAAAGTTTTGTTATTACAGTTTACAAAACCTTCATCCTCTGGTTTTTTTAAAAGATCTATAACATTTTCTAGAGTTAATTCTAAATCTCCAAGATTAAATATTTCAGTCATAGTTTTGTCGTTAATTCTAAGAGCATATCTCACTCTTCTAAGAACGTCATTATTTGTCATTTATTCCTCCTAAATATCACTATTTGTTATTATTTTTATTATATTCTGCAGTTAAGGCTGTCATAATAGCGTAGTAGAAGATCTCGTTCATTTGCTCATTGTTGGAATATATTTTTGAGAATTGAATCTTAGATGTTTCCAAATTAACTAAATAAATGATTTTAACAGTACCCTTATCTTGAGTATCCCAAGAAACTTCAACAAAATTATTATTATTTTCTTTAAAATTTTTAAAAGTAGGATTAGTAGTAACTCCTACAACTTTACCGATAGTAAGTTTATTTCCTGTAAAAAGAGAAATAACATTTGGTGCTAAAGAGTTCTTTACAAGCTCAATGGATTTTTGTCCATTAAAACAACCTGTCATTAAGACAAAGATTGAAACTAGTAAAATAATTTTTAATTTTCTCATTATTAAGGTGCCTCCGCTTTATATGTATAACAACATATTCTAGTTTTATTTTTAATAAAAGTCAATAGTTTTAATATTTAAGAGCAGAGTTTTTCTAAATTTTTAATCTGTTTTACATATCCTATAACTAAAAATTTATCATTCTTTTCAATTACAGTATGTGAGATGGGATTTAGAATTAAAGAGTCAGAACGAGCTATTCCTATTACGATTAATCCTGTTTTTTTAGGTATTTCAGCATGTGCCAGAGTTTTACCTATTAAATCTGAAACATCTGTAACTGCTATTTTAGCAATAGTTAGTTCTTTTGTATTATGATAACCTTCAGTCAAATCTAAAAATGTCAAAATATTAGCCTCTGTAGCTAGAGAGAACATTCTTTCAGCAGTTATTTCATATGGAGATAAAATGTTTGAAGCTCCGGCTTTTTTTAGTTTATTATAGTTCGATGAATCATTAATTCTGGTTACTACTTTTACATTTGGATTTAAAATTTTGGCACTCATAGTTGTAAAAAGATTATCAGCATCACTCGAAAGTACTGGAATAATTGTAGATGCAGATTTTATACCAGCCTCGATTAAGATTTGGTCATCTGTTGCATCTCCAAGAACTGAAAGAACCTTGGAATGATATTTTGATATAAATTTATCAATCACTATAGGATCTTTTTCAATCAAGACAAAAGGTAGATTTTTATTTACAAAACTTTCTACTAAATTTTCTCCAGTTCTTCCATAACCAACAACTATGTAATGATTTTCTAATCCTAATATAATTTTCTTCATTTTAACTCCTTTAAAGTAATTTACTATTTCACCTTCAACTAATAAAGCTGTAAAAACTCCTAAGAAATATAAAAAAATTGTTAAGCCCCCAAAAATAACAAAAATTGTAAAAATTCTTCCTTCAGGGGATAAAGGTTTTACTTCTGAAAATCCAACAGTTGCAAGAGTTATAACCGTCATATATAAGGCATCTAAAAAATTATAATCTTCTAAAAACATATAACCTGCTGTACTGATAAAAAAAGTTAAAAAGATTCCGAAGCTAACTAATAAAAGTTTTTTTATTTCTGACCTCATTTAAGCCTCCCATTTAAACTTCTATTAGTAGAATACTACTCTTAATTTAACTTTCCTTTGATAAAAAGAATTCTTTTATCGATTCAATTAATTTTAAATTATCTTCTTCTTTTAATACACATACTCTAAAAAATTTGGAGTTCAATCCGGCGAAAGAAGATGCTTTTCTTATAATTATCTTTTTTTCAAGTAAAAAATTGTATAAAGAGTTTGCATCAACATCTTTATTTAATATTTCACATAGAACAAAATTACTTGAACTATCATAAATTTTTAAGGAATTTATTTTAGACAAGTTAAACTTTAATTTAGTGAATGAATTTTCAATATTTTTTCTACAATTTTCAATGT
The DNA here is from genome assembly GCF_014250685.1 of Cetobacterium sp. 2A. Lineage (GTDB taxonomy): Bacteria > Fusobacteriota > Fusobacteriia > Fusobacteriales > Fusobacteriaceae > Cetobacterium. The sequence continues at coordinate 58,539 of NZ_JACFAJ010000009.1, read as the reverse complement.
AATCAAAATCTTGAAACATTATTTCACCCATTATCTCAGCGAAAATATTAATATTCCAAAGATTTGACATGGATGAAAGAGAATTAAAAGTTTCACCTTGGGGACAAACTCCATACCCTAATCTGATTCCAGGAGTTGAAAAAAATTTTGAAGTTCCTCTAATAACAAATACATTATTATATTTTTCAACTAACTTAGACGATGAATATTTTTCTAGATCTGTAAACTCTATATAAGTTTCATCAATCATAACAAAGCCTTTAAAATTTTCTAAAATTTTAGAAATTTGCTTTTCTGTAAAAGCTGAACCAGTTGGATTATTTGGATTGCAGATGATTATTAAGTCAGGATTTTCTTGTTTTGTTTTTTGTAAAATTTCATCAACGCTTATTATAAAATTATTTTCTTTTTTATATAAAATTTCTGTGATATTACAATTGATTTTTTTCAATTCTTTTTCATATTCTGAATAAGCTGGAGAAAGTAAAATAGCTTTTTTTGGCAAGACATATTTAACAAAAGCTGAAATAAGTTCAGTCGCTCCAGTACTTAATATAATATTATTTTCATTGCAATTTGAATAATTAGCTATAGCTTTTCTTAAAGCTTTATATTCTGGATCTGGATAGATAGATACTAAGTCTATATTTTCAATAACAGCTTTTTTAGCCTTTTCACTTGCACCAAACGGATTTATATTGGAACTAAAATCAAGAAACTCATTTTTAGAAATCCCTAACTTATTTGACAATTGGAATAAATTAGCTCCGTGCTCATTCTTCATCGATGTCCTCCTAATACATATTTAATTGTAATTTAATTATATAACAGAATATTTAAAAAGGTAAATAAAAAATCTCTCTAGAAATATCTAAAGAGATTTGTTTTAAAACTTATATACTTGCTGGTTGCTGCTGTGTCACACAATGAATCATTCCCCCATATTGAAAAAGATTATTGACTACTATTGGAATTATCTTTTTTTTAGGATATAAATCTGAAATGATTTTTATTGCTATTTTATCATTTTCATCTTTATATACAGGAACAAGAACTACTTCATTTCCAATATAGTAATTCAAATAAGATCCTTTATAGTCTAATCCGACTACATTTTTCTTCGTTAAAGGAATTTCAATTATCTTGTATGGTTCTCCCTTGCTATTTTTAGAACTTTGTATTTTTTTGTAGTCATTCATATCAATTCCATCATAAAGTTCTCTAAAGTCTTTCTTAGATACAGTTAATATGGTATTTTCATTGTAAAAACGAGCCATTCCATCTATATGAGCGTCAGTAATATCTTCATCGGTAACTCCTTTTAACCATATGAAATTAGTAACTCCTAGATATTTTTTTATATATTCTTCAACTTCTTTTACTGTAAGGTTTTTGTTTCTATTTTTACTTACAACAGAACTAAGAGTTGCCATCATTGTTCCATTACCATCTAATTCTACAGATCCTCCTTCTAATACAAGTTCTGGTACATTTATAATTGGAATTTTTTTTGTTTCAGCAACTTTTTTAGGAATATTATCATCATTTTTATATTTCGTTTTCTTTCCCCAACCATCAAAAGCAAAATCTACAATTGTAAGTTTGTTATTTTTATCAAATATAAAAATTGGACCAGTATCTCTAACCCATACGTCATCTGACTTAGATATAACGAAATCAACTTTTTTCATATCTACTTTATTTTTAATTAATAGCTTTTCAATTCTATCTCTTTCTTTGTTGTTATATGCAATGATATGGATGTTTTCCCCTGTATATAGTGCTTTTACAATATCAATCCATATACTCTCTATCTCTTTTCTGTATTCTTCTCCATAAGTATATTTGTGTGGCCAAGTTAACCAAGTTCCCTCATGAGTTTGTTCCTCTTTAGGCATAATATAATTGTTTAAAGCAAAAATATTTACTGACGGTAAAAACATAATTAATGTCATAAAAATAAGAATCTTTTTTTTCATACGAACACTCTCCTATTTTTAGATAAACAAAATTTAATTTTGAAACAAAAAACCTACATTAGAGTAACATAATGTAGGTTAATTTATATTTATAAAATTGTAATGTATTATATGAGTGGCGTCTCCAGAAGGATTCGAACCCTCAACCCTCTGATCCGAAGTCAGATGCTCTATCCGATTGAGCCATGAAGACAAGCCGTATGCCTAAATATTACACTTTTTAGGGGTTAAAGTCAATAATTAAAAAATTGCTTAATTGTAGTTTCATCAGATTTTTTTCCTAAAAGAGAACCGACAATAAATACTAAAATTGTTAATCCTATTACAGGAACAATTTGATGTAATCCTAGAATGTTTACTTTAAAAGTCATAAAGTAAATATAAATGATAACTCCAAATAACATTGATGATATCGCTCCAGTAGCATTTGCACCCTTCCAATAAAGTCCAAAAATAATAGGACAAAAGAATGCTGCTTCCTGCCCCGCTAAGGCAAATAGGTTAATCCAAACAAGTAAATCGGGCGGATTCAGTGCTAAAACAAAAACAATTATACCAATTATTAAAGAAGTAAATAAAGATATTTTCTTTATTTTTGCCTCTTCAGGATGAGGATTAATATAGTTTATATAAAGATCTTTTATAATAGCAGCTGATGAAAGTATTAAAAATGAATCAACAGTTGACATAATAGCAGCTAAAGGTCCAGCAATAAATAACCCAGCTAAAATTGGATGTAAATGTCCCATGGCTAGAATTGGAATAATTTTATCTCCTATATCAACATTTGGTTGTAGAGCTACTCCCATAACACCAATCAAATGCATTCCAATCATAAGAACTCCTACCACAGAAGTTCCAAGAATCATTGCGTTATGCATTGATTTTGTATCTTTAAATCCCATGCATCTAACGGTTGTAGCGGGTAGTCCAAGAACAGCAACTCCAACAAGCATCCAGAAAGATAAAATAAAAGATTTTCCTATAGCGCCACCTGAATCAGGTGAAAGAAACTGAGGATTTGAAACTTCTATGGTTCTCATTATATTTTCCATTCCGTTTCCTTTTTTTAAAAGAACAATAAATAAAACTGACATAGCTACTAACATAACAATACCTTGAATTGCATCAGTTATAACAACTGCTCTAAAACCACCAAAAGTAGTATAACCAATAACTACAATAGAGAAAATAATTAAACCAGTCAAATATGAAAGACCGGTTACACTTTCAAATAGTCTTGCTCCTCCAACAAACTGAACAACGACACTCCCTATAAAAAAGATTAGCATCAAAGTAGATGCCAATATAACAACAACATCACTTTTGTATCGAGCTCTTAAAAAGTCTGTAATAGTTACTCCACCAATTTGTCTTGATATTATAGCTAACTTCTTTCCCAAAATCCCTAAAGTTAAAAAGGCTGTGGGAGTTTGTATACAGGCTAATAATACCCATCCAAGTCCCATTTTATAAGCAACTCCAGGTCCACCAATAAAAGAACTGGCACCAATATACGTGGTTACAACTGTCATGGCTAAAACAAAGCCACCCATATTTCTACTACCAATAAAATATTCTTCCATAAAGTTGACATTGGAATTGTTTTTAATTCCATTTACTTTATATGCTATAAAGAGCATACCAAACAAGTATACAACGATAGGTATAAGTATTAACATTTTATTCCTCCTATTTACTCTAAGTCCATATCTTTAAAAAAAAGTTTTACAATTATAAAAACTAAAACATTTATTATAAATAGTCCTAGAATACAAGAGTAAAAAAACCAAGATGGCAATCCAAAAATAAACTTATAACTTCCATCAATTTTAGCTTCATAGAGGTAAGCAAAGTAATACCACCAACAAAAATAAAATAGATATAGAGCCAATGTAATAAGAGCTTCCTTATTTATTTGTTTGTTTCTATCAGACATTTTTTTCTCCTTAATAAAATTAAATATACAAAAAGCACAGCTTTTACACTGTGCTTTTTACTAGTTTCTTTCTGCTATCAATCTTTCCGCCATAGCTTTAGCAATAGCTTCTAATTTATGTTGATCCTCATTAGTTGGTTCTCCTTTGGATTCAACAGGCTCAGCAATAACTTCTAGTCCAGGTAAAGCATCAGCAAATTTTTTAATTCCCTTAACTCCACCACCACTCCAAAGCATGTTACCAAAAATACCTAAAAATCTATTTTTCAATCCATAATTTTCTAGTTTATGTAATAAAGTAAAAATAGGAGGATAAACATCATTGTTGTGTGCAGCAGATCCAATTATAAGTCCCTTGTATTTCCAGATATCACTTATTATAAATGAATGATCAGTTTTTGATGCATCGTATACTCTTATATTTTTAATTCCATTCCAAGAAAGTTCTCTAGCAATTACATTTGCCATTTTAGCTGTTGTTCCATACATAGTTCCATAAACTATAACTACTCCTTCTTCTTCCGGAGTAAAGTTAGCCCAGTTTGAGAAGTGTTGGATAACTTTATTAATATCTCTTCTCCAAAGAATACCGTGTGAAGGACAGATGAATTTAATTTCAAGTCCTCCCAACTTATTTATAGCAGTGTTAACTTGTGGACCGAATTTTCCAACTATGTTGGCATAGTATCTTCTCATTTCGTCTTCATAGAAATTAAAGTTTAATTCATCATCGAAGATTCCTCCATCAAGAGTTCCAAAACTTCCAAAAGCATCATTAGAGAAAAGAATTTTGTCAGTTATATCGTAAGTCACCATTGATTCTGGCCAGTGAACCATAGGAATCATAGCAAAAGTTAATTTGTGATGACCTAAATCAAGAGTGTCTCCCTCTTTTACAGTAATAAATTTTGATTCATCAAAATCGTGGAAAAAAGCCTTTATCATTCTTAATGTTATTATATTTCCTATAATTTTAGCATCGGGATAATATTTCATAAGATCTAAAAGTGCACCAGAATGGTCAGGTTCCATATGGTTTACAATAACATAATCCAATTTTTTCCCTTTTAGAATTCCTTCAATTTTTTCAATAAATAAACCCGCAGTAGAAAACTCTACAGTATCTATAATACAAGTCTTTTCATCGTTAATAAGGTATGAGTTGTAAGCAACACCTTGTGGTAGTGGTAAGTAATTTTCAAATCTTTCAGTTTTTCTATCGTTGGTACCTATCCAAAAAACTTTTTCTGTAACAGGTGCGTGGTAATGCATAAATTTTCCTCCTTAAAATTAAAATTCATTTCAATCCAAAAATAAGCATAATAAAAAATTAATATATCATATAATAGTTTAAAATCTGAAATTTTTCAATAAAAAATCTAAAAAAATGTAAAAAAAATTGTTAAAAAAAAGAAGAATGGTATAATTTATTTAGTAATTTGAAATTAGGAGAGTGATATACTTGAACCCAATATTTTTAAAAATAGGTAATTTTCAAATAGGATATTATGGCTTATGCTATGCAATATCGTTCTTTTTAGGAGTCGAATTGGCTAAATATTATGGAGAACAGAAAGGATTAAATAAAAAACAAGTTGAAGACTATGCCTTTGTTGCAATGTTATCTGGTCTTTTAGGCGGAAGATTGTATTATGTTTTATTTAATTATAGTTATTATTTTTCTCATCCAGAAGATATATTGGCTGTATGGAAAGGTGGAATGGCTATACATGGAGGAATAATTGGTGGAATAATTGGAACGTTAATCTACGCTAAAATAAAAAAAATCAATTTCTTTTTACTTGGAGACATTGCAGCAGCTCCATTAATACTAGGTCAAGCGATTGGAAGACTTGGAAATCTTGCTAATGGAGAAGTACATGGAGTACCAACTTTTACTCCACTAAATATTATATTTAGTTTTAAAACTAGGTTTTATGAATGGTATAGTTACTATAATACTTTGCCTTTATCTGAAAAAAATAATTATAAAGAATTAGTTCCTTGGGGGCTTGTTTTTCCAAAAGATTCTCCAGCTGGAAGTGAGTTTCCTAATTTAGCACTTCATCCAGCTATGCTTTATGAGTCTTTACTTAATTTTTTAGGATTTTTATTTATTTGGTTTTATTTAAGAAAAAAAAATTATCCTAGCGGAGTCATAATGTTTAGTTATATAATAATTTATAGTGTTATAAGGATTTTAGTTAGTTTCTTTAGAGCTGAAGATTTAATGATTTATGGAGTAAGAGCTCCACACGCTATAAGTGTTATATTAATTATTTTTTCAGTTGTAGGAATAGTTATACTAAACAAAAAATCTAAAAAAATTAGTTAGGGGTGGGTAGCATGAAGAAGGTTTGGTTTGTACTATCAATTTTAATGTTTGTTTTTCTGGGGTGTTCAAATAGTTCTATTGAAAATAATATGATTAGAGGAAAAGAATATATTTTAGTAGATGAATATCCATCAGAAAATATAACAATTGGATTTGATGGTGGAAGATTTTATGGATTTTCTGGGGTCAATAACTATTTCGGAAGCTATTTAAAAATTGGAAAAAAAATAGAGATAAAAGAAGTTGGGTCGACATTGATGATGGGACCTGAAAATTTAATGGAGAGAGAAAAAGATTATTTAACAGAATTGCTTGAAGTTGAAAAATACAGTGTAAAAGATGATAAGTTAAGTTTTTATACTAAGGATGGAAAAGAAATTAAATTTAAACAGATAAAAAAGGGCATGAATTAATTGTAAAAAAAGTTAGAGAGAGCTTAAGCTCTCTCTAACTTTTTAGATATAGTTTTTAAAATATCATATGCCAATTCTTTTTTAGATTTTTCAGGAATTATTAATTTTTCTTCAGAAGCATCTATTATATATATTTCATTTGTTGATTTTTGCATATTATTTGCATTGTTAGCAATAATTAAATTTAAATTTTTCTTTTTTAATTTTCCAACTGCATTTTCAATAATATTTTCAGTTTCTGCTGCAAAACCAACAAGGAATTGTTTATCTTTTCTTTTACCCATTTCTAATAATATATCTGGATTTCTATCTAAAGTTATTACTAAATCTCCATCTGATTTTTTAATTTTTTCAGTTGAATAAAATTTGGGTTTATAATCAGCAACAGCAGCACATGCAATTGCAATATCCATTTCAGAATACTTTTCAATAGTTGCTAAATACATTTCTTCGGCAGTTCTTACTCTAATAAAATTATCAAGTCCTTTTGGAATATCAAGTTCTGTAGGTCCAGAGATAAGAGTTACATCTGCGCCCATCTTCACAGCAGCTTCTGCTAAACCATATCCCATTTGTCCACTTGAACGATTACTTAAGTATCTAACAGGATCTATCGGTTCTTCAGTTCTTCCTGCAGTTATTAATATTTTTTTATTTTTAAAAAGTAACTTTAAATCACTTGGAAACAATTCTTCTTCTATAATATTAACAATTTCTGTTTCGTCCTTTAATCTACCTTTACTGTTGATATTACATGCTAGGAATCCTTCATCAGCTTCAATAAAATTATATCCATAGCTTTCTAGTTTTTTTATATTATCTTTTAATATAGGATTATTATACATATTTACATTCATAGCAAGAGCAAAAAAAACAGGTTTTCTAGCTGCAGAAATAACTGTTGTTAGCATATCATCAGCAATTCCATTAGCAACTTTTCCAACAATATTAAGTGTGGCAGGAGCTACTAAAATTAAATCTGCCCAATCTGCTAAAGAAATATGTTCGACATCAATTTGATGACCTCTTTCCCACATATCTGTAATAACATTATTTCTAGATAATGTTTCTAAAGTCTGTGGAGTTATAATATTTGTAGCGCTTTCAGTCATTATAACTTTTACGTTATAACCTCTTTTTTTTAAAATAGATACAATATTTGCTGATTTATAAGCCGCTATTCCACCTGTAACACCAAGTAAAATATTTTTCATTTTTTGTCCTCCAACTATAAAATTAGTTTTTATTATTTATTTGGATTAATTATAAATTATTTTTGATAAAAGTTCAAATTAAAAGTATTTGAAAAAAATAAAAAAACGTGTTGACAGATATTTATCTTTATGATACTATTATATTTGTCCAGCAGGAAATGCCGGAACGGAAAAAACATATAAGGACATTAGCAACCGAATAGAGAAGATAGTCAAAAGTTATGCAATAACAACCATTAAATGGTGTACATTAAGTCGTAAGACTTTAAAAATATATTTGAATGAAGAGTTTGATCCTGGCTCAGGATGAACGCTGACAGAATGCTTAACACATGCAAGTCGACTTGAAGTTCTTCGGAATGGAAAGTGGCGGACGGGTGAGTAACGCGTAAAGAATTTGCCTTTTAGTCTGGGACAACTGTTGGAAACGACAGCTAATACCGGATATTATGAGTTTCTCGCATGGGATTCTTATGAAAGCTATATGCGCTAGAAGAGAACTTTGCGTTCCATTAGCTAGTTGGTGGGGTAATGGCCCACCAAGGCGACGATGGATAGCCGGCCTGAGAGGGTGAACGGCCACAAGGGGACTGAGACACGGCCCTTACTCCTACGGGAGGCAGCAGTGGGGAATATTGGACAATGGGCCACAAGCCTGATCCAGCAATTCTGTGTGCACGATGAAGGTTTTAGGATCGTAAAGTGCTTTCAGTTGGGAAGAAAAAAATGACGGTACCAACAGAAGAAGCGACGGCTAAATACGTGCCAGCAGCCGCGGTAATACGTATGTCGCAAGCGTTATCCGGATTTATTGGGCGTAAAGCGCGTCTAGGCGGATTAGTAAGTCTGATGTTAAAATGCGGGGCTCAACTCCGTATTGCGTTGGAAACTGCTAGTCTAGAGTACTGGAGAGGTGGGCGGAACTACAAGTGTAGAGGTGAAATTCGTAGATATTTGTAGGAATGCCGATAGAGAAGTCAGCTCACTGGACAGATACTGACGCTGAAGCGCGAAAGCGTGGGGAGCAAACAGGATTAGATACCCTGGTAGTCCACGCCGTAAACGATGATCACTAGGTGTTGGGGGTCGAACCTCAGCGCCCAAGCTAACGCGATAAGTGATCCGCCTGGGGAGTACGTACGCAAGTATGAAACTCAAAGGAATTGACGGGGACCCGCACAAGCGGTGGAGCATGTGGTTTAATTCGACGCAACGCGAGGAACCTTACCAGCGTTTGACATCCCAAGAAGTTTCCAGAGATGGAGATGTGCCGGCTTGCCGGAACTTGGTGACAGGTGGTGCATGGCTGTCGTCAGCTCGTGTCGTGAGATGTTGGGTTAAGTCCCGCAACGAGCGCAACCCCTTTTGTATGTTGCTACCATTAAGTTGAGCACTCATGCGATACTGCCTGCGACGAGCAGGAGGAAGGTGGGGATGACGTCAAGTCATCATGCCCCTTATACGCTGGGCTACACACGTGCTACAATGGGCAGTACAGAGAGTCGCCAACCCGCGAGGGTGAGCTAATCTCTTAAAGCTGTTCTTAGTTCGGATTGTACTCTGCAACTCGAGTACATGAAGTTGGAATCGCTAGTAATCGCAAATCAGCTATGTTGCGGTGAATACGTTCTCGGGTCTTGTACACACCGCCCGTCACACCACGAGAGTTGGTTGCACCTGAAGTGGCAGGCCTAACCCGTAAGGGAGGGATGTTCCTAAGGTGTGATTAGCGATTGGGGTGAAGTCGTAACAAGGTATCCGTACGGGAACGTGCGGATGGATCACCTCCTTTCTAAGGAGACAACATCTTCTCTATTCGATTGATAGTGTTCTTCGATGCGTTTGTAGCTCAGGTGGTTAGAGCACACGCCTGATAAGCGTGAGGTCGGTGGTTCGAGTCCACTCAAACGCACCATACGGGGATATAGCTCAGTTGGGAGAGCAACGCACTTGCACTGCGTAGGTCAGCGGTTCGACTCCGCTTATCTCCACCATACATTATCATTTTGGACATTGGAAACTATATAGTAGATATTGAGAGAATAATTAACAAATAACTAACAATTCAAATAATCTTTGAGTAGTTAGTCTGTCAAATAAAAATAGGTTAAGATATTAAGGGCACATGAAGGATGCCTTGGTAGTAAGAGCCGATGAAGGACGTGGTAAGCTGCGATAAGCCTAGAGGAGTTGCAATCGAACATTGATTCTAGGATTTCCGAATGGAGAAATCTGCTAAGATGGAGTCTTAGCACGAAAGAGGGAACCGCGTGAACTGAAACATCTAAGTAACGCGAGGAAAAGAAAGTAAAAACGATCCCCTAAGTAGCGGCGAGCGAACGGGGGTGAGCCTAAACCATATACATGTCAAGGTTACAGCCGTTGTGTATATGGGGTAGCGGGATAGTCTCTAGAAAGTCTGTAAAGCTTTCAGCATTTTGAAACACCGAACTGGAAGAACTTGGAAAAGTTCGCCGTAGAGGGTGATAGCCCCGTACAGGTAACCTGTTTCAAATGCGTAACTAATCCCAAGTAGCACGGAACACGAGGAATTCTGTGTGAATCAGCGAGGACCATATCTCGTAAGGCTAAATACTCTTACTAACCGATAGCGCATAGTACCGTGAGGGAAAGGTGAAAAGAACCCCGGGAGGGGAGTGAAATAGAACCTGAAATCATGTGCTTACAAGCGGTCAGAGCCCTTCGGGGTGATGGCGTGCCTTTTGGAGAATGATCCTGCGAGTTACGTTCAGTGGCAAGGTTAAGTTTAACGGAGCCGAAGGGAAACCGAGTCTGAATAGGGCGACATAGTCGCTGGACGTAGACGCGAAACCTGGTGATCTAAGCCTGTCCAGGGTGAAGCTGTGGTAAGACACAGTGGAGGCCCGAACTCACCGCCGTTGAAAAGTTGGGAGATGAGGTAGGTTTAGGGGTGAAAAGCCAATCGAACCAGGAGATAGCTCGTTCTCTCCGAAATGCATTTAGGTGCAGCCTTGAGTGTTCAATTATGGGGGTAGAGCACTGAATGATCTAGGGGGCATATTGCTTACCGAAATCAATCAAACTCCGAATACCATAATTTAAGAGCTCAGGAGTGAGACTATGGGAATTAACTTCCATGGTCAAAAGGGAAACAACCCAGACCACCAGCTAAGGTCCCTAATTATAACTAAGTGGGAAAGGAGGTGGAGATTCACAAACAACCAGGAGGTTGGCTTAGAAGCAGCCATACCTTTAAAGAGTGCGTAATAGCTCACTGGTCGAGAGTCTCTGCGCCGACAATGTAACGGGGCTAAGTTATAAACCGAAGCTGTGGAATTGCGTAAGCAATTGGTAGGAGAGCGTTCTGTAGGCCGTTGAAGGAGAAGCGTAAGCGACTCTGGAGGTATCAGAAGTGAGAATGCAGGAATAAGTAGCGAGAATGGGAGCGAGAATCTCCCACGCCGGAAGACCAAGGGTTCCAGGGTAAAGTTTGTCTTCCCTGGGTAAGCCGGGTCCTAAGCCGAGGCTATAATGCGTAGGCGAATGGAAAACAGATTAATATTTCTGTGCCACTGATATTGAGTGATGGAGGGACGCAGGAGGTTATGCACGCTGGCGAACGGAAGTGCCAGTGTAAGCGTGTAGGGTGGTCTCGTAGGAAAATCCGCGAGACTAGATCTGAGGCGTGATACGGAGTCGTAAGATGAAGGTGCAAATACCACACTGCCGAGAAAAGCTTCTAAGCGTTTAAAGATATTAGTGCCCGTACCCCAAACCGACACAGGTGGTCAGGATGAGAAATCTAAGGCGGACAGGCTAACTCTCGTTAAGGAACTCTGCAAAATTGCCCCGTAACTTCGGGAGAAGGGGTGCCTTTCATGGTCAGCGAACACGCGTCGCAAAGCTGTGAGAGGCCGCAGTGAAGAGTCTCAGGCGACTGTTTAACAAAAACACAGGTCTATGCTAAGCTGTAAGGCGATGTATATGGGCTGACACCTGCCCAGTGCCGGAAGGTTAAGAGGAGGAGTGAGAGCTCCGAATTGAAGCCCCGGTGAACGGCGGCCGTAACTATAACGGTCCTAAGGTAGCGAAATTCCTTGTCGGGTAAGTTCCGACCTGCACGAATGGTGTAACGATCTGAGAGCTGTCTTGACGGGAGGCCTGGTGAAATTGTATTATCGGTGAAGATACCGATTACCTGCAGTAGGACGGAAAGACCCCATGGAGCTTTACTGTAGCTTGGTATTGGGTTTTGGTGTCGTATGTATAGGATAGTTGGGAGACTATGATGCGTGGTCGCTAGATTACGCGGAGTCAACGGTGGAATACCAACCATACTACATCGAAATTCTAATCTGAGGTTTGTACCCTCGGAGACAGTGCTAGGTGGGCAGTTTGACTGGGGCGGTCGCCTCCGAAAGAGTAACGGAGGCGTTCAAAGGTTCCCTCAGGTTGGATGGAAATCAACCGGAGAGTGCAATGGCAGAAGGGAGCTTAACTGCGAGACTGACGGGTCGAGCAGGTGCGAAAGCAGGACATAGTGATCCGGCGATTCCGAATGGAAGGGTCGTCGCTCAACGGATAAAAGCTACCCTGGGGATAACAGGCTGATTCTACCCGAGAGTCCATATCGACGGTAGAGTTTGGCACCTCGATGTCGGCTCATCGCATCCTGGGGCTGGAGAAGGTCCCAAGGGTTGGGCTGTTCGCCCATTAAAGCGGTACGTGAGCTGGGTTCAGAACGTCGTGAGACAGTTCGGTCCCTATCCACTGTAGGCGTTAGAATATTGAGAAGATCTGTCCTTAGTACGAGAGGACCGGGATGGACAAACCTCTGATGTACCAGTTGTCACGCCAGTGGCACAGCTGGGTAGTCACGTTTGGAACAGATAACCGCTGAAAGCATCTAAGCGGGAAACTGACTTCAAGATAAGTATTCTTTAAGACACCTTCGAGACTAGGAGGTTGATAGGTTGGGGGTGTAAGAGTAGCGATACTTTTAGCTGACCAATACTAATATGTCGAAGTTTTAACCTAATAAATCTCAACTACTATATAGTTTCAAGTGTTCAAAGACATTTGAATATTGATTGGCAACGATAGCTATGAGGGTACACCCAGTAACATTTCGAACCTGGAAGTTAAGCTCATACACGCTGAAAGTACTTGGGGGGCAGCCCCCTGGGAGGATAAGTAGTTGCCAATCTTAAAAAAGTGCTTCTTTAGCTCAGTTGGTAGAGCACACGACTGTTAATCGTGTTGTCGCTGGTTCGAGCCCAGCAAGAAGCGCCATTTTTTTATTTTTTGGAAAAATAATATATAAAAACTTTGATTTATTTTTATAAATATAGTATATAATAAATTATCATACAATATTATAATAAAATAGGAGGAGTTTTAATGGGACCGTATATCGGAGGATTGAGCCAGTTTGATTTATTAAAAAATGATATAGAATTAAATACAGAACTTCCAATACTTTTAGCTTTATATAATGATGGGAATCCATACTGGTTTACAATGGAAGAAATTGAGGATAGAATTACAATTTTAGATGATGAGATTACTGAGAATATGGTTGATAAATTGGTGAATAAAGGAATAGTACTTGAGGATAGTTTTTTAGAAGAGGGATTAGATGAAACTATGGAACAGTCTATTTATGCATTGGATTTAGATGTTATTAGAACTGAAATAGAAGAAGAATATTTAATAAATAAAAATAAGAAAATTGACTTCATAGCTGGCGATAAATTGAATATATTGGTAGAAGATGAAGATATTCAAGTAATTCCAGATTTTTGTTGTGAAGAGGATATTCCAGCTTACGTAAGATATGCTGTAGAAATTAAAATAAGAGGACCTCTTACTTTAAAAGAGCTATGTACATTAGAAGATGAATCAGAAGATGATATTTATTATATAATAAACAATTTTAAATATATAAAAGAAGGTATAGATTTAGGAATCTTATCTTATGTAGAATGAAAAAAGAGTATAACTGATTATAATCAGTTGTACTCTTTTTTTAATAAATATCTAGTTATTTCGTGAATAATTTTAAAATATTCTTTTATTAATGAAGAATAAAATTTGTTGGAATAAGTTTTAGTATATATTCCATCAATTGGAACTTCTAAAAAATTTGCAATTAATTTACTTCTAAAAATATGATAATCATTTGAAACAACTGCTACTCTACTATTTTTTTTTATTAATTTAAAAGAAAATTTTAGATTTTCATATGTCGATGTTGATTTATTTTCTAAAATAATTTGTTCTTTTTTTATATTGTTTTTTATAAGGTAGTTTCTCATAACTTCTGCTTCTGATATCTTTTCATTATAATTTTTTCCACCCGAAACAATTATTTTAACATTTGGGTATTTATGTGTATAATTGATAGCTGTATCTAAACGATGTTTTAAAACTTGACTAGGTTCAAAATTATTTAATTTTGCTCCAAGTATTATAATATAATCTTCCTCTTTGTGTCTTTTAGAATATTTGTAGATATCATGTATTATAAATGTTTCAATCAATATAAAAGGAAGTATAAAAAAAAGTATAAAAAATCCTACAATATTATTTTTTATTTTCATGACTAACTCCTCTTAAAATAGAGTGTCTACAATTGGAAGCATTGCAGCTCCAATAGAATTTGGGCATTGCTCAAATTCTGAAAATTGAATTGTTTCTTTTCCTCTCAAAAAAATATTATCATTGTAGATACAGTTTAATAGTTTATCTTTAATGATATGATTATGCTTACAAATTTTACCACTGATTATTAATTTTTCTGGATTTGAAAAAAAGATTAAATTTTTAATTCCTCTAGCTAAATATTTTATATAATTTTCAATTATTTCATTTCCTTGTTTTGATTCTAGATATTCACTTAAAAAAATATCGTCATATTTTTTAATTAAAGGAAACTTATTTTTAAACTTTTGTAATAAAATATCATCAGAGATATATTTGCCCCAACATCCACTATCACCACATTCACACTCTTCTCCGTTCATATCAATTGTCATATGTGCAACTCTTCCAGCTTTAAAATGAAAGCCCTCATAATAATTTTCTTGATTAAAAATTCCAATTCCAATAGTTTCTTGTATAGTTAAAACTATAAAATCTTCACACTTTTCTCCAATCCCCATAAACTTTTCAACGATTGCTACTAAATTAGACTCGTTTTCTATGAAAACTTTCATTTTAAATTTTTCTTCAATAGATTCAATAATTGAGAAATCTAATTTAAGACGTATTCCTATTTCAATTTTTTTATTAATTGTATCTAAAACACCAGGAATAGAAATCCCAATTCCAATAATTTTTGGAATTATTTCTTTAGAAATTGATCCTATAAATTCTTCTAGTTCTTCAAATAATCTTAGTGTGAGAGTATCTATATTGAAAGTTTCCTTAATACAAGTTTCTTTTATATTTATTCCTTTTTCATTAGTTAAAATAATATGAATTTTCTTCATATTTATTACCACGCCTATTGAGTAACAAAAATTTTTATTTAAAGAATAATTTTGGGCTTTTCTACCGGATTTACCACCAATTTTAAGACTTTTATTTATTATGTTATCTTTTAAATATTTTTCTAAAACATTTTTAACAGTTGGAAAACTTATATTTAAAGTGTTTGATATATCTACAGCGTTTAAGTCCTCCTCTTTTTTATATATATAATTAAAAATTTTTTTTTCATTACTTTCTTTAATTTTTTTTTGATACATATTTATGCTCTCCTTAAATTATTTTATTATTAAAATACTTTAATAATGATTATAGGGAAATATTACCCTTTGTTTATTTGTGTGTCAATATTTAAATATATAGTAATAGCAATCATTTAATATATATATTTGAAAATAGTTAGATTTAATTGTAATAAGTAAATTAGAAAATCAAAATTTTAAAATTGAGTATTCTTAAAATGATTTTGATAATTTTATAAACTAGGAGGATTTAAAAAATGATAAATAAAGAAATTTATGATTCGATGTCAATTAAACTTGAAGCATCTGATATTCCAAAAGAGTCTCTTAAATTTGATCCTAAAATAAGAAGAGCTCCAAAAAGAGTTGTTCATTTAGAAGATGATGAGGTAGTTCTAGCTTTGAAAAATGCTTTAAGATATATTCCAGAAGAGTTTCATCATGAATTAGCTCCTGAATTTTTAGAAGAACTTCAAAATCATGGAAGGATTTATGGGTTTAGATTTCGTCCAAAAGGAAACATATATGGGAAACCAATATTTGAGTATGAAGGGAAATGTACAGATGCTAAAGCTGTTCAGGTAATGATAGACAATAATTTAGATTTCGATATTGCTTTATATCCATATGAACTTGTTACTTATGGTGAAACTGGACAAGTTTGTCAAAACTGGATGCAGTATAGACTTATAAAAAAATATTTAGAGAATATGAATGATAATCAAACTCTAGTTGTTGCTTCTGGTCATCCTACTGGATTGTTTAAATCAAAACCGTCAGCTCCGAGAGTAATTATTACAAATGCTTTGATGATTGGAGGCTTTGATGATTATGATAACTGGGCAAGAGCAGCAGCTTTAGGAGTAGCAAATTATGGTCAAATGACAGCAGGTGGATGGATGTATATAGGTCCGCAAGGAATTGTTCACGGAACATATTCTACAATTTTAAATGCTGGAAGATTATTTTGTGGAGTACCTGAAGACGGAGACTTATCTGGAAAATTATTTGTTACATCTGGATTAGGAGGAATGAGTGGAGCTCAAGGAAAGGCAACTGTTATTGCAAAAGGAGTATCTATAATAGCCGAAGTTGACCTATCAAGAATTCACACTAGACTTGAACAAGGATGGATAAATAAAATTGCTAATACTCCTGAGGAAGCTTTTAAATTAGCTAAAGAGAAACAGGAACAAAAAATTCCATTTGCTATTGCGTATCATGGAAATATAGTTGATTTATTAGAATATGCTGACAAAACAAATCAAAAGATAGATTTACTTTCAGATCAAACATCTTGCCATGCAGTATATGATGGAGGATACTGTCCTGCTGGAATAACTTTTGAAGAAAGAACAAGACTTTTAGCAGAAGATAGAGTCACTTTTAATAGACTTGTAGATGAAACTTTAAGAAGACATTATAATGTAATTAAAAATCTTGTAGACAAGAAGACTTATTTCTTTGACTATGGAAATAGTTTTTTAAAATCATTATATGATATAGGAATTAAAGAAATATCTAAAAATGGAAGAGATGATAAAGGTGGATTTATATTTCCATCATATGTAGAAGATATTTTAGGACCCGAACTTTTTGACTATGGATATGGACCTTTTAGATGGGTTTGTCTATCAGGAAAAAAAGAAGATTTATTAAAAACTGACAAGGCTGCTCTTGATTTGGTTAATCCAAATAGAAGATATCAAGATAGAGATAATTATATGTGGATTAAAGATGCCGATATAAATGGTTTGGTTGTTGGAACTCAGGCCAGAATATTTTATCAAGATGCAATGAGTAGAACTGCTATAGCTCTTAAATTTAATGAAATGGTACGTAATGGGGAAATTGGTCCTGTTATGTTAGGGCGTGACCATCATGATGTATCTGGTACAGATTCTCCTTTTAGAGAAACTTCAAATATAAAAGATGGAAGTAATATTATGGCAGATATGGCAACTCAATGTTTTGCTGGAAATGCAGCCCGTGGAATGACAATGATTGCTTTACATAATGGTGGTGGAGTTGGAATTGGAAAATCTATTAATGGCGGATTTGGAATGGTACTTGATGGAAGTGAAAGAGTAGATGAAATTTTAAAACAAGCTATGCCTTGGGATGTAATGGGTGGAGTTGCTAGAAGAGCATGGGCTAGAAATATAAATTCTATCAATACATCTATCGAATTCAATAATAATAACAGAGAGACCGATCATATTACTTTACCTTATATAGCAGACGATGAATATATTAATAGTTTAATCTATACAAAAAAATAATAGGGGGATTTTATGAAAACAGATATTCAAATAGCTCAAGAATCGAAATTATTAAAAATTGTAGATGTAGCAAAAAAATTGAACCTTGAGGATGATGATTTTGAAGTTTACGGAAAATATAAAGCCAAATTGAATCTTTCTCTATTACAAAAACTTAATGATAAAAAGGATGGAAAGCTTATTCTTGTTACAGCAATTACTCCTACACCAGCAGGAGAGGGAAAATCTACTGTTACTGTAGGTCTTACTCAAGCTCTAAATAGATTAGGTAAAAAATCTATCGCAGCTTTAAGAGAACCTTCTTTAGGTCCTGTATTTGGAATGAAAGGAGGAGCTACTGGAGGTGGATATTCTCAAGTTGTTCCTATGGAAGACATAAATCTTCATTTCACAGGAGATTTCCATGCTATTGGAGTTGCACATAATCTTGTATCAGCTTGTATTGATAATCATATAACTCAGGGAAATAAATTAGGTATAGATGTTACTAAAATTACTTGGAAAAGAGTAATGGATATGAACGATAGAAATCTTAGAAATATTGTTATTGGACTTGGCGGAAAAGCGAATGGTTATCCAAGACAGGATTCATTCCAAATAACAGTTGCTTCTGAAATTATGGCAACACTTTGTCTTTCAAATTCACTTTCTGAATTGAAAGAAAAAATTGGAGATATGGTATTTGGATATAGTTATTCAGATGAGGCTCTTAGAATAAAAGATCTTAAAATATCTGGGGCAGTTACTGCTCTATTAAAAGAAGCTATAAAGCCAAACTTAGTTCAAACATTAGAAAATACACCGGTACTTATTCATGGTGGACCATTTGCTAATATAGCACATGGATGTAATTCGATTCTAGCTACTAAATTAGCTTTAAAACTTTCAGATTATGCTGTCACTGAAGCTGGATTTGCGGCTGACTTAGGAGCAGAAAAGTTTTTAGATATTAAATGTAGACTGGGAAATTTAACTCCAAATTGTGTAGTAATAGTTGCAACAGTTAGAGCTCTAAAGCATCACGGTGGAACAAAAGATTTAAATGTTGAAAACCTAGAAGCTTTAAATAAGGGACTTGCTAACTTAGATAAACATATTGAAAATATGAATAAATTTGGACTTCCTGTTGTTGTAGCTATAAATAAATTTACAACAGATACTCCAGCTGAAATAGAAATGATAACAAAACATTGCGAAAGTTTAGGTGCGCCAGTTGCCCTGTGTGATGTTTGGGCAAAAGGTGGAGAAGGTGGAGAAGAACTTGCAAAACTTGTTTTAGAAAAAATAGAGAGCGGAGTAGATAACTATAAGCCTCTGTATGAACTTGAGATGCCAATTAAAGAAAAGATAGAGAAAATATGTAAAGATATATACGGAGCAGACGCGGTTACATTCTCAGGTCCAGCTTCAAAGATGATATCAAAACTAGAGACAATGGGATATGGTGAGTTGCCAATTTGTATGTCAAAGACACAAAAGTCAATTTCAGACAATCCAGCACTGATAGGAAGACCATCTAATTTCACTGTAAAGATAGATGAGATAAAACTAGCAGCAGGAGCAGGGTTTATTATAGCTATGGCAGGTGGAATAATAGATATGCCAGGATTACCAAAAGTTCCAGCGGCAGAGCTTATAGATATAGATGAAAATGGAGTAATCTCAGGATTATTTTAAAAAACAAAGGGATTCTAGAGTGAATAACTCTAAAATCCCTTTTATATTGTAAATAAAATAGCTACCGATAAAGATGACCGTTAAAAAAAATTTTTATTTTTTTAATAATTGTTTTAAATAAACTTAGATAATTTGTAGTTTTATAATTTTTATTTGAGTAAGAGGTATTTTTTATGATTGTAGATTTTTTTTTTGATACAATAGTTTCCATCTCATTTTTAATTCTTTCATAATCAGTCATAAAATCACTCCCACTTTATGTTTACTTTATATTCATTATTGCTTATTTTTACTTTATAAAGTGAGTTTTTCCTTTTAGTATTTAACAAAATTATTTAATTCTTGATTTTTCAAGTATTTCAATAACTTTTTTTGAGGTTTCAAAACTATTTATATCTGATTCTAGCTTTTTATTTTCAATTAGATTTATGAATTCTCCTAATTCATAAACCATACTATTTTCAGACTGTTCGATACTTATATCTTCAATATTTCCATCTAAATAGTGAATTGATACTTCACGTAGATTTGAAATACTATTAATAACTATGCTACCAAGTTCTCCTTGAATTTCATTTGGAATAAAACTTTGAGTAATTTTTGAATGCATAACAGTAGCAATCATGTCATCATACTTTAAAACAATTGTTCCTAAACCTTCAACCCCAGAGCTTAATTTAATATTTGCAGAATAGGTATCATTAGGTTGTCCAAATAGAGAAATACAGAAGTATAAAGGATAAATACCAATATCTAGTGCTGATCCACCTCCAAACTCTGGATTAAAAATATTAGTTAATTTTCCTCCCTTTAAATCATCATATCTTGAAGAATATTGACAAAAGTTCCCTGTAAAAGCTCTAATTTTTCCAATTTTATGTAGATTTTTTTTGATAGAAAAGAAATTTGGAGTTAGAGTTGTTTTCATGGCTTCCATTAAAGTGACACCGTTATCTTTTGATGCTTTATACATTCTATTTACATCCTTAGCTGTTGTAGCTAGAGGTTTTTCACAAAGAACATGTTTTTTTCCTTTCATCATAAGAATTGCTTGATTAGCATGTAAAGAATTAGGACTTGCAATATATACCATGTCTATTGAATCAGAATTAGCCATTTCATCTAGAGAAGTATAGTAATGTTCAATATTATATTTTTCTCCGAATTTTTTTCCTTTTTCTAAGCTTCTGGAATAGATAGCTTCTATTTTACAATCTTCCATCATTTGAACAGCTTCAATAAACTGATGACTTATTTTGCTAGTTCCAATTATTCCTATTCTTATCATATTTTACCTCCGGATTTATGAGTTGCAATTAATTATTACCATATAAATTATAATTATTCAAGTGTTTCATAAAAATGATATTTTTATATGTGTTTACTTATAATGCGTTTTATTTTAAAACATTTAAAACTTTATCAGATAAAAATAAAAATTAACAATAAAATTAAAGGTTAACTTGGCAAAAAAATAATAATTTAACTGTTGACTTTGAAAAAAGTGTACGCTATAATTTTATTGTAAACGGTTACAACCGAAAGATTAAAGAGGTAATTGAAAATGACTATTAAAGATATTGCAAAAGAACTTGGATTATCTGTTGCTACAGTCTCTAGAGTTCTTAATAAACACAAGAATGTGAGTTTTGAAACTCGTAAAAAAGTTCAAGATCTCATGGATGAAACGATGTACACTCCAAATGCAATAGCTAGAAATTTATCAAATCAAAATAATAAAACAATAGCGGTATTAGTACCCAATATAAGTAATCCATTCTTTGCAGATCTTATCAATATAATTTGTAAATATTTTTATAAAGTTGGATACGGAATAACTTTATATAATACATCTGAAGATTTGTGTATAGAAGAAGCATCTATAAAAAAAATATTAGAACAGAGAGTTAGTGGTGTGGTAGCAATTTTGATGAAAAGTAAATATGTAAAAAATCCACTAGATACTTTAGAAAGATTTCATATTCCTTGTGTACTTTTAGATAGAGAACTTGAAGATAGTGACATGCCAGGTGTTTTTATTGATAATATTAAAGGAGCATATGATATTACAAAAAAACTAATAACTGAAGGACATAAAGATATTGCAATAATAACTGGAGATTTAAATTTAAAAACAGCAAAGGATCGTTTGAAAGGCTATGAAAAGGCTCATCGTGAAATTGGATTAGATATTAACTCTAAAAATATTTATATAGGTGATTTTACACTGGATAGTGGATATAATGCTGCTTGTAAAATTTTAGAAACTAATTCGACAGCTATATTTGCTTGTAATAACGTAATGCTTGTTGGAGTTTTAAAATTATTAACAGAAAAAAATAAACATTTAAGATTAGCTTGTTTTGAATCATTAGATATATTAAATATTTTAAATTATAATGTACTTTCGTGTAATATTCCACTGGAAGAAATGGGGAAGGAAGTCTTTGAAATACTAAAAAATAAAACGAAAGACAGAATCTATATAGAACCTGTTATGAGAGGATGAAATAAATGAAAAAAATTGTTGTTGTTGGAAGTATAAATATGGATTTAGTAACAATTTGTGAAAGAGCACCGAGAGAGGGAGAAACTCTATTAGGAAAGGAATTTTTACAGATACCTGGTGGTAAAGGGGCTAATCAAGCAGTTACAATGGGAAAATTAAAAAGTTCTGTAACAATGTTAGGAAAAGTCGGAAAAGATTCAATGGGCGAAACTTTATTAAATTCTATGAAAAATGACGGCGTGGATATATCTAATATTGAAAAGGCAAATTGTTCAACTGGGATAGCTAAAATAATCGTAGAAGATAATGGTCAGAATAGAATTTTAGTAGTTCCTGGAGCGAATTTTTCTGTAGACACTCAATATATTAAGGACCATATAAATATAATAGAAGATTCAGACATAGTAGTTACACAGTTAGAAATTCCTATGGAAACAGTAAAATATACATTAAAAGTAGCTAAGGAATTGGGAAAAACAACTATTTTAAATCCAGCACCTGCAGTTAAATTGGATCAAGAAATAATATCAAATTCAGATTTTATTATTCCTAACGAAACAGAACTTGAAATATTAACTGGAGTGAATACAGATACTGAAGAATCTGTAGTGAAAGCTGCGAATATCTTACTGGATATGGGTGTAAAAGGTCTTATAGTTACATTGGGAAGTAAAGGTTGCATGTATATAAGTAAAACTGAAAAAAAGATTTTCCCTGCTTTTAAGGTTAAAGCCATCGATACAACTGCGGCTGGAGATAGTTTTATAGGAGGACTTGTTAACGGATTATCTAATGGTCTTAGTTTGGAAGAATCTATAAAAAGAGGAACAACAGTGGCAGCAATATCAGTTACAAGAAGAGGAGCTCAAACTTCTTTACCAACTCTTGATGAAGTTTTAAATTTTGGAGGAGACAAATAATGAAAAAAGGAAGACTATTAAATAGCGAAATATCTTATGAAATAGCAAAAATTGGTCATACATCTCATATAACTGTATGTGATGCGGGGCTTCCAATTCCTAAAGATGTTAAGAGAATTGATTTAGCAATAGAAAAAGGATATCCTGAATTTATAAAAACTTTAGATTCAGTATTGAGTGAAATGATGGTTGAGGAGATAGTTTTAGCAGAAGAAATTTCTACTGTAAATCCTAAAATTCTAAAAGAAATTTTAGATCTATTTGCTTCTTATAATATGAATCCTAAAATAACTTGGGTATCTCATGAAAACTTTAAGCTGATAACTAAAGAAAGTGAAGCTATTGTAAGAACAGGAGAATGTACTCCTTATGCAAATATAATTTTAAAATCAGGTGTAGTATTCTAAAAGTACAAGGAGTGTCAATGAAAAAAGAAATAGTTTTAGAGATGAAAGATATTGTAAAAACATTTCCAGGAGTTAAAGCTTTAGATGGAGCATCTTTAAATATTTATAGAGGAAGAGTTATGGCTTTAATGGGTGAAAACGGAGCCGGAAAATCAACTCTTATGAAAATAATGACAGGAATATATTCCAAAGATTCTGGAGTTATAAAATATAAAGGTAAAGATATAGCTTTTAAAGGGTCTAAAGACTCTCAAGATGCGGGTATTGCAATTATACATCAAGAACTGAATCTTATTCCATATTTAAGTATCACAGAAAATATTTTTCTTGGAAGAGAAAAAACAAACAATCTTGGAAAAATTGATTGGAATGTGATGCATGAAGAAGCTAGAGAAATTTTAGATTTGCTTAACGTAGCTGATGATGAAAAATCTTTAGTGAAAAATTTAACTATTGGTAAAATGCAGATGATAGAAATTGCTAAAGCTCTTTCTCAAAATGCAAAAGTAATAGTTATGGATGAACCAACTGATGCTCTTACAGATAAAGAAACAGAGAGTTTATTTAAAGTTATAAAAGGTTTAGTAAGTGAAGGAAAGTCTATTGTATATATTTCTCATAGATTAAAGGAAATTCCACAAATTTGTGATGATATTACTATTATGAGAGATGGGAAGTTTATATCTGAATCAGAAGTAAATAAAATAGATGAAAATTATATAATAGAAAAGATGGTAGGAAGAACATTAACAGAACAATTCCCAAGGGTTATTGTTGAAGCAGGAGAAACAGTTTTAAAAGTAGAGAATCTTTGCGGAGGGTATGTTAAAGACGCAAGTTTTGATATTAAAAAAGGAGAAATCCTTGGAATAGCAGGCCTTATGGGAGCTGGAAGAAGTGAACTTGTAAAGACAATTTATGGATACTATAAAAAGCAATCAGGGAATATTTATATCGATGGGAAGCTTCAGAATATAAAATCGCCAGAAGATGGAGTTAAAGCTGGTATTGCATATGTTTCAGAAGATAGAAAGGGAGACGGATTGGTTTTAGGGCTGAGTGTTAAAGATAATATGACGCTTTCATCTTTAGATTTCTTCTCGACTTTATTTGGTTTAAATAAAAATAAAGAAAAGTTATCTGTAAAGGAATATATTGAAAAATTTAGAATAAAAACTCCTTCTGATGATCAAATAATAAAAAATCTTAGTGGTGGTAATCAGCAAAAAGTAGCAATTGCCAAAGCACTAATGACTAATCCTAAAATTTTAATTTTAGATGAACCAACTAGAGGAGTAGATGTTGGAGCTAAAAAAGAAATTTATGATGTTATAAATGATTTGAAGAAGAAAGGAATGAGTATTATTATGATTTCCTCTGAAATGCCCGAAGTAATGGGATTAAGTGATAGAATAATTGTATTACATGAAAATAGTATCACAGGAGAACTTAATTTTAATGATGCAACTCAAGAAAAAATAATGAGATATGCAGTAGGAGTGAAATAATGATAAAAAAAATATGGAATAATAAACCTCTAATAGGATTAATTATATTTTCAATTATAGTTTCTATATTAAATCCTAGATTCTTATCTATAAATAACCTGTTGAATGTTCTTAGACAAACTTCAGTTAACTCTGTAATAGCTATTGGAATGACTTTAGTTATTTTAACAGGTGGAATAGACTTATCTGTAGGATCAATATTAGCTTTAACAGGAGCTTTTTGTGCTAGTTTGATATCAATGGGTGTTACGCCCGTTATAGCTATAATAATAGCTCTTTTAATGGGATTAGTATTTGGATTATTCAACGGATTTTTAATATCTGTTGCAAAATTACAACCGTTTATAGTAACTTTGGTTACGATGACTTTATTAAGAGGAGCTACTTTAGTATTTACAGATGGAAAGCCAATTCCTGTTAGAAATGGTGGAGATTTATTTGATAATATTGGTGGGGGTTATTTATTTAATGTACCAATTCCAATTTATATTATGATTCTTTTATTCGTTGGAGGATATTACTTATTAAACCATACGAAATTTGGAAGATATATCTATGCAATAGGTGGAAATGAAGAAGCTACAAAACTTTCTGGAATAAATACGGCTAAATTTAAAACTATGGTTTATGGAGTATGTGGATTACTTTCAGCATTAGCTGGAATTGTTGTGACTTCTAGATTAGGTTCAGCTCAGCCTACAGCTGGATCAGGATATGAATTGGATGCAATCGCCGCTGTTGTACTGGGTGGGACATCTTTATCTGGAGGATACGGAAGAATTACTGGAACTGCTTTAGGTGCGGTAATTATTGGAGTTTTGGGGAACGCTCTTAATTTATTGGATGTTTCTTCATATTATCAAATGATGATAAAAGCTGCAGTAATATTAGTTGCTGTATTAATAGATAAGAAGTCTCATAAATAAATTTGTAACTAACATAAAAGGAGTGATTTTTAATGAAAAAGCAATTTAAGTTTTTAGCATTAACAGTGGTAACCTTAGGAATGTTCTCAGTTGGCAATATAGTTGAAGCTGCAACTAAAGTAGGTCTTGTTGTTTCAACACAAGATAATCCTTTCTTTGTTACTTTAAAAGAAGGAGCAGTTAATAAGGCAAAAGAATTAGGATATGAGATTGTTGTTTTAGATTCTCAAAATGATCCGTCAAAAGAATTAGGAAATGTTGAAGATTTATTGGTTAAAGGAATAGATGTACTTTTAATAAATCCAACTGATTCAGATGCAGTTGTTTCAG
The DNA here is from genome assembly GCF_014250685.1 of Cetobacterium sp. 2A. Taxonomy (GTDB): domain Bacteria; phylum Fusobacteriota; class Fusobacteriia; order Fusobacteriales; family Fusobacteriaceae; genus Cetobacterium. Next base: position 32,385 of record NZ_JACFAJ010000009.1, on the reverse strand, counting down.
CGGTAAAAGCTGCAAATAGAAGTAAAGTTCCAGTTGTAACACTTGATAGAGGAGCTAACGGTGGAAAAGTTGTTTCACATATAGCTTCTGATAATGTGGCTGGAGGAAAAATGGCTGGAGAATTTATAGTAAGCCAGTTAAATGGAAAAGGAAAAGTTGTTGAATTAGAAGGAATTCCTGGAACAACAGCAGCAAGAGATAGAGGAAATGGATTCAATGAGGCAGCAAAAGGAAAGCTAGATATTGTTGCGAGACAAGCAGCAGATTTCGATAGAACTAAAGGTCTTACAGTTATGGAAAATATACTTCAAGCTCAACCTGAAGTTAATGCTGTTTTTGCACATAATGATGAGATGGCTTTAGGAGCTGTAAGAGCTTTAGAAGCAGCAGGGAAATCGAATGTTATAATAGTTGGATTTGATGCCACTGAAGATGCTGTAAAGGCTGTTAAAGAAGGAAAAATGGCTGCAACAGTTGCTCAAAAGCCTTCTGATATTGGTGCTAAAGGAGTAGAAATAGCAGGTAAAATAATGAATAAAGAAACTGTTCCAAATAATGTTCCAGTAGAACTTGAGTTAATAACTAAGTAGTTTATAAATTTTCATCATGATAAAAAAATTTACAAAGAAAATAAATTATGATAAAATATTAAAAAATTACGAAGAAAATAAAGCTAATGAATAGAAAAATAAAGGTCTGAGTGCTTACTAAATTTATTGGTATTTAACTTAGATCTTTTTTTTATAAAAATTTAAAAAAGGGGGATAAAATGACAGTTTTATTAAACACAGTAGTTAATGGAACGAATGACATTATATGGGGGTATATACTAATTGCAATGCTTCTGTCTATTGGTCTTTATTTTAGTTTAAAGACTAAATTTGCTCAACTTGTTCACATGCCTCATATGTTTCAATTGCTTGGGGAAGGAGCAAAAAACAAAGGTAAAGGAGTCTCATCATTTCAGGCATTTTGTATAAGTACAGCTTCAAGAGTTGGAACTGGAAACTTAGCAGGTGTTGCTATAGCTATTGCATCAGGAGGACCGGGGGCAGTTTTTTGGATGTGGCTAATAGCAATTATAGGGGGAGCATCAAGTTTTGTTGAAAGTACGTTGGCACAAGTTTACAAAATAAAAGATGGAGATTCATATAGAGGTGGACCAGCTTATTATATGGAAAAAGCATTAAATAAAAAATGGATGGGTGTTGTTTTCTCAATTCTTATAACAATAGCATTTGGACTTATATTTAATTCTGTTCAGTCAAATACTATTTCTTTAGCATTTGAAGGAGCGTTTGGAATTGATAGAACTTCTACAGGGATAGCTCTTGGAGTATTCACAGCAATTATAATTTTTGGTGGAGTAAAAAGAATAGCTAATTTTAGTGGAATTGTGGTTCCAATAATGGCTATGGCATATATATTTATATCTTTATTTGTAGTAGTAAAAAATATTCATTTAGTTCCACAAGTATTTGGAGATATCATGAGCCATGCTTTTGGATTTAGACAAATAGTTGGTGGAGGACTTGGAGCTGCTATTATGACAGGTGTAAAAAGAGGATTATTTTCTAACGAGGCTGGAATGGGAAGTGCTCCTAATGCGGCAGCAACAGCTGAGACAACTCATCCAGTTAAACAAGGATTTATACAAACTTTAGGAGTATTTACAGATACAATTTTAATTTGTTCTTGTACTGCATTTATGGTTTTAGTTTCAGGTGCACATCAAATGGAAGGATTAACTGGAATCCAACTTACTCAAGCAGCTTTAAGTTCACAGGTAGGAAATTGGGGAAATACATTTATAGCTATATGTATTTTACTTTTTGCCTTCAGTTCAATAATTGGAAACTATTATTATGGTGAAACTAATATAGAGTTTTTAACAAAAGAAAAAATTTGGTTACATATATATAGAGTGACAGTAATTGGAATGGTAGTATTTGGATCTGTTGGTGAAATGGTACTAATTTGGAATATGGCTGATTTATTTATGGGTCTTATGGCGATTTTAAATCTGATTGCTATAGTTCTTCTTGGAAAAGTTGCCTTCGATGCGTTAGAGCATTATTTAGATCAAAAGAGACAAGGATTAGAGCCTTCATTCCACAGAGAAAGTATAGAATTACCATATTCTGAAAAAATTGAATGCTGGGAAACAAAATAATTTATAAAAAAATTTGATATTTGAAAAAAATTATAGTATTATTGTAGAGATTAGTTTTGCTATTTAGTTCTAAGGAGGAATATATATGAGTAAAATAGTTGTCGTTGGGGCAAACCATGCAGGAACAGCTGCAATAAATACAATTTTAGATAATTATCATGATGAAAATGTAGTAGTTTTTGATAAAAATTCAAATATTAGTTTTTTAGGTTGTGGTATGGCACTTTGGATTGGGAAACAGATATCAGGACCTGATGGCTTGTTTTATTCCTCTGAAGAAAAACTAAAATGCAAAGGAGCAAAAATCCATATGGAAACTGATGTTTTTCATATAGATTTTGATAACCAGATTGTATCTGCTAGAGATAAAAATGGAGAAATTATAAATGAATCTTATGATAAACTTATTCTTTCAACTGGTTCTCTTCCTATAGAAATGAATATCCCTGGAAAAGATTTAGAGAATGTTCAGTTTGTCAAACTTTATCAAAATGCAGAAGAAGTTATTAAAAAACTTGAAAATAAAGAGATTGAAAATATAGTAGTAGTAGGAGCTGGATATATTGGTGTTGAATTGGCTGAAGCTTTCAAACGTTGTGGAAAAAATGTGGAGCTTGTCGATTTGAGTGATAGTTGTCTTACTGGATATTATGATAAATTATTTAGAGGTATGATGACACAAAATCTTATAGATAATGGAATAAATGTTAATTTTGGAGAGAAAGTTCTGGAATTAAAAGGTAAAACTAAAGTTGAAGAGGTTGTAACTGATAAACATACCTATAAAGCTGATATGGTTATTTTAGCAGTTGGTTTTAAACCTAACACTTGCCTTGGAAAAGACGATTTAAAATTATTTAAAAATGGAGCTTATGAAGTTGATTTAACACAAAAAACAAGTAGAGATAATGTTTATGCTATAGGAGATTGTGCAACTGTCTATGATAACTCAATACAAGCTACTAACTATATAGCATTGGCAACGAACGCAGTACGTTCAGGAATTATAGCTGCTAATAATGCGTGTGGGACTCATCTTGAGAGTGTTGGAGTACAAGGGTCAAATGGAATTTCAATATTTGGACTTAATATGGTTTCAACCGGTCTTACATTTGAAAAAGCTATTAAGCTTGGATTTAATGCAGCTGAAACAACATATACTGATTTCCAAAAACCTGGATTTATAGAACATGATAACTATAAAGTTACAATTAGAATAGTTTATGATTTAGATACAAGAAGAGTTCTTGGGGCTCAGATTGCTTCTAAGCAGGATATATCAATGGGTATTCATATGTTTTCTCTTGCAATCGAAGAAAAAGTTACGATTGATAAATTGAAATTATTAGATATATTTTTCTTACCTCATTTCAACCAACCATACAATTACATAACGATGGCAGCATTATCTGCTAAATAAAAAGTTATTTGAGAGAGACAATTATTGTCTCTCTTTTTTAAATTAAAACAACAATAATTATAATTATTGCAATGATAGCTAATCCAATCTTTATAACTGGTGAAAGATCATTAAACCAACTTTTCATTAGAATACCACCTTTAAATTTGATAACTTATTAATATCTTATTTTGGAATGATTTATTTTTTCCTTTTTAATAATAATATTTTATTGACATTAAGATTCTTTAGATGTATAATCTAGAACAATAAAATTGAATAAAAACAAATCGGATGAAGGTATAGGGAGAGAGTTATTAAGGTAACCACCGAAGAAGTAAATCTTTCAGGTACAAAGGACCTATATTGGACGAGCCTCTGGAGAGACTCAATGAGCACCGAAGGAGCAAAACTAAGTGTATATATACACTTGGACTAAACTCTCAGGTAAAAGGACAGAGGAATTATACAGTTATAAAACTGGGTATTTTTAAATACTCTTTTTTGTGTAATTCTCTTTTTTAATTTCCAGAAGGTATATTTTATATACCTTCTTTTTTTATTCAATTAATTTTAAAAGGGAGTGGTATCTATGCATCAAATCGTATCAGCTGTAAATGAAATTCTTTGGGGAAGTCTAATGATTGGCCTACTTTTAGGAACTGGTATTTATTTTACATTCAAGCTAAATTTCATACAAGTACGAAAATTTAAAGAGGGTATAAAAAAGGTAACAGGTGGAATAAAATTAAATGGAGCCGCAGCAGATGAAAATGGAATGTCTTCGTTTCAATCTTTAGCAACAGCAATTGCTGCACAAGTTGGAACAGGTAATCTGGCGGGAGCCGCAACAGCAATTGCTGCAGGAGGACCAGGGGCTATATTTTGGATGTGGGTAAGTGCATTCTTTGGAATGGCAACAATTTATGCTGAGGCTGTTCTAGGACAGCTATTTAAAACTAGATTGGATGGGAATGTAACGGGAGGACCGGCTTATTATATACATAAAGGATTAGGAAATAATAAATTTTCAAAGTTTTTAGCAGTATTTTTTTCAGTAGCCTGTATATTAGCTCTTGGTTTTATGGGAAATGCTGTTCAAGCAAACTCCATAGCTGCAGCATTTGAAAATGCTTTTGGAGCATCTCCTGTATTAATTGGTTTAATGGTTGCGGTTCTTAGTGGATTTGTTTTTTTTGGTGGAGTAAAAAGAATAGCCTCTGTTACCGAAAAAATAGTTCCAATAATGGCTGGATTATATATAGTAGCATGTGTAATAGTACTTATTTTAAATTATAAAGATGTTTTACCAGCGATACAATCAATATTTGTTGAAGCTTTTTCGCCAAAAGCTGTTGTTGGAGGAGCTATAGGTGTATCAATTAAAAAGTCAGTAAGATATGGAGTTGCAAGAGGATTATTTTCAAATGAATCAGGAATGGGATCTACACCTCATGCTCACGCTATAGCAAAAGTTAACCATCCCGCTGAACAAGGTATAGTTGCTATAGTAACTGTATTTATAGATACATTCATAGTATTAACATGTACAGCTTTAGTAATTATGAGTTCAAAAGTATCTCCAGAAATAGGGACAGGAATTGTATTAACACAGGGAGCTTTTGAAACAACTTTAGGAGTATTTGGAAAGGGATTTGTTGCAATTTGCTTATTATTCTTCGCTTTTTCTACAATTATTGGATGGTATTTCTTTGGAGAGTCAAATGTAAGATATCTTTTTAAAGGAGAAAGAAGTATTAATATTTATAGAGTTTTGGTAATGATTTTAATAGTTGTGGGATCAACAATGAAAGTTAACTTAGTGTGGGAACTATCTGACTTATTCAATGGTCTCATGGTTTTTCCAAATTTAATAGCTCTTGTTGCTCTTAGTAGTTTAGTTAAAAATACAATGAATGAGTACGAAGGAATAAAAGACGAGAAAAACTTATCTTTTTTTAAAGAAAAATATTTAGTATAAAAAATGATTTTTATAAGGTTTCTTGTATATCATAAAAAATAGATATATTTTTAGGAAGAGACTTCTTTATTTTATGGAAGGGAGAGAGGATTAATATGAAAAAAATTGAATTAATAGAAAAATACTTTTCTTCGAATGCGATTATAAAAATAAAGAATACTGAAAAAAATAAATTTATTGAACTAAAAAATTCAACAGAAAATTTAAAAAGTGTTATAGAAAAAAAAGTTGAATTTTGGATGAAAGAAAATAATGGAAATATAATTAGAAGAGCATTTTTCTCACAAACTTTAAATAACATAACAGATGAAAAAATGATAGAGATATTATTTTTAGATGGAAATATAAAGTATTCTGAAAATATATTTTTTAAAAAAACATTATTTGGTGAAGAAGTAGACTCTTTTTTTAAAGCTATGTTATTAGTGAAAGAAGTTCCAATTTTTCTTTTTGAAAATAACGGGAAAGTATATTTAGATAATTGCGATACAGAGTTAGAATGTGTGAATCTAGAAACAAATTTTCCCTATGTTGAAATTATTACCAAGTAAAAATGTATTAATAAAGGAGATGGTTTTAGAATGAACATTAAGGATGGAACTAAAATTGGATCAACACCTCTTATGAATGAAAAAAATATTTTTCCTGATTTACTAAAGGAGCATTCAGTACCAAAAGGAAAATGGGGATATGTTGTTGTTGAAAATGGAAGTTTAAATTTTATGTGGATAGATACAAATGAAGTTTTGGTAGTGGATGCAAATACTCCATTATTAATTCAACCAGAAAGATTACATAAAGTTATTTTAACTGGACCAGTAAATTTCAAGGTTGAATTTTACGAATTTCCAGATAGTGGATGCTGTTCTTCTAGCTCATGCGGATGTGGATGTTCAACAAATGAAGTTGCTCCGCCTATTTTAACTCCCATAATTGAGGCTTCAGACTCAGAAGTTATAGAACAAGAAATTAACCAAAAAATTAAAGACAACGAATTAAAATAAGTTTTTAATAAAAAAAATGACCTAAGTTTTCTTTTTCAAGAAGCTTAGGTCATTTAAATTCTCATTGATTTTATATCTAAAATTACGTATAATTTAATTATAAGGTAATGGAGGGGACGATGGGAAAAGTTATAACTATAAAAAATAATAAAGGTGGAGTTGGAAAGAGTTGGATAACTCTTCAGTTAGCTCATGTACTATCAATGATTGAAAAATCACCTGGAAAAAATCATAAAATTTTAACTTTAACATCTGATAGTCAAAATAATATACTATTGTATGCTGGAATAGATTTAGAAATAACAACAGGATTGGAAGATTTAGTTATAAAAGGAACAGGAGATATTATAAGGCTTAGAGATAATTTATATTATATTCCTCTTGTGACAAATAATTTTTCTAAAAATTTTAGGGAAAAACTGAAAACTACATTGGAACAATTAAAAAATGAATATGATTTTATTCTTGTTGACTCAGTACCGGTATTAAATATAGATGAAGATTTTGTAAAACTAGCAGACTATATTATAATTCCTACTATCTTAGATACTGCATCTTGTAAAGGGATTTTAAATCTTTCAAACGAAGTTGATATCAAGAAAATAAAAGCAATTATTCCAAATAAATATACTAAAACAAAAGCGGAAAATTTTTGGAAAAATATTTTAAATGATTTCTTAAAAGGAAACTCTATTTATTTTTCAAGACCTATAAATCAATCTGCAATAATTGGAGAGATGACTCACAATGGAAAGACTATTTGGGAAAGTTCTTCTAAAAAAGTAGAAGAATTTCAAGAGATACTTCTTGATGTTGCACAGGTGATAGTTAATGAAAAATAAAGTTAATTCTAGATTAGTTAATAAATTAAATGAAAAATTTAATATTCAAAAAGAAGAGATTATAAGTAGTTACAAATCAATAATAGATTACTCAAATTTTGAAATAACAGATGTTGAAAAAGACAAATTAATTAAATATGAAGAACAAGTAATCTTTCATGGAAAAGAGATTATAAAAAATAACATAGAGTTATCTAAAATATTTTCAGAAGCTCAGAAGACATTATCATCAAATAAAACTGGAACCTTTACAAAATGGTTTGAAGCTTTAGGTTTCAAAAAGACATTTGTCTACATGTGTATAAAAAGAAACGAATTATTTTTAGAATTTGAAGATAGCAAAATTTTTGATATTCCAGAAAAAGCATTGTTTGAAATATCTAAAATTAAAGATATTGTAACTAAAGATAAAATAAAAGAAGCTATAAAATCAAATAAACCTTTAGAGGCTGTAAGGACTTTGAATAAGGAATCGTTCGGTGACCGAACGATTAAAAAAGTTGATAATGATATAGAAGAAGCTCAAGTAATTGAAGTATTTTCGGCTGATGAACAAGAAAAAACTCTTAAAATTATTAGAGCAGAAATTGAAGTATTAATGAACAAATTAGAGTATTTAAGGTTAAAAGAGATTGAAATTTTAAAGAGCTCTAAATTTAATGAAATAAAATAAAAAATGTCTTTACTTTTAGTGTAATAAAATAGTATAATCGAAAACAGATCACTATAAAAGGGAGTATGATAAATTATGAAAAAAGCATTATTAGCATTAGGATTAGTAGTAGTATTAGGAGCTTGTTCTTCAACAAAACCAACTGAAACAGTTGTAGTAGAAGAAGTACAAACTGAAACAGTTATAGTTGAGCAACCAGAAACTGCTCCAGTAGTTAAAAAAGTTATAATGGACAAATAAAAAAACTAGCTCTAGAGTCTCTCTAGAGCTTTTTCTTTAATTAGTATAGTTTTATTTGTAGAAAGGAGTCGTATGCAATACTTTTCAGTATTAATTGGTGGTGGATTGGGTTCAGTATCCAGATTTATACTTTCTAAATTCGTTAATAATTTTTTAGATCTCAGTTTTCCAATTGGAACATTTGTTGTAAATTTGGTTGGGTGTTTTCTAATCGGATTTTTATTTGGTATTTTTGAGACAACATTTATTAGTCAAAATAAAAGATTATTCATTTTCACTGGATTTTTGGGAGGATTTACAACTTTTTCTTCATTTGAATTAGAGAGTCTCAGTCTGATAAGAGATCATCATATAACCAAAGGACTTTTGTATGTGATTTTAGGAAATGTTTTAGGACTATTAATGGTGTATGCTGGAATTTTAATTTCTAAATTTATTTCATCGACTACTTCCTATAAATAAAAATTAAAAAAAATAAAAAGATATGAACTTATAGGTTCATATCTTTTACTAAATCATCTATATCTTTATCCGTTATTCCTATATATAGTAAAGTCACTTCTGGTTTAGAATGATTCAATCTTTTCATCACTTTTATTATATCTCCAGTTTTTTTATACGCTAAATAACCCCAAGTTTTTCTCATAGAGTGAGTTCCAATATGAATATCAATATTTTCTTGATCAACTATATATTTAAAAGCATCAAAAATAGTTTGTCTTGTCATATGTCCCTCATAATTTTTACTTCTATTACCCATTCCTATAAAAAGATAAGGATTTTTAGGATTAATAATCTTTTGTCTTAATAAAAGAGCTTCTTCTAAAGCCTTAATTGTATTTTGGTTTAGTTGGACATGATTCTTTTTTCCAGTTTTTTTATCCTTCGATAAATATTCTTTTTTTCTAATATATAATTCAGCTTCATTTACTGTAATTTTAAGAACATCTGAAACTCTAAGAGCTAGATTAAGTCCAATTTTCCATAAATAAAAAATCATTTCATTATATTCTTTCAATCGTAATTCAAAATACTCTCGATGGTTTTCATCGTAAAAACCTTCTGTAATTTTCCCCAAAATCTCATCCCCTTCTTAAAAAATAAAACCTAGTATTTTCAATGATTTCTATCTTACGTTAATCTTATTATATCATTGATTTTTATAAAAATAAAATAAATTCAATAAATATTAATATTTATATCTTACATAATTAATATTAAGTTAGATAGACTGAACAAAAAAAAATCGACCTCTTAAAATCCATTTTAAAGCGTTTCTAAATATAAAGAGGGAGTTTGATATATCAAACCCCCTCTTTATATTTAATTAAAATAATCACTATACATTTGTACAACTTTGTTTAGTTCGATTTCTGCTACGGAAAAATGAAGATTAGAATAATTTATAATTTCTTCTTCATTTTTATTTTCTAAAATTTTTAATATTAAAGAATGTTCATTGATTATTTTTTCCATTTTAAAGTTTTTATATGTTAATACTTTAATCCTTATAAAATCATTAAAATAAGATAAAATAAAGTTCCATAGTTCTTGTTTTTGAGCAAAAGAAAAAATCTCTTTATGAAATTCCATATCTGATAATATAATTTCTTCAATTTTTCCATTTTGTTGTATTAAGTATTTCTGTTTTTCAATTATTTGAGTTAACTTAAATAAAAAATCTTTATTTTCTTTGATACAAATAATTTCTTTTAATATAGGAACTTCTAAATTTTTTCTTAAAAAATAAACTTGTTTTATTAAATTAATATCAATAAGACTTATAAAAGTTCCTTTTTGAGGAAAAATTTCTATTAATCCTTCTTGTTTAAGTTTTAAAAAAGCTTCTCTAACAGGAGTTCTACTTACCGAAAATTTTTCTTCAAAATATTTTTCTTTAATTGAATCTCCTGGTTTAAAATTTAAAAATAATATTTCGTTTTTAATATTTTCATACACTTCTTTGGACTTCAGCTTTAACTCCCTCCCTCTTTTCATAGCATGATAAAAACACTGATAATAATATCACAAATAATCCAATTATTTGAATAAAACTTAGAACTTCTTTTAAAATAATTATACCAGCTATTGCAGAAATTAAAGTAGTTAAATTATATAAAATGCCCATAATTACAGGAGAAAGATGTTTTAATGTATAATTCATGAATAAAAATGCTAAAACAGTTGATAAAATTCCTAAAAATAATACAGAACCTAAATATTTAAAATTTCCATAATATAAATATTCTGAAAAAGATCCATTTAAACTTTGTCTTATAAATAGAATAATATTAAAACAAATGGCTGTATTGATAATGGTTCCGCAGGTCAATGAAACAGAATCCATATTCTCCATTACTTTTTTAACCTTAACATTATAATAACTACCAAAAATAACTGCAACTATTAATAAAAGATTTCCCATATTTATTTTAAATGACGAAAGTTCTTCTATATTTATAATTATTATACCTAAAATAGAGAAAAGGATAGGAAGAATTTTTATATTTTTATAGTTTTCTTTTTCAAATATATACCCAATTATCGGAATAAATATAGGGAAAAGTCCTATTATTATCCCAGCTTGTGATGATGATGTTAAATTTATTCCAAATAATTCTAAAATGAAATATCCTGTAGGATAAAATATTGAAATTTTTAAAGTTTTTTTAAGTATAGTTAAATTTAGTTCTGATTTCAATAATCTTAATTTTATTAATAAAATTAAGATTATTGATCCTAAAGTAAATCTACTACATATCAGAAAAAATACATCTGAATTACTATTTTCTAAAGCTATTTTTGAAAATAAAAATGATAATCCAAATATTGATGAACTTAATATTCCAGCTAAATATGCTAGTCTCTTTTTATTTGTTGTCATATATTCCTCTAACGATATTTTCTATAAATTCATCTGTTGTTAAAATTTTCTCAGATATATGAAGCTCTTTTGCTAACTTTGTTGAAGATGGAGCTTCTAAATTTGAAAGTTTTAAACAATCCTCATCATAAAAAATTTCATATTTATTTGAATCTAAAACTACCTTTTTATCAGCCATAACAATAATTCTATCAAAGTTTTCTGCTGCAAATTCCATATCATGAGTAATAGTTAAGACTGTTTTTCCTTTTTCTATAAGAACTTTAATAATTTTACTAATTAAATCTAATCCTACTTTATCTTGTCCAGCTGTTGGCTCATCTAGAATAATTACATCTGGATTTACAGCTAAAACTGATGCTAAAGTTATAAATTTTCTTGATGAATATGGAATATTATAAGGATTTTCTTCCAATAGTGTCTCTACATTGCATAATGTTGCTGCAAAATTAACTCTATTATCAATCTCCTCTTTAGATAACTTCATATTTTTAGGTCCAAAAGCTATTTCATTATAAACATTTTCATTAAATATTTGATCATCTGGATTTTGAAAAACATATCCAACCATTCTTGAAATTTGAGCAGTTGTATAGTTTTTTGTATCTTTTCCATCTATTACTACATTTCCAGAAGTTGGTTTATAAAGTCCATTTAAAAGTTTTACAGCTGTTGTTTTCCCTGCTCCATTTTGCCCCAATATTGCAACTGATTCCCCTTTATTTATAGAAAAATTTATTTTATCAACGGCTTTATACCCGTTAGGGTAAGCAAATTCAACATTCTTAACCTCTATAAAAGCCATATTTTTCCTCCATTATTTTTAACATTTCATAAGCTTCTACTTTTTTTATAGGAATATTTCCCCCCGGAATTTCTATTCCTTTTTTTCTTAATATATGAAATATTTTAGCGTATTTTGGAACTCCAACTCCGTAATTTTCAATTTCTATATTTGATAAAATATCTTTTGTTTCCCCCTGCATTATAACTTTACCATCATTTAAAAGGATAACATAGTCTGAATATTCTGCTATTAGTTCCATTTTATGCTCTACCAATATTATAGTTTTTTTCAAATCTTTTAATATTTTTATAATTTCAAATATTTGATTTGTTCCATCTGGATCTAATTGAGACGTTGGTTCATCAATTACTAATATTTCTGGGTCCATAGCTATAGTTGAGGCCAATGCTATTCTTTGTTTTTGACCACCTGAAAGATTATTAGGATTTTTATTTTCAAGATGTCTAATTTTCAATAAATCTAATACATAATTTACTCTTTCATGTATATAGTCCTCTTTACATCCCATATTTTCTAGCCCATACGCAAGTTCTTCATATACTGTTTCTGTTACTCCTGAAATTTGAACAAATGGATTTTGAAATACAAATCCAATTTTGTTAGAAATATTATCAAAGTTTTCTTCAGTGAGTTTAATACCATCTATACAAATTTCTCCAGTTAATTCACCCTTAAAAAAATGTGGAATAAAACCTCTAATTAGATTGCAAAGTGTTGTCTTTCCACTTCCATTTTTTCCAATTACTGTATAAAACTTTCCTTTTTCAAAATTTAAATCAATATTTTTCAATACTTTATCTTTTGATGTAGGATATCTATAACTTATATTTTTTAGAACGACCATATTTTTTCTCCTATTACTAATATCATTCCAACTATTAAAATAATTTGAATAGTACTATCAAATTTTGTTTTATTTAATTTATATATCCTGCTTCTAACAACTTTCATTGAAAGACCTCTACTCTCAAGAGTTATAGCTTTTTCTTCAGTATTTGCTATAGAAGACATAATCAAAGGCCCTAAAGTTGGAACAAAAGCTTTTATTCTATGAATTAATCCACCTTCAACCTCTATTCCTCTTGTTTTTTGAGCATCCATTATAACTTGTGATTGCTTTTTTAAATCTTCAATCATTTGAAGCGTTGATAATACAACATAAGAACCTTTTTTTCCAAGTCCTCTATTTTCCATAGCAACAACAATATCTTTTATTTTTGTCACTCTAAAAAACCATATAAACGAACTTCCTACTGCAACTAATCTAGACGTTAAAAGTAAACCATATTCTAATCCCTCTTTTTTTGCTGCAATTGGTCCTAAAGAAAATAATACTTCATTTCCTGGATAAAAAAATAACTGCATTAAATTAATTATTATAATTAATGGTAAAATAACTTTTAATATTATTCCATTAAATTCTTTAGATTTTTTCGCCATTAAAGCTAATACAAAATACATAATATAAAAACTATAGTTTACTAAATAATTTTTACTGAGTATCGCTATCAATATAACCAATAAAATAAATATAAATTTTGTACTAGGATATAACTTTTCAATAAAAGATTTGTCCATTTACTCCCCCTCTAATCAATTAAAGATATTTTGAACCATATTCAAGTTTAGATAAATATCTTGATGACATTTTCTTTATAAGAGAGTGAACTATGAATACTGAAATCATTTTATCTGCTATTTCAGATACCAACTGAGTTGAGAATACAGCTCCCCAAATTTTTTGTCCTGAAGCTAATAGAACTGCTGTAGCTGCAGACATTGTAGAACCAGTTACTCCACCAAAAACTATTACAGTTATTGGAGCAGCGATTACAGTAGAAACTAAACTTAACACAACTCCAGCAAAAATTGTTCCTTTGATAGTTTTAAAACAATTGTAATGCGATAAAACTCCTGCAGTAATACCTAAAATTCCAGATAATATACTGTATGGTAAATAAACTGGATTAAATATTCCATTTATAAAATTAGTTAATAATCCTGCAATAAGACCTGCAACTGGTCCGGCTATAGCTCCAATCAAAATAGTTCCTATAGCATCTAAATAAACTGGCAGTCTTAATAATTGTGCAATTTGAAATCCAACTGCATTAACTGCAATTGCTACTGGAATTAACAAGATGGCTAATAATTCTAAATTTTTTTTCATTTTATTTCCCCCCAAAAGATATTAATTAAGTTTTATGCAAGCATCTTTTATCATTTCAATCAGTGCTTCTCTTTTTAAATCAAATAAAACATATGCATTTTTATTCTTATCTATATTACTACCATAATCTACGACAGTTTGACCGTTCGAATAACCATCATTTTTATCCACAGTTACATAAAGTTGTTTTCCTGTAAAAATTGATTCATCTAATAAGTAGGCTACTGCACAAGGATCATGTAAATGAGCTCCTTCTTCTTCGTCTTCTTTTGCCAAAAAGTGTGGAGTTGTTGTTTTGTGAAAAAATTCTAAAAGTTCAGAAACAAAAGTTCCTACCCTTCCATAATTTTTAAATTCTATTATTTCTTTTTCATAAACTTGTGCCTTTAAAGTTACATCTAATCCGCTCATTACTATTGGAACTCCAGAATCAAATACAATCTTAGCAGCTTCTGGGTCAACGAAAATATTAAACTCAGAATTTGATGTTATATTTCCCCCAAAACATGCTCCACCCATCAATGAAATTTTCTCTATTTTATTTTTTAATTCTGGATAAACAGTCAAAAATACAGCAACATTTGTCAAAGGTCCAGTTGCAACTATGGTAATTTTTTCTTTTGAATTCTCCAAAATATTTTTCATAACATTTAAAGAACTGTTTATAATAAAATTATGTGTTTTATTTTCAGGAAGTACAGGACCATCTAATCCACTTTCTCCATGAACATTATCTGCAATTATCAAATCCTTAATTAATGGCTTGTCTAAACCTTTTCCAATCATTATTCCAGAATCATTTTTATTTAAAAATCCCAAAATATTTACAGTATTTCTTAATATTTTTTCTTGAGTTTGATTTCCTGCAGTTGTTGTTATAGCTTTAATATCTAGTTTATCACTTGATAATGCCATTATTAAAGCTATTGCATCATCATGGCCAGGATCACAATCAAAAATTATAGGTATTTTATACATTTTTCCCCCTTGAAATATATTAATATATTAGTTAAAAATCTCAAAAAAATAAACTTTTAAATGTGCACTATTTAAAATGAAGTTTTTCTCAAAATTTTAATTATTTTGTGTATCCACCTAAATATATACAACATTTTTTTTAAAAACTCAATATATTTTTAATTTATTTTTAAGTGTTCACTGTTCTGAAATGATATTTTTAATTTATTTTGTGAAATTTAATTACTAAAAAAGTTGACACTTTGTAAAACAAATGATAAAATTTTTGCTGTGACATTAAACATACAATATTTTGAAATGGAAATGAGGTTAAATTCCTCTACGGCCCCGCCACTGTAATTTTGACGAAAGCATGTATATATCACTGGAGTACACTCTGGGAAGATTTGCAAGTAGGATGAAAAGAGTCAGGATACTTATCAAAATATTTTAAACTTCGAGGGGGGAACTATGAACACTAAATTACTACTGGGAGCAATTATTTTTTGCTCTATCAATTTACATGCTGAACAAAATTCTAATTATAATTTTAAATTAGAAGAAACCGTTATTTCAACTGAAAATTTTGAAACAAATGTTAGGGAAACAGCTGCAAATATCTCAATTATAACATCTGAAGAAATTGAAAAATCTGCGGCAAAAGATTTTGTTGATGTTTTGAAAAATGTTCCGGGAATATCTGTAAAAAGATACGCAGGAACTGTGAAATTTGATATTAGAGGGTTAAACTCAATGTATAGCGATAGAAATTCGCTAATTACTTTAGATGGTGTTCCAGTATCTTCAAATCAAGTTGGTAATTTACCAATTGAAAGTATTGAAAGGATTGAAGTTATTCCAGGTGGCGGTGGAATACTTTACGGAGATAAAGCTATTGGTGGGGTTATAAATATAATTACAAAATCTCCGGAAAATAAACAATATTATGGAAGTGTTTATACTAATTATGGTAGCAATAATCTTAGAAAAGTTGGTTTTGACTATGGAACAAAATTAACTGAAAACTTAATTACTGAAGTTGAATACAATGATTATAATTCTGATGGATGGAGACATGGAGAAAAATTTGAAACTAAAGATGCCCGTTTTAAAGGAAAATATCTTCTAGAAAATGGAGAAATCGAGTACAAATATACTCATTCAGAGGATGAATACTATAAGGGAATAGCAGTTCCAAGATATGTGAGTGACAACGATAGAAAAGATCCTGGAAGACTATCTAAATCAAAAGAAAAAAGTAATGATAACTATTTAAAATGGAAATATAACCTATCTAATGATACCGAAATTTTAATGTATGGAAACTATTACGAGAGAGAGAATGAAGCCTTTAATAGAAAAACAGATGAATTTTATAGAGACTCTGATGATGTTAGAAAATATTTGAAATTCCAAATGAAGCATTCATATCTTCCTAAGAGTTACTTTATACTTGGAACTGACTATTCTAGAGAGGAATATAAGCCTTATTCAACATCTGAAGGTTATAAACAAATATCTGGTAGTAACATCTATAAATGGGTAAAAGATGGAGATTCAACAAAAGACAATGTTGGTATATTTGTTTTAAATAAATATACTTACGATAAATTTGAATTTACTCAAGGAGCAAGATATGATAATGCTGAGTATGATTTCTATTGGAGAAATGGAAAATTAAACGATCCTGAAAAAATTGGAGAAAACGATACTGCAAAATATGAGAACTACTCTTTTGAGCTTAGTGCTAATTACCTTTATTCAGAAACTGGTTCTGCTTACTTGACTTATACAAGATTTTTTAGAACTCCAACTGCAACTGAAATAAGATATACTAGAAATTCTGAAACCCTAAATCCTCAAATCCAAGATACAATTGAATTAGGGTGGAAAGAATTTATAGCGGACACTTATATTTCAGCTTCTACTTTTTATAAGTTAACTAATGATGAAATATATTCAGCTATCCCACCAGAATTTTCAGGTATGGTAAATTATAATATTGGAAATACTGAAAGAATTGGCTTTGAATTATATGCGGAGCACTATATAAATAAATTAACTCTAAAATCATCGATAACATACTTACATCATGAAATCGTAGATGGAAACTATGAAAGCTCTCATATTCCAAGTGTTCCTAACTGGAAACTTACTGCAGGAGCTGTTTATAATTTCACAAATAATCTTTCTGTTAGTGGAGATTGGTTATATTATAGTAAATCTTATGATCTTGATGATTTAGAAAATGTACGTGGAGAAAGTGTCTCTGGGTATGCTACATTTGATTTAGCTGCATATTATAAACTTCAAAATGGTTTATCATTTACTGCGAGACTTGAAAATGTGTTTGATAAAAAATATGATGAATATACTGGATATTGGGACGATACTTATGAGAATAATGAAACTATATTCAGAAGACAATATTATCCGGCTATTGGAAGAACAATCACTATTGGAATGAAATATGAACTATAAAAATTTAGAAAATATAAGAGAAAATTTAGATAATATTATTCATCAATTTAACAAAATAGATAATATAAAAAAAAGATGCTCGCAATGGACAAATCCTAAGGGATGTTGTAATGGAGGAGATTATTTTTTATGCAAAGAGGAAGGCGAAGATATCTTACGATATCTTCGTTCAAATCCTGATAAAAAAACTAAAGTTGGCTTAAATATAAAAAGTAATAGCAAGTGTTATTTTTATGACAAGCAAAATTTAGAATGTCTAATAAAAACAGTCAGACCTATTATTTGTAGATATGTTTCTCTAAGAATTTTTCAAGGAAAAGATGGAACTTATAAAGCATGTTCACCAAATAAATTTTGTAATAAAAAGGATACTACAATTTTATCTTTTGATAAAGTAAATATAATAGATTTTAAAAATAATTCCTTTGTTAAATGTAAAGTAGAAGACAAAGATGCTTATTTTTTAAATTTCAAAAATTTTGATTTTTTAGAAAAATACTACAAAGAAGACAAAATAAAAATAAGTGAATTTTTAAAGGAGAAAGAATTTGAATGACAATAAATCAGGTCTTATTTTCTTAGGAAAATATAGATTTAAATTTTTAATATTAGTACTTATTTTTCTACTGATATTTCTTTCAACAGTTTCAGTACTTATAGGTTCTATTTCCTTAAACCCTCTTACTATATGGAAAATTGTTATTAATAAAATTTTCTCAACGGATATATTTGAAAAAGATTGGAAAAAAAATATAGAAATTATCGTTTGGAATTTAAGAATGCCTAGAGTTATTATGGGAATTATTGTCGGTGCTTCCCTATCATTAGTAGGCATACTTATGCAAGCACTTACAAAAAATACATTAGCAGATCCGTACATTTTAGGAATATCATCGGGTGCAAGTACTGGCGCAATTCTTGTTATAATTTTAGGAGGAGCTGGACTTTTTTCTGTTCCCATAGGTGCATTTAGTTTAGGAATACTGACCTCTTTTCTTGTTTTTTATAATTCAAGTAGAGAGAGTTTTTCAACTTCAAAATTAGTGCTTACGGGAATAGCTATATCTTCTTTCTTTTCTGGACTTACTACATTTTTAGTAGTTAGTGCCTCAAAAGAAAATGAAGTTAAAAGTGTTTTGTTTTGGATGACCGGAAGTTTATCTGGTAGTAACTGGAGTACTGTTAGTATATCATTTGTTGCTCTTATTATTTCTTCAGTCATTATCTATTCAATGCATAAAGAACTTGATATTATTATGACTGGTGATGAAATAGCTGAAACTTTGGGGGTAAATGTAGCTAGATTGAGACTTATCATAGTTATAGTTTCATCTCTACTCACAAGTTTTATTGTAGCAAATACAGGAATAATTGGATTTGTTGGTTTAGTTATACCTCATATAGGTAGAGGTATAGTTGGTGCCAAACATAAAAGATTAATAATTTTTTCTATCCTTATGGGTGGTATCTTTCTTTTAATTACAGACTGTATAGCCAGAACTGTATTAAAAGGACAAGAGGTTCCTATAGGAGTCATAACAGCAATAATAGGAGCTCCATTTTTTATGTGGTTAATTAAAAAAAGTTCTTATAGTTTTGGAGGAAATTAAATGTTACAAATAAATGATTTATCATACGAAATAGATTCAAAACAAATTTTAAATAAAATAAATTTAAGTATTTACAAGGGAAAATTTGTAGGTCTTATAGGACCAAATGGATGTGGAAAAAGTACTCTTCTTAAAAATATATATGGAAACTTAAAATCTAAGAGCACTAAAATCTTATTAGATGGTGAAAATATAGATAATATTGAAAGAAAAAAACTTGCTAAAAAATTATCAGTTTTAGCTCAAAGTCAGCAAATAGATTTTGATTTTACAGTCGAAAATATTGTTGATATGGGAAGATATGCTCACAATACATTTTTTTCAAATAATAAAGTCCAAAGTAAAGAAATTGTAGACAAATCTTTAACAGATGTCGGAATGTTTCATATGAAGGATAAAAGTTTTTCGACTCTTTCAGGAGGAGAAAAGCAAAGAGTTCTAATAGCTAGAGCCTTTGCTCAAGAAACAGATTTTTTAATTTTAGATGAACCAACTAATCATTTGGATATAAAATATCAAATCCAAATAATGGACATAATAAAAAGTCAGCAAAAAACTGTTTTAGCAGTAATTCATGACATGAATATTGCTAGTAGCTATTGTGACTATATAATTGCTTTAAAAGATGGAGAAATTGTGGCTGAAGGAGAACCTTCGGAAATTTTTACAAGTGAAAATATTGAAAATATTTTTGGAATAAAATCTCATATCATCCAACATCCGACTAAGAAAAATCCTTTTATTATATATTTATAGGAGATTAGAAATGAAAAATAATCTTATAATTTTGCTAATGTTAATACTAAATATCAATATTTTTGGAAATAAAATAATCCCTACAAGAGCTATTTCAACATCTCAATTTACAACAGAAATTCTTCTATCCATTGGAGCGGAAAATCAAATGGTGGGAACGGCCTTTTTAGATGATGAAATACTTCCTGAGTTAAAAGAAAGCTATGATAAAATTCCAGTTTTATCTAGAACTGCTCCCTCAAAAGAATATTTTTACGAACAAAATCCAGATTTTTTAACTGGTTGGAATTCTATAGTTACACCTAAAGGTCTTGGTTCCATAGAAGAACTTGAAAGTAATGGGATTCAAGTTTATCTTATGAAATCTCAAAATTCTAATAAAATTGAGGATGTTTATGAAGATATCTTAATTCTGGGTAAAATTTTTAATCTTGAAAAAAATTCTAATAGAATTGTTAATAATATGAAAAACGAATTTGAAACAATTAAAACTTTGTTACCTCCCAAACAAGTAAAAGTTTTTGCATATGATTCTGGAGAAAATGTTCCATTTGTTGTAGGGGGAAATGGTATCGGAAATACTCTTATAGAGATGGCTGGAGGTATTAATTTATTTAAATATGCAAAGGGAAGTTTTACCTCTGGAAATTGGGAAGAAATTTTAGCACAAGACCCTGAATATATCATTATTATTAATTATGGAAATACTTCCTATGAGGATAAAGTAAATTTCCTAAAAACAAAGTCACCTTTAAAAAATCTTAAAGCTGTAAATGAAGATAAATTCATAAAAGTTGATCTTAGTAATTTTTCACCAGGAATAAGAAATTTGAATACAGTAAAATACTTATTTAAAGAATTTCATAAATAAAGGAGAGTTCTAATAGAACTCTCCTTTATTTATTTCACATTTACTAATACTATACTTTTATCTTTATTTTCAGAGGCTTTCATTGCTGCCTTTGCTAAAACTTTAAATTGAACTATCGATTCTGTTGCTCCCGCTAAAGCATCGATATCTTCAGGATTTTGTGTTTTAATAAAGCTTTTTTCTATATGAGACGCTAGCTCTGGAACATCAACATTACAAATTTCCTTATATTTTTCATTATAAGCCTTATCTTGGCTTTTATAAGCTCCTTCTTTATTTACATAATCAAATTTTGCCCCAGTAATTTTTTGATTTTCAACTTTTAAATCCAAAAATACTTTCCATCCTCTTTTATCGTATTTATCCTGTTCAGCTCTATATTCTCCATCATTAAGATTTGCAAAAGCTAAACTTCCCAATAAAATAATCCCTAAAGAAACATTCAGTTTTCTCATAATAACTCCCCCTATATTTTATCAAAAAATATTTCTTTATAATATTAGCCTCAAAATATTAAATTGTCAATTAGTTTAAAAATAACTATTTAAAGGAATTAAGATTTATTTTTTGAAAAAATAAATAATATAATTTTTTGGAGGTTTTTTAATGAAAAAATTATCTTTTTTACTCTCACTCTTTATTTCAGCTCTACCCTCTTTTGGGAATACCGTAATTTATAATCCAATTTATACAGATGGAAATTATGGATATAGAGTAATTTCTGGAGATACATTTATAAATAATTCCACTATTGCAAATAATGGAAACTACGGTATTTATAGTATAGGTAATTCTACCATTACTAATAATGGTACCATTTCAAATGATGGAACATATGGATTAATCGTTTATGATAATTCTAATCTAGTTCAAAATTCTTCAACAGGTGTAATAGATAACAAAGGTAATTATGGATTTTATGGAAGAAATTCTACAGATTTAAAAAATTTGGGAATTATCAAAAATAAAGGTAGTTACGGATTTTTTCTAGACTCTGGAAGCAGCGGTATCAACGATGGAATTATAGAAAATTCTGGTAATTCTGGAGCCGCTATATACTCTAGTAAATTTATAAATAATGGATCTATTAAAAATGGTGGAAGCTATGGTATTTACCTTTCTAATGGTTCATCCGGAATTAACTATGGAAGTGTTAAAAATAAAGGAAATATAGGTGTTTATGTGAGTAATTCTTCGACATTTATTAATCATGGTGAAATTATCTCTGGTGGCCCAATTGCAATACTTTTAGGAACGAATGACAGTCTTTTAACTCTTGGTACCGCATCAAATATAGTAGGGTCAGTAGAGGGAAATAAGGGAACAAATACATTGTACTTAGTAGATTCATCAAAGGAGAATCCAAAATTAACCTCAGATGGAAAAATTAATTTTAATTTAAAAAATTTTTCTAATATTACTGTTAATGATGGAACTTGGCATTTGCAAAATAACAGTATTTTGACTCCTCCTTCGAAGAGTAACATTCATAGTGGAGAATTTAATCTTCCACCTTTTCCAACATCTGATACTCATGGAACATTTATTATAGATAATGGTGTTAATCTTACTTTTCAAATTGGTATTAATGATAAATCAACTTCTACATTAGTTGCAAATAATCTTATTAATAATGGAACTATCACTGAAAAACCTTTAGATTCAATTTATATTACAAATTCAGATAATATAAGAGTTCCAATTTTATATGTAAATCCAAATGAGCTAGAAAGTACAAGTTTAGGAAATATCCAAATGGTGAATATTGCAAAAGATTGGTCAGGAAAATACGAATTTAAAGATGGAATACTCTATCTAATTTTGGATAGAAATAATGAAAATCCTATAAAATCAGATCAAGAGACATCTTTCCTAGGTGGATATTATACTTCAATTTTTGACTATCCCCAAAATAATATCCCATTTATTAATAACTCTAAGTTAAGAGAAAAAAATTATTCATGGAATAGAGAAAATTTCAATGAAAAAACACAATATATAGATATTATTTCCTCATATGGAAAATATTCAAACGGAACTTTTAATCCAGATTACTCTTATTCATCTTATGGTATAGAAGGTATTACGGTGTACCCAATTAACAAAAATCTACATTGGTCACTTGGATATGGTTATGTGGGAAATGATGTAAAATATAAAAATTTGTATAGTACTGATGAATTTATAAACAACTTTTCACTTTTAACATCTGTAACTCATTCTAAAAATAACTTTATTTCAACTTTTCAGGCAGGAATAGGTTATAGTGATCATAGTCTTAAAAGAAAAGTTGAAGATAGAGACGATGAAAATATTATAAAACTTATAAGAGGAGATTATAAATCAATTTTAGGATCATTAGGTGGAGAATTTGGATACTCATATTCTTATGATGAAAATATCCTTGTCTATCCATATGTTGGATTAGATTATGTTTGGGATAAAAAAGACAATTATAAAGAAAAACAAGATTTTAACAATACAGGAGGACTTTATTCTATGGATATTAGTTCTTCACTACTTTCAACCCCTATTTCAAAAATTGGACTTAAAACAAAGTTTAATACTTCAGGATACAATATATCGGCTGATTTTTCTTGGAACCATAGATTTAATGATTATGAATCTTATGGTAGTTATTTTAATTTTAAACCAGATGTAAAATTTGATATAAATGGGCTTAAAGTTGGAAAAGATTCAGCAGTTATAGCTTTAGATATAAATAAAGAATTAAAAAATAATACTAAAGTTAATTTGGGTCTATATTCATCTTTATCTGAAAAGAGTTTTGATGCCTCAATTTCATTAGGCCTTGCTTATTCTTTCTAACTTTTAACTAAAAATAGAGTAAGGGAACTTAATCCTTTACTCTATTTTTTAATATTATAAAAACTTCTGTTCCTTCTCCAACTTCACTCTTTATCTCTATTCTACTGTTTAGAATTTCTACAATATTTTTTACTATTGTTAATCCCAATCCATGACCACCAATTGATTTATTATGAGATTTATCAACTCTATAAAATTTATTGAAAATATTATCTAAATCATCCTTTTCTATTCCCAAACCATTATCTTTAACTTTAATAACTATATATTCTCCTCTTTCTAGCAAAAATACTTCAACTGTTTTTTTATCGCCATATTTTATAGCGTTATCTATAATATTTCTTATAACTTGTTTTAATAAACTCCAATCCGTATTTACTATTAATTTTCTTCTATGAAATTCTATCTTTTGTTCTGGATAAATAATATTCATTTCTGTTATAACTTCGTCTATAATTTCTTCTAAATTTATATTCTCAGATTGGATTAAAATTGAATCTTGATTTGAAATAAAAAGTAATTTTTCAACTAAAATACTCATGTTTTTTACTTCATCCTGTATCGCCTGAACAGATTCTTTAAATATTTCAGGATTGCTTGTTCCCCATTTTTTTATCAAATCTATATATCCTCTTATTATAAAAATTGGGGTTTTTAGTTCATGCGATGCATTATTTACAAAATCTATTTGTGACTTTGCTTGTTTTTCAATTCTAATTAACATATTTTCATAAGAATCTATAAAATTGCTAAATTCTTCAAAATAATTTTCCTTATTAATTTTTACATCAAAAGACTCTAAGTTTATTTCATTTGTAAAATTTTCTAAAGATTTCAATTGAGGCTTTAATTTATTTATAAAATTTTTGGATATATAAATTGCAAAAATTGTAACGAATAAAAATCCAATTATAGAGATTTTTTTTATTTTATTTATAAAATCTAACTCTTCATGCATATCTTTTATTATTTTTACTGTAACTTCTCCATTTCCTACAGTGTTCATTTCTGTCTTTATGGCATAATATTTCCCAGAATCTATATTTTGAATTTTATCACTAACTACTAAATCTGTAATAGCTGGTGTATTTTTATCTTCATAGGTCTTTCCATGATATTGAATTTTAATATATAGATTTTCAATTTCTGGACTTTCTTTCAACACTTCAGATAAAAAATAATCTAAATTTTGATGCTCTGGTTCTAAAAATTCGACTTCAAGAAAATTTCTAACAACTTCTATTTGTTCTACTGAACGTTTAATAAGATATTTTTTCAGTATTATAACTGGAAAAGAATAAGCTATTATAAAACAAACAATTATCAATATATAACTTTTTAAGACTTCATTGGTTAATTTTTTCATCTTCTATCCTTTCTTAAACAATATCCAAACCCTCTTATTGTTTTTATATAGTTTTCTCCTATTTTTTTTCTGATGTTTTTTATATAAACATCTACTATTTTTTCATCTCCAAAATAATCAATTCCCCATACACTGTTTAAAATTTGTTCTCGTGATAAAACAATCTCTCTATTTAAAATTAAATAATTTAATAAATTAAATTCGGTTTTTGTTAAAATTAAAATTTCATCATTTAAATATATACTTTTTATTTCATTATCAACTTTTAAATCCTCATACTCTAAAATTTTGGAATTGTTTTTCTTATTCATATGTCTCAAAGCTACCCTAATTCTTGCTAAAAGCTCCTCTATTACAAAAGGTTTTGTAATATAATCATCAGCACCCAAATCCAAAAGATATACTTTACTTAACATTTCATTTTTTGCTGATAGTATAATTATAGGTGTATCAGTTATTTGCCTAATTTCTTTGCAAACCTCTTCTCCAGAGAGTTTAGGAAGCATTAAATCTAATAAAATTAAATCGTACTTATTAATTTTTGTTTTTTCTAATCCTATTTCTCCATTTTCTGCAAAATCTATTTTATATCCTGTATGAGTTAACTCTAGTTCTAAGTATCTTCTAATTTTTTTATCATCTTCAATAAGTAAAATTTTTTCCATTTTTGCCTCCTATAAAGTTTTCTAACTATATTCTAATACATATTTATGAAAGAAGCGTAAAAAAATAAAAAAATTTACCAAATTTTCATTTTCATAAGGTAATATTATTATATTGAAAGATGCTACTAGGAGGGGAAAATGGAATTATCAGTTGTAATACCTGTTTATAATGAGTTTGAAAATATTAATCCTATGATTGAAAAGCTTGAAATATCTCTAAATAAGGGATTTGTAGATTATGAAATTATTTTTATAAATGATGGCAGTACAGATGGTAGTAAAGAATTACTTGAGAAATTAAAAATAGAAAATCACAGAGTAGTTCCATATCATTTTACAAAAAATAATGGTCAGAGTGCTGGAATAGCAGCAGGTTTTGAAATGGCAAAAGGAGATTTAGTTCTTATGATGGACGGAGATTTACAAACTGACCCTGAAGATATATATGAACTAATCAAATATATTCCTGAATACGATATGGTAAATGGAAAAAGAGCAACCAGAGAAGATGGACTTAAAAGAAAATTGGCTTCTACTATTGGAAATGGTTTTCGTAATTTAGTTACAGGAGATAATATTGCCGATACTGGATGTCCACTTAAATTGTTTAAAAATGAAGTAGTAAAACAATATAGACTTTTTAACGGAATGCATAGATTTTTACCCACTTTAGCTAAATACAATGGATTTAAGGTTATTGAAGTTCCAGTTAGACATTACGATAGACTTTACGGAACTTCTAAATATAAAGTTTTCGGTAGAGCCACGAAGGCTTTCTTAGATGTTTTTGCTGTGAGATGGATGCGTAGCAGAACTTTAAAATATAGGTTTGAAGGGGATAGATAATGACACTTAGTAATTTAAATTTTTTTTTGATTATAGGCTTTCTTGGCCAAACACTATTTTCTATGAGATTTATTATACAGTGGTTAGCTAGTGAAAAAGCAAAAGCTTCTGTTATTCCATTCTCATTTTGGATTTTTAGTTTAGGAGGAAGTGTTTTACTCTTAATTTATGCTATATACAAAAAAGACCCTGTTTTTATTCTTGGACAAGCGCCAAATATTTTAATATACTCCCGTAATATCTATTTAATAAAAAAAGGGAGAAAATAAAAATGGTAAAAACAATAAAAAATGAAAAAATTCAATTATTGGTTTTAGGTATCACTTCTTTATTCAGTTTTCTGTCAACACTCTGGGTAAGGGGAGCAGATCTTATGGAGGCTAGAAACTTTATAACTGCTCGTGAAATTTTAGAAAGTGGAAATTGGATGCTTACTACTTTAAATGGACAATATAGATTTGAAAAACCTCCACTTCCGACATGGTTAACAGCTATAGTTATGAAAATGTTTAATACAACTACAAATGAAGCTGTTTTAAGAATCCCTTCGGCTTTAATTTCAACTCTCATGGTATTTCTACTTTATAAATTAATTAAATTATTAAGTAAGAATAGCTTGGTTGCATTTTTTTCCGCTTTTGTTCTTTCTACAACTTTTATGGTTATAAAAGTTGGTGGAGAAAACACTTGGGATATTTACCCATATGCTTTTATTATAGGAACTATAGCTTATTTAATTGAAGGATTTGAAATTCAAAAGTTAAAATCATTTATAATTTCTGGATTATTTTTAGGAGCTTCTATTATGAGTAAGGGTCCTGTTGCTATTTATGGTATTTTTTTACCATTTATTCTAGCTTATTCATATGTATATAATTTTAAAAATTTTGTATATAATTGGAAAAAAATTATTTTACTTATTGTCACAGGAATAGTTTTTTCAGCTATATGGCCTGCTCTTATGTTGTTTGAAAATCATGAGCTTTTTCTATCTGTTTTACAAAAAGAGGCTGATACTTGGACTACTAAACATTCAAGACCAATCTATTTTTATCTCGATTATTTCGTGTATACAGGAGTTTGGATCTTTTTTTCAATTTTTTCAATTTTTGGAAAGAAATATATAACTAACGAAATTAAAAATAAAAAGATTTTTAATTTTGGATTTTTTTGGACTCTTTTAACTCTGTTATTTTTATCAGTTGTAAAAATGAAAAAACAGCGTTACGGTATTCCTATCTATA
The DNA here is from genome assembly GCF_014250685.1 of Cetobacterium sp. 2A. Taxonomy (GTDB): domain Bacteria; phylum Fusobacteriota; class Fusobacteriia; order Fusobacteriales; family Fusobacteriaceae; genus Cetobacterium. The sequence continues at coordinate 4,586 of NZ_JACFAJ010000009.1, read as the reverse complement.
TAACATCGTCTATAATGGTGGGAACAATTTTAGAATATTACTATTTTAAAAATTGGAATATTTTAAATAGATTTGATAAATTATTATTTAAAATACAAGCGATTTTCTTATCTGTTGTTTATATTGGTGTTCCTATTTTATTCATAACTGCATTTAATAAAAAAATTATAAAAATAGATTACTTAATATTTTTAATGGTTATCTATGGATCTTTAAGCATTATTCTTTTTTATATGTATAAACAAAAAAAGAATTTTATTAAATTTACAATAATTGCTACTGGATTTACAATGGTTTTAGCTAATATCACATCCAATTGGTATATTGAAAGATACTTAAGATCTAATTATCAAGGTCATTCTGCCTATTTAGAAATTTTTCAAGATAACAAATTAAGGGATCCTATATATGCTAAAAATTTTGGAATTCAAGATGTATGGAATATTGGAGATAAAATTATCCAAGTTACTGATAATACAATATTTCCAGAAAAGTTTATATTTCTTGACTCTAATAATATGTCAGAATATTTATCTGATAACTATAAAATTTTAAAATCTGAAACTTATTATAGAATGAAAGATGACGATAAAACATTGAATATTTACTATATGGAAAATAAATAATTCTGGAGGATTTTATGAACTTTTTAATTACTGGAGGAGCTGGTTTCATAGCTTCACATTTAACTCAGAAGCTTTTACAACAAAATCATAAAATAATAGCTGTTGACAATTTTCACGAATTTTATCATGAAGATATCAAAATTAAAAATATTCTTGAAACTACTGGAAAATTGGATAAATTAGAAGAAATTTTAAAAGTAAAAGATAAAAATTTAAAAATCAAGAAATTGGTTGAAATTGTAAAATCTGATAATTACTCTTTAAATTATTGTGATATAAGAGATTTGGATGCCTTAGATTTAATATTTAAAAAAGATAAAATAGACTTTGTAATAAATATAGCAGCCTTAGCTGGTGTTAGACCATCTTTAGAAAATCCAATTTCTTATGAAGAGGTAAATATAAAGGGCTATCTAAATCTTTTAGAGCTGTGTAAAAAATATGATATTAAAAAATTTATTCAAGCTTCTTCATCTTCAGTTTATGGAAATAATAGCAAGGTTCCATTTACAGAAACAGATATAGTTGATTTTGCTATTTCTCCATATGCTGCAACTAAAAAATCTGGAGAAGTTTTAGGTCACGTATATCATAAATTATATAATATTGATATGTTTCAGCTTAGATTTTTTACAGTTTATGGTCCAAGACAGCGCCCAGATTTAGCAATCCATAAGTTTACAAAGATGATTTTAGAAGGAATACCAATTCCGTTTTATGGCGATGGAAATACATATAGAGATTACACATTTATTGATGATATTATTGATGGTATTTTAAAAACTATACAATATTTAAAAAATAACGAAAATGTATATGAAATTATAAATTTAGGTGAATCAGAAGCAATTTCTCTAAATGAAATGGTCAAAACAATTGAAGAAACTTTAGGTAAAAAAGCTATTTTAAATATTTTACCCATGCAACCTGGAGATGTTGATAAAACATATGCGGACATTTCAAAAGCTAAAACTCTTATAGGCTATTCTCCAAAAACTAAATTCAAAGATGGGATTAGAATTTTTGTGGAATGGTTAAAAAAAGGAGAAAATGTTGAATATTAAAAATAAAAAACAGGGGATTTTTATAATAGGTCTTATCTATCTTTTTATTTTCATTCCTATTATATTTATGAGATATCCTGATATAAAAAACGAATTTAAATACTTTATAATATCCCAAGATATGATTGATAGAGGAAATTATCTAATACTAAAGTATTTTGGAAATCTTTATCCTGATAAACCACCATTATATTTTTGGATATTAGTCTTTTTCAAAAAATATTTCATTAATTTATTTTATCCGTTATCTCTTATATTTGGATCTTTAGTTCCATCATTTCTAACTAATATCATTGCTTTTAATCTTTTTTCTAAATTTTTAGAAGTAAAGAAAGCATTTTTAGTATCAATAACTTTAGTTGTTTTTCCTTACCTTATTGGTACATCTTCCATTTTAAGAATGGATTCTTTAATGAATGTTTTTATTATAAGTAGTTTATATCTATTTTATATTATGTATTTTAAAGTTGAAAAAATTACAAATTTAAAAATTAATTTTATGTATATTTTTATGGGAGTAGGTGCATTGGTAAAAGGTGGTGCTGCCATTGCTGTTCCCATGGTTGCTATTTTAACTCTTCTAATATTTGATAAAAATATTAGGTTTTTAAAAGAAATTAAACTCTTAAGAGGACTACTTATTATAGTGTCAATTATTTCTTTATGGATGATTACTCTCTTACTTCAAACAGAAGGCTTAGAATACATTAAGCTTTATTAGGTCAAGAAACAATTGGAAGAGCTTTAAAATCGAAATCACACGCTAGACCATTTTATTACTATTTTAAAATAATGCCACTTACTTTATTACCACTTACTCCATTTTTTATTCTTTCATTAATAAAATATTTTAGAAATATTAGATTTTTTGAAACTTGGAATAATTTAGAAAAATTGTCATTTACATGGTTTTTGGGTCCTTTTATTTTCTTTTCTCTTATGAGCGGAAAATTGGACATCTATTTAATTCCATTATATCCTGGTATTGTTGCCATAACATATTGTTATATATTTGGATTAAATAATAATAAAATTATAACGAGTATTAAGTTTATTATTGGAGTTCTTTTAGTCTTTTGTATAACTGTAATCCCAATATTACCAATATATAATTCTAGTTATACTTTAAAACCAATTGTTAGATATCTTCAAAATATTCCTAGGGATACTGATATTATTTCTTATAAATTTCCCGAATCAAAAAATTTAAAAGATGAAATTCATTACGACATTAGAAATTTTGAACAATTAAATGATGAATTTAATAATTCTGTAGGTGACAATACATTGATAATAACAAGAGATAAATACAAAAATAACTTAAATCATAATTTTACAGAAGTTTTTTTTAATGATAAATATAGTATATTTAAAAAAAATAATCCAATATCCCTATAAATAACAAATACCCAAGAGATTTCAAGTAAAATCTCTTGGGTATTTTATTTAAAAAAAAGATATACCGTAGTATATCTAAAATTCATAAATGGTGCCTAGAAAAGGATTCGAACCTTCGACCGTTCGGGTATGAACCGAATGCTCTAGCCAACTGAGCTATCTAGGCATGAGTGGTGGATCCAGCTGGAGTCGAACCAGCGACCACTCGGTTATGAGCCGAGTGCTCTAACCAACTGAGCTATGGATCCTTATGGCTGGGGTGGCTGGATTCGAACCAACGCATAACTGAGTCAAAGTCAGTTGCCTTACCGCTTGGCGACACCCCATAATCTTATTTCGTTTTTAATAGTATCATTTTTTAATAATCTTGTCAATCTTTTTTTATTTTTATTTACTGACTATCGATTCCAAAAAAAATTGACTTTTTGTCCATTTTATGGTAAACTTTTTCAAAGTTGTTCTTATAAAAAAATATTTTAGTACTTAATAAATGGTATTATCAAGTTTTTAGACCAGTTTGACATCCGATATTTTACTAAAAGGAGTGATTGCTTTGTACAAGAAAAAAGAAGTTTTATTAACCGGTTTTGCACTTTTTGCTATGCTTTTTGGAGCAGGAAATCTTATTTTCCCACCAGTTGTTGGTTATACTGTTGGTACAAACTGGATTTATGCCCTTATAGGTTTCTTTATAACGGGAATAGGATTTCCTCTACTTGCCATCATTTCAGCAACTTTGGCTGGAGACAAGTTAGATAATTTTGCTGAAAGAGTCTCGCCAAAATTTAGTAAAATTTTTAATATAGTTTTAATCTTAGCAATAGGACCTCTACTTGCTCTTCCAAGAACAGGAGCTACAGCTTTCGAAATGGCTATTGCACCACATCTTAGTGGAAATACTTCAGTTATAAAATATTCTTTTTTAATCGTTTATTTTATCATAAGTTTAATATTCTCATTAAAGTCGAATAAAGTTATCGATAGAGTTGGAAAAATTCTTACTCCTATACTTATAGTTATTCTATCAATTATAATTTATAAAGGTGTATCATCTCCAATTGGTGATCCTGTTGTTTCTCAAGTTACAGATTCATTCAAATATGGATTTTTTAATGGATATCAAACTATGGATACCTTAGCTTCAGTTATTTTTTCTGGAATAATTTTAAAGTCAATTAGAAATGGAAGAAATTTATCAAAGAAACAAGAATTATCATTTTTAACAAACTCAAGTTTAATTGCTTTATTTGGTCTAACAATAGTATATGGGGGACTTTTATATATTGGTGCCACTTCAAGTGGAGCTTTAACAAATTATGGAACTACAAGACTTCTAGCTGATATTGTTAATTCTTTACTTGGAAAAAGCGGAATAGTATTCCTTGGGATATGTATTGCAGGAGCATGCTTAACAACTGCTGTTGGTTTAACTGCAACTGTAGCAGATTATTTTAGTGATTTATTAAAAATTTCATATGAGAAGATTGCTGTTGCAACT
>NZ_JACFAJ010000005.1 GCF_014250685.1 Cetobacterium sp. 2A | reverse complement strand
TCCCAAGAATCTAAATCTGTTCCTAAATGTCCACCAGCATTTCCACCTTCAACAACAAGAGCATCTGCTCCTAGTTTTTCAGCTATTTTAGCTAGTTTTAATGATGAAACTATTGGAACTAATTTAGTTTCTGTATTTTTAACCATATCAAATACATCTCTAGAGAACCCAGCTCCACATATAATCATATCAACTTTTTCTTCAATAGAAGCTTTTACTAAGTCAGCAAAATTTGAAGCTGCTACCATTATATTTACACCTAATGCTCCACCTTTATTTATAATATTTTTTTTAGCTTTTTTTATTTCTTCTTTTAATTCGTCAATGGGTAATGCTGTTGCAGCAATAACTCCAACTCCGCCTTCATTAGCTACAGCAGCAGCCAATCTTGACATTGAAGCCTTAATTGCCATTCCTCCTTGTATTATAGGAATATCTATTTCTAAGTCGCCTATTCTAACCATTATTGCCCCCTTAAAAAATAATTTATGAATAAATTATAACACCTGTAAGAGGATAAGTAAAGAATTAAATTACAAGTGTTTTTATTTGAATTCTAATGTTAAAAGAACGTTAAGAAAATTGACATTTCTTTAAAATAATATAAGATATTAGTATATTTAGTAATCTTAGGAGGAAATTTCGTGGCTGAAGTAATTTTAAAAAAAGTAGAAAAAGAATATCCAAATGGATTTAAAGCAGTTCATAAAATAGATTTAAATATAAAAGATGGAGAATTTATGGTTTTTGTTGGACCATCTGGATGTGCTAAGTCGACTACCCTTAGAATGATTGCAGGACTTGAAGATATAACGGACGGAGAAATTTATATCGGGAATAAATTAGTGAACAATTTAGAACCAAAAGATAGAGGAATTGCAATGGTTTTTCAAAATTATGCTCTTTATCCTCATATGACAGTTTATGAAAATATGGCATTTGGTTTAAAAATGGCAAAAGTTCCAAAAATAGAAATAGATAAAAGAGTAAAGGAAGCTGCAGAAAAATTAGAAATTACAGATTTGCTTGATAGAAAACCTAAGGAAATGTCTGGAGGACAAAGACAAAGGGTAGCAGTCGGAAGAGCTATTGTTAGAAAGCCAGATGTTTTCTTGTTTGATGAGCCTTTATCGAATTTAGATGCAAAATTAAGAGTTTCTATGAGAGTTAGAATAACTCAATTACATAAACAACTAAAAGCTGAAGGACAAACTGCAACGATGATTTATGTAACTCATGATCAAGTTGAGGCAATGACAATGGGAGATAGAATTTGTGTTCTAAATTATGGTAAAATTATGCAAGTAGATACTCCTTTAAATTTATATAACTTTCCTAAAAATAAATTTGTTGCAGGATTTATAGGGTCTCCATCTATGAACTTAGTAGAAGCTATTCTATTAGAAGAAAATAATGCTTTCTTTGTAGTTTTAGATAATGATATGAAACTTCCCCTACCTACTGAAAAATTTGAAAGAGTAAAATCCTATGTTGGTAAAAAAATATGGTTTGGAATTAGACCAGAAAATATAGGAAATAAATTAACTAATCCAGAAGAAAGTCCTAAAAAAATTATAGGAAAAGTAAATATAGTAGAACAAATGGGAAATGAAGAATTTATACATTTTTCAATCGGAAAAACTCAATACTCATCTAGAGTAGCTGTTGAAAATTCATGCAATTTACAATTTGGGAATATAAGTGAATTTTATTTTGATATGGATAAATGTCATATATTTGATTTCGAAACAGAAGAAAATGTAAGTTTAATAAACTAAATATATGCATTAAATAATTATCATTTATTTTTATAATAAAAACGTTTGAAAGTTGCTGTTTTTTTTGGTATTATACTTATAATTTAAATATTAAAATAAATTATCGAGGAGAGTTAATAGTACAATGATTACAGCAGATTTGCTAACTGATATTTTAACGTATGTTCTTACAATAATAGGAATTTTAAATCCATTTGGAAATGTTCCACTATTTATGACGCTGACAAAAGAACAAAAACCAGAAGTTAGAAAAAAAATGTACAATGCAATAGTATTGAGTGGTTTTGGAATTGTAACAGGCTTTATAATAGCTGGAGATTTTTTTATGAATTATCTTTATAAAATAGGAATGAATGAATTAAGAGTAGCTGGTGGAATGATTTTAATTATAGTAGCTTTTAGAAATCTATTGGGATTAGGAGCTTCTAAAGAGAGCACAGGATCTCAGATGAGTGAAAAGGATGCTATAAGGTATGCAATAACTCCACTAACATTTCCTATGTTAGTAGGACCAGGAACAATATCAACAGTTATGATTATCCATAAAGAAGCAGGAGCAATCATAGCTATTGGGGCAGTTGCAATAACATTTTTAATAATGAAATTTTTATTTACAATTTCAAATTGGTTAGATAAAATTTTTGGAGAAGTTGTATTGTTTGTATTGTCTAGAGTAATGCAAATATTTATAATGGCAGCAGGAGTAAAATTGATATCTACAGGAATCAAAGGAATGTTTTTATAATTTTAAATTATCATAAGGTTGGGGAAAAAATGATTGATCAATCATTTTTTCCCCAATTATTTTAAAATAATATTTTTATAAGTAATAAAGCTGAAATAATTTGAATAGCTCCAACAGAAAGTCCATAGATTGAAGCTTTTGGCCCTTGTGCTACTAGTTCTGCTATTTTAACTCTCATTCCGATTCCGGCAAGAGCAATAATCTCAAACTTAGCTGAAACAATCTTAAAAATTTTAGAGATACTAACTGGAATAAATCCTAAAGAGAATAGAGCACAAAGAATAAAAAATCCAATTATATACCATGGAACTCCTAACTTCTTTTTACTTTCAGTAGCATAAGCTTCCTTTTTTAGGGCGAATTCTGTATCATCCGCAAACTCTTTAGTTTCAACTGTTGAATGTCTTTTTGTAAACCACATTACTACAAATACTAAGAATACAATTCTTACAATTTTAAAGATGGTAGCCATTTCTAAAACATCATGATTTACCATACTTCCAGCGGCTATAACCTGACCAACAGATTGTAGAATACCACCTAATAACGCAGAAGTTGGAATTGTACTAGAATTAAAAAAATATTCTGCTACTGGAATTAAAATAAACATTAAAATAGTTCCTGTCAAATTAACTATAGTTATAGAGATTCCTTTTTCAGCATCCTCAGCCTTTATAGCAGGAGCAGTAGCTCCTATTGCAGATGATCCACAAACGGCATTTCCACTGGCCATTAGTGACTGAAATTTCTTTGAGAACCCTAGTTTTTTACCAATTAAGATAGCAACAAATATAGTAATAACCATTTGAGAAATAATAAATCCTACTCCTGAAAAACCAAGTTTAAAAATAGTTTTTACACTAAGTGTTCCACCTAAAAGAACTATAGAATAAGATAATAAGTCACTTTCAGAGAATTTTGATCCAGGAGCAAATTTATCTGATTTCGCAACTGTATTTCCCACTAAAAGTCCTAAAAATATAGCTAATGGTGCTCCACCTATTGAAGGAATAAAAGTTCCTAGGTACAGACCTAATTGGGCTAAAATAATACAAATAATTAATCCGGGAATTATAGATTTAATAGATTTAAAAATATTCATAATGTCAATCTCCTTAATTTCTGTTCTGAATTTCTGTTATAGTCAATATTGTATCATAGAAATAAAAAAATGCCCAGTATTAAAACTGGGCATTAACTACTAATTACTTAGTTTTTATGTTAGAAGCTTGTGGACCTTTAGCTCCTTGAGTGATATCGAAAGTTACTTCTTCTCCCTCAGTTAATTTCTTAAATCCGTCTTTTTGGATTTGAGAGAAGTGAGCAAATACATCTTGTCCATCCTCAGCAGTTATAAATCCAAACCCTTTTTCATCATTGAACCATTTAACAATACCTTTCATTAAATCCTCCTTAAATCTATCAAAACTTTGTGTAGATTATTATTCCACACTCTTCATTATATAATACTTTTACTCATATTTCAAGCTAAAATATTAAAATAAATATTCAAATTATAAATGTGTATTATCAGTTCTATAACTAGACTAATTGTGATTAATTTGATTATTCGTTGTAGTATAAGTTTTCTGTAGGGAACACAGGATCACAAGTAACATCTATTCCTAATTTTCTAAGAGTTTGTTCATCATTCTTTCCTAAAATACTAGTAGAATGTATTTGAGCACCTTTAAGTTGACCTAATTTATTCATAGCTATTTGTGCCATAGGGTTAGTTGAAGCAGAAATAGTTAACGCTATTAACATCTCTTCACAATCTAATCCTACAGATTTACTTTGTAAAGTTTTAGCTTTTAAACTAAGAATTGGTTCTATGATTACAGGTGAAATCAAATGAATTTCATCTGTAATTCCAGCTATATGTTTTAAAGAATTAATTAATGCAGCCGCAGTAGCATCCATTATTTCAGATTTTTTACCAGTTAAAATAGCTCCACTTACAAGTTCTATAGCTACTGATGAACATAAATCTTTTTTGTCATTAGTTCCTTTTTGGTTAGCTAAATGTTCTCTAGCTGCAGCAACTACTTTTCTGTCAGATTCTTTTAAGTTAAGCTCTTCCATTATAAGTTTTGCTCTTTGTGCGGTATCTTTATCCACATAACCTTTTTTATATTCACAACCTGTTTTAAAGTATCTTCTAATTATTTCTTGTTCAGATGCTCTTCTAACAACTTCGTCATCTATAATTCCAAATCCAACTCTGTTTACTCCCATATCTGTAGGAGATTTATATACTGATTCTTTTCCAGTTATTTTTTCTATAATTCTTCTTAAAACAGGGAAAGCCTCTATATCACGATTATAATTTACAGAACTCTCTCCGTAATAATCTAAATGGAATGAATCTATCATATTTACATCTTTTAAATCCACTGTTGCAGCTTCATAAGCTATATTTAATGGATGTTTTAATGGTACATTCCAAACTGGGAATGTTTCAAATTTTGAATATCCAGCAACATTACCTCTTTTGTTTTCATGATAAAGTTGGCTAAGACAAGTAGCTAATTTTCCACTTCCAGGCCCTGGAGCAGTAACAACAACTATAGGTTTTGTTGTTTCAATATATGGATTTTGACCATATCCTTCATCACTAACAATAGTATCAACATCTGTTGGGTATCCTTTTGTAGCTCTATGTTGATAAACTTTAATCCCTCTACGTTCAAGTTTGTTAATAAAAACTGTAGTAGCTGGTTGATTATCAAATCTTGTTATAACAACACTGTTTACTTCAAGTTCACGTTCTCTTAAATCATCTATTAATCTTAGAACATCCATATCATAAGTTATTCCAAAATCTCCTCTGATCTTATTACGCTCAATATCTCCTGCGTAGACACAAATGATAACTTCAACTTTTTCTTTTAATTTTTGAAGAAGTTTTATTTTTGCGTTCTCATCAAATCCAGGTAGAACTCTCTTTGCATGTAAGTCAAATAACAGTTTCCCACCGAACTCAAGATAAAGTTTATCGTAGTTATTAACTCTCTCTAAAATGTATTTTGATTGTTCCTCAAGATATTTGTTATGATCAAATCCTATTTTCATGACTTACCCCTCTTTATTATTTTTAATCGATTTTTGACTCTATATCGTAACATAGGTTTATAAAAAAATCTACTATTTTTTTATTCCATTTTAATGATACTACCGCTTATACCAGATATAGGTGAGAGAACTTCTAGCTTTCTAGGAACTCTTGTTTTGAGTTCTTCAACATGAGAAATTATGCCAACTTTAATCTTTTCATGTTCTTTTATGTGTTCTAAAGATTCAATTACTTTATCTAAAAGCTTAGTATCCAATGTTCCAAATCCTTCGTCTAAAAAGAAAAATTCCAGTTGAGTTTTACCCTTGAGTTGAATTTGATTTGAGAGTGCAAGAGCAAGGGCAAGCGAAACTAAAAATGTCTCTCCACCAGATAAAGTCGCAGCTCTTCTTTCTATTCCACCATTAAAATTATCCACAATTAAAAAATCAGTATTCTCATCAACAACAAGTCCATATTTTCCCTTTGTTATATTATTTAATCTTTTAGAGGCCATAAACACAATATTTTTAAGTTTATTAAGAGATAAAAATTTAATAAATTTTTTCCCTTTAAATAATCCAGATAAGCTTTCGTATTCATAATCTTTTTTCATTATTTTATCAAGATCTTTTTGTAGTTCTTGAGCTATATTTTTTGATTTTTCAGCTTCAATAATTTCTCTGTTTTTTAGTAAAATTTCATTTTTTAAACTTTCTAAATCATTTTCATTTTCGTTTTTTTGAGAAACTAATAAAAGATACTCTTCCTCTGTTACTTCTTCGCCTGACAATTTTTCTTCTAATGATTTAATTTTCAAGTTATTTTCAGTTACTCTTTCTGAAAAATCTTTTAACCAGTTTCTTACTCTTTCTTCTTCTGTCAAGGAAATTGAACATTGTACAGATTGATCATGAGAGATACTGTCTATTAGTTTTTCATCTTTTTCAATGATTACTTGAATTGTTGCAAGATCTAAATTATTTTGATTAATAACCTCCTTTATTTCATCTTTTTTTTCTGATACTTTTTTTAAGTTTATCTCTTCCAAAGAAATCTTTTTTTCAAGTTCAATTTTTTCTTTCTCAAAGCTTAAAAGTTCCAAATATTTTAGTTCAAGTTCTTCAAAAGAAATGGAATTATATTCAGATGGTAATTCTTTTAAATTTGAATTTAAATTCTTAGATTTTTCTAGCAAATATTCGTGGTTTTTCTCTTCAATTTCCTTTTTTTCTAATAAAAATTTCATCTTTTCTTCACACTGAGAAAGCAATATTTTATATTCTGAAAGTTTATTTTGTAGTATATTCTTATTCTTGTTGTTATTATTTAAATTTGTTTTTTCAATCTCTATATTTTCATTTGTTTTATCTAACTCTAATTTAATTGATAGCAATTTTTCATCAAATTCTTTTGATATTTCTTCTGATGGTGAAGGGTGATGATTTGAACCACAAACGGGACAAGCCTCTCCTTCTTTTAAATTTTGTGCTAATTCTTTAGTTATTTTACTTTTGTACTCTGTATTTTCATAATTTAATTTTAAAATTGAACTTTTTTCTCTTAAATTTTGTAATTCTTTATCATCATTTTTTTCTAAAATTTCTAATTTTTCATTTATTTTAGATATTTCTTCTTGGGTTTCTATTATTTTTAATTCTCCAGTTTTAATTCTACTGATTGTATCTGTAGTAGTTCTAAAAGAAGTCTCAATCTCCTTTGAAATTTGATTGATTTCTTTTTTTAAAATTTTAGATTTATTTAAAAGTTCTCTTTTTTCAGGATTTACAGTTATTAAATCCTTTTGATTTTGAAGAGAGATTTTTCTTTCATTTATATTTTTATAATTTGTTTCAATTTCATTAAGAAAATTAGTATTTTTTTTTAAAGAAAAAAAGAAATTATGTTCTTTATTTTTCTTTAGGGCGAATTCATGAATGTTAGTAATAGTTTCAAAATCCGAAATCAGTTTTTCATAATTATATTTTATAGGCTCTTCTTCTTTTATCTTTTCTCTAAGCTTATTCTCGGTATTTTTTTCTTTGCATAACTCATATATCTTCTTTTTTTTCTCATATATTTCTTCAAATTCTTTATTTCTTTGTTGAATTAGCTCTTTTTTCTTTTCTAGATCTTCTAGTTCTTGTTTCCTTGTCTCCAATTCTTCCTCTGTTATATTTCCATTTGAAGTTAGTTGTGTTTTTATAATTAAAATTTCATTACTCAATTGATCTCTTACTTTTTTTATTTTATTTAAAAGAATTTCTCCATATATTTCCATATTAAAAATTTTTTCCAGCATATCGGCCTTTGAAGCCCCTTTAAGTTTTAAAAATTCACTAAATTTACCTTGTGGCAGAACGACAGTTCTTGTAAAGTCAGCCATTTCTAATCCAAGAATTGACTTTACAACTTCTGTTACAGAACTAGCTTTATCTTCTATAATATCTTTATTTTTAATAATCTTAGCTTTTTGAACTCCTAATTCATTTTGATTACGTTTTTTAGGCATTGTTCTTTCTATTCTATAGAAATCTTCCCCAATCATAAATTCAAAAGCAACATAAATCTTTTCAGAATTTATATTCAATAAATGAAATAATTTGTCATCTCTTGATTCTAATATCCTAACTACATCTCCATAAAGAGCTAAAGTCATTGCATCTAGTATTGTAGACTTTCCACTTCCTGTTTCTCCAAATATTCCAAATATTCCATGTTCTATAAGTCTTTGAAAATCTATAACTTGTTTTTCTTGAAAGCTTTGCAGTCCCTCTATTTCTAATTTTATGGGTCTCATTTATTCATCCTCCCCAACAAGCTCTAAAAATATATCCATAATTTCTAATGGAGGCTCTATCCCCTTTTCCTCAATATAAAATCTTTCAAATGCTTTAGAAATACTTTCAGAAGTATAATCTATTTCTAACCCCTCTTTGTCTGAGGTAAAATTTATTTGCGGTATTATCTCTACAACATTCTTATTTTTCAATATCTCATGCACCTCATGACTCTCTAGTGCTCTTTCACTATTTATTATAAGATATATCCACTCATCTTTCTCTTCTAGCTCTTTTGATTTATTTAAAGCTTCATCTATACTTTTAACTATATATTTTTTGATTGGTTTATAATTATCAATTTCAATTTCTTTTATAGTTGTTTTATCTTTTGAAATCTCTGCAGTTAAAACCTTTTTAGAATATTTATTTTCTGTAAGTCTATACTCTATTGGAGAGCCAGAATATGCAATATTTCTATCTTTGAATATCATTGATCTATGGATATGCCCAAGAGCAGTATAACTTGCTTGTGGCATGTCATCTAAAGAAACAGCTAAACTTCCACCAAGTTCAATACTCCTCTCATCTCCATCCCCTTTAGAACCATTCACATAGATATGAGTCATAACTACTGAAGGTAAATCTTTGGTATTCATTTTAAGCCCCTCTGTAATTATTTCTCCTATTCTTTTGCTGTAACTTATATTATTATCATTAAATTCTTCGTTTAAACTTTTTTCACTTGGATATGGAAGAGCATATAAAAAAATCTTTTCTCCTGAAATTTCTAATTCTATTGATCCTTCATTTGATTCTAAAATATAAAGATCTCCATATTTTCCAATGTTTTTTCTTTCGAAAGGTTTTTCAAAGACTATGATTCCAAACTTTTGTAGAATCTCTTGACTCGCTATTAGTTTTTCTGGATTGTCATGATTTCCAGGAATTATTATTATTCCTCTTTTTCCATTATTTGACAATCTTTCCATGCTTGTATAAAATAATTTCTCAGCTTCAACTGGAGGATTTGGAACATCATAAATATCTCCTGAAATCAAAATTAAATCAATTTCTTCTCCGTTTACTATTAAATTTAATGAGTCCAAAAATTTTATTTGTTCATCTATTCTACTGTTACCCTCTAATTTTTTTCCAAGATGCCAATCTGAAGTATGAAGTATTTTCACTTCTCATCTCTCCTTTGATTTTTATTACAATTATACACTATTTAAAATAAAAAAAAAAACAGGAGCTAAAAAGCCCCCGTTTTCCATAATATTATAATGCTTGTTTAACTTCTTCTTTAACTTTTTCAGCCGCATTATCTACAGCTTTATTTATGTCTTCCATAGTTCCTTTATTTTCAGCTGGTTTAGCTTCTTCAGTTGGAGCTGGAGTTTCAGCTGGTTTAGCTTCTTCAGTTGGAGCTGGAGTCTCAGCTGGTTTAGCAGGTGCCTCAGCTGCTGGTTTTGTTTCAACTGGTTTTGTTTCTTCTTTTTTTCCACTACATGCGAATAATGATAATGCCACCAATAACATTCCTACCATTTTAAATTTGTTTTTCATAATTAAACCCTCCTTAGCTTTAAAAAAAATTATATGTACTATTGTAAGGAAAAAAAGTGCGATTTCCTTCTATATTTTTAAAAAAATTTTTATTTTTTTTAAAAATGTTGATTCATACTATGTTTTGGTGTAATATTTATTTAATAAAAAAATTTATTCGGGGGGATTTTATGAGTTTTTTAATTGAGAAGTTTCTTGAGTATGTAAAAGTCGATACAACATCAAATGCTAACAGCGCTTCATGTCCAAGTACTGAAATCCAATTTGATTTAGCAAATATTATTGTTAAAGATTTAGAATTATTAGGGTTAAAAGATATATCTTTAGATGAGAATGGGTATATCATGGCTACTCTTCCTAGTAACTGTAATGAAAATATTCCAACAATTGGTTTTATAGCACATATAGATACAGCCCCTTCATTTAATGGGACTTCTGTAAATCCAAGAATCATTGAAAATTATTCTGGAGAAGATATTGTTTTAAATTCTAAAGATAATATAATCATGTCTCTTAAGGATTTTCCAGAACTTTCTAGCTATGCAGGACAAAATCTTATTGTAACTGATGGGACAACACTTCTTGGTGCTGACGACAAAGCTGGTATTGTTGAAATTTTAACAGCTATTAAATATTTAAATGAACACCCAGAAATTAAGCACGGAACTATTAAAATCGGATTTACTCCAGATGAAGAGATTGGAAGAGGAGCAAACCATTTCGACGTAGAAAAATTTGGTGCTGAATTTGCTTATACAGTAGATGGTGGAGAATTAGGAGAATTAGAATATGAGAACTTCAATGCTGCCAGTGTAAAGGTAAAAATTACAGGAAGAAATATTCATCCTGGTTCATCTAAAAATAAAATGATTAACTCTATTTTAATTGGAATGGAATTAAACTCTTTACTTCCTGTTGATCAAAGACCTGAGTATACAGGGCATTACGAAGGTTTCTTCCTGTTGACAGATATCAAGGGAGATGTAGAACATACAGAGATGGAATATATAATCAGAGATCATTCTATGGAAAAATTTAATACTAAAAAAAATCTGATGACATCAAGTATTGAATTTTTAGAGAATAAGTACCCTGATGCTAGAATAAAAATAGAAATAAAAGATAGCTATTACAATATGAAAGAGAAAATTGAACCTGTTTATCATATTATTGAACTAGCTAAAAAATCAATGGAAGATGTAGGAGTTGTTCCAAAAATAAAACCTATTAGAGGTGGAACTGATGGTGCAAGACTTTCATTTAAAGGTCTTCCATGTCCAAATATTTTTACAGGTGGACACAATTTCCATGGGAAGTTTGAATATATTTCAGTTCAATCTATGGAAAAAGCTGTTCAAGTTATTGTGAAAATTATTCAAAACTTATCGAAATAATAAAGAGGATTTATATAGATATCTTCAAATACTATAGACATAGGTTATGATTCCTAAATAAAAAAAGGAAGTGATTAAAAGTGAAAAAAATAGTTATACTGCTGTCTCTATGTCTTTCTTTAACTGCTTTTGCTAGTAAAATGGAAAAACAATTAGAAAAAGAATTAGAATCTAAGTATGGAGCTTTAAATGATGGAAAAGTTACACTTCATATTCATGAGTATGATGTTGATTTAGAGCATAACAAAATTAAAGTTGAACTTGAGATTAAAGGAAAAGATGGACTAAAAACTTTTGATGAGATGGATAAAGCTAAATTTGACGAAGTAGCTGGAAATATTGCTAAATATGTTAAAGATCAAACTAAAAAAACTTTACCTGTAGAAGTTATAGTTAAAGTTGATGAAGATTTTGTGGAACATAAATATCCTTATAATAAAACTTTCTAAATTAAAAATAATCGAATTTCAAGTTATTCTTGAAATTCGATTATTTTATTTTTTGATTTAACCGCATATGTTACAAATGAAACCAATGGAATAAGATATAAATAAAAAGAATATCCAATATAAGAAAGTCCACTTAATCCCATCATAGTTGCAGGAATCATTCCAGCAATATTCCAAGGAATAAGCGCTGATACTACTATTCCAGTATTTTCTATATCTATAGCTAGTTCTTCTTTTGGAATTTCTTTTTTTTCATAAATTTTACCCATTATCTCATTTGTCATAACTACTGCAATAGATTGATTACATCCTAGAGCAGCTGTAACTAAACTAACAATCAACGTACTTAAAAAAATTTTTCCCCTGCTTTTAATACTCATGAGTACTTTATCAAAATTATTTAATATTTCTAATTTTTCTATTACCCCTGATAATGAGCAAGAAATAAAAACTATCAAACATGCCTTCCAAACTGAGATTAATCCTCCACCTTTTATAATTAAAGCTAAAGGAACGTCTCTATTTAAAGTAAATCCCAAAATTATAGACCTCATAAAATCTAGGAAACTATAATTTTGAATAAATTTTCCAATAATTATTGCCATTACAATACTAGCTAGCATAGAAATTTTTACGTTTATTTTAAATATTGCACAAATTAGAATTACCATAACAGGTAAAAAAACTAACGGAGTTATTGTAAAATTTTCTTGAATTTGTTGAATAAGGGGGTTTTCTTGTAGAATTACACTTTCTTTTTCAGCTAATAAATTATATAGAAAAGCCGTAAGTAAAAAGGGAATTGTCCCCGTCCTAAACATATTTTTTATGTTTGTATAAAGATTTGTTTCTGTTAAAGTAGCTATCAAATTAGCACTCGAAGAGACTGGAGAACATCTGTCACCAAAATAAACTCCTGAAAGAATAGCTCCTCCAGCTATATTAGGATCTACACCAATTCCTCTTCCAACTGCTATAATGGCTATTCCAATCGTTCCAGCTGTTCCTAAAGAACTTCCCAATAAAAATGAAGCTGCTGACGAAATAAAAAAAGCTAATACATAAAAATATGAGGGATTCATAAATTTTATTCCATAATAAACTATTCCTGGAATTGTTCCAGAATTTATCCAAAGAGACGATACTATTCCAACTAAAAAAAATATTTGAATAACTAAAAAAGATTTTTTACCTTTTAAATAAGCAATTTTAACAATTTCATCCAAAGAATTACCTTTTTTCATAGCTAATAATGAAGATATAATTAAAACTAAAGTAATTCCAATTCCAATATTAAACTCCCCATAATATGAGACTGCGAGTGCTATAAATACAACTAAAATTCCAAATAAATTTTTCATCCATCACCTCTTTAATATAATTCTTTTTACAAGTGTACTTCATAACTCCGAAATATAGAATAGGAATTTTTAAAAAAAAATTGTATAATAGTGGGCACATTTAAAATACTGTTTCAGAAGGAGATTCACATCAATGAACAAAAAAAAAATTAATCTTATTGGACTTATAATGATTATTTTTATAGGAGTTTTTGGTTTCGGTAATATCGCTAATAACTATAAAGTTATCGGTACACAATCTTCAACTATATTCATAGTAGGAGCAATTCTTTATTTTTTACCTATGGCACTTATTATGGCAGAGTTTGGTTCTTATGCGAAGGATAGAACGGGTGGAATATATGCTTGGATTGAAATTGGAATGGGTAAAAATTTCGCATATTTTGCTATTTGGTCATATTTTATTTCTAATATTTTTTATCTTCCAACTTTAGCTACTAGAGTTCCAACATATTTATCATTTTTCTTATATGGAGACTCTAGTATTTCTAACTACTGGATGGCATTTTTAGCAGCTATTACTTTATTGGTTGCTTTATTTATAGGAATTGTTTATGAATCTAAGCTTGAAAAATTATCTACTCCTGTTGGATATATCTCACTTGCAGTAGCAGCTATATTTCTAATTGGAGGAGCCTATCTATTCTTCATTGGAAGAGCTGAAACTGCCATAACACTTGATTCTTTTGTCGTAAAAATAAACGATCAAAATCAATTTGCATCTGTACTTAGTACTTTCGCTTGGGTTTTATTTGCATATGGTGGGTGTGAAATCTGTGGAACGTACGTTGATAAGATAGAACATCCTGAACGTAATTTTGTAAAGAGTGTTCTTGGTGCTGCTATCATAATTGGACTACTATATGTTTTTGGAATTTTATCTATTGCTGCCTATGGAACTCCTGATGAGTTTTCAAAAGTTTCTCTTGTTAACGCTGTCATAAGCGGATATAAATTTATGGGAGATAAGTTTGGATTTGGTTTATGGTTTGTTAGAATGATTGGATTTACGTATACGTTAATTACACTAGTGGCTCTTGTTCTTTGGTCTGTTGCACTATCTAGAGCTGTATTTAGTGAAGTTCCTCCAAAAACATTTCCTAATTGGTTAACTAAAAAAAATGAGAAAGGAATATTAAAAAATGCTTTAATTTTCCAAACTGTGCTATCATTTTTATTTATTGTAATTACAACTTTTGGTGGAAAATCAGCTGGAGATTTATATTATAAAATTTATGATATGTCTACAATGGCATTCCTTCTTCCATATTTAAGTTTAGGAATTGCTTATATAAATTTTAGAAAATCTGGAAAAATTGCAACATTCCAAGCTACTAAAAGTATGTTTGGAGCTTATGTTTTAGGTTCATTAGTGGCAACACTTGCAATTGTTTCTCTTATTTTTGCAGGTATAAATATATCACAGCCCCTGTCTAGTCAAATTGATACTATCATTCTTTATTATGGTGGTCTTCTTCTATTTTTATTTATTGGATTTATTATAAAAATAATAGATTTTAAAGAATAAAATTCAAAAAAAAATGAAGCTACTGATACCCTATCAGTAGCTTCCACTAAACCCCACGTCTAGTAATTTTAAAGAAACGCCCCCGTATCTTTAATCTATTATACCTAATGAATCGTATATGCTCCATGTAAAATTATTTATATTTTTTTAGTAAAACACTATACATGAACCTTTCAAATGCCAACTCTCCCTCTAAATCTCTTTTATAAACTCCTGCATGTTCTAAGACAGTTGAAAAAGTTTTTCCAATTTCTTCTCTTAAAAAATTTTCTTTATTACTAATTTCTTTATTTTTAGGTAAAATTTTAATTATCCATTCTAGATGTTTTTCTAATTCTCTATTGCCCAAAATTTGTCCCTTCCAATCGTTACTTTCAAGTGCTTTGACTATTTCTTTTATTTCACTTTCCAATCTGCCCGGTAAAACAGCAAGTCCCATTACTTCTATTAATCCAATATTTTCTTTTTTTATATTATGAACCTCACTGTGAGGATGAAAAATTCCCAATGGATGCTTCTCATCCGTTCTATTATTTCTTAAAACTAAATCTATTTCAAAACTTTCTTTTTTTCTTCTAGCAATTGGAGTTATAGTATTATGAGGAACTTCATTTGTATAGGCATAAATTCCAACAGATTCATCACTATAATCTCTCCAAGCAGTTAAAATCTCATCACTCAATTCTACAAGAGAATCTATATTATCGCTTGTTAATCTTATTACCGACATTGGCCATTTAACAATTCCAATTTCTACATCTGGATATTTATCAGATTTAAACCCTTTTTCTATAGGTGCTTTTGCCATTGGAAATTCATGGCTTCCAGCTTGATAATGATCATGGGAAAGTATAGATCCTCCAACGATAGGTAAATCTGCATTTGATCCAATAAAATAATGGGGATATTTTTCAACAAACTCTAATACTCTTTTAAAGGTATCTTTATTTATTTTCATTGGTCTATGTTCTACTGAAAAAATAATAGAGTGTTGATTATAATAAACATAAGGAGAATACTGGAAATACCATTCTTGATTTCCTAATATCAATGGAATTACTCTATGGTTTTGTCTTGCTGGATGATTTAATCTTCCTGCATATCCAATATTCTCTATACAAAGTAAACAACTTGGATAAGAAGTTTTTGGCATATTTCTTTCTCTTATAATATCTTTTGGATCTTTTTCTGGTTTTGCAAGATTTATAGTAATCTCTAAATCTCCATACTCAGTTTTAGATAGCCAATGTTGATTTTTATCAATTCTTTTCTTACGAATGTAGTTTGTATTTTTTGAAAATTCGTAAAAATTTTTGGTAGCTAATTCTGGAGATTTTTCATAATCTCTTTCAAATTTTGATATTACAACTGATTGACTCGGCGTTACAATTCCCATTAGTTTCGTATCCAATAGTTCTCTCTCAGCTAAACTATCTTCAATAACTTTATTCTGAATAGCCCAGTCACAAATCTCATCTAAAATGTCTTCAATATCACTAGAGTCATCCTTATAAGAATTTTCCTTCCAATCATCCAATCCCAAAGCATTTAAAATACCATTTCTTGCGACAATTTTATCATATTTTCCTATAAGAGAATTTTCTAAACTCTTATTTAATAATTTTTCTATACTTGAATATATATTTCCCATAATTATATCTCCTCTAATTTTCTTGCACCCTCTCCAGGATTAGCTATATAAAATGAAGCTTCCAATCCCGTTCTTTCTTTATATTTTTTACCAACATTTTTTATAAATTTTTCTATATGATTATTTTCAACTAAGCTAACTGTGCATCCTCCAAATCCAGCCCCTGTCATACGAGAACCTATAGTTCCCTCTTCTTCCCATGCAGCCTCAACTAATGCGTCTAATTCTAGCCCTGTAACCTCATAATCATCTCTCAAAGATATATGAGACTGATTCATAAGTTTTCCAAAACTTAATATATCTCCAGAATTTAATTTTTCCATAGCTTCTAATACTCTTTCGTTCTCTGTTATAGCATGTCTTGCTCTAATTAAAGATTCATTTGTTTTTATATTTTTTTTCACATTTTCAAAAGATTCAAAATCTAAATCACAAAGAGTTGTAATTTTAATTTCTGATTCCTGCAAATCCTTTAGAGCAGATTCACATGATGCTCTTCTTTCATTATATTTAGATTCTCCAAGCCCTCTTCTTTTATTTGTATTGGCTATAACTATTGAGATATTCTCTAAAACAAAAGGAGCATAAGTGTATGCTAAACTGTTACAATCTAAAAGAATTGCATTATTTTTTTTACCCATTCCAACCGCAAATTGATCCATAATTCCACAATTTACTCCAATAAATTTATTCTCTGCCTTCTGACTTAATTTTACCATATCTACCATGTCTATATTTAACTTGAAAATATCTTTCAATATCACAGAAGTTAAAACTTCAATTGAAGCTGAAGAAGATAATCCAGCCCCGTTTGGAATATTTCCATAAAATGCTATATCAAATCCTGAATCTATATTATATCCTTCTTCAATAAATGTTTTTATTACACCTTTTGGATAATTTGCCCAGTCATCATTTGAATCTAATACCAAAGAATTTAAGTTAAATTGAATTATTCCTAAATTTTCAAAATTTACAGAGTACATTCTAAAAATATTATCCTCTCTTTTTCTTACAACTGCATAAGTTCCAAAATCTAATGCGCATGGGAAAACTTTTCCACCATTATAATCAATATGTTCTCCAATAAGATTAACTCTTCCAGGAGAAAAGAAAGTTTCCAATCTTCCTTTCTCTCCAAACTCTTTTTTAAATTCTTTAATTAACATATTTAAATTTTCCATAATTTCCCCCTATGCTCTTCATTTTTATTGGATTATACATAACTTTTCATCACTTTCAAACCAAAACAAAGTATTCTTACTAAACTTTTTTTAGTAACTAAATAAAGTGGTACGAAATAAATTGACAGTTATACATTATTTTAGATATAAATATTATATACAATTATTTTTTAGGGAGATTTTATGATTATCAATGATACTCAAATGAAAATTTTAGAAATAGTAAAAAAAAGTAAATATATATCTAGAATTGATTTAGCCAAAAAATTAAACTTCACACCTGCTGCAATATCTAAAATAATAAAAGAATTTATTGAATTAGGAGTTTTAAAAGAAACAGATTATGGAAAGTCCACAGGTGGAAGAAGACCAATTTTTTTAACAATAAACGAACAAAATTTTGGTTGTATTTTAGGAATTTCTTTTGCCCCTTCTAAAATATTTTTTACTGTTGGAAATATAAAGGGAGATATTTTAGAAATTTTAAGTCACAGTATTTCGAAGAATGAAGATGTTTTATCTATAAGTACAAAAATCTCAGAAAAACTTTTAAAAAAATATATAAATATTTCTATCATTTCTCTTGTTTTAAATGGCCTTGTTAATTCAAAAGATGGCACCTCAATATTTTCTCCTCACTACAAATGGAAAAATATAAAAATAAAGGATATTTTTGAAAAAAAATTTAACCTTCCAGTTCTTATAGAAAATGATGTTAGAGCAATGACTCTTGCTGAAAAAATGTTTGGACACTGTGAAAAAAATCAAAACTTTGTTCTTCTAAATATAAGTGAAGGAATTGGAAGCAGCATTTTTTTAAATGACGATCTTTATTCTGGTCATGGGTTCATAGCCGGCGAAATTGGCCATATAATAATGGATAGAACTAGTATTCGAAAGTGTTCTTGTGGTAAACGTGGATGTCTAGAAGCTGAAGCGTCAAATTCAGCTATAATAAATAAAATAATATCTCAAATTAAACTTAACAATTATAGTTTTCTAAAGGAAACTCTTCATAAAAATGGAACAATAACCATTGAGGATGTTCTTGTTGCTGTAAAAGAAAGAGATTTTTTAAGCACAAAAGCTTCAATGGAAGCTGTAACTACCTTAGCTCATGCTATCGATATGATTATATCCTTTATTAATCCAGAAAAAATTGTTTTAGTTGGTAAGATTTTCGAAGAGAGTTTACTACTTAACACTTTAAATTTAGAATTAAAAAAAGTTATCTTAAAAGAGCAAAACTGTGAAATTGTTGTTTCTAAAATTTTTGATAAAATACATAATTACTCTTCTTTAGCAGTTGTAATTCATAGAATGTTTAAAGATAAATATATTGGAGGTGTTTTAATTGAACGTAAGTGTTAGTGATTTTGGGAAAACAAAAAAAGGTGAGATTGTTAAAAGTTATTTAATAAAAACTAATATTTTAGAAGTTGAAATATTATCTTATGGTGGAATTATTAGAAAGTTGCTTACTCCTGACAAATATGGGAACTGGGAAAATATAGTATTAGGTTTTAACACCATGGAAAAATATGAAAAAAATTCTGCGTATTTTGGATGTATTGTTGGTAGAAATGCTGGAAGAATTGGTGGTGCTAGTTTTGAAATCGAAAATCAAAAATATAATTTAGCACAAAATAGTGGTAAAAATAATATCCATGGTGGAATTAATGGTCTACACAATAGAGTTTGGGAGTCTACCTATGAGGTTTCTGATGAAATAGCTATTATAACTTTAAAAACATTCAGCCCGGATTTAGAAGAAGGTTTTCCAGGAAATATTCACTTCACAGTAAAATATATAATTAAAGATGGAGATATAACAATAGATTATGAAGGAATAACTGACAAAACAACATACTTAAATTTAACAAATCATACTTATTTTAACTTAAGTGGAAATTTGAAAAAAAATATTTTAAAACAAGAAATTTATTTAAATGCTAATGGATATTTAGAAGTTAACGATGAAACACTCCCTATTCAAATTGGTAAAGATGAAGCATTCTACTCTCCTGCTGAATCTGTTCTTTTTGAAGGAGCTTTAACTTCAAATCACGAACAAGTTAAAATTGTAAATGGTGGATATGATCATCCTTTTATACTATCAAAAGATAGAGAGATAGATGGGTGGATTTTTGATAAAGATAGTGGAAGAAAACTTGAATTTATAACTGATCAACCAATTGTTGTTATATATACTGGAAACTATTTAGATACCGTAGATACTATTTATGATAATTTTAAGGGAAGTAAACATTTAGGATTCTGTTTAGAAACCCAAGATATTCCGGACATATTTAACTATTCACCAGAAAATATCAAACTTTATACTCCCGAAATTCCTTATAGACAAAAAACAACTTTTAAATTTTCTGCATCTAAGTAATTTAATAAATTCTTCTGATAATAAAAATAAATGGTATAATAGCCCTATATCATTACAAAGGACTCAGGAGGACAATATGTGTAAAGTTTTAGCTGTTTGTATCAGCGAAAAAAAAGGAACAGGAAAAACACCAGTAGAATATGGAACTTTAATTGAAAATTTCGGTTTTAAAGACGATGCTCATGCCGGAGATTGGCATAGACAGATTAGTCTTTTAGCTGTAGAAAAAATAGATGATTTTAGAGATAGAGGTGGAAAAGTTAGTGATGGAGATTTTGGTGAAAATCTTATAATTCAAGGAATAGACCTTTCAAAGTTACCTGTTGGAACTAAACTTTCAATAAATGATTCTATTTTAGAAATTACTCAGATAGGAAAAGAGTGTCATACTCGTTGTAATATTTTTTATACAGTTGGAGATTGTATAATGCCTAGAGAAGGAATTTTTGCTCGTGTTTTAAAAGGTGGAGTAATAACTGCTGGCAATAATGTAAATTTAATTCCTTAAAATGAACTCTGAAGAAGAATTAATTATTCTTCTTCTTTTTTTATTTATAAAATGAATGCTAACTATATATTGTATGTATTTCAGAACAAAAAATCCATTTTTTTAACATTTTTATTGATTTTTTTTACCTTTTATAGTATAGTTTAGGCTAAGTTCAATGTAATAATTATGTATTATTTACAGACTAAACATCTCATTACACAATATTAAAGGGGGATTCAAATGTCATCAAATGTTAAAACTACTGAGAAACAAGGATTTTTTGCTAAATTCTTAAACTTTGTAGAGGTTGCTGGAAATAAATTACCACATCCTGTTGCAATGTTCTTTGGTTTCTTTGTAATTACAATTATTCTTTCAGGAATTTTATCTCAAATGGGGGTTTCAGTTTCATATCAAGAAATTTCTAGATCAACAGGTGGAGTTATTCAAAAAACTACTGTTGTTCAAAATCTTTTAACAAGATCTGGAATGAGAGGAATTCTTTCAACTGTTGTTAAAAACTTTACTGGACATGCTGCTCTTGGTTCAATAGTTGTTGCTATGCTTGGTGTAGGACTGGCAGAGGGAACAGGACTTATGAATGCTCTAATAAAAAAATTAGTACTTTCTACTCCTAAACAATTAGTTTCTGCTATTGTTGTTTTCGCCGGTGTTATGTCAAACGTTGCATCTGATGCTGGTTACGTTGTATTAATTCCTTTAGGAGCTGTTATATTTGCTTCATTTGGAAGACATCCATTAGCTGGTATTGCGGCTGCATTTGCTGGAGTATCTGGTGGATTCTCAGCTAACTTATTAATCGGAACAACTGATCCTTTACTTGGTGGAATTACTACTACTGCAGCACAAATAGTTTTACCTGGATATTCAGTAGATCCAACTGCTAACTTCTTCTTTATGTTTGCATCTACATTCTTAATTACAATAGTTGGAGCTTACTTAACTGATAAAATTGTTGAACCAAGACTAGGAGCTTATACTGGTCCTAAACTTGAAGTTGACTTAAATTCTCAAATGAACCAAAATGAAAGATTTGGATTAAGAGTTACTGGTGTTGTAACTGTTATGTTCATCTGTTTAGTTCTTGCTATGGTTTTACCTGATAATGCAATATTAAAGCTTACAGAAGCTGAAGTTGCAAAATTCGTAGCTGATAATAACAGACAACCTGGAACAATGGAATTATTAAAACCTTTCTTTGGAGATTCAATTGTATTTATACTAATGCTTTCATTCTTCATACCAGGTCTTGCTTATGGTATCGCTGCTAAGACTGTTAAAACACACAAAGATGTTATAAAATCTTTAACTTCTGCTATGGCTTCTTGTGGTCAAGTATTCGTTATAATCTTCATCTCAGCTCAATTCGTTTATGTATTTACAAAATCTAATATTGGTATTGTAATTGCGGTTAAACTTGCTGATGTTATGAAAGGTTTTGGAATTTCTGGAATTTGGGCTGCTGTAGGATTAATCTTCTTAACAGCTTTTGTTAACCTATTTATTGGTGGAGCTTCATCAAAATGGTTAATGTTATCTCCTGTATTTGTTCCGATGTTCGTTGAACTTGGACTTTCTCCAGAATATACACAATTAGCTTATAGAATTGGAGATTCAACTACAAATATAATTTCTCCTCTTATGTCATATTTCCCAATCATAGTTGGATTTGCGGCTAAATATGCTAAGAATGAAGAAGATATGGGAATTGGAACTATTATAGCAATGATGCTTCCATACTCAATCATGTTCTTAATTGGTTGGACTATAATGTTCGTAGCTTGGACTTACCTTGGATTACCAATTGGTCCTGGAGTTTCAATGTTCTTATAGTGCTAATAATAAAAAGTCCCTCTTGAAAAATTTCAAGAGGGATTTTTTTATTATTGTTGTATATTAACTTATAAGAAATTAAATCGAGGTGGAATCATGAAATGGAAAATCCCAAAAAGTTATAATAACTCTGCTCTAATGTGTTATTTATATATCTTTGTCGTTATATTGAGCTTCTTAGCAGCTAAAAATAAGCCTATTTTTTCAGCCGTTACATTAACTGGAACAATAATTTCCATAAGTATATTATTGGATTTAAAAAAAATACTTAATCAAAAATTTCTATATCATAAGGTTGATTTTTATTTAATTATTTTTGTTATTATTAAATCAATCACTACTTTTTTTGATATATTATTTCATAATGAATTTTTAGACTTTATATCAAATTATGGACATATATTTTTTGGCATTACTGGAATTTTACAAATTATCTATTCTTTTATGCTTATAATAACTAAATTTAGAGGACTAGAAAAAATTAAAACTTATGGTCTTTTTTCATTTTTATCTGGAATGATGTCTTTAACAACATCTTATTCAATATTCCAATTATTTTTTTCATTGATTTCTGTCTATGTTTTAGCAAACGTTTTCTTTGAATCTGAAGAAATAGCAAATAGAGAACATTCTTAACTTTTTATAACCTCTATTGGACTAAGCTTCATACATCGAAGTGCTGGAATAATTCCAGATAAAATCCCAACTATTGTAGAAATAATCAAAATTATTACTATTTTTTCATTACTCACCAAAATAACAAACGTTGGTTTTGCAAAATAGGTATAAGAGGAAATTACTAATTTTCCAAAAATAATTCCTAATACTGATCCAAAAAAACCAATTAGTCCACCTTGAATTAAAAATATCATTCCAGTAGATTTATCTTTTGCTCCCATAGCTTTTAAAATTCCAATTTCTTTGATCTTTTGTAAAACTGTCACAATAAGTACACTTGAAATACTCATAGCGGTAGCAAGCATTACAACTGATTGAATAACAATACTGGAATCGGTTTGTGATCGGAGTGCTTTTAATAAAGCTGCTCCATCTTGCGTCCAAGATGTTACTTCCAACTCGGGATAAATATCCTTTATATTACTTGATACACTATCAGCTTTAAAAACATCTTTAGTTTGAATATTTATATCTGTAACATAACCAACTTTTCCAAAAATGATTTTTGCCCTATCTATATCCATGACAACCATACTTTTATTAACCCCTTGATTTTCTAAATCAAATATCCCAACTACTCTTACCACTTCCTTTTGGCTATTTGGAAGAGTTAAAGTGATTTGATCTCCTAAATCAACTCTAAAATCTCTGGAGAATTTAACCCCTATTAAAACATTATTTGAATATATATTACTGTTCCCTTCTATAATTCTATCCTTTATATTATAAAGAGGATCCCCATTTTTCAAGTCCATTCCTACTACATTTAAATTTGCATTTTTTCCGGTTGTTTTATATATTGCACTTCCTTCTACAGTTGGAACTATAAGTTTAATTTCATCATTTTCAGAAAGAACTTCCATAATTTTTTCATAATTTGGTATTCTATCCCTATCTAAAGATATATTCCCATAATTTCCAAGTATATTTTGCTTAGCTCTTAACTCGTCTCTAGTATCTCCACTATTAATAGTTATGTGAGGAGTTGTCCCTAAAATCCTGTATATCAAGGACACCTGTAGTGATGAAACAAGACTAGATATAAAAATTTGAACAGCAACTCCTAATGCGATAGCCGATACTATAAATATCGTTTGACCCTTACTGTATCTTAAAAATTCAAGTGCTATTTTAATTTCATATCTCAATATTTTCACCACCAATTATTATTATTTTTTAGTTTTCCAAAACTTCATTACTATTATTACTAAAAATTCTAAAAGACATACAATTCCTAAAATAAAACTTAGTAACTTATATGGATTAGGATTACTTTGTTTTTCTACCTCTAATAACTTTAATTCAACTTTTTCTAATTTATTATTAGATTCAGCTTCTTGAGGTTCTATAACTTTTTGCATATTTGGAGTTCCAGATATATTTACTTCTTTTCCCTTAATCACTAACTCTTCATACGTTTTACTTTCAGTATTAAAATAATTTATCTTGATGTCTGGGATTTTAACTTTTCCCGTAAGTTTTGGAATAAAAGCAACTTCGTATGTTTTTTCATTATAAAATTTCCCATCAACTATTGATTCTTTATACTCTTTAACACTATCATAAATTGTAAATTTAGGATCAGCTAATGCTACTATCTTATCTAATTGCTCTAAATTTCCCACTCCTGAAAGTTTTAAATTAAGAGTTACAGCCTCTCCATAAGAAATTGAATCTGAACTCCAAGAACTTTCTGATTTAATTTTTCCAACAATATTTTTAAAATTGGATGGTTGTCCTTCCGGTAGAGGTAAAACATTTATTTTAATATTTTTATCTCCTAAGTAAACGGGTGTAGTAGTAGAAAAAAATGAAGGATACTGACCATCACTTTCAACAACCATAACTTGTCCACCTTCTATATTTTTTTCTCCGCTGGAATTAGCCTCTAATATTCCTTCAAATAAAACTATTTCAACAGCCTCTCTACCATTTATCATCACTCTTTTTTGTGGATAACTTCCTCTTGCATCCATTTTAGTGATTTCTTTTACTGAAATCTCATTAAAATTTGGTCTTTTAATGTATTCGAATCTTTCTATTCCTACGGTACTTGTAAATTTTTCTTCAAATGCTATTTTTTCTCCAAAATAAAAATTTCTAGATTCTATTATATCTTCTAAATTAAATTTTGGATTTAATATACTATTATTACTATTTTCATTTTCTAAAATATCCATGGATATAACATTTGATTTTTCTTTTTTAGAAACTACTTGTAGTGTTGTTTTTCCTATACTTTTAGCTTTTAGAATATAAGTATCAGACTTTTTAATGGTCAAATCTCCATTTATCATATTATAACTAGATTGTGATCCTTTAGAAATAATATGGAAATTTTCTATCCCATCTATTTTATAATCATCTTTATCTGAATTTATAAATTCTATATTCATTCTAAAACTTTCATTTATTGAAGGCTTTTCATTATTTACGCTTAGAAATATTTCAGAAAAACTTGATTGAAATATTAAAAGAAAAATTAAAATTATATATTTATTCTTCATTTGATCTCCCTACCATCTATTTTCTAATTTTTTTTCTTCATTATTGGATTGAACTCTTTCATTATTTTTTAAAGCTTGTTTTTCATTTCCTTCTAATCTTTGTAAAATAGCTTTTAATTCCTCTTCTTTTCTATTTTGTTTTTGATTTTGGTTTTGGTTACTATTTTGTTCTTGCTCATTTTTTTGTTCCTGTTCATTTTTCTGCTCTTTATTTTCCTTTTGTTCTTGGTTCTCTTTTTGTTCTTGATTTTCTTTCTTCCTAAGAACTATTTCATAATTTTTTTTTATATTCAAATCAGTAGATGTCTTCATGGCCTCTTTGTATTTCTCCAAAGATTCTTCTATCTTTTGTTCTTTTACAAGTTTGTTCCCCTCTAAAAAATTAATATATCCTAAACTTTTTAAAGGATTTAACCAATTTTTCATTAAAATAAATCCAAATATTAAAGATAAAACTGTTATTACTATTAAAATTATTTTTTTAATCATACTTTTCCTCTCTTATTTTCCCTCTGGTAAAATAACCTATTAAAATAAAGATTATCCCAATAATAAGTGGATACTGATAATATTTTTCATAAATTTTAATTTCTTCTTCACGAGTATTTCTTCTACTTAACCCTTTGATATCTTTTAAAAAATCTGATACTCCATCTTTTAAATTATTTACCTCATGATAAGTTCCACCTGTTGATTCTGATAATTTTTTCAAAAAATTTCCATTCAACTTACTTATTACTACATTTCCATTTTCATCTTTAATAAATCCATTTGTACCTGGAATTACAGATCCTTCTTCTGTCCCAACTCCTAAGGCATATACCTTTATCCCATTATCTTTTGAAAATTTAATAACTTGCTCACTATATTCACCACCATCAGAAACTATAAGAACATTTTTTTCTTTTATACCGCTTTCTTCAAATGATTTTTCGGCAAGTTGAAGCCCTTCTAAGAGTTCTGTTCCTCCTCCTGAAATTAGCTCTCCGTCTATTACATCGACATAACTATTTGCCATAAAATAATCATCTGTCAGTGGCATTTGAATATAAGCGCTATCAGAAAAAGGAATAAATCCTATTCTATCTCCTTTCAAACCAATTAATATTTCTTTGATAGAACGTTTAGCCCCCTCTAACCTATTCGGATAGTTATCTTTGGCCATCATAGAACGAGAAATATCTATAAGTACATATAAATTAGCTCCTTCAACTTCTATCTTCTCAGATTCTTTTAATTTTTGAGGAGATAGTAGAGAAATTACTACAAATAAAGATCCTAAACTCATTCCAAGTATCTTTATTATTTTAACCCACTTTTTTTCTATAAATCCCAATTTTCTCAATATGTTTTTACGTTTATTCATTCCATATCCCATTAGAAAAAGAATAAGAAATGGAATAATAACATAAATTTTACTACTTAAATTT
Source organism: Cetobacterium sp. 2A (assembly GCF_014250685.1). Lineage (GTDB taxonomy): Bacteria > Fusobacteriota > Fusobacteriia > Fusobacteriales > Fusobacteriaceae > Cetobacterium. Next base: position 150,485 of record NZ_JACFAJ010000005.1, on the reverse strand, counting down.
CCAAACTCCATTTCTCCTCCTTAAGGTATTATTATGTAAATGAAATATTGAAATAAAACTCCAATTACTAAAAATATTAGTGCTAATTTTAACAACGGTTCATATAGCTCACGTATATCATAAAAATTTCTACTCTCTATACTACTTTTTTCTAGTCTATCAATCTCATTAAAGATTTCTGAAAATTCTCTTTGATTTCTAGCTCTAAAATATCTTCCGTTACTCTCATCAGCCATAGTTTGTAATAAATTTTCATCTATCTCATTTTCTCTTGCTCCTATTCCAACCGTATAAACTTTAATTCCCATTTCTTTGGCCATTTGAGTTGCTCCCAGAGGACTCATTTCACCAGAATTATTTTCACCATCTGTCATAAGTATCACAACTTTAGATTTTGAATTTGAGTTTTTAAGTCTGTTTAAGGCGACTCCTAATCCCATCCCTATGGCCGTTCTATTGTTGCTTGTTATATCATTTACACTAATTTTTGACGTTATATCTTTCACTACAGAATGGTCAAAAGTAAGTGGAACTTTTGTATATGCATCTCCACCAAAAACAACTAACGATATTCTGTCATTACCTCTTTTATTTATAAATTGTTGTAAAATTTCCTTTGCTTTTTCTAGTCTATTTGGAGAAAAATCTTGTTGTAACATAGAACGAGAAAGATCTAAAGAAATTACTATATCTATTCCATTTTTTTTAATTTGTTTATTTTCAGTTTGTTCTTGTGGTCTAGCTAAAGCAATAGTCATAAAAACTAAAGATAAAAAAATAAAAAATTTTCCTATCCAATGTTTTTTTGTATTTTTTCCATATTTTTTTATATTATCTATCCCCGGAACTTTTATCGCTCCATTATTTTTTCTTAAAAATAAATATACTAAAACAGGAAGAAGTAGTAGAAATTCAATATTTGCAAATTTAAACATTCCCCTTTCTCTCCTTTTCTAATTTTATTTTTTCAAATATTCTCATTGTTCTTTCTTTATAATCTTCATAATTTCCATCTTTATTTGGAGAAAACTTTAAATAATCTAACTCATTCAAAAAATTTAATTCCTCTTCTGAAACCCCACCCACGACTTCGTAATTTCCACTTAAAAAATGAGTATTATAAACTCCATCTATATAACTTCTTAATAATAAACTTAAATTTTGTTTCCAGTTTATCTCATTTACTTTGGACATTCCCTTTAAAAATTTTACATCCGGTTTTTTATTTCTTTCACTAATTACTCCATATATAAGTGTTCCAAATGAAGTGAGTGCCACAAGTATAAAAAATATAGCTAAATAGGGAATTTCTCTTTGATAAAATTTATTTTCACTATCTTGAAAATCTGGATAAATCTCCACTTCCTCTGGAGTAGTAGTTGGGCTTAGTTCTATGATTAACCTCTTATCTCCTAAAATAATCTCATTTTCTCCTAAATTATAACCTCTAAAACTTATTGTCGTATATCCATCTTTCGTTTCTACTTTTTCTACATCCCAATCTTTAAAAGATTCTGCTAATTTATCTTCACCAAGACCTTTAACTTTTAGGTCTATTTTGTCTCCAATATTATAAGTTTTACCTACAAGAAAAAGAGACATGTATAAAAATAAAATAATTATTCTAATCATGCTTATCTCCTTCTTTTAAAAAATTTTGAAAGTTCTTTCACATAATCACCATCGGTATATACCTCTACGGAATTTTTTAATTTGCTTTGACATATTTCTATATCTTTAGAATAATTTTCTATAACTATTCTCTCTCCTGTTTCTGAGTCTTCAAGTGTAAAAATAGCACCACTTGGAAGTTGCTCATAGTTTTTATCACTAATTTTTATGGGTATAATTTCATGATGATTCCCCAATATCTTCAAATCTTTTTCATAATCTTTATCTAAAAAATCAGATATTAAAAACACTACAGATCTTCTTTTAAAAATTTTTCCAAAATATTTTAAAGCTAAAGATATATTTGTTTGTTTACCAGATGGAACAAACGTTAAAATATTTTCAAGTATTGATAGAGTATGTTTTTTCCCTTTTTTTAAAGGGATTAACTTTTCTATTCTATCGGTGAAAAAAAGAGCTCCCACTCTATCTCCATTTTTATTAGCACTAAAAGCCAAACTAGCACTTAATTCTGTTATAAGATTTTTTTTATTTTCAAATTGATTTGAAAGAGACATATCAATTAATAAAAAAATTGCTAGCTCTCTTTCTTCAACAAATTCTTTCACATAAGCTTTTCTCTGTCTTGCAGTTACTTTCCAATCTATTTTTTTTACATCATCTCCAGGTGAATATCTTCTTATATCAGAAAACTCAATCCCATTCCCCTTTAAACAAGAATGATACTGGCCCGAAAAAATACTATTAGCAAGCATAGTAGATTTAATCTCTATCTCTTTAATTTTTTTTAATAGTTCTTTTTTTTCCATAATTCACTCCTAAGGAAGATTTACTGAATCTAAAATCTCATCAATTATATTTTCTACTGTTTTTTCTTCTGCTTCAGCTTCATAAGTTAGAATTATTCTATGACGCAGTACATCATAAATAATCCTCTTAATATCTTCTGGCATAACGAAATCTCTACCATTTAGGAATGCATTGGCTTTTGCTGCTATTACAAGAGCTATACTCGCTCTAGGAGAGGCACCACATGAAATATAGTTAGATTTTTCTCTTGATTTAAAAACTATATCTAAAATATAATTGCAAAGTTTTTCATCAATATATACTTCCTTAACTTTTTTTCTTAACTCTTCTAAATTTTCTTTATTTAAAACACTTTCAACTTTTAAATCTGAATAATCTATTGTTCCTGTTAATAAATCCAATATCTTCTTCTCTTCTTCACGAGTTGGATAATCTATTTTTACTTTCATCAAAAATCTATCTTGCTGAGCTTCTGGTAGTTGATAAGTTCCATCTTGCTCAATTGGATTTTGTGTAGCTAAAACTATGAAAGGTTTATCTAAAATGAATGTTTCATTTGCTATGGTAACTTGTTTCTCTTGCATAGCTTCTAAAAGTGCTGATTGAACTTTTGCAGGTGCTCTATTTATTTCATCTGCCAAAATAATATTAGCAAATATTGGCCCCTTTTTCACATGAAACTCACCTGTTTTTTCATTGTAAATCTCGGTTCCTATTATGTCACTAGGTAATAAATCTGGTGTAAACTGTATTCTTGAAAAATCCAGTCCCAATGTTTCTGCAAGCGTATTTACAGTTAAAGACTTCGCAAGACCTGGAAGTCCTTCTAAAAGAATATGATTCCCGGTTAAGATTCCTATAAGTATTTTGTCTACCATTTCATTTTGTCCAATAACTTTTTTAGAAACTTCTTCTTTTAGAGTTTTAATTCTTTTCATCTTTTCCTCCTGATTTTAAACTTGATTTCTAGAGATAACATAGTATACTCCTACTACATTTATTTTTGCAAGTGGGAGGAAAAAATTATGGAAATAACTAGAGAATTAAAAAGAACACTCAGAGAACAAGGGTTTATACCTCTAAGAGACAATATAAATTTTGCTGTTAGAATAATAGTTCCTTGTGGAATTTTAACTACAGAAACTTCAAACAAAATAACAGAATTAGCAGAAAAATACGGAAGAGGGAAGTTTTATTTAACACAAAGGCTAGGAATTGAAATTCCGTTTATCAAATATGAAAATTTAGAGATTGTAAAAAAAGAACTTGCCGATGTCGGTTTAGACATTGGAGGAACTGGTAAAAAAGTTCGTGCTATTTTAACATGTAAAGGTTCAATTTGTAGATCAGGGCTTTATGATTCTGAAGCTCTTACAGAACATTTTAATAAAAAGTTTTATATCGGATATCACTATACTGAACTTCCAAATAAATTTAAAATAGTTGTAGGGGGTTGTAAAAATAATTGCTCTAGACCCACTGTTGCCGATGTTGGATTAACAGGTGTTGAATTGGGTAGGGTCGAAATAAGAATCGGTGGACTTAGTGGAAAAAGTCAAATATTTGGTAAACTTCTTCCAAAGACTTATTCACTTTCTGAAGCTGAAGAGGTTATTGAAAAGTGTTTAAATTACTATATTGACAATGGTATTAGTGGCGAACGGTTCGGAAACATGATAGAAAGAATAGGATACGAACATATTTTAGAACATATCTGTAATTAATAGCTTTTTTAAACTGTATTTACGAAATATATAATGCCCATATTTATTTTGAATTGTTCATTTTCATTACATTGAGCTAATATATATTATAACAATAATTGTTATGAAATACACTTTAACAACTCATAAGGGAGGAACAAAATATGTTCGAGTACAAATTTAATATGGCTGAGACTTTAGCCATCGCTGTTGTTTTACTTCTTGTAGGTAGATTCATTAAAAGCAAAATCTCATTCTTTGAAAAATTCTTTATCCCGGCGCCAGTTATTGGTGGAGTAATCTTTTCTATAATCACTCTAATCGGGTATAACACTCAAAGTTTTATGTTTGGTTTTGACGGTTCTTTAAAAGATTTACTTATGATTGCATTCTTTACTACTATCGGTTTTGCTGCAAGTTTAAGTATGTTGAAAAAAGGTGGAGTTCAAGTATTCATTTTCTTACTAGTTGCTACCGGATTGGTTATAATTCAAAACCTTGCAGGTGTTGGAATGGCTAAATTCTTTGGTCTTCATCCACTTCTTGGAATAGCTGCTGGATCTGTTCCTCTAACTGGTGGACATGGTACTTCTGGAGCTTTCGGACCTGTTCTTGAAGCTGCTGGAGCGACTGGAGCTATGTCAGTTTCAATTGCCGCTGCTACTTTCGGTCTTGTTGCTGGTTGTGTAATTGGTGGTCCAATTGCTAAAAAACTTATGCAAAGAAATAAGTTAGTTGGAAATGAAGAAGAAGCTATTGTTTATTCAGATGAAGCTTTAGTAGATGATGGAAAAAATGATTTAAATGAAGGAGTTCTATTTGAAGCTCTTGTTTATATAATCTTATCTATGGGTATCGGTGGATTTATAGGTCCTGTATTTAAAAATTTAGGAATAACTTTACCTGCGTATATTGGTCCAATGCTAGTTGCTGCTGTTATCAGAAATATTTCTGATATTAAAAAGACACCTTTACCTATGCATTCAATAAACGTTGTTGGAAATATCTCGCTACAACTTTTCCTAGCTATGGCTCTTATGAGTATGAGACTATGGGATCTTGCAGCTCTAGCATTACCTCTAATAGTTATGCTACTTGTTCAAACTGCTATAATGGGTATTTATGCTTACTTCATAACATTTAATATCATGGGTAGAGATTATGACGCTTCTGTAATGTCAGCTGGACATTGTGGATTTGGAATGGGTGCTACACCTAATGCTATGGCAAATATGGAATCTTTCTCAACTGCCAATGGTCCATCTCCAAGAGCATTCTTTGTTCTTCCACTTGTTGGAGCACTGTTCATAGATTTTACAAATGCTACTATAATCACTTTCTTTATAAATATTTTCGGATAATAATAAAATTAAAAAGGATTTTTATTCTTAATAAGAATTATATATCTAGAGGCCTACCATACCGGTGTGTCTCTAGATTTTTTTTTAGGGAGGGATTTTTATGTTTGAATACAAATTTAATATGGCTGAGACTCTGGCAATCGCGGTAATTTTACTCCTATTAGGTAGATACATTAAAAGTAAAGTTCCAGTTTTTGAGAAATACTTTATTCCTACACCGGTTATAGGAGGAGTAATCTTTTCTCTTTTAGCTCTAGTTGGTTATGTTACTCAGTCATTTATGTTTGGTTTTGACGGTTCTTTAAAAGATTTACTTATGGTTGCGTTCTTTACAACTATCGGTTTTGCGGCCAGTTTGAGTATGCTAAAAAAAGGAGGAATTCAGGTATTCATATTTCTTTTAGTTGCTACTGGACTTGTTATTGTACAAAATCTTGCAGGTGTTGGAATGGCTAAATTCTTTGGTTTAAATCCTCTTATTGGAATTGCTGCTGGTTCCGTTCCATTAACTGGTGGACATGGTACCTCAGGAGCTTTCGGACCTGTTCTTGAAGCCGCTGGTGCGACTGGTGCGACTTCAGTTGCTATCGCTGCAGCTACCTTTGGACTTGTTGCTGGATGTATGATTGGTGGTCCCGTTGCTAAAAGACTTATGCAAAAGAATCATTTAGTTGGAAATAAAGAGGAAGAGTTCGACTTCTCAGATGAAAATCTTTTAAATAATGAAGCTAAACATAATGAATTAAATGAAGGAATTTTATTTGAATCATTAGTTTATATCATTATTTCTATGGGTATTGGTGGATTTATAGGTCCTGTATTTAAATATATCGGTATAACTTTACCTGCCTATATTGGTCCAATGCTAGTTGCTGCTGTTATTAGAAATATTGCTGATACTAATCAAAAGAAACTTCCTATGCATGGAATTAACGTTATTGGAAATATTTCATTACAATTCTTCTTAGCAATGGCTCTTATGAGTATGAAATTATGGGAACTTGCAGCTCTTGCACTACCTCTAATAGTTATGCTACTTGTTCAAACTGTAATAATGGCTATCTATGCTTACTATGTAACATTTAATGTAATGGGTAGAGATTATGATGCCTCTGTTATCTCAACTGGTCACTGCGGATTTGGAATGGGTGCTACACCTAATGCCATGGCAAATATGGAATCTTTTACTACTGTTAATGGTCCATCTCCAAGAGCATTCTTTGTTCTTCCACTTGTTGGAGCACTATTTATAGATTTTACAAATGCTACCATAATTACTTTATTTATTAATTTCTTTGCATAATATTGACTTTTCGTTTTTTTCATAGTAGTTTATAAGAAAATTAAAAGAGCTCACTATGGAGGAACAATGAAAATTGATTTAAATATCTTAGCTACTGAAACTAGAAATGAAAATAGTACAAATATCGATAATATTTCAACTTTAGAAATGGCTAAGATTATGAATAACGAGGATAAAAAAATTGCAAGTGCTATTGAAGTAGAATTACCTAACATAGCATTAGCAGTCGAAGAAATATCTAAATCTTTTATGAATAACGGAAGACTAATTTATATAGGAGCCGGAACTAGTGGAAGACTTGGAATCCTTGATGCTAGTGAATGCCCTCCGACATACGGAACTTGCCCTGAAATGGTGGTAGGAATAATTGCTGGAGGCGATTATGCAATTAAAAATGCAGTTGAAGGAGCAGAGGATAACAGAGAGCTTGGAATTGAAGATTTAAAAGCGATAAAATTTAGTGAAAAAGATATATTAGTAGGGATTGCTGCATCTGGTAGAACTCCCTATGTCTTATCAGCACTAGAATACGCAAATTCAATTGGGTCTATAACAGTTTCAGTTAGCTGTAATCCCTGTTCTGAGATTGCTAAAATTTCTAAAATTGCAATCAATCCAATCGTTGGACCTGAAATTATAACTGGATCAACAAGATTAAAATCTGGAACAGCTCAAAAATTAATTTTAAATATGCTTTCAACACTTTCTATGATTAAAATTGGAAAAACTTTTGGTAATCTTATGGTTGATGTTCAAGCTACAAATAATAAATTAGTTCAAAGACAAAAACAAATTGTTATGGAAGCTACTGGGGTTTCTGAAGAAGAGGCTACATATGCTTTAGAACAGTGTGATAACAATTGTAAAACTGCTATTTTTATGATTCTTTCAGGATTTTCTCCTCAGGAATCAATGGCAATTTTATCACTACATAAGGGATTTATAAGAGAGGCTTTAAAAAGTACTAAAAAGTAATTTTTAAGGATGTGATTTTATGATTGAAATCGATGAAAATTTCATAAAAAAAATTTATATTCCAAGAGCTCCTGAAGGTTATAAAGGTGACTATGGTCATACCTTTATAGTTGCAGGAAGTAAAGGTTTTACTGGTGCAGCATATTTTTCAGCGCTCGGAGCAGTAAGATCAGGTTCAGGATTAGTGACTTTAGCAACTCCTAATGAAGTTTTTGACGTTTTGAGCACTAAACTAAATGAGGCTATGATTATATCAATTGAAGATTGTTTAAATTTTAAAAATTTATTAAAAAAATGTAGTTGCTTAGTCTTCGGTCCTGGAATGGGTGCAACTCCAAAGACTAAATTGCTTCTTGATTATATTATAGAAAGCATTGAAACTCCATTAATAATAGATGCTGATGGTTTAAATGTTCTAAAAAAATCGCTCCTAAAATTTAAAGAAAAAAAATCTGTGATTCTAACTCCACATTTTGGAGAATTTTCTAGACTCACAGATTTTTCTATTGAATACTTAAAAAAAAATAAAGTAGATATCGCAATACAATTTGCAAAAGAAAACAATGTAATTCTTATTCTAAAAGATCATAGAACAATTATTACAGATGGAAATAATATTTTTATAAACTCCACAGGAAATAGCAGTATGGCCAATGGAGGAATGGGTGATATTTTGTCTGGTATAATTGGCTCTTTCATTTCTCAGGGCTATTCTCCCCTTTATGCCTCTATCCTAGCAGTCTATTTCCACGGTCTAACTGGGGATGTTTTATCTAAATCAATGTTTTGTGTGAATCCGACTCATATTTTAGAGAGTTTCCCATTTATAATGAAAGATTTTTTTTCTTAAAAAATTTTTTATAATATACAGTTGCCAAAATAAAAGTTAATACTTCACATACAAGATAAGCAGACCATATTCCAATAACACCAAAAAGTTTCGGTAAAATTAGAAGTCCTAAAGCGATTAGAACAAATCCCCTCATAATATTTATTATAGAAGCTATTTTTCCATTTCCTATCGATTGAAAAAAACCTCCCAAAGCCAAATTTAATCCAGTAAAAATTGACCCTAAGAAAAATATAGGAAACCCTACTTTTGTTATTTCTAATATTGCTGGATTATTTCTTGTAAATAATAGAATTACAGGGTCTCTAAAAATAAGAAGACTTATATAAAAAAATATTCCACAAACTAAACTTACTTTTATTCCTAGTCTCAATGTTTCTCTAACTCTCGTGTAAAGACCAGCACCATAATTTATACTCAGTATTGGTTGAGCACCCTGTGATATCCCAGAAAATACTAAATATATTAATAAATTTATATTTAATATTATTCCGTAGGAAGCTATTCCATTCTCTCCTAAATATTTATTAAACATGTAGTTAAAAAGAAAAATAATTGTTCCCATTGCTATCTCATTTATAAAACTTGATCCTCCTATTGTTATTATTCTTTTAATAATTGTAAAATCTATCTTAGTTTTTACATATTTCAATGTATTTTGAGGCATTTTAAAATGTGTCAATAATGTCATAAGTCCCATAAACTGAGCTATTCCTGTAGCAAGAGCTGCTCCTGACATTCCCCACTTAAATACAAAAATAAATAGATAATCCAATATTATATTAAAAAATGCACATACCAGAAGATTTATCATTGTTAATTTTGGATTTTTATCATTTCTTATAAAACTACTAATAACGTGTGGCATTATATATAAGATTAAAGTTTTTGTAATAACATTTAAGTAATCATATGTTAATTCATAGGTTTCTCCCTCAGCACCTAAAATTCGACATATCCACTCCAAATTGAGACTTAAAATTATAGATAGTACAATGCTTAATGCTATCCCTAGAAATACGGATAAAGAAAATGTCTGATTCCTTTTTTCAAAATCTCCTTTTCCTTGATCTATAGATGCTGCTGTAGCTCCTCCCATACCAAGCATCATTCCAAAGGCCACCAAAGTATATACAGGAAGTGATAAATTAAGTGCTGCTAATCCTAAACTTCCAATTCCTCTTCCAATAAAAACAGTATCAATAAATATAAGAACGCCATAAGCTAATGTTCCACCCACCGATGGAATCAAATATTTAAAAAAAAGTGCCGCTATATTATCTGATTTTAAATTCCCTTTCATAACCCCCCCTATTTTATTTGAATATTATATCATAAATTATTACAAAAAATATAAGAAGTGAACTTTTAAGTTCACTTCTTATGTTATATTTATTCAATTTTTATTTATGATTTTGGAGTTGTGTCATCTACTTTAGTTGATGGTACTGATGTTGGAGGTGTATCATCTTGTTGTAGTACATCCTCTGGTTTTTGTGGAGTTACATGGAACTCTCCTCTAGCTTTCGGATGTGTAAAGAAATGATTCTCAGGAGCATTTTCAGTTGTTATTCTAACTGGCTCAATTCCTGTCGCATTCTTTTTGTCACGAAGTTCATAAATTATAAATGGTAAAACTGCTACTACTAAAAATCCAACTGTTAATATAGTTTCATATTCTCCTGTATTTCCACCAGGTATATTTGATGGTGGGAAGAAAGAAATAATGAAGGCAAATATTGAAACAATTAATCCAATTGCAGCAACTACAGACTTAACAACTACTCCACCAGGAATTTCATATCCAGCTTGGGCATCTGTAGATTTTCTTTTCAATACCAATACGATGTATCCAATAAATAGTAGGAAGTAAGTCATCAAGTAAATAACAACTGTTAATGACATAGAAGTCATGAAGGACATGTTATTTCCTCCACCACCAAGTGTTAAAATAATTGCCCAAATTGTTACTATTACTCCTTGGAACATTACTAATGGAACTGGAACATCATTTTTATTAACTTTTTTAAATATTGGAGGTAATATACCTTTTTGAGCTGCAACATATATTGATCTTGAAGGTCCAACTATCCAAGCACTTATTTCTGCTAACACTCCAAGTCCAATGAATGCAGCAATTATTCTAACTATCCAATTTAAACCTGAACCATAATGATTAATTAATGCCGCAAAAGTTTGATTTACACCTGAGCTTAAATTCAATTCTGAATTAGGTATTACTGCAGCGATAGAAAGACCTCCTGCCGCACTTAAAACAATCGCAACTATAACTAATACAAATATAGCAATTGGATATTCTCTTCTAGGATTAGCCATCTCATTCGCATGAGAAGCCGAAGCCTCAACACCCATATAACTTAATATAAATGAAACTAGAATAACTAATGAGTTAATTTTTGTAAAATCAGGGAAGAAAGCTTTCCAACTAACATCCATATACACTGGATTTCCACCTAAAATATAAGCAAGTGCTAATCCAATAAGTATAAGAGCAGGAATAACAATACCAAAAATAAATCCAACTTTAGCAATTTTTGCTGTATACTTAGTTCCACCTAATTGTGAGAAAGTTAAAATCCAGAATACAACTAAAATCACAGCCAATTTTATATGAGGATTCGTATTAAGTTCTGGCCAATCGAGAACATATGATAGCGATCCATTGATGAAATAAAGCATTGGAATATATCCTACTGTTATTTCAAAAAATTGATAAAATATTGCCGCAAATCCCCATCTTTCACCTAAAGATCCAGAAACCCATGTGAAAACTCCTCCAGTTTGCCAACCAGGAATTGTAGCCATCTCTGCAGCACATAAGGCAACTGGAATAAACCAGAAAAATCCACCAAATAATAAGAAGAAAAGCAATGAGAATCCTGAAGTTGCAAATGATGGATATTCATAAACAGCCATAACCATTGAAGCCGTTATCGTAAAAAATCCAAATAATGTAAGTTGCTTTTTAACTTTTGTAGCACTTTCCATAAAAACTCCTCCTTAAAAATATTTCGAGTCGTCCCGTCCCAAGCGACCCATTTAATTTCACATATTGTATTCACTACAAAGTATTTTTTTCCTCTTAAAAAAGAAAAAAAAATTTAAAAAGGAATTCAAAATTTTATCTAGTAAAAATATTCATCTATAAATTTACAAGGAGGTTTTATAAATGACTCAAATTGAACTTGATAAAATTATCGAAAAAAATCGTGTATATACAAAGGAAGGTAGAGTTGCAACTTACATTCCTGGATTAGCATCTGCTAATCCAAATAATTTAGGAGTTGTAATCGTATCTGAAGATGGTACTATTATGAAATCTGGAGACTGCGACGTAAGATTTGCGATAGAAAGTATTTCTAAAACTATTGTTCTGGCTTTAGCTCTATTGGATAATGGACCTGAAGGTGTTTTTAGAAAAATAGGTCAAGAACCGACTGGTGATGCATTTAATTCAATTAAAAGATTAGAAACTGGTCCACTACATAGACCTTCTAATCCATATATAAATGCTGGTGCTATTGCAACTGCATCTCTTATTAAAGGAAATGATCCAGTTGAAAAATTTAATAGAGTATTAGATTTTATGAAAAAAATAAGTGAAGACGATAGTCTTTATTTAGATTCTGATATATATTTAAGCGAAAAAGAAACTGGAGATACAAACAGGGCTCTTGCATATTATATGAAATCATATGGAGATATTGAAGGAAATGTAGATGCTATTCTAGATGTATATTTTAAACAATGTTCTATCAGCGTAACTGCTGAAACTCTTGCTAAAATTGGAATGTTCTTTGCCAGAGACGGTGTTTTATCAACTGGAGAAAGAGTAATGCCAGAAGGATATGCAAAAATTATTACTGGTCTTATGATAACTTGTGGACTTTATAATGAAAGTGGAGAATACCTTGTTGAAGTTGGAGTTGCTACAAAATCAGGAGTTGGTGGTGGATTACTAGCTACTGTTCCTGGAAAATATGGAATAGGAACTTTTTCTCCTCCACTTGATCCAAAAGGAAATAGTACTGCAGGTATAAAAGTTATGAAAGACGTTGTTGAAATTTTAGGAGTATCAATTCTATAAAAAAAGTAGAACCTCGTTAAACGGGGTTCTACTTTTTTTGTTTAAACCATATTTCAAAACTTTCATTATCAACTTCAATTCCAAAATCCATATTATTTAGCTCCAAAGCTCTTTTAACAATAGATAATCCCAATCCTGTTCCGTCTACTCCCGATTCAAAAGCATTTTGTCCTCTTGCAAATGGTTCCCAAATCTTTTCAATATCTATTGGCATCATGTTTTGCAAACTATTTCTAAAACTAAATTTTCCATCAATTTCTATTATTTCAAATTTCCCTTCATACGGTGAATATTTTAATCCATTTAATACAATATTATCAATAGCCAATTTTAAAATATTTCTATCCACTATTAAGTTTTTATCTTTTATTTTTATAATAACTTGTATATCATTTTCAAGTTCTATAAATTCATATTTTTCTAAAGATTGTTTTATTAATTTTTCTATGTCTACATCATCTTCATCCAAAACATAGTCTAATGAATTTATTCTAGATATAGTTAATAAATTGGAGATTAATTCGCCCATTTCATAACTAGTTCTTAATATTGTTTCATAATAATCTTTTCTTTCAGATTCTTCTACAACACTCTTTTTTAATAATCCTTGAGCATGTGTACTTATAATTGCTATAGGTGTTTTTAACTCATGTGATGCATTAGAAACAAAATTTTTCATAGATTCCATAGAGATATTTAATTTTTTAGACATTGTTTCAATATTTCTAGATAATTCGCCAATTTCATCGTCTCTATCTATTCCAATATTATCTATGAATTTTAAATCTGCAATATCGTAAGCTGCTAGATTTAGTTTTTCTATATCTGAAGTTATTTTTTTAGAAAAAACTTTTCCTAAGTATGCAGTGAGAATAAGAGTTATTATACTTGTGATAATACTAAACAAATACATCTCATATTTGTATGTATCCACGGATAGCAATGAAGCTCTTAGAGATATCCAAGTTCCATCAGGCAATTTGTCATTGTATATTAAAATTCTTCCAGAAGATGGTGAAGGTGCTGATACAAAGAAAAATCTTTGTTGTAACTCTCCGTTCAGTTCCATCATTCTCATATCTAAAGCTTTTCTCATCATTCTTTTATGCATACCAGTTCCAATTTCTCGTCCATGTTTATCTAAAAAAACAACTACCATAGATTCTCTTTGCTTTAGTTCTTCTAAATAATCCTCTAATTCTTCAGGTTTATTTCTTATTTTTTTTACTTCTGCAACTATTTTTTTCATATTTTCTTTTTTTCTATATATATAAAATTGGTCAAGAAATAAAAAATTCAAAATATAACAAATCGAAAGAGTCATTACAACTATTCCTATCGAATATATAAATATCTTCTTAAAAAAATTTATCTTAATCTTCATTAAATATATATCCAACTCCTCTTATCGTCTTTATATTCTCGCTATATTGACCAAGTTTTTTTCTAAGTCTTTTTATTAAAGTATCAACTGCTCTATCTTCACAATAAAAATCAAATCCCCAAATTTCATTTAATAATTTTTCTCTGTTTAGTACTATTCCTTTATTACGTATAAAATATTCAAAAAGCTGTGCTTCTCTCCCTGAAAGTTCAATCTTTTCATCTTCTATAATAATCTCTAATGTTTTAAAATTAAAAATTAAATTTTTATATCTATATATATTATTTCCTTCTATTTTTAATATCTTTTTTATTCTAGCTTCTAGAATTTTTAAACTAAACGGTTTTGTGATATAGTCGTCTGCACCTATTTTTAAACCTGTAAGTTCATCATTTTCAGTATCTCTAGCCGTCATCATAACAATGGGTACAGCTGAGTTTTCTCTTATTTCTTTGCAAACTTTCCATCCATCTTTTTTTGGAAGATTTATATCTAAAAGAATTAAATCTGGCTTTGTTTCAAAAAATAATTTTATTCCACTTTCTCCATCAAATGCTTTCATCACTAGAAATCCATCTGCTACTAGTGAATCTCCTATAGATTTAGCTAAATCTTTTTCATCTTCGATTATCAATATTTTTTTCATAATTATTAACCCTCTTTCAAATTTATAAAAATTGAAAAAAAGGAGTCTCTTCGACTCCCCTCAATCTTTATTTTTAGTTTCCTTGAGCTACTGGCATTGGATTTGCCATTGCAGTATTTCTTATCTTCATCATTTCAGTTCTTTGTTTTGCCTGTAATATAGCGATATCTTTATTTACGTTTTCAACTTTTGTCCAATCTACTTTTTCATTTAATAAAAGTTTTTTTACTTGTAGTTTTTTCTCTTGGATAGCAATTGAATTTTCTGAACGTAATTTTTGTTGTTCAGGTGTTAAAATCATTCTAGAATGTCCTTTTCCCATACCACTCATTCCTTGCATATTGCAAGCAGTAGTCATAGTTCCCATGTTTCTACCACCCATATCTCCGTGTCCTTTTGCAAAAGTTAGTGCTGATAAAACTAAAGTTCCTACTATTAACATTTTTTTCATTTTGTTGCCTCCCTGTATCTTGTTGTTTTTTCTTTACAAGGAGATTCTATTATTTTATTGTGTCACCAATATGTCATCTTAAAATAATTAAATAATTTTTTGTAGTAAAAGATATGTTGCCCCTAAAAGTCCAGCATCATTTCCTCTATCTGCCATTTTAATTTTTAAAATTTCATTATAATTTTTACCTATTTTTTCTTTTAAACTTCTATTTATATAAGTTTCTAGAAGATCTCTCTGGATAGATATTCCCCCACCTATAACTATAAGTCTTGGATTAAAAATATATACCAAAGTTGATAATCCATCGGTTAGGTAATCACACCACTTCTCTAAAATACTCTCATATATTCCACCGATAGATGTAACATTTGAAAAAAATTCTTTTCCATTTAATGTTTCTCCAGTTTTTTCTTTTATCAATTCTAATAGTGCAGTTGTTGAAGCATACTGTTGATAGCATCCTTTTTTTCCACAACCACAATTTTTTCCACCTTTTTCTATTTGAATATGTCCAAATTCTCCAGCTACAAAACCTTCACCTCTAAATAATTCCCCATTTAAAACTATTCCACCACCAATTCCAGTTCCAACCGTTAGACAAATAAAGTTATCTGAATTTTTTGCAGCACCTAACCAAAATTCTCCAAGAGCTGCACAGTTCACATCATTTTCTAAAACAACTGGTAATGAATATTTTTTTTGAAGGATATCTACTAAATTGGTTCCAATCCATCCAGGAATAAGTTCTGTTCCACCAACAACCTTTCCCTTCATAGCGTCAATTTGTCCTGTTGCTGATACAGCTATTCCTTTTATTTTATCATTAAATAAGTATTTTTCAACTATAAAATAAATTTTTTCTAAAAGTTGTTCCACTCCTTTTTCAGCATCAGTATCCTCTGAATCAGTCTTTAAAATCTCACCATTTTCGTTGACAACTCCATATTTAATACTTGTTCCGCCAATATCAATTGCAACTATATTCATAAATTCTCTCCCTATAGATATTGTTTCCCAATTTCTAATGCAGATTTAACTTTTAAATCTGAAAGTTTCTTCATAGGAAGTCTGCAATATCCAGCTTCAACTCCTTTAGATTGAAGAATAATTTTTATAGTTTGATAAAGTCCATTTCCTAGAAGTTTCTCAATTATATCATTTAAATGTGTCTGACTTTTTCTAGCTGCTGCTAAATTCCCATTAAGAGTATACTCATAAACTTCTCTTGCAATTTTTCCTGTAATATTGTAAGTACTTCCAATAGCTCCGTCTACTCCTAATGCTACAGCTGGAAGTAACATTTCATCAAATCCTGCATATATTAACTTATTAGGGAATGCATTTCTAACTCTTTCAAGTAAATAGAAATCTCCGGCTGTAAATTTAACTCCAATTATTTTGTCATTTTCAAAAAGTTCTGCAAATTGTGATAAACTCATATTTACACCAGTTAAAAATGGTATAGAGTATATTATCATATTATTTTGAGTTTCATTTACTATAGTTAAGTAATAATTTTTTATCTCTTCAAAATCAAATTTATAATAAAATGGAGTAACTGCTGACAACGAATCATACCCTAACTCAGTTGCATATTTTCCTAACTCCACTGCTTCAAATAAATTTATAGACCCAACTTGTGCAATAAGTTTAACAGAATCTTTTGCTTCATCTTTAACAACTTCAAATATTCTTTTTTTCATTTCAGTAGGAATCATAAAGTTCTCTCCAGTACTTCCTCCTACATAAAGTCCATCGACTTTCATAACATCTATATTGTATCTAACTATTTCTCTAGTTCCCTTTTCATTTAAATTTCCATTCTCGTCAAAAGCTACAAGTAGCGCTGTAAATAAACCTTTCATTTTCTTCCTCCGTTTTTTTATTAATTTATATTGTTAATATCCATTGAAAAACTTTATCACTTAATCCAACTATATCCTCATGACCAAAGTCTGGGTATACAAGCATATTCTTTTTAGACATTATTTTATTATACATAGCAAACTGGGTTGAGGCAGGACAAATTTTATCCATTAAACCAGTAACTACAGTGACTTCTCCTTTTATTTCAGGAGCAAGATATTGAACATCTATATATCCTAATGTTGTAAAAATATAACTCTCTTTTTCATGAAGAGGATCTTTATATTTAAAATAATCTCTTAGCTCTTCATAAGGCGATTCTCCTAAGTCCATTTCCCAAACTCTCTTATAATCACAAAGAAATGGATATATTGAAAATACCTTTTTTACTTTTGGTTCAAGAGAAGCCGCAACTAAAGCAAGAGCTCCACCTTGTGAAAGTCCTAGAGTCGCAACTCTGTTTTCATCAATATTTTCCATACTCATAACAATTTTTACAAGTTTTGCTGCATCTAGAAAAAGTTTTTTATAATAAAGATTTTCTGCACCTAAATCTAGTCCCCTTATTAAATTTCCTCTTCTAAAATGCTCGCTATCAGTATTTCCAAATTGATCTCTACAATCCATTGAAAAAACTGCCACCCCTGCCGCTACAAATGATAATTTTGTACTCCAATCTCTACTGTTCCCCCCATAGCCATGATATTCCACAACTGCTGGAACAGGTGCTATAATATTTTTGGGAAGAAGTAGTTTAGCATAAATTTTCTTTTCATCTACGCCTTTAAAAACAAGATCATAACATTCCGCATAAGGCGCTTTAAAATTTGATTCTGTCATAGAAATACTCATATCTGAATTCTCTAATTCGTTCAAAGCTTTTTTCCAATACTGATTAAAATCTGATGGTTTAGGATTTGTTCCATAATAATCTCTAAGATTATCTAAAGGTAAATCTACACTTGGCATATTTATTCTCCTATCCTGCTACTCCTAAGATTAAATTCGGTAAAAAAAGTACTAAATTTGGAAATATAATTAAAATTATCAAAGTTATTAGTATGGGGATTAAAAATGGAATTACCCCCTTGGTTATCGTACTGACGGATATATTTCCAACTCTAGATACAACAAATAAAGCCATTCCCATTGGTGGGGTTAAAATTCCAATCATTAAATTTAAAGTACTTATAACTCCAAAGAATACTGGATCTATTCCAAATTGAATTATTACAGGTATTAACATAGGTAAAACTAAAACTTGCAAAGCTAAAGCTTCTATAAATGTTCCTAAAAAAATTAAAAGTAAGTTTATCATCACTAAAACTAGCAATGGAGATTTACCAAATGTTAAGAAAACTTCTGCTATTTTCATAGATATTTGCTCTCTCGCTATTACTTGTCCAAAAAAAGTTACTCCCATTATCATAAGGACAGTTACTCCACTTACTTTTATAGCTTCAATTACATCTCTTATAAATCCTTGTACTGTAAGTTCTTTATATACAAAGAATCCTAACGCCATTGAGTAACAAGTAGCTATTACAGCTGCTTCTGTAGGCGTAAAGAACCCAGAAAAAATTCCACCAATTATTATTAAAGGTGTTAAGAGTGCCCAAAATGATTCCTTAAAAGCTATTAGTCTCTCTCTATTACTAGCTTTTGGAGCCCTTCTATATCCTCTTTTTTTACAAATAAAATAGTTCATAATCATAAGAGCTATTGTAAGTATAACTCCAGGAATAAATCCTGCTAGAAATAATCTTGCGATAGACTGATCGGCAATTACTCCGTAAATTATCATACTGATGCTTGGTGGAACTAATGGTCCGATTATACAAGACGCAGCTGTTAATCCACCACATATATCATCATCATATCCTTCGTCTTTCATAGCCTTTATTTCTAGTTGTCCAAGACCTCCGGCGTCCGCTAATGCCGATCCAGACATCCCAGAAAATATAAGACTTGCAAATATATTTACATGTCCCATACCACCGATATAGTGCCCTAGTAAAGATTTAGCAAAACGAAATATTCTTTCAGTTATTCCAGAACTATTCATAAGTATTCCAGTTAAGATGAAGAAAGGAACACTCAATAAACTAAAGCTGTCTAAACTGTCAACTAAAGTTGCTCCAACAAAATATATGACATTCCAACCTGTTAAACTAAAAAATATAACTGTTGCAAATATCAATGAAAATCCAACTGGAACCCCCATAAAGATCATTCCAAACCAAGCTGCAAAAGTTGAAAGTGTTAACATTTATTCTCCCTCCCCTTGTCCTGAGTAATATTCATTTTCAATAAGTATCATAGGTGAGAATACGAATTTCCCTTCCTTGTGCTCTTGGAAGCAAACATTTATAAATCTGTATAACATCAGTGTTCCAACCAGAGGAAGAGAAGCATACATCCATCCAGCTGATATTTTTAAAGCAATAAGTTCAAATATTAATTTTCTTTGGAAAAGTTTTATTCCAATAAAAATTATTATCAATAAAGAAATTAATACAATTGCTTGAATAACTGTATGAGCAATTCTAGTTCCTCGTACTGAGAATTTTTTATATAAAAAATCTATCATTACATGCTGTCTATACTTTATTCCCATGCTTACACCTAGCATTCCAATATAGACATATAAGAGAATTGCCAGTTCTTCACTCCATACCAAAGGAGCATCAAATACCTGCCTAGATACAATTTGAGCAACAAGAACTGCAAACATTATTACAAATAATATTGTTCCAACTATCTCTTCAAAATTATCAAAAAATTTTTTGAGTTTCATTTTTATCTCCTATTTTATTGACGTTATCTCTTCTAAAGCTTTCTTTCCAACTGATCCATTCTTTTTAACATATACATCATAAAATGGTTGCATAGCAGCTGAGAACTTTGTTAAATCAGGAGTTGTTACAGTTACCCCTTGAGTTTTAAAGAAATTTATAACTTCAGCTTCTTCATTTACAAATAGTTGAGTATGGTAATTTGCAGCTACTGCAGCTTCATCTTCAACTATTTTTTTCAAATCTGCTGGAAGTTTTTTTAGAGTTTCATTACTCACTAAGTACACTTGGTCATTTAAAATATGGTTTGTCATAGCTAAATATGACTGAACTTCATAAAATTTTTGTGCTCTGATAGCTGATAGTGGATTTTCTTGTCCATCTACAGCATTTGTTTGAAGTGCTAAATAAACTTCTGAAAATGCCATAGGTGTAGGAGATGCTCCTGTATTTTTTGCATACTCTAGATTTGCTTCAGCCTTAGGAACTCTTAATTTCATTCCCTTCATATCTTCTAGAGAATTTATTGCTCTATTAGATGTTGTTTGTCTTGTTCCGTTGTATGCTTGAGATAAAATTGTGATATTCAAATTTTTATCAATTTTATTTTTTAAAGATTTTCCAATTTCAGTATCGCTTGTAGCTTTTTGCATATGATTAAAGTCTTTTATTACGTATGGTAATGAGTAAACTTGAGCTTCTGGAAAGAAAATATTAAATCTTCCAATTTCAGCAAATCCAAAATCTAAAACTCCTGCTGATAATTGTTCAATCATTGTTCTGTCGTCTCCCAATTGTGATCCTGGATAAAGTTCTAACAAGATTTGTCCATTTGTCTTTTCTTTTAAATTATTTGCAAAGTGCTCTGCTGCTTTATATTCGTTTGAACTATTATTTGCTACTAGTCCCATTTTTAATTTATAAACTTTCCCATTTGCACCAAAAGCTACCATTCCAAATAACATTGTCATTCCTGCCACTTTTAAAAATCTACTCATTTTGTACCCCCTTGATTTTTATTTTAAATTAAAAATTATCTATATTTTCTTTAAAAACAATTCTAATTTTTACTACATAATTATGAGGTTTTTCTTGCAATGACTTATAAATCAAGTCAAATATATGTTTTCCTGCAATATATCCCTGTTCAAATATCTCTTCAATTACGGTAGCTGTTATAATTTCATCTTTTATAAATTCTTTTATTTTATTATTAAATCCATTGGTTACAATTTTTAATTTTCTATCTTCTTTTTGAATATAATCAATCACTTCTGCGGGATATCTATTACAATAAAAGCCTTTCACATCATCGGTTAAATAATCGGATATTTTTTCTAAGTTATCTGATAGATTTTCAATATATATAGGTCCTATGATATTTTTATTCTTTGTATTAACTCTGGTAAAAAAACCATCTAAATAAAGTTTTGATGATAAATTGTCATCTCCACCATCGATTACTAAAAGTTTCTCATTTTCTCCTAAAATATTTTCCATTATTCCACCAGAAATTTCTCCAGCTCTGTAATAGTTTGCCTCTACATAGAAGATACTATCAGTTATTTTTTTTCCTATAGAAACAACTTTCACTTTATCCATGTATGGAGCAATTACTTCTAATACTCTTTTTTCATCCAAAGGAGTTATTATAACCCCGTCCAAATCTTTAGTTTTTAAAACCTTTTCTAATGTTTCCAACTGTTCCCAAGGATTATTTATATCAGTCTCTATTATCTCTATTTTAAAATTATATTCCTTTAACTCTTTTTGAGCAGCTTTTAACCCTCTATTTATCTCATCGGTATATCTTTGACTCCTCGACTTAGCTACAAAAGCATAAACAACCTTCTTACTTCTTAAAGCTAATGAACTTCCAAGATAATTTTTTATATAACCCATCTCTTTAGCCAAAGCTATAACTTTTTCTTTTGTTTCAGGTCTTATATTCTCGCTTCCATTCAATGCTCTTGCCACGGTAGTCCTTGTTATACCTAAAATTTTTGCCATTTTTTCTTGAGTTACCATATATTTCTCCTACGTTACTTTGTTCTCGTGAACATTTTGTGCTAATTTATTACCTCCAAAATTAGAGCTTGTCAATAGTTTTAAAAATATTTTATTTTTTATGACATTTCGGTTATAATGTATAAATACACTAAAATATTGATGGAGGATTTCATGTATAAGATCTATACTTCCCAAGAAATTGAGAAAAATATAAAAAAATTTAAAGAGTTCAATGAAAATTTTATACTTGATAAACATTCGTTTTACTGCGTTTTAGAAAATAAAAATGGGTTGATTGGATATGCAGATTTGGAAAAAAATGACCATGAGTATATTTTAAAAAATATATTTATTAGACAAGAAGACCGTTATAAATCTCACGGAACAAAAATTATATCTTTTTTAATAAATAATAAAGTAAAAAAAGGAACACTTGTTGTTAAAAACTTTGAATCTATGGAGACATTTTTTAAAAAATTAGGATTTAAAAAAGAAAATAACCAATATATTTTAACAGATTTAGCCGGTAGAGATGAAAGACAAAAAGAAGGCAAAAAAACAGTCTATTATTCCATCTTTTGGAATATAGTATTAGCAGTAACAAAAATTTCAGCAGGAATTTTTGGTAAATCTCGTGCCCTTTTAACAGATGGTTTTAACTCACTTTCAGATGTTGCAACTTCAACTGGAATCCTACTTGGAATTCATTTTAGCAATATGCCTGAAGATGAAGATCACCCATTTGGGCATGAAAAAATAGAGAGTATCATAGGGGTTGGATTAGGAATTTTTATGATTATTACAGCTTTTGAACTTGGAAAGGGCAGTATAGAAATTTTAATATCTAATCAAGACCACACAATTCCCAAAATAACTACAATCTTTTGGGCTGGATTTTCATCAGTTGTAAAATTCTTTATGTATAGACAAAAGATGAGAGTTGGAATAAAGACAGGAAATAGTGCTCTTATAGCTGATGCAAAAGACAGTAGAAATGATGTTTTCTCATCTCTTGGTGTAATTTTAGGTATCTTATTATCTATCTATATTTCGCCAGTATTTGATATTATTATCAGTATTTTAGTAGCACTTTTAATATTCAAAGAGGGAGTTTCTGTAATTTTAG
The DNA here is from genome assembly GCF_014250685.1 of Cetobacterium sp. 2A. GTDB lineage: Bacteria > Fusobacteriota > Fusobacteriia > Fusobacteriales > Fusobacteriaceae > Cetobacterium. Next base: position 127,462 of record NZ_JACFAJ010000005.1, on the reverse strand, counting down.
AAACAACTGATGTTATTTTAGATAAACAAGATTTTGATTTTTTAAAATCTATAGAAGATTATATTTATGAAAACACCAATATATCAAATGTCCATGATATGGTTATGAGAAAATCAGGAGATAAAATATTCTTATCCCTACATGTTAGAGTTTCAGGAGATATGTCGGTCTATGAATCACATAAAATTGCAGATAATTTAGAACAATCAATCACTATAGATTTCCCCTCTGTAAAAAGTGTAATAGTCCATATGGACCACCTATTATAAAATAAAAAAGGAAGTTATAAGTACATTTAAAACGTACTCAATAACTTCCTTTTTTATTTTATCTCTTTACTTTATCTAATTCTTTTTCAGTTACAAACATAGAGATGTTTCCAACTTCTAACCAAAGTCCGTCGTTCTTTCTTCTTAAGAATACAACTAACTTTCTATCGCTTTTAACTATTCCATTTCTTTCTAATTCTCCGATAGTTTTTGTTTCTCTACCAGATGGGCTAAGCATAGCTTTTATGATATCTTTCTTTCTAACTCTGATTGATACTTTTGGAAAACTTGCTTTAAATCTAATGTGATCATTTTTATCTTGAGTTTCAATTTTTGTTAAATAATCTTTCCCGTTATCTTTAACAATACCTGCGTAAGAAACAACAGATCCCACTAATAAGCATGCTGCTAATATTAATTTCTTCATTTTATTTTTTCTCCTTTTAACTCCCAAAAAAATTATGACCATATAGTCATTTTGGTCCTTGGATAGTTTATCACATTTTAACTAATATATCAACTTGTATTTTGTAACTTTATGAGCTATTATTAAAATATTCAAACTATATTTAACCATTCACAAGGAGGATTACATGAATACTGAAATTATAAAGCAATACGAAACTCTAAAAGATGAAATTATAGATAAAATTGGAAAGTTAGTATCCATTCCGAGTGTTATCGATGAAAGCACTAATAACTTAAATACATCTCATCCTTTTGGAGTTGAAATTGAAAAAGCTTTAGATGAAACATTAGAACTTTGTAAAGATTTAGGTTTCAAAACTTTTAAAGATTCTGAAGGATATTATGGATATGCCGAAATTGGTGAAGGAAAAGAAATGATAGCAGTTTTAGGGCATCTAGATGTTGTCCCAGCTGGAAATTTAGAAATGTGGAATTCTGATCCATTTAAAGCTATTTTAAAAGATAATAAACTTTATGGAAGAGGAACTCAAGATGATAAGGGTCCTACTGTAATTGCTCTATATGCTGCAAAAGCTCTTATGAACCTTAAAAATAAATTTAATAAAAGAGTTCGTTTCATTTTTGGAACTGATGAAGAGAACCTTTGGAGATGTATCAATAAATATATGCAAAACGAAGAAGTTCCGTCTATGGGATTTACACCAGATTCTAAATTTCCTATGATTTATGCTGAAAAAGGTCTTCTTCAATTCAACCTAATTGGAAAAGGTGAAGATATTGAAATAAATGTAGATTCTGCATATAACGCTGTTCCTGACAAAGCACAGTACTCTGGTAAAAATTTAGATTCTCTTGTAGCTGCTCTAGATAAACTTAATTATACTTATGAAATAAAGGATAACGAAGTAACAGTTCTTGGAAAATCTGTTCATGCTGCTGCTGGCGAAGATGGAATCAACGCTATAAAACATCTCGTTATAGCCCTTAAAGAAACAGGATACAGTTCTCCTTCTATAGACTTTATTGCAAATGAAATTGGTAATGATCCTTATGCTGAAAAAATATTTGGTGTTGTAGAAGATGAAGATTCTGGTAAACTTAAATTTAATGTTGGAAAGTTAATAATAACTAAAGATAAATCACAAATTGGTATAGATATTAGAATACCTGTAACTGCAAATAAAGATATTATCGTTGAAACTATCAAAACAGTTTCAAAAAAATATGGTTTTGAATATGAAGAAAGAGATTTTTTAAGATCTTTATATGTCCCAAAAGATCATATTTTAATTAAGACCCTTCGTAAAATCTATGAGGAGGAAACAGGATTCGATTCAACTCCCATTTCTTCAGGTGGAGCAACATATGCTAGATCTATGGATAATTGTGTTGCCTTTGGAATGGTCTTTCCAGATGGAGAAAAAACAGAGCACCAACCTAACGAATACATTTCTTTAAAGGATATGGAGAGAGCTTTTGGAATATATGCTAAAGCAATTCAAGAGCTTTCAAAATAATCTAGGAGGAAATATTTATGAGTAAAAAATTTAAAATGCCAAGTGCCTATACTATTCTGATTTGTTTAATTGCTGTTGTTGCAATCTTAACATGGATAGTTCCAGCAGGAATTTACGACTACGTTGACCCTACATCATCAAATCTGCAACCTATTCCAGGAACATATAAAGCAATTTCTTCGAATCCTCAGGGACTATGGGAAATTGTTAATGCCCCTATTATTGGTTTTTCTCAAGCACAAGATATAGCTCTATTTATTATAGTTATTGGAGGATTTCTTGGAGTTGTTATGAAAACTGGAGCGATTGATGCAGGAGTACAATCTGTTATTAAAAATTTCAAAGGTAAAGAAACTCATTTAATTCCTATTCTAATGGTTCTTTTTTCTTTAGGAGGAACTACTTTTGGAATGGCAGAAGAAACTGTAGCTTTCTATCCAATTATTATACCTGTTTTCATAGCTGCGGGATTTGATACAATCACTGCTATGGCAACGATTCTTCTTGGAACTGGAATTGGCGTTTTAAATTCAACTGTTAATCCCTTCGCTACTGGTGTAGCCTCTGGATTTGCAGGTATCTCTATAGGTGATGGTTTATTTCTAAGAGTTATTTTACTTATTATACAACTTGCTATCGTTGCTAAAATTCTTATGCATTATGCCAATAAAATTTTGAAAAATCCAGAGTCATCATATGTTTATTCTACAAAATTAGATGACGAAGAGCATTTTTTCAATATGAGAAATAGCAATGTGGTTATTGAGTTCACAAAAAAGAAAAAATTGATTCTGTTTATTTTTGGAATGACTTTTATAGTAATGATTTTAGCCGTTATTCCTTGGGCTAGAAAGTTTAATATAACTTTTTTTGAATCTCTTTCGACCACTTTAAAAGAGTTGCCAGCTATCGGTGTTCTCCTTGGAGATATAGTTCCATTAGGAGATTGGTGGTTTGGTGAAATGACTGTTTTATTCCTTATCTCATCTGTATTAATTGGAATTGTAGATGGAATGAATGAAAAAGAAATTCTAGAAAACTTTTTAAATGGTGCTAAAGATTTACTAGGTGTTGCCCTGATTGTTGGAATATCAAGAGGAATAACTGTTGTTATGAATGCTGGTGGAATGACTTATACAATCTTAAATTGGGGTGAAACTCACCTAGCGGGACTTGGAAAAATTCCATTCATTATTTTTACATATTTGTTTTATATTCCTATGTCGTTTTTAATTCCTTCAACATCTGGTCTTGCAACTCTTACTATGCCTATTATGGCTCCTTTAGGTGAGTTTTCAGGTGTTGCTAAGAATATTGTTGTAACAGCATATCAATCTGCTTCAGGACTTGTAAATCTCGTTACTCCAACTTCTGCTGTTGTTATGGGAGGACTTGCTATTTCAAGAATTGGTTATGGAACTTGGATAAAATTTGTTCTTAAAATATTAGCTGTTTTGTTCTTTACTACACTGATTGGATTAATTATAGCTTCATTTGTTTGAAAATAATTTATCTTTATGGAGAGAACCTATTTTCTCTCCTTTTTTTGTGGTATAATATCCTAAATTTCACAATAAATTTAATGAGAGGATATTGTATGAAAGTCACAAAAAAATCTTTACTTGCACTCACTATTCCAATTTTCTTAGAGCTATTATTAGTTACTGTCGTTGGAAATGTTGATACTATAATGCTAGGAAGATATAGCGATAGCGCTGTCGCAACCGTAGGTGGAATCAGTCAGGTTCTAGGAATACAAAATGTTATTTTAAGTTTTATCTGTCTAGGAACTAGTATTTTAACTGCTCAATATCTTGGAAGTCAAAACTCAAAAGGTATACGAGAAGTTATCTGCGTTTCTCTTATTATGAATCTTGTTTTAGGGACAGCTCTAGGACTTCTTTACTTTTTTGGTTGGGAATGGATTTTGGTACAAATCAAGCTCCCAAAACACTTAATTTCTCTTGGAGAAGGATACTTTAAATTAGTTGGTGGACTTTGTATATTCCAAGCTATTACACTAACTTGTGGTGCTGCTATGAAAAGTTTTGGAAATACAAAACAGATGCTTTATGTAAATGTTGGTGTCAACCTTCTAAATATTTTAGGTAATGGTATGTTTATTTTTGGTTGGTTTGGATCTCCTATTCTTGGAGTTACCGGTGTTGGTTTATCAACTGTAGTTTCAAGATCTTTAGGTTCCATAGTATCAGTTATAGTTATGATGAAATATTGTAACTTTAAACTTATTCATTTTAAAGAATTTTCAACTAAAATTTTAAAAAATATTCTTTCTATAGGAATTCCAACTGCTGGTGAACACTTAAGTTGGTCAATTGCCCAGTTAATAATTCTATCAATGGTAAATACTATGGGAAGTATAAATATTACAGCTAGAACATATCTAACTTTAGTTTCATCATTTATTATGATATTTTCTATTTCTCTTGGACACGGCACCGCAATACAGGTAGGTCAATTAGTGGGGGCTAATGATAAAGATCTTGCCTATGTTCAATGTCTAAAAAGTACAAAAATATCATTTATTGCTGCTGGTATTGTATCAGTAATTGTAGTACTCGCTAAAGTTCAAATAATGAAATTCTTTACTACGGATATCTCTGTTTTAAATGCCGCTTATAAAGTTTTTATTTGGATGATTTTACTAGAGACAGGAAGAACTTTTAATATTGTTATAATCAACTCACTACATGCTGCTGGAGATATAAAATTTCCAATGTTTATAGGTATTTTTTCTATGTTTGGAATAGCCGTTCCTCTATCTTGGTTATTTGGAATTCAAATGGAACTTGGACTCGTTGGAATTTGGTTAGGAAATGCTGCCGATGAATGGTTGAGAGGTATTGCTATGCTTTGGAGATGGAATAGTAAAAAGTGGACAAAGAAAAGCTTTGTATAAATCATGAAATAATAATTTCGGGGGAGATTTGTTATGAAAAAAATGAACTTTTTAACGTTAAGTTTAAATCTTATATTTTTTATTTTTACAGGTTGTTCTCAAAATTCTGATGATAATATATCTGATAATAAAATAAAAGAAATTCGTGTAGCTTTTGAAAGTTTAACAGACAATCATTTAGCAAGACTTGAAAAAGTTATAAAAAAATTTGAAGAAAAAAATGAAAATATTTCAATAAAACTTGATATAAAAAAGACAGATTATTTAAAAGAATTAAATGACGACTTTGAAACAAATAATCCACCAGATGTTTTCATATCTGGTTCAAGTTTTTCAAAAATTAATATCAAAAAAAATAGAATTTTAGATTTAACTAAAAAATATGAAGAATATGAAAAAAATGAGATGATTTATAAACAAACTATGAAACACTTCTCAGAAAATGATAAAATTTATGCATACCCAACTGGATTTTATTCTTCAATCATTTTTTACAACAAAGAAATTCTCAAAAAATACAAAATAGAGAAACCCCAAAACTTTGAGGATTTTAAAAATGTCTTAGTTAAATTAAAAAATAATAATGTTATCCCTCTAGGAAAAAATTTAATATATACTAATCTTAAAGATACAATCAACAAACTAGGTTTAGAAAATGATAAGCGTCTAAATTTTTATTTGAAAATGGAAGAAGAAAAACTATTTGTTTCTATAAATGAACTTGGTTTTAAAAATAAATATGAAGCATTTGCTAGTGGAAATGTAGCTTTTATAATTGGTATTGCTGCAGATATTGAAGAAATCAAATTTTATAAACCAAATTTTGGAATACTTGAAACTTTTTCAAATGAATCTGAATTTTTCATTTCACTTGGATACTGTATCAGTCAAAATTCTAAATATCCAGAAGAAAGTTTTGAATTCGTCAAATTTTTACATGATTTAACTGTAGAAGGAGCTTGGGATTTAAAAATATAAAAAAGGTCATGCTTTAAAAAGCATGACCTTTTTTTACTGCTCTTCTTTTTCCCAAGTAATTGATAAATTAGATACTTTAGAAGAGTTGGATTTTTTTAAAATTGAATTCCCTATTTTTGTTATTCCATTTTCTGTGGTTAAACTACTGCTTTTTACTTCTAAATCTGGATTTTCAAGATTCATATCTAAACGCCCTTTAGATACGTTCAAAACTGGTCCTGCGGCTCCTCTTTGAATATAAAAATTTTCACTATCATCTTCTAAATCGAATGAACTTTTTTGATTTCCTGTTTCGTCTAATACGACTAATTGCTGACTCGGTTCAACTACAGTCACCTTAATATTTATCGGGATTCTAGCCGAATCTACAGAGTTATATGTTTGAGTACAAAAGACAGTAAGAGAAATTGAAAAAAACAATAACAATCTTTTCATTTTAATCACTTCTTTTTCTTTTATTTCCCCTTGTTTTCAAACATATACTAAAGAGAGTTTAAAAATCCTCTCTCTATTTTATAATTTTATAGTCTGTATTAAATTTCTATCTAAAGTTTCTCTCACTTCTATTTTCCATACATCACTTTTTTTCTTAAATTGTGGAATTTCTACATCAAATTCATTAGTTTTCTTAGCAGGTAAAACTCCCCCTAAGAGTGTTGCTTTTTCTCCACGGTTCCCGATTACCTCAATCATATAACGTACAAATCTTTTTTCAGTATGGTTGTTTACAAATCCTTTAAACATTACTTTTCCATCTTTCTCATAGATCTCATATTTTTCTAATTTTAGTTTTGCTGGTAAATCTCCAACCCAACCTAACATTTCAATATTCATATTTATACCAACTGTTGTTCCAGCTACTACAGATTCTTTTTTTTCATCTAATACTCCTGGAACTGTTACAGAATTAACTGCTAAATAAAAATTATAATCTCCTTCTTTAGCCCCTTCTGGAGATTTTGCATATAATTTTAATTTCTTACTCTCACCTTCCTTTATTGTCATATATTTAGGTTCAAACTCTATCCATTTGTCCATCGATTTTTCAGGATTTTTTCCAGGCAATACAGCAAATTTATATCTTATAGTTTTTCCAGTCATATTTTTAAAAGTATATTCTTGAAATCCCTCATCATTATCTATTCTTTTTCCAAATCCATCAGGACTTATATGAAACCCAAAAGATATAATTGAAATCAGTAATATAAAAATTGATAATATTATTTTTCTCATTAAAATTTCCCTCCCTTTATATCTGACAAAGTCAGTTCTGTATATAAAACACCACTATAATTCCCATCAAGTGCATTACTTGGTACGTTTGCAATTCCAGATATTTCATATTCATATATATTATTTGTTGGAGCCGATTCACCTTCTACCGTAAATGAATTAACAGTTATTTTCGAACTTTCTTCCATACCATCACGACCTAACTCTATAGAAGTATCCACAACTTTAAAGGAAAGTACTGTCCCAATTGTACTTTTTACCTTTATATTTGCTTTTGTAATTGGACTATTATTTACTGTTCCTTTTTGTAAAGTCCCAAAGTCCATATCTGATATACTTAATATTTCAAATTTAGATGGTAAAAAATTAATTATATCCTCATATATTTCAAGTCTACCATGAGAGTACTCTATTGAAATTGAAACTCCACTTTCTAAACCTTCAGATGATTTTATTTTTAAAGTTCTGACAGATTCTCCCCATGAACCACTGATATCAATACTAAATTCGAACCTATTTGATGTTGTATATTTCTGACCGCTAAGTGATAATTCTTTTTTTTCTCCATTTACAATTTCACTAACTTTCTTAATTCCAGGTACAAAAAACATTCCATTTAACATTCCTGAAACTACTTGGAAATATCCAGAATTATAATTAATACTTCTGTCTGCGTGAATACTAATTTCTTGATTAGTTACATCTGAATTAAGGACTCTCATATTTATTGTTCTTGAAATCCAAGCAAAAGGAGATATTCCTTCTGCACGATCCATTAAATTCCCTTTGTATATATTTTTTATACTCTCGTTTTCAATAATCCACAAATAAATTTCACTTGGTTCATTTTCATAGTCTATTACAAGAATTTTTTTACCATTATATTCTAAAATTTCATATTCCAACTCAGAAACTATTTTTTTATTTTTTCTCTCTAAAGAAGTTGTAATATAAAGATTTTTTTTTGTTGTTCTTTCCTTGATATCTTCAAACTCTTTATAAATTTTCTTATTAACTTTATCAATATACATATCTGTCGATTTTGTCTTTATTTTAGTTACTTCTATATTCATTTCTGCCGGCTTATACATTTTAGGGGCTGATATAAAATCTTTAGAAAATAAAATATTAATTACAGTTATAAAAACTAAAAATATTTTCTTCATAGCCTCACATCTCTTTACTATAAACTGAATAATTTATTGGAAGATACCCTATATACTTCCCCTCAGCTATATCAGCATTTTTATTTTTTGAAATTTCTTTTTTATCTAAAAATCCATAAACTTTTATCAGATGTTTATTACTAGATAAAATAATCTCTTTAGTATTTTTTTCAAAAACAATCTTAGATATCTTTAACCAGCATTTTTTATTTGTAACCATTCCATAGGGAGGTATTTCAAAAGAAATCAATTTCCCTATATCTTCATCTTCTCCTACAATTTCAATTATTCCTTCAGCTATTGCAACATTTTCATAAGATATTTCACCAGATCTCATTTCTTTAAAACTTAAAGGTTCACGTAAAGTTACTTTAACCTCAGATAAAGAGGTTAGAGAAATTACAAATAGGAAACATGTTATAATTTTTTTCATTATTCTCTCACCTCTACAGTTATATAAACTCTTTTTTTATGGGTTCCCTCTTTAGAAATATTTTTTCCTGTAATTTTAACATAATTATCTTTTGTAACTCTTTCATTCACAAATTTTGGAGAAAAAATTTCAGTATCTATAATACCATCATCATCAATATCTAACTGAGTACTCGAAAAATTCAATGAATAATAATTTTTTATATCTGGTTTTTTATTAAATTCAATATCAAACGGAATCTCTAAATTTTCATCGTCTATTACTAAAGCTTTTATATCGACATCTGAAATTATTTCCATCGGAACTATGATATCTGCTTCCATTTTCCCCATTATAGTTGAAACCTTTTCCAAAACTCTTTTTTTATTTGTAATATCATCAACTTTTTCATTAGGAGTTGCTGGAATCATTGGGACCATCGGAATCATTGGAACTTCTGAAGAATTTTCTTGAGTATACAGACTTGAAAAAACAATTAACAACATCCCAAATATTTTAGTTTTTAGTCTCATTCTTTTCCCCCGCTAATAAAACAATTTTATTTCCAATAAATTTTGAGTTTATTACCATTATATTCTTTTGTCCTTTTACATATTTAACCTCTATTGGAGTTTGAACCAATAATGATTCTTCATTTCCAAAAGATGATATCTCAAATATATATTTTCCTGCTCTTAAACCACTTATATCATAGCTTCCAAACTCATCAGGGACCGTTCCAGAAACAGTTTCATTATTATCATCCTTTATTTTTATTACTACCTTTTCATAAATATCTGTCCTTGTAGAATCCTCTAGTAAAAGATTTCCAGAAATTGTAAACAGAGGCTTTATTGGAATATAAGCTTCAATATTTCCACCATGTTTACCTTTTAATGAAAATTTACTATTGATTGTGTCATAACCAGGCTTTCTAACTTTAGGTTCAAAGCTATATAAAATATCATTTGGAACTCCGTAGAAGTAAGTTGGTTTATTTTGCTTAGTCAATTTTGTCTCTTGGTTTATTTTCACTTCAACATTTCCAATAAAATCTTCATTGTCATCAAATTTATTGTTGTTATTTTCATCTAAGAAAGTTATAACTTTTACTCTTGAACTATCCATACTTTCAAGTGGCTTAGTTATATTTTTAAGATCTACAATTCTATCAAGACCAACTGAAACGTCATAGTTTCCTTTATCTCCAGCAAACATATCGAAATTAAACCAGTTATCGTAGTCTATACTAACTTTAAATACAAATTTTTCTTTTTGAAGTTCACTGTATGACAGCTCAAAAGAATAGTCTAGCCCATTTCTAGTTGCTCTATTATATAGTTCTATAGTAGATTCAAAATCTCCACCTGCCTCAGTTATTGAGTTATTCCATCTCATAGAATAGTCTCTATATCCTGTGTAGTAAAGATTTATAGAATATCGTTTTTCGTCCTCTATATTTTTTTCAAATTGGAAAGTAGTTAAAATTCTTTTAAAATTTTTTGTAAATTCAATGTCTATTTCTGCTCCATTTTCTTTTTCACCATTATATTTTTCTAATCTTTGATATGAATAATCCAATCTTAAGAAATTCCAAGGAGTATACTGAACAGTGAATCCTTCAGATTTTTTACTATCATAATATTCACTATAATATCCATTTTCATAACGAAGTTTTAAATCATTAATTTTTATTTGGAAAAGTCCTTCAAAAGTTGTAGTTTCATCAAAAATATCAGGACTTAATATTTCTTCGCCACCTAAAACTAAAGTATACGGATAAGTACGTAAAAAGTTACTGTAAACAATTTCTCCTTTTGCACGTTCTACATATATATATTTATCATCAATCAGTTCTGGAGTTTTATAGTAATCTCCTCCAACTGTTAGATTTTCTGTAACTCCATAAAAAGTTCCTATTTCTAATATATTTTTACTAGATTCTTTGTCTTCAGAAGCAAAAAGCTTATACTGAAATTCTCCTTTGTTTTGTTGATTAAAATCGTCACTTGTTTGAATTATCCGAGTGAATATTTGTCCATCTTTTGCATGAATTCTTAACATATACTCTCTATCGCTTTTTATTTCACTATTACTAAATTCTACAATACCATTTTCTTCATTAGCTATAGCTATCGTTGCTCCCATATAAACTAACTCAACTCTACTGCCAATTGGAACATTTTCTTTGATTATAAATTTTTTACCATCTTCAAAATATCCCTTATCTTTTTCAAAAATAATTGATTTTTCCCAATAATCATTATCTATATTAGTTCCTCTTAGTTCTAAATAATGATTGTTAGGTAAATTAGGATAATAAAGATTAGCTCCTGTTAATAATGATTCTCTAACATCATAAGTGGTTGTCAATTCTCCATATAACATCGGTCCTTGGTATTCTAATAACCCTGACCAATCATTGTCTTTAATTCCATCACTCTTTGTAAAAGTTTTATCAAAATTAAACCTCATATATCCTATATCAAATAACTCTCTAGAGTTGGTATAATAAAAATCATCCATTGAATTTTCATTCTCTATTTTTTCTTCAGATGATTTTAAACCATTTCTTATATCTTTAGGTATTAAATATGTTGTAGACATACTAATTTTCATTCTACTATCATTTATATCTAAACCGTCCAAAAATATATCTCTAAATAAATCTGATTCTAAAAAATAGTCTCCATTTTCTATAAAATACTCATCTTGCTTTAAAACTGTTTTTTCTAATCCAACAATTTTACCTTTATTAAAATCAATAACAACATTTTTTAATCTTTTTCCTAAAAACATATTTAAACTATTATTTTCAAGTCTATAATTTTTAAATTCTATCCCTTCAAAATATTTCAATAATGAAAAATAATATCTGTCATTCATACGAATAATCGGATATTTTGTAGTTATAGAAGATCTATTTACAATTAAGTCATAGTAATTTTTTTCCTGTAACTTACCATCCAATTCAGCTTTTAAAAAATTATAATCCTCTTCCGATATAATATTTTTCTTTCTAAGCTCTTCAACTCTTTCTATTGTTAAATTTTCATCGGCATAAGTCGAGAAGAAAAGAGAAAATATAAAAAATATTCCCCATATTTTTTTCATCATAACTTCCCCCATATTTCTTTAAAGTTTTATTCTCCCAACCTCTTTTTTAGTTTCATAATCTTTCAGAATCAAATTTTTAGGTATCTTAAATGCCTTATCTTTTGAATAAATAAATCCTAACTTATCAAGATTTAAATTTTCATTTGAAAGAACCTTAAGATTCCCAAGATAATACTCGTCCAAATAAAGCTCAAATTTCCCTTTTCTTTTTCCTAAATTACTAACTTCCCCAGCTATAGATATATCATTTTCTAGATTTTTTAAACTTAGATTTTTAAATTTAAGTTTTGGATTTATATTTCCAACATATCCAGATATAATTAATCTGAAATTTGTAAAAATACTTACTCCAGCTCCATTTTCTTTAGCCACTTTCTCAAAAACAGGAAGTTCTTTAACTCCAAGAACTGCGAAATATTCGCCAGATTTTACATTAGATGGAGATTTAATATGGACTTGGATTTTCCCAGTCTCTCCAGGTTTTAAAATAATAGAACGTGGATAAAATTCAATCCATTTATACATTTCATCTGGATTCATTTTGTCCTCCTCAGTATAAATCTTATACATTACGGGTTCATTTTTTTTATTGTAAAGTGTATATTCTTGATAACTTCCATCCTCATCAATTCTTTTATCAAAATAAGTTGGATGAATGTTTATATATGAAAATGTTACTTTAAATAAAACTAAAAAAATTAAAATTCCTTTCATATTTGCCCCCCCCTAATAAATATTTTTGAAGAGGAAAGTGACATAGTCACTTTCTACTTTAAAGACATTTATTAAGGAGTAGGAGGAGTAATTGTTTTATCATAAGTAACTGTTAAATTAGATGGTGCTCCCGTATATGTTTTAGCTTCAATTATGCTACCTTCAATTATTTGAGATATAGTACTTACTAGTGATATTGCTTCTGTTCTACTTATATCTGTAGTTATATCCAATGATTCAGGTATGGTAAGTTCAGATTCTAATACTCCTTCTAAACTTACTTTTTTTGCTGATAATGCAAAATTTAATTTCCCTTTTCCTATTACAACTGTTCCTGGGGTTCCTCTACTTACTTTAAATTTTGATGTTTCAACAAGATTGGCTGCTGTTGTAATTATACCTTGGTCATCTACAGTTAGCTCATGAGTTATATCTATCCTATTTATTACTGCGGTTCCACCCTCATCAACAATAACAAGTTGAGTTGCTGGGCTTCCAGAAACAATTGCAGACACATTTACAGGTACAGTTGCCGTGTCTACTGGTTCTGCTCCAAAACTTAGAGCTGAAAGGGCAAATAGTGCAAAAATAATTTTTTTCATAAAATTTCCTCCTAATTTTTTTATTTTCTTTCAAGTAGAAAGGAATTCCCCGTATACTAAGTATAATTCTTAGTAGTCATCTAGTAAATTTGAAAATAATTATAGTTTTTTAATAATTTTTTTCAATAGTATAAACCGGGGGGTTATATTGATGTATATTAACAGTAGACACTTAAGGATAGTAAAAATGATAGTTAAATATAAAATAACTGATTTAGAAATTATAGCTGAAATTTTTAATATAAGTGTTTCAGCAGTAACGACTTATATTAAAGATATTGGAAGCTTAATAGCAGAAGATGAGAATATAAAACCTTTAAAAAAGCTTGATAAAATAATCGAATTGATTAAAAAAAAGAAAGGACTTGTTTATCTCTTAAAAAGTAATCAAGAATTTAGAAAAAAGGAAAAAATTGACTATTTAATTTTTATTCTTCTTACAAAAAAAGAAATTCACTTAAATGATATTGCAGATAATTTAGGAATAACTAGAAGAATTTTAAACTATCATCTGACTGATATTAAGGAGATCTTAAAAGCTAAAAATTTATCTTTAGAAAGCACCACTAAAGGTATTAAATTAATTGGAGAAGATTCTAATATAAAAAGAATGCTATTTGGTTATTTTTATAAATTTTTAATTGAAAGACACGAACTTCCAAAATCTTTAAGAAAAATTTATATTGATTATATCGAACTAACTTCAATCAATAAAATTCTAAAAGATATATATAAGCTAAATAAAATTACTAAAACACCTCACTCTCACTACTCTTATATTTCATATTTTTCATTTTTGGCTATTCATATAAGAAAAGATCCTTCCCCCAAAATGGAATCAATCAAAACGTTCTCTGATTTTTTAAAAATTGCACCAAGTGATATAGATTGTGAAACTTTAAAAAAAATATACCATTTCTTCAAAGAAACTATTTTCAATCAAATTCCTGTAAATCACTTGTATGATTTTTTCTTTATTTTTCAAAAAAGTCATACAGAATATTATAAATATGATGAAGATATGTCAAATTTAATTTTGTCATATAAATCTCAAGTTCAAAATTTTACTTCTTTTAAAATTTCATCTGATATAGAGTATATACATCTTGCTACCCAATGGTTTACATTTGCATTTTTTAAAGAACTTTATAACATTACAGATTTAACATTTTTTGAAATGAGTAATATGACTCTCGATACAAATATAGTAAAGTTTTTTATAAATATGAAAACTATTCTTCCAAAATTTGGACTCTATGAAAGTGCCCTTTTTTATTTAGGATTAAGTAAGCTTTCAAAAACTATTCCTGATAATAATGAAAATATATTCATATATAAAAGTATCCCTGATTACATAATTACAGAAGTTAAAAACTATATCGAAAAATCTTATTCATTAAAATTTAAAGAGATTATTAATATTTATGATTTACCTGATTATTTAAAAGAAAATAAAGTTGATTGTGTCGTAGCTGTAGAAAGCTTTAAATTTAACAAAGAAAATATTAAAATGTTAAAATTTCCTTTTCCAAGTTTAAATTAATCAAAAAAAGAGTGGCTTCTTAAGAGACCACTCTTTTTCATTTAAAAATATTATATTTTAGAATGTATATCCAATATTAACTTGGTATAAAACTCCACTTCCATCTATGTTGTTTGAAAGAACAAAGTCCATAGGTCCTAAGAAAGTATCCCATCCTAATCCAACTCCATATCCTTGAGCTGAATCTTCCCAAATATTTCTTTTTTCCTCGGCTATTGCCTGACTGTTGTAAGTTCCAATATTATATTTTGCCAATAGATTTAAACTATCAAATATAGAATACTGAATTCCAAAACCACCTATTAAGAAGTCATTTGTATAAACAGACCCCAATGGTAATCCATAAAACTCATATTTTCTTTTTACTCCGTTATTTCTAAGTCCACCAAGTGAGAAAAGTTCACTTAAAGGAGCTTCGTCAGAATTTAAAATCTTTCCACCAATTACATTTGTATTTATGGATAATTTTGATGTAAGCATTATATGAGCTAGACCTGAATATCCGTATCCTTGATAATTGTCCTCACTATCCACAGATGTCCCAGAGAATCCTTGTCCAAAGATTTGTATTCCTTCTGACGGATATGATGATTTGTTCAAAGTATCTGTATAAAGAGTAATAGCATTTACTACATATGATCCACTTCTTTTAAATTTCTTTAATTTATTTAGTCTTACTCCAGAATCATAATCACTATCAATACTCTTGAATCCTAGACTATATCCAATTATTGCTTTATCGAATAAAGTAGTTCCAAAAGATAAATTAGTGACAAATTCTTTCGTATTATAAGTTGAAATATTATTTCCATTTGAATAAATAAATAATGGATTTAAACCGTATGATATATCTCCCGATACAATAAAATTAGTTCTTAAAAACTCATACTGAGTTATATCTCTTAAAGCTAACTTAGGATATTTTGATAGTTCAGCTTTTACTGTATATTTTTTCTTAGTAAGCCCTAGAATAGGTATCTCGGCCATAACTTCCAGCGCTCCACCATATTCTGAAACATATGAAATTCCAGCACCTATTTTACTGTCAGTTTTTTCCCTAACTATAAACTCTGCTGTGTCACCAGTAACATGATAGAAAACTCTATCTACATAATTTAAAGCATATATTTTTTCAGCCCATAAATTTAATTCATTTACACCCATCTTTTGCTTTTCAGGCTTCAACTTCATAACTGTTTTCTCTGTTAAAATTTCACTTCCGTAAATTTTTACATTCTTTATCTCTCTTGGTTTATCTACCAGTTTTTCACCTTTTGCTCTTATTTCATTATAAGCAACCTCATCAGACAGATTCTTTAAAATATAATCCAGTTCTTCTGCTGCTGCTGCACCTTCTTGAACTAGTGAATCTAGATTATCAAAATCTAAAGTGCTATGAGTTTTTACTCCTGGAGTAATTAAAATATCAGCAAGTTTTTTTTGCTTTTCTGTACTTGTATTTCCATTGTATGTTGAAAGTTTATCTAAAACTGCTATTATATTAGAACTATCAGTTATGTTTATAGTTTCAGCTGAAATATCTATAGCAATAACTATATCAGCACCCATGTTAATAGCCTCTAATACAGGAAAATTATCTACAACTCCACCATCAACATAATAATTATCTCCGTCTCTTATCGGATCTAAAAATGTTGGAATTGCCATACTTTTTAATGTAGCTAAAGCTAAATCTCCTTCTCCAATAGCAACAGACTGACCTGTTTGTAAATTTGTAGTCATAGCTCTAAATGGAATAGGCAGTTCATCAAAATTTTCAACCGATTCCGCTTTTGCAAATATCTCTTTTAGTTGTAAGTAAACAAATTCTCCAGTTAAAACTCCCATAGGTAATGATAATTCGAAATCTTTAGTAATTGAAAGTGTTAAAGGATACTTATTTGAAGATGCTTTATCAACAATATTTTTTAAAGTTCTATCTGAAGAATTTGATAATAATTTATTAAACTTCAGAGTAACTACTGTTTTTTCAATTTCATCCGGAGTATAACCAGCAGAATACATAGCTGCTATAATACTTCCAGCACTAGTTCCTACAACATAATCTATAGGAATCTTATATTTCTCTAAAACTTTTAATACACCTATATGAGCAGCCCCTTTAGCCCCACCTCCGCTCAATACAAGTCCTACTTTGGGTCTGTTTTTCACTGGTAAAGGTGCGTTTAAATTAAACTCTTCATCAGTAAATTGTTTTTTTAATTTTTCTAAACTTTCTTTTTTCAACATAAGCTCATTTATTTGCTGATCAATTGCAGCCAATTTATCAGCTTTAGTGTTTACACGATTAGGATCTAAAGAATATGCTGTTAAAGAAAGCAGTATAAAACTTAGTGCCCATTTAAATTTTCTCATCAAATTCCCCCAAAATTATAATTAAAAGAAATACTTGGCTCCCACTCCTGCTACTAAAACATAGTTTTTGTCAACAATTGGAGAATCAGTAATTTCATCTGAAAACTTTTCTATAGATGCGAAACTCATCAAACTAACTTTAGCTGTCAATTTTTTCTCTAGAGCAAATCCAAGACCCAAAGAATATCCAGAATTTGGTGAGTAACTTCTATCTATATGTTTATTTTTTATAGCCTCATCAGTTGTAACTCCGAAATAATAATCTACAAAATCTGCTGAATAGAAATTAGCATGTATTCCTGGAACTATCACTAAAGTTGGATCAATTACAATTGGTCTCAATAAAGATAATTTACTCTTTGCTCCGTTCTCTCCACCCATTACTGAAGCTCTTACAATCGCTCCCTCAAATCTAGGATCATAGTTGACTGCTAATCCAACCATAACCTGTGGTTTTCTCTCATCTATATTATCATACCCTTTTCCTAGATCATTTCCTTTAACTCCATATCCAGCTAATGGATCTAAAAATACATCTAAACTAATAGGAGTAT
This sequence comes from Cetobacterium sp. 2A, assembly GCF_014250685.1. Taxonomy (GTDB): domain Bacteria; phylum Fusobacteriota; class Fusobacteriia; order Fusobacteriales; family Fusobacteriaceae; genus Cetobacterium. Next base: position 109,632 of record NZ_JACFAJ010000005.1, on the reverse strand, counting down.
TTTCATAAAATCTATATCCAATCTCAATTCCTTTGATATAAAAATCATTATAATCAACATCTAGCATTGGAACTGGATAAGCTTTAGTTTCTGCCCCTTTATAAAGAGAACTTCCTAATCCCAGTCCTAATCCTAAACCATATCTACCATTTTCTGCTCCAAGTGCCATTGTTGACATAGTCAACCCAGCTATTAAAGTAAGTACTTCTTTTTTCATTTAATTCTCTCCCTCAAACTATAGTTATTTTTGCGCGGAGTAATTATATCACAATTCTGAGGGAGCTCCAATCATTTTGTGATGGAAATCAAAGCCTTCTATGTAATCCCCGTCTTCTTTTGGCTCTATAATGACCGTATAGTCACTGTTTCCAACTAAATTTATATTTTCAAAATTTTCTTTATGATTTATTTTAACTGTATAAGTTCCTGGTGCAACATCTTCTATATAATAGTATCCATCAAACTCTGGATATATTCTTTTTAGAACAGTTCCATCTTTTATTAAGTGAATTTCAGTTTTTCCAAGTAGTTTAAAAAAGTCTGATTCTTTGAATCCTTCTCCCTTAATTTCACCCGTTATAACTGAAATAGGAGATATAGGAATATCTATAACCATTCCTGAAGACGAAGCCCCCTTTAATACAACTCTATCTTTTTCTGGCCTCATCATAGCATCTAAAGTCTCTCCATTTACTTCTAGGACATGTATAGAAGAACTCGAAAGATTTCCAATTATATATTTCCCAGCTCTATCGGTGAATCTACTTTCTGTTCCAATTCTTATTTCGATCTCTGGTAGTGCATCCTCGTCCTCATCTTTTATTCCATTTCCATTTTTGTCCAAGAAAACTACTCCTTCAACCCAAATATCATCCATATTTTTAGTATTTATATTTGAAAAAGGTTTTTCTAACAATATAGATTTTTCAACTTTTAATCCTGGTCTTAATTCATTATCGTCCATATTAAATGGAGTTTCAACATAAATCAAATCAGAATCCAAATACCATGTGAAATCAATTCCAAAATAAAACTTTTCCGAATCTGAATAGTTAAGATTAAATCCAAAATCTATATTACTAAATTTTGAATCTCTTCTTACTTTCCTAGTAACCCGAATGCTATAAGAATTTTCAATTTTATTATCTTCGTCAAAATTATGATCTGATTCAAGAATAGTATAAAAATCTTCAAATCCTGAATAACTAACCTTAAATCCTAGGTCGTATTCTCCAGCTTCTCCTTTCGGAGTTTCAAAATCATTATACATATACAATCCAAAATTTCTAAATCCATTATATTCTAGATCCAAATAAGAGGTATCTGTGTAATCTTCCTCTAAAATTTCTCTTTCATTTCCAAGTGAAACTGTCAAATTTCCAAAACCTCGGCTTAAATTAACATTCCAATATTTATCATACCCTTCACTTTCCACAAAAGATCCCGAAAATTGCTGATATTCTAAAAATAAAGTTGTTTGTAAAAACCTTTGATTAATATTAGTCAAATAACTAATATTATTACTATCTAAACTTTGAACAATTTTTCCTTCAATTACTGTTGGTATTACTTTTAAAGGTGTTCTATAAATTCCACCAAACTCAAAACTATTAGTTTTTTCACCATCTTCATTTACTCCTGAAACATATGCAGTTCCTAGAGTTAAATCATTTAATAGTCCATATGAATAGTTATAATACTGCTGAAGTTTTTTCGCATCTATACTTTGACCAACTTGTAAACTATAATCCGATTCTCCTTTAGATAGCAATCTATTACTACTTAAAATTCCAACTTCTCTAACTTCAATTCTTCCATCATCATAATAGATTTTAACTGTATAATTATTAAAATTTGAGATATTTGTTACAATAAATTCAAATTTATTACTTCCATTCAATCTTTTATAATCTATTAGATTTTGCCCTTGAAAAAGTTCAACTAAATTAGCGCCAAATACTTGTCCAGAAATAACAGTTTCATTATTTTTTCTAAAAGAAAAAATATCATTTTTACTTATACTAACCCCTCTTATTGAACGGTCAATATCATAAAATCCATCCGCTGAAATATAGGAATCTCCAAACACCAAACTATTTCCATCTTTTAAAAAATTATCATACTCTAAAGTTACATAATCTAACTCTAAATCTGGCTCTATATTTTGAGAAATTTTAAAATCTCCATAGAATAACTGAGTTCCATATTCAATTCCAAAGTTGTATTCACTACTTCTTAAATCCCAGTTACTATACTCAAACTTCAAAATTCCAGGAGATATTAGTTTCTTCTCTCCAATTACATCAACATACTCTTCATTGCTTCCTTTTTGATTTTCAAACTTCTTTATTCTGTGTTCTGCTTCTTTTCTAATTTCAGAAGAAAGTTTAAAATTTGGTTCCAAAACTAATTTTAGAGCATCAGGGTCCCAAGTATAATCTTTAATATCTATAAGGTTTTTTAATTGAGTAATTGGAATATATGTATCATCCTCAAGTTCAAGTTTTTCAGGTATATCTATTTTTTTTCTATCAATATTTAAATCTTTTATCTCTAAAAAATCTGTAAGTGAATCAATTCCTAAATACGGAATATCTTGTTCATAGTCATAATAAATCATATAAAAATTGTTATTTAGATCTTTTGCTTTTATTTCAATGTATGCCTCTTCGGGTGTAACACCAAAAACTGAATTAAAAAACAACAAAAATAATATGAGTTTTTTTAAAAATTTCCTCATAATTTTCTCCTACTTAGTATATGTTACTCGCAGCTTAATACTCCCATTATATTCGCCACTTTCTTGTTCATTGGGAATATCAACTTTTCCAATTAATTCTAAGTACTGTTTTCTTTTCCCATTTATTTCTCTAGTTATATCATAAACCCCTGGTTCAAGCATTCTTCCACCATCCATGGTAACAGATACAGGTATAGGATTTCCAATTCCATTCTTAGGAGTTAGACTTACCTTACTGTCATACTTTATAGTGATATCTTTTGGAGTCTCTTTACCTGTCACTTCTATTTCAATCGGTACGCTTGTACTATTTTTTCCGAATTTAATTTCACCAAAATCTAAACTTTTTCCAGTAATATTTACAGAAAGAGATGGAGTTAAATTTTCTAAATTTATATTTAGCACATTTGTTCTATCATCAATATTTTTTAAATTTTGATTATGATCAATAACTGCAATAAATTTAATATTACTATTTGTTTTCTCACTATTTACAATTATTTTCAAATAATAATCAAAACTTAGAATTTCTTCATCATTTTCTTCAAAATTTATCTCATTTGTATGTAATTCTCTATTCTTAAATCTTACATTACTTATTGTAAGCTCAATACTCATCTCTGAAAATTCATTAAAAGTATATCTTCCTTTTTTTAATGGAATCAGTTTATCCTTATTTATATTTCCACTTCTACTAAATCCAATACCTAAATAAGCTGTATCTTTCTTTGTTTCAGCTTCTACTTCTAACCTTGAGGTCCCTCTTAACTCTTTTACTCTTCCACCAATCGTGCTACTATCAATATCCTTAAATGATGGATTTAATGATTCAATTGAAAATTTATCTTGAGAAGAAAGACATATATTAAATATTATAAAAAAAAGTGCCAGTATTTTTTTCATATTCACATCTCCTAATTCAAAGTAGCTCTAACATAAAAAGTCCCGTTATAAATACCACTAGACTTATCCACCGTGTCTTTACCATCCAAATTTAAAGTTATTTCTACAATAGCTGAATCATCAGATATGCTCTTAGAAACTTCTTTTATCTGTGTAATCTCTATATCAATCTTATCAGAAGGATTATTTTCATTTTTAAGAGGAATAATATTTGTTTTTTCTTGATTTACATAAGTCGCAATCGAAATCTCTTTATTCCCAAACCCTTTTACTATAAATTTTTTGTGAGTTATGGCATTTTCACCCATCACAACATTTCCAAAATCAATATTTTCATCATCTTTATATTCTAAAGATAATACCTTTGGAACAACTAGTCTTACTGGAATTTCAACTCCTTCCAACTCACACACTCCATTCACACAAATTTCGGTTTGAGTTGAAAAAGATTTACTAAAAAATCCAAAAATAAAAATGAATGTTAATAAAAATCTTTTCATTGCTAACCTCCTTAGAAAAAAATTAGGGATAACGCTTGTCATCCCTAATTATAGCATATTCTAACTGTTATATCGCCTGTATATTTCCCAGAACTTAATTTTGCATTATTAGCATATTCTGCTAATCCTTTCAATTTAAATTCTTCTGGTTTGTCTGTAAAAATTCCTCTTGCTTCTTTAAAAGATAATTTAACTGGAATTATGCTATCAGAATTATTTTCAGATACTAATTGAGCTTCTTTTCCCTCATTGATAGTAATCTTATAACCCTGACCTTCATTTCCTGTTGCAACTATAAGAGCTTCCTTTTCAACAGACATTCCTTTTTTTAAAACTCCAAAATCCATTGTTTTATCAACCCTCAATAATAAAGGACTCAATAAATTAAGTTTTACTTTAAATTCTAAATTTTCATTAGAAAAAATCGAAGTACTAAATATTAAAAATATTAATAAAAATAATTTTTTGTACCTCATATCCCCCCCAAAATTTAAATTTATAAAGTATTATTATTTATCATACTCGGTTCTAATAGTAAAACTACCACTATATGAACCAGTTGCATATTCATTTAGATTTATTTGTCTTAATGTTTCTTGTGGAATAAATGCAAAGAATGGTACCTCAGCTCTTCCATTTTTAAATGAAATCTGATTTTTAAGAGATTGGTGCCAACCAGTTCCATCAGTAGAAACAAATACCTCTATTTTAGTTTTCTTACCAGAACTTTTAACATTGTTTTCTAAGAATGTATCAGTTGGTAAAATAATTTTTGCTCTTGTTGCATCTGTAGCTTGCAGATCTTCAAGGGTTACAGTAAATGGTTTTTTTAAATCTCCAGACTGTCCTCTTAAATTTCCAAAATCTATTGAATTAGTTGAAACTGAAATATCCAGTGAACTTTCTATAGATGCACTCATATTTATTACGTCTTCATTTTTTGCGTAAGCTGCACAATAAAACAGCATTAATCCTAGTAGTAGTTTTTTCATGTAATTTATTTTCTCCTAACCTTTTCCTTAAATCTCGTAAGTTGCTTTTATGTTAAAATTTCCTGAATAAGTTCCAGGAGTTATATTTGCTACATCTCCATCCACTCTTCCAGTTACCTCATACTCTCTTCCGGTTTTACTAACAGTAACTTTTGCATCTTTAAAACTCGCTCCTGGTAAAACACCCGCTCCATCAACTAACGATAAATTTATAGTATATTGACTTTCTGGATGTTTTGTATTCTGTAGTGTTGCAGTTTCATCAATACTTATTTTAGCTATCGATGTTTCATTATCCGAAAGTGTACTATCTTTTATCTTAATAACAGAATACGCAGGTTTTTCTAAAGTATGTTTTCTTAAATCTCCAAATTCCATATGTTTTTCTACAGATATTTCTAACTCTCCATATACGAATCCAGACATATTAATTGTTGCTGAATCACCTGTTTCATCTTGGTTAGAATAAGCTGTCATACTCAGTAAAACCATTAATCCCAATAAAGTTTTTTTCATAATTGAACCTCCATCCTACAATTAAATATCGTATGAAGCTGTTACAGTAAATGAACCTGTGTATTGTCCAGCTGGAGCAGCATTAGCTAAAGCTTTATCAAGTGTTACTGGGATATCTATTTTTGTTGGTGCTGAACCTTTTACTAAAGCTAATTCTGGAACTACTGGAGTTACTGTAATATTATAGTCAGCATCAGTATCGATATTCTTAGTTAAAGATAACCCTGTATTTTCACTTAATTTAAGTTTTACACTAGCTGTTTGGTTTCCTTTAAAATCCGAAGTTCTAACCATTAAAGAAGCTTTTTTTTCTCCTCCATTATATGCTTTTAGATTTCCAAAATCTATCTCTGAAGTTGTTGTTGTAACTTGTAATTCTCCAGCCGAATATGCTGTTAAATTTATTGTTGCTGAATCTGAATCTCCCTGTCCTGGTGCTGCAAAAGCTGTCATCCCTGCTAATATCATTATTCCTAGTACTAATTTTTTCATAATTTTTACCTCCCAATTTTAGTTAAATCTATTTTATAATTTTATTACTTTAGTGCCAATCATCTTTCCATCATTTAAAATATCTACTTTTACCGAAACTGTTCCAGCAGGAATATTCTTTAATTCAGCAAAAACTTTATTTTTTCCTACTTTTAAAGTTCTTGACATTACTCCCTCATCTAAACCTAATTTCTTCCCTGATCCATCAGTATAAACCACTTTAAAGTTTGGTCTAATTGTAGTATTTCCAGTAGATTCAATTTCTGCACTTATATTTCTAGTATTTTCATTTTTAACTATCTTTATATCTTTTACAGTTCCTTTATACTCAAGCTTTCCTTTTTCTCCATAAACTGGAATTGAAACTTCCGAATACATTGCCATATTCACTGCAATATCTCCTTGTTTTTGCATAATCATTGTAGGATTATCAGGAATCTCTTTAAATAATATTAATGCTTTATATTGACCATCCGGTAAATCCTTTGGAGTTTTTATAGAAAATCTAATTGTTTTTGTTGAATTTCCACTCATAGTTAAAACCTTTGGATAAATTTTTGAATACTGAGCCAATGAATCTGCATCGCTATAATCATCAGGCTTCTCTATAGAGATTTCTACTCTCATATTTTCATTTGAATTATTTGTTAAAGTTAGCTCTCTATTTGCACCCTTATGTATTGGTATAAAAAATCCAGTTGGTGATATTGATAAATTAAATCCGTACACTGTAAATATATTCAGTAAAAAAATTATTCCCAATATTTTTTTCATATTTAATTCTCCTAGTAAATAAATTTAGAATAAAAAAAAGTTACATCAAATCTATTTTCATAGATTAATGTAACTGGCTACCATTTTACAGGCCCTATAGCTTTGCGTCATAGAATTTCTCCTACTTTGCCATTTGTTATTAATTAATTGTTTGTTAATTAATAATACTACTTAAATACCAATTTAGTCAAGTTTTTTTGAGAAATTTTTTTTAATATAATGTAATTTTTCCTTTTCCCAATTTTTTGGATTCATACAAAGCAAAATCTGCCTTTTTTACAACAAAAGCTAAGTTCTCAGAATGAGATACTTTATTTGAAATTCCAAAGCTTAAAGATATTTTAAATTCATTCGGAACAATACAGTTATTATGTTTTTCAATTTCATTCTCTATTCTTTTTGATATTTTTTTTATACTTTCTAATCCACTATTAGTTATAATTAAAAACTCATCTCCGCCTATTCTAATAGGAAAATCTATATCTCTGATTGATTGTTTTATAATCTTAGAAACTATCTTAATGACTCTATCCCCTTCTTGATGGCCATAACTATCATTTATATTCTTAAAATTATCAATATCAATTAAAGTTACAGCAAAATTATCACTAAATTCTGCATCATATTCATTTAGTACTTCTTCATAAAAATTTCTATTAAAAAGACCAGAAAGAGAATCGTAATATATTTTTTCCTGATTTTTTTTAACTTCTGTTATATCTCTTAAAATCCCATATATTTTTGTTGAAGTCCCTTTATATAAAAATTTAATCTTATTATTTTTATAATATTTCCCATCTTTAAAAACTTCAATAGAACTTACCGATTCAGTAGTCGCTTCTATACTTTGTTTCTCAAATATACTTCCCAATTCGTTTCCAAATACCTCTAAAGAGTTCTTCCCTAATATTTCTCGTCTAGATTTCCCAACTAATTTACAAAATGCATCATTGATGAAAGTATATCTCAAATCAACATTTTTACAAAATATAGCTTCATCAATATTATTTAATATTGTTTTAAATAATACATTTTCTTTTGTTTTTTTTCTTATATCAGCTTTTAAATCCTTTTCTTTTTGTACATTCTCAACTTCTAAATATACATAGTTTAATGTTCCTATAGTTGCTTTTTTTGCAGATATTCTATATGTTATTTTTTCTAAATTAGTATTTCTTAAAACTTCTCTTCCACCAGTTATAAATCCCCCATTATCTAAAAGATCATTAATTTTAAGTTTTGTATTACATTGTTCACAATTATATTCTTCTTTGCCAACAACCTCTTGGTTTGTATATGTCCAACATCTTTTATCCCTACAAATATCGGAAAGATATTCATTATAATCCTCTTTTTCTCCCCAATAATTAATTATACTTTTATTAACATACAAAACCTGATAATCCATATTTAAAATTAAAATCCCAATAGATAAATTATTTATAATATCTATCAATATCTTTATCACCTACTTGTTTAAATTATATATTTCTTCAAATGTGCTCTGAGATTCTAAAAATAATCTTACAATTCTTGGATCAAAGCTTATTCCAATCTCTTCTACTATAATCTTTAAAGCTTCTTCATGAGATTTTGCTACTTTATAACTTCTTTCTTGTCTAAGAGCATCATAGACATCTGCTACAGCAACTATTCTTGCTTCAATTGGTATTGCCTCATGAGCTAATCCTGTAGGATATCCATTTCCATTCCACTTTTCATGATGGTATAAAGCTATATTTTCAGCTACTTTTCCTAAAGATGATTTTTGTAGAATTTGAAATCCTATTTTAGTATGATTTTTCATAACTTCAAATTCTTGATTGGTAAGTTTTCCAGGTTTTCTCAAAATGTTGTGATCAATTCCAATTTTTCCAATATCATGTAAGGATGCAAAATTTCCTATTTCTTCTACATTTTTTGAACTAAGTCCCAATTTCATAGCCAAGTACTTTGAATAAAGACACACTCTTCGAATGTGTTCACCAGTATCTTCATCATTATATGAACTAGCCGCCTCTAAAGATCCAACAAGAGACATAGTTAAGTCATAATATCTTCTTTCTGATTTTTTAAGTTTATAATTTCTAAATAAAACCATAATAATAATTCCAATTAAAAATATTAAAAATAGAGTACTATAATTTTTATCCTCTTTATGGTTTTTATTTAAATAAAGATTAACTGCTAAATTTCCATTTAAAAAACTTTCTGAAATTTCCTGGATTGCATTATAAAGCAAAGGATTATTTTTATTTATTCCAAATCCTATTTCAATTTTTTTATTTGTATTTCCAGCTATTTTAATTTTATTATTTTTTAAATTAAATGCCTTATTAATTATTGCTTTTTCATCTCCAAGCCCAAAGTCTGCTTCTCCTGTTACAACTTTTTCCAAGGCTTCTTGTAAATTATCAACAACTAAATAATCAATATCCATATTACTCTTTAAAGTCGATTTTTCATAACTTTCACTTTTACTAACCACAACTCTTTTTCCATATAACTCTTCTACTTCACTTATAAATCCATCTTCCATTTTATTGAAGACTGATACAGTAAAATTATAGTAACTATTTGAAAAATTAAATTTTTCTTTCGTTAAATCTGTCTCTCTATTTACTAGAGTCATATCGATATCATCAAAATTCTTAGAGATGTCTTCCAAAACAACATAGTCTATTTTTATTTTTAATATTTTCTCTATATCCCTTAAATAATTTATACCAATTCCATCACCCACATCATTATTTTTATAATAAAGGGGATAATAATCATTTCCACTGGGAAGAAGAACTCTTAATTTCTTGCCTTCTAAATCCTTATATTTATCTTTAAATTTGTATTGATAATAATTTACTCTAGCATCATTTATCAATTTTTTTAAATCTTCATGAGGAATTTTTGTTATATAATCTTTTAAAATATAATACAATTTCTCATTGCTTTTAGGAATTGCTAAATTTGTACTTACAGTTGGAATTCTCGTTAAATCAAGACTCTCAGTTTTAATTTCCATCCCATACTGATTATCAGCCACAAATGCGTCTATTTTCCCATCTTTTAATAGCTCAATTCCTTCTTGTCTACTTTTTATCTGAACAGGAATATAGTCAATATGTGTATATTTTTCTTTAAATTCTTTAGTTATATAATAATTTTCCAGTAATCCAACTTTTCTATGTTTGAAATTATCTATTGATTTTATGCTTTTATCTAAAAAATAAATTTTAGAATTTAATTTAAAAAATGTAGGAATAAAGTTAAATTTTTTCTCTCTTTCTTCTGTTTCAATCAAATCCATAATTATATTTTTATCATTTTTTTCAAAATCTAAAATAATTTGAGGATTTAAAGGTAAAAGATCCAAACCTATATTCGTATCTTCCCCTATTTTCTTAAAAAGTTCAGAATAAAATCCCTTACTCTCATTATTTTCTCTGTAAAATAAAAAACTCGTTTCATTTTCTACATAAATTTTAAAATCTTCACCATATGAAAATAAAGAAATAAAAAGTAATAAAATTTGAATTAATAATATTCTCATAGTTTATTTTCCAACTTCTATAATTTGAATAATTTTCTCTAAAATCTCAGGATTTAATTGTTTATTTATTGTTATAATTGTATTTTTATCTGTTCTTTTAATCTTACAGTTTTTAAACTTTTGAATTCCAATTTTTTTTGTTGAAATTTTAAAATTATCTAAAATTTCTTTTAATTCATCTCTAGTTTTATTAGAATAATCCTGTACATCTATTATTTTATCTTCTTTTTTACATAATTTTACAATTTTATTTATAAGATCTCCCTTAACGGCTCCAACTATCTCTAAAATTGACTTTACTTCTGGCTCAAACTCAATAGCTTTTTTTATTGCATGAAACTGACTCTTTCCAATTTTAAATTTCTCTAAACACTCCTCTATAGAAAGATTCCCATCTTCCGAGAGCCTATTAAATTTATATGAAAGTTCTAAAAGAGATAAATTTTTTCTTTTTGTATTTTCATCAATTGAAATTCCCTCTAATATCTCTAAAGGAGTATTTTCTTTTAAAATAATTGCTCTTTCTTGAAAAGTTTTTTCTCTACATTCTTTAAAAATTTCAGATAACGCTAAACTTCTTCTCCATCCTGATATTACTATATACTTCTCATTTTTTTCAAATAAATAGATTGGATTTATAAGTCCAACTCCCCTAATACTTTCAATTAGTCCAAGGAAATTCTCATCATTTTTTATTTGATTAATTTCGTCTAATCTATTCACAAAAGTTCTATCTTCCAAATCTATTTTTTCAAATATTTTTATATTGATATTTCTTACTTCTCCGTATCTTTCAATTGTTGTTTTTTCAATTTTTGGTTTAAGCTCAAAAGTTACTTCTCTACGAGCTAAAGGATTATTACTTAAATCCACACTTCTTCCTCCCTTAATTTCTAATAATTATCTCTTCAACCAATAAACTATAATCTTTAGCACCGTTGGATTCTTTATCATACTCTAAAACACTTTTGTGAGACTGATTTGCTTCTGCCACTTTTATATTATCTCTTATAACAGTTTTAAACATAGCTTCTCCAAAATAGTTATCTAAAACTCCTTTAAACCCCTTGTGAAGATTTGTATTGCTTTTAAATCTAGTTATAACAACTCCGCATATTTTTAATGCTTCATTGTCGTCTCTTACTTCTTCTATAGTGTCCATTAAATCGGAAATTCCTTCTAATGAATTTTCCTCCGCTTGAAGAGTTACTATGATTTCTGTTGCTGCATTTAGAGCATTATACGTACTAAAATCTAGAGCTGGTGGACAATCCATGATTATATAATCATATTTTTTATCTAATTCTTTTAAAGATTTTCTTAAAAGTCTAGCCCAATTTGGATGCCCTGCAAACTGCATATTCGCTTTTGCCATTTTTATATTATTTGGAATAATTGAAAGATTTTCAGTTTTTTCTATTATTACATCATTTATATCCACTTCTCTATTAAAAACATCAAATAATGTTTTGACCTCTCTTTTGTTTATATCAAAATTAGTTGTCAAATTTCCTTGTGGATCCATATCTATAACTAAAGTTTTTAATCCCTTTAAAGCTAATATTTCAGATATATTTCTACTTGTAGTTGTTTTTGCTTCCCCACCCTTTTGATTAATTATTACTAACTTTCTCATTATCTCCTCTCCCAATTTAAATTTAGTATACGGTAATGTATATATTTAACATAGTATACAATAACGATTATTTTTTCTTTATAAGTATTCTACTTTTTTGTCCCTCATTAAACATTAAAAATATTGTATATTCATCCATTGTTGAATTAAATTCCTTCTCAAAGTTTAAAAAATCTAAAATCATTTTTAATTTTTCCATTTCAATTTTTTCTTGTAAAATTTGGAAAATTTTAAATTTATAAGATGAGAATGTTTCGAATTTTGCGAATATATCTGCTATAATTTCCTCTGATTCAATCTCTTCAATCTCTGGTTCAATCTCTTCAATAATAGTTTCTATAATTTTGGGGTTCATCTCAAAATATTTGCTAGTTATCAAATAATCAATAATTATACTTTCTTTCCCTAACTTGAAAGCTCTCTTTTGAGCACTTGTTTCTGCACCACACTTCTTTATGTACTCTATGTAAGCGATTTTTTCAATATCTTCTTTTTCTTTTTCACTGAGAACTATATATTTTTCTTTAGTTTCATTTTTTAATTGAGTATGAATTAAATCACTCTCTGACTCAATAAATAAAGGAACTTGTACAACTTTTTTTCTCTCTTCATTTTTTCTTTTAGCAATATATTCATCAGCCCAACCATTTTCTAAAGCTTGAGTGAAATAACTTCTAATATTTCCAACTTTATGAATTTTCATATATTCTGCTACAAATTTTACATGTTGGAAACCATGCGTTTTAATTGCATCTCTTATAAGATTTGGAATTGTTTTTAAATCTCTAGCTTTTATTGGCATACTATTTAAAACAGTTTCTATCATTTCAGGCGTTGGAGTATTTTCCTCAAGTTCTTTTTTTATCTCCTGAAGTGGTGATAAACTCTGCTCTTCCGTATGACTTATCAGTAAAGAAGCATCATAATTATTAAGAACTTCTCCAAAATCTTTCTTATCGGCATAAAAATGTTTTTGTTTTATATTATTGTGAACATCCTCAAAGAAAAACTCAATCTCAGATTCTTCCCATTTTTTATTTTTTATAATATTGTATCTTGTGATAAGTTTTTTTTCTAATAATTCTTTACAGCATCTTTCCAAAGATTTGACTGTTCTACTTATCGTAACTTTATTAAATTTTAATGGAATTCTTTTTATTAAATAAAGCGACGGAACCTTCAAATATAGATTTTGAAATCTCAATTTACTGATTAACATATAAACGGTTCTAGTCGTTGAATTTTCAATTCCTAATAAAGTATTTGAATCGTAAACTAAGTAACCTTTTCTTATGATATTATCATAAAAATATTTTGAGATTGTTATCTCATAAATCTCTTTAATCCTGTTATCATTATATAATTCTTCTCTTAATTTTTTGTCATTCACTAGACTAATTGTTCTTATAGTCATAATATTCGTGTTGACCGTATCTTCTATATTTCTCTTTATTTTACTCAAGTATAAAGTATTTTTAAAAACATAAGATGTCTCTGCAAGCCTTGTTATAGATTGTTTTATTCTTTTATAATAGGCCTTGTTTGTCAATCCAAACTCATCTAAAAGTTCTGTTGCTGAAACGTAAAAAGTTTGTTGAAATCCTCTCTTCTTCATTATTTTTAATAAAGCAATAAAAACTCTTTCTTCAAAATCTCCAGGAATATAATCACCAGATATAGGCTTAACCATAATAAAAACATCTTTGTCATTATTAAAAAAATATTTTATACTCTGGTTTACTTTTCTATGATTATTTTTGCTAAATAACGGATATTCAATTATATTCATATCCATTCTTATTAAAGATGGATTTTCCAAATTCAAATCCTCAACTGACAGGTTTTCTTCTAAAGTTTCTGCCTGTTCAGAGCTATCAATCTCTTCCCATAATAAAAAATCTTTATTTATAAGGTTATTGCTCATCCTTTTTCTCCCTCAACGTTATTGTATACTTTTTATGTATTTTAACACTATAAAATACAAAATACAAGCTTAAAAGTATACGCTAATGTAGAAGTTTGTGAAAAAACATCCTTGGTATACAGTAACGTCAAAACTAGTATACGATAACGTCAAAACTAGTATACGATAACGTTGAGGAATAGTATACGATAACGTTGAATAATAGTATACGATAACGTTGAGGTTTTTTTGATGGTTTTTTCAATCTAGCCCTTGATTTTATTGGCCTACTTTAATTTTCGTTTTTTGCCCTAATATTTATAACATTATATAACAATATATAACAAACTAAACAATATATAAATAGCATAAAAAAAAGACCCCTAAAAGGGTCTTCATTTTGATAATTTTAATAACCTGAACGAGGAGTAGCATATTGACTATTGTAATATGGAGTATACTGTGGTTGATTATTATAATAATTAGGAGTTGATCTGTTATTATTTTCTATAGCTTGAGTTTGATCTTGAACCGAACCAACTAAGGCACCAGCAGCAGCACCAATTCCAGCACCTAGTAAAGTAGCTTTACTATCATGACCAATAGCTTGACCTAATAAAGCACCAGCACCAGCTCCTACAGTAGTAGATCCAATAGTATTAGACCCAACATTAGAACATCCAATCAGCATAGTACCCATAAAAAGTAACATGGTAATTTTCTTTTTCATTTTTATCTCCTTTCTTATTGCTATAAATTATAAAAGTATACGGTAAAGTATAAATTTAACCTTCTGTAATATCATACAAAATTTCTACGTTGTTGTATAGTATGTCAAAAAAAATCAAAAAGTTCACAAGAATGTCACAAAAATATTATATACTTAGTCAAACGGAAATAAATATTTCTAAAAATAATAAATACGGAGGAAGTTAACTTGAGAAAAATAATTATATTCACATTGACAGCATTTCTTTTTATCAGTAGCTTCTCAGCAACTGCTGCAGATTTAAAAAAAGGTTCTAATAGTTTTATTAAAACAATGCTACCAATAATAACGGAAGTACAAAATGATATAAAACAAGATAAAGAGAAAGTAACTAATATTTTAAATAAGTCAAAAATAACAAAAGCGGAAAAAGAATTTTTAAATGAAGTTTATTCAACTTACAGAGTGAGAGTTGGAGATAAAAAAACATTGATGGATAAAATGATAATACCACCAACTTCATTAATACTAGCTCAAGCATCTCTTGAAAGCGCATGGGGTAAATCAAGAGTGGCACAAAAAAGTAATAATCTTTTTGGAATGAAATCTTTCAATTCTAGTGAACCAAGATTGAAAGCTGCTCAAAATTCTAGAGTTTATTATAGAAAATACGAAACAATAGAAGAATCAGTTAAAGATTATGTTATAAATCTTTCAAGACATGAAGCATATCAACCCCTTAGAAAGAGTATAAGAAATGGAGAATCAACACCTTCTTTAATTAAACATTTAGTGGTTTATGGTGGAAGTAAAAATTACCCATCTGAACTTTCAAAAGTTATAAAAGGAAATAATTTAACTAAATATGATATATAAATAAGGATTTTTAAATAATTCTGCGTAAATACCCTCAAAATAATAAATTTTATTTATTTTGTTTGAGGAGGATATTCATGGAGCTAATGATTTTTATATTTGTTTTGTTTATTTATACAGGATTAAAAATCTTTAAATATTTTAAACTTTCAAAAGATCATAAAAAAGAACACAACTCTTTAAGAATTCCTATTAAAATTTTAAAGAAAGAAGAAGCTATTTTAGATTTGGGATTTAAAAATGTTAAAATATATTTTGGGAATGAAAATTTCTTAAATTTTTATGATCCAATGATTTTAATTATAAACGATTTAAATGCCCTAGGAAGGGATTGCTTCATTGCAGACGAGGAAAGTGTCGTAAAAGTTTATATAGACCCTTTAACGGCAAAATACGCAGCCTCAGACATATCTGCGACGCAATATTCAAACTTCGAAATAAGAATGAGTGAAGAACAGAGATATTCTATGAATAAATTCAAAAAAAAATATTATTATAAATTACATAATCCTGTTACTAAAAAAGAGACTGAACTTATGGGAGCAGTTCTCACATATTTGTTTTTTTCTCAATTTAAAAATTGGGAAGCTTATCCAGAAATAAAAAGAGAATTTGAAGACGAGTTAATTTATTGGAAAAAACACGAAAGAGAATTTTCAGAAATAGTTATAGAGTTTGATAATCTTTATGAAACATTATTTACTGGAGTGAATAGATATCATTTACTTTACTCAGCAATAGAAAAATTAAAAATAACTTCTCAAGAAGAAGATTTAATAGAATTAGAAAAGCAGTGGAGCTAAAAATAACGACCTAAGTGATATCACTTAGGTCGTTATTTTTGCTTTCATCCAATCTTTACCTTCTACCATTCTTGTTACTAGCATAGCTGCTACAGTGTCTCCACTTGCATTTATCATAGTTGCTGGAGGATCTACCAAATATCCTATCGTTGCAATTATTGGAAATGCCTCTGGAGGGAATCCGTACATTGTAACAATTAACATTTCTCCAATTAATCCACCGCCAGGAACTCCTGACATTACAACTCCACCGACTAAAGATAAAAGAAGTGCGCTCGCATAAGTTCCAACACCTTCGAAAGGAATTCCAAAAATTCCAAACAAAAATGAGATCTTTAAAATTGTACTAATACAAGTTCCATCCATATGAGCTGTAGCTCCAATAGGTAGAACAATTTCTCTTATATCTTTAGGAACTCCTATCTCTTCACACGCATCTAAATTGACAGGAAGGGTTGCAATACTACTCTGGGTAGCTAAAGATGTTATAGCTGGAGAAAGTAAGTGTTTTAGGGATTTTACTCCTTCTTTTCCAGCAGCTATATAAGCATATATTGGAAAAGCTGTAAAAAAATATACAATACAAAGAGGATAATAAATCAACATGGCTCTTGCATACGATCCTAAAAGTTCCTTTCCATACTCTCCAATAAGTGACGCAAAATAAGCTCCAAGTCCAATTGGCGCATAATACATCAAAAGATTTATCATTTTTAAGAAAACTTCAGATAAAGCATCCAAACCTTTTGCTACAACTTTTCCTTTTTCTCCTGTCATATTTATACAAAGACCAAAAATAATGGAAAAAATAATCAAAGGTAACATATTTTTTCTAGAAATTAATTCTGGAAAATCCTTAACTGTTAGAGCTGAAACTATTTGATCTCCAGTTTGGAAAGGTTTTAATGCTTCAGTAGTTTGAAGATGTAAATTTACACCCTCAGCTGGAGGGAAAAAAGTAACTACAACAATTATAAGCAGTGCTGCAACTAATCCAGTAGACACAAAGACTATTACTAAGCTTTTTAAAATATTTTTTAATCTTTTCATATCATTCATGCTAGCAATAGAGCTACTAATTGTAACAAGAACTAGAGGAACTACTATTGTGAACATAGCATTTATAAAAAGATCTCCAAAAGGTTTAAACATCATTGCTTTTGGTCCCATTATAATTCCAACAATACTTCCTAAGATAATTGCTCCAATTAATACTAGTGAAAATTTATAGGCATCCCAAATATGGTTTGGTTTTTTCAAATTTTCCATTGAATATCCTCCTCATAATCTTTAAATAGGCCAAAAATCCCACCTGTATGAATGAATAAAATATTTTTACATGTATCAAGATTTTTATTTTTAGACTCATTGTATAGTCCGTAAAGAGCTTTGCCTGTATAGACTGGATCGAGTATAACACCTTCAGTACGACCTATTTTTTTTATGAAATCAATTTCTTCTTTTCTACTCAAAGAATAACCTCTTCCGACATATCCATCTATAATTTCAATTTCGTCTTTTGAAAAATCTAATTTTTTTCCAAGGATATCTAAAGTTTCTTGCACTATTTCAGAAATTTTATTTTTAAAAAATTCTGCATCATCACAAACATTGATTCCAATAATTCTTTTTTTGGAATTTAATAATTTATTAGCTAAAAATAACCCCGCATAAGTTCCACCAGATCCTACTGGAACTAATATCGTATCAAATGATTTATTCATAAGTTTTTCTTGTTCTAAAATTTCTTTAAAGCAGTTAAAATATCCAAATGTTCCTATGCCGTTTGAAGCTCCTTCAGGAATTATATAGGCCTTATCACCTTGTGAATCCACTTCTTTTTTAATACTTTCCATTATTTCTTCTCTAGAATCTCTATACTGATCTGATGTTATAATCCTTACTTCAGATCCTAAAATTTCATCCAGTAGATAATTTCCATCTATTTTGGGAGTCTCATTAGACCTTAAAACTAAAATAGATTTTAATCCCAATCTAGCTGCTACAGCAGCAGTCGCTCTAGCATGATTAGACTGAATTCCACCACAGGTTATCAAAGTATTACATCCTTTATCTATGGCATCTTTCACTGAGTATTCAAGTTTTCTTACTTTATTTCCAGAAACTTCACATCCAGTAAAATCATCCCGTTTAATAAAAATATTCTTTTGTAATTCTTCAGAAAGTCCCTTCAGATTTTCAATTCTGGTTGGTAAATTAGCAATTGAAATAGAATTTGGTATTTTAATCATGTTTCCTCCAATTTTTACTTAAGAAAAAATTTCTATAGATTTGTCTAAAATACCAGTTAAATAGGCAATGACAATTCCATAGTTAGTTATAGGTACCCCATTTTCGTGAGATTCCTTTATTCTATTTTGCATTATTTTCTTATTTAACATACAAGAACCACAATGAATGATTAAGTCATATTCATCTAAATTTTCAGGAAAATCCTTTCCCATTTTAAAATCAAAATTTATCTGCTTTGCTGTATACTTTTTTATTAAATTTGGAATCTTAACTTTTCCAATATCTTCATGTGAAGTATTGTGAGTACAAGATTCTGATATTAAAATTTTCGATCCATCAACTAAATTATCTAAAGTTTTCACACCTTCAACAAAAGCATCTAAATCTCCCTTTTGGCGTGCAAAAAGAATTGAGAAACTTGTTAATTTGGTTCTATTATTTAAAATGGAATCAACTTTTTTAAAAGCTTGAGAATCAGTTATAACCAAGTCTATATTTTTTAAATCTTCTAAGGCAGATTCAAGTTCGGTATCTCTTACAACATAACTTTTAATTCCATTATCTAAACAATCACGAATTACTTGTACTTGAGGTAAAATTAATCTGCCTTTTGGGGCTTCAGAATCGACAGGAACTACCATTACAATAGTTCCGTTGTATGGAACCAAGCCTTTTATAAGAGAGGGTTCCTCCTCTGTTATTTGAAGATTTTTAATAAGAGTTTCTTTTAAGAGTAATATACTTTCCCTATTATTTACAGAGGTCATAATTGCATTAGGAAATTTTTCTTTTAAAGTTTGAACTTGTTCATGAGTGCAAGTATCAATTTTATTAAATACTAAAATATAGGGAATATTATATTTTTTAAATATATTTATTTGCTTGTTATAAAAATCTAAATCTAAACTATTACTATCCATAACAAAAATAGCAAAATCAGTTCTTTTAAATTCTTTTAGAGTATTATTAACTCTTAATTTTCCAAGGGCACTATCATCATCTAATCCAGCAGTATCAATAAAAAGAACAGGACCAAATGGAATCAATTCCATAGCTTTAGTCACGGAATCAGTTGTTGTACCAGGAATATCTGAAACAATTGCGATATCTTGCTCTGTAATGGCATTTAAAAGTGAAGATTTTCCAGCATTTGTTTTTCCAAAAATTCCAATATGTTTCCTGTTACTATTAGGTGTGTTATTCATAAAAATCCTCCCAAATTAGATGTAAAGATCTCTTTTACCTTGTTTTATAAGTTCGATATTTTTCAATGTTAGAGTTTTTATATCTTCTCTTTTTATTTTTGGTATTTCTCTACTGATAACTTTTTCTACTTTTTCAATAATCTCTTTATCTCCATAATCTAGAGCATATTCCATAAGAGTCATAAGAGCATTTGGTCCGCAAACATTTTGAATATTCCCAGATTTTGCAAGCTCCATAAATCTATCTCCAGTTCTTCCCATTCTATAGCACGCCGTACAGTAGCTAGGAACATAATCTTCATCTAGAAGCTCTTTTAGAATTTCAAGAGGAGTACGATGGTCTGCTAATTGGAACTGGTTTGCTGTTTTCCCTTCTTCTCTTTCAGAGTATCCACCAACATCTGCAGATGATCCAGCACTTATTTGAGAAACTCCATACTTAATAACTTCTCTTCTTAATTCAGCACTCTCTCTTGTTGATAAAATAATACCTGTAAATGGAACTGCTAATCTTATAGTTGCAATAATTTTACGGAAGTCATCATCGTCAATTAGATTTGGAAATTGCTCTAGAGACATTCCCTCAGCTTTCTTCATTCTAGGAACAGAAATAGTGTGGAATCCAACTCCTTTTGTTTTTTCCAAATATTCATTATGAAGCATAAGAGCTATAACTTCGAATTTATAATCAGATAGACCAAATAAAACCCCAGCTCCTACATCATCTATTCCAGCTTCCATAGCTCTTGAAAAAGCATTTAAATGATACTCATAGTTTCCTTTTAAAGATTTTGGATGCATAGCTTCATATGTTGGCTTATGATATGTTTCTTGGAAAAGAATGTATGTTCCAATATCTGCATCTTTTAATTTCTTATAATTCTCTACAGTTGTAGCAGCAATATTTACATTTATTCTTCTGATTGCTCCATTTTCAAATTTTGTTGAATATACGGCATCAATTGCATCTAAAATATAATCAATTCCACAATTAACAGGATCTTCACCAGCTTCTAAGGCAATTCTTTTATGACCCATTTTTTCTAAAAGTCTAACTTCATTTTGTATGGCTTCACGAGTTAATTTTTTTCTAGGAAATTCATTATCTCTTTTATAACCACAGTAAACACAGTTGTTTACACAGTAGTCACTAACATAAAGTGGAGCAAAAACAACGATTCTATTTCCGTAAATATCTTCTTTTAACTTATGTGCAATGCTATAAAGTCTTTCTTTTTGGGTATTATCTTTAATTTCAAATAATACGGCAACCTCTTCATGAGAAAGACCAGAATGATTTTCTGCTTTATCTAAAATTAATTCAATATCAGTATGTGTAGCTTGTTTAGCTTTTTCAATAACAGAATAAATGTAATCGTGATCAATAAAGTTTAAATTCTTTTCCATGTAATGTTGTCCCCCCTAGATAAAACAGGTTCGAAGCCTGCTTCTTTAATTTTAGTTTCAATTTTCTTTTTTTCTTCAGCACTTTCAGTATCTGTAAAAACTTTTCCATCATAAAGAGCATATTTTTTTCTACACTCAAAGGGTGATAAATTTGGCATAATTACATTAGCTCCGGCTTTAAAAGCTTTTTCTCTTCCTGATGAATCAATTGTACCAAGAGCAGTTGTAGCTGGAAGTAAAACATTTGGAAGTAAAAGTCTAATTATAGCCAGTAGAGTAATGGTAGTATGTGAATCTCCACCTTTTTCATCTCTTAAAGGAGTATTTTTTTGTGGAATGAAAGGTCCAATTCCTACCATGTGAGGTTCTAATTCCTTTAAGAAAATTAAATCATTAACGATATCTCGATTTGTTTGATTTGGTAATCCAATTAAGAATCCAGCTCCAACTTGAAGTCCAACCTTCTTAATATCTTTTAAGCATTCAATTCTATTCTCAAAGCTCATATTTGGATGGATGGATTCATACAAAGATTTTGTAGCTGTTTCATGTCTTAAAAGATATCTATCAGCCCCAGCATCATATAAAGCTTTATATGAACTCTCACTTTTTTCTCCTAAGGAGAGAGTTACTGCTGCTTCAGGACATTTACTTTTTATAGAAGAAATTATTTTAATAAGTTTTTCATCAGTAAAATAGGCATCTTCACCGCCTTGTAAAACAAAAGTTCTATACCCAAGTTCAAAGCCATTGATACAAGCTTGAAGAATTTCTTCTTCGGTAAGTCTATATCTTTGAGCAGAACTATTTGAAGCTCTTATTCCACAATAACAACAATCTCTTTTGCAATAATTAGTAATTTCAATGAGACCTCTTAAAAAAACGGTATTTCCATAAGTTCTTAATCTAGTTTCGTATGCTTTTGAAATTAAATAATCTCTATCTGATTCGGTAAGATTATCTAAAAGAAATATTAATTCTTCTTTAGTTAGTGAGTTATTAATAAATAATTTATCAATTAAATGTATCAAATTTACCTCCTAAAAAATTCAAAACTCCGACGGTCGGAGTTTCTAATTAAATATATTCATTCCCATTTTAATTGTAACTATAGTTGTAATAATTAGAAAAACAGGTCTTATAAATTTTGTTCCTTTAGATACTGCAAATTTTGCTCCAACAGAAGCTCCTATAAGCATAATAACACCGATACTTAAAGCATAAAAATAAGCAATTTTTCCATAGTACATGAAAGTTAAAACACTAGATACATTACTAGCTAGATTTAAAACTTTAGCGTTTCCACTTGCCCTCATAAAATCGAATTTAAAGATTTTAATTAAAGCAAAGATAATAAATGAACCAGTTCCAGGACCAAAGAAACCGTCATAAAAACCTAGAACGAAAGCTACTATGAAACCAAAAAACATATTTTCTTTTGTAGGACCTTCAAATGAATCTATATTTCCCATCTTTTTATTATATAAAGTGTATATTAATACGAAGACAAGCAATAAAAAAGCAATTGGATAAAGATATTTTTGGTCAATAAGTAAAACTGTTTTTACCCCTAATATAGCACCGATAAATGAAAATGAAGCTATTTTTAAAGATATATTCCAGTTTATTTTTCCGGATCTGGCAAAACCTATAGTACTTCCAACAGTTGAAAAAAATGCTGCCAGCTTATTAGTTCCTAAAGCTAAGTGTGGATTTAAACCAGCGGCAATGAAGGCTGGAAAGCTTATCAGTCCACCTCCACCAGCGATAGAATCAATAAATGCAGCGGCAAAACAAGCAGTTGCTAAAAATAAAAAATTTTCCATAGTTACTCCCCCTATTATTGTATACTTTCTAAGATATTTAGATTATACAATAAATCTACCTTATCCAATACAAATAATTAATCTTTTTGATCATTTTTTTTAGCAGATAATAAGTGACGAATCATAAGGTCATAACTAGATGGTCCTTTTTTATTTCTTTGTTCTAAATATTTTTTAATAATTTCTGTATTTTCAATTTCTGAAAAATCTTTTAGATTTTTTATTTCATTTTCATTAAGTAGTTTAATAGTCTTTTGGCTTATAGATTGCGCTATAAAAATTCCAAGTTTTTCATTTAAATATTTTCCTAAAGATGTTGAATTTATTCCAATTTCTTGAAGTTTATTATCAGCTATCTCTTCAGATACTTTTTTCTCATATTCAGTTATCTCTTTTGAAATATTTTCAAATTCTCTATCAGCTATTTCTAAAAATCCAGCTAATAACTTAAATCTTCTTTTTATATCGGGTGGTAATTGACCACTAAATTTATAATTTTTATCATGTTCTACTTCTGCCCAAGCATGCTGTAAAATTGTTCTAACTTGAATTTCAAACTTTAAATTTTTAAATCTTTCAAATTCTTGCATTTTAAGCATTGATTCTGGTAATGTAGCAACTAGGTGAATTGATTTGTATCCAACTTTATCTTCCCCTAAATTTTCACTTTTATCTTCACTTCTCATTTCGTCTATTAAAAATATTTTTCTTAATACACTTTCTACGATTTTAGTTTCACTTTCTAGAAATGTGATAACTCTTATACCGCAGAGATCCGTTGCTGATTCAAGTGAGCTATATTCTTTTCTTTCAACTTTTTTAGAAAAACTTTCACTACTTTTAGCCCGACTAGCTATGGAATGGTATGTTACTTTTTCTTTTTCGAAAATGAGCTTTAAAAATTTTTCTAATCTTTTTCCCATTTTTCTATAATTCTCTCTGTTTTCTTTATAATATTTTATAAGTTCAATTTGCTTGATATCTTTTTTATACATATTATAACTCTCCCTTTATCAAAAGTAATTATTAAGATAATTATACCATATATTTAAAATAAAAAAAAACTCCGACTGTCGGAGTTTTTTAATTTTATTGTTTATTTGGTTTTGTAACACCAATTATAATAGCACTTAAAATAGAACCTAAAGTTACTGCAAATAGATACATAATTGGATGTCCGATTATTGGAAGAACAAATAATCCACCATGAGGAGCTGGAAGAGTACATCCAAAGAACATACTTAAACCACCAGCAAGAGCAGAACCAAGTATACAGGCAGGGATAACTCTTATAGGATCTGCAGCTGCGAAAGGAATAGCCCCTTCTGTTATAAATGATGCACCCATGATATAGTTAATTTTTCCAGCATCTCTTTCATCCTCGTCAAATTTATTTTTGAAGAATGTAGTTGCTAAAGCAATAGCTAAAGGTGGTACCATTCCACCAGCCATTACAGCAGCATGAGGATAATAGTTATTAGATGCTATTGTAGCTATACCAAAAGTAAAGGCAGCTTTATTAACTGGTCCACCCATATCAACAGCCATCATTCCACCTAAAATAATACCAAGTAAAACAAGGTTTCCAGTTCCTAATCCATTTAGGAAGTTAGTTACTCCTGTATTCATAGCAGCAACGGGATCAATAACAACAGCGTACATTAAGAATCCAGTTATTAAAATACCAAATAGCGGATAAAGTAAAACTGGTTTTATCCCTTCTAATTTTTCCGGTAAAACAGAGAAAGCTTTTTTAAGCCCAACTACAATATATCCACCAAGAAAACCTCCAACTATTGCTCCAAGGAATCCACCGCCGTTATTGGCTGAAATTAATCCTCCTACCATCGCGGGAGCAAAACCAGGTCTATCTGCTATACTCATTCCAATAAAACCAGCTAAAACAGGAATCATTAAGAAGAAAGCATTTCCTCCACCAATATCCATAAGTAACTTTGCAATTGGACTATAAGATGGGTCAGCAGGATTTGAAGCATTGATACCAAAAATAAATGAAATTGCTATTAATATTCCTCCACCTACTACAAATGGTAACATATTAGAAACACCACTCATAAGATGCTTATAAAAACCAGATCTTTCATTTTTAGAAGAAGATTTTGCAGAACCTCCAGAACTCTTACTTGAATAGATTGGAGCTTTACCTTCTAGAGCTACTTCAATAAGCTCTTTAGGTCTTTTAATACCATCTTTAACTGGAACTATTTCAACATTTTTTCCATTAAATCTTTCCATATCAACATTTTTATCAGCTGCTACGATTATTCCTTTAGCATTTTTAATATCTTCGTCAGTTAAAAGATTTTTTACACCAGTTGATCCATTTGTTTCTACTTTTATTTTAATTCCCATATTTTTAGCAGCCTTATTTAGAGCTTCAGCAGCCATATAAGTGTGGGCAATACCTGTTGGACAAGCTGTAACAGCTAAAACATCATAACCTGTATCTTCACTTTTAGGATTAATTTCTTTTTGAACATCAAGATTTAAAATTTCAAAAATTTCATCATCAGTTGTAGCATTTAAAAGATTTTCTCTAACATCATCGTCCATTAATAAAGTTGTTAATTGAGAAAGAGTTTCAATATGAGAGTCAGTTGCGTTTTCAGGAGCTGCAATCATAAAGAAAAGTGTAGAAGGTTCTCCATCTAATGAGTTGAAATCGATACCCGCTTTACTTCTTCCAAAAGCTATACTTGGAACTTTAACAGCAGCAGATTTACCATGAGGAATAGCTATTCCCTCTTCTAAACCAGTTGAACTTTGTGCTTCTCTTGCAAGAATAGCTTTTTTAAATTCTTCTTTATCATTTAGTTTTCCAGCATTATAAAGAACAGTTACTAGCTCTTCTATAACACCATCTTTAGTTGTAGCTTTTAAATTTAAGTCTATACAGTCTTTTGATAACATCTTTTTTATCATGATTTTCCCACCTCAATATTTTTTATTATAATATCGCTCAATAAACTATTTGTTTTTTCATAAGTTGCAAGTCCTTTTGAAAATGCAGTGGCACTTCCAGATGCAATAGAAAATTTATAAGTTTCTTCTAAAGGAAAGTTTTTAACAAGTCCATATATAAAGCCAGCAATCATAGAGTCACCAGCACCTACAGAACTAATAAGATTACCCTTAGGAATTCCACCCTTATATATTTTATCTTCACTAATAAAAATTGAACCTTCTTTTCCCAGAGAAATAATAACATTTTTAGCACCTAAACTTTGTAGTTCTTTCCCACCATTTATTAAATCATCAATTGTATTGAAATCTCTCTTAAAATATTCTCTTAATTCATCTTTATTTGGTTTTACTAAGAATACACCTTTTTTTAAAGCAGAATCAAATGCAGAACCTCTTGTATCTAAAATGACTCTAACAGATTTTGGAAGGACTTCAATTATTTGTGCATATGCATCTTCAGGTATGGATGAAGGAACACTTCCAGATAAAACTATAATATCATTTTCCTTGAGCTGAGATTTAATATGTTGAATTAAATCCAAATAATTTTTAGAAGTAATTTTGGGAGCTATTCCTGCAATTTCAGATTCTAAACCATTATTGTTTATTTTTATATTTATTCTTGTATCATCTTTAACTCTTATAAAGCTTGAGAAAACACCATATTCTTTCAGTTTTGTATCGATAAATTCTCCTGTAAATCCTCCTAAAAATCCAAAACATGTTGAATCCACGTTATAGTTTTTTAAAACTTTTGAAACGTTAATACCTTTTCCGCCTGGAAGTTTGTAGTCATTGGTTGGAAAATTTAATTCTCCTTGATTAAATTTATCAAAAGATAAATAGTAATCTACAGCTGGATTGAAATTAATTGTATATATCATTTAGTCACCTCTATTTTAGCTAAATTAAAATACTCTTTTGGTGGAGCTTTATCTATGATAAGAGTTCCAGAATTTAATTTGGCAAAATTTATAAAACTATTTTTTTTAATTTTACTACTATCACATAAAAAATAAACAAATTCACCTAGTTTAACAGCAGCGTTTTTAACACAAGCTTCTTCGGGGTCAGGAGTCGAGTAACCTTTTAAATCAAAAGCGTTTGCTCCAAGAAAAACTGAATCAAATCTGTAGTTATTTAAAGATTCAACAGCTAGATAGCCAACTGTACAACTAGTTTTAGATTTAATTTTTCCACCTAGAAGATACGATTCTAGATTATATTTTTCTAATTCTTGTATAAGACTTAAACCGTTAGTTACAACTTTAATTTTTTTTTCCTTTAAATATTTTATCATTTGGAAAGTTGTTGTCCCTGCATCTAGATAAATACTACTTCCATCTTTTACAAAATTTGCAGCAGTTTTTGCAATTTTATCCTTTTCTTCGAAAGAAATATTAGATCTTGATAAGATGTCATCATCTTCTAAGACTACTCTTTTTTTACTTTCAATTAACATCGCGCCACCATGGACTCTTTTAATTTTGCTTTGTTTTTCCAAAATATTCAAGTCTCTTCTAAGCGTCGATTCAGATATGTCTAGTTTTTCTAGAAATTCTTGATTGCTAATGTTTGATTTTAAACTTAAAAGTTCTAATATAAAATTATGTCTTTCAATAGTTAACATTTTTTTCACCTTTTAATCTTTTTTTTAATAATACCATCATTTTCATTAAAATTCAATCATTTTATTTCAAAAAACATTCAAAAACAATCAATAACATTTAAAAAAATTAAATTTGTGGTATACTAAAAAAAAGAATTAGGGGGAATTAACTTGAAAATAAAGGCAGTAGCTTTGGATTTGGATGGAACTCTTTTATCTTCCGATAAAACAATATCTTTAGAAAATTTAGAGGTATTAGAGGAGCTAGAAAAAAGAGGGATTTTAATATTTATATCAACTGGGAGACCTTATATTTCTGCCAAAAAAATTGCTGATGAAATTGGTTTAAAAAGTGTGATTATAACATATAATGGCGCAAAGGTTATTAATCCTATAACTGGTGAAGTATTATATGAACAAGTTTTAGAAGAAAAATATGTAAAAAAATTAATAGAGTTTTCAAGAGAATTTGGAATTCATTTAAATCTTTATCAAAATGAAGAGTGGTTTGTTGAAAACGATAGTAATGAAGAGACAATCGCTTACAAGAAATTAACAAAACTTACACCTATAAAAAAAGATTTTGATACTTTTGAGCTATACACAATGACAAAAACACTTTTTATAGGTGAAAATCATATCTTGAAAGAATTGGAGAAAAAAATTAAAAATTTTGCAGGAGAAAATGTTCATGTGACTTTCTCACAATCAAGATTTTTAGAGATACTAAATAAAAATGTAAATAAGGGTGCTGCGCTCTTAGCAGTTTTAGAGAAAAAAAATATAAAGCCTGAAGAATGTATGGCTTTTGGAGATGCGAGTAATGATCTTGAAATGCTAAAAGTTGTTGGCTATGGGGTTGCAATGGGGAATGCAACAGATGAAGTAAAAGCGGAAACTTCGTATATTACAGATAGCAATGATGACAACGGAGTTGCAAATTTTATAAAAAAAAATATTTTTAAAATTATTTAAAAAGGAAATAAAGATAAAAGTTGAAGTTGCAGGTATAGGATAAATTTTTAATTGAGGAGAAATCATGATTTTTGATGCACATGCAGATATATGGACCGACATAACTAAGAAGTTGGAAAGTGGTAAAGAGGGTGGTTTTAGGAAATATCATTATAATTCTTTAATAAAAGGGAAAATATGGGGTGGAATATTTGTGATTTGGAATGATAAACCCTATCCTAATTTTGCTAAAGAAAGAATGGATATTATTTTAAAAAATATGGAGCTGGAAATCGAAAAAACAAAAGATATATTAAAAGTAGTTAGAAAATTCCAAGATATTGAACTTGCGATTTCAGAGAACAAAATATTTACAATCTTAGGGATAGAAGGTCTTGCCGGAATAGAAAAAAATATTCAAGATATAGAAAAACTTTATGAGTTAGGGATAAGACATGGAAATTTAACTTGGAATGAAGAAAATGAATTAGGGACTGGTGTAAAAGGAAATTCAGAAAGGGGGATAACTGAAAAAGGAAGAAAACTTTTAAAGAAAATGGAAGATCTTGGAATGATTATAGATGTTTCCCATGCAAACGAAAAAAGTTTTTGGGATATTTTAGAATCAACTAAAACTCCAATTATAGCCTCACATTCTAATGCTCAAACACTTTGCAACGTTGCAAGAAATTTGAGTGATGAGCAACTGAGAGCTATCGCGAAAAGAAGAGGAGTAGTTGGTATAAATAGCTATAAAAATTTTATAGATGTTTCAGAAGAGAATCAGACGCTTGAAAGATTGGTAGATCATATAGATTATATGGTGAAAATTATGGGAATTGATTATGTAGGACTAGGTTTTGATTTTGGGGAATATTTTGATCCAGATGGGAAATTATATGGCCCAAAAGGATTAGAAAAACCAGAGGAAGCTAAAAATATTCTAAATGTTTTAGGGAGTAGAGGGTACTCTAAAGAAGATATAGAGAAAATAGCTTTTAAAAATTTCTTTAGAGTTATAAAAGAAATACTAAATTAAAAATCCCTAATGTTGATAGAAAAGGACTAGTTATGGTATACTTAGACTAAGAATGGGATAAAGGGGAAAGTAATGAGTAATTATGTTATTTTAAAAGGAAAAAGAGATAGATTATCAGTTTATCTTGATCCAGATGTAGACTTTTTCATTCTGAAAGAGGAATTAATAAAAAAAGCAAAAGAAGCTGAGACTTATATTGGAGATTCACACACAGCTATTGAATTTTCAAATAGAGAGATTTCGGAAGAGGAAGAGGATGTATTATTAAATTCAATACAAAGACATACTCAAATCAAAATTTCTTATGTATTTTCAAAAAAGGAATCTGAAAATCAGGAGATGGCACCATTTTTAGGAGCTTTAACTGAAGAAGGTATTACAAAATTTTATAAAGGAACGTTGCGTTCTGGAAATAATTTACAGTTCGATGGAAATATAGTTGTTATGGGAGATGTAAATCCAGGTGCTTACATAAGAGCTAAAGGAAATGTTATAGTGCTAGGACATTTAAATGGAACAGTATTTGCTGGTACTGATAGGGAGAGTGAAGCTTTTATTGGTGCTCTTTCAATGAATCCAATACAAGTGCGTATAGGACAATTCATCGCAAAAAATCCAAACCAAGAAATACTGGATACGAATAGAATTAAAAAAAGTACAGAGTTTGAAATAGCCTATGCAAAAGATGGGAGAATTTTTATAGAGAGCTTCAATAAAAAAACTCTTGAAAGCATGATGAAAATATAGAAAATTAGGGAGTGAAGTACAATGGGAAAAGTATTAGTTATAACGTCTGGAAAGGGTGGAGTAGGGAAAACTACTACTACGGCTAATCTTGGTGCAGCACTTGCTTTACAGGGGCAAAAAGTATTGTTAATAGATACGGATATTGGTCTTAGAAACTTAGATGTTGTTATGGGGCTTGAAAATAGAATAGTTTATGATTTGGTTGATGTCATTGATGGTCATTGTAGAGCAAAACAAGCTCTTATAAAAGACAAGAGAAGTGACAATCTTTATCTTTTACCAGCAGCTCAAACAAAAGATAAAAATGATGTAACACCTGAGCAGGTAAAAGAGTTAATCGATAGCTTAAGACCAGATTTTGACTATATAATTATAGATTGTCCAGCTGGAATCGAACAAGGATTTAGAAATGCAATAATTGCAGCCGACGAAGCTTATGTTGTTACGACACCTGAAATTTCAGCTGTTAGAGATGCCGATAGAATTGTTGGACTATTGGAAGCTAATGAAATAAGAAATCCAAAACTAATAGTTAATCGTATTAGAATGAGCATGGTTAAAGAAGGAAATATGCTAAGTGTTGATGATATAGTTGATATTTTAGCAATAGATGTAATTGGGATAATTCCAGATGATGAAAATATAGTTATCTCTACAAATAAAGGAGAACCACTTACATATAAAGGTGAGTCTTTGGCAGCTAAAGCTTATAGAAATATAGCTGAGAGATCATTGGGAAGTAACGTGGAGTTTCTAAATTTAGAAATAAAAACAGGATTTTTAGACAGAATAAAAGATATTTTTAAGAGATAAGGTAGGTGAATTTAAGTGGGATTATTTAGTTTTTTTGGAAAAGAAAAATCTGGAAATATTGCTAAGGACAGATTAAAATTGGTTTTGATTCATGATAGATGTATGTTATCTCCAAGAATAATTGAGGATATGAGAGATGAAATAATTGCTGTTATTTCAAAATATGTTGAAATTGATCGTGAGGCTCTTAATATAGAGATTTCTCAAAATCAAGAAAATGAAAGAAGAACAACTTTGGTTGCTAATATTCCAATAAGAGTTTCAAAAAAATAAGAGCATAAAAAATGGATCCCTAAAATTTGGGGTCCATTTTTTATAATAACTCGCAGTATTTGTGAGTACTTCCCTCTAGTATTGGATAAAAATTATGTTTACGATATAAAGACTCTGCAATAATATTATTTTTATTGTAATTTACTTTGATGGAAGATAGAGAATCGGAGTTTTTAATTATTTCTATAATAGCTTTTAGAGCTTTTCCACCAAGTTTTTTATTCTGAAATGACTTATCAATCATAAAAGGGTTAATCCAATTAGAATTATCATCTTCTTCATTTATATAGCCAATTATTCCAACTGGGTATCCATCTATTTCAACAGAAAAAATAGTTGGAGTGGTGTCATTTGTACTATTGATAGTCAACCACGATAAATTTGAGATTGGGTATAATTTTTTCTGTTCAGGTTTTACGGTTAAGTTAGAAAGTGGTTTCCAATTATAAGAATCAATAGGAGACAGATTAACTTCCGGATAAAAATTGAAAAGGTTTATTTTTAAATTAATTTTTTTGTTATGTTGTTCTACAAGCCTAGCCCCTTGAGACAGAAAAAATTTTATGCAGGCTTCGGAATTATCTGAAGAAAGATAGATTTTTTTTGCACCCCAACATCTTGCTTGTATTTTACAAAATGACAGTAATTTTGTTCCTATACCTTTATTTCTATAATTTACATCTATAAAAATAGCTTGAAGTTTTGAATCTTTTTCTAGAGCAGCAAATCCAATTAACCGACCAGAATCAAATGCTCCAAATATTTTGCCATGAGTGGACAAAATATTTTCTAAAATACTAACATATCTTTGTTCGCTACCTTCCCAATCAAAAATTTCAAAGTGTTCATATTTTAAAATCCACTTTCCATCCTCAATAGACCAAGTACTAAAAATTGACTCTCTTCTATCAATATCTGATATAAGTTTACATTCTTTTAAATCCAACAATCTATAATTTATCATAATTTAACCTCAACTTTAATTTTTTCAGATTTATGCCATAATATTACCATATTATTTAAAAATAACAATATGTCTTTTTGAAGAAAAATCTAAAGAGGAATTATTAAAAACTTCAGAATATTAAGTTCAGGGTGGTGATATATTATGAAAAAAATGCTCATTTTATTTTGTTTTTTTTCTATATTAATTTTTGGTGAAGATAATTATAAAAAGAAAATTATTTATTCTGGAGTTTCATCAGAAAAAGCAATTGCATTAACTTTTGATGACGGACCGGATTCAACAAATACAGTTAAAGTTTTAGACATCTTGAAAAAAAATGATGTGAAAGCAACATTCTTTTTGCTTGGTCAAAATATAAATCAAACAACGTCAGCTTTAGTTCAAAGAATATATGACGAAGGACATGTCATTGGAAACCACTCTTATACTCATGGATTATTCTATAATAAAGGTGAAGATGCAGTAAGTAGAGAGATAACTAAAACTCAAGAGGTTATAAAAAAAGTTATAGGAAAAGAACCAGCCCTGTTTAGACCTCCATATGGAGCAGTGAGTAAAACTATGGTTGATTATTGTAGTAGTCAAAGTATAAAAGTTATAAATTGGAATGTTGACACAAACGATTGGAGAAAGACTATAAGTAGCGATGATATGGTAAAAACAATAACTTCGGGAGCTTCATCAAACAGAATAGTTTTAATGCATACGATGAGACATCTATCGAAAACACCAGACGCATTAGAGGTTGTAATACCAATTTTAAAGAATCAAGGATTTTCAATAATAACTTTGGATAAGCTTCTTGGAGTGGAACCATATAAAAATTAAATGGAAAAATTTGGCTAAAGATGATATTATTCTTATTACTAATCAGAATTTTAGGAGTGATATTATGTTTGAGAAAGTTTTAGAAACAAATAATTATTTACAAAAAAAAGTTGAAAATAGACCTAAAATCGCAATTATTTTAGGATCGGGTCTTGGAGACTTGGTAAATTTTGTTGAAAATAAAAAAGTAATTCCTTACGAAGAAATACCAAACTTTCCAGTTTCAACAGTAGCTGGACATGCCGGTGAATTGGTTTTTGGACAAATTAATGGCGTAGAAGTTTTAGTGATGAAAGGAAGATTCCATTTCTACGAAGGTTACAATATGAAGCAGGTTACATATCCTCTTTATGTATTTAAACAGTTTGGGATAGAAAAAATAGTTGTAAGTAATGCAGCTGGTGGAATAAATAAGACATTTAATCCAGGAACATTAATGCTAATAAATGATCATATAAATCTTTTTGGAACTAATCCTTTAATTGGGAAAAATGATGAAAGATTTGGACCAAGATTCCCAGATATGACAGAACCATACAACAAGGATTTAATGAATAAGGCTAAAGCAGTTGCTGAAAGACTTGGAATTGAATATAGAGAAGGAGTTTACGCTGGAATGACTGGACCTACATATGAAACAGCAGCAGAGATAAAAATGCTTAGCATAATGGATGCCTCAGCAGTTGGTATGTCAACAGTACCCGAAACAATTGTGGCAAACTATTTAGGAATAAAAGTTTTAGGAATCTCTTGTATAACAAATATGGCTACTGGAATTGCTACAAAACCTCATGCTCATGAAGATGTAGTAGACATAGCTAAAAAGACAGGAGAAAGCTTCTGCAAATGGATTGCAGAAACAATCTCTGTAATGTAATTATTTAATATTTAAAAATCCATAATCATTATGTTGGGCTGTTTCAATGACTTCAAATTGAATTGGGACATTGAATAGCGGCCCATCATATACAAAAGTATGATATTCTCCATTTTCACCACAAGGATCTGAGCCTGTAGCTTTTATATCTTTTACAATATCTCTATCTAATGTTTTTCCTAAAAACTCTTGAGAAAGATGGTTTAAATTAACTACTTTAATTACTGCTTTGAATCCAGTATCAATAAATTCGTGTACTAAATCCTCTCTACCTTCTTGCCAAAGTGGAAAGACTGCATCTAACTTAGCAGAATCACATCTATCTTGGCACCATTTTCTATGAGCATCTATATCTATGTCCCCAAACACACAACAATCTGCACCATTATTTTTAAAAACTTCAAGAGCTTCAACGAAAGAGTTTTCGTAATTGCTACCTTCACACTCTATTAACATAAGGGGTATATCTAAAGATTTAGCTACCTCTTTTATATGATTTTTTGAAATACTGTGAAACCAAGAATTCTCTCTATCTTTATCAATTGTAATAATTAAAGCCATTGGATTATGTCCAGCTTTTATCATTCTATGTAGTGCTAAAGTACTATCTTTACCACCACTGAACGACATTATAAAATTTTTCTTTTTCATTAAAACTCCCTCCGAGAAATTATTATATTTTAATGTTATCATGTGATATAAAAAAAATCAAACATTTAAAGGAGGTTGTGTTATAATCTGGTAGAATATTTAACATATAAAACATGAATGAGTGAGGAGTGAGAAAATGTATTATAAAAAAGAGGTTGAAACAATATTAGAAGAGTTACGTACGTCTTTTAATGGTCTTTCAAAAAGTGATGCGGCCATTAGATTAAAGGAGTTTGGTTTCAATGAATTAAAAGAGAAACAAAAAACACCAGTTTGGAAACTCTTTTTAGAAACATTCAAAGACCCTTTGGTTATAATTTTATTAATTGCAGCAGCATTACAACTATTTTTAGGAGAAGTTGTAGACTCTATTATTATTTTAATTGTTTTAATTTTAAATGGAATTCTAGGAGTAGTTCAAACTAAAAAAGCAGAAGGATCACTTGAGGCCTTAAAAGGACTATCAGCTCCTAATGCAAAAGTAATAAGAGATAAACAAAAGATATCTATTCCAGCAAAAGAATTAGTTCCTGGTGATATTATATCTTTAGAAGCTGGAGACTATATCCCAGCAGATGGAAGAATTATAGAATCTCAAAGTTTAAAAGTTATGGAGGGAATGTTAACTGGAGAATCGGAAGCTGTTACAAAAGAATCTATGACACTAGATACCAATGTGGCTTTAGGTGACCAAAAAAATATGATATTCAGTGGAGCTTTAGTGGTTTACGGTAGAGGAACAGCTGTTATAACTGGAACTGGAATGAATACTGAGATAGGGAAGATTGCCGGACTTCTTGAGAATACAGTATCTGAGCAGACACCACTTCAAAAAAAATTAGATATTTTTAGTAAGTGGTTAGGAGTAGGAATTGCAATTTTATCAGGGCTTATTCTTTTAATTTTAGTTTTAAGAGAGGGAAAATTTACGGTATCAGCATTTATGTTCGCTGTAGCAGTGGCAGTAGCAGCAATACCGGAGGCACTATCATCAATAGTTACAATAGTTCTAGCGGTTGGAACAAACATAATGGCTAAAAAGAATGCTATTATAAGAAAGCTTCCAGCAGTAGAAACTCTTGGTTCAACAGGAATAATTTGTACTGATAAAACTGGTACTTTAACACAAAATAAAATGACAGTGGTAGATTACTCTTTAGGAAGTTTTAAAGGAAATGGATTTAGCACTGATTTAGATAAACTTTCATTACAGGAGAAATACTTTATATTATCTTCAGTACTATCAAATGATTCTTCTATAACACCTGATGGAAAAGAAATTGGAGATCCAACAGAAGTTGCATTAATAAATTATTCAAATAAGTGTAAGTATAATTTTAATGAAATTAGAAAAAATTGTAAAAGAGTTTGGGAACTTCCATTTGATTCTGATAGAAAACTTATGTCAACTTTAAATGATATAGACGGAAAGAATGTAATGTTTTCTAAAGGTGCGCCAGATGTTATCTTCTCAAGATGTTCTAAAATTTTAGTTGGGGACGAGATAGTACCTGCAACACCAGAATTAATTAATAACTATAGAAATGTTAATGAAAATTTTTCAAAAGAAGCTTTGAGAGTTTTAGCTTTTGCTTATAAAGATATGGATAAAGATTCTATAGATTTAGATGATGAAAAAAATTATATACTAGTAGGACTAGTAGCGATGATTGACCCTCCAAGAGAAGAGGTTAAGGATGCTATTGTAGAAGCTAAAAAGGCTGGAATTAAGCCAATTATGATAACAGGAGATCATAAAACAACGGCTGCGGCTATAGCAAGAAACATTGGAATTATGGAATCTGGAGATTTAGCATTTACTGGACAAGAGATAGATGAATTTACGGATGATGAACTAATGGAAAAATTAGAAAAAATCACAGTGTATGCAAGAGTTTCTCCAGAAAATAAGATTAGAATAGTAAGAGCTTGGCAACAAAAAGGAAAAATAACTGCGATGACAGGAGATGGAGTAAATGACGCTCCAGCACTTAAACAAGCGGATATTGGTATAGCAATGGGAACAGGAACAGACGTAGCTAAAGATGCATCAGCAATGATATTAACAGATGATAACTTTGCAAGTATAGTTCATGCAATTGAAGTAGGGCGTTCAGTATACTCTAACATAAAAAAAGCTGTTGGATATCTTTTTGCTGGAAACTTAGGAGCTATTATTGCAATAATATTTGCTTTATTAATTGGTTGGGAAAGTCCATTTACGGCTCTTCAACTTCTATTTATAAACTTAGTAAATGACTCACTTCCTGCTATTGCTTTAGGTCTTGAAAAACCAGAGCCAAATATAATGTTAAAAGCTCCAAGAGATCCTAAAGAGCCTTTATTTGCTGGAAGTAATTTAGTAGGAATAATATTTAGAGGGTCTATGATAGGAATAGCTGTTATAATCGCTCAGTATATTGGTGGAGTTTCAATGGCATTTACAACTGTAATATTTGCAAGAATACTTCAAACACTTCCTGCAAGAAGTACAGATTTTACTACACTTAAAATCGGAGTATTTTCAAATAAGTATGTTGTAATGGCTATGGCAGCTTGTTTTATGATTTACTCGGTAACTTTAATCCCTATATTAAGACCTATATTTAAGATTCCTATGAATTTTGGAATCAAAGAGATTGGAATATGTTTAGGATTAGCTTTTGCTGCAATGATACTTATGGAATTAGAGAAAGTATTTGGGAGAAATGAAAATGAAATATAAAATGATAGTTACTGATCTTGATGATACTTTGTTAAATGAGAAGGGTGAAATTTCTCTAAGAGATAAAGAAGCAATAATGAAAGCTCAAAAGATGGGAGTAAAATTTGTACTTGCATCGGGAAGACCAACTTTTGCTATGAAGCATTTAGCTGAAGAATTAGAACTTTCAAAATATGGAAGTTTTATACTTTCTTATAATGGAGCTATAATTACTGAATGTAGTACTGGAAAAGAATTTTTAAAGGAATCTTTAACAAAAGATGAGATTCATGAATTACATAATTTTAGTAAAGAGCATAAAGTTCACATAATAACTTATTTAGATGATTCTATAATTTCTGAAACAGAAAGTGAATACATAGATGTAGAGAAAAATTTAACTGGAATGCCTCATAAAAAAGTTCCAAGTTTTAAAGAATATGTAAATAGAGAAGCTGTGAAGTGTATTATGCTTGAAGAACCAAAGTATTTAAAACTTGTTGAAGAAAAATTAAAAAATAAGTTTGGGGATAGATATAGTATAGCTATATCTAAACCCTTTTTCTTGGAAGTTACAAAGCTAGGTATAGATAAAGGAAACTCTCTTATTAAATTGATTAAGCACTTAAATATTTCTGCCGATGAAGTAATTGTTGCTGGAGATTCTTATAATGATATTTCTATGTTGAAAGTTGCTGGATTATCTGTAGCAGTTTCAAATGCGAAACCTGAAATAAAAGAGATGGTGGATTTTATAACTTCATCTAATGTTGATGGTGGAATGGAAACAATTATAAATAAATATATATTTTAGATATGATTATTGGACAAAACAATCAAAATCCAGTACAATATCGTATAGAAATTATTT
Organism: Cetobacterium sp. 2A; assembly: GCF_014250685.1. Lineage (GTDB taxonomy): Bacteria > Fusobacteriota > Fusobacteriia > Fusobacteriales > Fusobacteriaceae > Cetobacterium. The sequence goes on along the minus strand of NZ_JACFAJ010000005.1, from coordinate 71,232 downwards.
AAGGAGGAACAAGAATGTTATTTGAGTTGTTAAATGTACTAGTATTTTTAGTACTGATAGGAATTTTATATGTTATGCAAAAAAAATACGTTGCTTTTTCAAAGAGAGTATTTTTAGCTCTTGGAATGGGTATTGTTTTAGGAGCAATTTTCCAATTTATTTATGGACCATCAAACACTATAACTATTAGAACGATTGAATGGATAAATATTGTTGGAGAAGGTTATGTTAGATTACTTAAGATGATTGTTATGCCTTTAATTGCAATCTCGATTCTTTCTGCTATTATAAATCTAAAAGATGGTGGAAAATCACTTGGTAAAATAGGTGGACTTGTAATACTAGTTTTAGTTGGAACAGCGGCAATAGCAGCTGTAGTAGGAGCTTTAGTAGCTAATGGATTTGGTCTTACAGCAGACGGAATTGAAATGGGTGCAAAAGAGGCTGCAAGAGCTGGATATCTACAAGGAAAACTTGGAGATGTACAAAATATTTCATTCACTAAAAAGATAATTGAATTTATTCCTGTAAATCCATTCCAAGATTTAACTGGAGCTAGAGATATGTCAACTATAGCAACAGTATTCTTCTCAGGATTCTTAGGAATATCAGCATTAGGTATGGCTAAAAAGAAACCAAAATCTTTTGAAGTTTTCAAAGATATGACTAACTCTTTCCATGATGCTATCATGAGAATGGTTACTTTAGTTTTAAGACTTACTCCATTTGGAGTTTTAGCTCTAATAACTAAGGTAGTAGCGGGAAGTAATATTGGAGATATATTAAATCTTGGTAAGTTTGTAGTTGCATCATATGTTGCACTTATAGCTATGTTTATAGTGCATTTAATCATAATTGCTATGATTGGATTAAACCCAATCATATATGTTAAAAAATCACTACCAGTTCTAACATTTGCATTTACATCTAGAACAAGTGCTGGAGCTATTCCAATGAATATTGAAACTCAAACTGAAAAATTAGGTGTTCAAGAAGGAGTTGCAAACCTTGCAGCGTCATTTGGATCTTCTATTGGGCAAAATGGATGTGCAGCAATATATCCAGCAATGCTTGCAGTTATGATTGCTCCAGTTGTAGGAATAAACCCTATGAGTTTTGAATTCTTAGTAAAATTAGTTGCTATCATTGCAGTTAGTTCATTTGGAGTTGCAGGAGTTGGAGGAGGAGCTACATTTGCTGCTCTAATAGTTCTTTCTTCTCTTAATTTCCCAGTTGCCCTTGTAGGATTATTAATCTCTATAGAGCCATTAATTGATATGGGAAGAACAGCTTTAAATGTAAGTGGATCAATGGTTTCTGGACTAGTTACTGCAAAAGTTGTAGGAGACTTAGACAGTTCTATCTATAATTCAAGTGAAGATAATGATGTAGAGGATAAAGAATAGTCGAATGAATATATTAGAAACGCTAAAAGGTATTTTTTCAAATAATAATATAGTCGGAGTTGTAGCATCATCCATTTTAATAATTTTACTAGGGATAATAATAGGCAGAAAAAAACTTTTGGATAAAGATGCTTCAAAATCTTTAACAGATGTAGTTTTATTTGTTTCAATACCAGCGCTATCTTTCACAGCTTTTATGAAAGATTTCAATGAAGAGATATTTATCGAAGGATTAAATATTTTTATTTGGAGCTTTGGTATTCATCTTCTCTTTATGATTACTTCAGGTCTATTTTATTTTAAATGTAAAAAAGATGAAAAGGTGACACTTGAAATACTTACAACTTTTGGAGGCGTAACTGCTTTTGGAATACCAATAGTTCAGGCTCTATATGGAGATATCGGAATTATATATGCTTCAATATTTTCGATTCCATATAGAATATTTCTATATTCTTATGGATTTATAAAAATGTCTGGAATGAAAATGAGTTTAAGAAATTTCAAAACTATTTTCTTAAATCCGGTAATATTAGCAACATTTTTAGGACTGACAATTTGGTTAGGTCAAAATCATTTGCCACAAGTAGCAGTAGATGGAAAAGAGTATGCGATTTTGAGAATAGACAAGACTATGTATTGGCTATATAAACCGATGGTATATTTGTCGAATCTATGTTCACCTTTGGCGTGGTTAGCTGCAGGTCTTAAACTCTCAGAAGTATCATTTAAAGATGCTTTAAAGATAAAAGAAGCTTGGTATTATTCTTTAATAAAAGTTATTATATTTCCTTTGGTAACATTGTTTTTAATAAAAATATGTAATTATTTAGGAATTTTTTATCTTTCACCATTGCCAGCAGGAATAGTTACATTGATGATGGCTACTCCAACGGCTTCTGTTACGATAGCATATGCTATAAAGTACAATAAAGGAGCTATACTAGCTTCTAGTTGTTCATTATTATCCACAGTATCTAGTATTTTATGTTTACCAATTATAATTGTGATTTTATATATTGTAATTTAAAAAGAGAGCAGTCCATTAAGGATTGCTCTCTTCTTTATCTAAAATTTTAATGTCTCTTCTAACTAAAATAAAAGTGATAATAACGGATAGTAAATCGGCACAAGGAACAGCAGCCCAAATTCCACTCACTCCCCAAATTCTTGAAAATACTAGAAGGAAAGGGATAAGAAATAAAACTTGTCTACAAAGACTTAAAAACATAGTCAATTTTGGTTTACCTATAGCTTGGAAATAAATTGAACTTACAATTTGGAAACCTAAAAATGGTAACATAAGAGTAAATATTTTAAGTCCAGTTGCAGCAGTTGCCACAAGGAGTTCATTAGTTGTAAAAATATAGATAAAATATTTTGATAGAAATTGAATACATAAAAATCCAGTTGTTGAGATTATAGTTGCTCCAAGGATAGCTTTTAAAAGAGCTTCTTTTACCCTTTTATAAAGCTTTGCTCCATAGTTGTAACCAGCAATAGGCTGTAATCCCTGATTGATACCAAAAATAGGCATCATAACAAATGTAACTATACCATTGATAATAGTCATTGCACCTACTGCGATATCACCACCGTAAAATTTAAGAAGGTTATTTGCTACTAAAGTAACAACACTAGAACCTAGTTGTAATATAAAAGGACCAGTTCCAATTAAAATAATATTTTTTATTTTATCAAATTGTAGTTTTAAATTGTGGAAATGTAATTTTAAACCACTATTTTTAGATCTAAAGTATAATATTGTCCAAACTGCAGAAACGAACTGAGAGATAATAGTGGCAAGAGCTGCTCCTTTAACTCCCATATCTAAATAAAATATAAAGATTGGATCTAAAATTATATTTATAAGTGCTCCTATTAAAAGAGTAATCATAGAAAATTTAGGATTTCCATCTGATCGGATAGCAGCGTTAGCAATATATCCAACTGTAGCAAAAGGAAATCCAAGGGCAACGATTCTTAGGTAATCTATCGAATATTGAACTGTCGATGCACTAGCACCCAGTTGCATGATATAAGATTTCATATAAAAAATAGTTAAGAAAGATATCAGGCAACCAACTAAAGTTCCTAAACAAATTCCATTTCCTAAATAAAGTTCTGCCAAAGGTTTGTTTTTTCTTCCCAACGATAGTGAAATATTTGTTGCTCCCCCGAGCCCAATCATAATTGAAAAAGCAAAAGAGAAAATCATAATAGGAAATACAACTCCAACTCCAGCTATGGAAAGAGCTCCAATACCTTTAATATTTCCTATATAGATTCTGTCAACAATATTGTAAAGGGCATTTACAATCATTCCAATCATAGCTGGAAAAGAAAATTGAAACAATAGTTTTGTAATTTTTTCTTGTCCCATCAGTTCATGTTTTTTATTCATACTTCTCCCCCAATTTTTTGTTTTATTCATTATAGAATAACATAAAAAAAGTAAAGGGACTAGATAAAATCTAAGTTGTATTCTGGTAATTTCACAGTGCTTTTCTTAAGATTTCAAGAACATCCTCTTTTTGCAATTTTTTCATAGTTCCAAGAGGTCCGTAAACAGTAGCGCTTTCAGCCATTTCTACTAATTTTGAGCTATCTATACCAACTTCGCTAAGAGTTTCTGGAATTCCTAAAGAACTAAAAAATTCTCTTGTAATTTCAATAGATTTTCTAGCTACATCCATAGCATCTGTACCAGGAATTTTCCAAACAGCTTTTCCATAATCTACAAATCTATGAACATTTTCAGGACTAAGAACATACTCCATCCAATAAGGAGTAAGTATTCCAAGACCAACTCCATGTGTGATATCATATTTAGCACTAAGTTCATGCTCTATTCCATGAGTTGCCCAATCAGTACTAACCTTACCATATGATGGAAGACCATTTAGAGCCAAAGAACCTGCCCACATTATATTTGCTCTAGCTTCATAATCTTCTGGGAATTCATATGCTTTAGGTGCGAAATGTATAACTGTTTTTAAAAGACTTTCAATCAATCTAGATTGTAAGTATCCATTTTTATCTGGAGAGAAATATTGTTCAAAAAGATGACTTATAATATCTACAGCTCCAGCTGCAGTTTGATATTTATTAACACTAAAAGTATAAGTTGGATCTAAAACAGAAACAACTGGTCTTAGGAGATTACTGCTAATTGATAATTTTTTATCTGTTTCAGGGTTTGAAATCACACTATTTCCATTCATTTCACTTCCAGTGGCAGCTAGAGTTAAAACTGTAGCAACAGGAAGAGCTGAAGTCAATTTATTTAATTTTTTATCTACATATAAATCTTGCCAAACGTCACCATCATATTTTGCTTGCGCAGCAATGGCCTTAGCACAATCAATTGTACTTCCACCACCAACAGCTAAAACTAAATCTAAATTATGCTCTCTGCAAAGCTCTGCTCCTCTTTTTACAGTTTCGATTCTTGGATTTGGATCAACACCAGAAAGTTCGACAAAACTTATATTGTGTGCGGCCAACGAATTAACAACATCATCATATACTCCATTTTTCTTTATACTATTTTTCCCATATAAAAAAAGTACTTTTTTTCCATAGCTTGAAATTTCTTTTCCTAGTTTTTCAGTTTGATTTTTACCAAATAAAATCTTTGTAGGGATATAATAAGTAAAATTCTCCATAAAAACCTCCTTTAGTGTGTATATTACAGAATATTAACTATACTAAAGTCTACCCTATAATATTATTTTTTCAAGTATAATTATTGCTATTGTTGACATATTTCATTAAATTTTATATTATATAAAATAGAGAGCATTGTGAAGAAAAGGAGGAGCTATTAATGAGAGTTGTAGATATAATCCAAAAGAAAAGAGACAACGAAGTATTAACTTCGGAGGAGATAGGATTTATTTTAGATGGCTACCTAAAGGAAGAGATACCTGATTACCAAATCTCAGCATTTTTGATGGCTATTTATTTTAATGGAATGACTAAGGACGAATTAAAAGTTTTCACAAGCAAAATGATGCATAGTGGAGATTTAATAAAATTCGAAGGAATACATAAATTTTTAATAGATAAACATTCAACAGGTGGAGTAGGTGATAAAACAACTATAGCACTAGCTGGACTATTTGCAGCTTTTGATATAGGGACAGCTAAGCTCTCAGGAAGAGGACTAGGACACACTGGTGGAACTATTGATAAATTTGAGGCGATTCCAGGATTCCATTTCCCACAAACTAGAGATGAACTAGTTAAAATGGTGAATACAACAGGAACTGGAATTATGGGTTATTCTAATAAGATAGTTCCTTTAGATGGGAAATTATATTCATTGAGAGATGTAACAGCTACAGTATCAAGTATTCCACTTATTGCTAGCTCAATTATGAGTAAAAAACTTGCTGTATATGCTGATGGAATAATCCTTGATGTTAAGGTAGGTTCTGGAGCGTTCATGAAAGATTTAAATCAAGCTAGAGAACTTGCAAAAACTATGTTAGATATCGGAGAATCTTTTGATAGAAAAGTAGTTACTGTTTTAACAGATATGGATCAACCTTTAGGTTATGCAGTTGGAAATACCAATGAAATTATAGAGGCAATAGAAACTCTAAAAGGAAATGGACCTGAGGATTTCACTGAGTTAGTTGAAACTTTAGTTGCAGTTGCACTTCAAATAAAAGGAGATGCTAAAACTTTAGAAGATGGAAAGTCTATGGTTAAAGAGGTTATAAAAAACGGAACAGCTTTAATTCATTTGAAGGAGTTTTTATCTGCATCAGGAGCAAATCCAAATCTTGTTGATGACTATTCACTTCTTCCTCAGTTTAAAAATGAGTTTGAAGTTAAATCAAAGAAATCAGGATGGATTTCAAAGATAGAAGCTGAAGAAGTTGGAAAAGCAGCTATGGTTTTAGGTGCCGGAAGAGAAACTAAAGAGGATGTAATAGATCACTCTGTTGGAGTTCTATTAAAGAAAAAAGTAGGAGATTATGTTGAAGAGGGAGAAACTTTAGCGATTATTCAATATAATGAGAGAAATTTACAAAGTTCAATTAAACTTTTAGAGTCAGCATATACAATAATTGATGAAAAAGTAAATAAAAATAATGTTATACTAGAGATTCATGCAGTAAATGTGTTATAATATAAGGTAAAATCGGAGGAGTTTATAATGAAGTTAAATAAATATATTGATCATACAGTTTTAAAAGCAACAACAGAGCCAAAAGACATAATAAAACTTTGTGCTGAAGCAAGAGAATATGATTTTTATGCAGTTTGTGTAAATGGATGTTATGTAAAATTATCTAAGCAAGAATTAGAAGGGACAAATGTAAAGGTTTGTGCTGTAATTGGATTCCCTCTTGGAGCTATGGATACAGAATCTAAAATTTTCGAAGCAAAACAATGTATAAAAAATGGTGCTTCAGAAATCGATATGGTTATAAATGTTGGAATGCTAAAAGCTGGTGAGTTCCAATATGTAGAAGATGAAATTAGAGGAATCAAAGAAGCTATCGGAGAAAATACTCTTAAAGTAATTATTGAAAATTGCTATTTAACAGATGCAGAAAAAAGAAAAGCCACAGAACTTTGTCTAAATGCTAAAGCTGACTTTGTAAAAACATCAACAGGATTTGGAACAGGTGGAGCTACTTTTGAGGATATAGCTCTTATGAAGTCGATAGTTGGAGATATGGCACAACTTAAAGCGGCAGGTGGAGTAAGAGATTTAGAAACTGCAATGAAATATATAGAACTAGGTGTTACGAGATTAGGAACAAGTTCAGGGGTAGAACTTGTGACAATTGGAACAGCTGATCCAAACAAATATTAATTACCCTTGGAGGATTAAATGGAAGTTATAAGTAAAGATAAAGCAAAAGGAAAAGCTCACGGAACTGAGAAAAGAATAAAAAAAGCAGCAAGATTAGTTAAAGAAAAAGATGACAAAAGAAGAACAGAACATAAAAGACAAAATGCAGAAGCAAGAAAAGAAAGAGCAATAGAAACTGCTTATAATGAAAAAGTTGCAGATGTTGAAATTTTAGGATTCACAAAAGGAATTTTAACTCTTCTAATTGAAGGAAAACAGGAAAAGAGATCACTTTCATATGGAAGAAGAAATGCAGATATAGCTGACTTTGTAGATGCTATAGCTGATTTTGAATTAAAATTATACGGAGATATGGTAAAACTTAAATATCTTAAGAATTTTAAAGAGATGAAAGATACACTAGTTTGGGCTATCTCAGCTAGGGCTTAATAAAAATTATCCCACAGATAAATTAGTATCTGTGGGATTTTTTTATGCAGAAATATTTAAATTTTTAACAAGAACAGCTGGTGACCCAACTCCAGAAAGATTAAATTTTAAATCGCTACCTATCTCTTCAATATCTTCTAAGAGAGTGAAAAAATTTCCGGATAGAGTTATTTGATTTAAAGGTTTAGAAATTTGTCCATTTTCAATTAGGAATCCCTCTGCAGCTAGAGAGAAATCTCCAGAAATAGAGTTAAGTCCTGAATGAAGGCCAGAGAAATTTGTAATCAGTACTCCATTTTTTAGTTTATTATAAAGTTCACTTTCAGTTAAAGTTCCATTTTTTATATAAAAATTAAAAGGAGAAATTCCAAGTGTACCTTTGTATCCATTTTTAGAAGCATTTCCAGTTGATTTGATTCCATCTTTAGTTGCTGTTTTAGTATTATGTAGATAAGTTTGTAAAATTCCATTTTCTATAATAGTTTTACATTTAGTTGGAACTCCTTCTGAGTCAAAAGAAGAACTGTTATAACCATCTTCCAAATGAGGATCATCTACCAAAGTTATAATTTCTGAAGATATTTGAGTGTTTAACTTATTTTTTAATTTTGAAATTCCCTTTTGAACATTTTCAGCAGAAAAAATTCCTGACATAGCTTCAAGAAGGTCAGAAAAGGCCTCATTATTTATAATTACTTTTCCAGAATGTGAAGTTGCATCAATAGAGTTTAGTTTTGAAATAGCTTTACTTACCGCTTCTTTAGCTAATTTTGTAGCATCAAAATCTTTAAAATCTTTTGAAACTATGTATGCAGAATCATTTTTAATAATTCCATTCTCTTCAACAACTACAGCTAAATATACATAGGCTGAATTACTCTTTTGTGATAAATCCAATCCTTTAGAATTTTTTATTATACACTCAGATGTACCCATTCCAAAAAGACAATAATTTACATTTTTTACTCTTGAATCTAAGCTAAAAGCAATCTTTTCAGCTTCAATTAAAAAATTTATTCTATCTTGAACATCAATGTTTTCTATGGCATTTGAATAAGATTTCACGGGAGTATATGTTGATTGTTCACCGTAAATTTCGATAAGGTCATCACTTTCTATAATCTTACCGTTGGAGATTGCATTTTCTATTAGTGGAGTAATGTCTTCTAATTCTAAAGATTCAGTATAAGAATATCCCATTTTATCCCCAACTTTGGTTCTAAAAGAAATACCTCCATTTTGATTATCAGAATATGAGTCCACAGCTCCTTTAAAAACTTTAAGAGAACTGCTTTCAGATGAAACAAAGAAGATTTCAAAGTCTTCTAATTTTAGTTCATTAGCTTTTTTAAAAACTTCATCAATAAATTTTTTATTTGTCATATAATCATCCATCCCTTTTAAATTTCCGTTGAAAGGATTATATCTCAAATATTAAATTAAGGCAATAATTAATGAAAAAACTACAAGTTTCTGATATAATTAGGAAAATACTTAAGGAGGAAAGAAATGCTGGGAAAAAATAAAATTGAAGATATTTTAAATGAAGCTCTTTCAACTGGTGGAGATTTTGCCGAAGTTTTTATTGAAGATAAAATTGGGGACTCACTTTTTATGATAGATGGAAAAATACAAAGTGCTATTTCTGGGAAAGAGCATGGAATAGGGATAAGAATATTTAAAGATTTATTTTCTGTTTACGCATATACAAATGATATGAGTTTTGAAAATCTAATTCAGACAGCAAGAAGAGCAGCTAAGGCTATTTCTGGAACCAAAGAAGACATTGTAATCAATCTTATAAAAAGAGAAATAGAAAATAGAAATAAGATAATTTTACCTCCTGATACGATTTCAAAAGATCAAAAGATTTTAATCATGAAAGAGGCTAATAGCGCTGCTAAGAATTATGATGAAGTGATATCACAGGTTAGAGTATCGTATGGTGATTCAATTCAAAATATTTTGGTAGCAAATAGTGAAGGGGTATTTGTTGAAGATACAAGAGTTAGAACAAGAATTGGAATAGAGAGCGTTGCTAGTAAAGGAAGTGAGATGCAAATTGGTTCATATAGACCAGGAGCATCAAAAGGATTTGAACTATTTAATGAGATAGATGTAAAAAAGTACGCTAAAGAAGCATCAAGAATAGCTAAAACAATGCTAAATGCAGATTATGCACCTTCTGGAAAAATGCCAGTTATTATAGATAATCAGTTTGGAGGAGTTATTTTCCATGAAGCTTGTGGGCATGGTTTAGAAGCTACAAGTGTTGCCAAAGGAACTTCTGTTTTCTCAGGAAAGTTAGGAGAAAAAATAGCAAGTGATGTAGTTTCAGCAGTGGATGATGGAACTTTAGCAAATGAATGGGGATCGTCAAATATAGACGATGAGGGAACTCCAACTAGAAGAAATGTTTTAATAGAAAATGGAATCTTAAAAGGATATATGATAGATAAATTAAACGGTAGAAGAATGGGAATGGAATCTACAGGAAGTTCTAGAAGAGAATCGTATAAATATGCCCCGACATCTAGAATGACTAATACTTTTATATTGGCTGGGAAATCAAAGAAAGAAGATATGATTAAAAATACTGAAAGAGGAATTTATGCTAAATATATGGGTGGTGGATCAGTAAATCCATCAACTGGAGATTTTAATTTTTCAGTAATGGAAGGGTATATCATTGAAAATGGAGAAATTAAAAATCCAATAAGAGGTGCGACTTTAATTGGAAACGGACCAGATATTTTAAAGAAAATAGAAATGGTAGGAGATAATTTAGAACACGGTCAAGGAATGTGTGGGTCAGTATCAGGAAGTATTCCTGCAAACGTGGGACAACCTACGATACTTCTAAAGGAGATAATTGTGGGCGGAAGATAAATACTTCATAATTTATTCTTAAGATTGTATTTAACCAAATTAAATCATATTATAATCATTAAAAATGAGGTGTTGGTATGAATAATAAATTAGAGAAAATTTATGAGTTGAAAAATGGGTTAGATCATAAAAACCCTCTTAACCAAGGTGAAATAAAAAGAATAAAAGAAAATTTCATAATAACTTTAATTCTAATTTTCAAACAAAAAAAGAACCTTAAGTCCAAGGTTCTTTTTACAATGTAAATATACTGTTTTTCTTGTCTAATAAAGCTTTATTTTTATAATAAAATTTTAAACTTTCATTTTGTATATATATATCTGTATCTTTCTTTACTTTAATTCCCTTTATATTTTCATTTTCTATATATAATTCCATAAATCTATTAAAATTATTCCCTTTGGATAATAATAAATCTACAAGAACATATCCCTTTAACGAAAACTGTTTTATTAATTTTAGTAGCGAACTTCTATCTGTTACAGAACTTTCATAAGATGTTGAATAAAGAATATATTTATATTTTGAATTATTCACTAATTTAGTGCATATAAATTTTTCCACCTTACTCTCCCTTCTTTATTTTACTACTTTACCAAATCTGATATTAATTTTATTGCTTTTTCACTTATTTCTTCAGCTTCTGAATAATTTGAAATAACTCTACTACTAGCCCACTCTTCTCCATGGAACAAACCGTGTCTATTATTATTAAAATGTATATATAAATCTTGTATCGCATCCTTTATATATGTTGTATTTACTACTATTCGAGATGTTATTTCCTTTTTTTCATTAAATATAACTATTTGATGTTTTTCATCATTTATTAAAACAAATTTTCTACTATTCAACTCGTATCCTACTGGAATCGTTATATTTTCTATAAGTGCTTTTCTCAAAACTGCTTCCGAAACTCTCAATGGATAAAAACATAAAAATGAATAATCTCCCAATACTTTCTCTTTAAAAATTTCTCTTAAATTTATATATGTATTTATCATTATTTTACAATCTTCTTGTAAATTTTCTATACAAGAAATTCTATTTATATCCTTTTTTTCACCTGTATATTTTGGCATTATATCTAAAGATCTTAAAATTATATTTTCTTCTTCTTTTACTGTAATTAATTCCAATTTTATTAATAATTTAAAAATAGACCAATAACAATGTGCTGGTTTCCCCTGCACTAATAGAGTTTTAGTGGGATAATATGTCATTGTTATTTGCATTTTATCTATTTTCGATTCTATTTTTATTCTATTCATCTCTAAATTTTCTTCTTTTATTTCAAAGTTTTCTTCCTCTTCTTTTAACAAGCATATAAGAGTTTCAAAAATTTCCTTTTCTATATTTTTCAATGTAAAGTGATTTTCTTTAATGTCATAAGAACAATTTATCTCTAACCATTCTTTCAAAGGAATTAAGTATTTTTCTACGTCCTCATTTGTTACACCATATTTAGTAAAGTCCAATGTTGTCCCTTTTGAAGTACAATAAACAGTAAAATATATTTTTTTTAAATTTATTTTTTGCGTAACTGTTATTTTAGTTCCTGTTTTTTTTTCTTCTCTCTCTATTATTACTTCGTCTCCTGTAATAGTAGTAAAAAAATCTTCAACGCGTTGGTCAAAGTTTTCCATGTTTAACATTAATTTTTTAAAACTTCTCATTATTTTCCCCCATATTTTTAATAAAATTAATTTTTCAACTTCATCATTATACTTTATTTTTACTATTACCACAACTATCTTTTACCACTTTCCATTATTGATTAAAACCAAATCATACGATATAAATCCTGTGAAATTCTCTATTTTAAAAACATAAATTTTAAAAACTCTAAAAAAATTTATAAAACCTTATAAAACCTTATAGTCAAGATATTGTAATAAGTGTTAAAAATAAAAAAATTATATTGCCGATTCTATATTTTTTTAGATAAAATATAGAAAAACAAACTTAGGAGTCTCGGTATGAAAAATAAGACTATTGAAATTTATAATTATGAAGATGAGACCGCAAAAACACAAATAACAATCAATTCACTTTTTAAAAATGATACAATTTCATTTGAACAAATAGACATAGAAGATATTAAGATATTTTTAAAGCATGGAATTTTTGCTATAAAAGGATATATTCGACATGCGGATGATATAAACGGTGAAAATATATTAAAATTAAATAAATGGTGCAGAACGAATGGGGATAAAATAGAATGGTTAAAAAGAATTAATATAAAAATTGTCAGAAGTGGCCATGTTATTAGAGAATATATATTTAACGGATTTGTAGCTGATTATATAGAGTTTTTTAATAAGGGAAAACATATGTTCTATGTAGTTATAAGACAATATAAATTACAACCTTTAGATGGTAGAGGAGAAACAGGAGCCGATAGTTTAAGTTCTTATGTTGGAAATATTGAAATTAAAGATGTATCTAACGAATTAATTATTTTATCTATGGACTGGAGTAAAACTCTAATGAGTACCAGTAACTTAGCGGCAACAATTGGAATTAGTCAAACTATAAAACATAATCCTCTATCAGTATCGTTTATACTGATAGCACATACGACAGGTATGATAACTGAGTTTATAGCAGATGTTTATTTTGTAGCTAAAGGCACCCCAGATAAGATGGGAAGTTTTAACATGACCAGAGATTGGTTTTATAAACCACTTGGAAAAATAATTTCTGAAAGTATAAATAGAAAATATCCAACTGTTCAACTAAATAAAAATTTAGGAGAAGATATATATAACATTGGAAATCTTGTATTTTCTGTTTTTGATTTAGGTGGAAAAGTTATAAACGGATATAAAGCATTAAAAAATATAAAAGGAGAAGGAATTTTATTTACGATTAAAATTAAAAATGTAAAAGTTAGTCACTTTGGTAGAGAATTGCAACCAACAAAATATATAGGATTAACACCATTAAAAGCAACAGTGCAATTTACTAAAGATATGGGGCTTGATATATATGCAACAAAAGAGGGGTTTAAATCTGAATTAGAAAAAAGAGAAAAAAGCTATCCTAAAATAAATAATATCATAATGCCAAAAAATACAGATATAAAGTAAGGAGGTTTTAATGAAAGTTGATTTTAAAAAAATATTTATAAAATACTTTTTACCACCATTTATTTTTATAGGTATTTTAACTTTAAAAACATATTTAGAAATAGATTACATTGCTCCTTTTGATTCTGATCATGTAATTATATATCTTGCTTTTCTTATGGGAACTTGGATGTTTTGGGCTTTACTAGATTATTTTCAACATGTTACAGGTATATTGATGGCTGAAACATGGGTAAGTAGAATAATTTTTATTATAGTAGCTTTAGCATTATTTTATATCTATAGAATTAACGGAAGAATATAAATATTAATTGTAATTTTTCATAATACAAAAAGACTCCTCAGTTTTATTGAGGAGCCTTTTATTTTTTTAAGGTTTAAAAATATATATTCCATTTTTGTCTGTATGCATATCATCTACATGGATATATCCTTTTTTTAGAGTCACTTCTGGATCCTCGATTCTTGTAATCATATGATATTTTTCTTGATTGTTAATAATTCTCTCGTAAACCTTTTTCATATCCATATTTGGAACTTCAAAGTCTACACCTCTCCCCAGCACATGGGCACTTAAATATAATTTGTTTGATTTTACTTTATCTATTACAATGCTATCTAAAGTTGTTCTAAGCCCTCTTTGTGTTATCCCATGACTTGGTCTATTAACTAATACAGGAACCCCTAAATCTTCTCTTAAGGTATCCAGGAACAACCAGATATTGTCGCTTATATATTTTCTAGCATCGTCTCCAAGCTTTTCATATACTTGTGGAGATACTAATTCTTTAACTTTAAAATATTTGCTCTTGTACATTTTTAATCTCCTTCTATACTTTCTTTATGTTTTACTGAAGCTAAAATATTTTTAATTGGAGTAGGGATAGGAAAACCTAGATTTTCTAAGTTTTCCAAGATTGAAATACCCTCCATTATGATGCACGCATTTATTAACATTTCTCTCAGGGAAAATCCGAGGTCTTTTAATGCTCCTGATTTGTCAATTTGATACATTACAGTTATTGCAATATATATTGAAGGTTTCTTAAAAATAAATCCTTTATACATGGTACGAGAGAAAACATTTCCATTTTTAATTCCTTTTAAAATACCTGTTATGACATCTAACACTGTTAGAATAAACAGAGATTCTAAAGCGTTATCAAAACCTCCTATAAGCGGAATAATAAAGCCTAAACAAAGGTATTTAAAAAGATTTATTATATAGAGCATTAAATTTTCTAGTATATCTTTCACAAAATCTCCTTTCTTACTTTTTGAAGTCTGCTTCAATTTTGGTCATTTTTTTAATTTTGTCTTTCCCTCCAGTTATGTGTAAAAATATTTTTACACTATTCCAAATAACTTTTGTTACAGTAATAAATTTATTCATTAGTTTTCTCCATGTGTTTTTTAATTTGTTGCATCTCTTTTACTAATTCATTTATTTGTTTTTGCTGTTCTTGTATTGCTTTTGTTAGAACTGGTATAAACTCAGTATAACCAATACTTAAAACTTCTTTTCCACCATTTATAGAATGGTCCTGATAGCCACCAAAATCAACTCCCAGTTCTCTCATAGTTTGAAATACTTCTTGCGCTATAAATCCTTGATGAAGTCTCCATCCTTTTTTACTTCCATCTTTTTTTATATTTTCAATATCAAATATTTTCAATGCTTCTGCATGATTTATCTTTCTACCCTTTTTATTTAATTTTTCTATTTTTTTTCTAATTTTATCAATTTCTTGATAATCTCTGTAAGATTCTCTATAGTCAAATCTGTATTCCCTAGGCTTTAATTTCATAATGAACCCTAGTCCTAGTTCCGTATCTTTTATATCAGTTTTATCTCTTTCGTCCGAACGATTCTGAACACTCCCATAACAATAAGCTGTTGTAGATCTATCACCAAGTTGTAGTTGATGATCTCCAGTTGCAGTTGACTTGTATCCTAAACATGTTGTGAATGAAAAATCATTAATACCTTCTCCACTCTGAAATCCTACCGCTGTATTGAAATCTCCATATTGTAAATTACGAAGAGACCCTGATCCCAAAGCTGTATTCCCACTTGCACTGTATTGTCTGTCGCATAAAGCCTCACTTCCAAACGCTGTATTATCAGTGCCTGAGCTTGTTTTAAAGAGAGCTTCATTTCCTACCGCTGTATTATTTCTTTCAAGCATCTCTTCACCATCAACTTTATTGAAAATTACTGAAGAACTGTTGTATCTAAATGAACCACCAACTGATATTTTTCCATTATCAATATTAATTCCTTCTCCTATTTGAACTATACCTCTTCCATTTTTTGTTGAAATTGGATATATTGGGTTAATTACTCCATCTGGATTAATCTGCATATTTACACCAACTCTCACTCCACCTAATTTAGTTTTAGTTGCTGGTTTTAAAGTTTCAAACTCTCCCGCCATTTTAACAACAAATTCAAATCCTTTTTGTTTTTTTTCAAATAGTTTAGCATTGTCTAAATTATCGCTTGAGATAACTACATATGATCCAATAGGAATTTCATCATTGATAAAATCATTTTCCATCTCAACAATTGATGAATATGTTTTAAAAATATGAAAAGAATTCCCTTTTGTACCTTTAGGAGAAATAAATTCTCCTATTTTTTCATCGTTATCAATAAAAATTTCATATACATTATCACCGTTTGGAAGTGTCTCTTTAAATTTTAAAATTTTTATTGAGAAACCTCTGTAAGCTTCAAAAAAATCCTCTAATGTTCCTTCATTATCTTTTCCCAACCATAATTCAAAAGCACTTTCACCATCTAGAAGATTGACTGGATAACTAGTTCCATTTGTAAGAGATATCAAAATTCTATTAGTAAGCCCCTCTTTTACATGGGTTATATTAGAAATTCCAACACCATCTTCACCTTTAGGACCTAAAATACCCTGTATACCTTGTTCTCCTTTTGGAATAGTGAATTCCCCTATAATGAAGTTATCTTCTCTTATGACTTTATAAACACTATCTCCATTTGGAAGTTTTTCTTTAAATACTATCTTTGAAATTGATAATCCTGATGGTCCTGTCACAACACCAGCTTTCACTTTTAAATTTATAATTCCAGTGCTCATTAACTCACCCTTTCCCATATATATTTAGTTATATATTTAGGTACAATACTAAAAGGTTTCCCTTCACCAACTTTATCAGTTTTCAATTTCCATAAAGTTCCACCTTTTCCACTTTTAAATTGTTCTCCCGATTGTTGAATTGACGGTGAAAATCCCCATCTCGCATCAGTAAAACCACCTACATCGTGACCGTGTTCTGGCAGGTGCTTTAAAAGTAGATTTATTTCATAGTTTCCCCCAGTTTGATTTAGAGTTTTAAATAATGGTTCTCCATCAATAACAGGATGGATGAATCCTTCTGTTATTCTTTTCCATTTAGTTTTAGGCCATCTAGTTTCAGGATTTGTATTGGATGAAGTAATTAAGACTTCGCCTACACCATGTGGACAAGCTTCTAATAAAGTTTTAACTTCTTTAGCCATTTCAATATTAAAATTTGTTAAGAGTTTAAGAGAATTACAAAGATTATCCCAGTTTGTATTTAATACATGACCTGCCGGTATGTCTGCCATTGGTTTATTTAAAGTATTTATATCAGTGCTATAAATTTCAGGTTTATATACTTCTGTAATGTTTGAAATAACACCTTCTAATGTTTTTGTTAGTTGATCTAATCTATTCATGTAGGTCTCCTTATTTAATTATAGTAACTGTATCATCTTTTATTTTGCTGTCTACATAAAGCCAGTTATTTCTTTTGTATGATATTTTCCCTCCTCCTAAGATGGATGTTGTACACTCCATGGATCCATCATCCTCAACAGAAATTCTGTGAACTATTGAATGAGCTCTGAGGTGTAAGGGTTGTTCTGTTATGTTTGGATGTATAAACCAAAGTTCATCATTTAATTTTAACTTAGGCATCAAGGTAGTTTCTATTGAGTAACTAACCTGCGGGTCTTTTAAATCACTAAGAGCCATATTGGCCAAATTAAGAGCTCTATCTTTTGTTGTTACTACATCTTTGGTAACTTCAAGACCTAAAGTTAGTCTATTTTCTCTTTGGTAGAGGTCTATACTTCCTTGACTTCTAACTTCAATGATGTTCTCTTTAGATAACTCCTTATCTTTATAAATGACTTCTACAATATTTCTAACTTCACTTAATCCTCCAGAAGAGGTGAAATTTCCTATTAGGTCATAGGTATTTAATTGATAAGTAATATAATTAACATTAACAATGTCTTCAAAGGCTAAAACTTGCTTGTTTTTGCTTCTATTGTATTTAAAGTATAGAGCCCATCCTTTAGCTAATGCTAGCTTCTGGATAGCTTCCCAGATAGTTACATTTTCTATTTTGTAATCTTCTGTTAGAATTGTAGTATTATCAGCACTTTCAACGCCATATATAAACTCGAAATCAGTTTGTTTATTATCTTCTAAAATAGCTTTTATAGTATCTACATAAGTAGTATTTTTAGGATAAGTCTTATTTATTGCCATAACATCAAGTTTCCACGATAAATCTTGGCATATATATGTTACTTGGTGATATTCATTTGTTGTATAGTCGTCTATATATCCATCAAAGATAATAACATCTTCTTTAGAGTTAAAAAGCAGACATACTACAAGTCTGACTCTTTTTGGAATAGGTTTATTTAATTTAACTCTAATTCCTGTTCCTTCTTTTGTTACTTTCATAATTTCATAAGGGAAATTTAAAGGATCCTCTTCTTTAGAAAAATATAAGTATTCAACTCCGTATCTATCACTAAAATATAATCTAGAAAGATAACCTTTAGACCAAGGAACAAAGTGATATTTGTAATATCCTAAAAGTTCAATTACATCTGGATCAACGTTAGGAATATAATACTCATCTGTCTCATTCCCTTCAATTTCAACTCTATCACTGTCTAAATCACTTGCAATTACCTCTATTAATAAATTTATATTTTCATATTTTTGTAATATTCTGTTGAAATAAAGATAAACTCCATTATTCATTTTTGAAATACTCGTTATCTCAATATTTGCTTCGCTTGGAGTCAAATCTTCTCCACCATCATTTAAAGAAACTATCTTTACATTTTGGACTCTTTTTAAATTTCTAATAAATAGATAATCTTTTTCAATCCCAGCAAAGTCATAATTATAGGATTGAAGTGATTCAACTGTTCTGACTTTTACCCTTATCCGTCTATTTGGCTGAAATTGGTTGGTAGATAGTGCCGGTTGAACTGTTAAAGCTTCATTGATATTACAGTGAGTTGTTATATCTGCAAATTTCTTTAGGTTATCAAGTCCGAAACTATTATTTCCAATTCCATTAGTGTTTCCTAATCTAATTTCTGTGGTTCCTATAACTAAATTGGTAATATCTTGCCATTCTCCAACATTATTGAGGATTTCATATTTAACCTGGTATTTTCTTTTCAATTATTAAACCTCCTCTAATGTGAAGGAATATGATTTTCCTAGTTTTAGTTTGCCATCTATATGTACCTTTTGAAGCTTTTCTTCTACTTCTCCAGTTAATAATGTCTTATATTTTTTTCCATGAATACAAATAACTATCCATTCTCCTACAAAATTTCCATAGATAGATCTTTCAAATTCATCAATAGAATTTATAATAAGACCTTTTTTCAGTTCGTATGGATTATCTGTCATAGGTATAGTTTGAATGTTAAATTTTCTTTTTCTTTTAGAATCAAAAGTACTACTAGATATTAGCTCTCCTTGATGATTTCTAACTATAGATAACATTGTTGAAATAGTTGTATTATTTATCGTTGAAATACTATTAATTCTTATTCCGTTTATAATTATTCCAACTTTATCATTAGCTACACATGAATACTTAAAATCACCTGTGTATTCATTTGAATAAGAGGTTGAAAACAACAGTTCCGAATGATTTCTTATAAACCCTTTAAATTCAATTTCAATACTTCTATTTCTCACTAAATCAGGAAGAAGAATTGTTCCTCCACTTAAATTTATTGTTTCAAATTTAGATTTAGCCCACGAAGGCAAAAGAAATATTGGGGTAACATCTTTTTCTAAAATAAAATCAAAATGGATTGTAACTATTTCAGTTTGTATATTTTTTTCGATAGTTATTATATGATCTGTATTTTCCGCCTTTAAATTTTCTGTTCTTATCATGCTTTACCACCTTATCTATATCTAACTGTAGCTTTCATTTGTTGATTATCAATTCTCTTAGCTTTTTGTACAACTTCATTAATTTTCAAATCAAACGCTTTTCCTCCAATTTCAAGAGATATCACGTTATCAACTTTTAATTCTGGTATTTCAATCATTATATTTTTTAAAGTTTTCTCTAAAGAGTTTTCTTTTAATTGTGGAATAGATATTGCATTCTTTTCAGATTTCATTAGATTATCAGTTCTTAAATTCATAGTATTTAGGGTGTTTACTAGACCATTTAAATCACTTTGATGATTTCCTAAGTTTTGTAACCATAGATTAGTTGCCATTCCTTGAACAGTGTTCTTACTATTTTTATTGGCTTTATCTACAGTATTGTTTAGATTATCTAAAGATATACCTAAAGACTCAAAGATACTCTTTAGTTCTTCATTCCCAAGTTCCATATATTGTTTTATGAGGTTTATATATTCATCTAAAGATAAATTCTCAAGATTTGATATATCCAAATCAATACCTAGATTTTTATCATTCTTAAACATGTCAGTTATCATATTTGTTACCTTATCACTTAATCCATTAAATAGACCCTTTGCTATTTCAGTTTGTAAAAAGGCATTCTTCAAGCTGTCTGCAACAGCTTTTTCAAGATTATCTCCTAAGTCATCTATTCCATCCCCAAATCCCTCTCTCACTACTCCACTTATTTTATCTGCTGAAAAGTCTATGATGTTCTTAATAGTTTCTTTTAGAGACTCCTCAAGCTCTCTATTTGCCTGTGTTATCTGTTGTGCCAATGCTCCGATATCTATTGCTCCATATTTCCCTTCTCCTGTTGAAATAGTGTCTCCATTAACGACCGCTCCACCAGTTGTAGCTTTAAACCAATCCATAATCTCTTGCTCTTGCATATGCGGCATAAGTTTTTTTAATTGAGAAATACTCATTCCATCTTTTCCAACTTGTGCTCCAGTTAAAGAACTTTTAATATCATCATAGTTAGTATTTTTAGACACTTGATCTAACATATTAACTTTAGTTCCTAACCCACTTTTTTCTAATTCTTCATTAAAGGCTTCAATTGTATCTTGAAATTTAAATTGTCCCGATATTTGCCCTTCCTGAAGTCTTTTTTGAGCTTCCTCAGCTCTTTTCTTCTCTCTCTTTGCTTTCTTTTTCTTTTTGTTACCAAATAATCCCCCCGTGGCTCCACCAACTGAACCCCCTACTATTGCTCCCACTTGTGCACCCGCAGGACCTCCAATAGCAAATCCTAATCCAGCTCCAGCAGCCGAACCTACAGCTGAACCGATTTGCCCTTCTTGACTCCCTCCTGAAATAGCAGCATCTACACCAGAACCTACTCCCATTCCATTTCCAAAGGCCTCTAATCCTTTACCAACTGAGGTATCTTTAAAAGCACTACTAGCACCTAAGGAGCTTGATATTTTATCCAAAGTTTCTGTAGGCATATTACTTACAGTATCAAAAATAGCACTTGCCCCTTTCATCATGTTTGAAGCAGTTTTGTTTCCTGTTGCATCAAATACTTTTGATAAATTATTTAAATTTTTAGTAACGCTATTTATAGAATCTTCGAATTCTTTTATTCTCTTTTTAGTTGATTCTTCCAACCCGGTAGTATCAAAATTTAGCTGAGTAGAAGTTATCTCATTGTTGATAGATTTAATCTCGGAAGAATCTTTATTTGGATCTAATTTATCTTTTTTTGATTTTAAAAGGGTTATTTTTTCGTCGGTATTAATTAAGGCTAATTCTCTTTCCCTCTCTTCTTTTAATCTACTGTATCTCTCTTCAGAGAAGCTGCTTTCTATTTCTTTTAGGTTCTCTTGATACTTTCTTTCTACTTCAATCTTTTTATCATTAAAATCATTTTTGATATCTTGTTCCTGGAGTTTATATAGTTTTTCTTGTTCTTCTTTTCTCAATTTCTCTTGATTTTTTCTATTATTCTCTTCTCTAATTGCTGCATTTGCTTGAACATCATCTTTTTCAAGAGTTAAACTATTAATTTCATTATTAGTCTTTTCTACAATCGATTTATCTCTCTCATTAAGTATCCTTGATTTTAATTCTTCAATCTTAATTTCAAGCCCCGCTATTCTACTGTCATCTTCAATTTTAGATAGTTTACCTTGATAAGCTTCATCTATTTTAGGTCTTGTTCCATCTGTTGTAGTTTTCAATTGTACAGCATATTCTTTTTTTGCTTCAATGATAGCTCTTTGTTTTGTTCTTTCTAATTCTTTATTTTTAGCATCCCAGTTAGTGTAATTTCCTTCTGTTTGAGAAGTAGTTTCTATCGTTTTATTCTCTTTTGTTTTATTCTCTTTTAGTGACTGTAATTTTTCAGAATTTGGATTCAACAGTTTATCTTCTATATTTTTTTGATCTGTTACTTGTTTTTCTAATTGTTTCACTAAAGATTCTCGCAATTGAAAATAACCTAAATCTTCAATTTTTTCTTTATTATTAGCAGAGTTTTGTATTTTTGGTAATTTAATTTCTCTTAACCATTCATCGAATGTTTTTGCAGGATACTCTCCATTTTTTTCATATTCTTCTTTTTGATATCTATTAAACTCCCCAGTATTAAATCTTCCTCTTCCAAGCTTAGCTTCAACATCAGCAAGTTGCTTTCTTGTTGATTTTATTTCTTGTTCTTTACTTTTCAAAGTAATAATACTAGCTTCTTCATTTACTTTCTTTTGAGCTTTATGGATCTCTTTTAATACTTCTGCGTAATCTCCGCCATTTAAAGTCCACTCTTTATATGTTTCAGCAACTCCTGGAGCCAAAATTGTTAAATTTTCAATAGCTTTATTAAAAGTTACTTGTTCTTCTTTACTTAAAGTTTGTTTTTTAGAAAGTTCTTCTAAAGTTTTTATTGAATTATCTAATTCATTATTTAATCTTTGTCTTGCTGCCGTTTCTGTATCCGCACCAGTAACAAGGTCTCCAATACTTGCTAAGACTTCCCCTGCAACACTTCCTATTGTTTGTTTAAATTGAAGCCAGTAATTATTGGCTCTAGCTAGTCTTTTTTCTTCAGTATTTAATAAATTCTCAAAATTTCTCTGTAGTTCATTAACAGGGTCATTAATTGCATTTAGTTTATTAATGTATCCATCTATATCATTTCCTATGTTTAGCCAAAAAGATTTTGCTTCTTTTCTTCCAAATAAGCTTTCTATTTTAAAGTTATTTGCATTTGAATAATCTTTAAGTTGTCTTAAAATTCCTTCAAAGTTTCCACCACTACTCATATAACTATCTAAACTTTGTCCTGAAATTTGTGTGAATAGTTTAGATACGTCACTTCCAACATCTAAGAGCTCATACATGAATGCACCCATTTGTGTTTGTGCTATTTCTGCTTTAGAGCCTTTCGCTGTTAAAAGAGCTATAGAAGCTCCAACTTCATCAATTCCAATTCTAAGTTCTTTGGCAACTGGAACAGTTTTATAAAGTTCTCTATTAAATTCCTGAACTGTTAATTTCCCTACTTTTTGTGTTCTTACAAATATATTAGCTATCCTATCAGCATCTTCGATTTCTAAGTTATAAGCATTTAAAACTGTAGTTAATCCATTTACTGATTCTGTTGTAGTTGAAAATCCAACAGTTGCAAGCTTATTTGCAGTTTCTAGTAGAGCATACTTTTTATGAGTATCTCCTATAGCAGAAACAACTTGATATAGCCCTTCTTTTAGCTCCAATGGATTAACTCCAGTATCTTTAGCTATTCTCCATGTATTTGAGTTGATACTCGCTCCACCAGAAGCTGAAATAGTTCTTGCTTTTTCAGTTGCAAATTCCATCTGCTGATTGAACTTAGCTCCTTCTAAAGTAATATCTTTTAAAGCTCCTAAGACTTTTGTAGCTAATGTTGCTGCTAAATTTCCAACGGCTATATCCATCATTCCAAAAGCCTTTTTAGTATGACCAGATTGATTATTTATTTTATCTAACTCTAATGAACTATTTTTCAATTGATTAACAAGATTTTGGGTTTTATTATTCCCATCTGTATAATTTAGAGCTTTAGCTTTCAAAGTTGTAGATTCAATTTCAGCCCGTAATAATTTTATATCTTCAGTTGAAAAAGCTTTTGGATCTAGTTTAATAGATTTGACAATAGAGATAAGGGTTTTAGCATCAGCAAAGGCCTCTTTAAAAAGGCTTCCGCCAGTTCCAACTTTAAGTTCCTTAATTTCCTTCTTAGCTTCCTTTATTTGAGCTCGCCATTGTTTCACTTGCTCTTTATCAAATGCCTTTGGATTCAAGGCTACTTTATCAAGTTGATTTTGGACATTTTTAATTTCATTTTGCAATTCGTTTTTTTTCTTAAATTTTAAAGCTATTTCCGCAGTAAATTCAGGAACTATTTTTCCAAGATTTTTTATATCTTCTTCAGCTTTACGGGTATTTGCTCCTATAATTATTTTTAAATTTTCTTCCATCTACTACCTCCCCTCTATTTTTGAGAAATAAAAAACCACGGAGATTGTAAATTCCGTGGTTAAAGCTTTATTATTCAATTCCTAATTCTTTTTTTAGTGCTTTTTGGAGTACTTGAGAAAAGTTAATATTCTTTTCTGTTGCTAACATGTCTAGCCATGTTGGAATATTCAAAGTTTTCTTCTTGTATACTGTTTTTGTTAGAGCTTTTTCATATGGAAGCCACAAACTTATATAAATAACTTCCTGATTGTTTCCAAGGTTAGCTCTAAAATCCTTTGTCCCTGAAGGTTTTGGTAATTTCTTTTTAGAATCTTCATATTCTGTAATAAGAAGAGTTAATAATTCCTTAGAGTTTTGAATGGTATCGTTGATATTATTCCCATAAGTAGCACATTCTCCAGTGCTAAAATCAGGAATTTCAACATATATGACATCATTTATATAAGTTAAGATTACCGGATATACAATATCATTCATTTTTCTCCCCCTTTTTTAAAATGGAAGCCACAAACTTATGTAAATAGCTTCCTGATTTTTTTTAAGCTTCTTTCTAATTTCTTTCATGTTAGAACGTTTTGGAAGTTTTTTTTCAATGTCTTCATGCTCTAGGGTTAATTTTTTTAATAATTCTTTAGACTTCTTAATGGTATCATTTACATTATTTCCATAAGTAGCACATTTTTCTGTCTTAAAATCGGGAATTTCTACAAAAATTCTCTCATCTATATAAGTTAAAATAATTGGATACACAATATCGTTCATTTCTTCTATCTCCTTTTAAACGTTTCCATAAGATACTACAGAAATAAATAATATGTCAATACGATTACGGATTACTAATTATTTTTATTAAATTTCCAATGTTCCTAGATTCCTATTCTTCCTTATTCTTTAAAGAGTAGAATAAGTCTAAAGCCTTGCTTTCCAAAGGATATTTATCTTCTAAACTCCCTGTATTTTCTTTCCTGTTTAGCAAATCAAACTTTTCTTTTCCACCCATAATTCCAATCATTGTATTTACTATTGTATTTGTATGTAAAACTTCTCTTTCTAACTTTTTATAATCTGATTCAAATACCAAAGATATTTCCCAATTTGTTAAATTCAAAGCTTCTTTCTGGGTATAACCTTTACTCATAAGTTCCAAAATTAAAGCTTTATAATCTGTTTTTATATATTTCTCTAGCTCTTCTGAGTCTTTATCTGAAGTTCTCAACTCAAAGGGATCTACAGCCATTTTAATGAGTTTGATAGACAGTTCTAGTAGAGCTTGCTTTGTTTCTTGAATCAAGGGATACGAATTTAAAAATTCTTCATCTGAAATATCCTCTTGAATACAATATCTCGTGAATATGACTAAACTATCTAAATCTTGTTCTTGTATTAACTCCAACATATCTTGTTCACTTTCAAATTTTTGAGAAAGTTTTATTCTTGATAAAAGATTGTATTTTAATGTATATTGCTTATCATTTATAATTAACTTCAACTTAGCCCTCCTCTTTTAGTCTATAAATCTAAATAAATATATTTACTTACATTTATAGACTAAAGGGGGAATAATCCCCCTTTAATATTATTTAATTGAATATTTTCTTTTCAATTTGACCTGATTGTAACTTTAAAGCTGATTTATATTCTAATTTGCTATTTCCAGATACTTCACCAGATGTTGTAAATTCAGATACTTTATAAATCCCTACTGTATATGGAGCAAACTTAACCTTCATAGCTCCCTGTCTTACTCTTACTGTTGATTCGTTGTTATAAGCTGCCATTAGAATAGCAACTGTTGGGATTGATGCATCATATATTCCAGCTATCCCTTCTATTGAAGCTGATTTTAACCCTCCTATTGATCCTTTGTATCCACCAGAAGTTTGGGTATCAACACTTATCTCATCTTGGCTCTCATTTGCATCAAAGTTTGTTAGTTGTCCTATTTGGAAGAATCCCTCATTTTCAGAAATAATTATATCTGTAAATGTTCCGTCCAAAGGCTCTCTTTTTAAAGTTATTTTCTTGTCTACTATAGATATAATCGGTATTGTCTCTACTAGATCTGGATCTGCTAGTTTATTGAAATTTTCTTCAGTATTAAGAGCATCCAATTCAGTTTTGTTAAAAAGAATAGCTGACATTCCATCTTTGAATATTGGGACAGTTTCTACTCCAGTTATAGTAAATATTTTGGGGTTATCTGAATCAATAGCTCCTTTAGAGCTTTCTAATGCTGGGAATATTGTTTTAAAATCTCCCACATAATTAGGTTGACCTTTTAAAACTGAATATGAACTTAATCCGACTACAACTCCTGCTCCATTTAACTCTACTTCTAGAAATCTCTCTCTTGAATTGTGAGCTATCTCTGTTATCTTCTTTTTCTTATCTGCTGTTTTAATATTCTTTAGAACTTTATTTTCTTTCTCTGCCATTATCTAACTCCTCCAATTTTAAAGTTGATACTAAATATCTGTAATGTTGAATTGGCTCCTACATATCTAGATCTAACCTGATAAGCTCCTGTTTCTTCTTTAAGAATAGATATAATTCTTTCTGATATTTCTTTAGCTTTCAAGTACGGATCCATAACTAAATCATTTACCTGAACCAATATTTGAATACTGTCTTCTATAGATGTATTTGTTACCCCTTGAGAGTTTGTATCTAATATAAAGATTCCTTCCGATTTCTCACTAGAATAGCCAAGACTAGCTAAATATCCTAACTCGCTTTCGTTCAAAAGTTTTGCTATTTCTTTAATCACTCTCTTTTATCTCCTCTTTTATAAATTCAGAAACTAAGTGCTTTGTTTCTTCAAAAGGTCTTTCTAAAAATTTATGTCCTGTACCTTCTGTAGAATAATTTGTTTTTGGTATTTCATGAACATATACATTGTATGGAGCTATTGCCCCTCTACTTCCAACCTCTATTGTTAAACTATCCTCTGTAGCCTCAGTTTTATAGATACTTCTTCTTAATTCACCAGTATCCAAAGGTGTGGCCTTTAAAACTTCTTCATGGAGTCTCTCTCCATATTTATTTAATGCTTTAGCAACTGCTTGATTTAATCTTTTAGATATAGATAATCCACTCAATAGTCTCACCTCCTAGCTGGCTAATCTCTTCATAACTTAGAGACTTTAAAGCTTCTTTTCCTGGTAATTCTTCTTTATTCTCCAACCTCTCATAAAGAAGTTCTTTTCCATATGGATTAAAAGGGACTATTAACATTGCAGTACTTGTAATGTCAGTTCCATTCTTTCTAATAACTTTAGTTTTATACTCCCACCTACCTTTAACAATATGCTTGA
Source organism: Cetobacterium sp. 2A (assembly GCF_014250685.1). Lineage (GTDB taxonomy): Bacteria > Fusobacteriota > Fusobacteriia > Fusobacteriales > Fusobacteriaceae > Cetobacterium. The sequence continues at coordinate 43,542 of NZ_JACFAJ010000005.1, read as the reverse complement.
TGAAAATTATTTTAGGCCTACCTATTTCATCCTTTTGATCTGTAGGATGTTTTTCCCAAATAGTTATCAAATCTTTATTAAATCCTAGCATCTCTCCTAGAGTCATTTCTCACCTCATATTAAAAGATTTTGGAATATATTTTTTTATAAAGTTATATGCTTTTAAGTTATTAAACTCACAATTTTTCAAACTTGTTACCAAACCTTTATCAAATGTAACTGATGCACTCTTATCTGATTTTGATACAACCCCTAATTGGGATAGTTTAATCTCTTCTGATCGCTTATTTAAAGCTATATATAATGTTTCTAATGCTACACACAGCTGAATATCAAACCCTAAGATTCCATTTTGATAAAGAAGAGGGAAAGTTAATTCCCCTACCTTTTTACTTTTATTAACAATTCCAAGATTTTCAATTTTAAAAGTAGCTCTTTGTGCTGCATATTGCTTTTTACTATCTTCTAATTTATAAAATTCTTCATAAATATTAGGCTCTTCATTCTGAATTATCTCGCTTATCTCCAGAAGAGTTAAATAGCTTTTATTCATTTTTATCTTTACCTTTTCCTTTAGTTTCTGGAGCTACATTAGTTTCTTCTGTAATAGAATTTTCTATTACAATATTTTGAGGAATTGCCCCACTTAAAGCTGTTGCTATAGCTTTCCCAATTTCTTCAGCTCCACTCTTAGGAGAAGTTGTAAATTCTGTTAAATCTACTTTATGTTTTATTAAAACTACTGGAATTTGTTTGTGAGAGTATACTTTTTTCCAGTTATCACCTTTTTCAAGTTCTTCTACTGTACACATCCCATCTGTTTTCCCATCCCACTTTGTCCCTCTGATATGGAACGTATGATTTTTTCTAACTAAAATACCTTCCTCTTCCATAAAAGGAATTTTTCCAGATTCTACTGGATATTTCTCTCCACCTCTTCCGTACGCTATAGACCCTGACGTAAATAAATATGTTGTATAAACTCCATCTGCTGTAGGAACTAGCGCATCATCTATAATAATTCTTTTTCCTGCATATACTTCTATTTCTTGTCCTTGTTCACTTTGTTTAATACTTGAAATTAAATTTTTCATTTTTAAATAGGTGTAAGTAGTTGAGTGTACTGCTATTGCTGCTAAATTCTTTTGTCTATCCCCAAGTAATCCTTGCCCTTCAATCACAGTTGTAACTCCAAAGTTTTGAGCAGTTCCTGTTCTTGTTGTTATATCTAAAATATTACTTTGCATTTCAGCTGAAGAAAATACCCCTTTCAAAAGACTCAATATTCTCTTTTGATCTAAGTTTGATATTTTATGATTGAACTTTTGTCTTATAGCTTTTATTGCATCTGCTCCTGCAAGTTCAGATGCTAATTGAGAAGATCCAGCCGTATATTTGTCAAATAGCTTTACTGCAACTTCATATTTCGCTGTGATTTTATTAAAGTTAGGAAGACCTGTGTCTGAATCTGTTCTTTCTTCATATTCCCCTTCCAATTCATCCCAGTAAGGCATAGTGAAGGTAAATCCACCTCTCGTTACTAATCCGTCAAATTCACTATTTCTTACCATTACCCCACTTTGATAAAAAGCATTAAGCTCTAAAGGTTCCTTGTTCATATATCCAGCAAATATCTGTGGGACTACAACATCTGATATTTTTGTTGCACCTGTTGGTCCAGCAAACAACTGTATATTAAGCTGGTTACTCAATAACCTCTTCTCCTCTATTTGTTTCACTCTTACTTCTTTTGATTTTCTCATTGTTCCCTCCTAATTTTAGTAGTTATATCCTGTCTCGTTCATAAACTTTTCCGCTAATTCTTTGTTTGTTTGAAAAAGATTTATTTGTTTATTTTCATCCCAATGTTCTTTACTCCAGGGATTATCTTCTGTTAAAATTCCTTTTCCACCTCCCGTTCCATCTCCAGGTTTTCCATCTTCTTTAGCTTTAAACAAATCAGGATAGTTTGTTTTTAGTGATGTTATTTGTTCTTCTAATCCTACTATTTTAAAATCAGCATCAATTTTTATAGTATCTAACTTGATGTGAGGTTTTAATAGTTCATAATTACTACCTAAATGTTTCTCTATTTCGTTCTCTACTAACCTATTGTTATATTTTCCAACCTCTTCATCTAATTTGATTTTCGTTACTAACTCTGCTTTAATTTCATCATCTGTTATTTCATCTGCTTTTTTACCCAACTTTTGAGCCAAATAATTTTTAACATTTGAATTATACAAACTATCTGCATATTCTTTATTTTGGGTTATAAAAGCATCAACACTCTCTTTTGTATGTTCTTTTACAACCTCTTTGGTTTCAATCTTTACAGTTCCTAATTCTATTAATTTAGCCTGAATCTCTTCAGGTGTTTTCAAATCTTTTATAGCCTCTCTAATTGCATCTGCTGTAATCGCAGCAAATATTTGGATCCCTCTAAATTTAAACATTGATTTGTTCATCCTTCTCTCCTCCTATAGTTCTTTTAACCTTTTATTTAAATCTCTAATAATCGCTTTAACGTTCTTTAATCTAAGTCTTAGAGTTTGTATTGTCTCTACATTGCTATCTGTTATCTTGACCCCTTTGAAGCGGTCTAGCTCTATCTCTAGTGCTCTTTTCCTCGCATTATATATATTAAGTTTTTGTTTTATATTGTATTTCTCCCTGTCTTTATCTCTTCTGTTATCTTCGTGATTGTTTGAGCGCCTTTTTATTTCATCTATTTCCTCTTTGCTTCTCCCAGTCTCAAAAAATCCACTTAAAAGATGTTTACAGTTAGGATGTAGTGAATTATACCCTTGTATAAATCCTGGAACTGTTTCATAAAGATAAGGATAATCTTTATTTCCTCTCTTTATGCTATAAACTCTACCTTCCGCATATTTTGCACAGCTTTCACAAGTCCAGTAATGCTTTGAAAATATCACCAAATCACTTTCAAGCTGCTTTACAGTGTTTATAGTTGCTGTATTTCTAGCTTGCTGAAACATACTATTTAAGCTTAAATTTGCATATGAATCTATTTTCATCTTTAAAGGATTCCCATTTTTATCTATGAGTTTGAAATAGATATTTTCTCTTAATCCATCCACTAGACCACTTATGGCCTCTTCCTTACTTTTTCCCATAAATCTACTTGTTAGTTGGTCTCTAGTAGCTCTATTTGTCGCATTTGTTATTGCTTTTTGTTCTTTCTCAAACCAACCTCTAACCTGTCTACCTATTCCTTTCTCTGCTCTATTAATCTTATCGTTAAACATTGAATAAATAGTTTCAATCTCTCTAGAATCAATCTTTGTAAACTTCTCAAAATCGATTAGTTGTTGCTTTGGAGATAATAAAGGTTTTGCTTTCTCCCACTCTTCTATTTTTTGTTTTATATATTCTTCCTGGAGTGAGTGTCTTATCTCTCCTCGTATCTCTTTAGCTTCCGTAAAAGCCTTTAAAAGGCTTTTAATTAAATAAATCTCATAATCTATGACTTTATTATCTCTTAGCTTTTTTTCAAATGAATAAAGAAGATTATCAATGGTCTCTTGATATAACTTTATCAATCTATCTGTAGATTTTTTATTCATTTATGCCTCCAGGAATATTAACCTCTGCATCCTCAAACATATCTGCAAGAATCTTTTGTTCTTCAGCTATTTTTTTCAACTCTTGCTCCGGGTTAGCTACTCCTCTATTTTTAAGCAAAGTTGTTCTTGAAATAAGCTTCGCATCTATGAGTGCCCTTTCGTTTTCGATTGCCTCTTTTTCTGAAAGACTTATTCCATCTTGAAACTCTATATCTATATCCAACTCTTTTCCTGTCTCTATCTTATATGCTTGCTGATATAGCTTTATAAGAGGAACATATAGATTATTTGCTATATCTCTACATGTATTGAGAGTTGGAGTTATGGCTTTTTTGAAAGCTTCTCCTGATGCTATCCCACCATCTTGGGTAAGACCTAAAGAGATTTCATTAACCCCTAATTGGCCATAAGCATTTTTAAGCATTCTTTCTAGATGAGGGTAAGTAACTTTCATATGATCCACTGGAGGAGCTAAATATCTCAAAGAATCTGTCAAAGTTGAATCTTCCCCATAATAATAATCTCTTTCCTTTACAATTCTCTCTCCAGTCGTTGTGTCAGGTTCACTAAAGTCTAATGCTCCAACCATTTTAGGATTTGTATATTTGTTAAATACTCCTGAAATTGATGTTAATCTTGTTGTTAATTCAACAAATGTACTTGTCAACCCTTCGTATATAGAATTTGAGTATAGTGATGTTTCATCTTCATAAATACCACTCACATGATGTATATTAAACTCTCCTAGCTCTATATCCACATCTCCATTGATTTTTTTATTATCTATTTTCACAAAAGCTTTACTTTCGTTATTTAATACATGAACTTTTCCATCTGGTTGAAATACTTCTACATACGAATAAATCTCTCCTAAATCGTTCTTTCTCTCTTCTGCATAAATATATAATCCAGCTTCTGATCCATTCCATGAATCAGGAACTATAATCACATTCTCTTTTTTAAGTAAGATTACCTTAGCTTTCCCTTCTCGTTTCTCGACTTTAAAGAAACTATCCCCAACAACCAAAGAGTCATGAACTAATTTTTTAAATTTCTTATGGAGACCTTCTCTAATTTCAAAATCTTTAAGCCATTGTCTAGCCTCTTCCTGAACTATTATTTTAGGTTTTTCTCCTACAGAATATTTTTTTAATGTTTCTATAGATGATTTCGGTAATGTATCTTCTACTAAAATATCTAATATTGTTCTTCCTGTTGAATACCCATTCCCCTCAGAATCGTAAGCTTGTAGTACTCCTTCATCTGTTAAATGTCGAGCTACTTCATTTTGGAGTCTTAAATTCTTAACAATCCTGCCTTTGTGATACCTTCCAACTGCATTTTTAGAATAGTCTCTATATCTCGTGATAGTTGGTATTCTTGATTTATGATTTGAGATATAATCTTTAATATTATTTTGTATGTCTTTATAATTCATAGGCAGCTTCTCTCACCTCCTTTCCTAACACTTTAAGCAAATACTAAAATCCACTTGGTTTATTTCTAGGAACATTAAGTTTCTCAAATCCTATTACAGTGTTAAATAAATATCTTGCCTTATCCATATGATGATCAAAGGCTTTAATTGGTTCTTCTACTCCTCTCTCCAATTTTTTAGTATCCCACGCGTAGGTATAGAACTCTGATATTGTTTTTTCACATCTATTACAAACAAAGAATTTTTTATTACTTAAATATGTTTGTACTAAAGGTATTCCAGCTATTTCATCCGACTGTCCTTTGACCGTATTAACAGCCTTTCTAACTGTTATATGCTTGTTTTGTAATGCTATACGGAAAGAAGCTGCTGAAGGGTCAAATATTGCAAACTGTATATATCCATGTTCACTTTCAAGCTTACTTTTCCAAGCTATAAACTCATCAGCATATTGGCTATCATCTTTAGGTTTTTGAGTCTCATTTCCCGAATGATGATATTCGTCTATTAAATAAACATATTTCTCTCTTCCTTTGTTCTTCACTCCAAAGAATCCCCAAGCCATTGGATTTTGTGTCCCATAGTCTCCTGATATATAGTATTTATCGCACCTAGGAATATCATCAATATCTATTAAGTTATCGTCTGTGAATGAATAGACAAGTCCATCAGCCCCTACCCATAATCCCAGAATGTATCTTTTATAAAATACTCCCGTATATAGATTTTTGTACCTATCTTTGATTTTTAAAGATAAGGATGGATTATCTTCCATTGTAAAATGAAGGTATAGAAATTTCTTATCTCCTGCTTTGTCTATATAATCAGTTTTAAACCAGTGAAACGGACTTCCTGGATTACAAGTAAACCAAAACTTAGATCCCTCAACTGAGCATCTTGACATGGCCATAGATACAAAAGTTTCTGGCATTAAGACAACCTCATCAAAGTAAACTCCAGCTAATGTTTTACCTTGTATCAGTTCAGATGATCCTTCATCTTTTCCTCCGAACATATAGAAGTAATTCTTTACTTCTCCTTTAGAAATTATAATCAGATTATCTGTAGTCTTAACTACTACTTTGTAACCATTTCTTTTAGCTATTTTTTTAAGATCCTTCAGTATGTTTCTCTTAAAAGCTCCTACAGTCTTAGCACAAAATGCAAAATCCTCCTCGTTAAATGAGTGCATAGCCCACTCTAAAAAACTAAATGATGTTGATAAAGTTTTTCCAGATCTGACTGATCCATCTGAAACTATTCCCTCATAATCTTTGTACGGGCTTTCCTCTCTCCACCAAGTCATTACTTTCTTTTGCTTCAAACTTGGCTCTATAAGATTAAATATCTCAGTTGATTTCTTTCTTTGACTTCTCTGAATATTTAATCTAAAACAATTCTCTACTTCCATACGTGTAAAGTTATAATTTGACATCTGTTGTGTCTTCAATATTCCATATTCCCTCCTCTTTCCACTTTTCTAATTCTTCCTCTACTACTCTCTCTGTCTCTCCTACAGTTGGATCATTTACTTTAATTTTAGTTTCTAATAACTTCAATTGAGTTATAGCTATCTTTTCTTGAGTTATTAATGATAATCTCTGTTTTTCTATTTTCAGTTTCTCTTTATTTATCTCAAATATTGGATCTAATCCATAAAATTTGTTTAGAAAATCTAAAGATTTACCTTTGTCTTCTAGTTCAATCATAGGTCCATTTGAACCATACCCAATCTTCTTAATTAAAGTGCCATCTACTTCGTCATCATCTTTGATTTTAAAGTTCCATCTTTTTAATCCTAAATCATCTTCAGTTGTTTTAAATTCAACAAAATCTTTTATATCTGCAAAAGCTATTTGTTTATGTCTTTCTAAAATTCTTTTTGTTTCTAAATAATCATCTTGTGCATAAAACTCTTTTAGCTCATTTAGATACTCTTTTACCTTAACATTTCTTAACAACCTGCAACCTTGCTCCATAGCTGTTACTTTGCTATATCCAGCTTTGATAGCTGCCTTGGCAGCATTAAAGTTTTGCATATAATATATACAGAAAAGTCTTTGTTTATCAGTAAGTTCGCTATCAATAAAAGTTTCTAAAATTTCTTCTTTTACTACTTTTTCATATGCATTATTTTCTTCACTTTTGTGTGCATACTTTTTTGTATTTTGTACGCATACCTTTTCTTCATCTTTACACCATTTATATCGTTGTTTCCAACTCTTTACAGTATTAAGTGATACCTTATGTTTATCTGCGATATCTTTATACTTCATTCCATTCTTATAATCTGATTCAGCTAATTCATACTTCTCCACTTAACCACCCACTTTAGATGGAGCTCTTATTCTCATTATTATTTATCCTCCAACAAACTAGTCTCTTCACTATATCCTCTTTTGTTGCCCAAAATTTGGCAACGTTTCTACTTTTTTTATTTTTTATAGATTTTTTTGCTTTTTAATCCAAAAGGTTGTAAAATATTAGATATAAATTGAAGAATTTCTTATTTTTGTAAAATTATTAAAAAAATTAAGGAGGTATACTATTGTGAAAAGTAAAATATCATTATTTTTAACTGGAATAAGTTATATTGCTGGTTCTTTTGCTAATGTTAGTACTACTTCACTTACTTCATATACTCATAAACCTTTACCAAGTGATTCAGCTTCTTTAAGTAAAGATTGGATAAATGTTGGTAATAGCATAAGGAGGGGAATGAGTGAGTACGAAACATCAAAAGAGTATGCAGGCAAGCGGAAAAAGTGATAATGGGCAAGAAATGAAAGTTGTTCATCAAGAAGCATATCAAGGGCCCTTGCCTCACCCAGACTTATTAAAGAAATTCGAGGATATTACCCCAGGAGCTGCTGAAAGAATTTTATTAATGGCTGAAAAAGAACAACAACATCGACATCAGTTAGAGAATGAAATTTTAATAAAAGAAAGTGAAAATATCAAAAATGAAATTGAATTGAAAGGCAGAGGATTGATTTTTGGATTTTTATTAGCTTTACTGATAATAATCGCCGGAGTTTATCTTTTAATATTTAATAAATCATTAGAGGGATTTAGTTTAATCCTAGGAAGTATTGCTATGATCATTACTCCTTTTTTCTTTAATAAAACTAATAATCAAAAGTAATAATTGAATCGTCTTGAGAACATTCAAATAGAAACCACTCTTCATTGAGTGGTTTCTATTTATAAAAAATAACTATATCGCTAACCCTCTTAGATCTATTTTTTCTCTTAGCCATTTTTCATGATTTTTTATTTTGTATTTTATTTTTACTAATCTTCTTCTTACTCCACTGCCCTTCAATCCTAATTTGTCAGCTATGTGCCTTGGTTTCATTCTCTTGCTCATTATATAAATCTCAAACTCTCTAGGCGTTAATATTCTCTCTATCATGTCGTACATCAATTCAAGTACTAGCTCTCTCTCTTTTGCTCCTGCCATTTCATAACCTCCCTCCAAATTTCAAAGACTAACTTTTTTATTAAAAATGTTAGTTAGAATAAACTCTGCTGTTTGTACTTATCCCTCAGGCTATTTGCTAAAAGATTATATTTCCCTCTGTAAAATTCATTTTCTGAAACTCCTATCTTTTCAGCAAGGTCCTTATTTGTTAAGTTAAAGTTGATGTATACTAAACTCTCTAATTTTTTATATCTTTGCTTTATTTTATTTTGAGATTTTCTGTATTTAACACCACTTACCCTTAATCTTTTAGTATTTTCCATAACTACGCTCCTCTCTCAACTGAGTGATATCGCTTTAGTATTTCATACTTAGTTTTAGTTCTGGCCATAACTTTTGCTGTAGCATGTCCATATTGTTCTAAAGCTATTTCGTATGCTTTGTTCTCTATATCAATTCTTTCTTTTTCAGGAAGTTTATAAAAAAAATCATTTAAATTTTCCCTTAACTCCAGAGCCACTTCTTTTTCTTTTTCAGCTAAGATATTAGACTCAATAGCTTCACGATTCACCTTGGAACCTCTAACAGTTTCTCCTGGCTTTAAAACTTTATCTTCTTTTGCTAAAGTCCAGTTCTGCTCTAAAGCTTTATATATAAATCCAGATCCTTTTTGATATTTATTAGCATGATTAACAACCTCTTTGATTTTCTCAAGAGGTAAATATCTATTCTCAACTAAAAACATGATATTCTTACAAGTTGTTATATCTTTGATTTCTTCATGTAGATATGTTTTAATCTCTTTAATTTTTAAATTAAGAGAACTACTACTATTTTCAATTTCATTAGAGGTTAGTTCTATATAATTTATATTATCTTGTTTAGTAGTAGTTCTTATTGAGTTATTCTTACTAAAGTTATTCTTACTAGCGTCTAAGTCTTCTAGACTACTAGCAGTTAAGCTTTCTAGACTATCAGTAGTTAAGGTTTCTTTACTAGTCAAAACATCTTTACTAGTAAAGTTTTCTAGACTACCATCATATATATTTAAATAGAAGATTGAACTAGAATTAAATCCCTTCTTTTTATCTATTAATTTTAGTTTTTCTAAATCTTTTAGATTGTTAGATACTGTTTGTCTAGAACAATCTAAATCTTTCTGCATTTCATCATATGAGTATCTAATATACACTTCTCCAGTTTTATCTATCCATCCTTTTTTAGATGAAAGTCTTAAACGATCATACATAAGAATATAAGTTTTAAATGCTCCTTGTGATATTTTTCCAGCTATGAAAATATCCATCAACCATTTAGGTACTTGATAATAGTTAATATTATCTAAATCTTCTTTTTTTATTGCTCTCATTTGTTCCTCCTATGGACCAGAACACCGCCAAGTAAATCTAGTCTTTTTATTTTTTTATAGATACCACCTACTAGTAAGATTTACTTGGCTTTCTAGTAAGTAGCACATACAAAGAAATAATATTTGTTTTTAATTGTTACCCTCAACCCTTAGTTAGATTGGCTATGGATTAAGAGCATTAATTGAATACTTACTTTAAAGCCAGCTAATAGGAAAAAAAGTATTTCAGATTCTTCTTGAATCAAAGTACTATATTATTAATAATCTAGGCCTAGATTAATACTTGAAAAAAGGAGAACTAAACCTATGAAATTTTATATTAACAAAGTAACTCACGAAGTACATAAGCATTTTTGTGAGCATGTAGATAATCCTAATCTTGTTGAATTAGGAAATTACGAATGCTGTTACAGCAGCAAAGGTAAAAGGATATAATAGAGCTGATGGGTGCGCATATTGTTGCCCACAATCTCACAATAATTAGTTATGTAGAAGGGGAGGCAATTATGCCTCCTTTTTTCCTTTTCACAATTCGAAGATTTCTACACTATATACTCTTACATTCCATCACAATGATTCTTTTAGGACTTATCACTCCTATATCAAGTCCTTCTATTTGAGCTGATTCATCTTTACAGTGATTACTTATAGTTCTTATTACCTCATCAGTAAATTCATCAAATGTTTTCCCTGGATTTTTTTCAAGCCACATATCAAATATATCCTCTGTTTCCTTAGGTATTTCCTCCAATACAACCCCAACATTTTCTAAAATTGCAAGCTTTGTACCTAGACATACTTTATCAAGATCAAGAGTTATATATACTTCATTCCCTCTTTTCAAAAGTAACGCATTTCCTATCGTTTTAAGTTCATATTGATTTTCATTTGATACAATTTTGTACTTCTTACCTCTCATTACTATTTTATTCATTTACAACACCTCCTAATTAAGTTGACAAATATCAACTTAATATCAAAAAAATTTAAATGGTTTTAAGCAATTGAAACATCTGTTTTAAAATTTTTCCGTTGCCTTCTGAACAAGATTTGTGTAAGTACTGTCTGCTTCTACCATCAGCTTCGACTAAATCTTTAAATTTTTTATTTTTTTTAATTAATTCCAATTTAAGATTTTTAAAATTCATATTAATCACCTCTTATAAAACATTATACAATATAATTGACGATTGTCAACTGCGATTTGTAGGTGGTTTAAAATTTTACTTTTTATATATAATAGATAATCTTTTGTTGCGGATTTAATAAATCAAATTATATAATATAGGTTAATTTCACTAAAAAAATAAGGGAGGGATTTTATGAAATTTTTTTTAATAATCACAATTTTATTTTCATTATTAATCGGGGGATGTGCTCCATCTTCAACGGCAGTTTTAAGAGAAGCTCAAAATAATGAAATTGCAATGCTACAAGATGTAAAAAGACAAATATTGTTAAGACCAGCTAATACTCCAAAAGAGAAACTAGCTAAAAAAGGGGACTTAAAAATGGTAGATGATCAAATAGCCTCATCTATGAAAGTACAACAAAATGCTCAAAATATCCAAAATCAAAAAACTAATAATACAATAAAATCAGTTGTAACTGGAGTAGGAGCTGTTGGAGCTGCCACATGGGGAATTCATGAATTAACTAAATAAACTAATAATTAAATAAGGAGAATAAAAATATGTTAGATTCACTAATGAAAAATACTAGAAAAGTAGCTAAATATTTAATTGGAGTAGGATTTATAGGTGCATTACTATTGGTTGGAACTCTAAGAGGTTGTTCATCTGATAACTCTACAAATAAGCATGATGCTGCAAATACACAAGCTGTGGTTGATGGAGCGGTTGAATTAAAGAAAACTTTGGATACTACTTCTATTGAAACTAAAAAATTAGAAATGCAAGATAAATCAATACTTGATGTAAATAAATCTGAAGAAATGAAAATGCAGTTAGAAATGAAAAAGTTGGAATTAATTGAAGCTCAGAAATTAAAAAATGAATTCGAAATAGAAAAGTTGAAAATGGACAATGAGGCTCTTATAAAAGAAGAACAAATAGCTGAAAAAACAGCTAAAATTAAAGCTGCTTCAGCGGAAAAAGCGGCTAAAATTAAAGCTGCCGCTGCAGAGAGAGCTAGAAAAGAAAGAGAAGAAATTGAAATCTTAAAAGCTCTTGCAAACTAAAAAATAGAATACTCATCTTAATACTGAAGGAATTTTATAAAAAAATCTACAGCAAATTATAAATTTAAATTAGATGGAAGTATTGAAGTTGAAAAAGTTGAATATTTTTAAAATTAAAATTATTAATATAGAATATAATTCCAATTATTTTTAGGAAGAAAATACAATAAACTAAAGCAAATAGGTGGGAAAAAGCGTGTCTGAAAAACGATTGAAAATAATTTCTATTACATTAATACCAATTATTTTGCTTTTAGCAATATTAGGAATTATTTTTAAGAAAAAAGAATTTACTGAAAAGAATAATCAAAATGAAATACAGGATAGTATTACTGGGAATAAAATAAATAAAAATAAAGAAATTACTGATTATTATAAGAATTTAGGGTATTATGACATTCATATTATAGATGATAAAGTTTTTGTACAAACTGGATATTATAAAAATGATAATATCAGATCCTTTACAGTTTTTACAGAAGAAACAGACCCCGAAAAACTTATTGAATATTCTGTAAAAAAAGATTACACTCCCGGCGGTGAAACCATCATTCATTTCTTTAATGATTTTATAAATACACCAGATAATAATCTTTATAAGGGATTTAGTTCAGCTGTATGGCTTAGAGGAAGTTTCTTCGATAAAAATAAACCTTATATGATAGGAACTTATCAAAAATTAATAAATGGTGATATTACATGGTACGATAAATCAGATGCTACATGTAAAATCTAAGGGGATGATTATGAAAAAAATAATTATGTTATTAATATTATTTAGTAATGTTATTTTTGCAAATTATAAAGTTAAAACTTTAAATAAAGAAATTATTCCAAATATAAAATATTCTATTGATTTTGAAATTCCAATAGTTAATGGAAAATTCCCAACGGAAAAACAAATGCAATCAATTGCATTAAAAGAAAAAAAAGATAATCCTGGGTATGAAAATTATTTTATTTCTTTTTTATTACCTGGAATGGAATTAAATAATGGATATTTTGCCACAGCAGTTAGTATCAATAATAATAATTCAGACATGGTTCCAGAAATTCTTTTATACATGCTCTTTGGAACTGAATATCAAAAATATTTGAAAGAAGATAAAAATGGAGCATTCTATTTAGAAAATATTAAATAATTTTTCTAATAATAAATATAGAAGGTGATAATTTATGAAAAGAACTTTAGTTTTGTTAATACTTCTATCAATGTCTAGTTTTGGCCATTCTGGAAGGTTAGATTCTAATGGTGGTCACTGGAATAGAAAGACTGGAGAATACCATTATCACAGAAAATCTCCTAGTTCTTACAATTCTTCTTCTAGTAAAACTGAAGAGGAAAAGGTATCTAAAAAAACTAGTATTCCTCAAGTTAAAAAGATTATTCCTAAAAAATTAATGTCAGAGGATGAAATTTATACAAATTTACTTTTTTTAGGCTATAAAGGTGAAAATGCTATTTATGATTTTCAAAAAGAAAATGGATTAGTTGCAGATGGAATAGCAGGAACTAAGACTATTGAACTATTAAAAAGAAAAGTTAGCGAATAAAAAAGTAAGAGAAACTATTGCTTCTCTTACTTTTTTTATTTAAATTCAACTCTTAATAATTTATTTTCTACCCCATCATCAGTTAACTCTATAACTTTTTTTGAATCTACAAAACTATCAAATTCTGAATAAATTCCAGAATACTGAAACGTGTTTAAAGATACGATATACTGTTTATTTTCTTTTTCTGCAATATGTTTACCTAGTGAAATAATGGAAATTATATTTCTGGAGTCTATTCCAGAAAAACATGACGAATCATGTATCAAAAACTGACTCTTATCAGAAAATTTTAAAATTATAAAATCCATTAAAATATTTTTTACAGCTTTTCTTCCTTCTCCAGTATCTCCATCTAAAGTTAATTCTAAGTCAAATAAACTTTTTTTTCTATTATTACTTGATATAGAAAAATCAAAATATGCTGTTACATTTGTAGAGAAAATATCTTTAACACATTGATATACAAAATTATTTATAGTTTCTAATTTTTCTTGATATTCTTTGAATTTTTTTGAAATTTGTGATTTTTTTAATTCTATATCATCTTCCATCTTTTCTATATTCAAAAGTAAATTATCAGTACTACTTAACGAACCTCGCTTGTAATTTAGTTCCTGAATATCTAAATTTATTTTCGATATATTATTAATAATTTCTTGATATAACTTACTTTCAGATATGATTTTCAGTTCTTTTTTTATAGTATTTTTTAATTTTTCTATCTGAATATCAAATTGTTTTATTTCATAATTATTATTCTCTATTTCTTTATTAATTGATAAAAGTCTATTTTGATAAATTGTTTCAAAAAAACTTTTAACATCAACAAGTCTTTTCACTACAACTTCTCCTAAATCAACCTTTGCTTTCTTGTATAGGCCCTCAATCATCAACGACCCTTTATCTAATTTGTTTGACTCTTCTAAATATTTTCTTAAGTTGTTATTTTCTATTTCAACTTTATATTTTTTAAATTCAAGCTTTTTTAAAGAATCTGAATTTTGAGCATATTCTTGAATTATATTTGAATTTAAAGATGTTAAATCTAAATTTTCCAATTTTAAATTTAACTTTTCTATTTCTTGTTCTTTTTCCTCTAATTGTTTAGTAATATTAAAAAGTTCTTTCCTTACATCTTTCAAATTTATTTCTAACATCTTTAACATTTCTTTAATTGCTTTAGATTTTTTTTCTTTTTCATCTTTTAACTTGTCATATTCTTCTAAATCATTAATAAAGTCAAAATTCATAAGATTACAAAACACTTCAAAGTCTTTAAGTGATGGATTTGGAAATCTTGTACTTATTATATTTTCTCTAGATTTTAAAAGGAATACTTTTTCTAATTCTGGTCGATTTATCCTTAATATTTTTTTAAAACTATCTAATTCCAACTTTGTGTTGTTATAAAAAATTCCCTCTGTTCCTATAACTCTTTTTATATTTACTTTATTTCCATCAAATAATATTTCACCTTCTATTGCCCAGTCATTTAAAAATTTTGAAAATAATTTACTCGTAGAATTACTTCCTAAAATATAATTAACAAAAAGTAGTAATAATGTTTTCCCAATACTATTTGAACTTTTTTCTTTTGCTTCAGGGTCTATTATTCTACCTAATATAACAGATAGTCCTTCATTATTAAAATCAACTTCCCTAACTAGTTCTTCTTGAGGGTTATATACTTTGATTTTTAAAATTTTCATTAAATACTTCCCCCTTTTCATTGTAGTTTATACATCCCATTAAATACATTACTTCGAGCGTGTATAAAAATTTATTAAACGTTGGAGGGTATTTAACAATTTTACTTCCTATGTATTTTTTATTAAAACTAGACCACAGTTTATCAATAGTCATATATTTTTTCCCAATCACATCTAAAAGAAATGCCCCAATTCCTATCAAACTTTCTGATGGAGTTATATACTTATCTGGTAAAATCATCTTTTACACCTCCTTATATTTTTATTAAAATTATATCATAACTATTAATTTTAGATAATCTATTTTTCAAAAATATCACATCTCTCAAAAAGAAAAACAACAATTAATTCTACAGTGGGTTTTATTAAACTCCCCTTATCTACCAAGCTAGATAAAGCTTGTATTAAATTATTATATAATTCATCTCCAGAAAAAAAATTTTTTAGTTCCAAATATTCTCTTATTATGTATGCTTTTAAGATATCAAATTTATCTTTTAACTCGAAGTCAGAATTAATTATGCTTCCTTCTACTTCTTCCATAAACATTGTCTTTTTTAAAATTCTATTTATTTTAGAATAATTTTCAGTTAAATTATTCTTACTTAATTTTTCTTCGGGAGTAATAATTTTGTAATTTAAATCTGATGTTGTTTCTAAAAAATAAACTTTTTCACAAATTAGTTCTATAGTATCTATTATTACCTTTGGAGTTATCTCATCTAAAACATCTATTGTAAAATTACCCATTTGTTTTAATAATTTACTCAAACTTTCTGAAGATAATTCTCCCAATAAATCTCTTATATGATCTAAATTTACTAAACTAGACTTAAATTCACATGAATATTTTTTAGAAATTTCTAAAGAAATATCTTTATAATTACTTTTAGTTTCAGCAGGAAGACCTCCATCGTGGGTATTGTATAAAAATATAAATTCACTAAGTTGTCCCCCCCAGTTATTTTTTTCAACAACATGCTTTACCAATCCCTCCAAATCTTTTCTAAATTTTTCCCTTAAATCTCCTATTATAGATTTTTTTTCTATTATAGTTCTGGGAGCATATATTTGATAAAAGATTCCTTCCTCTTCTATCCAACCATCATTTTTATCATCTCCTGCATAAATTGGATCAGGTGTTGTAAAAGTTTGTTTTTTTATTGTTTTATAATATTCTCTCAAAATAGGACTTACTCCATTTTGAAAATTCATTCCTGTTCTTCCTTGCAAATCTTTTACAATAGCTTCTACTTTAGAATACTTATCATTCATTAATTATACCCCATTTATAATTTTTTATTTTATAAGAAACTCCCCTTGTAAACAACCTTTATTTTAATAAAATCTAACTATTCGTTAAAATTTTTATAAATAATTTCAATTCACTTTTTAATTCATCTGAATAAGTTGAAATATCTATTAATTTTTCAATGGCTCTTTGCAGAAGTTTCTTTTTTTCTTCACTCATTGTACGGTACCCATTAGAAATATTTAAAAGTTTTCTTTTTACTTCATCAGAAAAATTTATTAGTTCTTTTCTTTCATCCAATGTTATGTCTTTGCAAGTTTAAAAAAAATCTATCATATTATCAATATATAATACTTTATCTTTTAAAGGTAATTCATTAAAATACTTCCAAATGTTATTAATCGAATCTTTGATAGAACTATTCATAGAATTTAGAATATTTTTATACATTCCCATAGCTATCCTCCAAAAAAATTGATTTTATTATAAACTCCCCTCGCAAACAAACTTTATTAATTTATTTCTTTTCTAATAATCCATTAATCATCATTTCAATAATATTTCTTTGGCCAGGTTCCAATTTATCTATCATTTCATGTAATGGATCTACTCTTTTCTTTAAATCTTTTTTTATTATATTTACAACTTTACCGCAGCAAACTATATCATCTGTTTTAAATTCTATATCTTTAAATATATGATTATCACTTTCTAGTATATATGTCCCATTTTTATTTTTTAATCTTTTTACGACAGATTCTCCAGTACTTTTATTTAAAAATACCCCTATTTCTCCAATAGAAATTTCTACTTCTTTTTTTAAAACTATTAAATCTCCACTGTAGAATGTAGGTTCCATAGAATCGCCTTTAACTTTTATAGCCACACTCTCTCCTGACATTTCTGGGATAGAGATATAATCTATAGGTTGAGCATCTGGAATAACCCCTATTCCGGCAGCAACACTTTCAAATACTGGAATTGTTATCATTTTGATAGGGTCTTTTATTTGTTCTATAATATAATCTTTTTTATTGGATTGTTTTATATTTAATTCTTCAGTATTAATATAATCTCTATCAATAAAGCCAGCTGTAGAAAATAGCTCTATCTGATTTAATTTCAAAATTTTTGATAATTCTTTTAAATATATAGGATTAATCTTTTTCTTTTTTCCGTTCTCTATTCTTGATAGGTCAGCTTTATTTATTCCAGTACGTATTTCTATAAAATTTGTACTATATCCAAGTTCTTCTCTTCTTCTTTTTATAATATTGCCTATTTTTAAAGCTACCTCTTCTGACAATTCAAAATTTTTCATAGTTAAATTAACTCCTCATTACCCTTTATTTTATTTTAAACTTTATTATTGACAAATATCAATTAAAAAATAAAATACAGTCGACAAACGTCAATAAAAAATATATAATAACTTTATATATACAAGTATTTAAATTTTTTTAACTTTTAAGTTGATGATTGTCAACTTAAACAAGTTTTTAGAAGTTTATCAATGAAACAAAAAAGATTATTAAAATATAAGAAATATAAATTTTATTTTTTATATTGCAGTGTACAGCTTAAGAATTTTAAAACAGAACAAAAGGAGGATTTATGACACTAGCAGAATTTTATAAAAGATTAGAATATTTAGAATCACTTGGAATTGGTAAAAATATAACTGTTAGTGAATTAAAAGAAAAAATGGGGTGGAAATAATGAAATTTAAAAATTTCTTGTCAACTATGAAAATAACGAATGATGTCTGGAAAATTTTACAGTCTTGGGAACAAGAATTTGCAATTCAAGATTTATAGAATGTGGTGGATTGTTACAAGATGTTCTTATATACCTGAATAAAATGGAGGTAAAAAATGCAAGTAGAAAACATATGTGGTAAGGCAGTTGCAGATGAAATCTGGAGAGTTATAGAAACGAATGAAACATTAGAAGAATATGAAAGAATAATGTGTGAGTGTGGAGAGCATGAGGCCAAATTCAGACTAACTGATGAGCTTGGAAGTGATTTAAAACTGTGTAAAAAATGCTTAGTTGAAGTTGAACAAGAATATTTAGAAGAAGAAACGAGTTATGAATTTAAAAATATTTAAGTTTTTTAGGTTCTTTAATCCGAAAATAAATGATTGAAGAACTTATCAAAATTTAAAACTTTAAATTTTAGTAGTATGCTCCAAAACTCCCCTAGAAGTTACCCCCCAAAACTTCTGGAGCATACCACTAAGACTTAAAAATAATAGGGAGGTCTAAACTATGACTATAAAAGGGTTGAAAGAACTAGCAAAATCAAAAGGATTAAAAGGGTATAGTAAATTGAATAAATTAGAACTTGAGGAATTATTAAAAGAACCAACTGAAGCAGAAAAATTTGAAGAAACAATTCAAGAAGAAGTTGAATTAATAATCTACAAGGATCAGGACAATTGGTTAGAAACAAGAAAACTTGGTATTGGAGGGTCTGACGTCGCTGCAATACTTGGAGAAAGTAAATATAAATGTGCAGTCGATATTTGGAATAGTAAAGTAAATGGGACATCATTTGAAGGAAATAGATTTACTCATTGGGGTCATATGCTTGAAGAAGTTGTGGCAAAAGAATTTAGCAATAAGCATAATGATTTTATTGTTTTTGAATTTAATAAAACATTCAAAAGAGGTAAATCTTTAGCTAATGTAGATAGAATTTTATATGATCCTTTAAAAAATGAACATGGAGTTCTAGAAGTAAAAACAGCTAACTTTTTTTCTGGTAAAGAATGGAATGGCGAAACAATACCTCAAGAATACTATTGTCAAGTTCAACATTATTTGGCTGTAACAGGTTTAAAATTTGCATATATATGTTGTCTTGTTGGAGGTAATGATTATAAAGAATTTTATCTTGAAAGAAACAATGATGAGTGTAATTACTTATTAGAGTATTGTGACTGGTTCTGGAAAACTTATATAGATACTAAGTTACAACCTCCTCCTGATGGTTCTGCTGCATATAGTGAGTATCAAAAACAAATGGCTGAAAAGTTAGAGGATAAAGAGATTGAACTTAATTTTGATACTGTTGAATTTGATAAGTTAAAAGCAGAAATAGAAGAGAGAAATCAAAAAATAGAATTAATCAAACAAACTTGGATAGATGAAATGATTAAAACAGGTGCTAAAAAAGCTAAACTTGGTAATCATAAAATAACAACAGTTACTCAAAAGAGAGAATCTATTGATAAGAAAAAGTTAAAAGCAGAAATTAAAGATGCAGATAGATTCTTTAAAGTAACAGAAAGTAAATTTTATAAAGTAAGCTAACCGAAACGATTAAATAGGAGGATAACATGACAAAAGAAATTAAAACAGCAAAAAATAAAATAGGTACTAGTGCAAATATAACACAAGCACAAGAAGGACAATTCAGTCCAACAACAATACTTCAAAATATGCTTAAAGAAAATGGGAAGAAACTAAAGGCTGTTCTCGGAGATAATGCTGGTGCTTTTATGGTATCTGTAATCAATCTATATAATACAGACTTAATCGGAGTAGAGCCACAAACAGTTTTAAACTCAGCTTTTATAGCAGCAGCTTTGAAGCTTCCTATAGAAAAAAATCTTGGATTTGCATATATTTATAAATATGGTAATCAAGCCCAGTTTATTCTTGGTTATAAAGGGATGATTCAGTTAGCTCTTAGAAGTGGTGGAGTAAGAAAAATAAATGCTATTCCAATAAGAGAAGGACAAATAATATCCTTCAATCCACTTACAGAAGAAGTTAATTTTAACATGACAGTAACTGGTGGAGAAGTAGTTGGATATGCTGCTTATATGGAGTTAATTAATGGTTTTAATAAGACTATTTATATGAGCAAGGATGAAATTGAAAATCATGCAGATAAATTTTCTCAAACATATAAAAAAGATAAAGATAGAAAAGAATGGGATAAAAAATCAGTTTGGTCAAAAAATTTTGATGAAATGGCCATCAAAACTGTATTGAAAAAAATATTGAAGTTTGCTCCATTATCAACTGAAATGCAACTCATGGAAACTATTGATCAATCTTCAATTAAAAAAGCCGATATTGACGAAGCAACAGGATCTTTAATAGTTGAAAGTGTTGAATATGTAGATAACCAACAAAATATGACAAAAGCAACTAAAGAAGAAAAAGAAGAGCTGTTATCTAATGCACATACTATTTCATACGATATTCTTAAGGTGGCAAAGGAACAAGGTATTGATTTTAACAATGCTACTAAAGATGATTTAGATACATTACAATCAGTATTAGATGAAGAAACCAATAAGAGGATGTAATTATAAAATTGCAAGGGAGTAAATAAGTTGAGAAGAGTGGATGAAAGTGGAATACAACTAAAGGATGTTAAATATTTTAATCCAGAATTTCATGATAAACATAAAAATGAATGGACAACAAAAGAAATTGAATACATCACAACTTAAGATACATTAGTTGTGATGAGCCTGACCCTTGGTCGAACAGCTGGAGCTATTTGTTAAATAAGAAGTAAATTAAGAAAAATAAGAGGTTGAATAATGAGATTAAATAAAACTTGTCTATCTTGTAAGCATGTAACTGGAAATATAAATATAGGGGATGAAGTTTTCCTTAAATGTGGATTTTTATCAAAAGTAGAAATATTTGTCGAAATAGATTATCAGTGCAAAAATCATGACTTTATAGATGTTATTAAAAAAAATATAGATAAACAGGAGGATTAAAAATGTCAAAATTATCTTATTCTTTTGATGAAGAAAATTACTATGGAGATTTCGATACAATAGAAGAACTTATTAATGAAGTACTAAACGATTCTAATTTTACAGATAGAATAGAACAAGGTGAAAATTATTTGTTAATTAATATAGGTGAAAATGTTCCGTATTGTGATTGTGGGTCAGATATTTACGAAGATATGATTGAGTTTTTTCAAGAAATAGCTTATAAGGAATCGGACTATGCAGAAAATTATTTATCAAATATAAAACCTGAACACGAAGAGAATTTTAAAAAGAAACTAGATGAAATATGGAACGACTTTAAAAAACAAATTAATGACGAGCATCCATTCTACAATGTTGAAAATTGTAAAGATTACAGAGTTTATACAAATGGAAAATATGAAGTTTTGGATGATAAAAATCGGTAGGTGTGTTTAAAATGATAATTAAAAATAAAGAATATCTTAATCGTATTTTGGAAATTGTTCCTCTTGAAGGTGAGGTTAAAAATTATCAAGTTAGATATAAATTTATAAAAAATTCAGAAAAATTAAATTATTTAGTAGTTAGAGTAAAGTTCATTGGTTTCATTGTTAAAATGAAGGTTCAAAATTAAAAAAATGGAGGGTGAAATGAAAAATAATATAGGTAAAATTAAATTAAATGTTAAAACAACAGTGAGTAAAAATAATATAGAGAAGAATAAAGAGATTCTAATTAAATTTTTAGAAAAGAAAATAGCTGGTTAGGAGATATAAAATGAAGAAAGCATTGATAATCTTAAGAGTTTCTGACCAGCACCAAGAAGAAAGAAACTCTTTGGAGAAACAGGAGGAGCAAGCTTTGCATTATTGCTCCTTCAAAGGATACGAAATATATAAAGTTATAAAAACTGTTGTTTCTGGAAGAAAAAATAACAGAGAAGACTTTCTAGAATTAGAAAGAGAAATAGAAGAAAATAATTTTGATGTTTTAGTGTTTTATGAATTATCAAGGCTTGCAAGAAATGCTTATTTTATTCATAAATTAGTTCATTCGATGAGAATTAAAGAAATATCCTTTGAAAGTATAACTGAAAGTTATCTTAATGAGGGAACTCCAACATCTAAAATAATGCTTGGTATTATGGCTTCGCAGGCCGAAATAGAAAGTGATATAATCTCTAAAAGAGTTAGAAATA
Organism: Cetobacterium sp. 2A; assembly: GCF_014250685.1. GTDB lineage: Bacteria > Fusobacteriota > Fusobacteriia > Fusobacteriales > Fusobacteriaceae > Cetobacterium. The sequence continues at coordinate 21,075 of NZ_JACFAJ010000005.1, read as the reverse complement.
GAATGCAATTTTATGCAAGTCAAGGTTATCATCTTTTCCCTGCTCCGAAAGGTTATCGTTTAGAAAATAAAGTATTAGTTATAGATGAAGCTGATTCTCAAAATATAAGAGAAATTTTTAAAAAGTTTTTAGAGGGATCTTCATATAAAAGTTTATCAAGAGAATATAATTTATCAAGTCTATCAATCAAAAGAATTTTAGGAAATGTAACGTATTTAGGAAAGATAAAATTTGGATTTGAAGGTAAAAACCCCAATACAGGAAAGTGGGAAAAGAATAAAGCTGGAGCTATCTACGAAGGAAAGCACAAAGCTATAATAGATGATACAACATTTGGTTTAGTTCAAGAATTAATAAATCAGAAAGATAAATCAAGAAATAAAGTTATCGAATCGGATTATATTTTGACTGGATTAATGCATCACAAATGTGACAATTCTAGAATGTTTGGAAAAACTCACAGAAGAAAGAAAACCGGTTTATATAGACTTTATTACTGTAATAAATGTTATAAAACTATAAAGGCAGATATTTTGGAGGAGTTAATTTTATCATCTTTAAAAGAAAAAATAGTTGAATTGAATTTTTTAGAAAAGAAATCAATAAATAAAAAAGTAAAAAATGTTCAAGATGTTGTTAACAAACTTTTTTCAAAGCGTGGTAGAATAATAGAAATGTATGGTGATGGAGTTATTAATAGAGAAGAGTACTTAAAAAACATAAAAGATATTGATAAAAAAATATCTGAATTAGACAGTAAAGATAAAAAAATAGAGAAAGATACAAATATGGATATTTTATTAAAAGATAAGCTTGTTGAGATTATTGAAAATTTTGAGAACTTGACTATATCAGAAAAAAAGAGTCTGTTAAATATTTTTATAGAAGAAATAATAATAGATGATGAAGTCCTGATAACATTCAAGTTTTAATTTAACCTCTAGAGACACAGTTGGACAACCTACGATTAAAATCAAGAATATGGTTATAGGTGGGAGGTAGTATCAAAATATAAAAGGAAGAGATTTGAGTCTCTTCCTTTCATATTTTAAAGATTTATTTTCTTATTTTATTTTATACACAGTTTTTCCATTTTTAATAGTTTCGATAACCTGTAAATCTAACAATTTTTCTTTAGGTACTTCTAAAGGATTTTCACTGAGAATAACAAAATCTCCCATTTTTCCAGGTTCTAAAGTTCCCTTTGAATCTTCTTCTCCTAATTGCCAAGCTGCATTAACAGTAATAGCTTTTAAAGCATCTAAATTACTAACTCTTTCGGACTCTCCCAAAAGTTTACCTTCTTTAGTTATTCTATTTGTTGCTGTCCACATTGTCATAAATGGATTCAATGGTGTTATTGAAAAGTCTGTATGATTTGTTGTAATAAGACCTTTTTTATTAGCTGAGTTCATAGGACTTATTCCAGAAGCTAACTTCTCTCCTAGATTTTTAATATGAACATCTCCCCAGAAATATACATGATTTGTAAAAAAAGATGGAGAAAGTCCTAAATTTACATATTCATCAAGTTGATATGGATGCATAATTTGAGAGTGAATTACAATATCCCTTCTTCCATCTCCCTTTTTACCACCTGTAGATTTAACTGCTTCTATAACCATATCAATACCGTTATCTCCATTAGCATGAGTCCATACCTTTATATTATTGTCGACCAATTTTTTATATACTTTATTTAAGGATTCTTGATCTAATAATGATTCCCCTTTCCAATGTTTCTCGCCATTTGGACCAGGAGTCTTTAATTCTTCTTTAAAGGAGGCTGTTTTTCCTTGAGGAGAACCGTCAACAATAAGTTTAATGCCTCCTATTTTTAAGTTCTTATTATAACCACCAAATTGCTCATTTATATTTTCTATATTGATTTTTTTATCATTTGGATTTACTAAATATTCACTTACTAAAGTTGGAACTTCTGTTATTAATGGAAGTGATACTATATCAATATATAGCTTATTATTATTAGATGCTTCTTTTAAGAGTTTTAATTCATTGGCATGAGTTGCTCCCTCTTGAATTGTAGTATATCCTTCTCTAGCATAAGTTTGTTGAGCTATATCAAATTTTTCTAAAAGTTCTTGGTTAGATGGTTGAGGAAGTTTTGCAAAGACTTCAAGAAAGGCAGTTTCCATAAGTAGCCCTTCTGGTTCATTTGTTCCGGGAACTCTAGAAATAACTCCACCATTTGGAGTTGGGGTATCTTTATTTATATTAAAAGAATTTAATCCTAAACTATTTAAAACGCCACCGTGGTTAGAAACATGAAGTATTAAAATTGGATTATTAGGAAATTCTTTATCTAAATCAAATTTAGTTAAATTTTTATCTAGATAATTTTCATCATAACCATAACCTATAATCCACTCTCCATCTTTTATATTTTGTTTTAGTTTGTGATTTTTTAAAATTTCTAAAATATTATCTATCGACTTAGCTTTTCCAACTGGGGGTGCAGAGACATTTGCCCAATCAGAAATTCTTAGTGCATTCATAAAATGACTATGAATATCTATAAATCCTGGGGATATTGTCTTTCCTTGTAAATCAATTTTTTGAATAGATTTATTATCAAACTTTTTGAGAAGATTATTACTTTTACCAACTTCAACTATTTTTCCATCTTTAATATAAATAGACTCTTCAATTGCCCCATTTTTATCAAGGGTTAAAACAGTTCCATTGTAGTAAAGTTTTTCATCAGAATTTATACCTGCAAAAGAATTAATAGCTCCTAAAAATAAAAAAAATAAAAGACTTTTTTTCATAATTTATACCCCCTAATCTATTATTTTACTAATTTTAGACTTTATATTAAAAGCTTCTATATAATCCTCTTTAAAAGGGTCTTTTTATTTAAGTTTAATTAATTTTTGTTAAAAGTCCATGCTAAGACTCTGCTTATTTTTTGACCTTGACTCATCTCTAAAACTTGACATTTAGCACCTAATTTTTCAAGAACTTTTATTGTAGGCTGTACATTCTCCTTATTTGATATTAAAGATGTGAAGTAATATACTTGGGAAGCAAAAAGAGCACTCTCTTTAGCCATTTTTTTAAGAAAAAGACGTTCTCCACCAGTACACCATAATTCAGCCTTTTGTCCTCCAAAATTCAAACCTTTTTTAATATTTGTATTTCCCTTATTGAGATTATCAACCTTTCTCTTATTTGCCTTTAAAGCTTCTTCAAGAGAGGCATGGAAAGGTGGATTACACATAGTTAGGTCAAATTTATCATTTTTTTCAATAATTCCTGTAAATATATGGTTTTTATCTTTTTGAAGTTTAAGTTTTACCTTATTCTTCAGATTTTCATTTGAATCTATTATTTTTTGAGCATTTTCAATAGATTCTGGATCTATATCTGAAGCAGTATAGTTCCACTCATAGGTTTGGCTACCTATAATAGGATAGATACAGTTTGCACCAGTACCTATATCCAAAACGTTAACATTTTTCTTTTTAGATAACAAATCTGCTATGTAGTGAATATAGTCAGCTCTTCCAGGTATAGGTGGACACAGAAATCCTGTTGGAATATCCCAATTGTCAATATTATAATATGTTTTTATTAAAGCCTTATTAAGACAGATAACAGCTTGGTTATCACTAAAATCAATAGAGTCTTCTCCAACAGGGGTTTTTATAATAAACGACTTCAACTCTGGTAGATTATCGACTAAAGTTTTGAAGTTATATCTTCCTTTATGGGGATTATTTGGATGTAATTCCCCTTTTTTTACTTCTTTTTTCAATAGAAACACTCCTTGTATTTTGCATATTAATTATATTTATATTTATATATTTTATCATTAAATCTATTAGCATACAATGTTATAATTAAAAGCTTATACATTAACCGAATTTTGAACCTTTTTATTTTTAGAAATATATGAGATAATACTATTTTAAATAACAAAACTATATAAATTAAGTAAAAATTGGAGGGTCGGATGAAAATATTTTCATTTCTTTTTATAATATTTTTGGTTGTATCTATAGTTGCATCTGTAACTACATATGCGATGTATGGAATTTATGATTCAAAAAAAATGCTTTATATTATGCCAGTTTTTGGATTTTTACCTTTTATAACTTTAATAATTGGAAGAATTTACGGAAGAGGAAGTATCGAGAAATATCTTGGACATTTTCTTTTTTATTACAATTATATTTCGATTTTATGTTTAACGATTGTTTTTATTCAGATACTATCTCAACTTATGAAGAGAAATTTTTTTAAATATCTCAATGAAAATCAGCTTCGATTTTCTGTGATGATGTTAATTGTAATAGGATTAATAGCCATATATGGGAGATATAAATTTGAAACAGTTAAAGGAATTACCTATAAGATAAAAATAGATAAAAAAAATAATGGAAAAAAAATGAAGATAGGATTTATATCCGATATTCATCTTAATAATATCTTTGATGGAGAAAAGTTAAATTTTGCCCTAGAGAAGATGAAAAATGATGGAGCAGAAGTTATTCTTATTGGAGGAGATTTTGTAGATAATAACTCTTCTCTTATAGGTTCAGGAATAAAAGAAATAATAGAAAAATATAATTTCAAGCATGGAATCTATACAGTTCTAGGAAATCATGAGTATTATGGCGGTATTGAAAAAAATATAGAGTATATAAAAAGTATTGGAATAAATATATTGAGGGATAAAACTCTTGAAATTGATGGAATCACTGTTCTTGGAAGAGATGATAAGACTAATAAAGAAAGAAAAAATCTAAAAAAATTATTAGAAGAAAGAGACAATAAAAATCCAATTATAGTAATTGATCATAATCCTATGACTTTATCTGAAAGCATTGAGAATGAAATAGATCTCCATCTATCTGGTCATACACATAATGGGCAGTTATTTCCAATGAATTATCTCACAGATTACCTAAATTTAAATGGGAATGGATATAAAAAATTCAAAGATACTCATAGTTTTGTGAGTTCAGGACTTGGAACCTGGATGATTCCATATAGAGTAGGAAGTCAGAGCCAATATGTTGTGTTAGAGCTTCAATTTGATTAGATATATTTTATTTCTCAAGAAGTCAGAGTATCTAAATAATTTAAGGATTTAAGATTTTAATTTTATATTAAAATTGTATATTTTGTAGTATAATAATTTTAAATAAAAACTTATTGTACAATATGGAGGAATATTATATGGACAGAAGAGCACTGATAATAAATTATACAGAGGATCATAAAAAGCAACTAAAGAGTGTGATAGAAATTGGAGGGTGTAAAAATATTGAATGTGAATATTGCATATTTAACATTAGAAACTCTGTAAAAAACAAAAAATGTTCTGAGATTGGAAATATAAAAGGAAAAAGATGGAAAGAAATGAATGCCAAGGAATTTATAGAAAAATTAATTATAGATTTGGATAATAAATAATGAAAATAATTTTTTCACCAAGCAAAGGAATGGAATCAAAAAAAATAAAAAATACAGAACTAAAAAAAGAGTTTTATATTAGCGATAAAACAAAAGAATTACTTGAAACCTTAAAAAACTTAAATAAAATTGAGATTGGAAATATAATGAAAATCAAGGGCGAACTTTTAGAAAAAACTTATTTTAATTTTCAAAACTATAATTCTTTAGCCTGTCAACCAAGTATAGGTTTATATAGCGGAGTAAGTTTTAAAAGTTTAAATATTGAAAAATATAAAGATTCCAATTTTAATTATATGGAAGAACATTTAAGGATACTATCGGCTTTCTACGGTGTCTTAACGCCTTTCGCAGAGATAAAAGAATACAGATTAGATATGACAATGAAAATCCTTTCAGAGTCATTGTATAGCTTCTGGAAGAATGAAGTTTCAAAATCCTTTGAGCCGAATGAAATTATTGTAAATCTAGCATCAGCAGAATTTTCAAAAATGATTGATAGAAAAAAATATAAAGTGATAGAGATAGGTTTTGGTCAATTACAAAATGGGAAAATAAAGAGTATAAGCACAGAAGTTAAGAAAATGAGAGGAAAAATGTTAGAGTTTATGATAGTAAATGAAGTAGAGGATATTGAACTATTAAAAAACTTTACCGTTGATAATTATGTCTATTCTTTAGAATTTTCAAAAGAAGATAGTTTAAATTTTATAAAAAATAATTAAAGAAGCCCCATAATAGATATTGTATTTTACTTTGTTTTATGGTATATTAGCATAAAAATAGTTTACTAGTAAACTAAAATTAGGAGTGATTAAATATGCAATATAAAAACAAGGCTAAATTTATATATTTGGGTATTGTTATTAGCTTTTTATTAGTATTTTTTATAAATATTGGAGTTCAAATGAATATTCCTTATTCTTCAAGAGCGTTCTTAGAATATCAAATAGTTCCTGTTTATAGTAAAGTTTCTGAGAGTGTTGAGAATATATTTGTCAAAAATGGAGATTATGTTAGTATAGGGCAACCACTTTTCGAAGTTGATAAAAATATTTATATAGCTCAATATACATCTGCTTTAGGACAATATAATGAAGTTTTAGATTCTATAAAAAATTTAAAAAATGATATTGAAAAAAATAAAGTATTAGTCAGCAAAAATAAAGTTTTAGTGGAGCAAAACAAGAAAGAATTATTAAAATATAAAAAACTTTTTGATAAAAAGTATATAAATGAATTAGATTATGAAGCTATGAATACTAAACTTATTGAATCAGAAAAAATTCTAAAAGAAAGTCAAAATACACTAAATAATCTACTTGTTAAATATAAGAAAGAAGAAGAATCAACTCCACAATTACTTATAGCTGAGGGAGCTTTAAAAAAAGCTGAAATCAATTTGAAAAATACCACTATCTTATCTCCTATATCTGGAGAGGTTGTTATGGATAATTTTTATCAAAATACTCTTATAAAACAAGATACTACTTTATTTTATGTAAAAAATGACAATATTTTAACAGTTAATGTAGATTTAAAAGAAAAAAATTTAAAATCAATTACGAAGGGAAGAGAGGCTCTTATTGTTTTTGATGGGATTTCTCAACAAGTAATAAAAGGAAAAATCGAAAAAATAACTTCTGTTTTAGTTGAAGGATTTTCTACTTCAAATACTTTGGTTGATATAACAGATGATAACCGTTGGGTAAGAGATCCTGGGAAAATAAGAGTTTCTATAACAATTGAAAATTCCAATCTTATAAAAAATTTATCTAGTGGATCAAAGGCATCAGTAATACTACTTTCTGAAAGCAATAATATATTTTATGATGCATTAGCAAAATTATGGATAAATATTATAAGGGTATTTAATTATGTGTATTGATTATACTAAAGATATATTGAGAGATTTATTAGCTATTGTTTTAGGACTTATGCTTAGTAAATATACAACATATTCTTTTAATTTTGAAATTCCAATAATTGCTTTAAGCGTTGTTACAACCATGCCTAAATTTTGTATTAAAAGATTTATAAAAGACAACTGGTGGCTTGCTGCTGCTGCTGCTCTTGGATTTTTTGTTGCTCAAATATTTAAAGAAAATTTTTTACTTTTTTATATATTTACTTTTGGTATTTTCTTTAGTTGTTTTTATTTTATTGATAAAAGTCCAAAGGGAGCTCCAAATATCATACTAGGATATTCTTTTACAACCATTTATACAACATATCAAAAATTAAATATGGAAATAATGGTTTATGATGTATTTATAGTTACCATTTTAGGTGGTTTATTAGGATTTTTAATCTTAACTTTATTACCAAAAAATAAAATTGAAAATATACAAGAAAACAATATTTCAAAAGAAGCAACTCATAAAAATTTGGGAAATATAGTCTTGGTAACAACTATTGTTTTTATAACTTGGATTTTTTATGTTATTTTTGATATAAAAGATACATTCTTTGCGTATGCAACATTAGCAGGGATATATGGAAGTATAAATATAGAAAGGATACATAAACTTACACCTATGAATATAGTTATACATACGAGCGGATGTCTGTTGGCTACTTTGTATTCTTTTTTAGTTATTGGAGTAAGCAAATTTTTTCCTATACTCGCATTATCTCTTTCCCTTTTATTTTTTCCAATGCTATACTCTAAGTATTATAGCGATTCAAAAATAAAGAAATCTATTGCTAGTGGATTAATTGGAGCAACAATAATGCCACTTGCTTTATATTTAACCCCTTTTGGAGATATTACATCAAAGGCAGGTGCAAGAGCATTGCAAATAACTACAATGCTACTTATTTCGTTGATAATAACTAGACTATTAATAATTTTAGGAGGAGATACAATTGAATGAAAATTTAGCATTTTTAGTATCTAAATTAAGTAGATATCAAAAAAAATATCTTAATACTTGCTTGAAGAATACTGATTTAGAAGACTCTCAAGCTATAGTACTTTTAAAGATAAAAGAATATAAAAGTTTAACACCGAAGGAACTTTTCGAAATGAGAATAGTAGAAAAATCTTCAATAACTAAAATTTTAAAAAAATTAGAAGAGTTAGAATATATAAAAAAAGTTTATTCAAATAATGATGGAAGAAGTTATTCGGTTGTAGTAACTAAAAAAGGATTTGAAATGTGTTCCTTTATAGAAAAAATTCTACTTGAGTTAAATCTACTTTATAAAAAATTAGCTTCTAATACATTTTTTGATGATCTTACAAAAATTTTAAACGAAGTATATGATGAATATATTTAAATTATCAAAAATATCTGTAGTCAGAAGAAGTCCCGACTTTTTTAGGTCGGGACTTCTTGATTCATTTAAAAATATTTCCTATCTCTTCAAAAAATCCGCTCATAATAATACTTGGTAGATTCTTTCTTTCTCCAGTTTTTGTTATCATGTAAATATTATTGGGAATAGTTTCTATATAGTCACCATTTTTAAATGTTGGAATATAAACTTTATACCCAGAATATTCTGCAAGAACAATTTTTCCATCATTTGTATCTCCATCTATCTTCCAAACTACATCTTTTGCAACAACATTTTGTTTGGATTCAATCTTTAAGAGATTAACTACTAGTTCTTCCACATTATTGGCACCTATTATTTGCTCAGAAAGGACTATACCTTTTACTGTTGAAATATATTTTTCATCGGTATTAAAACATCCAGTGAATACAAATATAAGTCCCAATATAATTAGTAACTTTTTCATGAACCAACTCACCTCCTTTTTATTATTTAACAGAGACTTCTGATTCCTCATGTTCTTCTACAGTATTATATCTTTCTTCTAAGATTTTAACAAGTGTAGCTATTTCTTCATTAGTTTTATTTCCTACTTCAATTTGTTTTTCAAGACAATCAACAATTTTATTTATTTTAAATAACCATCTTACAATTAAAACTTGAATAGCAATAATGATAGCCCAAAATAATAATATCCCAGTGAATCCGTAGTATCCATAATAACCCATTTAAATACCTCCTGAACATAATAATTTATATTTTTAATATACGAGATTCAAATTTCAATTCCTCTAGTTAAAATATAAAGATAGGGATTTACCTAAATCTGAGGTATAATATTATTACGTGGTAAAAAAGGTAACTTAATGGAGGTATTTATTATGCAAATTTATATCGTTAATCGTATTAAAGATAGCAATGGAATAAATCAAGTTCATTCAGTTGATTGTAATCATGCAGCATCTTCAACACAAACAACAACATTAGGATATTTTGCTAATGGAAAGGGCGCTGTAATCCATGCAAAAAGACATGGATTTCCGAATGCAGATGGTTGTAAAGTTTGTTGTGAAGAAGCGTATACAGGATAGATAAAAAAAAACTGAGGATTTCCTCAGTTTTTTATATTATATAATATTTTCTTAGTACCATCCGTTTACGTCAAATTTATATCCAACAGATACAGTAACTCTTGAGTAATCGAATTTCTCTGAATTAGAATATCCATTATCATGATCGTCCACTTTTAATTTTGCAGTATTAACTTTGTACATAGCATCTAAAGTCCAGTCATGGTACTCTACCCCAAGACCTGCTCCCCAATACATTCCATCGTCAATTTTTGCACTTGAATTAAATTTCTGATCGTTTGATTTAAAGCTAAAATCTCCACTCTTTCTATTGAATGAATATCCTATATCTGCTTTAGCATAAGGTTTCCATCCGTTCCAATCAGTGAATACATATTTTGCAATTGCATAAACTGGGATAGAATCATATCTTGGAACATCAAATTCATAATTTAATTGACCATCGTTATAAGAATTAGATTTTGCATCAGCATGTCTTTGATAAGCTGCTCCAAGTCCTAATTGTAATCCATACTCAGGCCAAATTTGTCTCATAAATTCTAGAGCAACTTCGCCACCCCAGTCATCTCCAGATTTGTCATTAATATCATATCCATGTTCACCATGATCGAATGAAGCAGATTTATATCTAGGTGCAATATCTCCTCCCAATCTTAATGTAAGGTAAGTTTCAGGAACCAATACAGGTGTTTCAGTAATAACTACTTCCTCAATAACTACTGGTTCGGCAATAATTTCTTTAGATGGAGAGATAGGCTTTTGCATATTTTCTTTTGCGAATAATGTAGATGATACAACTAAAATTCCAGTAACAAATAGTGCTAACTTTTTCATAATATCCTCCTAAGTTTATTTGTTTCTTAAACTCTATTTTTTAATAGACTAAATTTATATACACCAGAACACATCAGTATCCTTTTTTTATAATAAAAATAATTTTTCGAATTATATATAATATATATGACATCCATTGTTGACCAATAGATTAAAAAGAGGTATATTTTATTATAGTTAAATAACAACGGGGGGTTGATTAAATGAAGGTGAATATATCTTCGTGTTTAAAAGGGGATTTTAGTTTGAAAGATATAAAATTTAAATTAGAATCCGGAGAAATTTTAGGAGTTATAGGAAATAGTGGTTCAGGAAAGACAACACTTATAAAATCACTTATGGGAAATTATAAGTTTAAAGGAGAAGTATCGCTGGGGGGAACAGTGATAAATAACTTGACTACTTTAGAAAAATCACAACATATTTCTTATGCATTACAAGAAAATTCAGAGACTAATTTAACAGTTTTTGAAAATTGTATTTCTGGCAGAAGTCCATTTATGAACTGGAGAGAAAGCGAAGAAGATAAAAGTATAGTAGAGGAAATATTAAGAGATTTAAATCTAATTAAATTTAGAGATAGAGCAGTTTCTAGTTTAAGTAGAGGAGAAAGAAAAAGAGTAAATATAGCAAGGGCTTTGAGTAAGGATGCTCCAGTTATAATTATAGATGATTTAACTGATAATTTGGATATGAAAAATGCTTTAGATATTGTATTAGCATTAAAATGTAGGGTAAAGAAACAAAATATAAAGACAATAGTTGTAATAAATGATTTAAGTTTAGCAAGTTCTTTTTGTGACAAATTTTTATTTTTAAAAGATGGGAACCAAATTAAATTTGGAGGGATAGAACTTATAAATTCAAAAAGTATAAGTGATCTTTTAGAAATTAAAATAAAAGTAGAAAAGAAGAATGAAAAAAATTATGTACGTCTGGTGGTATGATATATGGATTGGATAGGTAGAGTCGACGGAGAAGAGTTAGATGTTTTGAGAATTCATCAAGTAGTTAAATCAATGGAATTAGATGAACTTTTAACACAGGATATCAGTGAAAAAAAAGTATGTTTTGTCAGTTTTAATTCAGATGAAGGAATAAGAAGAAATAATGGAAGATTGGGTGCAAAAGATGGTTGGGTTCATATGAAAAAAGCACTATCTGGATTTCCTATCTTTACAGATTCTTTAAAATTTTATGATTTAGAAAAACCAGTAGAAGTTTTTGATAATGATTTAGAAAAGGGGCAAGAGTCACTTGCAGAAATTGTATCTAAATTAAAAGAGAGAAATTATTTAGTTATAGTTTTAGGTGGTGGACATGATATAGCGTATGGAACTTATAAAGGGATTTTAACAAAAGCATTGACAGAAACATCGAATCCTAAGATAGGAATTATAAGCTTTGACGCACATTTTGATATGAGAAGTTACGAAAATGGAGCTAGTTCAGGAACTATGTTTTTACAAATTGCAGACGAATGTGCTGAAAAAAAAATAAATTTTGATTATAATGTCATTGGAATTCAAAAGTTTTCAAATACAAAGAGACTTTTTGATACAGCAAAAAGAAATAATGTAAATTATTACTTAGGGGAAAATATAAGAAATGTAAGTAGTGATGACATGTTTGGGATTATAAAAAGAAATGATTATATTCATTTAACAATTTGTACAGATGTATTTCATATAACTTCAGCCCCTGGAGTAAGTGCTCCACAGAGTTTTGGAATTCAACCATACGAAGCTTTAAGACTAATAAAAACAATAAGTAAAAATGCTAAAGACTTGACGATAGATATTGCAGAAATCAGTCCAAGATATGATTATGATGATAGAACTTCAAGACTTATGGCCAATATTATTTATGAAACAATACTGTCTCACTTCTCATTATCTGTGGAAGAGAGCTGGAAATAAAATCCAAAAAAATATTTACAATTACTAAAAAGTAATGTATACTACGTGTAGTTAAATGTTTATAAATAAGAGTTTAATGTGTTAATAATAGAAGGAACCTTTTTGTGTATACTGCTTTATTACAATTAATTGAAGATTTATATCATTAAAATTTAATTTTTGGAGGTATACTATGAAAGGTATCGTTAAATGGTTTAATCAAGAGAAAGGATTTGGATTCATCACTGGTGAAGACGGGAAAGATGTATTCGCACACTTCTCTCAAATTCAAAAAGACGGATTCAAAACTTTAAACGAGGGAGAAGAAGTTACTTTTGATGTAACTGAAGGACAAAAAGGACCTCAAGCTTCAAACATCAAAACTAAGTAATTATAACTTATGCTTGTTAAGGAACTAACTATTGTTAGTTCCTTTTTTTCTTATTAAAATATTTGATTTATACTAAATATGTATTCACAACTTTTAAAATTTCAATTTTTTTCTTTACCGCATCATTATAAATTTTATCAATTTCTTTTAAAGTTTCAGCTCTGAATTCTTCATCTGTAATAGAAGAAAGGTTAACTTTAACATTTAAAATTCCGCCTTCGATACCTGATAAAAACATTATTGCAGCAACACCTAAATCAGTTATTGCATTTGAATTTCCATATTCTAGAATTGGTTCAATAGAATAAAGTCCTTTAAGAGAAAGTCTACAAATTTCTAAAGGAGTATATATAGCAAGTTTTAATGATTTTTGAATTTCATCAACTCTAATTTTTTTATCTTCTTCAGTTTCTTTAGGCAATTTATAAGCATCCATAACTAAATTATATGCATCAGTATCTTTATCTATAAGTTTTTCTAATTCATCTTTTAAATTAGCAAACATATCAAAAGTCTCTTCGAATCTTATTTTAATATTCTCATCTAATTCTTTATATTTTTTTTTATTTAAAGTTAAATGTCCAACCATTCTAGTAAGAGATGCACCTAGAGTTGAAGCTAGCGCTGCAACCGATCCCCCACCAGGAGCTGGAGTATTAGAATCTACTTCTTTTAAGAAATTTTCAACAGACATATGTATAAGTTTCATGTTGCTATTTCCTCCCTATTTTTTATAAACTAAACTTCCACCTATGTAAACTGATTGAGTGTGTGAAGTTCCAAAATGATATAAAATATAATCGATATTATGTGCATCAAAGATAACAAAGTCAGCTTTTTTCCCAACATCGATAGATCCAATAGTATCTTCTTTACCTATAGATTTAGCTGCGTTTATAGTTACAGCTTTAAACACTTCTTTGGGAGTCATCTTCATTTGAGATGCTGCTATTTGCATTATAAGCTGTAAATTTTCACATGGACAAGATCCAGGATTATAGTCCGTAGAAAGAGCAATTTCAACTCCTGATTCGATTAATTTTCTAGCTGGGGCATATGCTTTACATAAATTAAAAGAGGTTCCAGGAAGAAGATTCCCAATAACTTGATTTTCTTTAAGCGATTGTATCCCTGCTTCACTTATTGCCATAATATGGTCAGCTGAAACAGCTCCCAGTTCTCCAGCAAGTTCCGCTCCCCCTAAAGATTCAATTTCATCAGCGTGAATTTTAATTTTAAATCCCAATTCTTTAGCTTTTGACAGAAGTTCTTTACTTTCAGGTATAGAAAAAATATTCTTTTCACAAAATACATCACAAAATTCTGCTAATTCTTTTTCTTTGATTATTGGAAGCATATTAATAACAGAATCTAAAAATCTTTCTGGAGAGTCTTTAAATTCCTTTGGAGTTGCATGAGCTCCCATAAAAGTTGATATAATATGAACTGGTTGAATAAGGTTTAAAGTTTTATTAACCTCAAGTTGTTTAATTTCATTTTCTAAATCCAGTCCGTATCCACTCTTTGATTCTACTGCTGTAACACCAAAACTTAACATTTTAGCTAAAGTATTTTTAGCTTTTGATAAAAGCTCTTCAGCTGTCGCTTCTCTAGTTGCAGAAACAGAACTTAGAATACCTCCACCATTTTTTAAAATTTCAAGATAAGGAACTCCAGAAATTTTCATAGAAAACTCATTTTCTCTTGAACCGCCATGGACTAAATGAGTATGAGAGTCAATAAGCCCTGGAGACAGCACTTTACCTTCAACATCAATTAGCTTAGTATTTAGACCCACCAGATTATTTGGAACCTTACCTGTTCCAAAAGTAAGGATGTGGCCGTTTTCAACGGCCACATATCCATTTTCTAAAATTTCTATATTCTCCATAGAAGAACCTGAATTTTTTTCAAGTTCTCTACTTGTAACTAGTTGTCCAATATTGTAAAAAATTAAATCTGCACCCATAGTTCACCTCTTACTTTAATAACTCAGTTTCAATAATTTTATCCATATTAAAACCCTGAAGTCCAAGATAATATGCTAGAGATTCGGCTAAAGCCTCAGTTGGAACAGCACCTATAATTTCACTTCCTGTGACATTTACCCCATATCTTTTCGCTTCCATTTTAACAGTTTCAAATACTCTATAAATAGGATTCTTTTTATAATCTTTAATATTCATAGTAACTTGAACAAATCCTTTTTCTTTAATCTCAGCCGGACCAGCTTGAATATATCTAAAACCACCGCTTGAAAATCTGATTGATTTAGCTATCTCTTTAGCTACATTCATGTCATTAGTGTCTAAGTTTATATTAAATGCAACAAGAGGCATACGTGCTCCAACTGCTGTTACACCAGCTGAAGGATGTGGAGCTCTGTCTCCGAAGTCAGGTCCCCAAGCTTCTAATTTTAATTTATCTGTCATACCTTCAAACTCTCCTTTTCTGATATCAGGAAGAGCTACTCTATTTGGAGCTGATGCCGAGTTTTCATAAAGAAAAACTGGAATTTGGAACTGTTTACTTATTTCTTCAGCTACTATTTTTGATAATTCAACACATTCATTAGTTGTCATATCTTTTATTGGTATGAACGGAACAACATCTGTTGCCCCCATTCTGAAATGTTCTCCTTTATGATTTCTTAAATCTATTAATTTAGAAGCGATTCCAACAGATTCAATAACTGCTTTTGAAACTTCTTCAGGATCTCCTATAACTGTGACAACAGTTCTATTATAATCTGCATCTGGTTCTGCACCCATAAATTTAATCTTACTATTGTTTTTAAATGGTGCACAAATTGCTTCGATGATTTCTAAATTTCTTCCCTCACTATAGTTAGGAACACATTGAACTAATTTTGCCATTTTATTCTCCCCCTTAAGTTTAAATATTAAGCTCTCCAATTGCATTTTCAACATTTTCAACAATACTATTCCCCATAATTAAGTTTTCTACAGCATCTATGTCTAGATACATAACTCTATCGGTGTCTAAGTAAGTTACTACTTCTCTAATAAGATCATAAGCTTTACTAGTTCCAGCACCTAGTTTTTCTACTCTTCTTAAGTCGATTCCTTGACATGCTGATAATAATTCCATAGCAACAACTTTTCTACTATTTTTTAAAATTTCTCCAGCTTTTCTAGCTGCGATAGTTCCCATAGAAACGTGATCTTCTTGGTTTGCAGAAGATGGAATTGAATCTACAGAAGCTGGATGAGCTAAAACTTTATTTTCTGAAACTAATGAAGCTGCACTGTATTGAACAATCATAAATCCAGAATTAAGACCACCATTTTCTATAAGGAAAGCTGGAAGGCCACAATTTAAACTAGGGTTTACTAATCTTTCAATTCTTCTCTCAGAAACATCAGCAACTTCCGATAATGCGATACCTAGAAAATCAAAAGGAAGTGCCATAGGTTGACCATGGAAATTTCCACCTGATAAAACATCATCAGTATCTGGGAATATAATAGGATTATCAGTTACAGCATCCATTTCTATTTCAACTTTTTTTCTAATAAAATCTAAAGCATCTTTACTAGCTCCATGAATTTGTGGAGAGCATCTTAGAACATATGCATCTTGAGTTCTTAACTCTCCTTGTTTTGTAATCGAAGAACTTCCATTTAAGATTCTTCTTACATTTTCAGCTGTTTTTATTTGACCTTCATGACCTCTAAGCTCCTGTATTCTAGGATCAAAAGCACAAATTATTCCGTTTAGAGCCTCCATAGAAAGGGCAACAGCTAAATCAAGATGTTTTAATAAGTTTATTCCATCATAAGTTACGTGTGCTCCAACAGAAGTCATAACCTGTGTTCCATTGATTAAAGCTAATCCTTCTTTTGAAGATAGTTCTTCTAATATTTCTACTCCAGCTTTTTTCATAGCCTCGGCTCCAGGAAGTAACTCTCCGTTATAATAGGCTTTACCCATTCCTAACATAACAAGAACCATATGTGATAAAGGAGCTAAATCTCCAGATGCTCCTAATGAGCCTTTTTCTGGAATATATGGTGTAACATTTTTATTTAACATATCTATTAAAGTATTAATTATAAGGGGTCTTACACCAGAATGTCCCTTGGAAAGATTATTAATTCTTAATAACATTATACCTCTAACCACATCTAATGGTAGAGGATCTCCTACTCCACAAGCGTGACTCATTATAAGATTTTTTTGAAGAGTTCCAGTCTGTTCTTTTGATATAACTTGATCTGAAAATTTTCCAAATCCAGTTGTTATTCCGTATGATATTCTTCCTTCATCAACATAATCCTCTACAAGTTTTCGAGCTATCTTCACTTTTTCCATAGCTGAGTCATCAATTTTTACAACATAATTTTTTCTAGTAACATTCATTAAATCTTGTAGTGAGAGTCTTTCTTTACCGATAATAATTTCCAAGTTAATTCCCCCTTTTTAAAATAGTACTCCTCCAATAAGCCCAGCTATTAAAAGCGGAATATTGTAGTGTAAGAATGTAGGGACACAGGTATCCCATATATGATCATGCTGTCCATCAGCATTTAATCCAGCAGTTGGTCCAAGTGTTGAATCAGATGCGGGTGAACCAGCATCCCCTAAAGCTCCAGCAGCAGCGATTAGAACTATTGTTCCAGCCGGAGATATTCCTAATTCTAAAGCTAGTGGGACATATATAGCGGCAAGTATAGGTATAGTTCCAAAAGAAGTTCCTATTCCCATAGTAACAAAAAGTCCTACAAGTAGCATAATTGAAGAACCTATAAACTTACTACCACCAACAAATCCACTTACACTTGTAACTAAACTTGTAACGGCACCAGTTTCTCTTATAACACTTCCATATCCAGCAGCAACTAGCATAATGAAAGCTATAAGACCCATGATACCAATACCACCATTTAGAACTGAATCTAATTCATCCCATTTAACAACTTTAGTTGCAAGCATAATAGCAATAGCTACAATGGCACCAAGAGGAAGAGAACCAGTATAAAGTTGAATAGAGAAAGCTACAATTGCAGCAACTAAAGTAATCCAATGTTTTGGCTCCATTACTTCTGCTACAACATTTTTCTCTCCAACTAAAGGTTTAAGTTGATAATCTCTATTTTTAGAATAAGTAATGAATACTGCAATGAAAAGTCCCGAAAGCATTGCTAATCCAAGAATCCAAGTCGATCTCCAAACTTGGCTCAGTTCAACAGCAACACCATTTGCAATAATTTGATCTTTTACAATTGTATGGAAAATCAGACCAAATCCTACAGGCATAACTATGTAAGGCATTTTCAAACCAAAAGTAAGGGCACATGCCATACTTCTTCTATCAAGTTTTAATTCATCCATTAGTTTAAGTAAAGGTGGGATAAGTATAGGGATAAATGCGATATGAACAGGAATTAAATTTTGTGAAAAACAAGCAATAGTAGCGATAATAAATAGAAGAATCCATTTTCTTCCACTTACAATTTTTGAAATCTTTTTTGCTAAAATAGAAGCAACACCGGTGTTACTAATTGCTACTGCAAGTGCTCCCAATAGGATGTAACTAAGAGCTGTTTCAGAGTTTCCACCCATACCACCAATTAGTGTACTCATGGTACTTGAAAGGCTCATTCCAGACGTGATACCTGCAACAAGCGCAGCAATTAAAATTGCAAAAATGACATTTAATTTTAATAGTGAAAGTATAATCATAGTAGTAACTGAAAGTATTACTGGATTAAAAATCATAAATATCCTCCTTTTAAAACTTATTTTATAAGTAGAAGATTTCATTAGTGCTAAGTATATTACTTAAAAGGTGATATAAAGTCAATAGAACGTTCTAAATATTTTAAAATAGATTGATTGCAAAAAAATTAGAAATAGTGTATTTTATTAGAATAAGCCAATAAAAATAGGAGGTCTTACCTTGATAAAAAGTATTTCATTAATAATAATTCCGTTTATATTAAATATATTTATTTTAGGAAAGGCAATGCATATTTCAGGAAATAATTTTTTTCCGAATCCCATTGAGCTAATCGAGAGTCTGGCTTTTTTCTTTGCTTTTGGTTTTGGAGTTCCAGAAACATTAGCCATTATTTTAGGTGTTATAGTTCTACTTATTCCATCATATATAGTACTTTTTATATATTTAAAATTTAAAAAAAATAATAAATAAGGAGAAGAAAGATTTTATGGAAAAAGTTATGAAACTAAAAAAATGGTTGATTGAAATTAGGAGAGATTTTCATCAATATCCAGAATTGGGAATGAATGAATTTAGAACTATGGGTCAAATTTGTAAATATTTAGATGAGATGGGAATAAAATATAGAAAAAATATCGCTAATACTGGAATAATTGCTAACATTAAAGGAGAAGATGAGACTTTTACAGTAGCGTTAAGAGCTGATATGGACGCTTTACCGATTCAGGACAATAAAGAAGTAGATTATGCGTCTAAAATTCAAGGAAGATGTCATGCTTGTGGTCATGATGCACATATGAGTATTCTTTTGGGAGTTGCAAAATATTTTAGTTCTGAAAAATAAAACCACCATATAATATCAGATTATTATTCCAACCTGCCGAAGAAACAGTAGGTGGAGCTAAGCCTATGATAGAGGCTGGAGCTTTAGAGAGCGTAGATTTAGTTTTTGGATTGCATATGGATGAAAATATTGAAACAGGAATGATAGGAATAAGATATGGATCAATGAATGCATCTTCAGATACTTTAAGAATAAAAATATACGGAGAAAGTTGTCACGGAGCTTATCCTTCAAAGGGTGTAGATGCAATAGTTATAGCCGCTCATACTATAATAGGGCTTCAATCAATCGTAAGTAGAAATTTAGATGCAAGAGAAAGTGGAGTTATTACTATTGGAAAAATAAATGCTGGAACAGCTGGAAATATTGTATCTGACTATGTTGAATTAGTTGGAACGCTAAGAACTTTAAATCCTGATGTAAGAAAAAGAATGCTAAAAAGAATCGATGAAATGGTTACAACGCTACCAATTGCATATGGAGGAAAAGGAGAGTTTATTAGAGAAGAAGGGTATACAGCTCTTGTGAATCATGAAAGACCTGTAACTATAGTTAAAGAAAATGCAATCGAACTATTTGGACCAGATAAAGTTTATGAAAAAGATATGGCCAATATGGGAGTAGAAGATTTTGCATATTTTATAGAAGAAGTTCCTGGAGCATTTTTTACTCTTGGTTGTAAAAATAAATTAAATAATAATTGCTTCCCTGCTCACAATGGAAATTTTGATATTGACGAAGATTCTTTAGTGTATGGAGTTATGATGCAAATTATGAATATTTATAATGGAAAAAAATATTTATAAATAAAAAAAACTAACTATATATATTATATATTGTTAATGCAATGAATTATAAGTTATAATCATAGTACCTTATGTTTTGTTTAGTAAACTCTCAAAAAAGTCCTTTTTTCAAGGGCTTTTTTGTTTTTTTTGTAACTACTTATATAAAACCACTAAAATAAATTATAAATAGGTTTTAGATATAAATTATAGATACTTAATCTTAATAATTATTTATAAAAAAATACAAAATAAAAATAAAGAAACTACATATAACTAGACTTATATGTAGTTTCTTTATTTAAGTTTAATTTTTATATTAACTAAGCATTTTGAAATACTGGAGCAAATCTTCTGAAAATTTCTTTAACTGTTAAAATCTCTTTAATTCTGTGAACTTCTTTTCCAGCAAAGAAAATTCCTTCGTCGTAGTTTCCACTGTGACCTTTTCTTAAAGATTCATTAACACAGAATTTCAAACTACATTTTTTTAAACATCTATGACAAGATTTAGGAGTTAGAACTTCTGTTCCTTCTATTATTTTTTCAACATATGGAGATCTAATTGCATTAGCAGGTAATCCTGCAGAACTCATTATAGTTAAAACATCTCCCTCTTCAGCTTTTATATACATTTCTTTGAAAAATTGATCAACCTCACACTCTTCAGATGCAATAAATCTGCTTCCCATTTGAACACCAGTGGCTCCCAGATCTAACATTCTTGTTGCATCTTCTGGAGTCATAACTCCTCCTGCTCCAAAGACTGGAATAGAAACATTCTTTGCTATTTCACCTACTATA
>NZ_JACFAJ010000011.1 GCF_014250685.1 Cetobacterium sp. 2A | reverse complement strand
TCGAAAAAATTTAGGTAGAGCTAGTGATAAACTTGGAATGAAAGTAACAAATAAAAGAATAATAGCGGTAACTAAATAAAATGGAAGAAGTTTTTTAA
Source organism: Cetobacterium sp. 2A (assembly GCF_014250685.1). Classification (GTDB taxonomy): domain Bacteria; phylum Fusobacteriota; class Fusobacteriia; order Fusobacteriales; family Fusobacteriaceae; genus Cetobacterium. The sequence continues at coordinate 134,211 of NZ_JACFAJ010000011.1, read as the reverse complement.
AGACTTGTTCAATAGTCACCCCACCAACTTTACAACCTGTAAAAAGAATAGGCCCAACAGGAGGAGTTATAGTCCCGATACAAAGATTAAAAACAATCATAATTCCAAATTGAACAGTATTCATTCCGAAGCTCTGAACTATTGGAAGAAAGATAGGTGTAAAAATAAGAACCGCAGGAGTAGGATCCATAAAAGTTCCAATTATAAGCATAAGCAAATTCATAATTAATAAGATAACAGTAAAATTATCAGTAATACCTAAAAGTGATGCAGCAATTTTTTGAGGAATATTTGTAAAAGCCATAATCCAAGACATAATTGAAGAAACTCCAATCATGAAAATAACAATTGATGTCATTTCTGCTGATCCAAGTAAAATTCTAGGTAAATCTGAAACTTTGAGCTGCCGATATATAAATGAAAGAATTAATGAATATACAACGGCAATAGCTGAGCCCTCAGTAGCAGTAAAAATCCCTTTTAAAATTCCACCTATAACTATAATAATTAAAAGTAAACTTGGAATAGCATCCAGTATAGTTTTAATTGCATCTTTAAAAGTTATATTTGAATTCTTAATATAGTTTTCTTTTTTTGCCATGATTCCAGCAATAAGCATAACACCTAATCCCCAAAGAATACCCGGAATATAACCAGCTATAAAAAGAGCTGAAATAGATACACTTCCGGCAACTGTGGAATAAACAATCAAAGTATTACTTGGAGGTATTAGCATTCCTGTAGGAGCGGATGCGATATTAACTGCGGAGCTAAACTCAGGACTATACCCTTCAGCTTTTTCAATAGGAGCTATTGTTCCACCAACTGCGGCAGCAGCAGCAACACCAGAACCACTGATAGCACCAAAGAGCATATTTGCGACTACATTTGATTGAGCTAAAGGAGCTGGAAGTTTTCCACCAATAAGTTTAGCACAATTAATTAAACGAATAGCAATTCCACCATTGTTCATAATGTTTCCAGCTAAAATAAAGAATGGGATTGCAATCAATGAAAAAGAATTTGTTCCTATAAAAAGCCTTTGTGCAGATGTAATCAAAGATCCTTCCATTGGAAGAACAAGCATCATAGAAAGAGTTGATGCAAATCCAATACTAATACTGATGGGAACTCCAATAAGAAGTAGTATGGGTAGAGACAAAAAAATTATTAAACCAGTTTGAATAGCTAAATCCATATCAATCTCCTATTTAAACACATTAAACTTTATTTTTATAAATATTAGTTATGTTATGTATAGAGTAGAAAACTATACATATTCCACTTATTGGAATGGCAGAATAAACAACTCCTATTGGAATTTGGAGAGCAGCATCTAATTGTACCATTTGTCTTATAGTAGATAAAAATCCTCCATAAATCATTACAGATAGAGCAAAAAGGGCAATAACAATCTCTTGAGTTAAATCAAAGAATAAGCCAATTTTATTTTCCATTTTATCTCTAATGAATGTAATTTTCATGTGATCTCTTTTTCCAAAAACATAAGCAGCACCGTATAAAACCAACCAGACAAAAAGATATTGAGAAAGTTGCTCTGTAATTGCACTTGGTTTATTAAAAAAATATCTAGTAAAAACTTGCCAACTTACAAGTAAAGTCATAATTCCCATAATTCCAATACAAAATACTTCAATTATTTTATCTAAAATATTTTTAATAGTATCCATAAATAAAACTCCCATAGAAATATTATTTTTAGTTAGCTAAATTTCTAATTTTTAAATAAATATCTTTTGTAACATCAGACGAATTAATAACAATCTCTTGAAGAGGTTTTACTTTTTCTTGGAACGGTTTAATATCAATATCTATAAATTTGGCTCCGTTTTCAATAGCTACCTTTTTAGCACTTTCAATATTTTCATTCCATACAACAAATTCCTGTTCAACAGCTTCTTTCATAAGTTTATCAAAAGTTTCTCTATCTTTAGTTTCCATTTTTGAATAGATTTTTTCATTTATAAGGATTAAATCTGGAACCATTAGGTGATTTGTATATGAGAAATAAGGTGAAATTTCATAATGTTTTAAATCCATATAAGTAACCTCGTTATTTTCTCCACCTTCTAAAACACCTTGTTGAACAGCTGTATAAACTTCACTTTGAGCCATAGGAGTTCCAACTCCACCCATATAATCTAACATTTTTTTCATAGTATCTGATTGCATAACACGAATTTTATACCCGTTTAAATCCTCAGGTTTTTCGATAGGTTTGTCTGTATAAATAGATCTTGAACCAGCAGTGAAAGCACCAACAACTTCGAAACCATTTTTAGATACAGATTTAAATAGTCCATCCAAAGCTCCAGAGGTAAATACTGATTTTTGATGCTCTAAACTATCATAGATGTATGGAAGTCCAATTATAGCAAAATCTTTACTAAAATTTTCAACTACAGGATTTCCGACAACAGTCATTTGAATAATACCGTTTTGTACAAGTTCAGTAGTAGCTCTTTGGTCACCCAGTAGTGCGTTAGGTGAAATTTCAAGTTTATAATTACCATTTGTTTGAGTCTCTAATTTATCTCCAAAATCTTTAAGAACTTTATATTGAGGATGATTTTCAGATTGGTTAAAAGCAACTTTTAAAACTTGTGTTTTTGCAAAAGATGTAACCCCTAAAATAAACAAACCAGAAAATGTTAGAATAGAAATCTTTTTCATTAAATACCTCCCAATTATATTTTATTTAAAATATAGAGAAAGTTCAGAGGATATTTTTTCTTTTAACCTCTTAATTCCACTATTTAAATGACTAATAATATGTTCATCAAGATTTATGTAGTCTTTATTTTTTATAAAGAAAACTAAAGCTTTATGATCTTCTACAATGGCCTCAAAGTTTCTAACTTCAACAATATCAAGCATTCTAAAACGCTTATATTGAGCTTGAGCTTTATCTATTTGTTCCCAAATAAAAAGATTATTGGTAGCATTAAACCAGATTTTATGGAATTCACAATCTAATTTATAAAACTCATTGGGCATAAAATCAGTTTTTATAAGTAATTCTTGTAGTTGTAAATTATATTCTAAATAAAGTAAATCTTTAGGAGTAGCGGTAGTGGCAAATTGTTTAATAATTTCTTTTTCCAAAGTGGTTCTCATAAAGATACTTTGTTTGATAATTTCAAAATCTAAAAGAGAGATAAAATTTGATTTAAATGGAATATAATCAATCAGACCCTCAGATTTTAATTTTTGAAAAATATCACGACAAGGTGTCCGAGATATATTATATTTATTAGAAATTTCATGTTCTGTTATTATCTGTCCTGGTTTGTATTCTAAATTAAGTATTTTTTCTTCAAGTTCTTTAGCAATTAATTCTGTATTTGTTTGTTTAGACATTATTTTGCTCCTTTAGTTATGGTTAAAAACAGATTGTATACAATGAATACATCATTGGTAATGTATATACTTTATAAAAGTTAGAATGTCAATAATAAAAAATAAATTTTCCTATTTCTCTGGCAAGAGGGGTTAGCATAATAGTTTTTATACTATATTTTTTATTAGAGGAAATAGAGAAAATTATGATAGATTATACGCCTGAAGAAAAAAATAAACTGGCTAAAAAAATTATCATTATTTTTGGACTTATTGCAGGATTAGGAGATACAGTTTATGAGGGAGCTAGAGGAATTTATGGAATATATTTAGGAATACTAGGAATGAGTATAATAATGTTAGTAGATATGATTTTTGCACTACCTGTTGCATTTATGGTATTTTCTGAGAGCAAGATATTTATAATAATAGGTATTTTTATTTGTGGAATAATTTTAGCTATTCAAGAAGTTATTTTTAGAGCTTTTATTGCTGACGAAATAGGAAAAGAAAATAGAGGAAAAGCTTATGGTATCTACAATGTTTTTTATGGTTTAGGTATATTATTAGGAAGTAGTATAATAGGATTTCTTTATAAAAATGGAGCTGCAACCATTGGTTTTTTCTGTTTAACAACTCAAATTGCAGCACTTTTAATTTTTTTTAAAATTAGATTAATCAATAGGGATTAAAATTTCTATAATTCCTCCTATTCCTTCTTCAAATTGAAGCATTAGTTCGTTTGTAACTTCTATAGAATCATCATTAATTTTATATGAATTTTTATTTATAAAATCAATTAAAACTTTGTAAGTACTCTCTAGGTTTTCATAAGAATCCTTATGTGTAATAGAGGCAAGTTTTTTATAAGAAATATAGGAAATATTTTTATATTCCTTATTATTTGGGATAACAATTCCAATTTTTTTTACTGGATAAAAATCATTTTCTTCTAGATTTTTTTTATCAATGATAGTTATGTATGTTTTATTTTTTAATTTTAAATCTATTTCAATTTCTTGTAATTTTTTATAAACATTTGTCACTTCCATATGTGTATATGGAGGCGCGACAGAAATAAAAAATACCCTAAAATGTTTATTATAGACAATGCTAGGTTCTATTCCTTCAGAAGAAAGAATTTTTTTTAATTCTTCTTTTTTTCTTGCAATAACTTGTTTATATTTTTCTAATTCAGATATTTTAAAATCGATAAGTTTTAATTTCGTATCTAAAAAATCAAGAGAATCTTGAATATTTTTACTGTTGGTATACTCTTTAATTTCTCCTAAAGAAAAGCCAGAATCTTTTAAAGCAATTAGAAAGTAAAGATCATATAATTGATGTGCTGAATAATATCTATAATTGTTTGTCAAATCTATGTAGTCAGGTTTAAATAATCCAATTTCATCATAATAAATTAGTGTTCTTCTTGATATATTAAATAATTTTGCAACTTGACTTATTTTATATTTTTCTCTCATATTTCCTCCAAAAGACTTGACTGTAACGTTAACGTCATAGTTTATAATACTATAAGAATATATATTTATCAAAATAAAATTAGGAGAAAATATGAAAAACGTAGAAATCACACTTGAAAATGGGTGTGTAAAAAAATTATTTTTTAAATTTGCTATTCCTAGTATAGTAGGAATGTTAATAGTATCTGTTCAAACTATGGTAGATGGGATTTTTATAGCAAACAATGTAGGAATGAGAGGATTGGCTGCAGTAAATCTTTCAATGCCTTATATATTTTTTTTAACAAGTATTGCACTTATGATAACTTCAGGTGGATCAGTTATTGCTGGAATTTATTATGGAAATAACAATATTAAAAAAGCTGATGAAACGAAGTCATTTACTGTACTTATGTTCATAGCAATAATTGGATTAGTATCTATATTTAGTATGATTTTTTTGAAAAATATCATAACGTTTTTAGGAGCAGACGATTTAATGAGAACTTATGTTGAACCCTATCTTTCAATTATGATTATTTTCAGTATTTTTTATAACTTTCCTATAGTAACAGAGACATTTGTTAGATTGAAAGGAAAACCAAATTTAGTATTTTTAAGTGGAGCAATATGTTTTTTAGGAAATGTTATATTAGATTATTTATTCATAATTAAGATGGGCTGGGGAATGGAAGGTGCAGCTATAGCAACTTGTATAGCAAATGTGATAGGATCTTTAGCTCTTATTAAATTTTTAGATTTAAAAAAGCCTAAAGGAAATTTTGAGGTTTTAAAAAAGATTTTATACAATGGAAGCTCGGAAATGCTGACATTACTATCATCATCAATAACTATGTATATATTTAATTTAGTTGTGATGAGAAATATTGGAGAACTTGGAGTATCAGCATTAACCATAGTTTTTTATATTAATTCTATAGTTAGTATTTCGCTGTATGGATTGTCACAAGCATTACAGCCGATAGTATCTTATAATCTGGGAGCTCAAAGATTTACAAAAATATATGATGTTTTAAAAATAGCAACTATATCTGGTGGTGCAATTGGCTTAATTTCTTTTATTCTTATGAAGTTTTATAGTGGACCTATAATTAATATTTTTTCTAAAGGAGATAAAAGTTTAATTTTACTTACTGGAGAAGTTATATCGTATTTTTCATTTGCTTACATTTTTTCATTTATCAATATAATATCAAGTTCTCTTCATACAGCTATAGAGAAACCTCTAGAATCAGCTTTTATAGCCTGTGGACATTCGATAATATTTGTTGTGATAGCGCTGATGATTTTGCCGTTATTTTTAGGAAATATTGGAATTTGGTTAGCTATACCCTTTGGAGAATTTTTATGTATAATTCTTAGTATTCCATTAACAATAAAATCCTTAAAGAATATAGCTAATTAAATTTTTTATACTATTTTTTTCCCATGAAATTCATGAGTATTAATTAAAGAAGAAATTTCGTTAAAGTTTTCATACGTTATTTTTCCGGCAGCAATGATAATAATTTTTCCATTGGCTAAGGTAATCATTTTATTTAAGATATCTTTTCCAGCTAAAGCAGTTTCATGTTTTCCAGATGTTAAAATTCTATCAATCCCTAATTCTATTAGATTAGGGATTGCATTTATAGGATTTTCAACTTCATCTATTGCTTTATGAAAGGTTACTTTCATTGGTTTTGCCAAAGAAATTAGCTCTTTAAGTAAAGGATAATCAATTTCTTTTTTATTATTTAGGACTCCTATCACAATCCCTTCAACACCTAAAGATTTGCAAAGTGTAATATCATCTTTCATAATTTCAATCTCATCTTTTGAGTAACAAAAATCTCCTCCTCTTGGCCTAATCATCACAAAGAATGGAATATTAAGATATTTCAAACATGATTTTATCGTTCCATAAGATGGAGTAGTTCCTCCTTGAGCTAAGTTTTCACAGAGTTCTATTCGATTCGCACCTTTACTTTCAGCGATTTTAGCTTCTAAATAAGATTCTACACAAGCTTCTTTTAACATTTATATATTCCTTCTAACTCCGCAATTCCTAGAATATGATTTTTCATATCTTTATATAGGTAATTAAGATAAAAACCATTTTCTAATTTAATTTCTTTATCTAAAGCAAAAATTGTAAAAGTATATGTATGATCTTTATCAGGTGGTGCAGGACCACCAAAATGTGAGGCTGCTTTTTTATCAAGTTTTCTAAAAGGAGATATTGAACTGTTTACTCCTTGTATTAAGTTTACATCTACTTGACTTGCATTCTCTGGAAGTTCTGTATAGTTTACTGGAATAAGTGCTACCCAGTGTATCCATGAAAACCCACAAACAGGAATAGCATCAAAATCTTGCATAACTAGAGCAAACTGTTTTGTTCCTTCTGGAGGATTAGTCCATTGAAGAGGGATAGAAAGAGAAGGAACATCCTCTATTTTGTCAGTCCCGTATTTTCCATATTTTTCAAGAATATATCCATTTTTAATACCTGTACTACTTAATTCAAATTTTAAATTTGTCATAACAACCTCCATTAATTTAATTTTTTTCAAAAATCATATGTACATGGGGAATTTCATCTTCTAAATAAACATCAGATGTAGTTTTAAAATTTAAACTTTTATAAAAGTTTTCTAAATAAGTTTGGGCACTAATTTCTATTTTATTCTCATTCCATTCATTTGTAATAAACTCTATTCCTGATATTAATAATTTTTTTGCATATCCTTTATGTCTTGCTGATTTTCTAACTATAACTCTTCCAATGGAAGCACTATCGTATGAAATTCCTGGTTTGATAACTCTTATATAACCTTCAAGTTTATCATTTTCCCATATCATAAAATGAACGGAATTTTTATCTTTTCCATCCACATCATTGTAGGGACAATTTTGGTCTACGACAAAAATTTCAGCTCTTAAATTTAAAATATCATAAAGTTCATTTAATGTTAACTCATCAAATTTTTTAATTTTTATCATTTCGAGTCTCCCATTTTTCAAATTTTTTTCAATAAAAATAAAAGTTGAGCATACTCCTCTTCTGAAAGATTAGAACTCAGTAAAGAGTCTAATTTTTGGAGAATAGAAAACAGAGTAGGTTTTAATTCCATAGCTTTTTCTGTTAAATATACATTGTAAACCCTTTTATCTGTGGAATCTTTTATTCTAAATATCAATCCCAACTCTTCTAATTTTTTTATTGATTTAGTTGTGTTGCCCTTATCTAAGTTAAGAGTTAGACTTATACTATCTTGTCTAATTCCTCCTTCTGAATAAAGTAACATAAGAAGTGAGAGTTGTCCAGGTGCAATTTCACATTTATGGATTGCCAATTCTTTTGTGAGAAAAAGATGGGACTTTCTCGATAAACAACCAATATATCTACCAATAGTATTTTTTAATTCTAGCTCCATTGTTCACTCACAGTATCAAAGTTATTTTCAATATCGAATGTTCTTAATTCTTTAATTACAAAATAAGAAGTAACTAAAACTGTGAAAAAGTCTGAAATAGGTTGTGCCATCCATACTCCATCTAATCCTATAAATCTTATAAGAATAAATGTAATAGGAATTAGTAAGATAGCTTGTCTCATAAGACTTAGAAGCAAAGAAACTTTTGCTTTTCCAATAGCTTGGAAAAACTGACTTCCTATCATTCCAGCTGCGATTAAAGGCATACATTTACTGTATATTTTTAATCCTCTAACTGAAATACTAACAATATTAGGATCACTATTGAATGTTTTTATTATAAACTCTGGGAAAAATTGTACAAATAGATAAGCTAGTGTTAGTAGAACTGTGGCAAAAACAGTTGATTTATATACAGTCTCTTTTACTCTATCATATCTTTTGGCTCCAAAATTATAACCTATAATTGGTTGAGATCCCTGTGCTATTCCAAAAATTGGCATTAAACAAAGCATAGCTATTCCATTTACAGTAGCCATAGCACCAATAGCATAGTCACCACCGTAACTTTTTAAGATATTATTATTTATAATTTGGATTAAACTAGTTATAAGTTGCATTATAAATGGTGAAACTCCTATAGCAAATATTAGTTTAGAAATATTCATATCTAGCTTTAAAAATTCTTTTTTTAATTTCATAGTTGATTTTTTGCTTTTATAATAAATTATAGTTAAGACAAATGTTAAAGTTTGAGAAAGGATTGTAGCATAAGCTGCTCCTTCAATTCCCATATTAAATGTAAATATAAATAATGGATCTAAAATAATATTTAACATACAACTAAATACCATGATAAGAGCTGATATTTTTGGACTTCCGTCAGTTCTTATAGTACTGTTTAATGCATAACCGGCAATATTAAATATAGTACCCATAAGTATTATCCACATATATTTTTTAGCGTAGAATAAACTTTCACTACTAGCACCAAAAGCTATCAAAATATTATCACAAAATACTAATCCTAAGATAGTTATGATTCCACCAACTATAAAAGATAAAGTTAAAGTATTTCCAATGATTTTTTCGGCACTTTCTCTTTCTCCCTGTCCAAGTTTGATAGAAATATTAGCTGCAGCTCCTACACCTAACAGCATGCTAAATGCAATAAGTATAGTTACAAAAGGGAGAGTAACACCTATACCTGTTATAGCTATAGCTCCCACTACGGGAATATTTCCTATAAACATTCTGTCTACAACATTGTAAAGAGCACTTACAAGCATTCCAATTATTGCAGGAACAGAATATTTTACAAGAAGTTTCATTATCGGTTCGTTTAAAAGTAATTTACTATTTTTCACAATTCCTCCTAAGTTTAAATTAGTTGTAAAATACAACTATCGCGATAAATATCATATCACAAAAATAACTTAAGCTCAATAGAAAAGTTATGATTTATGGAAATAATATTCTTGATAATTAAACTTTGCTTCTTTTTTATTTCTTTTAACCAATTTATAGTTTCCATTTGGTAATTGTATCCATCTTTTCACATTATCTTTTAAAACATTATCTAGATAATGTTTTATCTTTTCTTTATTTTTATTATCTTCAATTGGAAAAAGGACTTCAATTCTTTTCTCAAGATTTCTTGTCATCCAATCAGCACTTGATAAATAACATTCACTATTTCCATTATTCAGAAAATAAAAGACCCTGTTATGTTCTAAAAATCTTCCAACGATACTATAAACTTTTATATTTTCACTAAGATTTTTAATTCCCGAAATCAAAGAACAAGCACCTCTTACGATTAGATTTATTTTTACACCAGAATTACTAGCTTCATAAAGTTTTTGAATAATTTTTTTATCAGTTAGTCCATTCATTTTTGCTATAATTTCTGCTTTTTTATTAGATTTTGCATTTTTAATTTCTCTTTCAATAAGTTCTAATATTTTATCCTTTAAAAATAGAGGTCCAACAATGAGTTTCTTCCAATTATTATTTTGCTGTGGTCCAAGTAAGTTTGAAAAAAGATTGGCTACATCTGACGTAATTTTATCTTTGGATGTAAGTAATGAAAAATCGGTGTAAGCAGCGGGATAGTAGTTCCCTGTTCCAAGTTGACTATAATATTTTATTTTGTTATTTTCTTTTTTTGTAATGAGCAGGCATTTTGCATGAACTTTTAAATTTTTTACTCCATATATAACTTGGCATCCAGCTTTTTCTAATTCTTTTGCCCAGTGTACATTATATGCTTCATCAAATCTGGCTTTTAATTCTACAAGTGTTACGACTTCCTTATCACTTTTTGCAGCATCAATAAGAGCATTTATAATTTCCGAATCATGATGAGTAACTCTATATAATGTTTGCTTGATACTTATTACATCTGGATCATTTGCAGAAGTTTGTATTAATTTTGTAATATTTTTAAAAGAGTCAAATGGATGAAGTAAAAGGACATCTCCCTTTAGCTGTTTATGATACTTATCTTTTAGAGGAGGATATTTAAATTTTTGATATCCATTTAATTTTTCAATGTCCCATAAAAATGTTAAGTCAATTGGACCATTTATTTCATTTATGTCTTCTGTATCTGGAGCAATTTTTCCTTGAATAAAGGTTTTAATTTTTGCACTTATATTTTTTGAATGTTCGATTCTGATTGGTGTTCCCCATTTTCTTTTTTGTAATTCATCTTCTACTTCTTGTGGGATATCTAAGATATCTGATGCATGTTCTAAAATTTCTAAATCTTCATTTCTCGTTATTCTAAAGATTGCAGTTTCTTTTATAATAAAATCTTTATAAAGATATTTTAGATTATTTTTTATTAAGTCTTCCACTAATATAAATAAGTTTTTATTATTTTTTAATTTGATTAATCTATTTTGATTAGCTCTAAGTTGGATTAAAGAAAATTTTTCTTCCTTTGTATTTTTATTTTTAAGAATACTTATTAAAGAAATAGTTCCAGAAGATATATGAGGTACGGGATGCATATTATCAATTTCTACAGGCGTTATAGTTGGTAAAATATTATTTTTGAAGTAGTGTTCTGCAAGAAAAGTTTCATCTTTATTTAAATCTTCATAGGATTTTATTTCTATGTCAGTATCTTGTTTTAGATCCAATAATAGGTTTCTATATTGTTTGTACTGGATTTTAATCATGGAAGAAACAGCTTTGTTAATTTTATCTAACTCGTTTGTTTCAATAAGTCTAGGAACTCTAACCATAAAAAATTGATCTAGATTTGAAGAAGCTATTGCTAAAAACATGGCTCTTTCAAAAAGAGGATTCCTATTCTTTGTTGCTTCATGAAGAACCCTACTATTAAAATCTAGCCAACTTAAATCACGATTATAAAAATATTTTTTATCGTTATTTTTTTCCATATATTTCACCTCAGGTTTATTAAAGAATAATATTATTCTTTAATAAACTAATAAAATTTCCTTTAATTTTAAAGTGAATAAAAAAAAACTTGAGTCTCAAGTTACTTCATAGTTTAAAATAAAGTATAAAGTTAATTTAATATAAGTATTGGGAGGATTTTAATGAAAAAATCAATGTCTATGTGTATACTTTTACTTCTTTTAGTATCATGTGGAGAGAAAAAAAATATACAAGAAGAGAAAAAAGAAAGTTTAAAACAGGTGAAAACGCAAGAACTTAAAATGGAAATCTTTGATAATATAAAAGATTATAATGGTGAATTGGTTCCAGCAAAAGAAGTTTCAATATTGACTCCAACAGGTGGATATATAAAAGAGATTAAAAATAAAAATGGGGATCGAGTAAAAAAAGGAGATATTATACTTACACTTACTGATGCGGATACAGAATCTAAATATTATGAAGCAGAGGGAACTCTTATTAAAGCGAAATCTGAATATAGTACTAATGAAACATCTTACAAAAAATATAAGAATCTCTATGAAAAACAATTTATTTCTGAAGATACATATTTAGGATCTAAAAATCAATTAAGTCAAAGTTTAGGAAATCTAAAAATAGCTCAAGCTGGATATCTAAACTCTAAAGATAATTTTGATAGATTAACAGTAGTTGCAAATATATCAGGTGTTATAACTGATTTATCTTTAAAAGAACATGAAAAATTATCAGCAAATCAAAAAGTTTTAACAATTGTTGATAACGATATAATGGAATTAAAAATGGCAATTTCAGGGGAAGATATAAAGAATACTAAAATAGGGAATGAAGCAGTTATTTATATAGATAATTTGAGAAAAAAAGTTAATGGAAGAGTTGATAGTGTAAATCTTTCAGCAAACTCTAATACGAAGAAATATGACGTGAAAATTCTTATTGATAATTCATCAAATGAAATATTAAAAGGAATGTACGGTCAAGTACAAATGAATCAAGGGAAAATTGAAGGAATTTTTGTTCCTAAAGAAGCTATCATGATAAAAGATTTATATGCGTATATAGTTGTTGTCCGTGAAAATAAATCTTTGATTTATAAAGTTGAACAATTATCTTCCATTGGAAATCTTCAAGAGATTGTATTTAAAGACTATCAAATTGGAGATAGAATCGTTATACAGGGTCAATATCTTTTAAATAATAATGATAAAGTGAAGGAGAGTTAATAATGAAATCGCTATCAGAATTTTCAATAAGAAAACCAGCTACAGCCTTGATGATAGTTATTTCTATGGTAGTTTTTGGATTACTTGGACTTTTAAAGATGCCAATTGAACTTATGCCAAATACACAAACTCCTATGATAAGAATTAGTGTTGAATGGGATGGAGCAACTCCATCTGATGTAGAAAAAATGATAACTAGAAAAATAGAAGATATTCTGCCAAATGTAGATGGAATTACTGAGTTTAACTCAGTATCAGAACCAGAAAAATCAACCATAAATGTTAAATTTAAGTATGGAACAAGTATAGAAACAAAAATTACATTGATTCAAAATGAAATAAATCAAATTAAAAATAAGCTACCAGTTGATATAGAAGAGCCAACAATTAGAGAACAATCAATGTCGTCTGCTCCAGCGGCAGTTTTAGCCATTTTTGATGGGGATAGTATGGAAGTTAGGAGTTACGCTGAAAACACCTTGAAACCTTTATTAGAAAGGATAGAAGGAGTTTCTCAAATTTTAATTTTTGGTGGAAAAGAGCAACAAGTTTTAGTAGAAATAAATCCAGAGAAATTGGAAAATTACAATCTAAATATTTTAGATATAAATGAAATTATTTCTAGTTCAAGTACAAATATTCCTGGCGGAAAAGTCAAAGAAGGAGAAAAGGAATATTTAATTAAAGTTCAAGGAGAATTAGAAACAGCAGAAGAAATTGGAAATATAATAATAAAAAATGAAAATGGTCATCTTTTAAAATTAAATGAAGTTGCAAATGTTAGAATATCAACAAAAGATGAGAGTAGTTTATTTAGAAAAAATGGAAAAGATGGACTTATTATAATAGTTGGAAAAACAGATAAAGGGAATGCGATAGAGATAGTAAATGCAACAAAGAAAGTTTTATCGGGAATAGAAAAATCTTTACCACTGAATTCTAAAATAGATTTTGAATATGATACATCTATAACTATCATGAATTCAATAATGAGTGTAAAGGATACTGCAGTATTAGGACTTGGATTGGCTTCTATTATTTTATTTATATTTTTAAAAAGTATAACGTCAACTTTAATAATTGCAGTAGCTATACCAATATCTATAATATTTACATTTTTTTTGCTAAATTTACAAGGTATAAGTATAAATCTAGTTTCTCTTATGGGGCTTTCTCTTGGAATTGGAATGCTTGTAGATAACTCCGTAGTTGTAGTAGATAATATATTTAGACATATAAGTGAATTAGGTGAGGATAGGGTAACTGCTGCAAAAAAAGGAGCTGAAGAAATGGCTCTCCCAATTTTATCTTCAACTTTAACAACTGTTTCAGTTTTTCTTCCACTTGTATTTCAAGAGGGAATAGCAAAAGAGGAATTTAAGGATATGTGTTATGCAATTTCTTATTCCTTATTAGCTTCTCTAATAATTGCATTAGTATTTGTTCCTATGGTATCTAGTAAAATTATGTCTAGAGGAAAAAATATTGATTCAGAGGGAAGAGTTTTAAAATGGATAAAAAATATGTATATTTTTATATTAAAAAAGGCGATAATATTTAGAGGATGGGTTTTGCTAGGAGTAACATTACTTTTTATAGGGTCTTTATATGTTGCTTCAACACTTGGAGGAGGATTTATACCTACCATGGATGAGGGAAGATTTGCAGTCATAGCTTCATTACCATCAGGATCTGATATAAATATGAGTGATAGAGTTTCCAGGATTCTAGAAGAAAAAGCTTTAGATATAAAAAGTTTAGAATCTTATACAATTTCTGGCGATACAACAAATTCTATTTTGAATATGAATATGGGATCAAAAACCAATCGAAAAGAAAATATGTTTGAAATCTTAAAAGATATAAGAGAAAAAATTAAAGAAATACCAGACGTCCAATTAGCAATTGTTCCAGGATTTGTATTTGGATCTAGTGGAATATATGATTTAGAATTTGAATTGTATTCTAACAACGAAAATGTATTGAGAGAAACAACTGAGAGATTAAAAAAAGATATGGAAAAAATCAATGATATTACAGAGGTGAAATCATCGTTTGAAGGTGGTAAACCAGAAGGAAGAATTATAGTTGATAGAGAGAAAGCAAAATATTATGGTGTTAATATAAATAGTTTATCTAGAATGATTCAAACTCAAATATTAGGTGGAACTCCTTTGACAATATATAGTGATAATGATGAAATTGATGTAACTGTTCAGTTAGAAAAAAAATATAGAGAATCAACAGGACTTCTTATGAACTCTAGAGTAACACTACCGAATGGAAATAATATAAAAATTTCAGATATAGCGAGATTGAAAGTTATAGAAGGACCTTCAAAAATAGAAAAAAAAGATAAAATGAGAAAAGTTATAATATATGCTAATCTTGCAAATGGAAGTAATTTACAAAAGGCAAATGAAGCAATTATAAAGGTTTTTAATGAATCAGGTATTTCAGATAGTGTTTCATTTGGACTCGGTGGAGATAGTTCAGATATGAAAGATATGGGTTCTCAACTTCTGTATATTTTTGGAATTGGAGTTTTTCTTATATATTTTATATTGGTATGGCAATTTGAATCATTTATACTTCCATTTATTATTTTACTTTCTATTCCATTATCCACAACAGGAGCTTTTTATGGATTGAAAATTTTTAATGTGAGTATAGATGCAATGGTTTCTGTTGGATTTGTAATGTTAGCAGGAATAGTTGTAAATAATGCCATAGTGCTTATAGATTTTATAAATATGAAAAGAGAGAGCGGATTTGGATTAAATAAAGCTATAATAGTCTCAGGGAAGACAAGATTTAGACCAATTCTTATGACAACTTTAACAACTGTGTTAGGAATGGTTCCTCTTGCAGTCAGTACTGGCGAAGGATCAGAAATGTATACAGGAATGGCATTCGTAGTTATATTTGGACTTACATGTGCAACAATTTTAACTCTTGTAGTTATACCTGTATTTTATTATGTAGTAGAAGACTTAAAAAGAGGGGTGAAGAATGGACGTTTATTTTTCAGTTGGAGAAGTCTCCAAGGCAACTAAAATCCCTATTTCAACTTTAAGATATTATGATAAAGAGGGGGTACTTTCTCCAACTTCTAAAAATGAAAAAACTAAGTATAGATATTATTCAGGAATTCAAATTCCAATATTAAAAGCAATATCTCATATGAGAAGATTAGGATTTTCAATAAAATATATAAAAAGTCATCTGGAAGAAAAAGACTATAATCATACTTTGGAGTTATTTGAAAATACGATTTTAGAAACTAGATTAGAAATAGAACGATTGAAAAAAATAGAGGAAGAACTTTCAGAAAACTTAAAGGATTTTCAGATTTTAAAAGAAATGAATCAAAAAATTAACAAACCATTTTTTGAAGAGATATCAGCGATTAAAGGAATTAGATTCCAAGGACCTTTTAAAACTAAAAAAGAAATGGGAAATATTATGAAAGCTATGGATGTCTTTGAGTTTTTAAATAATGCACATTTAAAAGCAAGAGGATTTAAAATTTCAGAAAAATACTGGAATAAAAATAGAGATGTCAAAGACGAGATGTTTGCTGTCTTAGAAGAGAAAGAATACAATGATTTTACAATATTAGAAAGTGGAATATGTGCTTGTATTTACGGAAGGGGAGTTTTAGAGAATCAAGAAAATATATCTGAATTACTTGAGTGGATTGATGTGAACGGTTACGAGGCGAGTGAAGATATTTATATTTTCTTTGAAGAAAGATTTATATTTTTTATAAGTAAAAATGAATTTATATACTCGGTAAAAATTCCAATTAGAAAGAAAAAATAGTTAAATTAAAAGTCCAGAAAGGCAACTTCTGGACTTTTTAATTTAGTTTCTATTTGAGAGCTCAAAAATTAATTCTTTTACTTTTTTATCTAGAATATTTATAATATGTTCTTTATCTTCAAAAGTTTCCGATGGATAGTCTTCCATATTGAAGTTAAAAGTTTCTTCTGATGATATAAAAGGACATTCGATTTCGCATCCCATCTTAACTAAATAGTCAATTTCAATAGGAATTTCATTTAAAGAATGAGGTTTATATCCCTTCATAGAAAGACCTCTTTTCTCCATTATTTGCTCTCCTTCTTTATTAACAAAAGGAGCAGGATTTAGTCCTGCGCTTACAATTATAAAATTATTAGTTAATTCTTTTGCAAGTCTTTCACAAATTATACTTTTGAAAGAATTTCCATTGCATACAAATGCTATTATTTTCATCTCAATCACCCCTTGATAATTAATATTGACAATTTTTATAAATCATTATATCATGATATTAGAAAATTATGAAATACTAATTTGAAGGAGATTAAATATATGGAGAAAGAAGTTAAAATATTTAAAGCATTAGGGCATCCACTAAGACTCGAAATAATCAATCTTTTAGCAGGAAAAGAAGATCTTTGTGTTTGTGAAATACAGGAAAAATTTGGAATTACACAATCTAACTTATCACAGCATCTTAGAATATTAAAGGAAGCTGATATATTGGGTTCAAAAAAATCTGGTGGGTGGGTTCATTATAGTTTAAAGAATAAAAAGATAATAGAAATTATCGATATACTGAAGGAGAGTTAGAATGAATTTTATTGAAAACATATTTTTAAAAATGACTTGGTTATACTCGTGGTCAGAATATTTAGTAACAGATATATTTGGACTTTCTATGAATAGTAAATTAGGTGGAGGATTACAGTTTTTTATTTATGATACAATTAAAATATTTTTATTACTTGGATTTTTAATATTTTCTATTAGTTATATTCAGAGTTACTTTCCTCCTGAGCGTACAAAAAAAATACTAGGAAGATTTAAAGGAGTAACTGGAAATACTCTGGGTGCACTTTTAGGAACGATTACTCCTTTTTGTTCGTGTTCAAGTATTCCTCTATTTATAGGATTTACTTCAGCTGGATTACCACTAGGAATAACATTTTCATTCCTTATATCTTCACCTTTAGTAGATTTGGCATCTTTTTTACTACTAAGTTCGTTTTTTGGATTTAAAATTGCTGCTATTTATGTAATAGTTGGTATAATACTTGCAGTGGTAGGTGGAGTTATAATTGATAAAATGAACATGATAAAACATGTGGAGGAATATATTCTTAATATTGAAAATGTAGATACAGAAATTCAAACTATGAGTATGAAAGAAAGAATACATTTTTCTAAAGGACAAGTAAAAGAAATATTTGATAAAGTATGGTTTCCAATACTTATTGGTGTAGGAATAGGAGCACTTATACATAATGTAATTCCACGTGAAACTATTGAAATGCTATTGGGAAAAGATAATCCATTTGCTGTAATAATAGCAACTGTAATTGGAATACCAATGTATGCAGATATATTTGGAACTTTACCGATAGCTGAAGCATTATACATGAAGGGTGTTGGACTTGGAACAATACTTGCTTTGATGATGTCAGTAACTGCACTATCTTTCCCTTCAATAGTTATGTTGAGTAAAGTTGTAAAACCAAAGCTTTTGGGATTATATATTGGATTAGTTAGTATTGGAATTGTTATAATAGGTTATTTGTTTAATGCTATCACGTTATAGTAAAAATATAATTGGAGGTTTAAAATGGAAATTAAAGTATTAGGTGGATGTTGTAAAAATTGTGATATATTATTAAATTATGTAAATGAGTCTTTAGCAGAATTAAATAAAACTGCTGATGTAGAAAAGATAACAGATTTTATTCAAATCGCTAAATTCGGTGTTATGAAAACTCCAGGATTAGTAATAGATGGAAAAGTAATATTTTCTGGTCGTATGGCTGATAAAAAAGAAGTAAAAGAGATACTATCTAGATAATATCTCTTTTGAAAATACACAATAAACGTATTTTCTATTATCTCCCCACGGTGTTAAATAGCAATGAGTTAAAGTTTCTTCTAGTTTAAAAGAGTCTCCAAAAAAATTAATTAAATCATCAGTGTTATATTTATAGACTGAAAGTCCGTTACATTTTTCTGCATCATTATCTTTTGAAAAGCAAGAAATTATAAATATTCCACCAGATTTAAGAAAATTAATTAAATTATTTTTATATGATTTTTTTGAAGACTCATTTTCTAGAAAGTGAAAAACAGCTCTATCATGCCATAATTTACCAACATTTTCAAAATAAATTTGATTAGTTAAATTTTCTACTCTTAGTGATACTTTAGAACCTTTTGGAATTTCTATATTTTCTTTTAAAAAAGTTATTGCTTGGGAACTTAAGTCTATTCCTTCTAGATTGCTATATCCATTTTCAAGAAGAGATTGTATCAAGGTACTTTCCCCACATCCAGCATCTAAAATTTTCTCGGATTTATTTTTTAGATATTTTTTTATTAAAGAAAGTGAGGGTTCTGGCACATCTTCATACCACCCTAATTCTTCTCTTGAATTTTCACAATAAGTTTCATTCCAAATATCCTTAATTTCCATAAGTTTCACCCTTTTTCTCCATAAACCATCTTAAAGTTTCCTCTTCTGATCCTTTAGGAAGAATTCTTCCGTAAACCTCATCATAGAGCCAATCTAAATTTTTTGCAGAAAGATATTTTTTCATTTCATTTTCTCCGTCCAACATTACTTTTTTAATGAAGCATGGACATTTTGTATATACATCCGGAAGATTATTTTGATCTACTAGAACTGTTTTTTGTCTAATCTCGGCACATTGAAAAAGAGGTTCCTTTCCTTCGACAGCTTCCACTACATCCCAAAAAGAAATGTCCTTTGGATTACGAGCAAGTTCATATCCACCATTCACTCCAGGTACTGATCTTGTAATACCAGCTTTACCTAATTTTGTAAAAATTTTAGCTAGATAAGATTCAGAAACTCCTTGAAATTCAGCTAAAGCCTTAATTCCTACATAATCTTTATCTTTTAATTTTACTATATATAAAAGACAGTGAAGAGCATATTCTACACCTACAGACATTTTCATAATTGCCAACTCCTTTTATCGTTAATTATAAATAATTTTATCATTTTCAATATTTAAATTCAATGATTAAATTTAATTTAAATATATTTTATTTTTGTTGACAAACATATCTAAATCTGATAGCATTATTACAGACAATATGTGTCGTCAATTAGAAAGTGGTTTTAAGGAGGAGTTATGTTTAATGAGAAATTCTTAGAGGTAATAAAGCATGAGGGAGTAGTTTCAATTGTAACTTGTGGAACAGATGGAGCCCATGTTTCAAATACTTGGAATAGTTACTTAACTGTTGTAGAGGGTAATAAAATACTTATTCCAGCCGCTGCGATGATAAAAACTGAAAAAAATATACTTGAAAATAATATAGTAAAACTTACTGTAGGAAGCCATGAGGTTATGGGATACAGATATATGGGAACTGGATTTCTTTTAGAAGGAACAGCTAAATTCTTAAGAGAAGGAGAATATTTTGATATGATGAAGGAAAAATCTTCTTTTCTTACAAGAGTATTAGAAGTTACAGTGAATTCTTGTAAACAGACTCTTTAATTTCAATTTTAAAAGGAGAGAGAGGGTAAATAATTAAAAAATGGATACTCGAAGAGTATCCATTTTTTAGTTATTTATTCTTTTGGTCTAATTTTTTTATCTCTAATATCATAAGTTTCAAAGTTTATTTTTTTCAATAAAACTTTATCATGAGTAACTAAAATAACTGCACCTTCATATTCCATAAGCATATTGGCGATTGTTGTTCTAGAGTAGTCATCCATATAAGTTGATGGCTCATCTATTATTAGTAAATCAGTTTCTGATAAAATATTTGCAAATATTTCTAGTCTCTTCTTTTCTCCACCAGATAACATAAATATTCTTTTATCTCTAAATTCAGGTTCATTGTTATATAGTGTGTCTATTGCAGCTTCCACAAAATCGTCAGATAATCCTGTCTTACCTTTTAAATAATCTATAATAGAAATTTTTTCATTTTCAAATACAGTTTCTTGCTCAATGAAAGAAATTTTTGCTTTTTTATTTATGAAAACATCTCCAGTTGTAACACTTTCTTGTCCTGTTAATATTTTTAATAAAGTTGATTTTCCAGAACCATTTTCTCCAACAATACAAACTTTACTATCTTTTAAAATATTAAGATTAACATTTTTATATAAAACTTTGTCTGGATATTCTTTAGAGATATCTGATAAAGTTATAATTTCAGAATCAATTTCTTTTGTTGATATGAACATCTCTTTAGGAGCTGGAGCATACTCATATTTATATTCTGGAGAAAATTCAATCTTCTCTTTATCAAGCCTATAAAGTTCTCTTTGCATCCTTCTAAGAATAACGGCTTGCGCATGCTTATTTTCACATCTTTCAATTAAAATGTACTTTTTATCAACAGCTTTTGATGTCTTTTCAACTGTTGTATTAGTTGCTTGATTTAATCTTTTTTCTTCTGCTAATTTAATCTTTTTCTCTTTTAAGAAATTATTATAGTTACAATCGTAAGCAGTAACTGTGTAGTTATCGATGTCTAATATTTTGTTAGAAAAAGATTTGATAAAGTCTACATTATGTGAGATTACAATAAACGCTTTATCACTTTCTGAGATATAATTTGAAAGCCACATTGTCTTCTTTTTATCAAAAAAAGAAAGTGGTTCATCTAGAATTATTAAGTCAGATTGACTAAATAAAATAATAGCAAGTCTAATATATTGTTTTTCTCCACCGCTTAACTCTTTAAATTTTTTATTTAATTTATCAGATAGATTAAATACCTCAATAAATTCTGACTGAGTATGGATATAAGAGTATCCACCTAAACTTTCAAACTCATCTGATAAATCAGAGTATCTTTTTAGTAAAATCTCATTTTCTTCAGTATTATCTGTAAATTGACTTGCTACTAATTCCATATCTTTTTGTATTGAAATTACTCTTTCAAAAGGAAGATTAAGTAGATTTTCTACATTTTCATTCAAATCAATTCTTCCAAATTGATCAAAACATGAAATAGTTGCATCTTCATTTATTATTACTCTTCCTGAATCAGGAAGTTGTTCATCCATTATTAATTTTATGAACGTTGATTTACCTACACCATTATTTCCGATTAAAGCAATTTTATCGTTTGAATTTATATTTAGATTTACATTTTTATATAAATTTTGTGTAAAAAAAGCCTTTGAAACATTTTTAAATTCAATAATATCCATATTTTTTCTCCTAATTTTCATAATCTAAATTATTTAATTTTATATACTAAGCATAGTTACTATTGTAACATGAATTATGATAAAAAGGGAGATAAATTTCTTAATTGCTAACTATTTTTATTTTAATCTTTTTTTAAATTATAATTATAAAAAATCAAAATTATAAAACTTATAACACTTATAATTAGTAAAATTATATTTGCACTTTTATAATCCCCTAATTCTACAGCAGAATAGATAGCCATTGGAATAGTTTGAGTTCTTCCAGGAATATTTCCTGCAATCATCAACGTGGCACCAAATTCTCCAACAGCTCTACCGAAAGCTAAAAGGAGTCCTGTAAAAATATTTTTTTTAATCATAGGTAATTGGATATGAATTAAGGTTTGCCATTTCGAGGCTCCCATTTCTTTAGCTGCTTCAATATAACTACTTTCAATCCCGAGAAGTCCACTTTTTATATTTTGATATAGTATTGGAAAAATTACTACGGAAGTTGCAATAACACCAGCCCACCAAGTAAATATTATTTTTATATCGAAATAGTTATAAAGATATCCTCCAATAATTCCTTTTTTCCCAAGAATAAGAAGAAGAACATATCCTATAGCTGAAGGAGAAAAAAATATGGGAAGAGTTACAATCCATTCTATTATTTTTTTTCTTTTTTTATCGACTTTATTTATTTTCCAAGCTAGTAAAATAGTTATAACTGCACTAATAAAAACTGAAATTATAGAGATTTTTAGAGTTATAAGTAATGCTGAAATTATCATAGAATTTTAAAACCATTTTTTGTATAAATTATTTTAGCTTGGTTACTTTGTAAAAACTTAAAAAACTTTTCATTAGTTAAATTTTTATTTTCTTTTAATATTGCAAAACTATATTTAGGTTTGGTGTATTTGTCATTATCTAATTCAAGAATTATTTTACTATTTTTTAAATTTTTAATTTCGTTTCCATATATTATTCCGTAATCTACTTCCCCTTGTTCTACATAATTGAAAACTGCTTTCGCATCTTTTGTAAAAATTATATTTGTTTTTATATCTTCAAATAATCCAACATTTTCTAAATATTCTTTAGAGTAATCTCCTAACGGAACTAGTTCAGGCTGTCCTAAAGCAATTAATTTACCGTTCAACTCTCCAATATTATTTAAAGGTTTATATCCAATAAGAGTTATAGAGTTATAAATTACTTGAATAATGTCATCAGATGCAATAATATCCTGCTCTTTTAATTTGTTTACATTTTTTGTATCAGCAAACATAACTATATCTACAGGAGCACCATTTTCTATTTGCATTCTCAAAGATCCTGAAGCTCCAAAATTTGTAAGAAATTCTATATTGTCATTTGGATTTTCTCTTTTATACTCAATTACTAATTCATCTACAACTTCTTTTAAACTTATAGCTGAACTGATAATAATTTGATTTTGAGATTTTGAATGACTTAAAGTAGAGATAAAAAATAAAAAAATTAAAACTATTTTATTCATATTGACCTCCAGTTGTTTTTTTAAATTTTATCATAGTATAATTCTTCTGTCGAATATTAATGACTTAATATAAAACTATTAATTTAAAAGGATAATATACATTCATGTATAAAATAGAAGAATATAAACTTTGTTTAAAGGGAGAAAAAAATGGAAAAGATACCTAAAGTTATAGGAATAATTACTTTGGTGACTACTATTATATATCTTTTCATTAAAAGAAGAGATTTATTTAAGTTTTCTCTAACTCTTGAAAAAAAGAGTATAATAAAAATATTTAAATACTCTTTTTTAATTTTAGTAGTAATCTTTATTTTAGACAAAGGAACAGCATATATTTTTTCCAATAAATATCCACATGGAATAGTTTCTTTCTTTCCAAAATTATCTCCATATTTCAATGATTTTTTTAAATTTATAACTCTTTTTGGTGAAACAGACTATGTTGCATTTGGAGTCACACCTTTCTTAATTTATGGTATTATAAAGAAAAATAATAGAATAAAAGATTTGAGTTTTGGGGTAATTTTGGCAATAACAATTGCAGGAATTTTAGTTTCTATATTAAAAGTGATTTTTGCAAGAAGTCGTCCTTACGAGGAGTGGAATAGTTTAGGATTTTATTTTGTTGAAGATATTATAGAAAAAGAAATACCCTACAAAGGAGGGTATCTTTCTTTTCCGTCTGGGCATACACTGACAGCATTTTCTGCTTATTTTTTCCTTTATTTAGAGAGCGATGAAAAAATAATGAAGTTCTTGTGGATATTATTAGGTATTCTAGTTGGTTTTTCTAGAATATATCTATCCTATCATTGGCTTAGCGATGTATTAGCTAGCACAATACTAGCTTATTTTATTGCTAAGAATACACAACTTACTTTGGATAGGAGTAAGAGCAATAATTTATAAATTTTTTAATGGAATAATTATATCGAGTAATGAATATTCTTTATTCTTATTATCTAATTTTGCTATATAATATACTTCATATAAAAAATCTTCTGTTAGAAGATTTTTTTCTTGTCCAAATTTAATTAATTGATTAAAAAAAATATTGTTTTCAAACGCTGCACTTTCTAAACATAGGGATATTCCATTTCCTACTATAGAAATTAAATTTTCAGATAGTTCTAAATATCTGTTTAGAGCGATTATAATTTCAGTATAAATTGTTTTATTTTCAGTTTCAAATCTATTTTTATCAACTTTTAAAATAATTATGGTATCTAGGATATTATATTTTTTTTCTACTTCAATAATCATTTTTCTAATTTTTGTTTCTAAATCATGAGAGTTTCCAATTTCACAATTTGAAGAGATGATTTTAAGTATAGAGAATTTTTCAATTCTAATTTTTTTATCTTTTCTTTCTATTCCTACTTCTATTTTTTTTTCTAAAAATTCAAGATTTTTTTCAATACTTTCCAATTTCATAATTTGTTTTTTTATAATATCCTTTTGGAGTTTTACAGCTTCTTGGATATTTTCTAAAGAATCTCCTGTTTTTAAAATGATTTTTATTTCTGCAAGAGAAAATCCTAACATTTTAAATCTTTTTATAAAATCAATTTGAAGGAATTGATCTATCGAATAATATCTGTAACCAGTATCTTGATTTATATGGATAGGTTTTAACAGTCCTTCTTTATCATAATGATGAAGTGTTTGAACAGAGATTTTATTAAGTTTTGCCGTTTCCCCTATAGAGAACATCTATGCTTTTCACCCCCTATATTTTATAAAAAACCAAAGAGTCTGCCATATTCTCCTTAATGATGGTTTTCAACAGCTTTTATTTTTGTTTTTCATAAGGCCAAGCTTTTATTCCTTCTTTAGCATTATAAATTTTATTGAATCCTTTATTTGAAAGTATTGCAGCAGCTTTAGCCGATCTTCCTCCTACTGCACAGAAAGTTATATATGTTTGTTCCTTATCAAGTTCTCCTATTCTATTTTCTAATTCTCCTAAAGGAATGTTTATAGAGGGATTGATGTAACCATCATTTTTAAGTTCCTCTGGATTTCTTACATCAAGAAGTATGGCTTCTTTTTTATCAAGCATCTCCTTTACCTCATTTAATGGGATAGTTCTATACTCTCCTTTTATATCATTTGTCATTAGATATGCTTTTTTTGCTGTTTCATCCACCAGAGAGTTCTTTGGAGTTGTAGTATTTGAAAATAGAAGTGTTGAAGTTGTTAAAGATAATATTGTAGCTAGTATTTTTTTCATGATTCCTCCATATAATTATATAGTTATTTAACTTTACGATTGTAACATTATTTTTTAATCAAATCAAGATTCCTAATATCTAATATATTAAATAGAATAAAATTTGAGAATAAAAAAAGAGCTGTCAACAAAGTTTATTTGTCAACAGCCTGAGCCTGCAAGAGTCAAGTAAGACCTCTTCTACATAATTATTTTTTGAAGAATGATATCTGACAAGTTGGATGTCCTTCAGCTATAGTATTTCCCAAATGGAATTCTAGTCCCATTCCTTTAGCTATATTTCTATCTCCTTCCATGGCAATATCACATAATTTGGCACATGTATCATCATCTATTCCTAAGTCTTGCCATGCTTTTAATAAAGGACAATGATGAAATTCAACATCTAATCTATCTTCAGTTTTATTTTTAAATTCAACCTCAAATGTATTTCTTAAAATTGGTGTTAAAAATATATCTGCAAATTCGCTACAATTAATTTCCCCTTCACCACAAAGTTTTTTTAGTGTTTCTCCATCTTTAAAACCAGTTTTAGCTATTGCTTTTCTTGCAAATTCTTCACCATCATTCTCTTTTTTTGCATTCTTAGCTTCTAAATAAGTAAGAGCCATCCAAGTTGCTCTATGACCTATAGCACCTCTTTGAATATTTGATTTTTCATCGTTTAATATGTTTGGTTTATTATCTAATTTTGACATAATTCCCTCCTTATTTTATATTGATTTATTTTTTTCATATGCAAAAGTTGGATTTAAAGTCATGCTCCTTCCACCAGAAACTTCAATTGTTGTAGCTGTCATATAACTAGCTGCATCACTTGCTAAAAATAATATAGGTTTTGCTATTTCTTCTGGCTCAGCCATTCTTCTTAATAGTGTTGCATTTGAATTTTTTTCCAATTCTTCTTTTGAAATTTTATTTTTAGTTAAAGGAGTCATTGTGAATCCCGGCATAATGCATGTTACTCTAATATTATCCGCACAATATTCTCCAGCAAAAGTATTTGTTAAATTATTAATTGCTGATTTAAGGGGACCATAAAGTGTACTTCTTCCTGCCGAGGAACATCTGGCTGCTAAAGAGCTAACATTTATTATTGAGCCACCTTTATTTTTCATATAACGATATGCTGCTTGGCTCCCAAAAATTACTGATTTAAAACAAGCTCCTACAACAAAGTCAATTTCTTTATCACTATATTCATCAGTTTTTTTATAACCTATAGTTCCAGCATTATTTACCCAGCAATCAATAGAACCAAATTTTTTAAAAACATTTTCTGCAAAATTGTATACTTCTTCTGATTTTGAGACATCTACTCTTTGAGACATTACCTCTCCTAAGTTTTTTAATTCCTCTTCAACCTCTTTTATATTATCGTCTATTGAACAAAATGCTACTTTAGAGCCTTCTTTTAAAAATTCTTTTACAGTAGCTAGTCCAATTCCACTACTTCCACCAGTTATTACAACAACTTTATTTTTTAAACCTAAATCCATAATATAACCCCTTTCTATTTAAAGAAGAATGCCAATACTGCTCCTGCAATGAAAACAGATCCTGACGTTGCACTAACAAATCCGGAAACAAGAGTTTTGGGTAGTATATTTTCTTCTACTATTTTATACTCCTCTTCTGTTTCTGAAACTACTTTCGCTGCTTCAACACTTAAAACATAACTTGCTGGAAATCCACCTGCTAAAGAACCTAATCCAATTGCAAAAGACATAGCCGTACTCCATCCTAAAAATCTTCCTAAAGGTATTGATACTATAGCAATACCAAGAGTTGCTAAAACAATTAATATTGCAAAATCTTTTAATAAAAGAACTAATGTTTCTGGCGTTATACTATTAAGTTGTGAAAATACAAACATCATTATTATAGTATATACAAATCCCATACTTCTTGATTTTATCAATATTTGTGGTTCTATAAATCCTAGAGCTGCAGCAAATACACCTAAAATTAAAGCCCATACAAATTTAGAAATATATCCTGCTGAAATAATTTCTAAGTATCCTGATAAGACAACTAAAACTACCATTGTAAAAATATTTGTAAAATCACTTTGATATTTCGTAGGGATTTTTTCAAAAAGATCCCATTTATATTTTTTAATATTTTTATTTTTTGAATTTGATGTAGAATCATTATCTAATTTTAGAGTTCCCTCTCTATATTTTTTTATTAAATCTTTTCCTTCTTTTTTTAAACATAGACTAGTAAGTGGATATCCTATGAATCCCTGTAGTACATATACAGCCATAGCTAGTATAAATAAATGTTGATTATCGCCTGCTGCTCCTTGCATCATAAGAGCCGCTACAAATCCTCCAGTTAAAGGTGGTGCTGCGATTGCTGCTGTATCTACTCCTAAGATTAAAGATCCTACAGTTAAGATTGCAATTAGTATCCCTAGCATACCTCCTAAAGTAACTAGTACTGTTCTCCATTGATTTATTAGTTCCTGTATATTTAACATTGTTCCTAGATGAACGACCATTAACATAACTAAGAATGTTGGAAGATTTGGCGCTACTCCTCCCAATTGTAGAATATTTTTAGGAAAAAATGTCCAAAATCCTAAAACAAATAAAATAGCACTTACAAACATTGAAGGGACAAAAGCTTTAGTCTTTATAGAAATGATTTCTCCTACAATTAGACAGATAAGCATTAATAAAAATGCTGATTGAGTTGTAAGGCTATTTTCTCCTTTCCATACTTTATATATTTCAAAATAAAAAATTGAAACTACTGATAAAATGATTATAAGCCAACCAATTGATTTATAATTATTTTTTTTTTCTTGAATAACTTCCATATTTTCCATAGTCTAGACCACCTTTCCTATAATCCTATTTTTTAATAAGATACTGATATTTATTTTATTACTTCATATTTATATATTTGTAAAGTCTTAAATCTCAATTTTTTCAAGGATGTGATACTTTTCAATTTTTCTATATAAAGTGGCTATACCTATATTAAGAATATTTGATATTTTTATTTTAGCTTTTTTTGTATGACCGAATTCGTTTAGAAGTTCCATTATTGCATTCTTTTCTATTTCATCTAAAGATTTATGTTTAATCTGAGTATTTTTTATAGTTTTAATTTTATTGGGGATACAATTTTCGGTTAAAATACCATCTTCCCCCATTATATTTACCATATATTCTACGGTATTTTCTAATTCTCTTACATTTCCAGGCCAAGAATATTCTTGAAATAATTTTATAACTTCTGGAGAAATTTCAGAAAAATTTTTCATAAAAAGTTTAGAATATCTTTTAGAAAAATAATTTGTAAAGAGTTCGATGTCATCAAGTCTTTTTCTAAGAGGAGGAATTTCGATAGGGATAACATTTAATCTATAAAATAAATCTGCTCTAAAGCTTCCTTCAGCAATAAGTTTTTCAAGATTTTTATTTGTGGCCGCAATAATTCTAACATCAATGTCTATAAGCTGATGTGAACCGATTTTTACTATTGATCTTTCTTGAAGAACACGAAGAAGTTTTACCTGCATATATAAAGGCATATCTCCTATTTCATCTAAAAAGATAGTACCTCTATTAGCTAGTTCAAATTTTCCAATTTTACCTTTCGAATCTGCTCCAGTAAAGGCCCCTTTACTATATCCAAATAATTCACTCTCTAAAAGAGCTTCGGGAATTGCACCACAGTTGATAGCGATAAAAGGATTCTTATTTCTTGGACTTTTTATATGGATGGTTCTTGCAACCATTTCTTTTCCTGTTCCACTTTCACCGGTTATTAAAACTGTAGATTGATTTTTAGATATTATTTTAAGTCTTTCGTAAAGAGATTTCATTTCAATGGATGAAAAAAGAAACTCTTTAACTAATGTACTTGATGTGGAGTTGATAATTTGCAAAACTTCTTCTTGAAATTCTATTTTTTCTTTAAATATTAAAAGTTCTTCATGAGGGGATAAATTTACTAATTCTCCTATTCCAACTATAGCGATATCATTAAACTTTATAGAAAAAGAAGTTTTTTCCATAAAAGCTTCTCCAATCTTATTACAAACAAATGAGTGATTTGGAATTATAGATTGAATTTTAAAAAGGTTTAAAGATTTTTTATTCATATGAATAACATTTTTTTTATCATCTAAAAGAACTATAGCATCAGATATTTCATTAAGTATTTTTTTTAATGCTTCATTTTTAGAAAAAGACATTTTCTTTTGAATATTTTCAAAAATCTTGGAGCTTATAAATGAAGAAATTTGCTCTAAAAACTTAATGAAATTTTCTTGATTTTTAATAAAGTTATCTTTTTGTCCCTCTAAAAAACAAATAAGACCAATTACTCCAATGGGTTTATTTTTGAATTTAATAGGCATCGATATTTCAAGTTTTTCATTACAATTATTTTTCTTATCACAGTCTAAACATAGGGTATCGTAGCCTGGATTTACAACTATTTGGGTAATCCCACCTGCCAAAACTTGTTTGTAAATATGTGATTCTTTTTCCATGCTAAGTCCACTTTTCTTTTTTAATATCCCTGTTCCAGCTACCCGAATTAGATTTTCGTCCATAATTTCAACCTCTAATCCAATTACTTGAGAGATAACTTCTGCGTATTCTTGAACTTTATCTTTTATTTCTAACAATAAACTATTCGTAGTCATATTTTACCCCGTTCTTATTTTTTCTTTTGTAAAGAGTTAAAATCCCTAAACTTTTTCTATATTTTGCTACACTTCTTCTAGAAATATCATATCCTTGTTTCAGTAGAAGTTGCATTATTTCATAATCAGATATGACAGAGACTTCTTTTTCTATGATTTCTTTAATCTTATCTTTAATTTCTGAACAAGATTGGCCATTTATTTTTTTGCATAACAGTTCTTTCAAAGCTTTAACTTTGTAGTTAGGCATTAGAATATACTTGTCTTTCAAACTTCTAGAAACTGTTGATATGTGAAGATTTAATGCTTCTGCAATATCTTTTAAAATAAGTGGCTTTAGCGACGAATTTTTTAGAATATATTCTTTTTGTTTCTGTGTTATTAAAGTTATAATTTTTTCAATTGTTCTATTTCTAAAATTTAGAGCATTTATAAAATCTAAAGCTTCTCTCTTTTTTTCGAATATTAAGACTTTTTCTTCTTTAGTTAAAGAGGAGATATTCATATTTATATAATCTTCATTTAATATAACCCTAGGAAGTTTTCGTAATTCTAAAACTAAATCTTGATTTTCAATAAAGATTGAAGCTTCAGGGATTATAAATAGGTGTTCTGTAAAAAATGGCATATTTTGAGTTGGATAAAGCTTTAAATTTTTTAAAATATTTAGAAAATTTTCATAATCAATTTTTTTTATTTTAAGTTTTTTATATAAATTTTTATCTAATCCAATTTTATTGAAATATTGTGACATGATTAAAATTTTAAATTTTTCCGTGTAATAGTTTGAATAGTTTTTTTTAAGTTGGAAATCTAGAAATTCATTTATATTTTTAGATCCGCATCCCTTAGGCTCTAAATCGAGTAAGATTTTTTTAGAAATATTTAAAATGTTTAGATGTTTTGGAGAAGAGATTAAAGGGAATTCAAGTAATAGAAATCCTCTATCATCAAGATTTCCTATCAAGTATTTTAAACAGTTCAGAATTTCTTTTGAAACATTAATTTCTAGAAGCTGATTTTCTAAAAATTTTTTTAAGGTTTGTTTTTCTTCAGAACGATACTTATTCTCTTCGAAAGAGATATTTGCACAATATTTATGATTATCTTTTGTATTATTTTCGTCTATTTGAAGAAAAAAATTTTTTTCAATCATTTGAGTTATTTCGATTTCTAAATTTATATTAGTTTTTTGCAGTAAATTTATAGATAATTGTTGCTCTCTTTTCAGTATTTGAATTTGACTTATAATAGCACTATTATTTAAATTCATTCAGGCTCCAAATTGATTTTTTATAGATATATTATTTCTATTATATAACAAAAAATATAAAAAACAATCATATAAAGATATAATTATCATTTTGAGACCACTTTTTTAAAATGCTTCTAAACATTGTTAAAACAACAGAATAAAATGAGGTATCACTTTGATTCTGTTGTTATCAAAATGATACCTCATTTTTTAAATTTCTATCTTTTAATTAAAATAAATATCTCTAGAAGATAAAAAAATAGGAAAAATCTTTATTTTTTAACGATTGGCATAAAATTTGCATATTGATAGGGTAAGCAACCAAAAATTTTCGTATGAGGTGATTAACTGTGGAAAAGGAAATAAAGTGGTGTCCCAATAATATTAAAAAAAATAATGAAATGGAATGTATTAATTTTCTTACTTATGATGAAGTTAAGAAAGCTAAAGAATTTCATGAAAGCTTTCCTCAATATTCATCAACTCCTTTAACTGAATTAAAAAATTTAGCTAATCTTTTAGAAGTAAATACAATTTTTGTAAAAGATGAATCCTATAGATTTGGACTTAATGCCTTTAAGGTACTTGGTGGGTCTTTCGCAATGGCAAAATTTTTAGCGGAAAGATTAGAAGAAGATATTTCAAATCTACCTTATGAAAGACTTATCTCTGAAGATATCAAAAAAAAATTAGGAGAAGTGACTTTTTATACGGCAACTGATGGGAATCATGGGAGAGGCGTGGCTTGGACTGCAAATAAGTTAAAACAAAAATCTGTGGTTTATATGCCTTTTGGATCATCAATAACAAGACTTAATAACATTAAGGCAGAAGGAGCAGAAGCATCAATAACAGATATGAATTATGATGATGCCGTAAGGCTTGCTGCCGTAAATGCAGAAAAAACAAATGGGATTATAATTCAAGATACAGCATGGAATAATTATGAAAAAATTCCTTCTTGGATAATGCAGGGATACGGAACAATGGTTCTTGAGTCAATTGAACAATTAAGGAGTAAAGGTATAGATAAACCTACACATATTTTTATTCAAGCTGGCGTTGGTTCTCTTGCAGGAGCTGTTCAAGGAGTATTTTCTACAATTTATGGAAAAGATTGTCCAAAAGTTGTGGTGGTAGAATCTAATTTGGCAGATTGTCTTTATAAATCAGCTCTTGCTAAAGATGGTATACCAAGATTTGTAGGCGGTAGTATGCAAACCATAATGGCAGGACTTGCATGCGGTGAACCAAATACCATTGGATGGGAAATTCTTAAAAATCATTCTACGGCATTTGTGTCTTGTCCTGATTGGATTGCTGCAAATGGAATGAGAATTCTTGGAAATCCTTTATCAGGTGATAGTAAAATAATTTCTGGTGAATCGGGAGCGGTTACTCTCGGATTATTTGAGTCAATTATGAAAAATGAAAAAATGAAAAGTTTAAAAAGTTTTTTAGAATTAGACAATAATTCTAAAGTTTTATTTTTTAGTACTGAAGGAGATACAGCTCCAGATAAATACAGAGAAATTGTCTGGTTAGGAAAATATTCTGGGGAATAGAAAAATATTATTATTCAATTTAAGGAGGAATTATGTTAGCAATTGAAAGAGAAAAGCAACTTACAGAATTATGTCAGTCTTTAATTCAACAACCAAGTATTTCTGGGAAAGAAATGAAAGTTATAGAAATGATGAAGTTATGGTTTGAAAAATTAGAATTTGATGGATACACGGTTGACAAATATGGAAATATTATTGGTTATATTAAGGGAAATAAACCTGGGAAAAAAATATTATTCGATGGACATGTAGATACGGTTCCAGTTCCAAATGCTGAGAAATGGACTCAGGATCCTTTTAAAGGAGATATTGTAGATGGGAAAATTTATGGCCGTGGGGCATCGGATATGAAAGGTCAACTTAGTGCTATGATGATCGCCGCTTCATATTTTGCAAAGGATACAAATAGAAATTTTGAAGGAGAAATTTATGTAGCTGGAGTGGTTCATGAAGAGATTTTTGAGGGTGTTGCTGCAAGAGCCATTAGTGATGCTGTGAAACCAGATTATGTAGTTATTGGTGAATCCTCAGAACTTAATTTGAAAATTGGACAGAGAGGAAGAGCTGAGATAATAATAGAAGTATTTGGAAAACCAGCTCACTCAGCAAATCCTGATAAAGGAATAAATTCTGTTTATAAGATGGCTAAAGTAATTAATGAGATTCAGGCATTAAAATCTCCAGAACATGAAGTTTTAGGAAAAGGTATCCTGGTACTTACAGATATAAAATCTTCTCCTTATCCTGGAGCATCGGTTGTCCCAGAATATTGTAAGGCGACTTTTGATAGAAGACTTCTTGTGGGAGAAACTAAAAAGTCTGTTCTTGAACCTATTGAAATACTTATAAAAGAAATGATGAGTGAAGACCCTGAATTGAATGCACAAATATCATATGCTAAAGCTACCGAAGATTGCTATACAGGTTCAAAAATTCAAGGAGAAAGATTTTTTCCAGGATGGTTATATAGTGAAGAAGATGAATTTGTCAAAATAGCTTATAAGGGGTTAGCGGAAGCAGGAATACAGCCTCAAATAACTCAGTATTCATTTTGTACGAATGGGTCTCACTATGCTGGAGAAGCTCAAATTCCTACAATAGGATTTGGACCATCTAAAGAAAATATAGCACATACAATAGATGAGCATATAGAAATTAATCAACTTGTTAAAGGAACAGAAGGTTACTATGGAATTTTGAAATCTCTTTATAGAAAATAAATTAGGAGGCATTGTTTATGAATAGTTCCCAAATAACAGCTTTAATAATTATTTTTATTTATATGGCAGTGACTGTTGCAATAGGTCTTTTTGTCTCAAGAAAAAAACCTGAAGATAAAATAAAACAAAGTAATGATGACTTTTTAATGGCTAGTAAGTCTTTAGGACCTATGGTTCTGGCTGGAACATTATTTGCAGCTAATACAGGGGGTGCAAGTACAACAGGGATTGCTACTAATGTGTATCAACATGGACTTTCTGCATCATGGTATGTTATAGCTAGTGGAATAGGTTTTATACTTGTTTCATTTATCGCACCATATTTTAGAAGAACACAGGCAAATACAGTTCCTGAAATAATAAGCAAAAGATACGGAAAACCTTCTCATATTTTTACTGCTTTTACATCTATTACAGCATTATTTATGGCAACAGGAGCTCAAATAATAGCAACTGCTTCTATTATTAATGTTGTAACTGGATTTGATTTTAAAACAGCAGCAATAGTGAGTACAATTGTAGTTATTATATATACAATGTTTGGTGGATTTAAATCTGTTACAGCAGCAAATCTTATGCATGTGTTGTTCATAACTGTGGGAATGACTATAGCTATGTTTGTGATGGTTAATAATAAAGATGTTGGTGGATTTAGTGCTCTATTTGAGAAGGCTAAAGTCATGCAAGATGCAAGTGGGGCTAATATAGATATACTTAGCATGACAAAAATTGGAGGGACAACAATTTTAGGATATGTGGCTATGTATTGTATGACTTTTCCAACTGGGCAGGAAATAGTTCAAACTTACTGTTCAGCTAAAGATGGAAAGTCAGCAAAATTAGGATCAATTATTGCAGGAATATTATCAACAATCTATGCACTTATTCCTACAATAATAGGGCTTCTGGCATATGTTTGTATTGATGGATATGCAGCTGGAGGTGTACAAAAAAATGCTTTAGCACAAGCAACATTGACATTTGCACCGCCAGTTTTAGCTGGAATTGTTCTTGCAGCAATAGTTGCAGCTACTATGAGTAGTGCTTCAGGAAACATGATTGGAACTGCTACTATGTTAACCAATGATATTTTTAGACCTTACATCAATAATGGTGTTAAAGATGATAAAAAAGAGATTTGGATTTCAAAGATTGCTATGTTTATAGTGGGTGTTGTTGGACTTTATATTGCGCTTAATGCGAGTAATATTATTAGCGTTATGATGGGGGCGTTTGCGCTTAGAAGTGCAGGACCTTTTGCTGCATTTATTTGTGCAATTTTTTATAAAAATGTTACACCACGTGCTGGGTTTGTTTCAATTATAGTAGGAACAGTTGTAGCAGGAATATGGATTTACGTATTGAAAACTCCTATGGGATTGAATGCCATGGTTCCTGGAGGATTTGCGGCATTTATAGCAATATTTGGAATTTCATATATAGAGAGGAGTATTGGAATAGAAGCTGCTCCTGAAATTGAATTTGAAAATATATAAAAATCTATATTTATAGGAGGAAATACAAGTGAAGAAAACTTTAATAAAAAATGGAACAATTATAAACGGAAATAGAGAAGGAAGATATAATGGAGATATTCTTTTAGAAGGGGATAGAATAAAGAAGATAGGAGTTATAACTGAAGAAATAGATAATATTATTGATGCATCTGGAAAAATAGTTGCACCAGGATTTATAGACACTCATAGCCATTCAGATTTGAGAGTACTAATAGAACCTTTTATTGAACCAAAAATTCGTCAAGGAATTACAACTGAAATATTAGGTCAAGATGGGATATCTATGGCTCCCTTACCTAAAGAATATGTTAGTTCTTGGAGAAAAAATCTCGCTGGACTAAATGGAGATAGTGACAAGTTAAGTTGGGACTGGGAAACAACAGATAAATATCTAGATTTAATCTCTAAAAATGGATCAGGACCAAATGAATTATATTTAGTTCCACATGGAAATATAAGAATGGAATCGATGGGATTAGATGCAAGAGTAGCTACAGAAGAAGAAGTAAAAAAAATGAAAGAAATTACAAGAAGAGAGTTGGAAGCAGGTGCGGCAGGAATTTCAACTGGACTTATTTATATTCCTTGTGCATATTCTTTAACAGATGAATTGGTTGAAATTTGTAAAGTTGCAGCTGAATTTGATAAACCTCTTGTTATTCATCAAAGAAGTGAAGCAGATACAATGTTAGAATCTATGGAGGAAGTAATAACTATTGCAAGAGAAAGTGGAGTTAAAATTCATTTCTCTCATTTTAAAATCTGTGGAAAGAAAAACTGGGGAATGATAAAGGATATAGAAAATCTTTTAGATAAATGTAAAGAAGAAGGTATAAAAATATCATTTGATCAATATCCATATGTGGCAGGAAGTACTATGCTCGGAGTAATTATTCCTGCCTGGGCACATGCTGGAGGAACAGATAAATTAGTAGAAAGGCTTGGAAATAAAAATGATAGAGCTCAAATGATAAAAGATATAGAAAATGGAATTTCAGGCTGGGATAACTTTATAGATTTCGCAGGTTTTGAAGGGATTTACATTACCTCTGTTAAGACAAAGGCTAATGAAGACTGTATAGGAAAAAATCTGTTAGAAATAGCGGAACTTAAAGGAAAAGATAAATATGATGCAGTGTTTGATTTATTAAAAGAAGAGGAAAATGCAGTAGGAATGTATGATTACTATGGAAAAGATGAGCACATAGTAACTTTTATGACCAGAGAAGAAAGTAATATTTGTACGGATGGATTATTAGGAGGAAAACCTCATCCTAGAGTATTTGGATCATTTCCAAGAGTAATAGGAAAATTTGTAAGAGAAATGAAGGCTATGACATTGGAAGAAGCCATTTATAAAATGACAAAAAAACCAGCTGATACTTTTAAAATAAAAGAAAGAGGAAGTTTGAAAGAAGGATATTTTGCCGACATAGTAATTTTTGATGAAAATACAACTATTGATAAGGGAACTTTTGAAGACCCTATTCAATTTCCAGAAGGAATAAGCCATGTTATTGTAAATGGACAAGTTGTGATAAATAACTATATTAAAAATGAGGAATTAGCAGGGAAAGTTATAAGAATTAAATAAAACTTAAGGCTCAGAGAATAAACTTCCCTGAGCCTTAAGTTTTACTATAAATTTTTTTCGATTAGATACTTTTAACAGCATTATAAGTAGAAATATTAATTTTAAAGAAATATCCGCTAGCTCCTAAAGTTAATAATTCTGAAATAATCATACTTATCCATATTCCGTTAATACCTAAGAATTTAGATAAAATAAATAAGATAATAGGTAGAAATAGTATTGATCTCATAATACATATAACATTAGAAGATGATGGATTTCCTATAGATTGATAATAAATGGTAGTAGCTAGATTTATACCAACAAGGAAAAATGCTACATTTATTATATTCAATCCAGAATAAGCCATCCGTATAATTTCTGTATTTTGACTGAAAAATTGAATAATCTTCATACCAAAAATATAACATACTGCCCAGAAAGTAAAATTAATAACAACTGAAGTGATAATAGTCATTTTGTAATATGAAATCATTGCCTTTGGATTTTTAGCTCCTAAATTGTAGCTTATAAGTGGTTGAACTCCAAATGCTAATCCCAATAATATCATATAAATATTAGTAGTAAGATAGTTTATTATACTAAAAGCAGCAAGTCCTGTTTCACCACCAATTTTTACAAGAACTATATTCATACAGAATATTATCATTGAAAATGTTATTTCTGCAAAAAAAGATGGGAATCCTATTTTTACAAATTCTTTGATTATTCCAAAATCTAATGTTACATTTTTAAAAGAAAGATGTCCTTTTTTTAATATAAAATGAAAAAGAATAACTGAGATTGTAATTAGTTGACCTAGTCCAGTTGCAATTGCGGCTCCTTTTATTCCCCACTGAAATATAAAGATAAAAATATAATCCAGTAAAACATTAGTTAGAGCACCTAAAATAGTAGAAAGCATAGCTAACTTTGGGTTTCCATCATTTCTAATAAAACTATTTAGTGCTATTCCTATTATGTTAGGAATACAAAATAGTGTGTAATATCTTAAATATGTAGCAGCCATATCGGCCATATTTTGAGTAGCACCCAAAATGATAACGATTTTTTCTGCAAAAACAACGCCAATTAGACTAAGAAAAAAACTTAAAATGATTAAGAATTTAAATGCCTGACGGAATATTAAAACTCCTTCATTTATTTTATTTCTTCCAAAATTTGAGGAAATTAATGTTCCTCCACCTACAGCAAACATTGTTGCTATTCCAAAAAAAGATATTGAGAGCGGTAATATTAAATTTACAGCTCCCAATGCCAAATCTCCCACACC
This sequence comes from Cetobacterium sp. 2A, assembly GCF_014250685.1. Taxonomy (GTDB): domain Bacteria; phylum Fusobacteriota; class Fusobacteriia; order Fusobacteriales; family Fusobacteriaceae; genus Cetobacterium. The sequence goes on along the minus strand of NZ_JACFAJ010000011.1, from coordinate 95,255 downwards.
TTTTCCAACAAATATTCCATCCACTATTACATATAGCGATGATATAAACATTGCCAGAACTGATGGGAAAACATATTTAGTAAATTGTTTAAACATAAATACTAATCCTCCGTAAAATTATTTTATTGTAAAATAATTTTACACCCTATTGTTACAATAGAGTCAATACAATTATTTAATCTGATGAGGAATTATTTTTAGGATAGTATGTTGTATGTAATAATCTAATTGCTTCAGGACTAAGAGGAGATGTAAAGTACTTTTCATATAATAGCTTAATATATGGGTTATCATGAGATTTTCTAATGATTTTTTTATCATCTATTTCTTGAATTGCAGCTATTCGTTTTTCAATTATTTCAAAATTTCCATGATGGAAAGGTTGACCACCACCACCAACACATCCACCTTTACAAGCCATTATTTCAATAGCATGAAAATTTTCTTCTCCATTTTTAATCTTATCTAAAAGTTTCCTAGCTGCCCCTAATCCATGAGCTATTCCAATTTTTAAAGGAATACTTCCAATCATTACTTCAGCGACTCTAACTTCCTCTATTCCTCTGAGAGCATAGAAATTAACATCGAGCAGTTCTTTTTCTGTTATCCACTCATAGGCAGTTCTTAAAGCAGCTTCCATAACACCTCCAGTTCTACCAAAAATAGCACCAGCACCAGTACAGACTCCTAAAGGATTATCAAACTCACTCTCTTCCATATTACATAAATTAATATCCGCTTGTTTTAAAAGAGAAGCCAACTCTCTTGTAGATAGAGAATAATCTACATCAGGGTTTCCTCTATAATGAAATTCTGGTCTCCCAGCTTCATATTTCTTTGCTAAACAAGGCATTATAGATACACATACTAGATTTTCTCTCTCTATTCCTTGGGATTTTGTCCAAATATTTTTTGCAACAGAACCAAATATTTCCATTGGAGATTTTGTAGTAGATGGAATATCTAGCATATCTGGATAATTATGTTCTATAAAGTTTATCCAAGCAGGACAACAAGAAGTAAGAATAGGAAGTCTAACATCTTTATCACCAGATAAATATTTTTCTATTCTTTCTTTTACTTCAGCGGCCTCTTCCATTATAGTATTATCAGCAGCAAAATTTGTATCAAAAACCTCATCAAATCCTAATTTTCTAAGAGCAGAAACCATTTTTCCTGTAACATTTGTTCCTGGTGGTAATCCAAACTCTTCTCCCAATGAAACTCTAACGGAAGGAGCAACCTGCACTATAACTTTTTTCTTTGGATTAGCTAAGTCTTCTATGAGCTTCCAAATATAGGTTGTCTCATAAATTGCAGCAACTGGACAAACAGCAACGCATTGTCCACAGAAAGTACATGCTTTATTTTCAGGATCTTCTAGATTTTCTTTAAAAGCAGTTTCAACAACAGCCCTAAATCCACTTTCTGCTTGAGATAATACATTACATGTTTGGATATCTCTACACATAGCTTCACATCTTCTACATTTAATACATTTATTTGGATCTCTTACAATAGCTTTTGTATATTTCAATGCGTGAGGAATGCTTGCTCCAAATATTCTAACTTCTCTTATTCCAAGATCAGCAGCTAACTCTTGTAGTTCACAATTATGATTTTTAGGACAGTATAGACAAGATTTTGGGTGATCAGAAAGCAGTAATTCTAAAATAGTTCTTCTCGTTGTCATTACTTTTATATTATTTGTACTTATACTCATTCCTTCCCAAATATGAGTTGAGCATGCAGGAAGTAAATCTTCTACTCCATCAACTTCGACAAGACATATTCTACAACAGGATTGTCGATGGATAAAACCGATATCTTTCATTTCCATATTACAGAGTTTAGGAATCTTTATTCCTATAATTTTTGCAGCATTTAGTATAGTAGATCCAGATTCTGCTTTTAAAGATACACCATTGATAGTAAGATTTATCATCTCCATTAATTCACCTTCCTTATGATCTATCGATAGCTTCAAAGTTACATACTTCATAGCACTTATTACATTTGATACATCTAAAATGATCTATTTTGTATTTTTCTCTAATATGCCCTTCTATACATAAAACAGGACATACCAAAGAACAAGCACCACAGCCAATACACTTATCATTTATATCATAAAAATTATGAATTAATGAATTTGGAGGTATAATTTTATTATCTATAGTTTTTGTTTCAAATTCATCCCAAAATTCATCCATAGCTGTTATAATTGGAATCTGAATAGATTTTCCCAGTCCACAGATAGACCCAAGTTTCATAGAAGTTGATATTTCTTTTATCATATCTATATCTGACATTGTTCCATGACCATCCAATAATTTTTCTAGAAGTTCGTAGATTCTTCTATTTCCGATTCTGCAAGGAGTACATTTTCCACATGAAGCATTCATAAGAAATTCAACGGAATCTTTAACGGCTGTAACTATAGAATCATTTTTATCTAATACTTTTATTCCGTTGAAACCTATAAATGATTTTATATTGACCATATTATCTATTTCAACTTTTCTATCAAAATTCTTTTCCATTATAAATTGACCAACTGTTCCGTCACTTTGAATTCCTTTGATAGGTTCTCCAGATGCTGTTCCGCCACCAATATCTTCTATTAATTCTTTTATTGTTATTCCCATAGGAACTTCCACTATTCCTGGAATTTTAACATTTCCTAGAAGCGTTATTATTTTAGTTCCAGTAGATGTATTAGTTCCAATTTTACTATAATTTTCACCACCATTTATCAGTAAATATGGAATGTTTGCTAAAGTTTCAACATTATTTAAAACAGTTGGTTTTCCTTTATATCCCTTTTGAAAAATATACGGTGGTTTTTGAGAAGGTTCCCCCCTATTTCCTATTAAAGATTGAATAAGGGCAGTTTCTTCTCCAGATACATATGCTCCAGCCCCAAAACGAATTTCAATGTCAAAACTAAACCCAGTTCCCATTATATTTTCACCAAGAAAATTAGATTCTCTTGCTTGTTTAAGTGCTAATTCTAATCTATTTAAAATTCCTGCATAATTAGATCTTATAAATATAAATCCTTTATTAGCTCTTACTGTATATCCTGCAATAATTAGTCCTTCTATTATTGTTTGAGGGCTATTATAAAGCAAATAAAAATCTTTAAAAGAATAAGATTCACTTTCATTTCCATTACAAATCACATATTTTTCACTTGATATTTGTTTATATACATCTTCCCATTTTTTCCAAACTGGAAATCCTGCCCCACCTCTTCCTCTTAATTTAGAAATTTCTAATTCGTCTAATATCTGAAGATGAGTCATGTTTAGAGCTTTTCTAAGACCACCATACCCACCTAACTCTATATAACTTTTAATATCTTCAGGATTTACTTGTTCACATATTTTCAAAATATTTTTTGTCTGCTTAGGGTTATTATTTAGTATTGGAGATTTTACTTCTTGAATTTCTTGTGGAGAAAGTTCTGTCTCTTTAAGAGTTAAATTAAAAAATGGATAAAATGTTGATACCCCATAAATTTTTGAAAGTGGGATTCCTGTTTTATTATGGATATATATTTGGATTTCTTTTGGTATACTTCCAAAAATTTCTTGAGCCTTTCTTAAAATATGAATAAGATATTCCTCTTTATTATCTAATTTACTAATATATTCATTGAGTTCATTAAAGTTTGAAGTTTCCATTTAGTAGCCTCCTTCGCAATTTATGATCAGGCATATAAATTTGTAAATAATTATAAAAGTTTTTGCTATGATTCGGATGAATTAAGTGAGCTAATTCGTGAAATATAACATATTCAATACAATATTCAGATTTTTCTATAAGTTTCAAATTTAAATTTATATAATTTTTGATATAGTTGCAAGACCCCCATCTGGATTTCATATTTTTTATTGAAATTTTATGAATTGGTCGGTTAACTATTTTTTTATATTTTTGAATTATTATTGAAAATTTATTGCTTGCTTCTTTAAGATACCAATCTTTTAATAATTTTTCTTTATGTTTGGAATCATTTATTTTTAGAGTATAAATAGTTATTTTTTCTTCATTAAAAATAACTGTATCTCTATCTTCATGGATAATTTCCAAAGTATAGAAATTACCAAGATATTGTATTTTATCTCCATTTAGATATTCCATTTTCAATTCTTTTTTATAGTTCTCTTTAAAGAAACTAGTATGTTTTTCTATCCATTTTTGTTTTTTGGAAATAATATTTTTTATTTCTTCATCTGTAGTTAAAAAAGGGGCAGTTAAAATAACCTGCCCCTCAGGTTTAATTCTAATATTGATATTTTTTATTTTTTTTCTAATTATAATTATATTTTCCATTGTATTTAACTTCCTATTTTTATCCATTCTAATTCTAAATTTCTCATATCTATATAAAAAAACCCTTTATCAGGAAGTTGCTTATTTAAAAGAGATTTAATTGCTAAATTTAACTGGATGGAAGCAACCATAGATACTGTAAATCTTGGAGTACCTAGTTTTTTTTCTATTCCATATGTAAAATTAGAATAAATATCTTTTAAAAATGGACTTTTTGGATAGATAATAGCTACATTTCCATACCATCCACCAACAGCTCCGTATATTAAATTTATATTATACTTTTGCGAGTATTTTTCTATAAGAATTTTAGTTTCAATATTATCTGTACAATCTATTACTAAATCCATATCTTTAAAAAATTTGTTTATATTTTCTTCTGTAACTTTTAAAGATATTTCATCAATAACTATTTTAGAGTTTATTTTTTCTATATAAATTTTTGCTACATCAATTTTTAGTTTTCCTATAGTATCTTCTGATGCTAATAGTTGTCTATTAAGATTTGATAATTCAAATCTATCAAAATCAATAATTCTAAGATATCCTATCCCAAATCTAGCTAATCCATCTATTATATCTCCACCAAGTCCACCCATTCCAATTATTAAAACTTTTTTATGTTTTAACTTCTCTTGTTCTTGAGAATTTAGAGTTCCTAAATTTCTAAGATATCTTTTCATTATTATCCTCCACCAACTGGCGGGAAAATGGAAATAATATCACCGTTAGATAACTTTTTATCAAGTGAAGAATGAAATCCATTTATTAGAAAAATAGAAACATCTTTTTTAGAAATATTAAGATCTTTAAGGATATCTTCTCCGGTAATATTTTCTTTGAATTCTATTTTAATAATCTTTTCTCTTCGCTCTCTCAATGTTGCAAAAAGTCTAATTTCTATCATATCTTAATCCAGTCCTAATCTTATAAGTGTTTCTTTAGTTGGAAAAGCATCAACCCAACCACGAGCAGTATAATATTCTGGTAACATTTTATCTAGATGACTCTTTTGACCTATCGATGGTCCATTTGAAATGGATTCCTCTATAAGACGCTTAGGAAGTCTATCATCCTCGGCTTTCATCCCAGCTTGTTGGTTAAAAAGACGTTCTAAATTATAAATTCGTTCTCCCGTTTCAAGAAGAGATTCAGCGGTATGATTAGTTCCAGTTCCAGCATTTATGAAATTAACATAGTCGTCTATGTTAAGTGCAAAAGACGTAAATAAACACATTCCCATAGAATCAATTACAGCAGTTAAATCTTGAAAAATTTTAGTCCATTGAGCTTTGCCTTCAATTGTTGTTCTATCCAATAACTGTGGATGAGCTAAAACTTCTGGAGAAATCATATAACCACGAACATGACATCCACCTCTATTACTTGTTGCATAATTTAAACCAATTCCTTGTATTCCTCTTGCATCGTAAGCAGGTAATTCTTGTTTTTTTACTGACATTGAAAGTTCTGGATAGCCATATTTTTCACATAACCTTTGAGATCCCTGAGCCATTAGTTTTCCAAGCTTTCCTTGTCCATATCCAATACGTTTAGTCCATTCTACAATTGTTTCTTTATCTCCAAATTTTAATGGGATTCCTTCGCATTCTTCATCCGTTATAGCCCCTTTTTCATAAAGTTCCATAGCAGAAGCTATTGTACACGGTACAGAGATGGCATCAATTCCTAATTCATTACACCAGAAATTCGCTTCATTTATTGTAGGTAAGTCATAAACTCCACAGTTTCCACCATATGCCCAAAGAGTTTCATATTCTGGGCCTCCAATTTTTTCTCCGTTTCTTTCAACAACTCTTCCACACCCAATTGGACATCTGTGACAATGGTATGTTCCTTTTAAATATTTTTCAGTCATAGTTTCACCACTAATGTTTTCAACTTGATTAGAGTAGCTTCCTTGCCAATTTTTAACTGGAAAACTACCTGTTTCATTTATTATATTAACTAAAACGGCTGTTCCATAAGTTGGAAGACCAGTTCCAGTTACCCCGTCTTCTTTTATTTTTTTCATTGCTACTAACATCTCATTTTTTAATGCATTTGAATCTGATACAGGAATTGAATTTCTAGATGATTTAACAACTATAGCTTTTAAATTCTTTGATCCCATAACAGCTCCAACTCCAGAACGACCTGCAGCTCTATCTCCATCATTTATAACAGCGGCCATAAGAGATTTTGTTTCTCCACCGGGGCCAATATTTAAAACTGATGAATTAGTATAAATTTCTTTTAAAATTTTTTCTGTTTCAGTACTAGTTTTTCCCCATAACTTATCAGCAGCTTTTAATTCAACATATTCATCTTCTATCACTAAATAAACGGGACTATCTGAAGCTCCTTCAAATATAATACCATCAAATCCAGAATATTTTAGTTTCGCTCCCCATTCTCCACCAGAATTTGAACAAGCTATCATTCCAGTAAGCGGAGATTTTGTAACTACAACATATCTTCCTCCAGTAGGAACACTAGCTCCAGTTAAAGCTCCGGTCATCATTATAAGTTTGTTTTCTTTTGAAAGTGCATCTATAGTAGGATTTATTTCATTCATAAGCATTTTTGTCCCCAGTCCTCTAGCACCTATGAATTTTTCAGCAAGTTTCATATCTAACACTTCATTTTTAATTTCTCCATTACTCAGATTTACTCTTAGTATTTTTCCATTATATGATGTTATCGACATTTCTTCCTCCCTTAAACTATATTTCAAAGAGTTTAGTACATTTAAAGTATACCTCATAGTATTCAAAAAATAAAAAAATCTTGAGAATAATCTCAAGATTTTATATCCATTCTAATTTCATATTTTCAGATAAAATAACTATTTCAGGATTTGTATAATAAGTTCCATTTCTTTTTACTTGATAAGCAAAAATTTCACAGTCATATAAATCAACTTTTTTTAGACTCATCTTTCCATAAGTAGTTACTTTCTCATTATTTATAATTTTAAATTGTCTACCTCTATAATTTTCTGGGAAATCATAAGTAATTTTTTTTATACCACAATTAAGTTCATAAATTTCATCATAATATTTTTTTAAATTTTCTATAATTTCATTCTTTTTACTTTTTAATTCATTTAATTCTAAAATTTTATCCATTTCAACTTTCTCCTATGTAATTATTTGTCAAATTACATTGTATCATAAAAATTTTATCTTTATTTGTTTATTTCTACAAAATCTAAAAATATTTTATTTTCTTCGTTTGATAACCCTAATAATATTTTTGGAATTTCTTCTAATTTATCGAGATCAGCCTCATATTTAATATTTATAATTCCTGAATCTACTATTTCACTAAAATTAACAGCTAAATTACTATAAACTTTTTTTCTAACTTCATCATTTGAAAAAATTCCCATTTTATTATTTTCTAAAAATTGTTTCATGTGTTCGACAGATAAAATACGATCTTCCCCGATTAAAGCTTGATGGACAGCTTCAACTACTTCATAATCCACTAAATTAAATTCTAACATAATTTTCATATCTATACCTCCATGATGTCGTATTTAGATTAACTAAACGTCGTATATATATACATAAATTTTTTAATGTATCAAGAAAACTAATAAAATCAACGTATTTCATAACAATGTCGTATAATACATATTATACGACATTGTTATGAAACAAATAATTGACAAAATTGATGACTGCGTAAAATCGATTTTAAGGCCTTTCTAATTTAAAATCCTTGTATTTATATGTGAATTGTATTTAAAATCGATTTTTAATTTATATTATTTATAACTGTATTATTCCTGTTGCAAATATCTCATAATTTATGTTATTATATCCTTAAATTACAGTATTTTAGGAGGAACAATTGAATTTAACATTTATTTTCGCATCACTCATTTTTGCTATGACCCCGGGATTGTCAACAATGTATATTCTTAATAATTCTACTATTTATGGAAGAAAAGAAGGTATCCTTTCAGCATTTGGTGTAATGACTGGAGGAATGATTTATAATATAGTTGCTGCAGTTGGTCTTGCTGCCGTAATTACGAATTTTCCATTTTTATTTAATAGTATAAAGATAATAGGAGCAGTTTATCTTATATATGTTGGAATAATGAGTTTTAAAAGTAGTTCAGCTACAAAACAAAAAAATGAAAATAAGCAATGCTTTACAAAAGGAATAATCACTAATATAGCTAATCCTAAAGTATTAATATTTTTTATAACATTTATTCCACAATTTGTAACTACTTCTAATAATGGGATTGGAAAAGAAATTTTTATTCTTGGAACAATTTACCTATTCATAGAATGTTTTTGGTATGTGAGTCTTGCAACATTTACCGCTATGTTTACAGATAAGTTTCAAAATTTTTTCCAAACTAAAATGAAATATATATCTGGATCTGTGTTTATTTTAATGGGATTAAATTTATTATCATTTATTGTAACTTATATTGCTTAATGAAAAAATTCCAATTTCTTTTTCTGAAGAGTCCATAACTAATAGATTTTCAGAATTGGATTCTAAAATTATTTTTATAGCTTGAATAAGTTTAATATTTGAATTTACTTTTAATAATCTTGGGGAGATTTTATCTATATTATTCAATGGTTTCATAACTTCTTTTACAGTTGTTAAAGACAAGTATGCTATAAAATCCTTAATTCCAAAGAAAGTTTCTACAAATTTACTTTTAGGATTAAATAGTAACTGTTCTAATGTTCCAGATTGGATTATATTTCCATCATTCATAAGAACAGTTCTATCTCCCATTTTAAAAGCTTCTTCGATGTCATGAGTTACAAAAATTATAGTTTTTCCTAGCTCTTTGTGTAATTTCAATAATTCATCTTGTAATCCTCTTCTGGTAATATCATCTACAGCTCCAAAAGGTTCATCCATAAGTATTATTTCCGGATTTCCAGCTAAAGCTCTCGCTACTCCGACTCTTTGTTTTTGACCACCACTCAATTCTCTTGGATATTTTATTAAATAACTCTCATCTAAACCAACTAAATTAATAAGTTCATTTGCTTTCTTCTTCTTTTCTAATAAATTATTTTTTTTTAAATCTAAAATATAAACTATATTTTCTTCAACTGTCATATGAGAAAACAGTCCAACTTGTTGAACAACATATCCTATACTTCTCCTCAACTTGATTATATCCCAGTTTTTTATTTCTTTTCCCTCTATAAAAATATTACCACTATCAGGCTTAATAAGACGATTAACCAGTTTTAGTAAAGTTGTTTTACCACATCCTGATTTTCCAATTAATGTAATAAACTCTCCAGAATTTATAGTAAAATTTATATTATTGAGTATGGTTTTACCATTTTCATAAGATTTTGTTACATTTTCAAATCTGATGAGTTCACTCATTTTTTCACCTCACTTACTTAATTATTCCTTTATTTTTAAGAAATTCATGAGCTACATCTTTTGGATCTTTATTTTCTATTTCAACTAAATAATTCATCTCTATCATTTCATTGTTATTAATATTATTGTCTAATTTCTTCAAAGCAGGTTCTAGTTCTGGGTATTTTTTTAATGTTTCTTCTCTAACAACTGTAGCGGCATAGTATGGAGGAAATAAATTTTTATCATCATTTAAAACTTTTAAATTATATTTTTTTAATAGCGCATCTGTTGAAAAAACATTAATTACATCTACTTGATTTTCTCCAATAGATAAATATTTTAGTCCAATATCTAGCTCTTTTTTATTGCCAAAATCCATTCCATAATTTTTTTCAAGATTTTTAAATCCATCCTCTCTTTCATAAAAATCATATTCTGCTCCAAATTTTAAATCTTGACTTTTTTTAGCTAAATCAGAGTAACTATTTATTCCTAAATTTTCTGCTAAATCTTTTTTCATAGCTAAAGCATAAGTATTGTTAAATCCGTAATAATTTAACCATTTTATTTTATATTTATAAGAGTATTGTTTTCTTAGTTCAGAAAGTAAATCTTTCCCATCTGGTAACGGAGGATTTTTAAGAACAAAACTCCATCCAGTGCTGTCATATTCTGGATAAATATCTACATCTCCTTTTTCCATAGCTGGATGAATATTGGATGTTCCACCACCTATTCCAAATTTTTTTTCCACTTTTATATCGGTATTATTTTCTATAGTTTGAGAAATAATTTCTCCTAAAATATATTGTTCAGTATGAGGTTTGGAAGCTACTACAACTTTTTTTTCGTCTTTGCTACAGCCTAATAATGTGATAATTAATAAAAAGAATCCAATTTTTTTATACAATATCCAACACCTCCATTTTTTTATCACCAGTTATTCTCTTATTGTATTTTTTTTCAAATATTCCAATTATTAGATCCATAACAACAGCAAATAGAGCAACAAGTAAACTACCAGCCACAGTCATTTCAGGATAATTTGTGGTTATTCCACGCCAGATTGCTACTCCTAAACCTCCTGCACCAATGAAAGAAGCTATTCCGGTTAACGCAATAGTCATTACTACCATTATTCTAAAACCTGCTAAAATTATTGGCAAAGCAATTGGAATCTGAATTTTCAATAATAGTTGTCGAGATGTACTACCCATAGCTACAGCTGATTCTATTATAATTTGGTCAACTTCTGTTATGCCAACATAGGTATTTCTTATCATCGGTAATAGCCCATAAAGAACCAAAGCTATTAAGGCACTTCCATTTCCAATTCCAGTTATAACAACTAAAAATCCTAAAAGTGCGATAGATGGGATAGTATATATAAAATTCATAATTCCAAATAATATGTTTGCTATATTTTTATGTCTAGTCATATAAATTCCAGATGATATTCCTAATACAGTTATTACTATTATGGCTGTAAATGAAAGAATAACATGTTGTATGAAAAGTTCTATAAAAAAGTCGCTTCTATCTTTGTATAAATGAAATAGTTTTAAAATAAACCCCATCATATCTCCCTTCTTTTTTATTAAATTATTTCTTTAGAGCTTTTTTTAAAATTTTACGAGTTATATCTAATGTTAAATCACCAGTTTCTGACAAATGAGTTCTTTTATTTAATTCAAGAGATTTTAAAATATCCTCTATTTGTTCTTCTTTAATTTCATAATCAGAAAGATAAGTTTTTATGCCCAAACTTTCAAAAAACTCACGAGTTTTTAAAATTGCTAAAGTAATTTTTTCATCATCACTACCTTCTTTTATATTCCAAACCCGTTCTGCATATTGAAGTAATTTTAATTTCTTTTGCTCTTTTCTGATTTCCCAAATTGCTGGTTGTAGTATAGCTAAGGATTTTGCATGGTCGATACCAAATAGAGCTGTTATATCATGTCCAATCATATGTGTGCTCCAGTCTTGTGGAACTCCTGCTCCTATAAGGCCATTTAATGCCATAGTTGCGCACCACATAAGGTTTGCTCTTGAATCATAATCTGTTGGATTCTCTATTGTTTTCTTTCCAATTTCGATTAAAGTCAGTAATATTCCCTCAGCTGTTCTATCCTGAAATCTTCCTTCAGCTGGAAATGTCACGTATTGTTCTACTGTATGTATGAAAGTATCAACTATTCCATTAGCAACTTGAGTTGTTGGTAAAGAATATGTAAGTTCGGGATCTAAAATAGAAAACTTTGGAAAAGTATGAGAACTGAACACTGGAACTTTTTTCCCATTATGACTAATAACAGCTCCATTATTCATCTCTGAACCAGTTGCTGGCAATGTTACTATTGTTGCTAATGGAATAGCACAATCAACTGGAACATTCTCAAAACCATACTCTAAAAGTTTTTCTGGATTTTGTCCTATATATTTAGAAGCAATTGCAACAAATTTAGTCCCATCCATGACAGATCCGCCACCTACTGCCAATAAAAAATTAATATCTTCAGATTTTACTACATCAACTGCTTTCATTAATGTACTAAATTTAGGATTTGGTTCAATTCCACCAAACTCAAAAACTACTCTATTTTTAAGATTTTCTTTTACTTTTTCAAGAGTTCCATATTTTTTAATACTTCCCCCTCCATAAAGAATTAAAACTCTAGCTTCTTTTGGTATAAGATTATCTAGTTCTCCTAAACGATCCTTACCAAAAACTATCTGTGTTGGGTTATAAAAATCAAAATTTAACATTTTTTCCTCCTAAGATATATAATTTTATAGCTATAAATATATCATACACTTTAGAGTTAACTCTAAGTCAATACAATTAAAAAAAATTAGCAAAATTTTTGATTATTTTCATACATTTCTATTTTTTTATTAATTTTATTGATATAGTTTTTAAGTTTTTTTATCTCTAAATCAATCTTTTTTCTATGCTCTAACAGTAAATTTTTTCTTTCTTCTTTGGTATAATCACCTTCTAAACTTAAATCCACAATATGTTTTATATCTGAAATTTTCATTCCAGTCTCTCTTAGACACTTTATTGTCTCTATCCAAAATATATCATCTTTATCAAATATTCTTATTCCTTTATCATTCCTTTTAACTAGTGGTAATAAGCCTTCTTTTTCATAAAATCTTAATGTATAAGTACTAATTTCAACTTTTTCTGAAACTTGTCCAATTGTATATTTCATAATCACTCCTTTTTTATAATATTCTATATTATCATTCTTTGTATTCAAAGTAAATAAAAGGAAACTAACAATATAAATAGTAAACTGTTACATAAACTACATTTATTTTAGTATATTAGGAGGATCAAAATGAATATGTTTTGTTATCAATGTCAAGAAACTTCAAAAAATAGTGCTTGTACTATAAGAGGAGTTTGTGGAAAACTCCCAAAAGAAGCTAAATTTGAAGATTTAATGCTCTATGCAGTCAAAGGAGTTGCACTTTTTAGTCACAAGCTTAGACACCTTGGTTTACTAGATATAAAAACTGATTATTTTATTTTAAATTCACTTTTTATGACTATTACAAATGCTAATTTTGATGAAAAAAAATTATATCAAACTCTTTTAAATGGCATTGAATTGAGAGATAATTTACAAGCTAAGTGTATTGCTCATAACATAAATATTGAAGACAAATTTCTTCATTTATTGGAACCCAAATATACTTTCTATAATGAAGAAAGTGTTTTAGAGTTTGCTAATAAGATAGGAGTTTTAAGAAATAGCGATGTAGATAGACGTTCTTTAGTTGAAACCGTTATGTATGGATTGAAGGGAATGGCGGCATATCTTGAGCACGCAGCTAATTTAGGATATGAGAATGAAAATATTGCTTCTTTTGTTGAAAGAGCTCTTATAACTATTGAAGATTCTGATGCTACACCTCAAGAGTTAATCCAACTAGTTTTAGATACCGGTATGTACGGTGTTGAAGCTATGGCACTCTTAGATAAAGCTAATACCGAGTCTTATGGTAATCCAGAAATGGGAACTGCTAATATTGGAGTTGGAAATAATCCTGGAATTTTAATATCAGGTCATGATTTAAAAGATATGGAACTTTTACTTGAACAAACTCTTGGAACTGGGGTAGATGTATATACTCACTCAGAAATGCTTCCTGCTAACTACTATCCTGCCTTTAAAAAATATGAACACTTCAAAGGAAATTATGGAAATTCGTGGTGGCTACAAACAAAAGAATTTCCAACATTTAATGGACCTATCTTATTTACAAGTAACTGCATAGTTCCATTTAGACCGGGAGAAAATAAATTTAACTATGTTGACAAAGTATTTACAACTAACGCTGCTGGCATGGAAGGATGTATTCACATTGAAAGAGATGAGCATGGAAATAAAGATTTTTCACAATTAATTGAAATGGCAAAAAAATGTGATCCTCCAATTGAAATTGAAAAAGGTGTAGTTATAGGTGGATTTGCTCATAATCAAGTTTTAAGTTTAGCTGATAAAATTGTTGAGGCTGTTAAAAGCGGAGCTATCAAAAGATTTGTAGTTATGGCGGGCTGTGATGGTAGAATGCCAAGTAGAAAATATTATGAAGAGTTTGCATTAGCTCTTCCAAGTGATACTGTTATTTTAACAGCAGGTTGTGCAAAATTCAGATATTTAAAATTACCTTTAGGTGATATCAATGGTATCCCAAGAGTATTAGATGCTGGACAATGTAACGATTCGTACTCATTAGTGGTTATTGCTTTAAAATTAAAAGAGGCATTCGGACTTAATGACATAAATGATTTACCAATTATTTATAATATTGCATGGTATGAACAAAAAGCAGTTATTGTTCTATTAGCACTATTATATTTAGGAATAAAAAATATTCATGTTGGTCCTACTATTCCTGCGTTCTTATCAGAGTCTGTTTTAAAAGTTTTAGTTGAAAACTTTGGACTTTCTGGAATAACAACTGTTGATGAAGATATGAAAATATTTAATTTAAAATAATATTTTATAATAAAAAGTGAGATTTTTCTCACTTTTTTATTTTGTATTAATTAAAATACTATTGAATTAATACACTATGATATGTTATCATTCGTATTAGAAATCAAAATTGATGGGAGAGTATTATATGAGAATTGCGATAGTAGGTTCACCAGATTCAGTAGAAAAAATCTATAATATTCTTTCTGCCGAATATAACGATATAGAATTTTTAAAACTTATGGAAGAGAAGGTAGAAGACACTTTTGTTCTTATTAAAAATATCCAAGATGAAGTTGATGGTATTTATGTCACTGGAATTGGTATATATTCTCATATCAAAAATAGAATGGATTTAAAAATTCCGATTTCTTACACTTCAAGAGATCTTCCAAGTATAATAAAAGCTTTTTGGGAATTAAAAGATGATTTTCCAAAATTAGATTCTCTAAAATTAGGAATCGATATAGTTTCTAAAAAAAAATTAAAAGAAATTTTTAAAGAGTTTAATATAAATCTATCTAATTATATTTTACAAGAACATAATGATGAAAAAGAAGAAAAAGATTATATCTTAGAATATGAAAGACTTTTGGCCAAAAAAGATATCAATTGTATAATGACAGCTTTTGGACATATTTACTTTCATTTTAAGAAACTTGGAATTCCCGTTTATAGACTTCAAGCATCAAATATTGAAATAAAAGAAAATTTTATTTTTCTATTAGATAATATAAAGTTAAAAGATATTGAAGATAATAGACTAGGAGTAAAAATCATAAAATTAATTTCTTGTAATGATTCCGAGCACCTATGCAACAGCCAAAATCTTAAAATCGAACGTGAACTTTTAAATTATTCTAATGAGATTCAGGGTAATTTTAAAAAAATCGAAAATGAAGAGTATATTTTTTTTGCTAATAAAAGAACTTTAGAAAATGAATTTTCAATAAATAAATTAAGAAGTATACTAATCAAATTAAAAACTGAAAACTTTAAAGTTGGAATTGGCTTAGGCTATGGGAACACAATTGTTGATGCTGAAAAAAATGCTAGAAAAGCTTTAAATTTAAGTGTAAAAAAAGGAAATTTTGGAGTTTATTTATCAAATGGCAAAAGTATAAAGGGCCCTTTATATGGAACGAATGAACTTGAGTATAATAATCAAATCAATGATAATTTCGTTTCAGTTGCAAAAAAAATAGGGATTAGTTCTAATTATCTTAGTAAAATTAAGGCTGTACAAAAAAAATTTAATAAAAGAGAATTTTCTAGTAGAGAACTGGCTGATATCCTAGAAATTAGTGAAAGAAGTACTAATAGAATCATCAAAAATATTTTAGAAAATGGGTTTGGAAGATTAGTTGAGTTTGAAAATCAAACAAAAGCAGGTAGACCAAGAAGAATAATAAAATTTGAAATATAGTTATTATCTAATATAAAATGTTTTATTATAGAATTTATTGTTGACATTTAGTCTTAAAAGTAGTATAAATATCATCAAGGTAATTAAAGACCTATTAAGGACAAATTTTGGGAGGAAAATAACATGAAACAAGTTACTAGCAAATTACTTATAGTTTCAGCTCTTATTATAGTGCTGTGTGAACTGATAGGTAAAATTTCAATTCCAGTTGGAAAAGTAAATATAATTCTTTTTCCTATGCTTTATGCAGTTGCAATTGGATTAATAATAACACCAGATTTATTAGGAAAAAAAATTAAAGCTTTACAAAAGGTTTTAGGAAACAAAGAGGTGAAACTTGCAGGAGAGTTTGTAGGTATGGCCCTTCTTATTTTGGGAGTTAAATATGGAACATTGGCAGGACCAAATTTTCAAAAAATAATTGAAGCTGGACCAGCATTCTTAGCACAGGAATTTGGACATATTCTTTCACCACTAATTGCTCTTCCATTAGCACTTTTCTTAGGAATGAAAAGAGAGGCTGTTGGAGCTACATCAAGTATCAGTAGAGAACCATCACTTGGTGTAATTGGAGAAAAATATGGTATTGATTCACCAGAAGGAAGTGGAGTTCTAGGAACTTATTTAATTGGAACAGTTCTAGGAACAATTGTTTTTGGTATATTAGGATCAGTTTCAATTCATACAGGAATTCACCCTTATGCTTTAGGAATGGCGTGTGGAGTAGGAAGTGGAAGTATGATGACGGCAGCAGTTGCAGCATTAGCTGAGACGGTTCCATTTGAAATGAGAGATACAGTTGTTGCGTATGCTGCGACTAGTAATATGCTTTCTGGTATAACTGGAGTAAACTTCTTAATATTCATAACGTTACCATTAACTAATAAACTTTATGCCATCTTAGAACCAAAATTAGGAAGAAGAGGAGTGAAATCTAATGCAAGCAATTAATGTTAATAAAATGTTAAATCAAACTAAAATACTTATTTTATGTGGGATGTTAGTTTTACTTTGTCAAAAAGTAGGATTAGGAACTTCTATAATAGAAAGTATCCCAGGAATGGTTATGATTTTTGCAGTTGCGCTAATAGCTTTAACTATAAAAGAAGTTTTTCCAAAGTCAATATTTCCAGCTTTTGGATGGGTTACAATACTTGGTTTTGCATTAAGTATTCCTTATAATCCATTATCGGGCCCTTTTATGTACTATACTAATAAAATAAACTTTATGGCAATTACAACTCCTTTACTTGCATTTGCTGGAATTTCTGTTGGAAATAAAATTGAGGAATTAAAAAGTATGTCTTGGAAAATTGCTTTAATTTCTGTAATCGTTTTCATCTCAATATTCTTTGCATGTGCTCTTATTGCTGAAGCAGTAATGAAATTAAGAGGAGAAATTTAAATATATAAAATTTAATTGGAGGGTGTATTATGGATATTAAAGAACTAAAAGAAAAGGTAATCAAAGCTATTGATGAGAATAGAGATAAAATAATCGAAGCTGGAAGAAAAATTTATTCTACTCCAGAATTCGGATATAAAGAATTTGAAAGTACAAAGATTGTAAGTGAATTTTTTAAAAATGAACTTGGATTAAATGTTGAGGAAGGAATTGCTTACACAGGTTGTAGAGCTAGAGCTAATGAACAATCATCTGGTCCTAAAGTTGCTGTTCTAGGAGAACTAGATGCTATTTCTTGTAACGATCACTGTGATGCAAACTCTCTTGGAGCAATTCATGCTTGTGGACACAATGTTCAAATTGGTGGAATGTTAGGAGCTGCTGTTGGAATAGTAAAATCTGGTGTCTTAGAATTTTTAGATGGAAAAGTTGATTTTATGGCAACACCTGCTGAAGAGTTTGTTGAATTAGATTACAGAAGTAGTCTAAGAGCTGCTGGAAAAATAAAATATTTCGGTGGAAAACAAGAAATGATATACAACGGAACTTTAGATGATGTAAATATGGCAATAATGTTCCACTCTTTAGATCTTGGAGATAAAAAAGTGTTAACAGGACCTGTAAGTAATGGATTTATTGGAAAGCAAGTTAAGTTTATCGGAAAGGAATCTCATGCTGGATCAGCTCCATATGAAGGTATAAACGCATTAAATGCTGCTATGCTTGCAATTAATAACGTACATGCTCAAAGAGAAACATTTAAAGAGAGTGATAAAGTAAGATTCCATCCAATCATCACTAAAGGTGGAGACATAGTAAACGTTGTTCCAGCCGACGTTAGAATGGAGTCGTATGTTAGAGCTAGAACAATTGAGGGAATGGTTGATGCCAATTATAAAGTAAACAGAGGACTAATTGCTGGAGCTCATGCAGTTGGAGCGAGTATTGAAATAACAGAAATTCCAGGATATCTTCCAATTTTAAAACATGATTCTATGGAAGAAGTTTTAAAAGAAAACTTAGAGTTCCTAGGACTAAAAGAGGATATGATTGAAGGTGGAGACTTTACTGGATCATTTGATTTTGGTGATGTATCTCATTTAATCCCTACTCTTCACCCTATGTTTGGTGGAATTAAAGGTGCTCTACATACAAGAGAATACCAAATAACAGATGAAGAATTAGCTTATATCGTTCCTGCTAAAGCTATGGCTCTAACAGTTGTAGATTTACTAGCTAACGAAGCTACAAAAGCTAAGAAAATTTTAGATAACTTTAAACCAACTATGACTAAAGAAGATTACCTATCATTTATGGAATCAAACGATAAAATAATAAAAGCATAATAAAAAAGCCGGGCTAGTTAGCTCGGCTTTTTTTAACTTAAAATATTTACTACACAAAGTGAACTCAAACAAAATATAGTAATAATATATATCCTTTCTATCTTTTTAGAATCAAATTTTCTATTTAAATTTGTTCCAATAAATCCACCTATAATTGCAAATATACATATGAAAGGTAATGGTAACAAATCAAATTCAAGAAAATTTCCTTTTAATGAAATATCAATAAGTTTAGAACACTGAGAAAAAAATATGGTAGCAATTGAATAAACTGCAGCCTCTTTTGCTTCATATGAAAAAAATATTGTCATCAAAGCTATATTTAAAGGTCCTCCACCAATACCTAAAAATATTGATATACAACCAAGGCACATCCCTATAAAAAAAATCCAAAATTTATTTTTTAGGTTAAACGTTTTAATTTTATGTTTATTTAAAGTATAAAACAAAATTAAAAACAAAGAAAATAATAGTAATGATGATTGGATTACTTTTATATCATTTACATTTTTTAAGTTTTTCAGAATATAGTTAAATAGTCTTTCTCCTAAAATCCCTCCAATTATAGATCCAAAAGATATTGGAAGAATTATTTCCTTTTTCAAAACAACTCCCGTTTTCAATAATTTTAGGATTGATATAAGCGCCATCGTAAAAACTGCAATAGAAGAATAAAATGATATAGTTGTTGGGTTATGAATCCCAAGAGTGTCGAAGGCGGGTTTTATAATCACTCCGCCTCCTATTCCTGCAATAGAACCAATAGTTGTTGCTATAAGGACTATTATTCCATAAATTATATTTACCAACATCTTTAAACCTTTATTTCATTTATATCATCAGGTACTCCAAAGTAATATGTTAAAATGAATCCACAAATAAATGAAGTTGTTAACCCTAAAATATAATAAAGGATTTTTCCAGGTACTACAAGTGGAATTGCAGTCACTCCTGCTGGACCAAATGAAGTCGTTGCTACTCCTGTAACAGCTGCAACTATACCTCCAAATCCTCCACCTATACATGCAGTAATAAATGGCTTTCCTAAAGGCAATGTTACACCATAAAGTAGTGGTTCACCTACTCCTAATACTCCAACTGGCAGAGCACTAGAAATAATTTCTCTAAGTTTTTTATTATCTTTAGCTTTAAAATATATTGCTAGAGCTCCACCTATCTGAGCTGGCCCAGCCATACATAAAATAGCAAATAATGAAATTTGTCCAAATTGTTGAAGTTGTATCATATAAAACGGTATTAAACCATGATGTAATCCAACTGATAAAAGCGGCAAGAATAAAGCTGCCAATACAAACCCTGATATTATAGCCAAAGGCCCCTGTGTCATAATCAGAGTCTCTAAAACCTTAATTATACCATCGGATACAAATCCAGCTAAAGGCATTATAATAAATATTGTAAAAAATGCAGCAACTGAAACAGAAATTGTTGGAGTTATAATTGTATCGAACATATCTGGTATAATTTTTCTTAATTTTTTTTCCACTATAGATAAAATCCATACCCCTAAAATAACTCCTATTATTCCACCTTTTCCAGTTGTTAATATAGAATTAAGTGGTACATCAGAATTGAATAATCCCATAGCTTTTGAAAATTGATTAATAGATGAACTAATAGTTATTCCACCAATTATTCCACCAAGACCTGGAGTAGCTCCAAACTCTTTAGCTGCATTGATACCTACAAAAATTGCAAAAGAACTAAATAAAGCTCCACCTATAGTTTTCATAAATGTTAACCACAACGGAAAATCTAAAATCCCTTCTGCTTTAAGAACATTTTCAAAGTATCCAGCTATTCCATTTAAAAGACCTGCTGCGATAATAGCCGGAATTAATGGAACAAAAATATTTCCAATTTTTCTTAAAGTCTGCTTTAATCCACTTTGATTCTTAGATTTTATTTTCTCCTTATTTTCTTTCCATTGCTCTTCCTGTTGAATGTCATCGCCTAAAATTTCAGACATTATATCTTTAATTTTTCTTGACTTTCCAGGTCCAACTACAACTTGTATCGTTTCATCATCAATTACTTTTATAACTCCTGATAAATTTGAAAGAGAATCAAAATTTACCATTTCCTTGTTCTTAACATTTACTCTAACCCTTGTCATACAATTTGTAACAGCTGCAATATTTTCTTTTCCACCCAAATTTGAAATGATATTTTTTGCTAAAAAATTATAATCCACTTTTCTCACTTCCCCCTATTTAATATTTAAATTTTTTAAAGCCTTTTTTATATTCCAATCATTTTTACTTAAGATTTCTTTTGCCGACTCTAAGTTTTCATCAGATAAAATCATAAATATTGACAACTTGCAATCTCTATCTGTTTCATTTAAAATAGCTGTAGCTTGCTCTCTAGAGGCACCTGTAGCTTGCATAACTATATTCTTTTGTCTTTCAATTAATTTTTCATTAAAAGATCCAACATTTACCATCAAGTTGCTATAGACCTTTCCTAATTTTACCATTACAGCAGTACTTAGCATATTTAAAATCATCTTTTGTGCTGTTCCAGATTTCATCCTAGTAGAACCAGTAATTGCCTCACTACCAACCTCTACTTCTATATTCACCTTTCCTAATTTTCCAATCTTTGTATTTTTATTGCATGCAATGGAAATAGTTCCTGCTCCCACTTCATTTGAATACTTTAAAGCTTCTATAACATAAGGAGTTCTCCCACTAGCAGCCAATCCAACAACAACGTCTTTAGAACTTAAATTTAGTCTCTTTAAATCTTCAACACCCTCATCTTTAGAATCCTCAACGCCTTCAATCGCACCAATGAAAGCAGCTTCTCCACCTGCTATCAAACTTATTATTCTATTTGAATCAAATCCATAAGTTGGAGGACACTCCGCTGAATCTAAAATAGCAAGTCTTCCACTAGTTCCCGCTCCTATATAAATAAGTCTTCCATCCGAACTTAATGATTTTTCAATTAAATCAACTGCTTTTGCTATATCTTCTAGTTCATTTTTTACACTGATTGCAACAGTTTGATCCTCATCATTTATTTTGGAAATAATTCCATAAGAGTCAAGTTCATCAATAGTAAATGTATTTTCATTTCTTTGCTCTGTTTTTAAAGCGTTTAAATTCATCGATTTTCCTCCAAAAAGTAATAATTATTATTTTTATTTTTATTTTTTAATCTATACAGTACTAATGTAGTACTATTTCGAAGATTTGTCAATAGAGAAAAAATTTGATTATTTTATAAAAATGTCTTACAATAATCAATATTCTATAGTTAACACAAATGAAATGGAGGAAACTATGAAAAAGAAAACCGTTTTTGATAAAATTCATGAATATATTATTCACAACAAAGAACATTTGGAACATATCAGCTCTACAAAAATAGCTCAGGATTTAGATGTTAGTCAAGCATCTGTTATAAAATATGTAAAAAAAATGGGCTACAAAGGTTTTTCAGATTTTAAAATCTCAACTATTAAAGAACTTGAAAATAAATTTATGATAAGTCCTATTATTCATAATCAAGTATCGGTTTCAGATAACGAAGATATTATAATCAAAAAAATATGTGCAGATGAAATGAATTCTTTAAATGAAACTAGAGAAGGAATAGACGTAAGTACTTTAAAAGAAATTATAAATCTATTAAATAAAAAAAGTAAAATAATGGTTATAGGAATAGGAAGTTCTGGAATAGTAGCTCAGGATTTAGTTTACAAACTAATTAAAATAGGGAAATTAGCTTTTTATTATGAAGAGCCACATAAACAACTTATGCAGCTCTCTTCTTTTGATAAAAATGATTTAGTTATTGCAATTTCTCACTCTGGAGAGACTAGTTCTATTCTAAATTTTGTAGAAAAATCAAAGAGTAAAAATATCTCTATTTTCTCAATAACATCAGGTTCCGAGAACTCTTTAGCCAAAATGTCAGATTATTATTTAACTACAAAATCTGAAGAAAATTCTTTAAGAAGTTCTGCTATGTCTTCAAGAATTTCTCAACTATTTTTAATAGATGTATTGTTCATTAATTTAATTAAGAAAAACTTTTCTGCCTCAATGAAAAAAATAAATAAAAGCAGAGAATTAGTTCAATGGAAAATGTGACGAAATTATATCTTTTGTTATTGCATAGGTATCCTTAGCACCAACTAGCTCAGATACCATTGCTATTCTTTTAGCTCCAACGTTTAAAATTTCATTTAAATTATGGGTTTTTATTCCTCCTATTGCTACATAAGGAATCGATAAATTTTTCTCAACATATTCTAAGTATTCAAGACCAACTGTAGAACACACATCTTCTTTTGTCTCAGTATCGAATATTGGTCCAACACCTATATAATCTGCTCCAGAATCTGCTGCTTTTTTAGCTTGTTCAGGACTGTGAGTAGATACTCCAATTATTTTACGTTCTCCTAAAATTTTTCTAACTTCTTCAATAGGCAAATCATCTTGTCCAATATGTACTCCATCCGCTTCTACAGCTAAAGCTATAGATATATCGTCATTAACTATAAAAACTGCTCCAAATTCTCTTGTTAGTTTTCTTAGTAATAAAGCCTCTTGATATTTTTCTTTCGTATTTTTTTTCTTTTCTCTATATTGTAAAATTTTAACTCCAGCTTCTAAAATTTCTCTCGAGTAATCTAAAATATTTTTATTTTTTCCTGACTTTGAATCAGTTATTGCATAAATACCTTCAGGAATGATTATTCTATTTCTCATTTCGATCCTCCAAATAATCTAATACGATATTTGCCATTATACTTGCTACTAACATAACTTTCGTTGAATACGTTTTATATTCATCAATATCACTATAAAAATCTCCAACGATATGAAGATTTCCTAACTTTCTATATTTTAAACTTTCTAAATCTCTTCCAGCTATTCCGTTAGCGGAAATTATTGTCTTGTTTTTACAGGTTTCTATAAGAAGTTTTTTATATAATTTGTTATCAAATGCCTCTACAATTAAATCACAGTCTTTAAAAATATTATTAATATTTTCAAGTTCAATTTTTTCAACAAGAGCTTCAATTTCCAATGTCTCATCTATTTTTAATAAATTTTCTTTGAGCGTTTGAGATTTATATTTCCCTAATTGATTTTTAAAGTAAAACTGTCTATTTAAATTGCTTTCTTCTATTACATCAAAATCTACTAATTTTAAATTACTTATTTTACTTCTCACTAAGTGCATTGCAACATTTGATCCAATTCCACCACACCCAGCTATTCCAATTTTCATCCTATATTCCCTCCCAATTTTTAAAAACTGGTTGGTAATCCTTTTCTTTTAACATTGAAACTATCTCTTCGACACTTCTATGATCACTTGTTTCAAATTGAGGAGTTGTATTTTTAGAGATGCAATACCCCCCTACTTCTGTAACTGAACCAGCTGAAAATTTAGTAACACCTAAAGGGATTAAATTATCTCTAAACTCACCATTCTCTCTAGTTGAAATATTAATTCCCAAAGTTGGAAATGAAATTCTATAAGCCAGTAATATTTGAACAAATTCTCTATCTGATAATATGTTTTCAAGCTTTATATTCTGATACGCTTCTTTTATTCTTGGAATTGAAATTGAAAATTCTGTATTTAAAAATTTATCCATTAAATATTTTCCATGTATTCCTGCTAAGAAGGCTTCTTTTTTTACGTTTCCTAATCCAAAAAGTGCCCCAATATTTACATTTCTTATATCTGCTATTGCTGCCCTTTCTGGTGTATCCAATCTATAGAAATAATCAGATTTTTTTCCTTTTAGATGGTATTTACCATACAAATTTTCTTCATAACACTCCTGATAAACGGTTACACCATCTAATCCAGCTTCTACTAATGTTTCATAATCTACAATGTCTAAAGGCTGTATTTCTATTATAACTGTAGCAAAATATTTTTTTAATATTTCAATACTATTTTTTATGTATTCAATAGAATTTACATTACTTTCTCCCGTTAAAAGGATGATACTATGAATTCCCAAATTTTCTGATATATACTTTGCTTCAATTTCTATTTCTTCCAGTGAGAGATGTCTTCTTTTTATGACATTTGATTTTTTAAATCCACAATAAGTGCATTCATTATCACAGATATTTGAAATATATATAGGAGCATATAAATGCATCTCTTTTCCAAAGTTTCTCTTTGTTATCTCGTTACTCTTTATAGCCATTTCTTCTAATAAATCATCTGCTTTTGGTGAAAGAAGCGATAAAAATTCTAAATCACTCAGATTTTTTTCTCCACTTTTTCTAATTATCTGTTTTATATTTTCTAATGTTACATTTTTAAAAAAATTATCGTATTCAAAATTCTCATATTTTTTTATAATTTTATGAAACATTTTATTTTTCAACTCCTCTCAAAAATCCAGTTAAAGGCGATGAAGCTATAGCAACTTTATTAATTTCTGGACATTTTGCTAAATAAGCCTCCCTTCCAGCTTCTACAGCCTTTTTAAAGGCAAGTCCCATGGCAACCGGGTTTTCACTTGTGGCAATGGCAGTATCAACAAGTACAGCACTCACACCCATTTCCATTGCTTCACATGCATGAGAAGGTTTTCCAATCCCAGCATCTACTATGATTGGAAGACTGCAATTTTCAACAAGAATTTCAATCATCGCTTTAGTTAATAAACCACGATTTGAACCTATTGGTGCTCCAAGAGGCATAACCGAAGCTGCTCCAGCTTTTTCTAATTTCTTTGCAGTAATCAAGTCTGGATTTATATACGGCATAACTATGAACCCTTCTTTTGCTAGTATTTCCGTCGCTTTTACAGTTTCTTCATTATCCGGCATTAAATACTTCATGTCGTTAATAATTTCTATCTTTATAAAGTTTCCACATCCTGATGCTCTTGCTATTCTCGCAATTTTTATTGCTTCTTCTGCTGTTCTGGCTCCACTTGTATTTGGAAGTAAAGTTATATTTTTAGGTATATATTCTAATATATTCTCACTTCTTCCTGTTAAATCAACTCTTCTTAAGGCTACTGTTATCATTTCACTTTCACTTGATTCCAGCATAGATGAAATTAAATTGTAATTTGAAAATTTTCCTGTTCCTGTTATTAGTCTACTTTGAAATTCTACTCCACCAATTAATAATTTATCCATATATTTACCCTCCCGATACAAATCTTAAAAATTCAATTTCACAGTCATTATAAATTTCTTTTGCATATTCTTCCTTTGGAATTATTTCTTCCTCAATTAAAACTATTACACCATCTTCTGACACTTCAAATAATTTTAAAAGTTCAAAAATCGTAGTTCCATTCTTAACTTCATGCGGATCTCCATTTAAAATAATTTTCATTTTCTAACTTCTCCTTATTTAAAAAATAAAAAAAGCTGTGTCATAGGACACAGCTTAAAATACCAACTTAGTTTATAAGCGATACAAAACTGCTTCCCTACGCTGGTACAATCCAGATCAGGTTCAAAGGGTCAGTATAAAACTTCTCAGCCCGAAGGCTCCCCTAGCATTAATTTATTTATTTAATATTTTTCAAGTAATTGAGCTAATTGGTCAGGACACGATGTTCCTCTACCTTTACAATCAATACCTTTTAATTTTTTTATTATCTCATCTTTTGACTGTCCTACTATTAAAATTTCTAGTCCACTAGTATTCCCATCACAACCTCCGTGAAACTTCACTTGAGTTATTATATCATTTTCTAGTTTTATACTTATTTCTTTTGCACATACTCCAGATGTTTTTAAACTTTTCATTATTCCTCCATAAAAAATTATTACAAGATGAATTTTAACATTTTACATCTTTAAATACAAGAAAATAATAATTTTGTGAGTATAAGTATATAACGGGAAAAAAAATTATGGGGAGTGGTTTGATTGGAATCTATAACAAATAGTAAAAAAGCCTATTTCATAGGTGGAGGTTTAGCTTCTTTAGCAGGTGCGGCATATCTGATAAAAGATTGTAACTATAAAGGAAATAATATTTATATATTAGAAAATCTAAATGAGATAGGTGGAAGTAACGATGGATCGGGAAATTTAACAGAAGGATTTTCTTGTAGAGGTGGACGTATGCTTACTAAAGAAGCTTATGAAAACTTTTGGGATTTATTATCTTTTATTCCGTCTTTAGAAAATAGTCAAAAAACAGTAAAAGAAGAAATTACAGAATTCAATAAAATACATAAAACTCATGCTAAAGCTAGACTTATTGATAAAAATGGAAAAATTATTAATTCTAAAAAAATGGGTTTTAATTTTAAAAATAGATTAGATTTACTTAAACTTATGCTAGAACCTGAAGAAAAAATTGAAGGTTTAAAAATTTCTGACTGGTTTGATCTAAATCCTAATTTTTTCGAAACTAACTTTTGGTACATGTGGCAAACGACATTTGCTTTTCAAAAATGGTCAAGTTTAGTAGAATTTCAACGTTATATGAAAAGGATGATTTTAGAGTTCTCAAGAATAGATACTTTAGGAGGGATAGTTAGAACCCCATATAACCAATATGTCTCTGTAATTTTACCTTTGAAAACACATCTTTCTAATCATGGAGTTAATTTCAACTTGGGATGTACAGTAACTGATTTAGATTTTAAAAAAAATAATGAAATTACGGTTACTAATATTTGTTATAAAAATGAAGAGAATAATAATTTTAATATTGAATTAAATGATAATGATTTATGTTTTATGACAAATGGTTGTATGACTGATAATTCAACTCTTGGAAATTTTAATGCTCCGCCTTTGCTAAATTTTAAAAGACCACCTTCTGAAATTCTTTGGTCAAATATTAAAAAAAAGAAAAGAGAATTAGGAAATCCAAAAGTATTTTTTGGAAATCCTGAAGAGAGTAATTGGGAATCATTTACTGTAACAATGAATGGAAATAAATTACTCAAAAAAATTGAAAATTTCTCTGGAAATATCCCTGGAACTGGTGGACTAATGACATTTAAAGATTCGAATTGGTTAATGTCAATTGTAGTAGCTGCCCAACCTCACTTCAAGGGTCAAACTGATGAACAAACTATCTTTTGGGGTTATGGACTTTATACAAAAGAAAATGGAAATTATATAAAAAAACCTATGAGAGAGTGTACCGGAAAAGAGATTTTATCAGAGCTACTTCATCACTTAAATTTTGAAAATGAAGAGGATGAAATAATGGATACTGTCATTAATGTTATTCCTTGCATGATGCCCTATATAATTTCCATGTTTCAACCAAGAGCTTTAACTGATCGTCCTGACTTGATACCCTATGGTTCAACCAATTTTGCTATGATTAGCCAATTTGTTGAAATTCCAGAAGATATGGTGTTTACAGAAGAGTACTCTGTAAGAGCAGCTAGAACTGCTGTTTACCATCTAACTAATACCAAAAAAGAAGTTTGTCCTGTTACACCTCAATATAAAAATATTTCGGTGCTAGCCAAAGCAATTATTAAGTCTTTTGTTTAATGAATAAACTTTTTTCAATATATATGGTATACTTTGTGATAATAAATAATTTAAAAACATAAAGGAGCACATACATGAGCGGAAAAAATAGAAAAGATATAAAACCTGGAATAACGGTTATGGTTGTAAAAAAAGAAGATCAAAAAACTGGTAAACTAACAAAAGGAATTGTACAGAGTCTACTGACAAATTCTGCTACTCATCCTCATGGAATAAAAGTTAAATTGGAAGATGGGACTGTAGGAAGAGTGCAAGAAATCTTAGAATAAAAGTAAAGGCTATCGATATTTTTATCGATAGCCTCATTTTTAATACTTATATTTTTTTTACAAACTCAGACTTTAATTTCATAGCACCAATTCCATCGATTTTACAATCAATATCATGGTCTCCATCAACTAAACGTATGTTTTTTACTTTTGTACCCATTTTTACAACTAATGAACTTCCTTTTATTTTAAGGTCCTTAATTACAGCTACAGAATCTCCATCTTGTAGAATATTTCCGTTTGCATCCTTAATTATCTTCTCATCATTGCTATTTTCATTTTCTGATTCTAAAGTCCACTCATAACTACACTCTGGACATACAAGTAGATTTCCATCTTCATATGTGTACTCAGAATTACATTTTGGACAATTTGGTAATTTAGTCATAATTTTATCTCCATTCTTTTCAATATCTATATATTATAAAACATATTTAACATTTTTTCAACTTCTTATTTCTTTGTATTAAATTTGTTTTATTAATTCTTTCTCTACGAGCTCAAAACCTAATCTTTCTACCATTTTAGGAAATCTTTCTCCCATCTCGCCATGTTCCTTATAGAAATTGATTGCTCTTTCTACTACGTCTCCTGCTTCCTCCAAAGTATAAAGTCCAGCTATTTCTTTTCCTGTTATTTGAGTACTGCCGTTCATTCCACCTATAAATATTCCAACCAATCCTAATTTTCTTCCAATTATTCCTAAATCCGACATTTGAGGTTTAGGACAACTATTTTTACAACCTGCTATGGCTATTCTAAATTTATTAGGTAAAACAATATCATAGTATTTTTTATAAAATCTCTCTGTAAAATCTTTAGTCATCTTCTCTGTATCATAAAGTCCAAATCTACAAACTGTTCCTTTACATGTATGAATAGATCTAACTCTTTTTCCTGTTCCACCAACTATTAAACCACTTTTAGTTAATTCTTCTCTTACCAAATCTAAGTCTTCATATTTTACAAAAGGAATTTCAACATCAAGTCTTTGAGTTAATGTGAAGTATCCTCTACCATATTTTTCGGAGATTTCTGTAATTTTAGTAGAGAACTCTTTTGTCATTTGCCCTGCTGGTATAACTATTCTAACTGAAAAATGACAACCATCTTTTAAAGATAAAAAACCTTGTCCTCTTAAAGAATTCTTAATCTCTACTGTTATTTCTGCACTCATCAAATCACCCCTAAATTTAAATTTTTAAATTAACTTAACAAATGAATTATATCACTTATAAAAATTGATGTAAACAATCAAAGGTCATTTAAATTTAATTTGACATCCTTATTATAAATATGATATATTCGACTTATAAAATAAAATAATAACTAATTAGCTTATATATCCCCAAAATAAGGTTGGGAGTTTCTAGACAGATCCGTAAATTCTGTACTATAAGCAAAGGTCATAGATCTTCAATAGACTTTTGCTATTGAAGATTTTTTTATTTTGTAAAAAAAATACGGGAGACTTTAAAAATGAAAAAATTATTATCAATCTTCACTCTTTTAATTTTAACAGGTACACTTAACAAGGAAAGTTTTTCTTCTGAAAAGGCTGATATCATTATCACTAACGGAACTGTTTTAACTATGGACAATGAAAAAAATGTTATAGAAAATGGTGTTGTTGTAATTAAGGATAACAAAATTTTAGAAGTTGGACAAAAAGGAT
This sequence comes from Cetobacterium sp. 2A, assembly GCF_014250685.1. Lineage (GTDB taxonomy): Bacteria > Fusobacteriota > Fusobacteriia > Fusobacteriales > Fusobacteriaceae > Cetobacterium. The sequence continues at coordinate 64,926 of NZ_JACFAJ010000011.1, read as the reverse complement.
TAGAAAAGAAATATAAAGCTACAAAAAATATAGATGCAAATGAAGGAATTATTATGCCAGGAATGATAAATACTCATACTCATGCTTCCATGAGTGTATTTAGAAGTTTAGCAGATGATGTTCCTGATAGATTAACAAGATATCTATTTCCTCTTGAAAATAAAATGGTATCACCTGAAATGGTTTATTTAGGAGCTCTTCATGGAAGTGTAGAGATGGCTAAAGCTGGTGTAACTACGGTTACTGATATGTATTATTTTGAAGATGAAGTTGCTAAAGCAGTAAAGAAAATAGGACTTAGAGGAGTTCTTGGTGAAACTGTTATTAAATTCCCAGTTGCCGATGCAAAAGAACCATTTGGTGGAATTGACTATGCTAAAAAATTTATAGAAACTTATAAAAATGATGAGCTTATAACTCCAGCATTTGCTCCTCATGCTCCTCATACAAATGATACTGAACATTTACAAATTATTAATAAGCTGTCTAAAGAATACAATGTTCCAGTTTTAATGCACGTAGCTGAGACTGAAAAAGAATCAGAATTTTATAAGGAAAAATATAATATGAGTCCTGTTGAGTATTTAGATTCAATTGGAGTTCTAGATCAAAGATTTGTTGCTGCACATCTTATATTCGTAAATGATAATGACATTGAAATTCTTAAAAAGAGAGATGTTGGAGTTGCTCACAACATGGTTGCTAACATAAAGTCTGCTAAAGGTATATCACCAGCCCTTAAAATGCATGATCAAGGTTTAAGAGTTGGATTAGGAACTGATGGCCCTATGAGTGGTAATACACTAGATATAATTGGACAAATGGGTTATGTTGCTAAATTACATAAACTAGATACAAAAGACAGGTCTGCTCTTCCTCCGATTAAAGCTGTTGAAATGGCAACTATTGGTGGAGCTAAAGCACTTCATATGGAAGATAAAATTGGATCCTTAGAAACTGGAAAATTAGCGGATGTTGTTATAGTTGAAACTCAGTCAGCTAACATGGTTCCTCTATATGATGCTTATTCTGCACTTGTTTACTCAGCTAATGCTTCAAATGTTGAAACTGTTATTGTTAATGGTAAAATTATAGTTGAAAATAAAGTTTTAAAAACTTACGACGAAAAATTATCAAGAAAAAATATGAACGATTTTAAAAATAAAGTTATTAAAATAGCTGAAACTCTATAAATTCTATGTTATAATTTAACCTACAAGTGATTAAATTATTTTGGAGGAATTCATGGAAAACTTATTAATAGAACTTTGTTCTAAATACACTGAATCTTTAAAAAAACAAAGTGCTGAAGATAAAGAGAGCAACATTATATATGGAGAAATTTTAGAGATTTTAAAACTAAATCCTACAATAAATCCATATGATCTTTTAAATACTTTAAACAAGGGAAGAAATCCCCACGATAAAAATAAAGTTAGAAATCGTAGAGATAGAATTACTGGAGTTCATAAAATAATTGAAGAAGCAAATGCAATTGTCAATAAACTTTTAGATGGAACTCCTGAAAGCTTAACTGAAGTAAAGGAACTTTTAAAGACTCCAAACATCTATAGAAATAGAATGGTTCTAAATATCTTACTAGAAGAATTTTATAGTGATGAGTTAAACGAAGTTTATTACTCTATTAAAAATGATCAGTGTAAAGGTTTCATAAATTCAATAATTGAAAAATTAGAGAAGTAAATCAAAAGGAGAGAGTCTTGAATTTAATTATTCAAGACTCTCTCCCTTTTTTAAATTTTTTTGAATAAATATGTATAATTTGTAAAGCATACATATTTTTTTTCTTCCAATATTATATTTTCTTTCATAAAAATATCTTCTATTTCAGAATTTGAATAAATTTTGAAATCTCCAGATTTCCCATAAGGCAATAACTTATTGACTATACTTTTAAAAAAAGGTGGAAGCCAAATTTCACCTAATATTAATTTCCCATTCAATTTTAAAACCCTAGCTATCTCTTTTGCAACTAATTGTGGATTTGGATAGTGGTGAAATGAATTTATACAAGTTATTATATCAAACATTTCATTCTCGTAAGGTAAGTTCTCACTATCACCATTTAGAAATTCAGCATTCAATTTCTTCCCTCTTGCTACTTCTATCATTTTTGAAGATATATCAATACCATAAAATTTAGTTCCTTTATTCTCAATTCTATGTTCTAACTTCTCCAAAAGTGACCCCGTTCCTGTTCCTAAATCAAGAAGTTTTTCAAATCTAATATCATTAAGATATTTTAAAACATTTTCGTAATGTCTAAATGAATCTCCATGCTTTTTATGTGCCATTTTATCAAAAAATTCTTTAGAATTATTTTTATAATTATTAAATTTATTTATTTTCGAATTTTTTATCATTTAAAAGTATCCTTTTTGATAAATTATTTTTTTAATTTATACGTTTCAAAAAATTCATGATTTGCTATTCTATAAACTTCACTATAATCCAATGGTGAAACTAAAAAATCTCCCGATTTAACAATCATCTTTTCATTCCAAGGTGCCATTATATAAAATGTTTCTTTTGTTTCAACTTTTATAGCTTTTATTTCTCCTGTAGGCTTATATATATTCCAATTCTTATCTAAGTTTTTAATAAAAGTATATCTCTTTTCAAACTTTTCCTTAGGAACAATATATTCTTCCTTGGCTAAAGTCTGATTTTTGACAATATAATCTCCTTCATAAGCTGTATTGATAGTTTCTAAGCCATCTTTAGTTATTGTTTTTATTTGCTCCCCGATAACAGCTTCACGTGCATAAATTGGATTAAATTTTTCATATACAGAACTTTTCTTTAATTCTTTTTCATACATTTTAATTAACTCTTTTTGAGAAACAATAACCTCTTTACTAAAAATAGATACAAAACTAAAAATAAAAAATAAGACAAAACCTTTTTTCATAAAAAATCTCCCCGTAAAATATGTTCTCTTAAATCAGTAACTTCATATGTGATATTATCATAAAAAACATCTCTTTTCAAGTTAAAGCTATAATTCTATTGACTTTATAAAGATACTAAAGTATATACAGTACCAATACTATTTTACCGGGGGGATTCGATGAAAGTAAACAAAATATCAGTAGGAAAAAGCATTCTTTTTTTTGCAGTAGGAACATCGTTAATAGCTCAACCTTATACTCCAAAAGAAAAAACATATGTACAGCCAGCTCAATTAGAAAATATTTTTAAAGACGTTTCTCTAACAGTTGAAACACCTGGAGTTAACAAAAATAAAGTATCATTTACTAGCCAAGAAGAAATGATGGAATATTTAAATAAGATAGTAAAACAAAATAAAAATATAAAAATGGAAATAATTGGTTATTCTCAAGAGGGAAGAGAAATTCCAGCATTATTTTTTAGCGAAAATAATAAATTTGATAAAACTAAACCTACAGTTTGGATTCAAGGTCAGCAACATGGAAATGAACCAGCAAGTGGTGAAGGTGTGCTAGCAGTTATTAGTCAGCTATCAAAAGAAAATTTTCAAAAAGAATTATTAAGTAAAATAAATATTATTATTATCCCAAGAGTTAATCCAGATGGATCATGGTTATTTAAAAGAGGAAGTGCTTCACCAGAAGATATAAATAGAGACCATACAAAATTAAACTTACCAGAAACTAAAGCTTTGAAAAAATTATTTATAAAATATCAACCAGAAGTTGTAATAGATGGTCATGAGTATTCATCAACTCCTGAAAGATATTCAACACTTGGTAATAAAGGAGTTTTACCTTACTATGACGTATTGATGCTTTCATCAACAAATCCAAATCTTTCTAAAGACATAACTAATATTGCCGACAATATTTTAATAAAAAATGGAGAAGACAACTTATCTAAAAAAGGTTTATCAGGAAGTTGGTACTATACATCAGTTCCTAAAAAAGATAAAACACCATTTACTTTAGAAATGGCATCTGGTGATGCAATAATTGGTAGAAATGCCTTTGGTCTAGTTCCTTCTATTTCAATCTTAGTAGAGACTCGTGGAATTGGAATTGGCAGAGAAAATTTTTCTAGAAGAGTGGAAAGTCACTTAACTATATATGAGTCATTCTTAAAAGACGTAGCTTTAAATTCTGATAAAGTCAGAGATACTGTAAGAAAAGCTAGAGAAGAAGTTATACAAAAAGGGTTAAATACTAAAGACCATGATGAAGATAAGGTTATAATAGTTTCAAATATAAAAGATAAAGGAATGGGAAAATATAAATTTATCGATTTAGAAACTAATGAAGTTAAAGAGTTCCCAGTAAAAATTAAAACTTCAAAAGAACAAGATGTTGTTTTAGAACGTAGCAGACCTTATGCTTATATTCTTCCACCAGGATATAGAAAAGTGGCAGATATTTTAGAGAACCATGGAGTTACATATTATAAAACTATGAAACCAGTAAAACTGAAAGTAGAGTCATATGAAGTAAAGGATATTAAAAAAGCAGATAAAATATACGAAGGGCAATATAGAACATATGTGAAAGCTGATACAGTTACTAAAGAAATTCTATTCCCATCTGGAAGTTATATATACACAATGGACCAAAGTCAAGGAGACTTTATAGCTCTATCTATGGAACCTGAAAGCTCTAGTAGTTTTGTTCTGTATAATATAGTACCCGTAACAGATAAAAATCAAATTCATATCTACAGAGCTATGGATAATTTAAATATAAAAGAATTGGATGTAACAACTAAATAAATTATCTCAAATTTTATGAGAAGGTCTCTCAATTATGAGCGACCTTCTTTTTATATCTTCAATTAATCAACCTAAATTATTAAAGTAATTAAGTCTTTTAGTAATCTCATTGCATGCTTTAAACATTTCTTTAGTTACTTCTTCAATTTTTTCTAAACTCCACATAGGACTAAAATATGGACAACTGATAGCTGCAATAATTGTATTTGATTTATCCATTATTGGTGTCGCAACCGCACAAATATCTTTTGAATGTTCATTATTATCAAAAGATATTTTTTTTATATTTATTTTAAAAAGCTCCTTCTTTAATTCCTCTCTGTTTATAATAGTGTTTTCAGTATATTTTGGAAGCTGTTCTGGTAGAAGTCTATTTAATTTTTTATCATCCATTTGACAAATTAAAAGTTTACTTGCAGCACCTGCATGAAGAGGAAAGATACTATTATCTGTGACAGATATTTTATGGAAATCACTACTCTCAACACTTGCAATAGCTCTAATTTTATCTTTATCTAAAATACTTATTTTAAATGTTTCTTTAAACCTTAAAGACAATTCTTCTAAATAAGGAAGAGCTATATTTTTTACTAAGCTATACTTTTCTTTCTTATCAGAAAAATAATCAAATTTATTCCCCAAACTATATTCTTTATTATTTATTGTTAAATAATTTAATTCAACCAAACTGCTCAATAGTCTGCTTGCAGTAGCTTTAGGAATATCAAGTTCCCTTGCAATATCACTCTGATTAGAACTATTTTTTTTATAAAGATACATAAAAATTTTATCAGCTTTATCCATGGCTGGAACTATTTTTTTCATAAATTTTATCACCCCATATTTATCTTATCATAATTTCATATATGAAACAAAAGTTTTAACTAAAATTACCCTTAAACAGTAAATTTTACAGAAAAATATTCATAATAATCATAAAATTAGATATTGAGTTTCATAAGTGGAACTTAATTGATGTTTTATAATTGCATTATATAATTTTATTTAGTATAAATTGTATATAAACAATCTTAAAAAGGAGATATCATGAAGAAAATTAATACTTTAAATAGAATCATAGATTCAAAAATAGTAGCCGTTATTAGAAGCGAAAATATCAAAGAAGCTATTAGAGTTTCAGATGCTTGTATTCAGGGAGGAATCAAGGCTATCGAGGTTACATATACCATTCCAAATGCAACAGATGTAATTAAGTGTTTAAAAGAGGAGTTTGCAGATAAAAATTTACTAATTGGTGCAGGAACAGTTTTAGATTCCACTACAGCAAGAATAGCTATTTTAGCTGGAGCAGAATACATAGTATCTCCTCATTTTGAAAAATCAATTGCAAAATTATGCAATTTATATCAAATTCCTTATTTAGCCGGTTGTATGACTATCAAAGAAATAACAACCGCTATGGAATATGGTGTAGATATAGTTAAATTATTTCCTGGAAGTGCTTTTGGACCAAGTTTTATAAAAGCAATCAAGGCTCCATTGCCACAAGCTAATATTATGCCAACTGGTGGAGTTAATCTAGAAAACATTAGAGAATGGTTTAGTAATGGAGTTGTAGCTGTTGGGATAGGTGGAAACTTAGCGTCTGGAACAAGTGAAGAAATTATAAAAGCTTCTAAAGAATTTATCGAGAAAATAAAAGGAGTTTAAATATGGAAGAAATATTTAATTTTGGAGATAAGAAATATGATATTATAACATCTGGTGAAATAATTATGAGACTTTCTTCTATCAATGGGGAAATGTTAGTTCAAGGATCTCTACTGGAAAAACAAATTGGGGGTTCTGAGTATAACATAGCTGTTGGGGCAAAATCACTAGGATTAAATAGCTCTATAATAACAAAATTACCAACTAATGAACTTGGAAGATACGCTAGAAAAATGATTAGAAGCAACGGTGTCAGCCAAGAGTTTATAGTTGATGATAACTCAAGTTCTCAAAGATTAGCTTTATATTACTTCGAGTCTGGGTCATACCCTAGAAAGCCAAATGTTGTATACGATAGAAATAATTCATCATTTTTTTCTTTAAATATCAATGAATTAAAAGATGAGCTTTACAACAGTACTAAAATTTTTCATACTAGTGGAATATCTTTAGGATTATGTGAAAATTCAAATATTCTTTCCAAAGAACTAATAAAAAAATTTAAAGAGAATAATACCTTAATCTCATTTGATGTAAATTTTAGAGCTAACTTATGGGATGAGGAAACTGCAAAGGAAAGTATAGAGGAAATTTTACCATATATTGATATTTTATTTATTTCTGAAGAGACATTAAGAAAAATGTTTAAAAAATCTGGAGAATTAGAAAATATAATTAAAGAATTTTCAAAGACTTATAACATTGGGCTTATAGCTAGTACAAGAAGAGTCGTAAACTCACCAAAATCTCATAATTTCACATCAATAATATATAGTGCAAAACATGATGAATTTTATACGGAAACTCCTTATGAAAATATTGAAATTCTTGATAGAATAGGAAGCGGGGATGCTTATGTATCAGGAGTTTTATACGGTCTTTTAGAATATAATAGTGCTAAAGAGGCTGTGAAATATGGAAATGCCAATTCGGTATTGAAAAATACAATCATCGGAGATACAACATGCGCTGATTTAAAAATTGTAAAATCAATTATAGCAGGACATGAATGCGGATCGTACGGAAGTGAACTAAACAGATAAACTATATTAACATTAATTTTTAAGGGGGATTTTATGAAGAAAAAATTAGGATTACTTATTTTTATTTTAATTACTGTGGTTTCATTTGCTAAAAATTATCCAAGCAAGAATATTAATTTAGTTGTTCCATTCGGAGCAGGTGGAGGAACTGATGCTGTTGCTAGAAAACTTGCAAGTATAGCTGAGAAAGAATTAAATAAACCTATCATTATAATTAACAAAACTGGTGGTGCAGGTGCTGTTGGAATGACTTATGGTGCTAAAACTAAAAAAGATGGATATACTGTAACAATGATTACTAGAGAAATAATATCTTTACCGTTAATGAAATTATCTCCAATAACTTCAAAAGATTTCGATTTAATTGGTTTAATCAATATGGATCCTGCAATTGTTTTAGTTAATAAAGATTCTAAATACAACAACATATCAGATTTAATAAATGATGCAAAAGAAAATCCAAACATGGTTAAATTTGCTAGCACGGCTAAACCAAATTTTTATGCTTTAGCAATTGAAACATCTGAAAAAGTTAAATTTAATCATATTCCATATAACGGAGCAGGAGAATCTATCCCAGCTGTTTTAGGTAATCATTCAGACTTTACAATTGTTGGACCGGGAGAAGCTATTGGACAAATAAAAGGTGGTCAACTAAAAGCTATCGGTATTATGGCAAGTAATAGATTAGAAACACTAAACGATATCCCAACTTTAAAAGAACAAGGATATAACATAATTTCTGGAACTTGGAGAGGACTAGCTGTACCTAAGGGAACAGATGAAGAGGCAAAGAAAGTTTTATCTTCAGCTTTTGAAAAGGCAACAAAATCAGAAGAATTCAAAGAGTTTATGAATAATTCAAATTTTGGAATTAATTATCTAGATTCAAATGAATTTGTGAATTTTATTGAAGAGGATACTATTACTATAAATAATATTCTTGAGAACTTATAATTAGGAGGAACATAATATTGATAGATAGAATTTTTTCTTTCGTACTCTGCTGTATAGGGATATCGGTATACTATACTGCGACACAATTTCAAGAAGGATTTATGATTGATAATGGATTAGGAGTAGATTTTTTTCCGAAAGTAATATCTTTAATATTAGTGATCCTTTCTATATTAATGTTTATTGGTACTTTTAAAGCAAATCATAAAAGTGCTAAATTTTCAAAAGAGTCGAAATATACGTTTATTACTATAGGGTTAGTTATTATGTATATTTTTTTAATCGATACAATTGGTTATTTGTTATCAACTATTTTATTTTCTTTTGCTGTAATTTCAGTTTTAAAAACTAAATCTACACGTAATAAAATTATTTTCTCCTTGTTATTTCCATCGGTAATTTATTTATTATTTACAAATGTATTTAAAATTTCTTTACCTACTGGAATCTTACTATAATTTTGAATAACAGAATAAATAATAACAAGGAGGAAAAATGTTTGAATATCTTTTAAATGGATTTGCAACAGCACTTCAAATGGGAAATCTATTTTATCTAATAACAGGAGTAATTGGTGGAGTTGTTATCGGAGCATTGCCAGGTCTTACGGCAACAATGGGAGTTGCAATTCTTCTTCCTTTTACTTTTGGAATGGAAGCTATAACTGGTCTAATTATGCTAGTTGGAATATATATTGGTGCTATTTATGGTGGATCGATATCTGCAATTCTATTAAATACACCGGGAACGCCAGCTTCTGCTGCAACTTGTTTAGATGGATATCCTATGGTACAAAAAGGACAAGCTTCAAAAGCTCTGAGTGCCTCAACAATAGCTTCTGTTGTCGGAGGATTAGTTAGTTGCGTAGCTTTGGTGACAGTGTCTCCATTTCTTGCAAAATTTGCACTGAGATTTAGTGCACCAGAGTATTTTGCTTTAGCACTTTTTGGCTTAACTATAATCGCAAGTATTTCATCAGAAAATTTTTTAAGAGGAATTATTGCGGGAATTATTGGTTTATTAATCTCTACAGTTGGTATGGATTCTATTACCAGTTATCCAAGATTTACTTTTGGAATGATTGATTTACTCAATGGATTTTCTGTTATTCCTGTTCTAATCGGTCTATTTGCCGTATCAGAAGTATTTAATCAAATTGAAATATTAGTTAACGAAAAAGAAGTAAAAACTAATGTAAAAATAGATAAAAATTATATGTCTTTTAAAGAGATAAAACAGGCATTACCTACAATGATAAAATCTGGAATACTTGGAACTTTTATAGGTTCAATTCCAGGAGCTGGAGCAGATATAGCAGCATTTGTTTGTTATAACGAAGCTAAAAGAAGTAATAAAAATGAAAAATTTGGTGAAGGAAGTTTAATTGGAATTTCAGCTCCAGAAGCTGGAAATAACGGAGTAACAGGTGGTGCGTTAGTTCCATTACTAACTCTAGGAGTTCCAGGAGATGCAGTTGCAGCCGTATTATTAGGAGCACTAATAGTACAAGGATTAACTCCAGGACCACTTCTATTTGAACAAAATCCTGATATAGTTTATGGATTATTTAGTGCAATGATTTTAGGAAACATAATTCTTTTAGGTGTTGGGTTAGGAGGAATAAAATTTTATAGTAGAATTGTTGAAATTCCAAAAGTTTTAATGATTCCAAGTATTTTAATTTTATCAACTATTGGATCATACTCTATGAATAATAGTTTGTTTGATGTCATCGTAACCTTTATTTTTGGAATAATTGGGTATATTATGACTAAAATAAAAATGCCTAGTTCTCCTATTGTTCTGGCAATAATTTTAGGTCCTATGTTAGAAACAAATTTAAGAAAAGCTGTTCTTATGTATAATGGTTCTTACTCATTCCTATGGACAAGACCAATAACTATAGTTTTCCTAATTCTAACAATTACATCTTTAATTTCTGCTATAAGAAAAAATCACAAAAAAGAAATTTGTGAGAAAGAAGAAAAAATATTGACATAATTTTCAAAAAGTTGTATTATTCATCAAAAGATAAAAAGAGGAGGTAAGATTATGTTAAGGATGAGAAATCAAAATAGACAATATAAATTAAATATAAACTCTATGAGATTTCTTAGACAGGTAACTATTCTTATATAACTCGTTAAAATATAACTTTTATATTTAGAAGTAAAAAAGACCCCTAGGATAAGTCTATTCATAGACCTTATTTTAGGGGTTTTTATTTATAAAAATATTATCAGAACAGGGGGAATGATGGAATACTTAAATACTTTAAAAGAAATATTTTTAGACGGAGGTAGATACCAATACATAATTGACGGCTTACTTTTCTCTTTATCAGTAACAATTTTATCAGCAATATTAGGAGTGATATTAGGAGTTATCTTTGCTCTTATGAGAATATCTCATTTTTATCCTTTTAAAAAGTTTAAAAAATATGAAAACTTTAATCCGTTGAATTGGTTTGCATTATTTTATATTGATATTATAAGAGGAACTCCTGCAGTTGTTCAACTAATGATTTTAGCCAATATAATATTTGTAGGATTTTTAAGAGAAACTCCAATTCTAATAATTTCAGGAATAGCTTTTGGAATGAATTCAGCAGCATATGTAGCTGAGATTATAAGAGCTGGGATAGAAGGGTTAGACAAAGGTCAAATGGAAGCTGCTAGAGCTCTAGGAATGAGCTATCCCGTGGCTATGGTTGAAGTCATTACGCCCCAGGCTTTTAAAAAGATTCTTCCCGCATTGGCTAGTGAGTTTATAACTCTTCTAAAAGAAACTTCAATAGTTGGTTTTATAGGAGGAGTCGACTTACTAAGATCTGCAAATATAATTACAAGTCAAACTTATAGAGGTGTTGAGCCTTTACTAGTTGTAGGTATCATCTACTTACTTCTAACAACAGTATTTACAAGATTTACTAGAAAAATAGAGGGAGGGTTAAAGATAAGTGATTAAAGTTGATAAATTAGAAAAACATTATGGTAACCTGCATGTTTTAAAAGAAATTGATGTGCATATAAAACAAGGAGAGGTTGTTGCAATAATTGGACCATCGGGAAGTGGAAAATCAACATTTTTAAGATGTTTAAACAGATTGGAAATACCCACAAAAGGTATAATTAAAATAGAAGATATAAATATAGTTGATAAAGAAACCGATATAAATGAAATTAGAAGAAATATCGGAATGGTGTTCCAACACTTTAATCTTTTTCCTCATAAAACTGTTCTAGAAAATTTAACTTTATCTCCAATAAAGGTAAAGAAAATTTCAAAAGAAGATGCAGATATAAAAGCTCTACAACTTTTAAAAAAAGTAGGACTGGAAGATAAAGCCAGTAATTATCCGAATCAGCTTTCTGGTGGCCAAAAACAAAGAATTGCAATTGCTAGAGCATTAGCAATGGAGCCAAATATAATGCTTTTTGACGAACCGACTTCTGCTCTAGATCCTGAGATGGTAAAAGAAGTTTTAGATGTAATGAGAGACTTAGCAAAAGATGGAATGACTATGGTTGTTGTAACGCATGAAATGGGCTTTGCTCGAAGTGTAGCAGATAGAGTTTTATTTATGGATCAAGGAAAAATTTTAGAAGATTCAGCTCCAGAAGAGATGTTTGAAAATCCTAAAAATAACAGAACAAAAGAATTTTTAGATAAAATATTAAATCATTAATTATAAAATAAGGGGAGTGATTATTATGAAAAAATTTATTTATTTATTAAAAGTTGGAGTTATTTTTACTATGTTTAGTCTTTTATCAGTTGCCAAAGAAACTTTAATCATTGGCACAAATGCAGAATTTGCACCATTCGAGTATCTGGATAATGGAAAAGTAGTTGGATTTGATATCGATTTAATCAATGAAATTGGTAAAAAATTAGATTTGAATATAAAAATAGAAAATTTATCTTTTGATGGACTTTTACCAGCTCTTCAAGCAAAAAAAGTTGATTTAATTATCGCAGGTATGACAGCAACTGAAGATAGAAAAAAATTCGTAGATTTTACTGATGATTATTTTATTGCTAAGCAAGTTCTTATTGTGGAGGATGTTTCAAGCGCTCCTCAAAACTTTGAAGATTTAAAAGGAAAAAAAGTTGGAACTATACTTGGTTATACAGGTGACTTAATTATTTCTAAAATACCCGAAATCAAATCTGAAAAATATAATGCTCCATTTGGTGCAATTATGGCTTTAAAATCTGGAAAAATAGATGCAGTTATTCTTGATTCAGCTCCATCTAAAAGTTATGTTAATAAAAATAAAGGTCTAAAAATAGTTGAAATTGATGGAGACGAAGAAAAATATGCTATAGCTGGAAGAAAAGATTCAAAAGAACTTATAGAAAATATAAATAAGGCTCTTGAGGAAATTCAAAAAGATGGAACTTATGAAATATTGATTCAAAAACATTTCAATTAGGAGTTGAAAAATATGTTGAATGAAGTTAAAAATATATTAAAGGACAAGTCTGGGATTACAGCTATAATTATAAAAGACAACAAAGGAAATAGAATAGATATAAACCCTGAAGTAACATTCCCATCAGCAAGTCTTATAAAATTATTTGTGTTATTATCAGTAACCAAAGATGATTATAAGAATAAAGTAAAACTAAAGAATGATGAAAAAGTTGGAGGTTTTGGAATGCTCCAAACCTTAGATGAAGGATTAGAACTAACAGTAAAAGATTTATGTTATCTTATGATTTGTTTGAGTGACAATACAGCAACAAATATGTTGATAGATTACTTAGGAATAGAAAAAATTAATAAGATTATTATAGAAAATGGATTTAAGAATACAGTTTTAGGAAGAAAAATGATGGATATGGAAGGTAAAAAAAGAGGGCTTGATAATTTTACTAGCGCTGAAGATGTTTTGAAAGTTCTAGAAATACTATTTCAAGATGAAAATAATTTAAATATTTTGAAAAAACAGATGTGCAACTCAAAACTTCCATTATACTTTTTTAGAAAAGCTGAATTCGCGCATAAAACAGGAGATTTAGTTGGTGTTGAACACGATGCAGGAAGGTTATTCTTAAATAATGAATATATCGACATTGTTGTATTAACTAAAGATTTAGAAAATAATAAAGACGGAGTTATTATAAATAATTTAGTTGGCGAACTAGTTTATAATAGGTATAAAACTATTTAAAGGAGAATTTATGATAGATAATAAGAGGTATATAACATTAACTCAAGATGAAGTAAAAGAACTTTTAAAAGATAAAAAAGCAATTCTTTTAGATGTAAGAACAGATGACGAGTATAGGGAAAAACATATAGATGAATCAGTTAATATACCTATAGATGAATTAGAAGAAAGATTTTATGAACTCGATGAAGATAAAACTTATATAGTATTTTGTGCTCATGGTGTTAGATCAGCTGCTGGAACTTGTATCCTTTTGGAAAAAGGACTTACAAATATTTATAATTCTCAAGAGGGAATAGCTACTTGGAAATAATTTGAAAAGGAGAGATTTTAATTTTTATGAAAAAAAGAATTATTTATTATATTTCAATGTTACTAATGATTCTAAATGTCCAACTTCACGCAGTTAATTTTAAAAATAATCAGCAAATAGCAAACATCTTCAAAAATGAGGGTATTAAAGGAACATTTATAGTTTATGATGTACAGAATAATGAATTTATAGGTTATAATGAAAAACGTGGAGAACAATATTACCCACCTGCATCGACATTTAAAATTTTTAATAGTTTAATAGGATTATCCACTGGAGCTGTAAAAAGTGTTGATGAGATATTTTATCACTATGATGGTTCAAAAGTGTTTTTAGAATCTTGGAAAAATGATATGAGTTTAAAAAAAGCTATAAAAATATCTCAAGTTCCAGCCTATAAGCAACTAGCTCGTATGATTGGACTTAAAAATATGCAAAAAAATATAACTAAATTAAATTATGGTAATGAAAAAATCGGTAATAAAATTGATACTTTCTGGCTAGAAGGTCCATTAGAAATAACTGCAATCCAGCAAACTGAACTTTTGGCAAAACTGGCGACAAAGAAACTTCCTTATCCTAAAGATATTCAAAATTCAGTATGTGAAATTATTGAATTAGAAAAAGGAAAAGATTGGACTCTTTATGGAAAAACTGGTTGGGCTACTGCAAAATTAAATCCTTCAATTGGATGGTTTGTTGGTTGGGTTGAACAAAATGGACAAATCTATGGCTTTGCCATTAATATGGATATAAAAAATTCTTCAATGCTCCCAAAGCGTGAAGAAATTGCTAAAAAATCATTGAAAATTTTAGAACTTTTAAAAGAAGACTAATATAAAAGAAGAAAAAGCCCTGGCAAAAAGGCTTTTTCTTCTGATGATTTACTTTATTTAAATAACCAAAACCAAATGTAAGAAAGACGAGGAATGTTTTTCTTTCCATTATAATACTATAAAATAGTTTGATTGTCAAATCTTTTTATTGTAATGCATTTTAATTGAAAATAAATTGTCCTTTTATGTAGATACGAAAAGAAAAATCACTATATAATTGATTTGTAAAAATTGGATAAAAATATGATATTTCTGCAAAATCAACTGTAATAAACTGAGTAAAAAATATAATGAAGATTGTAAATAGACTTTTATGGAAGAAGCTGTGGATCAGGAAAAAAACTATAAAAAAGAAAAATCTAAAACTCATTTTAATTTCATTGAAGAAGCAAAAACTATATGACCATTAGAAAACTATATATGTATGTAACTTATATCCCTGTAAGTAAGCAATCAAGCCTTTTCAGATACAAATGCAGCAAAATATTTATACAATGAATAGATTACAGTTTATGATATCAGTCTAAAAAATAACGCTGAATTAATAAATTTTACATTAGAAAAATCAAGTAAACTTTCACTTGTTAAAAATTGTATTCTTCATACAGGCCTAGAATCAATTTATATAAGAGAAGACGATTAGTATTTATCATTATTATGTATTTTGTTATTTCTTTTTTACTTCGTTCAAAATTTAAAGACTTTAAATTCTGATTATCTTTTATATACCAAAGACCGATTTCATTAAAATATTATTCCAACAATTAACTTTAAGTAATTTTTGAAATTTAGTATTTTCTCTCTTAAGTGCTCACTCATATTTAAAACCATATAATATTTCATAAGATAATTCTCATTGGTACAGCCATCCCTTATTATTTTCATAAACCAAATATATAATGTTTGTTAAAAGAATTATCATAAGGATATTTTATTTGAATTTTCTTTCTAAAACATTAATAATGGTACCATATTCTTTAGTAGCTTAGCGATATTTTTGCAATAGCTGATTTCCTATAAGGACAAATAATTTTTATATACTTTTCTATTAAAAATCTTTGTTATCAGTTCCTTATCTTTCAAATCCTCAAGTTTTTTCTCTGACTTTAAATAATTTTAGTATACTAATCTATATAAAAACTAAATTATAAATTTTAATTCTCATGATTTTGTAATTGATTTATTATAAACTTGATATTTTTTTATTAGAGTAAACGTTACAATTCTGCCAATAAAAAAATTTAGTATTTTAAACAAAATTTTATTCTAAATCAATATTTGACGATTGTAAATATATATTGTAATATTACTAGAACTGAATATAGAAAGAAAATAATATCTGAATTAGAAAATCTTGAAAAAAAAGAAATAATTCTAGCATTAGATTTTAATATTCAATTATATTGAATATAGGTTTGGAAAAGTAAGAATAATTTTAAATTTTAGAAGGAGAAACAACAAATGCAAGAAATTATAATAATAACAACTTTAATCTTCAGCACAATATTCATAATAAATATACTGGGTTCTTCGATAAATCCACTATTTTTATTACTTTTAATTTTTAGTGCAATAGTAACAATTTATCAAATCTATATCATTTTATATTTTGATAGTGATAAATTTAAAAATATTAAAGATAGTATAAAAAAATATACAGAAAATTGTAATGAATTAAATCATCACATTCAAGAATTAAAATGTTCTCATATAAATATAAAATCCTATGACTATGGGGAAAGTTACATAGAAGATAATAGTAAATATAACTTCAAAAGAAAAGAATGGACCAAAGATATTAAAAATACTTATACACATCATTGTTCAGCAACTGTTTGTAAAAATGCTAGTAATCAACCATTTAAGTATTTATGCAAATATTTTGATGTTAAAGTTAATGAAGAATCTTTATCCAATTTTGAAAATATACTAAATGAGTTTGCAGCAGTTGAACAGGGAAAGATATTGTTACAAAAAAAAAGAGATTTAATAATAAATAATCTAAGTAATTCTATTCCTCCATTTATATACTCTTTTAGTAAAAATAAATTGATTGAAAAATTGGGCTTTGAAGTTATTGATTTAAGCGACCTATACTTTCCAACCTATACTTTCCAATATGTATCGGCTGGTGGAAATAGTTCTACCAATAGTAGCATAAAATTAAACGTTGAGAATTTAGATAGATTTGTTAACTACTTAAATGGGGTAGTTAAATTTAAAAATAGTATTGAGGGACAAAGATCATTAATGACTTCAAAATTGAGAGAACAAATCAAAAATAGAGATAATTACTCTTGTCAAATTTGTGGATTATCAACTACCGACGAACCTAATTTATTATTAGAAATAGATCATATCATCCCTCTATCTAAAGGAGGTATTACGTCGGAAGATAATTTACAAACATTATGTTGGAAATGTAATCGTTCGAAAGGAGCAAAAATAATTTATAATAATTAATCTAAATTTACAAGGAACATACAAATTTTGTATGTTCCCTAAGATAATCTTTATTTATACTCTCTTAAATCTTTTTATTGTATTGTATTTCTTTATTTTTTATTTCTGTTAAATCTAATTTTTCTGCTACATCATTTATAAAATAATCTCCTAATACATATTTTAAGATTGAATAATATGAAATTATAAATGGTTTGTATTCCTCTTCTTTAAATCCTATCGGATTTTCTCTTCTAAAATATGGTGAACTAGACATTTTAATATCCATACAAGGAAAATTTGAATCGTTCATAGCTAAATATTCATTTTTCTTTGTAGGAACAAATATATACAATGTTTCATCATTATCCGATATAATTTCTAATGGATATATAGAACACCAAAAAGGCTTTGTATCTATTATCTCTTCTAATTCTAATCCTTTATCTATACAAATTTTATGAAGTGCACATAAATTTCTATCTACATGAACACAAGAACAAGTACATCTATCAAATGTTTTTTCAACATGATCTTTAGGAATTAACATATCATCATTTCGTATTGAATCAACTATTTCAACTTCAGTTAATCCTTCTTCTTTTAAAATCGAAACTGCTTTTGTCAATTGATCATATTCTTTTAAATTTTCTAATATAATTTTTCTAGCTTTTTCATTAAATTCATAGGGAAATTGCACACAACAATTAGTCAAACAATTAAAACAATCAAAATTAGTAGGTAAAAGAAAACTATCAATATCTACTACCGCTTTATATTCTTTATTTTTTATTGTAACTTTTGTCATTATTGTATTGTTATTCTCAAAATATTTTTTTATTTTACTTTCTAGTTTAAGAGATATCTTAATCTCATCATGCATAAAATACTTCATTATTTTCTCCTTATTATTTCATCTTTTAACATCAATGCTTCAGATTCCTCTTGAATATAACTTGTATGTTTAGTTGTTAACTCTAACAACATATTCCGTTCTTCTAGAGTAAGTCGTTCAAAAGCACGTTCTTCTGCTTGTAGAAAAGAAACTGTACTTTTTTCATAAAGATCTCTTCCTTTTTCAGTTAATACAATTGATTTAATCCGAGAATTTTTAGACAATGATTCTGTGTAAACATCTCCAGATTTAATTAACTGATTAAGAGCTGAATGAAGAGTCTGTTTTTTTAAATGCCATGTATCACAGAGCTCTTTTTGTGTACATGAGCGTCCAGCGTAATATAATCCATAGAAAATCATTAGTGCACTATTAGAAATCCCCAATTTTAGTGCAGTTTCATAATATCTATCATTTCCTTTTTTATATAAACGATTGAGTTTTATCAATTGCTCACGAATAGATTCTTTCGACATTCTAAACCTCCCAACATTTTACCGAGTACTATTTCATACTGGAATAATATATAACATCTCCTAATCATTGTCAATTGAAATAAATGGAGAGAAAATATAAAATTTTAACAAACTATCATCTATTGGAAAAGCCAACTTATTTTTGTTACTTTTCTCAATTGTCTATTATATCCTTCAGACATATTTCTTTTCATAAAAAAAAAACTCCAAGTTAGGTAATTTGATACTATCCCAACTTGAAGATTTACTCAAATATTTAATTACTAAATAAAATTTTTAAATAAATAAATTTTTATTAGCTTTATCTGCTTCTCCTAAATATTGTCCAACACCACCGAAAGAGATTTGATCAATAAGCTCTTCTTTTTTAACACCCATAACATCCATAGACATAGTACAGGCAACAAAGTTAGCTCCATTTTTAAGAGATTCAGCCATAAGAGTTTCTAGAGACATTATATTCTTTTTTTTCATAATCCATCTAATTATTTTAGGACCTGTTCCAAACATATTCATTTTAGAAATCGGTAATTCTTTACTATTCTTAGGTAACATAAAGCTAAACATTTTTTCTATGAAGCTTTTATTACTCTCTATATTTTTCCTTTTTAAAATAGATAGTCCCCAAAATGTAAAAAACATAGTAACTTTTTTACCCATAGTTAAAGCACCATTAGCTATTATAAAAGCTGCAATAGCTTTATCTAAATCTCCACTAAAAACAACTATTGTTAATCCATCATTTGTCTCAATAATTTTATTTTCTTTTGAAGTATAAGTTTTTTTATTTTTTAAAATATCGACAAATGTGTTATCACCATCTTTTTTTAAAGATAGAATTTCATTATTTGTAGATTTAGCCCAAGCTTGAATATCATTATAAAAACCAGGATCAGATGCTTTTACTTTAAAAACTTCGCCATCTCCAATTTTATCCATATTTTCTTTAACTTTTACCAAAGGACCAGGACATGATAATCCACATAAATCAGTGTATTCATTTAAATTGAAGTTTTCTTTGCTTTGAGTAAATTCTTTTGTTGCAGAAGACTGTTTTTTATTATCTAAAGTTTTTAAACGACTTTTATATCCCCCAGCGATATTTTTAACATTGTATCCATTTTGACTTAAAAATCTTTCAGATAAATATCCTCTTAATCCAACAGCACAATATGTCCAAATCTCTTTATCTTTTGGAATCTCTTCTATTCTTTTTCGAAGCTCACTTAAAGGAATATTTATACTATTTTCAAAAACTCCACTGATTAATTCAATGCTTTCTCTAACATCCAAAATAAAATGTTTAGAGCTATCAAAATTTATTAAATCTTCAACAAAAATCTGATTTAATCTACTGTTTAAAATATTATCTCCAATAAAACCAACCATGTTAGCAGGAGATTTTGCTGATAAGAAAGGTGGAGCATATGCTAATTCAAGTTCTTTTAAATCATCTATGGTTCCTTTAAAATGAAGAGTTGTAGCTATGACATCAATAAATTTATCCACTCCTTCTTTTCCAAAACACTGAGCTCCTAAAATTTTTTTATTTTCTTTATTAAAAAGCACTTTTATTGAAAGAGGTGAAGCTCCTGGATAATAGTTGGCATGATTATTAGGATAAAGGTATATTTTATTAAAAGGAATATCACTATTCTTCAAAGATTTTTCATTTATTCCAGTAGAAGCTGCAGTAAGATTAAAAATTTTTAAAATAGCAGTGCCTAAACTTCCTTTATATTTTTCTTTTTTTCCAAAAATATTATTAGCTACAATACGCCCTTGTCTATTAGCAGGACCAGCTAATGGAATAAAAGATTGAACATTAGTAATCAAATTATTAACTAAGACAGCATCTCCAAGAGCATAGATATTTTCAACGTTAGTTTTTAAATATTCATCAACAATGATGTGTCCTTTTTCTCCAAGAGAAATTCCAGAGTTTTCTAAAAATTTTGTGTCAGGAGAAACTCCAATAGATAGAATAACAAGTTCAGTTTCTACAATTTTTCCAGATTCCAAATAAATTTTTATAGTATTGTCATTATTTTCAAATTTAATAACTTTTTCTTTTAAAAGAAGATTAACTCCATTACTAATTAATTCGTACTCCAAATGGTTTGAAATCTCATAATCAAAAGGTGATAAAATATTATCCCCAGCTTCAATAAGAGTAGTTTCAATCCCTAAATGTTTTAAATTTTCTGCAGTTTCAACTCCAACATACCCACCACCTACAACAACTGAATTTTTAATATTTCTATCTTTTAAAGAATTTTTAATCATATCCATATCTTTGATATTTCTTAAAGTAAATATTTTATTATTAGAAATTCCTTCAATAGGTGGTTGAATTGGTTTTGCTCCAGGAGCAAGTATAAGATAATCAAAAGATTCAGTATATATTTCACCGTCTAATTTTTTTACAGAAATATTTTTATTTACAGAATCCACTGAAATAACTTCACTGTTATTTCGTACGTCAATATTAAAACGATTTTTAATTTTTTTAGGAGTTTGAAGAATCAAGCTATCTCTATTTTGTATAACATCCCCAATGTAATAAGGTAATCCACAGTTAGCAAAAGATATATACTCACCTTTCTCAAACATAATTATTTCAGAAGTTTCATCTAAACGTCTAAGTCTAGTAGCAGTAGAAGCTCCACCTGCCACTCCACCAACAATTAATATTTTTTTCATAATTATTACTCCTTTTAATTTTTTCTTGGATTATATTTCTTTTCATCTAAAATGTAAAGTACAGTCTTTTTTGTCCATATTTACTTTTTTACAATAAGCAGATAAAATATCCCTATAAAAAAAATTGGAGGAAATTTATGAAAGGTAAAAAATATAATTGTTATTTTGAAATGACTCTAGATATTATGGGAGGAAAATGGAAACCAATAATACTGTATTATATAAATTTAAATGGAATAGCAAGACATAGTGAGCTTAAAAGGTTTATTCCAAGTATTAATGAAAGAATGTTAACGAGACAATTAAGAGAGCTAGAAAATGATTATTTAATAAAAAGAAAAGTATATCCAGTTGTACCTCCAAAGGTTGAATACACTTTAACAGAGCATGGGGAAAAATTAATTCCAATATTAAAAGAACTTATAAATTGGGGTAAAGATTATGCAGAAGTTGTAAACTTTACAAATTTTAATATAGATATTTCAAATGATAAATAATTATTTTTTATTACTTTTCCTAATTGTCTATTATATCCTTAATCTGATGAATTATACATTAGATTTAAACTCATTCGGTTTACTAAGCTAAAACTTTGTAGATTCTTTTTCTACTATAGTTTCAAGAAATTCTATATATAGAAAAATTGAAAAGTTCTCCATCACAAACTCCTATTGAATTTTCTTCTATTTCATTAAGTGAATAGTCCGGCATGATAATTAATCCACCTAAAGTTTTTATAGATTTTTTACTGTATGAAACGGTCTTTATTAAATACTTTCTTTCAATTTTATTTTGTGGAAATAAATTTAAATTAATCTCAAACATAATATATTTAATAATGGTTCAAATTTTTGGGGTAATGACAGATAGAACGAAGGTAATCATGGCCATGGTGGTGGCGGTAGAAGATAAATTATCTTAACCTAAGAATACTATACAAGTTATTTTGAATATGGTATTATATACTTTACCAAAATATTTTTTTAACTTTATTGAGATTTTTAGGGAGGATTTTTTTTGTTTAAATATTTTAGAGCGGGATTGTTTTTTTTCATAATTTTTTCCACAACTTTTTCATCGGCTAAAGAATCTAAAAGTTATTTTCCTTTTTTAGCTGAAGAAGCCTTAAATAGAGGATATGTTCTTCCAAAACCGATAGGTATCAATTTTATATACGTAGATATGACTCAGGACGTTAAAGTGGAATCTTTAAAATTAAAAGGTGACATTATTCTCAGTCCATTTTTAAAACCTATTTCTTTAGAAAAAATTATTACAGTAACAGCTAAGGATACAGTTTCTTCTATTCAAAATAAGATTGTAAAGACGGATATTTGGTTATTTCCATTTTTAAATATATATGGACTTCTTGGAGAAACAAAGGGATATTCTAAAACAAAAATTGATATTTCATTAAACAAACCTGTTATAACAAATGCTGATTTTAAATTAGATTATGATGGAATAACTTACGGTGTCGGAACTACAATTGTTGGAGGAGTTGGAAATATATTTATAGCTACTGATGTAAATTATACTAGAACATCTTTAAATATTATTGATGGAAACATTGATGCTTTAATTATTTCTCCAAAGCTTGGATATAATTTTAATTTTAGCAGTTTTAAAAATTCAATTTGGATTGGTGGAATGTATCAAGAAATATCTCAAACTTTAAAAGGAAATATAGCTGACGTTATAAATATGCCTATCCCTATTCGAAATGGAAAATTTGAAATTAAAGAAAAGGCTGCTTCTCCTTGGAATACAGTCATAGGCTTTAGAAGTGAAATTAATACTAATTATGAGATAATGACAGAAATAGGATTTGGAACTAAAGAAAGTATAGCTTTAGCTTTAGGATATAGATTCTAATTAAAAAAATAAAAACAGAGAATGTAACTAAATTCTCTGTTTTTTTATTTAGTTATAAGCTTTCACAATAAGAACAGCAATAATCTGCATATTTTTCAACGATAATCTTAAATGACGAATTAGCTTTTATAGAAAAACTCTCTCCTGATTTATAGATGACAAATTCAGAATCATCTTCTCTTTTTATTTTCATTTCTCCATTAAGAACTTCCATAACTTCAGCCATTGCTGTATTAAACTCATACTCTCCCGCTTGCATAAATCCTAAAGTTTTTTTCGTTCCATCCATAAAAAATATATTTCTACTGTTAACCTTTCCATCAAAATATACATTAGCAGCCTTTATAATATCTATATTTTTAAATTCCATTTTTTCCCCCATATTTTTTATTTTAATCCTTTAGCTTTTGCTACACATCCTTTAACCGCTTCTATAATACTACTTCTCATTCCTTTAGCTTCTAGAATTCTAACAGCTTCTATCGTTGTCCCACCAGGAGAACAAACCATATCTTTTAATGCTCCTGGATGCATTCCAGTTTCTAAAACCATTTTTGCACTTCCTAAAACTGTCTGTGCAGCAAATTTATATGCTAAATCTCTAGGCATTCCCTCCATTACTGCTCCATCAGCCAAAGCTTCTATAAACATATAAACATATGCCGGAGAACTTCCACTAACACCTACAACTGCATCCATTAGGTGCTCAGAAACTATCTCTGTTTTCCCGATAGAATTTAAAAGGGAACAAATATATTTTAGCTCTTCTTCCGTAACTTGATCATTTGAACATATTGCTATCATTCCTTCACAAACCATAGCCGGAGTATTAGGCATAGTTCTAACTATTTTAACTTTTTTTCCAAAAGTATTTTCTAAATTTTCCAAAGTTTGTCCAGGTGCAATTGTAACGATGAGAGTATTTTCTTTAATAGAATTAGATATTTCCTGAATCACACTCGCATAAAATTGTGGTTTTACAGCTAAAAATATAACATCACAATTTTTAACTATATTTTTATTGTCCGTTTCAATTTTTACTCCATATTCTTTACTCACTTTTTCAAGTACTGGTTGAAATTTGTCAGAGGCATAAATATCCTCATTACTAACAATTTTTGAGGATACAATCCCCTTTATAATTGCCTGTGACATATTTCCTGCCCCTATAAATCCTATTTTCATTATAAACTTCCTCCTAGTTTTAATTAAAATCTTGTTCAGTTCTATCTATAATTTCATCTTGTAAAGCTTTACTTAAATTTCTAAAATGATCACTATATCCTGCAACACGAACAATTAAGTCCTTGTATTCAGCAGGATTTTTTTGTGCGTCAATTAGAGTTTGACGATCAATAACATTAAATTGAATATGATGTCCATCCATATTAAAATAGCTTCTAACCATATTTGCCATGTGATTTAGGCCATCATCTCCCTTAACAACACTTGGTGTAAATTTTTGATTTAATAAAGTTCCACCAGTTTTTAAATGATCCATTTTGGCAGCTGATTTAATAACCGCTGTTGGTCCAAGTGTATCTGCACCTTTTTCTGGAGAAATTCCTTCAGATACAGGCTTATGAGCTAATCTTCCATTTGGACTAGCCATCATAACCTCACCAAAATAAACATGGCATGTTGTAGGTAACATATTTATTGCATACCTTCCTCCTTTCATATTAGGTCTATCTGTCACTGCGGAATTATAATATTCAAAAATTGATGTCATTATTTCATCTGCATAGTCATTGTCGTTTCCATATTTTGGAGTTTTATTTCTTACAAGATTTAAAATTCTTGGATTGCTTTCAAAATTTGTATCTAAAGCATCCATCAATTCATCCATAGTAAATTTTTTATTATCATAAATATTATATTTAATTGCTGATAGTGAATCTGTAACTGTTCCTATTCCAACTCCTTGTAAATACGTTGTATTATAACGAGCTCCACCTGCATTATAATCCTTTCCTTTAGAAATACAATCATTAGTTATAATTGATAAGAACGGGGCTGGCATATATTTTGCATAAATCGTTTCAATTATATTACTACCTTTAATTTTAATATCTATGAAATGCATAATTTGTTTTTTATAAGCTTCTAAAAGCTCCTCATAAGTTTTAAAGTCTTTTGCATATCCTAACTTTAATCCAAGTTGTTTATTACTTACTTTATCATAACCATTGTTTAATGTCATTTCTAAAATCTTTGGAAGATTAAAATACCCTGTTAAAATATAAGCCTCATTTCCAAAGGCTCCAGTTTCAACACAACCACTAGCTCCACCTCTTCTAGCATCCTGCAATGTTTTTCCAGCATTTAAAAGCTCCTGAACAATAGCTTCTGTATTATAAAATGCTGGTTGTCCCCAACCTTCACGAGATATAGCGCAAGCCTTTTTTAAAAAATTTTGAGGGGTTTTCTTACTAATTTGAACATTTGAACTCGGTTGAAGAAGTTTCATTTCGTCCATACACTCAAGAATAAGATGACTAACATCATTAACTCCGTCATGTCCATTTGGCGTAATTCCACCCGTATTAATATTAGCAAAATCTGTATAAGTACTGCTCTCCTTTAAAGTTATTCCAACTTTTGGAGGAGCCGGTTGATTATTAAATTTAACCCATAAATTTTCTAAAAGTTCCAGAGCTTTTTTATCATCTAAAATTTCATCTTGGCAATCTTTAATATAAAAACTATTTAAATGTTGATCCAATCTTCCAGGACTAAAAGCATCCCAAGGATTTAATTCTGTTGTAACAGCTAGATGAACGAACCAGTACATTTGAATAGCTTGCCAATAAGTTTGTGGTTTATTAGCTGGAACAACCTCACAATTTTTAGAAATTTGTAGAAGTTCGGCTTTTCTAAGTGGATTGTTCTCCTTTTCTGCTAATTCAGCAGCATATTTGGCATAACGCTCACCTAAACCAATAATAGCATCACAACATATATTCATAGCTTCTAATTGGTGTTTTTTATCTAGTGCTTCATTATCATTAAAAAAATCTAAATTATCAATAGCTTCCTTTATTCTATTTTTATAATCTAAAAATCCATTCGAATATATATTTTCAGAGCCAACTGTATGTCCAGGTCCTCTTTGTTCCATAAATTCTGTAAAAATTCCACTTTCATAGCACTCTTTCCACTCTTCACTCATAGAATTTATAATTTTATTTCTTATAGATCTTTTTTCCCAATATGGAATTATCTCTTCTTCTTGAATTCTTAAGTCCTCTTCTGTAACCTTAAAGGAAATCAAATCTCTATTATTCATAATATTCATATCTTCAAGAGTATGGCAACAAAGCTCAGGGAAAGTTGGGGCTGATTGTGGACCATCACCCTTTTCTCCTACAATCAACTCGCCGTCGCTAATCCATAAGCTTTTATTTTCCATAAAATGTTTAAATGACAAAGCTCTCATTTCGGGAATAGAAACTGTTCCTTCATATTTTTTATAAGCTTCAGTTATTAATTTTGCTCTCTCTATATAGATGTGTGCTTGAGTTGATGTACTCTCATCTCTTAATTTTTGAATTCTTTCGTTCATTCCTCTTTTTTCCATTTTAAGTTACCCCCCTATTTTAATATCTGAAAATCCATTTTTTTTAAAAATATTTATAAATTGTTCCATTTCTTCTATAGTAGGTGTAGTAAAATTTTCTCCTAAATATTCCAAATCTAATTTCTTATATTTTCCTGATCCAGTATTATGATATGGTAATAAATTTATCTTCTTTAAATTAATATTATTTTTTAGAAAGGAAACTATCTCTTCAATATTTTCTACAGAACTATTTACATTACCTATAAGAGGAATTCTAATGTAGATATTGGCTCCTTGATTACTTAAATATTTTAGATTAGAAAGAATAAGTTCATTTTCTTTCCCCATATATTTTTTATGCAATTCATTATCCATCATCTTTATATCATATAAAAATGTATCGACATAAGGTAAAATAGTTTCATAATTTTTTTGAGGAGCATGTCCACAAGTATCTATCATCACATTGTAACCTTTTATTTTTAATTTTTTTAAAAGTTCTAGAATGTAATTTATATCCTGAGTCATTATTTCTCCTCCAGAAAGGGTTATTCCTCCTCCAGACTCCTCATAGAACATCTTATCTTTTTCTATCTCATTCATTAACTCCGCTATGCTATATTGCTTTCCAACAATCTCTCTAGCATTATTTAAACAATAATCTAAACAGGTTTCACAAATTTTACATTCTTCTCTTTTGGTCTTAGCAATTCCATTTTGAACTGATATGATATGCTCAGGACAAATTTTTTCACAACTTTTACACCCTTCACAAGATTCATGATTAAAAAGAAGCTCGGGAGTATAACTTTGACTTTCAGGATTATGACACCACAAACAATTCAAAAGACAGCCTTTGAAAAAAATTGTAGTCCTAATCCCATCTCCATCGTGGAGTGAGTATTTCTGTATGTTTATAACATAAGGTATTCCCATAATCACCTCCGAATAATATTAAAACATTAGAGTTAACTTAAATAAATAATTGGCTGCTACTCCTGCAATCAATCCACCAATTAATTGCCATAAAATAGCAATTTTTATAAAATGATTGTGTTTTAAAGTATCAAGCATTCCAACATGAGTACTTAAAAATCCACTCCAACATATTCCCATTCCTGTAAAAACAGCAATTGTATTTGCACTAGCTAAACCTTTATCAATAAAGCCTTTAGTTAGTCCCATAGCACTTCCAACAGCCCCCAATGCTGTAAAAGGATATGCTAAAAGTTCAGGCTCTCCAAATCCCCACAAAATTTTTGCAATAGGAGTAAAATAAGAACCTATCTTTGGAAGTAACTGAACTCCCTCGTAAGCAACTCCAAGATATGAACCATTAGGACCTTGAGGACCAAATGTTAAAATCATAACAAATGTACAAATCAAAACAGTTCCTGAAGCACAAGCGAGACCAAGAGTAACTCCAGATTTTGCCCCATCCATCATAGAAGCCAATAATCTTTCAAAAGAACTTCCACCACGAATATTTCTAACATTTCCATCTTTATCATCTTCTATTCTTTCATTGGCAGGTTCATTATAAAATTTTTTTGCGTATCTAAGAACCATTCTAACTGAGAAAACCCCTCCAATTACAGCTCCCAAATTTCCGATAAGCACAGCCTTAAAATATTCACTCCCAAGACTTAACATATAAGCTGTTACTATCAATCCCATTCCAAAAGTCGTTCCTAAATTTGTGTATGTCACTTTTTCAGCTTTAGTAAAATATCTGTTAAAACCTTGATCTTCAGCAAGTCCTAAAATTGCTGGATTATCTGAAATATATGTAGTTACAGCTCCCAAAGCAGCAGCTCCAGGCAATCCAAAAAGTGGCCGCATCAATGGTGAAATTAATTTGTTAATTAAAGCTACAATTCCAAATTCAGACATAATTGATGCCACTGCTCCAGCTAAAATAGCTACTGCCATAATATAAAAAGAAGTATTCATAAGTACATCGTGGCCCGTTTTCATCATAACACTAAATACTTTATCAATTCCCATAACCTTTCCTAAATAAGTAAATAAAGAGATAAAAATAATTAAAACTACAAATGTTTCTTTCGAGATAGCTGCAACTTGTCTTTCTTTACTTTTTAGTTCTAGAATCTCCATTTTAATACTCCCCCTTTTAACTTTAGAATACAATATTTGAATTAATCTAATTATATTGCATGAAAAGTGTTTTTACAAGTTTTTTTCATAAAAATGAATTTTATAGTTATTTTTTAGCTTCAAATTTCATTTTAATGAATTAAAATATATTGTTAATAGCATACTAAAAATAAAATATAGAAAATTTATAAGTTTTATGTTAAGTTAAATTAGATAATAAAATCATAATTTTATAAGGGAGTATAAATGAAAAAGCATTCAGATAATATAGGATCTACAATAAAAGATTTGAGAAAAAAGAAAGGCCTAACCTTAAAAGAATTAAGTCTATCTACAAATTTTTCTGTAGGATTTTTATCTCAATTAGAAAGAGGAATGACAAGTATAGCTATAGACTCTTTAGAAATTTTAGCTCATTCTTTAGATGTTGAATTAAGTTATTTTTTTAAAACGGTGACCAATGAGAAAAAAAATAGTTTAATAGTAAGAAGTTATAATAGAGATACTATTGCTATAACAGATAAGATTATTCAACATAATTTAAGTTCTGATATAACAAAATTTGAAATATATCCAAGATTAATTGATATTATGCCATTTTCTAATAATGGAAATAATGAACTTCAACTTTATTCACATGAAGGAGAAGAGTTTATCTTTATTTTAGAAGGAATTTTAACTCTTGTTGTAGATGAGGAAGAATATGAACTATATCCTGGTGATAGTGCTACATTTAATTCCTCAACTCTTCACAACTGGAAAAATGCAACAAATAATGTAACTAGATTAATTTGTGTGCATAATCCAAACCCATTTAAAGAAAACTAAAATTACCTCAAAATTATATCTTTCAATCAAAATGTTTTTTAATTTGTGCTAAATATGATATGATACTATGTAAAAACTTTAACAAGGGAGGAAATTTAGTTATGAAAAAAATTATGTTAGCGCTATTTTTAACTATATCTATGATGAGCTTTTCTTTAGATGGCCATTTAAGATTCGGAGGTGTAACTAATGCCAATTCTTATAATAAATCAGACAACGAATTTGATAATTATAGCCCAACTTTTGGATTAGAAGTAACACAATCATTTTTATTATTTGATTTAGGAGCCGGAATAACTCACAATAGAAAAATAAGTGGAACAGATATATCTACTACACCTGCTTATCTTTTAGCTCGTTGGAATATAATTCCAATAGTTATAAAGCCTTATATTGTCGCAAAAGTTGGTAAAGATATCTACACTAGAGAAAATGCAAGCGGAAATATTAAAGGTAAAGAGTATTATGCTGCCGGAGTAGGAATGAACTTCTCTGTACTTCAAGCAGAACTATTATACTCTGTAACAAACATGGATGGAGATAAAAGAGGAAACAGTAATCTTGAGCAACTATCAGTTGTATTCGGATATAAATTTTTTTAAATTAAAAAACTAAGTTATAGGAGTAAATTTTTATGAGTATTTTAGATGTAAGTAATGTAAGTCACGGATTCGGTTCTAGAGTAATTTTAGAAGATGCTTCTTTCCGTCTATTAAAAGGAGAGCATGTTGGTCTAGTTGGAGCAAATGGAGAAGGAAAATCAACTTTTCTAAATATCATAACTGGAAAATTAATGCCCGATGAAGGAAAAGTTAGTTGGTGTAATCATATAACAACAGGATATCTAGATCAGTATAGTACTTTAGAAAAAGGAAAAACTATTAAAGATATATTAAATTCAGCTTTTGCTAATATGTTCAATTTAGAACAAGATATTATGAATCTTTATGAAAAAATGGGAGATTGTACTCCTGAAGAAATGGATATTATCCTTGAAGAGATTGGGGAAATTCAAAGTATTTTAGAAAGTTCTGATTTTTATAATCTAGATTCAAAAATTGAAGAATATGCAGCTGGACTTGGTTTACTTGAAATTGGATTAGATAGAGACGTTTCTGAATTATCTGGTGGTCAAAGAGCTAAAATTTTACTAGCTAAAGTTTTACTTGAAAATCCAATGATTCTAATATTGGACGAACCTACTAACTTTTTGGATGAAAATCATATCATCTGGTTAAAAAACTTTTTACAAAATTATGAAAATGCCTTTATTTTAGTTTCTCATGATATTCCTTTCTTAAACGAAGTTACTAACGTAATATATCATATTGAAAATGCTGTATTAACAAG
This sequence comes from Cetobacterium sp. 2A, assembly GCF_014250685.1. Lineage (GTDB taxonomy): Bacteria > Fusobacteriota > Fusobacteriia > Fusobacteriales > Fusobacteriaceae > Cetobacterium. Next base: position 33,939 of record NZ_JACFAJ010000011.1, on the reverse strand, counting down.
ATATACTGGTGGATATCATCAATTTAGAGAAATGTATGATTTGAAAAAACGTCAAATAGAAATGGCATATAAAAAACAGCAAAAAGAAATTGCTCATCTAGAGGATTTTATTTCTCGTAATAAAGCTAGGGTTGCTACAACTAACTTAGCAAAAGATAGACAGAAAAAATTAGATCGTATGGATATCATTGAGATTGCAAGAGAGAAACCAAAACCAATATTTGGATTTAAAACATCTCGTACTCCATCTAGAGAAATTATAACTGTTAAAGATTTGATAATTGGTTATGATGAGCCTTTAACAAGAGCACTTAACTTCACAATAGAACGTAATCAAAAGATTGCTATAAAAGGAGTTAATGGACTTGGAAAGTCTACTCTTTTAAATACAATATTAAAACGTATAAAACCTCTTTCTGGAGATATAGAACATGGACAGTTCTTAGAAATAGGATATTTTAAACAAGAAGAAGAAAGTAGTACTAAACAAGCTTTAGAAGAATTTTGGAATGAGTTTCCTGGATTAACTAATGCTGAAGCAAGAGCTGCTCTTGCTAAATGTGGACTAACAAATGATCATATTACAAGTCAAATGAGAGTTTTATCTGGTGGAGAAAATGCAAAAGTAAGATTGGCTAAAATAATGAATCGTGAAATCAACTTTTTAGTTTTAGACGAACCTACTAATCACTTAGATATAGATGCTAAAGATGAGTTAAAAAGAGCTATTAGAGAGTTTAATGGAACCGTTCTAATAGTAAGTCATGAACCTGAATTTTACATGGATATTGCTACTGAAATATGGAATGTAGAAGACTGGACAACTAAGATTATATAAAAAATACCCAAGAAGGTAGGTTATTTTAAACCAAAACTTCTTGGGTATTTTCTTATTTATAAGTTTATTTCCACCATTAATTCTTTCAAAACTTTTTCCTCTTCTTGCTTTAGTTCTTTAATCAATTTCTCATATTCTCTTATAGTTTTTTGAATTTCTTTTAACTTAATATTTAGCTTTTCTTTCGTTTCACCCGAAAAGTTTGTCGGGTTGCCCGACAAACTTTCAGTATATCTCTTAGCTGCTTCAACTGGTTTATCTGATTTTATAATTCCTAAAATTTCATCTGAATCTATCTTATCTCTAACTTTTGAAATTGTTTTTATAGCTCTTTCTGGAATATTAAAAACTTTTTCATCTCTAACTTCTAAGAAAATTTCATTTCTCTTCAAACACATATATACAAAATCTTTTTTAAATCCAAGCTGCTCAAACCACTTTGAAAAAATACCATTTCCTTTAGCTGAAAGTGTCTTTTGTGCCTCATAAAAAACTTTTGAAAGCTCCATGGTATTCTTTGCTATCTCTCTTGCATGCTCTATAGCCTTTTCTTCACATTTAATTAAAATTTGTCTTTCATTTTCTGTAACATCTAAAATTTTATAGTCTATTATAGAAACATAATCAGAATTTATACCAAGTAATTTAGCTCTTGAACTATCAATTACTACCGGTGAACTTCTATTTTCTTTCATTCTCTGCATTAAATTAGCCATATATAACCAACTCTTTTGCAAGACTCATATAATCTTCGGCAGATCTAGAAGAAGAATCAAATTTAAAAATATCAAGACCTTGAACCTGAGCTTTATTTATATTAGCACAAGTTCTAATCTTTGTATTCATAAGTTTTTCTCCAAACATTTCACTTAAATAGTTTGTAACTTCGTGTGAAAACTTTTCTCTTGAATCAAATCTTGTTAAAAAGACTCCACCGATTTCAATATTATTGAGTGGCTGTACACTTATTATAGTGTCTTTTAACTGCTCTAATCCTGTTAATGCAAATACAGATGCTGCTACTGGGATATAAGCTAAATCAGCTGCCACCAAAGCATTTATAGTTAATAACGAAAGACTAGGAGGACAATCTATAATTATATAATCATAATCTGTTATTTCTTTTAATTTATTTTTCAATAAACTTTCTCTAGAAAATTTTGAAAAAATTTCCATCTCTGCCGTTGCCAATCTAATATCGGTCGGAATGATATCGTACTCTTTTTCAAACTTACATTCTGAAGCTGTAAATGGTCCCAATAAAAACTCATGTGTGGTATTCATATCGGCTGTAACCTCTACTCCACTTCCAACTGTCGCATTTCCTTGAGGATCTAAATCTATTAATAAAACTTTCTTATTTAATATTTTTAGTGCCGCTGCTAAATTAATTGCAGATGTAGTTTTAGCAACTCCACCCTTTTGATTGATTAATGCTATTATTTTCATAATCTATCCCCCTAACATTGTATAATATATACTCTTATTTTTTTATTTTTTTAATGACTTCTTTTACTACTTTTAAAAGGTTATCCAAAGTCACTTTATTTTTTCCAAATTTTTCAAATATAACTCTTCCCACTTCAAATTTTGCAGAAAATATCATATCTTCATCTAAATCAAAAAATTCTCCATAGTAATATAATTGAGTATTTATTTCTTTTTTTAATTCTTCTGAATTCAAATAATTTTCATCTGAAATTTCTGGAGCATTTTTTAAATATTCTAAAATTAAAGAGTTCTTAGCAAAATTAAAAGCTCTTTTTTGAATATCCGTTTCCATTCCACATTTTTCTATATATTTTTTATAAATTATTGCATCTATCTCTTGTCTTTGTTTTTCACTCAAAGAATTGTATTTTTCTTGAATTAAATTCATATCAGAATCGCAAGCTTTTTCTACTTTTAAAGTGCTTTCTATTTCAGGAGAATTTTCCTTCATAATTTCAATTTCAGTTGACCAATTGTTTTCTAAGGTTTGTAAAAAATAATTTCTTATCTTCAATGCCTTATTTTTTTTTGTATAAATTGAAGCTTGTTTAACTTTTTCAAAACCATATTTTTTTATTGAATTCACTATGGTTTTTTCCATTGTTTTAAGTTCCAATGCTTTAGCCGGTAAATTCCTGAAAACCTCTTCTATCATCTCTTTAGTTACTTCTACTCTATCATTTTCATGAATATTTTTTTCTTCTGTAGAACTTATAAGAATTTGATTAAAAGCATTTTTATCCACAAAAAAATTATCCTGCTTCAATTGATTATGATCGTCATTAAAGAAAAACTCAATCTCTGTTTCTGAAAGTCTTTTATGTTTTAAAAAGTTGAAATTTTCTATCAATTTTTTTTCTTTCAATTCATTACAAGCATTTTCTATAACTTTTATACTTCTTCCAATATTTTTAGAATCATGTTTTAAAGGAATTCTTTTTAAAAGGGTCAGTATATTTAAACTCAAATATAGATTTTCAAATCTCCACTTAGTTATTAAAAGATAAATACCCCTTGCTGTGGAAGTATTTATACCTAACAATAAATCTGCATCATAAACCAAATATCCTTTTCTAATTATATTGTTATAAAAATGATCTGACAACGAAACTTTATAAATTTCATTGATACGTCCATCTTTAAAATATTCTTTATCGCCTTTTCTAGCACTCTTTTTAGAAATAATTTGAATATTCATAATACTCGTTATAACAGCGTTTTCAATTAATCCGCCCATTTCGTTTGAATATAAAGAATTTTTAAATGTATATGAAGTTTCTGTAAGTTTTAACATAGCTCCTTTAACTTGATGGTACAAGGCATTTTTGGTTCCTTGGTTGACAACACACATATTTTCCAAAATTTCAGAATTTGTAACAACAAAGTTTTTCCCATATCCATTTTTACGCATTATTTTAACTAATGATATAAAAATTTTCTCTTCAAATTCACCAGGAATTGTTGTTCCAGAGATTGGTTTTATCTCAATGTATTTATCTTTTCTCTCATTAAAGTAATATATTACAGTTTGATTTATTTTTCTTCTCTTATTTTTAGAAAAAAGTGGATATTCTACAATATTCATATCCATTCTTACAAGATTTCCGTTCATTTGATTAAGAATATGATCTTCGGGAAATTCCAGAAACTCTTCTACAATTTCACTTGGTCCAGTATCTATCTCAACCATTCCACCACCTTCATAAATTTTCTTTTCCAAATTTTTCACCCCAACCGGTTTTTAATTATATTCCCTTTGTATAATAGTAAGTTTTATGATTATACCTTATTTTTTTGAAAATTACTATTATTATATGAGGAAAATATCATAATTTTGAAATACTATTATTCTATGAGAGTAGGTTCTATTAGTCTATGTGAACGATACTATTATTCTATGTGAAGATATACTATTATAATATGAGGAAAACAACTATTATTCTATGGGACTAGTTTGTACCGAACAATAATAAAGAATATCCCTTGATTTTGTTGACTTAAAGACACAGTGAAATCATCATATTTTTTTGCTCTAACAATTAAACAATTAAACAAAAAAACAAACATACAGTTTTCGAATAAATTTCTTCAATAAAAATCTTTATTTAAAATTGATTAAATATAAAATAAAATTGAAAAACAATTAATATCTATTACAACCTATCTTTAATTCGCTCTTATAGCGATAATAAGCCACAGAAACAAATAATACAACAATTTACACATCTATTTACCAAAATTGATTGTGAGCTAAATAAGAGTTCGTAAGAGCTATAAGTTAAAATAAATTTTATTTCATTACTTTTCCAAGAATATCTATAATTTCTTGAATTTTTTCATCTGAATTATCATTTTCAAAAGCTTTCTTAATACATGTATCCATATGTTGTTTTAAAATAAGCATACCTGATTTTTTTATAAGAGATTCAGCTGCAAGAATTTGATTTACAATATCCATACAATATCTTTCTTGTTCTATCATTTTTAAAACTGCATCAATTTGTCCTTTTCCTGTTTTCAATAATAAGATAGCTTTATCTCTATCGGTTTTCATAAATGAATTTCTCCTTTTAAATTTATTTAATGTATATTTTATACTAAGACTAGTTTTTTATTTTGTCAACTAATTGATTTCAAGTTAAATAAGATGTATTATTAATTAGGAATCTTACTAAAATACGGAGGGGATTATATTATGAGTAATAAAATTAAAATAATATCTGGAATTTTAGGATTTATTTTATTAACTGGTTGTTCATCTACTAAACAATATCCATCGGTACAGGATCAAAATAAAATAGCCCAACTTTCACAAACAGGAATTCATTATTACTGGCATGGTGGAGATTTAGCAAAAGTTGAAAAAGAATTTTTCAAAGGAATAACATTAAAAGGAAAGTATGATGTTGTTGAAAATTCATTTAAAGAAGCCAGTGCAATTAGTCCGGAAAGAATAGATTTAAGATTTTCAATAGCTTCAACTCAAATAATACAAAAGAAAACAAATGAGGCTTTAACAACATATAAAAATATTTTAGATATTTATCCTGATAGTTTTGAAGCAGGAATTCTCTTGGCAGCATATTCAAAACAAATAGGAGATATGAAAACTTACTCTGAAACTATAGAGATTCTTAAAAAGAATAATAAAAAAGAAACACAAAAATATTTAAATAAATTTAGCAGAACCGATAATATCATGAAAGAAAAAATAAATATCTATCCATTCCAAGTTGAAGAGAAACATGCCATTGTTATTTTAGGGTATGCTCTTGGAAAAAATGGTAAAATGGAAAAACCTTTAATAGAGAGATTAAAACAGGGATTAGCTCTTCATAAGAAAAATCCAAAATCTCCTATAATTGTCTCAGGTGGAGTTCAAAAAGGTGGAATAACAGAAGCATATGTTATGAAAAATTGGCTGGTTTCGAATGGAGTTCCTTCAAATCTTATCTATATGGACGATCAGGCTAAAGATACTGTTGGAAATGCAATTTATTCAACTGAAATTTTAACTAAATTAAATCCTGAAAATGTAACTCTTGTTACAAGTGCAAGTCATATAAGAAGAGGTCTTGCAGTATTTGAAGAAGCAGCAGAACTTAAAGGATTAAATATTAATTATTCAAATTTAGTTTACTTAGATTATGAAACTATTAACGAAGCTCAAAAAATTTCTGAAGATGAAAAATTAGTAATTTATAGAGATTTAATAAGAACTTCTGGAATTTGGGCTTATCCTGGAATTCAACAATAGTATTTTTTATTTAATAAAAATGTTATAATAACTTAGATAAAAAAATAACATAATGCAGGAGAAACTTAAATGAATAAAAAAATTAGTATTAAAAAAATAAAGCATGATGCTGAAGAGTCTTACAGAGTAGGGGACTTCTTTTGTTCTGAGTCAATAATAAATTCAATTAGAAATAATATGATACCAGAGATGCCGGAAGAGATGATTGCAGTTGCTTCAGGATTCCCAGTTGGTGTAGGTAAATCAAAGTGTCTTTGCGGGGCTGTTACAGGTGGAGTTATGGCTTTGAGCTATTTATTTGGAAGAACTAAAGGTGGAGATGCTAAGGTAAATAAAGCTTTAGATTTAGCATTTGAATTACAAGAAAGTTTTAGAGCTAACCATAAAGTTTTATGTTGTAAAGTTTTAACTCATGGAATGGATATGGGAGCAAAGGAACATAAAGATCAATGTGTTGCTTTTACTGGAGAAGTAGCAGAAAAAGCTGCATTAATAATAGCTAGAGAATTAGGGCTAGAAAATATTGATGAGTAATACAGTTATAAGAAAATTAGAGAATAAAGATATAAATAAAATTATGAGTATATGGTTAGAATCAACTATAAAAGCTCATGAATTTATAGACAAGAGTTATTGGGAAAATTCTTATACAATAGTTAGAGATGTATACATTCCAATGGCAGAGACTTATATATATGAGAATAATGATGAAATTAAAGGATTTATATCAATAATAAACAAAGAGTTTATAGGAGCTCTTTTTATTGATAATCATTATCAAGGTAAAGGTGCAGGAACAAAGTTACTTAAATTTGTTAAAAATATTTATGGTAAGTTAACTTTGGCAGTATATAAAGATAATATACGTTCAGTAGAATTTTATAAAAAATTAGGATTCAAAATAATAGGAGAAGGGCCTAATGAGGAAACGAAAGTTTTTGAGTTTCATATGGTAAATTAGCTCTTAGAAAAATATTAAGGTCCTCAGTAAATGAGGACCCTTTTTAGTATTTATTAAAAAAATCTTTCTTAACAGGTTTTCCAAAGTAATAACCTTGAATAATATCTATTTTTTCTTTTTTTAAAAAAAGATATTGTTCTTTTAGTTCTATCCCTTCAGCAACTGTTGTAAGATTTAAATCTTTTGTCATTTTTATTAAAGTTTTATATATTATGGTTCCTTTTTTTCTATTGTTTTCAAATAAATCTATTAATGATTTATCAAATTTTACAATATCTATTGGTAAAACTGGTAATAAAGCAGTAGTAGAGTATCCAGCTGTAAAATCATCTAAAGCTATAGATATATCCAGTTCCTTTAAATATTTTAGTTTTTCTAAAGTTTTAGAAATATTTGTCGAGAGTGTACTTTCTGTTATTTCTATTTCTAAATTTTTTCCACTCACCCCGTACTTATTTAGAAAAAATTCTATGGTTGAAACTATATCATCTCTATCAAATGTTTGCATAGAAAGATTAAAAGAAAGTCTAAAATCTTTTGAAATTTTATTATTTTCAATCCATTCTTTCAGAGTTTTTATTGTTTCTTCAGCTATTTTAAAATCAATAGAATGAATTATTTTTAAATCCTCAGCTAGTGAAATAAATTCAGTAGGTGAAATAAATCCTAACTCTTTATTTTCCCATCTACAAAGAGCTTCTGCTCCAACAATTATTTCTGGATTTAAAGCATTTACTTTAGGTTGAAATACTAAATAAAGTTCATTTTTAATAGAATCATTTAAAATTTCTTTAATTTTTAACTCCCTAGTCTTTAAAGCTATTAATTCAGGTGATGCTTCTACAACAAAATATTCTTTTTTTAACTTGGCCTCTCTCATTGCCATTCCAGCATATTTAAAAGCGTCTTCTAGACTTTCATTTTCTGATTTTAAATAGTAACCTAGGCTAAAGGAAATGTTATAGTTTATTAAAATTTTTGATCTCATTGTTTTAAGTTTAAGTTTTGCTAATTTTATTTTGTAATCTTTATCTAACAAAAAGCTATAAAATTCGTCACCAGAAATTCTAAATGTAAATTCATCTCCAAATATTTCTTTTAATATTTTAGCAACTTCAATTAGAACTTGATCTCCAAATTTATGACTAAACTTGTCGTTTACCTGTTTAAAATTATTTAAATCAATAAATATTGCAGTACCTTTATTTTTTTGATTAAACTGACAAAATTCATTAAAGAGAACTCTATTTGGAAGATTGGTTAAAAAATCTCTTCTTAAGGTTCTAGAAATATTTTTTTCTGATAAAAACTTGTAAATCAATGTAAAGATAGTTATGAGAGCTAGGATTAATCCGGCTATAAAAATTTTGAACAATATTTTTATCTTTTGTTTTTCAATAAAAATCTCTTTGTTCTCTTCTCTATGACTTCGAGTAATAATATTTTCTAATTCGGAGTTACCGAGTGATTCTAAAGCTTTATTAAAGATTCCTCTCAGAATATCATCTTCTTTTTGAAAAGCTAAAACTATTGGAATAGTACTTAATTCTTCAGTTTCAAAGTGGTTTTCATCAAATTCATTTATTTCAGATGTGACAAGACCATCTATTTCTAATTTTTGTAAAGCCAGTAAAAGATTTTTATTAGATGAAAATGTTATGATTTGCTCTGGAAAAAAAAACATTTTTGCAATATCCTCATAAACACTATTTTTAAGAACACCAATTAATTGATTGTTTGTTTTTTTATTAGTAACCAGAAATACTTTTAAACTATAGATAACGTTCGAGAATAAATATTGATTAAAATTGGAATTAAAAAGTGAAGTGGGTAATACTTGAATTTTTTTATCCAAGAATTTTTTATAAAGTTCATTCCACTCATATTGAGTTGTTCCAAAATTTTTATATTCAATATCCATTACCTGACTACTTTTTTTTAGAATATTTGGAATAATTCCAGTAAAATTTTTATTCTTTTTAGAATATCTGCTTAAAGTTGAATCACTCTCAAGTCCTACAGTTATTTTTTCAACTTTTTTTAAATAATCTTTTTCTATTTCAGTTAACTTATTTTTAAAGTTAGACCTTTGGATTGATAGCTTTTTATTTATTAAGTAATTATCAATTTTCTCTTCATATTTCTCAGAAAGAGCATTATTTAGTATGGGTATCAAAGGAGCATATTCTTTAGAAACTCCTATTGAGGTGTCAGGAATATATCCAATCTTAATTTTAAATGGTTGTCCATTTGCATAAAGTCCAGATGATAAAACAATACCGTCTAAATGATCCATAATATCATCTACTTCTATAATTTCATTCGAAATATTTTCTCTTTTAAAAAAATTATGTAGTTGAGGTAAGGAACTATCGTTTTTATAGATAAATATTGGTTTGCCTTTTAAATCATCTTTAGAGACGATTTTTTCTTTTCTAGAAACAAGATATAAATCTTCTCCAAAATTTTTTTTAGAGAACTCAGTGAATGATTTTCTCTCGGGTCTTCTTGTTATAAGTCCTATAGCATCCGATTTTCCATTTTTAAAATCTAGATAAGCTTTATTCCAATCAGATTTTTCAACTTTTACATTTAAATTTAAATAATCTTCAAAAAGTTCCAAAATAATTTTATTTAAATTGGTTCCATTGATAATAGATTCGGTTACTTCTGATTTTTGCAAAGATAAAATGAATTCTTTTTTTCTAATTTTTTCTAAATATAATTGTTCTTCAAGACTTTTTGGTTTATACATTTCATCCGAAAAAATAGTTATAGAAAAAACTATAAAAAGTAATATTTTCAAATACATTATTATTTTCCCCTTTTATAGATTTCAAGTTATTATTTTACCTTATTTTAGGGAAAATATCAATTTATAAGTTTAGATAAGAAGAGAGCGATATCTTTCAAAGGAAGTAAAAAGATAAAATTTTAAATTATTGTATTTAACTCTGGAATCTGTGACAGCTGCTTGTGATATTAAGAAATCTAAAAATGAAATTATTCCTCTTTCAAATTTATCCTTATCTCTTTGAAAATTTTCTTCAGCTTCTTCAAGAGCCTTAAATCGTACTTCCATCAGTTTATTGATTTTTATAATATCTAGATATGCCTTTCGTAAATTGAGTTCTATACTATCTGTAGTAAGTTTTTCTTGTAGTTTTGCTTTTTCTATTTCAAATTCCGCCGCTTTATAGTTGTCATAATCTTTTCCGAAGTGGAAGATATCCCAGTTAACTAATACTCCACCACCCCAAGAGCTATTTGTTTCATCTTCTTCAGTAACAGAACCCTTTCCAATAAATACTTTAGCATGGGGTAGAAAATCAGCTCTTGTAGCCATTTTAAGGACCTCAGCATCCTCTATCATAGTTTTAGCTAGGTTTGAGGCGATACTCTTGTTTAAGGCCTCTTTGAGGTCTCTCTCGTAGTCTATAAATGACAATATTTCTTTTGGGATGGTGAACTCTTCTATATCGATAGAAATATTACTGGGAAAATTAAGTTTTTGTTTAAGAGAAATCATTCCAATTTCTAAGATGTTTTGAGTATCAATTATATTTGCTTCCATTTCAAGAAGTTGATATTCAGCTTTTAATATATCTGAATTAGTAGCTTTCCCAATCTTTATCTTTTCTTTTTGAGAATTTAAAACTTCGGTAAGTTGCTTTTTCGAAATTGTATATGCCTCTATAGTATTTTTTGCCGCTAAAATTTCACAATAAATAGAAATAATTTCAAGTCTCACGTCTCTCTTTGTTTTAAGATAATTTAGAACAGACTGTGTTTCGGCAATTTTAGCTCCTTTCATTTCGGCAATTATTGCTCCCCCTTGAAATATGGGTTGAGATATCCCTATAAAATTTACATAACCACTATTTTTAACTTTTATGGGTATATTTTCTAATATAGGAGTGTCAGCTTTAAGGTATGCTCCCGTATAAAATAAATTTGGTAATGCAATCTTAAAAGCTGAACTTAATTTTTTTTTAGAAATATTTAAATCATTTTCAGAAATTGTTATTTCTTTTCCTTCATTAATTGCAATTTCTATTGCATTTTCCAGGGTAATAGTTTGAGAAAAAAGCTGTTTTATAATAAAAATCATCATTAATATTTTCAGTTTCATCAATCTTTTCCTCCAGTTAATCTAATGTTTTCTTAAATTTATGTATTGAAAATATTACTATTACAATAATTATGATAGAAAGTGAGATTATTTCAGGAAGAAGTTCTCTTACCCCTATCCCTTTCAGTATTATTCCACGAAGTATCTGGTTGAAGTATGTTAAAGGCATCAAATAACTTACAAAATATATAGGTTTAGGCATAGCTTCCCTAGGAAAGATGAAACCGGAAAGAATAACACTAGGTAAAAGATATGCTAGAGACATATGCATAGCTTGGAGCTGAGTTGTTGAAACTGTTGAAATGAGTATCCCTAAAGCTAAAGAACATACAAGAAACATTGTTCCAAGAAGTATAAGAAAGATTAAACTTCCTTTAATATCGATACCAAAAATTATTTTTCCTAAAATAAGAGTCATATCTAGTTCCAAAAAAGCTATAAAAATATAGGGAATAATTTTTCCTATCACTAACTCAAGAGGAGTTACTGGAGTCATTATAAGTTGTTCCATTGTTCCTTTTTCCTTTTCTCTCACTATAGAAAATGCAGTTAGCATTATAGTTATATTTTGAAGGATAAGTCCTATTATTCCCGGAATATTAAATTTACTACTCTCGAGTGTTGGATTATAAAGAAGAAGTGTAAATGGATTTATTATTTTCTTTGATGTATTAGAATAGCTATTTACAATAAGAGCTGAATATGAAGACGCTGTTTTGGCAATGTATGGATCAGATCCATCTATAAGAAATTGGACATCACTCGGTTCATTTCTTCTTAATCTTGTAGCAAAATAATCAGGAATAATAACTCCAATTTTTACATCTCCAGAATCTATACTTTTCTCTACTTCATCTGGAGTTTCTACATACTTAAAAACTTTAAGATAGGTAGAATTATTTAATTTATCAATAAACTCTCTGCTTTCAATAGTACGACTACCATCATATACAGAAATTTTAATATTATCAACATCAGAGCTTACAGCAAATCCAAAAAGAAGAAGAAGAAATATAGGTAGTATAAGAGCAATGACAAGACTTGCTCTATCTCTTCTTATATGTATAATTTCTTTCTTAGCCATGGTTATTACTCTATTAATATTTATCATGTTTTATCACCTTCTCTGTTGTTTTGACCAGTGAGCTGTGTAAATGAAGAAATGACATTTTTATGAGAAAGATTTTTTACATAACTTATGAATATATCTTCAAGATTGTTTGTATTGTGGAGTTTATAAAGGTTTTCTGGAGAATCTATAACTACAAGTTTTCCTTCATAAATAAAACAAATTATGTCACAAATTGAAGCTTCATCCATGTAGTGAGTAGTGGCTAGTACAGTTATTCCATCGTTTAAAAGATCTTTTATTTGCATCCAAAATTCTCTTCTGGCAACTGGGTCTACCCCCGCTGTAGGCTCGTCTAAAATAAGAAGTTCAGGTTTATGAATGATTGCACATCCAAGTGCAAGCCGTTGTTTCCATCCACCAGAAAGATTTTTAGAAAGAAATCCTCTCTTTTCTTCAAGATGGAGCATTGTGATGATTTCTTCTACTCTATCTTTTAATTTAGATTTAGGAAGAGAATATATTTCGCCATAAAAGTTTAAATTTTCTTCAATAATAAGATCCTCATAAAGACTAAATTTTTGGGACATATAGCCAATTTTAGATTTTATTTCTTCGGTATTATTTTTAAGTTCATAACCCAATACTTTACCTTCACCTGATGTAGGAGTTAAAACTCCACAAATCATTCTTATAGTTGTTGATTTTCCACTTCCATTAGGACCTAAAAACCCAAAAATAACTCCTTTTGGGATAGAAAATGTCAATGAGTCAACAGCTGTGTAAGTATCAAATTTTTTTGTTAGATTTTTAATTTCTATTACATAATCTGTTTCATTCATAATCCAAAGTTCACCTCAGCTAACATTCCACTTTTTAGTTTATCATCATTATTTAGGACCTTTACTTTAATTTGATAAACAAGTTTTAATCTGTCTTCTTTAGTTACTATATTCATTGGAGTAAATTCTGAATTAGAGGCTATATAGATAATTTCACCTTCATAATTTTTAGGAACAAAGTTACTTCTAATGACAACTTTTTGTCCAAGATGTAACTTAGGAAGTATTTTTTCATGGACATATATCTTTGTCCACAGATTTTTTGAATCAAGCATTGTTATAATAGAATTTCCAGTTCCTACAACTTCTCCTAATTTAAAATTAACACTTTCTACAACTCCATCTAGAGGGGCTAAAATAACATTTTTATTTATATTTAGTTGAGTTAGTTCAAGATTTTTCTCAGAAGATTGTATTTTTAATTTATCTACTTCAATATCTCTCTTACTAAATCCATTTATCATAAGTCTAAGATTTTCTTCAGCTGATTTTTTTTGAGCTTCATATCCTTCAAACGCTATTTTGCTATTTTCAAGATTATGTTTTGCAACTTGTAGTTGATTTAAAGTATTCTCATAATTGATTCTAGCTGTATCAAGTGAATATTGACTTTCAAATTTCTTTTCGAAAAGACTTTTTGTATCCTTATATATTTTTTGTTTATTTTCAAAATTTGAAGAAGCAAACTCTAAATTACTTGTCGCAGTTAGAATATCTTTTTTTCTTTGTTCAACTTGTGCATTCAGTTGTTTAACTATTTCTCTTTGAGCTGAAATCTCTTCTTCTCTTGTACCATCTAGAGTTTTTAGAAGTTGATTTTCAGAGGTTTTTAGAGAGATTTTATTATTTTCTAATATTAATTTATTTTTTTCATTATCTATATCTACAAGATGCTGACCTTTTTTTACAGTGTCCCCTTGCTCTACAGCTATATAGCTAATCTTCCCTAAAATTTCTGGAGAAATATTTACTTTATCCATTTCAAGAGTTCCAAAATAAAGTTTTCGCTCCCTATTACTGATAATATAATCAGCTGTAAAATATACTGCTAACATTAACAAAATAAAGAATATAATATATTTTTTTCCAAATTTTTTTAAGTTTTCGATTGATACCATATTTTATCTCCTCTGTTTCTAATTAATAATTATTAATTAGCTTTTTTTAGTACGTAAAACTTTATAAATCTCCAAGTAGTATAAGTTATGACTATTGTGGTAATAATAATCTGAATCCATCCTAAAAATGAAAAACTTGGATAAAATTTTCCAAATCTTATGGAAGAAGTGACACTTATGCTTAGTGGAAATGTAAAAGCAGCAAAAGTTGCAACAAATGGCAAACGATATGCATGGAAAATTCCTATCCAAGCTACAAATGTAGCCGTAAAAGCCGCTATAGCTATAAGACATAATAAAGTTTGGTTGGGTTCAAATATTCCACTTAAATATCCCGCAAGAAGAAGATTTACAGGAGCGGCTACAACCGGAATTGTAATCTTATATTTATTTTCAAACCCTAGTCTTATCCCTCTTGCAGAAATTATAGGAATGAGAATTATTGTGGAGATAAATCCTATCCACCAAAATGCTCTCGCCCAGGGGTTAAATCCCATACCATTTGCTGTAACAGCAACAGTAACAATTCCACCATAAGTAACGAACCATCCAAAATGAAATTCTAAAAATTTCCCAAGTTTTATTCTGTAATAGGTAAATGTATACCAGATGATAAGATGCATTATAGTTGCAAAAAACCAGAGCATTCTACCAATAGTAGGTTCATACCTATAGACAAAAGTTGAAATAACTAATAAGGACATATCTGTTGATGTAACAACTGCCCCACGAAGTGTATCTTTCATATCATCAATAAAACTATCAAAACAGAATATAATTTTAAGAATATAACATGAAATCAACACAAGAGAACAGATTATACAAAAAACAAATATATAATATCCTATTTCAGGCTGAATATTATCCCAAGCAGAACCAAGTCCTACAATACCTAACCCTAGAGCTGATGCTCCAGAAGGATACTGACTTAATTTATCTTTAAAAGACCTTTTATTTTCCATATCTTTATCACCTATACCTTTTTTATAGAAACGGTTGCATATTTATATGAAGGTTCTTTGGAATACGGGTCATATAGAGCATCTGTTAATTTATTTGCTACATTGTAGTGCATAGATACAAAAACTTGACCAGGTGTCATTACATCGTTTATGGTTACTTTGATATTACATGATCCATTTTTAGAGGTAAGTATGACTTCATCTTCATTTTTTAATTCAAGTTTTTTAGCATCTTCAAAGCTTATAAGTACGTAATCTTCATGGGGATACATATGTTCTACCATAGGAATATTTCTTGTGCGAGTTAGCGTATGCCAAAGACCAACACCACCACGCCCTGTGATAAGAATAAATGGATACTGAATATCGGGTAATTCTGGATATGAAGTTATATTTTCAAATATAAATTTAGCTCTATGATCTTCTGTGTAAAAATTATTGTCAGAAAATAAATTTCTTGAATTATCTATTAATATTTCTTCTTCTCTGAAAGGCCACTGAATTCCATTGCTATTTTTAAGTTTATTATAATCAATCCCTGTAAAATCACAAGGCATACCTTTTGACAGTTCCCTTAATAAATTAAAGGAATCTTCAGGTGTTGCCCATTTATCAAGTTTTAATTTATCATTAAGTCCTAAGGCTTTTCCAATTTCTAAAATTATTTCGTAATCTGTTTTTACTCCTTTTGGTGGATCTACGACTTTTTGAACAGCAGAGAATCTTCTTTCACTATTTATAAATGTTCCCTCTTTTTCAAGAGAAGTTGAAGCTGGAAGGAAAAGATGAGCTTGTTTTGCTGTTTCAGTATCATAGTAGATATCTTGTACAACAATAAAATCTGCTGCAGAATTAAGATTTTCCATAATTTTATTATGAGGAAAGGATACTACTGGATTGGTAGCAACTATCCATAATCCTCTGATTTTTTTGGTTTTCATATTTGATATAATTTGATCAAATGGAAGTGTTTCCCTAGTTGGAATAAGAGAATCATCTATTTCTAAAATTTTAGAGATAGTTTTTCTATCTTCTAAAAGATTAAATTTTCTTCCAGCATATAAGCATGTTTCTACACTGTATAATCTAGACCCCATTGCATTACATTGGCCAGTAATTGAATTAGCACCAGTTCCATGTTCGCCAAATCCTTTAATCATGAGTGAGATGTTTATGATTGCTTGAGCCGTTCTTGTAGCTTCAAAACTCTGATTTACACCCATTGTCCACCAAAAAGAGACCTTTTTTTTGTTATGAATATCTTCAGCGAGTGATATAAGTTCATCTTTTTTTATAGAGGTATTTTTTTCTAGCTCATCTAATGAAAATTTCGTTACAAATTTTTTAAAATCATCAAAATTATCTGTATGGTTCACTATAAAATCATGGTCAATATAATCTTTGGCTATTAGATAATTAGCGAGAGTATATAAAAATATTAAATCTGCTTTAGGTTTAATAGGAAGCCATTTATGAGCGCTCTTAGCTGTATCAGTATACCTTGGATCAATAACTATAATTTCAGCATTAGGATTCTCTTTTTTTAGTCTCCACCATGGTACAGGATGACTAATTGCTGGATTAGCCCCAATAAATATCGCAAGATCAGTTGTCATAAGATCTTCCCATGAATATGCAGGAGCATCAAATCCAAATGATTGATTATAGGCAACAGCTGCTGTAGCCATACAAAGTCTTGTATTCCCATCTCCTTCCATTCCTAAACCAAATCTTCCTACAAGTCCAAGAAGTGCCATTTCTTCAACAGGAATTTGTCCTGTACTTAAAAATGCTAAAGAACCTCGACCATATGTTTCATTGATATTTAAAAATTTTTTTGCAATTATTTCATAAGCATCCTCCCAACTTATAGGCTGCATAACTCCATTGTTATCACGAAGAAGTGGTGATGTGCAACGGTATTTCATAGAGTTTTCATAAGCTAAGTTTCTGCCTTTAATGCAAGCAAGCCCTTTATTTACAGGATATGTTTCTAAAGGTTTACATGAAATTATTTCTTTATTTTCGACTTGAAAAATTAAGTTACAACCAGTAGCACAAAAACTACAAGTAGTCTGAATATTTTCCATAATAGTATCTCCTACACTTAAAATTATATTTTGAACTTGGTTTATCTATTCTATGGAAATCTTATTTTCCTTGATTCTAAAATTGATTATTTAAATAAATTGACAAATCAATTCTGTTGAAGTATATAAAGTATAAAATTAAAAAAAGTATAGATGAATGGGAGGGGATAATCATGGAAGAATTTAAAAAGGATTATATGGTAGAGGATAAGAATAAACAAAATTTAATAGACAAAATGCTAAATTCATTTGAAAAAATAGGGAATAAACTGCCCGATCCTGTTTCGATTTTTGTAATACTCTGTATGTTAATACTTATCATATCTTATACTTGTAATAAGCTTGGAATTGTTGCAACTCACCCAATAAGCAAAGAAGTGATAGCTGTAAATAATTTATTAAGTATAGAAAATTTGAAAAAAATTCTTGTTGAAATGATTACAGTATTTCAAAATTATCCTCCATTAGGAGTTGTTTTGATTGCCATGATTGGTATAGGATTAGCTGATAAAAGTGGATTATTGAAAACTTTATTAACTGTCGTTGTAGGAAAAGTACCAAAGGAAATGATTTATTATACGGTTGTACTAATGGGGCTTATTTTTACGGGAATAGGAGATGCTGGATTTATTGTTCTTCCACAGTTAGCAGCATTGATATTTTTAAATTTAGGGAAAAATCCTATAATAGGAATTTTACTAGCTTATGCAGGAGCAGCTATTGGGTTTTGTTCAGGGATTTTTGTCAGCTTAAACGATATCTTAATAACTTCGTTTACCGTTCCATCAGCTCAAATGTTAGATCAGACATTTATGAGAAGTCCAGCTATGACAATATTTTTTAATATAGCAAACGCAGTAGTCCAAATGATTGCAATAGCATGGATTACAAAAAATATTATTGAACCAAGATTTCCAAAATTAGAGAATCAAAATGAGATTCATGAAAAAAAAGATATAGAAGAGTCGGAGAAAAAAGCTTTGAAATATGCAGGGATATCTCTTCTGATTTACTTTGGTTTTATAATATCTCTTTGCATTGGAGAAAATGCATTTTTTAAGGATAATTCAGGTTCTTTAATTTCTACAAAGTCTCCATTTATGGGAGGGTTAATAATAGTAATGACTTTGGCATTTTTGATTCCTGGAATTGTTTATGGAAAAATCACAAAAAAGATAAAAAATGATAAAGATGTTGTTCGAATGGTTGGACAAAGTTTAGGAGAAATGGGTGGATATCTCTTTATAGTTTTCGTTGCAGCTCAATTCTTAAATTTATTTGGTAAAAGTAATTTAGGAATCGTAATGGCTATTAAAGGAGCTGATAAACTGAGTAAAGTGGGATTCTCAGGGATACCATTAATAACAATGTATATTATCCTAGTTGGATTTATAAATCTTTTCATAGGTAGTGCTTCGGCAAAATGGGCAATTTTATCTCCAATATTTGTTCCTATGTTTATGCTTTTAGGTTATGATCCAGCACTAACCCAAATGGCTTATAGAATAGGAGATTCATCAACAAATATGATAACGCCGTTATTTCCATATTTAACTTTATTATTAGCAGTTTGTAAAAAATATGACAAAAACTTTGGAATAGGAAGTCTTATAGCAAATATGATTCCATATGCATTTGGAACTCTTGTAGTAAGTATTTCACTATTAATAACTTTTATAATGTTTGATATACCTTTTGGGTTATAGGAGGAATAAATGAAAGAAAGAATAAATAAATTAGCGAAGCAAAATTTAGGAAAAATAGTAGAAATTAGAAGAGAGTTACATCAAAATCCTGAGATTGGTTTTCATGAGTTTAAAACAGCTGCATTAATAAAAAAGGAACTGGATAAATTAGGAATACCCTATAAAGGAGAAGTAGCAAAAACAGGAGTAGTAGGACTAATCGAAGGAAAATATCCAGGGAAAACAGTTTTACTTAGAGCTGATATGGACGCTCTACCGATTCATGAAGAAACAGATTGTGAGTATAAATCTAAAATTCCTGGAATGATGCATGCTTGTGGACACGATGGTCATGTGGCTGGACTTTTAGGAGCAGCAATGATTTTAAATGAATTAAAAGATGAGATTTCTGGAAATATAAAACTAGTATTCCAACCAGCTGAAGAGGGTCCTGGTGGTGCAAAACCAATGATAGAAGAAGGAATCTTGGAAAATCCAAAAGTTGATGCAGCATTTGGGTGTCACCTTTGGCCAAGTTATCCATCTGGAAAAATTATTTTCAAAGAACAAGAAATGATGGCACATCCTACAGCTTTTGAAATTGAAATTCAAGGGGTGGGTGGACATGGTTCGCTTCCAGAAAAAACAGTGGATCCTATTATAGTAGGGTGCCAAGCTGTTATCAATTTTCAGAATATAATAAGTAGAAATATTTCAACATTAACACCAGCGGTACTATCTTGTTGTAGTATAAAATCAGGAGAAGCTGGAAATGTAATACCCGATACATTAACAATTAAGGGAACAATAAGAACTTTTGATGAGAATTTAACTGCAGAAATATTAGAAAGAATGGATCAAATTTTAAAGGGACTTACTTTAGCTTATAATGCAAAATATAAGTTTGATATTGATAGAATGTATCCGACTTTAATAAATGATAAGAATCTTTTTGATATAGCAAAAAAATCTTTAAGTGAAGCTTTAGGGGAAGAAAATATTGTAATATTAGAAAACCCGTTGATGGGTTCAGAAGATTTCTCATATTTTGGAAAAAATATTCCTAGTAATTTTTTCTTGATTGGAGCTAAGGATAATCAAGAAGAAATTGAAACATTTTTACATCATCCTAGACTTAGATGGAATGATTCTAATTTAGAAACAAGTTCTAAAGCTTTGGCTCAAGTAGCATATGACTATTTAAAAATAAATTAAAAATTTATGGAAGGAACAATTGGGAATTCCTGATTGTTCCTTTTATTAATTTAATATTTTCTAGAAAAAGGATCAAAATTTCTACAAACTTCATTTACTTCTTCCTGATTAATTCGGATATATTTTCTTGTTGTTGCAAGACTTGTGTGGTTTAGCATCTCTTGAATTAGAACGATATCTTTTGTAGCTTTGTAGTTTTCAGTGGCAAAATATTTTCTAAAACTATGAGTAGAAATATGAGTTGATTCTATATCTGATAATTTACAAGAAGTTTGAATTTGTCTTTGGCATTTTCTTACTAAGGCATTTATTTGATTTTTAAAATTTTTATCATTTTCTAAAAATAGATAATCATTAATTTTTTTACAATTTTCTTCTTTAAAATCTTCCAACATATTTCTTAGCCAAAGAGGATACTCTCTATTTTGAGTTTTTTTTGTTTTCATTTCAGATATTTCTAATTTTCCATTTCTTAGATTACTCCATTTTAAAATTGCGATGTCTTGTATCCTTAAACCTGTAGTCGCTTCAATAATTAACATCAGTTTTACATCTTTAGATTTAATATATTCTATTATTTTTAAAAATTCGTTATTAGTTAGAGGTCTACTTATCTTGTTTCCACCTTTTTTATTATTCATAACTTATCTCCCATAACTTGTTTTCAATATTATACAATATTTTTTATGTGAAATTAAAAGATTTTATTGTATAATTTAAAATAATTGTATGAAAATTATTAGAAAGTAGGAACAATGAAGAGTTTAAATAAGTTAAATAAATATTTATATGCAGTAAATTACCCTGTTTTTGAAGAGGAATTATGTCTAATGGAGATGAGAACCTTATTTGGAAAAGAACCAGAAAATAAAGTTTTAATTTCTGAAAGATGCTTTATAGCATCAAATAGTCCATTTATTAAAAGTGGATTAGATATAGTTTATGAAAAAGATAGCTTTGAAGAGATTCTTCAGGAACTTGAAAAAAATAAAATGAGTTTTGATAACTTTAAGGTTGAATATTTAAGACTTGAAAGTGGAAATATTCCCTATGAAGATAGATTAAAAAATATTAAAGAAGTTGGATTAAGAATTATTGGTTTTCCTGATATGAGAAATCCAGAAATAACTTTAGGGCTAACGAAATATAAGGAAAAATGGTTATTTGGAATCATGGATAAGAATAATTACAAGTGGCATGAGCATGATAGAAAACCTCACTCATATTCAAATTCAATGGGTGTAAAGTTGGCAAGAGCAGTAGTAAATATTGCAGCTGATGGAAATTGTGAAACTAAAATTATAGATCCGTGCTGTGGAGTTGGAACAACTATAGTAGAAGGGTTATCTATGAATTACGATATAGTGGGATATGAAATAAATTCTCAGATTTCTCTAAATGCAAAAGAAAATTTAGAGTTCTATGCTTTAGAACCAAAAGTTATAACTGGGGATATGCATGATATAGATGAAGAATACGATTCATCTATAATTGATATTCCTTATGGAATATTTAGCCATACGAGTTTAGAAGAACAACAAGATATTATTAATACAGCCAGAAGAATTTCTAAAAAAATGATAATGATATCATTTGAAAATTTAGACTCAATGATAAAAAAATCAGGATTTGAAATAATTGATAGCTGTACTGTGAGTAAAGGAAGTTTTAAAAGATATATATCAGTATGCAAATAAAATATGAGGTGAACTTCTATGAACATAACAATTTTATCATCAGCTAAAGAGGTAACAGAACAAAATACACAAGGGAAAATAGTTGTGGTTATCGATGTATTAAGAGCAACGACAGTTATGGTAACTGCCTTATTTAACGGAGCAAAATCTATCCATCCCTTCAAATCGATTGAATCAGTTCTTGAAGAGAGTAAGAAAGTCGAAAGACCTATATTATCTGGAGAAAGAAGAGGGTTAAAAATTGATGGATTTGATCTTGGAAATTCTCCACTTGAGTATAAGAGAGAAATAGTTGAAAATAGAGAAATTTTTATGACAACAAGTAATGGGACGAGAGCTATTGAAAGTGCTTTAAAATCTAAAATGTTATATATAGCTAGTTTTTTAAATATTTCAGCTATTTCAAAAGAGCTTTTAGAACAAAATGAAGATGTAGTGATTATATGTGCAGGAACAGATGATGAATTTTCATTAGATGATGCATTATGTGCTGGTTTGATAGTAAAAAAATTAGAAAATCAGACATTTATTACAATGTCTGATTTCAGTAGAAGTATTTTGAGAGTGGCACAACTGGAATTACCTATAGAAACAATACTAGAAGGAAGTAAGCACTACTCTTACCTTAAAAGTATTGGATTTGAAGGAGATTTAGAGCATTGTTTCTCAGTAGATTTGTATGATATTGCTCCTCAGTATAAAAAAGGAACAGTAACTATATAATATTATAGTTTCAAAAAATATTTAAAAAAGAGGTGACTACGGATGAAGTATCAAAGGAATACAGCATCCGTAGCTCCACTATTCCTAAAGAAATAGTGAGTATTTATAATTTTTTCTAATAACAAAAAGCCAGAGAATGATGAAATAAAATTCTAATTCATCAAATAATATTCAAAAATATTTACTATTTTCTAAAGAGTATAGACGATACACTAAAGTGTCTTTTAATAGAACAAAAAAAAATAATAAAAAATATTTGGATTTTATGCATATGATAATATAAAAAGGTAATTTTTTATTCGTTATTTTTTAATTGTTTTTCAAGCTATTTAATGTATTTATAACATTTCCTCTCGAAAGATTTTCGTGATATCTTTGATTAGAATAATCTCTCAAACAAGAATAACAAGAAGTTTCTTCTCCACATTCACATTCACTAACTATTTTAAATGCTTCTTTTAATATTTTAATCATATTGTCTTCTTCTAAAAGTCTTTTTACATGACCTGCTCCTCCAGGAACAGTATCATATATAACAATATGATTTTTTCTATCTATTTTTTTTAAGCATCCAGCTATATCAGTTCTATCAATATTTAAAATACTACTAATTCCTTCTAAAATTGCATAAAGAAGAGATTCATTAATTTCTAAGTAATTTTTGCTAATAAAATCTATTGAAACAATGTCTGTTTTAAATTTATGTCCTAAGCTATAGGGTTTTAATTGAGTTTTGCACTCATAACCTGTTGAATTTTCATGTTTAACTGTTTTAAAAGGTTGATTTGTATTTCCTATTCCTTTTTCTCCATATCCACATGTTTCACAAATATAGAATTTATTTTGGCTAATAATCCCCATTTCTTCATCTTTAAAACTTTTTAAAATTAACCTTCCTTCACCCCAAAGAACTTCTTTTTCTGCTATTTTTTGCGCATTCTTATTTTCAATAGCATATATATCTGATGAATATAACTTTTTAGGTTTTTTTGTTCCAGCTTTTTCAATAGGAGTATTCTCTATTTTAAATCCAAATTCAGGGACAATATATTTTTCACTTAAATTTACTTCTTCTCCACAGTTTGAACACTTTTCTCTTTCTTCTGTTATTTTAGTATCTAAGTGTTGATTTAAAGTTTTACACTCTTTACAAATACCATAATTATATATTTTCCAGTTTAAAGTTGGGACTTTTTTTAGATATCTACTTGTTAAAAGATTTCCATTTGCGATTACTTGGCCACCAGGTGCATATTCTGATATAGCTATTCCTAAATCTCTTGAAAGTCTTAATTCATCTTTAGTATTTGAATATAATTCCACTGTATCAACAGGGAATCCATATCTAGGTAATAGATTTTTTTGTGCAAAATAATTTATAGTTATTTTACTTTCTATGTTAGCTTTCATCATTTCAATACTTTTTAAATTATAAGCTTTATTTCCTATCTTATTAGAATTTAAAATATCACTTTTAAGTTTTTTTATTGCTTCATCAATTTCATTAATTTCTGAGAAGAATTCTTTTTTTGCTCTATAAATTGCCCCTGCAGGTGAATCGGAAATTAAAGAATCCACCCACTCCCACTTATCAATTCCTAAGTCATTTTTAATTTCTTCATTTAAAATATTTTTTAGGAATATTTTAATTTCATTTGGTTTTGATAATAAATACTCTTTAAATGATTGAACTATATTATCAGCTAAAGAATTTAAAACTTTTCCTTCTCCGTAATAATTTATATTGCTCTTCCAAAAATGACTAAAACATATAGCATAAATATGTCTCAATATTATTTTTTTATTATTTAAATCAAATTTAGGAGGTGGTATCATTCCTTTTATCATTTGTATTGGATTTTTATAGAAATTAAAATCATGAGATTTTTGACTACAGAATGTTAAAATAAATGCAGATGAACTACCTCTTCTTCCTGCTCTTCCCGCTCTTTGAGAATAATTAGCAGGAGAAGGTGGCATATTTCTCATAAAAACTGTTTCTAATTCTCCTACATCAACTCCAACCTCAAAAGTTGTAGAGCAACTAAGAACATTAATTTGCTTTTCAGAAAACTGTTTTTGAATTTTATAAGCTAATTTTGCATCTAATTGTGCTGTATGTTCATTAATTTTAAATGGTTTAATTAATAATTCTTTTGTTAAATTTCTATAGTGATTTTCTTTGTATAAATCATTTGGATTAATCTTTTCTAATAGTCCGTTACATGAATAAGTTGGGCAAATATTTTTGATATTATTAGGAGTTATTTTTTTACACTTTTTGCAATAGTACCAATCTATTTTATTTCCAGATCTAACTTTTATATTTTCTATATTTAACTTATAATTATTTCTCACTACTTTTAATAATGGTTTTTCTTCAGAATTTAATACGCTTTTCCACATTTCGATTAGAAACTCCTTAATCATTTCAGTAGGAGCATTTAATACTTTTTCAATCAATTTAAATCTTGAGTTATTATTTTTTGTAGTTAACCAAGAAAAAATACCTTCTTCTATATTTTGATCACTTAAATTAATATAGTTTTCTTTTGTAGAGTACATAAAATATTCTTTTTGACTTTTAGTAATATTATAATGATCATAATCAATGATACTTTTATATTTAAAAATATTACATAACTCTTGTAATAATGCATTTGTTTCTTCTAACGAAAATAGTCCAGTATCAATTTGTTCTTTATCAAAATCAATATAAAATTGTGCCAAACCTACCCCTTCTAAACTATATCTTCTATCGATACTAAATAATTCAAAAAATACACTTTTACAAGCTTCAGCTTGACAGTCTTTAGTTTCAAAAATTTTATTAGTTTCGAAAATCGCTTGGACTTGATTAATAAGTTGGTCTATGCTTAAATCAATATTTGATTTTGAGATTACTTCATAAACAACTCTTTTTCTTAAAAATTTATTGTAACTTTCCTCCATAAATGTTGCGTAATATGCCGCTGCTTGTCTGGAGTCAGAGAAAACTAAAAACTGCCTTATAGTTTCTTCTCTTTTTTTAGTAGTAGTTTTTTTGTTCCCAAAAAAACGATTTGTAGAAATTTCTTTTACTTCATTGGTGGCTGTTTTAATTATTGTATCAGGTAAACTTTCGTGAAGAGCTGTTCCTAAAGCTGCAGTAGCTCCCTCTGCACCAATAACAAATCTTTTTAATACACTACTTTTAGGATTTGTTGAGCCACAAGATCTACATGTATGCAATGTTTGCATTTTCGTATTTTTATTAATTCTAATTACGTCTATTAAGTATTTGTTACCACAATTACATTTATCTCCTAAATAATTTTTATTAAATACTCCTCCACATTTTGCACATAATTCATATGGTTCATTTGTTAATTTTTCATTCTCACTGAAATTTTCATCTTCATTTTTTTCTATTATATCAGATTTTAATAAAAAATATTCTAAATCTGCACTTGCATCTTCTGTCATATAATTTATCTTTTGATTTAAAACTTTATAATGAAATCTCGAATTTACTACCTCTCCAACTAAATATATTTCATTACAGAATTTACATGTTGAAATTTCGAAGACTTTTAAAGTTTCATCATCAATATTTACTTTTTCCATTCTATTTAAATAGAAATTTTTCTTAGGGTACAAAGATAAAAATCCACCTTCTAAGGCTTTAAAAAAATAATGATATTTTGATTTAAATAATTCAACATTATCTTTTTTAGCTTTGCTTGCTACTTTTATAAAGTTTAATAAATAATTTTCATCTAGTATATTCATTTCTTTTAAGATTTCATAAACTTCCTTTGGTTCATTTAATAAACATCTTAACTTATAAAAATTTTCATCTTTTAAAATCAATTCAAATAATATTTCTTCTATTGAATATTTATCTATATTTTCAAAATAATTATTTAATTTATATTCTTTTAAAATATCAATTATTTTATTTTTATCTTCTAAAACTTCTGATATTTTAGTATAAATATTTAAATCAAATTTCTTATCTCCCGTTGTAGTATACTTAACTCTCGTTGCTCCAATAATATTTTCTTCTTTAAAGTTTTCGCCAGTTAAATTTTCAGCAAATTTAACTATATCTGGATTGTCTTTAACACCTCTCCCTAATGAAGCGCTGGTTAATATAAAACGAATATTATTAGTTTTCTTTATTGTTTCTTTTAATCTTCTTAAAAGCATACTTAATTCTATTCCTAGTGCACCTTTGTATGTGTGAGCTTCATCAAGAACTATAAAATTCCAAAATTTAGCATTAGGACCATCAAAAAAAGTATTATCTTCAGGTCTTAACATTAAATATTCTAACATAGCGTAGTTTGTTATTAAGATATGAGGTGGATTTTTTCTCATTTCATCTCTTGAAATAATTTCATTTGGAATAATATCAGCTTCTTTTACAACCTCTTTGTGAAGTACTTCAGCATTTTGCTGTTTGTGTTCTGTTTCTCCTGTGAACTTTCCAAAAGTTATTTCAGGATAATCTTTTAAAAGTTTTCTAAATCTTTCCATCTGATCATTCACTAGAGCATTCATAGGATATAAAATTAAAGCTCTTACACCAGAAGATAGTATTCCTTTTTCTTTTTCTGCCAATAAATGATTTAATATTGGGATTAAAAAACTTTCTGTTTTTCCAGAACCTGTACCTGTAGATACAATAATATTTTCACCATTAGCAACTTTTTTTATAGCCTGTTCTTGGTGGAAATAAATATTTAGGTCTTTATTTTTAAATGGAAATTCTTGTGAGTTAAAATTTTTAAACTCTTTAGTTAATACTGATTCTTTAATTAACTGATTAATTGATTTTCCTTTTTCAAAAGAATTAGAAACTTCTAGAAAAGGTCCTTTTGATAACTTATTTTTTTTAAATAGCTCATTTTTAAATTGTTCTTCAATCTCTTTATCTGCTATTTTGAATGTTGTTAATAAATATTCTATATATTTTTCTTTTATATTTTTTGCTGCTTGAATCGGATTTAATTCTGACATTTTAATTTATACTCCCTCTACTATTTTGAATTTGTATTTATCTGGTATTAACCACCTTTGGTAGTTATGTTTATCTTCTGTAGGTTCATTTGTTAATAATTTTTTATAGTAAGAATCATAAATAGGGAAATCTTCATTTTTATCAACTAATGTAATTATAATCCCTTCAGCATTTTCTAAATTATCTGTTTCAAATACAAATGGATTATTAAATGAGAAATATCTAGTGGTTCCATCTTTTAAGTAGTAAAAAGCTTGTCCTTGATATTTATTTTTTTCGATTAACTCAATTTTTTTTATAAAAAAGCTTTTAATATTATATAGCTTTTTATCTATAGAACAACTATAAATTTGAATCATATGGTTATTATATAATCTATCTGCTATTTTTTTTTCGGACTTAATTTCTTGTATTTTGCCCTCATATAAAATTTTCTCAACTCTATTTTTAGAACCAAAAAATTGATTAGTTTTTCCTTCATAATATCCTAATATTATTTTATAATTTTCATAATCTAGTACATATTTTTTAGTAAAGAATTCTTTATTTATATTTTCTTTAATTAATTTATTTAAAACTCTTTGCTTTTTTCCGATTTCATTAACAATATCAATGAAATATTCTCCTTTTCCATATATTTCATATTGTCCCAATAAATTTTGTGCATTTTGAATATATCCTATACCCATATTTTTCAAAAATAACTTTGCAATAACTTGTCCAATATTTATTTTTTCATTATCTAGCTTTAGATTTAAATCAACAAGATTAGAATTTATTAATTTAAAATCATCTAAAAATCTATCTAAATTGAATATAAATGTATCTTTATTTTTTATAGAATTTATTATCTTGATATTAGCAAATTCTAATTTCATTTCTTTTATATTTGGCATATTTATTTCAATTTCACCTTTAAAATCTTCATGCCAAGATAATAATTTATTATATTTCCAAGAGTTTTCATTTTTAAATCTCCATTTAAGAATAGGTAATTCACAATATATAATATCATTTCCTATTTTTAATTTTATTCTTGAAGTATTTAATGGAATTTCTAATTGATTATTATATTCTTTGTAATTATGATGAATTAATATGTCTTCGTATTTATTTATTTTTAAATATGCTCTTTCATCAAAAATATATCTATCTTTATTGAATAAAACATCAAAATTTAAAATATACAACTCTTCTTTAAAAATTGTTTTATTATCTTTTAACTCAATAATTTTTATTGCAACTTTACCTGAAGTAAAATGATAATTTTTTTTAAAATCAATATTAAAGCCATTAAAGACTTTCTCAATACTATCCCTTAAATCTGATAATTTAAATTTTTGATTATTTATATCAATTCTTATATTAAATTCTTCAACTAGTGTATTTATAAAAATTTTAGGAAAAGTTTTATAAATAGATATTTTTTCATTATTGTCTAATTTGAATATTTTTTCTTTATTTCCTAAAATCTTAAATAGGGGAGGTTTTCCTAAAAAATAACTCTCTTCTAAAGATATAACTTCATACTTATAATCCTTTGAATAAATAAAATTATTAATTCCTTTTGTTAAAATTGTTTCTTCATCATTTATTTTTAAAATTAAATTTTTATTATTATATATCGTATAAACTTCTTTATCTTTTAAAGAAATTATCTCTTCCATTTCTAAATTTTTATCAAAAATAATAAATGGTTCTTGTAATAATTTAAATTTTTTTAGTTCATTTCCTCCACTTTCAATTATTAACTCTAAAGGCTGATAAAATTCATTTAATATAATTTTTTCTTGTTCAATTATAACTTTATTAAAAGAGCTAAATGCATTTAATCTTCCCTTTTGTAATTCTTTTTCATTATGTTTTAATTTAAAAAAAATTGGATATTTATAATCATCTATAACCATAACTTTTTGCCTTGGAATAAATATAACTAATTGATTGTGGTTATTTAATTTTATTGTCGGTTTTTTATATTGTTTTTCAAATTTTTTAATTTTATTTCTTTCTCTAATATTTGGCTCTTTAAAAAACCAATTTTCAAAAAAAATCTGTTCTTCTTTAAATTTTAAATTTTTTTTATTTTTCTGATTCCACCAATAAGAATCAAATACTTCTAAATAATTATATAAATAATTTGAAAAGCTTTGTTTATTTAAATATATTGATTTTTTTACTATTGTTAATAGATAAAAAGTTGTAGGCTTGTCGCTGAATTCATGGAATTGATTTGTTGAGACGTTATTCTTTTTATTTTCTTCACTTTCTATATAATTTTGTAACTCTTTTATATTATTTAGAACTGTTTCTTCATCAAAATTTTGTGATAACTCTTTAGTATAAAAACTTTCTAAAAATTTATAAAATTTTTCTAGATAATTTTTAGGAACATAAGTATTTATAAGTATACTTCCAACATATTTTTTACCCGTATTTATATATGATAACTTATTTTTTTTTAAAGTTTTATACATAAGTTCAGACATAATAGTTTGATATTTAGAATTTTTTTCTAATCTTAATTTTTTAAATACAAAATCCCAAAACATCTTTTCACTGTATTCTTTATACCCCAACTCAATTAAGAATCTTGTAAGAAATAAATTTTCTTTATCATCTTCGAAATATCCCCTTTTCAATCCAAACGATATCACTTCAGCCATTTTTAAAAACTCTTGTTCTGATATTTCAATATCTCTTAAAATTAAATTATTTTGTATACTATTTTTTAATTTTTTTTCAAATTCTATCTGCCATTTATAATCCATTATTTCTTCTATCTCCTAAGTGTTTTTTTGTTTCTGTTAACTTAAAGTTTATTGAGGTATAATAGTTATTCAATCAAACAAGGTCTTCTCCTAAGGAAAGAGTAGTTGTGTTATCAATACCTCTTGTCTTTAGTTGTTCCTATAAATTTTTTTATTATTCTAGAAAAATTCAAATTTGGAAATCAGAAGTATCAAGGTAAAGCATGTCCTTCGATTCTAAGCCTAGCGATACATAATAATGTCACTTCTGTTATTTTTCTATTATTTTATTGTTAATTTCTTTTATAATTATTGATAGATATCCATCTTTCATTAGTTATAAGTTTAAAAGTAATCTTGAAGTTCTACCATTTCTATCTACACACGGATGTATTCCTAAAAATATAATATGAACCGTAGTAACATTTTGTGTTATAGCACTCGATAAAGGTATTCGTTTTTTCAATAAAAATGGAATAGTGGGATTAGATTACGGACCTGAAATCATAACTTGTTGATTTTTACAATTTCCAGCATATTGATTATTAATATTTACCTGTTTAAATTTCTTCTCTTTCTTTAAGAATCTTTTACCATTTATATATGGTGGCTTTAGGAACTCAAAACTCCTTTGACAGCTATTGTAAAAATATCTTGAATCTATTTAAACTTTTACCTTTTAATTCAATGCTGCTTTTTTCTTCCTTTGCATTTACCCTTATCTTTTGGACTAGTAACACCTTTTCTAACGCTTTCATTAATCTAACTCTGTAACTGCTCCAATTATGGTTAAAAATTTTTTCTAATTGTTATATCAGTATCAATATTTTTATCTTAAAACTTTAAAGTTGGTCCAATAGATCCATTATACTATGACTTAATCTATTTAAAGATTTAACGACAATCTACATAATCTTTTTGTAATTCTTCTAGCATGGCTTTTAAGTGAGGACTTTTTAATTTTTACCAGATACTTTATCATATAAAAACTTCTTACAACAATATAAAAATCAATAAAATTTAAACAAAAATATTATCTTTGTAGATAAAAAATAAAAATTCAAATAGCTTTTTGTTTATATAATTCATCAAGTCTGTATTGCGTGTTGTAATAATAACGTCAAAATTATTTTCTAAAGGATAATTCATCAATAATATCCAAAAGAATTTTTGTTTTACATGACACTATTTCGTTGTAAAATTCTTCAATTGCTACAATTGTTTCCTCTGGTTGAACCAATAAAGTTATAATTATTGAAATTATATTTGAATGGATTTTTTGAATAGTTTCACCTAATAATTTTTTAGATATTTTAATAATTTCTTTTGTAGTTCTTTTTTAGAATAATTTAGTATATATCAAGTTAAATTACTAAATTTTGTTTCTTTTTTGCTTCATTCTAGAAATTTTTTTAATAACAGTTTCTAATTTTATTTCTTATGGTAAATTAAATTTTTCTAAATCTAATAATTTTAAGACAATATCAACCACTAATTCCGCATAATTTCTTGATAATATTTCTAAAGATTTTTCTGGATTTTTTATTCTGATATTTTTAATATAATTATACCTTTATTCATTTCATATTGAAAGATTATAATTCTTAACTTTGCATTATTAAATATATTTTAAGTTTAGAACACAATAGATACATGGAAAAAGCAAGAAAAACGGTGAAAATAAAACATATTTTATATAAACTTTCCTGTATTATCTATATTCTAGATATATTGATATCAATGAATTAATAATTAGGATTACACTAAGATTTATAAAATTTTGGAATCTATTTGTTGTAGGAACTATTTTTTTATCATAATTTTTAGTTTTTATGTTGTCTACACCCTTAAAATTTTTTTCAACTTATTCTTTTAATTGAGTAGAATAATAAAAAACGACTACTGAAAAAAATTCAGTAGTCGTTCATCTATTTAAATTATCTAACTAACCAACCACCATCCACACATAGAATGTGTCCGTTTATATAGTTGGAAGCATTTGATGATAAAAATACAGCAGTTGCTGCAAGGTCTTCAGGTTGACCCCAACGGCCAGCTGGGATTCTACTTAATATCTCAGCGTTTCTTTTTTCATCGGCTCTAATTGGAGCGGTATTGGCTGTGGCGATATAACCTGGAGCAATAGCATTGACTTGAATATTTCTATCTGCTAATTCATTGGCAAATGCTTTTGTTAATCCAGCTACTCCGTGTTTGGTTGCAGTATATGATGGAACAAACTTACCACCTTGGAAAGATAACATAGATGCAATATTAATAATTTTACCACCACCATTATCTGCCATAAATTTAGCTGCTTCTTTTGAGATATAATAAACAGCATTTAAATTTAAATCTAAAACATTTTTCCAACCAGAATTTTCTCCTTCTAAAAGAGGCGCTCTATATATTGTTCCTGCATTATTAATTAAGATATCTATTTTACCAAAGGCATCGATACATTTTTGAGGAGCACTACATGCGTCTATTTCTTTTGTTAAATCGCCTTGATAAAATTCAACTCTTCTTCCAAATTTAGCAAATTCTTCTTTAATAATATCGATATTCTCATCGGTATAACTATAAATAAATATATCTGCTCCAGCTTGAGCAAGTCCTTTAGCTAGAGCTAAACCTATTCCAGTATTACCTCCTGTTACCATAGCTACTTTTCCATTTAATCCAAAATTTTGTTCTAAAAATTTTAACAATTTAATTCCTCCTATTTTCTAATTTGTGTAAAGTTATCTAAGTTCATTCATAGGTATATGATCCATATCATCAAAAGTCTGGTTTTCTCCGACCATCCCCCAGATAAAAGTATATGCTTTTGTTCCAACTCCAGAGTGTATAGACCAAGATGGAGAAATAACAGCCTCATCATTGGCTACAACAATATGTCTAGTTTCAGAAGGCTCTCCCATCATGTGGAAGACTCTAGAATCATCTGTCATATCAAAATATAAATAAACCTCCATTCTTCTATCATGAGTATGAGTTGGCATTGTATTCCAAACAGATCCTACGTCTAAAATAGTCATTCCCATAACCAATTGACAAGACTTGCAAACAGCAGGATGAATATATTGGTTAATGGTTCTTTTATTTGAGTTTGCTAAATCTCCACATTGAACTTTATTAGCCATATCTAATCCAATTTTTATTGTTGGATATTCATGGTGAGCTGGAGCTGAATTTAAATAAAATTTAGCAGGTGAATTACTATCGATAGATTTAAAAGAAATTTTTTCTTTTCCCATTCCTACATAAAGTCCATCTTTATTGTTAAGAACATACTCTTCTCCATCAATTGTAACAATACCAGAATCACCTATATTAATAATTCCAAGCTCTCTTCTTTCTAAAAAATAATTAACGCCTAAGGTTTTACTGGCACTAAGAAAAATTTCTTTATCAATAGGTTTAACTCCTCCAATAATGATTCTATCAAAATGTGAATAAACTAGGATGGCCTCATTATCAGTAAAAAGATTTTCTATAAGATACTCATCTCTTAGTTCCTGCGTATCGTAAAATTTAGCATCTTTATTGCTTGAAGCATATCTTATTTCCATTATAAATATCTCCTTTAAAATTATTTAATTAA
>NZ_JACFAJ010000013.1 GCF_014250685.1 Cetobacterium sp. 2A | reverse complement strand
TGGTCTCTAGTTAGGTTAACGCTTCCCATTATTTCAGGTCTACTGTTGATACAAAATAAACATCAGCCACAATTCTGTTATAAATCCTGTTCCATGAGCTATAATAAAAAATTTTACAGCTATTGGAGTAGTCATTGTTAGCATTGCACCCATACCGATAGCTGTGGTGACATTTAAAGCACTAAAAAAAGAATCCATTCCCAGTTTAGAATAATTAATATTATTTTCTATTGGAGTCATAATAACCGTGTTATTAACTCCTTTTAATTTCAGGTGCTTAATATAACTATCTGTTCTTGTTGCTCCTGTCTCTCCTGTCCCCTCTAAAGGAACTAATTTGTATTGTCTTAAAATTAATGAAAATCTATGTTTCCCCTTGTTAAAATATTCTAAATAATCAACAATAAAGCTATTAAAAACTAAATGTTCTTATTACGTGCCCATTTCTAGCTATTTTTATATTAGTTTTCTTTAGCCAGTTTTTACCATCACCCTTTTCACGACTCCAAGTATTTAGTTTCAAAATATTATCCCTGTTAACACTATCATCATGCCGAATATAGCCATCAATAAGAATAATTCCATGTTTATATAAAAATCTTATGTCTTCAATATCAACTTGATTTAAAATGATTTCATCATTAAAATTAATTTCTGTTTTGGCTGAAGCATCCTCATAATTGTAAACTTCAAAAGTCTTGTTTGTATTGCTTCCCATAATCCCTCCAATAATCCAATAATTTATTAACGATAATTATAAAAAAGACTCCCAAGTTTTTATACTCAGAAGTCTTTTAATTTATCTTTCTATACTGGGAGAATAGAAAGATGTAAAGTTCTATAACAAATCTTAATTTCAGGTAAATTTATTATACAGGAGACAAAATACAATCTGCAATTAATTTTTATTGAATTGAAAATACTAATTATTTTGTAAAATCGATTTTAAAGTGCATCTAAACTGTTTGGTGTGTATTTTGTTGAAGAACCAGTTAGGATTCGTTCTAAGCACAAATAAGAGCGTTTAATCTATGTTTTGAAATCTATTTGTTAGATCAATTATCTTGAAAAATTATTTATTACCACAAAATTAAAGATAGTCTAGTAATAATTAGTTCGTTGAATTATATCTGATCTATTTTTAAATAATTGTAAATTATTATAAAAAATAAATTTTTTATATTTTGTGTTTTTTTTTATAAATTAATAAAAATTCAAATTTTCTTTTTAAAAGAATCTTTAATTAATCTTTAAAAGAATCTTTAAAAGATTTAGGAGTCATCTAGACGTTGATTTCACTGATCTAAAGAATGGTTATAGGCTACCATTTGTTGGTTATAAGACTACCATTTGTTGATTTATAGGCTACCATTTGTTGATTTATAGGCTACCATTTGTTGATTTATAGGCTACCATTTGTTGATTTATAGGCTACTTTATATTGACGAGTATCCTAACATGTGGTAACCTTTACTTAATAAGGGTTTGTTAATACAAGGCTACCTAATGTTGATTTAAAAAAAGGAGGAGTATGTCTAAAGAAATTGTGAAGTATCATAATGACATGAATAAAGTTAATCTTGGAAGTTTTTCAACAAAGGAATTAGATTTATTTTTTTCAATTTGTTTTAAATTGAAAGAGATAGGGACAAATGAGATAAAAATTTCTTTTAATGATATTAAATTTTTAATCGGCGAAGAGAACAACCCAAAGAGAGTAAAGAACCATGTAGATAATCTGAATAAAAAATTAGCACAATTAAATTACCAATTTGAAATTAGTCCTAACATATTTGAGAGATTTGTATTATTTACTAATTTTACGAGTAATTATAATGACAATACGTTAACAATAAAAATCAATGATAAGTTTGGTTATTTATTGAATAATTTAATAGGAAATTTTACGAAATTTGAATTAGAACAATTTGTAAGGTTAAAAAGTTCGTACAGTAAAAATATGTTTAAATTATTAAAACAATGGGAAAGTAAAAAAGAAAGAGAATTTAAAATAGAAGAATTTAGGGACTTATTATCAATACCTAAAAAATATAGGATGTCTATAATCGATATTAAAGTTTTAGCTCCAATTATGGAAGAATTGCCACAATATTTTGTTAATTTAAAAGTAGAAAAAATTAAAATAGGACGTTCAATAAGTAAAATAAAATTTTCTTGGGAAAATAGAAAAATAGAGAAGTTAAAAGAATCTGAATTTATAGATATAATAGAAATTTCAGATAAATTAAATAAAGCTATAGAAAAAGCAAAAAAGAATAGGTTTATTTATAAATTATTACAAATTGAGAGTATAGAAAAATTATTGAAAATATTCAATGAAAATGACCTTGTAAAAGGCTTAAATTGGGCTTATAAAGAAATAAAACAAGATGTAAATAGCCTTGACTATTTAATAAAAACTATAAGAACAGGAATAGAAAAAAAAGAGAAGAAATTAATAGTAAAAAAGATACTTGATCCTGTTAAAAATGAAAGTAAAGTTAGTGAAATGGAATTAGAAAAACCTTTAGCAGAAGAGATTAAAATAGTTGCAGATAAAATCAAAGTTACTAAACAAGAATATGAAGGATTATATGAAAAATATTTAAAAGAAAATAAAATAAGGAATAACAAAGTCACTAGGCTAGCTTATGAAAATTCAACTAAAAACAAGTATGAAATAATTAATAGAGAAGACCTTTTAAATATAATTAGGATAAGTGAAATAGAAGCAAATATTTTGTATCAAGCATATATGATAGAACATGGTGTTACGAGTATTGAAAAATGGAAGCAAATAATTGAAGGAAAATATGAGATTATTCCTGATGTTAAAACTAACATACCTTTAAAAATATTTAAAAATGAGTTAGAAGAAGATGATGATTTAGAAAATAGAAGTCTCGAAATGGATTTTATGTCTATCGAATCCAAAAAAGATGAAGATGGAGAATTAATAGTATCATGTAAATTATCAGTTAATTTAATGGATTTAAATATAAAACCTGAGGATTTATTAGATAAAAATGGAAAAGAATTAAAAGGTGCTACTTTAATCAGTAGAGTCGAAAGATTAAAGAACTTAAAAAAATAAAGAAGGCTAACTGGGGCAACAGTTAGCCTAGTGATTACCTAGTACCCTTTTTTAACTAGTGAGAAAAAAAGGACAATAACAAATATAAATCTTAGCATTTCGTAAGCTCACCCCCTTTCTAGAGGTAGGTAACCACTGGTTAATAGTGTATCATAATACAAAAAATTAAAAAAGAGTTGGTTTGCCCTCCAACTCTTTTTCGTACAATGAACTTACGAACATTGATTTATATTTGTTTTATAGCTTATTATATTCTTATTTATTTTAAAAATCAAGAAAAACCATATTTTAAATTTAATTCTACCATTTTCTTGTAAACTTTATCTAAATTAAGTACAATCTTTGATTAGTTCAGACAATTATTTTAAAATGGATTAAGAAAAATCTTATTGATTGTGATAATCCTAAAGCTCATGGAAAAGTATTAATTAGGAAACAAAAAAGGGTTTTGGAGATACAGAGTAGGTAATTATAGATTACTTTGTATGATGTATTAACTATATTAGTTCTTGAAGTAGGACCATAGAAGTGAAATTTATAAGAAATAGATTTAGATTCAAAAGAATGAAGAGATGCGCAAATTTCTCCATTTTAAAATTTAAATAAAAAGAGCTAGTTTCTCACCTCTAGCTCTTTTCTGTAGGTCTCGCGTCGGTTTTTTTGTCCCTCGGCACCAAAATTACAACTTTATCAATAAAATCAAAATGTTTCAATAAATTGTACTTTAATTTACTATACTTAAAATTTAGTTGATTCAACAAGTTATAATTTTGTTACTTTTTGCTCTATTACATTTCCAACATAAAGCTTGAAGATTATCCTCTATCGTTTCACCACCCTTTGATATAGGAATAATATGATCTATTTCTAACAATAAGTTTGGTTCAATCTCTGTAGAGTTATTACAGTTACAACAAGTAAAATTATCACGAATTTTGATAAATTCACGTAATTTTTTTGTCATTAAAGTCCGTTGCTCTTTTATAAAGGAACTTATAGTAAGTTTATTTTCTAGTGTCTTAATAAGCTCTATAATAGTTTCTTCTTTCATTGGGATAGTAAATGACCTTTGGACCATTCCACCATTAGAGGTATATGAAAATTTATACTCCACAATAAGTACACTTTCATTAATAGTAGCAAATCCAAGACGTGAGTAGAATCCTGCCTCATCGTTTTTCATAATAAAATCAGGAACATCACCAAGGTATTGTTGATACTCCATTTTGTAATTTTCAATAATCTGTCTTGCTTCGCTTAAAGTTTCAAGTTCTTCTACAAGTTGATATAGTTTTTTAATTTGCTCAGGATATAATTTTTTATTAGTATAAAAATACTTTATTATATATTCTAAAGGATTATTTTCAGCACTTGCAAATACTGTTGATGAGACCTCTGCAGTAAAAGGTGTTATTGTTTTTTTGTAAGGGCGAATATAGTTATATTCATCATCAGCGATTGTTTCATTACGTACGACCCTAGTACCGAAAAGCTGTGATATAAATTGAACTTTTTCATTAATATACCCATTAAATTCTTTTTGAGAGCTCATTAATACTTCACAAGTTTCTTTAATTTTTAAAAAACTAGGAGATTCATAATATTCAATTATCTGTTGATTTTTATCTATAATTTTTTCTATTTCATTTTTAAGGTTTAACATAAAATCTTTAATAAAAAGCCACTCTTCACTATCAAGAGTTTTTATCTTTTTGATACTATTAACTGTTCTGTCAAATAGTTGTCCAATTAAATTATCTACATCTTCACGATTTTCCTTAGTAATTAAAGAATCTTTATTTGTATTTGCATAATCAATTATATTATTGACAATATCATAATATTCTTGTTGTTTTTGACTTAAATCTTTTTTTTCTTTTTCTTTTATAAGTTTATTGTATTCTCCTTTAGTCATAAGTAAAGCTGGATTTTCCTTATATCTATTTATGTGGTGTTGAGTTATAGCTATTTCCCTTAAGCCTAGGTTATTACCACTTGATGTTATATAATTAACCTTAATTATATAAGCTTCAGTTTTGTTTAAAGTTTTATTAATTTCTTCTTTAAGTTGAGGGTAATGAGGATTATCAATATATTTATTATCTTTAAAAAAAATTTTAAAAATATTTGCAATATTATTTTTCTGCTCGATAATTTTCTCTACTTTTTCAAGCATTTTATTATTTTCTCTAAAAAATTTGATATCGTCATAGTTTTCTAATGCTTGGCGACTTTTTACCGTTACATTCGTATTAAAATCTAAAGTACTTAATCCTAGTTCATTTAAAATTTGAGTTTTGAATACTCTATACTGTCTTTTTTTCTCTTTTTCTTTCTCTTTTTTTTTATCTTCTGCAAAACTACTATACATAATTCCCAATATTAACACTAAAAATATTATGACCATACTTAATTTTCCTTTCTACTATCTCTTATATTTTTTTAGTAATTTGTTTAATTGTACATTTTTTAATAAAATTTGATATCTTCATGAAAACTCTCTCCCGAAGGAGATATCTGAACATAATTGTAAAGTATTTGAATCATATTAGCAACTATTTTATCAATTTTATTTTTTACAAGCCCTTCCATCAGGAAAATGCGTAATAATAACGCTAAGAGCTGATTTTTAAGGATCTTGATAATAATTTATTTGAAATCAACATTAACATTTTCAATGAATTTATGAGGATGAAAAAATAAGTTCCAATAATTGAACCTATATTTTTTACTACGATTTATCATATCATTTTCACTTGTATTTTTAAAGGGATAAACACAAGTGTATACTTTTTTAAGGGTCTTAAAATCGATTTTGCGAGGTCATTTTTTTACAGTTCCCATCCATATTTTTCTTTTTGGTCCTTTTTCCTGGATTAAAACTTTTTTCAACCCTCCCAATACATATTTTAAATCTTTTTGAATTTGAATTTTATTTTTAACATATGGTTTAAAATCTTTTTCTTTAGTACCTATTTCATTTAATTTTCTTTAGATTAATTTTTACCCTCAAAGAATAATTTATTATATTCGCTTTTGGTAATTTTATTAATTGCAAATAATTCAACTGATTTAAGGCTATTTTTGGCGTTCTAGGGGATACTAAGCCTCTCCACTCTCTAGTTGTTTATGCCAGATGTATTTTTTATAAAGGGGGCCAAAAGTTGAGGTATAAGCAGGTTCTGCTCCCATAATTTATGAAAACGATGGGGAATAAAGCAGTTATGATAGTCGGACAAGTTCCCTATTTTTGACGTCAAAACTACGTTTTACCATAAAAAATCGTCCTTGCAAAGGTGGGGCAAAGCCCCCCTTTAATCCCCCCATTAAGTTTGAATAAATATCTTCTATTTTGGATATTTATTCAAACTTCTAAACAAATTAAGGAGGTAATTGTTTTGAAAAACTTATCTGTTCGCCTGAATGAAGAAGATTATAATATTCTAGAAATTAAATCTAATGCTCTTGGAGTTACTAAAAATGAATTTATTAGAAGAATTATTAGACTTAGTGTCATAGATAATATTGAAGATTTTAATACGAATTTAAAAGAACTTTTATTGCTAAAAAGATCACTCTCAAATAATATAAATCAATTAGCTAAAAAAGGGCATAATGTAGAAAAATTTGAAGAGGTCAAGAAGGAGTTAGATGAGCTATGGGAATCTTTAAATCAATAGACAATCCAAGCACAAGAAAAGGTGGCTCTAAAAGTGCCTTAGACTATGTTGGAAAGAAAGCAGAACTAACTAAGGGAATCAACTGCTCTGATGATTACATAGAGGCTTACAAAGACTTTCAAGAAACTAAGGAGCTCTATAATAAACTTGGAGGAAGACAATTCAAACATTTTGTTTTATCATTTGGAGAAGAAACTAAAAGTAACGAAATTGCTTTAGAAATGAGCGAGAAAATAGCTAGTAAAATTTTTAATGGACATGAAGTCTTTTTAGCTGTTCATTCTGATACTGACAATTTACATTGTCATATGGTTGTTAATTCTGTAAATGTAATGACAGGATACAAATATAGTCACTCAAAACAAGAGCTTGAAAACTACAAAGAAGTTATAAATGAAATTGGAAAAGATTACATAAATAGAAATTGAGTGAAAGTATCCATTACATTACAGAATTAACAACCATATGACAATGTAAATTGTCAGTATCAGAATGAACAGCTAAAAAGACTTCATGTCCATTAAAAATTTTACTAGCTATTTTCTCGCTCATTTCTAAAGCAATTTCGTTACTTTTAGTTTCTTCTCCAAATGATAAAACAAAATGTTTGAATTGTCTTCCTCCAAGTTTATTATAGAGCTCCTTAGTTTCTTGAAAGTCTTTGTAAGCCTCTATGTAATCATCAGAGCAGTTGATTCCCTTAGTTAGTTCTGCTTTCTTTCCAACATAGTCTAAGGCACTTTTAGAGCCACCTTTTCTTGTGCTTGGATTGTCTATTGATTTAAAGATTCCCATAGCTCATCTAACTCCTTCTTGACCTCTTCAAATTTTTCTACATTATGCCCTTTTTTAGCTAATTGATTTATATTATTTGAGAGTGATCTTTTTAGCAATAAAAGTTCTTTTAAATTCGTATTAAAATCTTCAATATTATCTATGACACTAAGTCTAATAATTCTTCTAATAAATTCATTTTTAGTAACTCCAAGAGCATTAGATTTAATTTCTAGAATATTATAATCTTCTTCATTCAGGCGAACAGATAAGTTTTTCAAAACAATTACCTCCTTAATTTGTTTAGAAGTTTGAATAAATATCCAAAATAGAAGATATTTATTCAAACTTAATGGGGGGATTAAAGGGGGGCTTTGCCCCACCTTTGCAAGGACGATTTTTTATGGTAAAACGTAGTTTTGACGTCAAAAATAGGGAACTTGTCCGACTATCATAACTGCTTTATTCCCCATCGTTTTCATAAATTATGGGAGCAGAACCTGCTTATACCTCAACTTTTGGCCCCCTTTATAAAAAATACATCTGGCATAAACAACTAGAGAGTGGAGAGGCTTAGTATCCCCTAGAACGCCAAAAATAGCCTTAAATCAGTTGAATTATTTGCAATTAATAAAATTACCAAAAGCGAATATAATAAATTATTCTTTGAGGGTAAAAATTAATCTAAAGAAAATTAAATGAAATAGGTACTAAAGAAAAAGATTTTAAACCATATGTTAAAAATAAAATTCAAATTCAAAAAGATTTAAAATATGTATTGGGAGGGTTGAAAAAAGTTTTAATCCAGGAAAAAGGACCAAAAAGAAAAATATGGATGGGAACTGTAAAAAAATGACCTCGCAAAATCGATTTTAAGACCCTTAAAAAAGTATACACTTGTGTTTATCC
Organism: Cetobacterium sp. 2A; assembly: GCF_014250685.1. Classification (GTDB taxonomy): domain Bacteria; phylum Fusobacteriota; class Fusobacteriia; order Fusobacteriales; family Fusobacteriaceae; genus Cetobacterium. The sequence continues at coordinate 8,779 of NZ_JACFAJ010000013.1, read as the reverse complement.
CTTTAAAAATACAAGTGAAAATGATATGATAAATCGTAGTAAAAAATATAGGTTCAATTATTGGAACTTATTTTTTCATCCTCATAAATTCATTGAAAATGTTAATGTTGATTTCAAATAAATTATTATCAAGATCCTTAAAAATCAGCTCTTAGCGTTATTATTACGCATTTTCCTGATGGAAGGGCTTGTAAAAAATAAAATTGATAAAATAGTTGCTAATATGATTCAAATACTTTACAATTATGTTCAGATATCTCCTTCGGGAGAGAGTTTTCATGAAGATATCAAATTTTATTAAAAAATGTACAATTAAACAAATTACTAAAAAAATATAAGAGATAGTAGAAAGGAAAATTAAGTATGGTCATAATATTTTTAGTGTTAATATTGGGAATTATGTATAGTAGTTTTGCAGAAGATAAAAAAAAAGAGAAAGAAAAAGAGAAAAAAAGACAGTATAGAGTATTCAAAACTCAAATTTTAAATGAACTAGGATTAAGTACTTTAGATTTTAATACGAATGTAACGGTAAAAAGTCGCCAAGCATTAGAAAACTATGACGATATCAAATTTTTTAGAGAAAATAATAAAATGCTTGAAAAAGTAGAGAAAATTATCGAGCAGAAAAATAATATTGCAAATATTTTTAAAATTTTTTTTAAAGATAATAAATATATTGATAATCCTCATTACCCTCAACTTAAAGAAGAAATTAATAAAACTTTAAACAAAACTGAAGCTTATATAATTAAGGTTAATTATATAACATCAAGTGGTAATAACCTAGGCTTAAGGGAAATAGCTATAACTCAACACCACATAAATAGATATAAGGAAAATCCAGCTTTACTTATGACTAAAGGAGAATACAATAAACTTATAAAAGAAAAAGAAAAAAAAGATTTAAGTCAAAAACAACAAGAATATTATGATATTGTCAATAATATAATTGATTATGCAAATACAAATAAAGATTCTTTAATTACTAAGGAAAATCGTGAAGATGTAGATAATTTAATTGGACAACTATTTGACAGAACAGTTAATAGTATCAAAAAGATAAAAACTCTTGATAGTGAAGAGTGGCTTTTTATTAAAGATTTTATGTTAAACCTTAAAAATGAAATAGAAAAAATTATAGATAAAAATCAACAGATAATTGAATATTATGAATCTCCTAGTTTTTTAAAAATTAAAGAAACTTGTGAAGTATTAATGAGCTCTCAAAAAGAATTTAATGGGTATATTAATGAAAAAGTTCAATTTATATCACAGCTTTTCGGTACTAGGGTCGTACGTAATGAAACAATCGCTGATGATGAATATAACTATATTCGCCCTTACAAAAAAACAATAACACCTTTTACTGCAGAGGTCTCATCAACAGTATTTGCAAGTGCTGAAAATAATCCTTTAGAATATATAATAAAGTATTTTTATACTAATAAAAAATTATATCCTGAGCAAATTAAAAAACTATATCAACTTGTAGAAGAACTTGAAACTTTAAGCGAAGCAAGACAGATTATTGAAAATTACAAAATGGAGTATCAACAATACCTTGGTGATGTTCCTGATTTTATTATGAAAAACGATGAGGCAGGATTCTACTCACGTCTTGGATTTGCTACTATTAATGAAAGTGTACTTATTGTGGAGTATAAATTTTCATATACCTCTAATGGTGGAATGGTCCAAAGGTCATTTACTATCCCAATGAAAGAAGAAACTATTATAGAGCTTATTAAGACACTAGAAAATAAACTTACTATAAGTTCCTTTATAAAAGAGCAACGGACTTTAATGACAAAAAAATTACGTGAATTTATCAAAATTCGTGATAATTTTACTTGTTGTAACTGTAATAACTCTACAGAGATTGAACCAAACTTATTGTTAGAAATAGATCATATTATTCCTATATCAAAGGGTGGTGAAACGATAGAGGATAATCTTCAAGCTTTATGTTGGAAATGTAATAGAGCAAAAAGTAACAAAATTATAACTTGTTGAATCAACTAAATTTTAAGTATAGTAAATTAAAGTACAATTTATTGAAACATTTTGATTTTATTGATAAAGTTGTAATTTTGGTGCCGAGGGACAAAAAAACCGACGCGAGACCTACAGAAAAGAGCTAGAGGTGAGAAACTAGCTCTTTTTATTTAAATTTTAAAATGGAGAAATTTGCGCATCTCTTCATTCTTTTGAATCTAAATCTATTTCTTATAAATTTCACTTCTATGGTCCTACTTCAAGAACTAATATAGTTAATACATCATACAAAGTAATCTATAATTACCTACTCTGTATCTCCAAAACCCTTTTTTGTTTCCTAATTAATACTTTTCCATGAGCTTTAGGATTATCACAATCAATAAGATTTTTCTTAATCCATTTTAAAATAATTGTCTGAACTAATCAAAGATTGTACTTAATTTAGATAAAGTTTACAAGAAAATGGTAGAATTAAATTTAAAATATGGTTTTTCTTGATTTTTAAAATAAATAAGAATATAATAAGCTATAAAACAAATATAAATCAATGTTCGTAAGTTCATTGTACGAAAAAGAGTTGGAGGGCAAACCAACTCTTTTTTAATTTTTTGTATTATGATACACTATTAACCAGTGGTTACCTACCTCTAGAAAGGGGGTGAGCTTACGAAATGCTAAGATTTATATTTGTTATTGTCCTTTTTTTCTCACTAGTTAAAAAAGGGTACTAGGTAATCACTAGGCTAACTGTTGCCCCAGTTAGCCTTCTTTATTTTTTTAAGTTCTTTAATCTTTCGACTCTACTGATTAAAGTAGCACCTTTTAATTCTTTTCCATTTTTATCTAATAAATCCTCAGGTTTTATATTTAAATCCATTAAATTAACTGATAATTTACATGATACTATTAATTCTCCATCTTCATCTTTTTTGGATTCGATAGACATAAAATCCATTTCGAGACTTCTATTTTCTAAATCATCATCTTCTTCTAACTCATTTTTAAATATTTTTAAAGGTATGTTAGTTTTAACATCAGGAATAATCTCATATTTTCCTTCAATTATTTGCTTCCATTTTTCAATACTCGTAACACCATGTTCTATCATATATGCTTGATACAAAATATTTGCTTCTATTTCACTTATCCTAATTATATTTAAAAGGTCTTCTCTATTAATTATTTCATACTTGTTTTTAGTTGAATTTTCATAAGCTAGCCTAGTGACTTTGTTATTCCTTATTTTATTTTCTTTTAAATATTTTTCATATAATCCTTCATATTCTTGTTTAGTAACTTTGATTTTATCTGCAACTATTTTAATCTCTTCTGCTAAAGGTTTTTCTAATTCCATTTCACTAACTTTACTTTCATTTTTAACAGGATCAAGTATCTTTTTTACTATTAATTTCTTCTCTTTTTTTTCTATTCCTGTTCTTATAGTTTTTATTAAATAGTCAAGGCTATTTACATCTTGTTTTATTTCTTTATAAGCCCAATTTAAGCCTTTTACAAGGTCATTTTCATTGAATATTTTCAATAATTTTTCTATACTCTCAATTTGTAATAATTTATAAATAAACCTATTCTTTTTTGCTTTTTCTATAGCTTTATTTAATTTATCTGAAATTTCTATTATATCTATAAATTCAGATTCTTTTAACTTCTCTATTTTTCTATTTTCCCAAGAAAATTTTATTTTACTTATTGAACGTCCTATTTTAATTTTTTCTACTTTTAAATTAACAAAATATTGTGGCAATTCTTCCATAATTGGAGCTAAAACTTTAATATCGATTATAGACATCCTATATTTTTTAGGTATTGATAATAAGTCCCTAAATTCTTCTATTTTAAATTCTCTTTCTTTTTTACTTTCCCATTGTTTTAATAATTTAAACATATTTTTACTGTACGAACTTTTTAACCTTACAAATTGTTCTAATTCAAATTTCGTAAAATTTCCTATTAAATTATTCAATAAATAACCAAACTTATCATTGATTTTTATTGTTAACGTATTGTCATTATAATTACTCGTAAAATTAGTAAATAATACAAATCTCTCAAATATGTTAGGACTAATTTCAAATTGGTAATTTAATTGTGCTAATTTTTTATTCAGATTATCTACATGGTTCTTTACTCTCTTTGGGTTGTTCTCTTCGCCGATTAAAAATTTAATATCATTAAAAGAAATTTTTATCTCATTTGTCCCTATCTCTTTCAATTTAAAACAAATTGAAAAAAATAAATCTAATTCCTTTGTTGAAAAACTTCCAAGATTAACTTTATTCATGTCATTATGATACTTCACAATTTCTTTAGACATACTCCTCCTTTTTTTAAATCAACATTAGGTAGCCTTGTATTAACAAACCCTTATTAAGTAAAGGTTACCACATGTTAGGATACTCGTCAATATAAAGTAGCCTATAAATCAACAAATGGTAGCCTATAAATCAACAAATGGTAGCCTATAAATCAACAAATGGTAGCCTATAAATCAACAAATGGTAGTCTTATAACCAACAAATGGTAGCCTATAACCATTCTTTAGATCAGTGAAATCAACGTCTAGATGACTCCTAAATCTTTTAAAGATTCTTTTAAAGATTAATTAAAGATTCTTTTAAAAAGAAAATTTGAATTTTTATTAATTTATAAAAAAAAACACAAAATATAAAAAATTTATTTTTTATAATAATTTACAATTATTTAAAAATAGATCAGATATAATTCAACGAACTAATTATTACTAGACTATCTTTAATTTTGTGGTAATAAATAATTTTTCAAGATAATTGATCTAACAAATAGATTTCAAAACATAGATTAAACGCTCTTATTTGTGCTTAGAACGAATCCTAACTGGTTCTTCAACAAAATACACACCAAACAGTTTAGATGCACTTTAAAATCGATTTTACAAAATAATTAGTATTTTCAATTCAATAAAAATTAATTGCAGATTGTATTTTGTCTCCTGTATAATAAATTTACCTGAAATTAAGATTTGTTATAGAACTTTACATCTTTCTATTCTCCCAGTATAGAAAGATAAATTAAAAGACTTCTGAGTATAAAAACTTGGGAGTCTTTTTTATAATTATCGTTAATAAATTATTGGATTATTGGAGGGATTATGGGAAGCAATACAAACAAGACTTTTGAAGTTTACAATTATGAGGATGCTTCAGCCAAAACAGAAATTAATTTTAATGATGAAATCATTTTAAATCAAGTTGATATTGAAGACATAAGATTTTTATATAAACATGGAATTATTCTTATTGATGGCTATATTCGGCATGATGATAGTGTTAACAGGGATAATATTTTGAAACTAAATACTTGGAGTCGTGAAAAGGGTGATGGTAAAAACTGGCTAAAGAAAACTAATATAAAAATAGCTAGAAATGGGCACGTAATAAGACATTTAGTTTTTAATAGCTTTATTGTTGATTATTTAGAATATTTTAACAAGGGGAAACATAGATTTTCATTAATTTTAAGACAATACAAATTAGTTCCTTTAGAGGGGACAGGAGAGACAGGAGCAACAAGAACAGATAGTTATATTAAGCACCTGAAATTAAAAGGAGTTAATAACACGGTTATTATGACTCCAATAGAAAATAATATTAATTATTCTAAACTGGGAATGGATTCTTTTTTTAGTGCTTTAAATGTCACCACAGCTATCGGTATGGGTGCAATGCTAACAATGACTACTCCAATAGCTGTAAAATTTTTTATTATAGCTCATGGAACAGGATTTATAACAGAATTTGTGGCTGATGTTTATTTTGTATCAACAGGTAGACCTGAAATAATGGGAAGCGTTAACCTAACTAGAGACCATTTTTATAAACCTTTAGGTAGTATTGTAAAAAATGCCTTAGACGATACTGATAGTAAAGTTAAATTATCTGATTCTTTTGGTGAAGATATATATAACATGGGAAATTTAGCTTTTTCTTTAGCAGAGTTAGGAAAAAAAGGTGTTAAATACGCAGCTGACTTTGTTGATAGTAAAGGGATAGGATATATTTATAAATTGAAAGTTAAAACTACGACTTTAGTGACTAGTCGTTTTGGTCGTCAATTACACGTAGAAGAATACCGAAAATTAACTCCTTTACTAGCGACTAAATATTTTGTTAAAGAATTTGGACTTGATACCTTTTCAACAGGAACTTCGATAAAAAATGAAATTGATAAAAAATTTAAAAAAGTAGAAGGAGATAAAAATGAATAAAAAAGCAAAGGATTTTTTTATAAAATATTTTATTCCTAGTTTGATAGTTTTTATCATTTTTTTAATTGATACATATCTTACTAACAATAATTTAACTGGGGCTATTTCTTCATATATTATTATTTTTTTATTTATTTTATTTTTAGTTACAATGTTTTGGTCTTTTCTATATTATTTTCAAGAAACAGTTGGCGAAGTCATGAAGAAGGGAACAGTGGGAATGGTAGTATTTATATTAGTGGCTTTAGTTGTAATTTATATGTATAAAAGCACTGGTAAAATTTAAGCTAATTTACATTTAGTTTGTTATTTCATAGTGGAAATTTTGAGACAAAATATTATCAAGATAAAAGATATTGCAGATTCTATTTTTTATAGGATATAATATCAATTCCTGAGAAACAAGATTTATTATATAACTTTACATCTTTCTATTTTTTAATAGGAAGAAAAAGAAGGCACCTAAATTTTTAGGTGCCTTCTTTTTTACAATATATTTATTTAAATAAAATTTTATTTGCAGATTCTATGATCTATTTAGTAGAATGAGTTAGTCTTTTAATTCAGACTATCACAATGTTCATCCTTGTTTTTCAAGATCAAGGAACCCTAAAAAAAACTCTCAAGTTTAAATACTTGGGAGTTTTTTTATTAATGTTATTTTTTGGTTTTATTTTCTTTTTGTTGTTTTTTAATAAATTCTTTGATCCCTGAATTATCGTCTAAATATAAATTTTGATTTTTACTATCATACCAAAATTTTTTATCTAGGACTAAAGTTCCATACATAGTTTCCAATTTATTTTTCAAGATTCTATTTTCTTTAACAAGTTCTTCAGATTCGGTTTTAATATATCTTATGTTTGCTATATAGCTCCATGAAAGAGCTGTAAAAAAGAATATTGATATTACTAATGGAGTCCATAAAGCCCATATTTTCCAACTGGTCAAATAAAAATCCAGAGCTTTTCTATGTTCGATTTCTATGTCTTTTTTAACTTGTTTTAATATATTCGAAATCCCTTTAGTATCAGTATCTATTTTAAATATTGAGTTTTGTATTTTTTCATTAACTTTGGTGATGTCAACTTTGAGTAAAGTTGTTGATAGTAGTTCTTGTGTATTTTTAATTTTAGTTTGAACTTCTTGTAATTCTGTTTCCAAAGTTTTTAGCTCTTCAATAGATTTTGAAATTTGTTCTAAATTTTCTATTGTTAAATCTTTTTTTCTTTTTTGTTCTTCAAAAAAATTCATCTTTCCATCCCCTTATCTCTTGCTTTTGATTTGATTTTAATTAACTCTTGTTTTTTAATTCTTTCAGCTTCTTTGATTTGTTCTTGATATAAATTTTTTTCAAAAATTAGTTCTAAATTTTCTTTAGTAAGCTTTGGATCGCTAAAAGATTTTGATAAATTTGAAAGTCTAAATTTATTTTTTTTTGATTGAGAATATTTAGTGTCTAATTCAAAAGTTATATTTTTTCTTTGCTCTTGCCAATCGAGCTTAATTCCTTGTTCCAAAAGTTTGCTGCCAAACTCTTTAATACTCTTTATTCGATTTTCTTCAAGAACTTTAATAACGATCGAATATGTATTAACTAGATCGCTTTCTTTTTTTCCACTAAAATGATTTTCTACAGATTTTAATTTTGATTTGTTATAGATTTTAATATCTCCAACAGTTGTATTTTGAATCTCAGAAACTAGTTCTTGATTTTTTGTTAAAACAAAATTGTAATCTTTTCCAATTTCATTTATAACTTCTTTGTAGTTTTCAAGCTCTTGTTTTGAGTGACTATATTTGTATCCTGTCATTACATTTACAGAATTAACAACCATATGACAATGTAAATTGTCAGTATCAGAATGAACAGCTAAAAAGACTTCATGTCCATTAAAAATTTTACTAGCTATTTTCTCGCTCATTTCTAAAGCAATTTCGTTACTTTTAGTTTCTTCTCCAAATGATAAAACAAAATGTTTGAATTGTCTTCCTCCAAGTTTATTATAGAGCTCCTTAGTTTCTTGAAAGTCTTTGTAAGCCTCTATGTAATCATCAGAGCAGTTGATTCCCTTAGTTAGTTCTGCTTTCTTTCCAACATAGTCTAAGGCACTTTTAGAGCCACCTTTTCTTGTGCTTGGATTGTCTATTGATTTAAAGATTCCCATAGCTCATCTAACTCCTTCTTGACCTCTTCAAATTTTTCTACATTATGCCCTTTTTTAGCTAATTGATTTATATTATTTGAGAGTGATCTTTTTAGCAATAAAAGTTCTTTTAAATTCGTATTAAAATCTTCAATATTATCTATGACACTAAGTCTAATAATTCTTCTAATAAATTCATTTTTAGTAACTCCAAGAGCATTAGATTTAATTTCTAGAATATTATAATCTTCTTCATTCAGGCGAACAGATAAGTTTTTCAAAACAATTACCTCCTTAATTTGTTTAGAAGTTTGAATAAATATCCAAAATAGAAGATATTTATTCAAACTTAATGGGGGGATTAAAGGGG
>NZ_JACFAJ010000012.1 GCF_014250685.1 Cetobacterium sp. 2A | reverse complement strand
TTTAGTCCTTTTTCTAAACTAGTGTTGGAGATAGAATTTGTCGAATAGAGAGAGTTTGTTAAACTATTTATATGTGTTATGGCTACAGCTATAGCATCAGCAGCATCATCAGGTTTTGGTATTTCAGAAAGATTTAAAATCTTTTGTACCATAATTTGAATTTGTTTTTTTTCTGCCCTTCCATACCCTGTAATTCCCATTTTAACCTGTAAAGGAGTATAACTTTGCACATCTAGACCATTTCTTTTACCAGCTAATAAAATAACACCTCTAGCTTGTCCTACTGAGATAACTGTCTTGCTATTTTTAAAGAAAAATAAATCTTCGACAGCCATATGCTTAGGACTAAATTTTTTTATAATATTTTCGAGCTCTTCAAAAATTTGGCAAAGTCTATCTTCAATAGCTAAATCTTTAGAGGTATAAATACATCCATATTCAACTAGACTTAGTTTGTTTTTATCAAAATCTAGGATAGAATATCCTACAATTGCCGTTCCCGGATCGATTCCTAAAACTCTCAAAAAAATCACCTCACATTAATTATAACATTTAAAACTAAAAAAGGAAGGGTAAAAACTTTTCGGTATATTAACTTAGATATTTTAGATTTAAGGAGGGAATAGTTTATGAATATCTCGGACTACCTTAAAGAGATTAGCCACTATCCTCTATTAAGTAAAGAGGAGGAACGGACTTATTCCTTAAAAGCTAAGGAAGGAGATAGCGAAGCAAAAGATAGAATTGTAATTTCTAATTTGAGACTTGTTGTAAGTGTTGCTAAAAAGTATTCAAATCTAGGGATTCCTTTGCTAGATTTAATCCAAGAAGGAAATATTGGATTGATTAAAGCTGTCGAAAAATTTGATCCGTATTTAGAAAGAAAATTTTCTACATATGCAATGTTTTGGATAAAACAAAGTATTTTAAGATATATATCGTGTAATAGAGGCTTAATAAGATTTCCAACATATATATATGATAATATTTCAAAAATAAAGAAGAGTATCCAAAGGTATCGAGTTGAAAATACTAGCGACCCGTGCATTGAGTTTATTGCTTTAGAAATTGGAATGAAAAAAAAAGATGTTGAGAAATATTTAGATATTTTAGAACAAAGTTTAAATTCGCTAGAAGAGACGTGTGGAGAAAATGGAGATTATCATAGCATCATACCAGGAGATGATTATTTAGAAGAAAATATAATAGAAGAAGAATCGAAAAGTGAGCTCATAAAAAATTTAGAATGTTTAACTCCGAATGAGAAGGAAGTTATAATTCATAGATATGGTCTTTTTGATAAGAAAATATTAACGTTAGAAGAAATTGGAAACTGTTTAAATCTGACTCGTGAGAGGATAAGACAAATCCAGATAAGAGCAATAGATAAATTAAAATTAGAATGTGGATATATGTATAATTGAAAATCTGCAGAATAGGCATAAAAATTAAAAGCCTGTTCTACAGATTTTTTTAATTATTTTTTTAGCGTAAGTACGTATTTAATAGCATCCATTCCTGCAATTGTTCCATCAGCTGTTGCTGTTGTAACTTGTCTAACAACTTTAGAACGAACATCTCCAGCTGCATAAACTCCAGGTATTTTAGTTCTCATATGGTCATCTGTTTTTAAATATCCTTGAGCATCTAGCTCTGCTACCTCACCAAATAGTTCAGTTGGATTTTTAGTACCTAAGTAAAGGAAAGTATAATCAGTTTTATAATCTTTTATTTCACCATTAACTTCAACCTCAACGCTCTCTACATATTCGCTTCCAGATATTTTTTTTAGATTTGAATTAGTTATAATTTTAACCTTTTCATTAGTTTCAAGTGCCGAAAGAATTGAAGGGTCACAATTTAATTTGTTATCATTAACAAAAATTAAAATTTCTTTTGCATATCTTGTTAAGAAAAGTGCTTCTTCAGCTACTTCTTCACCTTTTCCAAAAAGTGAAACAGTTAAATTTCTTGTAAAAGCTCCATCACAAGTTGCACAGTAAGACACTCCTTTTCCTAGAAATTCTTGTTCACCAGGAACTTTAGAGCTTGAATTTTTAGACCATCCAGTAGCGATAATGATAGATTTAGCTTTGAAATTCTCAATATCAGTTTTAACAATTTTAGGTTCAGTAAAAATATCAAACCCTAAAAAAGTACATTCTTTAAATTGGACATTGTACTTTGCAACTTGATTTTTCATAAGTTGTTGTAAATTATGTCCTGTAAGACCCTCGTGTCCTGGGTAATTATCTATCTTATGAGCCATAAGTAAACTCCCAATATGAGGCTTTTCAAGAACCAAAACTTTTAAATTAGCTCTTCCAGTATATAAAGCAGCGGCAAGTCCAGCTGGACCAGCACCTAAAATTATAACATCATAAATATTTTCCATAGTAGTCCTCCTAAATTTAAATGATACCTTCAGATTTTAAAAATAATTTTTCTTCACCTAAAGTTGTTGAATCCGTATGAGAATTATAAACAATAGTTTCAGGTGGATAGTTTTCACAAATTTTTCTTAAACTTTTTTGGAGATTGTCAAAATTACCTGTCGGTAAATCATATCTTCCATAACTTCTTCTAAAAAGAGTATCTCCAGTAATCATTAAATTATTTTCTTTATTATAAAAGCATTTAGAACCAATAGTATGTCCAGGAGTATCGATAACTTCAAAGTCTGCAATTGTATCTCCCTCTTTTAAAGTTGTAAAATCACCTTCGAATACAAAATCATATCCTTGAATAAACTGAGATAGACTCAAAGTTGAGTTGGATAGAAATGGAGCATCTTCTTTACCTATATAGACTTTTATTTCAGGGAAAATGTTAATTAATTTATTTATTCCACCTATATGATCGCCATGTCCATGAGTTAAAATAAGATTTTTTAAATTTAGATTATTTTGTTTCAAAAATCCAAGTAAAGAATCTAATCTCTCTCCTCCGCAATCAAATAGTGAAGCATTTTTCTCTTTATCCCAAACAAGATAACAATTTGTCAAATATGATCCCATGGGAAAATTCTTTATGTTCATATTATTCCTCCAAAACTTCTGTATTCTTATTAATAAAATACCATTTTTAACAATAAAAATCAAAGATAAAAGGAAAAAAATAGGAAAAAAAATGAAATTTATGTTAAAATTTCCTGTATATAAAATTACGAAGGAGGAGAATATGAATTTAGTGTTAATGAACCCAGAAATTCCTTACAACACTGGAAATATAGGGAGATCGTGTGTATTAACAAATACAACACTTCATTTAATAAAACCATTAGGTTTTTCTTTGGATGAAAAACAAATAAAAAGATCAGGATTAGATTACTGGAAGTTAATTGATTTAAAGGTATGGGAAAGCTATGAAGAGCTAAGAGAGGCATATCCAGAATCAAATTTCTTTTTTGCTACAACTAAAACTAAGAATAGATATAGTGATGTTCAGTATAAAAAAGATGATTTTATAGTTTTTGGTCCAGAATCTAGGGGTATACCTGAAAATATTTTAAAAGAAAATAGTGAAACTTGTATAACTGTTCCTATGATTAAAATGGGAAGATCATTGAATCTTTCAAATACTGCAGCTATAGTATTATACGAAGCTTTAAGACAAAATGACTTTGACTTTGGCGATGAATAATGATAATTGCAATAGTTGCAATGACTAAAGATAGAGTTATTGGTTTAGATGGAAAGATTCCTTGGGATGTAAAGGAAGATCTATCTCTATTTAAGAAAAAAACTATAAATAATGTTGTTATTATGGGAAGGAAAACATACGAAAGTATAGGAAAACCTCTTCCAAATAGAATCAATATAGTAATAAGTAGTGACAAGGGATATAAAGCAGGAGATGCCGTAGTATGTAATTCCATTGAACAGGGGCTGGAGTTTGCAAAAAAAATAATAAATAAAGATATATATATTATTGGAGGATCTACAATTTATAGACAGTGCATGAAATATATTGATAAGATTTGTGTCTCATATATTAAAAAAGATTATAAGGGTGATACCTTTTTCCTGGATTCTTTTGAAAAGGAATTTGATAAGATTTCTGATGAAAGTTTTGAAGAATTTATCTACGTTGAATATTTAAGAAAAACACTTTGTATTAATAATTAAACAACCTTCCTCTATTATTAAAAAAAATTAATAAAATCTTAATTAAAATTTAAAAAACAAATGTTATATTACATAAGTAATAATAACAAATGTAATTTTATTAGTGGCAATATCGGAGGGAGAAACATAATGAGTAAGACAAAATTTTATTTAGCAGCATTAATTTTAGTAACGGGAATTAGCTCGTTTGGAGCTTCAATAGATCATATACAAAACTATACCCCTGAGTATGGAGCAAATCCAGCACAACAAGGGGCAATCAATAGAAATACATCAGTATATTTCAATCCAGCCGGACTTATGAGACTGGAAGATGGAACATATTTAAGAGCTGGAATTCAGTATGCGTATGGAAAAGAAACAATGACATATAAAGGAAAAGAGTATTCTGCTGACCTAGGTGCACCTGTACCGAATCTAGCTTTATATACAAAAAATAAAGAGAGAACATGGTTTTGGACATTTGGAGGTCTTGGTGGAGGCGGAGACTTAAAGTATGATGATGGAGTTGCTGGAATTGGAGTTTTAGAAGATGTAATAAATATGGATTTAGGTATTGCAAAAGTTAGAGCTAAAGATTTAGGGTCAAGTGCTGAAGGATCTAATATGTATATCCAGTCTACTTTAGGTAGAGCGTGGGATATAAATGATAAAGTTTCAGTTTCATTAGCTGGTAGAGTAGTTCGTGGAAGTAGATTACTAAAAGGACATTTAAATGCGGAATTAAATACTACTGTTTTTGGAAAAGAAAATTCTTTACCAATTGAAGCTGAAATAGATTCAGAAAGAACAGCTTGGGGATTTGGAGGACAGTTTGGTCTTAACTATGCTGCAACTGAGAGATTAAATATTGGAATGAGATATGATACAACAGTAAGAATGAATTTTAAAGCTGATGCTGATGAAAAGAAGGCTTCGTTACTTGGAAAAGAGCTAGGGTTTTCGGATTTCTTTCCGGAGTATGCTGATGGAAGAAAAGTTAGAAGAGATTTACCAGCTTTACTAGCGCTTGGAGCATCTTATAAAATGACAGATTCATGGACTACATTTGTTGGTGGAAATTACTATTTCAATGAATCTGCTAAAATTGATAAGAAGGCTAATCCAAATCATGATATAGAGTATGATAATGGTTGGGAAGTATCTCTAGGATCAGAGTATTGGTTAAACAAAAAATGGGCCTGGATGATAGGAGCTAACTATTCAGATACAGGAGCTCATAAAGACACATTTAGTGATGTAGAATATGCTTTAGATTCATTTATGGCAGGAACAGGAGTTAAATATAGACCGGATGAGTCTATGGAATGGATAGTTTCATATAATCACTATTGGTATGATTCTGCAAAAGGAAACTTTACAGAAAAATACCCTGGAAAAGCTTTAGAAAATCAAAACTATAAAAAGAAAATATCAAGTGTAGGATTAGGATTTACTAAGAAAATATAATGAATTAAAAAATATTAGGAGGTAGCAATGCCAAAAAAAGCTATATTTACAAAGGAGCAGATACATAAAAAAGCGTTTGAAATGTTTGAAAAACATGGCTTAGATGAGATAACTGCTAGAAATCTAGCAAAGGCTTTAAATGCTTCTCCAGCCCCAATATATAGTTGTTACGGTTCGATGGATGAACTGAAAAAAGATCTTATAAGTAGAGCTAAAGAAGTATTTATAGAATATGTTAAAAAGCAAGAAACAGATATGATATTTTTAAATAGTGGAATCGGACTTTGTGCTTTTGCACGTGAGGAAAAACAACTTTTTAAATCTATTTTTTTGAAAGAAAAAGCATATAATTCGGTTTTAAAAGAATTCCGTGATTTAATGAAAGATGAGATGTCTAAAGATGAAAGATTTTCGGGACTACCATCAGAATTTAAAAATGAATTATTTTTAGAATGTTGGTTTTATGGGCATGGATTTGCTACTCTTATAGCTACAGAGTATTTTGAAGATCCAAGTAATGACTTTATAAAAGAAAAGTTATTAAATGGAGCTGGAACTATGCTCTTAACAAGAATAGATAACTACAGAAAAAGAAATAGACATAAAAAAATATCTCAAGAATAAATAAAAATGGATGGTTCAGTGAGCCATCCATTTTTATTTATAATATAACTTTTATATCCTCTGTTCCATATATTTCAGAAAGAGTATTTAGATTTTTTAAAATTTCAAAACGATCGTTAAAAGGTAACTTTTTACTATATATATGTTGTTTATTAAAAAGTTCTGATTCAGAAACAATATTTATATTTTGAGGAATAGAGTAAGAGTCAACAATAGTCTCAAATCCTTTAACCTTAAGTATAGATTTTGAAATTATAAGAGCTGAATTTGTACCGAGCTCTTCATTTTCATAACAGTCTAGGAAGATATAAAAATCATATCCTTTAATAAAAGTCTTCGAAATTTTAATATAATTACAGAAGTAGTCTTTTTGAGAAATTAGAAGAGCTTTTTTACCAATTGACTGATAATAAAGTGCAATAGTTTCTATTAAAGTCCTGGTTCCTCTTGATTTTTCCATGATAGCAAGAGTATTAACTTTTTTTCTAAAGATATTGGCTAAAACATTTTTTTGAATATAGTTGTAGTTGAAATCTCCAATAAGGAAATTTTTGATATCTTTGAATAAATCTCCTTCTTTGATTGCATAAGACACAAAATTAATATCTTTATGTATTTTAATATGAATATTGAAATTTTCTTCTTTTTGAATAATTTTAATTACCTCAACAGAAAAATTGGTATTAAAATTTTCTTTTAAGTTTTTTAATAAAAACTGTGTTTGAGAATCTAAATACCCAACATTTTCTCTTCCAGAAACAATTGTAACCTCGTTATTTGTAAAGTTAATTGATAATTTTTTATCATTTAAAACTTTCCGAGTATAGAAAATAGTTTCTAAAGGAAAAACAGTCTCATAGAGACAAAAGGTATTTTTTAATTTGTTATTTATATGATTCGAAGGTTTTATGTCATCTATAAAAATTTTATATTGATATCTATCTTTATAAATTTCCATTTTTAATTTAAATGCAACATCAATTTCTTTTAAGGTTGCGATATCTTCAAACATATCTTGGCTATTGAACCAAACACAATTTTTTATCTCTATACCGTCTTTTTCAAGATTCATCATCAGATGGTTTTTATCTTTTCCAATTGCTCTAAAATTACTAAAATTACAATTAGTTATAGAAAAGAGTGGAGAAGGATTTCCAAAACCAAATGGTTCAAGAGTCGAAATCTTATCTAACAAATCGTACGATATCTTATAGAAAGGGATTTCACAATCTATCTTTATAGGTTTAATAAAATCAGATGATTCTAAAACTGTTTCAGCATACTCATTAATAGCTATATCAAATTTTTCAATATTATCTATAGGGATAGAAAAACCAGCAG
Organism: Cetobacterium sp. 2A; assembly: GCF_014250685.1. Lineage (GTDB taxonomy): Bacteria > Fusobacteriota > Fusobacteriia > Fusobacteriales > Fusobacteriaceae > Cetobacterium. The sequence goes on along the minus strand of NZ_JACFAJ010000012.1, from coordinate 19,771 downwards.
CACCAGCATGGCCACCATACTTTATAAAAAGCTCACTCATAGAGTTTAAGGCCTCTATAATGTTGAACCCCTCAATACTCCTACAAGATGCTGTAGCAATCCCTTCAGAAGGTTTTATCTCCATTATTATAGTTGGTTTGTAAAATTTATCTACAATTTTAGATGCAACAATTCCAATAACTCCATGATGGAAATTTTTATCAGCAACAGTTATTACATTTTTAGAATCTAATCTTTTGCTTTCAATAGTTTCTAGTGCACTATTTAAAATAGATTCTTGAATTTCTTTTCTTTCGCTATTTTTATTAATAAGGTCATAGATAAGATTGTCACAAACAACATGTGAGTCATTAACAAAAAGTTCTACTGCCATTTTAGCATCTTCTAATCTACCAGCTGCATTGAAAATAGGAGCGATTATAAATCCTATATCATATGTATCAAATTTTTTAGAAAGAGGTTCTTCAAAAATTCTTTTTAGGAGCATATTAAGGCCAATCCATTTGCTGCTTTTTAAGAGCTGTAATCCCTTTTTTACAAGGGTACGATTATCTCCAACTAATGGAACTATATCAGCAACAGTTCCTATAGCCACTATATCTAAATATTTATAAGCTTGTTCTGTAATATTAAGCTTTTTATAAAGAGCTAAAATAGCCATAAAAGCTGTCCCAACACCAGCTAAATATTTAAAATCATTATCGTTATCTTCACGTTTTGGATTGATAACAGCAAAAGCATTGGGTATTCCGTGGTTTATCTCGTGGTGATCAGTTACTATTATATCCATGCCTAGATTGTTACAATGTTCTATTTCTTTGTGAGATGAAATACCACAATCTACTGAAATTATTAAGTTTCCTCCCTGCTCTTTTATATGAGTGATTGCATCAACATTTAGACCGTATCCTTCATCTCTTAGAGGGATATAGTAATTTACATTTATTCCAATCTCTTTTAAGGCTAAGTAGCAAAGAGATACCGATGTTATTCCATCAACATCATAATCTCCATAAATCCAAACTGATTGATTCGTTTCTTTAGCGTAGAGTAATCTATCTACTGTTTTATCCACATCTTTAAAAGAATTAGGATTTAAAAGATTAGTTTCATCCCCGTTTAAAAAAATTTCTATTTCTTCGGAAGTTGTAATCCCTCTATTTGCTAAAATTGATAAAATGTTTTTATCAAAGTTTAATTCAGATTGAATATTTTCTTGAAATTTATATGTCCATTTAGTATTTCTCATTTCATTTCCTTTCAAAATTATTTGTAAAGAGAGTTATAAAAAGTATAATTATACATAAGTTGTTGAATATTTTTTCTTAGATCTAAATTTTGTACTTTATCCAAATCTAAATCGCCATCATAATTAAAAATTAGTGTAGAGAAATTTTCAGAATCTATTGAATATTCTAAAAGAGTCTTTAAATTGTTACTGTTATTTTTTTTATAAATTTCACTCATCTTTTTCATACCTATTTCTAAATTTTTCTCTGGATCAGTAAGAATTTTTATATTGTAGAGATTCAACGGTATTTTTAAAAGACCAACTTCGTGAGATGGAGAGATATATCCCGAATTAAATTTACTATAAGTTAGTATTGTAGCATAGATAATGTTTTTAGGGACATCATATTTTTTAGAAACCTTATTGATTAAGTCTTCATAGTATTTTGGAAAAAGAAAAAATATTAAATCGGAATATTTATAAAAATTATTCTTAAAATTTTCAGAATTTTTAAGAGCTAGATTGTAAAATTCTCCGGCTTCAAATAATTTAGTAATAACTATTTCTTTGTTGATATTATTATCGCTATTTGAAAATCTGCTATTTTCAATAGCTAAAGATAGGAGCTGGCTATCTTTTAAAGAAGCTATTTGAAATAGACCATCAATTTGAGCATTATATTGCTCTGAATTTGAAAGCTTTTTATAAGGTGGAAGGTTAGTAGTATAATTATTGACGATAAGATTAATCAAGTAAAAAGAATGATAATCAGATATACTCCAAGGATTTTCAATTTTTGATTTTAATCTATCACTTATCAAACTATAGATTCCACTTTCATAGGTGTATGGATATTTTGTTATAAAAATTTTTTATAACAAAATATCCATACACCTATGAAAGTGGAATCTATAGTTTGATAAGTGATAGATTAAAATCAAAAATTGAAAATCCTTGGAGTATATCTGATTATCATTCTTTTTACTTGATTAATCTTATCGTCAATAATTATACTACTAACCTTCCACCTTATAAAAAGCTTTCAAATTCAGAGCAATATAATGCTCAAATTGATGGTCTATTTCAAATAGCTTCTTTAAAAGATAGCCAGCTCCTATCTTTAGCTATTGAAAATAGCAGATTTTCAAATAGCGATAATAATATCAACAAAGAAATAGTTATTACTAAATTATTTGAAGCCGGAGAATTTTACAATCTAGCTCTTAAAAATTTCTGAAAATTTTAAGAATAATTTTATAAATATTCCGATTTAATATTTTTTCTTTTTCCAAAATACTATGAAGACTTAATCAATAAGGTTTCTAAAAAATATGATGTCCCTAAAAACATTATCTATGCTACAATACTAACTTATAGTAAAATTTAATTCGGGATATATCTCTCCATCTCACGAAGTTGGTCTTTTAAAAATACCGTTGAATCTCTACAATATAAAAATTCTTACTGATCCAGAGAAAAATTTAGAAATAGGTATGAAAAAGATGAGTGAAATTTATAAAAAAATAACAGTAACAATTTAAAGACTCTTTTAGAATATTCAATAGATTCTGAAAATTTCTCTACACTAATTTTTAATTATGATGGCGATTTAGATTTGGATAAAGTACAAAATTTAGATCTAAGAAAAAATATTCAACAACTTATGTATAATTATACTTTTTATAACTCTCTTTACAAATAATTTTGAAAGGAAATGAAATGAGAAATACTAAATGGACATATAAATTTCAAGAAATATTCAATCTGAATTAAACTTTGATAAAAACATTTTATCAATTTTAGCAAATAGAGGGATTACAACTTCCGAAGAAATAGAAATTTTTTTAAACGGGGATGAAACTAATCTTTTAAATCCTAATTCTTTTAAAGATGTGGATAAAACAGTAGATAGATTACTCTACGCTAAAGAAACGAATCAATCAGTTTGGATTTATGGAGATTATGATGTTGATGGAATAACATCGGTATCTCTTTGCTACTTAGCCTTAAAAGAGATTGGAATAAATGTAAATTACTATATCCCTCTAAGAGATGAAGGATACGGTCTAAATGTTGATGCAATCACTCATATAAAAGAGCAGGGAGGAAACTTAATAATTTCAGTAGATTGTGGTATTTCATCTCACAAAGAAATAGAACATTGTAACAATCTAGGCATGGATATAATAGTAACTGATCACCACGAGATAAACCACGGAATACCCAATGCTTTTGCTGTTATCAATCCAAAACGTGAAGATAACGATAATGATTTTAAATATTTAGCTGGTGTTGGGACAGCTTTTATGGCTATTTTAGCTCTTTATAAAAAGCTTAATATTACAGAACAAGCTTATAAATATTTAGATATAGTGGCTATAGGAACTGTTGCTGATATAGTTCCATTAGTTGGAGATAATCGTACCCTTGTAAAAAAGGGATTACAGCTCTTAAAAAGCAGCAAATGGATTGGCCTTAATATGCTCCTAAAAAGAATTTTTGAAGAACCTCTTTCTAAAAAATTTGATACATATGATATAGGATTTATAATCGCTCCTATTTTCAATGCAGCTGGTAGATTAGAAGATGCTAAAATGGCAGTAGAACTTTTTGTTAATGACTCACATGTTGTTTGTGACAATCTTATCTATGACCTTATTAATAAAAATAGCGAAAGAAAAGAAATTCAAGAATCTATTTTAAATAGTGCACTAGAAACTATTGAAAGCAAAAGATTAGATTCTAAAAATGTAATAACTGTTGCTGATAAAAATTTCCATCATGGAGTTATTGGAATTGTTGCATCTAAAATTGTAGATAAATTTTACAAACCAACTATAATAATGGAGATAAAACCTTCTGAAGGGATTGCTACAGCATCTTGTAGGAGTATTGAGGGGTTCAACATTATAGAGGCCTTAAACTCTATGAGTGAGCTTTTTATAAAGTATGGTGGCCATGCTGGTGCTGCTGGTTTTTCTATCCCTATAGATAATATTGAAAAATTTGATATAGCTATTAATGAGTATGCTGAAACAGTTTTAGAATCATCTGATTTTATTAAACCTATAAAGATAGATTGTGAAATCCCTTTCTATAAGATATCGTACGATTTGTTAGATAAGATTTCGACTCTTGAACCATTTGGTTTTGGAAATCCTTCTCCACTCTTTTCTATAACTAATTGTAATTTTAGTAATTTTAGAGCAATTGGAAAAGATAAAAACCATCTGATGATGAATCTTGAAAAAGACGGTATAGAGATAAAAAATTGTGTTTGGTTCAATAGCCAAGATATGTTTGAAGATATCGCAACCTTAAAAGAAATTGATGTTGCATTTAAATTAAAAATGGAAATTTATAAAGATAGATATCAATATAAAATTTTTATAGATGACATAAAACCTTCGAATCATATAAATAACAAATTAAAAAATACCTTTTGTCTCTATGAGACTGTTTTTCCTTTAGAAACTATTTTCTATACTCGGAAAGTTTTAAATGATAAAAAATTATCAATTAACTTTACAAATAACGAGGTTACAATTGTTTCTGGAAGAGAAAATGTTGGGTATTTAGATTCTCAAACACAGTTTTTATTAAAAAACTTAAAAGAAAATTTTAATACCAATTTTTCTGTTGAGGTAATTAAAATTATTCAAAAAGAAGAAAATTTCAATATTCATATTAAAATACATAAAGATATTAATTTTGTGTCTTATGCAATCAAAGAAGGAGATTTATTCAAAGATATCAAAAATTTCCTTATTGGAGATTTCAACTACAACTATATTCAAAAAAATGTTTTAGCCAATATCTTTAGAAAAAAAGTTAATACTCTTGCTATCATGGAAAAATCAAGAGGAACCAGGACTTTAATAGAAACTATTGCACTTTATTATCAGTCAATTGGTAAAAAAGCTCTTCTAATTTCTCAAAAAGACTACTTCTGTAATTATATTAAAATTTCGAAGACTTTTATTAAAGGATATGATTTTTATATCTTCCTAGACTGTTATGAAAATGAAGAGCTCGGTACAAATTCAGCTCTTATAATTTCAAAATCTATACTTAAGGTTAAAGGATTTGAGACTATTGTTGACTCTTACTCTATTCCTCAAAATATAAATATTGTTTCTGAATCAGAACTTTTTAATAAACAACATATATATAGTAAAAAGTTACCTTTTAACGATCGTTTTGAAATTTTAAAAAATCTAAATACTCTTTCTGAAATATATGGAACAGAGGATATAAAAGTTATATTATAAATAAAAATGGATGGCTCACTGAACCATCCATTTTTATTTATTCTTGAGATATTTTTTTATGTCTATTTCTTTTTCTGTAGTTATCTATTCTTGTTAAGAGCATAGTTCCAGCTCCATTTAATAACTTTTCTTTTATAAAGTCATTACTTGGATCTTCAAAATACTCTGTAGCTATAAGAGTAGCAAATCCATGCCCATAAAACCAACATTCTAAAAATAATTCATTTTTAAATTCTGATGGTAGTCCCGAAAATCTTTCATCTTTAGACATCTCATCTTTCATTAAATCACGGAATTCTTTTAAAACCGAATTATATGCTTTTTCTTTCAAAAAAATAGATTTAAAAAGTTGTTTTTCCTCACGTGCAAAAGCACAAAGTCCGATTCCACTATTTAAAAATATCATATCTGTTTCTTGCTTTTTAACATATTCTATAAATACTTCTTTAGCTCTACTTATAAGATCTTTTTTCAGTTCATCCATCGAACCGTAACAACTATATATTGGGGCTGGAGAAGCATTTAAAGCCTTTGCTAGATTTCTAGCAGTTATCTCATCTAAGCCATGTTTTTCAAACATTTCAAACGCTTTTTTATGTATCTGCTCCTTTGTAAATATAGCTTTTTTTGGCATTGCTACCTCCTAATATTTTTTAATTCATTATATTTTCTTAGTAAATCCTAATCCTACACTTGATATTTTCTTTTTATAGTTTTGATTTTCTAAAGCTTTTCCAGGGTATTTTTCTGTAAAGTTTCCTTTTGCAGAATCATACCAATAGTGATTATATGAAACTATCCATTCCATAGACTCATCCGGTCTATATTTAACTCCTGTTCCTGCCATAAATGAATCTAAAGCATATTCTACATCACTAAATGTGTCTTTATGAGCTCCTGTATCTGAATAGTTAGCTCCTATCATCCAGGCCCATTTTTTGTTTAACCAATACTCTGATCCTAGAGATACTTCCCAACCATTATCATACTCTATATCATGATTTGGATTAGCCTTCTTATCAATTTTAGCAGATTCATTGAAATAGTAATTTCCACCAACAAATGTAGTCCATGAATCTGTCATTTTATAAGATGCTCCAAGCGCTAGTAAAGCTGGTAAATCTCTTCTAACTTTTCTTCCATCAGCATACTCCGGAAAGAAATCCGAAAACCCTAGCTCTTTTCCAAGTAACGAAGCCTTCTTTTCATCAGCATCAGCTTTAAAATTCATTCTTACTGTTGTATCATATCTCATTCCAATATTTAATCTCTCAGTTGCAGCATAGTTAAGACCAAACTGTCCTCCAAATCCCCAAGCTGTTCTTTCTGAATCTATTTCAGCTTCAATTGGTAAAGAATTTTCTTTTCCAAAAACAGTAGTATTTAATTCCGCATTTAAATGTCCTTTTAGTAATCTACTTCCACGAACTACTCTACCAGCTAATGAAACTGAAACTTTATCATTTATATCCCACGCTCTACCTAAAGTAGACTGGATATACATATTAGATCCTTCAGCACTTGACCCTAAATCTTTAGCTCTAACTTTTGCAATACCTAAATCCATATTTATTACATCTTCTAAAACTCCAATTCCAGCAACTCCATCATCATACTTTAAGTCTCCGCCTCCACCAAGACCTCCAAATGTCCAAAACCATGTTCTCTCTTTATTTTTTGTATATAAAGCTAGATTCGGTACAGGTGCACCTAGGTCAGCAGAATACTCTTTTCCTTTATATGTCATTGTTTCTTTTCCATACGCATACTGAATTCCAGCTCTTAAATATGTTCCATCTTCCAGTCTCATAAGTCCGGCTGGATTGAAATATACTGATGTATTTCTATTGATTGCCCCTTGTTGTGCTGGATTTGCTCCATACTCAGGGGTATAGTTTTGTATATGATCTATTGAAGCTCCAAACGAGCTAATTCCCGTTACTAAAATTAATGCTGCTAAATAAAATTTTGTCTTACTCATTATGTTTCTCCCTCCGATATTGCCACTAATAAAATTACATTTGTTATTATTACTTATGTAATATAACATTTGTTTTTTAAATTTTAATTAAGATTTTATTAATTTTTTTTAATAATAGAGGAAGGTTGTTTAATTATTAATACAAAGTGTTTTTCTTAAATATTCAACGTAGATAAATTCTTCAAAACTTTCATCAGAAATCTTATCAAATTCCTTTTCAAAAGAATCCAGGAAAAAGGTATCACCCTTATAATCTTTTTAATATATGAGACACAAATCTTATCAATATATTTCATGCACTGTCTATAAATTGTAGATCCTCCAATAATATATATATCTTTATTTATTATTTTTTTTGCAAACTCCAGCCCCTGTTCAATGGAATTACATACTACGGCATCTCCTGCTTTATATCCCTTGTCACTACTTATTACTATATTGATTCTATTTGGAAGAGGTTTTCCTATACTTTCGTATGTTTTCCTTCCCATAATAACAACATTATTTATAGTTTTTTTCTTAAATAGAGATAGATCTTCCTTTACATCCCAAGGAATCTTTCCATCTAAACCAATAACTCTATCTTTAGTCATTGCAACTATTGCAATTATCATTATTCATCGCCAAAGTCAAAGTCATTTTGTCTTAAAGCTTCGTATAATACTATAGCTGCAGTATTTGAAAGATTCAATGATCTTCCCATTTTAATCATAGGAACAGTTATACAAGTTTCACTATTTTCTTTTAAAATATTTTCAGGTATACCCCTAGATTCTGGACCAAAAACTATAAAATCATCTTTTTTATACTGAACATCACTATATCTATTCTTAGTTTTAGTTGTAGCAAAAAAGAAATTTGATTCTGGATATGCCTCTCTTAGCTCTTCATAGCTTTCCCATACCTTTAAATCAATTAACTTCCAGTAATCTAATCCTGATCTTTTTATTTGTTTTTCATCCAAAGAAAAACCTAATGGTTTTATTAAATGAAGTGTTGTATTTGTTAATACACACGATCTCCCTATATTTCCAGTGTTGTAAGGAATTTCTGGGTTCATTAACACTAAATTCATATTCTCCTCCTTCGTAATTTTATATACAGGAAATTTTAACATAAATTTCATTTTTTTTCCTATTTTTTTCCTTTTATCTTTGATTTTTATTGTTAAAAATGGTATTTTATTAATAAGAATACAGAAGTTTTGGAGGAATAATATGAACATAAAGAATTTTCCCATGGGATCATATTTGACAAATTGTTATCTTGTTTGGGATAAAGAGAAAAATGCTTCACTATTTGATTGCGGAGGAGAGAGAGGATTAGATTCTTTACTTGGATTTTTGAAACAAAATAATCTAAATTTAAAAAATCTTATTTTAACTCATGGACATGGCGATCATATAGGTGGAATAAATAAATTAATTAACATTTTCCCTGAAATAAAAGTCTATATAGGTAAAGAAGATGCTCCATTTCTATCCAACTCAACTTTGAGTCTATCTCAGTTTATTCAAGGATATGATTTTGTATTCGAAGGTGATTTTACAACTTTAAAAGAGGGAGATACAATTGCAGACTTTGAAGTTATCGATACTCCTGGACATACTATTGGTTCTAAATGCTTTTATAATAAAGAAAATAATTTAATGATTACTGGAGATACTCTTTTTAGAAGAAGTTATGGAAGATATGATTTACCGACAGGTAATTTTGACAATCTCCAAAAAAGTTTAAGAAAAATTTGTGAAAACTATCCACCTGAAACTATTGTTTATAATTCTCATACGGATTCAACAACTTTAGGTGAAGAAAAATTATTTTTAAAATCTGAAGGTATCATTTAAATTTAGGAGGACTACTATGGAAAATATTTATGATGTTATAATTTTAGGTGCTGGTCCAGCTGGACTTGCCGCTGCTTTATATACTGGAAGAGCTAATTTAAAAGTTTTGGTTCTTGAAAAGCCTCATATTGGGAGTTTACTTATGGCTCATAAGATAGATAATTACCCAGGACACGAGGGTCTTACAGGACATAATTTACAACAACTTATGAAAAATCAAGTTGCAAAGTACAATGTCCAATTTAAAGAATGTACTTTTTTAGGGTTTGATATTTTTACTGAACCTAAAATTGTTAAAACTGATATTGAGAATTTCAAAGCTAAATCTATCATTATCGCTACTGGATGGTCTAAAAATTCAAGCTCTAAAGTTCCTGGTGAACAAGAATTTCTAGGAAAAGGAGTGTCTTACTGTGCAACTTGTGATGGAGCTTTTACAAGAAATTTAACTGTTTCACTTTTTGGAAAAGGTGAAGAAGTAGCTGAAGAAGCACTTTTCTTAACAAGATATGCAAAAGAAATTTTAATTTTTGTTAATGATAACAAATTAAATTGTGACCCTTCAATTCTTTCGGCACTTGAAACTAATGAAAAGGTTAAAATTATAACTAATTCAAATCTAAAAAAAATATCTGGAAGCGAATATGTAGAGAGCGTTGAGGTTGAAGTTAATGGTGAAATAAAAGATTATAAAACTGATTATACTTTCCTTTACTTAGGTACTAAAAATCCAACTGAACTATTTGGTGAGGTAGCAGAGCTAGATGCTCAAGGATATTTAAAAACAGATGACCATATGAGAACTAAAATACCTGGAGTTTATGCAGCTGGAGATGTTCGTTCTAAAGTTGTTAGACAAGTTACAACAGCAACAGCTGATGGAACAATTGCAGGAATGGATGCTATTAAATACGTACTTACGCTAAAAAAATAATTAAAAAAATCTGTAGAACAGGCTTTTAATTTTTATGCCTATTCTGCAGATTTTCAATTATACATATATCCACATTCTAATTTTAATTTATCTATTGCTCTTATCTGGATTTGTCTTATCCTCTCACGAGTCAGATTTAAACAGTTTCCAATTTCTTCTAACGTTAATATTTTCTTATCAAAAAGACCATATCTATGAATTATAACTTCCTTCTCATTCGGAGTTAAACATTCTAAATTTTTTATGAGCTCACTTTTCGATTCTTCTTCTATTATATTTTCTTCTAAATAATCATCTCCTGGTATGATGCTATGATAATCTCCATTTTCTCCACACGTCTCTTCTAGCGAATTTAAACTTTGTTCTAAAATATCTAAATATTTCTCAACATCTTTTTTTTTCATTCCAATTTCTAAAGCAATAAACTCAATGCACGGGTCGCTAGTATTTTCAACTCGATACCTTTGGATACTCTTCTTTATTTTTGAAATATTATCATATATATATGTTGGAAATCTTATTAAGCCTCTATTACACGATATATATCTTAAAATACTTTGTTTTATCCAAAACATTGCATATGTAGAAAATTTTCTTTCTAAATACGGATCAAATTTTTCGACAGCTTTAATCAATCCAATATTTCCTTCTTGGATTAAATCTAGCAAAGGAATCCCTAGATTTGAATACTTTTTAGCAACACTTACAACAAGTCTCAAATTAGAAATTACAATTCTATCTTTTGCTTCGCTATCTCCTTCCTTAGCTTTTAAGGAATAAGTCCGTTCCTCCTCTTTACTTAATAGAGGATAGTGGCTAATCTCTTTAAGGTAGTCCGAGATATTCATAAACTATTCCCTCCTTAAATCTAAAATATCTAAGTTAATATACCGAAAAGTTTTTACCCTTCCTTTTTTAGTTTTAAATGTTATAATTAATGTGAGGTGATTTTTTTTGAGAGTTTTAGGAATCGATCCGGGAACGGCAATTGTAGGATATTCTATCCTAGATTTTGATAAAAACAAACTAAGTCTAGTTGAATATGGATGTATTTATACCTCTAAAGATTTAGCTATTGAAGATAGACTTTGCCAAATTTTTGAAGAGCTCGAAAATATTATAAAAAAATTTAGTCCTAAGCATATGGCTGTCGAAGATTTATTTTTCTTTAAAAATAGCAAGACAGTTATCTCAGTAGGACAAGCTAGAGGTGTTATTTTATTAGCTGGTAAAAGAAATGGTCTAGATGTGCAAAGTTATACTCCTTTACAGGTTAAAATGGGAATTACAGGGTATGGAAGGGCAGAAAAAAAACAAATTCAAATTATGGTACAAAAGATTTTAAATCTTTCTGAAATACCAAAACCTGATGATGCTGCTGATGCTATAGCTGTAGCCATAACACATATAAATAGTTTAACAAACTCTCTCTATTCGACAAATTCTATCTCCAACACTAGTTTAGAAAAAGGACTAAAAAAAGATAAAATTTCAGCAAAAGAATTTAGAGAACTTTATTTAAAAAAATAGAGAAGTCTATTATATAGACCTCTCTGTTTTTTTTATTGCTTTATTATTAGATTTCCATTTTCATTCTTTTCAATTTTTTCAGCTTTTAATAAAGACCCAACTGCTCTTTTGAAAGCTTTCTTACTGATTCCAAAATATTGTTGAATAGATTCTGGAGAACTGCTATCTGTAAACTTAAAATGCTCTTTTAATAATCTCATTTTTTCTAAAATTATTTCTGCATCATCAGACATTTGAATGTGTGCTAAAGCTCTAGGAGCTAAATCTAACTTCCCATCTTCTCTAACTCTTACTATCCTAGCTTCTACTGTATTTCCAACTTTTAAATTCTTGAAACACTCATTTTTAGGAATTAATCCATAGTATCTATCGTCTACTGCTACGAATACACCTAACTCCTCATCAACTCTGTAAACAGTTCCTTCTACCATATCATTTTTTTCATACTTTCCATTTGGCATTAAGAAACTATATATTTTCATTGTTGCTGATAAACGATTTTTACTGTCCTCATAAATTCCAACTAGTACTTCTTGTCCAACTTTTATTTCTCCAACTATTTGTGAGAATGGTAGAAGTAATTCTTTTTTTAATCCCCAATCTAAAAATGCACCTAAGTTTTGGATTAACATCCATAACTTTAAGTTTAGCTAGAGTTCCCATAGTTGCAGCTGTCTTTCTAAAAGTCGCAACTAATCTATCCTCAGAATCTCTGTATATCATTACGTCAACTTCGTCTCCAACTAAAAGTTCATCTCTTCCCTCTAATTCGTTGTTAGGAAGTAGGATGTTATCATTCACATCATCTGTTCCACCGTCTAAATATGCACCTATACTAGTAAAATTATTTATTTTCATACTCTGTCTTTTACCTATCTTTACCATAAATATATCTCCTTTTACTCTTTAATATCACATTTTATTATATAATGTATTTAACTAAAATTATATAATAAAATGTGATATTAAAGAGTAAAAGGAGATATATTTATGGTAAAGATAGGTAAAAGACAGAGTATGAAAATAAATAATTTTACTAGTATAGGTGCATATTTAGACGGTGGAACAGATGATGTGAATGATAACATCCTACTTCCTAACAACGAATTAGAGGGAAGAGATGAACTTTTAGTTGGAGACGAAGTTGACGTAATGATATACAGAGATTCTGAGGATAGATTAGTTGCGACTTTTAGAAAGACAGCTGCAACTATGGGAACTCTAGCTAAACTTAAAGTTATGGATGTTAATCCAAAACTAGGTGCATTTTTAGATTGGGGATTAAAAAAAGAATTACTTCTACCATTCTCACAAATAGTTGGAGAAATAAAAGTTGGACAAGAAGTACTAGTTGGAATTTATGAGGACAGTAAAAATCGTTTATCAGCAACAATGAAAATATATAGTTTCTTAATGCCAAATGGAAAGTATGAAAAAAATGATATGGTAGAAGGAACTGTTTACAGAGTTGATGAGGAGTTAGGTGTATTCGTAGCAGTAGACGATAGATACTATGGATTAATTCCTAAAAATGAGTGTTTCAAGAATTTAAAAGTTGGAAATACAGTAGAAGCTAGGATAGTAAGAGTTAGAGAAGATGGGAAGTTAGATTTAGCTCCTAGAGCTTTAGCACACATTCAAATGTCTGATGATGCAGAAATAATTTTAGAAAAAATGAGATTATTAAAAGAGCATTTTAAGTTTACAGATAGCAGTTCTCCAGAATCTATTCAACAATATTTTGGAATCAGTAAGAAAGCTTTCAAAAGAGCAGTTGGGTCTTTATTAAAAGCTGAAAAAATTGAAAAGAATGAAAATGGAAATCTAATAATAAAGCAATAAAAAAAACAGAGAGGTCTATATAATAGACTTCTCTATTTTTTTAAATAAAGTTCTCTAAATTCTTTTGCTGAAATTTTATCTTTTTTTAGTCCTTTTTCTAAACTAGTGTTGGAGATAGAATTTGTCGAATAGAGAGAGTTTGTTAAACTATTTATATGTGTTATGGCTACAGCTATAGCATCAGCAGCATCATCAGGTTTTGGTATTTCAGAAAGATTTAAAATCTTTTGTACCATAATTTGAATTTGTTTTTTTTCTGCCCTTCCATACCCTGTAATTCCCATTTTAACCTGTAAAGGAGTATAACTTTGCACATCTAGACCATTTCTTTTACCAGCTAATAAAATAACACCTCTAGCTTGTCCTACTGAGATAACTGTCTTGCTATTTTTAAAGAAAAATAAATCTTCGACAGCCATATGCTTAGGACTAAATTTTTTTATAATATTTTCGAGCTCTTCAAAAATTTGGCAAAGTCTATCTTCAATAGCTAAATCTTTAGAGGTATAAATACATCCATATTCAACTAGACTTAGTTTGTTTTTATCAAAATCTAGGATAGAATATCCTACAATTGCCGTTCCCGGATCGATTCCTAAAACTCTCAAAAAAATCACCTCACATTAATTATAACATTTAAAACTAAAAAAGGAAGGGTAAAAACTTTTCGGTATATTAACTTAGATATTTTAGATTTAAGGAGGGAATAGTTTATGAATATCTCGGACTACCTTAAAGAGATTAGCCACTATCCTCTATTAAGTAAAGAGGAGGAACGGACTTATTCCTTAAAAGCTAAGGAAGGAGATAGCGAAGCAAAAGATAGAATTGTAATTTCTAATTTGAGACTTGTTGTAAGTGTTGCTAAAAAGTATTCAAATCTAGGGATTCCTTTGCTAGATTTAATCCAAGAAGGAAATATTGGATTGATTAAAGCTGTCGAAAAATTTGATCCGTATTTAGAAAGAAAATTTTCTACATATGCAATGTTTTGGATAAAACAAAGTATTTTAAGATATATATCGTGTAATAGAGGCTTAATAAGATTTCCAACATATATATATGATAATATTTCAAAAATAAAGAAGAGTATCCAAAGGTATCGAGTTGAAAATACTAGCGACCCGTGCATTGAGTTTATTGCTTTAGAAATTGGAATGAAAAAAAAAGATGTTGAGAAATATTTAGATATTTTAGAACAAAGTTTAAATTCGCTAGAAGAGACGTGTGGAGAAAATGGAGATTATCATAGCATCATACCAGGAGATGATTATTTAGAAGAAAATATAATAGAAGAAGAATCGAAAAGTGAGCTCATAAAAAATTTAGAATGTTTAACTCCGAATGAGAAGGAAGTTATAATTCATAGATATGGTCTTTTTGATAAGAAAATATTAACGTTAGAAGAAATTGGAAACTGTTTAAATCTGACTCGTGAGAGGATAAGACAAATCCAGATAAGAGCAATAGATAAATTAAAATTAGAATGTGGATATATGTATAATTGAAAATCTGCAGAATAGGCATAAAAATTAAAAGCCTGTTCTACAGATTTTTTTTAATTATTTTTTTAGCGTAAGTACGTATTTAATAGCATCCATTCCTGCAATTGTTCCATCAGCTGTTGCTGTTGTAACTTGTCTAACAACTTTAGAACGAACATCTCCAGCTGCATAAACTCCAGGTATTTTAGTTCTCATATGGTCATCTGTTTTTAAATATCCTTGAGCATCTAGCTCTGCTACCTCACCAAATAGTTCAGTTGGATTTTTAGTACCTAAGTAAAGGAAAGTATAATCAGTTTTATAATCTTTTATTTCACCATTAACTTCAACCTCAACGCTCTCTACATATTCGCTTCCAGATATTTTTTTTTAGATTTGAATTAGTTATAATTTTAACCTTTTCATTAGTTTCAAGTGCCGAAAGAATTGAAGGGTCACAATTTAATTTGTTATCATTAACAAAAATTAAAATTTCTTTTGCATATCTTGTTAAGAAAAGTGCTTCTTCAGCTACTTCTTCACCTTTTCCAAAAAGTGAAACAGTTAAATTTCTTGTAAAAGCTCCATCACAAGTTGCACAGTAAGACACTCCTTTTCCTAGAAATTCTTGTTCACCAGGAACTTTAGAGCTTGAATTTTTAGACCATCCAGTAGCGATAATGATAGATTTAGCTTTGAAATTCTCAATATCAGTTTTAACAATTTTAGGTTCAGTAAAAATATCAAACCCTAAAAAAGTACATTCTTTAAATTGGACATTGTACTTTGCAACTTGATTTTCATAAGTTGTTGTAAATTATGTCCTGTAAGACCCTCGTGTCCTGGGTAATTATCTATCTTATGAGCCATAAGTAAACTCCCAATATGAGGCTTTTCAAGAACCAAAACTTTTAATTAGCTCTTCCAGTATATAAAGCAGCGGCAAGTCCAGCTGGACCAGCACCTAAATTATAACATCATAAATATTTTCCATAGTAGTCCTCCTAAATTTAAATGATACCTTCAGATTTTAAAAATAATTTTTCTTCACCTAAAGTTGTTGAATCCGTATGAGAATTATAAACAATAGTTTCAGGTGGATAGTTTTCACAAATTTTTCTTAAACTTTTTTGGAGATTGTCAAAATTACCTGTCGGTAAATCATATCTTCCATAACTTCTTCTAAAAAGAGTATCTCCAGTAATCATTAAATTATTTTCTTTATTATAAAAGCATTTAGAACCCAATAGTATGTCCAGGAGGTATCGATAACTTCAAAGTCTGCAATTGTATCTCCCTCTTTTAAAGTTGTAAAATCACCTTCGAATACAAAATCATATCCTTGAATAAACTGAGATAGACTCAAAGTTGAGTTGGATAGAAATGGAGCATCTTACTTTACCTATAGTAGACTTTTATTTCAGGGAAAATGTTAATTAATTTATTTATTCCACCTATATGATCGCCATGTCCAATGAGTTAAATAAGATTTTTAAATTTAGATTATTTTGTTTCAAAAATCCAAGTAAAGAATCTAATCCTCTCTCTCTCCGCAATCAAATAGTGAAGCATTTTCTCTTTATCCCAAACAAGATAACAATTTGTCAAATATGATCCCATGGGAAAATTCTTTATGTTCATATTATTCCTCCAAAACTTCTGTATTCTTATTAATAAAATACCATTTTTAACAATAAAAATCAAAGATAAAAGGAAAAAAATAGGAAAAAAAATGAAATTTATGTTAAAATTTCCTGTATATAAAATTACGAAGGAGGAGAATATGAATTTAGTGTTAATGAACCCAGAAATTCCTTACAACACTGGAAATATAGGGAGATCGTGTGTATTAACAAATACAACACTTCATTTAATAAAACCATTAGGTTTTTCTTTGGATGAAAAACAAATAAAAAGATCAGGATTAGATTACTGGAAGTTAATTGATTTAAAGGTATGGGAAAGCTATGAAGAGCTAAGAGAGGCATATCCAGAATCAAATTTCTTTTTTGCTACAACTAAAACTAAGAATAGATATAGTGATGTTCAGTATAAAAAAGATGATTTTATAGTTTTTGGTCCAGAATCTAGGGGTATACCTGAAAATATTTTAAAAGAAAATAGTGAAACTTGTATAACTGTTCCTATGATTAAAATGGGAAGATCATTGAATCTTTCAAATACTGCAGCTATAGTATTATACGAAGCTTTAAGACAAAATGACTTTGACTTTGGCGATGAATAATGATAATTGCAATAGTTGCAATGACTAAAGATAGAGTTATTGGTTTAGATGGAAAGATTCCTTGGGATGTAAAGGAAGATCTATCTCTATTTAAGAAAAAAACTATAAATAATGTTGTTATTATGGGAAGGAAAACATACGAAAGTATAGGAAAACCTCTTCCAAATAGAATCAATATAGTAATAAGTAGTGACAAGGGATATAAAGCAGGAGATGCCGTAGTATGTAATTCCATTGAACAGGGGCTGGAGTTTGCAAAAAAAATAATAAATAAAGATATATATATTATTGGAGGATCTACAATTTATAGACAGTGCATGAAATATATTGATAAGATTTGTGTCTCATATATTAAAAAAGATTATAAGGGTGATACCTTTTTCCTGGATTCTTTTGAAAAGGAATTTGATAAGATTTCTGATGAAAGTTTTGAAGAATTTATCTACGTTGAATATTTAAGAAAAACACTTTGTATTAATAATTAAACAACCTTCCTCTATTATTAAAAAAAATTAATAAAATCTTAATTAAAATTTAAAAAACAAATGTTATATTACATAAGTAATAATAACAAATGTAATTTTATTAGTGGCAATATCGGAGGGAGAAACATAATGAGTAAGACAAAATTTTATTTAGCAGCATTAATTTTAGTAACGGGAATTAGCTCGTTTGGAGCTTCAATAGATCATATACAAAACTATACCCCTGAGTATGGAGCAAATCCAGCACAACAAGGGGCAATCAATAGAAATACATCAGTATATTTCAATCCAGCCGGACTTATGAGACTGGAAGATGGAACATATTTAAGAGCTGGAATTCAGTATGCGTATGGAAAAGAAACAATGACATATAAAGGAAAAGAGTATTCTGCTGACCTAGGTGCACCTGTACCGAATCTAGCTTTATATACAAAAAATAAAGAGAGAACATGGTTTTGGACATTTGGAGGTCTTGGTGGAGGCGGAGACTTAAAGTATGATGATGGAGTTGCTGGAATTGGAGTTTTAGAAGATGTAATAAATATGGATTTAGGTATTGCAAAAGTTAGAGCTAAAGATTTAGGGTCAAGTGCTGAAGGATCTAATATGTATATCCAGTCTACTTTAGGTAGAGCGTGGGATATAAATGATAAAGTTTCAGTTTCATTAGCTGGTAGAGTAGTTCGTGGAAGTAGATTACTAAAAGGACATTTAAATGCGGAATTAAATACTACTGTTTTTGGAAAAGAAAATTCTTTACCAATTGAAGCTGAAATAGATTCAGAAAGAACAGCTTGGGGATTTGGAGGACAGTTTGGTCTTAACTATGCTGCAACTGAGAGATTAAATATTGGAATGAGATATGATACAACAGTAAGAATGAATTTTAAAGCTGATGCTGATGAAAAGAAGGCTTCGTTACTTGGAAAAGAGCTAGGGTTTTCGGATTTCTTTCCGGAGTATGCTGATGGAAGAAAAGTTAGAAGAGATTTACCAGCTTTACTAGCGCTTGGAGCATCTTATAAAATGACAGATTCATGGACTACATTTGTTGGTGGAAATTACTATTTCAATGAATCTGCTAAAATTGATAAGAAGGCTAATCCAAATCATGATATAGAGTATGATAATGGTTGGGAAGTATCTCTAGGATCAGAGTATTGGTTAAACAAAAAATGGGCCTGGATGATAGGAGCTAACTATTCAGATACAGGAGCTCATAAAGACACATTTAGTGATGTAGAATATGCTTTAGATTCATTTATGGCAGGAACAGGAGTTAAATATAGACCGGATGAGTCTATGGAATGGATAGTTTCATATAATCACTATTGGTATGATTCTGCAAAAGGAAACTTTACAGAAAAATACCCTGGAAAAGCTTTAGAAAATCAAAACTATAAAAAGAAAATATCAAGTGTAGGATTAGGATTTACTAAGAAAATATAATGAATTAAAAAATATTAGGAGGTAGCAATGCCAAAAAAAGCTATATTTACAAAGGAGCAGATACATAAAAAAGCGTTTGAAATGTTTGAAAAACATGGCTTAGATGAGATAACTGCTAGAAATCTAGCAAAGGCTTTAAATGCTTCTCCAGCCCCAATATATAGTTGTTACGGTTCGATGGATGAACTGAAAAAAGATCTTATAAGTAGAGCTAAAGAAGTATTTATAGAATATGTTAAAAAGCAAGAAACAGATATGATATTTTTAAATAGTGGAATCGGACTTTGTGCTTTTGCACGTGAGGAAAAACAACTTTTTAAATCTATTTTTTTGAAAGAAAAAGCATATAATTCGGTTTTAAAAGAATTCCGTGATTTAATGAAAGATGAGATGTCTAAAGATGAAAGATTTTCGGGACTACCATCAGAATTTAAAAATGAATTATTTTTAGAATGTTGGTTTTATGGGCATA
>NZ_JACFAJ010000008.1 GCF_014250685.1 Cetobacterium sp. 2A | reverse complement strand
CTCAATTTCGGAACTTCCAAAATCTTCTTGACTCTCAGGATTTTTATCTTTAACTTTTATGTTATTCATTAAAAGATTTTGGGGTAATTTATAATTCTTATATAGTTCTCCATCTAAATAAGCTGCTATATCAACTGACTCTGTTAAAGTCACATTGAAATAATCTTGAGCTGTAAAACCATCAAACCATGTCTCAGCTTTCATAAGTTCTAAAAATTCATCAAAGGTTTTATTTTCTTTTGCTTTTGTCATATAAGCATTTGCTATCGTGGTATCAAACCTCTCATATAAATTAGCTTGCTCTCTTAAATCATCAGCATTACCTATTGCAAACCCCCATGCTTTATGAATCATCAAATAAGCATTCTCAGGAACTATAATCTCATCTCCCGCCATAGCTATAACTGAGGCTATTGAAGCTGCATACCCTTCTACAAAAACTCTTTTATGACCTTTATGTCTTACTAACATGTTGTATATTGCTATTCCTGCAAATACACTTCCACCTGGTGAATTAATATAAATATCTAAAGCATCATTTTCTCCAATTTCATTTAATAACTCATTCACATCAGAGGGTATAACATCACTATTTGACCATCTACTTGATGCAATTTCCCCAAAAATAATAAGATCCACTGCATTTTCAGTTTTATTTTTTACTTCTAATTTGCCTTTATCTAAATTTAGTATTGGCATCTATTCACCCCCCTTTATATACTGTGTTCCTATATTTTCTAAATTGATTGTAGAACCATTACCTAATAGAGTATCTCCACCTTCTATATATGGAAGATTTAAATCTTCTCGCACCTCATTTGGTGTCATAGCAAAATTAGTCAAGTATTTACTATAAACTTCAGCTTGGGTTTTATTATCCATTTTGAAGAGAATTTTTTCATTAATTTCTAATCTATATCCTTTATCAATATCCCTTTCACTTAACAATTTATATGTTATTTCTTGTTCATACGCTTTAAATAATGGTTGAAGTGTATTTACATAGAAATCTACTTGTTGAGTTTCAGAGTTACTATATGATGATTTTGTATAATCATTTATTATGTTTGGCTTTATTCCAAATGCAGCTGCTAATTGTAATGCTGACACTTTATTATTCTCAAAGAATTGTGCATCTGCTAGCTTCATATCTAGTAATTGAGCTTGCATCCCAAGTGGAATTGGAATAAACTTTCCTGACCCTTGAGTTTTTGAGAAATTTTCAAGTTTTAAAGCTATCTTAGCCTCCGCTCCTTGTTTCAATTCTCCTGTATAATGAACTAAAACTTTAGATCCAAACATATTATTTTTATATAATTTATTTAAAAATCCGATAGAATTTTTACCACTACTTATTTGAGTTTTTAAAATATCTCTTATTGGAATTCCTGAAAGTCCATCAAAACTAATATGTGTTTTAAAATGTATAATCTCATCCATTTCAAAGCTATATTGCTTTCCACTTCTGCTATCTGTCCAAACATACCAAAGAGCATTTAATCTACCAAAAATACCCTTATTATCTATCCAAATCTTTACTTGATTGCTTGGAAGTACCCAAAGATACTTAGGAAATCCATTTCTGTCTGCTTCTATATATATATAGGCATTTCCATGATGTAATTTATTTAGTTCAACTGTTCCCCAAAATGTTGCAGAACTTATATATGGGTTAGGTCTAAGATTTAAAAGGGTTTCCATTTTAGAATTTATAATCTTTTCTTTCCCCTTTTTTTCTGTTAAAACTCTAAGTTCCCAGGGCATTTTTGACATTGTATCTGATAAATGTTTTAAACAAATATAATAAATTGTTTCTGATAAATCACTACTATTATCAATGTTATCTATATTAATTCCATAACCACCTAAAAAATCTCCAAGCTCTTCAAGAGTAAGTCCTTCTTTTTTTCTGTTTTCATCATATTTTTTATTTTTTCAACTATTTTCATTATTCACCCCCTCCATATAATTTATCTAGGTAGTTATCTTCTGCATATTGAGTAATATCAAATTCAAATTCATGATACATAGCTAGTTTAAATGAACATAATAGTGCATCAACGGGATCTATTCTTTTTCGTGAAGCATCCTTATCTATTTTTATTAATCCATTATTTTGCTTTATTACAGTATTTCCCATAGCATAATTTAGAAGAGGGTTATACACATATATAATATTTCCTGAATATACCTGTTCTCTAAAGCCTTGTGTGCTTTCATTTAGAGACTTATGTGATTGAAATACCTCTGTTACCTCATATCCTTGCACTTCCAAATCCATCATTATCTTAGAAGCATTTGCGGGATCAAAGCAAAGATGCCTTATTTCCCAATTGTTTTCTTCACAAGTTTTTATTACATATTGCATAACTTGTTCTTGGTCTACGATAGGGGTATTTGTTATTGTTAAAAATCCTAACTCTTCCCATGTATCATAAGGAACTTTATCGACTAATTTTCTCTCCATTAATTTATCTCTATTTGGAATAAAGGAGTGACTAAAAATTATATATTTTGCTATTCCATCATCCATTATAGGAAGTATAAATGATACACTTGTTAAATCTATCTTGGCAGACATGTCAAATCCTACATACACAGCTCTATTTCTTATTTCATATGGTAATTCCTTAACTTGACACTTCTTCCATTTTTCCATATCTATATATCCTAAATCTTTAGCTTGAACCCAAATATTTAAGATTTTTGTTTTAAATGAAATCATCTTTTCAGGAACGCTTTTAGCAACTTCATAATCAGATGTTATCTTTTCTATCCCCTCTTTGTATGTTGCTCTAAGAGGATTCGCTTTTTTCCAAGTTCTTATATCTCCTATTTCATCACCTTTATCAGCTTCACAAATATCTACAAAATACTCACTATTTTCTATATCTAAATTTGGATTTAACAATTCTGAGCAATATTTATATTCCTCTCTATAGCAAGGAACATTTAAATCTATTCCTGCTGTTGTTATTATTAACAATAATGACTCTTTAGAGTTACTTCCTAGTGCTAGATCATAGAATTCTGTTGTTGCATGTTGATGGTATTCATCTAAAACCAATGCAGCAGGATTAGTTCCATCTCCTGTTTTTCCATCTTGCTTAGATAATGGCTTTAAAAATGATGTTGTTTTTATGTGAACTATTTTATCTCTTGTTATTTTGAATTTTGGAGATAAAGAACTCCCAGTAAGCATATTTTGACACTCTGAAAATAGTAATTTTGATTGTTCTCTTTTTGTTCCTGCACAAAATGTTTCTGCTATCTCATTATTTCTTGTTGCCACTACAGATATTTCATACAGCATACATCCAGCTTGCATTTGAGTTTTGGCATTTTTCCTTCCAACCTCTATAAATGCTTTCTTAAATCTTCTATACCCATCTTTTCTTTTCCAAGCATATATTTGACAAACTATAAACTTTTGCCAAGTTGTTAGCATTATTGGAGTTCCTGCTAATACACCTTTTGAATGGTTAAGGTATGTAAACCATTTAACAATTCGTTGAGCTTCCTCTTCATCCCAAATGAACTTCTTTTCTTCAACATCTTTTAAAAAACGTTTACAAGCCCATATATGCTTTTGTCCACTTGGTATTACTCCGTCTATACAATCTTTTGAATATTGTACAAGCTCACTTTTAGTACTCATTAAACATCTCCAAACTCTTTATCTAGTTTTTCATCTATTATTGTAATTATTCCAGAGCCAGCTTTTAATCTTGATTCCATAGTTAATCCTAACAAAGAACCATACCTTTTCATTTCATCTGAATACTTCAGTTCTAAGCTTACAAGTGGATTTATTTCCTCTACAATCATTACGTCTGTTTTTAGATTTGTTACAATAGATGCATACCTAGCAAAAGCATTGCAATAAGCTCCCAAATTATTATAATCTAAGTTGCTTATCATAGATTTTTTATTAAACTGCTCTACAAGTCTTACCCATTCTTTTGTTGCTATCTCGTTTACCAGCCAATCTGGAGGGATTTTAAGTTGTTCATTTCCTACAAAAACCGATTCTTGCTCTAACTTTTTTATTTTTATCTCTTCCTGAGTTAAATGTTTTGTTTGTACTTCAAGTGGTTTTCTAATTTTTGACACCTCCATTTTTTATTTTCAAAAAACTTCTCAAAGGGAAATTTGCGAAAAGTATTGGAAGGATGCGGTATTGGGCTGTGACCCTAAAACTTTTTCATATACCCCTACCTTCAGTCTCTACTTCCCACACCTGAATAAACTCTCTTATTTCTTTAATTGTCCCTGTTTGATTTGATTCATACAATTTATGTATCTCTCTATGAGCTTCGTCACTTAGATAAACAAGGTTAGATAATAAAGATCCTTTTAATTTATCTTCTGATAACGGAACTATATGATGAGCTGTTGTTCCTGTCACAACTCTTTTATGTTTGTATAAGCTCCAAAGACATAGATTACTAAATCTGTTCTTACAGGCTTCTCTTAGTCTCTTCCACTCTTTACTATTATAAAAACTTTGATGCTCTCTTTGACACTTATCGTATATCCTATTTGATTCAGTCCTTGTTTTCTTATTACATCCATTTGGACACCCTTTAAGATTATAAGAATACACTTTCCTACATCTCGGACATATTCTATTCATCTACAACAACTCCATAAGCTTTTGCCTTTTTCTCTTTTGTTTTCAATTCTATTTTTTTTAATTTTAAATCTACTAAATCCTCATCTAGTTTTATTACTCTTTCTTTCTCATCTGATAGTATCTGTTCTTTATATGCTTCATATCTTACTAACTTAATCTTGTAGTCAATCTCTTCCTCTGGAGACATTATAGAGTAAAGTTCTTTAGCAAATCGATAACCATCTCTGTGAGTAGCTATTCTAGTTTTTAAAGCATCTTCTCTCCCTTTGTTTGTAGGTCTTTCTTTTTTTCTTTCTAACTCGATTAAGTAAGCTAAGGTTGATTTATGAAGATTTTTATAATGACCCTTTATCTCTTCTTTCTCTTCCAAGTGACTCTCTATATCTTTCTCAACTTCCTTCAAGTAGAGCAGAGATGAGTTTATTCCTTTTACCCACTTTTCTTTACTAGATATGTTCCTTAATGTGCCATAGGATAATCTAAATTCATAGGCTAACTCTTTTAGATCTTCTCCATACTCGAATCTTTTTCTTATCTCTTTTTTTATTGTAGTAGAAACTTTATTTATCATTGCTATGACACACCTCCTATAAAAAGAATTAGTTAAGTAATAAAAATGTCATTTATATTGGCTATTTAGTTAATAAGGAAAAATCACTACAATTACTTCTTTGAATATTCTCTACAACCTGTCTATTTCCAAAGTATTTAAGCTTGTTTTTACGCATCAAAGATTTAACCACTATTTGAAACTAGTGGTTAAAAATAAATTCCATCAAATAATTCAGTTTTTCTAAATTATTGTGATTGGAATAATTCTTTAATATTGTTTTTATTTCTCTTGTTTTATGTGGTTTATCATGTTTATCAACAAGCTCTATCAGAAGAGTATAATCAAATATCCAGCAATTTTCTTCTAGATGTCTATAGACTCCTCTTTTCGCTTTCTTTCCTAACTCTTTTCCAAATTTATTAGATTTTTTAAAAGCTAGAAACTCTTTCTCTAAATTAATCTTTATAATACTTTCTAAGTGTTTTATCCCCTCTTCTAAGAGCTTTCTCTTGGTATTCTCTATGAAGATTCCATCTATAAGCTCAAAGCTCCCTAAAATCGAATTCAAGCTATTATCTTTTCCTTTTTTATTGGTATAATATGAAAAGGTTCTATTTAAAAACTTCCATTCTAATCTTGTTATATCTAACTCCAAATCTAGTTTTTTAGATTCCTCTGTTTTATCATAAGCAGTAACTAGAGTAGCTCCATAATTCCCTAGAAGAGTCTCATCTTGAAACATCAATCTATAGCTTTTATTTCTAGTGCATCTACTTATCTTTTTAAAGTGTGGGACCGATATAAAAAGAAGTTTTAATGCTTCTTGAACATCTAGGAAAGCTTTATTAAAATTAAGATTTATTTCAATATCTTTTATTTTCGCTTGTGCCAACTCTATGTCTATTCCCTTTTCTGAAAGTTCTTTTACTAATATTAAAAGAGCTGCTTCCAACTCTATTTCTCTTGAATTATAAATATTATGTCCACTCAAAATCTTATTAGGATTAAATCTCAAATTTTTAAAATACGTTTCTTTTCCACTTGTGTATAATCGTGTAGTGCTATCCAAGGTATAACTTGGTTCTTCTAAATAGAACTTTTCTTGATAGAACTCTTCTGTTACTTGTTCTGTTATATATAGATTACTATTGTAGCTAATTTCAAAGTTATATAGAGTTAACCAATCTATACCTATTCTAAATATCTTACTGGTATCTAAATTCACATTTATATACCTCCATTCTGCCAACCCCTTTCCCGAACCTTCCTGTAATTTACACATTGGTTCATCCATATTTTGTTACTAACTAAATGTAGTATTTTCATATTTTTCTATTTGCTCTAAAAGTTGTTTCATTAAATTTATGTCTCTTTTTAAATCTTCCAGAGTATTTTTTTCATAAAAATACTCTTTTTTTCTTAAAAATAATAAATGTATTTTTTTTTCATCAAGTATTTCTAAATTTTGAGATACTTTTTTACTAATCTTTTTTATTTGAAGAATACTGTGACTTAATGCCTCTATTTTTATAACTTTCATAAATACCTCCCTATAGATTACTAATAATCTTAGAGTAGGAAATTTCTTTTCCATCTCTTATTAAAATCACATCTTCTTTTCCTGAGTTTACATATCTTTTTACTATCACATCCATATATCTCGGGTCTAACTCTAACGATCTATTTTTTCTCTCTAATTGATCACAAGCCATCATAGTTGAACCTGAACCACCAAATAAGTCTAAAACAATATCTCCTTTTTTAGAACTATTCGTAATTGCCCTTCCTGGAACTTCTACTGGCTTAGTTGTGGGGTGTAACTCTGACTTTTTAGGTCTTACAATATCCCAAACATCACATTGTTTTCTATCTTTGACTGGATGAAGTCTAGGTGACCCTTCTAACCATCCATACCAAATAGGCTCATATCTTGTATGGTAGTCTTTCCTTGAAATGACAAAACAGTCTTTATTCCAAATAATAGTAGATGACCAATGATAATTATTTTGAGATAAGGTTAACATCATATTTCCCCATTCTTGACCTGACATCACAACATAAGTAGGACAACCTTCCTTTGAGAATTCAGCCATTCTCGAAAATACATCAAACATAAACTTCTTAAAATCATCTGTTCCCATAAAATCATTTAGTATTGTTCTTGGTTTATATCCTTGAGGGTTATCCTTTTTTACTGCTCCATAATTTACATTCCAAGGTGGGTCTGTAAATACTAAGTCAGCTTTATCTGTTAACATTACTTTTCTTAAATCTTCAACCTTTGTACTATCTCCACAAAGCAACCTATGATTACCTAGCACATATAAGTCACCAAGTTTACTATATGGTTCTTTTTCTAAGTTTACTTCTGGAGGGTCATCCTCTTTAAACTCATCAATTTTTATATCCAAACCTTCAATCTCAAATTCCTTTAGCTCCTCTATTTCAAAACCAGTTAAAGCTAAATCTTCATTGCTAACTTCTATAGCTTTTAATTCCAATTTTAATTTTTCTAAGTTAAATCCAGTATTCATAGTTAATTTATTGTGAGCTATTATATATTGTTTTTTCTGTATCACAGTCAAATGATCTAATTTTATTGTCTCTACCTCTTCAATTCCTAGTTGTTGAAGTGCAATATATCTACCATGACCTTCTATAATTGTATTATTCTCATCTATTGCTATTGGATCATTAAAACCAAACTCTTTAATGCTTGCTTTTATTTGGTCTATTTGTTCTTGAGGATGCTCTTTAGCATTATTTATATATGGTGTTATTTGTGTTAATTTTAGTTTTTCTATTTTCATATGATCTCTCAAAGCTCATTTTTTTCTAAGTGTTCTAATAACTGAATGATAGAATCTACTGTTTTATCCATTAATGAGATTAATTCATCAAAACTTTTAACACTATCTAAAAAAAATGGCTCTAGCAAAATGGCAACTGGTTTAGTTTTGTTAAGTATTGACCCACCTCTATCGGCTTGTTTCGTAGCTTTTATTCCTCTATTGTTTAATTCTAAATGTTTTACGAGTATATCCTGAGCTACTGAAGCTAATCTCTTGCCCTTGCTCGAAGTATGAGCATAAAGCACTTCTGTTCCTTGTGAGATCCCGTTAGATGCATTAAAATGGCAACTAATTAGTATATCTGCATTAAGACTATTGATTTCACTTACAAGGTCTTTATAGTCATTTCTGGCCTTAGCTACTAAATCTATATTTATGAGTCTCTCTTTTTTAAATATCTCTGCTACAATCCATGTAGTAAGATCAAACTCATTAATTGTTTTTCCTTCAAGATTGACATGGCATCCCTTATCTTTAAAGTTATGACCAGCTAGTAAAATCACTCTTTTCATTTTCCCTCCTAAATTTTTACAAAAAATAAAGGAGCCAAGAGCAACCTCGCGGTAAACCCTTGACTCCTTAATTGAGTCCTATCAGCTATTTATTTTATATTTTTAATATACTCTCAAAATTTTTTTATGTCAATAAAATTATTTGAAATCATATCCAAAAGAATCAGTTTTATTTAAAAAAATATTTTTAATTTCATCAAAATTTGCATAATTTCCATAAACTGAGATATAAATATCTCCACAAAATCCTTTGAACGATATAGTATACTCACCCGAAGCACTATAGCTAGCCATATACATTACTCCTCCGTTTTTAGAGATGAATACTTTAAAGTCATCTTTACTTTGTAGATACTTTTTTTCTCTTTGCATTTTAATATTTTTTTCATTTTCATTTGCAAAGTTAGCAATATATGTTTCTCCAATTACTTTTCCTGAACTATTTAAAATATCTGAAGAATCAATAACCTCTATCCCAAAAATAATTGAAGTTATCATTAAAAATAATATTATCATTTTTTTCATAACATATCCCCCTGTAATCTATACGATTGATATGTTTATAATATATCTTTCTTTTAAAATTGTCAAATTTCATATTTAGATTCGATCCCACATTGACAAACAATTTTGTATATGGAACCATTCATCGAAATTTTATTTGCTTTCTTATTTGAAATAAAATATCCAGCTTCATTTTTTTCAACTAAAAAAGCCCCGCATTTTTTACATTTATATCTTACTCCCACTCTTATTCTCAGCATTTATAGTATCTCCTTATAATTTAAACTGTGTTCTGATAATCTTGCTAAATTAGATGTTCTCAACAAATACTTTTGCAATATATATCCCATCTATCAAATCGTTTTCAATATCTATTACATCATAATTTTTTGATACTGAAATTAATTTATTTTCATATTTAGATAAACTTTCTTCGCTTATTATTAGTATCTCCAATGATCCTCCCATTTTTAATAAAATCTGAACAAACTGGATGTTCATAACAATTTTTTATATACCTATTTTTATAATTCTTAAATCTTTTGCATCTCGAAAAGTATTTACAGCTTCCACATGAAAATGGTAATTTTTTTATTGCTAAGTCTAAAAAATGTTTAGCTAGAAACAAAATGAAAATTGAAATTATAATAATTATCAAATCAATCATTCTTCCAACAACCTTATTTTTAATTTTGCTGAAATAAGTTGACTTTCTATCAAACGATTTCTAGATTCGACAGATTTTAATTTGAAATTTTGGAAAATAATAATTGATACACTTATTAAAAATATTGTAAACATTAACTAAATCCTCCCCGAGTTTAATTCTTTTATTAAATCATATTTAATTTTATTATCTGCCAGCAATAGTGCAAAAGGTTCAAAAGAGTTATGTATTCTTGCAATAGCTAGAGCTTTAGCTTTTATTAAGTTCTGCTCATCTTGTGATAGTTTTGAAAATATTATATCCAGTATTTCTCTTTCTTCAACTTGATGTTGTTTTGTGTCCTCAACAATGGTATTTGTTGTTACTGGTTTCTCTTTTGTTATAGTCTCAACGGCTTTAATTTCTTTTTGTTCTTTAAAAGTTTTTACTTTATATTTCGATTGTCTATCGCCATTCATAATTTTTTTACTAAATGCTCCAGATAAATTTTTTATGTCTGGATTAACTTTTAAATTGTCATAAGTTTCTATCAAATAATCGTTTACTTGTTCTTTACTAAGAGTCTTTAATAATTTTGAAACACTTTTTTGATTCGTTAATGTAAAATTTATATTTAATTCTTTAAACAAGTTCTCAAAAAAATCATGTTCATGAATCATGATATTGTTATTGAGTCTTGTTATAGTCTTGTTAGTGTCACATTCTATGTTACTAGTTTGTGCATCAAATGTTACTGCTTTATTGCAATTTTTGTCAGTGGTGTCATTTTTTGTGGTCTCATTTTTTGACACTACTTTTATATTCTTTAAAAAGTATCGATTACTCTTTCCTTGTTCTCTTTTCACCTCAATCATATTTTTTAACTCTAGACTATTAATATATTTTCTGATAGTTCTTTTGTCTTTAACTCCAGTTTTTAAACAAAGCGTTTCTTCGCTTGGAAAGGATTCGCTAGTATGATTATTAGCATGTCTAGCTAAAACTACATATAG
The DNA here is from genome assembly GCF_014250685.1 of Cetobacterium sp. 2A. Taxonomy (GTDB): domain Bacteria; phylum Fusobacteriota; class Fusobacteriia; order Fusobacteriales; family Fusobacteriaceae; genus Cetobacterium. The sequence continues at coordinate 6,688 of NZ_JACFAJ010000008.1, read as the reverse complement.
CAATCTTTCCATAGGTTCTAAATCAATTCTATCAACAATTTCATTTTCTAGCCAAAACCAGTCCGTAGATCTTTTGTCCCTCATTTTATCCTCCTAATGGAGAAAATAGACTGCCAAGTACTATCTCTCCTTCTTTATTTAATTGTTACCCTCAACTATTAGATAGTGATAGTACTTGGCTATTAGTTAAGGGTACCAATTAAATGCCTACCGAGGTAAGCTTTAAGATTTTTTCTTTATAACTAGCTCATATCCTAAATCTGAAAGTATTTCAGTAGCAGCATTTAACCCAATGCTTTGATTTTGATTTATCATTCCTGATATCATCTTGTTAAAATATGTGTATGATCTATTTGTTTTTATTGCAAATTTTCTACGACTTTTGAACTGTCTTCTTATTTCTGTATCTATAAAGAAACCTAGTTCTGATATTTTCAAAATATCACCTCACATTTATAACGTTATTTGTATATAATATAACGTTATTTGTATACAAAGTCAACAAAAAAAATGAAGAGAATTCAATCTCTTCATAATATACCTCCATAAAATTAGCTCCGTTCCCATATTTTAAATCTATCTAAAACTTTATTTTAGATAGATTTCTGCTTAGCAATCTAGTTACTACTCCCAAACATTTTATATTACCATCATCATCAAATGGAGGATAAATATCATTTAATGCAAAGAATTTAGGCTTGTAATCAACAATCATAACTTTTCTAACATATCTGATTCCATCTTTTTCAATTACAATAATTTTTTTGTTAAGTTCTTGCCAAGTGTCATCAGACTCCTCAATTAAGAGAGTATCTTCATCGTAAAACAAAGGTTCCAGTTCACTTCCTGTAATCTCTATACAGTAAGCATTCTTTTTTAATTGTATTCCCATAGGTATGATCATCTCCTTAGTTTTCATTTCCTGGAGCAATGACCCATCCCCTGTAGAGTTTAATACATACACTTTGAACTTCTGAACTTTTAAAGCGGGCGAAGAAACTGTAAGGCTATCATTTTTATAGACAAGCTTTTCAAGTATTGTATTTGGAAGCTTTTCTTCTAGATAAGATAGTGTCAACTCATCTGCATCTAAGTCATAAACTGAAATTAATTTATTATATAATTTTTCAGATATTGGAGAGATTCCTTTTTCGACTTTATCTATATACGAATGAGAAACGTCCAGCTTATCTGCTAGAGTATATAAACTGTCCTTGCGTATCTTTCTTACCTTTTTTAATGTTTCACCAAATCCCATTTCATCACCCTTTCTTTTTAGTATTTACTTACATGATAACTTATTTTTTAAAAAAATAACAACTTTTTTGTTGACAATATAACGTAAAAAGTATATATTAATCTTATAACGTTATAACGTTATATAGTTTTTACGTAATTATATACTGTTTTATATATTCTGTATTTAATAAATAAAAATAATTTTAATTTTCCAGGGGGATTTATGAGGACAAAAAGACAAGGACTTGAAATTCAGGTTGAAGAAATTTTTAAACAGTTTTACAAAGATAAAATAGTTAAAGAAAAAGTGAATAGCTTTATTATATCAGAGGATGAAATTAGAGGAATGTTAACAACAGATCCGCAAGAAAATGATGGGAATTTCTTCAGCAGTGAACTTCAACATCAAATATTTTGGAAGTTTCTAAAAAAAGAAGATAAACAAGTTTTAGTTTTTGTTAAATTAGAAAATTTTATGGGGGTTGAATAATGAGACCTTCAAGTATTGTAGATGATGCTCTAGGGTTGACGATGGGGACTACTGGAGTCCTCTTTGAAATCCATGAAACGGTTGGTATAGATTATGAAATAGACGCCTTGGATGATAAGAGAAGAGAAATATACATAACAAACATGAAAGAATCTATTGAAAGATTAGAAAAATTTGCAATTCAATTTAAAGATAAAACTTTTACAAATTGGGTTAAAAGATACATTAGTTTTTTAAAAATCGACTTAGAAAAACAATTATACTATGAAGAATTATCAGATAAGCTAAGAGATAAACTTTTTAAAAATGTTAAAGAGAGAAAAGAACAACTTCAAAATGAAAATAGAAGATTTGAGAATTTATTATTCGAAAAAAATTATAATAAATTAGGTTTAAGATGAATAAAAATACAAAAAATAAAAAAAGGCTCTATTGCTAGAACCGATACGCAAATCAATTTTAGCATAAGCCTCGATAAAATGTCAAGGGGTGAATAAAATGGCAATAAAGTTTATAGGAAATGAAGTTTTTGCAAGTGTTTCAATAAATGGGAAACACAGAATTATAAGAGGAAACAATATTGATGAGATATTCAGAAAATTAGAAGAGATATTATTATAAAAAAAGGAGGGTTAAATTGTCAATAATATTAGTTAAAAATAACAAGGGTGGCGTTGGTAAGAGTTGGTTAACTCTTCAACTGGGACATGCGTTAGCACTTTTAGGTAAAAATGTACTAATACTTACATCAGATTCACAAAATAATATTTTAGATTTTTCTGGGATTGATGTAGCTCTTGGTGATGGGCTAGAAAGTTGGGTAACAAAAGGATCTGGAGATATTGTAAGACTTAGGGATAATTTAAACTATATTCCTCTTTCAAATAATAACTTTTCTAAGATATTTAGAAATAAAGTTAAAGAAAGAATAATACTTTTAAAAGAAGAATATGATTACATATTAATAGATTCAGTTCCAACTCTGAAAGTTGATAAAGAGTTTGAAGAGATAGCAGATATAATAGTAATTCCAGGGTTTATGGATATTGTAACCCTTCAAGGGGTGAATAAAATTTTAGAAAGTGTAAATGTTAAAAAAGTTAAAGCAATAATTCCAAATAGATTTAACAATACTGCATATGAAAAAATATTATTAGAAGACTTCAAAGCCATTCTGGAGGGTACGGATATACTTCTTACTAGCCCAATTAGACAAAGTGCAATCATAAGCAATTTGATAGCTAAGAATAAAACTGTATGGGAAACAAATTCAAAAAAAATAGAGTCGGTACAAGAAATTTTAGGGTCTGTCTTGGAGGTTATTTTAAATGAAAAATAGCGTACTGGGAAAAATTAAAAATCAGATCTCTTCTGTTAAAACAGAAGAGAGACAACTTCAAGAATATCTTTCAACGTTTGATTTCGAAAGTTTCGAAATCAATGAAAATGATAAAAATTTTATAACTGAAAGAGAAAATGTTTTTATAAAAAATGGGAAAATCTATTCAGATAGTTTATATAAAATGTGTCTAACATTACTTGAAATTAAGGAAAGATTAACAAATAGTGAAATAGGATTTATGGCTTGGTATACACATATTGGACTTAATAAAGATAAAGTGAGTGAACTTTTAAAAAGAGCATACTTATATAAGCATTTCAACTCTCACAAACCTTTTATATCATCTCTTTCTGGATATGCAGTTAGAGTCATAACAGCAAAAGAAGTAACATTTGATGAGCAGTTAGAAATAATTGAGAATAAAATCACAGCAGTAAAAGAAATAAAAGAAACTATAAACAATAATGAATCCATTGGAGAAATAGTAACCAGTAATAAAACATTTAAATATTTTAATATTAAGTCTGTTGAAAAAATTCATAAAGATGTTGAAAAAATGGATTTAAAAGAAGTTTTTAATGCAAAAAAAGAAATAGAAATTTACAAGAAACTATTGAAAGAAGCTGAAAAAAAATTAGAAGAGAAAGAAAAAGAGTATGAGAATAAAGACAATTTAAAGTTGTTGGAGGCTGATTAATTTGATAAAAAAAGATGAGTCTGGAATAAAACTAAAAGATGTTAAATGTTATAACTCTAAATTTCATGACAAACATTCAGTTGGATGGACAACAAATGAAGTTGAATACATAACAACAACTAAAGATACGTTAGTTGTCATGAGCCTAACCCTTGGTCGAACAGCTGGAGCTGTTTGCCAAATGAGAGGTAAATTAAGAAAAATAGGAGGTTAATAGATGCCTTGGGTATGTAAAAAATGTGGCGGAGAAGTTGTTGCGCATACTTCATATACAGTAACTTATATTAGACCTATAAACAAAGAAAAATCAAGACCTATTGTAAGTATGAAAAATGAAACTAAGTTTAATTTAACTCGTGAAAAAAATTTTGGATTTGTTGCAGAGAATTATTGGTGCAAAAAATGTGATGAACTTTTTGTGGATAAAGATCTAGAAGATTTAGTCGAATGGAGAGATTAATATGAAGAAAAAAATTATAATAAATGGGAGGAATACAAATGCAATGTATTAAAATAAGTGTTGAGGAATATACAGAAGTAGAAAAAGATTTTTATAGAAGTAATTTAATAAAATTGATAGAAGAAGTGACTGTAGAAGATGTAGCATCTTAGGAGGACAGAATGAAAAAAGCACTTCTATATCTGCGAGTTAGTACTGCAATGCAAGAAGAAAAAGATAGCTTAAACAAACAAAAACAAGAATCTCTTGATTTTATAAAAAGTAAAGGTTTTACACTATATAAAATAATAGAAGAGGTTGAAACTGGAAAAAATACCGAGAGAGAAGGACTTAAAACTCTTGAATTTGAAATTAAATCAAAAAAATTTGATGTACTTATATTTTACTCACTGAGCAGATTGGGAAGAGTACAATTCGATATTCATAGAATAATTAATTTAGCTGATCATAGCAGAATTACATACTACTCAGTTACTGAGAATTTTATTAATTCTGAAAGTGAAATGGGAAGAATGATGTTGGGGATAGTAGCTTCGCTTGCTGAACAGGAGTCGACAACAATTTCAAAGAGAGTATCAAGCAGAATGAGAGCTTATGCTACTCAAGGATACTTTCTTCAAAAACCTCCACTTGGATTTGATGTTAAAGATAAAATACTTGTTGAAAATGAAGATGGAAATAAAATAAGAGATATTTTTTCTTCGTATCTGAATGGAGAAGGAAAAGGATCAATAGCTAAAAGATATAATAAATGTATTAAAAGTATAGATTGTATCCTTAAAAATCCAGCTTATGCAGGGTTTGTTAGATTCGGAGGAAGAAGAAGGGATAAAGTAACTAATAAACAAGTTAAGTGTGAAGAAACTGTTTATAAAGGCTTACATAAAGCTATAATAGAAATTGAGCAATATGAAGCTGTGCAAAGATTGCTGTCTCAGAGATACATTTCACCCATTAGATCCGTAAACAATGATAAATATCTTCTCGGTGGAATTGTAAGATGTGAATGTGGATTAAAATTTTATGGTCAGAAAGCTTACGATAGAAAAAAGCAAGCAAGACAAAAATCATATTACAGATGCCTCGGCACTAGCATAAAAAAATGTCATGCTCCATTTATTCCTGTTGCTGAACTAGAAGAAGCGGTAATAGCAACTTTGAAAAAATATTCAAAAGATAATTTTTCTTTTCTATCCACTAAAAAATCAAATAAGAAAATTGATAATAAATCTAAAATAGAAAAACTTTTACAAAAAAAATCACGAACAGTTGAAGCTTATACAGACTGTAATATTTCCAGAGATGATTACTTAAAATTAATTTCTAAAATAAATTCTGAAATAAGTGTTCTTGAGTCGGTATCATCTCCTCAAATAGCAAAAATTGAAATAGATGATCTAAAGAAAAAATTCATTTCACTTTTAAATAATTTTGATAAAGTTGAAAGAATTGAGCAGAAGAAGATTTTACAAATAATAATAAAAGAAGTTATAGTTTTGAATAGAGAAAGTTTCGAAATAAAACTTAATATAATATAAATAAGGAGAGTAACTATCAACTCTCCTTTTGTTTTATAATTTTGTATGTATAGATTGTAGCGAAAAAGTGGAACACTTACATCCTTGTTCGTTTTAATCTCAACACTTTAAAAGTGAGAAGATTATTTTATTAAAAATTCAAAAAGTCTGAAAGGTGAAGGTTCTCCTCTTCACTTTTTTTATTTATATATTAAATACATTTTATTTAAAAAAACGCTTTACATTTTTTAAATGATGGAGTATACTTATTATATAGATGAAACACAAAAACTAGGAGGTAATAAAATGAAAAATGAAAATTTGGTAGGAAGAACTTGGGGAAGTTTTACAGAGGCAGAAAAAAATGAGCTTTTAAAAAATTCTGATACAACAGAAAAAACTGGAGATACAATAGTTGATTTTGAAAATGGATTATCAATAGTTGGATTTTTAAGAGAGGGAACGGATGAAGTAATTCTTGAAATAGCAGACGAAGCAGTGGTATACAACCCAGTAGCCTAAGAAAATGAGCTGGGCATCTCTAAAAACTGCTCATTAGCAAATGCGGAGGGTGAAGGAATGAGAAAGTTGAAGGTTGATTTTTTAGAGAAAAAACTATCAAAACTATCAAATAAAAATATTGTTGAAATATCTACTTTTGAAAATGTTATTAATGTAAATGATAACAATTTCGTCAATATGTTTCCTAGATTTTTAAAATATATAAAAGATATAGATAGTAGAACATATATTATAGAGAATTTACTTTTTCTTGATAATTGTATATATGATAAAAAAAATAATTTATATATAGCTACTTATTCTGAAGTTTTAAAAATATTAGAATTAGATCATGATACTTTAAATAAAGTATCGCAAGAAATAATAATAGTGATTGGTCAAAATATTATTAATGTAGATGATACTATCGAGCAAGTTAGAA
>NZ_JACFAJ010000002.1 GCF_014250685.1 Cetobacterium sp. 2A | reverse complement strand
TTATGAAAAAAATACTCTGGAAGATTTAAAAAGAGACATAAATTTAATGAAACAACTTTTAGAGCAAATAGAAAAATATGAAAATACTACATTTAGTTAGTAACAAAATATGGATGAACCAATGTGTAAATTACAGGAAGGTTCGGGAAAGGGGTTGGCAGAATGGAGGTATATAAATGTGAATTTAGATACCAGTAAGATATTTAGAATAGGTATAGATTGGTTAACTCTATATAACTTTGAAATTAGCTACAATAGTAATCTATATATAACAGAACAAGTAACAGAAGAGTTCTATCAAGAAAAGTTCTATTTAGAAGAACCAAGTTATACCTTGGATAGCACTACACGATTATACACAAGTGGAAAAGAAACGTATTTTAAAAATTTGAGATTTAATCCTAATAAGATTTTGAGTGGACATAATATTTATAATTCAAGAGAAATAGAGTTGGAAGCAGCTCTTTTAATATTAGTAAAAGAACTTTCAGAAAAGGGAATAGACATAGAGTTGGCACAAGCGAAAATAAAAGATATTGAAATAAATCTTAATTTTAATAAAGCTTTCCTAGATGTTCAAGAAGCATTAAAACTTCTTTTTATATCGGTCCCACACTTTAAAAAGATAAGTAGATGCACTAGAAATAAAAGCTATAGATTGATGTTTCAAGATGAGACTCTTCTAGGGAATTATGGAGCTACTCTAGTTACTGCTTATGATAAAACAGAGGAATCTAAAAAACTAGATTTGGAGTTAGATATAACAAGATTAGAATGGAAGTTTTTAAATAGAACCTTTTCATATTATACCAATAAAAAAGGAAAAGATAATAGCTTGAATTCGATTTTAGGGAGCTTTGAGCTTATAGATGGAATCTTCATAGAGAATACCAAGAGAAAGCTCTTAGAAGAGGGGATAAAACACTTAGAAAGTATTATAAAGATTAATTTAGAGAAAGAGTTTCTAGCTTTTAAAAAATCTAATAAATTTGGAAAAGAGTTAGGAAAGAAAGCGAAAAGAGGAGTCTATAGACATCTAGAAGAAAATTGCTGGATATTTGATTATACTCTTCTGATAGAGCTTGTTGATAAACATGATAAACCACATAAAACAAGAGAAATAAAAACAATATTAAAGAATTATTCCAATCACAATAATTTAGAAAAACTGAATTATTTGATGGAATTTATTTTTAACCACTAGTTTCAAATAGTGGTTAAATCTTTGATGCGTAAAAACAAGCTTAAATACTTTGGAAATAGACAGGTTGTAGAGAATATTCAAAGAAGTAATTGTAGTGATTTTTCCTTATTAACTAAATAGCCAATATAAATGACATTTTTATTACTTAACTAATTCTTTTTATAGGAGGTGTGTCATAGCAATGATAAATAAAGTTTCTACTACAATAAAAAAGAGATAAGAAAAAGATTCGAGTATGGAGAAGATCTAAAAGAGTTAGCCTATGAATTTAGATTATCCTATGGCACATTAAGGAACATATCTAGTAAAGAAAAGTGGGTAAAAGGAATAAACTCATCTCTGCTCTACTTGAAGGAAGTTGAGAAAGATATAGAGAGTCACTTGGAAGAGAAAGAAGAGATAAAGGGTCATTATAAAAATCTTCATAAATCAACCTTAGCTTACTTAATCGAGTTAGAAAGAAAAAAAGAAAGACCTACAAACAAAGGGAGAGAAGATGCTTTAAAAACTAGAATAGCTACTCACAGAGATGGTTATCGATTTGCTAAAGAACTTTACTCTATAATGTCTCCAGAGGAAGAGATTGACTACAAGATTAAGTTAGTAAGATATGAAGCATATAAAGAACAGATACTATCAGATGAGAAAGAAAGAGTAATAAAACTAGATGAGGATTTAGTAGATTTAAAATTAAAAAAAATAGAATTGAAAACAAAAGAGAAAAGGCAAAAGCTTATGGAGTTGTTGTAGATGAATAGAATATGTCCGAGATGTAGGAAAGTGTATTCTTATAATCTTAAAGGGTGTCCAAATGGATGTAATAAGAAAACAAGGACTGAATCAAATAGGATATACGATAAGTGTCAAAGAGAGCATCAAAGTTTTTATAATAGTAAAGAGTGGAAGAGACTAAGAGAAGCCTGTAAGAACAGATTTAGTAATCTATGTCTTTGGAGCTTATACAAACATAAAAGAGTTGTGACAGGAACAACAGCTCATCATATAGTTCCGTTATCAGAAGATAAATTAAAAGGATCTTTATTATCTAACCTTGTTTATCTAAGTGACGAAGCTCATAGAGAGATACATAAATTGTATGAATCAAATCAAACAGGGACAATTAAAGAAATAAGAGAGTTTATTCAGGTGTGGGAAGTAGAGACTGAAGGTAGGGGTATATGAAAAAGTTTTAGGGTCACAGCCCAATACCGCATCCTTCCAATACTTTTCGCAAATTTCCCTTTGAGAAGTTTTTTGAAAATAAAAAATGGAGGTGTCAAAAATTAGAAAACCACTTGAAGTACAAACAAAACATTTAACTCAGGAAGAGATAAAAATAAAAAAGTTAGAGCAAGAATCGGTTTTTGTAGGAAATGAACAACTTAAAATCCCTCCAGATTGGCTGGTAAACGAGATAGCAACAAAAGAATGGGTAAGACTTGTAGAGCAGTTTAATAAAAAATCTATGATAAGCAACTTAGATTATAATAATTTGGGAGCTTATTGCAATGCTTTTGCTAGGTATGCATCTATTGTAACAAATCTAAAAACAGACGTAATGATTGTAGAGGAAATAAATCCACTTGTAAGCTTAGAACTGAAGTATTCAGATGAAATGAAAAGGTATGGTTCTTTGTTAGGATTAACTATGGAATCAAGATTAAAAGCTGGCTCTGGAATAATTACAATAATAGATGAAAAACTAGATAAAGAGTTTGGAGATGTTTAATGAGTACTAAAAGTGAGCTTGTACAATATTCAAAAGATTGTATAGACGGAGTAATACCAAGTGGACAAAAGCATATATGGGCTTGTAAACGTTTTTTAAAAGATGTTGAAGAAAAGAAGTTCATTTGGGATGAAGAGGAAGCTCAACGAATTGTTAAATGGTTTACATACCTTAACCATTCAAAAGGTGTATTAGCAGGAACTCCAATAATGCTAACAACTTGGCAAAAGTTTATAGTTTGTCAAATATATGCTTGGAAAAGAAAAGATGGGTATAGAAGATTTAAGAAAGCATTTATAGAGGTTGGAAGGAAAAATGCCAAAACTCAAATGCAAGCTGGATGTATGCTGTATGAAATATCTGTAGTGGCAACAAGAAATAATGAGATAGCAGAAACATTTTGTGCAGGAACAAAAAGAGAACAATCAAAATTACTATTTTCAGAGTGTCAAAATATGCTTACTGGGAGTTCTTTATCTCCAAAATTCAAAATAACAAGAGATAAAATAGTTCACATAAAAACAACATCATTTTTAAAGCCATTATCTAAGCAAGATGGAAAAACAGGAGATGGAACTAATCCTGCTGCATTGGTTTTAGATGAATACCATCAACATGCAACAACAGAATTCTATGATCTAGCACTAGGAAGTAACTCTAAAGAGTCATTATTGTTAATAATAACAACAGCAGGAATAGATTTAAATGTTCCTTGCTATAGAGAGGAATATAAATATTGCTCAGAATTGTTAAATCCAAATTTAGATATAGAAAATAGTGAGTATTTTGTAGATATTTGTGAAGCTGATAAAGGTGATGAAATAGGAGATATAAGAACTTGGAAAAAAGCGAATCCTCTTAGAGCAACATACAAAGAGGGGATAGAAAAGATAACATCTGATTATGAAGTTGCTAAAAGCGTTCCTGAAAAGATGATTTCATTTAAAACAAAAATCTTAAATATTTGGGTTCAAGCTAAAGATTTAGGATATATAGATATGGAAAAATGGAAGAAGTGTCAAGTTAAGGAATTACCATATGAAATAAGAAATAGAGCTGTGTATGTAGGATTTGACATGTCTGCCAAGATAGATTTAACAAGTGTATCATTTATACTTCCTATAATGGATGATGGAATAGCAAAATATATAATTTTTAGTCACTCCTTTATTCCAAATAGAGATAAATTAATGGAGAGAAAATTAGTCGATAAAGTTCCTTATGATACATGGGAAGAGTTAGGATTTTTAACAATAACAAATACCCCTATCGTAGACCAAGAACAAGTTATGCAATATGTAATAAAAACTTGTGAAGAAAACAATTGGGAAATAAGGCATCTTTGCTTTGATCCCGCAAATGCTTCTAAGATAATGATGGATTTGGAAGTGCAAGGATATGAGGTAACAGAGGTATTTCAATCACATAAGTCTCTAAATGAAAGCACACAAGGCTTTAGAGAACAGGTATATTCAGGAAATATTATATATGTGTATAACCCTCTTCTAAATTATGCTATGGGAAATACTGTAATAAAGCAAAATAATGGATTAATAAAAATAGATAAGGATGCTTCACGAAAAAGAATAGATCCCGTTGATGCACTATTATGTTCATTTAAACTAGCTATGTATCATGAATTTGAATTTGATATTACTCAATATGCAGAAGATAACTACCTAGATAAATTATATGGAGGGGGTGAATAATGAAAATAGTTGAAAAAATAAAAAATATGATGAAAACAGAAAAAAAAGAAGGACTTACTCTTGAAGAGCTTGGAGATTTTTTAGGTGGTTATGGAATTAATATAGATAACATTGATAATAGTAGTGATTTATCAGAAACAATTTATTATATTTGTTTAAAACATTTATCAGATACAATGTCAAAAATGCCCTGGGAACTTAGAGTTTTAACAGAAAAAAAGGGGAAAGAAAAGATTATAAATTCTAAAATGGAAACCCTTTTAAATCTTAGACCTAACCCATATATAAGTTCTGCAACATTTTGGGGAACAGTTGAACTAAATAAATTACATCATGGAAATGCCTATATATATATAGAAGCAGACAGAAATGGATTTCCTAAGTATCTTTGGGTACTTCCAAGCAATCAAGTAAAGATTTGGATAGATAATAAGGGTATTTTTGGTAGATTAAATGCTCTTTGGTATGTTTGGACAGATAGCAGAAGTGGAAAGCAATATAGCTTTGAAATGGATGAGATTATACATTTTAAAACACATATTAGTTTTGATGGACTTTCAGGAATTCCAATAAGAGATATTTTAAAAACTCAAATAAGTAGTGGTAAAAATTCTATCGGATTTTTAAATAAATTATATAAAAATAATATGTTTGGATCTAAAGTTTTAGTTCATTATACAGGAGAATTGAAACAAGGAGCGGAGGCTAAGATAGCTTTAAAACTTGAAAATTTCTCAAAAACTCAAGGGTCAGGAAAGTTATTCCAATTCCACTTGGGATGCAAGCTCAATTACTAGATATGAAGCTAGCAGATGCACAATTCTTTGAGAATAATAAAGTGTCAGCATTACAATTAGCAGCTGCATTTGGAATAAAGCCAAACATAATAAATGATTATACAAAATCATCATATAGTAACTCTGAAACTCAACAAGTAGATTTCTATGTAAATACACTTCAACCATTATTTAAAGCGTATGAACAAGAAATAACATATAAATTGTTAAGTGAAAGGGATATTGATAAAGGATATAGATTAGAAATTAATGAAAAAATTCTCTTCAAAATGGATAATAAAACCCAAGCTGAAGTTTATAGTAAATACTTGACTAATTTTGCTATGACACCAAATGAGGTGCGAGAAGATTTAAATCTTCCATATATAGAAGGTGGAGATACTCTATTAGGTAATGGTTCTACAATCAATTTAGAAAATATAGGAACACAGTATATAAAGGGGGGTGAATAGATGCCAATACTAAATTTAGATAAAGGCAAATTAGAAGTAAAAAATAAAACTGAAAATGCAGTGGATCTTATTATTTTTGGGGAAATTGCATCAAGTAGATGGTCAAATAGTGATGTTATACCCTCTGATGTGAATGAGTTATTAAATGAAATTGGAGAAAATGATGCTTTAGATATTTATATTAATTCACCAGGTGGAAGTGTATTTGCAGGAATAGCAATATACAACATGTTAGTAAGACATAAAGGTCATAAAAGAGTTTTTGTAGAAGGGTATGCAGCTTCAATAGCCTCAGTTATAGCTATGGCGGGAGATGAGATTATAGTTCCTGAGAATGCTTATTTGATGATTCATAAAGCATGGGGGTTTGCAATAGGTAATGCTGATGATTTAAGAGAGCAAGCTAATTTATATGAGAGGTTTGATACCACGATAGCAAATGCTTATATGACAAAAGCAAAAGAAAATAAAACCTTTGATGAATTTTTAGAACTTATGAAAGCTGAGACATGGTTTGATGGTTTTACAGCTCAAGATTATTTCAATGTGACTTTAACAGAGTCAGTTGATATAGCAGCTTATTTAGATGGAGAACTATATAAGAATTATAAATTACCCCAAAATCTTTTAATGAATAACATAAAAGTTAAAGATAAAAATCCTGAGAGTCAAGAAGATTTTGGAAGTTCCGAAATTGAGTTAGCAAAAGCAAAATTAAATTTATTAATAAACTTATAGGAGGTCATAATGACAAAATTACAACAGTTACAACAAGAGATGTTCAATCTAAAATCAGAAGCGAAAAATACTATGGAGAGGGAAGGGATAACAGAGTCCGAAATAAAAGAGGTTACAAATAGAATATCAGAGCTTCAAGCTAAAATTAATTTACAAAAAGAATTAGAAAATTCAGGAACTGAAGTAAATAATAGAAATGGACAGCAATTAGGAAGAGGCAATTTAGATGGAGATAATACAGACTCAAATGCAAGATATGAGGAAGCCTTCTATAATACTTTAAGGGGAAGAGCAAATGCAGATGATATAGAGGTCTTAGAAGCAAGAAACTTAAATTCAGGAGTTGAAGCTGATGGTGGATGTTTAATACCAGTAGACCAACAAACAGAAATTAATGAATTAAAAAGAACATATACAGCTTTAAGAGGATTAGTAACAGTTGAACAAGTAAGAACAACGACTGGGTCTAGAGTATTAGAGCAAGATGCAGAGCATACTCCACTTGAAGAGTTTACAGAAACAGGTGAGGAAGGAATTAAAGAAACAAGTGCACCTAAATTTATACCTGTGACATATGCAATAAAAAATTATGGTGGAATTTTACCTATTCCAAGAACTTTACTACAAGATCAAACAGCTAATTTAAGAAGTTATCTAAATAAATGGTTAGCTAAAAAAGCTGTTGCAACAGAAAATTCTTTGATAATTGCAATCCTTAATACATTAACAAAAGTCCAAGTTGAAACTATTGACGATGTAAAAGATATAATGGATGTTACATTAGATCCATCTATTTCAGCACTAGCTAAAGTAATAACTAATCAAGATGGATTTAACTACTTAAATAAACTTAAAGATTCACAAGGTAATTACTTGTTAGAAAAAGACCCTAAAAATCCAACTAAGAAGATGTTAAATGGAAAAGAGATTTTTGTTTTATCAAATAGAACATTGAAAACAACAGGAACAACAGAGAAAAAAGCTCCGCTAATAATTGGGTCATTAACAGAAGCAATTGTATTATTTGATAGAGAAACAATTGAATTAAAATCAACTGATGTTGGCGGAGATGCTTTCAAGAAAAATAGAGTAGATATGAGAGCTATTATGAGATTAGATGTTAAGAAATTTGATTCAGCAGCAGTTGTATTTGGTCAAATTCCAATAGTAGGAACAGCGTCTGTAGCTTTTAAACAAAGTGTAGAAGAGAAGGATACTAAGAAAAAATAAGGTGGTTAAATGATAGATTTAACAAAAACTAAAGAGTATCTAAGAATAGATGAAAGTGATGAAGATAATTTTATTGAAATGCTTATAGAATTTAGTAAAGAAGAGATAGCAAATTCCACTGGAGTCACTTTTGACTCTGGTGGTTCTTTTAAAACTTATGAGTTAGCTCAGTTGATAATTATAACTGATAGATATGAAAATAGAGGCTCTCAAGACCTTGAATTTAAACCAAATAACATTCTTTCATCTTTATATACTAAATTAAAGTATAGTGATTTAAATGTCTAATCTAAGCAGTAGATTAAGAAATAGAATTGGCATCTATAAGAAAGAAAATATTAAAGGGAAATTGGGAACAAGCTATGAGGATATATTAATAAAAAAAGTATGGGCTGAGATAAAATTTCAATCTGGAAGTATCGTTAATGGTGAAGGAGATACAGCAGCCAATAACACAAGATTTAAAATAAGAATTAGGAAAACAGATATTAAAGCAGATTACCATATCGTTTATAAGGGCTTGATTTACGATATTGAATACATTTATCCAGATTTTAAAAAGAATAGCTTTATAGACCTAATGGTAAAGCTAAAAACGGAGTGACAGCATGAGCTTAGATAAACTATCAAAGGATTTAATGAAATTAGCTAACTCAATAAATAATGGTAAAGACTCAAAAGAATTTTTAAGAAAAAGCGGAAACAAATTAAAGAATAAAACATTGAGTGTGGCAAAAAGTAGGGTGAATGAATCTACTGGAAATTATATAAAAAGTATAAAACGAGGTAAAGTTTATGATTTTAAAGGAGCATTAGCAGTGAGGACTTATTCTACTGCTCCTCATGCTCATTTAATTGAATATGGATATATAAAAAAGGATAGAACAGGTAAAGAACATGGATTTCAAAGAGGTAAACATGTGTTTATGACAGCTCAAAAAGATTTTGAAGATGAGTTTTACAATGATACTCAAAATTTTATAGATGATGTTCTTATGAAAAATGAATTTAAGTAGGTGAAAGGTGATAAGTTTTATAGATATACAGGCTTCAATAGTATCTAAACTGGCTAAAATTGCTCCAGATATAGAAATTAACTCTTCAGATATAGAAGAAGGCTTTAAGAGACCTTGCTTTTTTATAGATATGTTAGATATAGATTCTTCAAATTTGATGGATAAGTTCCAGGAAAGAGAAATAGAGTTTGATATTCTATATTTTCCAAAACATCTAAAAAAAAATCAAATGGATCTATTAAAAATGAGAGATATTTTAAACAAAGCTTTTGTAGAAGAACAATCTTTTAATATAACAGATGATTTAGTTGTAGAAGCAACAGATGTAAAGATATTTGAAGTTGATAAAGTTTTACATTGTGAGTTTAAAGTATTTATAGCAGAGGAATATGAGAGAGAATACGAGCACAATATTGAAGAATTAGAGTTTGGGGAGGAAATTAATGGCGACAAGTAATGGACTACCTAAGTTAGAAATAGTTTTTAAAGGCTTAGGAGTATCAGCGATAGCAAGAGGAGAAAAAGGCTATGCTGTTTTAATAGTTGAAGATGAGACAGTTGGAGATAACAAACAAAAATATGTAACAATAAGTGATTTCACAAGTGATGAACAGAAAATGTTTAGCCCAGAAAACATTCTATTTATTAAGGATGCTTTAGAAGGAACACCATTGGCTCTTTATGTATTTAAATTAGGAACAGATGGAGAATTAACAGATTTATTAAATAAAATAAAAGGAATTATACCTCGTAATTCATGGATAGCAATTCAAACATCTACAGCACAAAAACAAAATGATTTAGTTACTTTTGTTAAAGGAGAGAATAAAAACAATAAAAAAAGATATAAAGCTATTGTATATAAGGCTACTGCTGCTGACTCTATGCACATTATTAATCAAACTAATGAAAAGATAGAGTTTTTTGATGAAAGAGGGTTAAAGAATGGAGAGTATGCACTTTCATATTTACTTGGTTTTTATGCAGGACTATCAATGATGATGTCAGGGATAGCAAAGCCTTTAAAATTTAAAAGTGTAGTTGAACCAGAAGATCTAGAAGTAGTTATAGGAAAAGGAGAACATATTCTTTTTAATGATGAAGGAGAAGTAAGAGTAGCTAGAGCTGTAAATTCACTTGTGACAATATCTGAAGAGTTACTGAAGAAATGACACATATAAATACAGTTGAAAAAATGGACTTAATTTATTGTGACATATATAAAGCTTGGAACAATAGTTATAAAGGTAAGTATCCAAATATTTTAGATAATCAAATGTTACTAATTTCATCAATCAATGGATATTTTAAAGCTTTAGCTAAAGATAAGATATTAGATCCTAACTTTGATAATAAATCGATGGTAGATATAGCATCTCAAAGATTAGCTAATTATCCAAAATGGGAGAGGAAACAGTTTAATTCCTGGGATGATGCATATGCTATGAAAATGACAGTTGCCACAAAAGTATTTTTAAAGGGAAGTATAAAGATAACAGGAATTATGGAAGATTTCTTCTTCGATATATTCATGTAAGAAGGAGGAATAGATGGCAAATCCTAAAAAGAATGACTATTTTAATGGAAATAAAGGAAAACTTTGGGTTAATGGTGAGGAAGTTGTAACTGTAACTAAATCTAAGGCTGTAAGAAAAAATAAATATGAAGAAATTCCAGCTCCTATTGGTGATGGAACGGTAAGGGTAAAAGTAGGAGAGACAATTGAATTTTCAGGAACATTTAAATTCTTAGGTTCAGAAAATTTAGATGCTTTTAATGAAAGTGAGGATATTGCATTAATTTTAGCAAATACAAATATATCAGGAAAAGTAACTAAAAGACTTAAATTAGATGGAGTTACATTTGATGAAGAAGTTTTAATTGATTTTGAAAAAAATAAAGTGGCAGAAATAGAGCTTTCAGGACAGGCTGAATCTTTTGAATGGTTACAAGAGAAATAAAATAGAAAAGCTCCTTATTAGTAGGAGCTTTCTTTTTAAAAAGGAGATGAATATGGAAAAAAAACAACCGATAACAATACAAGAATTTTTAAATAAAGTTGAAGAGAATGAAAGTAAAAAAATAAAGGTAACACATATTGAAATACCAGAACTTGGATTAGTTGAGTTTGTAAGACCTCGTGAAGGAGTTCTATTAGATTATTTAGATGACACAGTTAAAGCTATAGATATAACAACAGAGAAGACATTTGAAGAGGAAGAAAAAAATGAAGAGGATTTCGAAACTTTAGAAATGGAAGAAAAAAGTAAAGTTATACTTAAAATGCAAAAAGAAAATTCAAAAGTGGATATGAAATTATTAGTAAAAGCTTCTGAAAAACTTGTTTATAGATGCTGTCCAATTATGCAATCAAAAGAAGTTAGAAATAGATTTAAATTAATTTCACCGTATGAAATTCCAACTCAGATATTAGGTATGAATGCAGTTAATGATTTAGCTCAAAAATTGAGTGGGATATTTGATGGAATTAAAACTCAAGAGAAGGTGAATGAAGCAATAAAAAACTAATAGGAGGTAGTAAGAAGTATGGAGAGCTATTTTGGGTTTCTTACTATCTACAAAAAGGGCATAAATTAAATTATTTATTAAATCTTGATTATGAAGACCAGGTATTCTTTAAACAAAGCATGGAAAAAATGAATGAAGAAAAAGCTCTTTATGATTATCAAAAGATGGAAGCTTTTTTAAAGGCTTTAGGAGGTGAGAAGAAATAGGGAACAGAGTAATAAATACAATATTAACTTTGAGAGACAATCTTTCAGGACCTTTAAAAGCAGCTTCAAAAGCAACAGAACTTGCAAATAACCACTTAGAAAAAGCCAAAGAACAGCTTAAAAAATATGAGGGAACAATAGCAAATGCCAATAAGAATATAGATTCAGCAAAAGCAACAATAGCAAATGCCAATAAGAATATAGATTCAGCAAAAGCAACAATAGCAAATCTATCAAAAGAGTATTCTCATAATTCTAAACAAATAGAAAAATTAAAAGCGGAAACTGAAAAGTATGACAACTTAGTTGCAGGATCAAATAATAAAGCTCAAGGTTATAGAAAAAATTTAGAAGATACAAAACTAAAACTGAAAGAGCTTAAATTGGCACAGGAAGCTACTAAAAAATCACTAGAGGAAGCACAGAAAACAGGAGATAAAGTAACTCTAAATAAGTTATCAAAGGAGTTTTCTAATAATGCAAAAGAAATAGAAAAAACTAAATTAGCAGCTGAAAAATATACTCAAAGTTCAAAAATGACAGAGGAGCAAGTAGCAAGTTATACCAAACGATTAGAAACTGCCAAAAGTCAACTTCATGGATTTGAAAAAGCTCAAGAATCAAATACTGATGCAATTGAAACAGCAAAAAAAGTAATGGTGGACTACGAAAAGGTTATTACAGAAAATAGTGAACGTTTGAATACTGCTAGAGCAAAAGTAAGGGAATATGCTAAATCCATTGCTGAAACTACTAAAAGAACTGAAGAAGGTAAGAAAAAGCTTCAAGAATGGGGAAAATCAGCAATGAGTACTATGGATAGTATTGTAAAAAGAGCAGCACAAGCAACAGTAGCAATTGCATCTGTAGTAAGTGGATTTGCAGTCAAAGAAGGCTTTGGTGAAGCTATGAATATGGAAGGTTACAAGATGCAACTTGAAACAGCTACAAAATCAACTGAGAAAGCTGGACAATTAATGTCTAACGCAATTAAATTTGCAAACTCAACACCATTTGAAACTGGAGAGGTGGTAGAATCTACAGCTAAAATGGAAGCATACGGAATTTCATCTAAAAGATGGTTAAAAGATGTTGCAGATATGGCTGGAGCAACAAATAAATCAATAGATCAAGCAACTGAAGCTATGGCAGATGGTGTAATGGGTGAATTTGAAAGGCTGAAAGAGTTCGGAATAAAGAAAGAACAATTAATAGAAGCAGCAGCTAAAAAATATGGAAAAAACATTGTTTTTAATAAAAGAGGACAAATAAAAGATGAGGCAAAGTTACAGGATATTTTACAAGCTGAAATGCAAAAGAAATTTTCAGGAGGAGCCGAGAAACAAGCTAAAACAATGAAAGGGTTATGGTCAACTGTAACTGGAGTAACAAAGTCATCATTAGCTAAAATAGTAGGTATGACTGAAGATGGAACGATTAAGCAAGGCAGTCTTTATATGAAGCTGAAAGAACAGGTAGAAAGAGTTGTGGCTGTTTTAAATAGATGGCAAGAAGATGGAACAATAGACAAGATAGCTGAAAAAGTAACTAAAGCAGTTGAAAATATGATTACATTCTTTTCAGATCTCTTTGATTTTATAAAAGAACATAGGGTATTGATTGAAACAATTTTAGTACTTGTTGGAAGTATTTATTTAACTATTAAAGCTTTAGTAGTATTAAAAGCAATATTAACAGCTGTTTCTATAGTAATGGGGATATTAAATGGAACGCTAGCATTAACACCTTTGGGATGGATTGTTATAGCTATAGCTGGAGTTGTAGCAGCTTGTTATTTGTTATGGCAACACATAGATTCAGTTGTAAATATGTTTAAAAGTTTTTTCAAATGGATAAAAGAAATTTTAGATTTTCTTGGACCTTTTGCATTTGCTCTTGCTGCTTTAACTGGTCCAATCGGACTTTTAATATCAGGACTATTATTAGTAATCCAACATTTTGAGAAAATAAGGGAAGTTGGAAAAAGTATGGTAGGATTTATTAAAAATATTTTTGGAAGTAATGATAAAGAGATAGATATAACTATTGATGAAACTAAAAATTCAAAAAATAAAGTAGAAACTATTGGGAATGTAAAAACAAATACTCCTGGTGGTATTGGAAATATGGATGTTCCAGATTTAAAGGTTTCTAATAAACCAGAGCCTAACTTTGGACAAGATAAAAGATATAGCCAAGAAAAAAGTTCTACCAAAGTAAATACAACTCCTCAATATACAATAGTTATAAAAGGAGATGTATACGGATTTGATGACTTTAAGGACAAAGTAGCAGAAGCATTTGTAAAAATAACAAATCCAAATATATCAAATATGGTGAGGTAACAAATGATTTCAAGGATAGCAAATTATGTGTTAAAGGGTATGGAAATATATTTTTCAGTAGATAATAATAGAGAGATATTTAAATTACCTTATGTTCCTCCTGATGTTGATTTTGGATCTCCTTTGGATTCTGGAACTTTTGAAACTACAAGTGGAAAAATTTTAACTTTAGTGGGAGAAAATGGCTTGAAAACATTGACAATAGATAGCTTTTTTCCTTCTAAATTGTATAGTTGGCTTGGAAGTGTTACCTTAGCCCCACTATGTATAGATTTCTTTAAAAGACACAGAAATAAACCATTAAGGATAGTAATTGCAAGCTTATCAATTCAGGAAAATATGGAGTGCATAATAACAGATTTTAGGTACAGTAAAAAGCATAATGGAGATATAAAATATACCCTTTCAATTCAGGAATATATAAATCCTAATAAAATTGGAGGAAATAGTGCATAAATTAAAATTAATTCAAGGAGATATAGTAACAGATATAACAAATATAGCTGGAAATATTTCTTTAAGTACAAGTATAGACACTTTAGGAGCTTCATTTAATTTTAGTATGCCTAGGAACTTTGGAGATTCAAATTATATTTTAACTGAAACAATAAAAGTTGGAGATATTATAAAATTTCAAAATGAGAGGAACCTATTCACAGGAATAATTGTAGATATGGATACATTAAAATTTTCAAAAGAAATAAAATGTTTTGATTTCTATTTTTATTTGAATAAAAATAAGGTTATAAAGCAATTTAACAGTTTGAACGCCTCCTCTTGTATAGAAAGTTTGCTTAAAAGTATAGGGGCTAAAACAGGAAAAATAGAAGCAATAGCAACATCAATTGACAAGATATATAAAAATAATACTGTCGCAGAAATAATAGATGACATTTTAAAAATCGTTAATGAAGAAACAGGGAAAAAATATATTCTAGAAATTGAGAATACAACTTTTAATTTGGTAAGTCATAAAAAAATAAAAGTTCAAGTAACAAATAATATATTTGGGATGCCTGCTCTTACTGAAAGTATTGCAGATATGAAAAATATTGTCCTTATTGTTTCAAATGATTCAGAAGATGAAAGTATCTATGCTAAAGCTGAAGATAAAGAGAGTATAAAAAAATATGGAATGCTACAAGAAGTAATCGAGGTTGATCCAGATAAAGATGATATTTCAAAAGTTAGAAATATAGCTTCTCAGAAGTTAAAAGAGTTGAATAAAGTCTTAACTACTTCAAGCCTTGATGCACTAGGAAATGATGATTTAAGAGCTGGAAGGTTACTAGATATTGAAATTAAAGAGTTCGGAATTAAAGATGAGTTTTTAATAAAAAGTTGTACTCATACTTTTCCAAAAGGTAATCATATTTGTAGTTTGGAGCTGGAGGTGAATTAATGAATTATCAAACAGAAATGGTTAAAATGATGAAACAAAGAGAAAATAAAGAAGTTGAATTTGAACCTTGCATTGGTAGAGTAATTAAAGCTCCTCCAGAAATAGAAATTTCAATTTATGATGGGCAAGTTATTTTATTACCTCATAAATTATATATGAATGACAGATTATATAACGATTACACAAGAGAGTTTGATATAGAAGGCGATATAACAGAGATTACGATAGAATCAACATCTAGCAGTGTAGAAGCTAGTCCAGGTCCTCATAAGCATAAACATGGGACTATAGAAGGTACTGGAAAATATAAAGCGGTTGGAACAATTATAAATACAGATACTTTAATAGTTGGAGATTATGTAAAAGTTGTTCCTACAGAAAAAGGGCAAAAGTGGTTTATAGATTCCAAATATAGGAAGGTGAAACCATGAGTATATTTCCTAGTTTTAATGAAAGTTTAGATCTAAAAGAAGAAAATAAAAATAAAGGGAAAAAAGAGATCCTTTTTGATTTTAAAACAAAAAAAATAGTCATAGTTGATGGAAAAACTAAAGAAGCAAGTGAGATTGAACAAGTTAGACAATGGATTGAATTATTGATATTAACTCAAACTGGAAAGTATAGAGTTTATGATGATACTGGTTTTGGAATGACTGATTTATATAATTTAAGAGGGCATAGTATATTTAGTACACCTTTTGGAGTAATGGAGTTAGAAAGGGAAATAAAAGAAAAGATTCAAGCTAAAAAAGAGGTTAAAGAAGTAATAGATATTAAATCAACAAATGGATTTAATTCTTTAAATATAGAGGTAACAGTTATATTAAAAAGTGGAGAGACTTTAACAAGTGAGGTGAGTATATAGAGTGACAACATATAAAGTTCCTACTATAGATGAAATAGAACAAGAAATGTTAAATAGTATTTCAGATGATTATGTAAAAGATATTGGAACTTTTACGAGGGATTTAACAAGGACATATGCTATAGAATCTCATAAGTTTGAAAAAAAATTAGAAGAGTACTATAAAAAGTTAGACGTATATAATTTAATTGGCCAAGAATTAACAAGATTTGTAGAGCAAAGAAAGGGATTATATAGGAAAGCAGCTAATCCAGCAAAAGGAGTATTAACAGTTGAAGGAACTGGAGTTATAAAAGTAGGAGATTTTTTTGAAACAGAATCAGGGAACAGATATAAGGCAACAGAACAAGTTACTATAAACACACTAGGAACTGTAAATATAGAAGCAGTGAAGGCTGGTTCAAATGGAAATGTTGGAGCAAACTCTATAACACTTATTCCAATTACAATTCAAGGAATTTCAAAAGTTACAAATAAGGATCAATTAATAGACGGATATGATGAAGAAACAGATGACTCTTTAAGAGAAAGATATTTAATAGAGATTCAAAAACCCGCTACTTCAGGGAATGTATATCATTATATGCAATGGGGAAGAGAAGTTGTTGGAGTTGGAGATGTTAGAGTTTTTCCTTTATGGAATGGAAACAATACTGTTCAGATGGTAGTAATCGATGATAATAAGGTTATTGCTAATGAGGAATTGATAAATAGGGTTCAAGAGTATGTAGATCCTAAAGGTCATGAGAATGAGACTTGGGGTACTGGAGCTGGACAAGCACCAATTGGGGCTTACTGTACGGTTATAAGTGCAACAGCAAAAATAGTTAATATAGAAAGTTCTCTTATTTTAAAAGATGGTTATAATCTTGAAGAATTAAAGCCCCTTATAGAGCAAGAAGTAAGAGTTTATCTAAAGAACATAGCATTTAAAAGAGAGAGTGTCTCATACGCTATATTATCATCATGGATACTTAATGTTGAAGGTATTCAAGAATGGACAACTTTCACAATAAATGGATTACAAGAAAATGTAATCATAGGAACAAAAGAAGTGGCAGTTCTAGGGAACGTGAATTTAAGTGTTGCATAAAATTGGAATTATAAATAATTTACATAGAGTTTTTAGAGAGGATCCATATCTTAATTCTATTTTAGGAGTAGCTGGAGAAAAATTAGATAACCTAGAAAAAAGAGCAGAGTTGTTAGGAACTGAATTTTGGTTCGATACAATGACAGCATTTGGAATTGCTATTTTAGAGAATCAAATGGATTATAAAACTATGAGTATAACACTTGATGGAAAAAGAGAAGAAATAGAAGCTAGATGGAAAACATCTGGGAAATGTGATTTAAAATTATTACGAACAATAGCTAACTCCTGGAGAGATGGAGAGGTAGCAATATTATTTACAAATGCAGTTATAGAAATAACTTTTGTGTCAGTTATAGGGATTCCACGAGATGTTGAAGTTTTAAAATCAGCAATAAATGAAGCTAAACCAGCACATTTGCCAATAAATTTTACATTCAAATATAGGCCATGGGGAGTTGTAAAACCTAAAGTTTGGGATAGTTACAAAAAATTTACATGGGGACAACTTTTAAAAATGGAGGGAATATAACTTGAAACAAACAGATACTTTAAAATTAAAGAAACCAGGTTATGATAATTTAGCTGATATAGAAGTATTGAATGAAAACTTTGATATTATTGATGAAAATGCTAAAAAAATACAGGGAGAATTAGATGCTAAAGAGCCAAAAATAGAAGTTAAAAATAGTGGTTTTAATTTGAATAAAACTAATTTAATAGAAGATGATGAAAACAAGCTTTCTACAGCTAAAGCTGTTTTTAAATTAAAAGATACTTTAACAAAAGATTTAACAGAAAAAACTACAAAAATGACAACTACAGAAGTTGAAGAGATAATAAATAATCTCAGGGGGGAATAGTAGTATGAATTTAGAAAAAATTATGAAAGTTTCCTGGAGAATTAATGAGTTGCAATTTGAAAGAGGAGTATTCTTAGAAGGGGATTTGAATATTGCTATTTTAGATATTCAAATAGAAAATTTCACTCCAGAATCTGAACTGGAACTCTCATTTTATAATGAAAACGAAAAAAAACTTTATGTACAAAAAAAAGTTAATTTACAACAAAATGTAAAAATTAAAATCCCTAATGAAGTTCTTCAAGTCCCAGGTCAAGTTTTTGTAAGATTAACTCAAAAAAAAGGAGATTCAATCTTACAAGCAACTGAAGAAATTTACTTCTATGTTGTAAAAAAAAAGATTATGAACTCTTAAATCAATATATTCCTGAACTAATTGCAAAAGATATAAAAGGAACTATTGACGAGCTGTATGAAGTTATAGCAAACGGTAAAGGAGAACTAGAGGAATATACAGAAAAAGTAAAAGATCATATAGATAACTGCATAATAACTTCGACACAAGTACGAATTTTAATTGATAAAATTAGAGGGGGATAAAATTATGGCAAATGCAAATGCTATTTTAAAATATGAACAACTAGAAGAGTTAGTGACTTTAATATATGAAGATATAAAAAAGAAAGCTGGATTAGCTCATACACATCAAGCAACTGACGTTATAGAAAATGCAGCTAAAAGATTTGTAAGTGATACAGAGAAATCAACATGGAATGCAAAGATAAGTCAAAGTCAGCTTGATTCAGCTTTAAATACACTAGCAAGTGGTCTCACATGGAAAGGTAGTTTCCCTACATTAGAAGCATTAAAAGCACTTCCTAATCCTCAAGATGGTTGGTTTGGTATTGTTACTACAGGAGAAAATACATTCTATATTTATGAATCAGATACAAAAATTTGGCAAGATTTAGGTGGATTAATGCTTCCAGGTGTTGCAACAACAACAGCAAATGGACTAATGACTAAAGAAATGGTTATTAAATTGGCTGGATTAAGTAATTATACTCTACCAAAAGCAACTTCAGCTGTTCTCGGAGGGGTAAAGTCAGGATCTATAATTACAGTCGATGCAAATGGTATTTTACAGATAGATTCAACAAAGATAATATCAGCAGCAGAAAGAGGGCAGTGGAATAAGGCTTCAACAGATTCAGCATTAGCTTTAACAAAAATAGCAACTACAGATGCTAATTTAGGAAATGCAGTTTCAAGAATTAGCAGTGTTGAAACTAGAACTACAAACCTAGAAGCGAAAATGGTTTATATAACAAATGCAGACATAGAGAGTTTAGTTGAAGCGTCAAAAAGGTAAGGAGAAAGCATGAGTATATCTAGTTTTAAAAAATCATACTATGCTCTTTTAAATAATCAAGATGAGAATGCGTTATTAAATAAATCTGGGCTAAAAACACTGCTAACTTTAATTATGCCTTTAGCTTCTGTTAGTGAAAATGAATTTAAATGCACCCTTACTCCTGGTGAAAGTGTTATAACTTTATCTCAAGATTTTATTTTAAATAAAACTTTAAAAGTATCTATAAATGGAATTTTGTTATCTTTAAATCAACATTATACTGTTGATACAGTTTTAAAACAAATAATGCTTAATGAAAAATATAAATATAAAGCGTCAGTTTTAATAACTGAGTATATTAGCAACTTAGAATCTAGATACGACTACATATTAGAGTCTGAAACAGAGAAAATAACTCTTCCGTCTAACTTTAATTTAAGCAAATTAAAGATATTTATAAATGGTTATCTACTAAGTTTTGACAAACATTATAGTATAAATTATGCAAATAAAGAAATAATTCTTAAAGAGAAATATAAAATAGGAAGTGAAATTGCTGTATTAGGGGGATAAAATAGTGATTTTTAGAAATAAAAGAGATACAGAAAGTTTTTTAAGAGAAAATACGATTCAATCTCTTCAAGAAAATAAATATGTTGAAATTGGAGATATTATTCTTGTAGCAGAAACAGAAAGTTTCTACACGATAAATGAAAATGAGGGAATATTACTTAATAACCAACTTTATGCACTTAAAAAAATAGATAATATTCTAACAACTATAGAAGTTGAAGAGATAATAAAAAAATTAAGGGGGAATTAATGAAAAAAATTCTTAAAACTTTAGATCCAATTTTAGGAAAAACTGCATTTAGTAAAGCTATGCAGTTGATATATGAAGATTTTGGTAAAAAAGAAAATTCTTTTGTAAAAAATACTGCTTTTAATAAGAATTTTGGAATATCTACAGGACAAATTTTAGAAGGGGCTAAGCTCGCAGAAACATTAGGAATTGAATATAGTGGAATTTTAAATAATACTACTACTAAAGTTGCGGGGAAAGCATATTACGACACAGCTAACAAAAGTATTTTTAAGTGTATAAGAAACACATCAATAAATTACGCAGATGCTACCTACTTTACTGCGATTTCAAATGATGATTTATTAGGTAAATTAGAGAATTTAGTAGGTTCAAATGGGAATATCCAAAATAAAATAGTTTTCAAACAATATAGATGGATTTCTCCTCCCAATTCAATTGAAGAAGTTAAAATTCCCATAGGGATTGATTATAAACATATTCTTAATTTTTCAATAACTTTTGAAAATGGAAAAATTGCACTGAATCAACAGATTATTAAAAACAATATAATTTTAGGTCTAAATACAGCTCCAGATGGTTATTGGATAAATCCTCAAAATGGAGGAAGTGGAACAATTTATCTAATGCTTTTAGTTTAATACTTTGCGATATAAATTATTTGACCAGTGTATAATGCGGGTCTTGAAATATCGTTAACAAACCAACTGAATTCTGACTCCGAAACATACATTTCTCCTGTGGCCAACGGCACACCATCGCCAGTTAAAGCTCCACAACCCTTTGTCAGAGCAATAGCCCAGGTTGGTAATCCGTATATTCCGCCAGAATTTTGTGTTGGAGTGTAAGAAGAAACACTTAATATACAAATATTCCCAGTTCGTTCTATGATTATCTCGAATCCATATGAAGTCATAGTATGTTTGTTATAACATGATAAATTCTCTAATATTAGAGAATTTAATTGGTGATGGAATTGTTTTAAAAAAAATATCAGGCGTTAGTGGAGAAATAGCCGTTTGTGATAGTGCTAGAAATAATAACACTATATTGGTTAGTGTAGACCTAGGTGATTATGGAAGAGGCCTAAGTATCAGTTCTAACCTTATTGAATTTTTAGAACTTATTATCCCAAATGGATTTAAAATTAATAGCACATTTTTCCCAATAGTTTCAAACAAAGGAAAAGTTATTGTAGCTAGAATTAGGAATGGTAAAATTTTGGTAAACTCACTTAATCAAATTTTGGTTGATTATGATGAATCTTTATATTTTTCTATATCATTTATACTCCATAAATAAATTTATTTTTACTTTAATATTAGAGAATTTAATCGAAGACTTAGGGATCAGAAAAATAGAAATAGGAAATTTTTCAATAGCAACACCCTCAGTTGTTGGAAATACCAAAACTATATCCTTCAAAAATTCATTTGCGAAAGTTCCAATTTTATTTATAAGTCAAACTAATTATAGTGGCACTACGAATGAATGGGCAGCAATTCAAACTTCAAAAATAACCACTACAAACTTCATAGCTAGGCATGCTGGAGGAACTTCTAATTTTACTCCAACATTTTATTATGTTGCTATAGAGTTACTGAGTTAAAGACTATCAACCAATATTAGAGAATTTACTTAAAATAGAAACTTTAAACTATACTTTTTCTGATTTTGCTAATGCTGTATTAGAAGCATCTTTTACAATAACTGCAAAAAAAATAGGAAATACAACCACATTAACTATGTTTGTTAATCCAACGAGTGTTGGAACTTTAGAACCTGTGGTTAAAAAATTGAAATATATATTGCCAAGTGAATTTAGACCCGCTCTAGGAGTTTATGGTGTTGTAAGACCAGATGCTTCAAGTCCTTTTATCATGATATTTAGCATAGACCAAAGTGGTGAAATTAAATTTTCATTTGATTCAAAAATTGGTGTAGGAAATGGATGTGCTGGAACGATTTCATATGTAAACTAAAGTTAGATTCTACCAAGCACTATAACATTTGCAATCAATTGCTTTGCTCCCCCAAAGTTAGTTAATCTGATTGCATTTTTTCCTATTGGCACAGCTACAGTATGCCTCGATACCTCTGAATCAGAGTTCATTAGTGCTATAAAATTAGTGTCTTTATATACAAGGGGAAGGTCACAATCTAGCTGAAATTGGCCATTAGGATTTGAGATGTTGTACTTACAAAGACATATTCCTAAATCACCTATTACAAAAGATATACCTTTTGAATCAGAGTTGAAATTAGATAAATTCTCTAATATTGGCAGGACAATAATTTCAATAATTGTAGCATCTTACGCGAGCATAAATATAAATATTTGAATTAGTCTCAATTTTTAAAATATTATTTTCTTCAAAAACTTTATAATAAATGAAATTACCATCACCAACATCTTTGCCGAGTATTCCTGAGTAATTAACCGTATTATAATTACTTCTAAAAGTTATAGTTTTAGCTTTTAAATCTTCAAACTGTGATGTAGCTTGTGTCATGGCAATATAAACTTCTATCACTCTGTATGATTTCATTTCTGTCATATTTATAGAATGTTGTAACCCTGATTTATATGTATAAACTTCTTTAGACTTGAGCAAATTCTCTAATTTTAGAAATTATTTATATCTAAAAGTCAAGTAAACCTTTAAAATATAGTTTTACTATATTTTTTAGGAGGAACAACTATGAATTACAACGAAAAGAATATGCAGATTTATGACATGTATTTAGAATCTAATAAAGCTAGAAATTTTGAAACCATAAATACTACTTATAAGATGTATAAGAGCAGAATGATAGATTATTTAAGTTATTTAAAAGAAAAAGAAGGAAATAAGTTACTTTTGTCAGAAGCGACAATAAAGAGTTGTGTAAATATTCTTGAGAGATATATCAATCATTGCAGAGACAAGGGAAATAATAATCAAACTATAAACAACAAATTAACAGCAATTTCTAGTTTTTATATCTGGTGTGTAAAAAGAGATCTTATCAAATATCATCCTTTTCAACATAAATTAGATAGATTAAGAAATGGAAGATTTGACAAAAGAAGAGAAAGTTATTACTTATCTATAGAAGATATTATGAGAGCCAAAATCCTTATGGAGCATAACTCTAAAAAATTTGATATTCAATCAAGATTAATGTGGGAGTTGTTCCTGGAAAGTGCGGCTAGAATATCCGCTATATCCAATTTAAAATTATCTCAATTAGATTTAAAAGGTGGATATTTTAAAAACGTTAAAGAAAAAGGAAATAAAATAGTAGATATAATTTTCCTAGACAATACTGAAAAATTATTGAGAGAATGGCTAAATGAGAGAGAAAATAAAGGAATAATATCAGACTTATTATTTATAACTAAAAGAAATGGTGAAATTGTACAAATGCAACAAAGTACCATAAGAGCTAGGATAAAGAAAATAGGAGAGTTGATAGGTTATGAACAACTTTATCCGCATACTCTTAGAAAAACGGCTATAAACTTACTAAGTAACCTCTCAGATATAAATTTTGCGTCTGAGTATGCAAATCATTCTGATACTAAAGTTACAAAAGAATATTATATAAAAACAAAAAGCGGAGCAGAAAATAGAGATAAAATATTGCAAATTAGAAGGTCGAAAGGACTTTAAAAAATCAATAAATTATAAGATTTAAGCAGTTTTTATATGTTTCAGCAGCTTCTAAAGCCAATAAAATGGTAAAAGCTATAGGTTGTTTGTCCATGTCCTCAATTTTAAAAAGCTAGTAAAATCAACACTTTAGATACTATGAAAAAGTGGAAATTTTGTATAAATCTTATAATTTACATAATTTAAAAATAAATAAAAACAAAAAATAAAATTACAGGAAGTGATTAAGTGATACTTTATATTTATGATGTAAAAACATTAAACATAGTAGCAAAACCTATCGTAAACTCAAATAATGAGTTTACGAATAATCCCTTAAACTTTTATCCAGACTGGAATATGGGAATCCATATAGTAAGTGAAATAGAGTTTCAGAATCCGATGTTAGATATAAATATAATAAGAGAAAAAACTAGAGAAGAACTAATCTTGTTAGATAATAAAAATGAATTGCTTCAGGATGGAGAATATGTTGAGAATAATAAAATTATCAGAGTGGAAGCTCCAAGTTATTTATTTAAAAAATTATGGAATAAAGAAAATAATTTATGGGAAGAAGGGGGAACTCAGGAGGACATAAATTTAGAAGTTAATAAACTTATAGATGAATTTACAATACTTGGAGAGCAAAAAGAACGATGGATAAAATATGGGTTTGATGTATTAGATATAGAAAATAAAATTGCAGAAAATATAATAAGAAGAAAGTTTCTTTTAGAAATATTTTGAATAGTTAGAAATAAAAAAATGGAGGAATTTTTATAAAGACTGTATTTGGATTAATATTAAATAAAGTTCTAGATCTCTTTATTAAGAGATCAAAATCTGGAGAAAAAGACCAGGAGATTCAAATAAAAAAACAAGAAAACTTCAAACAGATAATAGTAATTATTGCAATAATTCTAGTTGGAATTTGTGGAGCGAATGAGATATTCCCAAAACTAGAGGTCAGTCCTTGGTGGTATTCAATGACCGAAAAAATTATAAACTATTTATTTGAAAACTAAAACTAAAATTAAAATAGAGGTGGGGAATATTAAGGAAACACTTGATAACTTATTATTATATACACAAGGTTTGTTTTTCTGGCTTGGAGCAGGATTTGCAAGTGCTGTAGGTGGAATTGATGGGGATATAAGAGTTCTTTTCTGTTTGACAATAATAGATTGTGCCACAGGGCTTCTCAAGGCTATAAAAGAAAAAAATGTATTATCTAAAAACATGTTTATAGGTTTTATTATTAGAAAACCAGCTATTTATTTAGCTATTGCAACTATGGCACAACTAGATAAAGCCACATTTCTAAATGATATAAATATTTCGCTCAGAGTTTGTATGATTACTGGTTGTATCATAATGGAGTCTATATCAATAATGGAAAATTTAACTAAGTTAGGAATAAAACTACCTGGTCTTATAGAAAACATATTGGCTGTAAAGAAACAAAAATTAGATCAATGATTAAAGCTAAAAAACGACCTCGTAAAATCGATTTTAAGGCACTTCTAAAAATTAATCTTACGTTTATATATGCAAAAAGAGGATTAGTTTAATCCTCTTTTTTTATTTTATCACTTTTTTCCTTAATCATTTCTAATATAAAATCTGATAAAGATAATTCTCCTTTTGCATCATTTATAATTTTTTGTTCATCTTTATTCACTCTAAAGCTCATAGTTATACTTCTTTTTTCCGATGAATCTATCGCTTTACGACCTCCAAATCCACCAGATTTTTGACCTTTGATCCCTGCCATTTTTATCTCCTAATATTTATTTAGTCTCCAACAACTATTGATATTTACTGAACATTTTAAGCTAAGTATGTTTAAACAATTGAAATTCCATCTAGAGAAATAGATGTAATAAGTAAAAAATTAGATTGTTACACATATTCCTAATTTAGTATTAGTCCCTAATCTAGTGTGAGGTCTTACTATTGTAGCTATTCCACTCTTATAATGACGTATGTGACTTCTTACAAAACTTGGCCTTCTAGATTCAACTTTCCAACTTCCGTTTTTGAAAATCGGCTCTACTGTTGAAATCTCAATCTCTCCACCATCTTTTATTTCACTTACTTTTTTATAAAATTTTATCAAAATATTTGTTATTGCTTTTATCATTGGCGTTTCATTGTTGAATTCTATATTCTTTCCGAATATCAAAGAAACAACAGGAATATTTATTCCAATATTAGAAACTTGACAAAGATAAAAAACTTCATTATTATGAAAAATATCATCATAAAAGTGGTTATATATTTCTTGAAACTCTTTTCCAACCACTTTTTTAGAATATTCTTTAACTACATCAAACAGCACTTCATCTACATTTTCTTTGTCTAGTCTAGAGAAACTGAAAGTAAATACTCCTATTGTATCTTTATAAATTTTTCCTTCGTCAAAAACTGAAGCTAAAAAATTTCTAAAAGGTATTATCTTGAGATTTACTTCTTCATTCGTATTGAATTCTAAGAGTTTATTAATATCTTTTATCTTCACTACGTCAAATCCATTTTCTAAATTTTTTTTAACAATTCTATCGAGATCATAATCTCTTACCTCATTTATAAGAGTTCTAACTTGCTCGATAGTATCATCTACATTAATAATATTTTGACCAATCACTATTATTATTTCTTGCGATACTTTATTTAAAGTATCATGATCTAATTCTAATATTTTTAAAACTTCAGAATAAGTAGCTATATATAAATTATTTTTTTTATCATATATACAATTATCAAGAAAAAGTAAATTCTCTATAATATATGTTCTACTATCTATATCTTTTATATATTTTAAAAATCTAGGAAACATATTGACGAAATTGTTATCATTTACATTAATAACATTTTCAAAAGTAGATATTTCAACAATATTTTTATTTGATAGTTTTGATAGTTTTTTCTCTAAAAAATCAACCTTCAACTTTCTCATTCCTTCACCCTCCGCATTTGCTAATGAGCAGTTTTTAGAGATGCCCAGCTCATTTTCTTAGGCTACTGGGTTGTATACCACTGCTTCGTCTGCTATTTCAAGAATTACTTCATCCGTTCCCTCTCTTAAAAATCCAACTATTGATAATCCATTTTCAAAATCAACTATTGTATCTCCAGTTTTTTCTGTTGTATCAGAATTTTTTAAAAGCTCATTTTTTTCTGCCTCTGTAAAACTTCCCCAAGTTCTTCCTACCAAATTTTCATTTTTCATTTTATTACCTCCTAGTTTTTGTGTTTCATCTATATAATAAGTATACTCCATCATTTAAAAAATGTAAAGCGTTTTTTTAAATAAAATGTATTTAATATATAAATAAAAAAAGTGAAGAGGAGAACCTTCACCTTTCAGACTTTTTGAATTTTTAATAAAATAATCTTCTCACTTTTAAAGTGTTGAGATTAAAACGAACAAGGATGTAAGTGTTCTATCGGTGGAACATTACACGATAAATTATAATATAGATTTTAAAACAGCAAAAGCCCAAATTTATGGGCTTTTGCTGTTTTTTTTATTTTATTTAGTAATTTTAGGTTTCTGAATTTTAGCTTTTTTTATTCCACCAATTGCTTTTCCATGAACTTTATTAAAAACAACATTGTTTACTCTTATTATTTCTGAGAGTATTCTCTTATCAGTTGAAGATGAAAAAGATATAACATTTCCATTTTTATTTGCTCTTCCTGTTCTTCCACTTCTATGGACAAATGCTTCCGTTGTTTGTGGCAAATCATAATTTATAACATGGGTTACTTGCGGAATATCAAGTCCTCTTGCAGCTATATCTGTTGCCACTAAAACTTTGAATTCTCCTTTTCTAAATCCTGCTAATGCAGCATCCCTTTGAGTTTGAGATAAATTACCTTGGAAATTTATCGCTTTTATTCCATTACTTACAAGAACTTTACTTAAATACTCTGCTTTAAGTTTTCCATTTGTAAAAACAATTACTGATTCTACATCAGGTGTATTTATAATCTCAATTAATTTCGCCTTTTTTTCAGTACTTTCAATATAATAAAGCTCATGTTCTATTAATTTAACTGGGTCTTTATATTCTACTTCTACTGTTTTATAACCTTTTTTCAATACTTTAAATGCTAATCCCTTTATCTCTTTAGGCATAGTTGCTGAGAATAAAAGTGTTTGCTTTTTCTTTGGAGTTGCTTTAATTATTTTTTCTATATCTTTTATAAATCCCATATTTAACATATGATCAGCTTCATCTAAAACTAAAACCTCTAATCTTGTTAATCCAACCGTTTCTTGTTTAATATGGTCTAGTATTCTTCCTGGACATCCAACTATTATATCAACACCATTATTTAAAAGATCTATCTGATTTTTGATAGAACTTCCACCATATATAGCTATCGATCTTATTCCTATTGATTTTCCTAATTGTAAAATCGAGGTATTAATTTGTTCTGCTAATTCTCTTGTAGGAGCTACAATTAAAGCTCTAACACCTTTTCCTTTTCCCTTAGTTGTAGCTATTCTTTCTAAAATTGGAAGAACAAAAGCTGCTGTTTTTCCAGTTCCTGTTTTAGCTAGTCCTAATAAATCTTCCCCTTTTAAAATAACAGGGATAGATGCCTCTTGTATAGGTGTTGCTTCGATATATCCAATCTCTTCTATCTGCTTTAATATTTCTTCTTTAAATTCAAATTCTTTAAAATTCATTTTATCTCCATTTTTATTTTCTGTATTCCATCCCTATATTGTATCATTTTTTAGATTATTTATCCATTTTAAATCCTTGCTCCTTCAATATTGGATATACTTTTGGAAAATATACTTTAGAGTAATATTGGGAAACAAAATCACTCCAATTCTTTTCTTGTTCCCTTCCTATCTCTATTAGATATTTATCCATTAATTTATCATAACCATCTATTTCTTCAACTATTTTCTCAGGATTATATTTTTCTTCATGGATAAATGTATCTAAAGGTAATCTAGGTTTTTTTCTAGAATTATCTGCTGGGTAACCTAGAGCTAGACCAACTAATGGAAATGTTTTTTTAGGAAGATTTAAAAGTTTTATAATCTCTTCAGGACTATTTCTAATTCCTCCTATACAAACTGTTCCAAGTCCCAGTGATTCAGCGGCTGCAACGGTAGTTCCCAAAAGTATACCGGCATCTACAGCTCCTGCAAGAAGACCTTCAGCACTCTCTTCTATAATTTGAACTTTTCCCGCTTTTTTTACAGCAACTTCTGTTTTATAAAAATCCATTACGAAAATTAAAAATACTGGAGCTTTTTCAATCCATGGTTGTCCGCCTGCAAGTTCAGCCAATTTTCTTTTTGTATCTTTATCTCTTATTACAATTACAGATGTTTGTTGTCCATTAATAGAATTTGGAGCGTCTTGGGCAGATGTTAAAATTTCTAAAATAATATCTTTAGGAATATCTTTTTCTAAATAACTTCTAATGCTTCTGTGATTTTCTAAAACATTTATTACTTCATTCATAATTTAAATCATCTCCTTTTATTTTACTTTGTCCATTTTCTATTCTTTGCAAACGAACTTAATCCTTCTTATTAAATATTTTATCTTTTATTGTCTCAATTACACCATTTTCATTATTGTTTTTTGCTATAAAATTTGAAACTTCTTTTAATTTAGGATGTGCATTTTCCATAGCAAAACTATATTTTGCTGTCGACATCATTTCTAAATCATTTAAATAATCTCCAAAAACCATAGTTTCATCATATGTTATGTTTAAAAGATTTTGAATCTGGAGAATAGCCTCACCTTTATCAGCATCTAAATTTGTAATATCTAGCCAAATTTCTCCTGAAATAGCAACTTTATAGATAATTTCATACTTTTGAAAATGAGGATAAACATTTAATTCTGTTCCAGTTAAATCACAAAATGTAACTTTTAACACCTCATCTTTAACTTTTAATATATCGTCTACGATTTCGTATCTTTCATAGTATTTTTTTACTTCATTGATAAACGAATCTTCATTACATTCAATATAGGCACTATTTTTTCCACATAAAACGATATTTGAAGTAGGAAGTTTTCTTCCTAACTCAACAAGTTCAACTATAGATTCTTGATTCATAGAATTACAAAATAATTCAATATTATCTTTAACTACATAAGTTCCATTTTCAGCTATAAAAAGTAAGTCATTTCTAATAGATTCAAAGTTTTTTAATAAATTATAATATTGTCTTCCACTAGCAATCGCAAATAATATATTTTTATCTTTTAATTTTTCAAAAATTTCCCAGAACTCATTATTTATTTCTTTTTCATCATTTAGTAATGTTCCATCCATATCTGTAACAATTAGTTTAATCATTAGTTACCTCTTTTTATTATTTTATTTCTTATTTCATATAAAATTATTCCAGAAGCCATTGCAACATTTAATGATTCAGCAGTTCCATAAATTGGAATTATAATTTTCTGGTCACTTTCTTTTAATATACTAGCTTCTATTCCATTCCCCTCATTTCCAAATATAATTGCATTTTTTTCTAATAAACACATATCTGTATATGGAACTGAATCTGATTCTAATGCTGTAGATATTATATTATATTGTTTTGTTTTTAAGAATTTTACTAATTCAGTTTCTTCTATATAATAAATGTTTATATTAAAAATTGATCCCATACTGCTTCTCACTACTTTTTCATTATAGTGGTCGACACTTCCTTTGGTGATTAATATATCTTTAAAACCAGCAGAGTCTGCAACTCTTATGATAGTTCCAAGGTTTCCAGGGTCAGACACTTTATTTAATACTATAATATTATCGGACATTTTATCTATTGAAGGTTCTTCGGATTTGTATACGATAATAATCCCTTGCGAGTTTTCTTGAGATGTTAACTGTGAAAATAATTTTTCGTTGATTACTATTTTTTTACAATCGAATTTGTTTAATCTATTTTGTATATTTTCTTCATCTTTAATTTTTTCTGATATTACTATAATTTCTGGAATTTTATTAAAATCTAAAAATTTTATTCCTTCTGCTATAAACATTTTTTCTAAATCTCTATATTTTTTTGTTTTCAATTTTTTAATTTTTTTAAAGGTTTCATTATCTTTACTAACTATAAATTCCATGTGTCCTCCTAAATTTTTATCTAAAGAATATTATACATTAATTTTAAAGTAATTTCTATAAAATCATGGTAAACTTAAAAAAAGGAGGTGGTTTATACGTTTACTTTTAAAATGCTAAAATTACTTCATACACTTGATTTAAATGAAATTCCTGATAATAAGTTTATTAAAGAATTGGACTTTTTTGGAGTTCAAGCTCTTGAGTACTATAGTTCTAGAATTGATATTATGGATGTTGATGTTATTTATCAATTACTTTCTCTATATAACAATAGAAGCAGGGGAGAAAAAAATGATTTAATCAAAAGTTTAAATAGAAAAATTCCTTTACTTTTCAATTTAGAATATTTTGACGATGAACCATTTGAAGTTTCAGAAACTTCGAACTTTTTTAAAGGGGTTTTAAAGTCTAGAGTTTATGTATCTATTAAAGTCCTTAGAAAAAATAAAGAAGAAATTTTAAAAAATATTAGCTCTTTAGAAAGATTAGAATCTGTTTCTAATTATGTTCCTGGAATTGATATTTCGAAAAATCTTAAAAGTTTTACAGACTTTTGTAATAATTCTATGTCTATAGAATATGATTTAAAACTCGAGAATGAAAATCTGTTAAAATTAAAAGAAAAGAAAGAACTATTTTTAACTAAATATCCTGAACTTGAGCATTTAAAGTTTTCAAAATCTTTCCCATATCTTTCTGAACCTGATGTGTGGGTTTCAGAATTTATAGAAAATGGAAGACCTTTGAGTATAGCACTCAGAAAAAACCTTCTAAAAAAGGATGCAGCTTTGAATATAATAAGGACAAGGCTTATATATGCATTGGAGATTGGAATATTTACAAGTAATCTTTCTGATAAAGATATAGTAGTTGAAGATGACGATAATTTTTATTTAGAAATTGCTATAGAATGATTGAAATTACAGATATTAAAGAAAAAATTTTATTAGAATTTTAGAGGCTATTTTAGATGGAGATTCTGAAAAATCTATAATCTTTTTAACAAAGTTATCTGAACTACCCTTTCAGAAGAAAAGTTTATTATTTTTAAAGAAGATGCTACTATTTTTTTTAAATGAAAATTTTAAAAATCATAAGACAGTTTCCATTGTTAAATTAATGTGTAATTTATTAAAAATAGCACTAGATAACTCTCTTGTTTTTTGAAAAATATATCTATGATTTTTTTAAAGAACTCATGTTTATACAACTAATTGTTTTTAATAGTGGTTATAAAATAGAATTTTTTTTCTATCTTAAATAACTTTATAAAATCATTAAATCTACAGATGCTTGACTTAATTTAAAAAATATACTAGAATTTATCTATTGTATTTTTTTTATTAGGAGGATTTTTTAAATGAAAAAATTTGGTATTTTTATTTCACTACTATTTTTGCTTGTTTCATGTGGAGACAATAAGACTGAAATAACAAAGTTCTTTATCTTTATGGATGGGCTGATTACGTTCCAAGTGAAATTTTTGATAATTTTGAAAAAGAAACAGGAATTAAGGTTATCGAAGATATTTATTCTTCTAATGAAGAGATGTTTGCTAAATTAAAAGCTGGAGGAAAGGGTTACGATATAGTTACTCCTTCTACAGATTATGTTGAGATTTTAATGAATGAAAATATGTTAGAAAAATTGGATAAAAGTAAACTTCCTACGTTTGATAATATAGATCCAATGGTTCTTGAAAAGATTCAATATTTTGACAAAGATAATTCTTACGCTGTTCCTTATATTATGGGATCAACTGGAATTGCTGTAAATACAAAATATGTTAAAGACTATCCAAGAGACTATACAATCTATGAGAGAACAGACTTAGCTGGTAGAATGACTTTATTAGACGATATGAGAGAGGTTCTAACATCTGCTTTAGGAACTTTAGGATATTCTCAAACTATAGAAGATGAAACTGCTATTGCTCAAGCTTCTGATCTTGTTAAAAAATGGAAGAAAAATATTGCTAAATTGATTCTGAATCTTTTGGTAAAGGATTTGCAAATGGAGATTTTTGGGTAGTTCACGGTTATGCTGAAATATTTATCAAGAACTTGATGAAGAACAAAGAGCACATACAGACTTTATATATTCCTGAGAAGGGTGATACTGCATATGTTGATTCATTTGTAATACTAAAAGATGCTCCTAATAAGGAAGCAGCTTATAAGTTCTTAGAATTTATTCATAGACCCGAAAATTATAAACTTGTTTCTGAGCATTTAGAACTTCCATCAATAAATGTTCCTGCTAGAGAACTTATTGAAGTTGAACCAATTTACAAAATGGAGGATTTAAAAGGATCTGAAATTTTAAGAGATATCAAGAAAACTTTAGATATTCAAAATAAATATTGGCAAGAAATAATGGTTGATTAATAAAATAATAAAAAAGCTGGTTGGAATGTAAATTGTTCCAATCAGCTTTTTTTATTAAGAATTTAATAATTTAATAAGATATATTCCATAAACCCCAATCATAATAGCTCCCTGCCATCTTTGAAGGTTTTTCTTTCTAGCAACAAATAATAACAATAGTAAACTAGCAAAAACATTTATACCTATCTCTAAATTAGATCCAGGCATCATAGTTATAGGAGCTATACTTGTAGATATTCCTAAAATAAAGAATATATTAAATATATTTGATCCTACGACATTTCCTATTGCTAAATCAGAGTTCTTTTTCATAGCTGCTACAACCGATGTTGCAAGTTCCGGAAGAGATGTTCCAGTGCTACGACAGTAAGAGATATTATTCTTTCTGACACTCCAAAGCCAGAAGCTATTTCAACCGCAGAATCAACTATAAATTTTCCACCTAAAATTAATAGAACTAATCCCCCTACAAAAGCTAAACTTGCTACTAAGGAGTATAATTTTTTATTTCTAACTCTTCCTCTTCTTTTGAAGATACCATCAAGTAAAAATTATAAGCTAAAAAGATTAAAAAGAATAATAGCAGTATAGATCCATCTACTTTTCCTATTACTGAAGTAATTCCATCAAAGTACATATCATTTGCCATAAGAAAAACAATAAATGCAGCCAATAAAGACATTGGAATTTCTACATATGTCGTTGTTTTACTTACTGTTAAAGGATATATTAATGCTGTTATTCCTAAGATTACTAGAGTATTAATAAGATTACTTCCTATTACATTTCCTAACGTTATAGCTGAATGCCCTTGTACAGAGGCAATTACATTTACAACAAGCTCAGGTGCAGATGTTCCAAATGCAACTATCGTAAGTCCTATCACTAAGTTTGGAATATTGATCTTTTAGCTATTACTGAAGCTCCATCTACTAAAAAATTCGCTCCATAAACTAAGGCAATTACCCCAATTATCATCATTACAAAAGCCATTATACACAATCCTCCTAATTATTTAATTATTTTTATATCTTTATAATATAGCACAAAATATATTTTCTTGTAAGAGTTTACATAATAGTGTATAATTTTTTTAAAAGACTTTTTTGGAGGTAACTATGATTTTTTCTATAAATAGAAATAAATTAGTTGAAATTCTTTCGGATTTTAATAATATATTAAAAGAAAATCCCATTAAGCCCATAATATCAGGTTTAAAAATAGAGGCTTTAGATAATAGAATAATTTTTACAGGAACTAATTTAGAAATAAACTTTATAAAAACATCCGAAGGTGATATAGAAGAGAATGGTGTTGTAATTTTAAAACCTTTCTTAGCTTTAGAATATATCAAGCTCTTAGATGATGAGTTTATAAAATTTTCTCTTAACAAAGAAACTTTAATGATTCATGGAGCAGAATTCTTAGTTTTAGATTCTGAACAGTATCCTGAAGTTGAAGAAATTAAATTCACAGAAATTTCTAAAATCAATAGCTCAAAATTTGTAAAACTTTTAGATAAAACAAAATTTGCTGCAGCAACTTCTAATGAAAACATGGCAATTAATTGCCTTAGAATTATATTTAAAAATAATGAAATCCAAATAGCTTCTACAGATTCTTATAGACTTATTTTTTTAAGTTCTGAAGCTGAGTCTAGTATTGAAAAAGAATTTTCTTTACCTTTAGAAAGCGTTAATATTATTTGTAAATTATTAAAAGATTCAAATGAAGATATAACAATTGGATACAATGACAATTTAATTATTTTCAAATGGAGTAATAGCTATTTCTCTAGTAAAGCAATTAATTTACCATTCCCTAGTTTTAGTGGAATTTTATCAAATTCCTCTTTTTCAAAAGAAATGGAATTTAATACTATTGAACTTAAAAGCGCATTAAAAAAAGTTTTAACTGTTGCTAGAACAAGTGTTGAAACTAAAAATGGAGCTCTTTTAAACTTTGCTGGAAAGAATTTAGTTATGAGTGCTCATTCTGGTAAAGCCAAAATAAACCAAAAAGTTAACATGATTAAAAATGGTGACGATTTAAAATGCTCTCTTAATATAAAATATCTATATGAATTTATAGATAATATTTCTAAAAATACAATTATTAAATGTAGTTCATCGTCAGCTATGTTTGAAATTTCAGAATATGAAAATAATTCTTATAAATATATCCTAATGCCTCTTGCATTAAGAGACTAGGAGGCATTATGATAAAAATATATAAAAGTCATAATGATTTGCTTGAAAAAAAGACTTTTGTCATCGGAGAAAATCTTGAAATTGAAAAATTAAAAGAAAAAAATACATGGATTCACCTTTCTCACCCAACTGAAGAGGAGATAAAGGTTATAACTACCGCTTTTGACATCCCTGAAGAGCATATTAGAGCTGCTCTTGATGAAGAGGAGAAAGCGCGTCTTGAAATCGACGAGAGCTTAATTCTGGTTATTATCGACGTTCCAGTGCACAGCGAACAAAATAGATGTTCATTTACAACTATGCCTTTAGGTATAATACTACTAAATGATAATATCATTACTGTATCCACTACTAAGTTTCCTCTTATTGAAGAATTTATAAATGGAAAAATCAAAAGTTTCTTTACTTATAAAAAAACTAGATTTATTCTACAATTACTATTTAGAAACTCTACATATTTTTTATACTATCTAAAACAAATTGGAAGAATAAGTGATAATATAGAAAAACAACTTAAAGACTCTATGAGAAATGAAGAGCTCATGCTATTGCTCGAATTAGAAAAAAGTTTGGTTTACTTTACAACTTCTCTAAAATCAAATGAAGCAGTTTTAGAAAGAATGATGAGAACAGAGATTGTTAAAAGATACCCAGATGATTTAGAGCTACTTGAAGATGTTATAATCGAAACAAAACAAGCAATTGAAATGGCAAATATCTACTCAAGTATTTTGAGTGGAACAAGAGATGCTTTTTCTTCAGTTATTTCTAATAACCTAAACGTTGTTATGAAAAAGCTTACATCCATAACAATAGTGTTTGCTATTCCAACTATTGTTTCTGGACTATGGGGAATGAACGTTTCCGGAATTCCATTTGCAAATACTCCTTATGGA
Organism: Cetobacterium sp. 2A; assembly: GCF_014250685.1. Lineage (GTDB taxonomy): Bacteria > Fusobacteriota > Fusobacteriia > Fusobacteriales > Fusobacteriaceae > Cetobacterium. The sequence continues at coordinate 2,496 of NZ_JACFAJ010000002.1, read as the reverse complement.
TTTTTCATTGTACTTTTGATGGCAATTCTATTTGGTATGTTACTTGCTTGGATTTTATTTAGAAAAGAGATGTTTTAAAATACAAAAGCAAGAAAGTCTAATCATATATAGACCTTCTTGCTTTTTTTAATAACTTATTTTTTTATAGCTATATCAATTACATCTTCAAAGTAATTTACAAAATGTGCTTTTATTCCTTCTCTTATATAATCTGGTAATTTATCAAAATCTTTCTTATTATCTTTTGGAAAAATTAGTTCTTTTATTCCAACTCTTCTAGCAGCAATTGTTTTTTCTCTAACTCCTCCAATTGGTAAAACTTTCCCTGTAAGAGTTAACTCTCCTGTCATTGCAAGCTCTTTTCTAACAGGTTTATCTATCGCTAAAGAGTAAAGTGCTAGTGCCATCGTAATTCCAGCCGACGGACCGTCTTTAGGAGTTGCACCTTCTGGAACATGAAGGTGAATTTTATTTTTATCAAAATAGTCCTTTCTCTCCTCTGGACAATTTTTATCTGTTGAAAGATGAGATCTTACATATGAGTATGCTATTTCTGCTGATTCCTTCATTACATCTCCAAGTTGTCCTGTAAGCTTTAATCCACTCTCTTTATTACTTATACTTGTAGCTTCTATGTATAGTGTAGCTCCTCCCATAGAAGTCCAAGCCAGACCTAAGGTTACTCCTGGAATTTCTTTTTGATACAGTTCTTCTGTAACAAATACTGGAGCTCCTAAATATTCTTCTAAATTTTTATCTGTTATTTTGATTTTTTCAGTATTTCCCTCAGCTATTTTAAGTGTTACTTTTCTCATTATTTTTTTAATTGCCTTTTCTAGGTTTCTAACTCCGGCCTCTCTTGCATACTTGTCTATCATATCCTCTAATGCAGTCTTACTAATACTAATTTCCTTATTATCAAGACCATGTTCTTTTAACTGATGAGGAATCAAATATTTTGTTGCAATTTGAAGCTTCTCTTCTAAAATATATCCTGGCAATTGTATTATTTCCATTCTATCAAGTAGTGGCCTTGGTATTGTATCTAATTGGTTAGCTGTTGTTACAAATAATATTTTTGATAAGTCATATCTAATATCTAAATAATGATCTAAAAATTCTTTATTTTGCTCTGGATCTAGTACCTCAAGGAGTGCCGATGCAGGGTCGCCTCTGAAGCTGTTTCCTATTTTATCAATTTCATCTATCATTATTACAGGATTTGTTGTCTTTAATAATTTTAATGCTTGAATTATTTTTCCTGGCATAGCACCAACATAAGTTCTTCTATGCCCTTTTATCTCAGCTTCATCAACCATACCACCAACTGAGAATCTATAAAATTTTCTATTTAATGCCTCTGCAATAGATTTTCCAATAGAAGTTTTTCCAACTCCCGGAGGTCCAACTAAACAAAGTATTGATCCACTTACATTTCCAGTTTTCATAACTGTACTTATAAACTCTAATATATTAGTTTTTACATCTTCTAAACCATAATGGTCTTTATCTAAAATTGTTTTAGATTTTTTTATATCCAATCTATCTTTTGAATAAACTCCCCATGGTAATTCCACAATAGACTCTATATAAGATCTAGTTATATGATATTCTGGTGAGCTTTTATCTAAAAGATTTAGTTTTTCCATTTGTTCCGTAACTACATCTTTTGCTTCAGGAGATAATTTTATATGTTTTAATCTTTCTCTAATCTTATCTAATTCTGCAGATTTTTCATCCTTTTCCATTCCTAGTTCTTGTTTAATTACCTTTAGCTGTTCTCTTAAAAAATATTCTTTTTGTTGTTTGTTTATTTTTTCATCTATCTGTTTAGATATTTTCATTTGTAATTGTGAGATTTCTAACTCTTTTTTTAACATAGTTAATAATCTTCTCGAACGATGTTCTAAATCAAATTCTTCAAGAAGTGTTTGGAGTTCTTTTCCTTCTGTTTTTAGCATAGAAGATATTAAGTCTATAAGAATCCCTGGTCTATCATAAGAAACTTGAGACATTAAAAGTTTTAACTCCTCTTGCAAAATTGGATTAACTTTAAAAATCTCTTTAAGAGATGTCATTATAGCTAACATATATGCTTTAACTTCATCTGTTGGTGACCCTTCTAGTTCCTTATTATACGTTACGCTCCATAAGATTCCAATATCTGATGAAACAACTTCTTTTTTCTTAAATCTTCCTACTCCTTGTACAATAACTTGCATACTATTTGGAGAAAGAAGGGTTGTTTTATGAATTTTAACAACGGTTCCTACTGTATAAAGATTCGATTTAAAATAATCATCCTCGTCAACTTCCTTAGCAAAAACTAATCCCATAAATCCACCATATTTCTCTTCAGCCTCTTTTATTGAATGTAAAAATTCATCTCCTGAAAAAGTTATTGGAATCATTATATTTGGAAAAATTGGTCTTGTAACAAGTGGAAGTATTGGCAATTTTTCTGGAAGTAAATCCTTTATATTCACTAAATCAGTT
>NZ_JACFAJ010000003.1 GCF_014250685.1 Cetobacterium sp. 2A | reverse complement strand
CATTTCCTATAAACTTTATTGCCATTTTATTCACCCCTTGACATTTTATCGAGGCTTATGCTAAAATTGATTTGCGTATCGGTTCTAGCAATAGAGCCTTTTTTTATTTTTTGTATTTTTATTCATCTTAAACCTAATTTATTATAATTTTTTTCGAATAATAAATTCTCAAATCTTCTATTTTCATTTTGAAGTTGTTCTTTTCTCTCTTTAACATTTTTAAAAAGTTTATCTCTTAGCTTATCTGATAATTCTTCATAGTATAATTGTTTTTCTAAGTCGATTTTTAAAAAACTAATGTATCTTTTAACCCAATTTGTAAAAGTTTTATCTTTAAATTGAATTGCAAATTTTTCTAATCTTTCAATAGATTCTTTCATGTTTGTTATGTATATTTCTCTTCTCTTATCATCCAAGGCGTCTATTTCATAATCTATACCAACCGTTTCATGGATTTCAAAGAGGACTCCAGTAGTCCCCATCGTCAACCCTAGAGCATCATCTACAATACTTGAAGGTCTCATTATTCAACCCCCATAAAATTTTCTAATTTAACAAAAACTAAAACTTGTTTATCTTCTTTTTTTTAGAAACTTCCAAAATATTTGATGTTGAAGTTCACTGCTGAAGAAATTCCCATCATTTTTCTTGCGGATCTGTTGTTAACATTCCTCTAATTTCATCCTCTGATATAATAAAGCTATTCACTTTTTCTTTAACTATTTTATCTTTGTAAAACTGTTTAAAAATTTCTTCAACCTGAATTTCAAGTCCTTGTCTTTTTGTCCTCATAAATCCCCCTGGAAAATTAAAATTATTTTATTTATTAAATACAGAATATATAAAACAGTATATAATTACGTAAAAACTATATAACGTTATAACGTTATAAGATTAATATATACTTTTTACGTTATATTGTCAACAAAAAAGTTGTTATTTTTTTAAAAAATAAGTTATCATGTAAGTAAATACTAAAAAGAAAGGGTGATGAAATGGGATTTGGTGAAACATTAAAAAAGGTAAGAAAGATACGCAAGGACAGTTTATATACTCTAGCAGATAAGCTGGACGTTTCTCATTCGTATATAGATAAAGTCGAAAAAGGAATCTCTCCAATATCTGAAAAATTATATAATAAATTAATTTCAGTTTATGACTTAGATGCAGATGAGTTGACACTATCTTATCTAGAAGAAAAGCTTCCAAATACAATACTTGAAAAGCTTGTCTATAAAAATGATAGCCTTACAGTTTCTTCGCCCGCTTTAAAAGTTCAGAAGTTCAAAGTGTATGTATTAAACTCTACAGGGGATGGGTCATTGCTCCAGGAAATGAAAACTAAGGAGATGATCATACCTATGGGAATACAATTAAAAAAGAATGCTTACTGTATAGAGATTACAGGAAGTGAACTGGAACCTTTGTTTTACGATGAAGATACTCTCTTAATTGAGGAGTCTGATGACACTTGGCAAGAACTTAACAAAAAAATTATTGTAATTGAAAAAGATGGAATCAGATATGTTAGAAAAGTTATGATTGTTGATTACAAGCCTAAATTCTTTGCATTAAATGATATTTATCCTCCATTTGATGATGATGGTAATATAAAATGTTTGGGAGTAGTAACTAGATTGCTAAGCAGAAATCTATCTAAAATAAAGTTTTAGATAGATTTAAAATATGGGAACGGAGCTAATTTTATGGAGGTATATTATGAAGAGATTGAATTCTCTTCATTTTTTTTGTTGACTTTGTATACAAATAACGTTATATTATATACAAATAACGTTATAAATGTGAGGTGATATTTTGAAAATATCAGAACTAGGTTTCTTTATAGATACAGAAATAAGAAGACAGTTCAAAAGTCGTAGAAAATTTGCAATAAAAACAAATAGATCATACACATATTTTAACAAGATGATATCAGGAATGATAAATCAAAATCAAAGCATTGGGTTAAATGCTGCTACTGAAATACTTTCAGATTTAGGATATGAGCTAGTTATAAAGAAAAAATCTTAAAGCTTACCTCGGTAGGCATTTAATTGGTACCCTTAACTAATAGCCAAGTACTATCACTATCTAATAGTTGAGGGTAACAATTAAATAAAGAAGGAGAGATAGTACTTGGCAGTCTATTTTCTCCATTAGGAGGATAAAATGAGGGACAAAAGATCTACGGACTGGTTTTGGCTAGAAAATGAAATTGTTGATAGAATTGATTTAGAACCTATGGAAAGATTGCTATATGTAGTTTTAGCTAGACATGCTAATAATCATACTAGCGAATCCTTTCCAAGCGAAGAAACGCTTTGTTTAAAAACTGGAGTTAAAGACAAAAGAACTATCAGAAAATATATTAATAGTCTAGAGTTAAAAAATATGATTGAGGTGAAAAGAGAACAAGGAAAGAGTAATCGATACTTTTTAAAGAATATAAAAGTAGTGTCAAAAAATGAGACCACAAAAAATGACACCACTGACAAAAATTGCAATAAAGCAGTAACATTTGATGCACAAACTAGTAACATAGAATGTGACACTAACAAGACTATAACAAGACTCAATAACAATATCATGATTCATGAACATGATTTTTTTGAGAACTTGTTTAAAGAATTAAATATAAATTTTACATTAACGAATCAAAAAAGTGTTTCAAAATTATTAAAGACTCTTAGTAAAGAACAAGTAAACGATTATTTGATAGAAACTTATGACAATTTAAAAGTTAATCCAGACATAAAAAATTTATCTGGAGCATTTAGTAAAAAAATTATGAATGGCGATAGACAATCGAAATATAAAGTAAAAACTTTTAAAGAACAAAAAGAAATTAAAGCCGTTGAGACTATAACAAAAGAGAAACCAGTAACAACAAATACCATTGTTGAGGACACAAAACAACATCAAGTTGAAGAAAGAGAAATACTGGATATAATATTTTCAAAACTATCACAAGATGAGCAGAACTTAATAAAAGCTAAAGCTCTAGCTATTGCAAGAATACATAACTCTTTTGAACCTTTTGCACTATTGCTGGCAGATAATAAAATTAAATATGATTTAATAAAAGAATTAAACTCGGGGAGGATTTAGTTAATGTTTACAATATTTTTAATAAGTGTATCAATTATTATTTTCCAAAATTTCAAATTAAAATCTGTCGAATCTAGAAATCGTTTGATAGAAAGTCAACTTATTTCAGCAAAATTAAAAATAAGGTTGTTGGAAGAATGATTGATTTGATAATTATTATAATTTCAATTTTCATTTTGTTTCTAGCTAAACATTTTTTAGACTTAGCAATAAAAAAATTACCATTTTCATGTGGAAGCTGTAAATACTTTTCGAGATGCAAAAGATTTAAGAATTATAAAAATAGGTATATAAAAAATTGTTATGAACATCCAGTTTGTTCAGATTTTATTAAAAATGGGAGGATCATTGGAGATACTAATAATAAGCGAAGAAAGTTTATCTAAATATGAAAATAAATTAATTTCAGTATCAAAAAATTATGATGTAATAGATATTGAAAACGATTTGATAGATGGGATATATATTGCAAAAGTATTTGTTGAGAACATCTAATTTAGCAAGATTATCAGAACACAGTTTAAATTATAAGGAGATACTATAAATGCTGAGAATAAGAGTGGGAGTAAGATATAAATGTAAAAAATGCGGGGCTTTTTTAGTTGAAAAAAATGAAGCTGGATATTTTATTTCAAATAAGAAAGCAAATAAAATTTCGATGAATGGTTCCATATACAAAATTGTTTGTCAATGTGGGATCGAATCTAAATATGAAATTTGACAATTTTAAAAGAAAGATATATTATAAACATATCAATCGTATAGATTACAGGGGGATATGTTATGAAAAAAATGATAATATTATTTTTAATGATAACTTCAATTATTTTTGGGATAGAGGTTATTGATTCTTCAGATATTTTAAATAGTTCAGGAAAAGTAATTGGAGAAACATATATTGCTAACTTTGCAAATGAAAATGAAAAAAATATTAAAATGCAAAGAGAAAAAAAGTATCTACAAAGTAAAGATGACTTTAAAGTATTCATCTCTAAAAACGGAGGAGTAATGTATATGGCTAGCTATAGTGCTTCGGGTGAGTATACTATATCGTTCAAAGGATTTTGTGGAGATATTTATATCTCAGTTTATGGAAATTATGCAAATTTTGATGAAATTAAAAATATTTTTTTAAATAAAACTGATTCTTTTGGATATGATTTCAAATAATTTTATTGACATAAAAAAATTTTGAGAGTATATTAAAAATATAAAATAAATAGCTGATAGGACTCAATTAAGGAGTCAAGGGTTTACCGCGAGGTTGCTCTTGGCTCCTTTATTTTTTGTAAAAATTTAGGAGGGAAAATGAAAAGAGTGATTTTACTAGCTGGTCATAACTTTAAAGATAAGGGATGCCATGTCAATCTTGAAGGAAAAACAATTAATGAGTTTGATCTTACTACATGGATTGTAGCAGAGATATTTAAAAAAGAGAGACTCATAAATATAGATTTAGTAGCTAAGGCCAGAAATGACTATAAAGACCTTGTAAGTGAAATCAATAGTCTTAATGCAGATATACTAATTAGTTGCCATTTTAATGCATCTAACGGGATCTCACAAGGAACAGAAGTGCTTTATGCTCATACTTCGAGCAAGGGCAAGAGATTAGCTTCAGTAGCTCAGGATATACTCGTAAAACATTTAGAATTAAACAATAGAGGAATAAAAGCTACGAAACAAGCCGATAGAGGTGGGTCAATACTTAACAAAACTAAACCAGTTGCCATTTTGCTAGAGCCATTTTTTTTAGATAGTGTTAAAAGTTTTGATGAATTAATCTCATTAATGGATAAAACAGTAGATTCTATCATTCAGTTATTAGAACACTTAGAAAAAAATGAGCTTTGAGAGATCATATGAAAATAGAAAAACTAAAATTAACACAAATAACACCATATATAAATAATGCTAAAGAGCATCCTCAAGAACAAATAGACCAAATAAAAGCAAGCATTAAAGAGTTTGGTTTTAATGATCCAATAGCAATAGATGAGAATAATACAATTATAGAAGGTCATGGTAGATATATTGCACTTCAACAACTAGGAATTGAAGAGGTAGAGACAATAAAATTAGATCATTTGACTGTGATACAGAAAAAACAATATATAATAGCTCACAATAAATTAACTATGAATACTGGATTTAACTTAGAAAAATTAAAATTGGAATTAAAAGCTATAGAAGTTAGCAATGAAGATTTAGCTTTAACTGGTTTTGAAATAGAGGAGCTAAAGGAATTTGAGATTGAAGGTTTGGATATAAAAATTGATGAGTTTAAAGAGGATGACCCTCCAGAAGTAAACTTAGAAAAAGAACCATATAGTAAACTTGGTGACTTATATGTGCTAGGTAATCATAGGTTGCTTTGTGGAGATAGTACAAAGGTTGAAGATTTAAGAAAAGTAATGTTAACAGATAAAGCTGACTTAGTATTTACAGACCCACCTTGGAATGTAAATTATGGAGCAGTAAAAAAGGATAACCCTCAAGGATATAAACCAAGAACAATACTAAATGATTTTATGGGAACAGATGATTTTAAGAAGTTTATGTTTGATGTATTTTCGAGAATGGCTGAATTCTCAAAGGAAGGTTGTCCTACTTATGTTGTGATGTCAGGTCAAGAATGGGGAAATATGATGTTAACCTTATCTCAAAATAATTATCATTGGTCATCTACTATTATTTGGAATAAAGACTGTTTTGTCATTTCAAGGAAAGACTACCATACAAGATATGAGCCTATTTGGTATGGATGGTTAGAAGGGTCACCTAGACTTCATCCAGTCAAAGATAGAAAACAATGTGATGTTTGGGATATTGTAAGACCTAAAAAGTCAGAGTTACACCCCACAACTAAGCCAGTAGAAGTTCCAGGAAGGGCAATTACGAATAGTTCTAAAAAAGGAGATATTGTTTTAGACTTATTTGGTGGTTCAGGTTCAACTATGATGGCTTGTGATCAATTAGAGAGAAAAAATAGATCGTTAGAGTTAGACCCGAGATATATGGATGTGATAGTAAAAAGATATGTAAACTCAGGAAAAGAAGATGTGATTTTAATAAGAGATGGAAAAGAAATTTCCTACTCTAAGATTATTAGTAATCTATAGGGAGGTATTTATGAAAGTTATAAAAATAGAGGCATTAAGTCACAGTATTCTTCAAATAAAAAAGATTAGTAAAAAAGTATCTCAAAATTTAGAAATACTTGATGAAAAAAAAATACATTTATTATTTTTAAGAAAAAAAGAGTATTTTTATGAAAAAAATACTCTGGAAGATTTAAAAAGAGACATAAATTTAATGAAACAACTTTTAGAGCAAATAGAAAAATATGAAAATACTACATTTAGTTAGTAACAAAATATGGATGAACCAATGTGTAAATTACAGGAAGGTTCGGGAAAGGGGTTGGCAGAATGGAGGTATATAAATGTGAATTTAGATACCAGTAAGATATTTAGAATAGGTATAGATTGGTTAACTCTATATAACTTTGAAATTAGCTACAATAGTAATCTATATATAACAGAACAAGTAACAGAAGAGTTCTATCAAGAAAAGTTCTATTTAGAAGAACCAAGTTATACCTTGGATAGCACTACACGATTATACACAAGTGGAAAAGAAACGTATTTTAAAAATTTGAGATTTAATCCTAATAAGATTTTGAGTGGACATAATATTTATAATTCAAGAGAAATAGAGTTGGAAGCAGCTCTTTTAATATTAGTAAAAGAACTTTCAGAAAAGGGAATAGACATAGAGTTGGCACAAGCGAAAATAAAAGATATTGAAATAAATCTTAATTTTAATAAAGCTTTCCTAGATGTTCAAGAAGCATTAAAACTTCTTTTTATATCGGTCCCACACTTTAAAAAGATAAGTAGATGCACTAGAAATAAAAGCTATAGATTGATGTTTCAAGATGAGACTCTTCTAGGGAATTATGGAGCTACTCTAGTTACTGCTTATGATAAAACAGAGGAATCTAAAAAACTAGATTTGGAGTTAGATATAACAAGATTAGAATGGAAGTTTTTAAATAGAACCTTTTCATATTATACCAATAAAAAAGGAAAAGATAATAGCTTGAATTCGATTTTAGGGAGCTTTGAGCTTATAGATGGAATCTTCATAGAGAATACCAAGAGAAAGCTCTTAGAAGAGGGGATAAAACACTTAGAAAGTATTATAAAGATTAATTTAGAGAAAGAGTTTCTAGCTTTTAAAAAATCTAATAAATTTGGAAAAGAGTTAGGAAAGAAAGCGAAAAGAGGAGTCTATAGACATCTAGAAGAAAATTGCTGGATATTTGATTATACTCTTCTGATAGAGCTTGTTGATAAACATGATAAACCACATAAAACAAGAGAAATAAAAACAATATTAAAGAATTATTCCAATCACAATAATTTAGAAAAACTGAATTATTTGATGGAATTTATTTTTAACCACTAGTTTCAAATAGTGGTTAAATCTTTGATGCGTAAAAACAAGCTTAAATACTTTGGAAATAGACAGGTTGTAGAGAATATTCAAAGAAGTAATTGTAGTGATTTTTCCTTATTAACTAAATAGCCAATATAAATGACATTTTTATTACTTAACTAATTCTTTTTATAGGAGGTGTGTCATAGCAATGATAAATAAAGTTTCTACTACAATAAAAAAAGAGATAAGAAAAAGATTCGAGTATGGAGAAGATCTAAAAGAGTTAGCCTATGAATTTAGATTATCCTATGGCACATTAAGGAACATATCTAGTAAAGAAAAGTGGGTAAAAGGAATAAACTCATCTCTGCTCTACTTGAAGGAAGTTGAGAAAGATATAGAGAGTCACTTGGAAGAGAAAGAAGAGATAAAGGGTCATTATAAAAATCTTCATAAATCAACCTTAGCTTACTTAATCGAGTTAGAAAGAAAAAAAGAAAGACCTACAAACAAAGGGAGAGAAGATGCTTTAAAAACTAGAATAGCTACTCACAGAGATGGTTATCGATTTGCTAAAGAACTTTACTCTATAATGTCTCCAGAGGAAGAGATTGACTACAAGATTAAGTTAGTAAGATATGAAGCATATAAAGAACAGATACTATCAGATGAGAAAGAAAGAGTAATAAAACTAGATGAGGATTTAGTAGATTTAAAATTAAAAAAAATAGAATTGAAAACAAAAGAGAAAAAGGCAAAAGCTTATGGAGTTGTTGTAGATGAATAGAATATGTCCGAGATGTAGGAAAGTGTATTCTTATAATCTTAAAGGGTGTCCAAATGGATGTAATAAGAAAACAAGGACTGAATCAAATAGGATATACGATAAGTGTCAAAGAGAGCATCAAAGTTTTTATAATAGTAAAGAGTGGAAGAGACTAAGAGAAGCCTGTAAGAACAGATTTAGTAATCTATGTCTTTGGAGCTTATACAAACATAAAAGAGTTGTGACAGGAACAACAGCTCATCATATAGTTCCGTTATCAGAAGATAAATTAAAAGGATCTTTATTATCTAACCTTGTTTATCTAAGTGACGAAGCTCATAGAGAGATACATAAATTGTATGAATCAAATCAAACAGGGACAATTAAAGAAATAAGAGAGTTTATTCAGGTGTGGGAAGTAGAGACTGAAGGTAGGGGTATATGAAAAAGTTTTAGGGTCACAGCCCAATACCGCATCCTTCCAATACTTTTCGCAAATTTCCCTTTGAGAAGTTTTTTGAAAATAAAAAATGGAGGTGTCAAAAATTAGAAAACCACTTGAAGTACAAACAAAACATTTAACTCAGGAAGAGATAAAAATAAAAAAGTTAGAGCAAGAATCGGTTTTTGTAGGAAATGAACAACTTAAAATCCCTCCAGATTGGCTGGTAAACGAGATAGCAACAAAAGAATGGGTAAGACTTGTAGAGCAGTTTAATAAAAAATCTATGATAAGCAACTTAGATTATAATAATTTGGGAGCTTATTGCAATGCTTTTGCTAGGTATGCATCTATTGTAACAAATCTAAAAACAGACGTAATGATTGTAGAGGAAATAAATCCACTTGTAAGCTTAGAACTGAAGTATTCAGATGAAATGAAAAGGTATGGTTCTTTGTTAGGATTAACTATGGAATCAAGATTAAAAGCTGGCTCTGGAATAATTACAATAATAGATGAAAAACTAGATAAAGAGTTTGGAGATGTTTAATGAGTACTAAAAGTGAGCTTGTACAATATTCAAAAGATTGTATAGACGGAGTAATACCAAGTGGACAAAAGCATATATGGGCTTGTAAACGTTTTTTAAAAGATGTTGAAGAAAAGAAGTTCATTTGGGATGAAGAGGAAGCTCAACGAATTGTTAAATGGTTTACATACCTTAACCATTCAAAAGGTGTATTAGCAGGAACTCCAATAATGCTAACAACTTGGCAAAAGTTTATAGTTTGTCAAATATATGCTTGGAAAAGAAAAGATGGGTATAGAAGATTTAAGAAAGCATTTATAGAGGTTGGAAGGAAAAATGCCAAAACTCAAATGCAAGCTGGATGTATGCTGTATGAAATATCTGTAGTGGCAACAAGAAATAATGAGATAGCAGAAACATTTTGTGCAGGAACAAAAAGAGAACAATCAAAATTACTATTTTCAGAGTGTCAAAATATGCTTACTGGGAGTTCTTTATCTCCAAAATTCAAAATAACAAGAGATAAAATAGTTCACATAAAAACAACATCATTTTTAAAGCCATTATCTAAGCAAGATGGAAAAACAGGAGATGGAACTAATCCTGCTGCATTGGTTTTAGATGAATACCATCAACATGCAACAACAGAATTCTATGATCTAGCACTAGGAAGTAACTCTAAAGAGTCATTATTGTTAATAATAACAACAGCAGGAATAGATTTAAATGTTCCTTGCTATAGAGAGGAATATAAATATTGCTCAGAATTGTTAAATCCAAATTTAGATATAGAAAATAGTGAGTATTTTGTAGATATTTGTGAAGCTGATAAAGGTGATGAAATAGGAGATATAAGAACTTGGAAAAAAGCGAATCCTCTTAGAGCAACATACAAAGAGGGGATAGAAAAGATAACATCTGATTATGAAGTTGCTAAAAGCGTTCCTGAAAAGATGATTTCATTTAAAACAAAAATCTTAAATATTTGGGTTCAAGCTAAAGATTTAGGATATATAGATATGGAAAAATGGAAGAAGTGTCAAGTTAAGGAATTACCATATGAAATAAGAAATAGAGCTGTGTATGTAGGATTTGACATGTCTGCCAAGATAGATTTAACAAGTGTATCATTTATACTTCCTATAATGGATGATGGAATAGCAAAATATATAATTTTTAGTCACTCCTTTATTCCAAATAGAGATAAATTAATGGAGAGAAAATTAGTCGATAAAGTTCCTTATGATACATGGGAAGAGTTAGGATTTTTAACAATAACAAATACCCCTATCGTAGACCAAGAACAAGTTATGCAATATGTAATAAAAACTTGTGAAGAAAACAATTGGGAAATAAGGCATCTTTGCTTTGATCCCGCAAATGCTTCTAAGATAATGATGGATTTGGAAGTGCAAGGATATGAGGTAACAGAGGTATTTCAATCACATAAGTCTCTAAATGAAAGCACACAAGGCTTTAGAGAACAGGTATATTCAGGAAATATTATATATGTGTATAACCCTCTTCTAAATTATGCTATGGGAAATACTGTAATAAAGCAAAATAATGGATTAATAAAAATAGATAAGGATGCTTCACGAAAAAGAATAGATCCCGTTGATGCACTATTATGTTCATTTAAACTAGCTATGTATCATGAATTTGAATTTGATATTACTCAATATGCAGAAGATAACTACCTAGATAAATTATATGGAGGGGGTGAATAATGAAAATAGTTGAAAAAATAAAAAATATGATGAAAACAGAAAAAAAAGAAGGACTTACTCTTGAAGAGCTTGGAGATTTTTTAGGTGGTTATGGAATTAATATAGATAACATTGATAATAGTAGTGATTTATCAGAAACAATTTATTATATTTGTTTAAAACATTTATCAGATACAATGTCAAAAATGCCCTGGGAACTTAGAGTTTTAACAGAAAAAAAGGGGAAAGAAAAGATTATAAATTCTAAAATGGAAACCCTTTTAAATCTTAGACCTAACCCATATATAAGTTCTGCAACATTTTGGGGAACAGTTGAACTAAATAAATTACATCATGGAAATGCCTATATATATATAGAAGCAGACAGAAATGGATTTCCTAAGTATCTTTGGGTACTTCCAAGCAATCAAGTAAAGATTTGGATAGATAATAAGGGTATTTTTGGTAGATTAAATGCTCTTTGGTATGTTTGGACAGATAGCAGAAGTGGAAAGCAATATAGCTTTGAAATGGATGAGATTATACATTTTAAAACACATATTAGTTTTGATGGACTTTCAGGAATTCCAATAAGAGATATTTTAAAAACTCAAATAAGTAGTGGTAAAAATTCTATCGGATTTTTAAATAAATTATATAAAAATAATATGTTTGGATCTAAAGTTTTAGTTCATTATACAGGAGAATTGAAACAAGGAGCGGAGGCTAAGATAGCTTTAAAACTTGAAAATTTCTCAAAAACTCAAGGGTCAGGAAAGTTTATTCCAATTCCACTTGGGATGCAAGCTCAATTACTAGATATGAAGCTAGCAGATGCACAATTCTTTGAGAATAATAAAGTGTCAGCATTACAATTAGCAGCTGCATTTGGAATAAAGCCAAACATAATAAATGATTATACAAAATCATCATATAGTAACTCTGAAACTCAACAAGTAGATTTCTATGTAAATACACTTCAACCATTATTTAAAGCGTATGAACAAGAAATAACATATAAATTGTTAAGTGAAAGGGATATTGATAAAGGATATAGATTAGAAATTAATGAAAAAATTCTCTTCAAAATGGATAATAAAACCCAAGCTGAAGTTTATAGTAAATACTTGACTAATTTTGCTATGACACCAAATGAGGTGCGAGAAGATTTAAATCTTCCATATATAGAAGGTGGAGATACTCTATTAGGTAATGGTTCTACAATCAATTTAGAAAATATAGGAACACAGTATATAAAGGGGGGTGAATAGATGCCAATACTAAATTTAGATAAAGGCAAATTAGAAGTAAAAAATAAAACTGAAAATGCAGTGGATCTTATTATTTTTGGGGAAATTGCATCAAGTAGATGGTCAAATAGTGATGTTATACCCTCTGATGTGAATGAGTTATTAAATGAAATTGGAGAAAATGATGCTTTAGATATTTATATTAATTCACCAGGTGGAAGTGTATTTGCAGGAATAGCAATATACAACATGTTAGTAAGACATAAAGGTCATAAAAGAGTTTTTGTAGAAGGGTATGCAGCTTCAATAGCCTCAGTTATAGCTATGGCGGGAGATGAGATTATAGTTCCTGAGAATGCTTATTTGATGATTCATAAAGCATGGGGGTTTGCAATAGGTAATGCTGATGATTTAAGAGAGCAAGCTAATTTATATGAGAGGTTTGATACCACGATAGCAAATGCTTATATGACAAAAGCAAAAGAAAATAAAACCTTTGATGAATTTTTAGAACTTATGAAAGCTGAGACATGGTTTGATGGTTTTACAGCTCAAGATTATTTCAATGTGACTTTAACAGAGTCAGTTGATATAGCAGCTTATTTAGATGGAGAACTATATAAGAATTATAAATTACCCCAAAATCTTTTAATGAATAACATAAAAGTTAAAGATAAAAATCCTGAGAGTCAAGAAGATTTTGGAAGTTCCGAAATTGAGTTAGCAAAAGCAAAATTAAATTTATTAATAAACTTATAGGAGGTCATAATGACAAAATTACAACAGTTACAACAAGAGATGTTCAATCTAAAATCAGAAGCGAAAAATACTATGGAGAGGGAAGGGATAACAGAGTCCGAAATAAAAGAGGTTACAAATAGAATATCAGAGCTTCAAGCTAAAATTAATTTACAAAAAGAATTAGAAAATTCAGGAACTGAAGTAAATAATAGAAATGGACAGCAATTAGGAAGAGGCAATTTAGATGGAGATAATACAGACTCAAATGCAAGATATGAGGAAGCCTTCTATAATACTTTAAGGGGAAGAGCAAATGCAGATGATATAGAGGTCTTAGAAGCAAGAAACTTAAATTCAGGAGTTGAAGCTGATGGTGGATGTTTAATACCAGTAGACCAACAAACAGAAATTAATGAATTAAAAAGAACATATACAGCTTTAAGAGGATTAGTAACAGTTGAACAAGTAAGAACAACGACTGGGTCTAGAGTATTAGAGCAAGATGCAGAGCATACTCCACTTGAAGAGTTTACAGAAACAGGTGAGGAAGGAATTAAAGAAACAAGTGCACCTAAATTTATACCTGTGACATATGCAATAAAAAATTATGGTGGAATTTTACCTATTCCAAGAACTTTACTACAAGATCAAACAGCTAATTTAAGAAGTTATCTAAATAAATGGTTAGCTAAAAAAGCTGTTGCAACAGAAAATTCTTTGATAATTGCAATCCTTAATACATTAACAAAAGTCCAAGTTGAAACTATTGACGATGTAAAAGATATAATGGATGTTACATTAGATCCATCTATTTCAGCACTAGCTAAAGTAATAACTAATCAAGATGGATTTAACTACTTAAATAAACTTAAAGATTCACAAGGTAATTACTTGTTAGAAAAAGACCCTAAAAATCCAACTAAGAAGATGTTAAATGGAAAAGAGATTTTTGTTTTATCAAATAGAACATTGAAAACAACAGGAACAACAGAGAAAAAAGCTCCGCTAATAATTGGGTCATTAACAGAAGCAATTGTATTATTTGATAGAGAAACAATTGAATTAAAATCAACTGATGTTGGCGGAGATGCTTTCAAGAAAAATAGAGTAGATATGAGAGCTATTATGAGATTAGATGTTAAGAAATTTGATTCAGCAGCAGTTGTATTTGGTCAAATTCCAATAGTAGGAACAGCGTCTGTAGCTTTTAAACAAAGTGTAGAAGAGAAGGATACTAAGAAAAAATAAGGTGGTTAAATGATAGATTTAACAAAAACTAAAGAGTATCTAAGAATAGATGAAAGTGATGAAGATAATTTTATTGAAATGCTTATAGAATTTAGTAAAGAAGAGATAGCAAATTCCACTGGAGTCACTTTTGACTCTGGTGGTTCTTTTAAAACTTATGAGTTAGCTCAGTTGATAATTATAACTGATAGATATGAAAATAGAGGCTCTCAAGACCTTGAATTTAAACCAAATAACATTCTTTCATCTTTATATACTAAATTAAAGTATAGTGATTTAAATGTCTAATCTAAGCAGTAGATTAAGAAATAGAATTGGCATCTATAAGAAAGAAAATATTAAAGGGAAATTGGGAACAAGCTATGAGGATATATTAATAAAAAAAGTATGGGCTGAGATAAAATTTCAATCTGGAAGTATCGTTAATGGTGAAGGAGATACAGCAGCCAATAACACAAGATTTAAAATAAGAATTAGGAAAACAGATATTAAAGCAGATTACCATATCGTTTATAAGGGCTTGATTTACGATATTGAATACATTTATCCAGATTTTAAAAAGAATAGCTTTATAGACCTAATGGTAAAGCTAAAAACGGAGTGACAGCATGAGCTTAGATAAACTATCAAAGGATTTAATGAAATTAGCTAACTCAATAAATAATGGTAAAGACTCAAAAGAATTTTTAAGAAAAAGCGGAAACAAATTAAAGAATAAAACATTGAGTGTGGCAAAAAGTAGGGTGAATGAATCTACTGGAAATTATATAAAAAGTATAAAACGAGGTAAAGTTTATGATTTTAAAGGAGCATTAGCAGTGAGGACTTATTCTACTGCTCCTCATGCTCATTTAATTGAATATGGATATATAAAAAAGGATAGAACAGGTAAAGAACATGGATTTCAAAGAGGTAAACATGTGTTTATGACAGCTCAAAAAGATTTTGAAGATGAGTTTTACAATGATACTCAAAATTTTATAGATGATGTTCTTATGAAAAATGAATTTAAGTAGGTGAAAGGTGATAAGTTTTATAGATATACAGGCTTCAATAGTATCTAAACTGGCTAAAATTGCTCCAGATATAGAAATTAACTCTTCAGATATAGAAGAAGGCTTTAAGAGACCTTGCTTTTTTATAGATATGTTAGATATAGATTCTTCAAATTTGATGGATAAGTTCCAGGAAAGAGAAATAGAGTTTGATATTCTATATTTTCCAAAACATCTAAAAAAAAATCAAATGGATCTATTAAAAATGAGAGATATTTTAAACAAAGCTTTTGTAGAAGAACAATCTTTTAATATAACAGATGATTTAGTTGTAGAAGCAACAGATGTAAAGATATTTGAAGTTGATAAAGTTTTACATTGTGAGTTTAAAGTATTTATAGCAGAGGAATATGAGAGAGAATACGAGCACAATATTGAAGAATTAGAGTTTGGGGAGGAAATTAATGGCGACAAGTAATGGACTACCTAAGTTAGAAATAGTTTTTAAAGGCTTAGGAGTATCAGCGATAGCAAGAGGAGAAAAAGGCTATGCTGTTTTAATAGTTGAAGATGAGACAGTTGGAGATAACAAACAAAAATATGTAACAATAAGTGATTTCACAAGTGATGAACAGAAAATGTTTAGCCCAGAAAACATTCTATTTATTAAGGATGCTTTAGAAGGAACACCATTGGCTCTTTATGTATTTAAATTAGGAACAGATGGAGAATTAACAGATTTATTAAATAAAATAAAAGGAATTATACCTCGTAATTCATGGATAGCAATTCAAACATCTACAGCACAAAAACAAAATGATTTAGTTACTTTTGTTAAAGGAGAGAATAAAAACAATAAAAAAAGATATAAAGCTATTGTATATAAGGCTACTGCTGCTGACTCTATGCACATTATTAATCAAACTAATGAAAAGATAGAGTTTTTTGATGAAAGAGGGTTAAAGAATGGAGAGTATGCACTTTCATATTTACTTGGTTTTTATGCAGGACTATCAATGATGATGTCAGGGATAGCAAAGCCTTTAAAATTTAAAAGTGTAGTTGAACCAGAAGATCTAGAAGTAGTTATAGGAAAAGGAGAACATATTCTTTTTAATGATGAAGGAGAAGTAAGAGTAGCTAGAGCTGTAAATTCACTTGTGACAATATCTGAAGGAGTTACTGAAGAAATGACACATATAAATACAGTTGAAAAAATGGACTTAATTTATTGTGACATATATAAAGCTTGGAACAATAGTTATAAAGGTAAGTATCCAAATATTTTAGATAATCAAATGTTACTAATTTCATCAATCAATGGATATTTTAAAGCTTTAGCTAAAGATAAGATATTAGATCCTAACTTTGATAATAAATCGATGGTAGATATAGCATCTCAAAGATTAGCTAATTATCCAAAATGGGGAGAGGAAACAGTTAATTCCTGGGATGATGCATATGCTATGAAAATGACAGTTGCCACAAAAGTATTTTTAAAGGGAAGTATAAAGATAACAGGAATTATGGAAGATTTCTTCTTCGATATATTCATGTAAGAAGGAGGAATAGATGGCAAATCCTAAAAAGAATGACTATTTTAATGGAAATAAAGGAAAACTTTGGGTTAATGGTGAGGAAGTTGTAACTGTAACTAAATCTAAGGCTGTAAGAAAAAATAAATATGAAGAAATTCCAGCTCCTATTGGTGATGGAACGGTAAGGGTAAAAGTAGGAGAGACAATTGAATTTTCAGGAACATTTAAATTCTTAGGTTCAGAAAATTTAGATGCTTTTAATGAAAGTGAGGATATTGCATTAATTTTAGCAAATACAAATATATCAGGAAAAGTAACTAAAAGACTTAAATTAGATGGAGTTACATTTGATGAAGAAGTTTTAATTGATTTTGAAAAAAATAAAGTGGCAGAAATAGAGCTTTCAGGACAGGCTGAATCTTTTGAATGGTTACAAGAGAAATAAAATAGAAAAGCTCCTTATTAGTAGGAGCTTTCTTTTTAAAAAGGAGATGAATATGGAAAAAAAACAACCGATAACAATACAAGAATTTTTAAATAAAGTTGAAGAGAATGAAAGTAAAAAAATAAAGGTAACACATATTGAAATACCAGAACTTGGATTAGTTGAGTTTGTAAGACCTCGTGAAGGAGTTCTATTAGATTATTTAGATGACACAGTTAAAGCTATAGATATAACAACAGAGAAGACATTTGAAGAGGAAGAAAAAAATGAAGAGGATTTCGAAACTTTAGAAATGGAAGAAAAAAGTAAAGTTATACTTAAAATGCAAAAAGAAAATTCAAAAGTGGATATGAAATTATTAGTAAAAGCTTCTGAAAAACTTGTTTATAGATGCTGTCCAATTATGCAATCAAAAGAAGTTAGAAATAGATTTAAATTAATTTCACCGTATGAAATTCCAACTCAGATATTAGGTATGAATGCAGTTAATGATTTAGCTCAAAAATTGAGTGGGATATTTGATGGAATTAAAACTCAAGAGAAGGTGAATGAAGCAATAAAAAACTAATAGGAGGTAGTAAGAAGTATGGAGAGCTATTTTGGGTTTCTTACTATCTACAAAAAGGGCATAAATTAAATTATTTATTAAATCTTGATTATGAAGACCAGGTATTCTTTAAACAAAGCATGGAAAAAATGAATGAAGAAAAAGCTCTTTATGATTATCAAAAGATGGAAGCTTTTTTAAAGGCTTTAGGAGGTGAGAAGAAATAGGGAACAGAGTAATAAATACAATATTAACTTTGAGAGACAATCTTTCAGGACCTTTAAAAGCAGCTTCAAAAGCAACAGAACTTGCAAATAACCACTTAGAAAAAGCCAAAGAACAGCTTAAAAAATATGAGGGAACAATAGCAAATGCCAATAAGAATATAGATTCAGCAAAAGCAACAATAGCAAATGCCAATAAGAATATAGATTCAGCAAAAGCAACAATAGCAAATCTATCAAAAGAGTATTCTCATAATTCTAAACAAATAGAAAAATTAAAAGCGGAAACTGAAAAGTATGACAACTTAGTTGCAGGATCAAATAATAAAGCTCAAGGTTATAGAAAAAATTTAGAAGATACAAAACTAAAACTGAAAGAGCTTAAATTGGCACAGGAAGCTACTAAAAAATCACTAGAGGAAGCACAGAAAACAGGAGATAAAGTAACTCTAAATAAGTTATCAAAGGAGTTTTCTAATAATGCAAAAGAAATAGAAAAAACTAAATTAGCAGCTGAAAAATATACTCAAAGTTCAAAAATGACAGAGGAGCAAGTAGCAAGTTATACCAAACGATTAGAAACTGCCAAAAGTCAACTTCATGGATTTGAAAAAGCTCAAGAATCAAATACTGATGCAATTGAAACAGCAAAAAAAGTAATGGTGGACTACGAAAAGGTTATTACAGAAAATAGTGAACGTTTGAATACTGCTAGAGCAAAAGTAAGGGAATATGCTAAATCCATTGCTGAAACTACTAAAAGAACTGAAGAAGGTAAGAAAAAGCTTCAAGAATGGGGAAAATCAGCAATGAGTACTATGGATAGTATTGTAAAAAGAGCAGCACAAGCAACAGTAGCAATTGCATCTGTAGTAAGTGGATTTGCAGTCAAAGAAGGCTTTGGTGAAGCTATGAATATGGAAGGTTACAAGATGCAACTTGAAACAGCTACAAAATCAACTGAGAAAGCTGGACAATTAATGTCTAACGCAATTAAATTTGCAAACTCAACACCATTTGAAACTGGAGAGGTGGTAGAATCTACAGCTAAAATGGAAGCATACGGAATTTCATCTAAAAGATGGTTAAAAGATGTTGCAGATATGGCTGGAGCAACAAATAAATCAATAGATCAAGCAACTGAAGCTATGGCAGATGGTGTAATGGGTGAATTTGAAAGGCTGAAAGAGTTCGGAATAAAGAAAGAACAATTAATAGAAGCAGCAGCTAAAAAATATGGAAAAAACATTGTTTTTAATAAAAGAGGACAAATAAAAGATGAGGCAAAGTTACAGGATATTTTACAAGCTGAAATGCAAAAGAAATTTTCAGGAGGAGCCGAGAAACAAGCTAAAACAATGAAAGGGTTATGGTCAACTGTAACTGGAGTAACAAAGTCATCATTAGCTAAAATAGTAGGTATGACTGAAGATGGAACGATTAAGCAAGGCAGTCTTTATATGAAGCTGAAAGAACAGGTAGAAAGAGTTGTGGCTGTTTTAAATAGATGGCAAGAAGATGGAACAATAGACAAGATAGCTGAAAAAGTAACTAAAGCAGTTGAAAATATGATTACATTCTTTTCAGATCTCTTTGATTTTATAAAAGAACATAGGGTATTGATTGAAACAATTTTAGTACTTGTTGGAAGTATTTATTTAACTATTAAAGCTTTAGTAGTATTAAAAGCAATATTAACAGCTGTTTCTATAGTAATGGGGATATTAAATGGAACGCTAGCATTAACACCTTTGGGATGGATTGTTATAGCTATAGCTGGAGTTGTAGCAGCTTGTTATTTGTTATGGCAACACATAGATTCAGTTGTAAATATGTTTAAAAGTTTTTTCAAATGGATAAAAGAAATTTTAGATTTTCTTGGACCTTTTGCATTTGCTCTTGCTGCTTTAACTGGTCCAATCGGACTTTTAATATCAGGACTATTATTAGTAATCCAACATTTTGAGAAAATAAGGGAAGTTGGAAAAAGTATGGTAGGATTTATTAAAAATATTTTTGGAAGTAATGATAAAGAGATAGATATAACTATTGATGAAACTAAAAATTCAAAAAATAAAGTAGAAACTATTGGGAATGTAAAAACAAATACTCCTGGTGGTATTGGAAATATGGATGTTCCAGATTTAAAGGTTTCTAATAAACCAGAGCCTAACTTTGGACAAGATAAAAGATATAGCCAAGAAAAAAGTTCTACCAAAGTAAATACAACTCCTCAATATACAATAGTTATAAAAGGAGATGTATACGGATTTGATGACTTTAAGGACAAAGTAGCAGAAGCATTTGTAAAAATAACAAATCCAAATATATCAAATATGGTGAGGTAACAAATGATTTCAAGGATAGCAAATTATGTGTTAAAGGGTATGGAAATATATTTTTCAGTAGATAATAATAGAGAGATATTTAAATTACCTTATGTTCCTCCTGATGTTGATTTTGGATCTCCTTTGGATTCTGGAACTTTTGAAACTACAAGTGGAAAAATTTTAACTTTAGTGGGAGAAAATGGCTTGAAAACATTGACAATAGATAGCTTTTTTCCTTCTAAATTGTATAGTTGGCTTGGAAGTGTTACCTTAGCCCCACTATGTATAGATTTCTTTAAAAGACACAGAAATAAACCATTAAGGATAGTAATTGCAAGCTTATCAATTCAGGAAAATATGGAGTGCATAATAACAGATTTTAGGTACAGTAAAAAGCATAATGGAGATATAAAATATACCCTTTCAATTCAGGAATATATAAATCCTAATAAAATTGGAGGAAATAGTGCATAAATTAAAATTAATTCAAGGAGATATAGTAACAGATATAACAAATATAGCTGGAAATATTTCTTTAAGTACAAGTATAGACACTTTAGGAGCTTCATTTAATTTTAGTATGCCTAGGAACTTTGGAGATTCAAATTATATTTTAACTGAAACAATAAAAGTTGGAGATATTATAAAATTTCAAAATGAGAGGAACCTATTCACAGGAATAATTGTAGATATGGATACATTAAAATTTTCAAAAGAAATAAAATGTTTTGATTTCTATTTTTATTTGAATAAAAATAAGGTTATAAAGCAATTTAACAGTTTGAACGCCTCCTCTTGTATAGAAAGTTTGCTTAAAAGTATAGGGGCTAAAACAGGAAAAATAGAAGCAATAGCAACATCAATTGACAAGATATATAAAAATAATACTGTCGCAGAAATAATAGATGACATTTTAAAAATCGTTAATGAAGAAACAGGGAAAAAATATATTCTAGAAATTGAGAATACAACTTTTAATTTGGTAAGTCATAAAAAAATAAAAGTTCAAGTAACAAATAATATATTTGGGATGCCTGCTCTTACTGAAAGTATTGCAGATATGAAAAATATTGTCCTTATTGTTTCAAATGATTCAGAAGATGAAAGTATCTATGCTAAAGCTGAAGATAAAGAGAGTATAAAAAAATATGGAATGCTACAAGAAGTAATCGAGGTTGATCCAGATAAAGATGATATTTCAAAAGTTAGAAATATAGCTTCTCAGAAGTTAAAAGAGTTGAATAAAGTCTTAACTACTTCAAGCCTTGATGCACTAGGAAATGATGATTTAAGAGCTGGAAGGTTACTAGATATTGAAATTAAAGAGTTCGGAATTAAAGATGAGTTTTTAATAAAAAGTTGTACTCATACTTTTCCAAAAGGTAATCATATTTGTAGTTTGGAGCTGGAGGTGAATTAATGAATTATCAAACAGAAATGGTTAAAATGATGAAACAAAGAGAAAATAAAGAAGTTGAATTTGAACCTTGCATTGGTAGAGTAATTAAAGCTCCTCCAGAAATAGAAATTTCAATTTATGATGGGCAAGTTATTTTATTACCTCATAAATTATATATGAATGACAGATTATATAACGATTACACAAGAGAGTTTGATATAGAAGGCGATATAACAGAGATTACGATAGAATCAACATCTAGCAGTGTAGAAGCTAGTCCAGGTCCTCATAAGCATAAACATGGGACTATAGAAGGTACTGGAAAATATAAAGCGGTTGGAACAATTATAAATACAGATACTTTAATAGTTGGAGATTATGTAAAAGTTGTTCCTACAGAAAAAGGGCAAAAGTGGTTTATAGATTCCAAATATAGGAAGGTGAAACCATGAGTATATTTCCTAGTTTTAATGAAAGTTTAGATCTAAAAGAAGAAAATAAAAATAAAGGGAAAAAAGAGATCCTTTTTGATTTTAAAACAAAAAAAATAGTCATAGTTGATGGAAAAACTAAAGAAGCAAGTGAGATTGAACAAGTTAGACAATGGATTGAATTATTGATATTAACTCAAACTGGAAAGTATAGAGTTTATGATGATACTGGTTTTGGAATGACTGATTTATATAATTTAAGAGGGCATAGTATATTTAGTACACCTTTTGGAGTAATGGAGTTAGAAAGGGAAATAAAAGAAAAGATTCAAGCTAAAAAAGAGGTTAAAGAAGTAATAGATATTAAATCAACAAATGGATTTAATTCTTTAAATATAGAGGTAACAGTTATATTAAAAAGTGGAGAGACTTTAACAAGTGAGGTGAGTATATAGAGTGACAACATATAAAGTTCCTACTATAGATGAAATAGAACAAGAAATGTTAAATAGTATTTCAGATGATTATGTAAAAGATATTGGAACTTTTACGAGGGATTTAACAAGGACATATGCTATAGAATCTCATAAGTTTGAAAAAAAATTAGAAGAGTACTATAAAAAGTTAGACGTATATAATTTAATTGGCCAAGAATTAACAAGATTTGTAGAGCAAAGAAAGGGATTATATAGGAAAGCAGCTAATCCAGCAAAAGGAGTATTAACAGTTGAAGGAACTGGAGTTATAAAAGTAGGAGATTTTTTTGAAACAGAATCAGGGAACAGATATAAGGCAACAGAACAAGTTACTATAAACACACTAGGAACTGTAAATATAGAAGCAGTGAAGGCTGGTTCAAATGGAAATGTTGGAGCAAACTCTATAACACTTATTCCAATTACAATTCAAGGAATTTCAAAAGTTACAAATAAGGATCAATTAATAGACGGATATGATGAAGAAACAGATGACTCTTTAAGAGAAAGATATTTAATAGAGATTCAAAAACCCGCTACTTCAGGGAATGTATATCATTATATGCAATGGGGAAGAGAAGTTGTTGGAGTTGGAGATGTTAGAGTTTTTCCTTTATGGAATGGAAACAATAC
Organism: Cetobacterium sp. 2A; assembly: GCF_014250685.1. GTDB lineage: Bacteria > Fusobacteriota > Fusobacteriia > Fusobacteriales > Fusobacteriaceae > Cetobacterium. Next base: position 22,184 of record NZ_JACFAJ010000003.1, on the reverse strand, counting down.
TGTTCAGATGGTAGTAATCGATGATAATAAGGTTATTGCTAATGAGGAATTGATAAATAGGGTTCAAGAGTATGTAGATCCTAAAGGTCATGAGAATGAGACTTGGGGTACTGGAGCTGGACAAGCACCAATTGGGGCTTACTGTACGGTTATAAGTGCAACAGCAAAAATAGTTAATATAGAAAGTTCTCTTATTTTAAAAGATGGTTATAATCTTGAAGAATTAAAGCCCCTTATAGAGCAAGAAGTAAGAGTTTATCTAAAGAACATAGCATTTAAAAGAGAGAGTGTCTCATACGCTATATTATCATCATGGATACTTAATGTTGAAGGTATTCAAGAATGGACAACTTTCACAATAAATGGATTACAAGAAAATGTAATCATAGGAACAAAAGAAGTGGCAGTTCTAGGGAACGTGAATTTAAGTGTTGCATAAAATTGGAATTATAAATAATTTACATAGAGTTTTTAGAGAGGATCCATATCTTAATTCTATTTTAGGAGTAGCTGGAGAAAAATTAGATAACCTAGAAAAAAGAGCAGAGTTGTTAGGAACTGAATTTTGGTTCGATACAATGACAGCATTTGGAATTGCTATTTTAGAGAATCAAATGGATTATAAAACTATGAGTATAACACTTGATGGAAAAAGAGAAGAAATAGAAGCTAGATGGAAAACATCTGGGAAATGTGATTTAAAATTATTACGAACAATAGCTAACTCCTGGAGAGATGGAGAGGTAGCAATATTATTTACAAATGCAGTTATAGAAATAACTTTTGTGTCAGTTATAGGGATTCCACGAGATGTTGAAGTTTTAAAATCAGCAATAAATGAAGCTAAACCAGCACATTTGCCAATAAATTTTACATTCAAATATAGGCCATGGGGAGTTGTAAAACCTAAAGTTTGGGATAGTTACAAAAAATTTACATGGGGACAACTTTTAAAAATGGAGGGAATATAACTTGAAACAAACAGATACTTTAAAATTAAAGAAACCAGGTTATGATAATTTAGCTGATATAGAAGTATTGAATGAAAACTTTGATATTATTGATGAAAATGCTAAAAAAATACAGGGAGAATTAGATGCTAAAGAGCCAAAAATAGAAGTTAAAAATAGTGGTTTTAATTTGAATAAAACTAATTTAATAGAAGATGATGAAAACAAGCTTTCTACAGCTAAAGCTGTTTTTAAATTAAAAGATACTTTAACAAAAGATTTAACAGAAAAAACTACAAAAATGACAACTACAGAAGTTGAAGAGATAATAAATAATCTCAGGGGGGAATAGTAGTATGAATTTAGAAAAAATTATGAAAGTTTCCTGGAGAATTAATGAGTTGCAATTTGAAAGAGGAGTATTCTTAGAAGGGGATTTGAATATTGCTATTTTAGATATTCAAATAGAAAATTTCACTCCAGAATCTGAACTGGAACTCTCATTTTATAATGAAAACGAAAAAAAACTTTATGTACAAAAAAAAGTTAATTTACAACAAAATGTAAAAATTAAAATCCCTAATGAAGTTCTTCAAGTCCCAGGTCAAGTTTTTGTAAGATTAACTCAAAAAAAAGGAGATTCAATCTTACAAGCAACTGAAGAAATTTACTTCTATGTTGTAAAAAAAAAGATTATGAACTCTTAAATCAATATATTCCTGAACTAATTGCAAAAGATATAAAAGGAACTATTGACGAGCTGTATGAAGTTATAGCAAACGGTAAAGGAGAACTAGAGGAATATACAGAAAAAGTAAAAGATCATATAGATAACTGCATAATAACTTCGACACAAGTACGAATTTTAATTGATAAAATTAGAGGGGGATAAAATTATGGCAAATGCAAATGCTATTTTAAAATATGAACAACTAGAAGAGTTAGTGACTTTAATATATGAAGATATAAAAAAGAAAGCTGGATTAGCTCATACACATCAAGCAACTGACGTTATAGAAAATGCAGCTAAAAGATTTGTAAGTGATACAGAGAAATCAACATGGAATGCAAAGATAAGTCAAAGTCAGCTTGATTCAGCTTTAAATACACTAGCAAGTGGTCTCACATGGAAAGGTAGTTTCCCTACATTAGAAGCATTAAAAGCACTTCCTAATCCTCAAGATGGTTGGTTTGGTATTGTTACTACAGGAGAAAATACATTCTATATTTATGAATCAGATACAAAAATTTGGCAAGATTTAGGTGGATTAATGCTTCCAGGTGTTGCAACAACAACAGCAAATGGACTAATGACTAAAGAAATGGTTATTAAATTGGCTGGATTAAGTAATTATACTCTACCAAAAGCAACTTCAGCTGTTCTCGGAGGGGTAAAGTCAGGATCTATAATTACAGTCGATGCAAATGGTATTTTACAGATAGATTCAACAAAGATAATATCAGCAGCAGAAAGAGGGCAGTGGAATAAGGCTTCAACAGATTCAGCATTAGCTTTAACAAAAATAGCAACTACAGATGCTAATTTAGGAAATGCAGTTTCAAGAATTAGCAGTGTTGAAACTAGAACTACAAACCTAGAAGCGAAAATGGTTTATATAACAAATGCAGACATAGAGAGTTTAGTTGAAGCGTCAAAAAGGTAAGGAGAAAGCATGAGTATATCTAGTTTTAAAAAATCATACTATGCTCTTTTAAATAATCAAGATGAGAATGCGTTATTAAATAAATCTGGGCTAAAAACACTGCTAACTTTAATTATGCCTTTAGCTTCTGTTAGTGAAAATGAATTTAAATGCACCCTTACTCCTGGTGAAAGTGTTATAACTTTATCTCAAGATTTTATTTTAAATAAAACTTTAAAAGTATCTATAAATGGAATTTTGTTATCTTTAAATCAACATTATACTGTTGATACAGTTTTAAAACAAATAATGCTTAATGAAAAATATAAATATAAAGCGTCAGTTTTAATAACTGAGTATATTAGCAACTTAGAATCTAGATACGACTACATATTAGAGTCTGAAACAGAGAAAATAACTCTTCCGTCTAACTTTAATTTAAGCAAATTAAAGATATTTATAAATGGTTATCTACTAAGTTTTGACAAACATTATAGTATAAATTATGCAAATAAAGAAATAATTCTTAAAGAGAAATATAAAATAGGAAGTGAAATTGCTGTATTAGGGGGATAAAATAGTGATTTTTAGAAATAAAAGAGATACAGAAAGTTTTTTAAGAGAAAATACGATTCAATCTCTTCAAGAAAATAAATATGTTGAAATTGGAGATATTATTCTTGTAGCAGAAACAGAAAGTTTCTACACGATAAATGAAAATGAGGGAATATTACTTAATAACCAACTTTATGCACTTAAAAAAATAGATAATATTCTAACAACTATAGAAGTTGAAGAGATAATAAAAAAATTAAGGGGGAATTAATGAAAAAAATTCTTAAAACTTTAGATCCAATTTTAGGAAAAACTGCATTTAGTAAAGCTATGCAGTTGATATATGAAGATTTTGGTAAAAAAGAAAATTCTTTTGTAAAAAATACTGCTTTTAATAAGAATTTTGGAATATCTACAGGACAAATTTTAGAAGGGGCTAAGCTCGCAGAAACATTAGGAATTGAATATAGTGGAATTTTAAATAATACTACTACTAAAGTTGCGGGGAAAGCATATTACGACACAGCTAACAAAAGTATTTTTAAGTGTATAAGAAACACATCAATAAATTACGCAGATGCTACCTACTTTACTGCGATTTCAAATGATGATTTATTAGGTAAATTAGAGAATTTGCTCAAGTCTAAAGAAGTTTATACATATAAATCAGGGTTACAACATTCTATAAATATGACAGAAATGAAATCATACAGAGTGATAGAAGTTTATATTGCCATGACACAAGCTACATCACAGTTTGAAGATTTAAAAGCTAAAACTATAACTTTTAGAAGTAATTATAATACGGTTAATTACTCAGGAATACTCGGCAAAGATGTTGGTGATGGTAATTTCATTTATTATAAAGTTTTTGAAGAAAATAATATTTTAAAAATTGAGACTAATTCAAATATTTATATTTATGCTCGCGTAAGATGCTACAATTATTGAAATTATTGTCCTGCCAATATTAGAGAATTTATCTAATTTCAACTCTGATTCAAAAGGTATATCTTTTGTAATAGGTGATTTAGGAATATGTCTTTGTAAGTACAACATCTCAAATCCTAATGGCCAATTTCAGCTAGATTGTGACCTTCCCCTTGTATATAAAGACACTAATTTTATAGCACTAATGAACTCTGATTCAGAGGTATCGAGGCATACTGTAGCTGTGCCAATAGGAAAAAATGCAATCAGATTAACTAACTTTGGGGGAGCAAAGCAATTGATTGCAAATGTTATAGTGCTTGGTAGAATCTAACTTTAGTTTACATATGAAATCGTTCCAGCACATCCATTTCCTACACCAATTTTTGAATCAAATGAAAATTTAATTTCACCACTTTGGTCTATGCTAAATATCATGATAAAAGGACTTGAAGCATCTGGTCTTACAACACCATAAACTCCTAGAGCGGGTCTAAATTCACTTGGCAATATATATTTCAATTTTTTAACCACAGGTTCTAAAGTTCCAACACTCGTTGGATTAACAAACATAGTTAATGTGGTTGTATTTCCTATTTTTTTTGCAGTTATTGTAAAAGATGCTTCTAATACAGCATTAGCAAAATCAGAAAAAGTATAGTTTAAAGTTTCTATTTTAAGTAAATTCTCTAATATTGGTTGATAGTCTTTAACTCAGTAACTCTATAGCAACATAATAAAATGTTGGAGTAAAATTAGAAGTTCCTCCAGCATGCCTAGCTATGAAGTTTGTAGTGGTTATTTTTGAAGTTTGAATTGCTGCCCATTCATTCGTAGTGCCACTATAATTAGTTTGACTTATAAATAAAATTGGAACTTTCGCAAATGAATTTTTGAAGGATATAGTTTTGGTATTTCCAACAACTGAGGGTGTTGCTATTGAAAAATTTCCTATTTCTATTTTTCTGATCCCTAAGTCTTCGATTAAATTCTCTAATATTAAAGTAAAAATAAATTTATTTATGGAGTATAAATGATATAGAAAAATATAAAGATTCATCATAATCAACCAAAATTTGATTAAGTGAGTTTACCAAAATTTTACCATTCCTAATTCTAGCTACAATAACTTTTCCTTTGTTTGAAACTATTGGGAAAAATGTGCTATTAATTTTAAATCCATTTGGGATAATAAGTTCTAAAAATTCAATAAGGTTAGAACTGATACTTAGGCCTCTTCCATAATCACCTAGGTCTACACTAACCAATATAGTGTTATTATTTCTAGCACTATCACAAACGGCTATTTCTCCACTAACGCCTGATATTTTTTTTAAAACAATTCCATCACCAATTAAATTCTCTAATATTAGAGAATTTATCATGTTATAACAAACATACTATGACTTCATATGGATTCGAGATAATCATAGAACGAACTGGGAATATTTGTATATTAAGTGTTTCTTCTTACACTCCAACACAAAATTCTGGCGGAATATACGGATTACCAACCTGGGCTATTGCTCTGACAAAGGGTTGTGGAGCTTTAACTGGCGATGGTGTGCCGTTGGCCACAGGAGAAATGTATGTTTCGGAGTCAGAATTCAGTTGGTTTGTTAACGATATTTCAAGACCCGCATTATACACTGGTCAAATAATTTATATCGCAAAGTATTAAACTAAAAGCATTAGATAAATTGTTCCACTTCCTCCATTTTGAGGATTTATCCAATAACCATCTGGAGCTGTATTTAGACCTAAAATTATATTGTTTTTAATAATCTGTTGATTCAGTGCAATTTTTCCATTTTCAAAAGTTATTGAAAAATTAAGAATATGTTTATAATCAATCCCTATGGGAATTTTAACTTCTTCAATTGAATTGGGAGGAGAAATCCATCTATATTGTTTGAAAACTATTTTATTTTGGATATTCCCATTTGAACCTACTAAATTCTCTAATTTTAGAAATTATTTATATCTAAAAGTCAAGTAAACCTTTAAAATATAGTTTTACTATATTTTTTAGGAGGAACAACTATGAATTACAACGAAAAGAATATGCAGATTTATGACATGTATTTAGAATCTAATAAAGCTAGAAATTTTGAAACCATAAATACTACTTATAAGATGTATAAGAGCAGAATGATAGATTATTTAAGTTATTTAAAAGAAAAAGAAGGAAATAAGTTACTTTTGTCAGAAGCGACAATAAAGAGTTGTGTAAATATTCTTGAGAGATATATCAATCATTGCAGAGACAAGGGAAATAATAATCAAACTATAAACAACAAATTAACAGCAATTTCTAGTTTTTATATCTGGTGTGTAAAAAGAGATCTTATCAAATATCATCCTTTTCAACATAAATTAGATAGATTAAGAAATGGAAGATTTGACAAAAGAAGAGAAAGTTATTACTTATCTATAGAAGATATTATGAGAGCCAAAATCCTTATGGAGCATAACTCTAAAAAATTTGATATTCAATCAAGATTAATGTGGGAGTTGTTCCTGGAAAGTGCGGCTAGAATATCCGCTATATCCAATTTAAAATTATCTCAATTAGATTTAAAAGGTGGATATTTTAAAAACGTTAAAGAAAAAGGAAATAAAATAGTAGATATAATTTTCCTAGACAATACTGAAAAATTATTGAGAGAATGGCTAAATGAGAGAGAAAATAAAGGAATAATATCAGACTTATTATTTATAACTAAAAGAAATGGTGAAATTGTACAAATGCAACAAAGTACCATAAGAGCTAGGATAAAGAAAATAGGAGAGTTGATAGGTTATGAACAACTTTATCCGCATACTCTTAGAAAAACGGCTATAAACTTACTAAGTAACCTCTCAGATATAAATTTTGCGTCTGAGTATGCAAATCATTCTGATACTAAAGTTACAAAAGAATATTATATAAAAACAAAAAGCGGAGCAGAAAATAGAGATAAAATATTGCAAATTAGAAGGTCGAAAGGACTTTAAAAAATCAATAAATTATAAGATTTATACAAAATTTCCACTTTTTCATAGTATCTAAAGTGTTGATTTTACTAGCTTTTTAAAATTGAGGACATGGACAAACAACCTATAGCTTTTACCATTTTATTGGCTTTAGAAGCTGCTGAAACATATAAAAACTGCTTAAATCTTATAATTTACATAATTTAAAAATAAATAAAAACAAAAAATAAAATTACAGGAAGTGATTAAGTGATACTTTATATTTATGATGTAAAAACATTAAACATAGTAGCAAAACCTATCGTAAACTCAAATAATGAGTTTACGAATAATCCCTTAAACTTTTATCCAGACTGGAATATGGGAATCCATATAGTAAGTGAAATAGAGTTTCAGAATCCGATGTTAGATATAAATATAATAAGAGAAAAAACTAGAGAAGAACTAATCTTGTTAGATAATAAAAATGAATTGCTTCAGGATGGAGAATATGTTGAGAATAATAAAATTATCAGAGTGGAAGCTCCAAGTTATTTATTTAAAAAATTATGGAATAAAGAAAATAATTTATGGGAAGAAGGGGGAACTCAGGAGGACATAAATTTAGAAGTTAATAAACTTATAGATGAATTTACAATACTTGGAGAGCAAAAAGAACGATGGATAAAATATGGGTTTGATGTATTAGATATAGAAAATAAAATTGCAGAAAATATAATAAGAAGAAAGTTTCTTTTAGAAATATTTTGAATAGTTAGAAATAAAAAAATGGAGGAATTTTTATAAAGACTGTATTTGGATTAATATTAAATAAAGTTCTAGATCTCTTTATTAAGAGATCAAAATCTGGAGAAAAAGACCAGGAGATTCAAATAAAAAAACAAGAAAACTTCAAACAGATAATAGTAATTATTGCAATAATTCTAGTTGGAATTTGTGGAGCGAATGAGATATTCCCAAAACTAGAGGTCAGTCCTTGGTGGTATTCAATGACCGAAAAAATTATAAACTATTTATTTGAAAACTAAAACTAAAATTAAAATAGAGGTGGGGAATATTAAGGAAACACTTGATAACTTATTATTATATACACAAGGTTTGTTTTTCTGGCTTGGAGCAGGATTTGCAAGTGCTGTAGGTGGAATTGATGGGGATATAAGAGTTCTTTTCTGTTTGACAATAATAGATTGTGCCACAGGGCTTCTCAAGGCTATAAAAGAAAAAAATGTATTATCTAAAAACATGTTTATAGGTTTTATTATTAGAAAACCAGCTATTTATTTAGCTATTGCAACTATGGCACAACTAGATAAAGCCACATTTCTAAATGATATAAATATTTCGCTCAGAGTTTGTATGATTACTGGTTGTATCATAATGGAGTCTATATCAATAATGGAAAATTTAACTAAGTTAGGAATAAAACTACCTGGTCTTATAGAAAACATATTGGCTGTAAAGAAACAAAAATTAGATCAATGATTAAAGCTAAAAAACGACCTCGTAAAATCGATTTTAAGGCACTTCTAAAAATTAATCTTACGTTTATATATGCAAAAAGAGGATTAGTTTAATCCTCTTTTTTTATTTTATCACTTTTTTCCTTAATCATTTCTAATATAAAATCTGATAAAGATAATTCTCCTTTTGCATCATTTATAATTTTTTGTTCATCTTTATTCACTCTAAAGCTCATAGTTATACTTCTTTTTTCCGATGAATCTATCGCTTTACGACCTCCAAATCCACCAGATTTTTGACCTTTGATCCCTGCCATTTTTATCTCCTAATATTTATTTAGTCTCCAACAACTATTGATATTTACTGAACATTTTAAGCTAAGTATGTTTAAACAATTGAAATTCCATCTAGAGAAATAGATGTAATAAGTAAAAAATTAGATTGTTACACATATTCCTAATTTAGTATTAGTCCCTAATCTAGTGTGAGGTCTTACTATTGTAGCTATTCCACTCTTATAATGACGTATGTGACTTCTTACAAAACTTGGCCTTCTAGATTCAACTTTCCAACTTCCGTTTTTGAAAATCGGCTCTACTGTTGAAATCTCAATCTCTCCACCATCTTTTATTTCACTTACTTTTTTATAAAATTTTATCAAAATATTTGTTATTGCTTTTATCATTGGCGTTTCATTGTTGAATTCTATATTCTTTCCGAATATCAAAGAAACAACAGGAATATTTATTCCAATATTAGAAACTTGACAAAGATAAAAAACTTCATTATTATGAAAAATATCATCATAAAAGTGGTTATATATTTCTTGAAACTCTTTTCCAACCACTTTTTTAGAATATTCTTTAACTACATCAAACAGCACTTCATCTACATTTTCTTTGTCTAGTCTAGAGAAACTGAAAGTAAATACTCCTATTGTATCTTTATAAATTTTTCCTTCGTCAAAAACTGAAGCTAAAAAATTTCTAAAAGGTATTATCTTGAGATTTACTTCTTCATTCGTATTGAATTCTAAGAGTTTATTAATATCTTTTATCTTCACTACGTCAAATCCATTTTCTAAATTTTTTTTAACAATTCTATCGAGATCATAATCTCTTACCTCATTTATAAGAGTTCTAACTTGCTCGATAGTATCATCTACATTAATAATATTTTGACCAATCACTATTATTATTTCTTGCGATACTTTATTTAAAGTATCATGATCTAATTCTAATATTTTTAAAACTTCAGAATAAGTAGCTATATATAAATTATTTTTTTTATCATATATACAATTATCAAGAAAAAGTAAATTCTCTATAATATATGTTCTACTATCTATATCTTTTATATATTTTAAAAATCTAGGAAACATATTGACGAAATTGTTATCATTTACATTAATAACATTTTCAAAAGTAGATATTTCAACAATATTTTTATTTGATAGTTTTGATAGTTTTTTCTCTAAAAAATCAACCTTCAACTTTCTCATTCCTTCACCCTCCGCATTTGCTAATGAGCAGTTTTTAGAGATGCCCAGCTCATTTTCTTAGGCTACTGGGTTGTATACCACTGCTTCGTCTGCTATTTCAAGAATTACTTCATCCGTTCCCTCTCTTAAAAATCCAACTATTGATAATCCATTTTCAAAATCAACTATTGTATCTCCAGTTTTTTCTGTTGTATCAGAATTTTTTAAAAGCTCATTTTTTTCTGCCTCTGTAAAACTTCCCCAAGTTCTTCCTACCAAATTTTCATTTTTCATTTTATTACCTCCTAGTTTTTGTGTTTCATCTATATAATAAGTATACTCCATCATTTAAAAAATGTAAAGCGTTTTTTTAAATAAAATGTATTTAATATATAAATAAAAAAAGTGAAGAGGAGAACCTTCACCTTTCAGACTTTTTGAATTTTTAATAAAATAATCTTCTCACTTTTAAAGTGTTGAGATTAAAACGAACAAGGATGTAAGTGTTCTATCGGTGGAACATTACACGATAAATTATAATATAGATTTTAAAACAGCAAAAGCCCAAATTTATGGGCTTTTGCTGTTTTTTTTATTTTATTTAGTAATTTTAGGTTTCTGAATTTTAGCTTTTTTTATTCCACCAATTGCTTTTCCATGAACTTTATTAAAAACAACATTGTTTACTCTTATTATTTCTGAGAGTATTCTCTTATCAGTTGAAGATGAAAAAGATATAACATTTCCATTTTTATTTGCTCTTCCTGTTCTTCCACTTCTATGGACAAATGCTTCCGTTGTTTGTGGCAAATCATAATTTATAACATGGGTTACTTGCGGAATATCAAGTCCTCTTGCAGCTATATCTGTTGCCACTAAAACTTTGAATTCTCCTTTTCTAAATCCTGCTAATGCAGCATCCCTTTGAGTTTGAGATAAATTACCTTGGAAATTTATCGCTTTTATTCCATTACTTACAAGAACTTTACTTAAATACTCTGCTTTAAGTTTTCCATTTGTAAAAACAATTACTGATTCTACATCAGGTGTATTTATAATCTCAATTAATTTCGCCTTTTTTTCAGTACTTTCAATATAATAAAGCTCATGTTCTATTAATTTAACTGGGTCTTTATATTCTACTTCTACTGTTTTATAACCTTTTTTCAATACTTTAAATGCTAATCCCTTTATCTCTTTAGGCATAGTTGCTGAGAATAAAAGTGTTTGCTTTTTCTTTGGAGTTGCTTTAATTATTTTTTCTATATCTTTTATAAATCCCATATTTAACATATGATCAGCTTCATCTAAAACTAAAACCTCTAATCTTGTTAATCCAACCGTTTCTTGTTTAATATGGTCTAGTATTCTTCCTGGACATCCAACTATTATATCAACACCATTATTTAAAAGATCTATCTGATTTTTGATAGAACTTCCACCATATATAGCTATCGATCTTATTCCTATTGATTTTCCTAATTGTAAAATCGAGGTATTAATTTGTTCTGCTAATTCTCTTGTAGGAGCTACAATTAAAGCTCTAACACCTTTTCCTTTTCCCTTAGTTGTAGCTATTCTTTCTAAAATTGGAAGAACAAAAGCTGCTGTTTTTCCAGTTCCTGTTTTAGCTAGTCCTAATAAATCTTCCCCTTTTAAAATAACAGGGATAGATGCCTCTTGTATAGGTGTTGCTTCGATATATCCAATCTCTTCTATCTGCTTTAATATTTCTTCTTTAAATTCAAATTCTTTAAAATTCATTTTATCTCCATTTTTATTTTCTGTATTCCATCCCTATATTGTATCATTTTTTAGATTATTTATCCATTTTAAATCCTTGCTCCTTCAATATTGGATATACTTTTGGAAAATATACTTTAGAGTAATATTGGGAAACAAAATCACTCCAATTCTTTTCTTGTTCCCTTCCTATCTCTATTAGATATTTATCCATTAATTTATCATAACCATCTATTTCTTCAACTATTTTCTCAGGATTATATTTTTCTTCATGGATAAATGTATCTAAAGGTAATCTAGGTTTTTTTCTAGAATTATCTGCTGGGTAACCTAGAGCTAGACCAACTAATGGAAATGTTTTTTTAGGAAGATTTAAAAGTTTTATAATCTCTTCAGGACTATTTCTAATTCCTCCTATACAAACTGTTCCAAGTCCCAGTGATTCAGCGGCTGCAACGGTAGTTCCCAAAAGTATACCGGCATCTACAGCTCCTGCAAGAAGACCTTCAGCACTCTCTTCTATAATTTGAACTTTTCCCGCTTTTTTTACAGCAACTTCTGTTTTATAAAAATCCATTACGAAAATTAAAAATACTGGAGCTTTTTCAATCCATGGTTGTCCGCCTGCAAGTTCAGCCAATTTTCTTTTTGTATCTTTATCTCTTATTACAATTACAGATGTTTGTTGTCCATTAATAGAATTTGGAGCGTCTTGGGCAGATGTTAAAATTTCTAAAATAATATCTTTAGGAATATCTTTTTCTAAATAACTTCTAATGCTTCTGTGATTTTCTAAAACATTTATTACTTCATTCATAATTTAAATCATCTCCTTTTATTTTACTTTGTCCATTTTCTATTCTTTGCAAACGAACTTAATCCTTCTTATTAAATATTTTATCTTTTATTGTCTCAATTACACCATTTTCATTATTGTTTTTTGCTATAAAATTTGAAACTTCTTTTAATTTAGGATGTGCATTTTCCATAGCAAAACTATATTTTGCTGTCGACATCATTTCTAAATCATTTAAATAATCTCCAAAAACCATAGTTTCATCATATGTTATGTTTAAAAGATTTTGAATCTGGAGAATAGCCTCACCTTTATCAGCATCTAAATTTGTAATATCTAGCCAAATTTCTCCTGAAATAGCAACTTTATAGATAATTTCATACTTTTGAAAATGAGGATAAACATTTAATTCTGTTCCAGTTAAATCACAAAATGTAACTTTTAACACCTCATCTTTAACTTTTAATATATCGTCTACGATTTCGTATCTTTCATAGTATTTTTTTACTTCATTGATAAACGAATCTTCATTACATTCAATATAGGCACTATTTTTTCCACATAAAACGATATTTGAAGTAGGAAGTTTTCTTCCTAACTCAACAAGTTCAACTATAGATTCTTGATTCATAGAATTACAAAATAATTCAATATTATCTTTAACTACATAAGTTCCATTTTCAGCTATAAAAAGTAAGTCATTTCTAATAGATTCAAAGTTTTTTAATAAATTATAATATTGTCTTCCACTAGCAATCGCAAATAATATATTTTTATCTTTTAATTTTTCAAAAATTTCCCAGAACTCATTATTTATTTCTTTTTCATCATTTAGTAATGTTCCATCCATATCTGTAACAATTAGTTTAATCATTAGTTACCTCTTTTTATTATTTTATTTCTTATTTCATATAAAATTATTCCAGAAGCCATTGCAACATTTAATGATTCAGCAGTTCCATAAATTGGAATTATAATTTTCTGGTCACTTTCTTTTAATATACTAGCTTCTATTCCATTCCCCTCATTTCCAAATATAATTGCATTTTTTTCTAATAAACACATATCTGTATATGGAACTGAATCTGATTCTAATGCTGTAGATATTATATTATATTGTTTTGTTTTTAAGAATTTTACTAATTCAGTTTCTTCTATATAATAAATGTTTATATTAAAAATTGATCCCATACTGCTTCTCACTACTTTTTCATTATAGTGGTCGACACTTCCTTTGGTGATTAATATATCTTTAAAACCAGCAGAGTCTGCAACTCTTATGATAGTTCCAAGGTTTCCAGGGTCAGACACTTTATTTAATACTATAATATTATCGGACATTTTATCTATTGAAGGTTCTTCGGATTTGTATACGATAATAATCCCTTGCGAGTTTTCTTGAGATGTTAACTGTGAAAATAATTTTTCGTTGATTACTATTTTTTTACAATCGAATTTGTTTAATCTATTTTGTATATTTTCTTCATCTTTAATTTTTTCTGATATTACTATAATTTCTGGAATTTTATTAAAATCTAAAAATTTTATTCCTTCTGCTATAAACATTTTTTCTAAATCTCTATATTTTTTTGTTTTCAATTTTTTAATTTTTTTAAAGGTTTCATTATCTTTACTAACTATAAATTCCATGTGTCCTCCTAAATTTTTATCTAAAGAATATTATACATTAATTTTAAAGTAATTTCTATAAAATCATGGTAAACTTAAAAAAAGGAGGTGGTTTATACGTTTACTTTTAAAATGCTAAAATTACTTCATACACTTGATTTAAATGAAATTCCTGATAATAAGTTTATTAAAGAATTGGACTTTTTTGGAGTTCAAGCTCTTGAGTACTATAGTTCTAGAATTGATATTATGGATGTTGATGTTATTTATCAATTACTTTCTCTATATAACAATAGAAGCAGGGGAGAAAAAAATGATTTAATCAAAAGTTTAAATAGAAAAATTCCTTTACTTTTCAATTTAGAATATTTTGACGATGAACCATTTGAAGTTTCAGAAACTTCGAACTTTTTTAAAGGGGTTTTAAAGTCTAGAGTTTATGTATCTATTAAAGTCCTTAGAAAAAATAAAGAAGAAATTTTAAAAAATATTAGCTCTTTAGAAAGATTAGAATCTGTTTCTAATTATGTTCCTGGAATTGATATTTCGAAAAATCTTAAAAGTTTTACAGACTTTTGTAATAATTCTATGTCTATAGAATATGATTTAAAACTCGAGAATGAAAATCTGTTAAAATTAAAAGAAAAGAAAGAACTATTTTTAACTAAATATCCTGAACTTGAGCATTTAAAGTTTTCAAAATCTTTCCCATATCTTTCTGAACCTGATGTGTGGGTTTCAGAATTTATAGAAAATGGAAGACCTTTGAGTATAGCACTCAGAAAAAACCTTCTAAAAAAGGATGCAGCTTTGAATATAATAAGGACAAGGCTTATATATGCATTGGAGATTGGAATATTTACAAGTAATCTTTCTGATAAAGATATAGTAGTTGAAGATGACGATAATTTTTATTTTAGAAATTGCTATAGAATGATTGAAATTACAGATATTAAAAGAAAAATTTTATTAGAATTTTTAGAGGCTATTTTAGATGGAGATTCTGAAAAATCTATAATCTTTTTAACAAAGTTATCTGAAACTACCCTTTCAGAAGAAAAGTTTATTATTTTTAAAGAAGATGCTACTATTTTTTTAAATGAAAATTTTAAAAATCATAAGACAGTTTCCATTGTTAAATTAATGTGTAATTTATTAAAAATAGCACTAGATAACTCTCTTGTTTTTGAAAAATATATCTATGATTTTTTTAAAGAACTCATGTTTATACAACTAATTGTTTTTAATAGTGGTTATAAAATAGAATTTTTTTCTATCTTAAATAACTTTATAAAATCCATTAAATCTACAGATGCTTGACTTAATTTAAAAAATATACTAGAATTTATCTATTGTATTTTTTTTATTAGGAGGATTTTTTAAATGAAAAAATTTGGTATTTTTATTTCACTACTATTTTTGCTTGTTTCATGTGGAGACAATAAGACTGAAAATAACAAAGTTCTTTATCTTTATGGATGGGCTGATTACGTTCCAAGTGAAATTTTTGATAATTTTGAAAAAGAAACAGGAATTAAGGTTATCGAAGATATTTATTCTTCTAATGAAGAGATGTTTGCTAAATTAAAAGCTGGAGGAAAGGGTTACGATATAGTTACTCCTTCTACAGATTATGTTGAGATTTTAATGAATGAAAATATGT
The DNA here is from genome assembly GCF_014250685.1 of Cetobacterium sp. 2A. Lineage (GTDB taxonomy): Bacteria > Fusobacteriota > Fusobacteriia > Fusobacteriales > Fusobacteriaceae > Cetobacterium. Next base: position 6,358 of record NZ_JACFAJ010000003.1, on the reverse strand, counting down.
TAGAAAAATTGGATAAAAGTAAACTTCCTACGTTTGATAATATAGATCCAATGGTTCTTGAAAAGATTCAATATTTTGACAAAGATAATTCTTACGCTGTTCCTTATATTATGGGATCAACTGGAATTGCTGTAAATACAAAATATGTTAAAGACTATCCAAGAGACTATACAATCTATGAGAGAACAGACTTAGCTGGTAGAATGACTTTATTAGACGATATGAGAGAGGTTCTAACATCTGCTTTAGGAACTTTAGGATATTCTCAAACTATAGAAGATGAAACTGCTATTGCTCAAGCTTCTGATCTTGTTAAAAAATGGAAGAAAAATATTGCTAAATTTGATTCTGAATCTTTTGGTAAAGGATTTGCAAATGGAGATTTTTGGGTAGTTCACGGTTATGCTGAAAATATTTATCAAGAACTTGATGAAGAACAAAGAGCACATACAGACTTTATTATTCCTGAGAAGGGTGATACTGCATATGTTGATTCATTTGTAATACTAAAAGATGCTCCTAATAAGGAAGCAGCTTATAAGTTCTTAGAATTTATTCATAGACCCGAAAATTATAAACTTGTTTCTGAGCATTTAGAACTTCCATCAATAAATGTTCCTGCTAGAGAACTTATTGAAGTTGAACCAATTTACAAAATGGAGGATTTAAAAGGATCTGAAATTTTAAGAGATATCAAGAAAACTTTAGATATTCAAAATAAATATTGGCAAGAAATAATGGTTGATTAATAAAATAATAAAAAAGCTGGTTGGAATGTAAATTGTTCCAATCAGCTTTTTTTATTAAGAATTTAATAATTTAATAAGATATATTCCATAAACCCCAATCATAATAGCTCCCTGCCATCTTTGAAGGTTTTTCTTTCTAGCAACAAATAATAACAATAGTAAACTAGCAAAAACATTTATACCTATCTCTAAATTAGATCCAGGCATCATAGTTATAGGAGCTATACTTGTAGATATTCCTAAAATAAAGAATATATTAAATATATTTGATCCTACGACATTTCCTATTGCTAAATCAGAGTTCTTTTTCATAGCTGCTACAACCGATGTTGCAAGTTCCGGAAGAGATGTTCCCAGTGCTACGACAGTAAGAGATATTATTCTTTCTGACACTCCAAAGCCAGAAGCTATTTCAACCGCAGAATCAACTATAAATTTTCCACCTAAAATTAATAGAACTAATCCCCCTACAAAAGCTAAACTTGCTACTAAGGGAGTATAATTTTTTATTTCTAACTCTTCCTCTTCTTTTGAAGATACCATCAAGTAAAAATTATAAGCTAAAAAGATTAAAAAGAATAATAGCAGTATAGATCCATCTACTTTTCCTATTACTGAAGTAATTCCATCAAAGTACATATCATTTGCCATAAGAAAAACAATAAATGCAGCCAATAAAGACATTGGAATTTCTACATATGTCGTTGTTTTACTTACTGTTAAAGGATATATTAATGCTGTTATTCCTAAGATTACTAGAGTATTAATAAGATTACTTCCTATTACATTTCCTAACGTTATAGCTGAATGCCCTTGTACAGAGGCAATTACATTTACAACAAGCTCAGGTGCAGATGTTCCAAATGCAACTATCGTAAGTCCTATCACTAAGTTTGGAATATTGAATCTTTTAGCTATTACTGAAGCTCCATCTACTAAAAAATTCGCTCCATAAACTAAGGCAATTACCCCAATTATCATCATTACAAAAGCCATTATACACAATCCTCCTAATTATTTAATTATTTTTATATCTTTATAATATAGCACAAAATATATTTTCTTGTAAGAGTTTACATAATAGTGTATAATTTTTTTAAAAGACTTTTTTGGAGGTAACTATGATTTTTTCTATAAATAGAAATAAATTAGTTGAAATTCTTTCGGATTTTAATAATATATTAAAAGAAAATCCCATTAAGCCCATAATATCAGGTTTAAAAATAGAGGCTTTAGATAATAGAATAATTTTTACAGGAACTAATTTAGAAATAAACTTTATAAAAACATCCGAAGGTGATATAGAAGAGAATGGTGTTGTAATTTTAAAACCTTTCTTAGCTTTAGAATATATCAAGCTCTTAGATGATGAGTTTATAAAATTTTCTCTTAACAAAGAAACTTTAATGATTCATGGAGCAGAATTCTTAGTTTTAGATTCTGAACAGTATCCTGAAGTTGAAGAAATTAAATTCACAGAAATTTCTAAAATCAATAGCTCAAAATTTGTAAAACTTTTAGATAAAACAAAATTTGCTGCAGCAACTTCTAATGAAAACATGGCAATTAATTGCCTTAGAATTATATTTAAAAATAATGAAATCCAAATAGCTTCTACAGATTCTTATAGACTTATTTTTTTAAGTTCTGAAGCTGAGTCTAGTATTGAAAAAGAATTTTCTTTACCTTTAGAAAGCGTTAATATTATTTGTAAATTATTAAAAGATTCAAATGAAGATATAACAATTGGATACAATGACAATTTAATTATTTTCAAATGGAGTAATAGCTATTTCTCTAGTAAAGCAATTAATTTACCATTCCCTAGTTTTAGTGGAATTTTATCAAATTCCTCTTTTTCAAAAGAAATGGAATTTAATACTATTGAACTTAAAAGCGCATTAAAAAAAGTTTTAACTGTTGCTAGAACAAGTGTTGAAACTAAAAATGGAGCTCTTTTAAACTTTGCTGGAAAGAATTTAGTTATGAGTGCTCATTCTGGTAAAGCCAAAATAAACCAAAAGTTAACATGATTAAAAATGGTGACGATTTAAAATGCTCTCTTAATATAAAATATCTATATGAATTTATAGATAATATTTCTAAAAATACAATTATTAAATGTAGTTCATCGTCAGCTATGTTTGAAATTTCAGAATATGAAAATAATTCTTATAAATATATCCTAATGCCTCTTGCATTAAGAGACTAGGAGGCATTATGATAAAATATATAAAAGTCATAATGATTTGCTTGAAAAAAAGACTTTTGTCATCGGAGAAAATCTTGAAATTGAAAAATTAAAAGAAAAAAATACATGGATTCACCTTCTCTCACCCAACTGAAGAGGAGATAAAGGTTATAACTACCGCTTTTGACATCCCTGAAGAGCATATTAGAGCTGCTCTTGATGAAGAGGAGAAAGCGCGTCTTGAAATCGACGAGAGCTTAATTCTGGTTATTATCGACGTTCCAGTGCACAGCGAACAAAATAGATGTTCATTTACAACTATGCCTTTAGGTATAATACTACTAAATGATAATATCATTACTGTATCCACTACTAAGTTTCCTCTTATTGAAGAATTTATAAATGGAAAAATCAAAAGTTTCTTACTTATAAAAAAACTAGATTTATTCTACAATTACTATTTAGAAACTCTACATATTTTTTATACTATCTAAAACAAATTGGAAGAATAAGTGATAATATAGAAAAACAACTTAAAGACTCTATGAGAAATGAAGAGCTCATGCTATTGCTCGAATTAGAAAAAAGTTTGGTTTACTTTACAACTTCTCTAAAATCAAATGAAGCAGTTTTAGAAAGAATGATGAGAACAGAGATTGTTAAAAGATACCCAGATGATTTAGAGCTACTTGAAGATGTTATAATCGAAACAAAACAAGCAATTGAAATGGCAAATATCTACTCAAGTATTTTGAGTGGAACAAGAGATGCTTTTTCTTCAGTTATTTCTAATAACCTAAACGTTGTTATGAAAAAGCTTACATCCATAACAATAGTGTTTGCTATTCCAACTATTGTTTCTGGACTATGGGGAATGAAACGTTTCCGGAATTCCATTTGCAAATACTCCTTATGGATTTTTCATTGTACTTTTGATGGCAATTCTATTTGGTATGTTACTTGCTTGGATTTTATTTAGAAAAGAGATGTTTTAAAATACAAAAAGCAAGAAAGTCTAATCATATATAGACCTTCTTGCTTTTTTTAATAACTTATTTTTTTTATAGCTATATCAATTACATCTTCAAAGTAATTTACAAAATGTGCTTTTATTCCTTCTCTTATATAATCTGGTAATTTATCAAAATCTTTCTTATTATCTTTTGGAAAAATTAGTTCTTTTATTCCAACTCTTCTAGCAGCAATTGTTTTTTCTCTAACTCCTCCAATTGGTAAAACTTTCCCTGTAAGAGTTAACTCTCCTGTCATTGCAAGCTCTTTTCTAACAGGTTTATCTATCGCTAAAGAGTAAAGTGCTAGTGCCATCGTAATTCCAGCCGACGGACCGTCTTTAGGAGTTGCACCTTCTGGAACATGAAGGTGAATTTTATTTTTATCAAAATAGTCCTTTCTCTCCTCTGGACAATTTTTATCTGTTGAAAGATGAGATCTTACATATGAGTATGCTATTTCTGCTGATTCCTTCATTACATCTCCAAGTTGTCCTGTAAGCTTTAATCCACTCTCTTTATTACTTATACTTGTAGCTTCTATGTATAGTGTAGCTCCTCCCCATAGAAGTCCAAGCCAGACCTAAGGTTACTCCTGGAATTTCTTTTTGATACAGTTCTTCTGTAACAAAATACTGGAGCTCCTAAATATTCTTCTAAATTTTTATCTGTTATTTTGATTTTTTCAGTATTTCCCTCAGCTATTTTAAGTGTTACTTTTCTCATTATTTTTTTAATTGCCTTTTCTAGGTTTCTAACTCCGGCCTCTCTTGCATACTTGTCTATCATATCCTCTAATGCAGTCTTACTAATACTAATTCCTTATTATCAAGACCATGTTCTTTTAACTGATGAGGAATCAAATATTTTGTTGCAATTTGAAGCTTCTCTTCTAAAATATATCCTGGCAATTGTATTATTTCCATTCTATCAAGTAGTGGCCTTGGTATTGTATCTAATTGGTTAGCTGTTGTTACAAATAATATTTTTGATAAGTCATATCTAATATCTAAATAATGATCTAAAAATTCTTTATTTTGCTCTGGATCTAGTACCTCAAGGAGTGCCGATGCAGGGTCGCCTCTGAAGCTGTTTCCTATTTTATCAATTTCATCTATCATTATTACAGGATTTGTTGTCTTTAATAATTTTAATGCTTGAATTATTTTTCCTGGCATAGCACCAACATAAGTTCTTCTATGCCCTTTTATCTCAGCTTCATCAACCATACCACCAACTGAGAATCTATAAAATTTTCTATTTAATGCCTCTGCAATAGATTTTCCAATAGAAGTTTTTCCAACTCCCGGAGGTCCAACTAAACAAAGTATTGATCCACTTACATTTCCAGTTTTCATAACTGTACTTATAAACTCTAATATATTAGTTTTTACATCTTCTAAACCATAATGGTCTTTATCTAAAATTGTTTTAGATTTTTTTATATCCAATCTATCTTTTGAATAAACTCCCCATGGTAATTCCACAATAGACTCTATATAAGATCTAGTTATATGATATTCTGGTGAGCTTTTATCTAAAAGATTTAGTTTTTCCATTTGTTCCGTAACTACATTCTTTTGCTTCAGGAGATAATTTTATATGTTTTAATCTTTCTCTAATCTTATCTAATCTGCAGATTTTTCATCCTTTTCCATTCCTAGTTCTTGTTTAATTACCTTTAGCTGTTCTCTTAAAAAATATTCTTTTTGTTGTTTGTTTATTTTTTCATCTATCTGTTTAGATATTTTCATTTGTAATTGTGAGATTTCTAACTCTTTTTTTAACATAGTTAATAATCTTCTCGAACCGATGTTCTAAATCAAATTCTTCAAGAAGTGTTTGGAGTTCTTTTCCTTCTGTTTTTAGCATAGAAGATATTAAGTCTATAAGAATCCCTGGTCTATCATAAGAAACTTGAGACATTAAAAGTTTTAACTCCTCTTGCAAAATTGGATTAACTTTAAAAATCTCTTTAAGAGATGTCATTTATAGCTTAACATATATGCTTTAACTTCATCTGTTGGTGACCCTTCTAGTTCCTTATTATACGTTACGCTCCATAAGATTCCAATATCTGATGAAACAACTTCTTTTTTCTTAAATCTTCCTACTCCTTGTACAATAACTTGCATACTATTTGGAGAAAGAAGGGTTGTTTTATGAATTTTAACAACGGTTCCTACTGTATAAAGATTCGATTTAAAATAATCATCCTCGTCAACTTCCTTAGCAAAAACTAATCCCATAAATCCACCATATTTCTCTTCAGCCTCTTTTATTGAATGTAAAAATTCATCTCCTGAAAAAGTTATGGAATCATTATATTTGGAAAAATTGGTCTTGTAACAAGTGGAAGTATTGGCAATTTTTCTGGAAGTAAATCCTTTATATTCACTAAATCAGTT
>NZ_JACFAJ010000004.1 GCF_014250685.1 Cetobacterium sp. 2A | reverse complement strand
CTATTACTTCTGGAATAGCTACCATGATAGCTACAATTGTAACTTTAGGTGGTCCTGTACTTTGGATAGGAGCAGCCATAGCTTTAATAGGATACTTAATGTATAAGAATTGGGATAGTGTAAAACCTATACTTGTAGAAGTTTGGAATAATATAGTAGCTATTTGGGAATCTTGTAAAAATTGGTTCCGTATGATTTCTGAAATATTTAAAGCGTTGAATCCTCTTAGAACAATAGTTGATTTAGTCAAAGCTTTTACAGATAACTGGAATAGTTCTTTATCAATAGTAGACAATTTAAAAAAAGGCTTCGGCGTATTCTTTGATGGAATTTTAGAGAAAATTAGCATGGTTAAAACTGCCTTCCAAGTTTGGACCAGTTCTATTGCAGATGTCCCTATAGTTGGAAGCTTATTAAAAAAATTAAGCATAGAAACAAAAGCAGATGGAAGTCATAAAAACGGACTGTCATATGTGCCATATGACGGATATGTGGCTGAACTTCACAAAGGTGAAAGAGTATTAACTGCAGAAGAAAATGAATCTTTTGGAAAAAGAATTTTAAATAACTTAAGAAGTACAAGAGAAAGTGAAAATAGTAGCGATAGTTATACGAACAGTAATAAAGAAATTAATATTGCTATTGAGGGAGGAAATTATCAATTTAATTTTCCGGATACAGCATCAATGATCCCAGGAGAAATCTTAAAAGAAATGTATGATAATTTCAAAAAAATGCTAGAAGAGAATAATAAAGAGCTAGAAAGGAGAGTAAAAGATGCGGTCAGAACAGCTATCTAGCTACATCACACAAAAAGGTGATACATGGGATTTGATATCCTTTAAGGTTTATGGTTCAGTCCAGTATGTAGAGGAGCTAAAAAAAGCAAATTACGACTTTATAAAATTAATTTGTTTTCCAGAAGAGGTTGCTCTTATTATTCCTGTTGTAAAAGTTAGTGAAGAGGGGAAAACCCTGAATGGTTTTAACAAGAAGGGCAGGAATAAAGGCATTTTATAATAAAAAAGAAGTGGAGCTGAGCACAGAACTCAGCTCCTTAACAATAACTGATAATATCTCCTCAGCAATTGATAGCATAGATTTCGTTTTGAAAAATAACAAAAATAGACTTTTAAATAAAGATAATGAATTATGCATAGGAGAAAAATTCAATTCGAATTATGGACTCAAAATTGGAACTCAGTATCAGAAGGCATCAAAACATATAACTTAGGAATTTACTATATAGATACAAGAAGTTTTAGCAACGATACAGGAATCTTTAAAGCCTTATCAATACCTGGTGGAAATAGTCCAAGATGAAGTCAATACAAAAACATGGGGAGAAATATCTCTAAAAGCTTAAATAAAGAATTTGCAGATAAATTTAAATATCTTCATATTTCAGTTCTAAGAGTAATCCTATTTTGAAAGATATAAAACAAGAAAATGAATCTGACTTATCTTTTTTAGGAAAATAGCAATAGAAGAAGGAATGAATTTTAAAATAAATGTAGATAAATTAATAATGTTTGATATTGAAGAGTATGAAAAAAGAGAAATAAAACACACCATCGATTTAAATAGTTTGCCTTATTCAATAGATGAAGAAACAAAGAATATCTATACAAGGTTGAAATAAAATATAGAAGAAGTAAATTTTTAGATGAAGAAAAAGTTGTTTATTCTGTAGAAGATTTTGGAATTAAATTGCCCTGGGAAATTAAGAGATAAAATTTTTAAAAATAAATGCAAGAAGTAAAAGTTCAGACTTAAAAAAATTAGCGAGAGTCAGACTATTTAAAGAAAATAGAAGATAGAGTTACTTTAAATACAACTATTATAGATAAAATTGATCTATACTCCGGAGATGTAATAAATGTTACAAATGCCGGGATTTTAGTGGAAAATATATGATTAGAAAGGACTACCAAAAAAATTACCTGAACTAAATGTCAAAATATTAGCATATAAAATATGGGAGAGAAATAAAAATGTTTAGTTTTTAAAAGGTGCAATAGGAGAAATCCACAGTATTAATGAGAGTGACTATACGGTCAGGGTTAAACTTTTAGAATATGAGGAAGTAATAACAGAAGATTTACAAGTAACTACACTACTCAGTTTTGGGAAAACATCTTATCTTCTCCCTGACGTGAATACTCCAGTATTAGTTATATTTTTGATGATAATACTGATAAGGGTTTTGTAATAGCGGGGTTTTATTCAGCAAAAAACAAAGCGGATGGAGACAAAGATAAAATAATATTTGACTGCGAAGGAAATTATTTTTGTTTAAATAGAAAGGACAATAGTATCACAATAATATCGAAAGAAAAGATTGAAATAAAATCGAAAAATATAAGTATATCATGTGATTCTTTTTCTGTTAAAGCTAAAGATATTAATTTGAAAGGAAAAACTATTTCACTTGAGGCTAATGAGAGTATATCAATCAAATCAGCTTTAATAGAAGTTTTAGGCCTTATTAAATCAAAGTTTGTAATCTATGCAAAAGATTTCTTGAAACAATAAGAGAGGACAATAATGATTAATGGAATTTTAACAGATATAGCAAAGGATGAGCTTGGAAATTATCTCGATTCGGTAGATTGGTACACCAAGTTAAGTAGTGTAGGTTCTTTCGGAAAAGTGATTTTTAAAGTTTCATCACTGGGCACGCTATCTCCTAACAACTACAAAATAGATAGAGCCCCAAAAACAAAAAAACATCAAATAATAAATAATCCAGATATAACAGAATTTCAAGGTAGACAGCTTATCAGAGTTTCACTTGGAATAAAACTAATATATAGTTTAACAAATATAGAAAGAGCAAGAGGAAGATTAACAGAATATATTAATGAAGGTCATCACTTTCCACTTGTACTAAGTGGAAAGAAAATAGGAAATAACACATTTATATTGACTAAATACAGTGAAAAGGTCACAAAAACCGATAGAATAGGAACTCCTTTAGTAGTGGAGTTAGATGTATCTTTTGAAGAATATATCGAAAAAATAAATAATCCAAAAGAATTAAAGTGCAGCAAAAAGGAGTAAAAACTTTAGAGAAAAAAAGTTGTTTCAATAATTAATGAACAAGTTTTACAACAGTTATCAAAGGTGAGATTATGGTAGTTAAAAGTAATATAGAGCCAAAAGATACATACTTAAGACAATTATGGGTAATTTTAAATACATGCAAAGGGACTGTTCCTTTATTTAGAGATTTGGGATTAAGCTCTTCAATAATAGATATGCAAATAAATAAAATTCCATCAGTATTATCGCAAGATCTAGACTTACAAATAAAAAAATATATTCCAGGGTTAAAGTTAAAAAGTGTTGGTATAGAACTTGAAGAAGAGAAAACAATATTGAAAGTAGAGGTGGAAAAAACTGCTTAAACTAATAGAGGGAGATGCGCAACAAATATACAATGAAGCTGTCAAGCTACACGAAGATATTACAGGTAAAAAACTTTCTCCAGCGGATGAAAAAGCACATATTTATTCAACCATATCAATGATCCTTGAGATATTCTTTATGGTATTAATGATATAGCCATACAAAATTACTTAGCTTATGCACGAGGAGATAGACTAGACTTAAAAGCAACAATTTTTGGAGAGCGTGCTAAAAGAAACAAAGCTTCTCATGCAAAAGTAATTATGGAATGTCATATCTCTCAACCTGTCGAAAGAATCGTATTCATACAAAAGGAACAAGATTTTTACATGGAGAAAATATCTTCCACTCCCTAGAAGAAGGAGCAATATATCCAGGTAAAACTAAAACAACTATCTTAGCGCAAGCTGAGAATCCAGGAGATATAGGTGAAATACTCGCAGGGGAAATTACTCAAATAATTGATAGATATGACTATTATCAATCTTGTACAAATCCTCAAAACGTATCAAAAGGTGGAAACGAAGAGGATGATGAGCAATACAGAAAAAGAATGGAAGAAATTCCAGAATCATTTACAAGTGCAGGAAGCGAAGGCTCCTATAAATTTTGGACTAAGAAAGTTAGTCAGTTAGTAAATCAAGTTATAGTTAAAACTCCAAGACCAAACGAAATAGATATTTATGTTTATGGATTTAACGAACAAATCACCACTGAAGAAAAAGAAGCAATAAAAGACTTCTTAACAAATTTAGATAGATTACCACTAAATGATTTAGTAACTATAAAAGATCCAGAAATAATAAATATAGACTTAAACATTGATTACTATCTTTATGATAATGAAATAAGAAATGTTGAAACAATCAAGTCCAGTCTCTTAAAAAAATTGAACTTACATTTCAAAAAAATACAAATAGGAGATAACCTAAATACTCAAGATATTATAAGAATAATTAAAAATGAAGATATAAAAAAATGTGAAATTACATCTCCTGAAGAATTAGAAATAACGGAAACTTCATTAATCAAATGTAATTCAATAACTCTTAATTATAGGGGTGTTGAATGAGAACTATATTTGAAGAAAATATTTTAAAATTATCTCCCAAATTAGCTAAAGATAAATACGAAGATATTTTTAAAGTTTGTGAACTACTAATACAAAATTTTTTAATCTCTCAAATAAAAAGATTAGTCCACTTCGATAGAATTGACGAGATGGAAGAATTTGAATTAGACCTTTTAAGTAAAGAGCTTCATATAGACTACTATAATCCTAAATACACATTAGAAGAAAAAAGAAAAGTATGCAATGATTCACTTCAAACCCACATGAAAAAAGGTACAGTGGGAGCAATAAATACGCTGTTAGGAACTTTTTTCAAAGGAGCTAAGGTAAATCAATGGCACGAAGTTGGACTTAATCCAGGATATTTTAATATTAATATTTCAGATGCAAGCATAAATGAATCAATCGAAGATATCTTAAAAATGATTGAAACAACAAAAAAGAAAAGCCAACACATCAGTCAACTTACAAAAAATGGAAAAGTAGAATTAAACCTTAATTTTGCAACTGGAATATATACACATAAAGAAAAAACAATAATAGGAGACTTTAATATATGAGTTACTTTAATAATTTAATTTTAACAACAAAAGGACAAGAAATGCTCCTTTCATCAAATACAAATGTTGATAAAGTCATAACATTTACTAATGCAGGCCTGGGAAGTGGAAAGTTATTATCAGAAGAAATAAAAAAAGCTATAGATATTAAAAACTCTTGGATTAAATTCCCTCTTAATAGCGTAAGAATTATTAATGACAAGGATAATTATCTACTGAGAGTAGAAATAGCATTTACAAATTCTGGATTAACAGAAAATAAAATAATGAAAGAACTTGGAATTTATGCAAAGTTTCAAGATACAGATGAAGTCCTATTTGCTTATTCAACTACAGATGATGATGGAGAAACTATCCCTAGTGAATCTATCGTTCCTGCAACATATAAATTTACAATAGATTCAAATATAAGCACAGAAAGTAAAATAGAGCAACTAATCAATCCTGAAGGCTTTTTAACTAAAGAAATAATCGAACTATTGAAAGAGAATATTAGAAATATTGGATTTAGAAAAATTAAAGGAACTTTAGTAGAAGGACAAAAAGTTATACAAGTACCTACAGGCGCTGAGTTAGTTCCTCTTTCAAATAGAGCAATTCTAAATATTGAAGGCGATATATATTTCTTAGAAAGAGATTATACAATAGACACTCATGCTAATACAATTACTTTGAATAATATATATAACTTTAAAGCTGGAACTCTATACGAGGTTATAGACCCGTTGCCAGCTTCATACGTCAGAGAACAGATACAAACTTTTATAAATGATTTTAAAGAGCTTGTGGTAGATTCTAAAGTAGACTTTGAAAAGTTAAGAGATGAAATATATATCGAATTTGAAGATAAGCTTAAGAATTTCTACAGTGATTTAGATACATATATAGAGGAACACAAAGAAGAATTAAAAGGAAATACAGGACTTAGCGCTTCTGAAGACTGGTTGCAAAAAAATCCTGGGAAAACATACGAAGATTACCTCTTATCTATAAAAGGAGATAGGGGTAATGGAATAGCAAATTCCGAGTATGTGGGAACAACAGAAAACGGAGATGCTAAATATGTTTTAGTATTAGAGGATGGAACAAAAACAACAGAAACATTTACATCTCCACGTGGGCAAAAAGGAGATTCTTTCTACATAGCTAAAACTTACTCATCTATTGTAGAAATGGAATCTGATTTTATAAATGAAGATATTAACTTTGGGGAATATGTAGTAATAAGTTCTAATGATAAGGACAATGGAAAACTATTTGAAAAAAGAAATACTAGTTTCGAGTTTGTCGTTAATATGGGAGGTTTGAATCTAAATTTAACCCCAGCTACAAAAACCTCTTTGGGTAGTGTTATTATAGGGGATAATATCACTGTAGATAAAGAAGGGAAAATATCTGTTGAAATTCCAGACATAGCTGAGCTGCCAATAGCATCAAAAACAGGTATTGGTGGAGTGAGAGTTGGTGTAAATATGCAGATTAATCCAGATGGAGTAATTAACCCAATATATCCAATTTCAACAAAAAATGGAAGAGGTATAGTTCAAATAGGAGAAGGAATTAATATTGATAATGGAAAAATATCAGTTGGTGGTTCATTTAGATACAACAGTTCTTCAGTAATTTTCAATAAAGTTGATGGTGAAGAGATGCTTGAAAGAAATAATACAGCGGTAGGAAATGAAGCTCTCTTCAAAACAAGCTCAGGCACTGATAATACAGCATTTGGAAGTGAGGCTTTATGCGACAGAAGATACAGTGCAAGTGGGAATACAGCTTTAGGATCAGGGTCTCTTCGTAATTTACAATATGGAGATTTCAATACAGCGGTAGGATTTCAGAGTGGAGAAGGTATTAATGATTTTTCATTCACAACATGTTTAGGATACAGGTCAACTGTAACTGGAGATCATCAACTACAACTTGGTGATAGATCTACAACAGCTTATTGTTATGGGAGTGTTCAGAATCGTTCGGACGAAAGAGATAAAACTGATATAAAAGATACAAGACTAGGACTAGGGTTCATTATGAAATTAAAGCCTAGGGAATACAGATTTGACTATAGAGAATCTTACAGAAACTATCAAGAAATTGATAAAATTAGAAAAAAAATAGAAAAATTAAATAAAAAAGGTAGAAAGATAAATCGTGCAGAAGCATTGAAAATATTTGATATTGAAAGTATAAAAAAAGATGGAAGTAAAAAAGGATGGAGACTTCATCAAGGATTTATAGCGCAAGAAGTATTTCAAACTATGAGAGAACTGGGAGTTGATTTTGGTGGCTATCAAGACCATTCTATAAATGGTGGAAAAGAAGTTTTAAGTATTGGTTATACTGAGTTTATCCCAGTTCTAACAAAAGCAATACAAGAACAGCAAAAACAAATAAATGAATTAGTAAAAGAGATGCAACAAATTAAAAAACACATGGAGAAAACTAATGAATAAATTTATTACTATAACAAAAGTTATTTGGAATAGTGTAAAAATATTTTTACACATAACTGGAGAGAAAGACAAAATTAAAAAAATGACCAAAATTGAAGCAGACTTCAAAAGGTAAGAAAGGAGGATCAATTGAACTCAAAAGAAAAGTTTTTGGACAGAAAAGGATTTAAAAGAGAATGTACTGTAGAATCAATGAAAAATAATCAAACTTTACAAAATGGGAATATTATAAAAGTCGCAGAAACTGGGTATTTTTATAACATAAAAAATACATCTACATCAATACCTTTAAATAATGGTTTATTTGCAGAAGTTAAGCAAACTATATTTTTACAAATAGTTACAAATTGTATAAATAACTTAACTAATTTAACTAGCTTATTTAATACACATAAAGGCACTATTGCCACTTCTTCTAAAGACGGTCATATGTCTAAAGAAGATAAAGTTGAAGTTGATAAAATAAAAGATAAATTCGGTAAATCTGGGGAAATGGTTCTAAATTTAAATGGATATGAAATCAGGGTGATTGAGTAATGCCTAAACTTCAATTAAAAAAAGATGGGATAATAAGACAAATAGAAGGAAGAAATTATGGTGCTAAAAATCAATTATCTATAAATGGAGATAGGTTTGATTTAACAGATAATATAGCACTTACAAATGGAAAACCAACATTAGAATTCAAAAAGAATGGAAAAGTATTTTATATAAGAGAAAAATTCAACAAAACTGACACTATCACAATATGCGCTAAAACACATAATCCAAGAGATAGCTCAAGAGTCTATAGAGTGGATAGCTTTTTAATCCCTTCAAGAGCTGCCAGTTTATCTAAATTAAAAATAGATGTAACTGTTTCTGATAGAAGATCACATCGAAATGATGGAGACAGAATAGCAAAGGGATATGTAGTTTTAGAAGCATTTTCTAATGGGAATAGAGTATTCAGCAAAGAGATCTGGAGAGATCAAACAAATGGCGGAGATGGTGCAAGTGGATTTGAAGCAGGAACAATATACAACAAAAATCTTTCAGATATCATAAATGATTATAGTCTTAACATTTATGACTTGTACATTAGTATCTACCTGTCAACTGGAGACTATCAAGCTCACGTTGATGGTGGAAAGCATAGATATCAAAGAGTTCATGGAATATGTGTAACAACTTATGATTAGAGAAAAAGGAGCCTATAATGAAATTTCCAATTGCAACAATAATTGAAAGAGTTTTAACAATTTTTGACAAGACTACTAAAAATGCAGAAAAAGACCAAGATTTTAAACAGTCAAAACATAAAGAATATGCCCCTGTTATTTCTCTAATTTCTTTAATAGTTTTAATTGTTTGTATCCTTAACTCCGTTTTTCCACAAATCTTCAATATTGATTCCTGGATTTATGATTTAAATGAAAAATTAATTAATTATATTTTATCATAGAGCTGATGATGATGAAAAATATACTAGAAAATTTAATAATAGACACGGTGAACCTTTTTAAATACCTTTGTTTAGGCTTTATTATTCCGCTTATAGGAGGTTTTGATAACGCTTTAGAATCTCTGTTTATTCTAACAGTGTTAGATGTCATAACGGGTATTTTAAAAGGAGTTAAAAATGGAAATGTTTTCTCTCATACCATGTATAAAGGATTTATTTTTAAGAAACCTTCAATATATATTGCAATAACTGTAATGTATCAAATTGACAAATCAGGAGCATTAAAAGACCTCGGATTTTCCCTGAGAGAAATGTTAATAAATGCGTGCATCATAATGGAGGGTATTTCAATCTTGGAAAACTTAGAAAATCTAGGTTTTCCTATCCCTACTCCAATTAAAAATATTTTAGCTTCAGTAAAACATAAAGAAAGTGTAGAAGGAGATTAGGTATGTACAAAAGTAAATATTTTAAAGTTAAAGAATTAGTATCTCCACAAGTATATGAAAAACTTGGAGACGATGCTAGGAAATATATAAGCGACAATATCTGGTTGTTCCTGGATACCTTAAGAGAAGATTTAGGGGTTCCTGTATTAGTTAATAGACCAAGTCATGGGATAACACAAAGAGGGCTTAGAACAACTTTAGATAGCATTGTAATAGATAAAGTAAAATCAAACAAATTATATTTAAGTGCCCATGTACTGGGGAGAGGTGTAGACTTTGAAGTTCCTGGAATGGATATAAAAAAGGTTTACGAGAAAATTATTAACAATCAAGAAAAGTATTATATGATTACAAGAATCGAGGATCCAGAAGTGACTCTAAAAAAAGGATATATCCATGTAGATGATATACACACAGACAAAAATGGAATATATATTTTTAAACCTTAAAAAAAATAAAAGGCTCCTCAAAATAAAACTGAGGAGCCTTTTTATATTATGAAAATTTACAATTATTATTTATATTCTTCCGTTGATTCTATAGATATAAAATAACCCTAAAGCTACTATAATAAAAATTATTCTACTTACCCATGTTTCAGCCATCAATATACCTGTAACATGTTGAAAATAATCTAGTAAAGCCCAAAATGCAAACATAAATAATAAAGCTACAAAAAATAATCCTATATCTGGTGTTGAAAATGGAGCCATATAGCCAGTTGTTAAATATGTATATACAACAAATCCTAAAACTAAAAGGAAAGCTGGTATAATGTATTTTATAAATATTTTTTTGAAATCAATTTTCATCAAATCCCCCTTACTTTATATCTGTATTTTTCGGCATTATTATATTATTTATTGTAGGATAGATTTTTTCTCTTTTTTCTAATTCAGATTTGAATCCCTCTTTTGTTGCATATATATCAAGCCCCATATCTTTAGTAAATTGCACTGTTGATTTCAATGGTGTTAATCCTATATATTTTGTTGGTTGCAACTCTCTACCAAAACGACTAACTTTTACATTTTTTATTTTAATCGTAAATAAAATTCCTTCGCCTTTTATATTTTTTAATGCTTTATATCCGTTTATAACTTTTCCACCTAAATCAAAAATAGAAAATGCAAGATTTCCAATGTTATATATATCTTCTCCTAAATTATTGCTTATTTCTATAGATGGATTTCTATATTCAATCCAATCTTTTATAATATTCCCTAGAGGCTTATAAAACCAATCTCTAGTTATATTAAAACTTCCCATCTTATCTGGGGTGCCTTTAGCTACAAAATAAACATCTGCTACAAATTCAGTTATCATCCCTGTCGTATGTGCTATCAGTATAAACGATACTGATAGAGGATTATGTTTTATAGTTTGACTAATTCCAATTGTTGCCGCTAAGTTACTGGTACTCATTAGAGTTTTACTCCAGTCCATAGGTAAAATAATTAATTCGTTAGATACATCTTTAATTTCAATATTTCCAACATAAGAACTTAAACTATCGGCTCCTGTTTCTCCTCTGCCATCTAAAGGTTGTAATTTATATTGTCTTATAACTACATAGAACATATGTTTTCCCTTATTAAAAAACTCTATATAATCAGCTACAAATCCATTAAATACATATTCTCTAATGACATAGCCGCTTCTGACAATTTTTATATTAATTCTTTTTAACCATTCTATTTTATCCCCATTCGTTCTGCACCATTTATTTAATTTTAATATATTTTCACCGTTTATATCATCCCCGTGTCGAATATATCCTTTTATAGCAAAAATTCCATGCTTTAAAAATATCTTAATATCTTCTATATCTATTTGTTCAAATAAAATTGTATCATTTTTAAAAAGTGAATTGATTGTTATTTGTGTTTTTGCGGTCTCATCTTCATAATTATAAATTTCAATAGTCTTATTTTTCATACCGAGACTCCTAAGTTTGTTTTTCTATATTTTATCTAAAAAAATATAGAATCGGCAATATAAATTTTAAACAATAATTTTGGGGTCGTAAAATCGATTTTAAGGTCTTTGCAAAAATATTTTCAACCAAATATATATAGGCAATGAAAAAATAGGACTAATAATCCCCTTTTTAATTTAAAATTCTATAATTTCTCTACTTCTATAAACTTCTTTTCCATCATTAACGGCTGTTATTGTTTTCACTTTGTAATTACGTGTCTCTTTGTTATTACAGCCAGTTAATAATAATATAAATGCTAAAGCTACAAAAAATGTTAATTTCATATCTTCCTCCTATTTGGATATAAATAAAATGTCAAAAAATTCTCTTCTTCTACTAATTCCTCTCTACTGTTTATATTTATATCGGTATATTTATACTCTATTAATAATCTAAATTCAACTAACGATATTTATACAACTCATAATAGTGTACTATGGTGATTTTTATTTCCTATATTCAACTTTACATTCAACAACATATCCATAATGATTTTGAACTTAAAATCATTATATCTATAAATAAAGTCCTGTCGACCTTAGATAACGACAAAAGTGCCCGTCATCGACAGGACCCTATAATAGCCTATATTTAATACTTTCATGAAAATAACAACTAAAAAATGTTGATAATCTGTTTAAAATATTATATATCGACAAAAAGGGGGCTTCTATGCTAATATAATCATAGATAAATAGAAGCACCCATTTTAATCTGACCATAGTGGAATCTAAATTTGATTATCTTCATAATATCCGCAGGAGAATATTTAATTTTAATCTGACCATAGTGGAATCTAAATTCAAGTAAAAATTCATAATCTAAACCTTGGGCTATGTCATTTTAATCTGACCATAGTGGAATCTAAATAGAAGTATTATGATTCTATCTCTTACATAATTTATAGATTTTAATCTGACCATAGTGGAATCTAAATACCACGATATGGGAGCATATATTCAATCGTTTAAATTTTAATCTGACCATAGTGGAATCTAAATTTGTCAGATATACGCGTTGTCTCTCCTCTGAAATATCATTTTAATCTGACCATAGTGGAATCTAAATAACAAATGATGTAACAGCCTTAGCTATTTCTACAATTTTAATCTGACCATAGTGGAATCTAAATATGCGAAATAGGTGGAAATTCACTGAGATAATTTCAATTTTAATCTGACCATAGTGGAATCTAAATTTTTTAGTTAGCATAAATTCTCCTCAAAAGTTTTAACATTTTAATCTGATCATAGTGGAATCTATAATTTTGGGATCCTAATATCAATTTTAAGGTCCTTGTAAAAATATTTACAATAAATATATAGCCAATGTCGAAGAGGATTTTTTTAATCCTCTTTTTTAGTTTCACAAAATATAATTATTACAGATTAAAATATTTAAGCAGTATCAAGCCCGGCTAAAAAAACATAGTAAAAGTAATATTTAAAAGTGGAAATAACGGGACTAAATATGAAGGATCAGAAAAGGATCAGAAAAAAATTAATATAAATTTATTTATAAATGATATAATGAATACGATAGGAGCAGGGCAGTCAGTATATGATAAAATTTCAGATAGGTAAATTAACTTTTAAAAAATTTTTATTACATTGGATGGTTTCAATTATTCTAGTTGTAATTAGTTTTTTTTATATTCTTAAAGAAAGTAACTTGAAAGAAATACTGGTAATAATAAGTATCTTTTCAATCTTCCTAGGAATGTTAGGTTCTATCCTATTAATAGCATTTGTAAAAGAGGTTATAGAAGATATTAATAATAAAGATTATAAGGTTGTAATAGCTACAATTATATTTGCAAAATACTTTTTTAAATTATAAATGAAATTAATAGGGCCAACAAAAGAAGTTTGAATTCCTCTTTTGTTGACCCTTCCTTATTACATTTCCTCAATAGTTGTTTTATTAATCATGAACTTTATTAGTGAAAATATAAAGAATGGTGAAGCTAATCCAAACGTTATTATAATCAATAATGTCCAACCTAATATAAACAATAAACTATCTCCAAAACTCACATCACATTTTAATCTTTTAGACATATTCAACTCTCCTTTTATGTATCTAGTTACTAGATATATACTGTAATATATCAAAAGCTCCATCTGCAATAGTTTTGTTTTTAATTTATTTCTTTAAACTAAGTACTCGTCTTAATTTCCATTCATTGTTTATTTTTTCAAATACTTTTACTTCTCTATTTTTGTTTAATTTGTCTATTAACTCCTCTACTATTATATCTTCATCCTGTAAAGAATTTACTATTTTTTCAAATATTATCGTACCTTTATTTTCTAGTAACAAAATTCTATATTGAATCTCTTCCATATTAATCAACCTCTTTTTTTTGTAAGTTTAACCATTTGTCTAATGTTGGTCTTGAAATATTATAAAATTTTGCTACCTTTACTTTTTTAAATTCAAAATTTATCATTGTTTCTTTTAAATCTTTTGGTATCTCTTTTTTAGGTTTTTTATATTTACCTTTCTCTTTTGCTATAGCAATTCCTTCTCGCTGTCTCTCCAAAAGAATCTCTCTCTCAAATGTAGCTATCCCACCAATCACTGTCAACATAAGTTTGCCAGCAGGTGAAGATGTATCTATACTTTCTTTCAAACTTTTAAAAGTTGCTCCTTTAGCTGTTATAGATTCTGTTATTTCTAATAAATCTTTTGTATTCCTAGCCAATCTAGAAAATTCAGATACAATTACGACATCTCCTTTTCTTATAAAATTAAGCATTTCTTTAAGTTTTATTCTATCTGTATTTTTTCCAGATTTTTTATCTATAAAAATTTCTTCGGCTCCATTTTCTTGAAGCGATCTAATTTGTCTTTCTTCATTTTGATCTATTGTTGAAACTCTTGCATATCCAACTTTCACATTTTCTCCTTTTTATTTTCATTTTACATTTTTTGTAATAAATAGTCAATGACTTAAGTTACAAAGAGTAAATTTATACAAATTACAAAGTTAGTTTACATAACAACTATGTTTGTTTGATATGAGCAAAATAGGGTCTACCTTATTTTACAGTTTTCAATAAATTTAAAATTCAAAAAATAAAAAAGCGGACTAACGTCCGCTAAATTTTTTATCCCACACTTCTATAATCTGTAGTTTTTTTATAATATAAAGCTATATAACCTAATGTAAACATTATTTCATCAGTAGTATAATTATGATTTCTGTTATTTTTAGTATATCCTATTATATTCATAGCTTTAAGATATATGTCTTCAGACATAGTAGGATGGTATGTAATATTATTTATCACTGTTAATCCAGAAGCTAACACGGATGAAATAAATGCTAGATTTTTTTCTTTATCCATTAAATCTCTACAATGCTCTTCTTTTTTCCCCAATTTAGAACTGTAACTTCTTAAAAATATAATTATTTCTTCTAGTGATTTGCTCTCTAATTTTGTAACAACATTTTTATATTTATTCAATAAATTCTCCTTCGGCGTCTTGCCAAATAAATGAGAATATGGTATTATAATACTAGTTAAAAATCATAATACTATATTCCATAAAAATAAAAAGGTATAAATCGGCAAATTTATACTATCCATAATAATATATGTAAATCGGCAAATTTAAATATATTATTAAATCAATTTATGTAAACAGCATTTTGCTGGGATTTCTATAACGTCCTTTTAGTTGAGGGCTATTTTTATTTTTTGTACATGTTTCCATGATATTCCTTAACATCCATTGAAGGAAGCCTCCTTTTTCTTTTTATCATTTCTTTTTTTATTACTTCTAATTCTGGAAAATCTTTCAATTTATTTTCATAAGCATTACAAAGAACTTCCATTGTTGTTATATTTTTTATCTCATCTTGTTGTACAAAATATGCAATATCACTTAAGTTATTACTGGCAGTATTTACAGTGAAAATAGCTTTTTGATGAATTGCTAATGCTACCATTTGTAATTCTCCTTCACCTATTTCTTTTCTAAATTGCCCTCTAAAATCTTTCCTTATTTTTTCCATTAATTTAGCTTCTTCTGAATCAACATTTATTGTAAGAATTTTTAAATGACCATTATCAATCATTTCATTGAATTTGTTATATACGTGATTTCCTAGTCTTGTTCCTTTTAATGCTTCAAATTCTACTCTTACTGCATCGGGTACATGCATTCTTTTTCCATACATTGCTACCAATAACTGTTCTTCCCCCACCCATAGAAAAGAAGATAAAAAATCATTATCACATATAATCTTCGATTCTTCCATCAACTACCACCCCATAATCATTTTCATCTAAACCAAAAACAACATCTTCAAATCCTCCTTCTAAAAGTAAAGCCTCATATTTCCCAACTGTTATTTTTTCATTTTCTAATGCTTTTTTTACCTCTTCAACATAATCTGTTTTTGCACTAAATTCTTCTTCTGTAACATCATATAAATCAGTAAATATTCCATTAGAAACGGCTAACTCTTTTGCATTTAATCCTATATATTCATTAGCTTTTTCTTTTGATAGCAATTTTTCATTTTTTTCTAGACGTACAATTGTAGCCAAATAACTCATTTTAAAATGTGCAGAAATTTCTATCACATCATCTGGAGTTAAACTATCTTTTTTTCTAGATATTTTCTTTTTTTCTAAATAATAATCAAGCGCTGCTTCAGGCATTATAAAGTATGATGCGAATGTATTAGCTCTAGCTTCTTTTTCTTTTTCATATTTATCCAAATCTTTGTCGTACATCAAGTGATAGTATTCATGAGCTATTGTAAAATTTTGTCTTCCTATACTAAAGCTTGTATTTACCAAAATCGCCATAATTCCATCTGAAATTCTACTACAAATTCCAGATATATCGACTGGAATTCTTTTTTTTATAATTGAAATTCCAGTTTTTTTAAAAATTAAGTTCTCTATACTTTCTATCGGATCCAATAAACCTATTCCAAGATTTATTCTAGCTTCAACAGCTAGAAGTTTTTCATTTCTATTCATCATTACCTCCTCTTCATTCATTTATCTTTTTTATTTCTGAAAGATTCATAACAAATCTATTTAGCCAAATTACCTGATTGAAATTTTCTTCTGAAATATTATGCTTTCTATAAGCTACTTGAATTTTTCTTTCATAGCTACCTTTTTTTAAATCCTCTGACTTGATTCCTAAAAAATTAAGTAACTTTTGTAAATTTGTTACAGGAATTTCTCTTGTATTTGATTCATAGTATGATACCATCTCTCTTTTTACACCCATAATTTTTGCTACCTTTTCCTGTGTTAATCCATTACTTTCTCTTATTTTTTTTACACTGTTCATTACTGTTCTCCTCCTAGTTAACAATATTATTAACATATTATTATTATACTTCCCTGTTACTAAAAAATCAAGTTTTTTTTATTTTTAAACATTTTTACGTAACATTTTAATAATATATGTGAGTCTTTCTTTTAAATTATTCTCAAAAATATACTTTTTAAAATTAAAATATCTAAAGTGTCATCTTTTATATAAAAAAAAGCTCTTTAGCCATAGACTAAAAAACTTCTGAAATATAGATAATAAAAAAATTATAAATCAATGTTTATTTTACTGACTTTTTAACCAATCCTTTTTCTGCTTTAAATTTAACTCCTTTTTTCTCAACCTCTTCTGTTTTTAGATTTCTATAAGTTCTTGTTGCTTGAATTACAACTTCAAGTTCTCCAAATCCTCTTATTGACAATTCTTCTCCCGTTTCTAAAATATCTTCTAATGTTGAGAATAGTTCACTCATTAATTTTTCAAATTCTTTCTTTCTATCTATCCCCATGTTCTCTTGATGTAAATTAATAAATTCTTGTTTTGTCATTTTACATCACTCCCATTTTTAAGGCTATTTTACATTTTCTGTAGCCAAATAATTTATATATCTACCTTTTTATTTTTTCAATATTATTATTGGTGAATTCTTTTTAATCAACTCCATATAATTTACTGACTTTTTTTCATATCTTTTAATTTTTTCTCAAAATCTAATAAATCTTTATTTTCCTTAATATTAAAATCAATTCCATCAATACATTTATTATAAATCATTTCTTTTATTCCAGTCATATCATTACTTTCGTAGAACTTTACCAGTTCATTTCTAAAATTCTTTTGCTCTTCAAGAGGGATAGAAATAATTCCTGCTCCATTATGTATCATTACTTGATTTGCTGCTAACATAGCAGTTCTTTTATTTCCATCATAGAAAATTTGACTTCTCATAAGGTAAAGCATTAAGGTAATAGCTTGATCTGTTGCATTTTCTATTTTTTTTATTTCTTCTAAATCTTGTTTAATCTTAACTTCATTTGGTATTTCTGGAATCCACTCTGTTCCACCCATCTTCACTTCAGATGTTCTCATATATCCTGGATAGGGAGTAACATTATCAGATCCTACAATTTTATTAATCATACAAATATATCCAAAGTCTATCGGATAATCTGCATAATCTATTATAAACTCCCATGCTTTCTTTAAATTAATAATTACATTAACATCTTTTATAATCATATCTTTTGCTACTAAACCATCAAAAATCATTTCTGTTTCTGGAAAAGTAACTGCTATTCCTTCCAAATTTGCACTTTTCCATATTGAATCAACAATATTTCTTTTAGCTAACATAATATTATCTTTTCTTGACATAATATATTTATTTTTCATTTTTTCTCCTCTGAGTCTAATCTTTTTCTAATATTTTTTCTCCAATTTCTATATCACTAGATACTTTTAACAATCAAATTTATTTATCTTCGTATAATAAATATCCATTTTCTAATATTTCACTCTCTATCGTATAATTTTTCTTAGAATTTTCTATAAATTCTAACTCATTATTTATAATTACATCTTTAGGAAATCTAATTCCTCTTAGGGCTTTTAATCCTCTTCTTATTTCACTCATTTTGTTATTATACTTATCTAAAATGACCATAATATCCAAGTCACTATCTTCGTTTGGAACTCCCCAAGCATAGGATCCAAAGATATATATTTTTTTAGGATGAAATTCTGCAACTAATCTATTTTTTACTTCTTCTATTTCCTTTAGATTTATCATGGAATTCCTCCTAATTAATTTCAACTTAAATATATATAACACTCGCCATTATTTTTTTTTGAATTATTTCATTATGTTTTTTTGCTAATTCTGTTTTGTAATTTCTTCTAAAATGGCTCGTTGTTAACAAATCAACTTTTTTATTATACAGTTCTTCTAAGAAATATTTTACGTTACAATAATTTCCATAAATATCTCCTTCTGGATTTAATTCTAAAAGTATATCTATGTCGCTATCCTCTGTTGCCGTTCCTTTAGCATAGCTTCCAAAAATGCCTATTTTAAAGGCTCCTAACATTTCTAATTTTTCTTTATTATCTTTTAAACTTTTTAAAAGTTCTTCTCTTGTTAACATTAGCCCTCCTTATTCTAACCTACCAAATAATTTCATTAATTTTATCCTTTAGGTGAAACACCGTTAATAGTTTTTGTTACTAAATCATAAATTTTATTTAATTTTCCATCTACTTTATAATATTCAATTAAACACAGTTTATTTTTAAAAAAGATGAATGAAGGATTTGGTTTTTCTGTATTATAGATTTCATATCCAGAATATTTTTTCTTAAACTTTCCGTTAAAAATTGCAGCCCTTTCTTCAGGAGATCTTTGTATATGATTTGCATACATGGGCTTAATTATTATTTTATCCTTAGACAATTCATTTGTTATCCTAATTCCCTCTTCTTCAGTATCTCTATCATAGAATAAAGTTGATTTATTTTCTAATTCATTTGTTATTTTGTATTTAATATTAAAATTTTTGTTATCTACTTTACTTCTCCACTTAAAAACTTTTTCTTTATCGTTTAAAGTATTTTTACTTACTTCCGTTATTTCTATTCTTTCAACTTCTTTATTTTCACTTTTATTTGATACCATTAAAGCTATAGATATACAAATAATAGCAGTCGAAATAATTTTGCTGATAGCTTCTAACTTTCCCATTTTTCTCTCCCAAAAATTATGATTTAAAAACAACCTAATTCAATATTTTATCTATTTTATCCAAATATTTCTGTAGATCTCTTTTTTTCTTTTCATCTAAAGTTTCTATTTTTCTATTTATCTCTTTTGAAAAATTTAAATACTTAGGAATATGATTAAATATCTCATCTCTTTCCTCTATTAAATTAACTGTTTTGAGTTCAACAATACCTTGTGAATCTATATACTCTATAATTTCTTTTGATGTCGCACCTTTTTCAATCAGCTCTATATATTTAGTTTTATCTTCTTCAGAATAAAGTATATCTATATATTTTTGTGGCATTATTGCTATTGTTTCTTTATTATTAATCATTGAATATAATTCATATCTTTTTCTATATCTTAAAGCCGTCTTTTTATTTATATCATTCAACTGAAGCCATTTTTCATATAACCCCTCATATTTACTTCCAGATTTAGATAGTTTATCAAAAACAGATGTAAAAATCTCTCCTAACGAAATGGCATTTTTTATTTGTAAGTTAATTAAAGATTTAGTCTTATCTACCAATAATTTACTTATTTCATTATCATCTGACAATTCTCTAATTAAATCTAAATTTATAATAGAGTCTACTTCATAAGTATATTCTTCTTCTTTTTTTACGTTAGGCTTATCAATGGAATTTTGAAGCATATTTTTTATATCTAATCTAACTTTACTCACCGAATTTCACTCTCCCCAAAAGCAAGGGACAAGTTGTCCCTTGCTTTTAAATTTTCATTAAATTACTTTAAGTATTTCTAAAAATATCTTTTGCACTTTAGTCGCAAAAGTATTATTATATTCCCAAATAGTTTTTTTATTTTGAATCATCAATTCTATAAAAGATAAGTTTTCAATAGGATCAGTAAACAATATAGAACTCCCTTCTAAATCACTTTTTAAAGCTGTATAATTAGCCTTCTGAACCGCTGATGTTGATTTATACCTATTAGTTACTATTGCTTTAACTTTACTTACGTCTATAGTCTTTAGAAGCTCTAAAATACTTTCTGTTGTTAGTTCGTCAGCATAACTTGGGATTATAATATAATCAGATAAATTAAGGAATATTTCATCAATTTTTAATGTTGGAATACTATCTATCAATATATAGTCAAATTCATTTTTTATTCTTTTTATAAACTCCACCACTTCTTTTAAAAACTGATTAGAGAATTTAACATCTTCTAAGGGAAGAAAATATAAATTACTTCTCAATCTAAAATATTCTCCATCTTTTTTTAAAACCTCTGCTTTAAGTCCTTTCTTAAAAGTTTTATCTCCTTTAAATAAAAAATTGAATACATTATTTTGTGGATCAGATGTTAGTATCAGAACTCTTTTGTCTGCATAAGCTAATCCCGCCGCTAATTGGGTAGTAATAAAAGTTTTTCCAACTCCACCTTTATTATTTTTTATGGATATTATTTTCAAAATTATTCACTCTCCCTAATTACTTTTAATATTAATTTTTTTTCAGAAGCACTAAAAAACTTTTCATACATAGAATTCATTTTATCTGCTCCAATTTCTTTTAAAAATAAATCTTTAGCTTTCTCCATTATTGAAGTTTTAATCTCATCTGGCATATTTAAAAACATTTTATATATTAAATCTGATTCTTGTTCTTCAGACTTTAGCGTTTCTACTACATTTTCAAGTTTATCTTCAATTTTTAATATTTCAATCTCTTCTTTATTTATTTTTATTTTTATTTGAGTTTCTTTTGTCCCTGATTCAATTATTTTTAAAAAATAACTGAAATTTGGCACTTCTTGTTTTACTGTTTTATAGGCGTAATGTAAAGCTTTAATTAAATTATCTTCTTTAAATTTTTCTGATAATTTATGGATGTTTTTTTCTGTAAAAATATCTTTTAAATACCTATTCTGTTTAGCTTTATCTATGGCTTTATTTAGTTTAGAAGATATTTCAATTTCTACAATCTCCGCTATTTCTTTTTCTTTATTTCTCTCCCAACTAAAATTTATATTAGTTATTTTTCTGCCCGTTCTAATTTTTTCTATTTTTAAGTTTTTAAAACAGTGTGGTAACTCTTCTTCCAAAGGTTTTAAAACTCTTTTATTAAAATTATCCATATTATAACTTATTGGAACTCCTAGAATTTCTCTTAAGTTTTCTATTTGAAAATCTATGCTTTTAGTTCCTTCCCATTGTTTCAATAATTTAAAAGTATTTTTTGAATAAACACTTTTTAAATTTACAAAATCTAATAAATCAAACTTTGTATACATTTTGGTCAAATCATTTAATATATTTTTAAAATCTTCATTTACTTTTACAGATACAACTTTATTTTTTTTATTTATTTCATATCTATTAAATAAAACAAATCTAATAATTTTTTCATCATCTTCATATTTAAAATTCAATTCAATTAACTTTCTATAAACTTGATCTAAATCTTTATAAAACCTTTCTAATCCTCTATGTTGATAATTAGAAAGCTCTCTTAATTCATCAAATTCTAATGTTAATTCATCTGTTCCATATTCTTTTAATTTAAAGCAAATACTAAAAAAAAGATCTAATTCTTTTTCTTTAAATCCTGCAAAAGAAACATTATTCATTACATTACTATACTTAACTTCTAAGCTTTTCATCAACACTCCTTTTCTAAATTTTCATATTCAATATTAAATATACCACAGTGAAACGTACTTGTAAATATATCGGTACGCTTTAATTGTTACAAAATGTACGTACATTTTGTATAGTGAAAACTTAAAATACAAATTAATGCCTGAAAACATTATGTTTATTAACTTATTTTTAATTCAACTATATAATTATTTCTATTTAAAGATATTTGTTACAAGACGTACGCTATATGTTACAAGATGTATGGGTATTTGTTACAAGATGTACGCTTCATTGTTACAAGATGTACGCTTCATTGTTACAAGATGTACGTTTTATTGTTACAAGATGTACGCTATACCCCACTTTTAAGCATTGATTTTACTGGCCTAGATGAATCCTAAAGTATTTAAAGTTATTAAAGTTATAAAATTTATATTTAAAGAGTTTTATTTTTTTATTTCTATAAAAACTAAAAATAATTGGTTTGTTTATTTCAAAGAAAACTTCTCTATCAGAATTAATCATTTAATTAAATCAGAGAATTAGTTTTTTAATTATGTTTGTTAACTTTTCATTTATTGTCAAAATAATTTCAAGTTGATTTACCCTTAAATTATTCAATGTTATTAATTGCTCCATATTTTTTCCAATAATCTCAAACATTGATTAAAAACGTTTTTAACGTCATCTAAACACATTTAACAATAAAACATCCATTAAACATCTATGAAGTTTATTAAAAACGATTTTAAAGCGTTTTAGACACCTATTCAAGTAACTTTTGAATCACTTCTTTCGATATGTTTTCAATATTTTCAGATTTTTTTATAATTTCATTCACATTAACAATAGTTTTAACATTGCTTAATCCACGCACTTCTTTTTGGTAATATTCCCAATATGTTGTGCTTTTAAGTTCAGCCAAGGTTTCAACTCTCGCAATTTTCATATAGTCTTTAGCTATAATTTCAATATTAGTTTGTATTTTAAGGTTTCTTTTAGGCATTAATACTCCCTTGAGATTTTTGTAAGTTATAAAATTCTGCTCCAGCTTTCATAGTTGCAGAACCTAATCCTAATCCCATATCTTTATATTTTTGAATAAGTGTTTCTAATAAAGGATCCATTTTTGAATTTGAAGTTCCATTTAAAATTTCAACTTTTACTTTATTTTGTTCAGATAAATATTTTTTAGTTTTTTCAATTGATATATTTTTAGCTGCTATAAGTTCTTTAGTCTCGATAGTATTTTGTTTATTAACTTTCTTTTCAGGATATTTATTTTCTCTAATTCTTTTACCATTAGCAATTAACTTAGCTATAAGTCCTAAAGATAAATTTTGTTTAATTCCGCTAGCATATGTTTCTAGTAAATAATCTTGTATTTGTTTTTCAGACCAATTCTTTTCTAGTTTTCTAATTTGCTTTTGAATATTTGTTTGATAATCAATTCCAGAAATATTATCAATTAAAAATTTCTCCCATTTGTCTTTGATGGGAAACCCTTTTTTATTTGTTCCAAGGTTGTTTTTGGAAATAGACATGTTACATGTCTTATTTACATAAGTATTTTTACATGTATAAGTATTTATATATGACCCCATTTTGCGACGGTCGCTAATTGGGGTTGTCGTTGGCAACGATGATGTCATTTTCGCATTGTCGTTGGAACCCTTATTTTTCAAGTATTCCTCTTCAATTTCTTTGATATCTAAATCAGAAAATGGAACTTCATTTAAGAAATATAACCATTCAAAAGTTGATTTTTTACCAGGAACACCTCTTTTAATTCTAAATAAATATTTGTTTGTTTCTAGCTCTTTAATTAATTTTTGAACAGCATAATAACTTTCTTTTGTATTACTTGCTATTTCGTCCATATTGAACTCCCATTCCTCTGGTCTAGAAAGCATAAGTCCAATAAGTCCCCTAGCTCCAAAAGTTAAATCAGAGTTTGTCAGGAGTTGATTGTTAATTTGCGTAAACTCTTTTTTAGTCTTGTTAAATATTTTAGCCATTTGATCCCTCCTGATTGATTTTAATTTTTCAAATAAACTCTTAAAAAATTAAGAACTTATTAAAAAAATCTAAGTTATTTGAAGCATATTTTTGAATTTGACAATATAAATTAAAAAATTTATAATAATGGTGTTAAAAGCAGTGATGACCTGGTAAGTCGGAGCGATTAACAAAACTCGGTTAAAAGTGTGTTTATATAAAAGAAGTCATCTTTTAATATAAGGTGACTTCTTTTATGTTAGGGATTTACCACCCCTTTCATAAAATACACTTTTTAACCGAGGAGGCTCTCTTTTTGTTTAGTTTCGGATTGAAGATAAATAAGGTGTATGGTATATTAAACATGAGTTTCTTTTGATAAACATATCTCAAAATATGGATTTTTTAAGTTATTGTGAAGTGGGTAGTCCTAGCTACTCACTTTCTATTTTTTGGACATTTTGTTTCTCGAAGTTCATTTCTGGATTGTAAATCAAAATAATATATAGTATACTAGGGACAAGCTTGTTTATAAATGTGTTGAAATAGGGTGTTGTAAAATTGTAAGAATGGGTAGTTTTAGCTACCCATTTTTCTATTTTTTGGATACAGAAACTATTGTAAAAAACACTATGGCCCCGTAAATTAAATCAGCTATTATAATATTCATTATTCGTTGAATCCTAGCTTTTTAAAATCAAAGTTCAAGTTTGTTACTGTATTTGGAAATTGTAAGTGACAAACTTCAATAGAATAATTTGAATCACAACATGTCTCGCTTTTTCTTTCTTCCAGCTCTTTTAAAGCTAATTCTTCAGAAATGGAAGCTATAATATTTTGTCCCAAAAATTTTAGTATATATATTTCTTTAGCGATTATTTTCATTATTTATCAACTACCATTGCTAGAAACTCCTTAATTGAAATATTAAGTGTCCCAAGCTTTTTCTCAATAGTTTTACAGTCTTTTAAAAATTGTTCTAATTTCATTTAAATTCCTCCTTGTGTTTTGGAGAAACCTATAGTAATATATAAGTATTATTTTTTATTTTGTTATTATGACTATAATAATTATAATAACTACAGGTTTCAGGTTAAATGGGCAGTTCCGAGCTGCCCATTTTTCATTTTTTGTAAAATTCATTTTAAATGTCCTTTTTCGCCAAGTAATCATAAAGCTACTCTCAATCTTTCAATTAAGTTAAATTCTCCGTTTCAAAAGTAATGAATTCATCAATTTTATGTAGAGTTAATATACACGATATTTAATTTGTTGTAGTTAAACATTTTAAGACCTCCTATATTTTATAATTATTTCTAAAAAGAAATTATTATATTTTTATTTTTAAACATAAAACCTTTATTTAATTGGGTTTATACGCAATTATATTTCTTTATAGAAATAAAGTCAACAAAAATTTCTTTGAAGAAATATTTTTATATTGATTATTCCTATAAACCCTTATAAAATAAAGGAATGTGGAGTGTTATAATTTTTAAAAATTTCTTAAAAGAAAAGGAGAATAGGATATGACAAAAATAGGTTTAGCTATAGAAAAAGTTTTGGTAGGAAAAAAGATAACTCAAACTGAGATATGCTCAAAAGTTGGGATAACACAAGGGTTTTTTAGTGGAATAAAAACAGGTAAAAAAATAGGAAGTGAAGAGACTATTCAAGCGATTATTGATGTCTTAGTACTTACTAAAGAAGAGGAAAAAGACATATGGAAAGCTTGGAGTTATGATAGAGGTCATAGAGAAACTATGGAGTATTTTTTTAAATTAGAACAAGAAAATTTAAAATTGAAAAAAATTTTAAAAGAGATAAAAGATATATAAAATAAAGGATTTTATATGCTTGGAATAAAAATTTAATATTTTTATATTGACAAAACTCACTATTAATTATATCTTTATAGTAAATATATTATCTTTAAAGAAATATTTTTTATGGAGGGGATTTTTTTGAATGTAAATATAAATTCAATTATATATAAAAATATAAATTTATTTATGAAAAGTAAAGGAATTAAACAAAAAGAACTGAGTGATAAATTAGAAATTAATCAATCTGTTTTGTCTAATAAATTTAGAAGATTAAAAAATTATGATTCAACAATAACTTTAAAAACTATATCGGAAATAGCTAGAGCCTTAGAGGTTGAACCATGGGAATTATTAAAATAGGGAAGCAAGGGAATGGCTAACTCAAAATGGTGGGTTTTTGGGAGGTGATTAAGTGAGAAGTGAGATTTATTATTGCCCTAGGAAAGAAATAACGGCTCCTAATGGAAGAAGTTATATTTTTAGTGAAACAGAATATTTAATAGTGGTGAAAGAATTTAATGCCACTCTAGAGGTGTTTCCTAAATATGATCCAATAGGAAAAGAAATTTACAGTCCTTGCATTAGAAAGGAACTTGCAGACAAAAAAATAATTGAAGATAGAAAAAGTAAAATTAAAAAATTAGAAAAAATTATAGAAAAAATAAAAAAGAAAAGAAACAATATATTAGAAATATTTCCGCTTGAAATTTTACATGGAGGAGAATATTTTGAAATGGACAGATGGGATTATTATCTAAGAGGAAGAGAAATTAGAGCAGAAATACTTTTAAAAAGCATTTCCAGCTCTACAATAATTTAGCTTTGTTTATTTAGTATTTTCAACCTATTTTCTTGATTATTGTAACTTCGAGACTTGCAGTTATCAAAATTAAAACCATGAACTTTTTTAAAGTTATCGAAAGTTAAATTTGCAAAGCAATGAGGACATAAAATATGGTCTGTTCCTAAGTAATAGTTTAGTAGATCGACATAGCTACTAAAAACAACAGAAGGTTTAAGAGGTGGGAGGACACAATTTTCTCCATTCCTATCTTTTAAATGAATAATTTTATTTATCCCATCTACATATATAGCATCGTTAGCATTATAATATTTTTTAGGCATTTAATATCTCCTTGAAAGTTATAGTTTTATTCCTTGTCGGGTAATTTAATTATAATTTCTTGTAGGAGCATCCGCAATAGTTTTAGCGGATGGAAAGTTAGAAAAGATAGATAAAATATATTATATAATAATGGAATTTACAGATGGATTAAGGATGGCAATAGGATCAGGGAAGATACAGTATTTATTAGAAGGTTTGAATGAACTTATGAAAAAACCTTTTTAAAAGTTAAGGTTGAAATATTGAGGGGTAATAGCTCTACTATCTTCTGTGGAACCGTTGAGAAAAGCTGTGCAGTTGGAGTTCTATTTAAAGAATTAGAGTAAATTATAATTATTTAGCATGGAGGTGTTGTAAATGAATAAATTTTTAAACGATTTAGAAAAATTTACATTGAAAATAAGAGAATTACAATTAAAAAATGAAACAGAATTGGTGATAGAATTTATGAAAAATTATAACTGGGAAAGAATAACTTTAGAAAAAAGAACCGATATATAAAAGGGCTAGATTCTATAAAATCTAGTTTATGTTTTTAAAATTTAGAATCGTAGTTTTTAAATGCGTTTATAGTTGCCTCACAAGCATATATGTTAACATCTGCAAAAGCTTGTAAATGAGCAAATCCTGAAGATAAAGGAAGTTCTTTTGTCAAAGAAATTGTAGCTTTGATAATATTGTTTTCAATAGTGTGCTCAATTATTGGATAACATTCAAATTTTTTTATAAAATTTTCGATACATTTGTTTAGTATTTCTTGATTAGTTTCGATAATAATTCCTCCTTAAAAATCTAGCCCAATATATTATAACGTTAAAACAAATAAAGAACAAGCTTAAAGAGACAATTTAAGAAAAAGTCTCTTAGTTAAAAGCTTATCAATTTATCAAAAAAAATTTAGGAAATTTTTTTAAAGATTTAAAATAGATTACAAATAATATTTTTCTAGCGGAATAGAAGCTAGAGTGACTGTTGGATAGGAGGTCAAATTGTGAGCTGGGTTTCATTTTACTTATTATGTAGTGGAACGGGTTATATAAGTCGGGAGATTCTGGGTAAAAATGCACCAGATAGATATAAAGACGTTAGCGTTAAGGAAGCTATTAAAGATATGATATCACGGTTATTTACGGGAGCATTAGCTAATTATGTAGCTTGGCTTTGCCTGAAGTACTCGTTGCCAGAATTTATCAAAATAGTACAAGTTTTTTATTG
Organism: Cetobacterium sp. 2A; assembly: GCF_014250685.1. Taxonomy (GTDB): domain Bacteria; phylum Fusobacteriota; class Fusobacteriia; order Fusobacteriales; family Fusobacteriaceae; genus Cetobacterium. The sequence goes on along the minus strand of NZ_JACFAJ010000004.1, from coordinate 41,236 downwards.
TTAAAATGATGAAAAAAGAACCTGTGTACATACAGGTTCTCGAAGAGAAAATTATTATTTAAACGCTGATCCAAACATCAACTCACGATTTTTTAACATAGCTTCAATATCATTACCTCTTTGTCTTAAATAAGAAAGAATAGTTGGTGTTTCAGCAATAAGTTCTTTCAAACCGTAAGTTTTTACTTTGTTATTAACTTTAAAATGAATCTTCCAATTTTCAAAATTTGTATTTTCAGGAATATCTTTAAAAACAATTGAAAATTTATTGGTAAAATCAAAGTTTAAGTTAATAACCCTACCGAAATAATCAGTGAAAGAAGATAGATAATTATTTTCAGAGGATGCATCAACAAAAAGATAATCATTCATCCCAAATGCTTTGGGTGGTTGTGAAAAAGTCCTTTGAGAAGCGTAAAAAATTATAGAGTCTGGTGACTCAATAAAAATTTCATTAATTATCATAGGAGCTCTATCGGTTTGTAGTTCGAGTTTCAAAATAAAAAAATTATTTTTTAAGTTCCAAGTAGGAATATTGACGATTAATTCGTTGTTAGCTAAAAAAAGTTCAACAACTTTTGTCACAGCTTTGTCTCCAATAATAGGAGTGACCATGCTAAGGAACGGTTGTAAAATATCAACCATGTTCATATGACCTCCAAAATTTTATTTTTTATTCCTTGTCGGGTAATTTAATTATAAATTTTTGGGAGTATATATAAAATCCGTTTATGGATAAAAAAGGCTTAGAAGCTAAATTATGAGAATTATTTAAATATTATCAATAAATTTGATGAAAAAACCTTTTTAAAAGTTAAGGTTGAAATATTGAGGGGTAACAGCTCTACTATCCTCTGTGGAGCCGTTGGGAAAAGTTGTCTGGTTGTTTATTTAAAATCAAAAGAGGAGAACTTTAGTTCCCCTCTTCATTGGATGCTCTTACAGTAATAACAATAACCGTCAGCATTAATAATCCGATGGTTTTTAGTTATAAGTTTTTTTACGAAAAAAAATTAATATAAAATTATATAATAACCCCCCGGCTATCGAGTCTTAATAAGACGATATGACTATACCTCACTAATTTGAGAAAAGCAAGTTAAAAAATAGCAAAAAATAAATAAAAGTATTAAATAAATAATATTTTACTGAAAATTGTGTGAAATTAATATTTAATAGAAATATTTAAATGCCAAACAACAACTGGGGTTCTACCTAGTCATAGGATAAATTAGAATCACAATATAGACTAGCATTACAGAAAAATTTATTTTTCTCTTCTGAGTATCTGAATTCAAAAGTTGCAGAAAAAATATTGTTATGAATTTTAAATTCAGTTTTTCTTATTTGATATGGAAATTCAATTTTTTCTAAGGTTCCAATTTGGATGAAGAACTGTTCGTAGATTTCTTGAGGCACGCTGATTAAATGGGCACCAGCTACAAATTTAGTTCCTTTATAGATAACTTCTGTATATAAAGGTTCATCTTCTTTCAACCATGCAGTAAAAGTGTATATATCATACATAGTAACAACCTCCCAATCAAATGAGTTTGTTGTTTGGCAATCACATTATATCTTTTTGGGAGTGCATACACAATACTAGAGAGATTAGATCTCTTACAAAGATTATCAATGTCTCCTTTTCAGAAGAAGAACATGCAATTGGTAGTCTTTGTTGGAGAAATCCAAAAAAAAATTAAGAAAATTGTAGCTTATACTAATTTCGAGACGTTCCCTCACATGAGGGTCATATGCGAAACTAGGAAGGTGTATATTTTTTTATACATGTTAGTTCGAGTCTAATATTTCGTATCCCCATAGTGCTACTTAATTGTAGCACCACCCCTAACTTTAGAAGGATGGTGATTGGAATTGTTAGAAATTTATTATTGGAAGAGATAATAGAAGAATTGAAAAGACTAAGAGATAATAATATGAAGATAAGTATGAAGCAACTTCAAACTTATTGTAATGAAAAAAAAGTACCATATCCAGTACTTTTTAGACAGATTAATATAGAAAATTTATGGAAAGTGATTGTTAAGTGAGTTTATATTCCAAGTTTTCTAGAAATAGATTTTACAGTTTCTAAAAAAATTGAATTTAAAGAATGAAAAAATTCTTCGAATGAATTCAGGATATGAATATCATTATATTTAACAAGTACATAGATAATGAGTAGTAAAAAAATAATTAAATAATTGCGCATATTAGTCACCTCGGTGGATTTATTTGTTTTAGAATATTTATATATTACTTTAATAACTCAAAATCTACAAATTTTATCGAACGAGAATAGGAGAATAATGAAGATGGAAAAGGAATTGAGATGTGAAAAATGTTTGAAGCTTCTTGGAAAATTCAATGAAAAAGGAGAACTTGTGATAACTAAACCGAAAGGGATAGTTAAACTTGGAAAAGAAGGACAAAACATACTTGAATGCTTATGTGGAAAAAAAATGAATATAAAACTTTGAGACTCAAGAAGTCCTGGATGGTAGAGATACTATTCAGGACTTTTATTTATATATAGGGAGGTGGATATGGATGAATGATTGGGTTAGATAGAGTAGTAATGAAAACTGGAGTAGTTAGAATGGATGCAGATAGATTAAAAGTAAATATCTTAAAGAAATTTAACTTAAAAGATGATATCCATGCCAACAATATAGAAAAAATATATATTGGAAGAGAGAACTCTAATCCAATTTTTAGATATATAAATTGGGTCAAAGTTGTAAAAAAACTTGGAGATAAAATAAGTGATCGTTGCTACTTAGAGGTAGAAATAAATTACCCTAAATATTTTGAAAAAACAAATTTTCATCTTGTAACTAATCAATTATATAAGAAGAAGGTTGATTTTGATATAAAGCTTCTTCTTGCGGATTTACTTGAAACGGAAGCAGAAACTGTAATATTGGATTATTTAGAAATTGAAGTGGCAGAGCAGCTTCGAGTTAAGATATTTTCGGATTTTAACAATGCAATCTACTTCATATTTAAAGCTTTATGTAACGGAGGGTTTAAAACTGATTCAAAATGTCTCTATGGAGATTATTCCAGAGCGTTGGATAGATTTTATTTAACAGGATTTAGTTTTAAACTTTCTAAGGGACTAAATTTGAAAGTATACAACAAGACAATAGAAAACAATAAGAATAATACAGATTCTAAAGTTTTAGGTGGAGAGTTAAAAACTGAGCTGACTGTAACAGCAACGGTATTGAAGACAATGTTGGCAACTACAAACGTAGAGGAAATTACTCTTGAACGCTTAAGAATCGGGATTAGTAAAAAATTAGAAATATCCATAAAACAATCAGTAATAGATCAATTCAAAAATGATGAAAAAGAGTTGATAAAAAGGTTGAGAAGCCTAGAAAGAATAACACCTAAAAATATGGAATTATTTGTAACAGAGAATAATGAGTGGATTTTTGATGCTGATACATTTAATTGCATTCTGCACAAAGAAGTAATAAAGAATAAAGCGGAGTCAACATCGAAAAGATGTCAAGCTGCATCAAAACGTAAATTAACATTGCTAGGATTATCAAATAGCCCCAAAAGAAATAATATTAAAAATGTAGAGAGATTAGAGATTTTTCTTAAAAATTTGTTTGGAATAACTTTGAAAATCAAACAAAGTAGAAAGGAAAGAATTCTAATTTCTTAACGTCTAAAAGTATCATAAAAGTGACACTTTTGAGGGGGGTGAAGTTTAACAACCTTCAATAGAATCAAGGGGTTATATGTAATTTGCTCGCGCGTAATAAGTGTGAGGCTAAAGAGTCCTAAAAGTGAAATTGAATAACTTTAAATCAGAGACGAAAATAGACGAAGTTTAAACAAGGAGACGAGATGGAAAAAATAAATATACAAGCTCTTAAGATTAGTCCTGAAAGTCCAATTATAAATAATCCAGAGCAAATAGAGATTTATAAAAAATTAATATTGGAAACGGATAGGACAACACCAATAATAGTTAACGAAAATAATGAGATAATTCTGGGAGAAGCTAAATACCTGGCTTTAAAAGAACTAGGAAAAGAAATAGTTGAAGTTCAAAGAATGGAAAAATTATCTTTAGAACAAGTGAGATTGTTAAGAATAGTTGAAACTAGAGCGATTCAATTAGGTGAATGGGACGATGAAAAGTTATTGAAAGAACTTGAAGGGTTGGGAGAATTAGTAAATATAAGTGGGTTTGATATAGATGCTCTTAAAGAAACTTTAGAGAAGTATGGTGATTCGATTGACGAAATAGAGGAAATTTCAATCCCTGAAGTTGAAGAAGTGTTCTTTTCGAGAAAAGCAGACTTATATATTTTAGGTGAACATAAGCTGCTATGTGGAGATTCAACAAATCAAGAAGATGTAAAAAGATTATTAGGAGATGAAAAAATAGATTTGTTGCTAACAGATCCTCCATACAATGTCAACTATGAAGCTAGTAATGGTTTAAAGATTCAAAATGATAAATTATCCTCAGAAAAATTTTATGAGTTTTTAGTGGAGTTTTATAAGAATTCTTTTAATTTTATGAAAGATGGAGCTGCATTTTATATATTTTATGCAGATATGGAAACAGTATCATTTAGGAGAGCTTTAAAAGAGTCAGGATTCAAGCTATCACAGAACCTGATTTGGGCAAAAAACGCTTTCAACCTATCCAGACAAGATTATAACTGGAGACATGAACCAATCCTTTATGGATGGAAACCAGGAGCCACACACTTCTTTATAAAAGATTATACCCAGGATACTGTTTTGGAAGAAAATATAAATTATAAGAAAATGTCTAAAACTGAATTGATAGAACATATTTATTCTATAAATAAACACTTGGAAGAATCAAGTACGGTAGTGAGAGAGGAGAAACAAATAATAAATGATGTTCATCCAACAATGAAGCCAATTAAGCTATTAGCAAGATTAATGGCAAATAGTTCAAAAAAAGGGTGGATAGTGGGAGATTTATTTGGAGGAAGTGGAAGTACGTTAATAACAGCGGAACAATTACAAAGAAAAGCAAGAATGATGGAATATGATCCAAGGTATGTTGATGTAATAGTTAAGAGATATATGAGGCTAGGTAAAACAGATATTAAACTAATAAGAGATGGATTGGAAATAAATTATCAAGAGATTGCAGAATTTATAGGTGATTAAATGAGTAACATAGAGAACTTAACAAATAATCAAATAAAAGCGTTAATTCTTTATGAGGAGATGTTTTTAAATAAAGTTGGTAAAACCAAGTTGAATAAATATAAGGCTATAGGAGAGCAACTAGAGACTCCTACAACAACGGTTAAAACGTGGATAACTAGATATTACGAGAATTATATAGAGTTTAAAAAAGAACTTCCCAAAAAGACTCAAAAAAAAGACTCAAAAAGACTCAATTTAGAGGGCTTGACAGGATTAGAGTTAAGATACATAAAGGCTAGACTGTCTGGATTTGGAAAAGAAGAAGCTAAAGAACACGCAGGATATAGTGAGAATACAAAAGCAGTAGATATAGAAAAACAACCAAATGTAGCAAGAACCCTGGAAGAGATAAGAAAAGATTTTTTAACGGATGAGAAACATGGGGTAGAGGCAGTAATTAAAGCGATAGATAAAGTGCAGCTAAAAGCAGAAGAATATAAGACAGAGGATATGCTTACAACAAGATTTACAACAACAGATGGAAAAGATATTACCAGAACTATAAAGAAAACAAATGCTTTTGGAGTAGAGCTAGCGGCACTAAAGATGAAAATGTCTATCCTTGGATATGATCCTAAGTCATTAAACATTAAACAACAAAGTACAGATGAAGAAGGAAATGAAAGGGTAGAGATAATTCCGAGGAGGAAAACTAGATGAAGAAAGAACCAGCGAAGAAACCCCCACAAGTAGACGATCCTAATAAGTATCAAGGATAAAAAATAAAAACCACCTCAGTAGTAGAGGTGGCTTTCATTTACAATAGTTTATATATTCCATACAGTAAGGAATCACAATTCATGTTATATAATTTTTACAACAAAAAGTCAAGTTTATAACAAAATAAAGACTCCTCTATTGGAATGAAACACATCAACCTGTTCTAAAGATTAATAAAAACGAAAAGAAAAATGCCTAAGGTGATAAATTCCATCGTTAATATTCAATAAAGAAAAAGGTTGAGCTAATAATTCCCTAAGGGTATTTAATAAAACGCGAGGCCGGGGGGGCTTCAAGCTTAATTCAATAACAATATATATCAAGTTTCCAACAGAGGAGTTGGTACGAGTATATTACGTTTGTACCAAAAAGTCAAACAAAAGAAAAAAGGTACTGTGGAGGGGACATCCCCAGCTTGAGGGTCGAAACGAGTCGCGACGCTTTCAAAATTTTATTTATTTTTTTCGGTTCCTTCCATTTGCCAGGGGAATAGAATTCGGGGTGAGAGTATGAAATCAAAGTATTATATTGGTGAGGATAATCTAGCAGAAATGACAGGATTAAGTCCTAGATCTATTAGGAATAAATTTAAGAATTTTAAAATAAAAGAAAAAGAATATGACTATTTAGCAATAGCTGAAGATGCAATAGAAGAAAAATATTCTCTAAAGAAAAAGCAAATTTTTGTAGATGTAGAAACTTTTTCAAGAATTTTGGGAGTAACAGAAAAAACAATCCAAAACTATAAAACTAAAAAAATATTATTAGCAGAAATCGATGGGACCTTTGATTTACTAATGAATTTAGAAAAGTACAATCAAGAATCAAACGAATACAACAAAATTTTAAGAGTAAAAAGAGAAAGAGAAGAAGTTAGAAAAGAAAGAGAACTATTACTTTTAGATATTGAAGAGAGGAAGTATATTCCAGTGGATCTTTATGGGAGCATATTAAGAGACCTTTCGACTACATTCAAGCAAGAATTACTAAGAACAGCAACCACAATTACAGTAAATTTAAAGAACCAACCTCATACAAAATGGAAAAAAAATATTCAAGAAATTTTAGATGGTACATTAGTAAATTTAAATAAATTATCTGAAGAAATAGGAGAGAAAGTTATTGAAATATATAAAAAAGAAGAAGAAGCAAACACTCAATAAAAACTCTTTAAAAAATTTAACAAAAAGTAAAGATATTATTTTATCGAACTTTCTTAAAGGTTTAATTGGAATATCAAGGATGAATCCTTTGAATTGGGGGGAAGAATTTAGATATTTATCTAACGAAGGATCTGCTGAACCTGGAAAATTTGGGATAAAAAGAACTCCATACATGAAGGAAGTTTTAGAAAAATTTTCACAAGAAGAGGTTAAAGGAGTAGTTTTGATGTTAGCCTCACAACTTGGTAAATCTGAAACAATGAATAATATAATAGGTTGGATAATACATATGTACCAATGTCCAACTTTGATAGTATTTCCAACAGAGACAGCTGCAGAAGAATATTCAAAAGAAAGAGTAGCTCCTATGTTAAGAGATACACCAGTTTTAAAAGAAATCATGGGAGAAGTATCTGGCACTACAATTAAATATAAACCTTTCCCGGGAGGATTTTTATCATTTAGAGGAACTGGAGCAGCTCATAAATTAGCAAGTAAACCTATTTGTATAGCTTTGTGTGATGAAATTGATAGATTTCTAAGTACTAAAGAAGGAGATCCGATAACATTAATACAAAAAAGATTAACCACATTTAAAGAAGATGCAAGGTTATTTTTATCAGGAACCCCAACCATAAAAAATCATTCAGCTATAGAAAAACACTATCTGGAATCAACACAAGGAGAATGGTATATTCCTTGTCCAGAATGCGGAGAATACGTAACTTTTTCATGGGAAAGAATGAGGTTCTCAGAAGATGGAAAAGGGGAACCAACAATGATTTGTCCAATATGTGAAATAGAAAACAAAGAAGATGAATGGAAAGCTAATGAACAATCAGAAGGAAAATGGATACATAAAGATTCAGATATAAAAACGTATGGATATAAGTTATCGTCCTTAGCAAGCCCTTGGATGTCATGGAGAAATATTGTAGAGGAATACCTAAAGAAAAGAAATGATTTACAAGAATTAAAAGCTTTTTATAATACCGTATTAGCTGAAACGTGGGATGAGGAAGTAAAACAGACTGTAGGCTATGAAGGGTTGTTTAATAGAAGGGAAGAATATGATGAATTACCAGATGAGGTAGCAGTTATAGTATTAGCAATAGATACTCAAGATACTTGGTTCCAACTTGAATATGTAGGTTATGGTGAAAAAATGGAAAGTTGGGGACTAGGAACACATAGAGTGGTAGGGAATGTGAGTGAAACTTCAACATGGGAAAAGTTAGATGATTATATAAATAAAAAATTTGTAAATAGTAAAACAGGAAGAACTTTGAGTGTGGAAGTAACGGTAATAGACACCGGAGGTCATTATACAGATGAGGCTTATAACTTCATATTTCCAAGACAAGGAGATGCAGTTTATGGAATAAAAGGAATAGGTGGAAGTAGACCAGGATTTAACGGAAGTAAAATTACTAACTGTGGAAGAGTCAATTTAATATCTTTAGGAGTAAATAATTTAAAAAGTACAGTATATGCAAGATTATTGTTAAACAATCCTGGCGAAGGTTATTGTCATTTTAGTCTTAATCCAAAACATGGGTATGATATAGAGTATTTTAAATCTTTGACTGCAGAAATAAAAAAAATAAATAAAAATGGAAATGTTGTTTGGGAAAAAATAAGACCAAGAAACGAATCTTTGGATATAAGGGCTTATATACTAGGAGCTCTATTATCGGTTGGAATAGACATAGATGAAATAAATAGAAGATTGAAAATTGTATCAATAAACTTAAATCCAATACTATCAAAAGAACAAGAAGTTGAAATATACAAAGGGGAAATAGACATATGAGTGCAACTGGTTTAACGTTAGAAGAAGCAAGAGTTAGATACAGAGGGTATTTGGCCGCAGAAGAATCTGTGCTCCTGGGACAGGAATATGAACTTTCAACTGGAGAAAAATTAACAAGAGCAGATTTAAATAAAATTAGAGCGGGATTAAAATACTGGGAAGAGAAATGTATTGAGTTATCAGACAAAGAATTATGTGGGATAGGAATTTATCCAATCGGCTTAAGGTAAGGAGCTAAAATGAGAAGAAATAAAAAAAGAAATAGGACTAATAAAATGGATCCTGTAAATTATGCAGAATCAGGAGCCAGTCTTGTAAGTACTGCATTATCTGATTTAATACATACCTTAAATTCTACAGAAGAGGATATCGAAGATAATAAAGATGTACTCATGGGAAGGTCAAGACAACTAGCTATGGGAAATGCTTTAGCTATCTCAGCTCTTAAAAAGTTTAGGACAAATGTTGTTGGAACAGGATTGAAATTAAAATCAACAATAGATGCTGATATTCTTGGAATCTCAGAAGAAGAAGCTGAAAAATTAGAAGATAAGTTGGAGTCTTTGTGGGAATATTGGGCCGAAACTACTGAATGTGATTTTGAAGGGCAATGTAATTTTTATCAACTTCAATCTCTTTCAATGTTAACAAAACTGAGAGATGGAGAGTGTTTTGTAGCATTACCTTTTAGAAGAGGACCTGGAGAAGTATTTGATCTAAAGATAAGGATATTAGATTCAGCTTTATGTTCATCCCCGACAGGGACCCTTAAAAAGATAGTCAACGGGATAGAGAGTGACGAGCAAGGAGTACCGGTAGCTTATCACTTTAAAAAAAGCTATAGTTCATTTGATTTTGTAAGAATTTCTAAATTTGGAAGTGAAACAGGAAGAAGAAACATATTAATGCTTATGGAAAAAGAGCGCCCAGGTCAAAAAAGAGGAGTCCCGATTCTAGCTCCAGTTTTTGAAGAATTGCATCAAATAACTAAAGTAAGAAGGGCTGAACTAAAAAATATAGCAGTTTCAACAATATTTACAGGATTTATAACTAGCGAAGGTGGAAGCCAACATATGGCAACAAAATCAAGCTTAGAAAAGATTGTTAAAGAAGATGGAAAAGAGATAAAACTAGGAGCAGGGAACATATGGGCCTTGCCACCCGGTCAGAAGTTAGAGTTTGCAAATCCAAATAGACAGTGTGCTTCTTTAGAAGTTTTTATTTCTTCAGTAGCCAAAAATATAGGAGCCTGTATAGAAATTCCTTATGAGGTTTTAATGAGTTCTTTTAATTCTAGTTATTCAGCTTCTAGAGCCTCATTAAATGAAGCTTGGAGGACCTATATGCTTCATAGAGAGTGGCATATAACAGAATTCTGTAAGCCTATTTATGCTGAATTTCTTGATTACATAGTAGATAAAAAAATAATAGAACTTCCAGGATATAGAGAAAATTTACTAATGAGAAGAGCATATCAGAGTAGTGAGTGGTTTGGAAATAGTGCGGGTCAAATAGATCCATTAAAAGAAGTAAAAGCAAGTGTGGAAAAAGTAAGAAGTGGATTATCTACATTAGCAAGGGAAAGCAAAATACTAACAGGAACTGATTATGAAAAAACATATAAGCAGAGAAAAAGAGAAATAAAACTGGAAGGAGAACTAGAAAAATTGAAAAAAGAGTTTAGAGGAGGAGAAGGAAATGTCCTGGTGGCGAGCGGTCAAAAAAAAGGGGAATAAAGCGGAGATCCTCATTCTGGGAGAAATAGGAAATTCTTGGTGGAGCAAAGTAGATACAAATAAAATAAGAGAAGAATTGTCAGAGTATGATGACGTTGAAGAAATAACTTTGAGGATAGATTCACCTGGAGGATCAGTATTTGCAGGAATAGGATTATATAGTTATTTAAAGGACCATAAAGCAAAAGTAAAAGTATATATTGATGGAATGTGTGCTTCGATAGCGACAGTGATTGCAATGGCTGGAGATGAGATATATATGAATAATGCATCTCAATTTATGATTCATAATCCATGGACAGTCGCAATGGGAGAAGCTAATGAATTAAGGCATGATGCAGAGGTATTAGATGGGATTAGAGATTCTATTTTAAATGCTTATATGACAAAATGCAAAATAACAAAAGAAGAATTAATAGTAGCAATGGATAAAGCAACTTACTATAAAGCTGATAGAGCTTTAGCGGCTGGTTTTATAACAGAGATTACACATGCAACAACATTTAAAAATTATATGGAAGATTGGGATTTGACATATTCTAAATATGAAAATAAATTTAAAAATCCAATTGTTATAGAGAATAAAACAGAAATGTCGGAGGAGAAAAATATGACTTTGAAAGAATTGCAGGATAATCACCCTGAGTTGTATAACCAGATTTTGGAATCAGGAAGAAATTGTGAAAGAGAAAGAATTAAAGCTTTAGATGGATTCAAAGACAAAATTAACAAAGCAGGTCAAGAATTATTAAATAAAGCTAAGTACGAAACTTTTGATACAGCTGAAAAGCTAGCTTTTAGCTTAATACAGAATGGAGGAATTATTTCTACTGAAACTCCGAAAGCTGAAGATGAAAAGTTAGATCCTTTTGCAACAAGAGTAAACGATGCTAAAGATCTGAATGGAATTGAAGGAACAGAAGTTGTGAAGACAAGTGCTCAAAGTCAAGAAACAGTTTTAAATTATATAGATGAGATTGGAGGAATGAAATAATGGGAAAAGTCGAAAAGATAGGTGGAAGAAATTTAAAAATAGATACAAGTTTTCCTTTTATTAAAGAAAGTTATATTTTAAAGCAGGGAGATTATGAACAAGGAACTATTTTACAGTTAGAAGAAGTAACGGGCAAGTTGGAGAAATTATCGGGGGATGGATCACCTCATAGTATTTTAAGTGAAGATTATTCAAATGAAACAGCTGAGATTAAAGCTGTTGTATATTTAACAGGATGTTTTAACAATGGAGATTTAGTATATCCAGAAGGCAAATCATTAGCAGATTTTAAAGAAAAATTAAGAGAAAAAACAATATTCGTAAGATAAGGAGAGAATAAATATGCCAAAAGGAACAATATATAGCACAACATCATTAATGAAAGCGAAGGAAAAAGTTAAATTACCAGTTTTATTTCTTTGGAACATGTTAATTTCTAAAGAAAAAGCACATAGGGCAGTTGAATTAGAAATTCATAGCAAAGTTGGAAATAGAACTATAGTTCCACTCGTTGGAAGAAGAGAGAATGGAACTTTTATAAAAAGGGAAGCTTTTCAAAAAAGAACTTATGCACCCAAAATGTTAAAACCTTACAAAATGATAGATATAGATTTATTAACTCAGCAACAATATGGGGAGACAATTTATGGAGATCCAATGAGAAATCTTGTAAAAATTATGATGGAAGATGTTGAGGAATTAAAAACTATAGCAATTAGAACAAAACAGTATCTATTGTCACAATTATTGACAACTGGGGTATTACCAGCTAATGAAGGAGATGAGGCGATAGACTTTGGAGAGTTTAAAAAAGTAATTTTATCAGGACATTCTTTATGGACAGATCTTAAATCATCTCCAATTAATTTTTTAAAAGAACAAAGAAAAAAAATTCAAAAAGAAATGGGGGTTGTTCCTGATACTTTAATTCTTTCAGCTGAAGTTGGAGCAGCATTCCAAGAGAACCCTGAAATAAGAGAGTTGTTAAAATTAAATCAGGGAGTAATGATTTCTATGGCTCCAAGGGAAGTTCAAGAGGGAGTGGCATATTTAGGATATATTCCAGAAATAAATACAACAGTATATACATTTACAGATTTTGTAGATGATTTAAAAGGTATAACAACAGAACTGATTCCTAGTAATGGAGGAATCTACATAAAGAAAAAATCATTCGTGTGTGATTACGCCTTGATAACAGCAAGACTAAAACAAGGACAAGATGCACAAACTTTTGTAGTTGATGAACTAATTAGAAAAGTAGAAAAAGATGATATTGATAAAGTTGAGTTATTATCATCACCATTTATAAGACCAGAAACTCCAGGGTCGTGGGTATATTTTGAAGCTATATAAAATTTAAAAGAGAGGGGAAAGATGAAAACAACAATAAAAGTTAGAGTAACTAATTGTACGGTTTATTATAATAATAACGAATATAAACCAAGTGAGATTTTAGAAATAGAAGAAAGATTTTTTAGAGATGATTGTATGGAGAAAATCATAACAACACTCTCGAAAGTTGAAGATAAAACAGAAGAACAAAATGAAGTTAAAGAAATTGAATTTCCTTTAACAGTAAAGGAGTTAAAAGATTTTAGTAAAGATAGATTTGGGATTATTTTAACCAAAGCAAAAAAAGGTGAAGTCATAGAGGAAGCTGTAGATAAATTTAATGAAAAAGGTCTAGAGTTAGAACATGAAGTAAAGAACTATTTAGATCAAAGTAAGTCGAAAGTTGATGAAAATGAAGAAAACACTGAAGGATCAATTTAAGCAAGATGTAGTTAATGTATTTTTAAATAAAGATGAATTTGCTCAAATTTTAAAAGTACAGTTCCCACCGATGGAAGAGATGGAATTAGTAGGGGTATTATCAACAATAAGTGACTCTTGGAAACATCCAAGAGTCGCTCCCATCAATGAACAGAAAATAGAAGAAACAATCCTTATAATAGATTCAGAGCCTTTTAAAGAATATAACTTTAAACAGGGAGCGGAAATATATGTAAACGATATTAAATACCTTGTAAGTAAAATTAGAGACAATGGTTATATGAAAGAGTTCACTCTAAGGAGAAAAGAAAAATGATGTATGTTGAAATAGATAAAGATTTAAGCGAGCAGTTAAAGATATTTTTTAATAACAAATCAGGAATAATTAATAGGTTACTAAATAAAGCTTTAGCTAAAACAACAACATATATAAAAAAAGCAACAAATAAAGAAGTGAAAGAAGAATATGATATTTATGAAGGTTTGATTAATCCAGGGATAAAAATAGTAACAAAAAATGGGGAAAGTCAATTGTTAGCTAGTGTAAAAAGAAGGGACATTAGTGATTTTTACGTATCTTTGATGACACCAGGAAAGAGTAAAAGTAAACTTTTAGCAAGAGTTAAAAAGAAAAATGGAGAAACAGAAATGAAAACTATGTTCTGGGCTTTCCACAAAGAAAATACAAGTAAATTAGGTTTATATATGAGACTCTCAAACAGAAAACATATAACAAGAGTAAAATCACCATCTTTATTTCAGATGGTAACCACTATAGAGGTATCAGAAGAAGTAATGAGTGGTGCAAATAAAGTTTTTAATGAAACTTTAGAAAAGTTATTTCAAAAGGAGTTAGAGAATGTCTAAAACAATAACCATTCAAAATAATATTTTAGAACATTTAAAAGAAAATTTAGACATTCTAAGATTGAAGTATTTTAGGATGTTTTTACCAAAAGAAAATGCAATAGAAGAAAAAGGAAAAAATGAAAGTGGTTATTATCCATTTTTACTAATAAGACCGCGGAAAGAATTGAAAGATGGGGTATTTAAGAAAAGAATTTTTGAAATAATAATTGGATTAGAAGAAGAAAATGATGACAAAGCGCAGGAAAATCTTTTTGACATAGTCGAAAAAGTTATAGAAATAATAGAAAAAAATAGTATTGTTCCTGGGAAATTTGCAATCAATCCTGCAACTATAGTAGGTGATTTTAATCCAGAAGTATGTGGAGAAGACTTTTGGGGTTATACAATAACTTTTGAAGCTGATATTCCTGCAGTTAAATCAAAAATATTAGAGGAGATGGATTTTTAATGAGTGAAAAATATATTTATTTAGGAGAGGACCTACAACTAAAAAATATTTTTCTAAAGAAGAATATGGTTATATCATTTTCTGACTTGAAAGAAATTGAAAAAATAAATACAAAAGCTAAAGATTTATTTATTAATACAAAAGAATTTCCAAAGTTCAAATCGAATTTAGCTTTTTATTCTAAAAAAATAGAAAAAACCTTCCAGGAGGTACTAAATGGAATTTAGACATGGATTGAGAACTAATGAGATTGAAAGTGGGGAAAAAGTCTATTTATCTGCTAAAACACCAATAGTGGTATTTGGAGCTGCTCCAATCAATATGGGAGATATGAGTTGTGTTAATCAACCAACTCTAATTCAAAATGTGTCTGAAGCTACAAAATACTTTGGTGGAGTAAATAAGGTAGAAGGCTTTAATATATCTGAAGTTTTATATTCTGCATTTCAATTATTTGGAGTAGCTCCAGTGATTTGTATAAATGTATTAAATCCTAAAAAACACAGTGAAGTAGAAGTGTTAACGGGAATTATAGTAAAAAATGGTATGGCTAAAATAGAAAAGGTTGGAATAATTCCAAGTGAACTTATATTAAAAAAAGGTGGAACTGAAGAATCTATAGATGTATTAAACTATCAAACTTCTTTTGATTCTAATGGATATCTAGAAATTTATTTTGAGGATTTAGAAATAACATTAATAGATGGAAGTGTAAAAAGACTAAATCCGAAATTAGTTACTCCCGAAGATATAATAGGGCAAATAGACATTAAAGCTCTTAAAAAAGAAGGTTTGGAATTAGTTGATGATATTTTTACTAAGTATAGTGTAATTCCAGGAGCGGGGATAGCTCCAGGATACACGCACGATAATGAACTTAGAACTATCATGAATACTAAATTTCAATCTGTAAATGGTGGAAAGTGGAAAAGTATTATAATTACCGATATTCCAGAAAATGTAAAATATGGTGATGCCATAAAGTGGAAAAAAGATAATAACGCAATAGATCCCGAACAAATATTGTGCTATGGAAAAGGAGTTCTTGGAGATAAAAGATTACATCTTTCAACATTAGTTGCTTGTGAATTACTAAGAGGTAATGCAGAAAATGGTGGAGTTCCATGCGACTCTCCATCAAATAAACAAGCAAAAGTATCAAAAGTAGTTTACAAAAATGAGGATACAGATTCATATGAAGAAATGGGATTAGATGAAAGACAAGCAGAGCTCTTAAATGAAAACGGGATAGTTACAGCAATTCAAACTCCTGGAGGATTTATGTTTTGGGGAAACAGAACTTCAGCTTTTCAGCCAGGGGGAACAACAGAAAAAAAAGACATATGGATTCATGCTAAAAGAATGATTCAATTTATCTGTAATACGATAGCTCTTAATAACCAAAATGAGGTCGATAAAACAATGTCCAAGATGAAAGCGTCAGCAATAAGAGATGACATCAACCAATGGTTATCAGCACTCAAATCAGAAGAAAAAATATCAGGAGCAAGAGTTGCATTTAGACAAGAGGATAATCCAGAACAGAATGTAGCGAATGGAAAGTTTGTGTGGGCAGTTGCTTTTGGGGATG
Organism: Cetobacterium sp. 2A; assembly: GCF_014250685.1. Taxonomy (GTDB): domain Bacteria; phylum Fusobacteriota; class Fusobacteriia; order Fusobacteriales; family Fusobacteriaceae; genus Cetobacterium. The sequence continues at coordinate 24,905 of NZ_JACFAJ010000004.1, read as the reverse complement.
TACCTATTGGGGAAGACTTGCTATTTAATGTAAAGAATACTTCAGAATTTGCTGTAGAAATGTACAAAAATTAGGAGGATAGAAAATGGGAATAATTCCAAGTTTAATAGCCGATGCACTAGTTAAAGTAAACGGCAGCCAAACAGTAGGTTTAGCGAGTTATAACTTGCCTGAAATAAGTTATAAAGAAGAAGAAATAACAGGTTTAGGAACAGGATCCAGAAAAGAGATTTTAAAAAATAGTATTGAATCATTAAGTATGAGTTTAAAAATACGTGGTGTAGATAAAGAAGCTATATCAATTTTGAAAAAAAATAAAGTTACTTTAGTTTTAGCAGCAGCGGTGCAAGTAGATGGAGATGATTTAAGTTATCTTACTATTGTTGCAACAGTAAAAGGAAGTGTAAAAAGTTTTAAAATGGGAGAAATAAGTAAGGCCGGGAAATTAGAACCTGAAATGGAGCTAAATTTGGATTACTACAAGCTTGAAATAAATGATGAAGTTATTCACGAAATAGATCAAATTAACAATACACTTGTGATAGATGGTAGAGATATTTATGACGGAATTAAAGCAGCTTTAGGAGGATAAGATTATGAAAGAAAAATTAACAGCAGAAGAAATACTAAAAGAAACAGAGAGGGTAAAAGGAGCTATTAATACTAATAGTAAAAAAATAGATGTTGACACTTTAGGAACAGATGAAGAAGTAGATTACTCAAGCTTAAAATTAAAAAACGAATTTAAGGGAAGCTACTTTATAGAATTTAACACTGAACTAACAGGAAAACAGATTCTTCTAGTTAAATCGAAGTATGAAAGAGAGAGAAAGAAAAAAGCTAAATTCATGGCAGAGATGGATGATTTCTTTTACTTAATGATGGCAGAACTAATGACTGGAATAAATTATAGCGAATTTTTAGAACTTCCAGTACAAGACTATACAAGACTTAAAAATCATGTAGCAGCTTTCTTGGGGGAAGAATAGGCCTTACGTTAGAAGAGGCCTGCAATACATTTAGAGAGCTCTGTACAGAGCTCTCTATTGTTCTAAATAACCCGATGGGAATGAGTATGAGAATAGATTATTCAAGACTTGAAGAAATGACATTGAATGAACTTCAAGATTATATAAATTTATATAATCGGTGGATAGAAAAAATAAACAAAAAATAACAGAGCTCCTACTTTTGTAGGGGCTCATTAAAAATTCAACTATATAACCAAAGGAGGTGATTATGGCTAGAGGAAAAGTAATGGAGATGGTTATGAAATTAACTACTCAAATGGATAAAGCATTGCCTGGAAATATTGAAAAAATATCAAAAGAATTTAATAATTTAAAGAATAGACAAAAACAACTTAATGATATATCAAAAATGATGCCTAAAAATCTCTCTAAAAATATTCTTGAATATCAAAAGATGAGTTCCAAACTTCAAATGTTGAATAAAATAAAAACCACGAATGGAAGTTTGACTAAAGAGCAAGAAAAAGAATACAAGAAACTAACTTCATCACAAGAAAAATTAGGAAAAGTTGTAGATAAAGAAAGAAAAGCTTATCAAAGATATTCCATGGAGCTAACAAAATTAAAAATACCTCACAATCAACTCCAAAAAGAAATAAAGGAAACAGCAAAAGAATTAAGCAATGCTACGGCTAAACAAAAACTATTTAATAGAGCTTCAGAATTTAAGAAAAAAGCTGGAAGCTTTGCTAAAAAAGCATTAATAACAGGTGGAAAAGCAGCTGCTGGTGCTGCTATAGCTGGAACAATGGCCGCAGGATATTTCACAGCAACTTCAGCAAGTCAATATGCTGATTTTGAAGGACAAATGAAAAGAGTACAAGCTATTAGTGGGGCTACAAAACAAGAGTTCAATCTTCTTGAAAAAGAAGCTTTAAGACTCGGAGCTACAACTTCTTTTACTTCAAAAGAAGCTGCTCAAGGAATGGAAAAATTTGCTTTAGCAGGTTTCAAAGTTAGTGATATTATTTCCGCTATGCCTGGAATGCTAAATTTAGCAGCAGCTTCAGGAGAAAATCTAACACTGGTATCAGATATAGTATCAGATAATATGACAGCTTTTGGACTGGAAGCAAAAGACGCAGGAAGGGTAGCTGATATATTTGCATATACGATGTCTAGAACTAATACTGGAGTTGAACAACTAGGAGAATCTTTTAAATATGTAGCTACTCAATCAGAGGGATTAAATGTTTCTATAGAAGAATCTTCAGCTATTTTAGGCCTGCTTGCTGACAAAGCAATGAAAGGATCTCAAGCCGGAACAGGATTAGGAGCTGTCTACACAGGAATATTAAAAGATGCTAAGGAATTCGAAAATTTAGGAATAAAATTAACAGACAAAAAAGGTGAGTTTGTAGGAACTGAGAATTTCTTAAAACAACTTGAATTATTCTTTAAGAAACAAAATATTGCTGGTTTCAAAAGACAACAAATGATTTCTAAAATGTTTGACGCAAGAGCAGCGAGAGTTGTAAATGCTTTGCTCGATGGAGAAAAAGAAATAAATGGACAAGTGTATAAAGGTGTCGAAAGAATTTCAGCTCAAATAAATGCAACTAAAACAGAAAGTGTTGGAGCTGCTGAAAGAATGAAAGAAATAATGCTAGAAGGTGCAAATGGAGCAAGAACTTTATTTTTCTCTGCAGTAGATGGCCTTAAAATGGCTATCGGAAAAACTGTTTTCACAGAAAATACATTAGAAAAAATAAAAATAGCAACAAAATATGTGTCTGAATTTGGACTTGTTTTAAGGGGTCAATTATCTGACGATCCAGTTAATAAATTCTGGCAAAATATGTTTCAAAAGATTGATAAAATTAGAACAAAGTTTAAAGAAATTTTAGGGCCAGGTTTCGAAGCTTTAAAAAGTATTTTAATGGATCCAACATTAACAAAGTTTTTTAAAGATATAGGAATGATTCTTCTAAAAGTTGCTTATATAGCAGCTTGTGCATTTTCTGCAATAGCAAAAGGTCTAAAATGGATAAATGATGCTATAGGTATCGATAATATACTTGTATTTGCTACTGCTTTTGCAACTCTCTCAGGAATACCACTTATACTTGGAGCTATTACTTCTGGAATAGCTACCATGATAGCTACAATTGTAACTTTAGGTGGTCCTGTACTTTGGATAGGAGCAGCCATAGCTTTAATAGGATACTTAATGTATAAGAATTGGGATAGTGTAAAACCTATACTTGTAGAAGTTTGGAATAATATAGTAGCTATTTGGGAATCTTGTAAAAATTGGTTCCGTATGATTTCTGAAATATTTAAAGCGTTGAATCCTCTTAGAACAATAGTTGATTTAGTCAAAGCTTTTACAGATAACTGGAATAGTTCTTTATCAATAGTAGACAATTTAAAAAAAGGCTTCGGCGTATTCTTTGATGGAATTTTAGAGAAAATTAGCATGGTTAAAACTGCCTTCCAAGTTTGGACCAGTTCTATTGCAGATGTCCCTATAGTTGGAAGCTTATTAAAAAAATTAAGCATAGAAACAAAAGCAGATGGAAGTCATAAAAACGGACTGTCATATGTGCCATATGACGGATATGTGGCTGAACTTCACAAAGGTGAAAGAGTATTAACTGCAGAAGAAAATGAATCTTTTGGAAAAAGAATTTTAAATAACTTAAGAAGTACAAGAGAAAGTGAAAATAGTAGCGATAGTTATACGAACAGTAATAAAGAAATTAATATTGCTATTGAGGGAGGAAATTATCAATTTAATTTTCCGGATACAGCATCAATGATCCCAGGAGAAATCTTAAAAGAAATGTATGATAATTTCAAAAAAATGCTAGAAGAGAATAATAAAGAGCTAGAAAGGAGAGTAAAAGATGCGGTCAGAACAGCTATCTAGCTACATCACACAAAAAGGTGATACATGGGATTTGATATCCTTTAAGGTTTATGGTTCAGTCCAGTATGTAGAGGAGCTAAAAAAAGCAAATTACGACTTTATAAAATTAATTTGTTTTCCAGAAGAGGTTGCTCTTATTATTCCTGTTGTAAAAGTTAGTGAAGAGGGGGAAAACCCTGAATGGTTTTAACAAGAAGGGCAGGAATAAAGGCATTTTATAATAAAAAAGAAGTGGAGCTGAGCACAGAACTCAGCTCCTTAACAATAACTGATAATATCTCCTCAGCAATTGATAGCATAGATTTCGTTTTGAAAAATAACAAAAATAGACTTTTAAATAAAGATAATGAATTATGCATAGGAGAAAAAATTCAATTCGAATTATGGACTCAAAATTGGAACTCAGTATCAGAAGGCATCAAAACATATAACTTAGGAATTTACTATATAGATACAAGAAGTTTTAGCAACGATACAGGAATCTTTAAAGCCTTATCAATACCTGGTGGAAATAGTCAAGATGAAGTCAATACAAAAACATGGGGAGAAATATCTCTAAAAAGCTTAAATAAAGAATTTGCAGATAAATTTAAAATATCTTCATATTTCAGTTCTAAGAGTAATCCTATTTTGAAAGATATAAAACAAGAAAATGAATCTGACTTATCTTTTTTAGGAAAAATAGCAATAGAAGAAGGAATGAATTTTAAAATAAATGTAGATAAATTAATAATGTTTGATATTGAAGAGTATGAAAAAAGAGAAATAAAACACACCATCGATTTAAATAGTTTGCCTTATTCAATAGATGAAGAAACAAAGAATATCTATACAAAGGTTGAAATAAAATATAGAAGAAGTAAATTTTTAGATGAAGAAAAAGTTGTTTATTCTGTAGAAGATTTTGGAATTAAATTGCCTGGGAAATTAAGAGATAAAATTTTAAAAATAAATGCAAGAAGTAAAAGTTCAGACTTAAAAAAATTAGCGAGAGTCAGACTATTTAAAGAAAATAGAGATAGAGTTACTTTAAATACAACTATTATAGATAAAATTGATCTATACTCCGGAGATGTAATAAATGTTACAAATGCCGGGATTTTTAGTGGAAAATATATGATTAGAAAGACTACCAAAAAATTACCTGAACTAAATGTCAAAATATTAGCATATAAAATATGGGAGAGAAATAAAAATGTTTAGTTTTTTAAAAGGTGCAATAGGAGAAATCCACAGTATTAATGAGAGTGACTATACGGTCAGGGTTAAACTTTTAGAATATGAGGAAGTAATAACAGAAGATTTACAAGTAACTACACTACTCAGTTTTGGGAAAACATCTTATCTTCTCCCTGACGTGAATACTCCAGTATTAGTTATATTTTTTGATGATAATACTGATAAGGGTTTTGTAATAGCGGGGTTTTATTCAGCAAAAAACAAAGCGGATGGAGACAAAGATAAAATAATATTTGACTGCGAAGGAAATTATTTTTGTTTAAATAGAAAGGACAATAGTATCACAATAATATCGAAAGAAAAGATTGAAATAAAATCGAAAAATATAAGTATATCATGTGATTCTTTTTCTGTTAAAGCTAAAGATATTAATTTGAAAGGAAAAACTATTTCACTTGAGGCTAATGAGAGTATATCAATCAAATCAGCTTTAATAGAAGTTTTAGGCCTTATTAAATCAAAGTTTGTAATCTATGCAAAAGATTTCTTGAAACAATAAGAGAGGACAATAATGATTAATGGAATTTTAACAGATATAGCAAAGGATGAGCTTGGAAATTATCTCGATTCGGTAGATTGGTACACCAAGTTAAGTAGTGTAGGTTCTTTCGGAAAAGTGATTTTTAAAGTTTCATCACTGGGCACGCTATCTCCTAACAACTACAAAATAGATAGAGCCCCAAAAACAAAAAAACATCAAATAATAAATAATCCAGATATAACAGAATTTCAAGGTAGACAGCTTATCAGAGTTTCACTTGGAATAAAACTAATATATAGTTTAACAAATATAGAAAGAGCAAGAGGAAGATTAACAGAATATATTAATGAAGGTCATCACTTTCCACTTGTACTAAGTGGAAAGAAAATAGGAAATAACACATTTATATTGACTAAATACAGTGAAAAGGTCACAAAAACCGATAGAATAGGAACTCCTTTAGTAGTGGAGTTAGATGTATCTTTTGAAGAATATATCGAAAAAATAAATAATCCAAAAGAAATTAAAGTGCAGCAAAAAGGAGTAAAAACTTTAGAGAAAAAAGTTGTTTCAATAATTAATGAACAAGTTTTACAACAGTTATCAAAGGTGAGATTATGGTAGTTAAAAGTAATATAGAGCCAAAAGATACATACTTAAGACAATTATGGGTAATTTTAAATACATGCAAAGGGACTGTTCCTTTATTTAGAGATTTGGGATTAAGCTCTTCAATAATAGATATGCAAATAAATAAAATTCCATCAGTATTATCGCAAGATCTAGACTTACAAATAAAAAAATATATTCCAGGGTTAAAGTTAAAAAGTGTTGGTATAGAACTTGAAGAAGAGAAAACAATATTGAAAGTAGAGGTGGAAAAAACTGCTTAAACTAATAGAGGGAGATGCGCAACAAATATACAATGAAGCTGTCAAGCTACACGAAGATATTACAGGTAAAAAACTTTCTCCAGCGGATGAAAAAGCACATATTTATTCAACCATATCAATGATCCTTGGAGATATTCTTTATGGTATTAATGATATAGCCATACAAAATTACTTAGCTTATGCACGAGGAGATAGACTAGACTTAAAAGCAACAATTTTTGGAGAGCGTGCTAAAAGAAACAAAGCTTCTCATGCAAAAGTAATTATGGAATGTCATATCTCTCAACCTGTCGAAAGAATCGTATTCATACAAAAAGGAACAAGATTTTTACATGGAGAAAATATCTTCCACTCCCTAGAAGAAGGAGCAATATATCCAGGTAAAACTAAAACAACTATCTTAGCGCAAGCTGAGAATCCAGGAGATATAGGTGAAATACTCGCAGGGGAAATTACTCAAATAATTGATAGATATGACTATTATCAATCTTGTACAAATCCTCAAAACGTATCAAAAGGTGGAAACGAAGAGGATGATGAGCAATACAGAAAAAGAATGGAAGAAATTCCAGAATCATTTACAAGTGCAGGAAGCGAAGGCTCCTATAAATTTTGGACTAAGAAAGTTAGTCAGTTAGTAAATCAAGTTATAGTTAAAACTCCAAGACCAAACGAAATAGATATTTATGTTTATGGATTTAACGAACAAATCACCACTGAAGAAAAAGAAGCAATAAAAGACTTCTTAACAAATTTAGATAGATTACCACTAAATGATTTAGTAACTATAAAAGATCCAGAAATAATAAATATAGACTTAAACATTGATTACTATCTTTATGATAATGAAATAAGAAATGTTGAAACAATCAAGTCCAGTCTCTTAAAAAAATTGAACTTACATTTCAAAAAAATACAAATAGGAGATAACCTAAATACTCAAGATATTATAAGAATAATTAAAAATGAAGATATAAAAAAATGTGAAATTACATCTCCTGAAGAATTAGAAATAACGGAAACTTCATTAATCAAATGTAATTCAATAACTCTTAATTATAGGGGTGTTGAATGAGAACTATATTTGAAGAAAATATTTTAAAATTATCTCCCAAATTAGCTAAAGATAAATACGAAGATATTTTTAAAGTTTGTGAACTACTAATACAAAATTTTTTAATCTCTCAAATAAAAAGATTAGTCCACTTCGATAGAATTGACGAGATGGAAGAATTTGAATTAGACCTTTTAAGTAAAGAGCTTCATATAGACTACTATAATCCTAAATACACATTAGAAGAAAAAAGAAAAGTATGCAATGATTCACTTCAAACCCACATGAAAAAAGGTACAGTGGGAGCAATAAATACGCTGTTAGGAACTTTTTTCAAAGGAGCTAAGGTAAATCAATGGCACGAAGTTGGACTTAATCCAGGATATTTTAATATTAATATTTCAGATGCAAGCATAAATGAATCAATCGAAGATATCTTAAAAATGATTGAAACAACAAAAAAGAAAAGCCAACACATCAGTCAACTTACAAAAAATGGAAAAGTAGAATTAAACCTTAATTTTGCAACTGGAATATATACACATAAAGAAAAAACAATAATAGGAGACTTTAATATATGAGTTACTTTAATAATTTAATTTTAACAACAAAAGGACAAGAAATGCTCCTTTCATCAAATACAAATGTTGATAAAGTCATAACATTTACTAATGCAGGCCTGGGAAGTGGAAAGTTATTATCAGAAGAAATAAAAAAAGCTATAGATATTAAAAACTCTTGGATTAAATTCCCTCTTAATAGCGTAAGAATTATTAATGACAAGGATAATTATCTACTGAGAGTAGAAATAGCATTTACAAATTCTGGATTAACAGAAAATAAAATAATGAAAGAACTTGGAATTTATGCAAAGTTTCAAGATACAGATGAAGTCCTATTTGCTTATTCAACTACAGATGATGATGGAGAAACTATCCCTAGTGAATCTATCGTTCCTGCAACATATAAATTTACAATAGATTCAAATATAAGCACAGAAAGTAAAATAGAGCAACTAATCAATCCTGAAGGCTTTTTAACTAAAGAAATAATCGAACTATTGAAAGAGAATATTAGAAATATTGGATTTAGAAAAATTAAAGGAACTTTAGTAGAAGGACAAAAAGTTATACAAGTACCTACAGGCGCTGAGTTAGTTCCTCTTTCAAATAGAGCAATTCTAAATATTGAAGGCGATATATATTTCTTAGAAAGAGATTATACAATAGACACTCATGCTAATACAATTACTTTGAATAATATATATAACTTTAAAGCTGGAACTCTATACGAGGTTATAGACCCGTTGCCAGCTTCATACGTCAGAGAACAGATACAAACTTTTATAAATGATTTTAAAGAGCTTGTGGTAGATTCTAAAGTAGACTTTGAAAAGTTAAGAGATGAAATATATATCGAATTTGAAGATAAGCTTAAGAATTTCTACAGTGATTTAGATACATATATAGAGGAACACAAAGAAGAATTAAAAGGAAATACAGGACTTAGCGCTTCTGAAGACTGGTTGCAAAAAAATCCTGGGAAAACATACGAAGATTACCTCTTATCTATAAAAGGAGATAGGGGTAATGGAATAGCAAATTCCGAGTATGTGGGAACAACAGAAAACGGAGATGCTAAATATGTTTTAGTATTAGAGGATGGAACAAAAACAACAGAAACATTTACATCTCCACGTGGGCAAAAAGGAGATTCTTTCTACATAGCTAAAACTTACTCATCTATTGTAGAAATGGAATCTGATTTTATAAATGAAGATATTAACTTTGGGGAATATGTAGTAATAAGTTCTAATGATAAGGACAATGGAAAACTATTTGAAAAAAGAAATACTAGTTTCGAGTTTGTCGTTAATATGGGAGGTTTGAATCTAAATTTAACCCCAGCTACAAAAACCTCTTTGGGTAGTGTTATTATAGGGGATAATATCACTGTAGATAAAGAAGGGAAAATATCTGTTGAAATTCCAGACATAGCTGAGCTGCCAATAGCATCAAAAACAGGTATTGGTGGAGTGAGAGTTGGTGTAAATATGCAGATTAATCCAGATGGAGTAATTAACCCAATATATCCAATTTCAACAAAAAATGGAAGAGGTATAGTTCAAATAGGAGAAGGAATTAATATTGATAATGGAAAAATATCAGTTGGTGGTTCATTTAGATACAACAGTTCTTCAGTAATTTTCAATAAAGTTGATGGTGAAGAGATGCTTGAAAGAAATAATACAGCGGTAGGAAATGAAGCTCTCTTCAAAACAAGCTCAGGCACTGATAATACAGCATTTGGAAGTGAGGCTTTATGCGACAGAAGATACAGTGCAAGTGGGAATACAGCTTTAGGATCAGGGTCTCTTCGTAATTTACAATATGGAGATTTCAATACAGCGGTAGGATTTCAGAGTGGAGAAGGTATTAATGATTTTTCATTCACAACATGTTTAGGATACAGGTCAACTGTAACTGGAGATCATCAACTACAACTTGGTGATAGATCTACAACAGCTTATTGTTATGGGAGTGTTCAGAATCGTTCGGACGAAAGAGATAAAACTGATATAAAAGATACAAGACTAGGACTAGGGTTCATTATGAAATTAAAGCCTAGGGAATACAGATTTGACTATAGAGAATCTTACAGAAACTATCAAGAAATTGATAAAATTAGAAAAAAAATAGAAAAATTAAATAAAAAAGGTAGAAAGATAAATCGTGCAGAAGCATTGAAAATATTTGATATTGAAAGTATAAAAAAAGATGGAAGTAAAAAAGGATGGAGACTTCATCAAGGATTTATAGCGCAAGAAGTATTTCAAACTATGAGAGAACTGGGAGTTGATTTTGGTGGCTATCAAGACCATTCTATAAATGGTGGAAAAGAAGTTTTAAGTATTGGTTATACTGAGTTTATCCCAGTTCTAACAAAAGCAATACAAGAACAGCAAAAACAAATAAATGAATTAGTAAAAGAGATGCAACAAATTAAAAAACACATGGAGAAAACTAATGAATAAATTTATTACTATAACAAAAGTTATTTGGAATAGTGTAAAAATATTTTTACACATAACTGGAGAGAAAGACAAAATTAAAAAAATGACCAAAATTGAAGCAGACTTCAAAAGGTAAGAAAGGAGGATCAATTGAACTCAAAAGAAAAGTTTTTGGACAGAAAAGGATTTAAAAGAGAATGTACTGTAGAATCAATGAAAAATAATCAAACTTTACAAAATGGGAATATTATAAAAGTCGCAGAAACTGGGTATTTTTATAACATAAAAAATACATCTACATCAATACCTTTAAATAATGGTTTATTTGCAGAAGTTAAGCAAACTATATTTTTACAAATAGTTACAAATTGTATAAATAACTTAACTAATTTAACTAGCTTATTTAATACACATAAAGGCACTATTGCCACTTCTTCTAAAGACGGTCATATGTCTAAAGAAGATAAAGTTGAAGTTGATAAAATAAAAGATAAATTCGGTAAATCTGGGGAAATGGTTCTAAATTTAAATGGATATGAAATCAGGGTGATTGAGTAATGCCTAAACTTCAATTAAAAAAAGATGGGATAATAAGACAAATAGAAGGAAGAAATTATGGTGCTAAAAATCAATTATCTATAAATGGAGATAGGTTTGATTTAACAGATAATATAGCACTTACAAATGGAAAACCAACATTAGAATTCAAAAAGAATGGAAAAGTATTTTATATAAGAGAAAAATTCAACAAAACTGACACTATCACAATATGCGCTAAAACACATAATCCAAGAGATAGCTCAAGAGTCTATAGAGTGGATAGCTTTTTAATCCCTTCAAGAGCTGCCAGTTTATCTAAATTAAAAATAGATGTAACTGTTTCTGATAGAAGATCACATCGAAATGATGGAGACAGAATAGCAAAGGGATATGTAGTTTTAGAAGCATTTTCTAATGGGAATAGAGTATTCAGCAAAGAGATCTGGAGAGATCAAACAAATGGCGGAGATGGTGCAAGTGGATTTGAAGCAGGAACAATATACAACAAAAATCTTTCAGATATCATAAATGATTATAGTCTTAACATTTATGACTTGTACATTAGTATCTACCTGTCAACTGGAGACTATCAAGCTCACGTTGATGGTGGAAAGCATAGATATCAAAGAGTTCATGGAATATGTGTAACAACTTATGATTAGAGAAAAAGGAGCCTATAATGAAATTTCCAATTGCAACAATAATTGAAAGAGTTTTAACAATTTTTGACAAGACTACTAAAAATGCAGAAAAAGACCAAGATTTTAAACAGTCAAAACATAAAGAATATGCCCCTGTTATTTCTCTAATTTCTTTAATAGTTTTAATTGTTTGTATCCTTAACTCCGTTTTTCCACAAATCTTCAATATTGATTCCTGGATTTATGATTTAAATGAAAAATTAATTAATTATATTTTATCATAGAGCTGATGATGATGAAAAAATATACTAGAAAATTTAATAATAGACACGGTGAACCTTTTTAAATACCTTTGTTTAGGCTTTATTATTCCGCTTATAGGAGGTTTTGATAACGCTTTAGAATCTCTGTTTATTCTAACAGTGTTAGATGTCATAACGGGTATTTTAAAAGGAGTTAAAAATGGAAATGTTTTCTCTCATACCATGTATAAAGGATTTATTTTTAAGAAACCTTCAATATATATTGCAATAACTGTAATGTATCAAATTGACAAATCAGGAGCATTAAAAGACCTCGGATTTTCCCTGAGAGAAATGTTAATAAATGCGTGCATCATAATGGAGGGTATTTCAATCTTGGAAAACTTAGAAAATCTAGGTTTTCCTATCCCTACTCCAATTAAAAATATTTTAGCTTCAGTAAAACATAAAGAAAGTGTAGAAGGAGATTAGGTATGTACAAAAGTAAATATTTTAAAGTTAAAGAATTAGTATCTCCACAAGTATATGAAAAACTTGGAGACGATGCTAGGAAATATATAAGCGACAATATCTGGTTGTTCCTGGATACCTTAAGAGAAGATTTAGGGGTTCCTGTATTAGTTAATAGACCAAGTCATGGGATAACACAAAGAGGGCTTAGAACAACTTTAGATAGCATTGTAATAGATAAAGTAAAATCAAACAAATTATATTTAAGTGCCCATGTACTGGGGAGAGGTGTAGACTTTGAAGTTCCTGGAATGGATATAAAAAAGGTTTACGAGAAAATTATTAACAATCAAGAAAAGTATTATATGATTACAAGAATCGAGGATCCAGAAGTGACTCTAAAAAAAGGATATATCCATGTAGATGATATACACACAGACAAAAATGGAATATATATTTTTAAACCTTAAAAAAAATAAAAGGCTCCTCAAAATAAAACTGAGGAGCCTTTTTATATTATGAAAATTTACAATTATTATTTATATTCTTCCGTTGATTCTATAGATATAAAATAACCCTAAAGCTACTATAATAAAAATTATTCTACTTACCCATGTTTCAGCCATCAATATACCTGTAACATGTTGAAAATAATCTAGTAAAGCCCAAAATGCAAACATAAATAATAAAGCTACAAAAAATAATCCTATATCTGGTGTTGAAAATGGAGCCATATAGCCAGTTGTTAAATATGTATATACAACAAATCCTAAAACTAAAAGGAAAGCTGGTATAATGTATTTTATAAATATTTTTTTGAAATCAATTTTCATCAAATCCCCCTTACTTTATATCTGTATTTTTCGGCATTATTATATTATTTATTGTAGGATAGATTTTTTCTCTTTTTTCTAATTCAGATTTGAATCCCTCTTTTGTTGCATATATATCAAGCCCCATATCTTTAGTAAATTGCACTGTTGATTTCAATGGTGTTAATCCTATATATTTTGTTGGTTGCAACTCTCTACCAAAACGACTAACTTTTACATTTTTATTTTAATCGTAAATAAAATTCCTTCGCCTTTTATATTTTTTAATGCTTTATATCCGTTTATAACTTTTCCACCTAAATCAAAAATAGAAAATGCAAGATTTCCAATGTTATATATATCTTCTCCTAAATTATTGCTTATTTCTATAGATGGATTTCTATATTCAATCCAATCTTTTATAATATTCCCTAGAGGCTTATAAAACCAATCTCTAGTTATATTAAAACTTCCCATCTTATCTGGGGTGCCTTTAGCTACAAAATAAACATCTGCTACAAATTCAGTTATCATCCCTGTCGTATGTGCTATCAGTATAAACGATACTGATAGAGGATTATGTTTTATAGTTTGACTAATTCCAATTGTTGCCGCTAAGTTACTGGTACTCATTAGAGTTTTACTCCAGTCCATAGGTAAAATAATTAATTCGTTAGATACATCTTTAATTTCAATATTTCCAACATAAGAACTTAAACTATCGGCTCCTGTTTCTCCTCTGCCATCTAAAGGTTGTAATTTATATTGTCTTATAACTACATAGAACATATGTTTTCCCTTATTAAAAAACTCTATATAATCAGCTACAAATCCATTAAATACATATTCTCTAATGACATAGCCGCTTCTGACAATTTTTATATTAATTCTTTTTAACCATTCTATTTTATCCCCATTCGTTCTGCACCATTTATTTAATTTTAATATATTTTCACCGTTTATATCATCCCCGTGTCGAATATATCCTTTTATAGCAAAAATTCCATGCTTTAAAAATATCTTAATATCTTCTATATCTATTTGTTCAAATAAAATTGTATCATTTTTAAAAAGTGAATTGATTGTTATTTGTGTTTTTGCGGTCTCATCTTCATAATTATAAATTTCAATAGTCTTATTTTTCATACCGAGACTCCTAAGTTTGTTTTTCTATATTTTATCTAAAAAAATATAGAATCGGCAATATAAATTTTAAACAATAATTTTGGGGTCGTAAAATCGATTTTAAGGTCTTTGCAAAAATATTTTCAACCAAATATATATAGGCAATGAAAAAATAGGACTAATAATCCCCTTTTTAATTTAAAATTCTATAATTTCTCTACTTCTATAAACTTCTTTTCCATCATTAACGGCTGTTATTGTTTTCACTTTGTAATTACGTGTCTCTTTGTTATTACAGCCAGTTAATAATAATATAAATGCTAAAGCTACAAAAAATGTTAATTTCATATCTTCCTCCTATTTGGATATAAATAAAATGTCAAAAAAATTCTCTTCTTCTACTAATTCCTCTCTACTGTTTATATTTATATCGGTATATTTATACTCTATTAATAATCTAAATTCAACTAACGATATTTATACAACTCATAATAGTGTACTATGGTGATTTTTATTTCCTATATTCAACTTTACATTCAACAACATATCCATAATGATTTTGAACTTAAAATCATTATATCTATAAATAAAGTCCTGTCGACCTTAGATAACGACAAAAGTGCCCGTCATCGACAGGACCCTATAATAGCCTATATTTAATACTTTCATGAAAATAACAACTAAAAAATGTTGATAATCTGTTTAAAATATTATATATCGACAAAAAGGGGGCTTCTATGCTAATATAATCATAGATAAATAGAAGCACCCATTTTAATCTGACCATAGTGGAATCTAAATTTGATTATCTTCATAATATCCGCAGGAGAATATTTAATTTTAATCTGACCATAGTGGAATCTAAATTCAAGTAAAAATTCATAATCTAAACCTTGGGCTATGTCATTTTAATCTGACCATAGTGGAATCTAAATAGAAGTATTATGATTCTATCTCTTACATAATTTATAGATTTTAATCTGACCATAGTGGAATCTAAATACCACGATATGGGAGCATATATTCAATCGTTTAAATTTTAATCTGACCATAGTGGAATCTAAATTTGTCAGATATACGCGTTGTCTCTCCTCTGAAATATCATTTTAATCTGACCATAGTGGAATCTAAATAACAAATGATGTAACAGCCTTAGCTATTTCTACAATTTTAATCTGACCATAGTGGAATCTAAATATGCGAAATAGGTGGAAATTCACTGAGATAATTTCAATTTTAATCTGACCATAGTGGAATCTAAATTTTTTAGTTAGCATAAATTCTCCTCAAAAGTTTTAACATTTTAATCTGATCATAGTGGAATCTATAATTTTGGGATCCTAATATCAATTTTAAGGTCCTTGTAAAAAATATTTACAATAAATATATAGCCAATGTCGAAGAGGATTTTTTAATCCTCTTTTTTAGTTTCACAAAATATAATTATTACAGATTAAAATATTTAAGCAGTATCAAGCCCGGCTAAAAAAACATAGTAAAAGTAATATTTAAAAGTGGAAATAACGGGACTAAATATGAAGGATCAGAAAAGGATCAGAAAAAAATTAATATAAATTTATTTATAAATGATATAATGAATACGATAGGAGCAGGGCAGTCAGTATATGATAAAATTTCAGATAGGTAAATTAACTTTTAAAAAATTTTTATTACATTGGATGGTTTCAATTATTCTAGTTGTAATTAGTTTTTTTTATATTCGTAAAGAAAGTAACTTGAAAGAAATACTGGTAATAATAAGTATCTTTTCAATCTTCCTAGGAATGTTAGGTTCTATCCTATTAATAGCATTTGTAAAAGAGGTTATAGAAGATATTAATAATAAAGATTATAAGGTTGTAATAGCTACAATTATATTTGCAAAATACTTTTTTAAATTATAAATGAAATTAATAGGGCCAACAAAAGAAGTTTGAATTCCTCTTTTGTTGACCCTTCCTTATTACATTTCCTCAATAGTTGTTTTATTAATCATGAACTTTATTAGTGAAATATAAAGAATGGTGAAGCTAATCCAAACGTTATTATAATCAATAATGTCCAACCTAATATAAACAATAAACTATCTCCAAAACTCACATCACATTTTAATCTTTTAGACATATTCAACTCTCCTTTTATGTATCTAGTTACTAGATATATACTGTAATATATCAAAAGCTCCATCTGCAATAGTTTTGTTTTTAATTTATTTCTTTAAACTAAGTACTCGTCTTAATTTCCATTCATTGTTTATTTTTTCAAATACTTTTACTTCTCTATTTTTGTTTAATTTGTCTATTAACTCCTCTACTATTATATCTTCATCCTGTAAAGAATTTACTATTTTTTCAAATATTATCGTACCTTTATTTTCTAGTAACAAAATTCTATATTGAATCTCTTCCATATTAATCAACCTCTTTTTTTTGTAAGTTTAACCATTTGTCTAATGTTGGTCTTGAAATATTATAAAATTTTGCTACCTTTACTTTTTTAAATTCAAAATTTATCATTGTTTCTTTTAAATCTTTTGGTATCTCTTTTTTAGGTTTTTTATATTTACCTTTCTCTTTTGCTATAGCAATTCCTTCTCGCTGTCTCTCCAAAAGAATCTCTCTCTCAAATGTAGCTATCCCACCAATCACTGTCAACATAAGTTTGCCAGCAGGTGAAGATGTATCTATACTTTCTTTCAAACTTTTAAAAGTTGCTCCTTTAGCTGTTATAGATTCTGTTATTTCTAATAAATCTTTTGTATTCCTAGCCAATCTAGAAAATTCAGATACAATTACGACATCTCCTTTTCTTATAAAATTAAGCATTTCTTTAAGTTTTATTCTATCTGTATTTTTTCCAGATTTTTTATCTATAAAAATTTCTTCGGCTCCATTTTCTTGAAGCGATCTAATTTGTCTTTCTTCATTTTGATCTATTGTTGAAACTCTTGCATATCCAACTTTCACATTTTCTCCTTTTTATTTTCATTTTACATTTTTTGTAATAAATAGTCAATGACTTAAGTTACAAAGAGTAAATTTATACAAATTACAAAGTTAGTTTACATAACAACTATGTTTGTTTGATATGAGCAAAATAGGGTCTACCTTATTTTACAGTTTTCAATAAATTTAAAATTCAAAAAATAAAAAAGCGGACTAACGTCCGCTAAATTTTTTATCCCACACTTCTATAATCTGTAGTTTTTTTATAATATAAAGCTATATAACCTAATGTAAACATTATTTCATCAGTAGTATAATTATGATTTCTGTTATTTTTAGTATATCCTATTATATTCATAGCTTTAAGATATATGTCTTCAGACATAGTAGGATGGTATGTAATATTATTTATCACTGTTAATCCAGAAGCTAACACGGATGAAATAATGCTAGATTTTTTTCTTTATCCATTAAATCTCTACAATGCTCTTCTTTTTTCCCCAATTTAGAACTGTAACTTCTTAAAAATATAATTATTTCTTCTAGTGATTTGCTCTCTAATTTTGTAACAACATTTTTATATTTATTCAATAAATTCTCCTTCGGCGTCTTGCCAAATAAATGAGAATATGGTATTATAATACTAGTTAAAAATCATAATACTATATTCCATAAAAATAAAAAGGTATAAATCGGCAAATTTATACTATCCATAATAATATATGTAAATCGGCAAATTTAATAATATATTTAAATTTGCCGATTTACATATATTATTATGGATAGTATAAATTTGCCGATTTATACCTTTTTATTTTTATGGAATATAGTATTATGATTTTTAACTAGTATTATAATACCATATTCTCATTTATTTGGCAAGACGCCGAAGGAGAATTTATTGAATAAATATAAAAATGTTGTTACAAAATTAGAGAGCAAATCACTAGAAGAAATAATTATATTTTTAAGAAGTTACAGTTCTAAATTGGGGAAAAAAGAAGAGCATTGTAGAGATTTAATGGATAAAGAAAAAATCTAGCATTTATTTCATCCGTGTTAGCTTCTGGATTAACAGTGATAAATAATATTACATACCATCCTACTATGTCTGAAGACATATATCTTAAAGCTATGAATATAATAGGATATACTAAAAATAACAGAAATCATAATTATACTACTGATGAAATAATGTTTACATTAGGTTATATAGCTTTATATTATAAAAAAACTACAGATTATAGAAGTGTGGGATAAAAAATTTAGCGGACGTTAGTCCGCTTTTTTATTTTTTGAATTTTAAATTTATTGAAAACTGTAAAATAAGGTAGACCCTATTTTGCTCATATCAAACAAACATAGTTGTTATGTAAACTAACTTTGTAATTTGTATAAATTTACTCTTTGTAACTTAAGTCATTGACTATTTATTACAAAAAATGTAAAATGAAAATAAAAAGGAGAAAATGTGAAAGTTGGATATGCAAGAGTTTCAACAATAGATCAAAATGAAGAAAGACAAATTAGATCGCTTCAAGAAAATGGAGCCGAAGAAATTTTTATAGATAAAAAATCTGGAAAAAATACAGATAGAATAAAACTTAAAGAAATGCTTAATTTTATAAGAAAAGGAGATGTCGTAATTGTATCTGAATTTTCTAGATTGGCTAGGAATACAAAAGATTTATTAGAAATAACAGAATCTATAACAGCTAAAGGAGCAACTTTTAAAAGTTTGAAAGAAAGTATAGATACATCTTCACCTGCTGGCAAACTTATGTTGACAGTGATTGGTGGGATAGCTACATTTGAGAGAGAGATTCTTTTGGAGAGACAGCGAGAAGGAATTGCTATAGCAAAAGAGAAAGGTAAATATAAAAACCTAAAAAAGAGATACCAAAAGATTTAAAAGAAACAATGATAAATTTTGAATTTAAAAAAGTAAAGGTAGCAAAATTTTATAATATTTCAAGACCAACATTAGACAAATGGTTAAACTTACAAAAAAAAGAGGTTGATTAATATGGAAGAGATTCAATATAGAATTTTGTTACTAGAAAATAAAGGTACGATAATATTTGAAAAAATAGTAAATTCTTTACAGGATGAAGATATAATAGTAGAGGAGTTAATAGACAAATTAAACAAAAATAGAGAAGTAAAAGTATTTGAAAAAATAAACAATGAATGGAAATTAAGACGAGTACTTAGTTTAAAGAAATAAATTAAAAACAAAACTATTGCAGATGGAGCTTTTGATATATTACAGTATATATCTAGTAACTAGATACATAAAGGAGAGTTGAATATGTCTAAAAGATTAAAATGTGATGTGAGTTTTGGAGATAGTTTATTGTTTATATTAGGTTGGACATTATTGATTATAATAACGTTTGGATTAGCTTCACCATTCTTTATATTTTCACTAATAAAGTTCATGATTAATAAAACAACTATTGAGGAAATGTAATAAGGAAGGGTCAACAAAAGAGGAATTCAAACTTCTTTTGTTGGCCCTATTAATTTCATTTATAATTTAAAAAAGTATTTTGCAAATATAATTGTAGCTATTACAACCTTATAATCTTTATTATTAATATCTTCTATAACCTCTTTTACAAATGCTATTAATAGGATAGAACCTAACATTCCTAGGAAGATTGAAAAGATACTTATTATTACCAGTATTTCTTTCAAGTTACTTTCTTTAAGAATAAAAAAAACTAATTACAACTAGAATAATTGAAACCATCCAATGTAATAAAAATTTTTTAAAAGTTAATTTACCTATCTGAAATTTTATCATATACTGACTGCCCTGCTCCTATCGTATTCATTATATCATTTATAAATAAATTTATATTAATTTTTTTCTGATCCTTTTCTGATCCTTCATATTTAGTCCCGTTATTTCCACTTTTAAATATTACTTTTACTATGTTTTTTTAGCCGGGCTTGATACTGCTTAAATATTTTAATCTGTAATAATTATATTTTGTGAAACTAAAAAAGGATTAAAAAAATCCTCTTCGACATTGGCTATATATTTATTGTAAATATTTTTACAAGGACCTTAAAATTGATATTAGGATCCCAAAATTATAGATTCCACTATGATCAGATTAAAATGTTAAAACTTTTGAGGAGAATTTATGCTAACTAAAAAATTTAGATTCCACTATGGTCAGATTAAAATTGAAATTATCTCAGTGAATTTCCACCTATTTCGCATATTTAGATTCCACTATGGTCAGATTAAAATTGTAGAAATAGCTAAGGCTGTTACATCATTTGTTATTTAGATTCCACTATGGTCAGATTAAAATGATATTTCAGAGGAGAGACAACGCGTATATCTGACAAATTTAGATTCCACTATGGTCAGATTAAAATTTAAACGATTGAATATATGCTCCCATATCGTGGTATTTAGATTCCACTATGGTCAGATTAAAATCTATAAATTATGTAAGAGATAGAATCATAATACTTCTATTTAGATTCCACTATGGTCAGATTAAAATGACATAGCCCAAGGTTTAGATTATGAATTTTTACTTGAATTTAGATTCCACTATGGTCAGATTAAAATTAAATATTCTCCTGCGGATATTATGAAGATAATCAAATTTAGATTCCACTATGGTCAGATTAAAATGGGTGCTTCTATTTATCTATGATTATATTAGCATAGAAGCCCCCTTTTTGTCGATATATAATATTTTAAACAGATTATCAACATTTTTTAGTTGTTATTTTCATGAAAGTATTAAATATAGGCTATTATAGGGTCCTGTCGATGACGGGCACTTTTGTCGTTATCTAAGGTCGACAGGACTTTATTTATAGATATAATGATTTTAAGTTCAAAATCATTATGGATATGTTGTTGAATGTAAAGTTGAATATAGGAAATAAAAATCACCATAGTACACTATTATGAGTTGTATAAATATCGTTAGTTGAATTTAGATTATTAATAGAGTATAAATATACCGATATAAATATAAACAGTAGAGAGGAATTAGTAGAAGAAGAGAATTTTTTGACATTTTATTTATATCCAAATAGGAGGAAGATATGAAATTAACATTTTTTGTAGCTTTAGCATTTATATTATTATTAACTGGCTGTAATAACAAAGAGACACGTAATTACAAAGTGAAAACAATAACAGCCGTTAATGATGGAAAGAAGTTTATAGAAGTAGAGAAATTATAGAATTTTAAATTAAAAAGGGGATTATTAGTCCTATTTTTTCATTGCCTATATATATTTGGTTGAAAATATTTTTGCAAAGACCTTAAAATCGATTTTACGACCCCAAAATTATTGTTTAAAATTTATATTGCCGATTCTATATTTTTTTAGATAAAATATAGAAAAACAAACTTAGGAGTCTCGGTATGAAAAATAAGACTATTGAAATTTATAATTATGAAGATGAGACCGCAAAAACACAAATAACAATCAATTCACTTTTTAAAAATGATACAATTTTATTTGAACAAATAGATATAGAAGATATTAAGATATTTTTAAAGCATGGAATTTTTGCTATAAAAGGATATATTCGACACGGGATGATATAAACGGTGAAAATATATTAAAATTAAATAAATGGTGCAGAACGAATGGGGATAAAATAGAATGGTTAAAAAGAATTAATATAAAAATTGTCAGAAGCGGCTATGTCATTAGAGAATATGTATTTAATGGATTTGTAGCTGATTATATAGAGTTTTTTAATAAGGGAAAACATATGTTCTATGTAGTTATAAGACAATATAAATTACAACCTTTAGATGGCAGAGGAGAAACAGGAGCCGATAGTTTAAGTTCTTATGTTGGAAATATTGAAATTAAAGATGTATCTAACGAATTAATTATTTTACCTATGGACTGGAGTAAAACTCTAATGAGTACCAGTAACTTAGCGGCAACAATTGGAATTAGTCAAACTATAAAACATAATCCTCTATCAGTATCGTTTATACTGATAGCACATACGACAGGTATGATAACTGAGTTTGTAGCAGATGTTTATTTTGTAGCTAAAGGCACCCCAGATAAGATGGGAAGTTTTAATATACTAGAGATTGGTTTTATAAGCCTCTAGGAAATTATAAAAGATTGGATTGAATATAGAAATCCATCTATAGAAAAAGCAATAATTTAGGAGAAGATATATATAACATTGGAAATCTTGCATTTTCTATTTTTGATTTAGGTGGAAAAGTTATAAACGGATATAAAGCATTAAAAAATATAAAAGGCGAAGGAATTTTATTTACGATTAAAATAAAAATGTAAAAGTTAGTCGTTTTGGTAGAGAGTTGCAACCAACAAAATATATAGGATTAACACCATTGAAATCAACAGTGCAATTTACTAAAGATATGGGGCTTGATATATATGCAACAAAAGAGGGATTCAAATCTGAATTAGAAAAAAGAGAAAAAATCTATCCTACAATAAATAATATAATAATGCCGAAAAATACAGATATAAAGTAAGGGGGATTTGATGAAAATTGATTTCAAAAAAATATTTATAAAATACATTATACCAGCTTTCCTTTTAGTTTTAGGATTTGTTGTATATACATATTTAACAACTGGCTATATGGCTCCATTTTCAACACCAGATATAGGATTATTTTTTGTAGCTTTATTATTTATGTTTGCATTTTGGGCTTTACTAGATTATTTTCAACATGTTACAGGTATATTGATGGCTGAAACATGGGTAAGTAGAATAATTTTTATTATAGTAGCTTTAGCATTATTTTATATCTATAGAATCAACGGAAGAATATAAATATAATTGTAATTTTCATATATAAAAAGGCTCCTCAGTTTTATTTTGAGGAGCCTTTTATTTTTTTAAGGTTTAAAAATATATATTCCATTTTTGTCTGTGTGTATATCATCTACATGGATATATCCTTTTTTTAGAGTCACTTCTGGATCCTCGATTCTTGTAATCATATATACTTTTCTTGATTGTTAATAATTTCTCGTAAACCTTTTTTATATCCATTTTGGAACTTCAAAGTCTACACCTCTCCCCAGTACATGGGCAC
This sequence comes from Cetobacterium sp. 2A, assembly GCF_014250685.1. GTDB lineage: Bacteria > Fusobacteriota > Fusobacteriia > Fusobacteriales > Fusobacteriaceae > Cetobacterium. Next base: position 1,458 of record NZ_JACFAJ010000004.1, on the reverse strand, counting down.
TTAAATATAATTTGTTTGATTTTACTTTATCTATTACAATGCTATCTAAAGTTGTTCTAAGCCCTCTTTGTGTTATCCCATGACTTGGTCTATTAACTAATACAGGAACCCCTAAATCTTCTCTTAAGGTATCCAGGAACAACCAGATATTGTCGCTTATATATTTCCTAGCATCGTCTCCAAGTTTTCATATACTTGTGGAGATACTAATTCTTTAACTTTAAAATATTTACTTTGTACATACCTAATCTCCTTCTACACTTTCTTTATGTTTTACTGAAGCTAAAATATTTTTAATTGGAGTAGGGATAGGAAAACCTAGATTTTCTAAGTTTTCCAAGATTGAAATACCCTCCATTATGATGCACGCATTTATTAACATTTCTCTCAGGGAAAATCCGAGGTCTTTTAATGCTCCTGATTTGTCAATTTGATACATTACAGTTATTGCAATATATATTGAAGGTTTCTTAAAAATAAATCCTTTATACATGGTATGAGAGAAAACATTTCCATTTTTAATCCTTTTAAAATACCCGTTATGACATCTAACACTGTTAGAATAAACAGAGATTCTAAAGCGTTATCAAAACCTCCTATAAGCGGAATAATAAGCCTAAACAAAGGTATTTAAAAAGGTTCACCGTGTCTATTATTAAATTTTCTAGTATATTTTTCATCATCATCAGCTCTATGATAAAATATAATTAATTAATTTTTCATTTAAATCATAAATCCAGGAATCAATATTGAAGATTTGTGGAAAAACGGAGTTAAGGATACAAACAATTAAAACTATTAAAGAAATTAGAGAAATAACAGGGGCATATTCTTTATGTTTTGACTGTTTAAAATCTTGGTCTTTTTCTGCATTTTTAGTAGTCTTGTCAAAAATTGTTAAAACTCTTTCAATTATTGTTGCAATTGGAAATTTCATTATAGGCTCCTTTTTCTCTAATCATAAGTTGTTACACATATTCCATGAACTCTTTGATATCTATGCTTTCCACCATCAACGTGAGCTTGATAGTCTCCAGTTGACAGGTAGATACTAATGTACAAGTCATAAATGTTAAGACTATAATCATTTATGATATCTGAAAGATTTTTGTTGTATATTGTTCCTGCTTCAAATCCACTTGCACCATCTCCGCCATTTGTTTGATCTCTCCAGATCTCTTTGCTGAATACTCTATTCCCATTAGAAAATGCTTCTAAAACTACATATCCCTTTGCTATTCTGTCTCCATCATTTCGATGTGATCTTCTATCAGAAACAGTTACATCTATTTTTAATTTAGATAAACTGGCAGCTCTTGAAGGGATTAAAAAGCTATCCACTCTATAGACTCTTGAGCTATCTCTTGGATTATGTGTTTTAGCGCATATTGTGATAGTGTCAGTTTTGTTGAATTTTTCTCTTATATAAAATACTTTTCCATTCTTTTTGAATTCTAA
>NZ_JACFAJ010000006.1:642500-1299302 GCF_014250685.1 Cetobacterium sp. 2A | reverse complement strand
CTCAATTTCGGAACTTCCAAAATCTTCTTGACTCTCAGGATTTTTATCTTTAACTTTTATGTTATTCATTAAAAGATTTTGGGGTAATTTATAATTCTTATATAGTTCTCCATCTAAATAAGCTGCTATATCAACTGACTCTGTTAAAGTCACATTGAAATAATCTTGAGCTGTAAAACCATCAAACCATGTCTCAGCTTTCATAAGTTCTAAAAATTCATCAAAGGTTTTATTTTCTTTTGCTTTTGTCATATAAGCATTTGCTATCGTGGTATCAAACCTCTCATATAAATTAGCTTGCTCTCTTAAATCATCAGCATTACCTATTGCAAACCCCCATGCTTTATGAATCATCAAATAAGCATTCTCAGGAACTATAATCTCATCTCCCGCCATAGCTATAACTGAGGCTATTGAAGCTGCATACCCTTCTACAAAAACTCTTTTATGACCTTTATGTCTTACTAACATGTTGTATATTGCTATTCCTGCAAATACACTTCCACCTGGTGAATTAATATAAATATCTAAAGCATCATTTTCTCCAATTTCATTTAATAACTCATTCACATCAGAGGGTATAACATCACTATTTGACCATCTACTTGATGCAATTTCCCCAAAAATAATAAGATCCACTGCATTTTCAGTTTTATTTTTTACTTCTAATTTGCCTTTATCTAAATTTAGTATTGGCATCTATTCACCCCCCTTTATATACTGTGTTCCTATATTTTCTAAATTGATTGTAGAACCATTACCTAATAGAGTATCTCCACCTTCTATATATGGAAGATTTAAATCTTCTCGCACCTCATTTGGTGTCATAGCAAAATTAGTCAAGTATTTACTATAAACTTCAGCTTGGGTTTTATTATCCATTTTGAAGAGAATTTTTTCATTAATTTCTAATCTATATCCTTTATCAATATCCCTTTCACTTAACAATTTATATGTTATTTCTTGTTCATACGCTTTAAATAATGGTTGAAGTGTATTTACATAGAAATCTACTTGTTGAGTTTCAGAGTTACTATATGATGATTTTGTATAATCATTTATTATGTTTGGCTTTATTCCAAATGCAGCTGCTAATTGTAATGCTGACACTTTATTATTCTCAAAGAATTGTGCATCTGCTAGCTTCATATCTAGTAATTGAGCTTGCATCCCAAGTGGAATTGGAATAAACTTTCCTGACCCTTGAGTTTTTGAGAAATTTTCAAGTTTTAAAGCTATCTTAGCCTCCGCTCCTTGTTTCAATTCTCCTGTATAATGAACTAAAACTTTAGATCCAAACATATTATTTTTATATAATTTATTTAAAAATCCGATAGAATTTTTACCACTACTTATTTGAGTTTTTAAAATATCTCTTATTGGAATTCCTGAAAGTCCATCAAAACTAATATGTGTTTTAAAATGTATAATCTCATCCATTTCAAAGCTATATTGCTTTCCACTTCTGCTATCTGTCCAAACATACCAAAGAGCATTTAATCTACCAAAAATACCCTTATTATCTATCCAAATCTTTACTTGATTGCTTGGAAGTACCCAAAGATACTTAGGAAATCCATTTCTGTCTGCTTCTATATATATATAGGCATTTCCATGATGTAATTTATTTAGTTCAACTGTTCCCCAAAATGTTGCAGAACTTATATATGGGTTAGGTCTAAGATTTAAAAGGGTTTCCATTTTAGAATTTATAATCTTTTTCTTTCCCCTTTTTTTCTGTTAAAACTCTAAGTTCCCAGGGCATTTTTGACATTGTATCTGATAAATGTTTTAAACAAATATAATAAATTGTTTCTGATAAATCACTACTATTATCAATGTTATCTATATTAATTCCATAACCACCTAAAAAATCTCCAAGCTCTTCAAGAGTAAGTCCTTCTTTTTTTTCTGTTTTCATCATATTTTTTATTTTTTCAACTATTTTCATTATTCACCCCCTCCATATAATTTATCTAGGTAGTTATCTTCTGCATATTGAGTAATATCAAATTCAAATTCATGATACATAGCTAGTTTAAATGAACATAATAGTGCATCAACGGGATCTATTCTTTTTCGTGAAGCATCCTTATCTATTTTTTATTAATCCATTATTTTGCTTTATTACAGTATTTCCCATAGCATAATTTAGAAGAGGGTTATACACATATATAATATTTCCTGAATATACCTGTTCTCTAAAGCCTTGTGTGCTTTCATTTAGAGACTTATGTGATTGAAATACCTCTGTTACCTCATATCCTTGCACTTCCAAATCCATCATTATCTTAGAAGCATTTGCGGGATCAAAGCAAAGATGCCTTATTTCCCAATTGTTTTCTTCACAAGTTTTTAATTACATATTGCATAACTTGTTCTTGGTCTACGATAGGGGTATTTGTTATTGTTAAAAATCCTAACTCTTCCCATGTATCATAAGGAACTTTATCGACTAATTTTCTCTCCATTAATTTATCTCTATTTGGAATAAAGGAGTGACTAAAAATTATATATTTTGCTATTCCATCATCCATTATAGGAAGTATAAATGATACACTTGTTAAATCTATCTTGGCAGACATGTCAAATCCTACATACACAGCTCTATTTCTTATTTCATATGGTAATTCCTTAACTTGACACTTCTTCCATTTTTCCATATCTATATATCCTAAATCTTTAGCTTGAACCCAAATATTTAAGATTTTTTGTTTTAAATGAAATCATCTTTTCAGGAACGCTTTTAGCAACTTCATAATCAGATGTTATCTTTTCTATCCCCTCTTTGTATGTTGCTCTAAGAGGATTCGCTTTTTTCCAAGTTCTTATATCTCCTATTTCATCACCTTTATCAGCTTCACAAATATCTACAAAATACTCACTATTTTCTATATCTAAATTTGGATTTAACAATTCTGAGCAATATTTATATTCCTCTCTATAGCAAGGAACATTTAAATCTATTCCTGCTGTTGTTATTATTAACAATAATGACTCTTTAGAGTTACTTCCTAGTGCTAGATCATAGAATTCTGTTGTTGCATGTTGATGGTATTCATCTAAAACCAATGCAGCAGGATTAGTTCCATCTCCTGTTTTTCCATCTTGCTTAGATAATGGCTTTAAAAATGATGTTGTTTTTATGTGAACTATTTTATCTCTTGTTATTTTGAATTTTGGAGATAAAGAACTCCCAGTAAGCATATTTTGACACTCTGAAAATAGTAATTTTGATTGTTCTCTTTTTGTTCCTGCACAAAATGTTTCTGCTATCTCATTATTTCTTGTTGCCACTACAGATATTTCATACAGCATACATCCAGCTTGCATTTGAGTTTTGGCATTTTTCCTTCCAACCTCTATAAATGCTTTCTTAAATCTTCTATACCCATCTTTTCTTTTCCAAGCATATATTTGACAAACTATAAACTTTTGCCAAGTTGTTAGCATTATTGGAGTTCCTGCTAATACACCTTTTGAATGGTTAAGGTATGTAAAACCATTTAACAATTCGTTGAGCTTCCTCTTCATCCCAAATGAACTTCTTTTCTTCAACATCTTTTAAAAAACGTTTACAAGCCCATATATGCTTTTGTCCACTTGGTATTACTCCGTCTATACAATCTTTTGAATATTGTACAAGCTCACTTTTAGTACTCATTAAACATCTCCAAACTCTTTATCTAGTTTTTCATCTATTATTGTAATTATTCCAGAGCCAGCTTTTAATCTTGATTCCATAGTTAATCCTAACAAAGAACCATACCTTTTCATTTCATCTGAATACTTCAGTTCTAAGCTTACAAGTGGATTTATTTCCTCTACAATCATTACGTCTGTTTTTAGATTTGTTACAATAGATGCATACCTAGCAAAAGCATTGCAATAAGCTCCCAAATTATTATAATCTAAGTTGCTTATCATAGATTTTTTATTAAACTGCTCTACAAGTCTTACCCATTCTTTTGTTGCTATCTCGTTTACCAGCCAATCTGGAGGGATTTTAAGTTGTTCATTTCCTACAAAAACCGATTCTTGCTCTAACTTTTTTATTTTTATCTCTTCCTGAGTTAAATGTTTTGTTTGTACTTCAAGTGGTTTTCTAATTTTTGACACCTCCATTTTTTATTTTCAAAAACTTCTCAAAGGGAAATTTGCGAAAAGTATTGGAAGGATGCGGTATTGGGCTGTGACCCTAAAACTTTTTCATATACCCCTACCTTCAGTCTCTACTTCCCACACCTGAATAAACTCTCTTATTTCTTTAATTGTCCCTGTTTGATTTGATTCATACAATTTATGTATCTCTCTATGAGCTTCGTCACTTAGATAAACAAGGTTAGATAATAAAGATCCTTTTAATTTATCTTCTGATAACGGAACTATATGATGAGCTGTTGTTCCTGTCACAACTCTTTTATGTTTGTATAAGCTCCAAAGACATAGATTACTAAATCTGTTCTTACAGGCTTCTCTTAGTCTCTTCCACTCTTTACTATTATAAAAACTTTGATGCTCTCTTTGACACTTATCGTATATCCTATTTGATTCAGTCCTTGTTTTCTTATTACATCCATTTGGACACCCTTTAAGATTATAAGAATACACTTTCCTACATCTCGGACATATTCTATTCATCTACAACAACTCCATAAGCTTTTGCCTTTTTCTCTTTTGTTTTCAATTCTATTTTTTTTAATTTTAAATCTACTAAATCCTCATCTAGTTTTATTACTCTTTCTTTCTCATCTGATAGTATCTGTTCTTTATATGCTTCATATCTTACTAACTTAATCTTGTAGTCAATCTCTTCCTCTGGAGACATTATAGAGTAAAGTTCTTTAGCAAATCGATAACCATCTCTGTGAGTAGCTATTCTAGTTTTTAAAGCATCTTCTCTCCCTTTGTTTGTAGGTCTTTCTTTTTTTCTTTCTAACTCGATTAAGTAAGCTAAGGTTGATTTATGAAGATTTTTATAATGACCCTTTATCTCTTCTTTCTCTTCCAAGTGACTCTCTATATCTTTCTCAACTTCCTTCAAGTAGAGCAGAGATGAGTTTATTCCTTTTACCCACTTTTCTTTACTAGATATGTTCCTTAATGTGCCATAGGATAATCTAAATTCATAGGCTAACTCTTTTAGATCTTCTCCATACTCGAATCTTTTTCTTATCTCTTTTTTTATTGTAGTAGAAACTTTATTTATCATTGCTATGACACACCTCCTATAAAAAGAATTAGTTAAGTAATAAAAATGTCATTTATATTGGCTATTTAGTTAATAAGGAAAAATCACTACAATTACTTCTTTGAATATTCTCTACAACCTGTCTATTTCCAAAGTATTTAAGCTTGTTTTTACGCATCAAAGATTTAACCACTATTTGAAACTAGTGGTTAAAAATAAATTCCATCAAATAATTCAGTTTTTCTAAATTATTGTGATTGGAATAATTCTTTAATATTGTTTTTATTTCTCTTGTTTTATGTGGTTTATCATGTTTATCAACAAGCTCTATCAGAAGAGTATAATCAAATATCCAGCAATTTTCTTCTAGATGTCTATAGACTCCTCTTTTCGCTTTCTTTCCTAACTCTTTTCCAAATTTATTAGATTTTTTAAAAGCTAGAAACTCTTTCTCTAAATTAATCTTTATAATACTTTCTAAGTGTTTTATCCCCTCTTCTAAGAGCTTTCTCTTGGTATTCTCTATGAAGATTCCATCTATAAGCTCAAAGCTCCCTAAAATCGAATTCAAGCTATTATCTTTTCCTTTTTTATTGGTATAATATGAAAAGGTTCTATTTAAAAACTTCCATTCTAATCTTGTTATATCTAACTCCAAATCTAGTTTTTTAGATTCCTCTGTTTTATCATAAGCAGTAACTAGAGTAGCTCCATAATTCCCTAGAAGAGTCTCATCTTGAAACATCAATCTATAGCTTTTATTTCTAGTGCATCTACTTATCTTTTTAAAGTGTGGGACCGATATAAAAAGAAGTTTTAATGCTTCTTGAACATCTAGGAAAGCTTTATTAAAATTAAGATTTATTTCAATATCTTTTATTTTCGCTTGTGCCAACTCTATGTCTATTCCCTTTTCTGAAAGTTCTTTTACTAATATTAAAAGAGCTGCTTCCAACTCTATTTCTCTTGAATTATAAATATTATGTCCACTCAAAATCTTATTAGGATTAAATCTCAAATTTTTAAAATACGTTTCTTTTCCACTTGTGTATAATCGTGTAGTGCTATCCAAGGTATAACTTGGTTCTTCTAAATAGAACTTTTCTTGATAGAACTCTTCTGTTACTTGTTCTGTTATATATAGATTACTATTGTAGCTAATTTCAAAGTTATATAGAGTTAACCAATCTATACCTATTCTAAATATCTTACTGGTATCTAAATTCACATTTATATACCTCCATTCTGCCAACCCCTTTCCCGAACCTTCCTGTAATTTACACATTGGTTCATCCATATTTTGTTACTAACTAAATGTAGTATTTTCATATTTTTCTATTTGCTCTAAAAGTTGTTTCATTAAATTTATGTCTCTTTTTAAATCTTCCAGAGTATTTTTTTCATAAAAATACTCTTTTTTTCTTAAAAATAATAAATGTATTTTTTTTTCATCAAGTATTTCTAAATTTTGAGATACTTTTTTACTAATCTTTTTTATTTGAAGAATACTGTGACTTAATGCCTCTATTTTTATAACTTTCATAAATACCTCCCTATAGATTACTAATAATCTTAGAGTAGGAAATTTCTTTTCCATCTCTTATTAAAATCACATCTTCTTTTCCTGAGTTTACATATCTTTTTACTATCACATCCATATATCTCGGGTCTAACTCTAACGATCTATTTTTTCTCTCTAATTGATCACAAGCCATCATAGTTGAACCTGAACCACCAAATAAGTCTAAAACAATATCTCCTTTTTTAGAACTATTCGTAATTGCCCTTCCTGGAACTTCTACTGGCTTAGTTGTGGGGTGTAACTCTGACTTTTTAGGTCTTACAATATCCCAAACATCACATTGTTTTCTATCTTTGACTGGATGAAGTCTAGGTGACCCTTCTAACCATCCATACCAAATAGGCTCATATCTTGTATGGTAGTCTTTCCTTGAAATGACAAAACAGTCTTTATTCCAAATAATAGTAGATGACCAATGATAATTATTTTGAGATAAGGTTAACATCATATTTCCCCATTCTTGACCTGACATCACAACATAAGTAGGACAACCTTCCTTTGAGAATTCAGCCATTCTCGAAAATACATCAAACATAAACTTCTTAAAATCATCTGTTCCCATAAAATCATTTAGTATTGTTCTTGGTTTATATCCTTGAGGGTTATCCTTTTTTACTGCTCCATAATTTACATTCCAAGGTGGGTCTGTAAATACTAAGTCAGCTTTATCTGTTAACATTACTTTTCTTAAATCTTCAACCTTTGTACTATCTCCACAAAGCAACCTATGATTACCTAGCACATATAAGTCACCAAGTTTACTATATGGTTCTTTTTCTAAGTTTACTTCTGGAGGGTCATCCTCTTTAAACTCATCAATTTTTATATCCAAACCTTCAATCTCAAATTCCTTTAGCTCCTCTATTTCAAAACCAGTTAAAGCTAAATCTTCATTGCTAACTTCTATAGCTTTTAATTCCAATTTTAATTTTTCTAAGTTAAATCCAGTATTCATAGTTAATTTATTGTGAGCTATTATATATTGTTTTTTCTGTATCACAGTCAAATGATCTAATTTTATTGTCTCTACCTCTTCAATTCCTAGTTGTTGAAGTGCAATATATCTACCATGACCTTCTATAATTGTATTATTCTCATCTATTGCTATTGGATCATTAAAACCAAACTCTTTAATGCTTGCTTTTATTTGGTCTATTTGTTCTTGAGGATGCTCTTTAGCATTATTTATATATGGTGTTATTTGTGTTAATTTTAGTTTTTCTATTTTCATATGATCTCTCAAAGCTCATTTTTTTCTAAGTGTTCTAATAACTGAATGATAGAATCTACTGTTTTATCCATTAATGAGATTAATTCATCAAAACTTTTAACACTATCTAAAAAAAATGGCTCTAGCAAAATGGCAACTGGTTTAGTTTTGTTAAGTATTGACCCACCTCTATCGGCTTGTTTCGTAGCTTTTATTCCTCTATTGTTTAATTCTAAATGTTTTACGAGTATATCCTGAGCTACTGAAGCTAATCTCTTGCCCTTGCTCGAAGTATGAGCATAAAGCACTTCTGTTCCTTGTGAGATCCCGTTAGATGCATTAAAATGGCAACTAATTAGTATATCTGCATTAAGACTATTGATTTCACTTACAAGGTCTTTATAGTCATTTCTGGCCTTAGCTACTAAATCTATATTTATGAGTCTCTCTTTTTTAAATATCTCTGCTACAATCCATGTAGTAAGATCAAACTCATTAATTGTTTTTCCTTCAAGATTGACATGGCATCCCTTATCTTTAAAGTTATGACCAGCTAGTAAAATCACTCTTTTCATTTTCCCTCCTAAATTTTTACAAAAAATAAAGGAGCCAAGAGCAACCTCGCGGTAAACCCTTGACTCCTTAATTGAGTCCTATCAGCTATTTATTTTATATTTTTAATATACTCTCAAAATTTTTTTATGTCAATAAAATTATTTGAAATCATATCCAAAAGAATCAGTTTTATTTAAAAAAATATTTTTAATTTCATCAAAATTTGCATAATTTCCATAAACTGAGATATAAATATCTCCACAAAATCCTTTGAACGATATAGTATACTCACCCGAAGCACTATAGCTAGCCATATACATTACTCCTCCGTTTTTAGAGATGAATACTTTAAAGTCATCTTTACTTTGTAGATACTTTTTTTCTCTTTGCATTTTAATATTTTTTTCATTTTCATTTGCAAAGTTAGCAATATATGTTTCTCCAATTACTTTTCCTGAACTATTTAAAATATCTGAAGAATCAATAACCTCTATCCCAAAAATAATTGAAGTTATCATTAAAAATAATATTATCATTTTTTTCATAACATATCCCCCTGTAATCTATACGATTGATATGTTTATAATATATCTTTCTTTTAAAATTGTCAAATTTCATATTTAGATTCGATCCCACATTGACAAACAATTTTGTATATGGAACCATTCATCGAAATTTTATTTGCTTTCTTATTTGAAATAAAATATCCAGCTTCATTTTTTTCAACTAAAAAAGCCCCGCATTTTTTACATTTATATCTTACTCCCACTCTTATTCTCAGCATTTATAGTATCTCCTTATAATTTAAACTGTGTTCTGATAATCTTGCTAAATTAGATGTTCTCAACAAATACTTTTGCAATATATATCCCATCTATCAAATCGTTTTCAATATCTATTACATCATAATTTTTTGATACTGAAATTAATTTATTTTCATATTTAGATAAACTTTCTTCGCTTATTATTAGTATCTCCAATGATCCTCCCATTTTTAATAAAATCTGAACAAACTGGATGTTCATAACAATTTTTTATATACCTATTTTTATAATTCTTAAATCTTTTGCATCTCGAAAAGTATTTACAGCTTCCACATGAAAATGGTAATTTTTTTATTGCTAAGTCTAAAAAATGTTTAGCTAGAAACAAAATGAAAATTGAAATTATAATAATTATCAAATCAATCATTCTTCCAACAACCTTATTTTTAATTTTGCTGAAATAAGTTGACTTTCTATCAAACGATTTCTAGATTCGACAGATTTTAATTTGAAATTTTGGAAAATAATAATTGATACACTTATTAAAAATATTGTAAACATTAACTAAATCCTCCCCGAGTTTAATTCTTTTATTAAATCATATTTAATTTTATTATCTGCCAGCAATAGTGCAAAAGGTTCAAAAGAGTTATGTATTCTTGCAATAGCTAGAGCTTTAGCTTTTATTAAGTTCTGCTCATCTTGTGATAGTTTTGAAAATATTATATCCAGTATTTCTCTTTCTTCAACTTGATGTTGTTTTGTGTCCTCAACAATGGTATTTGTTGTTACTGGTTTCTCTTTTGTTATAGTCTCAACGGCTTTAATTTCTTTTTGTTCTTTAAAAGTTTTTACTTTATATTTCGATTGTCTATCGCCATTCATAATTTTTTTACTAAATGCTCCAGATAAATTTTTTATGTCTGGATTAACTTTTAAATTGTCATAAGTTTCTATCAAATAATCGTTTACTTGTTCTTTACTAAGAGTCTTTAATAATTTTGAAACACTTTTTTGATTCGTTAATGTAAAATTTATATTTAATTCTTTAAACAAGTTCTCAAAAAAATCATGTTCATGAATCATGATATTGTTATTGAGTCTTGTTATAGTCTTGTTAGTGTCACATTCTATGTTACTAGTTTGTGCATCAAATGTTACTGCTTTATTGCAATTTTTGTCAGTGGTGTCATTTTTTGTGGTCTCATTTTTTGACACTACTTTTATATTCTTTAAAAAGTATCGATTACTCTTTCCTTGTTCTCTTTTCACCTCAATCATATTTTTTAACTCTAGACTATTAATATATTTTCTGATAGTTCTTTTGTCTTTAACTCCAGTTTTTAAACAAAGCGTTTCTTCGCTTGGAAAGGATTCGCTAGTATGATTATTAGCATGTCTAGCTAAAACTACATATAGCAATCTTTCCATAGGTTCTAAATCAATTCTATCAACAATTTCATTTTCTAGCCAAAACCAGTCCGTAGATCTTTTGTCCCTCATTTTATCCTCCTAATGGAGAAAATAGACTGCCAAGTACTATCTCTCCTTCTTTATTTAATTGTTACCCTCAACTATTAGATAGTGATAGTACTTGGCTATTAGTTAAGGGTACCAATTAAATGCCTACCGAGGTAAGCTTTAAGATTTTTTCTTTATAACTAGCTCATATCCTAAATCTGAAAGTATTTCAGTAGCAGCATTTAACCCAATGCTTTGATTTTGATTTATCATTCCTGATATCATCTTGTTAAAATATGTGTATGATCTATTTGTTTTTATTGCAAATTTTCTACGACTTTTGAACTGTCTTCTTATTTCTGTATCTATAAAGAAACCTAGTTCTGATATTTTCAAAATATCACCTCACATTTATAACGTTATTTGTATATAATATAACGTTATTTGTATACAAAGTCAACAAAAAAAATGAAGAGAATTCAATCTCTTCATAATATACCTCCATAAAATTAGCTCCGTTCCCATATTTTAAATCTATCTAAAACTTTATTTTAGATAGATTTCTGCTTAGCAATCTAGTTACTACTCCCAAACATTTTATATTACCATCATCATCAAATGGAGGATAAATATCATTTAATGCAAAGAATTTAGGCTTGTAATCAACAATCATAACTTTTCTAACATATCTGATTCCATCTTTTTCAATTACAATAATTTTTTTGTTAAGTTCTTGCCAAGTGTCATCAGACTCCTCAATTAAGAGAGTATCTTCATCGTAAAACAAAGGTTCCAGTTCACTTCCTGTAATCTCTATACAGTAAGCATTCTTTTTTAATTGTATTCCCATAGGTATGATCATCTCCTTAGTTTTCATTTCCTGGAGCAATGACCCATCCCCTGTAGAGTTTAATACATACACTTTGAACTTCTGAACTTTTAAAGCGGGCGAAGAAACTGTAAGGCTATCATTTTTATAGACAAGCTTTTCAAGTATTGTATTTGGAAGCTTTTCTTCTAGATAAGATAGTGTCAACTCATCTGCATCTAAGTCATAAACTGAAATTAATTTATTATATAATTTTTCAGATATTGGAGAGATTCCTTTTTCGACTTTATCTATATACGAATGAGAAACGTCCAGCTTATCTGCTAGAGTATATAAACTGTCCTTGCGTATCTTTCTTACCTTTTTTAATGTTTCACCAAATCCCATTTCATCACCCTTTCTTTTTAGTATTTACTTACATGATAACTTATTTTTTAAAAAAATAACAACTTTTTTGTTGACAATATAACGTAAAAAGTATATATTAATCTTATAACGTTATAACGTTATATAGTTTTTACGTAATTATATACTGTTTTATATATTCTGTATTTAATAAATAAAAATAATTTTAATTTTCCAGGGGGATTTATGAGGACAAAAAGACAAGGACTTGAAATTCAGGTTGAAGAAATTTTTAAACAGTTTTACAAAGATAAAATAGTTAAAGAAAAAGTGAATAGCTTTATTATATCAGAGGATGAAATTAGAGGAATGTTAACAACAGATCCGCAAGAAAATGATGGGAATTTCTTCAGCAGTGAACTTCAACATCAAATATTTTGGAAGTTTCTAAAAAAAGAAGATAAACAAGTTTTAGTTTTTGTTAAATTAGAAAATTTTATGGGGGTTGAATAATGAGACCTTCAAGTATTGTAGATGATGCTCTAGGGTTGACGATGGGGACTACTGGAGTCCTCTTTGAAATCCATGAAACGGTTGGTATAGATTATGAAATAGACGCCTTGGATGATAAGAGAAGAGAAATATACATAACAAACATGAAAGAATCTATTGAAAGATTAGAAAAATTTGCAATTCAATTTAAAGATAAAACTTTTACAAATTGGGTTAAAAGATACATTAGTTTTTTAAAAATCGACTTAGAAAAACAATTATACTATGAAGAATTATCAGATAAGCTAAGAGATAAACTTTTTAAAAATGTTAAAGAGAGAAAAGAACAACTTCAAAATGAAAATAGAAGATTTGAGAATTTATTATTCGAAAAAAATTATAATAAATTAGGTTTAAGATGAATAAAAATACAAAAAATAAAAAAAGGCTCTATTGCTAGAACCGATACGCAAATCAATTTTAGCATAAGCCTCGATAAAATGTCAAGGGGTGAATAAAATGGCAATAAAGTTTATAGGAAATGAAGTTTTTGCAAGTGTTTCAATAAATGGGAAACACAGAATTATAAGAGGAAACAATATTGATGAGATATTCAGAAAATTAGAAGAGATATTATTATAAAAAAAGGAGGGTTAAATTGTCAATAATATTAGTTAAAAATAACAAGGGTGGCGTTGGTAAGAGTTGGTTAACTCTTCAACTGGGACATGCGTTAGCACTTTTAGGTAAAAATGTACTAATACTTACATCAGATTCACAAAATAATATTTTAGATTTTTCTGGGATTGATGTAGCTCTTGGTGATGGGCTAGAAAGTTGGGTAACAAAAGGATCTGGAGATATTGTAAGACTTAGGGATAATTTAAACTATATTCCTCTTTCAAATAATAACTTTTCTAAGATATTTAGAAATAAAGTTAAAGAAAGAATAATACTTTTAAAAGAAGAATATGATTACATATTAATAGATTCAGTTCCAACTCTGAAAGTTGATAAAGAGTTTGAAGAGATAGCAGATATAATAGTAATTCCAGGGTTTATGGATATTGTAACCCTTCAAGGGGTGAATAAAATTTTAGAAAGTGTAAATGTTAAAAAAGTTAAAGCAATAATTCCAAATAGATTTAACAATACTGCATATGAAAAAATATTATTAGAAGACTTCAAAGCCATTCTGGAGGGTACGGATATACTTCTTACTAGCCCAATTAGACAAAGTGCAATCATAAGCAATTTGATAGCTAAGAATAAAACTGTATGGGAAACAAATTCAAAAAAAATAGAGTCGGTACAAGAAATTTTAGGGTCTGTCTTGGAGGTTATTTTAAATGAAAAATAGCGTACTGGGAAAAATTAAAAATCAGATCTCTTCTGTTAAAACAGAAGAGAGACAACTTCAAGAATATCTTTCAACGTTTGATTTCGAAAGTTTCGAAATCAATGAAAATGATAAAAATTTTATAACTGAAAGAGAAAATGTTTTTATAAAAAATGGGAAAATCTATTCAGATAGTTTATATAAAATGTGTCTAACATTACTTGAAATTAAGGAAAGATTAACAAATAGTGAAATAGGATTTATGGCTTGGTATACACATATTGGACTTAATAAAGATAAAGTGAGTGAACTTTTAAAAAGAGCATACTTATATAAGCATTTCAACTCTCACAAACCTTTTATATCATCTCTTTCTGGATATGCAGTTAGAGTCATAACAGCAAAAGAAGTAACATTTGATGAGCAGTTAGAAATAATTGAGAATAAAATCACAGCAGTAAAAGAAATAAAAGAAACTATAAACAATAATGAATCCATTGGAGAAATAGTAACCAGTAATAAAACATTTAAATATTTTAATATTAAGTCTGTTGAAAAAATTCATAAAGATGTTGAAAAAATGGATTTAAAAGAAGTTTTTAATGCAAAAAAAGAAATAGAAATTTACAAGAAACTATTGAAAGAAGCTGAAAAAAAATTAGAAGAGAAAGAAAAAGAGTATGAGAATAAAGACAATTTAAAGTTGTTGGAGGCTGATTAATTTGATAAAAAAAGATGAGTCTGGAATAAAACTAAAAGATGTTAAATGTTATAACTCTAAATTTCATGACAAACATTCAGTTGGATGGACAACAAATGAAGTTGAATACATAACAACAACTAAAGATACGTTAGTTGTCATGAGCCTAACCCTTGGTCGAACAGCTGGAGCTGTTTGCCAAATGAGAGGTAAATTAAGAAAAATAGGAGGTTAATAGATGCCTTGGGTATGTAAAAAATGTGGCGGAGAAGTTGTTGCGCATACTTCATATACAGTAACTTATATTAGACCTATAAACAAAGAAAAATCAAGACCTATTGTAAGTATGAAAAATGAAACTAAGTTTAATTTAACTCGTGAAAAAAATTTTGGATTTGTTGCAGAGAATTATTGGTGCAAAAAATGTGATGAACTTTTTGTGGATAAAGATCTAGAAGATTTAGTCGAATGGAGAGATTAATATGAAGAAAAAAATTATAATAAATGGGAGGAATACAAATGCAATGTATTAAAATAAGTGTTGAGGAATATACAGAAGTAGAAAAAGATTTTTATAGAAGTAATTTAATAAAATTGATAGAAGAAGTGACTGTAGAAGATGTAGCATCTTAGGAGGACAGAATGAAAAAAGCACTTCTATATCTGCGAGTTAGTACTGCAATGCAAGAAGAAAAAGATAGCTTAAACAAACAAAAACAAGAATCTCTTGATTTTATAAAAAGTAAAGGTTTTACACTATATAAAATAATAGAAGAGGTTGAAACTGGAAAAAATACCGAGAGAGAAGGACTTAAAACTCTTGAATTTGAAATTAAATCAAAAAAATTTGATGTACTTATATTTTACTCACTGAGCAGATTGGGAAGAGTACAATTCGATATTCATAGAATAATTAATTTAGCTGATCATAGCAGAATTACATACTACTCAGTTACTGAGAATTTTATTAATTCTGAAAGTGAAATGGGAAGAATGATGTTGGGGATAGTAGCTTCGCTTGCTGAACAGGAGTCGACAACAATTTCAAAGAGAGTATCAAGCAGAATGAGAGCTTATGCTACTCAAGGATACTTTCTTCAAAAACCTCCACTTGGATTTGATGTTAAAGATAAAATACTTGTTGAAAATGAAGATGGAAATAAAATAAGAGATATTTTTTCTTCGTATCTGAATGGAGAAGGAAAAGGATCAATAGCTAAAAGATATAATAAATGTATTAAAAGTATAGATTGTATCCTTAAAAATCCAGCTTATGCAGGGTTTGTTAGATTCGGAGGAAGAAGAAGGGATAAAGTAACTAATAAACAAGTTAAGTGTGAAGAAACTGTTTATAAAGGCTTACATAAAGCTATAATAGAAATTGAGCAATATGAAGCTGTGCAAAGATTGCTGTCTCAGAGATACATTTCACCCATTAGATCCGTAAACAATGATAAATATCTTCTCGGTGGAATTGTAAGATGTGAATGTGGATTAAAATTTTATGGTCAGAAAGCTTACGATAGAAAAAAGCAAGCAAGACAAAAATCATATTACAGATGCCTCGGCACTAGCATAAAAAAATGTCATGCTCCATTTATTCCTGTTGCTGAACTAGAAGAAGCGGTAATAGCAACTTTGAAAAAATATTCAAAAGATAATTTTTCTTTTCTATCCACTAAAAAATCAAATAAGAAAATTGATAATAAATCTAAAATAGAAAAACTTTTACAAAAAAAATCACGAACAGTTGAAGCTTATACAGACTGTAATATTTCCAGAGATGATTACTTAAAATTAATTTCTAAAATAAATTCTGAAATAAGTGTTCTTGAGTCGGTATCATCTCCTCAAATAGCAAAAATTGAAATAGATGATCTAAAGAAAAAATTCATTTCACTTTTAAATAATTTTGATAAAGTTGAAAGAATTGAGCAGAAGAAGATTTTACAAATAATAATAAAAGAAGTTATAGTTTTGAATAGAGAAAGTTTCGAAATAAAACTTAATATAATATAAATAAGGAGAGTAACTATCAACTCTCCTTTTGTTTTATAATTTTGTATGTATAGATTGTAGCGAAAAAGTGGAACACTTACATCCTAATCCTACTTCAACACATTTAGTTGGATCTTTATAAACAACTTCCCAACCATCATCTTCACCTTCGTCATATCCAATTTCACCTATAAATGATAACTCAAAACCTTCTTTATCTAGTTGATCTTCAGTTTTTCCAATTTTTTTTAAGAATTCCTCTTTAGTTAACATATTTATCTCCTCCCCAATTTATCATGGATAACATGGTTGCTCTTGGTTTAATCTATACTAATATTATATACTATTTTGTGCGTTATGTCAAAGATTATTGGAAATTTATTTTTTTTATTACTTCTCCATCTAAACTTTTAATTTCAAACGAGTTATTTTCAAAAACTCCATAACTGTTTTTATTGTTTTCTTTAGGTAAAGAAATTGATCCAGGATTTAAGATATATACATTTTCTTTAATCTCAGCTAATGGGATATGGGTATGTCCGTAAATTAAAATATCACCATTAGATATAGGTGGAAGATTTTCTTTATTGTATATATGACCGTGTGTTGCAAATATTCTTTTCTTTTTCCAGAATATTGTTGAGTAATCTCCCATAATTGGATACTCTAACATCATTTGATCAACTTCAGAGTCACAATTTCCTCTCACTGCAATAATTTTATCTTTTAATTTATTTAAGCATTTAGCTACTTCTTTTGGGTCGTAATCTTTAGGTAAAGGATTTCTAGGGCCATGATATAATTCATCTCCTAAAATTAAAAGTATGTCTCCTTGTTCCTTTTCAAATGCTTTTAGTGCTTTATTTAAATAATGAACTGAACCATGTATATCAGAAATAACAACTATTTTCATTTTACACTCCTTAATTTTTAATTAATAAATTATCCTATATTCTCTTCTTTCCAATTTTTGATCTCTTTTAAAAGAGATGTGGAATCTATTACTTCTAGGATAATAAAAAAATTGGTCAAACTTTAGATTTGAATTAATAATTTTTTTGTAAGTTGTTTTAGAATTTCCTGCCACTCTAAAATCAATCGCTAAACCTAATACATGCGCTGAAGTTTTAGAACCATTAACTTTTTTATTAATTTTTTTGTTTCTATACCATCCAGTTACATTGATAGGTTTTCCCAAAAAAGCTCTAAATTTATCAAGTCTTTTTGCAGAATAATAGATATTGTCTTCTAACTTTCTAGGAACCTCATTACTGATTTTATATTTTTTTCCAGTATCACTATAAGTAGCTTCTTTAGAGCTGAAATATTTTGAAATTTTTGTATCTCGTGTATTTAGTGAAGAACATCCGCTTAAACTAATTAGTATTATAATTATAGTAATATATTTATTCATAAGTCTATCTCCTTTTTCACACTTATAATAAGTTTATTACATTTAATTAAAATTTAAAAGAGGATTTTTTTATTTTTTTCAAAAAAACAAAAGAGAAGGGAACCACCCCTTCTCTAAAACCAAAAAACCAAAAACACAATATTAAAGGTAAGATAAATTTATTTCAATCCAAAAATTAGAAAATAAAAATTTTAAGTATAAAATGGCAAATCCCTTTAATATCTAGGTAATATTTTAACATAAAATTCAAATGAAATCAATAATTTTTTAAAGGAGTTTAATTATGAGAGACTTGTGGATAGAATTTGGTTTATTTCCAAAAATTTTTAGTGTTTTAAACTTTTATCGTATTAAAAAAGAACTAATTTATTCAGATGAAGAGTGTGAATTTTCAGATTATGCTTTAGAAGAATTAGAAGATGAATTGAAAACAATTTATCCTCTTCACTGTTTTATAACATTTGAAAAATTATTAAGTGATTTAAAAAATGATAATCCTGGATTAGAAGAAAAATTTATAAGAGAAAATATTGATATGAATGCATACATAGAGGAAAAACTTTTAAAAGCTAAAAATATAGAGCATGCTTATTTTTTTGATGGAGAACCGATTAAAATATTTAGATTGAAATAAAAAAGGATGAGGAAATAATTTCCTCATCCTTTTATTTTATTGCCCTTGAAGAATAGCTCTTCTCGCATATACTTTTTTTAAGAAAAATGCCATTGCTAAGATAGCTGCAGTTATACCAACTGTATAACCAATAGTTTCAGACAGTCTAAATCCTTCTGGAGCTATTAAGATATATGTAGTAACAACCGCTGTCATAAATGCTCCTGGAATTGAAGCTATCCAGTGATTCTTATTTTCATTTGCTAAGAATACAGCTCCAGCCCAAAGTGCAATTGTAGCTAATGTTTGATTAGACCAAGCAAAGTATCTCCATATAATTGTGAAGTCTATGAAACAAAGTCCTATTCCAATTACAAATAATGGAAGTGCAATAATAAATCTGTTTAAAATTGGTCCTTGTTTGTAGTTGATTGCATCTGCTATAGCAAGTCTAGCACTTCTAAATGCAGTATCTCCCGATGTTATTGGACACGCTACAACTCCTAATATAGCAAGAGCTCCTCCAACTTTTCCAAGTATAGAATTTGATATTGTACTTACAACGACTCCAGCAGATCCAGCAGATGCTAATCCCTCAGTTCCACCAAAGAAAGTCATAGCAGCAGCAGCCCATATAAGAGCAATTACTCCTTCAGCTATCATAGAACCATAAAATACTTGTCTTCCTTCTCTTTCATTTTTCATACATCTCGCCATTAGAGGAGATTGTGTAGCATGGAATCCTGAAATTGCTCCACATGCTATTGTAATGAAAAGATAAGGGTAAATAGATGTTTTTTGAGGATGTAGATTTTGGAAGGTAATTTCTGGAATATCATACCCTTTAAATATTAATCCACCAGCAATTCCTAATCCCATTATGATAAGTGAAGCTCCAAATATTGGATAAATTTTCCCGATTAATTTATCAACTGGTAATACTGTTGCTGTAATATAGTATAAGATGATAATTCCTACCCATACTAGACTGTCGATATTAGTCATACTAGCTAATATTCCAGCAGGACCATTTACGAAAACAACTCCAACTAAAACTAATAATACAACAGAGAAAACTCTCATAACTTTTTTAGCATTTTCTCCTAAATAAATTCCTACAATCTCTGCAATTGTTGTTCCGTTATGTTTTACAGATAACATTCCTGATAGGTAATCATGAGTTGCTCCTGCAAAAATACAACCAAACACTATCCATAAGAATGCAACTGGACCCCAAAGTGCACCGGCAACCGCTCCAAATATTGGACCTAACCCTGCAATGTTAAGAAATTGAATCAAAAATGCTTTTTTCCAATCTAGTTCAACATAGTCCACTCCATCAGCCATACGTTTTGCGGGTGTTTCTTTGTTTTCATCAATTCCAAATACTTTTTCCACATATTTTCCATAAAATATATACCCCAGAACAAGAGCCACTAGTGAAAGTAAAAAACTTATCATATACTCATCCCTCCATTTATTTTAATTATTAATTTATTATACATCAAAACAACAAAAATATATTTGTTTTGATATGAAATGTATTAAAACAGCATTGAAATACATTTTTAAGAGTATGAATAGTTTATTTTTATTTCATAATATTTATGTTATAATTAAATTATTATTTTTTGAGGTGATTTTTTGCTAGATTTAACAAGTCGTTTATTTAATACTTTAGGGTATATCATTGCAATTGCTTTTTTATTCACAAAATTTAAAAGCACAAAAAAAATCTTTTCTGAGGATAGATATACAAAAAAAGAAATCCTAATTCTTTGTATATTTTTTTCAGGACTATCTATATTAGGAACATATATAGGAGTCAATTATAAGGGTGCTATCGCCAACACACGTAACATAGGTGTTGTTGTTGGTGGAATACTCATAGGACCTAAAGTAGCAATCATAACAGGCCTTATAGCCGGGATACATCGATTCTTTGTAGATTTGGACGGGGTAACCGCAATTCCATGTGCTATATCTACTATATTAGGTGGAATAATTACTGGTATTGTCTACAGGAAATCCAATGTAAATAATCGTTATTTTCTGGGTTTTATTTGTGGAGTAATCATAGAAAGTTTGAGTATGATTTTAATTTTAATGTTTTCTGAAAATTTTGAACTGGCAAAGGAAATTGTACAGGACATTTACATCCCGATGCTTTTAATAAATGCGTTTGGAGTTTCAATTGTTATAATTATAATCGAAGGAATTTTAGAAGAGAAAGAGAGGATAGCAGGAACACAAGCTAAATTGGCATTAGAAATCGCCAATAAAACATTACCCTATTTTCGAAAAGGGGAATGCCTTGGTGATGTATGTGGAATAATTTTAGAATCTTTAAATGCACAGGCAGTTGTTATAACCGATAGAAAAGAGATTATAGCTTATAGGAAAAATTCTGGAGATTTTGAGATATATGATTCTCAAATTCAAAGTGAAGCTACAAAAAAAGTTTTAATAACTGGAGAAGTTCTTACTTCAGATCGAAATGGTGATATAATAGATTTTTCCCACCATAACATGAAAATTAAATCTTGTATCATATCTCCACTATTTGAAGGAGAAAAAGTATCGGGAACTTTAAAGATTTATTTTGATAAAGATAAAAGTATAACTGCTAGAAATAGATATCTAGCGATAGGGTTATCTCAACTGATTTCAACTCAGCTAGAAATAAGTAAAATGGAAAATCTAAAAATGATGGCACGAGATGCTGAACTAAAAGCTTTACAAACTCAGATAAATCCTCATTTCTTATTTAATGCTCTTCATGCAACTGCATCATTTGTTAGGATAAATCCAGCTAAAGCCAGAAATATAATAATAGATTTATCGACTTATCTTCGTTATAACTTAGATAATCCATCTAGATTTGTGACTTTGGATAAAGAACTAGAACAAGTTAAAGCATATGTTAATATTGAACAAGCTAGATTTCAAGATAAAATAAAAGTAAATTATAATATTGATCAGGAAGTTAATGAAATAAAAATTCCTAGTTTAATAATCCAACCTTTAGTTGAAAATAGTATTAAACATGGAATATTAAAACAAAGAGAACAAGGAATTATAAATATAGATGCCATAAAATATGACAAGGGATGTATTATTTCTATTGAAGATAACGGTGTAGGGATAAAAAAAGAAATCATAAATTCTATAGATCAAGAAATTGATAAAAGTATAGGATTAAAAAATGTACATAATAGAATCAAACTTATTTATGGAGAAGGATTAAAAATTGAACAACTTGAAAAAGGAACTAAAATTTCTTTCTACGTAGAATAAAATGGGAGGGGATAAATGTTAAAGTGCTTGATAGTGGAAGATGAGTTTCCAGCAAGAGAGGAACTTAAATATTTTATAAAAAATCATAAAGGGCTAGATATTGACGGGGAATTTGAAAATCCTTTAGATGCTTTAAAATATATTCAAGATCATAAAGTTGATGTAGTATTTTTAGATATAAACATGCCAGAATTAGATGGAATGAGCCTTGGAAAAATATTGTATAAACTAGATGAAGAAATAAAACTTGTATTTATAACAGCCTACAAAGATTATGCTGTAGATGCATTTGAAATTAAAGCTTTTGATTATCTTTTAAAACCATATTCAGAAGATAGAATATTAGAGGTTTTAAATTCGCTAGTGGATCAAAAACAAGTAGAGCAAATAAAAACTGTATCTAAAGTTAATAAAATTACAGTTACATCAGAGGATAAAATGTATGTAATATCTATTCAAGAAATTTATTACATAGAAGCATCGGAAAAAGAAACCTTAATTCATACAAAAAATAGAATTTATTCTTCTAAGATTAAGATTTCGAAGTTTGAAGAAATACTTCCAGATGAATATTTTTTTAGAACTCATCGTTCATACATAATAAACTTAGATAAGATAATAGAGATAGAACCGTGGTTTAATACGACGTATATACTTAAAATTATGGACTTAAGTTTCAAAATTCCAGTAAGTCGTAATAATATGAAAGATTTAAAAGAATTACTACTAATTAAGTAATAAAATAAATAATACTTTTGTTGAAAAAATGTTGAAAATAGGGTACAATACCACTTGTGTGTTCAAAAAAATAATACAAATACCAGGGGGTATCATGATTTACAAAACATTTTTTAAAGAGTTTCTAATTATTAATTTTGGTTTTTTTATTTGTGCATTTGGAATAGTTAATTTTATGGTTCCTGCTAAACTTGCAGCTGGCGGAATAACTGGTCTTTCTACGATACTTCATTATGTAATTAATTATCCTGTAGGTACAATTATGTTGGTATTTAATATACCAATCTTTATTATTGGTGCATTAACAATAGGAAAAGAATATGCAATAAAATGTTTATATGGAATTTTTTTATTTCCATTCTATACAAGAATGATTGAAAAGTTCTTAGTTTTTCCAAGTATAACTTCATATTCAGAGTCTAATATACTGATAGGAGCAATCTTTTCTGGAGTCCTTATAGGGGCTGGAGTAGGTTTTGCAGTCGCTGCTGGAAGTAATACAGGTGGAAGCGTTATAATCGCTCAGGTAATGAATAAATACACGCTAGTTCCTGTGGGAACTTGTATGTTCATAATAGATTCTCTTGTAGTTGGAAGTTCTGCATTAGTTTTTGGAATTAATGCCGCTTTAACAGCAATTATATGTCCATTTATAATGGGGAAAATGGTAAATGTAATTACTAAAAGAGTAGTAATATCAAGATAAAAAAAGGCAACTAAGAAATTTCTTAGTTGCCTAAATTTTTAATCCAATTATCCAATTTTTCATTAATTTCATCCATCATAAACATTTCGTCAAGTGCTAGTCCAATGAATTTATTATTAATAACAGATTTACTTTTTTCAAAAGAATACCCTTCTAAAGATGTAGAACCTATAACCTCTCCATTATTTTCAATAATAATATCATAAAGATCTCTGATAGCATCTATAAAAGTGGCTGCAAAAAATCCTTGATTACCTCTTCCGATTAATCCAACTTTTTTATTAGAAAAATCGGTATTCTTCAAATCGTCCATTACTCTCATCCAATCTTCCTGTAACTGACCAGCTCCATATGTAGGAGCAAGAAAAATTAAAATATCAAAATCCTTAATTTTTTCAATTCCGTTAGATACATCAAAAATTTCTGGATTGTCTTTTAATTTATTCTTTAAAATAGCAGCTATATACTCTGTTTTTCCTCTTGTACTTCCATAAAAAATACCTATTTTTTTAATCATAAAATTTATCTCTCCTCTCAATGTATACAATTTAACTATACATATAATAAAGGAAAGTTATTTCAAAATCAAGAAATAAATATTATTTATTATCTAAAAGTTTCAAGGTTCCAATAGTAGTAGCCACACAAGTTAATAGAGGAGCGATAAAAATACCTATAATTGGTATTAAAAATAAAAATAAAAAAATAATCCCATTGATTAAAGAAAATGTAAAATGTTTCTTTGAGAAATTTGAAGAATCTTTGTGAGACATTCCCTTTCTTTCTAAAGTATAATCGGCAAAAGACGCTCCTGAGAAATATCCTTGTAAAAGTAAAAGTAGTAGTGGAGCAAATAGATTTACTACCGGAATAAATCCTAATAATAAGATAAAAATAGTTCCAAGTATTTCGATAGCGAAATATCTACTCGAAAGCAAAATTCCTCTAAAGACAAATTTAATATTCTCCTTTAAAGAAAATTTAAAACTAACTCCAGTTAATGTAGATTCAGTTCTTTCAGAGATATAACTTAAAAATGGGGATAATATTATAAGTAAAAGGCTCTTATAAATTAAAAAGTATACCAAGAATCCTATTACAAGTACTAAAAGTTTTAAAACAAGAAGCGCTAAATTTGAATATTGTTTAATATTTACAATTCTTTCAATTTGATTAAAAAGACTGAATGATATATAACTACTAAAATAATAAAGTAAAATAAAAAGTGCAATACTAATTAAGCCTGGTAAAAAATAAAACTTTTTCAAATTGCCTTTTTCAATTATTGAAAAAGCCTCGATATAACTTTGTATAATGTACCGAATACTCTTAATCATAAATCTCTCCTCCAAAAGTTTTTATAGTATATTGTAACTCTATAATCGCCCAATTAATAGTAGTAATAGAACAAAAATTTGACAAAATTTGAAATTTGTTATAGAATTATCTTAGTTAATTTTTATTTTTGTTCTAAAACTAAAAAACTAGAGGTGATTATGAAAAGATTTAAATTTGTATTATTTGCTTTAGCTTTCCTGGGAATATTCAGTAGTTCTTTTTCTGAAGATAAAAAAATAGACAGTTTATACAAGGAAATGAACCTTGAAAATGTTGTGAACTATGATGTGTTTAAATCCGCACTTGAAGGATTTTATAAAATAAAAGATAGAAAAAAAGAAATTGTTACAATTATAGATTTTACTAAACCATCAACTAAAGAAAGATTTTATGTGCTAGATTTAAAAGAAAAACACATGCTGTATAAATCAGTTGTTTCTCACGGTAAAAACAGTGGTGGAAATATGGCTACTTCTTTTTCTAATCAAAATGGATCAAATAAAAGTTCTTTAGGATTTTTCTTGACAGAAAATACATATTTCGGGAAAAATGGATATTCTCTTAGATTAGATGGATTAGAAGAAGGAATAAACGATAAGGCAAAAGAAAGAGCTATTGTTGTACATGGTGCAAATTATGCAAATCCTTCTGCTATTTCAGGTCTTGGAAGATTAGGGAGAAGTCTTGGATGCCCAGCACTTCCAACTAATATAAGCAAAGAAGTTATAAATGTTATAAAAGATGGATCGGTTATGTATATACATGGAAACGATAATCAATATTTGGCTAAAAGTCATTTAATATAGTAAGAGTATTTAGAGGAGGGATTGAATCTCTCCTCTTTTTAATATATACTATACAAGTACACTTCGTAGATTTGGAGGAAAAATTATGAATAAAAAAATAAATAAATTTATAGGAGCGCATGTTTCAGCAACTGGTGGGCCACAAGCGACTCCAGTGAACGCTAAAAAAATAGGCGCAAAAGCATTTGGAATGTTTGTGAAAAATCAAAGAAGATGGGACTCTAAACCACTTACAGAAAAAGAAATTATTGAATTTAAAGCTGCGATGGCTGAAAATGGTTATACACCAGAACAGGTACTTCCACATGATGGTTACCTTATAAACCTAGGAAGTCCTGATCCTGAAAAAAGAGAAAAATCGTTAAATGCATTTATTGATGAGATGGATAGAGTTAATAGACTCGGTTTAATATATTTAAATATGCATCCAGGAAGTCATCTAAAAGAAATTAGTGAAGAAGAATGTCTAGGATATATAGCTGAATCAATTAATGCTGCTCATAAAGCTATTCCAAACGTCATAATAGTTATGGAAAATACAGCAGGTCAAGGCTCAAATATGGGATATACATTTGATCACTTAGGAAAAATAATAGAAATGATAGAGGATAAATCGCGTATAGGAGTTTGTATTGATACTTGCCATACACTAACTGCTGGATACGAGCTAAAAGATGAAGCTGGATATAATAAAACTATGGATGAATTTGAAAAGAAAATTGGATTTAAATATTTAAAAGGAGTCCATTTAAATGATTCGAAATTTGATACTGGAACTAAAAAGGATAGACATGACAGCATTGGTAAAGGAGTAATGGGGATGGACTTCTTTGAAAGAATTATGAATGATTCAAGATTTGATAATATTCCTATTATTTTAGAAACTATAGATGATACAATTTGGAAAGAAGAGATCGAAATGTTGTACGGTCTTATAAAATAAAATACGGGGTGAGAAGTTATGGATTTTTTAAACAGAAGAACAGTCAGAAGATATCAAGATAAAAAGGTGGAAAAAATTAAAATTCATGAAATTTTAAGAACGGCACTAGTTTCACCAAGTGGTAAAAATACTAAGCCATATGAATTTTTGGTTGTTGAAGATGAAGCAACTCTAAAAAAATTATCTCATTCAAAACAAATGGGAGCAACACTTATAGATGGATCTCCGTTATCAATAGTAGTTTTAGGTAATGAAAATTCAACTACTTGGGTTGAAGATTGCTCAATCGCATGTACAATGATACAATTAAAGGCATTTGATTTAGGATTGGGTTCTTGTTGGGTACAGATTAAGGAAAGAAAGACATCTGCTGGAACTGATTCGGAAGAATACATAAGAAATCTTTTAGGAATCCCTGGATATTTAAGAGTTTTAGCTATAATTTCAATAGGATATTCTGATGAAATTAAACCTAGTCATTCAGAATCGGATATGGATTTTTCTAAAGTTCATTATGAGAACTATTAAAAAAAGATTGGGGCAAGAATTTCGCCCCAATCTTTTTTATTTTTTAGAAACTAATCCTTTAACTCCACCAGAAATCAAAAGAGTTGTATCCCTTAAAACTTTCGGAAGAGAAAATGGATTTGAATACGCTATATAGCGTGGTTCCCACTCTGGCTTAAATTTATCTTTAAATGCTCTTAATCCTTTAAAGTTATAAAAATATTCTCCGTGCGTAAATACCATATTCTCGACTTTGTTCCAGAATGAAGCTGAATCACTATCAATTCCAGAAAGAGGCGCCATTCCTAAAGTAAACCTCTTAAATCCCTCCTCTTTCGCATAAAGCATAATACATATGAAACAATATTCCATTATTCCATTAGGAGCTTCTTTTGTATATCTCATTAAATCTATTGTAAATTCTTCTTTATTTTGTGTAGTTAGCAAATTTGAAAATGCTAAAATTTTATTATCTTTTTTAACTACAGCAACCGGAAAATTTAAAAGATAAGGATTTGAAAATTTACCTAAAGAAAATCCTTTTTCTTTAGAATTCTTATCATCTAACCATTCGTCAGATATTTCTTTTAATTCGTTTAAAATTTCTGAAACTTTTTCTTTTGGGATAATTTCTAAAACATATCCATCTTTTGTAAACTTACTATATGTATATCTAAGTTTTCTCATCTCACTACCTTCTAGTGTGAATGTTGATAAGTTTACAACAGCATATTCTCCTATTTTTAAAAAACTTAAACCAATATCTAAATAAAAATCTAGATTTTTATTTCCAATTTCATAAAAAACAATATTTTTATGCTGTTCTTTACAATAATTATAAAATGTCCATATAGTCTCTCCGAATGATTCTTCATCTCCTATGGGTTCGCCCATAGAGATTAAAGAGTCTCCACTTCTTCCAAACATAATAAAAGATTTTTTATCTGGATCAAAAATAATTTGCTTATCTTTTAAAAGAGCAAGATATCCAGTTGTATTACTTGACTTTTCTATACAATTTCTAAGATTAGTTTCAAAATCTTCAGGAGTAAGAATTTCATTATTCGGTTCTTTAAAAATAAATTTTACAAGAAAAAAACAACAAAATACTAAAATAGCTCCTAAAATTCCTCTTGCAAATTTTGG
This sequence comes from Cetobacterium sp. 2A, assembly GCF_014250685.1. Lineage (GTDB taxonomy): Bacteria > Fusobacteriota > Fusobacteriia > Fusobacteriales > Fusobacteriaceae > Cetobacterium. The sequence continues at coordinate 1,271,328 of NZ_JACFAJ010000006.1, read as the reverse complement.
AGTTTCATCATAAATGTTAAATCTCCAAAAGGTATCATATACAAAAAGTGCATTTTTATGAGAAAACAATCCAATATATATTCCTAAAACAATTGTTGAAATTACAAGCATAATCCACTTAATGGAAAATTTCTCTCTTAAAATAGATGATTTCCTATAAAAATAACTTTTGCATGGAAGAATAATAAGGAATATAACTCCTAATCCAATAGCTGAATTAGTATCTAAATCCTTTATTAAGGATACTACAATTCCTAAAGCTAAAAAGATTAAAGTTAAGTAATAAGAGATGTCAATTCTTTTGCTCAATCCATATGATAAAATTAAAAGTCCAGCTCCAACAATACTACCTATAAAATGAGAAAACTGTATTGTCACAATTGGAAAATATTCTTGAACTGAATTTATAGCCTGTATTTTAGCAGGGATAGAGCCTGAAAAAATTAAAAAAGCACCACTTATAAATATAAGTAAAGCAAGCAATTTTGGAAAAAGAGAAAATATATATCTACCTACATTAGAATCAAAATCTTTTAGTTTATTTTTTCCAAAAATTATATTACACAATATAAATCCTAATAAAGCAAGAAGCAGTGGAATGAAGAAATATGCTAATCTATAGATTAAAATAGCTCCTATAATTTTATTAACTGGATAATTAGATCCGATTAAAGCTATAAAAGTTAAATCAAATACTCCTAAACCTCCAGGTACATTACTTACTACACCCAAAATTTGAGCAGTTACAAAAATTGGGAAAAAGAACATAAAACTTATATGTAAACTATCTGGAAGAGCTAAATATAAAATTAAACTTATTGAGATCCAATCTGCTATAGCTAAGGTGAGTCTATATAGATAGATTTCTAAACTCTCACTATACTTTTTTAAAACTACCAAAGTAAATATAATAGCTCCTATAAGAAGAAATATTCCAATAGAAACTGTATTTTTTATTGGGATATGAAAAGGTAGTTTCAACACTGTTAAATTGACAGGAAGAAGAGTTAATAACCCTCCTCCTAACCAAAGTAGACCAAGCCAATATGTTGAATAACAAAATATTATTACATTAATTATGGTTTTGTATGGTATATCCCAAAGAGAATATAGATTTAATCTAACTCCAGAAGCTGTAAACCCAGAAAATCCAATAGAGTTAGAAAGTCCAAAACTTATAAATGAAGTAAACATTATTTTTATTTTGGAAAAGCTATATTTATCTTTTTTAAAAGCTAATATGTCAAATCCACTTAAGACTAAATAATCCAGTAATACAAAACATATTATGAGAAAAATTCTAAAAAAAGAAATTGCTTTAAATGAGTATTGTAACTCACCTAAAGAATATCTACCTATTTCTTTATGGATGAAGAAAATAGCTCCAAGAAATATTATAAATTCAATTATTATCTTTATAAATTCAAAAAATTGCTTTAATCCATTTTTTTCTTCCACTGAATGCACCTATCCTTACTGTATTCTTTAATTTTTTGAGTGTCTATATGCTTTGTCTATTTGGAATGCATAAACTATCAATAAAATTCCTGCAAACAGTATATAGAAAGCTAAAGTATATATTAATACAGATTCAACGAAGAATGGAGTTAATAAAGCTAAAACTCCAAATATTATATCCAGAATACCATTTAAAGTAATCATAGATTTGATACTACTTAAATAAGGAGTTTCAATATCAGATGAACCTCTTGAAAATATAAGCATGAATCCTCTAAATATTAAAAATACACCTAAGTAAATTACTAAGAAGAATAAACTATAAAAAGGATTGATAATAACTAAAACTGCTGATATTATCTCAAGGATTCCTTCAAATATAAGTATTCCCCAGTGTGCATTTGGATTGTTTCTAGAAGAGTAAGCATAGAATATATTCCCTATTCCTACAAACATTAAAAGCCATCCAATAACGTATACTATCGACATAGCGAATATATTTGGATTAAATAATGATAATCCTCCTAATATTACAAATACAATCCCTAAAACTAAATAATATTTCCACAATGTTTTTAAAGAGTTATTCAAGTCTAAAAAGTCAAATCTGTTGTCCATGGTACTACCTCCGTGTGATATTTATTTCATGAACTAATATTACAAGGAAATTTAATCTTTCCTTTTTAAATTGTGAATACTTCCTATATATTTCTTTAAAGCGGAATCATAAAGTGGATTCATTTTTAAAATTGAAGAAAAAAGCATAACAAAAATTGTTCCAATAGCTAGAGGATAAAATAAGTTAGTTGCTCCAGTAATTTCAACGATAAGTACAACACTCGTAATAGGAGCCCTGAAAATAGACGTCATAAGTAAACTCATTCCTAAAACTATAAAACAAATTATATATTCATTTGGAAAATTAAAAAATTTAACGATTACAAGTCCGTATATTTTACCTAAAATTGCTCCTATACTAATAAGAGGAACGAAGCTTCCACCCGGAATGAATGTAGAAGATGAGTAGACAAAGTATATTAATTTTGCAACTAAAATAACTACCAAATAACTTAATGAAAAATCGTTAAATATAATCTTATTAGCTATAATATAACCTTCACCAGTTAGATAGAAAAAATAGTAACTTACAAATATTGCTATTGTTATTGGAACTATTGGCTTTATAATATCTGGTAGTTTTATTCTTTTGTTCATATTTTCAAAAAAAGAAGCTAATTTAAAATAACATTTCCCCATGATTGTAGTAATAAGAGAAAATATAACGATAACATAATAATCTTGAAGTCTTATTACATCCAATAACTGAAAATCAAAGAATGGTCTTAATCCGAAAACTTTATACGTCATCCCACTAACAATTGTTGTGGATATAAAAATTGCCATAATATGTGGAGTTGAAATATTATTCATAATTTGTTCGAGTGCAAAAATCATACCAGTAAGAGGTGCATTAAATGCAGCAGATAATCCAGCTGCAGCTCCAGAAGTGACTAAATATTTTTTTTCTTTTTCTTGAGAGTTGCTAGCATTTCCTATAGCTTGTCCAGTTTCTGCTCCAAGTTCTATTGCTGGACCTTCTATACCAAATGATAACCCAGAGGAGAGAGCAGTAACGGCTCCAATTAATCTATATAAAATATCTCTAAGTACAACTTTATTTGAAGAGCTAAAATCTATATTATCTTCAACATCTGCCTTAACAAATCCTACTCCCCCTCCTCTAGTCATAGGATATTTTTTAGTTATGTATCCAAGAAAACAAGAACTTAAAATTATAAAAATCACTATTCCTAACATATCGTAAAAAGTGATATCTAATTTTAGATTTTGAAAAAAATCTTTTCTCCATAAATTTATTTTGTCCAATAAAACTCTGTATGTTATAACGATTATTCCCGTTAAAATTCCAACAAAAGTACATTTTAAATAAAAAAGTTTTTCATTCATTTATTCTCTCCTAGTTATTTTATATATATCTCATACTTATATATTTTTAATTATCCTTTTTCTATTATATATCAATATAATCATTAAAAAAATATATGATATTTCTCATTAGTATATTATTTTTTATAAAAAAATATAAAAATTTTTATATTGAGAATTATTTTTTATTAATGTAAACTCCAAGTATATAAACTGATTGGGGGAACTGGATAATATGATAAAATTAAATTTTAGAAAAATTGATAAAAGTCCTGTAGAAAATATTTACTACTACAAAGAAGACGAAACTCTATTGGTAGAGTTAAAGAGTTCTTTGATTTATATGTGTCATGATGTCCCTTTTGATAATATAATGGATATTTTAAAGGTAATAGAGTCTGGAGAAGATCCTATTTCTACTATAAAAAAATTTAATCCAATAATTATATAGTTTTTATAAAAATTATAACTAGAAGTAAAAAATATAGAAGGATTTTTTCAAAGTCTTGAGAATAAAGATAGTGAAATAAAATATTTACTTAACTTATATAGACTTTGAGGAGGTAACAAAATGCATTCTAGAAACGACGTTGAAAGAGAAAAAAGAAAATATGTTTTTGCACCAGATTCATCAACTACACCTTTATTCGGAAGTGTTGAAAGTGATGAAGTTTTACCAAGAGAAACTATTAATAATACAGCTATCGATCCAGCCATAGCTTATAGAATGGTAGCAGATGAAATGATGCATGACGGTAATCCAAGATACAATCTAGCGACTTTTGTACAAACCTATATGGAACCTGAAGCTACACAAGTTATGATAGATACTATGGCCACGAATGCGATAGATAAGGCTGAATATCCTCAAACTACTGAAGTTGAAAGAAGATGTGTAAGTATAATTGCTGATTTATGGAATGTTCCTGATGATGAAAATTATATGGGAACGTCTACAGTTGGTTCTTCTGAAGCATGTATGCTTGGTGGAATGGCTATGAAATTTAGATGGAGAAAAAGAGCAGAAGCTTTAGGTATAGATATAACAGCTAAAAAACCAAATCTTGTTGTTAGTTCAGGATTTCAAGTTGTTTGGGAAAAATTCTGTGTGTACTGGGATGTGGAATTAAGACAAGTTCCAATGACAGATATGAATAATTTAAGAATGGATCCAGACGCTGCAATAGCTGCATGCGATGACTATACAATAGGAATAGTTCCAATTATGGGTATAACTTATACTGGTACATTTGATGATATAGTTCTTTTAAATGAAAAATTAAACAAATACAATGAAACTGCAAAACTAAGTGTTCCAATTCACGTAGATGCTGCATCTGGAGGATTATATCTACCATTTGTAAATCCTGAACTTGTATGGGACTTTAGATTAAATAATGTTGTTTCAATCAGTACTTCAGGACATAAATTTGGTTTAGTATATCCAGGTATTGGTTGGGTACTATGGAGAGATGATGAGTATTTACCTAATGAGTTATTATTCAAAGTTTCTTATCTTGGTGCATTTACTCCTACATTCCAAATTAACTTCTCACGTCCAGGAAGTCAAATTTGGGCTCAATATTATAACTTTGTAAGATGGGGTTATGAAGGATACAAGGCAATTCATGAAAGATCAAGAGATTGTGGACTAGCACTTGTTGAAGGATTGAAAGAACTGGGTATATTTGAAATATTAAATGATGGAAAAAATATTCCTATTATATGTTGGAAAATGAAAGAGGGTGTCAACAAAATTTGGGATGAATATGATTTATCTGATAGAATCAGATATAATGGTTGGCAATTACCAGCATATCCATTACCTAAAAACTTTGAAGATGTCATAGTTATGAGAGTTGTTGTAAGAGCAGACCAAAGTATGGAGCAAATATCACTATTGCTTAAAGATTTAAAAGCAGCTATAGAATATTTAGATGCTCATATGGTTAAAGAAGCTAAAGCTTTAGAAAAAGATAATCAACTTCCAAGAGGATACACTCACAATGAGACAAGACTTGTGGATACAAAATAGATAAATTACTTTAAAAAGTTCTGTGATTATTTCATAGAACTTTTTTTATAATATAAGGAGATGAGAAGATATGATGGATAATTTAAAATATTCAGATTGGAAACCTACAGTTGATACATTAGGTATGTATTTACAAATGGCTGGAAAAGTTATGCTTGAAAGAAAACCTCAAGAACCTGAATGGGAGGCTGTTGCACTAAGGGTTACTCCTACAGGACTTACAACCGGACCTATAAATTCAGAAAATGGACTATTTATGATAGATTATAATTTTGTAGATCATAAAGTTATCATCTCTGATGAATCTGGCAAGAAAGTTGAAATTCCATTAGAGGATGGAGTTTCAGTTGCGCAGTTTTATAAAAAATTTATGGCGCAACTTGAGTTCTTAGGTCATAGAACAGATATATATACAATTCCCCAAGAATGGGATTTTAAAACACCATTTGAATTAGATGAAGAACATAAATCTTATGATAAAAAAAGTGTAGAGAAATGGTTTGAGATGGTTAAGTTTGCATACCAAGAACTAGATAAATATGCTGCACCTTTTAGAGGAAAAAGAAGTGGGATAGATTTTTGGTGGGGAACTGCAGATATGGGTACTCTTAGATTTTCTGGAAAACAATACCCGCTAAATCCAGCTTTCCCTGTTGGATTTAGATATGGAGTAGACGCAGAGCTTGTAGAGTGTGGATTTAGTTTGGGAAATAATCCAATAGGAGAGCCATATTTTTATGGATTTTTATTTGAAAACTCTCCCGAATACAAAACTTGGAAAATAAAACCTGATAAAGCATACTATAATGGATATTTTATATATCTACTTAAGGATGTTTTAGAAGAAAAAAATCCTAGTGAAAGTTTACAATTATTTTTTAATAGTGTATATGAGGCAGCAACAGTGATTCAAAAATGGGAGCACGTAGAAGAATTAACCAAACCTTTAGAAATGCCTCCTCAAAAACCTCATAGAGAACATATAGCAAAGTAGAAGATATAAAAAAGGATGATAAGTAAATTTATCATCCTTTTTTGTTATCTAGCTAGTTTTTTTAAAGATTTAATAATTGATTTATTATTTTCTATTTTTATAAACTTATCTAAAAGCCAATTGAATTCTTGATCATTTATTTTAAGTTCAGTTTTTACAAACTTTTCAAGTTTCTCAACTTCTCCAGGTAAAAGCATAGGTTTTAATGAATTATTAATTTCTTGAACAGTTGCAGCACCTTCAAAATAAGTGATTAACTTTTGCCAGTTTACAAATAAGTCTACTTTTCTTAGTAACATAACAGAAGTATAATTAAGTTCTGGAATTATTTTAAATCCTCTTCTACTTAAAAATACCTTTATTTCATCATCTTTTTCACTATAAAATATTACTTCTCCAGCTTTTTTAGTATTCATTATTTTAGGAACTTTAGAAGTTCTATTCTTTGTTTTTAAATATTTTGAAAGAGGTATTGTTTTAGTAGAAAGATAAAACTCAACCGCAAACTGGTTAAACGTCTTATTTTCAGGAAGAGTCCCTTGCTCTATAAAATCTACCATTTCATCAATTTTTTTGAAATCTATCATTTCATCTCCCGTAAAAATTTTTCTATTTACTAAATTATACCACCAATATTATAATTTGAAAAGTCCTGTCGTTTGTGATAGATTATAGTATAAGAGAAAATTGGAGGATAATTAATTTGAGACTTGATAAATTTTTAGTTGAATGTGGTATAGGAAGTAGAAGAGAAGTTAAAGACCTAGTTAGTAGAGGTCAAATAAGTGTAAATAAAAAAATATGTAAAAATGTTCAAGAGAATATAAATCCTGATAAAGATACTGTAACATATAATTCCATAGACTTGATTTATAAGGAATTTAGATACTATGTTCTTTATAAAATTGATGGATATGTTACAGCAACAGAAGATAAAAAAGATTCTACTGTTATGGAGCTTCTTCCTGAATGGGTAGTAAAAAAAGATCTATTTCCTGTTGGAAGATTAGATAAAGATACAGAAGGACTACTTCTTTTCACAAATGATGGAAAATTAGCTCATGAACTCACTTCTCCAAAAAAACATGTAGATAAAGTTTATTATGCAAAATTGGAAGAAACTATTTCTTCGGATGATATTCAAAAGTTAGAGAAGGGAGTAGATATAGGTGGACATATAACTATGCCAGCAAAAGTTGAAGCTCTATCTTCAAATGAAATAAACTTAACTATAAGGGAAGGGAAATTTCATCAAGTTAAGAAAATGTTAATAGCAGTTAATAATAAAGTTACATATTTAAAGAGAATAAAGTTTGGTAAATTATCTTTAGATAATATGAAACCAGGAGATGTTATTGAAATAAATAAAGATGACATTTATTTTCTTTAAATTAAATAACAGGACTAAAATTAGGATGTGAGCTTTATGGATATCATTATAAAGGAAAAAGGTAATATTGTACCAAGTAGAAGGAAAAAGAAAGTTAAAGAAGAGAGAAAAAGTATTTTTGAAATTTATAGATCCTCTAAAACTTTGAAAGATTATTTTTTTTATTTAAAAGATTTTTTAAATTTTGTATATGATGGCAGTAGTCCTATAGAAGGAGAAGAACTTATACAACTTATGACTGGAATTGAAATGGGAGATGTTGAAGATTATCTATCCCATCTTATAAACGAAAGAAATTTAAAAAAGACATCTATAAATAAAATTTTGTCAGCTTTAAAATCTCTATATAGAGAACTAGAAAAAAATGGACATGAAAATCCTTTCAAGTATATTCAACTTTTTAAAACTTCACGTGATTTAGAAAATATCTTAAAACTATCTTTCGAAGATATAAAAGAGATAATAAAAAAATATGATGTAACTGGAGAAAAAGAGTATAGAAACACAATAATACTTTATACACTTTTCTATACAGGGATGAGAAGTCAGGAACTTTTAGATTTACAGTTCAAACATATTTTAAAAAGAGACGGGGAATATTTTTTAAAATTAGAAAAAACAAAAAGTGGAAGAGAACAGTATAAACCTCTTCATGATTTTTTAGTTAAAAAATTAATGGAATATAAAAATTATATTTCAAATATTTACCTTATAAAAGAAAGTGAATTTGAGGAGAGATTTTTATTTCCAAGTTCATTTGAAAAAAATAAACCTCTATCTTATAGAGCTCTTTATAACGTAGTTCAAGATCTGGGAAAAGTTGTTGGAAAAAATATTAGCCCTCATAATGTGAGACATGCAATTGCAACTGAACTTTCTTTAAATGGAGCAGACTTAATTGAAATAAGAGACTTCTTAGGACATGCGGATACAAAAGTTACCGAAGTTTATATAAATGCAAAATCAATTATTGAAAAAAGAGTGCTTGAAAAGATACCTATGCCAAACATAGATGATACTTTTTAAATGCATTAAAACATCAAATTAAACGATAATAAAAGTTATTATTACTCAGAATAATTTTTATACAAACTATCAAACTGCATATAATTAGCCTTATATGCAGTGTTTGTTTTTAAATTTAAAGCATATTTATTATTTGAGCTAATTTATATAAATATGAAAGAAAAAGAGGTCTTTTGATTATAAAAGACCTCTTTTTTATTTTTAACATTATTTATCGTATACTACAACCAATGTTGGATCAGTTACTCTAAAAGTGAAAGTTAAAGTAACAAATAATTTAATATCTGTTTCTGTATGCTCTTGATATCCTATTGAATAATCTTGTCCGATTGTTAATTCTATATCTTCACTATCGAACGGAACTAATATTGCTCTATCTAAAAACTTACTAGAAATAATTTTACCGCCATCTAGTATCTCTTTTATTTTATTTATAAAATCATATCCTTGACCCATAGAATTAAGTTTTGTATATATGTCCTCACTTACAACTAAAGCGAAAGAACGATTTCCACTGTAAGAATCTTTAAGCTTAAACATTCCTCCAGCTATATTTCTTAAAACCTCTTCGGCAGTTTCACCTAAAATTAAATGATCGTGAGTTGATGAATTTATAAGACCAACTATACATGCATCATCCAATCCATTGTAGACTGATTTTTCAGCAAAAGATACAGTTTTATAAAGAGCATCTTCCAAAGATTTAAAATCAATATCTTGAGCACCTCTACTAATATTATCCATTTCCCATCTATTTACAACAAAATTTACTCTCTCCTCTATTAAAGGAAGCATCAAATTAACACCATAATGAACATCACTAGATTTATTAACAGACAGTCTTCCTGTCGGAATCGCTTTATAGTCATATCCTTTAGCACCATTATATCTTGCAAATTTTCTAACAGATAAAATTGAATTTAACACTCTTTTAGCTCTCTCGTCAATAGCATCCCATGCAGATTGTGATAGTGGTGCTAATTCTCTTTTTAAAAAGTTCATAATTAATACCTCCCTATTTTAAAGCTCCAAGATTTAAAGAACCAGAATTACTATCTTCATTTTTAGTTTCTCCTTGTTCAGCCTCAATTTCTACAACTGATTTTTTAGTAAAAAGATAAGTTTTCATAGGTTCATCTAAATGATCCATATTTCTTCTAAGCCATTCAAATAACATAGTTGCATGTTCCATCTCTTCATTTCTATTATGTAAAAGTATTGCTTTCAATGATTCGTTAGTACACACATCTGCTCTTTGATGGTACCACTCTATCGCTTCAATCTCTTCAATTAAACTTTGAAGTGCTCTTGTATCATCCTTTACTTTTTCACTTAGTATTTTTGTTGCTTCAACGTATTCTGCTGGCATACTTAAATCCCTCCTATTTTCTACTAACCAATTTCAATAAATCTAACTGTTAATATTATAGAAAAAAAATTCACAATTCCTTTTTTTATATAAAAAAAGAGGGAGCAGCTCCCTCTTTTTAACTTTTAAATTAATTTTCCTTTTGAAAAAACTTTTTCAACCTGAATATTTTTATTTAAGATAACTATATCAGCTATATGACCTGGTTGTAGTTTCCCATATCTATCTTCTACAGAAATTGCCTTCGCCGGATATAGAGTTGCCATTCTAATTGCTTCCTCTAAAGACACTCCAACTTTTTCTACCAAGTTTTTAACTCCAACATCCATTGTGAGAGCCGAACCTCCAAGAGTTCCATCCTCTCCAAAACATTTTCCATCTTTATAATAAACTTTATTTCCTTCAAAGTAAAAATATTCCATATTTGTTCCTACTGGTGACACAGCGTCTGTTACTAGATAGAGTCTTTCTCTCATAACTTTGTGAGCTAGCCTAATAGCAGCATAATCTACATGGAATCCATCAACAATTATACCGGCAGATATATCCATATCTAGAACTGCACCAGCTGCGCCAGGCTCTCTATGATTAAAAGAAGACATCCCATTAAAAAGATGAGTTGCTAATGTAATCCCGTATATTTTTTTATCTTCAATTTCTTTATAGGTAGCATTCGTATGACCAAGAGAAACTTTTATTCCTGATTTAGATAGAACTGATATATATTCTCCCTTTGTATTTTCTGGAGCAATAGTTATAATTTTAACTATCTCTCCTCCAGCTTTTGAAATTACATCGGTCATGTCAGCATCTAATTCTCTTATAAAATCTGCATTATGTATTCCTTTTTTCTTTACAGATATATATGGTCCCTCTATATGTAATCCTAAAACTCCAACTTCTTCTTTATCATCCATAGACTCTATTAGATTTATAGCTGATATTATATTTTTATCTCCAGTTGTTATAAGAGTTGGAAGGTACGAAGTACATCCATATTTCAAATTAGTTTTATTCATTATCTTTAAAGTTTCTCTAGTTATAGAATCATTAAAAAGAACTCCCCCGCATCCGTTCAATTGTAAATCAATAAATCCAGGAGTTATATATCCATTTTCTGCGTCTATTTTTTTTATATCTGGAAATCTTTCATCCAATTCATCTTCATTTATGATATTTAAAATTTCATTATTTTTTACTACAACACACTTTCCATGTAAAAATATATCTCCATTAAATACTTTCCCGTTTATTATAGCAAACATAACTACTCTCCTTTTATTTCAAAATAAAGATTTTTTATTAGCTTGTCACAATTTAAATTCTCTTTTTCTATATCTTTAAAGTATCTGTAAGTTCCAACTTTCAATTCAGATGTTGCAGCTTCATCAGATACAATTATTCCTTTTGGATGAAGTTGTAGAGCAGAAACTGTCCACATGTGATTCACACCATTTTCCACACAATTATGTAGAGCCCTTGCCTTATTATGACCATTCACCATAATCAAAACTTCTTCTGCATCTAAAATTGTTCCAACGCCTACAGTTAAAGCAAGTTTAGGAACTTTATTTATATCTCCACCAAAAAATCTAGCATTTGCAATTATTGTATCCATCGTAAGTTCTTTATCTCTAGTTCTAGATGAAAGAGATGATCCTGGTTCATTAAATGCTATATGACCATCTGGTCCTATTCCACCAAGAAATAAATTTATTCCACCAACATCTCTTATTTTTTCTTCATATCTTCTACATTCAGCCTTATAATCAGTTGCCATTCCATTTAGAAGATTTATATTTTCTTCTTTTATATTAATATGATTAAAGAAATTTTCATACATAAAATAATGATAACTTTGTTTGTCTGTAGGTTCAAGACCTACATATTCATCCATATTGAAAGTCACAATATTCTCAAAAGAAATAATCCCATCTTTACAGAATTGTATAAGTCTTTTATACATTGAGAGAGGAGTAGATCCAGTTGGCAACCCTAAAACAAATGGTCTTTCTTCTGTAGGATTAAATTCTAATATCTTTCTAGCTACATATACTGCTGCCCAATCTCCAATAGTTTGTTCTGTTATTATTACTCTCATATCAATTCCTCCATAGTCATTTTAATACTCTTTAAATAAAAATAACATTTCAATAGATAAAAGTCAACACATTTAAGAAAATTTAATTCTTTTTTTTTATTTAATTATGAAATTTTATTTCATTTTAATTTCTTTAACCATTTCAATTGCGTCTCCAATATATTTTTCAGCCAATTTTTTATTTTTTTGTATTAACTTTACATATATTATATCTATAACTGTCATCTGAGCAATTCTAGAGGAGAGGGCAGTGCTTCTAAAACTATTTTTCTCTACTACAGTACTAAGTTTGACATCCCCTAAATCTTTAACTGGATTTGGAGAAAATTGCGTTAAGGTTATTATTTTAATCTCTCTTTTTTTTACAGCTTTTAACAAACTGTAAACATCTGATGATTTTCCACTATGAGAAATCACAAAGACTAAATCTCCCTTTGTTAAAGTTGAGATATTTGAAAACTGTATATGCGTATCATTTTCATATATTGCTGCTTTTCCTAGTTCCAAAAGTTTATATTGAAAATCTCTAGCTGTAATTCCAGAATATCCACTAGCAATTATGAATATTCTTTTACTTTCGTCTAATAGTTCAACCGCTTTATCTAACTCATCAAAATCTATAACTTTATAGGTGTCATCTATTGTTTTCTTATTTTTAAAAATTATCTTTTGTCCTATTAGTGCTGTGCTATCATTTATTTTTATCTCTTCATGAATTATATTTATATTGCTGTTTTCAACTTTCCCCATATCACTAGTTAAGGCAATCTTAAAATCTGAGAAACCAGAATATCCAAGCTTCTTTGAAAATCTAACAATTGTAGCTTGGCTAGATCCAGTTATATTAGCAATATCATTAGCATTTAGCCTCATTATCTCATTTGGATTAGAAAGTATATATTTAGCTATCTCAACTTCAGCTTTCGTCAACTGGGTTTCCATCTCTTTTATTTTTATTAAGACACTACTCAATATTTCACTCCTTCTTACCTTGATGAGTATTTCTATTTTTTAATTCTTTTTCTATTCCATTCAGCACATCTCTCTTATTTAAACTCCAAAGTGGTTCTATAACATCTTCAGATTTCCCATCTCCAGTGAGCCTATGAATTACCATATCTTTTGGTAGCACTTCAATTATATCTACAATCATTTCAATATATTCCTCTTTAGTTAAAACTTTAAATTTTTGTTTCTCATAGTATCTTGCAAGAGGTGTTGCCTTTAATATATGTAGAGAATGAAGTTTAATTCCCCAAGATTTTTCTCTGGCTACTAGTAGAGCTGCATTAAACGTTCCCTTTTTTGATTCTTCAGGTAATCCTAGTATCAGATGAGTAACTACCTTTATATTTCTTAGATTTAATTTTTTCATTGCATCAATATACACATCTGTGGAATAAGCTCTATTTATAATTTTTATAACTTTTTCATCAATCGTTTGTAATCCAAGCTCTATCCATAAAAAATATTTTTCATTAATTTCAGAAAGAAGATCTAAAACTTCATCTGGAAGACAATCTGGTCTAGTCCCTATAGCTATCCCTATGACTCTTTCATGAGCCAATGCCTCATAAAATATTTTTCTCAAGTGCTTAATTTCTCCATAAGTATTTGTAAAGTTTTGAAAATAAGCTATTACTTTACCAGTGGGAAATTTATCCTTTATAAGATTTAATTGTTGTTCTATCTGGCTATTTATAGATTCTGTTTTATTCCCTGCAAAATCTCCACTTCCAGATTCAGAGCAAAAAAGACATCCTCCCGTAGCAACTTTTCCATCTCTATTCGGACATGTAAATCCGCCATCTAAAGATACCTTATAAATTTTTTCATTGAATTTATCCTTAAAGTAGTCGTTTAAAGAAAAAAAACGTCTATTATTCATTTGTTTCCTCACTTCTATCTTTATTTGTCCTAATAGAAAATACACATCCACAATAATCTTGTCTATATAGATTATGTTCCTTTGTTAGCTGTACACTTCTTAAATATCTGCTACGTTTTTTAAAATCTCCAAATAAAAATTTAACCTCGTGTCTCTCCTCTAGTTCCTTTCCTATTTCATTTATCCATTGTGAATTTTTCATGGGACTTATACTAAGAGCAGTTGTGAAATAATCAAATCCTAATTCTTTAGCTTTAATAGCGGTCGCTTCCATTCTTAGATGATAGCATTCATAGCATCTTTTTCCACCTTCTGGTTCTTTTTCCAATCCTATAACCTTTTGAAAGAAATCTTTTTTAGGATTGTATTCTCCCCCTATTATAGTCATATCATAGCCTAATTGTTTGTCATAATGTTTTTGTTCCTCAAGTCTTAATTTATACTCCTCTTCAAATGTTATATTAGGATTATAGAAATAAATTGTTATTTCAAAAAATTCTCTTAAGTATTCAAGTATAGCTGCCGAACAAGGAGCACAGCATGATTGAATTAAAAGTTTAGGTTTTTCATTTTTTTCTTTATTTTTTTTTATAGCATCTATTATTTTTTCCATCTCTTTATCATAATTTATCTTCATAGAAATAATTATAACATAAATAGTAGAGTTTTTTTAGATATTCTGTTATAATATTAAAATTGAAAATGTATAAAAAATAAGACAAAAAATAAAAGGTGAATGAATTATATGAATATATCAAAACAAGATGCTTTAGAATGGTTTGAATTTCTTTCTGAGCTTCCAGGAAACAAAAAAGATATTTATAATCAATATAGCGACGTTATAGAGGCTATATTTAGACAAATAGAGTTAAGTGTAAATAAAAAACACAAAGATTTGCAAAATGAAATTCCTACTCTTGAAACTTTAAAGGGAAGAACTCACTTTGTGGGAGATAAAGAAAAGTTTCCAAAAGGATGTATCTCTTGTTTATTTGGAACAGGACTTGGTGGAATTAGAAAAACTCACCAATGTAATCTTACATGTAAATTCTGTTATTACCATGACAATATAGATAACCAAGATAAGATTCCAAATAATATGTGGGAAATTGGAGAAAATCTATATTATGAAGAAGATATTGAACTATTACTAAGTATCCAACAAAAACCTTCAGGTATTGCCTATGTATACCTAGAGCCTTTCTTAGAAATAGAAAAATATTATGGAATGGTTAAAAAATTAGCCGATGCTGGTATATACCAACATATGTATACTAACGGAACTCTTTCTACAGAGGAAAATTTAAAAGCTTTAGCTGATGCTGGATTAAACGAATTAAGATTTAATCTCGGAGCTAGTAATTGTAGTGACAAAGTTATTGAAGCTATGAAAATAGCTAAGAAGTATTTCCCTATGGTTGGAATAGAAACACCTATGACTCCAGAATTTTTAGAAACATTTCTAAAGAAAAAAGATGCTATTTTAGAAACAGGAATAGATTTTATAAATTGTGCTGAGCTACATTTTGGTGAAGATAATATAAACAACTACACTGGAGAAAAAATGTACATGTCTAGAAGAGGGTATATATCTCCTCTTTGGTCTAGAGAAATCACTCTACAACTTATGAAGATGGCTTCAGAGGAGAGATGGAATTTAGTTGTCCACGATTGCTCTAATCATACAAAGTTCTCTAGAGAGCTAAATAAGAACTCTAAGCAAGGTGGAATCTTTGGTTCAAATACTTACTATAGTGAATTTGATAGAATTCTTTACCATTTGTTCTTACCAATTCTTAAAGACAATGAATTTAAGTTTTTAATTGAAGAAGAAATTGAAGATCAGTATAACTTAGAAAATTGTAGAGAAGACATACTTTCTATGGTAGATAGTGATGAAGATGAAGAAATGTATGAAGAATTTTACTTTGACGAAGAAGAAACAGAAGAGTAAGAGTAATAAAAAATAGGTGCGTTAATCCGCACCTATTTTTTATTACCTATTTAGTAAATTCAATTACTGAGTCAAATATATTAGATTTTGTAATCATAATTACATTGTTTCCTTTTAAAGAAACGTCAACTAAATTGAAGTATCCTAAGAATCTTTCAAAAGCTCTTAGATACATTACAAATTCGAAATCTTTTTCTTTTTCTTCTAGGCTGATATTCTCATTTTCAACACTAATAAAATCTTCAAATGCTGCAGGGAATGCAGTTATAAATTTTTTAGTATATAAATTCATCGGAAGTTTCTTTCTTCCAAATTTCTTTAGTAAATAAACAATATATCCAACGTGGCTTTGGAAATCTTGATTTTCTCCACAAAGGTCAAAATAACTCCAATTAAACTCTTTAGTGTATCCCTTTAATATAACCTCTAAAAGATCTCTTTCATTTTTTAAAAGCTCTTTCCCTAAATCAGTTATAATAATTTTCCCCTTTTCTTCCACAGTAATTTTACAAATGAATGAAAGTAATTTCACTAATTCTACAACCATAGAATCTAATTCTTTATTTATCTTTATCTCTCCACTTTCAACATAAGGATCAACAATGAAACCAGTCTCATAAATTTCCTTAACTTGCTTAGGAGGTATATATCCAGCTGCTGTTAATTTTAAACTTCCACCCTCAGATACTATCAAGTTTAAGTAGTATTTCACTAATTGTAATAAAGGTATTGTATCTAAAACTTCTTGAGATATCTCCTTATATATTTTAATAGGACTATTTTCATCAAAAAAATCTTCAACTAAATATGTCATCTGATTTGCTGAAAGTCCCTCAAATTGAGAAATAGGTTCATCTCCATACTTTTCCATATATTCATCTTGAAATTTTTCAATTTCTTCCAAATTATTTTTGTTTTCCATAAGAACTCCTTTATAATAAAAATTTATAATACGTAATATTATACTATAATTTTGATTTTTATCAAAATTAAAAGGAAAAAAACATTTTTTTCAATATAGTACTTTACAAAGTGGCATTTAGTAGCTATATAGTATATTGAGTTAATTTTTAAACGTTGAATTAATATATGAGGAGGAGTAGAATATGACAAAAAAAGAATTTATCGATCTTTATGCTAAGAATGGTGATTGTAGTAAAAAAGATGCAGAAAAAGCTGTTAATACTTTTCTTGAGAGCGTAGAAGAAGCTCTTGTTAACGGAGAAAGCGTTACTTTTGTAGGTTGGGGAAAATGGGAACTTGTAACTAGAGCAGAAAGAGAAGTTAGAAATCCACAAACTGGTAAAAAAATGAAAGTTGCATCTAAAAAAGTTGTTAAATTTAAAGTTGGAAAAACTCTTGAGGAAAAAATTAAATAAAATAAATTATTAAAATAAAGTGGAAGGTGTGATAAACACCTTCTATTTTATTTTTAACTATCTTATTTTTGTGATATAATCTCTTTTGAGGTGATTAATTTTGAAAATTAATATTAATAATATTTCTATTTCTATAGAAAAAAATCAAGATAAAGAGATAAAAAAAGAAGTTTTAAAAAGAGGGATAAAAGAAGACAATATTTGTAGAATAGACTATTTAAAGCGTTCTATTGATAGTAGAAAAAAAACTGAAATCAAATTTGTTTATAATCTAGAAGTCACTCTACATAATGATATCGTTATTGATAATAAAGATGTTATAATTCCCAAGACTCTTACTGAACCAAAAAGAGTCCCTAAAAAGGATTTAGGTAGAATAGCAATAATAGGAACTGGACCTGCAGGTCTTTTTGCGGCTCTTAAACTTTGTGAATATGGTTACTCTCCTGTTATTTTCGAAAGAGGAGAGATGGTAGATGAGAGAGATTTAACAATAGAAAAATTTTATAATACAGATTATTTAAATGTTAATTCAAACATTCAATTTGGTGAAGGTGGAGCAGGTACTTATTCCGATGGAAAATTAAACACTAGAATAAGAAGTGGATATATCGATAAAGTATTTTTAGAACTTGTTGGTTGTGGAGCACAACAAGAAATACTATGGGACTATAAGCCACACGTTGGAACTGATATTTTAAAAATAGTTGTTAAAAATTTAAGAAAAAAAATAATTTCTCTTGGAGGAGTTTTTAACTACAATACATTGGTGGAAAATATAGTAATAAGAAATGGAGAAGTAACTGCTATAGATACAGTTAATAAAGCAGGTAAAAAAGAAAGAATGGAGTTTAATAAAATAATTTTAGCTATCGGACATTCTGCAAGAGATACTTATAGAATGCTACATCAAAATGGTGTTTTCATGGAAAATAAACCATTTGCTATAGGAGCTAGAATCGAACATCCAAGAGTTGATATAGATAAGATGCAATATGGATCTTTAGTTAATCATCCTCTTCTTGAAGCTGCGACATATAACTTAGCTTTTAACAATCGTGAAGAGGAGAGAGGAATATTCTCGTTTTGTATGTGCCCAGGAGGTGTAATTGTAAATGCTGCATCTGAGCTTGGTGGAAGTTTAGTTAATGGTATGAGTTATTCAAAAAGAGATGGCGAATTTTCTAACTCAGCTTTAGTTGTGGGAATTAAGGCAAATGAATTTGGAGATGAGCTATTTTCTGGAATGAAATTCCAAGAAAAACTTGAAAGAAAAACTTTTGATTTAGTTGAGAACTATGGTGCTCTTACTCAAAATAGTTTAGATTTCCTAAATGATAAAGTTACAAATAGAGAAATTAAGAGTAGTTATGGAATGAAAATGAAAAATTATGATTTAAATAATCTTTTCCCAGAAGTGATAAGCAAAAATATGAAAATTGCTATGAAACATTGGGAAAAAACAAATAGAAATTTTATTAGTGCAAATGCAAACTTAATTGCTCCAGAAACTAGAACGTCTGCTCCAGTAAAGATAACAAGAAATGAATTTGGAGAGTCAATAAATGTTAAAGGACTTTTCCCTGTTGGTGAAGGTGCAGGATATGCTGGTGGAATAATAAGTGCAGCTGTTGATGGAATGAAAGTTGTAGATTTAGCATTTACAACTATTGTAGAATAAGTAAAAAATAGCTGATGCGTATGCATCAGCTATTTTTATATTCTTTCCAATCTCCCGATGGAATATATGTAAGGTTTTCAAAATTAAAATCTGGATTGGTAGTATTGTAAACATACACGTTAAGTTTTTCTATCTCTCCAGTTTCTAAATTTTTGATATCCATTAAAACTTTATTGTATTCATTATTTGGATTGTTTTCACCAAAATAATTTTCCATAGAATCCATCGATTCTATATCGCAATCTTTTAAGGTAATTATTTCACCTTTTACAGTCTCCTCACCTTCTAAAAGAGCTGGATATTCCTTATCTTTTATAGCGTAAAGTTTCCCCTTTATTTCTCCCATTTCAATTTTTTTTGCGTTTTCATGTATATATATGTCGAAGTTATAAAATCCCTCTCTTAAACTTCCGTATACGAATATTTTCATATTATACCTCCTAAAAAATTTGGGTTTTTGATATTATACCACAAATTATAAGATTTTCAAAATCTTCAATTTCTTATAAATTTGACAAATGTACACATCATGTAATAAAATAAGTTAATTTGTTTTTTAAAAGGGAGGAAAAATGATTAAATTAATAGGAGTTCTGATTATTATTCTTGGTTTTTATTTAAAATTAGATACTATAGCTATAGTTCTTATAGCTGGATTGGCAACAGGATTTGTATCAGGTTTAGATTTCGTGGAAATATTATCTACTTTAGGAACAGCTTTTGTTCAAACTAGATATATGTCTCTTTTCCTTATTACTCTTGCAGTAGTTGGAATTTTAGAAAGAAACGGTCTTCGTGAAAGAGCAGCTAAGTGTATCAGCAAATTAGAAGGTGCAACTGCTGGAAGAGTTCTAAGTTTTTATATGGTAATAAGAATCATCGCTTCAGCCATGTCTATAAGACTTGGAGGACACGTGCAATTTATAAGACCACTTATCTATCCAATGGCTAAAGGTGCTGCTGAAAAGAAGTATGAGGTCACTGAAGATATTGATGATAAGATAAAAGCAGTTGCAAACTCTGTTGAAAACTATGGAAACTTCTTCGGACAAAATGTTTTCGTTGCATCAGCAGGTGTTTTATTGATAGTTGGAACATTCCAAGAATTAGGAATAGAGGTAATACCATATTCTGTTTCTAAAGCTTCAATTCCAGTAGCAATAATTACTGTCGTATTATCTTTAATTCAAAACATGATGCTAGATAGAAAAATTAATAAAACTGACAAGAAAAGATAGGGGGATATACATATGGTTAAGACGATATTAGAAATAATGTATATAGCAGCTGGATTAGTTTCTATTACAACGGGTGTATATGCATTCTTAGATAAAACTCATAAAAAAAGATATGGTACATCATTATTTTGGACAATTTTTGGAACAATATTTATTTTTGGACCAATGTTAAATCCTGCTTTAGTTGGTGGATTACTATTAGTTATGGGAACTTTAACTGTAACTCGTAATGTAACTTTTGGATCTCAAACAAACTCTGATGAGAAATATAGAGAAGAGCAAAGTGAGAAAATTGGAAATAAAATATTTATACCTGCTTTAAGTATTGGAATTGTTGCTTTTTCTGTAGCTCAGTTTACTCCATTGGGTGGATTAGTTGGATTAGGGCTTGGAGCTTTTGTTGCACTTATTTTAACTATGTATTATACTAAAGAGAGTCCTAAATATATTCCTTATGATAGTTCTAGATTACTTCAGCAAATGGGAGCAGCTGTTATTCTACCACAACTTTTAGGATCGCTTGGAGCCTTATTTACAAAAGCTGGTGTAGGAGCAGTTATTGCGACTATGATGGCTGGAGTTGTTCCTGAAGGAAGTAAAATAGCAGGTATTGTTATTTACTGTATTGGAATGGCAGTATTTACAATGATTATGGGTAACGCATTCGCAGCTTTTGCGGTTATAACTGCAGGTATCGGATTACCTTTCTTAGTAAACATCGGCGCTAATCCAGCAGTTGTTGGAGCTTTGGGACTTACTTCAGGTTATTGCGGAACACTACTTACACCTATGGCAGCTAATTTCAATGTTGTTCCAGTTGCAATATTAGAAATGAAAAATAAAAACGGTGTGATTGCTACACAATTACCAATAGCTATCACATTATTAATTGTTCAGATGTTCTTAATGTATTTCTTAGCATTTTAAAAATTAGGAGGAATTTATGAAAATTTTAATAACAGGTTTTGATCCTTTTGGAGGAGAGAGTATAAATCCAGCATGGGAAGCAGTAAAAGCTATTCCCTCTATGGTTGAAGATGTCGAAATTATAAAAGTTCAAATACCTACTGTTTTTAATAAATCAGTTGATGTAATGGTAAAGGCAGCAAAAGAAACTAATCCAGACGTTATACTTTGTGTTGGACAAGCTGGTGGAAGATTTGATATGACTGTTGAAAGAGTAGCAATAAATATAGATGATGCTAGAATTAAAGATAATGAAGGAAATCAACCAATAGATAATGCAATTTATGAAGATGGTGAAAGTGCTTATTTTACTACATTACCAATTAAAGCTATGGTAGCAGAAATGCATAAAGATGGATGTCCTGCATCTGTTTCAAATACTGCTGGAACCTTTGTATGTAATCATATAATGTATGCTTTACTTTATAATATCGCTAAAAATAAAATTGCTAAAAAGGGTGGATTTATCCATGTCCCTTATATTCCTGAGCAAGTTATAGATAAAAAAAATGTTCCATACATGGAAACATCAAGAATAACAAAATCTTTAATTGCATGTATCAAGGCTATTAAGAACCATGATTCTGATCTAAAATTAGTTGGTGGAGCTGAGTTTTAAAAAATAAATACATAAAAGCAAAAATCCCTTCTTAAAATTAAGAAGGGATTATTTTTATATCTGGCGATAGAGGTGGGACTTGAACCCACGAAGCTATTGCTCTACACGCGTTCCAGGCGTGCTCCTTAGCCACTCGGTCACTCTACCATTATTTTATGTTTATGGTGCCTAAGAAGGGACTCGAACCCTTACTCTACTGAAAGAAACGGATTTTGAGTCCGTCGCGTCTACCATTCCGCCACTCAGGCATGCTTACAATGGCTATATTATACTATTTCAGGGCTTTTGTCAACAATATTTTTTTATGTTGCAATTATTGAATCTTAAAATTATAATTTAGTATCATGATTTATTTCAGGGAGGGTTTTATATGAATAATATAACTGTTTTATCTTGTTTTAAAGAGAAGAATTATTATAAAATTATTGTAGAAGAAAATATTTTTTATCCCGATGGAAAAGGTGGTCAATTAGGTGATAGGGGATTTATTGGAGATGTTAAGATAGAAGAAGTTTTAGATGATAATATTATTTTTGTTGAAAAGGAGATTTCTTTAGGAGTTCATAATTATACTATTGATTTAAAGAGACAATTGGATATTGCCGTTCAGCACACTGCTCAGCATTTATTTTCTGCAATTGCTTTTAATGATTATGAGTTAAATACTGTTGGTTTTAGGATGACAGAGACATATTCTACTGTAGACTTAGATATTACATTGATTTCTTCAGAGGTTATATTTGAATTGGAAAAGAAAGTTAATGATTTTATAACTAATGGATCTCATATTTTGGTTAGTGTTTTACCTATGGATGAAGCAAATGAGCTTACTACTCTTAGAAAAAAAATTAGTTCAAAGATAAAAGAAGATGTTAGAATTATTGAAATTGAGGGGATAGATGTAAGCGCTTGTGCTGGTTATCATGTAGAAAATATAAAAGATATTAAAGTATTTAAAATAGTTGGATGGGAAAAGGTGAAAGGAAGTTATACTAGATTTTATTTTTTATCTGGTGATAGAGCTATTTTAGATTATAATGAAAAAAATAGTACGATTAAAACTTTAAATCATATGTTTAGTTGCCAAGATTATGAAGTTCTTTCTATGGTTAATAAGTCATTGAGTGAGAATAAGAGACTAGAACAAGAGTTAAAAAGTGTTACTTTGGAATTTACTAATGTTTTATTTGAAAAACTTATTTCTAATCCAATTTTTATGAGTGATATTTCTGTTATTGTTTATTATGGGAAATTAGGTGTTATTAATAATTTAGTTTCTAAAATAGATATTTCTAAATATGTTTTTATAGGACTAACTGATGAAACTGCTCTTATTTCATCTAATTTGATTGATTGTAAAAGTTTTGTTAATTATATTTGCTCTTTAAATAATAATATTAAAGGTGGAGGAAATTCTACAAGGGGTAATATTAAAGGAACCATTAAGGAAAGCTATATTCTTGATGTTTTAGAAAACTTTTTAAAGTTGTAATCGATTGTTTTTTCTGGTATAATAAGACTTAATCTTAATAATTCGGAGGAAAAATGTCAAACAAAACTAATTTGTTAAACTTAAATGAAAAAGAGCTACAAGAATATATTGTTAGCCTTGGAATGAAAAAGTTCTACGGAAAACAAATTTTCACTTGGCTTCATCAAAAAATCGTTAGAGACTTAAATGAAATGACTAATATATCATTAAAAGATAGAGAAACTTTAATTGAAAATGCTTACATCCCATTTTTAAATCTTTTAAAACATCAAGTTTCTAAGAGAGATAAAACTGAAAAGTTTTTATTTAAATTAGATGATGGAAATACAATTGAAACTGTTATTTTAAAGCATAAGGAAAGAATTACAATTTGTATGTCTTCTCAAGTTGGATGTGCTGTTAAATGTGATTTCTGTGCAACTGGAATGGGTGGATTTGTTAGAAATCTTACAGTTAGTGAAATTGTAAATCAATTCTATACTATCGAAAGAAGACTTTTAAATCAAGGTCAACAAATCAACAATATTGTTTTCATGGGAATGGGTGAACCACTTCTTAACCTTGATAATGTTTTAAAAGCTATTGATATTTTATCAAGTGAAAATGGTGTGAACGTTTCAAAAAGAAGAATTACAATATCTACTTCTGGAATTGTTCCTGGAATCGAAAGATTACTTGAAGAAAAAATTCCTGTAGAACTTGCAATATCTTTACATACTGCTATAAACGAAAAAAGAGATCAAATTATGCCTATAAATAAAAAGTATCCGTTAGATGATTTATTTACGATACTTCAAGAGTATCAGAAGCAAACTAAGAGAAGAATTTCTTTTGAATATATTTTAATTAATGATTTCAATACTTCTGAAAATGATGCTGCTGCTTTAGCTGATTTCATGCATAGTTTTGATCACATTTTAAATCTGATTCCTTGTAATCCAGTTGAAGGTAAAGGATTTGAAAGACCATCTCAAAAGAAAACAGACAAGTTTTATAACTATTTAAAAGACTTTAGAAAAGTTAACGTTACTATCAGAGGAGAAAAAGGTACTGATATTGATGGAGCTTGTGGACAATTAAGACAAAAAACACAAAAATAAAAGTAGCTATTACGAAAATTGGAGATAGGATATGTTTAAAAAAATATTAAAATTTCTATTTAAATCTCTATTAGTTACAATACTCTTGGGATTTCTTGCTGTTTTAGTAGGTGTTTGGTTTATATTTAATAAATACTCTAATGAACTTCCTGACGTTACTGCTCTTGTAGAAAACTATGCTCCATCACTACCTACTACTATTTATGATAAAAACGGTCAAGTAATAGATGTAATTTATAGAGAAGTTAGAGATCCCGCTAAAATAGAAGAGATTCCTGAGAATATGAAAAATGCTTTTTTAGCAATAGAGGATCGTAGATTTTATTCACATCATGGAATAGATCCAGCTAGACTTATAAGTTCAGCACTTGTCAATCTTAAAGCCGGTAGAGCGGCTCAAGGTGGAAGTACTTTGACTCAACAACTTTCTAGAAATGCTTTTTTAAGTCATGAAAAGAAAATTTCTAGAAAAATTAAAGAAGCAATTATAACTTTAGAAATTGAAAAAAGATATACTAAAAATGAAATTTTGGAAAAATATCTAAATGAAATTTATTTTGGTGGAGGTGCTTACGGTATAAAAACCGCAGCACATACTTTCTTTAGAAAAGATATTTCTAAAATTAATCTTGCTGAAGCTGCTGTACTTGCAGGAATTCCTAATAGACCAGAGCTTTATAATCCAAGAACTAACTTAGATAAATCTTTACAACGTCAAAAACTTATACTTGCTCAAATGAAAAAATATGGATTTATTACTGATGCAGAATATGAAGAGGCAATAAATCAAAAGTTTTTAAATGAAAGTAAACTCCCAAAAAACTTTAAGTTAGATAAAAATACCACAGTTATATACAACAAAGCAAATACAAAAATAGACTTTAATGCTCCAGATTTTACTGATATGGTTGAAGAGTTTTTATTAAAAAACTTTGATCCTAACCTTATATATACTGGTGGACTTAAAGTTCATACAACTTTAGATATGAATATGCAAAAAGTTGCGAAAGAAACTTTCGAAAATTATAATGCTTTGAAAAAAAATTCTAGACTTCAAGGTGCAATGGTAACTATTGATTCTAAAAATGGAAATATAGTTAGTATTGTTGGAGGTAAAAATTTTAAAACTGGAAATTTTAACAGGGCTACTATGGCTAAAAGACAACTTGGTTCATCTTTTAAACCGTTTGTTTATTTCTCTGCTTTAGATTTAGGATACGAAATGAATTTAATCGTAGAAGATTCTAAAACTTTATACGGAAAATGGGCTCCTAGAAACTTTGGTAATATTTTCTATAATAAAATTACTCTAATGGATGGTTTTGATAAATCACAAAATCTTGTTTCTATTAAACTTTTAGAAAAAGTTGGTACTAAAAAACTTAAAGATACTGTTACTAAATCAAATGGAACTTTTACAATTCCAGATAACTTAACTGCAGCTTTAGGATCTTTTGAGGCTTCACCTTTAGAATTGGCTAAAAGTTATGCTATTTTTTCGAATGGTGGATACTCTATTGAACCTACTATAGTTTTAAAAATTGATGATAGATACGGAAATACAATTTATCGTGATGCTCAAAAATCAGAAAAGAGATTTGACTCACTAAATATTTCTCTTATGACTCATATGCTTAAAAACTCTGTAAAAGCTGGTACAAGTAGAAGGTCAGCTGTTAAAGATAAGAATGGAAATCCTATAGAACAAGGTGGAAAAACAGGTACTACCAACGAGTCTAGAACAACTTGGTTTGCCGGTATAACTCCTGAATATGTTACTACAATATATATCGGTTATGATAATAATACTCCTGTCAACAATGTTACTGGTGGTGGGCTTGTTGCTCCACTCTGGGCAGAGTATTATCAGGCCTTAATCGATCAAAATCTATATACACCAGGAAAATTTGCATTTATGGATAACTACATTAAAAGTGGAGAACTTATTCTTGAAACTTTAGATGCTAAAAGTGGTCTTATTTCAAATGATAATGGTAGTAAAGAATTTTTACTTAGAAGAGGTAAAATGGAAATAGAATATAATTCTAAGTACTCTTCTGGAATCAGTGGTCTTATTTATAATTCAAATAATTCTATTGATACAGTTCAAGAAATTGAAGAAGCACCAGCTCCTGAAAGTACTATAAAAAATGATTCTATTTTCAATAGACTTTTCAGAAGAGATTAAAATTTAGTCCCCTTATACGAGGGGACTTTTTTATTAAAAAATATTCTTTAGATACAATTTTAGTATATTTTAAACTTGCTATTTTTTACAATATGTAGTAATATTTTAAAGTGATAACACTATATATTGTTTTAAACGGAGGGACTTATGATTAAAATATATGGAAAAGAAAATTGCTCTAAATGTGAAACACTAAAAAATATACTAACTAATAAAAATATAAATTTTGAATATATTGATGATGTTAAAACTCTTATGATAATTGCTAGTAAAGCTAGAATTATGAGTGCACCAGTTGTTGATTACAATGGTACTATTTATTCGATGGAGAAATTCTTAGAGGAGTTGTCTAAATGAAGTATGTTATAAATAGAGCCGGAGAAAGAGAAGCTATGGATATAGAAAAAATTCGTGAGAAGTTAATAAAGGCTTGTAAAAATCTTGAAGTAAATATGGTTGAGTTAGAAAGTCATATTGATTCTATTTATCAAGAAAATATAACTACAAAAAAAATTCAAGAATCTCTTATTAATATAGCTGTTTCTATGACAAGTTTCGATGAGAGTGATTGGACTTTTGTTGCTGGAAGACTTTTGATGATTGAAGCTGAAAGAGAGGTCTATCATAATAGAGGATTTAGTTATGGAAACTTCTATAGAACTATAACATCTGCTGTAGATAAAAATATCTACGATTCAAGACTTTTAGAATATTCTAAAGAGGAAATTGAGGAATTGGAAAAAGAAATGGATCCTGATAGAGATATGGACTATGACTATGCTGGAGCTAATATGCTTTCTCAAAGATACCTTATAAAATATAGCGGTAAGATGTTTGAGCTTCCCCAAGAAGTTTTTATGGCCATTTCAATGCTTCTAGCTATTAACGAAAAGGATAAAATAAAATTTGCAAAAGAATTTTATCATGCCTTATCTCTAAAAAAAATATCTCTTGCAACTCCAATTCTTGCAAACTTAAGAATTCCTAAAGGAAACCTTTCATCTTGTTTTATAACAGCTATTGATGATAATATAGAATCTATTTTTTATAATATTGATTCTATTGCTAAAATAAGTAAAAATGGTGGAGGAGTCGGAGTAAACATTTCAAGAGTTAGGGCCAAAGGTTCAACAGTAAATGGTTACATGAATGCTAGTGGTGGAGTTATTCCATGGATTAAGATTATAAATGATACAGCTGTAGCAGTCAATCAACAAGGCCGTAGAGCTGGAGCAGTAACTGTTGCACTAGATACTTGGCACATGGATATAGAGCATTTTCTAGAACTACAAACAGAGAATGGAGATCAAAGAGGAAAAGCTTACGATATTTATCCCCAAGTTGTTGCATCGGATTTATTTATGAGAAGAGTAGAAGCCAATGAGATGTGGACTTTATTTGATCCTTACGAGATTAGAAAAAAATATTCTATAGAATTATGTGAGCTTTATGGCGAAAAATTTGAAGTTTTTTATAAAAAATTAGAAATAGATAATTCTATTAAAATAAAAAAAGAAATTAATGCAAGAGAATTATTTAAAAATATAATGAAATCCCAAATTGAAACTGGAATGCCTTATATTTTCTTTAAAGATAGAGCAAACGAAGGAAATCATAACTCTCATAAAGGAATGATAGGAAACGGAAATCTTTGTATGGAGAGTTTTTCAAATTTTTCACCTACCATTAATTTTAGAGAAAAGGTAAATGGAAATATCGGTGAAAATATTTTTGACATGGGAGAAGTACATACATGTAATTTAGTTTCATTAAATTTAGCGGAAATTGAAAATGATGAAATTGAAAAATTTGTAAGCTTAACAGTTAGATTACTTGATAATACGATAGATTTAACTATTACTCCCATTAAAGAGTCTAATAAACATAATATGCTTTATAGAACCATTGGTGTTGGAGCTATGGGACTTGCTGACTATTTAGCAAGAGAATTTATGATTTATGAGGATTCCATTGAAGAGATTGATAATCTTTTTGAAAAAATTTCTCTTTATTCATTGAAAGCTTCTGCCCTCTTATCTAAAGAAAGAGGATCATATCCCGCTTATGAAGGATCTCAGTGGGAAAAAGGAATTTTCTTTGGAAAAGATAAAAATTATTATAGCAAGAGTTCAAAATATTCTAAAGATTGGATGGAAGTATATTCTTTAATAGAAAATTTTGGTTTACGTAATGGTGAATTAACTGCTATTGCTCCAAACACATCAACTTCTTTACTTATGGGAGCTACAGCTTCTGTAAATCCAACATTTGCAAAATTTTATATTGAAAAAAATCAAAAAGGTGCTGTTCCAAGAACAGTGAAATATTTAAAAGATAGAGCGTGGTTTTATCCTGAATTTAAAAATATTGATCCTAAAATCTATGTTGAAATTATGGCAACAATTGGGAAATGGATAACACAAGGAGTTTCTATGGAATTACTCTTTGATTTAAATAAAGATATAAGAGCCAAAGATATATATGAAATACTTTTTACAGCATGGAAAAAAGGTTGTAAATCAATTTATTATATCAGGACAATTCAAAAGAATTCAAATATAGCTAAAGATAAAGAGGAGTGTGAAAGCTGTAGTGGATAGAAAAAAACTTTTTAATCCAGATGGAATTGATTCCTTAGAATCAAGAAAAATTATAAAGGGAAATAGCACAAATATTTTCAATTTAAATAATGTTAAATATCAATGGGCTAACCAATTATACAGGACTATGATGGGAAATTTCTGGATTCCAGAAAAAATAGATTTAACTCAAGATAAAAATGACTACTATAATTTAACTCCAGAAGAAAATTTGGCATATGAAGGTATTTTATCATTTTTAATATTTTTAGATAGTATTCAAACTAACAATATTTCAAATGTTTCTAATTATATCACAGCACCTGAAATTAATTTAGTTTTATCTGTACAAACTTTTCAAGAAGCTGTACACTCTCAATCCTACCAGTATATAATAGAGTCTATTCTTCCAAAAGAAGTTAGAAACTCAGTTTATGATAAATGGAGAGAAGATTCGATTTTATTTGAAAGAAATAGTTACATAGCAGAAATTTATCAGACTTTTATTGAAAATCCCAATGATTCCAATTTTTCTAAGGTTTTAATTGCTGATTATCTTTTAGAAGCTATCTATTTTTACAACGGATTTAATTTCTTTTATCTTTTAGCTAGTAGAAATAAAATGATGGGTACATCTGATATTATAAAACTTATAAATAGAGATGAACTTTCCCACGTTGTTATATTCCAGCAAATTATAAAAGAGATTAGACAAGAAAATCCAGATTTCTTTAACGATTCTGAGATTATAGAAATGTTTAAAATTGCTGTGGAACAGGAAATTTTATGGACTCAACATATAATTGGAAGTAAAATATTAGGAATAACTTTAGAAACAACAGAAGCATACACTAAATGGTTAGCAAATGAAAGATTAAAAAGTATTGGAATATCTCCTATCTATCCTAATTTTAATAGTAATCCCTATAAACATCTTGAGCGTTTTGCAGATACTGAAGGAGAAGGAAGCGTTAAATCGAACTTCTTCGAAGGAACTGTAACTAGCTATAATATGAGCTCTTCTATAGAAGGATGGGACGAAATATAGACCAATAAAAAATGTGAAAAAACTTTCATAATTCCATCACTAAAAAAATTATGAAATATATTACAATGATTATGTAGTTAAAAGTGCTATAGTCCGCTGACAAATTCAATTTTCTCCAGATTTCTCCCAAAGAATAAAGAGAATGTATCTTGAAAGCGGACTTATAAATTTTTTGGGAAATTTTATTTAAAAATAATTTCAAAAACTATATGTTTCTTGTTAGGGCAATAGTACATCTTAGATTTTAATTTTAATAATTCTAAACATCTATAAACTATTCCTAGACCTATTCCTGATCCACCATATTTTCTAGCTTTCTTTATATCTATTTTATCTTTCGAAGATATCCATTTTTTAATTTCATTTTCAGAAACATATTCAAAACTATTCGAAATTTTTAAAATATTATTTTCAAAACATATAGAAATTTCTTTTCTTTTATCGCAGTAATCAAAAGCATTTGTAAGCAAATTAGAAATTAAAACTGACAATATCTTTTTATTTGAGTAAATAACTCCATCATCGACAAAAAATTTCCAGTTCACCTGCTTAATATCTAATGAAAATCTATCAATTGTTTTTTCTAAAAATTCTTTAAAATATAAATTTTCTTTTTCTATTTTTATAGATTCTGACTCTATTTTAAAATAAAACAGTAATTCACTTATCATTCTATCAAGATTTGAAATTTGATTTTCTATAATTTTATAATATTCTATCTCTTCTTCTTTTTCTACTATTCCATCCTTTATGGATTCAACATATCCAGATATTACCGCAACAGGTGTTTTCAAATCATGAGCAATTCCAACCATAAAAGCTTCTTTCAAACTATTTTTCAAACCATTTTTAAATAATATTTTTTTAGAGAATATAAACGCTAAAACAATACATATAGAGACCGTGAATATAATTGAAGTTAAAAATAAATATTTTTTTAAAATAAAGTATCCATGCAACGATGATAGAGTCATCATCGCTACAAGAAAACTATCCTCCGAAAGTCTTATAGAAATATTTAACATATTTGTTCCATCATAAAATCTTATAATTTTATAACTAGGAACTCGTAAAGGTATATTTTCTATTTTTTCTTCTTTAAATGTTTTTTCTAACAGTTTAAGAAAGATGAGTTTTCCTTCTCCTTGAAGATCTGAAACATCAATATTTTTAAATATCATTCCTAAATTATCTATTGTTTTAGGAGAATCATATTCATCTAAAATTTTAATTTTTTTTAAATAAAAAAATTGTTTTTCATTGATATTAAATACATTAGTTCTAAAAAGTGCTCGATTTAAAATATGAAAAGAAGTTAAAGCAAAAATTGAAATAAAAAAAAATATTGCAAACAATTTTCTAAAAATTAAAAACATTAAAATTTCACCTTAAATCTGTAACCAATTCCTCTAACTGTTTCAATACAGTCCTTATTTATTTTTTTTCTTAATGACTTAATATGAGTATCTATTGTTCTAGTGTCACCAAAAAAATCAAACCCCCAAACCTCGTTTAACATCCTTTCCCTAGATATTACTTTTTCTTTATTTTTAGTAAGGAAATTTAAAAACTCATACTCTTTTGGAGTTAAATTGACCATCGATCCACTTATTTCTACAGTGTGAGCTACTTCATCTATTGTCAATTCTCCTACTTTTATTTTTGTGCTTTGTGCAGATGGCTTTAAGAGTTTATTCATTCTTGCTACCAAAACCTTTAAACTAAATGGTTTTCTAACAAAGTCATCGGCTCCAACTTCAAATCCGAATACCTCATCATCCTCTTCTGAATGAGATGTCATTATTATAACTGGAATATTCGTATACTTCTTTATCTCTCGACATATACTCCACCCATCTCTTTTGGGTAACATAACATCCAATAGTACTAAATCAAAATTCTCTTTATAAAATAGCTCTAAAGCCTTTTCTCCATTATCTGCTTCTAAAACTAAAAAATCTTGCTTTATTAAATATTTCTTTATCATATTTCTTAAATCTTTTTCATCTTCTACAAGTAAAATTTTTTTCATACTTCCCCCTACCTTTCATCCAAAGATTACTTTAAAACTTAGAAAATGTCAAATATAAATGTAGTTTACAATGTGAACATTTTTTCATAATTTCATCACATAAAAGAATAGTTTAATATATTAAAATATCTCCATACCTGATTAATCGGGTTTTCTAAAATTCAAGGGGGATTTTTATGAAAAAAACGTTTTTATTACTGTCTTCATTTTTAGCAGTAGCTGCAATGGCACAAGCTAAAGAAATCGTTACAGCACCTATTGAAAATTCTAAAGAAATTATTGTAGAAGCAATAGTTGTAGAAGAAATCGTTCAAAAATTTAAACCTAGTGGAAATGCAGATTTATCATACACTTATTATGGGGAAGATGAACATGATTCTGCTGATTATGGAAGAGCACAATTCCAAGGTAATTTGAAATTTACAGAAAACCAAAAGTTAGAATGGAGAATTAGAGAGTACAGAGCTTTCCAAGCTGCTGAAAATAAATATCATCCTAACGAAAGAAGAATTGCTGATCATGGGGACTTCAGTGACATGAGATTCAGATATTACTATAATACTGGATACTTAGGAGATTCTAAAGTTGACTTAACTCATAGACTTGAGTATAGAACTTATACTGGTTCTAATGGAATGGAGCAATTTATTCTTGACGATGGAAATAATGCTAACATACTTAGAGCAAAAGACTCTCAATATGCTGAATATACAGCAAGATTTGAGTTCAAAGATTATGTGTCAGAATGGACACCTGATTGGTTTGAAAATAATATGTTTATTATAGCTCCAGCATATAGATATGGATGGTCTACTAACGACTCTAACTACTATAATAGAATGGGAGCAAATCTATACAGTACATATGAAATGCCTTTAGGATTCTCATTTGAATTCAATCTTTATGGATACTATCAAGCATATGGACAAGAGAAAAAGCTTTATAACTCAAATGAAACGACTGATAACTTATGGGCTTTAGATGTAGAGGCATACCTATACTGGTCACATACTCTATATACTATGGATCAATGGAAAGTATCTGCTAACTTCGAGGGTGGATATGACCCTTACTCATTCAGAACTGAAAACACTACTGGTGGATCAAGCAAAAATACTTATGAATTATATATGGAACCTAACGTAAAAGTTGACTACAAAGCAACTGACGACGTTACTGTATATGGTATGGTACATGCTAAATATGTTAACTGGACAGAGCAAAATCAATCTGATGCAAAAGATTGGACTTGGCAGCCTAGAGTTACTGTAGGATTCAAAACTCTATTCTAAAAAATTCACAAAGAGAGCTTATTTTATAGGCTCTCTTTTTTTTATTTTGTCTTGACATACTTGAAAATAAGGTATATAAAATAAATAATACTAAAAACTTTGAAAAGATTTTCACTAAGGAGGAATTAAAATGAACTACAGTTTTTTTATGCCCCAAATTAGCCTAATGGGTCCTGGATCACTTTCAGAATTAGGAAAAGAAATCTCAAACAGAAATTTTAAAAAAGCACTTATAGTAACAGACCATATTTTAGTTAATATCGGACTTGTTTCAAAACTTACTGATGTTCTAGATTCTATTGATGTTCAATATTTTATTTATGACAAGACAAAACCAAATCCTACTGTTAAAAATGTTAACGATGGCCTTGAAATTTTAAAAAAAGATAATTGTGATTTTATAATTTCATTTGGTGGTGGATCACCTCACGATGCTGCTAAAGGAATCGCACTCTTAGCTACAAATGGTGGAACTATAAAAGATTATGAGGGGTTAGATAAATCCAAAAATCCTCAACTGCCTCTTTTTTCTGTAAATACTACAGCAGGAACTGCATCAGAAATGACTAGATTTTGTATAATTACTGATGAAGATAGACATATAAAAATGGCAATAGTTGATAAACATGTTACTCCGCTCATTGCTGTCAATGACCCCGAACTTATGGTTGCCATGCCAAAAGGATTAACTGCAGCTACCGGTATGGATGCTTTAACTCATTCTATAGAAGCCTATGTATCAACAATTGCAAATCCACTTACTGATGCTTGTGCTGAAAAATCTATTACATTGATTTCTCAATATTTAAGAAAAGTAGTTGCCGACGGTAATGATCTAGAAGCTAGAGATAAAATGGCATATGCCG
The DNA here is from genome assembly GCF_014250685.1 of Cetobacterium sp. 2A. GTDB lineage: Bacteria > Fusobacteriota > Fusobacteriia > Fusobacteriales > Fusobacteriaceae > Cetobacterium. The sequence goes on along the minus strand of NZ_JACFAJ010000006.1, from coordinate 1,236,686 downwards.
AATATCTTGCTGGAATGGCTTTTAATAATGTTTCTCTTGGATATGTTCACGCTATGGCTCATCAATTAGGTGGCTTCTATGACCTTCCACACGGAGTTTGTAACGCTATTTTACTTCCGCATGTTGAAGAGTTCAACTTAAATGTTTCAGCTGGTAGACTTAAAAAAATTGCAGAATTAATGGGTGTTGATGTTTCTAATATGGATGATATTCAAGGTGCAAAAGCTGCAGTTGAAGCAATCAAAACACTTTCTAAAGATGTTGGAATTCCAAGTGGAATAGCTCAGTTAGGAGCTAAAGAATCTGACTTTAACGAATTAGCTACTAATGCTTTAAAAGATGTTTGTGGATTGACAAATCCCAGACAAGCTACACTCGATGAAATAATTGAAATATATAAAAAATCTTTATAAATAAAGTTTAACTATAAAAAGGCCTACGAATTTTCGCAGGCCTTTTATTTATCTAAATTTCATATCTAGTTCTCTTGAACTAAAATCCGATTCTTTTTCATTTGAAAACTCTTTTTTCATTTTCTTTATAAACATTCCCATCTCATCTGCACTTCCAACAATTCTATTGAAAATAGCTAAATATTCTGTAATTACTGGGTTATCAATGTCATAAGGATACCTCATGAGATGATCTATTTCACTCCAGGCCTCCTCAAAAACCGTTCTAACCTGTATCTCTACTAAAACTTGATCAGACTTAGTAACTGGTACACCAATCAAATAATGAATTGATCTATATCCGTGGTCTCTAACTATAATATCACAGTTCAAGTCTGCTATACTATCTCTGAGTTTTTCTAAATTATAATCTCCCCTTCTTATATTAATTTGAGGAACTTCTTTAGTATCCCAAAGCCTTGTTATTTCTTCATGAATATTCTTCCAATCATCCTTAAATAGATGTAGTACTCTTATCCCTATCAAATCTGTTATAATCTCTTTATAGTTATCTACATTAATATTTCTATCAACGTATTTTGTTCCTTTTCTAACTATTTTTTCAATTAGATGTTCTGGCTTTTTTACTCTTCTTCTTATAGAATGAACTCCACCAGCATCAATGAGTTTTGACAATATATGCTCTGCTTCTTTTTCCAAGTATGGTACTAAAGTTAAGTAATCTTGATATATTTTTTCTAACTCATTCCAATCTAATCCTGTAGATTGAAAATACTCCTCTGTTATAGAAAATTCTTCAAAGAATTTTTCTTTGTTCAACTTTTTAATAAGCATTTTCCACCTCGTTATTTATCTTTATTCAAAGGTAATTTTACAAAGCTTTCTATAAGCCTTAATTCTATTCCCTTTAATTTCATTTTCTGTGATTGAATCAAGTAACTGGATTTTTTCTACAAAATTATAAGTAGAATTATCTATATCCACCTTATAACTTCTACGGAAATCCAATACATCTCCTGGATTAATTTCAAATTGATTTTCTAAATCTAAATTCATCCAAGTTTCTATACTTTCATTCTTTTTAAAATATTCAAAAAGTTGAAAAGTATAAAAATTATTTTTCAATTCAGATATTTTTTCTTTAGGATAATCACCTATCAATTTTTCAACTGTTTCTAAAATTGTTTTAAACTTTAAAAGTTCAATCCTATTCTCTGTTTTAACCGAACCTTTTATTTTTTTACTTTTAAATGTTAATTCTATTCCACTAAATATATCTATAAATAAATTTATCACCCAAAGTAATCTTGTATTGTTAAGATTTTCAAAAATTTCATAATATAAACCTGAACCAACTGGAGAAATCCCTCCTCCTGGTGAATGTTCCACTTGAATACCAATTTTAAACTCTCTACTCTTAATCTCTAGAATCTTCATAGAATTACTAGTTAAAACTTTTAAATAGCAACCTTTTATTCTAATATTTTTATATTCTATATCGGTAACCCCTAGTGTAGTTACATCTTCAAAATTTATTCCGCTAAAAATATTTGAATATTTTATTAGAATTTTATCTAATTTTAATGATGAATATTTTACTTCTAAGGCTGTTTCTACTTTCCCGTTGAATTTATTGTCAACGTCAGAAGTTACCGAGAGAGCTTTTTTTTTTAAAACTACTTCGCTTTGTTTAGTCTCATCCTGTTGGTTCTCAAACATTGCTTTCATACCTTTTAGAAACTCTGTTTCATTGTAAGTTAATAATTTAATTTTAAAATTATTCAATGTCTCTATCACTGTAGGACTTACAACAGAAGATGATGTTACCATATATAAATTATTTAAATTTTCTTTATTACACATTACAGAAAGAACCTCTATAAAATCTGGGTCATCTAAATCTACCCCTAAAAATACTGTACTATTTTTTCTCATTTGATTTTCAATAGCTTTCCAATACTCTGCGTAAAATGGCAAGACTTTCAGCTTTCTAAAATCTTGTTTCGATACACATACCTTATCAAGATTATCAAAATCTCCAAATAGTTTATAATAAGCCATTTTTTCATCAGTCTCATTTTTTTCTATTTCAAAATATGGATTAAACTTTGTAATTCTATCCGAATAAAAATCTTCTAGCGATGTATCAAAATTAGTTGTAATTATTGTGTCTACTATATTCGAATCTAAAATAACACTATAAAGATCGTTTTTAGTTTTTTTATACTCAAAAAAACTTTTTAACTTTCCTGATAGTGTAGCTTTACTTCCAACAACTCCATCTAAGTATATCTGTGATACATGAAAAAGAGAATTAGTTTTTTTTACATAACTTTTGACATTATCCTTCATCTCTTTAGTTAAAATTTTAGATAATTCTGTTCTAGTAGGATACCCAGTTATCCCACCTATGAAATCTCCCAAAAAAAGATTAATTTTTTCTTCCTCTTTTATTTTATGAAAAAAACTCATGGTTATCCCTCACTTCCTATAAATACATTTTATCAATTATAAGTATATCTCATAACCTTAAATTTCTCAATTAAAAATTATTAAAATAAATAAAAAAGAGAGCATCTGCTCCCTTCTATAGTTATATTGTTTATTAAAAGAAAAATACTTCCGCCTCTGCTTCATACCAAGGCCCTTCTTCATCTTCACCAAATTCTAAAAAGAAATTTACTTGAACATCTTCTAATGTGAATCCAACAGAATCTTCTTCTTTTATATCGAAAAATTCTATTTTTTTATATTTTATATTCTCTAATTTTTCAGCGATATCTTCTCTGGCTTCAAAAAGCTCATATAAGTCATCTTTTATGAAGTACCCTCTTCTTTCAAACTCTCTAGATATACTATCTATTTTTTTTATTAACGTTTCTGTCATATTTGTCCTCCTTTAAAATCTAAACGTATTTTTTAGACTTTTTACTTTCTTTAAAACACTCAATATGAATTTTATCTTTCTTATTTCAAAAGGTATTTTATTTAGGGATTTTAACATTTGATTTTCTATTTCTTTCTCAGTCATTTTATCCTCTTACAATCTCTCTTTAGATAGTTTCATTTCATTTTAGTATACTCTAAAAAAAAAAAATCGTCTATTAATTTATATTTTATTTTTAAATAACTTTTATGGTATAATATTGAAATGTAGAAATTATATAATCAGAATGTTTGTTTAGCTTAAAGGAGGAAATTAATAAATGAATAATTGTATCTTTATAGGTGTTGCTGGAGGAAGTGGAAGTGGAAAGACTACTATCGCGCATAAGTTAGTGAAAGCTTTTAAATCTGAGGATGCAATACTTGTTGAACAAGATGCTTACTATAAAGAACTCTCTGACCTTTCAATAGAAGAGAGAGCAAAAGTAAATTTTGATCATCCAAACTCAATTGAATTTGAACTTCTAAGAGACCAACTATTAAGTTTAAAAAATGGTAAATCTATAGAAAGACCTATCTATGACTTTAAAACTCACTCAAGAAAATCTGAAACTGTCCATCTTCATCCTTCTAAAATAATTATCGTTGAAGGTATTTTAATATTTGCGGTTCCCGAAATTAGAGAATTATTCGATGTTAAAATATTTGTTGACACTGATGCAGATGAAATGTTATTAAGAAGAGTAGAGAGAGATATAACGGAAAGAGGAAGAACATTTAATTCTGTTAAAGATCAATACTTAAAAACAGTAAAACCTATGTTCCTAGAGTTTTGTGAACCAAGTAAGAGATATGCAGATGTTATTATTCCAAGAGGTGGAGAAAATATAATCGCTATTAATATGATTATAGCTAATCTAAAAAGATTCCTTCAAAAAGGAGTATTACAGTAAAGTTGTGAGGTAGATATGTTTTACAAAAATTATTTTAAAAAAATGAAGATAGGTGAAAAGATAATGAAGAATATTATCTGTATAGATGGTGTTGTAGGGGTTGGTAAAAGTACGATAGGAGAACTACTAGCTTCAGAGTTAGAAATGAAGCTTTTTAAAGAACCGGTTGTAGACAATCCTCTTTTGGATAAATTTTATTACGATAGAAAAAGGTATGCTTTCCCAACTCAGATTTTCTTCTTAAATAAAAGATTTGAAATGATAAAGGAAGCAGCAGCTTTAGACAAATGCATCATGGATAGAAGTATCTATGGAGATGTTATTTTTGCTAAAATGCTAATGGAAGATGGTGATATGACAAAAGAAGAATTTTCTTTATACGAAGACCTTCTTATTCATATGCTTGAGAATATAGATAAACCTCTTCTTATGATTTATTTAGAAACAACTACTAGTAATGCTATAAAAAAAATTCAAGAAAGAGGCAGAGATTATGAGCAAATAGTTGATAGAAATTATTGGGAAAGTTTAAATAAGAACTATACCGATTACTTTAGAAACTATAATCTTTCAGATGTTTTAATTATAAATGTCGATAATCTTGATATTCGAGATAATGAAGAACATCGAGAATATTTCTTTAATCTCGTAAAAACTAAACTCTCAGAAATAGAATCTAAAAAATAACTTTAGATTTCATTTCATTCACATCTTTTACACTGGAGGGATTTGAATTGGACATTATATTTTTTAAAGGGCTTGCTACTGGACTTTTTCTTTCTTTACCTTTTGGTCCGGTTGGGATCTATTGTATGGAAAAAACTCTTATAGAGGGAGAAAAAGAAGGTTATGTCTCTGCAATGGGGATGGTAACTGTAGATATAATTTATGGAGTCTTAGCTTATCTTTTTGTAAATCAAATAGACTTTTTAATTATCAAATATGAACCCTTTCTTAAAATTCTTATAGGAGTAGCTCTTATATGGATTGGGTATAAAAAATTTAGGGGAAATGTTGATATAAAAGACATCAGCAATGAAAATAAAACTCTTTTACAGGACTATTTAGGAACTTTAGTTATTTCTCTTTTTAATGTTTCTAGTATATTAGTTATAGCTGGTCTTTATGCCACTTTAAGAGTAAGAGGATCTACTGGTATAGAAACTCCTCTTAAATTAGCTAGTGGAATACTTTCTGGTGGAGCATCTCTTTGGTTTTTGACAACATTTATTTTATATAATTTTAAGAAAAAAGTTACGAGTGAAGTTTTGGTTAAAATCAGTAAATACTCTGGTTTAGTTATTTTAATTTTTGGTGTTATAGCTATTGTGTTTGCCTTCTACAAATAATAATAGAAAAATTTAAGGATGGTATTTATGAATGTAATTTATAATAAAGAAAATGAAAAAATCACTATTGCAGTAGCAATGAGTGGTGGTGTAGATTCTTCTACAACTGCATATCTATTAAAAAAACAAGGATATAATATTTTTGGTGTTACAATGAAAACTTGTAAAGATGAAGATGCTGACGCCAAAAAAGTTTGTGATGACTTAGGAATTCCATATTATCTTTTAGATGCAACTGATTCTTTTAAAGATAAAGTAATCGATTATTTTGTTGATGAATATAAAAATGGAAAAACTCCTAATCCTTGCATGATATGCAACAGACACATTAAATTTGGAGAATTTTTAAACTTTGCTCTAAGTAAAGGAGCAGATTTTATGGCTACTGGACATTATGCTCAAATTAAAGATGGAACTCTTTCTGTTGGTAATGATCCAAATAAAGATCAAGTTTACTTCCTATCTCAAATAAAAAAAGAAAACTTAAAGTATCTAGTATTTCCAATTGGAGATATGGAAAAACCTAAAGTTAGAGAACTTGCTAAAGAACTTGGAGTTAGAGTTTATGCTAAAAAAGATTCTCAAGAAATTTGTTTTGTAGATGACGGAAAATTAAAAGAGTTTTTATCTGAAAGAAGTAATGGAGCAGTAAATAAACCAGGAAACATTGTTACAACTAGAGGTAAAATTTTAGGAAGACATAGTGGACTTGCATTTTATACTATAGGACAAAGAAAAGGGTTAGGGATTTCATCAAAAGATCCTATCTATGTTTTAAAGCTTGATTCTACAACAAATAGTGTAATTGTCGGTTCAAATGAAGAGCTTTTACAAAAAGAACTTCTTGGAGATAACTTAAATCTTCTTACTTTAGATAATGTAGAAGATTTAAACGGGATAGAATGTTTTGCAAAGACTAGATCTAGAGATAAGATGCATCCTTGTAAACTAGAACTTTTAGATTCAAATACTGTCAAAGTTGTATTTACAGAAGAGGCAGTAAGAGCAATCACTCCAGGTCAAGGAGTAGTTTTTTATGACAAAGATGGAAGAGTTATTGCTAGTGCTCTTATAAAATAATTTAATCTTGACTTCTCTATTAATATATAATATTATCAACTTAGTTAATCTATAACAGTTATAAAATTTTTAAATTAATTACTTAAAAATGGAGGCAAGTTATGGCGAATGAAAAGTTGAAGGGTACAAAAACTGAAAAAAACTTATTAGAAGCTTTTTCAGGAGAGTCTCAAGCAAGAAATAAATACACTTATTTTGCAAGTCAGGCTAAAAAAGATGGTTATGTTCAAATAGCTAATTTTTTTGAGGAAACTGCTAATAATGAAAAAGAGCATGCAAAAATTTGGTTCAAACTTCTTAACGATGGAATTTCTTCTACTATGGAAAATTTATTATACGCTGCTGAAGGTGAAAACTATGAGTGGACTGATATGTATGATAGATTTGCTAAAGAAGCAAGAGAAGAAGGATTTGCAAATATTGCTTTCCTTTTTGAAGCTGTCGGAAAAATTGAAAAAGAACATGAAAATAGATATAGAGTTCTTCTTGAGAACTTAAAAGCTGGAGAAATCTTCAAAAAAGATAAAAAAGAATCTTGGGAATGTATGAACTGTGGATATACTCATGAGGGTGAAAGTGCTCCTGGAGTATGCCCTGTTTGTAATCATGATCAAGCATATTTTATGATAAAACCAACAAATTATTAAAAAAGAAGTGCAGAGCCTATAAGCTCTGCACTTTTTATTCTTGAACCCATTTTTCTATTGTATCATGAGATTTTTTTACAATCTCCTCATATGATAGTTTTTCACTTGAAATCTTAGGGAAAAACTTAATTTCTACTTCTCCACTATTTGGAAATTTAACATTGGCTGGATAAAGTTCATACGCTCCTTTTATTCCAAAAGGAATTACATCTACATTTATCTCTTTAGCTAAAATTGCAAAAGCCTTTTTAAACTCTCTCATCTTCCCGTCTCTACTTCTTACACCTTCAGGGAAGATAACTATGTTCTTGCCATTTTTAAGAGCTGTAGACGCTGCTTGAAGTGTCTCCGAAAGATTTTTATTTATATCTATTAGAATAAGATTAGAATTTTCTCCAATATACTTTAAAGCTCCCTTTTTAAAATGGGCAACTTTAGCAAGAAAATACGTATTATTAAAAATCTTTTTACTTATAGATTGATTAAAAATAAATCCATCTAGAAAACTTTGATGATTTCCAACAAATATAACTGGTGAATTTATATCTAAATTTTCCAATCCTGATTTCTTTATTTTTATATAAATACTAAATGGTATTTTAAATAAAGTGTTTATAACTGTTCCAACAGAATTTGACTTTGGAAGAAATTCAGAGGACTCAACTTTTAAAATCTCTCCCCAATTTGTTTCAGTTATATCCATCCCAGTTGCATTTTCTCTTATATATTCTGATAATTTTTCAACTGTTGGATTATTTACTAAAACATTTTCTGTAATTTTAACTCCAAAACTTCCTTCTAAGAATGCAATAAGTTCAACAATATCTAAAGAGTCCATTCCTAAATCTAGTTCTAAATGAGCTGTTGGTGATATTTCCTTCTTCTTCACATCTTTTAAATAATCTGAAATAGCAATATATTCTTCATAATTTGGAGTCTCTATTACTATGTCTTCTATTTTTTTCTCCTTTAACAATTCTGGAACCATAAATCTTCTTATTTTTCCAATCTTTGTTTTTGGAAGTTCTTCTTGTACTATTTTTATATCTAGAATTTTTCTATAGTTTGGAGCAGTATTATTGTATTTATCTATTACTCCCCATTTTAAAGTTTCTCCAATATTTGTTATGTGATTCTCTTGAATACTTTGGAAATTAGGATAAATAACTGCTGTTAATAAAGATTCATACTCTATCACTGCCATTTCCTGTATAAGATCCGTTTTACCCATAATCCACATCTCTATATCAATCGGATTTATATTCTTTCCATTTGATAGTACAATCATTTCTTTCTTTCTTCCAGTCACATAAAGGTATTCACCTTTTAATTCTCCCAAATCTCCTGTATGGAACCATCCATCAGCATCTATTACCTCGGCCGTTTCCAATGGTTTATTATAATAACCTTTCATTAAGTTTCTACCTTTTGATAGAATTTCTCCATCTTCAGCAATCTTAACTTCAACTCCTGGCATTATCTTACCGGCAGATCCCGGTACCACTTGATTTATTGGAGTAAATGAAATCATCGGCGCAGTTTCAGTTAACCCATAACCTTCACAAACATCGATACCTAGAGTTAAAAAGTCTTTTGAAACTTTTGGATCTAATTTAGAACCTCCAGAAACAAAGAATCTAATCTTCCCTCCAAATCCTTCATGAACTTTTTTAAATATTTTTTTACTTAAATTTTTATTTTCTAATTTTTCACATATTTTAAATAACTTTTTTGCCACTGGATTAGAATTAATTTTTTCCATTATTTTTTTATGAAGCATTTCCCAAAGTCTAGGAACTCCAATCATAATAGATATCTCATAATTTTTCAGTGCATCTGTCATAGCCTGAGAAGAAAGCTCCTTTATGAAAGCTATCGTAGCTCCTCTTGAAAGAGGAATAATCCCAGATCCAAGTAATGGAAAAATATGATGCATTGGAAGAAGTGCTAAAATTCTATCACTTTCTTTATACATTTGGTATTTATCAAGTCCTTCGATATTTACTAAAATGTTATCAAAAGTTAACATTACTCCCTTTGGGCTTCCAGTTGTTCCTGAAGTATATAGCATTAAGGCTACAGCATCTTTTTCTGGAGAGTTTAAAATCATATCCTCTCCTCTATAGTCCATCTCTATATTATCTACATTTAAAATTATTGATTCTTTTCCAGATAATTTCAATCCCTCAACTGCTGCTTTATAATTTTTTTCAGAAGTAAATATATACTTAGGCTCGCAATCCTTTAAATAATATTCAAGTTCTTCACTTCCAAAAGATGAGTCAAGACACACAGTCGTTCCGCCTTTATCCCAAATACCTAAAAAGGCATATATAAATTCTGGTCTATTTTCCATGAAAATCACAACTTTATCTTCTTTTTCTATTTTTAAAAGATTCTTATAACTTTTAGCGCCTATTATAGTTTCTTTATATGAATATTCTTTTCCATCATATATAACAGCAGTTTTGCCATAATCCCTTACAAATTCCAAAATATCCTCCCTTGTTGTATTACAGGTGTTTTATAAAATACAAGTGATTATAGCACAAAATATATTTTTTTACAACATTCTAAACTTAGTTTTGAATCCATTTTTCCAAAATGCTTCTACTTTTTTCCACTATTTCCTCAACTGTTAAATCTTTTGGTTCTATCTTAGGGAATATTTTTATTTCTAGTTCTCCATACTTTGGAAAATTAGATCCATATGGCATTAATTCATAAGCTCCCTTTATCCCAACTGGAACTACAGGAATATTTAATTCTTTTGATAAAATAGCAAAAGCTTTTTTAAACTCTTGAACTTCTCCATCTCTAGTTCTAGCACCCTCTGGATAGATAACTAAGTTTTTACCATCTTTTAAAACTTTTGCGCATATCTGTAAAGTCTCTTTTAGATTCTTATTAATATCTAATAATAATATATTTCCGTGATCTGCCAAATATTTTCTAAGGCTACTTTCAAAATGATCAGAAACTGCCAGATAATAAGTATTATCCATCTTTTCCTTAGAAAAAACTTGATTTAATGCAAATCCATCTAAGAAACTTTGATGATTTCCAATATATATAGCTGGATCTTTTGGAATATTTTCCATACCTTCTTTTTTTAGCTTTGTATAGAATTTAAAAATTGGCGCTGTTATAGTTTTAAGAATTTTTCCTGAAGTTGCTGAATGAGGAATTTTAAAATCTACAGGCTCATTAAAAATTTCTTGCCAATCTATATCTTTATCATTGTAGTTTCCACCATGTTGTCTTATAAATTCACAAAGCTGTTCAACTGTTTTTATTTTTGCAAAATCCATTTCATGAATCTCTACACCAAAATTTGATTCTATAAATGAAATAAGTTCAACAATGTCTAAAGAATCCATTCCTAAATCAATTTCAATGTATGCCTCTGGATAAACTTCAACATCATGTAATTTTTTTATATATTTTGCAATACTTTTAAACTCTTTAGTTTCTAATTCTTTTGAAGTTGATACTGGAGTTACTTTTGCTGTTGCTTGAGTTTTCTTTATCTCTTCATTTCCGTTAGACTCAACATCATCTTTTATAAGATCTTTTAACATAAATCTTCTTAATTTTCCTAGTTTAGTTTTTGGTAACTCTTCTTTAACTATTCTTATATCTAATATTTTTCTATATTTTGGAGCTGTTACATTATACTTATCTATAATTTCCCATTTAAGTGCTTCTTTTATATTTGTAATATTTTTTTCTGCCATTCTTTCAAATGATGGATAAATTATCGCAACTAAATGATTATCATAATCCGTAATTGCAATTTCCTCTATTAAATCTGTTCCCTTCATAATTTCAGCTTCAACATCTGATGGATTTATTTTTTTACCATTTGATAATACTATCATCTCTTTTTTTCTTCCAATAATTGTTAAATGATTACCTTCAAGAGCTCCTAAATCTCCAGTATGGAACCATCCATCTTTATCAATAGCTTCTTCCGTAGCTTCAGGTTTATTATAGTAACCCTTCATTACATTTCTACCTTTTACAATTATCTCTCCATCTTCAGCTATCTTAATTTGAACTCCTGGGATTGTAGTTCCAACAGTTCCAGGAACATTGTCGTTTGGTCTATTAAAAGCTATAATAGGCGAAGTTTCTGTTAACCCATATCCCTCAAGCATATTAAATCCTAATGTTGAAAAATCTTTAGAAATTTGTGGCTCTAATTTAGCTCCTCCGGAAACTAATATTCTGATATTCCCTCCGAAAGCTTCATGAACTTTTTTAAATATTTTCTTACTTAAAGTTTTATTATTCATCTTCTCACAAAGATTAAATAGTCCTCTAGTAACTTTCCCTGTATTTATTTTTGCCATTATTCCCTTATGAAACATCTCCCAAATTCTTGGAACACCAATCATTACACTTATCTTATGCTCTGCTAAATTCTTTTTAATAGCTTCAGAAGATAATTCTTCTAATATAACATTTTTACATCCAAAATAAAGTGGCATAAGTAGTGTTAGGTTAAAAGGTAAAATATGATGGAATGGTAACATCGCAAGTACGCTATCGTTTTCATTAACTAAATTTATTTCGTTTACAGCATCTATATTAGACATTAAGTTATCAATAGTTAGCATAACCCCTTTTGGATTTCCAGTTGTTCCAGAAGTATATAGCATTACTGCAATATCATCTTTTTCAGGAGCCTCTATTGTACATTTCTCTACTTTAAAATCAGCAGGTTTTATTAAATCTTCAACTTTTAAAATTTCAATATTTGAAGATGCTATTTTTTTAGCCTCTATTGCTATTTCAAAATTTTTCTCAGTAGTAAATAAATACTTTGGAGAACAATCTTTTAAAACATATGCTAGCTGATCAGCATCATATCCACTGTCAATATTAACAGATGTACCTTTTTTATTCCAAATTGCAAATACCGACTCTATAAATTCAGGTCTATTTTCTATAAAAACTCCTACTATGTCATTTCTTTTTATATCAATTTTAGATGAATAAAATTTAGACATTTCGATTATATCTTTAAAAGAATAAGCCACTCCTTTATAATATATTGCTGTTTTATTTCGATCAAATACAAAATCCATTTTTCCTCCCAATAATATGTGTATCTTTTTTTAATCTTTTAATATATAGCCGATTCCTCTTACAGTATAAATAAGCTTCTCTGAATGATTTTTATCTATTTTTTCTCTAAGATGGGTTATATAGACATCTACTATATTAGTATTAGTTAAAAAATCAATACTCCATATTTTTTCTTTTATTATTGTTCTCGTTAGAACTAAATTTTTATTTCTCATTAAATATTCTAAGAGTGCAAATTCTTTGACAGTTAAATCCAATATTTTTTCCGCTCTTTTTACTTCTCTATTCATTAGATTTAGTGTTAAATCTTTAGCTCTTAAAATGCTCTCAAAACTTTTACTTTCTCTTCTAAGTATAGCTCTGATTCTTGCTGATAATTCTCTGAAGTTAAATGGTCTTACTATATAATCGTCACCACCACTATCCAAAGCTTTAATTTTTAAATCTACATCCTCTTCTTCACTCATAAATAAAATTTTAATTTTTCCATATTTTTTCTTTATTATTTTACAAATTTCTATTCCATTTATCTTTTTTCCAATAACATCTAAAATTAAAAGATCATATTCAGTATTAATCGCCATATCCATAATCTCTTCTTCATTATTTGAAATATCAACTGTATACCCCAACTCTTTTAATCCTTTTTTCAGATAGTTACAAACGCTTAAATCTTTCTGAAAAATTAATATATTCATTATTATCTCCTTAATATAGATAGTATACTGACATATAATTTAAGACACTCCCACCAATTACAAAGAGATGCCAAATAACATGGAAATATTTCACATTCTTTAAAGAATAGAATATCACTCCTAAACTATATGTTACTCCACCTGCAATTAGGAAATTTAAAGATAATGCACTCATAGATAACTTTAAATCTTTAAAAACAAAAACTACCATCCATCCCATTAATAAATAAATTACTGTTGATAATTTTTTAAATTTATTAATATAAAATGTCTTAAAAATTATTCCACATACAGCCATTCCCCATTGTGCAAAAAATATAATCCACTTACTAGGACCTTCCAAACAAGTTAGAATATAAGGGGTATAAGATGCTGAAATCAAAAGGTAAATTGCTGAGTGATCTAAAATTTTAAATATATTTTTTAATTTTCCGTGATTTAAAATATGGTATGTTCCAGACATAGTATAGAGTATAATCATAGCTATTCCAAAAATTATACTTCCAACCGTATATCCAACCTTTCCTGTCAACATCGCTTTATTTATTAAAATTACCAATCCTAAAATCGACAATCCAGCTCCAATATAATGTGTTATTGAATTTAAATATTCTTCTAATTTGCTATACGTCATATAATCCACCTCCTGAGTTATTTTATAATAACTCATTAAAATTGTCCATTACTTTAAAATTCTTGGTTAAAATACGACTTCTTACTTACAATTATTTTATCTAAAATATCAATTTTCTTTTCATTTAGTATATTTATTCTTTCAAGTTTTAAAAAATCCATAAAATTAAGATATCCAGCTATAATTTGGCTTAAAGTTCCAACTTTTATTTCACAATCGGCTATGAAATCTTTAGATTTCTTAACTTCCTCTTTTGTTATCTCATAAATTCCATCGTTTTCTTCAAAAATATCATCTAGAATTTTTATAGTAATTTTTTCTTCACTTTTTAATCTAGATTTTAATAACTCCAATGTTTTAAAAACATCTAATATTCTCATTTGCATTTTTGGGATTATTTCCTTTTTTAAAGAATTTTCTCTTTTGAAATATAAATTTAAATTACTGCCTGTAGGTGCATAAATTACAATGTTTGAATAATAATTTGAATAACCATATAAAAAATTAAAAATTGAAACATAACCCTTCTTACATGAAGATAATATCTCTTTTACTGTTACTACATCATCTTTTAGAATATATGATACATATCCAATTATACCTTCTTCAGTATCTCTCACAATATATGACTTCCCATTTTCATGTAAAGTTTCAGAAATTAACTCTTTAAGATGTTGTTCAGTTTTAATTGTTGCTAAGCTAAAGCTTTCTAAATATCTATTACAAAATTCAACAAGATTATAAATATTTTTTTCATCAACTATTTCTAGCTTACATTTTTTTTCAAATTGTGAAAGATTCTTAATACTACAACTATATTTTTCTAAATTACTAATATATTCAAATCCAAATCTAGTATAAATATTAGAATCAATTGGAGATAAAAAGATTGATATAGAACCATTTTCTTTTGCATTTTTTAAAGAAGATTGCAGAAGGGATTTCATAATTCCCTCTCCTCTTCTTTCTGGTACAACTCCAACTGCTAAAATATAGTAACTTTCATCTATATAATTTTCTATTTTAAATTTATAGGAATTATTGTATGCCATTCCTATTATTTTATTTTTCTCAATTGCTAACAATAGATTACTGTCTTTATGTATATTTTCAAAATACCAATCTATATATTCTTTATCGTCGTTAAATGCATCACGCCAAATATAACTAGCAATTTTTTTTTCATCTTCTTTAGAGTTTCTAATTTCCATTTCGCCTCCTTAAAAAAATAAAAATAGAGAGCTCTATAAGCAAAGCTCTCTTTTTATAAGTTCAATTATAAATTTTCTATCATTTTCATTATTTATAAAATCTCTATTATCTACATTTACTTTTATAATTTTACTTTCAGAATAAGTTTTAAAATATTCTGAATAGTGTTTATTCAATTTTTCCCAGTAAGTTACTTCTACTCCTAGTTCGAATTCTCTTCCTCTTTTTTTTATCTTTTTAATTGCATTTTCTATAGTTGTTTCTAAGTATATTACTAAATCTGGTTTTGGTAAATATTGAAACATATTATTTGAAAGTTCTAAGTATAGGTTATATTCATCTTCAATCAAATCTCCATCAGAATTTAAAATATCTGCAAATATTCTGTCACAATATATTGATCTGTCAAATACTCCTCTACCTTTTTTATGTGCATCCTTAACCATTTCTAGCCTTTTATTTAGAAAAAAAACTTGAAGAGGAAAACTATATTTTTTCTTATCATAATAAAATTTCTCTAATATTGGATTGTCATAAACTGGTTCTTTATATAACTCCATCTCCAATTCTTTTGAAATTATTTTAGCCAAAGTACTTTTCCCTACTCCAACTACACCATCAATATATATCATCAATATTTCTCCCTCTTAATTTTTAATTTCAAGAGGTATTATATCATATTTTTTATATATGTGTATATAGTTTTGACTGCAACTCCTGTTGCTCCCTTTTTTATCCATTTTTTATCTTTATCTGAAAACGCAGTTCCTGCTATATCAAGATGCATCCAAGGCAACCCTTCTGTAAACTCTTCTAAAAACTTGGCTGCTGAATTGGCTCCTCCCCATCTTCCACCGCTATTTTTTAAATCAGCTACATCAGATTTCATAAGTTCTCCATATTCATCAAACAGAGGCATTCTCCAGTACTTTTCTCCCCAATATTTTCCCGCAGACTCTAGTGCTAAGTATTTTTCATCTGAATTCGAATATACACCTGTTGCTGCAAAACCAAGTGCAACCATCATAGCTCCTGTTAGAGTTGCAACATCTAAAATTTCTGAAACCTTTTCTATTCTTATAGCATAAGTTATTGCATCTGCTAGAGTCAATCTTCCTTCTGCATCTGTGTTTATAACTTCAACAGTTTTCCCAGACATAGTAGTTAGTATATCTCCAGGTCTGTAAGCATTTGAGCTAATAGAATTTTCACAGGCCGCTACTATAGCTATTACATTTTTTTTAACTCCTAACTTTGCTAAAGAGCACATCGTTCCAATTACTGTTGCTGCCCCTCCCATATCCTCTTTCATGCCTAACATTCCATCTGCTGGCTTAATACATAATCCTCCAGAATCAAAAGTCAATCCTTTTCCTATAAGACCGTATTTCTTATCTCTTTGTGTTTTATCTCCAAAATATCTCATTACTATAAGTTTAGGTTTGTTGATAGATGCTCTTCCTACAGCTAAGAAAGCTTCCATCCCTAATTCCTTTATCTTATCCTCTTCTAAAATTTCAGTAGCAAAACCAAATTCTCTTCCAAGAGCTTCAGCTGTTTCAGCTAAACTTTCAGGATTTATAATATTTGCTGGTTCATCAATTAGAGCTCTAGTTATATTTGTTGAAATAGCTAATATTTCCTCTTCTCCCATACCCTCTGTCTTTTGCTCTTTAAAAATATCTAAATTTATTTTAGCGTTCTTTTTTTCTTTATAAACATCAAATGAATAATTTATATTATAAAATATTTCTGTTAATATTCTGGTATTACAAAGATCCGGTTCTTCGCTCGAAAGAAGTATATTCCCAGTCATTTTAGATAGAGTACTGAAAAGTAATTCTCTTAATCTATCTTCTGTAAATTCTTCTTTTTTTCCAGCTCCAACATAAGTTAAAGTAACTAAATATCCATTTTCTAAAAATGTGAATTTTATAGTTTCTTTAAATTTTCCAGTAAATTTCTCTTTTTCTATTACTTTATTTATTAGTTTTCTACTCTCTTCAGAAAGATATTCACAAGTAGATATTTTATCTTCAAAAAATAGTGTGACATTTTCATCATAACTTTTTTCTATTTTATTAATAACTCTAAACATTTACTCCCTCCTCGAATCTTTTGTAGCTCTTTAAAACCTAACAATAGATTATCATCATTTATTTTAATTTTCAATTTTTTTATTTATTTTTTTAACTTCTCAAAGTATACTCATATTACAAAATTACTTGGAGGTGTGGTCATGAAAAAATTTAATATAGGATCTCTATTTTGTCATTTTTATATTTTGATTTTAATTTTAAGTTATTTTTCTCATGGACTGAATACATTTATAAAATTTATGATTTTAATAACTGGTACTTTTCTTGTTACATATATACTTTTAGAATTAAAAAAATTGTTAAATAAAAAGTGTTCTATAAAAAATTTAAATTTTTTTATATATAGTTTTATTTTTTTAGAATTTTTCTCTGTATTTCAATTTTTACTTCCATTAATAACTACAAAAAATACTCCGAATTTTTCAATTTATATTCTTGTTGTATCTGTGATTCTTCAATTTTTATTCGCATCTCTAATTTTAAAGGCAAACTTTAAAAAAATAAAATTTCTAACTGTATATGGTTATTCTTTATTCGTATCAGGATTTTTTTCTTTATTTTTTCCAGCCTCTTTTATTAACATCTTCCTACCTATTGCAGTAACATTTATTTTAGGAGAAATCTTTTTTGAAGGTGCAAATTTAGTTTAATAAGTTTTTTAAGAGCATTGTTTTGTCATCTGATTTTAGAAGAGTTACAATGCTCTCATTTAAATCTTTTAAAACTATCTTATCTCCATATTCATAAACTGAAGCTTTTATATCGCCTAATGTCAACTCATCTATATTTTTTGATAATCTATAGCATGAATCATTTCCCATATATAATGCCTGTAGAACAATATTTTTACTCTTTAAAACTTCTAATATATCTTTTAAAATTTCACTAGATATTCTAGTCTCATTTTCCAGTTCAATCAGTGATATCGGAGTATCACTTTTTATATAATTTTTAACTAAAGTTATACTTGTTATTAACGACAACTTATACAAAGATTCAAAACTAAGAGTATTTATTTCTTTACCTTGAACTATTCTATTTCTATTCTGAAAAAAGAAAGTTAGATGTCCTCCTAATATAATTAAAAACCATATAAATTTTAACCAAAGTAAAAATATTAGTATAACTGAAAAGCTCCCATATATTTTATTGTAAGCTGTTATTACCATTTGTAAATTTATAAACATCAATTGTAATTGATTAAAAACTACGGCTACAAAAACTCCAGAAATTATAGCTGGACCTTTTTTTACCTTTGTATTAGGCATATAAAAATAAAAAAGTGAAAAGAATATAGATAAACTCAAATACGGACTTAATTCTTTTAGTAAAGAATTATTAAAAAAATTACAAATCCCATTTATTGAAACTAAAACAATTGGAAACAATGTGAAAACAGCTAAATAATTAGAAAATTTTTCTAATATTCCTCTGCCTTTTTTTATATTCCATATTTCATTGAATGATTTTTCTATAAGAGAAAAAATTGAAATTATACTCCATCCTAAAAATATAAATCCCACTCCAGCTAATACTCCACCTCTAGTTTTTTCCACTAAATTATTTGCTGTTTCTAAAAGTTCACTTACTAGTGCTAAACTTAGTGGTGAATTTTTTATGAATTGATTTATCAAGTACTCCTCTATTCCAAGCCATTTTCCAAAACTAAATACAATAGCTATGATTGGAACCAAAGAAAAAATAGAAAAATAGCATAACGAAGTTACCCAAAGACTTGAATTTGCTCTTCTATAATTTTTTAAAGCTACTTTTATATCCTCTAAAAACTCTAAAAAAATATTCATAATTTTCAACTCCCATTATCTTAAATCTAATATTTCATACTTCTTAAGTAATTTTGCTGGTAAATATGAAAGCTTTGCAATTCTAAGCCCTTCATTTCCAAAATCATCTTCTCTATTTATATATTTCATATCTTTAAATTCTTCTTTTGAAAAATAATAATTTATCATTTGATAGCTACCTTTATACTCTATAAGAGCTTTTTCTATATGAATAACAGCCATCTCATCATTTAATCTTTCTCCTAGTGCGTAAGCTATAATCTTTCCGTCAATTCTTATGACTCCACCAACAATCCCTAGCTGTTTATAATTTTTTAATAATAAAGTAATTCCAATGCTTTCAGCTACTATTATTCTATCTTTGTGCTTCTCATTTTTAATAATCCATTCTTTTTGGAATTCTTCAATTTCTTCTATATTATTATCACTTAACTTTTCATAACTATAATTATATAGTTTTTTAAATCCATTTATTTTATTTCTCTTCTCAGAGTAATTTCTACCCTTCAAAAGTGATAAACTCTCCATATTATATATGTAATCAAAAGTATCCCTTAATTCCTGAAATACAAATTTATTTTCTAATGCCTCTTTATACTCCTCTGGAATAAATACTATTTTTTCTTTTCGGTTATATAATTCAATCATAGCCTCTTCTATCTTTTCTTTATCATCTATTCCTTTTTTGGACATTGGAACAAAATAATATTTAAGTCCCTCAAATTCTCCTCTGATTAATAATATAGAATCTTTTTCTAAAAACTCAATCTTTTCAGAACTGCTCCAAATTAAAAAATTAGTAAAATTTAAATCAGATATTGTAAATTTCCCCTTTGTATATTCATCTATTATTTTTTTATCTTTTATTTCTAGTGTTTTCCAGTTCATTATTCCTCCAGTTGTTTAAAAAAAGTTGCATTTTGACAATTATAATTATAACATATTAATAGTTGAAAAAATTATTATTTGGGAGTGATTTACAGTGAGTAAAGTTAAACTTGGAGCAGCTGTCTTAAAAAATTTAAATCTACTTAAACTTTTAAAAGATGGACATTTGTTATTAAATAAAATTGAACACGAAATTGAAAATCAGTTCAAATCGAATATATCTTTCCATAAAAATTTAAAGCTAAATAATGACTATAAATCTTTCAGCAAAAGCTTCAAAACAAACTTTTTTTCATTTATAATGCTTATTTCCATAAAAAATACGGGAATAGACGAGGAAAGAGTTATAGAATATGGAAAAATTATTTTTTCTTTAAGAACAATTATAACTTCCACTGATAATATAATAGATAATGAAAATAAAGGTATTCTTTTTTTGAAAGAACCTAAAAATCATATTGTGAATAATATTTTACTTGTAATGTTAGGACAAAATCTGATTCACTCATCTCTTTATAAGCTAAATGACCCTTTAGGCCAAACTGCTAATACATTATTAGAGAAAATCTATTCTGTCGCTGTAAGTGAGTCTCTAAGAGACTTAAATAACTATAAAACATATCCAACTCCAGATTATATCTCTAAAAATATATTAAAGGGAATAGGTGGAGAACTTTTAGTACTTTCTTTAATATCTCCAATTTCTTTAGAAAAAGATTCTAAAGTTTTAGAAAAATTAGAATCCTTAAAAACAGGAATGTTTAAAATAGGAATTTCTCTACAAAAATTAGATGATTTATGTGATATAAATGAAGATTATGAAAGTAGCAAAGCTAACTTCTCTATTTCAAAGCTAATTCATAATTATGGTTTCTCTTTAAACTCTTTATTTAAAGATATGGAAACTCAGCCAAACAAGTTTAATAAATTTAAAAAAGAATATATTAATGCCGTAATTAAGGAAGCTTTAGATGGTTTCGAACTTTTACCATTCTCTATGAACAGAGAAGATACTCTGATTCTTTTGGAACATTTATTCAAAATTAGGGGTCTTGAAAACTATTGGAATATTTATAAAAAAGAGTAATCTGAATAGATTACTCTTTTCCTTTTAAATTTATCCGTTTACACTCTTGTGAATAACCAAAAACACCCCATTTATCCAATGACCCTTTTAAAGCTAATGTATTTTTATCTATTATTTTAGCCTGTCCATAATATTTTTTACCATTCCAAGAATCATATACCCATCCTCCTGAAATAACATTTGGGTTTTTAGGGTCTTGTCTCATATCTCCAACTACTTGAAGCCCTATAACTTTTCTATTTCTTAATTTAGAATTTGGATTTTTTCTATCTATCTGCTCAAGACCCTCCATTTTATCCCCCTTGGGATATTCCTTTTCTTTTAGCCATACTACATACCCCGAGTATTCTTCACCTTTTTTGACTATTCTAATAACAGTTTTTCCAGAAGGTATCATCCAGTCGCCTTCAAACTCATCTGAAAATACTACCGTAAAACATAGAAATAATAACATCATGATTTTTTTTATCATTCAATCTCCTCCTATTTTTTTCTATTGAATTGTACCTTAAAAATTTATAAAATCAAAATAAAGGAAATAATAAAATAACTCTAATATAATTTACATAACCATATAAAACAATTTAGGAGGATATAAATTATGCAAGTAAAAGATATTAATGAAACAGTTCCTTTTTATGTTGAAAGTGTAGAAATAAATGCTCCAAAAGATTTCGTTTTTAAGTTTCTTTCTGATTATCAAAAAAATGGTACATGGATAAAAGGCTTAAAAGAGGAAACATTTAATAAAGTTGATGGAAATGTAGGAAGTACTTTTGAAGAAAAAATAAAAATGTATGGATCAAAAGAAGAATATACTGGAAAAGTTTTGGCGTACGAAGATGGAAAAATGTACCAAATTGAAATTGGAAGCAAATGGGTAGATTTTAAAATTGAGTATGATTTCGAAGATGTTCCTACTGATAAAACTCATCTGACTGAAACTGCGTGGATTTTAAAAGGTACTTCTCTTTATAAATTATTCAAATCTATTGATAGACATATACTTCATAAGCAGTTATTAAAACTTAAAGAAGTAGTTGAAGCTGATTATAAGGCAAGCAAATAATAAAAGAGGTAGTTCCTATTATAAGGAACTACCTCTTTTCAATTATTTATTCGAATCTAAAATTTCTTGAATTCTACCAGTACATCTTCCACATGCTGTTCCAGCACCAGTAACTTCTTTTATTTGATCTACTGTTTTCGCTCCATCTTCTATTGATTTTACTATTGTTTCATAGTTTACATTTTTACAAAAACATATTATTTTATTTTCTGACATTTAGATATCTCCCTTAATTTTAATGTATTGCACACAGTACATATAGTATACATAATTTGTATTCAATAATCAACATCTTTTTGGCGGTTGACTTCACTAAAGCAAGGTGATAATATCTATACAAATTATAATAAGTATAAGGAGGTAAAATATGAAAAAAATCTTTTATTTTTTATTATTAATGATTTCACATTCTTTTCTATATTCCACTGATGTTGTTGGTCTAGAAGTAGGCAATATCATTAAGCCATTTAAAATTTATGAATATCCATCTGGCAAAGAATTTACAGAAAATAATTTCAAAGGGAAAATGACCATCTTAAATTTTGGAACAACTTGGTGTCCTGCATGTTTGGAGGAAAAAAAGAGCTTGAATAGTTTTATGGATAACAATAAAAATTTAAGTATCAATATCGTCCCTGTTCTGATAGATTCTAAAGAAAATATAAAAAAATATTTAGATAAAGAAAAATTCAACTACACTTTTTATGAGGATAAAAATATGGAAGTAGGCAATAAATTCTTAATAAGAGGGGTTCCTATGACCTTTATTTTAGATGAAAATGGGGGAATCGTCTATAAGCATTTAGGAGCAGTAAATTTTGAGAGTATCAAATCTATCTTTGAAAATTTAAAGGAAGAATAATGGAAACTACATCTTATATAATAGTTTTTTTAGCGGGTATTACATCTGTGTTTTCCCCTTGTACGTTACCCTTACTTCCAATCTATTTTTCAACTTTAACTAAAAAAGAAAGAAATTTATTTTTGTCTGTTATTTTTTTACTTCTTGGATTTACCGGAGCTTTTTTTACATTACAAATACTTATATATAAATTTGCAAATATTTTAAGTGTTATAATTGGAAATCAATATTTTACTAAAATTATAGGTTTTATAATTTTTTTATTTGGTTTACAATTATTAAATATTAAAACGTGGAAAGTTTTCAACTCTGAAAAAAAAATCTATTTGGATAATAATTTTGATAAGGGTGGATATTTATTTCCATTTTTCTTAGGAGTCACATTGGGCCTAGGATGGACTCCGTGTACTGGACCTATACTCTTTACAGTCATCGCATATACAACTACGTCAAAAACCTTTTTAGGAGGTCTAGCAGTAATAGGAATCTACTCTTTAGGATTTTCATTACCGTTTTTAATTCTAACGCTTACAATAAAAAAAATGAGACCATTTATCAATTTTATAAATAATCACATTTCAATCTTAGAAAAAATAAATGGGATTCTTTTAATGATAATTGGTCTACTTATATTTTTTAATAAACTTTCTTTTTTATATACATTAGTCATTTAAAAATTATTTGGGTGGAGTTGTTAGAGTCACATCTAGTATATTAAATGGAACATCTATATTTTCTTTTGTAAATAGTTCTATTATATAAGACATTAACTCTCCACGCACTTTATAATATCCTTCTGTCTTTGTCCAAACCATAAATAAAATATTTATGCTCGAGTCTCCATACTCCATAACATTTATAAAATTTTCCATTGAATAATCTAATCCCTCGTAAGTAGAGGCTAAATTTTTTAATACAGACATTACTTTTTTCATATCTGAACTATATGAAACAGATAACATTAATTTTATACGTCTTACTTCATTCGAATCATAATTTATAATATTTCCACTTATCATAACATTGTTTGGAATTATTATTCTCTTGCTATCCAAACTATTGATATGTGTTGAAAAAACTTCTATTCTAAAAACTTCTCCCATAACTCCATTAACTTTTATAAAATTTCCAACCTTAAAAGGTTTATAAAAAAATATAACTACTCCACCAGCTATATTAGATAGAAAATCTTTCAATGAAATTCCAACGCCTAATCCAATAGCACTTATCATTGTAGCTATTGAAGATTCAGAAAATCCAAAAGCTAACAATCCAATAAGAAAAAAGATAATATATAACCCTAATTTAATTATAGATTTAGTAAATTGTTTAGTACTAAGATCCTGTTCAACATAAGGAATCTTATCCAACGACGATATTATTTTTTTTATTATTCTTGAACCTATAAATAATATTAACCCAAAAATAATTAATCTTATCGTAAATGTAAGCATTCCTTCAAATAAAAGTTGAACAAAAAGTTTTCCTTGACCATCTTTTAAACTCATCATTAAATTTTGGATATAATTCATTTGATTCTACCTAATATTTCTAATGTTTCTTCATCTAAATAGGCATTTTCCAACATTTCATTTGCCCAGTGGTATCTATCCTTTATCTGTTCAAGTACATAAATTGATGTTGCTTTAACTAATGGAACTTCACTCCACATAGAATCTCCTAAAAATCTCAATTCATTCTCTTGAGATTTTTTAATATTATTTAATATTTTTATACAATCATCACATAAAAATAAGCAATTTTCAAATACTGGTTCTTCTTCAACTGGCGGAACTTCATATACCGATAATTTCACATTTTTAGTTCCACATAACTCACAAGTTGATTTAGATCTTCTCGCCAAATCTTTTCCAAAACTTGTTACTATACTTTTTCTCTCCATATGTTTGTCTAGACCTTTAGCCATTCTAACTCTCCTTAGTAATTTTTTTTCCTATATTATTTAATACAATCCTTCTAAAACTTTCTTCAAACCTTATATCATCATCTTTTAATCTCTTCTTAGGTCCTTTTGTTCTTTTACCTGAATTTCTAAGTTTTTGTGACATATGTCTCGAAAATAAAAGACTTTCTATATTATACTTGTTATATACTAGTCCATCTTGATTTATTGCATGTGCATTTTTCGATAAAACGATAGAAGCCAATCCATAGTCTTGCGTTATTACAATATCAGAGTTACTCACTCTAGATATTATTGCAAAATCAACAGCATCCGCACCTTGGCTTATAACAACTGTTTCAACACCCGCTCTTTCAATTTTGTGAGCAGTATCACAAACTATTATTGTCTCTAAATTAAATTCTTTTGCTATTCTTATAGCAATATCAGTTACTGGGCAAGCATCTGCATCTATTAAAACTTTCATTTCTCACCTCTTTTCAATAAAAAAAAAGGCTTAAGATATATTAATATCTTCAGCCTTTAATAACTTTATAATTGTTGTAATTACTTAGTTTTGATGTTTGTAGCTTGAGGTCCTTTAGTTCCTTGACCTAAATCAAAAGTAACTTCCTCTCCTTCTACTAACTTTTTGAATCCATCTTTCTTGATTTCAGAGAAGTGTGCGAATACATCTTTCCCGTCCTCACCAGTTATAAATCCAAATCCTTTTTCATCGTTAAACCATTTTACAATACCGTTCATTAGTATACCTCCATAATTAATTTTAACTATACAAATCTTAAATTTAAATTTAATAAAAAGGCACTTTTGAAAGATATTCCTTAATTACCACTTGAAATTTTTAACTTATATTATTAATATAATTAATTATACATCAGTATTCAGAAAAAGTAAAGACTTTTATTTTGATAAGTCGTAAATAGCTTGAATATATATTTTTAACCAAGTATCAATCTTATCTAAATCTAGCGATTCATCTCTTTGGTGCATGTTATCTTCTTGAGTATTTAATAACGCTCCGAAGGCTACTCCATTCTTTACAGCACGAGCATATGTTCCACCACCAATTGCTATTGGTTGAGTCTTGTAATCCCCTGTTATCTCTTGATAAACATTCATAAGAGTCTTAACTAAGAATGTATCTTTTGGAACATATAAAGGATCTTTTGCTGATAAAATTCTTAGCTCTATTCCATACTTCTCTGTAGCTTTTAAAATCTGATCTATCACAACTTCCTTTGTAAAAGTTACAGGATATCTTATATCAAATCCTAAATAAAATTTATCATTTTGGAAATCTATTTTACCAACATTTAGAGATAATTTTCCTGATGGCTCATCTTCTAAGTTTACACCTAATAATTTTCCTTCACAATCCATAGAAATATATTCTTTAAAAAACTCTACAATTTCTTTCAAATTCTTATTTTCTATCTCTAATGTCCCTAAAAATTTAAATAAAGCAGTTATACTATTGTAACCTTTTGCTGGTCTAGCTCCATGAGATGCTTTTCCAGAAGATTCTAAACCAATTTTATCTCCACGTTCTATAACTTTAATTTTATAATCTTTATCTTTATTAAATTCTTCAATTTTATTTTCTATCTCATCCCTCATACATAATGGTAATATAGCCATTGCTGAATCTGGAACAGAGTTTAATGCAGTTCCACCTACAATACTAAAATCTAAATTTTCATTATATACTTTCTCTAACCCTAAGTGTAAAATTCCTTTTTCTGCAAATGTTACTGGGAATCCTGAATCTGGAGTAAAAGCTAAATCTGGCTGTGGCATATTTAACTTTCCAAAATAGTGTTTCATACACTCCCAACCGCTCTCTTCATTCGCACCTAATATCATTCTTATCTTTTTATTTAATTTTACTCCTGAGTCTTTAAGAGCTTTCATAGCATAAAGACAAACTATACTTGGACCTTTGTCATCCAAAACTCCTCTTCCATAAATCTTTCCATTTGCTATTGTTGCAGAGTATGGTGGAAATGTCCATCCATCCCCTTCAGGGACAACGTCCACATGTCCTAAAACTCCTAGCATCTCTTCACCATTTCCAAAATCTATATGACCAGCATAGTTATCGAAATTCTCAACTTCAAATCCCATTGATTTTCCTAACTCTAAAAAGTATTCTAAAGCTTCTGCTGCTCCATCACCAAAAGGCTTCCCCGGTTTTCCTAATTCTTGCACACTTCTTATTCTAACCGCCTCTTGTATAGATTTTATTACGTCCTCTCTGTAGTTCAAAACAAACTCTTGTAAATTCATTACTTCCCCCCTATTAATCATTGTCTTTTAATATATCTCTATAAGTAGTATAGAAGAATCTTACGTATTCATACTCGAACGGTGTTCCTGTCCCGTAGTATCTAAATGATTTTGTATTTTTTCTTGTATTGATGGCATATAAACTTCCACCTTCTATTCCATCAGCTCTAAAGTCTAGAGGATGATATATATCAGCTTCGTATATAAGAACTCCACCAACAGCTTTTCCAGTTATATCTCTTAAATTCGTAGGTCCATATCCCGGTAAAACTAAGTACGGTCCATTTCCTACTCCGTAATAAGCTAAAGTTAAACCTAAATCTTCATAAGTTTTTGGTAATCCAATATCTGTTGCCACATCAAACAAACCTAATATTCCAACTGTACTATTCACTCCAAATCTTAAAGCAGTAACAGCGGCTTTTCCAAGTTTAAACTGTAAAATTGAATTGGCAAAAGTTGAAACATTTTGGAAGTTATTAAAAAAGTTATTAACACCTTTTTGTAGAGGTGTCGGTGTAACAAATTCATATGTATTGACAACTGGTATTAAAAAATATTTATCTAAATAATAATTGAAGTAATACATTCTTCTGTTAAAAGGTTCTACCGGATCATAAATTGCTAAAAATTTTGTATCTTTCGCATCTTGTTCCGTGATTTCTGTAAACTCGATATTTCTACCTCTATAATCACTCTCTTCAATTTTTTCCACATTGTTACATGAAGATAAGGATAGGACCATAACTATTGAAATTAATATCTTATTTATTTTCATTTAGTGTCCCCTCCTCTAAAAATTTTAACATGACTTTTACATTTTCGGAATAAAACATATTCCCACAATGTCCGCCTTTTGGATACATTAAAAATCTATTTCCAAAAGTATCTTTTAAAAATTTTCTATTATTTTCAGTTAAAATAAAATCATCTACATTTGTTACCACAGCAATTTTTTTACTATTTTTTAAATAAAACTTAAACTGTTCTAGGTCTGATGTAGCTAGTAATTTCTCCATAGTCATCGAAGTTCCAATTATATTTCTATAATATGGAAATGCTAATTTTGTCAAATAATCATTAAAACTTGCAAAATTAACTATTTGAAAATATGGAAACATGTTTGTAAATTTTCCAACCGGTTCTTTAACGTATACCTTTGTATTATTTAATAAATCTGTTACATAATTTATATCTACAGAAATTAATCTAAAAGCTAACCCAATTAAAGCTTGCATATCTTTATTTGAGAGATGTTCTTTTTCAAATAATTTGTATAAAGTCTCTTCATTTAAACTTACAGAACTACCATTTGATTTTTTTAGAGCCTTATAGATTACTCTATCCACTAAAATACCTATATTCTCTTTGTTATCTCCTATATTTTTATTTAACATATCATCTAGTATATTTGCTGATACAGATAAATTTACAGCAGGATTTACCATAAATACTCTTTTGAAATTAAATGTTTTTACACTTTCATCAATATAAGATACAACTGCGGAATGAGAAGCTCCCATACTATATCCCATCAAATAAAAATCTGAAACTTCAATATCATTTTGTACTGTTTTGTACATGTTCTCTAAAGCTCTATACACATCCAACGAATCTTGTAATAGCATTCCAGGCATCTTACTACTTGAAACTGTTGTTATAAAATTCGTACTAAATGCTGATGAAACTGTTATTACATGATAACCTGCCCCATACAATATCCTTTGGAAAAGCTTTGTTCTTGTAGAATCATATTTCGCTCCAGTTCCAGATAAAATAAAAATTAAAGGAGCTTTTTTCTTTTGAGCAGAAACTGCAAACTCGTATCCTTGTTCATACCAAAGATTACTAGGTGGAGTTTCAAATGGTGGAATTTTAATTTTATACTTTTTAGTTGGTACTGTTTCTGGGACTCCATCAGTCATCAACATAGAACTTCCTAAGATTGTTGCCTTGTATGGATTTTTAAATGGATAGTTATACTCTGATCCATATATATTTATCATTACCGTTGTAAAAAATAATAAGAATAATTTTATCATACACTTCTCTCCTTTTGAAATGTTTTTCTCTATCTATTTTACTCTATGGCGGAATAGATTTCAACAGTATATAAAAAAAGAGCCCAAAAGGACTCTTTTTATTTATTTTTTAAAAGTTAGGATTTAGTACAAATTCTGTAAGTTCGTTTACAAAATCTCCTGTTTTATTATTTTTATCGTTAACTGGATTAAATTCTACAATGTCTACTGATGTTATAGAATAATTTTTAAATAAGAATTTAAATGTTTGGAACATCTCTTCTGGTGTAAATCCACTTCTTACTGGTGTACTTACTCCTGGAGCAAATTCAGGATCTACTGAGTCAACGTCAAAACTTATATGAATGTTGTCAATTTTTAAGTAGTCTTTAATTTCATCTAAAACATTTTCTAATCCTTTATGCATTATATCATCATAATGAATTACTTTTACTCCTAATTTTTCAATTACTTCTCTTTCTTTAACATCTAAATCTCTAGCTCCAATTATAACTACATTTTTGCTATCAATTTTAGCTCCTTCATAGAAACAATTTACTAAATCTCTATCTCCTACACCTTGTAGAAGTGCTAATGGCATTCCGTGAATGTTTCCTGAAATTGTTGTCTCATCAGTATTCATATCTCCATGAGCATCTATCCAAACTACTCCAACTTCTTTCTCTAATGAAACTCCCGAAATACTTCCTAAAGCTATTGAGTGGTCTCCTCCTATTGTTATAGGTCTATATCCATCTCTAACTGCTTCATTTACTGAAGCTGCTAATTTCTCACAAGTATTTAAAATAGTATTCTTATACTTTAAATTCCACTCGTTAAAGTTCTCTCTTTGCTTCTCAACATCAATAATTGTCATTTCTCCAAATGTATCTGGATAATGTTCCATTAATATTTCAGGTCCGAATTCTATTCCTGCCTTATTTGCACCAAGATTCATTGGAACTGCAAACATTTTATTTTTCATTTTTTCAGTATATAGGTAAATTGCATCTTCTTCTTCAATTACATTTACATAATTAAGCTCTGGATCTTCCATCCCTTGAACATGAAGTTTAGCTTCTTTTAATTCTTTTACATAATTTATTATTTCTTTAGAGATTCTTTCTCCAGGAGTTATTATAGGGATTCCAGGTGGATATGCCATTATCATCTCAGCACATATTTTCCCTTCACTCTCTGCAAATTTTACTTTATTCTTCTCACTATAAAATGCCTCTCTTGGAATAAGAACAGCTTCTGGAATAGTTGGCATTTTTTTTATGCTTCCTTCAATTGTTTTCCCTTTTCCAAAGAATCTAGCACTTATATCTTTAAGAGCAACTAAAAGTTTCTCAGCACTTTCTTCTGTATCTCCTATTGTTATTAATCCTAAAACATTATAGAAATCAGAAAGTTCTACTTGGATATTATAATCATCCACTAAAAGTGTTTCAAGTTCAAAACCTGTAAGACCTAAATCTTTTGCAGTTATTGAAAGCTTTGTTTGATCAAAAGCAAAAATTCCATCTCTTCCAACAATTTCTTTTCCAAAAGAAAAAATTCCTGGAATTTTATTTATTTCTGCTCTTAAATCTGTCGCTATCTTTATAGTTTTAGATAACAATTCTCTACCTTCAGTAGCAATTTGTCTTCTAGCACAATCTAAAGAAGCCATTAGTGGATAAGATGGAGATGTCGTATGTAACAAACTTAAAATTTGTTGTACCCTATTTACATCTACTCTGTTTGAATTGATATGTAGCATTGACATTTGAGTCATAGCTCCAATTATTTTATGAGTACTCTGACAACATATATCTGCTCCAGCATCTACAGCTGATACAGGAAGATCTTCGTGGAAATGTAAATGTGGACCATGTGCCTCATCTACAATTAGAGGTATATCATAACTATGAACTATGTCAGCAATTCTTTTTATATCAGTAGCTGCACCATAGTAAGTTGGATTAATTATTAAAACTGCTTTTGTATCTGGATTTTGCTTTAACATTTTTTCAACAGTTTCTGGTTTTACTCCATGAGCTATTCCTAATTCATCATCCACTTCTGGATTCATGTATATAGGAAGAGATCCACTAAGTATTATTCCTCCCGAAACTGATTTATGAACATTTCTAGGAACTAAGATTTTTTCTCCAGGTTTTACTACAGACATTATCATTGCTTGTATTGCACCTGATGTTCCATTTACTGCGAAGAAGGTTTTCTTTACTCCATAGGCATCTGCTGCTAACTCTTGAGCTTCCTTTATACAGCTTTTTGGATTATGTAATCCATCTACCATTTTAAAAATTGTTACATCTATAGAAAAAGGGTTAGGTCCCATAAACTCTAAAAATTCGCTGTCAACTCCCTTTCCTCTCTTATGACCCGGAACGTGGAACGGAACTATATCTCTTTTTGCATAAACATCCTTTAAAGTAGAGAAAATTGGTGTTAATTCTTGATTAAGTTTTGTCATCTTACCTCCTTATGAAAACAGTTTTAATTTATTTTAATTTGTTTTTTATACAATTAATTATTATAATACTTATGTGAAATTATTTTTTAAAATACGAGATATTGTATTGCTTTTTAACCTTTTAGTCAATCTTTTTTTTTGGAGGTTTTATGAAGAAAATTTTACTTTTTCTTTCAACCGGTTTTGAGTCTTTAGAAGCAGCTCCTTTTATAGATGTTTTTGGGTGGAATAGTGTTGTGGGAAGCAAGGATATCAGTCTTGTCACCTGTGGATTTCACCATGAAATTTTAGCGACTTGGAATTTGAAAATTATTCCAGAAATAAACCTCTCAGAAGAAGAAATTGATATTAATAATTTCGAGGGAATAATTATTCCTGGTGGATTTGGAAAAGCTAATTTTTTTAAAGATATTAAAAATCCTATCTTCAATACTATTCTTCACTATTTTAATGAAAAAAACAAGTATATTATTGGGATATGCACTGGGGCTTTAGCAATTGGTGAAGCTGGACTACTAAAAAATATCCCTGCTACGACATATCTTTTGGATAACAACAGATATTTCAATCAATTAGAAAAATATTTAGCTATTCCTCTGAGGAAAGAAATAGTCATTTATAATAATATTATTACAAGTTCGGCTCCTAAAACAAGCATAGATGTGGCTTTTTTAATTTTAGAAAAATTAACTTCTGAAAAAAATATGAAAAAAGTTAAAAATGAAATGGGATTTTAAAAAAAATTTTATTTTTTTAATGAAATTTCTAACATTTTATGTTATCCTTTAGTTAGATACCCTGTTTATTAATAAATGGGAACATACGAGGTGATTATTATTATGAAAATTGAAGAAGGAAAAGTAGTTACATTAGAATTTAAAGTTTATGATGCAAAAACTAATGAACTTTTAGAAGATACGACTGAAGTTGGACCATTCTTTTACATCCAAGGATTTGGAAACTTTGTTCCTAAAGTTGAAGAAGCTCTAGAAGGAAAAGAAAAAGGATTCCACACAACATTAGATCTTTCTGTTGAAGAAGGATACGGAGAATATGACGAGGATTTAATAGTAGAAATGGACAGATCTGAGTTTACTGAATTTGACGACATTTATGAAGGATTAGATTTCATCGCTGATATGGATGATGATACTGAGCAATCTTTCGTTATAACTAAAATAGAAGATGACGTTATCACTGCTGATGGTAACCATCCATTCGCTGGTAAAGATTTAAGATTCGAAGTTACTGTTTCTGACGTTAGAGACGCTTCTGAAGAAGAACTTGAGCATGGACACGCTCATTTCCACGGTTTTGACGACTAATTAGAATATTCAAAAATCCTCAGCCACAAACTTAAAATTTGTGGCTGATTTTTTTAAACATTATTTTTATAACTGGGAGGATTAAAATGAAAATAGCTTTAGGTGCAGATCATGGTGGATTCGAACTAAAAGAAATTATCAAATCACATCTTGAAAAAAAGGGATTTGAAATTTTAGATAAGGGAACATATTCTTCTGAATCTGTAGACTATCCAAACTTTGCTAAAGAAGTTTCTAAATCTATTCTTACTAACGAAGCCAAATATGGAATTCTAATTTGTGGAACTGGAATAGGAATATCTATAACTGCAAATAGATTCAGAGGAATCAGAGCTGCTCTTTGTGGAAATACAACTATGGCAAAACTTACAAGAGAACATAACGATGCAAACATTTTAGCTCTTGGAGCAAGAATCACAGGTGACGTACTAGCTCTTGACATAGTTGACACTTTCTTATCAACTGACTTTGAAGGTGGAAGACATCAAAAGAGAATTGATTTAATCGAAGATTAATTTAGGAGGAAAATAATTTATGGCAACTATTTTTACTAAAATTATAAATAGAGAAATTCCAGCAAACATTGTTTTTGAAAATGATAAAGTTATCGCTTTTAAAGATATCAATCCATTAGCACCTGTTCATATTTTAGTAGTTCCTAAAAAAGAAATCCCAACAATAAATGATATTTCTGATGAGGATAAAGAACTAATAGGTGAAATGTATATCGCAATTAAAGAGATTGCTAAAGCTTTTAATATCGATGAATCTGGATATAGAGTTATTACTAATTGTAATGAACACGGTGGACAAGAGGTTTTTCATCTTCATTTCCATATTCTTGGTGGAGAAGCTCTAGGGTTTATAAGAGGATAAAAAATAAGGACATCTAAAAATAGTAAATTACTATTCTTAGAATGTCCTCTTTAATTTTTTGCATATATATTAAATTTATCTGTGATATTTTTAAGTTTATCTAATTTTTCCATTGTTCCTTCTTTATTATCCATACCTAGCTTAAAAAGTAAAGCGTTTAAAATTACAATTCCTGGTACAAAAGTATAAGCTCTTCCACCGTTTTTAGTTGTTATAACTAAATCTGAAATATTTCCTAATCTTGAATCTTTCTTATCTGTCATAGTTATAACTTTGTTTCCTTGTTCTTTAAAAAATTCTGTTACCTGACATGTAAAGTTAGTATATGGATGAAAAGATATTGTTAAAAGTAAATCATCTTTTTCAGAATATAGGAGTCTGTCCGTAAAATCAGATGCTCCTGAAATCATAAGCTCAACGCCCTCTCTAAATTCTTTTAACATAAAATATAGGTAATATGCTAATGAATAAGATCCTCTTGCTCCAAGAACATATAATTTTCTACTACTTTTTATCCATTCTACAGCTTGATCCAATTGTTTTTCAACAGTAATTAGATCTATTTCTTCTAAAAGTTCTATATTTGTTTTTATGATATCGGCCAATATATTTTCCTTTTGTCCATCAGCAATACTCTCTCTAAATTCTTTCATTTGTGAAGTTTCTTTTTCCATCTCTTTTTGAAAAACTTCTTGAAATTCTGGATAACCCTTAAACCCTAAAGATTTAGAAAATCTTGTTATTGTAGCTGGACTTGTTCCTGTTTCATTAGCCAATTCATTTATAGACATGAACGAAACTAAACTCTGATTATGTTTTATAAAGTTCACTATCTTTTTAAAACTCTTACTCAGTTTTTCATAATTATTTTCAAAATAATTTAAAACCTCTTTTTTCATTGCTCCACCCTTGTATTTTCTATTTTAAATATTCATCAAGCGAAATTTTTAACCCTTCAGAATCTAAATACCAAATACCCTTTATTCCTAACTTTTCTGCAGCCTCTACATTAGCCAAAGAATCATCTATAAATATTGTCTCTTCAGATTGCAATTCATATTTGTTAAGTAAAATTTCATATATCTCTTTTTCAGGTTTTACAATTCCAACTTCATATGAAATTATTTTTCCCTCTCCTAATTTTAAAAAATCATATTTCTCATAAACAGTTTTATACGATTCTCTATGGAAATTAGATAAAAAATAGATATTGTATCCACTCTTCTTTAAATTTTTTAATATTTCAACACTCTCTTCTATCGGTGTCAAGATATCTTGCCAGTTCGCCATTGTCAATTCAATTTCATCTTTTATATCCAATGACTTTTTACAATAAATTTCTGTTGCCTCTCTCTCTGTTATTGTTCCTTTATCTAACTCAATCCACTCATCACTTTCAAAGATTTCAGAGTATATCCTCTCTCCCACCTCTTCAGAAAAGCCAAGATCTTCAAGATGTTTTCTTGGTTTAAAATTAAGTAGTACATTCCCAATATCAAAGACTATATTCTTTATCATACCCACTCCTAAATTTTTCTATATTCCTCATTCAATTATCAGTTTATTATTATATCACTTTTTTGTCAAGTTAGTAAAACAAAAAAGGAAGCATTTAAAATGCTTCCCCCTAATTTCCAGGTGTCTTCTATGTGGTAAGGTAGTATCTCATACTCTTGAGCTCTTCATAATGAATACTTGTGCTTTTTAGCATTCTAATATATTTTAGCTCTTTGATTTTTTTACCCTCATCTTTTGCCTCTAAAATCTTTTCATGAATCTTTTTAATTCTTATCAAGCATAATCTAAGCTGGGCTTCAACATGTCTTATTCTTTTAGAGTTAATCTCTCCACTTATCCACATAGTCAATCCCTCCTTGAAAATTCAATTAGTAAATTCTACTTTACAATTTTCAAAAAATCAATAGCTATTTTTTAATTCCAAGAATTTATTCTGTTGTTCAACTTTTCTTTAGCTTCATTTAATCCATTTACTAAGTAATTTATTATTTCTTCACAAGTTTTTCTTTCGTTTACCATTCCAGCAACCTGTCCAGCCATAACACTTCCTAATTCAACATCTCCATCTACAACAGCTAATCTAAGCTTTCCTCTACCTTGCTCTTCTATTGTTTCTTTAGAAGCTCCTTGCTTTTCCATATCCAATATATTTTTTGCAAGTTTATTATGTATTACTCTAACTGGGTGCCCTGTATAATTCCCTGTAGCAACTGTTGATCTATCTTTTGCTTTTAAAATAGATTGCTTGTAGTTTTCGTGTACAACACACTCTTCTGCAACTATAAATATTGTTCCAGCCTGAATTGCCTCTCCTCCAAGAGCAAGAGCTGCTAAGAACTGCTCTCCACTAGCTACTCCACCAGCAACTATAACAGGAATACTAACAGCGCTAGCTATTTGTGGTGCTAAAGACATAGTTGTAATTTCTCCTATGTGTCCTCCAGCTTCCATTCCCTCGGCAACGATAGCATCTGCACCTATTCTTTCCATTCTTTTAGCAAGAGCTACTGACGCTACAACCGGTATAACTTTTATTCCTGCAGCTTTTAATTTAGCCATATAAGCTCCAGGATTTCCAGCTCCAGTCGTAACAACTTTTACTCCTTCTTCAATACATACGTCAATTTGCTCTTCTACATTTTCCATCATAAGCATAAGATTTACACCAAATGGATTTGCTGTTATTTCTTTAGCTTTTTTTATTTCTTTTCTTAAAATTTCAGGTGGCATTCCTCCACCAGCAATAATTCCAAGCCCTCCCGCTTTTGAAACATGGCCTGCTAGATTACCTTCTGATATCCACGCCATCGCACCTTGAATAATAGGATATTTAATCCCTAAAAGTTCACAGATTCTATTGTTTTTCATTTTCCCTCCATAATAATTTAAAAATCATTCTACATTTACTGCTCTTAACTCTTTTCTTCTATTCAAGAATTTTTCCAATACTTCTTTAGAACTATTCAGAACTAACTCCTGTGGATAATCCAATAATTCCACAAGCTTTTCTGCTCTAGAAAAATCTCCTATGTGTCCAGAATAGTGTGAGTCACTTCCTAAAACTATGTAGCATCCTTCTCTTTTCGCTAACTCAATAATGGTCTTACAATTCTCAAGGGATCCAACTCTTGTTGTTGCTCCTAAAGATGTATTATTTATTTCAATTGCTACTTCTGCTAATTTAGCATTTTTTACAAATGCCTCATAGTCTATTGGAAAAAGGGGATTCCCCGGATGTACTATTATATCAACTTTTTGTGAATTTATCAAATTTACTAATGCTTTTGTATTTCTTTCTTTATCCAAATTATCTCCGTATCCCTTTACAATATGAAATCCAGCCATGACTAACTCCATCTTGCTATATACGTCTTGATTTATATCAAGTCTTCCATACTCATCCATTATATTTGCTTCTACACCTTTTAATACTCTAACTCCATCTATTACTTCAGGCAATATAGAAATATTCACAAGATGCCACCAATGAGGAGTATCTGGAAGAGCTGGACCATGATTAGTAATAGCTATAACTTCCATTCCCTTTTTTGAAGCTGCTCTTATATTTTCTTCTAAAGTACTAAATGCATGAGGATTAACACTTGTATGTATATGTAAGTCTATTTTATATTTCATATTTCTCCTTAAATTCTATTATAAAAAGATAGAATATAAAACATTTGCCATAATTCCTGCAAATATTCCACCCAAAGTATGACTAAATATTGCCTTTCCTGTTAGCTTTCTGTAACCTAAGCTATCCATCATAGCTACGTGAGTACTTAAGTATCCACTCCAAGTCATCCCCATAGCTGTAAATACAGCTATTTCTCTTGATGTTATAGCTCCTTCTTTTATAAACTGAGGAACTAGTCCAAGAGCAGCTCCTACAGCTCCTAGAGATGTTATTGGGAACGCTATAGCTTTTGGACTTGTAAATCCAAATAGAGGTCTTAATATGAAGTTTAATTTTTCTCCAACATATTGTAAGAATCCAACTCCTTCATATGCTGCACCTGTATAAACTCCATTTGTTGGTCCATTTGTTAACATTAAAACTGTAGTACAAATAATTAAAACACCTGGTATTATTTCTAATCCCATTTGAACTCCAGTTTTTCCTCCTTCTAAAATAGCTTCTAGAAGTCTTTCTACTGCATTACCTTCTCTAACTTCTCTATGATTAAGAATTTCGTCGCTATATTCTCCCTCATCTTTAATTTTATCTTCTTTGAATTTTTTCTTAGTAAAATTAATCATAAGATTTACGCTCACAATACTTCCTAAAAATGCTGCTATATTACCAATTATAACCGGTACTATTAAATCCTCATTTATTAATGTACTTTGAGCTACCATGAATGCTGATACAATAAATCCCATTCCAAAAGAAGTTCCTAGATTTGTTAATGCTGGAAGCTGATAGTTTTTAAAGTATTTTCTAAATCCTTTATCTGCTGCTAGACTTAAAACTGCAGGATTATCTGAAATATAAGTTGTTAAAATTCCTATAGCTGCTGCACCTGGTAATCTATAAAGTGGACCCATTAGAGGTGATAACACTTTATTTAATATAGCTATAACTCCAAATTCAGATAAGACTGCTGAGAATGCTCCTGCTAGAACAGCTACTCCCATTATAAAAAATACTGTATTTAAAAGTAAATCATGCGAAGTTTTAATAAGGGTATTTATCATATTTATTCCACCCATAATACTTGAAAGTGTATAAAACATTCCAACTATAATTCCTATACATATAAACCCCTCTAAACTAACTGCTTTCCTTTGTAATTTATCCTTGTTTTCCAATGTTCCTCCCTGTGCTCTACTTAATTCTGTAAATTTCACTTCCTATTGTAGTAGCTATTTTTATGTTTTTGGTCAAATTCTTTAGATTTATAATTTTCCACTCTTCTTGTTTTTCTAATTTTTCATCAAATTGTTCATTAAAAATGATTACTCCACCTGTTATTCCTAACTCCCACTTGATAGTAAGAAAAGAAACTATTTCTGATGGTGTTTCTATTTTATAGTTTACTTTTGCAATTTTTTCACTATTATATATTGGAATATTTTCTATTTGATATCCAATTATAGGTACATCGTTAGTTTCAAAATTCTTTACAATTAAATTCATTTCAGCTTCACTTCTAATTCCCGACGAAATTACAGCAATATTATTAAAACTATACTCACATAAATCTTTGTAGATATATTTATTAATATCTATTGGATTCTTATCGCAAGTTAAATATCCTGTTAAAAATACTTTTAAGCCAGAAAGAATTCCTACCGCCAAAGCTGAATCAAAAGAAAGAACCCCACTTTCTCTTTTCAGTATTAAATATGGTATATCTTTCTTGGAAGCTACGGTTAAAAATTCCATTTTTGCTAAAATTTCTAACTCGTCTTTGGATACCCCAACCTTAAGTCTTCCATTCAAAATAACCATGATGCCGGGGACACCACCATTACTTCTTATCTTGTCTTCTATTTCATAAATTCTTTTCAAATTTTCTGGATATGAAAAGTTACTTAATATTGTAGAA
Organism: Cetobacterium sp. 2A; assembly: GCF_014250685.1. Classification (GTDB taxonomy): domain Bacteria; phylum Fusobacteriota; class Fusobacteriia; order Fusobacteriales; family Fusobacteriaceae; genus Cetobacterium. The sequence goes on along the minus strand of NZ_JACFAJ010000006.1, from coordinate 1,197,423 downwards.
TCAATTCCAATTACTGGACTATTCTCTTTAAAACCTTTGAGAACCTCTTGAGATATATCAATATATTTTTCATAAAAAAGCATTTCAGAACCTCCCCCTAAAAAAAATTATTTACTTCTATGGTAACTTAAATTTATTTTTTTTTCAACCTTTATTATGCTATAATGTTCTGACAATAAAATATGTAGGGAGGAAATCAATCTATGTTAAAAATATTTAACGATAAAGTATATGGTTTAGATGAAAGTTTAATTGCAAGTGGATATCCAATGGTTGGATCACAAATAGAGAGCTGGGAAGATGAAATAACTCTAAATGAGAAAGATTATAAAAGAGCTTCAAAACTTGGAAATGTTCCGACTGGAACTGGACATGATAACTTCTTAAAAGGAATTATTGTTCAGTTTGATATAACTTATCCAAACTACTGGACTCCTCAATTCCAAAGATACCATTTTGCTGATATAGTTTCTAGTACTTCTAAAATGCACCGTCTTATAAAAATGGACTTAAAAGCCTCTTGTAATGAATATGTTGACGATGCTGTAATTGAAATTTTACAAAAATGGATTGATATTTTCAACTCTTTCATTCCTGGACAAGAAACTATTGAAATCGAAAATAAAATATATAGTAAATATGAAATATACATGAAGGTTATCTCAAACTGTCCTATGGGTCTTGAGCAAACTATGAGAGTTACTACTTCTTATTTACAATTAAAAACTATTTATCAACAAAGAAGACATCATAAACTTAAAGAAGATTGGGGAAATTTCTGTGACTGGTGTTTAACACTTCCTCATTTTGAAGAATTTTGTTTAAATAATATTAAATAAAAATAAGCAGCTAAAGTATTTATAAGATAGAACTTTAGCTGCTTAATATTTTTATTATTTGGATAAAAGTTGTTTAGCTTCCAAGAATCTTTGGGCAGCTGTAAACAGTATCATTCCAGTAAAAACAAGAACGATTATTTTTAAATAAGTTCCAAAAATAATCATCAATGAAAACATTAAAAACCCTTCCGTTCTTTCAGCTAAGCCAGCCTGATAATAAAATGATTTCTCACTTTTCTTGCTAGTCATCAATCCTGTTGTTAAAAAAATTGTCATTGTTATAATAATTGAACATGCTAAAAATAAAAAATATGCTGTAAGTTCTGGATGTCTTAATGATAGTCCAATTATTATAGATATCTCAACTATTCTATCAAAAGTTATATCCATAACAGTTCCAAAATCTGTAGACCCCTGTCTTCTAGCTATAGTTCCATCAACTGCATCCAAGTATCCTGAAATCCAAAGTACTCCTAGAGCTATAAATGGCATGTTCATATATGAAAATATCCCGCTACTTACACCCAGAATGAGCGCCAGCACTGTAACTTGATTAGCCGAGAGTTTACACTTTATAAAAAATTCAGCTCCATATCCAATAATTGGCTGTATATATTTTCTGCAATGAGTATCTAACATTTTTATTTTTCTCCTCTTATGTGAATAATATCTTTTTCTCTAAATTTTATATACACTTCTTTTTCTTCGTAGATACCAAAATCTATCCTATTTTGTTTTATCTCTATATTTAATCCATCCACTTCTACTCTTATAGTATAAAATCCTGTTTTAAATATTATTTCCTTAATAATTCCTTCGATACCAGTTATCTCTTCTGTTATTCTCAAATCTTCACTTCTTAGAGCAAGTATTTTACTCTCTTGAAATTTTAGATTAGAAAGTCTTTTAAACTGCTCTCCAGTAAAAATATTTTCTATCCCCAAAAATTTTGCAATATATGTATTTTTAGGATTTGAATACATATGTATGGGATTGTCATATTGTACTAATTTACCTCTATTTATTATTCCTATTTTATCTGACAGGTAAAATGCTTCATCCCTGTCATGAGTAACAAATATAATAGTAATTGATAAATTTTTATGAATATCTTTCATCAGCTTTTGAAGCTTCTCCCTTAACTTTGGATCTAGAGCTGAAAATGGTTCATCCATCAAAAGAAGTGTCGGCTTCATAACCAAAGCTCTAGCTATCGACACTCTTTGCTTTTGCCCACCACTTATCTCATTAGGAAGTCTGTCTAATAATTCTTTAAGTTCCATTTTTTCTGAAATTTCTAATACTCTTTGCTTTATTTCTTCCTTAGGGATTTTTCTTATTTTTAATCCAAAAGCTATATTTTCATATACAGATAAATGTGGCAAAAGCAAAGTATCTTGAAATACCATGGAAATTTTTCCATCTTTTATAGACTGCTGTATAGATTTTTCATCTATTGTAATAAAACCTGTAAAAGACTTATCCGAACCTGAAATTATATTTAAAATAGTTGATTTTCCAGAGCCTGATTGCCCTAAAATAGATACAAATTCTCCTCTTTTTATATTTAGATTCAAGTTTTCAATTTTAAAATTTTCATACTCTTTATTAACATTCTTAATATTTATCATTTTTTTCTCCAAAATTCTTCTTGTCATATATTTTCTTTATAGATTTTTCTAGTAATAAAATCAAAATTAAATTTATGGTTATGTATATAATGCTATAAACGGCTCCAATTTTTATATCTCCGCCTGATATATACGGAAACATTAAAATTGGAATAGTTATTATTTCTCCGCCACCAATTATTAAAGTGGTTAAATACTGAGCAAATGAAACTATTAAAACTAATGAACTTGATGCAATAAAAGCCGGCATAATTATTGGAAGTGTAATTTTATAAAATATTTCTATCGAATTAGCTCCCATCATTCGTCCCATTTTTTCATAATCTCTGTTGAAAATTGAATATCCGGCTTTTAGTCCTCTTATATAATAAGGCAACGTCGCTGTTCCATGTACAATTGCAACCCCTAAAATCGTTTCTATCAACCCTAACTTTATAAATGCAAACTGAATACCCATAGTAGTTACAAATAATGGAATAACCAACGGAAGAATAACCAACAACTCTATAATTTTCTTTCCTTTAAAGTTATACTTTACTAAATTCAATGCCACAGGTGTTCCTATCAGAATATTAATGATCAGTGTTAAAACTGCAACTAAAAGTGTATTAAATATAGCTATATATGTCCTTTGACTTTGTAATATATACTGCCATGTTTTTATTTTAATTCCCTCTATTAAAACTCCTAAAAATGGAGCTATAAAAATTATAGCAATTAATATAAGTAACAACGACAAAGCTTTTTTTTTCATCTATTGTCAACCTCTTTCATCAACTTTTGTAAATAATTTTGTGAGATAATAAACCACTCCTCCCACTGATAAACTTATAACTGTTATGCATATATTTATGCACATAATTATTCCTCTATCTTCTAATTTTCCAGTAGAATATAACTCAAAGACATACACTGCAATTGACTTTGGATACGTTACTCCCAAAATATAAGGTGTTTCAAACGCAGTAAAAAAATAAGCCAGAATTATAAAAAAACTCACTAATAATGTAGGAAATATTAATGGCAATATTATCCTTATAAAAAAATCTATATCTCTTAAATTGTAGACCCTAGCTAAAGGTTCCCATCTATTTTTTATTTTTACTATAATTGGTGTTGTCATCATAACTATAAATGGAATTGTTTTCCATACATAGGTAAATATTATCCCTATTCCTGTTTTATCATTTGTTAGAATTGGAAATTCCTTATAACTTTCTATAACCCCTAAATTTATTAAAAATTTACTTAAAATACCACTTTGCATAAAAAGTATCAAAATTGCATATGCTGCTATTATATACGGAATTAGAAGAGGTGATTCCACAATTTTTTGAAATAATTTAAAATTAAAATATTTATTTTTCATGTTTATATATATTAAAAATAATAGTCCAACTGATAAAATCAAAGATATAGAAGCTGATACAACAGATATTTTTGTTGTAAATAAAAGGGACCTTACAAAACTTTCATCTTCAAACACTCTAGAATAATACTCTAGAGTGAATCCCGATTCTCCTATAATTCTATTAAATCCAAAAGAATTCATTATTCCATAATAAATTCCATATAAAAAAAATATACTCATATATACTATAAAAGGAAATAAGTATATTAGTTTCCTACTTTTTCCCAACATTTTCAATCCAACCTTCATTTATAATAGTAAGTTTATCAGGAGATAGCTCTCTTACTCTACTTTCTTTCAATTCTACCATTGTAGGTATTTTATCTGACTCAACTAGAGCCCTAAACTTTTGTTGCATTTCAAAAGATAACTTATCTATATCTAATATTGTTAAATCTCCCCAATTTTTAGGCTCTTGCTTCGCAAGTTGAGCTTCTGGAGAAATTAAATAATTTACAACTTCAAGAGCTTTAGTTTTATTTTGCGAATTATTTGGAATAGCTAGATAATGATTATTAAAAAGTGTTCCATTTTTTAGTAAAAAACTTTTAGATGTTGATGGATATTGTCCCGCTTCTATTTTAGAAGTTACCTTATTGATTGTATAGCCCATAGTTACATCAATTTCTCCATTGCTATATAGTGTATCCAATTTCCCCTCTGATTCAGGATACGTTTCTCCTTTTCTCCATAAAAAAGGTTCTATTTCATTTAAATAACTCCATACAATCTTCAGCTCATCTTTTAATTGATGATTTGTCATATTTTCTATATTTTCGCTTCCTATTATATCAACTGCTATATTTCTAACAAAAGCACTTCCTGTGAAATTAGTAACTGCTGGATATGTAAACTTCTCTGGATTATTTTTTATATATATAAAAAGTGATTGATAATCATCGAATGGTATTTCTCCATTTTTAGTATTATATATAAAATTAAATTGAGCCTCTCCCCAAGGAACTTCCATTCCGTTTATAGGTTCTCCAAAATCTTTCACAAGAGTTGATTTGTTAACCATTCCTATATTTGAAAGATTCTCTGTTATATTTTCAGATAAAACTTGTGCTTCTTTTAATTGTTTGAAGTTTTCTCCATTTACCCAAAGTATATCAGCTGTTCCATTCTTTTTCCCAGCCTTCTTTTCAACTATAAGCTTATTTACAGTATCTTTTATGTCAGTAACAGGGATTCTATTCAGATCAATATTATTTTGTTTTTTTAATTCTGGAGCTATAATTTCATCCATAAACTTATTAATTTCTTGAGATCCGCCCCACATATGCATATTAACTTTAGTATTCTCAGTTTCTTTCTCCCCACAACTCATCAGTAATAAAGCTAAGGATCCAGTAAGTAGTAGTATTTTTTTCATTTCTATCCTCCCATATGAAATTAGGGGAGATTAAAATCTCCCCCTTTCTAAATTATACAATGTCTTTGTTAATTTTTACTAGACATTTTTTTTTGATTTTTTTGCAATAAACTTAGTAACTAATGTCAACGCAAAGAAAATTAATGATGCTGTTATTGACATTTTAATAGCTGTGGCTGTATCTCCAGATGCAACTGCTCCTGCTAGTAAAACAAATACAGAAGTTCCTGGTAAAATAAATACTGTCGATAAAACAGCGTATTGAATAAAGCTTATTGAAGTAAGTCCATATACGTAGTTTTGAATTCCAAAAGGAAATACTGGTAACAATCTTGTTGTTGCTAGTATAAACCATCCTTCATTTTTTACACCTGCATTTATTTTTTTGAAAGCTTCACTATTTCCAAATTTTGATTCTATCGGTTTTCTTGCTATATATCTAGCTATTAAGAAAGCCAATGAAAGTCCTGCTGATGCACCTAAAGCTGTATATACAACTCCCATAATTGGACCAAATACAATTCCACCCACTAAAGTTATTGGTAAAACAGATAAACATGTAATTGTCACTAAAGAATACAAAACTATATAGGCTAGTGGAGCCCAAACTCCTAAACTTTGTATTAAAGTTTCAAGTTTTTGTCTATCTTTTAAATATTCAATAGCACCTGATTTTACCAACACCACTCCTAAGGCTCCAACAACTAGTAATGCTATAAGTATTTTAAAGATATTTCCATTTTTATTCATTTTTTATATCTCCTTCTCGGTTATTTCGCGTCTCCAGCTTCTACTGGAACTCTGTTATTTGAAGCTTCGTAAGACCATTCAATCCAAGAACCATCATAATTTTTAACTACAGGATATCCTAAAAGTTCTTTTAGTACAAATGTTGTATGAGCTGATCTAACTCCAGATTGACAATAAGCTATTATTTCCTTATTTGATATTTCTCCATACAATGCTTTTAAATCATCAAAACTCTTTAACTTTTTATCTGCATCTAGAGCATTTGTCCATTCAACATGAACACAACTTGGAATTCTTCCTTTTGCAAAAGCGCCTTTTTTCTGCTCTTTTCCTAAGTATTCACCATCTGTTCTAGTATCTATTATTACAACATTTGGATTATTAATTCCTGATTTTACATTCTCTAAAGTTGCAAGAGTATCTTTGTCTGGATTATTTGGGAATTTATAATTTCCCTGTTTTGGACTAGGTTCTGTTCCTAATCTAGTTTTTGCCCCTGCTGATTTTAAAGCTGAGTATCCACCGTCTACTACCTTAACTTTATCATATCCGTACATATCTAATATCCACCAAAGTCTAAATTCATCAAGACCTTCTCCAATAAGAACTAAAGTTGTATCTGGAGTTACTCCCATTTGATTAAGCTCTTTTTCTAGCTCTTCTCTTGAAGCTCTCATTCCAGTAACTTCACCATATCTTTTATCTTTTGGCTCCATATCTGGTCTCCACATATTGTAAGAGTTCTCAACATTTCCAATAAGGAATTTTGCTTCTGGTCTAACATCAATTACTACTGCATTCTTATCATTCATTATAAACTCTTTTGCTGCCTCTGGACTAATAAGTGTTTGAGTTGCATACTTTGAATAATCTTTTCCAAATGCTAAAACCGATAAGATAAATGTTCCTACTACAAGTAATTTTTTCATAAAAAACCCTCCCCTTTTATGTTACCCTCTTTTATTTAATTCTATTTTTGACTTATATCTATTCATCCATTGCTTAACAGGACCCGAATTTCTTTTCATTGATTTAGATTTTGTATATTTTTCTCCAAATACTAAATCTAATATATGTTGTGCGTCTGTTCCACCTTTTTCCATAGATTCTCTACATGCAGCACAATATGTTATCATATGGCCTGTTGTTGTCTCAGCAGCTCTTCTTTGCATAACCTTTGATGCTACTTCTGGAACAGCAGGGACAATCATTCCACCGAATCCACAACATCTTGTTTTTTCTCTAGAATTTTCAAGCTCTTCTACCTCATAACCAAGCTCATTCACAATCCATCTTATTCCATCATGTATAGAAGTCATTTTTCTTATAGAACAAGAATCATGAATATTAAATTTTACATCCGAACCTTTTCCTACTCCAATTTGAGATTCTGGAAGTCCTATCTCTGGAAGTAATTCCCATAGTGATACTACCTTTTGTTTAGAATATGCATTAAATATTCCATGACAAGATTGACAAGCTACTATTACTACTTCTGCTTCCACTTTATCTAGCTCATCTTGAACTGATTTAAATCTCTCTTTAAATAAATCATCTTGTCCTAAGGCTTTTGGAGGCTTTCCACAACATTTAAGAAGCGATCCAACTTCTCCATTTAATTTGTTTTGTAAATGCTCTAAAACGTTCCCTACAGCTTCTGGATTATATGAAGGTAATGAACATCCAGGGAAAAATACATATTTTGTTTTTTTATTTTTTGGAGCTTTATTAGTGGTATTAAATAATTTTGAATATCCTAGGTACTGGTGAACCTCTATCGCTTTATGACCTGCCATAGGAGATTTTCCATGGTTATCCTTTATATATTCGCTTCTCATTCCAGCAAAATTTCCCTTTATATTAAATTCTTTTGGACATTTTAGAGTACACTGATCACACATGTTACAAGAATATGCTATTTTTGCATCTATATGATCATAGCCTTTTTCTAAATAATCTTTGAATAAAGTTTTAGGACAATCTGTATAATCATTTAGCATTATACATTCTTTCATACAAAGTTTACATTCACATTGTAAACATCTATTTGCTTCTTTTTCAGCCTCTACTTTTGTAAATACTTTCTCAACTTCTGCAAAAGATTTTATTCTAGTTTCACCTGGTAAACTAGCTGGAATAACTCTTTTAACTTTTTCTGCTGCATCCCAACCTTCTGGAAGATATTCTACTGGAAGGTGTAATTTTGTAGCATACCCACCCTCGTTTTCAATACTTCTTCCTTCTAATAAATCTTTCCCATTTAAGAATCTATCTATTGAAGTTGCAGCTCTTCTTCCTTCTGCCATCGCTTCTACAACTATAAACGATGATGCACAATCTCCAGCCACAAATATTTTTTCATCTGAAACCGATTGCATTGATAAATTATCTGCTTCAAAAGTTCCATTTCTTCTTGTTAATAATTTTTTTTCTGAATCAAAAGAATTATCTACTCCTTGACCTATTGCAAAAACAATTGTATCCGCTTCCACAACTTCTTTTTGATCCATATCAAACTTAGGACTAAAGTTTCCAGCTTCATCAAAAATAGATATACATTTTTTTATTTCAAGTCCTGTTACTCTATTATTTTCATCAACTAAAATTCTTTCAATTCCGTATCCTAATTTAAAATCTACCTTCTCTTCTACCGCACCATATATTTCATGATTTGACGATGGCATAGATTCAAATGATGGCTCTAAAGGAATTGATACAACAGATTCAACACCAGAAACTCTCTTCGAAGATCTTGCACAATCCATTGCAACGTCTCCACCACCAATAACTACAACCCTTTTTCCAGATTTCTCAAAATTCTGAGTTAATGAAATTTCCTTTAAATATTCAGCTGCATTAAAAATCCCCTCTGCTCCTGAATTTTCTAAAGATTTATCAACTCTTCCTGCTTGTCTACCAACAGCAACTAAAATAGCATCAAAATCATTTTTTAAAGTTTCAAAACTGATATCTTTTCCAATTTCAATTCCTAATTTTAATTCAATTCCCAACTTTTCTAAAATAGAATATTCTTTCTCTATTACTTCTCTTGGTAATCTGTATTCTGGAATTCCAACTCTCATCATTCCACCAACAACTGGCAATTTTTCAAATATAGTTACAGAGTAACCTTTCTTTGCTAAATCTATAGCTCCTTGAGCTCCTGCTGGTCCAGCACCTATGATAGCTATTTTCTTATTCTTATCTTCCTCTTTCAATAAATCCCAATCTTCCGGATTATCAAAATTATCAGCTACATATCTTTTTAAATAAGCTATAGATATCGGATTATCCTCTTCGCCTCTTCTACATGCCTTCTCACATGGATGAGCACATATTCTTCCTAAGATACCTGGGATAAATAATTTATCTCTTACAACTTTAATTGACTCTTCGCCTTTTCCTTCTCCAATCAATTTAACATACTCTTTTACATCTGTATTCATTGGACATGTTGAACTACATGCAGCATTTGAATCACCCATACAATTTTCAACTAAATCCTGCATCTTTTCAATAACTTCAGTCTTTAAAACTCCCAATTTTTCCTCCTTTTGTTCTCTATGTAAACATTAAGATTTGATTAAAACCACTATATGTATATTTGTCATTTTACACATATATCCAAGTAAAGTCAATGCTAATTTTCAAAATAATACAAAAAATAAAAAAAGATTGGCAACTACTTATCCTCCCAGGGGGCTGCCCCCCAAGTACTTTCAGCGTTTATGAGCTTAACTTCCAGGTTCGAAATGTTACTGGGTGTACCCTCATAGCTATCGTTGCCAATCAATATTCAAATGTATTTGAACACTTGAAACTATATAGTAGTTGAGATTTATTAGGTTAAAACTTCGACATATTAGTATTGGTCAGCTAAAAGTATCGCTACTCTTACACCCCCAACCTATCAACCTCCTAGTCTCGAAGGTGTCTTAAAGAATACTTATCTTGAAGTCAGTTTCCCGCTTAGATGCTTTCAGCGGTTATCTGTTCCAAACGTGACTACCCAGCTGTGCCACTGGCGTGACAACTGGTACATCAGAGGTTTGTCCATCCCGGTCCTCTCGTACTAAGGACAGATCTTCTCAATATTCTAACGCCTACAGTGGATAGGGACCGAACTGTCTCACGACGTTCTGAACCCAGCTCACGTACCGCTTTAATGGGCGAACAGCCCAACCCTTGGGACCTTCTCCAGCCCCAGGATGCGATGAGCCGACATCGAGGTGCCAAACTCTACCGTCGATATGGACTCTCGGGTAGAATCAGCCTGTTATCCCCAGGGTAGCTTTTATCCGTTGAGCGACGACCCTTCCATTCGGAATCGCCGGATCACTATGTCCTGCTTTCGCACCTGCTCGACCCGTCAGTCTCGCAGTTAAGCTCCCTTCTGCCATTGCACTCTCCGGTTGATTTCCATCCAACCTGAGGGAACCTTTGAACGCCTCCGTTACTCTTTCGGAGGCGACCGCCCCAGTCAAACTGCCCACCTAGCACTGTCTCCGAGGGTACAAACCTCAGATTAGAATTTCGATGTAGTATGGTTGGTATTCCACCGTTGACTCCGCGTAATCTAGCGACCACGCATCATAGTCTCCCAACTATCCTATACATACGACACCAAAACCCAATACCAAGCTACAGTAAAGCTCCATGGGGTCTTTCCGTCCTACTGCAGGTAATCGGTATCTTCACCGATAATACAATTTCACCAGGCCTCCCGTCAAGACAGCTCTCAGATCGTTACACCATTCGTGCAGGTCGGAACTTACCCGACAAGGAATTTCGCTACCTTAGGACCGTTATAGTTACGGCCGCCGTTCACCGGGGCTTCAATTCGGAGCTCTCACTCCTCCTCTTAACCTTCCGGCACTGGGCAGGTGTCAGCCCATATACATCGCCTTACAGCTTAGCATAGACCTGTGTTTTTGTTAAACAGTCGCCTGAGACTCTTCACTGCGGCCTCTCACAGCTTTGCGACGCGTGTTCGCTGACCATGAAAGGCACCCCTTCTCCCGAAGTTACGGGGCAATTTTGCAGAGTTCCTTAACGAGAGTTAGCCTGTCCGCCTTAGATTTCTCATCCTGACCACCTGTGTCGGTTTGGGGTACGGGCACTAATATCTTTAAACGCTTAGAAGCTTTTCTCGGCAGTGTGGTATTTGCACCTTCATCTTACGACTCCGTATCACGCCTCAGATCTAGTCTCGCGGATTTTCCTACGAGACCACCCTACACGCTTACACTGGCACTTCCGTTCGCCAGCATGCATAACCTCCTGCGTCCCTCCATCACTCAATATCAGTGGCACAGAAATATTAATCTGTTTTCCATTCGCCTACGCATTATAGCCTCGGCTTAGGACCCGGCTTACCCAGGGAAGACAAACTTTACCCTGGAACCCTTGGTCTTCCGGCGTGGGAGATTCTCGCTCCCATTCTCGCTACTTATTCCTGCATTCTCACTTCTGATACCTCCAGAGTCGCTTACGCTTCTCCTTCAACGGCCTACAGAACGCTCTCCTACCAATTGCTTACGCAATTCCACAGCTTCGGTTTATAACTTAGCCCCGTTACATTGTCGGCGCAGAGACTCTCGACCAGTGAGCTATTACGCACTCTTTAAAGGTATGGCTGCTTCTAAGCCAACCTCCTGGTTGTTTGTGAATCTCCACCTCCTTTCCCACTTAGTTATAATTAGGGACCTTAGCTGGTGGTCTGGGTTGTTTCCCTTTTGACCATGGAAGTTAATTCCCATAGTCTCACTCCTGAGCTCTTAAATTATGGTATTCGGAGTTTGATTGATTTCGGTAAGCAATATGCCCCCTAGATCATTCAGTGCTCTACCCCCATAATTGAACACTCAAGGCTGCACCTAAATGCATTTCGGAGAGAACGAGCTATCTCCTGGTTCGATTGGCTTTTCACCCCTAAACCTACCTCATCTCCCAACTTTTCAACGGCGGTGAGTTCGGGCCTCCACTGTGTCTTACCACAGCTTCACCCTGGACAGGCTTAGATCACCAGGTTTCGCGTCTACGCCCAGCGACTATATCGCCCTATTCAGACTCGGTTTCCCTTCGGCTCCGTTAAACTTAACCTTGCCACTGAACGTAACTCGCAGGATCATTCTCCAAAAGGCACGCCATCACCCCGAAGGGCTCTGACCGCTTGTAAGCACATGATTTCAGGTTCTATTTCACTCCCCTCCCGGGGTTCTTTTCACCTTTCCCTCACGGTACTATGCGCTATCGGTTAGTAAGAGTATTTAGCCTTACGAGATATGGTCCTCGCTGATTCACACAGAATTCCTCGTGTTCCGTGCTACTTGGGATTAGTTACGCATTTGAAACAGGTTACCTGTACGGGGCTATCACCCTCTACGGCGAACTTTTCCAAGTTCTTCCAGTTCGGTGTTTCAAAATGCTGAAAGCTTTACAGACTTTCTAGAGACTATCCCGCTACCCCATATACACAACGGCTGTAACCTTGGCATGTATATGGTTTAGGCTCACCCCCGTTCGCTCGCCGCTACTTAGGGGATCGTTTTTACTTTCTTTTCCTCGCGTTACTTAGATGTTTCAGTTCACGCGGTTCCCTCTTTCGTGCTAAGACTCCATCTTAGCAGATTTCTCCATTCGGAAATCCTAGAATCAATGTTCGATTGCAACTCCTCTAGGCTTATCGCAGCTTACCACGTCCTTCATCGGCTCTTACTACCAAGGCATCCTTCATGTGCCCTTAATATCTTAACCTATTTTTATTTGACAGACTAACTACTCAAAGATTATTTGAATTGTTAGTTATTTGTTAATTATTCTCTCAATATCTACTATATAGTTTCCAATGTCCAAAATGATAATGTATGGTGGAGATAAGCGGAGTCGAACCGCTGACCTACGCAGTGCAAGTGCGTTGCTCTCCCAACTGAGCTATATCCCCGTATGGTGCGTTTGAGTGGACTCGAACCACCGACCTCACGCTTATCAGGCGTGTGCTCTAACCACCTGAGCTACAAACGCATCGAAGAACACTATCAATCGAATAGAGAAGATGTTGTCTCCTTAGAAAGGAGGTGATCCATCCGCACGTTCCCGTACGGATACCTTGTTACGACTTCACCCCAATCGCTAATCACACCTTAGGAACATCCCTCCCTTACGGGTTAGGCCTGCCACTTCAGGTGCAACCAACTCTCGTGGTGTGACGGGCGGTGTGTACAAGACCCGAGAACGTATTCACCGCAACATAGCTGATTTGCGATTACTAGCGATTCCAACTTCATGTACTCGAGTTGCAGAGTACAATCCGAACTAAGAACAGCTTTAAGAGATTAGCTCACCCTCGCGGGTTGGCGACTCTCTGTACTGCCCATTGTAGCACGTGTGTAGCCCAGCGTATAAGGGGCATGATGACTTGACGTCATCCCCACCTTCCTCCTGCTCGTCGCAGGCAGTATCGCATGAGTGCTCAACTTAATGGTAGCAACATACAAAAGGGGTTGCGCTCGTTGCGGGACTTAACCCAACATCTCACGACACGAGCTGACGACAGCCATGCACCACCTGTCACCAAGTTCCGGCAAGCCGGCACATCTCCATCTCTGGAAACTTCTTGGGATGTCAAACGCTGGTAAGGTTCCTCGCGTTGCGTCGAATTAAACCACATGCTCCACCGCTTGTGCGGGTCCCCGTCAATTCCTTTGAGTTTCATACTTGCGTACGTACTCCCCAGGCGGATCACTTATCGCGTTAGCTTGGGCGCTGAGGTTCGACCCCCAACACCTAGTGATCATCGTTTACGGCGTGGACTACCAGGGTATCTAATCCTGTTTGCTCCCCACGCTTTCGCGCTTCAGCGTCAGTATCTGTCCAGTGAGCTGACTTCTCTATCGGCATTCCTACAAATATCTACGAATTTCACCTCTACACTTGTAGTTCCGCCCACCTCTCCAGTACTCTAGACTAGCAGTTTCCAACGCAATACGGAGTTGAGCCCCGCATTTTAACATCAGACTTACTAATCCGCCTAGACGCGCTTTACGCCCAATAAATCCGGATAACGCTTGCGACATACGTATTACCGCGGCTGCTGGCACGTATTTAGCCGTCGCTTCTTCTGTTGGTACCGTCATTTTTTTCTTCCCAACTGAAAGCACTTTACGATCCTAAAACCTTCATCGTGCACACAGAATTGCTGGATCAGGCTTGTGGCCCATTGTCCAATATTCCCCACTGCTGCCTCCCGTAGGAGTAAGGGCCGTGTCTCAGTCCCCTTGTGGCCGTTCACCCTCTCAGGCCGGCTATCCATCGTCGCCTTGGTGGGCCATTACCCCACCAACTAGCTAATGGAACGCAAAGTTCTCTTCTAGCGCATATAGCTTTCATAAGAATCCCATGCGAGAAACTCATAATATCCGGTATTAGCTGTCGTTTCCAACAGTTGTCCCAGACTAAAAGGCAAATTCTTTACGCGTTACTCACCCGTCCGCCACTTTCCATTCCGAAGAACTTCAAGTCGACTTGCATGTGTTAAGCATTCTGTCAGCGTTCATCCTGAGCCAGGATCAAACTCTTCATTCAAATATATTTTTAAAGTCTTACGACTTAACGTACACCATTTAATGGTTGTTATTGCATAACTTTTGACTATCTTCTCTATTCGGTTGCTAATGTCCTTTGACCAAAATTATGGTATCATATTTATTTTATTTCGTCAATTATTTTTTTTCATAAAATAAAAATATATGCTATAATTATTTAAAATCTTAGTTCATAAGGAAGTGATTACATTGTTCAAAAATATATGCATTGCACCCTCTATATTGTCTGCTGATTTTAGTAAACTTGGAGATGAAGTAATTGCAATTGATAAAGCTGGAGCAGATTATATACATATAGATGTTATGGATGGAATGTTCGTTCCTAATATAACATTTGGACCACCTGTTATAAAATCTATAAGAAACAAAACAAATTTAACTTTTGATGTTCATCTTATGATTAATTCTCCAGAAAGATATATTGATGAATTTGTAAAAGCTGGAGCAGACCTTATAACTGTTCATGTTGAATCAACAACTCATTTACACAGAACTATTCAATTAATAAAATCTCACGGAATTAAAGCAGCAGTTTCTTTAAATCCTGCAACTCCGGTAGATACTATAAAATACGTTATTGATGATATAGATATGGTTCTTGTTATGAGTGTCAATCCAGGGTTTGGTGGGCAAAAGTTTATTAAAAGTTCAATAAAAAAAATAAAAGAAATTAGAAACTTAAGTTCTACTATTGATATTCAGGTTGACGGTGGAATTACAAATGAAACTATAGATGAATGCATTGAAGCTGGAGCAAATATTTTTGTTGCGGGTTCGTATGTTTTTTCTGGTGATTATAAAGAGAGAATTGATTCTCTTAAAAGGAGGTAATACATTTTGGATATAAATAAAGTAAATGAAGTTTTAGAAAATTTCTACAAACTTTTTTACGAAACTGAAGATTTAGCATTAAAAAGAGGTATAAAGTGTCTTACTCATACTGAATTACATATAATCGAGGCAATAGATAAAGACTCTCTTAATATGAACGAACTAGCTGACAGACTTGGAATAACTATGGGTACTGCAACTGTTGCTATAACAAAATTAAGAGAAAAAGGCTTTATAGATAGAGTTCGTTCAGATTCTGATAGAAGAAAAGTTTATGTTTCTCTTTCTAAAAAAGGTTTAGAAGCGCTTAACTATCATAATACATATCATAAAAATATCATGTCAACAATTACAGAGAATATAACAGAACAAGATTTAGAAAAGTTTATAAGTATTTTTGAAATAATTCTTAAAAATTTAAGAGAAAAAACTGAATTTTTCAAACCAGCTTCTGTTACAGAATTCCCAGTAAATACAAAAGTCTCTATCGTTGAGATTAAAGGAACTCCAATTATACAGGACTTTTTTTCTAACAATGGAATATCAACTTATTTTGTAGTTGAGGTTGTTCCTTCTAAACACAAAGATAAAGTTGCTCTAAAAAAAGCAGACGGCTCTATACTTGAAGTAAATATTTTAGATGGAAAAAATATTATAGCTATAAAGGTTGACGAGTAATGTTTTATGTAGATGGTATCTCTCTTAATAAAATAACTGAAGAGTTTAAAGAGCAACTCACAGGAAAAAAAGTTAGTAAAATTATTCAAACAAGTTCACTAGCAATTTCTATAAACTTTGGAAAATTAAATTTAGTTCTTTCTTGTTCTCCTAATCTTTCAATAGGTTATCTTTCTGATAAAAAAGAAGACAATTTTATGGAAGAAACAACCAATTTTTCTTTAACTCTGAAAAAATGTTTAGTTGGTTCACTTTTAATGCATGTTGAACAAACAGGTTATGATCGTATTATTGTTTTTACATTCTCAAAATTAAATGAATTAGGGGAATTAAAAGTTAATAAACTTTACGTTGAATTTATGGGGAAACATTCAAATCTAATTTTAACTGATTCACAAAATAAGATAGTTGAACTTTTAAAAAGATTTTCAATAGAAGAAAATGCATTGAGATTTTTATTCCCCGGAGCTGAGTATATACACCCGGTACTGGAAAAGAAAAAAAATCCAAACGAGCTTACTAAAACTGAATTTGAAACTTATAAATCTGAAAATTCTCTTCTTCAAAATGTTGAGGGAATAGGTAAAACACTTTCTAGCAATTTATCATCTTATGAAAAATTTAAAGAGATTTTAAATTCAAAAATTACACCTAAAATTTTTACAAAGAATAACGAACCAATTTTAGCAACTGTATTAGATATTCAACCAAATTCTTTTGATAGTGAAATGACATTTCCTACTTATAGTGAAATGGTTAACTATTATCTAGAAATTAAAAATCTATCAAATAGTTTTAAACTATTAAATGATAAATTAAATAATACTATCAATAGAGAAATTAAAAAAATAGAAAAAACTATTAAAAATCTTACTATCGAAATTGAAGATAGAAAAGATTTTGACAGATACAGAGAAATAGGAGATATTTTAGCAGCTTCTCTTTATCTAATAAAAAAAGGTATGAATTCAATAGAATTATATGACTTTTATAAAGATGAGATGTGTAAAATAGATTTAGACCCTCTTTTAACTCCCGAGAGAAACCTGGAGAAAATCTATAAAAAATACAACAAATTGAAAAAAGGATTAGAATTTAGCAAAAAAAGACTTGAAGAGTTCAATGAAGCTTTGAAATATTTTAACGGTGTAAAATTATTTATAACTAAAAGTTCAAATGTAAATAACTTAAAGTTAATAGAAGAAGAACTACAATCTCAAGGATACTTCAAGGAATCAAAAAAAATAAGCAAAAAGAAAAAAGTTGTAAAAGAATTATCTTATGAAACCACTAATATAGATGGATATACGGTTCTCTATGGTAGAAATAATCTAGAAAATGATAACTTAACTATGAAAATAGCAGAAAGGGAAGATTATTGGTTCCATGCGAAAGATATTCCTGGTTCTCATCTTATTTTAAAATCATCCGTTCTCCCAGATGAATCTACAATTTTAAAAATAGCGGAGTTAGCAGCTAAAATGTCCAAAGCAACACCTGGAGATAAAGTTACAATCGACTACACTAAAAAGAAATATTTAAATAAACCAAAAGGTGCAAAACCAGGTTTTGTAACATATAGTAATTCAAACTCAATAATTGCCTTAGTAAAATAAAAAGAGCGACTTATAAAAGTCGCTCTTTTTTATACTTGAATATATCTCCATTTTCCATTTTTAAATCTGACATAGCTACAATAACTTCTAAATACCAAGTCAATTGTCATTACCACCCAAGCCCCTATCAAACCAAAATTAAATACATATAAAAATATATATGTTAGAGGAGTTCTTATCAAATACATTCCTGCAGAAGTTATCCACAACACAGCCTTCGTATCTCCAGCTCCTCTTAAAACACCACTTAATACCATAGAAACCGCTAAGAACGGTTGTGCTATTGATACTATCCTAAGAGCTCCAGTAGCCAATGGGAATATTTGCGGATCTTTTGTAAACATTGAAATAATAAGATGAGGAATAATAAAGAATAATAGCCCAAACACACTCATAACAGCTACTGCTAAGAACGTATTCACATCAGCCATCTTCTTTGCCATTCTAAACTCTTTATTTCCAATCTTTTGTCCAACCAGAGCTGTTCCTGCAACTGCAAAACCAAAACCTATGTTAAAAGAAAACGATTCTGCAGTTAAAGCAATTTTATGTGCTGCATACTCCAAAGTCCCTAATTTTATAACCATAGTTTCAAATATCAACATTCCTACTCTAAATAAAGATTGTTCTAGTGCTGATGGAAGTCCAATTTTTAAAATTCTATCCGCCATAATTTTTTCATATTTTAAAGTTTTAAACTTTATTGAAATCCAATATTTATCAGTAAAGAAAGTTAAATAAATATATATACATGTAACTATTCCTCTAGCTAAAGTTGTTGCTATTCCAGCTCCAAGTATCCCCATATCCAAAACAAATATAAATATATAATTTAATACAATATTACTTGTAACACTTATAACATTGGCCATCATAGGTATTCTAGCCTGGCTGATTGCTCTATATCCATAAGCAAATATTATATTGAAACATAGCATTGGAAGTCCAATAGAAACTGCTGTATAGTACCCAATAGATGTCCTCATATCCTGAGCCGTTCCTATAACTGTCAATATCTCTTTTCCAAAGACTAAAAATAAAATAGTAACTATAGCCGAGATAGGAATTCCTAGATAAAGACTCTGACTCATTGCAGCTTTACCTTCTTCTTGATTTTTAGATCCATATGCCCTACTAACTATAGCCGTCGTACCTGTTCCTATGGCAAAAAACACTGTCATTATTGTCATTATAGGCGCATTACCTATTCCAACCGAACTAATTGCAACAGGTCCAAGTCGTCCAACCATTACCATATCGAAAAATCCAAGTAATGTTTGGACAAACATATCCGCTATCGTTGGAAGTGCTATTGTCAATATAGACATTATAATACCACGATAACCTAACCAATACCTTTTTAAATTCAAAATTTCCCCTCCAAATATCACATCATACTAAAGTTTTATTTCCATAAACTTTCCAACAATCTCATAATTCTGAATCTCATTTAATTCTACTAGCTGATTTTTTATAAGTTGAACATACTCAGCTATTTGCTCTTCGTCTTTCCCTCCCGTTTTATAATCTACAATCAAAATTTTACCTTTTTCATTTCCTGAATTTTTCTTTATCATTATTCTATCTATTCTTTTTAAACCTAAGTTCCCCGATATATTGGAATATATTTCGTATTCAGGATAAATATAGTCCCAATCTTGTGAAAAAATTTCTTGATTCTTTTCAATAAACATCTTCAATTCTTTACTATTCAGAATTTTAAATAGTTTTTCTTCCCCTATCAGAGCTCCATACTGAGACATAGTTTTTAACTTTGCTCTTTCTCTCTCCTCTGAAGTATTATAAATAATATTTTCTAAATAATAATGAACTGCTGTTCCAACTAATCTTTTATTTTCAGTTTCTAAACTGAACTCTTTATGAGTCTCACGCATTTTCTCTAAATTTTTTAAGACCTCTCCCTCTTTTAAAAGAGCTTTTTCAAAATCTAGTTCTAACAACTCTTCTTTTATATCTATTTCTTCGTCTTCTATAAGTTCTATTGAAAATTTCCCAAAACTTTTTTCAGAACTATCTTCAATAGCCATTTTTAAATAATTGTCTATTTTTTCTCCTAAAACCAATATTAAATTTGTTTTGGCTCTTGTTAAAACTACATATAACGCATTTAATTCTTCTTGTTCATTCTTATCTTCTTTAGTTTGAATATAATTGTATTTTTCTCCTAAATACCCCATTACTTTTTCATACTTTTTATCAATAAATATATATTCCATTACTGTTTCATAATCTAAACTCAAATCAACGTGAAATCTAAGCCCTGAATGTGAAGAATTCCCAGTAGGCTTATGATAATAATAGACAGTTTCATATTCTAATCCTTTTGATTTATGGATGGTCATTAGTGTAACCGCATTCTTATCCTCTAATGAAACTTGCTTAAATTTCCCAGAATTATTTTTATCGTCTAAACTACTGACAAAATCATATAAATTTTCATATTCTCTTAAAAGTTCTAAGAAAAAATATAGATTTTTTAAATCAGATTTTGTTTTATATAATCCTACAATTCCAAAATCTTTAATTAACTTTATAAGAATTTCATCAACTTTTCCATTGGTTGTCAGCACAATTCTATTCAACTCTTTAATTTTGTTTAATATATCTGAAATTATTCCAATATCTTCAGCAGTTTCAGAATTCAAATATTTTTCAACAACTTCTCTATTAACAAGTATCTCTTTTAATACTTCATTGCTTATATTTACTGTATCACTTCTTAAAAATTCTAATAGATAAAAGAAATCTTTATTAACCAAATATTTTATCAATTTATATATGGATTCTATAGCCCTATGTTTAATTATAGATTCATTAGATTCCAACACATAAGGAATTTTTCTTTCGGAAAGAGAAAATGATATTTCATTTAATTCACTATTTGTTCTTGCTATTATAGCAATATTTGTATAGTTTCCTTTAAATTTATTTTGTATATCATCAGCTAAAGTCTCACTTTGTGAAAGTTCAGAATCTTTTTCGACATTTATTATTTCAACATACCCATTTTCTTGACTCTTACCAGTTACTTTTTCGAAATTCCATTTCATACTTTTCTCTTTATTTTCTTCATTATAATTTTCTGAAATATTTGAAAATATCTGATTTGTAAAATCTACTATATTCTTTTTACTTCTATACGAAGTGTCTAAACTTTCAATTTTTGATTGAAGTATTTTTTCTAAATTTTCAAAAAGAGATTTCTCTCCTCCACGCCATCCATAAATACTTTGCTTTTCATCTCCAACACAGATAACTCTTGAGGTTTTATTTATAATCCCTTTTAATATTTTCCACTGAAGAATACTAGTATCTTGAAACTCATCAATAAAAAGTGTTTTTAATTCTCCATCAAATATTTCTAAAAAGTAATCTGTAACTCCGTCTTCATCCATTAAATTTATATCTGGATTTGTAATGTTTTTAAATGTATAGCTACTTATATCAGTGTGAGTAAATCTTTTTTCACTAAATTTTATAGAATCATATATTGAATATAGATTCTTTATAAATCCAAGTATATTTTTTTCATATTCTAAAATATCTTTATTAAAAATTTTCTTTGATATAACTTTTTTTAATTCTAAAAATTGTTCCTCTAACTCTTTAATTTGTAAAGTTATATCAGCTGTTTTACTAGGCTTTGTTTTAGTTCCGTTCCAGCATTTATCATCTTTTAAAATGGCATTCCAATTTTCTAAAAAATAATTTTCTTTTTGTTCTTCATCATCTAAATTAAAATAATTTTTATATGCGGTTTTCAAGTATGATTCAATTGGATCTTTACCTTTTTTAACTGTTCTTATTTCTAGTAATATTTTAATTATATTTTCCATACAATAAAATATCTTTTCTTTATCTTCTATTTCAAATTTTTGTTCAGAATTTTCTTTCGAATCTATTATCAACATCTTCCATCTATCTGAGATTAAATTTTTTATACTACTCAAATAATTTTCTATATTTCTTTCCGTATTTTTTTCAAAAAATTCTTTAAATACTGAAAACTCTTTTTTATTTTCTATTATTTTTTCCAGACATTTATTCAAAATTTCATCATTTTCAGTATCATCTATAATATCATAATTTAAAACATTTAAATATGGAGCTACAACATTTTTAAACAGACTATTTATAAATCCATCTATCGTATAAATTTTCACCCTATCTCTATTACTTGATATCTCTTTATAGATTTTCTCTATTTTTTTCTTATCAATAATTAATCCCTCATGAAGTTTTAATATATTCTCAATTATATCTTCCCCTTCACCTTTAACTATCTTTTCAAGAAAATCTATAATTCTTTCTTTTATTTCCGCAGTTGCTTTTTTTGTAAAAGTCATCACCAATATATCTCTATAACTCTCTCCTCTTAGTAAAGAAGCTATATACTCCAAAGATAATCTATATGTTTTTCCAGTTCCAGCACTAGCTTTTAAAACCATACATTCCTTCATTAAAACTCCCTCCTGCATATTTCTATAAAATCACAATATCTGCAAGTACTTTTACTAGAACTTAACGAATAATTATCACTATTTAAAAACTCAGTCAAAGTTTCTTTTAGTATTTCTTTTGTTAATTCTATTTTTGTAGCTTTTTCAAGATCACCTGTAAAAGCATTATATATTGATTTTTCAGCTGCAGTTTCATCACCATAAAGAAGAATTGTATAAAAATCTAATTGTTTATCTTGTTTTTTTCCAGTTTTAAAGTCTAGAACTAAATTTCCACTATCAGTTTCTATTATGAAGTCCACTCTTCCATTTATATAAAATTTTATATCTTTATCTACAATGGGTTCTCTTGATCCTGGTTTTATTTTCTCACTTTCAAATCTTAATATTTTTTTACCTGAATAAGCTTTTTCTAATTCTTTATAAAACTTCAAAATATTTTTACTAAATCTAGGAACCAAAATCTCTTTAAAATAGTTGTCCATATATACTGGTATCTTTTCTCTATTAAAAGATAAATGTTTAAATTGAATTTCATCTACAAAATCTTGAGCTAAATAAAAATCATTCTTATATACAATATTTTTCCACATTTTATCAGTTACCTCTTCTAATACAGCATGGATAAATATTCCTAAAAATTTTAACGATATACTTTTAGTCCAATCTTTAACTTGAGGTTCAACTCCACATATCTTTGATAAATAAAATCTATATTTGCATCCTTCTAACATCTCATAATCATAAGCTCCAACAGTACATTTTCCATCTTTAAAGTCTTCTATCTTTTTTGGTAAAAGATCATCTTTTTCATGATTATTTTTTATGGGGTCTGATATTAAACTTTTTTCAAATATCGAAAGTATTTCTTCTGTATTTATTGGATTATTTGAAATCCCTATCTTATAAGTTTCTAATATCTCTGTTATAAACGGAGATATATCATCTCCACTATTTTGATTTTTTATATAAAATATTTTTGATGTTTGGCTATTCAAAACCGATTGGTAAAATCTATACTTTTGAAGTATTCTATTTTTTTCTTTGGTCATTAAATTATTTTCTCTTCTTTGATGCTCTGTAAATATAGAATTGTCTCTAATATTTTCCGGCAGTGTTCTACTACTACAATCTAAAAAATACGAGCACTTATTTACAGGCCCTTTAGAAAGTTTAAAATCTCTAACAACATCTTTTACATTTTCTTCAATATCAACTCTGTCTATTTCAATATTATTCATATATTGAATTATTAATTTATAAATTTCGCTTCCATTACTAAAACACCCATTAAATCCATCTTCTCCAAGCATATACTCACTTGTTTTAGCTAAAGAAATTCCTTCATAGAATTTTTCAAATAAATTAGTATATTCTCCTTCATAAAATTTCTCTAAATCCAAATTCTGCTTAAAGTAATCTACAAAATCTTCTATTTTTTTAAATTTTGAAATAGATATTAAATCTTGATGAATTTTTTTTAATTTATCAGAACTATCATTAGGAAGATATTTATAATCTTGATCCAATAAATTATACAACTCCGTCATCGTTTCATTATCAACATCATAAGCCACTTTATATTCAACAGTTTCCAAAACATTTTTTAAACTAAAAAGAGGCAAAGCTTTTCCTAACCTCTCTTCTAAAGAAGAAACTAACTCATACTGAGTTTTTATAAATCTATATATCATAGTATCATTTAACACCGAGCTCACAGGTGGTAAAAAGTGTCTTGGCACTATTTTATGAAATCTATTATTTTTATAATCTACAGAAAATATGTCCCCAGGGTATCTTTGTGTAAGTGTTTTTAAATTTATTAACTCCTCCATGGACTCAGATACCTCAAATACCTCTATATTATTCTTCATAATTGGAAGAGTTACTGATTTTATGCTCAGCTCATTTTCATCAAAATCCTCGGGTTTAATTTGAAGAATTAATTTAACTTCTAACTTTTCTTCTAGCTTAGATATAAGCTCCTTCTCTAGGGGAGTAAAATCTACTATATCAACAAACACTATTCTTTTATAACTCTCTACAAAGTCCAAGTTTATATTGTCTTTTGTTTCTATCCAATCTAAAAGAATATGATTTCTATTTTTTAAATATCTATCATAATTTTCTTTTAATATCTCATAATGTTTTATATATCTTTCCTGCCATTTTTGAACTCCAGAAACTTTTAGCTTCATAGAGTGATTTAACTCTTTATAGTATTTAAAAAAACTATCTGTAAAATCTATTGAATCATAGTATGAATTCATTCCCAAAAGTTTTTTTAAATCAGATTTATTTCCGTTATAAAAAGATATAAATCTTTTTGCCTCTCTTAAAATAACTTTATCTGTCACAAATATATTCTGTTTAAATTCATCAAAAGTCAATATCGTTGGGACTCCTCTAAACACATTTTTTACTAGTCCCTTTTTATAACTATTTTTTAAAAAATAATCAGAAAATATATAAATAGTTTCAAAATCTTCTTTTAAATCTTTTAATATATCTTGATTATATTCTACATATTTAAATTTCATCAATAATCCCTCCTTATTTTAAAGGGGTTGCACATTCTCCCGCTTCTCCTTTTAAAATTTCTATACTATGAACTAAGGCGTCTATTACAAAACTTAAATTTTCTAATGCTCCTTTTGGACTTCCAGGTAAATTTAATATAACACTATTTTTTCTTATTCCACATCTCGCTCTACTTCCCATAGCTTTAGGTGTAATCTCAAATGATTTATATCTCATATATTCAGCGACACCCTGAGCTTCTCTTTCGATTACTGCCAAAGTAGCTTCCGGTGTTACATCTCTTTTCGAAAATCCAGTTCCCCCATTAGTGATTATTAAATCAGCAATAGAATTATCAGATAACTCTATTAACTTTGATTTTATTTGCTCAAAATCATCAGGCAACATTTCATAATGTACCACTTCGTAATTATTATTCTTTTTTATAAAATCTATTAAAATTTCTCCAGTCTTATCTTCTCTTAATCCTCTAGATCCTTTATCACTCAAAGTTATTACCGCTGTCTTAATCATTTTTTCCCTCCCTTAATTTCAGTAGTTATTATACACCTTTTTTTGATTTTAAAGTTAAAAAAATAAAATATTTTACATCCCCTAATCTTGACATTTATTCTTTTTGAGGGTAGATTCTATTATAAATAAAAATTATGTCTTTTTATCTTATAATTTAATTTATTTATTCAAGGAGGTACCCATATGTGCTTTTTTTCTAGAGATATCTTATTAAAAGAAGAGGAACTATTAAAAACTGAAACTGAACCTACCAAAGAAAATGAAGAAGTTGAAGAGGATAATCAATCAAATAAGTAATAAAAGTTTGACTTTTTTGCTTTTATAGTGTAATATTCATGTAATTATTTTTTTGAATATCTTATATTTGGAGGAAGTCAGTGAAGTTATTAAAAGAGTGCATTAAAGAAAATGGTCACGTTACTAGTAATTCTATACTAAAAGTTGATAGTTTTATAAATCATCAAATCGATCCAAACCTTATGATGGAAATTGGTAAGGAGTTCAAAAATAGATTTAAAGATAAAGAGATTAATAAAATAATCACAATCGAAGCTTCTGGAATTGCAATTGGACTTGCTGTTGCTTATGCTTTTAATGTTCCTTTGGTATTCGCTAAGAAAAAGAAACCTTCAACTATGGGTGATATGTACAACTCCGAGGTTTTTTCTTTCACTAAAAAAGAAAGTTACAACATTTGTATCTCTAAAGAATTTTTAGATAGCAATGATAAAGTTCTTGTTGTTGATGATTTCCTTGCAATGGGAAATGCTGTTATAGGTCTTCAAGATATTATTACAGAAGCTAACGCTGAACTTGTTGGTGTTGGAATTGTTATAGAAAAAGGATTCCAAGATGGAGCTAAAATTTTAAGAGATAGAGGAATCACTCTTGAATCTTTAGCTATAATTGAATCTTTAAATGATAATACAGTAACTTTTAAAAATTAAACAATAAAAAAATGGAAGAGATTAATCTTCCATTTTTTTATTATTCTCAATTTCAAAATCGTTCAATTTAGTAACCAATAGTTGATCTACCTTAAAATTATCTACATCTACAACTTCAAAAGTATATCCTTCATATTCTAACTTAGCTGCCTTTTTAGGAATTGCTTTTAACATATACATCATAAATCCTGCAATAGTCTCATAACTATCCTCTTCAGGAAAACTCTCTATATCTACAAGAACTTTTTTTACATCTTCTACTGCTGTTATTCCATCTATAAGCCAAGAGTTCTCTCCTCTTTTAATTATATACTCCTCTTGTAAAGGATAAACTACATCTCCCATAAGAGTTGAAATAACGTCATTTAAAGTTATTAATCCTACAACATGGGCATATTCATTTAATATTATTGCAAAATCTTCTCTTGCTTCATTAAATGTATCCAACACTTCAGATAATGTCAATGTATTTGGAATTATTAAAATTTTCTTCTCAGATATATCTTTTATGTTTTGTAATCCACTTTTTTCACCTTTAAGAATTCTAGGCAAAATATCTTTTGAATCTACATATCCATATATTGAATCTATATCACTTTCACAAACCAAAAATTTAGAATGTGGATAATTAGCTATCTTATCTTTAATGCTTTCTTCTGTTTCTGACAGAGTAAAATATATTATTTCATCTCTAGTTGTCATTGCTGAAGAAACCCATCTTTGCTCAAGTTCAAAAACATTCTCTATTAAATGGTGTTCTTTTTTGTGGACCAATCCAGCTTCCGCTCCTGCATCTACTACTGCAAATATATCTTCGTGAGTTATATTCTCGTTTCTACTAACAGGAACTCCAAAAATTTTAAATATTAAATTTGCCAATCCATTAAAAAAATAAACTATCGGTTTAAATAATAGCAACAAAAATGACATTGGATTTACTAGAGCCAATGCTATTTTCTCTGGATAAACCATCGCTAATCTTTTAGGTATTAAATCTGCAAACTCTATGAAAGCAGCCGTTACAAAAATAAAAGAAACTAAAAAAGCAACTGTTTGGTTTGCCCTTGAATATTCAGGTAAAATTTGACTTAGAAATTTTACAACGTAAGGATTTAAAATTCCATCTCCCATGATACCCGCTAATATTGCTACTGTATTAAGACCTATTTGAACCACTGTAAAATAATTTCCAGGTGTTTCTTGAAGTCTTAAAACTTTTTCTGCATTTTTATTCCCAGAGTCTGCCAATAGTTGTAACTTTATTTTTCTAGAAGCTGCCAAAGAAATCTCTGACATCGAAAAAAATGCACTTACTGCTATTAGAATCATTATAGAAATAATTTTTACTGTAAAACTCATTATATTTCTCCTTTAAAAACTGTTGTAGCTGTCCCCTCCATATAGATTTCTCCATCTTCCTTTACAGTCACGTTTATTTGCCCACCTTCTGTTATAACCTCTACTCTATTTCCTAAAATCCCTAGAGTATGACCAACTATAACTGTGGCACAAGAACCTGTTCCACAAGCAAGGGTACGCCCAGCACCTCTTTCCCAAGTTTTTATTCTTACTTTATTCTCATTTATAACTTCTACAAAATTAACATTGGTTTTATTCGGAAAGATTTCTTTAACTTCAATCTGTCTTCCCAAATCATTTACATCCAAAACATCTAACTTCTCTGTAAAAATAACCGTATGAGGAACACCGACTATAACTGTTGAAAATTCGAATTTTTCACTATTTACTGTTAAATCTCCTTCTATTACTTCAATAGCTTTTCCCATTCCAACTTTTATATTCTTTATCTCTCCATTTTCAAGATGTAAAAATACTCTTTTTATTCCCGCGGCTGTTTTCACATCTATCGTATCTTTTGTTACAATACCTGTATCATATATAAATTTTGAAAAACATCTGATTCCATTCCCACACATTTCACCTTTTGACCCATCAGAATTATAGTATACCATTTTTATATCTGCTTTGTCAGTTTTTTCACAGCTCATAAGTCCGTCTGCTCCAATTCCGAAATGTCTATCACAAAGTTTTTTAGATAAACTAGAGTAATCTTGTATCTCATTTTCAATACCATTTATAAGTACAAAATCATTTCCTGCTGCTTGCATTTTAAAAAACTTCATAACTCCTCCTTAATCAAATATTTTTTAGATAAGATCTAAATCAAACGAATACTCCCAGTTTAATTGCTCTCTTGCTTCATCATCTAACATCTCATCATCTAAATATACACTGTATATATTTGGCTCTTCTATTTTCAGAAGCTTTATAGACTCAGAATCACAAATTTCATGAATCGTCTCTTTTTTAACTTCTTTTCCAGAATATTTCTTTTTCATTTCATTAAATTTCTCTAACAGCATATCCGAAAGAAAAAAATAATCCTCATCATTTTCTTCAAAATCTTTTTTAAACATCATAAAATTATTTTTATATTCACTTTTTTCGTCTGAATCCAGTCCGTTCCAAGCTGTTTTTACTAGTTCGTCATATTCTGCATTAGTTAAATTTAGAAAATCGTCTCCTCTACTTATCCACATTGCTTACCCCTCCTCTAAGATTACGTATTAATAAATTTTACAACATTCCCTCAATTAAAGCAATTAAAAAGGAGCCCAAATTCGGCCCCTTTTTAAAATTAATTTGCATTTAATACAGAATTAATAAAATTTGAGAACACTAAATGGTAACGCCATGCATAAAAATACATTATTAATGAAGTTACAGAATAAATTACTATCCAATAATCATACTTGTACTGTAGTGTTGCTCCCTCCAGAGTTCTTGGTCTAACTAATATAATCCATATAAAGAAGATAAAGTTAACAATTGGGATAAGAGATAAAATAGCAAATATAAATGGTCCTAAAAAAGGATGACTCCATCTATTACCTACAAACTCCATCCCCCTTAAAATTGTCATAAAATATGATATCACTATCACCACAGAAAGTAATCCAATAAAAAATTCTAACATTTTGTCCCTCCTTCGAAATTTTAATACATATTTGTTAATTTTTATACTACGTGAATATATTCTATAAAGATAATAAATTTCCTCTCAAAATAACTACCGTAATTTAATGATTGACTTTTTCTTCTAAAATACTTATAATTCTATATAATTAATTTTTCAAGGAGGAAAATTTATCTATGAATAGAATCGAAGGAAAAATCGCCCTAGTGACTGGTGGAGCTAGAGGAATTGGAAGAACTATAGTTGAAAAATTAGCATCTGAAGGAGCATTACTTGTTATCTCTTGTGATATGGGTGAAGCAACTTTTGAAGCAACTAATATAAGACATGAAATTTTAAATGTAACTGATAGAGAAGCAATAAAAGAACTTATCAAAAAAATAAAAGATGAATTTGGAAGAATTGATATTCTTGTAAATAATGCAGGAATAACTAAAGATGCTCCATTCGTAAGAATGTCTGAAGATGCTTGGAATGCTGTTTTAAATGTAAACCTAACTGGTGTATTTAATATGACTCAAGCGGTTGCACCTCTTATGACTAAAAACAAAAAAGGTTCAATTGTAACTATTTCATCAGTAGTAGGACTTTATGGAAATATTGGTCAAACTAACTATGCTGCAACTAAAGGTGGAGTTATTGCAATGACTAAAACTTGGTCTAAAGAATTAGCTAGAAAGGGAGCTCAAGTTAGAGCAAACTGTATTGCCCCAGGTTTCATAGCTACCCCTATGACTGATGTGCTTCCTGAAGATGTAATCCAAGGAATGCTTGATAGAACTTCTCTTGGGAAACTAGGTCTTCCTGAAGATATAGCAAACGCTGTTCTTTTCTTAGCAAGTGACGAATCTTCATACATTACAGGACAAACTTTAGAAGTTAGTGGTGGATTAGCTCTTTAATCAAAATGAAAATGCTAGAGAAAACTTTAAGTCTTCTCTAGCATTTATTTTTATTATTATTTAGTTAACCAAGCTCCATACATCCAGATATGTTTTTGATAAATTGCTCCAATATTTGCCATTAATCCTAAAGTTTCTTGGTCATTTAAATCTTCAGCTAACTTCATTATTATATTAAATTCTGATAGTAAAAGTCTAAAATCTGCTAACATTGAAGTCACAGCTTCTTCAGCTGTATAAGCTTTTGTTTCTGCTTCAGCTAAAACAGTATGTTTTAAATAAACTTCTAAAGATCCAAATGGTCTTCCACCAATCATTAATATTCTTTCAGCTACTTCGTCTATCTGCTCGTCTATTTCACACATAACACAATCCAACATTGGATGTACTACAAAGAAATGCTCACCAACTAAATTCCAATGATAGTTATGTACCTTAGTTTTAAACACATGTAAATCTCCAACTACCTTGTTCATTTGAAATATTAAACTTTTATTTTCATCCATTTTTAAACCTCCCTAGCTATTTTATATCTTGAAACATTTTACAAAATTTTTTGGGAAATTCCTTTTTCTTTTACTGGTAAAAATCTATTTTCATTTGACATATATTTTTATCTGACAAATTCCCAACAGATACTCCTAAAAGTCTTATTGGTTTTTTTAGCTCTATAATCCCTTCTAATTCGTCTAATAAACCCCTTAACTCAACTTTTGAATCTGTTAATATATTCATTGTTTTTGATCTAGTTATAGTTTCCATGTCATTAAACCTTATTTTTAAAACTATAGTTTTACATAAAAGTTTATTCTCTAAAAGCCTTTCATAGGTTCTAGAAAAAAGTAAATCTATCTCCCTTTCTACATCCACTTCTGATGTCAAAGGAATTCTGTATGTGTTTTCATGTCCTATTGAATGAGTTTGTTTTTCATACTCTACATTTCTATAATCAATTCCTCTACTATAGCTATACAAGACTTCTCCACGTGAATTTCCGTACTCTTTAGATAGCTCAGAATATGAATATGGAAATATTGATTTTACGTATGTAATTCCTTTTCTTTCTAAAATTTCTTGAAGCTTTTTTCCAACTCCAGGTAATATTTTAATTGGTTTTTCCTTTATATACTCCACAAACTCTTCTGAATTTTTAAAAATATACTGACCACCAGGTTTATTTATATCACTCGCTATTTTAGCAGATAATTTATTATAACCTATCCCAACAGAACATGTTAATCCCGTATTTCTTTTTATTCCTTCACGAAATTTTTTGGCAAAATATTCTTTTGACGGATAATTTTTTATAATCTCAGTTATATCAACATATCCTTCATCTAAAGCTATAAATTCTACCTTATTCGTTATTTTTAATACCAACTTTTGAATTTTTTCAGATTCATCTAAATATTTATCTTTATTTACAGGAACTATTATCAAACCGTGACAAAGTTTCTTAGCTTCTAAAACTGGCATAGCTGACTTTATTCCATATTTTCGAGCTTCGTAACTAGCTGTTGTTATTATCCCACCAGCTACAACCATAGGTTTTCCTTTCAATCTTTGATTATCTCTCACTTCTATGGAAGCATAAAAGCAGTCCATGTCATAATGTAAAATAACTCTTTTATTCTTTTCCATATTTTAGCTCCTTACTTTATTTTTACTCATAAATACAAAACCACGAATATCTTAAGATATTCGTGGCCTGAAATATTATTTCTTTTCTCGATTTAACTCCCAACTCATAATTGTTCTTATAATTACAACTATTAAAACAGTTGAAATTGTTTGTAAATCTGGAGCTATAATTGTTTCTATTATATCTGCCACAATTAAAATTTGAAGACCTATTAAAACAAATGTATCAAAATTCTTTTTAATATTCTCTTCAAAGCTTTCTTCTGTTGAATTGGTTAACATATTCTTAGCCGTTTTAAAAAATCCATATACCATCACTACTATAGACATACATGTAAAAAACAAAGAAATCCCTTCTAATATCATGTGAAAATATTCTATGAATTTTTGATGAATCAATAGTTTTTACACTCCAGCTCAAATTCTGCCTGTGGCTCTAAACATGATGGACAAACTTTTGGAGCTTCTAATCCTTCATGAACATAACCACATGCTCTACATTTCCAAGGAGATTCTACATCTTTTTTAAATACCTGGTTTGTTTGAATATTTTCTAATAATTTTAGATATCTCTCTTCGTGTTTCATCTCTACTTTCAATATTGTATTAAAGGCTGCTGCAACCTTTGGGAATCCCTCTTCCAAAGCTATTTCTGCAGATTTAGGATATAATATATACCACTCTTCTCTTTCTCCTGCTGCTGCCTCTCTTAAGTTTTCCTCTGTTGTTCCTACAACACCGGCAGGATAAGATGCTATTATTTCAACCTCTCCTCCCTCTAAGAAAGAAAAGAATCTTTTTGCATGATAATACTCATTTTGTGCAGTCTCTAAAAATAAAGCTGATATTTGATCATATCCTTCTTCTTTTGCAACTTTAGAAAACATTGTATAACGATTTCTAGCTTGCGATTCCCCAGCGAATGCTGCCAATAAATTTTTTTCAGTTTTTGTCCCTTTTATTGATTTCATATTTCCTCCTAAAAAACATTTTAAGATAAGTCATCAACAATAGTTTTACTTAAAAACTTCAATTTATCCTTTATTTTATTAGATATTTATAGCCACTTTGCCTTTTCCATTCTTTTTAACTGTGTATAAAGCCTCATCTGCTCTGACATAAATACTCTTCAAGTCTTCATCGTGGCTTTTTCTCTCAGCTATACCAATACTAAGGCTCGCTTCTTTAGATATGTTTAAAATATTTTGAGCTACCTTAAATGCAGTATCTTTATTTCCATCTATGAACAAAGCAAACTCATCTCCACCAATTCTAACACTATGGCCTTTCTTATCCATACATTCCTTTATAATTTCAGAAATATCTCTCAAAGTTTCGTCACCAGCTCTATGTCCAAAATTATCATTTAAACCTTTAAAGTTGTCAATATCAATAAGTATCATGGAAAGACTCTTTTTAAAATTTTCACCAGTAAAATATAACTCTTCTATCTTCTCTTCGTAAAAATTTCTATTATATAAACCCGTAAGAGAATCTATAAAAACTTGTCCTTTAAATTTTTTGGCCTGTTTTTTTAAAATCTCATAATGAATTATTCTTTCTTTAACCTCTTCATTTTTTATCTGAAAAAGCTCCAATAATATTTCATTTTCTTTTAACGGTTTCATATTTATTCCAAATATTCTTTGACAATTTTCTTTCGGAACATAAAACTTCTTTTCAAAAACAATCAGTTGAGATTCTTCGCTTACATTCTTTAAAGAATTTCTTAGAGGACATGAAGCACAAAATTCTGTTTCTCCACATTTCTTATCTCGATCTTCTGTATAAATACATGTAAACATATTTCCAAAAAGATCTCCTAAAGTTTTATTTTCTAAATGTTCAGGTTTAACAAGAGAATCCATATATTTATTTTTGAACTTAACTTCTGCTAAATCATTTATAATAGCAATACCGGTAGAAATATTATCAAAAACTTCTGCCATTCTATTCATATTTCTTTCCTTTCTTAAACTACTTCATAACCAGCATCTTCTAAAGTTTTTCTTAATTCATCTCTATGATTTACATCGAAACATTCAACTACGAAATTAGCTTGTTGTTGAGTTATTCCTAATCCTTTTTTATACATAGTCTGATTTATATTTAAAATATTTGCATTACTATCACTTATTATTTTTACTATCTTATGCAGTTCTCCAGCTTTATCTGTAAGGTTTATTTTAAATTCAAATCTTCTACCTTCTAATATAAGTGCTCTATTTAGAATTCTTTCCATTAGATTTATATCCATATTTCCACCAGAAATAACACTACAAATCTTTTTATCTTTAACATTGATTTTCCCAGCTAAAAGAGCAGCTATTGGAGTAGCTCCAGCACCTTCTGCAACTACTTTACTCTTCTCCATTAAGAAAAGAATTGCTTTAGCTATTTCATCTTCTGAAACAGTCACAATTTCATCTACATTTTCTCTAATCATTTCAAATGTTGTTGCTCCAGCTTTTCTAACAGCTATTCCATCAGCAATTGTAGGTTTACTATCAATTTCACACACACAATTATTTTTGATTGCTTCTAGCATTGATGCAGCATTTGAAGCTTCTACTCCAATTATTTTAACCTCTGGTTTTATTGATTTTATGGCCTTTGCAATTCCTGCTAAGATTCCACCTCCACCAATTGGCACTATTACAACATCTATATCAGGAATATCTTCTAAAATTTCAAGACCTATTGTTCCTTGTCCTGCTATTACAAATCTATCGTCAAATGGATGTAAGAATGTAGCTCCTGTTTCTTTTTGAACTTCACAAGCTTTAGAGAAAGCGTCATCGTAGACATTTCCATGTAAAATTACTTCCGCCCCATATCCTCTTGTAGCTGAAATCTTTGCAAGAGGCGCTGTTGCTGGCATAACTATTGTAGCTTTTATATCTTGCGCTGCAGCTCCTAAAGCAACTCCTTGAGCATGATTTCCAGCTGATGAAGCTATTACACCCATACTTTTTTCTTGTTCTGTTAAGTTAGCTATTTTGTTTAGTGCTCCTCTAACTTTAAAAGAACCTGTTTTTTGAAGATTTTCAAGTTTTAAATAAATTTTATTTCCTGTTATAGCTTCAAGTGTTGGACATTCAACAATTGGAGTTCTTTTTATTAAATTTTTAATTGTTTCTTGTGCCTTTATAATATCTTCTAGAGTAACCGTATTTTTCATAAATAATCCCCCCGATTTTAATTTTCTTCTTTTGTTATTTTATATATTGAGAATAGTAATACTACTACTGCAAAACTTTGTGTAATTGATAACAAATGTCCATTAAATATATAATCAAAAACTATTGATGAAACTGGAAAACATAGTTCACACATAGTTGCAACATTTGCCTTTATATATGCAAGTCCTTTGTAATAAAGTAAAACTGCTCCACTTCCTGTTGTTAAACTTATTATGGTAAAAATCATCCATTGGAATTCAGTTGTTTTTTCAATCCAAACAAACTTTCCTCCTATTCCAACTATACCAAACATTATTATACTTGTAAATAGGTATCTTGTATAAAGAGCTGTTCTAAAAGAAGAATTAGTAAGTATTTTTTTTCCAAATACCGTAGAACTTCCAAATGAAAAAGCTGCTAAAATTGCATAAAGAGACGCTAAACCAATATTCTTATTATCACCTAATACCGGTAACGAAAATTGGAAAGTTAATAAATATCCACTTATTAATGCAATGATTGCCCAAAGAATAAAATTACTTCTAATTTTCTCTTTTAAAATAATCCTAGCTAAAACTATTGCAAAAACTGGCTGTAACTTCTGAAGAAGAGTCACAACTGTTAAATGATCAAAATTAACAAGAAATAAAGCTTTCACAATAGCTAGTGTTCCTATACTTCCACCAAATAGCGCAATTAAAAAATAAAAAAATAAATCTTGCTCTGATAATTTTATAATATTTTTAACTTCAGTCTTACCAAATAGAAAACTCATTCCTACAAGAGGAATAAGATGCAATATGAATACAACATATGCAACATCCAACTTATGTAATCTTGGCGTCAAAACAATTCCATCAAATCCCCACAGAGTAGCTGCTATACAAACTAACGTAGCTCCTATATACTCTTTTTTTAAACTTGCCATACTACTTCTCCTTTAAAATAAAGTTGTTTGATTTGTTTCACTAAGAGATTCTATTGCATTAAAAGCTTTTAATTTATCAATAGTAGTTTGAGAAACTTTAGTTCTTCTTTTAAAATCTTCATAAGATATAAATTTCCCCTCTTCTCTTTCTTTAACTATATTTTCTATAACAGATGATCCAAGACCATTTAATGCCATAAGAGGAACTCTTATCTTTCTATCTTCAATCACAAACTTATCCCCATGTGATTTATAAACATCTATTCCTAAGAAATCAAAACCTCTAGCTTTCATCTCTATTATTATTTCACATACTGCCATTTGTGCTTTTTTCTTTACATCCAACTTTGGCTCTTTATTAAGTTCAGCCATTCTACTTTTTACACTTGGAATATCTTTCATTAATTCATAATCAAAATCTTCAACTTTTCTTGTTAAATACGCAGCATAGAATTCTAGTGGATAATGAACTTTAAAATATGCTATTCTCATAGCCATCATTACGTATGCTACAGCATGTCCTTTCGGGAACATATATTTTATCCTTCTACAAGATTCTATATACCATTCTGGAACTCCGTGAGATTTCATGAGCTCAGAATATTCCGCCCACTGTTCTTCATTTTTACTAGGCTGTCCTTTTCTTACGAATTCCATTATTTTAAAAGCGGTTCCTTTTTCTATTCCTTGATCTATCAAGAAGTTCATTATGTCATCACGAACTGAAATTATTTGTGATAGAGTTGCCGAACCAGCTCTAACAAATTCTTGTGCATTATTTAGCCACACATCAGTTCCATGTGAAAGACCAGATATTCTAACCAATTCAGCAAAAGTAGTTGGCATAGTATCAATTAACATCTGTCTAACAAAAGAAGTTCCAAACTCTGGAATACCAAATGTTCCAACAACTGATCCAATGGAATCACTGCTTATCTTTAGAGATTCTGTACTAGAGAATAGTTTAATTGTTTCAGGATCAGCTAATGGAATATCATATACATTTACTCCAGTATATTCCTGCAATAATTTTATAGTAGTAGGATCATCATGCCCTAGTATATCTAGTTTTACAAGTTGCTCATCCATAACATGGTAATCATAGTGAGTTGTTATAGAATCACTTTTTTGATCATTTGCTGGTTTTTGTACAGGACAAAATTCATAGATTGAATTTCCTTGAGGCACAACTATCATTCCACCTGGATGTTGACCTGTTGTTTTTTTAGCACCTTCACATTTTCTCGCTAATCTTATTATTTCAGCTTTTCCAACAACTGTATCATGCTCTTCAAAATACTTTCTTACATAACCTTCAGCATTTTTTTCTGCTAAAGTTGAAATTGTTCCTGCCTTAAATACATTCTCTTTTCCAAATAGTTGTTCACAATATCTATGAATTTCAGATTGATACTCTCCAGAAAAGTTTAAATCTATATCAGGAACTTTATCTCCATTGAATCCCATGAAAACTTCAAAAGGTATAGAATGTCCATCTTTTTTCATATTTTTTCCACATTTTGGACAAACTTTATCTGGAAGGTCAACTCCAGCTCCCTCTCTTATTATAAATTCTGAATGTTTACATTCTTTATCTGGACATAAGTAATGTGGATAAAGTGCATTAACCTCAGTAATCCCCATCATGAAAGCAACTATAGATGATCCAACAGACCCTCTAGAACCAACTAGATATCCATTATCAAGAGATTTCTTTACAAGTTTTTGAGCTGAAAGATAAAGAACAGAAAAGCCATTTCCAATAATTGCCTTTAATTCTCTTTCAATTCTTTGTTCAACTATTTCAGGTAAAGGGTTCCCATAAATTTCATAAGCTGTTTTATATGTCATATCTCTAACAATATTTTCAGCATCATCTATTTTAGGAGGATAAAATCCACTAGGAATAGGTTGTACTTTTTCTATTAAACTTGAAATTAAATTTGTATTTTCTACAACTATTTCATTAGCTATCTCTTCCCCTAAATATTGAAATTCTCTTAGCAATTCATTTGTAGTTCTAAAATAAAATCCATTATCTACCATATATTGATTTTCACGGAATACATTTCCACTTCCATAAAGTAAAATGCTACGAATTTTAGAATCTTCTTTTTCTAAATAATGAACATTTGAAGTTGCTGTTACTATCTTTCCAAACTCTTTTGCTTTGTCATATAAATACTTATTCATAACTTCTACAGACTCATATGAATCAATCGCACCTGTTCCATCCTCATCTATATACTCACTATAAGATATTCTTGGTTGCAACTCTATATAATCATAGAAATTTATAGATTCTTCTAACATTTTAAAATCATGGTTTAGATAATACGAAGAAAGCTCTCCTGTATTCATGAAATGGACAGAACTTGGAGCTCCAAATATTAGTCCCTCTCTATGATTTTCTAATACAGATTTCAGTATTCTAGGTTTTCTATTTCCATAGTAATCTATATGAGCTTCAGATATGAGTTTGTACATATTTTTTAAACCTATTTTATCTTTTACTAAAACAATAACGTTCTTTGTATCTTGTTTTTGATAATTTAAGGCAAAATTATTTGTCATGTCTGAAAGTTTAACTGCTCCATTTTCCAAATACTTTTCTAAAAATACTATAAACATATTAGCTGTAGCTTGAGAGTCATCCACTGCTCTATGATGATTTTCCAGCGAAACACCCAAATGTTTAGTAATTGCTTTAAGACCATATCCACGAAGTGCTGGAAATAAATCTCTTGCCATCTTTAATGTATCTATAACAGATGGTTCATAATCTATTCCCATTATTCTTTTAACATCTCTTCTTATAAAACTCATATCAAAAGTTGAATTGTGAGCAACCAAAGTGGAATCTCCAACAAACTCCATAAATTTAGGTAAAATCTCTTCTATACTTGGCATTCCAACTACCATATCGTCTGTTATTCCAGTAATTTCTGTAATTTTTTTAGGAATTGGTTTTCCAGGATTTATAAGTTGAGAATATCTTTCTACTATTCTTGTTCCCTGAAGTTTAACAGCACCAATCTCTATTATCTCATTCTTATGAGAATTCAATCCTAGAGTCTCTAAGTCAAATACTACATACGTTTCATCAGCTATGTTTATATCTTTAGCACTTCTAACCATAGGTAATGTATCGTCTACCATATACATTTCACAACCAAATATAATTTTTATATCTTTTCCTTTTGCTGCTTTATAAGCGAAAGGGAAAGAGTGTGCTACTCCATAGTCTGTTATAGCTATTGATTCATGACCATACTCAAGTGCCCTTCCAATTAAGTCCTTTATATCAGTAACCCCAACCATTTCACTCATTTTACTATGAGTATGAAGTTCAACCATTTTTCTTTCTGCTGTATCAACTTTTTTTTCTTTTTTATTTTCTAATTTATTTAAAGCATTTATCATTATTATTTCTTCGTTATCTTCATATGTATCAATTTGTTTTCTTCCACTAATTTTTACAAAATCTCCAACTCTTACATCAAATTCCTTTGGATCATTTAAAAATATTTTTGCAGTAATTGAATCTGTTCCATCGGTAATTCTTAAAGTTTGAAGAGTCTTTCCAGTTCTCAAAACACGAGCATCTGAAACAAAGAGTTCCCCTTCAACAACAGCAATCTCATTTTCAATAAGTTCACGAAATTCCTTAAGAGAAAGACTTGGACTCTTGATATCTTTCTTTTTATTAAACCCTACATTTCCAGTTGGAACTGCTGATTTTATTTCTACTTTAGGAGCTGCATTTTGTTTTGAATTCTTCTCAATTTCTTTATCCATTTTAGTCGTTAATACTATAAGCTTTTCTTCTTTTTCTGTTTCCAAATTAGAAATTGCTTCGCTAAAATCACCATAACTAAACTTTATTTTGAATCCATTTACACCGTAATTACTAAGTATATTTTCTAACCTTTCATTTATTCCTGATGTGTATAAAGTTTCAACAGCTAATTCATTTTTCAATTCAATTTCAATCTCGTTTTCTAAAACTCTTATTCTATATAAGTAAAGAAATGATCTTGATACAGCGTTATTCTTTTTCAATTTTTCAATTACTTTTTCTACTATTGATAAAAAATCTTCTTTTGTTATTTCTTTATTCAAATAATCTATTTTAAAGTTTATCTCTAAATCACTACCGAATTTCTTTTTAATATTTTCATAGACTTTATCTAACTCTCCCAAATCCTTTGGAGTAGAGACTAAACATAACATGTCCATCTTTTTGTTTCTTTCATTAAAAATTA
Organism: Cetobacterium sp. 2A; assembly: GCF_014250685.1. Classification (GTDB taxonomy): domain Bacteria; phylum Fusobacteriota; class Fusobacteriia; order Fusobacteriales; family Fusobacteriaceae; genus Cetobacterium. Next base: position 1,157,291 of record NZ_JACFAJ010000006.1, on the reverse strand, counting down.
TTTCTGTAATTTCTATATTTTGTATTCCCATTTCTTTAAATATATTTCTTTGCGGTTTAATCCTTATCTCTCTTCTTGGCATTTTTTCCTCCAAAAAAATAGCCACGTATCTCGTGGCTATTTTTCTCCTAATAATCTATCTAATATTATTGAAACTGCCGACCTAACAGACAGATGATTATAATCTGAATTTCCTCTAATAGGTTCAAGTATATAATCTGACGTTTCCATAATTTCGTCTATAAGACCCCAACCTGTTCCAAATAAAAGAAGGTATGGTTGATCATCTTCAAACATTTTTTTAGAAAGTTCTTTGTATCCTATTGAATTTGGATAAGTCTTTGCTGATGTTGTGATAATAAGAGGTCTTTTACCTTCTCTAATTTCAATCTCAGCTATACTTTGTTCTATAGTTTCATAAACCCTTGTTCTTCCAAAGGCTTCCTCTCTATCTTTATTGTATCCTGCGCCCATTCCCTCTTGCCAATACCCTATTATTCTTTCTGTTAAAGCTTTTTGAGCATCTACAGATACAATTATATGGTATTGATTTATATCATATGTTCTACAAGTTCTTGATATATCATGTATATCAAAATTCGTTACCGATGTACAAACAACATCTCCTCTTTTATTATAAACTGGAGAGTGCACTAATCCCAAATAAACAGATTTTCTCATTTTCTTCATCCTATTCTTTCTAAGTCTTTGTATTTTTCAATCTTATCTATATAAACATCTTTAGCATATTTTAAATATTCCTTGTGCTTGTCAGTGGTCTTTTTAATAACTTTAGCAGGAGAACCTGCAACAAAGTCTCCTTCTTCTATTATCAACTTATCAGTTACTAAAGAACCTGCAGCAACTAAACAATTAGATGGTATTTTTGAGTTATTCAACAGTATAGCTCCCATACCAATAATTGAATTATCACCGATAGTACATCCATGAATAATACAATTATGTCCAATCGTTACGTTTTTACCTATAGTTGTAGGTATATTTGTATCCCCGTGAACTGTAGTATTATCTTGAATGTTAGAATTGTCACCTACTTCAATTTTACTCATATCTGCTCTAAGAACTGCTGAAAACCAGATTGTTACATTTTTACCAGTAACCACATCACCAATTAATGTTGCTGTTTCTGCTATGTAATTATTTTCTCCAATTTTTGGAGCATGCTTTCCTAATCTATATATCATGCTATAGCTCCTTCTTTATTTCTTCTAGTAGTTTTTTTTCTAATTTTGTAAATTCTCTTCCATCTAAAAGTTCTTTTCTTCGACAATAAGTTCTTTTTAAACTTTCTTTAAGTCTCCACTCATCTATTTTTTTATGATTTCCTGACAATAATATTTCTGGAACTTTCAATCCTTCATATTCTGCAGGTCTTGTATAATGAGGGTGATCTAATAACCCAGTAAAGAAAGAGTCATTTTCATACGATTCTTTTTTTATAACACCAGGAATCAATCTTATAATTGCATCTGATATTACCATTGCAGGTAATTCTCCACCTGTTAAAACAAAATCTCCAAGAGAAATTTCTAAGTCTACTTTCGACTCTACTACTCTTTCATCTATTCCCTCATAGTGCCCAGCTATTATAGTTATCTCTTTCTCTTCTGAAAGTTCTATTGCCAATTTTTGGTCAAATCTTTTTCCTTGTGGAGAAGTATAAATCACTTTTCCATTAGTTTCATTTAACGCTTTAAAAAGGGGTTCAGGCTTCATAACCATTCCAGCCCCTCCTCCAAAAGGCATATCATCACTTTGTTTATGCTTTCCATCTGCATAATCTCTAATATTAATAATATTTACCTGTACTTGGTCTCTTTCAATAGCTCTTTTTATTATGCTGTGCTCCTTGAAAGAATCAAAAAACTCTGGAAAGAGAGTTAAAATATTTATTTTCACCTGTTTCTCCTTATTGTTTCTTTTTTTCTTTCATTCCCTCTATTAGAGAAACTTTCATTTCTTGTTTTACAAAATCAATAGCTTTTATAAATACTTCAACATCAGGTACCATCATTTCATACTCATCTGATTCTATAACATAAATATCATGAGCAGCTGTTTCATATATATCAGTTACTTCTCCAAGTTTTTCACCTGTTTCAGCATCTATAGCCTTCATTCCTATTACGTCATTTACTAAATATTCATCTTCGTTAATTCCTAATAAATCTCTTCTAGCTTTTAACAAAGCATTTTGATATAAATTAGCATCAGATTTATTTGTTATCTCATCAAATTCCATAACCCATTTTTTACCAACTAACGGTGCCACTTCTTTTAAAGTAAGTATCTTTGTAGTTCCATTTGGTAGCTCTGCTATCAGTTTACTTCCTTTTAAAACTTCTAAATTATCTACGTTTGAAGTAACTTTTACCGCTCCTTTTAAATGGTGAGTTCCAGACATTTTTGCAACTGTCAATAATTCCATGATTCCTCCTAGTCTAAAAATTCTACATTTACATTTAACTTATCTTTAACTCCAGCCGCTTGCATAACACCTCTTATTGCATTTGCTGTAAGTCCATTCTTTCCAATTACTTTTCCCATTTCTCCTTGAGCTACATTTACTTTAAAAGTAACTGTATCATCAATCAAGTCATAGCTAATTCTTATATCCCCATGTTTTTCAACCAGTTGTTCAACTACATAACGTAAAAGTTTTTCTAATCTCTCCATAATACTCCCTCCATTTTTATAGTTGTCCTGACCAAGGTCCCTCTTCAATGATCTTAGCTACAACCCATTTTCTATCAAGATCTTCTATTATCATTCTAACGTCATCCTTAAAATCAAGTGTTGATACTATAGACAAATCTCCTGCATCCGCATTTTTTGTTCTAACGACTCCAACACCTTCATAAGCTTCCATTACTTTGTTGATAAAATCAATATCTTCTCTTCTCGTTTTTACTTTAAATTCATAACTTTGCATATTTCTCCTTAAACCTTCTTTAAGCTAAAAGGAGGCTGACTCTAAAATAGGTATTTCCTAATCTAGTTTTCAGCCCCTTTATTTAAAAGCCTTCTATTTTCCTTCAAAAATTTCAGCAAGTTTTATAAAATCTTCTATAGTTAAGTTTTCTGCTCTTTCATTTTCAGATATCCCTAATATTGAGATTTTTTCTCTTACTTCATCTTTACTATAACCTAAAGTTGAAAGATTATTAACTATATTTTTTCTCTTATTAGAGAATGCAGCTTTTACATATTTAAAAAAGATATCTTCAGATATTTTATTCACATATCTATTATCTTCATAAAATTTTATAGACATAAAAGCCGAATCAACTTTAGGAGCTGGTGTAAAAAACGCTTTTGGAATAGTAAATAAGTATTCTGCTTCTCCAAAATATTCAACAGCTAAAGTAAGTACACTACGTTCTTTTCCAGAGTCAGCACAAACTCTTTCTGCAACCTCTTTTTGAACCATAATATACATCTCTGAAATTTTATCTCTATTCTCTATTATTTTATTTATTATAGGTGAAGTTATATAATAAGGTATGTTTGCAACAACTTTTCCTTTTTTTTCAACAACCTCTCTTAAATCAACTTGAAGCACATCTTGCATAATAAGATTAAACTTTGAATTTGAATCATACTTTTTTCTAAGTATTTTTTCTAAATCAGTATCTATCTCAATACAAGTTACTTTTGATGCTGATTCTAAAAGTAATCCCGTTAAAGCTCCTTCTCCAGGACCAATTTCTATAATCTCATCTTCTGAAGTTACATTTGAAACTTCCATTATTCTATCTAAAACATCCTTTTGGTCAGTAAGAAAGTTTTGTCCATATTTTTTTTTATGTTTAAAGGACATTGTACCTCCTAATATTTTTATTTTACTATTTTTCCAATGTACGGAAGATTTCTGTAATACTCATCATAATCAAGTCCATATCCAACTACAAACTCATCTGGTATTTCAAAACCTATATATTCACCAACTATATCAACTTTTCTTCTGCTTGGCTTATCTAATAAGCTTGCTACTTTAATTTCCTTAGGATTTTTTGTTGCTAAAAATTCCTTTACATATTTTAAAGTAAGTCCTGTATCTATAATATCTTCAATTATAATAACATTTTTTCCAGATAGGTCTAAATCCACATCTTTTAAAATTTTTACAACACCTGTACTATCTACTCCACCGTGATAACTTGAAACTTTCATAAAATCCATCGTTAATGGTAGATTAATTTCTTTTAGAAGATCAGCCATAAACATTATTGATCCTTTTAAAAGACCCACGCAAATAAACTCTTTCCCCTCATAGTCACTCTCTATTTTCTTTGCAAGTTCCTTTATTTTACCCTCTATTTGCTCTTTAGAAATCATAACTTCGATAGTATAGCTCATTTTTTCCTCCCGTTGAAAAACAAAATTATATTATATTGTTTATTTTATCATTTTACATACTATTTATCAAGTAAATATTGATATTTTAAGGGTCTTATGTTATCATTCAATAGATATTTAAATGTCATATTTTCAAGTTTTAAGGAGGAATTAATGAAAAAGATTTCACTATATCTTTTGTCATTTTGTGCGATTATAGCTTCATGTTTTTTTGCATATAATATTTTTATAAGAATATATTTCAATCAATTTTTATACAAAACTCCAGATTTCAAAGGTCTAACTCTACAAGAGGTAAAACAATTGAATAAAGGGAATGTCTTTAATATAACGATTGCTGGAGAAGAATTCTCAACATTTCCAACCAATGAAATTTTTCTTCAAGAGCCAGAACCAAATAAAATAGTAAAAAGAGGAAGAAATATAAAAATTTGGGTTAGTAAAGGATCCGATGAATTAATTTTACCTGATTTTTCAGAAAAAAATCTTATCGATGTAACAGCAGCATTACAAACAGAAGGAATTACTATAGATAAAGTTAGTTATCTTATATCTCCTCTTCCATATAATACTGTTATAGCGACTTCTCCAGCTAAAAATTCTAAAGTTAGGAGAGGAGATTCAATCTCTATTCTTGTTGGAGATATCCAAGAAAATAAGGAAGTTAAAATGCCCGATTTAATAGGATTAGAGTTAGAAGATGCAAAATCTGAAATCTCTAGAAATTCTCTTTCTTTGGGAGAAATAAGTTATAAAGTAACAGATTATTTAGATCCAAATATAGTAATAGAAACTAGCCAGACAACTGGCAAAAAAATTACTGCAGGAACAGCAATAGACCTTGTAGTTAGTCAATAATATTTAGGAGAGTGAGTTTTATAGAAGGAATAGTTATTAATAAAATACAAGGATTTTATAATATTAAAAGTGATGGTAATGAGTATCTTTGCAAATTAAGAGGTATTTTGAAACGTAGCGACAAAAGAGATAATTGTGCTGTAGGAGACCATGTTATTTTTGATGCTGATGGATTTATAACTGAGGTTAAACCCAGAAAAAATTTACTCTTCAGACCATTAGTTGCAAATATAGATTACATAGTTATACAGTTTTCAGCAAAAGATCCAGTTATAGACTATGAAAGATTACATATCCTTTTATTAAATAGTTTTTATTATAAAATTAATCCAATAGTTGTTATAAATAAAATTGACCTACTTTCAACCACTGAAATAGAAGAAATTGAAAAAAAATTGGACTTTCTAAAAGCTTTAAACATCCCATTGTTCTTTATTTCTACAAAAACAAACGAAGGGATTCCTGCCCTTAAAGATTTTCTTAAAGATCATGTTACTGCCTTTGGTGGCCCAAGTGGAGTTGGAAAATCAAGTATTTTAAATCTTATACAATCAACTAGAATTTTAACTACTGGTGAAACAAGTAAGAGATTGAAAGCTGGAAAACACACTACAAGAGATAGTAATCTTTTACCAATGTTAGATGGTGGATTCGTTATAGATACTCCAGGGTTTTCTTCTGTTGAACTTCCTGAAATAATGGACTCTGCTGAATTAGAGGCACTTTTCCCAGAATTTCATGTAGACGGAGCATGTAGATTCAACAACTGCATTCATATAAATGAACCAGGTTGCGTTATTAAAGAAGCAGTTGAAAATAATAAAATATCTAAAGAAAGATATGAATTTTATAAAAGATGTTATGAGAAACTTAAAACCGAGAGATGGAGCAGAAGATAAAAAGGTAGAGAACATTAATGTTCTCTACCTTTTACAGTTCTTTTATTAAATATTTAATAGTTTTATTAAATACTTCATCACTTACAACAGCTATTATCTTAGTCCCTTCACCCTCATAAGATTCTTCTTCTATTATACTATTTCTATGTAAATATGCTCCTGCTGAAGACTCAGAATATGGAATTAAATATTCTACTCTTTTTAGTGTTCTTGGTAAAAGTTCTACAGCTTTTTCCATAAGTACATCTATATTTATTTTATCTTTTGCACTAATTTCTATGATAATATAATCTTTAAAAGTATCTTTTACCATTTCTATTTGCTCAGTTGTTGCCTTGTCACACTTATTTAAAGCTAATATAGTTGGTTTATCTAAAGCAGATAATTCTTGTAATACTATCTCAACTGCTCTTATTTGTTTTATAACCGTTTCACTCGATACATCCACAACATGAATTAATAAATCAGAAAAACTAACTTCTTCCAGTGTCGATTTAAAAGCCTCAACTAAATCGTGAGGTAACTTTCTTACAAATCCAACAGTATCAGTTAATGCTGCTACTCTCTTATCCGGAAGTATCATAGATCTAGTTGTTGCATCCAATGTTGCAAATAACATATTTTCAGCAAAAACTGCTTCTTTTTTAGTTGTATTGTCTCCAGGATACATCTCTACTAGAAGATTTCTAAGAGTAGATTTACCAACGTTCGTATACCCAACCAGAGAAATCTTTGGAATTCCAGAACTCTCTCTTTTCTCTCTTTGAAGTGCTCTATTCTTTTTTATCTTATCTAGTTCCATTTTTAAATCATGTATATCATCTCTAATTCTTCTTCTATCTATTTCTAATTTTTTTTCTCCTGGTCCTCTTGTTCCTATACCTCCACCAGTTCTAGACATTATACTTCCAAGACCTAGAAGTCTTCCACTTCTATATTTAAGCTGAGCTAACTCAACTTGAATTTTAGCCTCTCTTGTTTTTGCTCTTCTTGCGAATATTTCTAAAATAAGTATTGTTCTATCTATAACTTTACAACCAGTTACAGCTTCTAAGTTTTTAATTTGAACTCCACTTAACTCTTCATCAAAAATTATTAAATTGGCTCTCTTTATTTGTTTTAACATCGCTAATTCTCTAGCTTTTCCACTTCCTATAAAAAATACATTGTCCACTTTATTTCTTTTTTGAAACATCGTATCTACAACTGTAACGTCACAAGCCCTAGCTAACTCTTCTAACTCATCCAAACTCTCTTGTGTATCGATTCCTACTAAGATTGCAATCTCTCTATCGTCTTCAACTACATCTACTTTTCTAAGATTTTTCTCCATCTCTTCAACAATATTTGCATAATTAAAATTACATGCTTTCTCAACAGAAAGGTTCTCAATTTCTTCATGAACCAATTTTTGACCATCTAATTTACAGAATCCTATATTTATACCATTTATACCAGCTTCAGTAACTCCTACGGCTGCAATAGCATCTAGTTTTAGTTTTAGTAAAGCTGAAATATCAATCATAGAAAGATTTGGATATCCATTTGGATGGGTATGGATAATTCTAACTCCACTAAGTTTTTTATTTGATATATCCAAAATTGGAAGCTCCACACTATTACTATCTCCAATTGCTACATCTATTATTTTACTTTTTCTATCAATCGCTACATTTATTTCTCTATTTATATGGATACTTATATCTGAAATTAAGTTTATAATTTCTTCAGTTACAAATTTTCCTTTTTCGATTTCATAATCATAAATATTTTCTAATTCAGCTAATATGGAATCTCTAATTCCTTCTATATTTCCACTTATCATTATTTCACGTCCTTATTTTAAACTTTCTTTAAATTCTACTATATAATATGCTTTTTTTCAAACTTTAAATATTTTTATAAATCTATCTCTTGCTTTTTTTCAAACAATATTGTATTACATTATATTATAGTTATATTTTGAAACTTTTTGGAGGTTGGATATGAAAAAATTAGGTTTATTACCAAAATTGATTTTAGCAATTATCATCGGTATACTAATAGGAATGACTAGAATTGAATTTTTAGTTAGACTTATGGCTACTTTTAGCGGAGTTTTTGGAAACTTCCTTCAGTTTGTTATTCCGCTTATTATTATCGGATTTGTGGCTCCAGGAATTGGAGATTTAGGAAAAGGAGCTGGAAAACTTCTTGGAATTACTACAGGAATTTCATATCTATCTACAATCACTGCTGGTTGTTTAGCTTATTTTGTTAACAGTGTTGCCTTTAAATACATCCTTACTCCTGGATCAATGGTAATCAATGCACAAAATCCAGAGCACTCTTTACTATCTGGATTCCTAACAATTGATATGCCACCGGTTATGGGAGTTATGACAGCTTTACTTATGGCTTTTACTCTTGGTATAGGAATAGCAATTGTAAAAGGTACTGCAATAAAAAATGTTATGGGAGAATTCCAAACTATTGTTGAAAAAATCATCAGCAATATTATTATCCCATTATTACCTTATCATATTGCCGGAATCTTCGCTAATATGACTTATGCTGGACAAGTAGCAACAATCATGTCAGTATTTGCTAAAGTATTCGCTTTAGTTATTATTTTACACATGACTATTATTATAATCCAATATACTATTGCTGGTTCTATGGCTGGAGCTAATCCAATCAGATTAATCAAAAATATGTTACCTGCATATTTCACAGCAATTGGAACTCAATCATCAGCAGCAACTATTCCAGTAACTTTAGCTCAAACTAAAGAGAATGGTGTAAATGATGGTATCGCTGATTTCGCTATCCCTCTATGTGCAACAATTCATCTATCAGGAAGTACAATAACTTTAGTAAGTTGTTCTATGGCTGTTATGATGCTACATGGAATGCCAATGACATTTGCTGGAATGTTTGGATTCATTTTAATGCTTGGAGTTACAATGGTTGCGGCACCTGGTGTTCCTGGTGGAGCTGTAATGGCTGCTCTTGGACTATTAGAAACAATGCTTGGTTTCCCACCTACTCTAACTTCTCTTATGATTGCACTTTACTTAGCACAAGATAGTTTTGGAACTGCTTGTAATGTTACTGGTGACGGAGCTATAGCAATCATCGTTAATAAATTAGCTGGCTTCAAACTAGCAAAAGATCAAGTTGCAGAAGGATATTAATAAACAAATTTTATCAAAAAGAAGCCGTTAATGGCTTCTTTTTTTATTTATTTAAATTATACGTTTTACATTTTTAAAATATCATGATAAAATTTATCTGACGTTTGCTTACTTTTCATTGCGATTTTAAAAGGTTAACAATTTTAAAAAATTTATATATTAAATTTCAGGAGGAAAAATGTATTTAGAAATTCTTTTTAAAGTAGTCGGGGGACTTGGATTATTCCTTTACGGAATGGATAACATGTCCAAAGGAATGCAGAAACTTGCAGGACAAAGACTTAAAAAAATTCTTGCAGCATTAACAACAAATAGATTTATTGCTATAGTTATGGGAATTTTTGTTACAGCCTTAGTTCAATCATCTTCTGTAAGTACAGTTATGACTATTGGATTTGTTAATGCTTCTCTTCTTACTTTAAAGCAAGCTTTAGGTGTAATTCTAGGAGCGAATATTGGAACTACTATAACTGGTTGGATTCTAGTTTTAAAAATTGGAAAGTATGGACTTCCAATGGCTGGAGCCGCTGCCGTATCTCAAATGTTTATGAAAAGTGATAAAGCTAGAACAAGAGCTCTCACTATCATGGGACTTGGATTAATCTTCTTCGGACTAGAGCTTATGAGTGATGGTCTAAAACCTGTAAGAACTATGCCTGAATTTGTTGAATTATTCCACGCATTTAGTGCTAACTCTTATTTAGGTGTTTTAAAAGCTGCCGCGGTTGGTGCACTTCTTACTGCCGTAGTTCAATCATCTTCAGCAACTCTTGGTATCACAATAACACTTGCTGTTCAAGGATTAATTGATTATCCAACAGCAGTTGCATTGGTTCTAGGAGAAAATGTTGGAACTACTATTACAGCACTTTTAGCTTCATTAGGTGCCAACGCTAATGCTAAAAGAGCAGCCTATGCTCATACAATCATTAATGTAGTTGGAGTTCTATGGGCCACATCTATCTTCACTTACTACCTTGCGTTCCTTGAAGATATGATGGATCCAGTTAATAATTTAACTGCAGCTATTGCTACAGCTCACACAATGTTTAACGTATTAAACGTTTTACTATTTGTTCCATTCATTGGATATGTTGCTGACTTCTTATGTAAAGTAGTTAAAGATGATGCTCCTTCTGTTAAGGGTAGAGTTACACATCTTGATAACCTGATGACTGAAACTCCAGCTGTTGTTGTTGAGCAAACAAAAACAGAAGTTATTGAAATGGGTATAAGCATCAAGAAAATCTTTAAAAAATTAAAAGAAAGTGTAAATAGTACAGAAGCTCTTAATATTAATCTTCCTGAAATTGAAGCTTTAGAAGACAGACTTGATCTTTTCCAAAAAGAAATTTCTGATGTTAATTTCCGTATCTTAACAACTGACTTAGATTCTGAAAATACTGAAGAAACTAGAGAGAACATTCAAACTTGTGATGAGTATGAAACAATAAGTGATTATCTACTTAGAATCGCTAAGACTCTTAAAAAACTAGAAGATCACGAAATATCACTTAGTGATCACAAGAAAAATACTCTAACTAATCTTCATTCAAATATAGAATCTTTATTTGATGATATAGATTTAGCTTATCAGCAAAGAGATAGAGAACTTTTCGTTGCTGCTATTAAAAAATGTAATTTCATTAAAGATGAATATAAAAAAGCTAGAGCTGAACATTTAGAGCATATAACTAATAGTGTTATGCCTGCAATGCTTAGTACTGGGTATATGGATATACTAAATAACTATAGAAGAATAAAAGATCATCTATACAATATAATTGAAATTTTCGCCAAATTATAATAAAAAGGGAATCCTAATCGATTCCCTTTTTATTTGATTAAAAAAAAAATAATGGTATAATTAAGAAAAATATTTAGAAAGCAGGTGTGCAATGAAAAGTACAGAACATTATTTTGATAACTCAGCAACATCTCATCCAAAACCAGAAACAGTTTATGATTCAGTAAATTTTTCAATAAAAAATTTAAGTGGAAATCCTGGAAGATCCGGGCATCATAAATCAGTAGAAATAAATAGACAAATTTACTCTGTAAGAGATAAAATAGCAAATTTTTTTAACATTTCAAATCCATTACAAATTTCTTTTACAGCTAATGCCACAGAATCTTTAAATTTTGCTATAAAAGGTTGTATAAAAGATAACCAAAGAATTATAACCTCTGTCTTTGAACATAATTCAGTGTTGAGACCTCTTTTTTCACTAAGAGATGAACACGGAGTAAAAATAGATTTCATTGAAACTTTTGAAGATTTAAAAAATAATTTCAATAGAGATACTAAAGTTATTGTTATTAATCATATTTCAAATGTCACTGGAAATATTCAACCATTAAAAGAAATTGGAGAATTTTGTAAAAAAAATAATCTACTTTTTATTGTTGATGCTTCTCAAAGTGCTGGGTATATAAATATAGATGTTGAAGAAATGAATATTGACATCCTTTGCTTTACAGGACATAAGTCTTTATTTGGTATTCAGGGAGTTGGAGGAATATACGTTAGAGAAGGAATAGAAATTACTCCCATTTTAGAAGGTGGTACTGGGAGTTTTTCAAAACTTGAAAGACAACCAAAAGTTATGCCCGAACTCCTTGAAAGCGGTACATTGAATACTCCTGGAATTTTAAGTCTAGGTGCTGGAATAGATTTTATAAATTCTGTTGGACTTGAAACTATTAGAAATCACGAGAATAAACTTACATCTTTATTTTTAGATGAAATTTCTAAAATAGATAAAATTAAGATCTATTCTACTTTTTCAAAAGATAGAGCACCTGTTATAAGCATTAATATTTCGGGAATTCCAGCTCAAGATGTAGCAACTATATTAGATGAAGAATTTAATATTTTAACAAGAGCAGGTTTCCATTGTGCTCCACTAGCTCACAAATTCTTAGGAACAGATGAGTATGGAACTGTCAGATTTTCTTTTGGATATTTTAATACTGAGGAAGAAATTATATATACTGTAGATGCATTAAAAAATATTGTTACTAATATTTAAGATTTTTTATTGACATTTTTTTATTATTATGATACTATTTACTAGTAATTAACTCACTTGAGAAGATTATTCCGGGGATATAGCTCAGTTGGGAGAGCAACGCACTTGCACTGCGTAGGTCAGCGGTTCGACTCCGCTTATCTCCACCATATTAAGCCTAGATAGCTCAGTTGGCTAGAGCATTCGGTTCATACCCGAACGGTCGAAGGTTCGAATCCTTTTCTAGGCACCATCTTTTAAATACAAAAGCACTGCTTGCGCAGTGCTTATTTTTTTAGTCTTTATTATTTCCTCCACCAACTAATCTAAGTATATAAACAAATAAGTTAACAAAATCTAGATATAAAGATAATGCTCCTATAACTCCCATTTTTTCAATATCACTTTCATTCCCGCCTGATAATTCATAAGCCATCGCTTTAATCCTATTTACATCAAAAGCTATCATAGCTGAGAAGATAATTACTCCAAATACAGATACCAACCAATAGAACACAGGAGCTTTTATAAAAATATTTATTACAGATAAAATAACTAAAGTTATTAATCCTCCAAACATAATTTTACTGTACTTTCCTAAATCTTCATTAGTTGTATATCCATATATTGCTATTACTAGAAACATAAGAGATGTAATCCCTAAAGCATATGTAAGTATATAGATTGAAAAAAATAAAGTGAAAATTGAAAAAACAAATCCATTTAAAAACGCATAAGCAAAAAACAAAATCTTTGCCATGCCTACCGAAATTTTATTTATTGCAAAACTCAGAACTAAAACAACAACAAACTCAGCTATAATAAGTGGCCAATAATAAGTTTGAATCATATTTAACAAACTAGTATTCTTAGTCAAAATAATATAAGCCGGTACTCCAGCTGTTATTAACAATCCAATAAACATATAAACAAACGTTTTTCTCAAAAGATCATTAGTAACTGATACATTCATATAAGTATTCCCCATATTAATTCCTCCTGAAATATATTTCTATGATTATTATTTACCACGCATCTTATCTTATCCCTTCAAAAAATATAAAAAATGGAGAGTTAACCATTTTTGATCAACTCTCCAAACATTATTAAATCTTGCTTATATCAAACACTTCTAAATCTTGCTTATCTACATTTAAATCTTGCATTTTTATAATTGCATTCAATGTATCAAGTGATGTTAGAACTTCAACTCCATATTCAATAGCAGTTCTTCTCATTTTAAATCCATCTCTTTGAGCATCATTTGCTTTTGTTGGAGTATTTATCAGTAATGAAACTTCTCTATTTTTTAATAAATCTAGAATGTTAGGAGAAGGTTCTGTCATCTTCTTAACCCCATTTGCTTCTATTCCATTCTCTGCTAAATACATTTTTGTTCCCTCTGTAGCATAAAGATTACATCCAAATTCTACAAGCTTTTTAGCCATTGGTAAGAACTCATCTTTATCTTCATCTCTTATAGTTAGAAGGATGCTTCTTCCTTTAACTCCTTGAACTCTTCCGCCACCTACAAGACCTTTGTATATTGCTTCTTCAAATGTGTTTCCTACCCCTAAAACTTCTCCAGTTGATTTCATTTCAGGTCCTAAAGAAACTTCCACATTTCCTAATTTTTCTGTTGAGAACACAGGAACTTTAACCGCTACAACAGATGGCTTTTTATATATTCCTGTTCCATAACCTAGGTCTTTTAACTTTTCTCCCATAATTACTTTTGTCGCTAATTCTATTACCGGAACCCCAGAAATTTTAGCTATATAAGGGACAGTTCTAGAAGATCTTGGATTTACTTCTATTACATAAAGTTCATTTTGGTAAGCTATAAACTGGATATTCATCATTCCTTTTATGTCTAAAGCTTTTGCTATCTTTTTAGTTATCTCTAAAATTTTATCCTCTGTTCCTTCGTATAGATTTTGAGGAGGATAAACTGTTATTGAGTCACCTGAGTGAACTCCAGCTCTTTCTAAATGCTCCATAACTCCAGGAATTAAAACATCCTCTTCGTCACAAATGGCATCTACTTCAACCTCTATTCCATTTAAGTATTTATCTATAAGTACAGGATTTTCTGGATCTCTGTCAAATGAAGCTTCTAAATATTTAACTAAGTTAATCTCTTCATGACATATTTCCATTCCCTGTCCACCTAATACATAAGATGGTCTTACTAGAACAGGATAATTAACTTCTTCTGCTATTTTTATTCCATCTTCTATATTCCAAACAGCTTTTCCTTTAGGTCTTTTTATATCTAATTTTTCCATTACTTCTTCAAACTTCTCTCTATCTTCAGCAGCATCAATCATTTGAGCAGAGGTTCCAAGAATTTTAATTCCTTTTTCACTTAAATCATTTGCTAATTTTATAGCTGTTTGTCCTCCGAACTGAAGTACAACTCCTTCAGGTTTTTCCTTTTCGATTATATTCATAACATCTTCAGTTACTAATGGTTCAAAGTATAATCTATCAGCTGTTGAGAAGTCAGTTGAAACTGTCTCAGGGTTGTTATTTATTATAATACTCTCTATTCCCATATTTCTAAGAGCTTTTATAGAGTGAACAGTACAATAATCAAACTCTATTCCTTGCCCAATTCTTATCGGTCCTGATCCTATAACAATTACTTTTCTCTTGTTAGTTACTTCAACTTCATCAAACTGATCATATGTTGAGTAGAAGTATGATGAATCTGCCGCAAACTCTCCAGCACATGTATCAACCATTTTGTAAACTGGATTTACATTATATTCTTTTCTTTTTCTTGTGATATCGTTTTCTGTAACATTCATAAGAGAAGCTATTCCTTTATCTGCAAATCCTTTTTTCTTCATGTTTCTTAAGAATTTTTCATCTAAATCTTTAAGAGTCATTCTTTTCATAGTCTCTTCTTGTTTTACAATCCATTCAATTTTTTCCATAAAGAATTTATCTATTCCAGTTATCTTTTGTAACTTTTCCTTTACATATCCTCTTCTTAGCATTTCAGCAACAACAAATATTCTTTCGTCATCTGGTCTTACTACTATTTCTTTCAATTGCTCCATAGTTAATTTTTTAACAGCTGGATGCTCTAAATTAAATCTACCAATTTCTAAAGATCTTAATCCTTTTAAAAATGCAGCTTCAAAATTATTTCCAATTGCCATAATTTCACCAGTTGCCATCATTTTTGTCCCTAATCTTTTATTAGCTTTTTTAAATTTATCAAATGGCCACTTAGGAATCTTAACTACTATATAATCAAGAGCTGGTTCAAAACATGCAAATGTTTTTCCTGTTACTTCATTTACAACTTCATCTAATCTATAACCTAAAGATAATCTAGTAGCAACTCTAGCTATTGGGTATCCTGTAGCCTTTGATGCTAAAGCTGATGATCTAGAAACTCTTGGGTTTATCTCGATAATAGCATATTCAAATGACTTTGGATGAAGAGCAAATTGAACGTTACATCCTCCAATTACTCCAATCTCATTAATTATTTTTATCGCAGATGTTCTAAGCATCTGATACTCTCTATCTGAAAGAGTTTGAGATGGTGCTACTACTATTGAATCTCCAGTATGAATTCCAACCGGATCAATATTTTCCATATTACAAACTGTTATACAGTTTCCATCCATATCTCTTATTACTTCATATTCAACTTCTTTCCATCCAAGTATTGATTTTTCAATTAGAACTTGTCCAACTCTTGAAAGTTTAAGTCCTTTTAATAAAATTTCTTCAAGTTCTTGAGGATTATCTGCTATTCCTCCACCAGTTCCTCCAAGTGTATAAGCTGGTCTTACTACTACTGGATAACCAATCTCATTTGCAACTCTAAATCCATCCTCTGATGTTTCAACTATTTTACTTTCAATTACTGGTTCCCCAATTTTATCCATAGCTTCTCTAAAAAGTTCTCTATCCTCTCCTCTTTTTATAGATTGGATTGGAGTTCCTATTACTTTAACACCATATTTTTCTAATATTCCTTTGTCATGAAGTTCAACTGCCATATTTAATGCTGTTTGTCCACCCATTCCAGCAAGTATTGAATCTGGTCTTTCTTTTGCTATAACTTTTTCTACAAACTCTGCCGTAATAGGCTCTATATATATTCTGTCCGCAACAAATTTATCTGTCATTATTGTAGCTGGATTTGAATTTATTAGTACAACTTCTATTCCTTCTTTTTTTAGAGTTTCGCAAGCTTGTGTTCCAGAGTAATCAAACTCTGCTGCTTGACCAATTATGATTGGTCCTGATCCTATCACCAGGGTCTTTTTTATTGATTTATCTAACATTATTTATCCCCCTCTATTACTTTTAAGAAATCATCAAATAAATATTCTGAATCTGATGGTCCAGGCCATGCCTCTGGATGGTATTGTACACACATAATTCTCAGTTCATCACTTTTCATTCCTTCAATAGAATTATCATTTAAGTTTATATGAGTTACTCTCATTGATTCTGGAACTTTATCAACTACATATCCATGATTTTGAGAAGTTATGTAAATTTTATTTCTATCTAAATCCTTAACTGGATGGTTACATCCTCTGTGTCCATATTTTAATTTTTTAGTAGTTCCACCTAAAGCCCAAGCTAGAAGCTGATGTCCTAAACAAATTCCAACTATTGGAAGTTTTCCAACAAGTTTTTTTATTTCGTTTATAACTTCTGTTAACTCTGCTGGATCCCCTGGTCCGTTAGATAAAAATACTCCATCTAATTTATGAGATAAAACTTCTTCAGCAGTAACATTCCATGGGAAAACAACCATACTATAACCTCTCTTAGAAAAGTTTCTAAGTATGTTTCTTTTTACTCCAAAATCTATTACTCCAATTTTTTTACCTTCCCCAGGAATTTCATACGTTTCTTTTGTACTTACTGTTTCCACAGCATCAATATTATTAAATTTATTAAAATGAGCATCTATCTCTTTTTGTGTTAATTCTTCAGTTGTGATTAAAGCTTTCATAGCTCCCTGTTCTCTAATAATCTTTGTAAGATGTCTTGTATCTATCCCCTTGAATCCAACTACTTTATGCTGTCTTAAGAAACCATCTAGAGTCATTTCACATCTAAAGTTGTTTGGAAGCTTTGCATCTTCTTTTATTATAAAGCCTTTTAATTTAATTCCATCAGATTCCATATCCTCTAAATTAATCCCATAATTTCCAACCATTGGATATGTCATAACAACTATTTGACCACAGTATGATGGATCTGTTAACAACTCTTGGTATCCAGTCATTCCAGTGTTAAAAACTAATTCTCCTACTGTCCCCCCTAGCTCTCCAAATATTTTACCTTCGAAGACCATTCCATTTTCAAGAATCAATTTACCTTTCATTAATACCTCCACAAATAATTTTGCATAAAAAAAAGGAATATGAATTAAATATCATATCCCAAATATATATAAATATTAAATTTAAAAACTAAAAATAAATTTTGAAAAATAGAATAACTTTTTGAAATAAGAAAATTTAGTAGGTCATTTTTGTATTTAATTACTGTTCTTAACTTCCTCACTTTTTTCTCACCCCTTTTTTTTACTCTAGGAAGGATTATACATCTATATTTAATTTTTGTCAAATATTTTTATTTTATTTTTAAGCTCTATTAAAACAAAAAAGAGACACTTAAAAGACAGTGAAGATGAATAATTCCAAAAAACATAAGTAAATAAAGGCTGTTAAAAAAAAAATTGACAACAATACATTACGAGTTATATTGTTATTGTAGTGTATTTTTTTTAACTTTAAAGATGGAGATGTGAAAAAATTGTTTGAAAAATCGATGAAAATAAGAAAAGAAAAAAGAATAACTCAGAAAGAATTGGCAAAAATTTCTGAAGTAAGTTTAAAAACTATAAATCGCTACGAAAATGGAATTAAGATTAGTTTTTCTTCTGAAAAAAAAATACTGGAAAATTTAAATATAAATTTTGAAAATTTGCATACTGAAAATATAGAAAAAAATAAAATTTCATTCAATAAACAAGCAGAAGAATATGAGGAATCAAAATATATTAATCAAAAAAATAGTGTAATACAGTTGATTAATAAAGGTTATCCTTATACAGGAAAAAGAGTCCTTGACTTGGGTGCAGGGACTGGTTTTATATCAAGAGAAATAGCTAAATTAGCAAAAGAAATTTATGCTTTGGATATAAGTAAGGCTATGATAAATCAAATAGAAAATTTGAATAAGAATAATAAATTAAAAAATATTATTCCTGTCAGAGGAGATGCACATAATTTAGAATTTGATGAAAATTTTTTTGATACGGTAATCACAAGATTAACATTACATCATCTGAAAGATATTGATTTAGTTTTAAAAGAAATAAAAAAAGTTCTAAAAAATTTTGGAGAGTTAATTATTGTTGATATTATAACTTCTGAAAAAGAAGAAGAAGCTGATTTACAAAATAATTTTAATAAAATAAGAGATTTTTCTCACAATAAATTTTTTAATTTAAACGAATTGAAGAAAAAATTAAAAGAAATTAATTTTTGTAATTTAGATATAGAAATCTGGAAAGAAGATCGGATTTTTGAAGAGTGGATAAAGTTATCAAAGTATAAAGATGAAGATAATGTACTTTTTAACATCATGAAACATTTTGCTATAAATGGAATAAAATTGGGACTCGATTTAAAATATGAAGATTCAAAACTAAGTTTTAAACAAAAAATGGTTTTAATAAAAGTTATAAATATTAAATAGAATATGACTTTATAAAAGTTATATAACGGGGGAGAAAATATGAATTATAATTTAAAAAAAGCTTTTGAGTTTATTGAAGAAAATGAAAAAGAGATGCAAAGTTTGTGGATAGATCTTTGTAAAATAGAAAGTCCTTCAATTGACACAGATAATGTAAATTTAGCTATCAATTTTCTAGAAAAAAAATTAATAGAGTATGGGATGAAAACAAAAATTTATGAATTCAGCCAAGGACCAAATAGCCTTACCGCTTTTTTTGATAATGGAAGTAATCATCTAGAAATGGCCATTCTAGGACATCTAGATACGGTTCATAAAAAAGGATTATTTGGTGAGGAAGTTGTAAAAATCGATTTTGAAAACGACACAATTTATGGTCCTGGAGTTTTAGATTGTAAAGGTGGAGTTATTGTCGGGGCACTAGTAGCTCGTGCTCTAAATCACATCAATTATGATAAAATAGTTAAACTGGCTTTTTCGGGAGATGAAGAAGTTGGTCATAGATATACCCTAGGAGAAGGAAAACAATTTTTTTTAAATGAGTTGAAAGGATTTAAAACATGTATAGATTGTGAAACAGGATTTGTAGATGGAAGAGTAGTTACTGGAAGAAAAGGAACAGCAAACTTTAAAATAACTATAAAGGGAAAAGCGGCTCATTCTGGAAATGAACCTCAAAATGGGGTTAGTTCAATAAAAGAAGCGGCATATAAAACAATTAATATAGAAAAAAATAATGATTTTAACTCAATACATTATAATGTAGGAGTTATTGAAGGGGGAACAAGCCAAAATACAATACCAGAATATTGTACTATGACAGTGAACGTGAGATTTAAAAATTTAAATGATTTAGATAAAATCAAAAGTTTTTTAACAGATATAACAAATACATCTTTTGTAGATGGAACAACATCAGAGATAACTCAAATTTCATTATCAGACCCTATGGAACAAACAAAAAAGAATTTGCAATTATTTGAATTATTAAAAACTAATTCTGAAAAATTAGGATTTGGCACACCTTACTCTTGCCATTTAGGTGGAGGATCTGATGCCGCCTATAGCGTTACTCTAGGAATACCAACAGTTTGTGGAATGGGAGTAAAGGGTTATGAAAATCACACTATAAGGGAGAGAGCTCTGTTAAGTTCTTTAGTTGAAAGATCAAAACTAATATTACAAACAATACTAACACTACCAGAAACTTTTGAGGAGGAAAAATAAAATGTTAACAGCAGAACAAAAAAAATCTATAACAGGATGGGCGTCATTATTTATATTAATAATAATGTTTTCTGGATTATTAAAAGATTTTGAAACTTTAAAAGCTTTTGACTTTAGTTATCTTTTGGGTAAATTCGGAATTATTACAAATAAAATTAACTTCACAGGAAAAGGTGGCGAAGGAACAAGAGAGGGATTTTTAATTGCTTTAACTTTAGCACCGTCACTTATGCTCTCTTCTGGTTTAATTACTGTTGCACAAGAATTGGGAGCATTAGAAGCTGCTTCTAAATTTTTTAGCCCCATTTTAAGACCATTAATGGGAATACCTGGAAGCTCAGGATTAGCCTTTGTAAGTTCATTTACATCATCCGATGTCGGAGCTATTATGACAAGAGAATTACATGATGACAATTATATAACAGAGGAAGAAAGAGCTATATTTGTAGCATATCAATATGCTTCATCAGGAGTAGTAACAAATACGATATCAGCAGGTGGTCCATTACTAGGAATTTCATTACTACCTTTGGGGGGAATTATAATGATTCAATTTATCATGAAAATAATTGGAGCAAACTTAGTTAGAGTTATTATAAAAAAAAGAAATTTAAATATTCAATACGAGGTTTAATTAGGAGGATGAAAGTGGAACAAGTAAAAAATAATCAAAGTGTCGTAGAGATATTTATGAAAGGAGCAAAAAAAGGATTAAATATAACTTTTGAACAAATAGCTCCTGCAATGATTTTAGCTTATGTTTTAATAGTTTTTTTAAAAACAACAGGTCTTATGGATATAATAGCCACAGTTTTAAGTCCTTTAATGGCATTATTTGGACTTCCTGGTGAAGCATCTTTAGTTATAATAGCAGCCTTCTTTGCTAAAGCAGCAGGTGCAGCAACAGGTTTAATGTTATATCAAGAAGGAATTTTAACTCAAGAACAAGCTACAATTCTATATCCAGCTGTTATTTTGATGGGAACATTAGTTGGACATTATGCAAGAATAGTTATTGTCTCAGGAGTATCTAAAAAATATTATAAATTATTATTAATAATTCCACTGATAGATGCCGCATTAGCTATGTTTGTAACAAGAATAATATTACAAATATCAAAATAATTATATCTGAAGTTGTATGAGAAAACTCATGCAACTTTTTTCATTAAGATACTTAAAGGAGAAAATTTTGGATCACAACAACGGAAAAGATTATAAAGTAATAAACTTTATAGAAAAATATGGAAATAAATTACCACATCCATTTATTTTATTTAATATTTTTACAATAGCATTAATATTTACATCATACACTTTAAATCAAATAAATTTTGGAGTAGAAGACACATTAATAACTAACAATTTTATTTTGGTAGAAAATTTGTTTAGTTATTTACATATGAGAAAACTAATTGAATCAATGCCAGATATTTATATAAATTTCCCGTCACTAAGAGTAGTAATTTTGATGATGATGTCTATTGGAGTTGTTGAAAAAGTAGGGTTTTTCAACGCCTTAATGAGAAAGTATTTATTAGGTATTCCTAACAGTTATTTAACAGCAGCCTTCATTTTTACCGCAATCAATGCAAATGTAATGTCAGATGCTGGAACCATTTTTGCAATAACAATGGGAGGAATTCTTTTTTCATCAGTTGGAAGAAATCCAAAATTAGGAATTATAGTTGGGTTCGCAGCCGCAAGTGGTGGATTTACAGCTAATATTTTTGTAGCAGGGACAGATGCCTTGCTATCAGGTATAACTCAAGAAGCTCTATTAGCAATAGATAAAAAAGAAATTATTAATCCTTTATGTAATTATTATTTTATGGTTGCCGCTACGATAGTTTTAACAATTTCTCTAACCATATTTACAGAAAAAGTTATTTCTAAAGTAGTAGATGAAAACAATCATAAAAATTTGGATATTTTAAATAGTTTGAAGTTAACTGAAGAAGAGAAAAAAGGATTAAAATACTCATTCTATGGACTTATATTTTTTCTAATCATAATGGGAGTTCTTATTTACCCTGAAAATGGATTTTTTAGAAATTCTGAAGGGAAATTTTTACCAACCTCTCCTCTTATGTCTTCAATAACAACAATCATTTTTTTATTATTCTCTATAATAGGAATCTTTTATGGAATAGGGAAAGGTGTCATAAAAACGACAAAAGATGTGGCAAATCTATTTCAAGAAGGCATTGTCCAAGCCGCTCCTTTAATGGTTACGCTGCTATCATCTTCTATTTTTATATATTTATTAAATAAATCCAATATTTTTAAAGTACTTTCTATCAAAGGGGCTATGTTACTCAAGGATTTAAATGTAAGTTCATATTTATTATTAATTATGATAATTTTAATAACGACATTGATAAATCCTATTATGACCTCGGGTTCAACTAAATGGGTTTTATTAGCGCCTATGATAGTTCCGATGTTTAATATTTTAGGAGTTTCACCAGCTTATGCACAACTAGCTTTTAGAATTGGAGATTCTGCTACAAATATAGTTTCACCTTTACAGCCAGCTCTTCCAGTAGTTCTAGGATTACTATATCAATACCAAAATGAAAAAAAAATAAAATCCAACGAAATTTTAGGTGTTGGAAGTGTATTTTCTCTGACATTACCTTATGCAATAGTTATTTTAGTTTCCTTAATAACTTTAATGACTATTTGGTATTATTTAAAACTTCCTATAGGACCAGGAGTTTATTAATCTAGTTTAAAATAATTATGATTTAAGTATTGAAATAATACAGTTTAAAGAGTAATATATAGATTGTAAAATTTGGAGGTGCTTTATGAATTATATCATAGTTACAAATAACAATAAGGTATTTAATTTTTATAAAGAAACTGATGAAGTTATTTTTCTTGAAAACATTATTTTTCAAGAAGTTTTAAGATCAGTTGAAAAAAATATTAAAGATGGACACAAGCTTTTAAGTGACCCTATTTTATACAATCTTGAAAATAGTAGCAATCCATTTAAATCAATTTTAATATCAAAGAATAGATATCTTGATAACAATACCTCTTTAGAACTTATTGAAGGTGCGGTTCATATTTCACAAAAACTTAGCCCTAAGGATAAAGAACTTTTATCACATGATTCTTTAGAAGAGTACAGATTTGTAGATCTTAACTTAATAATTGACAGTATTAAACAATTGAATACAAATAAAATTGTATAAATTAATAAATCTTAAAAGATTTTTATTTTTCGGTAACTAATGTTACCGATTTTTTTTTATTTCTCTTGTACTATATCTTCATATTAGATGCGCTATAGGAGGATAATAAATATGTGTAATTTAGATAATAAAAATATGTTTTGTTACCAATGTCAGGAAACTGCTAAAGGAACTGGATGTGAAATTATAGGTGTTTGTGGAAAAACTGCTACAACTGCTAACCTTCAGGACTTATTAGTTTGGACTGCAAAATTGGTTGGAAATTACAATTCACAGTTAAAAAAAGCTACAAATGGTTTAGAATCAACTGATTTAATAAATAGATATATTATAAATTCACTTTTTATAACTATAACTAATGCAAACTTTGATGATGAAGCTATCGTAGAAGAAATTAAAAAAGGGTTTATTCTTAGAAATAACTTAAAAAATAGATTATTAGAACTAAATGTAACTTTAGATGAAAAATTTGAAAATTTAGAGCTTCTAAATTATGAATTTTCTACATTAGAAGACTTAGAAAGAGTTTCAAAATCAGTTGGAATTCTAAGAACTGAAAATGAAGATATAAGATCTTTAAGAGAACTACTTACATATGGATTAAAAGGAATGGCAGCATATGCTGAACATGCTATGAATCTTGGAAAAATGGATTCTGAAATTTTCAACTTTATAGAGGAAGCTCTTCTTGCTACTTCTGACGATTCTTTAAGTGGAGATGAACTTACATCACTTGTGCTAAAAACTGGTGAATTTGGTGTGAAAGCAATGGCTCTTCTTGATGGAGCTAATACTTCAAAATATGGAAATCCTGAGATTTCTAAAGTTAATTTAGGTGTTGGAACTAATCCAGGAATCCTTATCACTGGTCATGATCTAAAAGATTTAGAAGATCTTCTTGAACAGTCTAAAGATTCTGGTGTTGATATCTATACTCACTCTGAGATGCTTCCTGGACATTATTACCCAGCATTTAAAAAATATTCTCATTTTGTTGGAAACTATGGTAATGCTTGGTGGAAGCAAGTTGAAGAGTTTGAAACTTTTAATGGACCAATCCTATTTACAACAAACTGTATAGTTCCACCTAAAAAGACTTCAACATACAATGATAGAGTATTTACTGCTAACGCTACTGGATACCCTGGATGGAAAAAAGTTAAAATTGATAACAATGGAAAAAAAGATTTTTCAGATATAATCGAGATGGCTAAAAAATGTAAAGCTCCACAAGAAATAGAAACAGGAGAAATTATTGGAGGATTTGCTCATAATCAAGTTATAGCTCTTGCTGATAAAATAGTAGATGCTGTTAAATCAGGTAGCATAAAGAACTTTGTAGTTATGGCTGGATGCGACGGCAGAAGTTCTAGTAGAAATTATTATACTGATTTTGCTAAAGAACTTCCTATGGATTCTGTTATATTGACTGCTGGATGTGCAAAATATAAATATAATAAATTAAACCTAGGTGATATCAATGGAATTCCTAGAGTTCTAGATGCTGGTCAATGTAATGACTCATATTCATTGGCTGTTATAGCTCTAACTCTTAAAGATGCCTTTGGACTAGAGGATATAAATGATCTTCCAATAACATATAATATAGCTTGGTATGAACAAAAAGCAGTTATTGTCTTACTTGCTCTATTACATCTTGGAGTGAAAAATATACATATAGGTCCAACTTTACCAGGATTCCTTTCTCCAAATGTAGCAAAAGTTTTAGTTGAAAACTTTGGTCTCGCTGGAATTACAACTGTAGAAGAAGATTTAAATAAATTTGGTCTTAAATAAAAAATTATAGATTTCTATTTTATCATTCTGTTTTATATGTTAAAATATTATTGATACAATAATATTTCTGAAGGAGTGATACAGTGGATAAAATTAATAATTTAGATACTATTTTGAAATTTAATGAAGAATTCGTAAATAATAAAGAGTACGAAATATATAATACTACTAAGCATCCCGACAGAAAAATGGTGATAATTTCTTGCATGGATACAAGATTAACTGAATTATTACCCCAAGCAATGTCTATAAAAAACGGAGATGCAAAAATAATAAAAAATGCTGGTGGAGTTGTTGTCCATCCATTTGGAAGTGCTATGAGAAGTATTTTAGTTTCAATTTATGAGTTTGATGTTAATGAAGTATATGTTGTTGCTCATGACGAATGTGGAATGTGTAACCTAAATACAGAGAGTGTTATTGATAAAATGTTAAAAAAAGGAATTGATGAGACTACAATAAATACATTGTATAATTCTGGAATAAACGTTAAAGAATGGTTACATGGTTTTTCAAGTATAGAAGAGTCACTAAAGAAAAGTATATCAATCATTAAAAATCATCCTCTCCTACCAAAGAATGTTGCCGTGCATGGATTAATTATAAATCCTAAAACAGGAAAACTAACTTTAATAGAAAATGGATATCAAGCAAATCAATAAAATATAAAAGGGAGAGATTTTAAATTTAATCTCTCCCTTTTTTTATGATCTATGAACAGTTCTTCCATCAGCTTGATATTTTGGTGTCAGAGAGATTTCTCCAAGTTGGATATTTGAAGGAAGATTTGTTGCATAAATTATTACTTCTGCCACATCATCGGGTGTCAACGCTTCTATTCCTTTATAAGTATTATTGGCTCTATCTTCGTCGCCCTTAAATCTAACCTTACTAAATTCAGTTTCCACTAATCCAGGTTTTATATTCGTAACTTTTATAGGTGTATCAACCAAATCTATTCTAAGCCCATCAGTTAAGGTTTTAACAGCTGCCTTTGTTGCACAGTAAACTGCTCCACCAGCATATGCTGAATCCCCAGCTATTGAGCCTACGTTCACAATATGCCCATCTATATTATATTCTAACATAAGAGGTACAACTGTCCTTATCATATACAACATTCCTTTAACATTTGTATCAACCACTGTATCGAAATCTTCAAATGAGCTAGTGTATACTTTTTCCATCCCAAGAGCTAATCCCGCATTGTTAACTAAAATATCTATTTTTTTTAAATCTTCAGGTAAAGAGTTTATCATTTCATAAACTTCTTTTGAATTTCTGATATCCATTTTTAAAATAGTAACTTTAACTTTATATTCTTTTTCTATCTCATTTTTTAAAAGAAGTAACATTGCTTCTGTTCTTCCAGTCAATATAAGATTAGAACCCTTTTCTGCATAAGCAAATGCTGTACTTCTACCTATTCCTTTAGTTGCACCTGTTATTAATACCAATTTCCCGCTAAGTCTATTCATAGTCTCCCCCTAACTTAATATATATGCATCTTTTATTGCTTCCACCGTATCATAAACATTTGTTTTTTTGTTTATACTTATACTATAATCACAAGAAATTTTATAAAGTAACTTTCTTTTTTCATAAAGCTCTTTTATTTTTTCATACATATTTTCTGTATTATTTAAAAGTGGTCTGTGTTTACTATTTTTTACCCTCTCGTAAATTGAGTCAATATCACAGTCCAAGTATACAACATAAGAAGTTTTTTTTAAATTTTTTATATTTTCATTATCTATTATAACACCACCACCAGTGGCTATAACTATATTATTATTTCTACACTCTTCTTCTATTATTTGATTTTCCATCTTTCTGAAGTAAGATTCACCCTTTTCTTCAAAAATCTCAGGTATACTTTTCTTTTCACACATAGCAATAGCTTTATCAATATCTATAAATTTCATATCTAGATATTTCGCGAGAATTCTTCCAACAGTTGTTTTTCCACTTCCCATAAATCCGATAAGTGCTATATTATCTTTCATTATTTTTTTTCCTTCGGTAATACTTTATACCCTAGTTCTCTAGCTAAAATTTCAGCCGTTATTTCTGTCAATTCTCCAGTTATCTCAATACATTGTTCCATGTGTTCCTTACTTCCAAGTTCCATTCCCCTAGTTAAAATTTTACAACAACATACTTTACGCTTTTCAGCAAATTTATCATTTAATTCCTTTGCAAGTTCCATACTCTTTTTTACTTTTGAACTTTTGGCTTCATCTCTTCCAAAAAACATAGATAGAGCCATTACTCCGCCAGTTACCGCTCCACATGCACATCCACTTCTACCCATTCCAACTGGAAATCCGGAAGCTAACTTTATTATATCATCTCCGTACGGAGCATCAAATCCATCCTTTATTACCTTTAATACTGCCTCTGAACAATAAAAATCTCCATCTCTATAATATTTTTCAGCACGTTTTCTCAATTTATTTATATCTATCTCTCCGTTTTCAAACTTTATGCTTTGTTCTTTTGAAAAAAGATTAGTTAATTTCCTCATCATCGTTAACAACCTCCAAATATTTTTCATTATTATTATACCATAAAAGAGTAAAAACTTAAATATTGTGGTATAATCATTAGATCTATATACTATTATATAAAACATTCAAAGGAGTTTATTAAATCATGAGTTCTTTACAAATTTTTTTAATTTCGATCGGTTTAGCTATGGATGCATTTGCAGTTTCTTTAAGTGAAGGATTAACCATTCGTCAAATTCACCCTAAACACATTTTAAAAATTGCTTTAACATTTGGATTATTTCAAGCTATTATGCCTTTTGTAGGATGGTCTCTTGGAGCTATTTTTAGTGATAAAATAATTGCTTACGGTAATTATATTGGGGGTATTTTGTTGCTTTGTATTGGTTTCAAAATGATTTTTGATGCTTTTGAAGAACAAAAATGTGATGAAGATATAAAAAATTCAGATGACTCTGAAACTAAATCAAATATTCTTCTATTAGGAATAGCTACAAGTATTGACGCCCTTGCTATCGGTTTTTCATTTTCATTTGTTCAAAATTTAAATATAATTTCAATAATAATAGAGATTGGATTAATAACTTTTATAATTTCAGGAATGGGAGTTTATATAGGTAATAAATTCGGAAATATACTTGGATACAAAGCAACTTACTTCGGAGGAGGTTTATTAATCTTAATAGGATTTAAAACTTTACTTTTGGAGTTTATATGATTTAAAAATAAGGGGGAGATGATATTATGTTTTTTAAAAGTTCGTATGAAAAAAACAAAGTATTAATTAGTGCTGAAGGAATGTCTGCTAATATAATGACTCTTGGAATACAAAGCTTTTCTTTGACAGCTTTAGCTCTCTATTTTGAATGTGAACCATTCTGGATTTCTATGATTTCAACCCTTCCAGTTGGAGCTCAACTTTTACAACTATTTTTAGGAAAAATTTATCTTTTTTTTCCAACAAGAAAAAGTGCTCTTATAGGAACTGCTATTTTATCGCGGTTGCCTTTCGTGGCACTTTTTTTTGCAGTACTTTTTAACTATACAAACTATAAAGTACTTGTTGGAATTATTATTATCTATTCTATATTTGCTTCATTCGTTTCTGGAATTTGGACTACTGCGGTCGGTGAAATAATCGAAAAAAATGATAGAAGCCACTTTTTTTCTACTAGGTATATTCTTATCTCTATAACAACTATTGTATTTTCAACAGTTATCTCAAAAGTAATCAATATCACCTCTCCTAAAACTGGAATGCTGGTTCTTACTGGAACTATAGCAGTTGCTGCTATCTCTACTCTTTTCCTTTTAAATTTACATGATGTTCCCGATTTTAAAGATAAGAAGATTTCTTTCAATCTATCTATTCCACTTAAAAATTCAAATTTTAGAAACTTTTTACTTTTCATTGGAATGTGGAATTTTACAATTGAATTTACCAAACCATACTTCTTTTATTATGCAGTTGTTAATTTAAACGCTCCTTATTTTTATTTAGGAATAGCTTCCTCTGTAGGCGCTTTTATTTCAATAATCATGTTTTTCATCTATGGAAAATTAGCCCCCCGAATTGGTTATAAAAAACTTCTATCTTTCGGAATTAATATATCCACATACGTTGTTATTTTTTATTTTTTAATGACAAAAGATAATGTTCGAAGTCTCTTAATTTTAGATGCAATTGGCACTGCTGTGGGATGGGCAGCTATCAATTTAGCAATTTTAAATCTTCTTTTTGAATTATCAGAATCTCCAAAAGATTCGTATACTTCTGCCTATGCAATTGCTATCGGTATATTTGGTTTTGTAGGAGCCATTTCAGGCGGATTTGTAGCTGATTTTTTTAATAAAAAAACATTCATTTTCTTTGGAGATTCATATGCTGGATTTCAAATTATGTTTTTTATAAGCATCTTTTTTAGGTTTTATTGCATACTTTTACTCACAAGAGTGAGAGCATATCAAAAAAATATGTACTATCCGGGCCTTTATCCATCTCTTTCATACCTTTTTGGAGGTAAAAGATAAATCAATTCCTAATTTGGATATTTATTTTATTTAATAAATATGATAAAATGTATACATTGCATTGTTTTTTTATCTTGAAATACGGGAGGTAAAATTGAAAAAAACAGACATTAAAATTGAAAACATCACTAAGAGTTACGATGGTGTCCAAGTTTTGAAAAATATCAATTTAGAAATTAAAGATGGAGAATTCTTCTCTATTTTAGGACCATCTGGTTGTGGAAAAACAACTCTTTTAAGAATGATTGCAGGATTCATAAAACCTGACAGCGGAGCTATTTATTTAGGAAGTGAAGATATTGTCAATCTTCCCCCCAATCTTAGAAATGTAAATACTATATTTCAAAAATATGCTCTTTTTCCGCATTTAACAGTTTACGAAAACGTGGCATTTCCATTAAGATTAAAGAAAATGCCAGATGATGTAATAGATGCTGAAGTAAAAAAGTTTATACAGTTAGTTGATTTGACAGAACACATGCTAAAAAAACCTAGCCAACTTTCTGGTGGACAACAACAAAGAGTATCAATTGCCAGAGCTCTAATCAACAAACCTGGAGTTCTTCTTTTAGATGAACCTCTTTCTGCACTTGATGCAAAGTTAAGACAAAACCTTTTAATTGAACTTGACAACATTCATGATGAAGTTGGAATTACTTTTATTTTTATAACTCATGATCAACAAGAAGCTCTTTCTATCTCAGATAGAATAGCAGTAATGAATGAGGGTAATATTCTTCAAGTTGGAACTCCAGCAGAAGTATATGAAGCACCTGCAGATTTATTTGTCGCTGACTTCATAGGTGAGAATAACTTCTTTGAAGGTGAAGTTATTTCAGTGATAGATGACTTATATGCTAAACTATCTAGCCCTGATTTTGGAGAACTTATTTTTGAAACTGATAAATCTGTTCAGGTTGGTGATTTTGTAAAAGTTTCTATCAGACCTGAAAAAGTTAGAGTATCAAAAACAACTCCAAAAATTACATCAAAGCATATCAACGTTCTTAAAGTATATGTTGATGAACTTATTTATTCTGGTTTCCAAAGTAAATATTTTACTTGGATAAACGGTAATAAAAACCTTCTTTTCAAAGCATTTAAGCAACATGCTGTTTATTTTGATGAAGATGATAACGAAACTATTTGGTGGGATGAGGATGCATATATCTCATGGGATGCCGATGATAGTTTTCTAGTAGAGGTGGTTCCAAAATGAAAAAACTAAATTTAGGAACTTTATACACTCTGCCAGTAACAGTTTGGATGACAATATTTTTTTCTATACCTATGGCTATTGTCTTAGTTTACGCGTTTCTTACAAAAGGAACATATGGTGGAGTAATATTTGAGTTTTCTCTAGATAGTTTTTTAATTTTTAAGGATACTATTTTTCTAAGTATTTTATTAAAGACTATATATATTTCTATTTTAGTTACAATCTTTACTGTGTTATTAGCCATTCCAACGGCCTATTATATAGCAAGATCTAAATACAAAAAGGAACTGTTATTTTTAATAATTATTCCTTTTTGGACAAATTTTCTTATAAGAATTTATGCCTGGATAGCCATTTTAGGAAATAATGGTTTTATCAACTCTTTTCTTTTAAAAATAGGGATAATTGATAAACCTCTTATGATGCTATATAATACAACTGCTGTTGTAATAATCTCAGTTTATACTAGTTTACCTTTTGCAATTCTACCTCTTTATGCTGTAATTGAAAAATATGATTTTGCTTTAATTGAAGCAGCTAGAGATTTAGGAGCAACTAATAGACAAGCTTTTTTAAAGGTTTTTATTCCAAATATTAAACCGGGAATTATTACTGCTACACTTTTTACTTTCATTCCAACTTTAGGTTCGTATGCTGTTCCAAAATTAGTTGGAGGTACAAAAGCAACTATGCTTGGCAACGTTATAGCACAGCACCTAACTGTTACAAGAAACTGGCCATTAGCTTCTGCTATATCGGCTGTCTTAATAATAGTTACAACATTAGCTCTTGTTTTGTTTACAAAACTCAGCAAAGAGAAATAAAAGGAGGAAAATATGGATAAAAGAAGATCTTCTTTATTCTTTTTTACAATTTCAATGCTCTTTTTCTATCTTCCTCTAGTTATATTAATAGTATATTCTTTTAATGAAGGAAGATCAATGATATGGAAAGGATTCTCTTTCAAATGGTATAGAGAACTTTTTCTCCATTCAGATAATATTTGGAAGGCATTTAAATACAGTATATTTATAGCAATTTTCTCAGGAATTCTATCTACAACTATTGGAACTCTTGGAGCTCTTGGACTACATTGGTATAATTTTAAACATAAAAAATATCTTCAGGTTCTAACATTTCTTCCACTAGTTATACCTGATATAATAATGGGGGTTTCTCTTCTTATTATGTTTTCTACAATTAAACTAGAACTGGGTCTTACAAGTATATTTATAGCTCACACTACTTTTAATATCCCTTTTGTATTTTTTATAGTTCTATCTAGATTGGAAGAATTTGATTATTCTATCGTTGAAGCATCGTATGATTTAGGAGCTACAGAATTCCAGACCTTAAAAAAAGTTATAATTCCTATGCTTATGCCTGGAATTATTTCTGGATTTTTAATAGCAGTTACTCTTTCTTTTGATGATTTTGTAACTACTTTCTTTGTTGCAGGACCTGGTTCTTCAACATTACCACTGAGAATTTACTCTATGATTAGACTTGGAGTTTCTCCAGTTATTAATGCTTTGTCTGTTCTATTGATATGTTTAGCGATAACTCTAACTATCTCTACAAAAAGTCTACAAAAATATTTTGTAAAATAGTAGGTTCATATAGTATAATACAACCATAAATGATGGGGAGGATAAAATATAAATGAAAAAATTATTCAAAATACTACTACTAATTGTTATGATAATATCAGCAACAGGATGTTCATATGTTAAAAGTGCCACTAAAAGAAATGCAGCGGTAAAATATAATGATATTAGAGCAACATTTGTTACATCTCAAGGTGATATAACTTTCTATTTATATCCTGAAGCTGCTCCAATAACTGTTGCTAATTTTATCAACTTATCTAAAAGAGGATTTTATAATAATACTAAGATTCATAGAGCAGTTGAAAATTTTGTAGTACAAGGTGGAGATCCTACTGGAACTGGAAATGGTGGACCTGGATATGAAATTCCAGATGAAATTGTTGCTTGGTTAGATTTCTATCAACAAGGAATCTTAGCAATGGCTAATGCTGGTCCTAATACAGGTGGTTCTCAATATTTCATGACTCTTTATCCTGCTGATTGGTTAAATGGAAAACATACTATATTCGGAGAATATGTTGAAGATTCTGATTTTGAAAAAATTAAAAAACTTGAAATCGGAGATGTTATAAAAGAAGTGAGATTTACTGGAGATGTTGATTTAATGCTTTCTCTAAATAAACAGCAAGTTGAAGAATGGAATAAAATTTTAGATGAAAAATATCCAAAACTTAACAAATATCCTATAAAAGATATTTCATCTTACGGAACAGAAGTTCAAAATTATAAAAATGAATTAGAAGCTATTTACACTTCTAAAGGTAAATCTACAGAAGAAGAAAAAGAATTCTTTATTCCAAGATTTATAAGAGCAACTGAAAAGAAATTTAAAGAAGCTGCTGCAGAAGAAGAAACACTTTAATAAATAAAAATACAACAAATAAAAAATGATTGGTTTAAACAACCAATCATTTTTTTTATTCCTTATTATATAAACATTGAAACTCCAGGTCCTATTGGAAGCCCTAGGTAAGTCCATGCTATAAACATCGCTGTCCATCCTATTAAGAAAATAATTGAATATGGTAACATCATAGCGATAATTGTTCCAACACCCATATCTTCATCCTTTTTTGCATACTTAGCTGCAAAGGCAACTATTATCGGGAAATATGTCATTAACGGTGAAATTATATTTGTTGTAGAATCTCCTATTCTATAGGCTAATTGTGTATATTCTGGTGTAAGTCCTAATTCTACAAACATTGGAATAAACACTGGAGAAAGCATTAACCATTTTGATGATGCTCCTCCCACAAATAGATTTACAAAAGCTGTTAAAAATATAAGACCTACTGCTGCAACTACTCCACCTATTCCAAGTCCTTTTAATACTCCTGCTAACTTTACTGCAATTACAATACCCATATTTGATTTTGTAAATACATATACAAATTGTGCAGATACAAATATTATAACTAGTACTGGTCCACAAGCCGACATTGAATCATTTAAACATTTTATAACATCTTTATGACTCTTTATACTTTTAGATCCAAGCCCATAAGCAAGCCCAGGAACTAAAAACATAAGCATAAGTATAAATACTATTGAATCACTTATAAATGGTTTTAAAACTTCCATAACTCCAGGTTGTCTTCCATTTTTAGCTATAAAATTTTGAATTTCACTAGCGTTTAATTTTAATGCTGCATTTTCTGGGATAATCATAAGTAGTATTATTACGACAAATACTGCTAAAGATATTCCAGCATATCTCATTCCTTTCTTTTCTTGTTCAGTTAAAGATGAATTAAGATCTAATTCCATTTTTGGTCCATCATATGTCCCAAGTCTTGGTTCTACTATTTTATCTGTAATAATTGCTCCAATTATCATTATTAAAAATGTTGAGGCTGCCATAAAGAAATAGTTTGCTGTTGGATCAACTGAATAACCAGGCAGTATTATTTGAGCTGCTGAAGTTGTTATTCCTCCAAGCATAGGATCTGTTGTTCCAAGTAGTAAATTGGCTGAAAATCCACCAGATACTCCTGCAAATGCAGCTGCAATTCCTGCTAATGGATGTCTTCCGAAAGATAGAAATATTATCGCTCCAAGCGGAACTAATACAACATAACCGGCATCAGATGCAACGTTTGACATAACTCCAGCAAAAACAACAATAGCTGATATCATACTCTTTGGAGTAGATAATACAATTTTCTTTATTGTCGCATTCATAAGTCCAGATCCTTCAGCTAGTCCAACACCTAGCATAGCTACGACGATTGAACCTAATGCCGCATGGCCTGTAAAGTTACTTACTGCTGTTACAAAGATTCCTCTTATTCCATTAAGTGTTAAAAGATTCTCTATAGCTGTAGTCTTATCTGTTAAAACTCCATTTGCCATAGCTTGATATGTTACCGAAATATTCATTTGTGATAATAATGCTGATAAAATTATTGTTACTATAAAAAATCCAAAAAACATAGCTACAGGGTGTGGTAATTTATTTCCTGCTACTTCTACAAAGTTTAAAAATCTTTGAAAAAGTCCTTCTTTCTTAAGCCTTTCTACTTTCTCTGACATGTTCCAATTCCCTCCATTTTTTTATTAATTTTTTAAAATCATTTTATTTTTATTTGTTGTAATTATTAAAATATATTTTCATTCCTGTACTATAGTACCATATTTTTTACATCTTTTCAATAAAAAAAACCAGCCCTAAGGCTGGCACAAGACTTTTACATCTTTCTTCTGATCATATCCATTGCTTCAAATCCGCCTTCAATAATAACTTTTACAAATGAATTTGGATTTGCAAATTCTACTTCTTCGTCTTTTCCCTTTGTTACAAGAGTCATTTTCGGAAGAGTAATTACTCTTGGATCTCCAATTGGAGTTATAATTTCTAGTGTTTCTCCAGTTACAACTCTATTTCTAATTGCTAATAAATATTCATTTTCTCCTAGTTTCTCTTCAATCTTTGCAACTAATTGATGAGTTTGACTATATGAATTTCTATCATTATAATTATTAGCTTCTTCTCCAGGTTGACCATTATAGAATCCTTGAGTGTAAGATCTGTTAGAAGTTGATTTTATCTCTTCTAACCACTTTGGATTATATTCGTATTCTCCTGAATTGTATTTATCTACCGCTTCTCTATACATCTTCACTGCATTAGAAACATAGTAAATACCTTTCATTCTTCCTTCAATTTTAAGAGAATCAACACCTAAATCTAAGATTTTATCAATAATTTCTATTGTACAAAGATCTTTAGAGTTGAAAATGTATGTTCCATGTTCATCTTCATAAACTGGCATATATTCTCCAGGTCTTGTTTCCTCAACAACTGAATACTTCCATCTACAAGATTGAGCACAGTCTCCTCTATTTGCATCTCTTCCAGTCATATAGTTACTTAGTAAGCATCTTCCTGAAATTGACATACACATAGCTCCGTGTACAAATACTTCTAACTCTATATCAGGTACTTTAGCTCTTATTTCAGCAATATTATCTAAAGATATTTCTCTAGCTAATACAACTCTTCTAGCACCTAAATCTTTCCACATTTTTACAGAACGCCAGTTAGTATTACTAGCTTGCGTACTAACACTTATAGCTAAATCTGTATTTTCTCTTACTACTTGGAATACTCCAAGGTCTGCAACTATAACTCCATCTACACCGATTTTCTCTAAATATATTACATAATCCGGTAACAACTCTAATTCATTGTTATGAGGAATTACATTTAAAGCAACGTAAACTCTTTTACCCATTTCATGAGCATAATCTACAGCTTCTTTTAACTCTTCATCACTAAAGTTATGACTTCCTGCTCTTAGGTTAAACATTTTACCACCTAAAAATACTGCGTCAGCTCCATAATGATAAGCCATTTTTAATTTCTCCATATTTCCTGCTGGAGCTAATAATTCTACTTTTTTCAAATTCAATCACCTTTCCGATTAGTCGACCTTAGTTGTATAATCTCCAAACTTTGTCATCTCGTGGAAGAATCTTAAGCTTACTGTACCAACTGGTCCGTTTCTTTGTTTTCCTATAATAACTTCCGTAATTCCTTTGGATTCACTTTCATCATTATAATAATCATCTCTATATAGAAATACAACCATATCAGCATCTTGTTCTATTGCTCCAGATTCTCTAAGATCTGATAACATAGGCCTTCTGTCTGCTCTTTGCTCTGGGGCACGCGATAGCTGAGATAGTGCAATTATTGGTATATCTAACTCTCTAGCAATTCCTTTTAGAGATCTTGAAATATCAGATATTTCCTGTTGTCTATTATCTGATTTACTACTACTTCCTTTTATAAGTTGCAGATAATCTATTAAAATCATATCAAGTTTTCCTGAAGCTTTTAATCTTCTGGCAATTGATCTTATTTCCAGTACATTTACGTTAGGAACATCTGCTATATTTATTTCAGAATTGGCCAATTTTCCACTGGCAATTCCTAGTCTTCCCCAATCATCATCATTTAAAAATCCATTTCTAATCTTTTGAAGTCCTATTCCAGCTTCAATTGCCAAAAGTCTTTGAAGCAACTGAGAACTAGACATCTCCAAACTAAATATTAGTACAGCTTTATCCTCTTTCATAGCAGCATTAAGTGCTAAGTTTAAAGCTAGCGCCGTTTTACCCATAGAAGGTCTAGCTGCTAAAATAACTAAATCTGAAGGATGAAATCCACTAGTCATATCATCAAAACTTTTAAATCCTGAAGATATTCCTGTAGCAATTCCCTTATTTTGAAAAACTTTTTCCAATCTTTCAAATTCAGTACTCATAACTTCTTTAAGACTTATAATATCTTTTGTTTCTTTATTTTCTGCTACTTTGAAAATAAGACCTTCTGCTTTATCTAAAATTGTATCTACATCTTCATAACCCTCATAAGTCATCTCTACAATTTTTGTTCCAATTTCTCCAAGATGTCTTAAAGTTGATTTTTCTTTTACAATTTTTGCATATGTCATTATATTAGCAGCAGTTGGAACCTCTTCTATTATTTCATAAAGAATAGATTCTCCACCAATATCTTCAAATTTATTTTTTCTCTTAAGTCTATCTATTACAAGAATTGGATCAATACTTTCACCTGAACCATAAACCTCTAACATACTCTCAAATATAACTCTATGAGCAACCTTATAGAAATCTTTTGGACTTATAGCTTCAACAATCTCTCCAAATATATCAGGTTTAAGAAAGATACCTCCTAAGACAGATCTTTCAGCCTCTAGGCTACTCGGGACTTTTCTTAATTTTTGAATATCTTCCATTTTATCCCCTTATCCTTTAATAACTATAGAAACCTCTGCTTTTACATCTGTATGAAGTTTAACTATAGCTTTATGTTCTCCTAAACTTTTTATGCTACACTCTATTTTCTTTCTATCTATTGCTACTCCAAAAACTTTCTCTATTTCAGCTGAGACTTCTTTATTTGTTATAGCTCCAAATAACTTTCCATTATCACCAATTTTTGCACTGATTAATATTTTTTTCTCTTCTAACATTTTTTTTAGATCAAGAGCTTTTAGCTTTTCTTCTTCAGCTTTTTTCTCGTCTCTTTTTTTCTTGTTCTCTATTTTTTTTAACTCATCTGGAGTTGCCACTACTGCTTTTTTATTTTTTAAAAGGAAGTTTGTTGCATACCCTTCAGATACGTTTATAATTTCCCCTTTTCTTCCTTGACCTGCTACATCTGCTGTTAAAATAACTTGTATTTTTGACATATAAAATCCCTCCCTATTTTTTTGTAATTCTTACCTTTACATTGAAACTCTTAAGAGCTCCCACTATAAATACCGCTGTTGGGAATGAAGCTGCAACTGCTACAGCTAAAACTTTGTTTATTACTTTAAAATTTATCTTTTGCGATAATATAGTGTAACAAACTCTAATTCCAAAAATTATATAAATAAGTTTACTTATACTCAACAAATTTTTATCATAATAATTATCAATTTTTATAAATTTATTTACGATAAATCCAACTATATAAAGAATTGTCCATTTATAAGAAATACCCCAATTTTTATAATTTTTACCCTCTAAAATATAATAAGTAAAATATGTGCTGATTGCAGAGTAAACAAACAATAAAAATAAATAATTGCTCTTTAAGAAATCTATAATCATATTTACTTCATCAGTAGTAAAATTTAAATTAGTACTATAAAATACTTTTAAAGTTTCTAAACTATTAGTTAAATCATCTTTAATAAAATAAGAATACAGTCCCATTATCAAAGTTACAGTAAGAGATGTTATGAATATTCTATCAAAAATAGCAACTTCTGGTTTGAAGTTTCTAAAATAATAATACAACATTTCTACAACTATAAAAAATCCTATATATACTACTAAAAATAGTGGATCCAAAAATAATAAAATTAATCCCGCTAATAAGTTAACAAGAAGTCTTTCTTTGATTCCTAATTTGCTCATTTTCTTTATTTTATAAACAGGAAGTGTAAAACTTAGAAATGGTATTGATATTGATAAAATAAATAATGACACTACTACTAAAGCGGTTATTAAAAACATTATTTCCTCCTATAAAAAAAATCATAAGTTAATTATATCATATTTAACAAAATTTGTTAACTTATAACTTCTCCACCAAAAAAATCCATAATTTTTTTAGATAAGTCATTTTCTATAGCCTTGTTCTCTTTTTTTCTTCCAGCCACTTCATACTTTACTTGAATATTGCTATCTGTAATTTTTCTAATAACTTCTGTAAAAATACTATTATATATTTCCGATTCCATCTGTTCTTTAGCAAAACTATTCTCTTGATCAAAACCTATATATAAAGTATTTCCTTTTATTCTAACTGGGTTTGCACCTATCAAGAAAGCCCCAAGAGTAATCTTTTGTTTTTTAGCTGCTGTTAGAATCATTGGCCATTGTTTTCTTATTTCGTCTATAGATACATCTATTATTATTTCTTCTTGAACTTCGAATTTTTCAATAACTCTTTCAACGGATATAATTTTTTCAGATTTTTTTAATATAATATTTACTATAACATACCCTACCAATCTTTTATCCTCTTCAAATTTAAATCTATTTAATGTTTCATATATAACATCGATTATGTTTAATCCAAGTTCCAATTCAATTTCATTTTTCAATATAAGATCTTTTGAATACTTTGCTAAATCTTTAAAAAATAATTCTATATTTATAGATTCTTGCCAAAGTTCGTCTAAAAATATTACTGCTTCTTTAGTATCTGAATTTTTTATAATTTCTATAAATTTTTTAATTTTTACAGTTGACGTTATTCCTAAAACTTCCTCAGTCTTTTCTATTGTTATAGCTTCTTGAAGACAAGTAATCATAACTCTTTCTAATATTGATATCGCATCTCTCATACTTCCAGTTGAGCTTTCATATATTAGAGCTAAACTTCCATCATCAATAGTTATATTCTCTTCTCTGGCTATATATAGTAATTTCTCTTTCATACTTTTATAATTCAAAGTTTTAAAATCGTATCTTTGACATCTTGAAATAATAGTAGGCAATATTTTATCTGGTTCTGTTGTAGCCAAAATAAATATAGCATGCTCTGGTGGTTCTTCTAATGTCTTTAATAAAGCATTAAAGGCCTCTTTGGTGAGCATATGTACCTCATCTATTATATAGATTTTCTTTCTCCCCTTTGAAGGCCTATAATTTATTTTTTCCTTTAGCTGTCTAATCTCATCTATTCCTCTATTTGAAGCAGCATCTATTTCTATTAAGTCCATGAAGTTTCCTTCAGTTATAGATAGACAGTTTTCACACTTA
Source organism: Cetobacterium sp. 2A (assembly GCF_014250685.1). GTDB lineage: Bacteria > Fusobacteriota > Fusobacteriia > Fusobacteriales > Fusobacteriaceae > Cetobacterium. The sequence goes on along the minus strand of NZ_JACFAJ010000006.1, from coordinate 1,116,823 downwards.
TTGCAAGGAGTATCAGTTATGCCATTTTCTAGACAGTTGACACCTTTTGCTATAAGTCTTGCCACTGTTGTTTTTCCAACGCCTCTTGGTCCATTAAATAGGTAAGCATGGGCTATTCTTCCCGTTCTAAGAGAATTTTTTAAAGTTGTTACTATTTCATCTTCTCCAGCTACCTCACTAAAATCTTTCGGTCTATACTTTCTATAAAGCGTTATATGCATTTCATCCTCCTAAGGTTTAGAATATAATTATTCTAAACCATAGTTATTCATTTTTGTTCTTAATGTATTTCTAGTAATTCCTAAAAGCTCTGCTGTTTCAACTTTTTTACCACTTGTCATTTCCAGTACCTGTCTTATAAGTTCTTTTTCAACTTTAGAAGTCACATTTCCATAATAGTCTCTTTGATTTCCAGCTCTAAGATTAGAAATTTCACCCTCTATCCAATCACCTAATATCCAATTCTGGATATCTCCTCTCCTCTTAGAGAGTTTGTTTCCAATTACATTGTTTGGAAGTTCCTCTACCAATATAGAGTTTCCACGACATAGTGCCACAGCTGACTTCATAGCATTTTTAAGTTCATTCACATTTCCTGGCCAATCATATCTCATTATTTTTTTCATAGCTGGTTTACTAATTCCTTTTACAGATTTTTGTAATTCACTATTACATTCAATTAGATAATGGTCTATTATAAATGGAATATCATCCTTTCTTTCTCTTAAAGGAGGAATAGCTATTTCAAGTATTTTTAATTTATGATATAACTCATCTATAAATTTCTTTTGAGATATAAGATCCTCTAAGTTTTCACTAGTTGTTGCAACTACTCTTATATCTGATTTTAAAGGTTCCGTTCCACCCATTCTAAAAAATTCTCCTTCTTGTAAGAAGTAAAGAACTTTAGATTGCATATCTAAACTAAGTGATTCGATATTTCCAAGATGTAGAGTTCCGCCATTAGCTTTCTCTAAATCTCCAATTTGTAAAAATGAAGCTGTTTCAAAAGCTCCTTTTTCATATCCAAAAAGTTTTCTTTCCAACAAATCATTTTGAAAAGATGTACAATTTATACTCAAGAAAGGTTTTGTGCTATAGTCACTGAATTGGTGAACTGCTGTTGCCACACTTTTCTTCCCAGTCCCTTTTTCCCCAACTACCAATACAGGAACTCTGCTGTTTGCAACTTTTCCTATCATTTTATATACTTCAACAATCTCTTTAGTTTGACCTATAAGTTTGTCTCCTGTATTTTTATTTTTATCTACTCTTTCAGCTAAAAGCTTGTGATCTTTAACTGATTTTTCAACAACTTTCATAATATCTTTATCACTAATTGGTTTTAATAAATAGTCATAAGCTCCAGCTTTAACTGTTCCAGCAACTACTTTTAAATTAGAACTTTCTCCCAGTATAACTATTACAGCTTTCTTTTGAAACTCTACAACTTTTTTCACAAGATTTATTAAAGCATCTTGTTGTAGATTTGCTTCTTCAATTACCACTGCTTCGTATTTTCTCTCTTTTAAAAGCTCTAAAAAATTTGGAACATTATCAGCAAACCTTAATTCATTTTCAAAGTTACTTTCTAACTCTTCCCTCAAACTTGTTTCTAATCTAAATCCTAAAAGGGTCAAAACCTTTTCACCATCCTCATATTCGTATCTAACTTGCTCCCACCAATCTGAAGTTATACTCCAGCACAACATCTCCTCTTATATTTAATCCATTTTTACTTAAATATACTTTCCAAGATCTTGCGATTTCTTCAATTGATGAGTTTATCTCAGGAACTCCACTTCCCTTTTCTAAATTTAGAGAGATTACATTTCCCCTCTCATCAATTTTCATTCTTAATTTAACAGTTCCTTGCATTCCTCTAAGTTGTGCTGCTTCAGGATAACTTGGTTCTTTGTTACTAGTATCCCATTTAGCGATAATATCTCCATCTTCAACTCCAAGTTTATATCCACTTGGTAATCCATCGTTTTCTGAAGATACATCATACACCTTCCCAAAATCTATTACTTCTTTTGCATCTGGATTTATAGCAATCTTATCTTGTGAATCGATTTGAAATAAAGCTTCATCCTCTTTAACTGGAGTCTCTGTTTCAAGAGAGATTTTATTTTCATCAAGAAGAGATTCCTCTTTAAATCTTTCTTGTGTTTTTTCTCCAATTAAATCTTTTTTTATAACTTTATTTTCTTTTCTAACTGCATTAGTATCCATGGCAAGAATATCTATTCCTGGTCCTGAAATGCTTTTTTCTAAATCTTCCAGTGTAATAATTTTCTTCTCTACTTTTTTAACAGCCTCTACTTTTTTCTCCACTATAGGCTTTTTTTCAACTGGTAGAACTTCTTTTTTTGACTTTTGTATATCTACTTTACTAATAGTATTCTTAGTCTTTTTTTCTGTTGTAGCTTTTTTTCTGTTACTTTCTAAAGAAACTAATCCAACTTTTAATTTTTTATTCATAACTTCTTGTATTTTTAATCCTGGAATTAAAAATAAAATAATTATATTTATAAAAAAAGAGATTATCAAAGATATGGTATCTATTCTTCTTATTTTCATAGATTCGCTCCCTACTTACTACTTGTAGTATCTATATCTAGAGAACTTGCTCCAGCCTCTTTAGACATAGTCATAAGATCAACTATAGTTCCGTGATCTAAACTTTTATCTGCACTAATTACTACATTTTTAGTTTCTGATTTGTCTAATCTCTCTTTTAATTGCTCTTTCAAGTCTTTTTTTGTAACTTTTACTTTTTCAGTTTTGCCTTTTTCCTTATAACTTATGTAATATTCTTTAGATTTACTAACAATAACTTGAAGTTCTTTAATATCTTTTGACTCTTTTATTGTTGATTGTGGTAAATCTATTTTTATTCCGTCTCTAACATCTTCAAAGCTTGTTGCTACTAAGAAAAATATTAGAAGCAAGAATACAACGTCTATTAACGGTGTTAGTTCAAGTATAAGGGGAGCTCCGCTTCTTCTTTTAATTCTATTAAGTTTCATACTTCCCTCCTCTTATCTTCTGAAGTAATTTATTAGCTCTGCACTTCCTTTTTCCATCTCATTTATTTGCTCATCTATTTTTTTATTAAAATAGTTATAGAAAACAAGTGCAGGAATTGCAACTATAAGACCTCCAGCTGTTGTTAATAGAGCTTGAGATATTCCATTTGCTAAAACTGAGGGATCTCCTGTTCCGTGTAATGAAACAGCTTGGAAAGCTTGAATCATTCCTGTTACAGTTCCAAGTAATCCTATTAGAGGAGTTGTATGTGCAACAATTGAAAGAATCCACATATTTCTTTCTAACTGAGGTATTTGAGATAGGGCTGCTTCTCTTCCTTTTTCTTCTAATGCTACTACATTTGTAGTTTTAGTTCTGTACCAAAATCCTAAAATTTCTTTTAATACTTTTGAAGTAGAACTTTTATTTGAACTAAGGTTAGCTATTGCCTCTTTTATATCATTTTTTTCAATCGCTTGTCTTAAAATAGGTCTTAACTTAGTCATATCACTTTTTTCGTTAATATTAAAGTATAGTGCTCTTTCTATTACAACACCTAATCCTATTATAGACATTAGTAAAATTATGTACATTAAAAATCCGCCATTTGTTAACCAATACATTCTTACCACTCCTCATTCAATAATTTATAAAATAATTATAAAGCTACTCCAAGTGCAATTACTGCAACAACACCTATAATATATTTCCAGATAGGTTTTTTCTCTTCATGCTGTAAACTTCCTTGCAATTCATCCTTATCCTGAGCAACTTTTATAACTTGCTTTTGATTTTTTAAATTTTGATTTGATATTTGATTCGGTTTTGCTACAACATCACTCTTTTGCAAAATGATATTACTTTCTTTATAGTTCCCTTGCTCAAGTCTTTCTTTATTTACTCCAGTTACTTCTTTATCGATTATAAATTCTTCATTAGCGACAGATACTAAAGATGCTACTAAAAATACTCCTAAAACTATTTTTTTCATAAATTAATTTCCCCCTTTAAAAAAATCTTTATATTTTTCAGATGCAGTTACATCTAATTTAACTAAATTATTGTAGTATTCTTCTGCCTTAACTTTATTTTCAGTTTTTAAATTCAAGAAAATCAATTTTTCTAATAAAAACTTCTTATATTTACCTTTTTCTTCTTCTTTTCCATTTAGTTCATTGTATTGAGAAATTGCTTCATTGAATTGTCCAATCTTTTCATAATTTTCAGCTACTTTGATTTGAGCCTCTAAAGCATAGTTTCCATTTGGATATAAAATATATACTTTAGTAAATGATCTTATAGCTTCTTGATGATTTCCATTCTTTTCATCTATACTTGCTAATTGGAATGTGGCGATATCTTTGTATTGGCTACTTTCTAAATTATTAACAATAATATAATTCTCCTTAGCTTTATCTAAATTATTATTTCTATACCAATAATTCCCAAGATTTATAGCTGCGTAATCTTTATAATCTTTAGAAGATAAAAGCTTTTGATATTCAATATTAGCTTTATCATATTCTTGTTTTTGATCATAGAATTTAGCTCTGTAATAGCTTTTCTTTTCTTCACCATTTAACTTTTCAATCCATTTTAATCCTTCTACGTAATTCTTTTCAGTATTATATATTTCAACAATCTTAGTCACAGCTTCTTCTTTCAACAGGTGATTTTTAGAAGTTGTATACAGTTCTTCATAATTTTTCAACACTTTCTTAGAATCTCCAACATTAGATAAAATTTCTCCATTTAATATAAGAATATTATCTTTAAAACTAGAATTTGGATATAATTCCAATAATTTTGCTGTTTTAATCTTAAACTCATCAACTTTACCTAGATTATGTAAAGAATTAGCTTCCCAATAGAGAGCCTTTTCTTTGTACTCATCTTTTGTAGCAGTTTCAAATGATTTTCTATACTCTTCTGAAGCCTTTGTAAAATCTTTTTGATTATAATAAGTTTCCGCTATTTGGAACTGAGCATAGTCAGAATATTCTGGAACTAACTTTAGCTTCTCTAAATATTCTCTTGATTTATCCATCTGATCCAATCTGAAATAACTTAGAGCTATTCTATCAACAATTTCATCTAAATTATATAGATTTTCTCCAACTAAATACTCCTGTCCTTTTAAAATAACATCATCATATTTTTCCCATAAGAAGTAATTTTTTACTTCGTTATAACTTGCTTTTTCTTTTATGTCTTTACTCACAGTTTCAGAAGTTAAAATATTTTTAAAGTATATATCTGCTTCATCATATTTCCCCATTCCCATTGATGCAATTCCTTTTAAATAAGTATTCTCATCAGAACTATCTTGAATATTTAAAAGTTCCATAACTCCATCATAATTTTTCTCTTCTAAAAGAACAGCAATTAAATTAGAAATTATATTCACATCTCTATCCTGTGATAAATAGTTTTTATATAAACCTCTTGCCTCTTCTAAATTTCCATCTTTATAATATCTTTCTCCAACTACTAAGTATATATTTTTCTTGTACTCTTGGTCTGTTGGGAATTTATTATTATAATCATTAAATTTAGAATTCATAGCTGAAATAGTTCCACTTTTCGATTCTAAAACTATAAGCTTATAAAGATTTTCTTTGTTTGGATTGCTTAAATATACTGACTCATAATATTGTCTAGCTAATCCATAATTCTTAAGTTCATAAGCTGAATTTGCTATTATTGTTTGTAGCCCTTCAGAATCAGATTTATTAAGAGTTAAACTTTTTTGTAACTCTTTATTTTCAATTACCCATCTATAATTTTTTAACTTATATTCTCCTGCAAATATATAATAGATACTTTGATTATAATATTTTGTACCTTTTAATGATTTGAACTTCGATATAGCTTCTTGCTCTCTTCCTAATTTATATAAAGAAAAAGCATATCCATAAACTATATCTGGTTTATTACTAGATATAATTCTTTCATAATATTTAATAGAATTTTGATAATTTCCTCTCACTGTATAGTAATCTGCAAATATCTTAATACCTTCGCCTTCTTCTTTAGTTCCTTTAAGTTGAGATAAACTAACTTCAGCATTACGTACATTCGACTGATTCAAATAAAGTTCAATCATTGTTAGCAATGATTTTTTTCCATATGAACTTTCTGGATATAATTCTATTACTTTTTTGAAATATGGAATTGCTTTCTCGCTATCATTCATCTTATAGTATGAAGATCCATATAAATAGTTCATCAAACTAAAATTTTTATCTTTTTTATTCCCATTATAATATTCGTCCAAATAGACAACTGTCTTCACATACTGCGAATTATTATATGTTGATAGTGCTAGGTTTAAAACTGCATCATTATAATACTCTCCTCTTAAACCAAGAACCTTAGTTAATTCTCTTTGAGCATCTACATATTTTCCAGTTTCTAAATAGTGAGTTCCTAAATCAAGAAGAGCTTTCTCATAATACGGTGATTTTTTGTCTATAGTTTCTAAAATTTCATAGGCTTTACCATAGTTTTTAACACCAGCATATGACCTAATCAAATAAACCTTTATATCGTCTCTTTCTGAATCGGATAACTTTTCAGTTAAAACAACATTAAAATAGGTAATTGCTTTATTATAATTTTGTTCAAAATAATAAGTCTTTGCAAGTCTAATTCTAACATTTTTCACATACTTAGATTTTGGATATTTACTTATAAAATTTTCGGATTCATTTATAGCAATATTATATTTTTGTTGCTTAAATAACTCCTCTAAAAAATTAATATCCTCTTTTTCTGAAGCTAAAAGATTTGAACATATTAAAAATCCAGCTAAAAATATTGAAACTTTTTTCAACTTCCCCTCACCTCTTTTAATAATTCCCTTATACTATTTATTGAAACATCTGTATTTATACAGGGAGATTCTTTTATTATATTAAAAACTCCGTATACATCTAATGGAAAAGCATCGTATATTCCCGATACTAAATCTCTTTTACAAGCTACTGCTATTATAAGATCAGGTTTTCTTTCTCTTAGATAAAGTCTTGCAAGAGTTCCACCCGTTGCTACTTTCACATCTATTTTAAACTCATCCTTCAAATTTAAAATATCCCCAATTTTACATTTTCCACATTTTTTACAATTTTCAATATCTGAAGTTATTTTAAATGGGCATTCATACTTTTGAATACAATGAGGTAATAAAATAGATATATTATTAATTTTTTTTCTTTTTATAATCTTCTTTACTTTTTCATTGTTATATTTCAAAAACACATTGGCTAATTTGCTGTTATTTTTATTCTTATTTCCCAGTTTTTCATCAATTATAAATGAAATGTAAAAAAAATCATAAACTAATTTTTTAAAAAATAATTTGATCATTATTTTTACCTCTTACGAAACATTATTATACAGATTATATCATAAATCAAATTCTATTTCAAACTAAGACACCCCAAAAACATTAAAAGCTAGTTTAAAAAATTAAACTAGCTTTTAATTCTAATAATCTCTTAATGCTAAAGGCATAACTATATAAGTATAATTATTTTCCTCCACATTTTTAACTCTTACTGCACTATTTGAATTAGTTAATTCCATAGAAAGCTTTTGATTTTTTTCTGAATTTTGAATAAAATCAATTAAAAATTTAACATTTAGAGAAATTTTTATATCTTCTCCTACATATTCAACCTCTGAAACTTCTCTAACTTTTGCTATATCATTAACACCTTTTATATCTATTTTACCGTTTCCTAGTTCAAAGATAGCTCCAAACTTTGATTCAGCATTATTTTTAACAAATATCTGAATTCTTTTTAAAATTTTAATGAAATCTAAGTTATCTATTGTCATAATTTTATTATAACCTGCTACTCCTAAAATTCCCTTATAATTTGGAAATGGTAAATCTATTACTCTACTTACAATAGAAATTGAATCTATTTTAAAATACAATTGTTTATTCACAAAGAAAAATTCAATTTTTTCTCCATCTGTAGTTTTTAAAAGTTTTGTTAAAGCTTCCACTGTATTAAGTGGAATACTAACAGTTAAATCTCCATCCTGTTCAATATCTTTTTCCAAATATGCCAAACGGTATGTGTCTGTTGAAATAAATTTCATTTTTTTGTTTTCTATTTCAACTCTAATACAGTTTATCGAAAGATTGTCACTAGACATAGATGCAGAAAATTTTATTTTTTCAAATATTTCTGATAGCTCTCCTTTATTCAAGTTGAATTTACAATCAATCTTCTCTTCAGTATCTCCAGCTATCTTTGGAAATTCTTCCGGATTCATAAGAGTAAATTCAGAAGAAGAATCCGAAGTTTCTATCACTAAATTATCTCCTTGAACATTTAAAGTTATAAACTCATCAGAAAGCTCTCTTAAATACTCATCTACTAGTTGATGTTGGAAAACTGCCTTTCCTTCCTGTTGAATTTCACAATCCATAAAGGTAGTTATAGTTAATTCGAGATTTGTTCCACAAAAGTAAATCTTATCCTCTTTTGTCTCAACATAAACACACGAAATAATAGGTCTTATTTTATTATCACTGATAGCTTTATCAACTATTCTCATTCTTTTTAAGAACTCTGCTCTATTAACTTTTAAAATCAATTTCTTTCCTCCTGATTCCCTCTAAAAGAAGTTGTCTTTTAATTCTTTACTATATTTTGCTCTTAGCTTTTGTAAAGTCTTCTTTTCTATTTGTCTTACTCTTTCCCTAGTTATATTAAAACTCTTTCCGATTTCTTCCAATGTGTGAATTTCACATCCGTCCAATCCATATCTTAGTTTTAATATTTCTTTTTCTCTATCTCCTAAAGCATTTACAATTTCGTTAATTTGACGTCTTCCAATCTCACCTAAAACTTCCTCTTCTAGAGATTGATCATCTTGCTCCGCTATTGTATCCTCAAGAAATATATCTTCCCCTATGGAAGCATTTAATGAAATTATATCTTGAAATTCTACCATTATTTTTTCAACTTTTATCAGTTGAACTTCTGTTCCAAATGAAATCTCTTCGATAGATGGATAACTTCCATTTTTCATAACATGTTCCATTATATACCTATTTATTTTATTTAATAAGTCATGTTTATAAGATGGTATTCTTATTTCACGCCCTTTACTTATAACTGCTTTGCTTATAGATTGCTTTATCCACCATACTGCGTATGTTGAAAATCTATAACCTCTTTCTACGTCAAATTTTTCGATAGCATGGATTAAACCGAAGTTTCCTTCACTAATTAAATCTATAAAACTTAGTCCCTTATTAGTATAACCTTTTGCTATGTTGACTACTAGTCTTAAATTAGACAGAATCAATTTATTTTTCGATTCAAATCCCCCGTCTTTTGCATCAATCAATAATGATAATTCCTCATCTTTGTTTAAAATATTATACTTTCTTATATCTTCCAAATAAAGTGAAACCAAATCTTTTTCTATCATAAGCACCTCATACCCCGTAATATTTTATATAAAATAAAAATTATTCATGCTTTTAGTATTAATAAAATTCTTCTTTTAGTTCCCTACTCATTAAGTTGTCTACCATTTTCTGAGGATTTTCTCCCTCATATATTACCCTATAAATTGCTTCAACTATTGGCATACTAATATTTAATTCTTCTGCTTTTTGATGAACAGCTTTTACAGTCGGAACCCCTTCCGCCACCATAACCATTCCAGCTAAAATATCTTCAATTTTTTCGCCATTCCCTATTTTTTCTCCAACATATCTATTTCTACTGTGCTTACTAGCGCAAGTCACTATTAAATCTCCTATTCCAGTAAGACCTGAGAAAGTCTGCTCTTTTGCACCTAAACTTTTTCCAAATCTTATCATCTCTGCTATTCCACGAGTTATAAGAGCAGCTTTGGCATTATCTCCAAATCCCATACCGTCAGCTATTCCTGCTCCTATAGCAAGACAGTTCTTAACAGCTCCTCCAACTTCAACTCCAATTATATCGCCACTAACATAAACTCTAAAGTTCTTAGTATTAAATAGCTCTTGAACTTTTTTAGCTCTTTCTTGATTCCCTGCTGCTACGATTGTTGTTGGAAGATTTTGTGCAACTTCCTCTGCATGAGTTGGCCCAGATAAAACTACTATATTTTTATGATACTTCCCAAGAATCTCCTCTTTCATAACTTCAGAAAGAGTCAGTCCTGTTGAAACCTCAATTCCCTTCGCTGTATTTATAAGAGTTATATTTTTATTAATTTGATTCTCAAACTTTGAAATAACTTGTCTTAAAACTTGTGAAGGTACTGAAAATATTACATAATTTACATCTTTGAAAAGATTTTCAGTTTCACTTGTTACTTTTAAATTTTCTGGAAATTTTACTCCTGGAAGCAATCTTTTATTTTCTCTTTCTTGTTGCAAAGCTTCTGCTTTTTTAGAGTCGTGTTCCCACATAATAACTTCGTTACCTTTATTAGCTAATAAAAGTCCTAGAGCTGTTCCCCAGCTTCCTGCACCAATTACCACTATCTTTTCCACGGCACTCTCCTTATTTTAAGTTAAATTTGTTCTCTGTTCCTTTTATCAATCTTGATATATTAGTTTTGTGCTTATATATCACAAATACCCCTACTATCGTTGTTAGTATTATTAGAGGTATTCTATTTCCTGAGTCTTTCATAGGAAGAAAAATAGTTAAAATAGGCAATAATCCTGCACATATTATAGAAGCTAACGATATATATTTTGTAAAATAAACCACAAGAATAAAAACTACTACTAAAATTCCTATTACATTAGGAATCAAGTACAAGAATACTCCTAAACTTGTTGCCACTCCTTTTCCACCATTGAAATTTAAAAAAAACGAAAACGTATGTCCAAATATTGCCACCAATCCTAAAAATACTAAACTACTACCAGTTATTCCAAAATAATTTGCTATAACTAGCGGTATATAACCTTTTAAGACATCAGCAATTAAAACCATTATACCATACTTTGGTCCAAGAACTCTATATGCGTTTGTAGCTCCCGAATTTTTACTCCCATGCTCTCTTATATCTATTTTTTTAAATCTTTTTCCAATCCAAACCCCACTTGGTAAAGATCCAAATAAATAAGTAATACATACAAAGACTAAAAGCTTTAACATTTTTCCTCCTAAATCTTTTTAAACTTTCCTACAACTTCTATATGACTTGTTCCTGGGAACATATCTACTGGTTGTACTTTGACTAACTCATACCCATTATTTGATAAAATTTCAGTATCTCTAGCAAAAGTAGATGGGTTACAAGATATATAAACTATTTCATCTATATTAGTTTTAGCAATACTTAAAAGGCTAGATTCATCTATTCCTTTTCTAGGAGGATCAAATATAATTGAATCTATTTTATTGTTAGAAACTAATTTTTCTAATTCAATATTTACATCTCCATTTATAAACTCAACATTGCTAATTCCATTTTCTTCAGCTGTTTTAATTCCATCTCTTGTAGCTGATTCAATAATCTCAATTGCATAAACTTTTTTAGCTGATTTTGAAAGTAACATAGCTATTGTTCCTGTTCCTGAATATGAATCAACTATTATCTTGTCAGATATATTTTCAAAAAAGTCCATTCCAATCTTATATAATTTTTTAGTTTGATCTAAATTTATTTGGAAAAATGATTTTGGAGAGATATTGAAATCTATTCCAAATACTGTTTCTTTTATAGTCTTTTGTCCCCAAACTAAAATATTTTTTTCTCCTAAAGCAACATTTGTTCTTTTAGTATTAAAAGATATATAAATAGAAACTATTTCTTTCATTTCATCTTTCAAATCTAATAGTATTTGTTTTAATTTCACATCTAATTTTGGAGCATTTATGATAAGTACTAACATAGCCTCACCGTAAGAGTTGGTTCTAACCATTACATGTCTTAAAATCCCCTTATGCTGAATCTCATCATATACTGATACCTTTTCTTTATTCAGATATATTTTTAATTTTTCTATAATTTTATTTCCTAACTTTGAATTAAGAATATTTTCCTCTACTTCAAAAACTTCATGAGATTTTCTTTTAAAAAATCCAGTAACTATAGTATTATTTTGAAGAGCAAATGGTTCTATAATTTTATTTCTATAATGTGTTGGATCTTCAGCACCTATTGTCATAGGTACTTCAATAGTTGAATTTTTTCCAATTTTTTTTAGAACGTCTTCAACCATTTCTCTTTTATATTTTAACTGAGATTCATAATTCAACATTGCAAAGTCGCACCCTTGAAAATCTTCGAATGTTACTTTTGTAGAATCTTTTACTCTTTCTTCACCAGCAGTTACTAACTCTTTTATAAGAGCTCTACCATAAGTTTTCTTTAAAGATATAATTTCTACTTTTAATATATCTCCAGGAACAGACATTGGAACAAAAATTGCAAACCCATCAAAGTATCCAAGTCCCTCTCCACCATAAACTAATTTATCTATAGTTAATTCTATTACCTGACCTTTTTTTAAAGTCATTTCTCCTCCTAAGTGTTCTATTTAATTCTAAAGTGTTTTAAAAAAAATGTCAATGATTTAATCTAAAATACTTTTTATTCTGAAAAAATTAATCTCTTTAGAGATTTCCATCTTCTCTTTCAGTCTCATTTCTTTTTCTATTTTTTCTAAATCTATTTTTTGATCGAACTGAAATCTTTTTTCATTAAGTTCTTTCTCAATCTCTTTTAAATCTATCTTTTCTAGAGAAAGCTTTCTTTCCAACCTTGAAATTTTCATTATCATCTGCCCATGAAATATCCAAACAGGGACTATCATAACTAATACAACTAAAAAATATTTCATTTCTTTAGTCATTACTTCCTCCTAAAAAATTAAAGTTTTTCTATAACTCTTAATTTTGACGAGTGAGCTCTATTATTAAATTCCAACTCATTATTTTTTGGAATAATTGGTTTTCTAGTAACTAATTTACCTTTTGGTTTTTCATTACAAACACAAATTGGTAGATTAGGTGGACACTTACAACCAGTACATAAATCTTTAAACATTGTTTTTACAAGTCTATCTTCTAAAGAATGGAAAGTTATAATAGCTAATCTCCCACCAGATTTTAATGAATTAAAAGCTTTTGTTATCGCTATTTCTAATACTTCTAACTCTCTGTTTACCTCAATTCTTATAGCTTGGAAAGTTTTTTTCGCTGGATGTTTTTCACTTCTTCCTGGATAAGCTCTTCTTATAATATCTACAAGCTCTCCTGTTGTCTCTACAGGTTTAATTTGTCTTCTTTCACAAATTATTCTAGCAATTCTTCTTGAATTTCTATCTTCACCATATGTATAAATAATTCTTGCTAACTCTTCTTCCGAATATTCATTTACAACTTCGTATGCAGAAAGAGGGTTGCTTCTGTTCATTCTCATATCTAATCTCGTATCATATCTATAAGAAAATCCTCTTTCTGGATCATCTAATTGAGTTGATGATACTCCAATATCCATTAATATTCCGTCAACCTTATCGTATCCGGCCATATATATTACAGTATCTACATTTTCAAAGTTATTTTTAAAAACTTTCCATTTTGATCCGTACTTTTCTAATCTTTTTTGTGCAAAATCTATTGCCTGTTGATCTTGATCTATAGATATAACTATTCCATCTTCATTTATACTTTTTAAAATTCCTTCTGAGTGTCCACCTCCACCCAGAGTACAATCTACATATACCCCACTTTTATCTGTTATAAGATTATCTAAACTTTCCTGATATAAAACAGGTATATGATATTCGCTAAATATTTCTTCCATTTTGTCCTCCTTATAAAAATAGAGAAGCGCATAGCTTCTCTATCTAAAATTACAGTAAATAAAAAACTAAGTTTCTTAAAAGTTTAAGTGCAAAGTATGCCAATATAGGCGATAAATCTATTCTTGAATAACCTATCGGAATCAAAACTCTAAAAGGTCTAAGTATTGGCTCAGTTATTGAATAAACAATGCTTACAAACTCATTTCTTGAATTCGGAGCAAGCCACGATAAGACTATTCTAATCATAATAAGTAAATTTATAATTTCAAAAGCTAAATTAATTATTCCATATATTGAAAACATCTTACTCTCCTTAACTATTCCATATTTAAAAAATAATGTTTAGCCTTAACTGAATACTCCCATCCAGACCAAATAGTTAGTATAACTGGTATAAGCATCAAATAAAAATAAATATTTTTATAAAGCTCAATCTTTTCTACACTATTTCCAAGACCAAACATAAGCATTATTATTATCACTATCATTTGAGTAGTCGTTTTATATTTTCCTAGCTTTCCAGCAGGAATAACCTCACCTTTTGCGGCAGCTATCGTTCTAATTCCACTTATCAAAAATTCTCTAGCAATTACTACTATTGACATCCAAGGCGGAATATAATCTAGCTTAACAAACACAACTAAAGCTGAGATAACTAAAATCTTATCTGCTAAAGGATCCATTATTTTTCCTAAATCAGTTATCAAATTATATTTTCTAGCTATGTATCCATCAAAAAAATCTGTAAGAGAAGCCAAAACGAAGATAACAAAAGCTATCATTCTATATATAAATCCGTAACTCTCAGATGTAGATTCTTGTAAAAAATATATAAAGGGTATTGCTAGAATAAGTCTTACTAATGTCAGTTTATTTGGTAAATTCATAATTTACCTCCCCCATTTTTTAGAATATAATTTTTATTATTTAGTTTCATTTTCAACGATTGGACCTACAAAGTCATAATCAAAGTTTTGTTCAAGTTTTACCTTAACGATTTCTCCTTGCTTTGCAGTTCCATCATTTGTCAGAATTTTTCCATCTATTTCTAAAGCCTGACCCATCGTTCTTCCCTCTAACATGAATTCGCTTTCTGAAGAAACACCATCTATCATAACTTCTACTACTTTTCCTATAAGTTCTCTATTCTTAGCTTCAGCTATTTGGCTTTGAAGATTTGTAAGTTCTACCCATCTTTCTTGCTTTATATCCTCATCAACTTGATTATCCATGTCATGAGCTCTTGTACCCTCTTCTCTTGAGTATTTGAAAACTCCAACATAGTCAAATTTAAATTCTTGTATAAAATCTTTTAGTTCTTCAAATTGCTCAGCAGTTTCCCCAGGGAATCCAACTATAACCGTTGTTCTTATTGATGCTTCAGGAATCTCTTGTCTTATTTTGTTTAAAATATCTTTTATATGATCTCCTGATTTCGCTCTTCCCATGCTTCTTAAAATTTCGTCAGAAATATGTTGAATAGGTACATCAAAGTAATTACAAACTTTAGGTTCGTTTTTAATAACTTCTATTAACTCTTCAGTCAATGAATTTGGGAAC
The DNA here is from genome assembly GCF_014250685.1 of Cetobacterium sp. 2A. Classification (GTDB taxonomy): domain Bacteria; phylum Fusobacteriota; class Fusobacteriia; order Fusobacteriales; family Fusobacteriaceae; genus Cetobacterium. The sequence goes on along the minus strand of NZ_JACFAJ010000006.1, from coordinate 1,101,438 downwards.
ATATAGTAAGATCTTATCCATTCTATCCCTTCAACTTTTGCAAGTTCTTTTAGTAAATCTGGTAGTGCCTTTTTCTTATATAAATCTATTCCATACTCTGTAGTTTCTTGAGCTAACAGATTTATTTCTCTTACTCCATTTGCAGCTAAATTTTTAGCTTCTTGAACTATATCTTCTATAGTTCTACTTCTCAATTTCCCTCTTAATTGTGGAATTATACAATAAGCACACTTTCTGTCGCACCCTTCAGCAATCTTTAAATATGCTGTATGAGGACTTGTTGTAAGTATTCTTTCAGTTGTAGAATCAGCTAAGAAATTTAAACTTGAACTTTCTACTACTTTTTTATTTTCAAATATTTCATCTATAATTTTTTCGATTTTATCCAAATCTCCAGTACCAATTACAGCATCAACTTCTGGCATCTCATCTATAAGTTCTTGAGCATATCTTTGAGCAAGACATCCTGCAACAATAAGTTTCTTTAGTTTTCCAGTTCTCTTATATTCAGCTATCTCTAATATAGCTTGAATCGACTCTTCTTTAGCATCTCCTATAAAACCGCAAGTATTTATTAAAGCAACGTCTGCATCTTCTATATCATTTGTTATTTCAAACCCTTTTCTTGCTACAAGCATACCAATTAAGTATTCGCTGTCTACAAGATTTTTACTACATCCTAAACTAATTAAACCTAATTTCATTTTTCACCTCATAATTTTTCTAAAACTTCAAAAGAACACAGAGCCCAACTCTGTGTTCTCAATATTTATTATTCTCCTTTAACTTCTACAGGAACTGCTACAACTGTTTCAGCTAATAGTTTTTTTCTACTTAAACTAATTTTACCATTTTCTGTAGAGATAACTTTAACTTCAAATGTATCTCCAACTTTTAATACGTCCTCTACATTTGCAACTCTTTCATTTGATATTTCTGAAACATGAAGAAGTCCTTCTTTTCCAGGTAATATTTCCATGAACGCTCCAAATTTAGCGATGTTTACAACTCTTCCTTTGTAAACCTCTCCAACTTCAACGTCTTTAACATAACCATTTACAAGAGTTATAGTTCTTTCTAAAACTTCTAAATCTTTACAGAAGATTGATACTTTTCCATCGTCTTCGATATCGATAGTTGCTCCAGTTTGCTCTATAATTCCCTTAATGTTCTTTCCACCTGGTCCAATTAGAGCAGCTATTTTATCTGTTCCAATTTTCATTTGATGAATTCTAGGAACCGTTGGTGAAAGCTCATTTGGAGTTGAGATTGAATTATTCATAACTTCTAATATTTGTAATCTAGCATCTAAAGCTTGCTTAAGTGCTATTCTCATAATATCTTCTGATATTCCCGCAATCTTCATATCCATTTGTAAAGCAGTTATTCCTTTTTTAGTTCCTGCAACTTTAAAGTCCATATCTCCAAGGTGATCCTCTAGACCCATTATATCAGTTAAAACTACATAATCGTCTCCCTCTTTAATAAGTCCCATTGCGATTCCTGCAACGTGCTCTCTTATTGGTACTCCAGAATGCATTAGTGCAAGTGATCCACCACATATAGAAGCTTGAGATGATGAACCGTTAGATTCTGTTATCTCAGATACTATTCTAATTGTGTAAGGGAAATCATCTACTGAAGGTAATACATAACTAAGTGCTCTTTCTGCTAGAGATCCATGTCCTAATTCTCTTCTTCCTGGCGCACCCATTCTTCCTGTTTCTCCAACTGAATATGGAGGGAAGTTATAATGTAAGTAGAACTTTTTATAGAACTCATCATCCAGTCCGTCTACTAGTTGCTCGTCTTCTTTTGTTCCAAGAGTAGCTATTACTAAAGCTTGAGTCTCTCCTCTTGTAAATAGAGCTGATCCATGAGGAATTGGTAAAATTCCAATTTGAGCATCTAAATCTCTAATTTCAGTTGTTTTTCTTCCGTCTACTCTGTGGTGATGGAATAATATAGCTTCTCTTACTAATTGCTTCATTAAATCATGATAGTAGCTAGCAAATTCTGCAGTTACTTCAACTGGAACTTCTATTTCTTCTCCAGTTCCGTAGTTTTCAGCTATAAATATTGAGTAAAGCTCATCTTCTAAAGTATCTACAGCTTCCTCTCTCGCATGCTTTCCTACAGTCAGTACAGCAGCTTTAAGTTTTTCTGTTGCTTTCTCATCTATGAAACTTTTAACTATTGGAAGAACTTGTGGTGCTTCAAAAGCTAACTTTTCTTTTCCTACAAGTTTAGCGAATTCTTCTTGGAATGCACAAAGTTTTTTAATGTTATCATGTGCAAACATTATTGCTTTTAGCATAGTTTCTTCATCCATCTCTTTCGATCCAGCTTCTACCATGTTAATAGCATCTTTTGTTCCAGCAACTGTTAAGTTTAATTCAGTAACTTTTAATTGCTCAGTAGTTGGGTTTAATACAAACTCTCCATCTATCATACCAACTGTAACTCCAGCAACTGGACCCATAAATGGTAAATCAGATATTGTTAAAGCTGCTGATGATCCAACCATTCCTAAGAAATCAGGAGTGTTTTCTCCATCATAAGACATTGCTGTATTTACTATATGAACATCATACGTAAACCCTTCAGGGAACATTGGTCTAATTGGTCTGTCTATTAATCTTGAGATTAATGTCGCGTTTGTTGAAGGTCTAGCTTCTCTTTTATTGAATCCACCTGGGAATTTTCCAGCTGCATAATATTTTTCTACGAAATCAACAGTAAGTGGGAAGAAATTTACTCCTACTCTTGGTGATTTTCCACGATTAACTGTACTTAATAATACTGTATTTCCATATTGAAGCATTACCGCTCCATTTGACTGTCTAGCTATCTTACCTGTTGAAAGACTAAGTGTTCTTCCACCTATTTCAAGGGTTAAACTTACTTCATTAAACATAAATACCTCCTATTTTTTAAGGACAAAGACGTAAATAATAAGGAACTAAAACTAAAACTATTTAGTTCTAACTTCTTACTACTTACCTCGCCTTGCCCTCAATATTTCATTCAATTATAACATCTTTGATATTAAAAATCAAAAAATATTTAAGTTCGTTATTCTTTGAATATATTATTTTTTTAAGGTAAAATAACATATTAGGAATATTTATTTAGGAGGCCCCTTATGGAAGTTATAACTACGCATCATTTTTCAGATTTAGATGGTGTTGCTTCAATGGTAATAGCACAAAAACTTTACCCAAATGCTAAAATGGTTATTCCTTCGACCCTAGGAACTAGTGTCCAGAAATTTTTATCATTTTTTGGTGATTTAATCGATTTCAAACTACTTCAAGATATAGATATAAAAAAGGTTCATAAATTAATTTTAGTAGATACTTCAGATGGCAAAAGAATTGCTCCATTTGAAACTATTCTAGATAAAGTTGAACTAATAACTTTTGACCATCATATAATTGAGAAATCTTACGGCTCCAATACCTCGTATCTTTTAGATATATTATTTGAAACTTACGGAAATGATTTCCCTTTAACTCAATGGGAAAAAGATCTTTGCTTACTTGGAATATATGAGGATACTGGAAATTTCTTATACCCTACAACAAATTATAAAGACCTTGAAATGGCAGGGATTCTTTTAAAAAATGGTGCTAATCTTGAAATTATAAACGAATTTACTCATTTGCCACTTTCAAATGATCAAGATATTATTTTGAAAATTCTTTTGGATAATTTAGAAGTTTTAAATATTAAAAACCAAATCATACTTATTTCAACTGTTTCTTCTCCAACTTTTTTAAGGGGAGTAAATGAAATAATCGATAGAATTACCAGCACAAATAAATGTTCAGCATGTTTTATAATTGCAAAATCCAAAGAAAAAATAAGTATTATCGGAAGAAGTTTTTCTCCCTTAATAAAACTAAATATTATTCTAGAAGATTTGGATGGTGGCGGGCATTGGAGTGCTTATTCTGCAGTTTATCCCGATCAAAATTTAAATGAAGCTTTAGAATTTTTAAAGGTTAAATTATACTCGGTTATCCAAACTGAAAATATAGCCAGAGATATTATGAGTTTCCCGGTTAAAGTAGTTACTGAAGATACCACTCTAAAAGAAGCCTATCTTCTCGTTGAACGAACAGGACATAGTGGATTTCCTGTTTTAAAAGACTCTAAAATTGTTGGTATGATTTCAAGAAAAGAACTAGCAAAACTTGTCAATCATGGTTTAGGAAACTCTTTAGTTTCAAAATATATGAATAAAAGTATTATTACTGCAGATGCTTCTACAACTCTCACTGAATTAAAAGACCTTATTGTCGAAAATGATTTAGGTAGAATTCCTATTTTAGAAGATGATAATCTGGTTGGAATTATTACTAAAACTGATTTGCTAAATGCAATCTATAACAGAAAATATCTCCCAACTGTTTCAAAAGAACGACTGGAACTTCAAGCCTTTCCAGAAAAAATACTTTCAAATTTCCCAAATAAAATCAAAGAAATTTTAGCGGCTGTAGAAATAGTTTCAAAACTTAGAAAAGAAAAGTCATATTTGGTTGGTGGAATTGTTAGAGATTCTATCCTAAATATTCCAAACGAAGATATTGATATCGTTGTTTCTGGAAATGGAATTGAATTTTCTAAAGATTTAACGTCTTATTTAAAAACAATAAAAATAGTAACTCATGAACGATTCAACACAGCAACTATTTTTTTAGAAAATGGGTTATCTTTAGATATTACGACACTACGAAGTGAATATTATGAATATCCAACCGCTCTTCCAACAGTAATAAAAGGAACTATTAGGGACGATTTATTTAGAAGAGACTTCACTATAAATGCTCTAGCCATTGAACTAACCCCCAATAACTTTGGAAATTTATTGGACTATTTCAAAGGTTATCAAGATATAAAAAACAAATTAATTAGAGTCATACATAAAATAAGTTTTATAGAAGATCCTACTAGAATAGTTAGAGCTATCAGATTCGCAAGTAGATATGATTTTACTATTGAGGAAACAACTGAAAAATTAATTTTTGAAGCTATCGATTTAGATTTATTAGAAAAAATTTCGTGGTCTAGAATAATCACGGAATTCAAATATATTTTTGAAGATAAAAACCCATTACAAGGGATTTATCTTTTAAATAAGTATAATCTTTTACCTACACTAAATAAAGAACTCATCTTGACTGAAAATATAAATAAAAAACTAATTTATTTCGATTCTATAAAAGAAAAATTTACAAATAATTTACAACAGTGGATATGTTTTTTGCTTATCCTAGTATCCAATTTAGAATCCGATGATTTGATTTCTATATTTTATAGATTTAAATTTAATGCCAATTTCAGAAAACATAATCTCTTAGGTTTAAGTGATCGAAATAAAATTCTTTTTAATCTAAGCTTTGCAAATAAAAACTCTGAAATTTTTTCGATACTTGAAAATATTTCTGGCTATATGCTTATGCTTTTATTTATTGAGGCAGAAAATAAAACAAAAGATAAAATAAATCTTTATTTATTCAACTTAAGGAAAAAAATTGCTATAATAAAGGGTGAAGATTTTTTAAAATTAGGATATAGTTCTGGACCAGAACTAAAAATTCTTTTGAAAAAAGCGTTTTTAATCCAACTAGATTTAAATCTTCCGACTAAAGAAAAAATTATCAAGGAGTTGGAAATAAATTGTTAAATTTTTATGATGTAAAACCGATTGACGGTTTTAAAATTTCTATTGATATTCCAGGCTCTAAATCCATTAGTAATAGAGCTTTAATTCTTGCAGCTCTATCTGGAAAACAAGTTATACTGGAAAATCTCCTTTTTAGTGATGATACCAAATATATGATTGAAGGTCTTAAAATTTTAGGAAATGATATCAATATTTCTGAAGATAAAAAAACTGTTATCGTAAACGGATTAACCAATCGAAATTTTGGTGAAAAAGAAATTTATATTGGTAATGCTGGAACGGCTATGAGATTTTTGGGATCATATATCGCTACAGGAGTTGGAAGTATAACCTTAACAGGAAATGCCCGTATGAAAGAAAGACCCATCGAAGATTTAGTTTCTGCTCTTATCTCATTAGGAGTTGAAGTTAAATATCTTGAAAAGACAGGTTTTCCTCCTATTAAAATAGTTTCAAAAGGTGTTTACGCTAATTCAGTTACAATAGATACCACTAAAAGTAGCCAGTACGTATCATCGTTACTTTTATCGGCTTCATACTTTAATAATCCTTTAGAGATTAAACTTCAAGGAAATACTGTTTCTAAACCTTATATAGATATGACACTAAAAATGGTTGAACAATTTGGTGGAACTATTACTTCTAAAGACAATAGCTTCATGATAATTCCTAAAAAGTATAACCTTAAAAATTATATAGTTGAAGGTGATATGTCATCAGCTTCATATTTCTTAGCTGCTGCTTTAATAGGAAACGGAACCGTCACTATAAATAACTTCTTTAAAGATAGCATTCAAGGTGACCGTGGTTTTCTTAATATTCTTTGCTCTATTGGTCTAAAAATTATAAATTTCGAAGATAAAGAAATAACTGTTCAAGGAATTAAAAGCTATGAAGGAATTGATATTAATTTAAATGATACTCCAGATGTAGCTCAAACTTTAGCTATTGTTGGACTATTTGCGAATTCTCCAACTACAATAAAAGATGTTGAAAATATGAGAATAAAAGAAACTGATAGAATAAGTGCCTTAAATAATGAAATTTCAAAATTAGGAGCCACCTTTATAGAATACCAAGACGGCTTTAAAATAATTCCAAAATCTAATTTTGAATATAGTCCAGCTGATATAGAAACTTATGATGATCACAGAATGGCTATGAGTTTTTCATTAGCTGGTTTAAGAATTCCAAACATCAGAATTTTGAATCCTGAATGTGTTTCAAAAACATTCCCTGATTTTTTTGCTCAATTTGAAAAAATATATGGGAGGTTTAATGATTAAATTTACTATAATTTTTATTTTTCTTGTTATTAACTCATTTGTTTTTTCAATCTCCGAAGAAGATAAAAAAATAGAAGAATTAAAACAACAAATACAACTTTTAAATAAACAAATTAAAAAATTGGAATCTGATAAACTTGAAAAATTAAAAAAATCAAAGCACTCTCCAAAAGTTGGTCTTGTGTTGAGTGGCGGTGGTGCAAAAGGATTCGCACACGTTGGAGTTCTTAAGGTTCTAGAAGAAAATAATATAAAAATTGATTATATTACCGGCTCAAGCATGGGAGCAATAATAGGTGCTCTGTATTCAGTTGGATATACGTCATCTGAAATAGAAACTTTGCTTGTTCAAATGGACTGGGAAAATCAATTTAAAGATAGTGCTAGTCAAGAAGATGCTCCTCTTGATCAAAAAGCCTTCACCAAAGATTATGCAGCTTCTTTAAGATATGATAAAGAATTTAATTTTTCTCTTCCGAAAAGTTTTAGGAATAGTCAAACCTCTTATCTTGCCTTAAAAAAACTTCTATCTAGTGTAGAGGACATAAAAGATTTTGATAAACTTCCAATTCCACTTAGAATAATAGCAACTGAACTGGACACTGGAGAAGCCAAAGCATTTAAAAGTGGTGATCTAGCTAAAGTTATTACAGCTAGTATGGCAATACCCACTATTTTTGATCCGGTTAAAATTGATAATAAATACTATGCTGACGCTCTACTCTCAAGAAACTTTCCTGTTCAAGATGCTCTAGATTTAGGGGCTGATATTATAATCGGTGTCGATGTTGGAACCTCTTTAAAAGATAGGGATGACTATAATATTATAAGTATCATCGATCAAATTGTTTCAATACAAAGTGCGGCTTCCACTCCTGAGCAACGTTCTTTATCTACAATTTTAATCTCACCAGATATTTCAGAGTATAAAACAACTGATTTTTATTCTGTTAAAGAGATTTCAGAAGCCGGAGAAGTTGCAACTAGAGAAAAATTAGGAGAAATTCTATCTTTTCCAATTGGAAAACCAAAACAAAATGTTTCGGATAAAAATACTGACTTTGTAAAAATTGATAAAGTAATTATAAATTCTGATTCAAAATCAGCAAACCATAAAGATATTGTAAAAGATTTTTTTAAGAATTCAGTTAACAAAACTATTCCTTTGGATGATTTACATACTTCAATTTTAAAAATATATAATTTAGATTTTATAAACAAAGTCTATTATACACTTGATAATGATGTACTCAAACTTGATTTAGAAGAGACTCCCACAAATTTAGTAGGTCTTGGTTTTAATTATCAAACTGATTATGGAACAACCTTTTCAATAGGAACAGATATCAATAGAGCTGGACGTTACGGAAGTATTTCTTCTCTTGAAGGAAATTTTGGAGATTATTTAGGATTAAAATTAAATAATTTCTTCTATTATGGTGTATCAAATAAAATTGGTATTTTACTTAATCTAGATTACACTGAATCACCTTTTAATTTATATAGTGGTTCTCATAAAATAAGTGAGTATATAAATTCCAACTTTGCTGTTAAAACTGGAATTTTAACTCAGTACGATAATAAGCTTCTAATCTCATATGGAGTCTCTATGAACTATTCTAAATTAGATAGAGAAATAGGCCAAATTCAAGCTGCTGACTTGAGTTATTCAATAAGTTACGGTGAGGTTTTCCTGAATTTAAGTTGGGATAGAACTAATACTTCTCTTTATCCAACATCAGGAACTAAGGGTAATATCCAGTATAATTGGGGTGGAAATATGGGAGATGATAAGCTTAACTACTTAACTCCTGGATATCTAATGGAAGGTTATCTTCCTATATCAAAAAAACTAAGTTTAAATAGTTCTATCTTTGGTGGTTCTATTACTGGTGATGATATACTCCCAGATAAATATATAAAACTTGGTGGAGTAAATACAACTCTTGATAAAAGAGAATTTTCTTTTGCGGGTTACCATTTCCAACAGAAACTTTTAAAATCGTTAATTGGAATTAAATTTGGAGTTCAATATGAAATACTTGATGATTTATTTATCTTAGGAAAATGGAATATTGCAACTTTTGAAGAACCAGATTTAAAAAAACATGATGATATTGGAAATAGTAGTCTTTGGAGAGATTATTATCAAGGATTTAAGGTTGGTATTGGATACTCAAGTATAATTGGACCAATTGAATTATCTATTTCTAGAAATGATACAAACAAAGAATATTTAACTCAACTAAGTGTAGGATACAATTTTTAAAAAAAGGTCACATCTATTTTATAGATGTGACCTTTTCCTTATTATTCTTCTATTTTTTTAGGTTTAATCCACTCACTATTTTTTCCGATTGAATAATCAGTTAAGAAAGCTTCCTTAAACTCTTTAAACTTACCTTCTAATATTGCTTTTCTTGAATCCTTCATTAACTTTAATAGGAAGTATAAATTATGGTACGTTGCAAGTCTTCCTCCTAAAATTTCTCCAGTTTTAAATAAATGTCTAATATATCCTCTTGTATAATTTCTACAAACATAACATTGACAGTCCTCATCTAAAGGTCTTGGATCTTCTGAATAACTTGCATTTTTAATAACCAATCTTCCATACTTTGTAAATACAGTTCCATGTCTTCCAATTCTTGTCGGTTGAACGCAATCCATCATATCTATTCCAGATTCTACAGCCTCTAACATATCAACCGGCTCTCCAACACCCATAAGGTATCTTGGTTTATCTTGAGGTAGTTTTTCTACTATATAGTTTAGAATTCTGTACATGTCTTCTCTTGGCTCTCCAACAGCTAGTCCACCAATAGCATATCCAGAAAAACTCTCATCCATTTCTTTTAGTTCATTATAACTTTTATCTCTTAAATCTTCATAGATTCCACCCTGAACTATTGCAAAAAGACCTTGATCTTCTGGTCTTCTATGAGCTTCAACACATCTTCTAGCCCATCTAGTAGTTCTTTCTATTGATGGAATTAAATATTCTCTAGTTGACATTCCAGGAGGACACTCATCAAATAACATAACTATGTCTGATCCTAAATTATTTTGAATATTTATAGATTTTTCTGGTGATATGAAGTGTTTCGATCCATCTATATGTGATCTAAAGTGAACACCTTCTTCTTTTATCTTTCTTAAATCTCCAAGACTGAAAACTTGGAATCCACCACTATCTGTTAAAATTGGATGTTTCCAATTCATAAATTTATGAAGTCCTCCAAACTTAGCAACTAATTCATCACTTGGTCTTAAATATAAGTGATATGTATTTCCTAAGATTATTTCAGCTCCCATTTCCTCTAGTTCTTCAGGAGTCATTCCTTTTACTGTTGCTTGAGTTCCAACTGGCATAAATACTGGAGTTTCAATCTTTCCATGAGGAGTTATTACTACCCCCGCTCTTGCCTTCCCATCAGTTTTTATCAGTTCATATGTTACCGGTAATTTTTTATTCATTCTACACTCCTATCCTTCTACAGAAATTACATCTTTTATTTTAAGTAAATTATTTAGTAAATTATTGTACTCACTTCTAGCACTTATTTCTACTGTCAATTTAATACTTATAAACTTATCTAACCCTTTACTCAGTTCACTAGAATTAACAGCAACTAGATTTATTTTGTGATTTGATATTATAGTAACAATATCCATCAAAACATTTCTTCTATCATTTGCTAAGACAGAGAAACTAAACTTATATTTATTTCCTTTTTGATTACTATCTAAAAGTTGCTTATCCCACTTAACATCTATTAATCTTGCAGGATCATGCTTAACCATAGCTTCGTAATTTTTACAATCTTTTCTATGGATTGTTATCCCTGTTAATTTTGTCACATACCCTCCAACCTCATCTCCAGGAAGAGGAGTACAACACTTCGCAAATCTTATCAGAGTATTATTCACACCATCTATAATTATTCCATAATCATTTTTTTTACCAGATTTTTCAGGAACCTTTTTCTTAGCAATAAATTCCTCTATATCTCCTATATCTTGAATTTTATTTTTTTCTATATCTTGTTTAAACTTAGTTAAAATTACATCTATTCTACTTCTCTTTTCAGCTATTTGAAAATAGAAATCCTCTAAAGTGGGAATATTATGTTTTTCAAGATGCTTTTTTAAAATAGCAGACTCTTCAAATTCTTTAACTGGAATACCCATTTTGTTGAGCTCTTTTTCCAATAAATCTTTTCCAATCTTAATATTCTCTTCTAGTTTTTGATCTTTCAACCATTTTTTTATCTTACTTTTTGCCCCTTGTGTTACTACCATATCTAACCAGTCATTTCCTGGCCCTTTAGCATTTTTAGAGGTTATTATCTCTATTCTATCACCATTTTGTAATTTGTATTCTAATGGAACTATTTTCCCATTAACTTTGGCACCGACACACTTACATCCAATTTCTGTATGAATATTAAAAGCAAAATCCAGAGGAGTTGAGCCTTGAGATAGTTCTACAACATCCCCTTTTGGAGAAAATACAAAGACTGTTTCTTTCATAATATCCTCTGTAACAGTCTTTACAAATTCTTCAGCATTATCGGTTCCTTGATGCAATTCAACTATATTTCTCAACCATCCATATATCTGATCCCTTTTACTTACCTTTGTCTTCTCTTTATAACTCCAATGAGCTGCTATTCCTTCTTCAGCTATCTTGTCCATTTCTTCAGTTCTAATTTGAATTTCTATAAATTTTCCAAAATCACCAACTATGGTAGTATGAATAGATTGATAATTATTTGATTTTGGAACCGCTATATAATCTTTAAATCTTCCAGGGACTGGCTTAAAATTACTGTGAATTATTCCAAGAGTGTTGTAACATTCTGCTTCAGTGGAAACAATTATTCTAATCCCCATCAAATCATAAATATCATCAAAATCTTTTCCTTTTTCATACATTTTTTTATAAATACTATAAAAATGTTTAAATCTACCTTTTACATTTCCATTTATATCAGATTCTTTTAAAAGATTCTCAATTCCAGAAACTAATTTTTCTAGATATTCTTTTCTTTCATTTTTTTTAGCGTCTATAAGTCTTTTTATCTCTTTATATATATCAGGCTGTAAATAGTAGAGTGCCATATCCTCAAGTTCCCACTTGATTTTTGCCATTCCCAGTCTATGAGCTAAAGGTGCATATATAGAAAGTGTTTCTTGAGATATACTTTTTTGTTTTTCTGGTTTCATAAATTTGAGTGTTCTCATATTATGTAATCTATCAGCTAACTTTATTATTATAACTCTTACATCATGGGACATTGCTATAATCATTTTTCTTATATTTTCATCTTGCTTTTTTGTTCCATTTGGCAAATTATCAAGTTTAGTAACCCCATCCACAAGAATGGCTACCTCATCTCCGAAGTTATATTTTATGTCGGCTAAAGTAATCAAAGTATCTTCAACTATATCATGAAGTATTCCAGCTATTATTGCCTCTGTCTCCATTTTCATATCTATTAATATTTTAGTAACTTCAACTGGATGTAAAATATAATGATCTCCAGATCTTCTAAATTGACCTTCATGGCACTCCTCAGCAAAATAAAAAGCCAATTTAATTTTTTCTTTATCTACTTTTAAATTATTATCATCAATTTCCTTTTCTATTTCGTGCCAATAATTCATTCTATCTCTCCCTAATTAATAACTGCATTTTAATTTAAGGCGACACTATGTGTCGCCTTACCAGTAATTAATATTTCATAAGAGTTAATACCGGATATCCCGCTAACTTATCTCTACCATGTAAATCCTCAAGTTCAATTAAGAATGCCAATCCTGCAACAACTCCACCTAACTCTTCGATTAATTTTACTGTTGCTTCTACTGTTCCACCAGTCGCCAATAAATCATCAACGATTAAAACTCTTTGTCCTGGCTCTATTGAATCTTTGTGCATTGCCAAAACATTTGAACCATACTCTAAATCATATGAGTACTCTATTACTTCTCTTGGAAGTTTTCCAGGTTTTCTAACTGGAGCAAATCCAACACCTAAAGCATACGAAACTGGACATCCAAAGATAAATCCTCTTGCTTCGGGTCCAACAACTACATCTATTTTCATCTCTTTTGCAAATTCAACTATTTTATCTGTGGCTTCTTTATACGCTGCACCATTGCTCATTAAAGGAGTAATATCTCTAAACTTTATCCCTTCTTTCGGATAATCCTCTACTAAAGCAACATATTTTTTTAAATCCATTGTTCCTCCTCAATAATTCAACTCTCTAATTTCACTTAATTTTTTTTGTAATATAATATAATCTTTATTATCAATATTACTATTCGAAATAAGTTTTAGCATTAAGGAACTCTGAGAATACAATCCCATTTCATAATAAATATATCCTAGCATCAAGTATATCTCATCTGTGGCTTCTGTTTCTATAATATACTTTTTTAAAATAAGTTCACTTTTTTCCCACGCGTCTAACTTTTCTCCTAAAACACGTGCATAAAAGAGGTTGAAATTTTTATCTGTTAGATATTTATTATACTCGTTTTTCAGAAAATAATAAAGAGCTTCTTTTTCTTTTTTATCAAATAAAATTTGTGAGTATACAACAAACATCTCTTCATCATATATATTATTCATTGTTATTGATCTTTTTAAGTAATTTTGTGCCTCTTGAATATTACCTTTTTTATACATTATTAAACCTAAAGCTTTTAATGTTTGAGTTCCATGGAGATTTTTTTCTACTGATTTCAAATACTTTTCACTTTCAAAGTAATTCCCTTGAGAGAACATTATAATTCCTAAATTTTTCAAAGCTATCTCGTCATGCTTATCTAATTCTAAAACTTTTTTATAGTTTTTTATTGATTCTTTAGAATCTCCTAATTCATACTGAACTAAGGCCAATTCTCTTAAAACTATAATGTTCCTTTTGTTTATAGAATTAGCTTTTTCATAATTTTTTAAAGCTTCTGTTACGTTTCCTTTATGATAGAAACTCATGCCTCTCAAAATATAATACTCTTCTTTTTCTAATGAAGTTTTTTTTATATCTTGGTTACTACATCCTTGAAATATTAAAAATCCTAAAAATATTATCCCCCATTTTTTCACATTACCCCCTTTTTTCAGGAAGAATAACCCCACCAGATATTATAAGTTTCACTGCATCATCAATTTTCATATCTAATACTCTCACTTCATCTTTTGGCATCATTATGAACATTCCTGAGGTTGGGTTGGGAGAAGTTGGAATAAAAATATTGTATATAGTTTCTGTTTCACACAGTTCTTCTACTATATGGTTCTGTTCAGAAGTTAAAAATCCCAAACTATAAGTCCCTTTTCTTGGATACTCTACAAGAACTACTTTTTGATATGAACTAGCCTTCTCTGAAGATATCAAAGAAACTATTTGACTGATTGTCGGATAAATATGTTTTACTAAGGGAATTTTCATTAAAAATGCCTTTATCCATTTAGCTATTCTAGCAAAAATTATTATCCTCATAGTATATCCAACTAGAGTTATAAAAATAATCATTGTTAGAAGTGAAAATATATTTATTAACCAATCAATATATATTACAAAATCACTTGTTTTTCCAAAATATGTAAACAAATCTCTAATTATTACAGTAATAAATGAATCTTTTAAAAGTCTTATAAATATATTAAGTATCCAATCAAATATGTAAATTGTTAAAACAATAGGTAAAAGAGATATTAGCCCTCCATAAAAATATGATCTCACTCTATTTTTCATGATTCTATATTACTCTCCTTTTCTATCATAACTTTGGATACTCTCATTTTATTAACTTCTAAAACTGTAAGTTTTATTTTGTCAAAATTAACTTCGTCTCCAATATCGGCAATTCTACCAAGTTCTGTAACTATCAATCCACCTAAAGATTCATAATCTTCAGATGTTGGAAGTTCTAAATTTAAACTTTTATTTATTGTTTCAATATCTAGCATTGCATCAACTTCAAATTTTGAAGAATTAATTTCGAAAATGCTTTCTTCTTCTTCATTGTCAAATTCGTCTCTTATTTCTCCAACAATCTCTTCAATTAAATCTTCTATAGTTAAAACTCCACCAATTCCGCCATACTCATCTAAAACCATAGCTATATGGACTTTTTTTATCTTAAATTCTGCCAATATTTCTATTATAGACTTAGTTTCTGGAACAAAATATGCTTGTCTTACTATCGTTTTTACTTGGACATCTGTATTTCCCTCTTTTAAATAATGTAAAAGATCTTTTATGTATAAAATTCCAAGAATATTGTCTATCGTATCATCATACACGGGAATTCTAGAATATCCCATTTCCATTATTTCATTCCAAATATCATTTATCGTTTTCTTTCCTTCTACAGCAAACATCTTTGTTCTTGGAGTCATAACCTCTTTTGCACTAGTTTCTCCAAATCCAACTATAGAATGTATCATTTGCTTTTCTTCTTCTTCAATAATCCCTTCTGCCTCTCCTACGTTGACAAAAGATATTAAATCCTCTTCAGTTATCATAAGGTTTTCATTTTTTAATTCAACACCAAAAATTCTTCCTATAAATGCCGATATAACCATCAGTACTTTTATAATTGGTTTTGTTATGAAGCTTAAAATATATATTGGAACTATAACTATTTTTGATATTTCGCTAGCATGATTTTTTGCTATTATTTTTGGAGTTATTTCTCCAAAAATAAGAATAATAACAGTCATCGAAGCTGTAACTATCACTATAGCCCTAGGAGAATCTCCCATCAAATTAAAAGTCAAAGCTGTAGCTATTGATGAAGCAAGTATATTTACAACATTGTTTCCTAATAACATCCCTGTTAACATTTCATTTGGTTTTTTCAACCATTTTTTTAAAAGTTTTGCCCTTTTTGGATCTGCATTCTCCACTTCCTCTAAGTGAATACTCTTAAAAGAGGTTAAAGCTGTCTCTGAAGCTGAAAAAAATCCTGATAATAAAATTAAAACCACCAATAATATAATATTTTGGTACGTGTCCAATTCTTAAATACACCTTCCTTAATTTTTAATATAATTTTTTTATTAAATCACTTTTTGTTACAATTCCTTTTAGATCGCTATTTTCAATTACTAGAATATAGTTGTAATTTTCTTCGATCATCTTTGTTACCATTGCTTCTAAATCATCTTCCATCGAGGCAACTAAATAGTAATCAGACATCAAATCTTCTACTTTAAAAGATGCAAATTTTCTTAATCTTTGTTGGAAATCTTTTGTATTTGGAAGAGCTATAAGAACTTCCCAAAAAGCTATTACAGGAGGTAATGGAGCTTTTTCTTGTTTTACAAGAATATCCTCTCTTGTTACTACTCCTATCAATTTATTGTTATCCAATACTGGTATTTTTCCAATCCCCTTTTCTTTCATAAGAAGAACAATCTTATCAAAAGTTGTTCCTTTTTCCACAGTTACTAAGTCTTGATTTACTACATCTTTTATTTTCTTCATCTTTTTACCCCCGATTTAATTTAAATTTTATCATAGTTTTTTATAAAAAACAATGTTACACTATCTTCTATCTTAATAGTATACTGAAATAAATTCAAATTTCTTTTCGGTTTATAACAAAAATAGCTAGCAAAAATTTTATTTTGCTAGCTATCTCTTTATTTTATTAAAAATAATTTATCGCCTTTTTTAATTGCCTGACCGTCTTCAACTAATATTTTCACAATGGTCCCTTTAACTGAAGATTTAACTTCATTCATTAGTTTCATTGCTTCAATTATACAAAGTACTTCTCCAGGTTCTATATTTTGTCCAACTTCTACAAAATTCTCAGATTGTGGAGATGGAGATTTATAAAAAGTACCAACCATTGGAGAAACTATCGCTTCATAGTCTTCATCTTCATTAACATTATTTGATAATATCTCTTCTTGAATTTCTTCTTCTAGATTAGTAGTTGTTTGTACAACTTTAGACTGAACAATATTTGAAACTACAACTTTTTCTCTTTTCAATATTATCTTAGTCTCATCACTCTCTAAAGTTATTTCGCTTAATCCATATTTATCAATATTTTCAGCTAAATTCTCTATAACACTAATGTCTATTTTCATAATGTTCTCCTCCCAACTAATTACTACCGATTACTCTTAATTCCTTTACTCCTTCTAATTGACTAATACTCTCAAGCATACCTTCTATTCTTCTTAACAGATTTTCTGTAGTTTGAATTGAAATAGTTGCTCTTCCAATACCGTCAATAGCTATATTCTGAACAATTGTTAGAATATTCATTTGTTCTCCAGCTATTATATCTAATACTCTAGCCAAAATTCCAGGTTCGTCCACTAATGATAAATGAATACTAAAAACTTTATCTTTTCCACCTTCGAAGAATGGTTTGATATAATCTTTATATTTGTAGTATGTACTTCTACTTATTCCAATTTTTTTTATAGCCTCATACTTTGAAATTTTTTCCTGCTGAACAAGATCATTTACCATAATTACACTCTGAATTGAGTTAGGTAAGATTCTTCTATCAACAATATAGTACTCTCTTTTGTCATTCTCATTTTTTCTCTTCATCGTAGTCTCCCCAGATTCTAAATTCCTATACTTTTTTTAAATGCTTTCATAGTATTGCTCATAAGCATAGCTATTGTCATTGGTCCAATCCCACCAGGAACCGGTGTTATAAAGGATGTTTTATCTTTTACATTTTCAAAATCAACATCTCCAGATAGTTTCCCATCTATCTCTCTACTTATCCCAACATCTATAACAATAGCCCCTTCTTTTACCATTTCTTTTTTTATGAATTTACTATTTCCAACTGCTACTATTAAAATATCAGCTTTCGAAGTTTTTTCAGATAATTTTTTTGTTCTACTATTACAAACAGTAACCGTAGCACCCTCATTTATTAAAAGTGCAGCCATTGGTTTTCCAACTATATTACTTCTTCCAACAATTACTACATCTTTTCCTTCTAATTCTATACCATAATGAGTCATAAGTGTCAATACACCAAGAGGTGTACATGAAACAAGTGCGTCAGGATCTCCTAAGAAAACTTTTCCTAAATTTTCTGGTTTAAATCCATCTACATCCTTATCTATGGATATTTTCTCTATAATTTTTTTATCATTTATATGTTTAGGAAGTGGAAGTTGAACTAATATTCCATTTATCCCTTCATTATTGTTAAGTTCTTCTATAAGATTTAAAAGATACTCCTCACTACACTCTTCACCCAATTGATACTTTTCGCTCTCCATTCCAAGCTCTGTACAATGTTTAACTTTTGAATTTACGTATATTTGAGAAGCTGAATTATTTCCAACTTGGATTACTGCTAATCCCGGAACTCTTCCTGTTTTTTCTTTTAAACTCTCTACCTCTTTTTTTAGTTTCATTCTTATTTCTTCAGAGGTTTTTTTTCCATCTAATATTTGCATGTTATATACTTTTCACCTTTTCTTTCCAGAAATTTAGCTCTTGTAATTTTCCGTTTAAATCTATATGTGAAATTGCTATCCCTTTTGGAACCTTTATTTCCATAGGAGTGAAATTTAATATTGATCTAACACCCGCATTAATAACCATATCAGCCATATCTTGTGCTATTGGTTTGCACTCAGTTATAACTGCTATATCTACTTCTTGCGTTTGAACTAATTTTTCTAATTCATTAATACTTCTTACTTTTAATCCTTTGTACTCTTTACCAATTTTGTTTTTTGCAATGTCGAAAACACCAACTATTTCAAATCCACTTTTTATAAAGTCACCCTCTAAAAGAAGTGCACCTCCAAGTTTTCCAGCTCCAACGATAATGATATTATTTTTTTTATTTACTCCAAGTATTTTTTCAATTGCTTGATAAAGAGATTTAACTTGGTATCCCTTCCCTCTTATTCCAATATTAAAATCAAATTCAGGAATAAAATTTGATAAGTCTTTTCTAATCTGAGCTGCTGTTACCCCTAAAAGCATTCCCATTTCTTCAGAAGATATAAAATCTTCTGGCGAAAAATTTTCTAGACATTTCAGATACTTTGTCAGTCTCTCAATAATTCTTTTTGAAATTTTTACTTGTTTCTCTAAGTTTCTCATTTGTTGCTCCCCCTGTTTTCTAATTAAACCTATTTTATTTTAGTATATCTCCTATTTTAAAAAGATTTCCATTTATACTGTCTACACCAGAAATACTTTTTTTGTTCTCGGGTTTTATTTCTGTTAAAATTAGGCTTCCCCCTCCAACTTTAACAACAAATCCTTTACCTTTTATCGAATCTACAATCTCTCCATTTACTCCTGCTTCATAAATTTTCCCAGTTTTTTCAACCTTATAAACCTTTAAAACCTTTTCATCATGGTGAGTAAAAGCAGTTGGAAAAGGATTCATTCCTCTTACAAAATCGAAAATTTCTTTTTCTGATTTATCCCAACAAATTATACAATCATCTTTTTTATAAGGTTTTACAAAAGTTGCCTCTTCATGTTTTTGTACTTCTCTAGGCGCCACACCTTTTTCTATTAATTTTACAGCTTCTAATAGGGTATTTGCTCCAATCTCTTTTAATCTATCATGAAGTGTCAAGAATGTATCCTCTTCAAATATAGGAGTTTTTCCTTTTAAGATTATATCCCCTGCATCAAGTTCTTCTGCTATATGCATTATTGTTACTCCACTTTCAACTTCTCCAGCTATTATAGCTGCATTTATAGGAGCTGCTCCTCTAAATTTAGGAAGTAAAGATGAATGTACATTTATAATTCCAAATTTTGGAAAATCAATGATATTATTTGGAATTATTCTTCCATAAGCAACTACTACTATCAAGTCTGGATTTAACTCTTTTATTATCTCAAAAGTCTCTTCCGTTCTCATTGAGCTAGGTTGAAATACCGGTATATCATGCTCTAAAGCATATTCTTTTACTGGAGTATACTTTATTTTTTTCCCTCTCATATTTGGTTTATCAACTTTTGTAAATACACCAACTATTTCATGTTCTTTTCTTAGTATATCCAATGATGGAACTGCAAATTCTGGAGTTCCCATAAATAAAATCCTCATCAACTTCCTCCTACAGGTTATGGCTGTTTTGACTTTGAATAAAATCCAAAGCCATTAAATAACCAAAATATCCAAAGCCAACTAGCTTCCCTATTACTATATCAGAAAGTACCGAGTTATGTCTAAAACTTTCTCTTTTATATACATTACTTATATGAACTTCTATCGTTTTGATTTCAGTTGATAGTATTGCATCTCTAATTGATATACTATAATGAGTAAGAGCAGCAGGATTTATAATCAGATAGTCTACTTTTTTTAAAGACTCCTGTATTTTGTCAACTATTGCTCCCTCATGATTAGACTGAAAAAACTCAATTTCCATATCCATTTTCTTTGCTTTGGTTCTTATTAATTCATTTAATTTATCCAGAGTTAAATCTCCGTAAATCTCAGGCTCTCTAGTTCCCAAAAGATTTAAATTTGGTCCATTTATTACTAATATTTTCATATTTTTTTATCCTTTTTTATATCTTCTACTATGTCTATAAAAGATTTTATATCATTAAACTGCTTGTATACAGATGCAAATCTTACATAGGCAACTTCATCTAGTTCTTTCAATTTCTCAAGAACTAGTTCACCTAAATCTTTCGTAGAAATTTCATTTTTTAAAGTATTTTGAATAGTCTTTTCAATCTCAACAACAAACTCTTCTAAAGTATCTCTACTTATATTTCTTTTAATAGTTGCTATTGTAAGTCCTCTCAATAATTTCTCTTTAAAAAACTTTTCTCTTCTTTTATCTTTCTTAACAACATATATTTGAATCTCTTCAACTTTTTCATATGTTGTAAATCTTTTTTCGCAGTTTGAACATTCACGCCTTCTTTTTATAGCGCTGCCTTCCAAAAATGCTCTACTGTCTATAACTTTTGTATCTTCATAACCACAAAATGGACATTTCATATTTTTTCACCTAAATAGCTTCTTCTTTATCTATACACTCTAAAACTTCCTTTGGAGTTTTACAATGTAAAAGCTTCTCTCTGAAACTCTCCTCTCTTATTAATCTTGATATTCTTGCTAAAACTTTTAAATATATCTGACTATCCTTAAAAGGAGAAGCAAAAACAAAGAATATATTAACTGATTCTGAGTCTAAAGATTTAAAATCAATTTTTTCTTTACTTATACCAAAGGCTATTGTTAAACCAGTTACTGCATCAGTCTTAGCATGCGGTATCGCTACCCCTTTTCCAATTCCTGTACTTCCTAATTTTTCTCTATCTACTAAAGCTTTATATATAGATGCCTTATCAGATACTGTTGAAGATTTACTCATCAATTCTGAAAGTTCATGCAATACTTCCTCTTTACTTTTACTCTTAAGATCCAACGAAATAAGATCCTCTGACATATAGTCTGTTATCTTAACTATATTAACCATTCCAAGCCTCCAAATAATATTTTCTGAATTCTAATTTTGTTTCTAAATGATAGTTTAAGTATTTTTCAAAAATATAAATTATATTAATAATACCCTTGATATTATTTCCATTTTCTAAAAGATTTTTTATTCCTTTTGTGCAGACAGAATTTATTATATCATATTCATCTTTTTCTAGATTGATAGCGTTTTCACTATATTCATTCACTATCCTAGAATTTTTTATATCAAAAAATTTACTCCCGATCTTTTCAAACTCTAACCCTTCTATCAAAATGACTTGATGAAGAATATAAAGCAGTAATAGGTAATTATTATATTCAACTGAATTTGAATTTATATAGTTTAAACTTTTATAAAAAATATTATAAAGTTTTTTTTGTTCTTCGCCTTCAACCAATATTTCGTTTAGTATAGAGATTATATATAAAGCTATTTGTAATCTAGTTATATCAGTTTTTATATTATAAAAAAAATCTATGGAATCAACAGATGTTAAAATCCTATTTTCTCCTTTTTTATAAAAACTAAACTGGGAAAATGTTAAAGGTTCTCCAGATGTCAAATCTCTTTTTTTACTCTTTCTTATTCCTTTTAAAACAAAGCTAGTTCTTCCAAAGTCTTCTAAAAAAACAGTTATTATTCTATCTGCTTCTCCAAAATCATTTTTTTTTAGAACTATGCCATTACTATTTATTATCTTCATATTTTACAACAAATTCCTGTGGTTTTAAACCACTATTTATTTTTGTATTACTTAATTTTAAAGTTGCTACTTTAATATCTCCATCAAATATTTTTAAAACAGATGGTAGTAAATACCCATCTATGATATCATACTTTTCAATTTCAACCTTTATATTATCTTTAAATTTTAAAATTTTAACCTGTTTTTTATAATACTGATCTTTAAATTTTTTATCTTTCTTTTCTTTTTCTATTAAAGTATTTAAAGTTTCTAGAAAATAATTTGTATCCTTGTCACTTGGTTCTTCTGTTATTTCGTCAAATATAGGAAGGTATACATACCTTTTTCCAGCTTTATATAAATATGCTTCTCCTTTATTTATCTCTGGAAAGGTAATTTTTTTAAGCATTAAATTTGGAAGAATTAGTTTTATATCGTATTTTTTTTCTCTTGTTTTATTTTCAATGTAAGTTTCTTCTACCACATTAACCTTAATATCTTTGATAGAAGAAAGAGTTTTAACTTGCCCAAAAACAGTAAAAATACTAAAAAGAAAAATTCCTACGATTTTAAATAACATTATTCTCATCTCCTATCATTATTATAACTTCATTTAAATCAAAAATATCAATTTCTGATCCAACTTTATATTTTTTCATTGGATTTTTTTCATCTTCGTTAACTTCAGATATGTACCCAACATAAATTCCCTTTGGATATATATCACTTACTCCGGAAGTGTAAACTTTATCTCCAACTTTTAATTCAACTTCGTACATAGAACTAGGTTCAAAAAATAACTGATTACTTCTGTCTCCTCTCACAATTCCTAATAAATTATTTTCAGTGAGAACGCTTACAACAACTTCTTGATCTGTTATCATTTGAACTGTAGAATAATTATTTATTACTTTATCCACTTTTCCTATTAAATTTTTTCCAGATAAAACAACCATATTTTTTTTCATTCCGTTTTCAGAACCCAAAGATATTGAAAAACTTTCATAAAGCTCTCTTACTTGATGAAAACTAACTTTTCCGATTTTAAAATTATAATTAAATTCGCCTTTAATAGCTAAAAGCTCTCTTAATCTTCTATTTTCTTCTCTTAAATACTTAGTCTCCTCTTCCAGCATCTGCTTTTCACTAACTTGTTTCCTTAAATCCGAATTTTCTTCGTAAGTTTTATTATAACTTTTTATATTTTCTATCTTATTCTTTAAATCCTCTCCAGTTAAATATATCTTCGACTGGAGAGGTAAAAGTGCATCACTTATTTGTTCATTGAAATACTTCACTACACCTTTTAATACAAATGCCATTATAGTAATTGCTATAATTATATATAGTATTTCTGATGATTTTTTATTTCCTCTATTTAATCTCATCTAATTTCCTTTTACTATCTCCACTAGGATTTTTGCCATATCAACCATATCGTCAATAACAATAAACTCTTCTGTTGTGTGCACTTTAGACATTCCAACTGCTAAATTTAAACAAGGAACACCTTTAGAGTTGTATACGTTAGTGTCACTTCCACCACCTGAAGGTAATGTTTTAACTTCTACTCCAAGTTTGTCACATGCTCTTTTAAATTCCGCTATTAAAGGTGAATCTTCAGAAATAATAAACCCATCATAACCAATTTCTACATCGCTTTTAAATTCTGCACCAAATTCTTTTACTGTTGATTCAAAAATTTCCATAGTTTCAGCTAATAAATTTTTAAGTGTATCTCCAGATAAACTTCTAGCTTCATACATCATTTCAATAGATGGCATAACTATATTTACAGCGGATCCACCCTTAACTGTTCCTATATTTGAAGTAGTTTCTTTATCAATTCTTCCAAGTTTAATTTTTGTAATTGCATGAGCAGCAACTGTTAAAGCATTTATTCCATTCTCTGGCGATATTCCAGCATGAGCTGGTTTTCCAATTATTGTTATTTTTCCTTTAGCAGCGTATGGAGCTTTTACTATTGCAACTCCTGGTTTTCCGCTAGAATCTAAAATAAATCCACAGTCAGGTTGATACTTTTCTATTTCAAAACTTTTTGCACCTAATAATCCAATTTCCTCAGCAATTGAAAAAACAACAATTATTTCTGGATGCTCTATATTATTTTCTTTTATAACTCTTAACATTTCAATTATTGAAGCTATTCCACCTTTATCATCTCCACCAAGAACAGATGTTCCATCAGTTTTAATAACTCTTCCTTCTACTATTGGTGTTATTTTATCACATGGTGAAACCGTATCCATGTGTGCACTAAAAAGTACTTTTTTCTTTCCAGGAGATTTTAATATTCCTATTATATTTCCACAATTTCCATTATTCATTTTTCCTGCATTATCTTCTATCACTTCTAAGCCTAACTCTCTAAGAACATTTATAAGATAATCTCCAACTTCTCTCTCTTTTAAAGATGGAGATGAGATTTTTACCATGTCTAAAAAATTCTCTACTAGCCTCTGTTCGTTTATCATATATTCCTCCCTATTTTGTGATAAAAAAATCATATTCTTCCATCAATTATATTACATTGCCTTCTCTTTGTAAAGAACCATTAAAAATAAAATAACAGCAGTTAAACACTGCTGTTATTTTATTTTTATCTATTTATTTTTAGGGTAATAATGAGTGTGCAATAATTTGTGAGCTTCGGTACTAAGTGGATGAGTTAAGTAATTTTCGTATATTGATTGAACATACGGATTCTCGTGTGATTTTCTAAAAGATTTTTTATCATCTATATTTTGTAATGCATCATATCTTTTTCTTATTATAGAAAAATCTCCATGGTGATAAGGTTGTCCGCCTCCACCGATACACCCTCCTTTACAAGCCATTATTTCTATGGCATGGAATGTCTCTTCTCCATTTCTTACTTTTTCTAGAAGTTTTCTTGCAGATCCTAATCCATTTGCTATTCCTATTCTTAATTTTAAATCTCCAACTGGAATTTCAGCTATACGAACTCCTGACATTCCTCTTAGTTGATTAAAGTTAACATCTTCTAATGTTTCTCCGGTAACTAACTCATAAACTGTCCTTGTGGCTGCTTCAATTACCCCTCCAGTTCTTCCGAAAATATCAGCAGCTCCAGTTGAGTATCCAAGAGGATTATCAAAACTTGTCTTTTCTAAAGTTTTTAAATCTATATTAGACTGCTTTAGAAGATGAGCTAGTTCTCTTGTTGAAATAGAGTAGTCCACATCTGGAACCCCATTATCTGAAAATTCATTTCTTGATGCTTCAAATTTTTTAGCTAAACACGGCATAATAGAAACGCATACTAAATCTTCTTTTCTTATTCCTCTAGCTGGTGCCCATATATTTTTAAGTACAGATCCAAACATTTGCTGTGGTGATTTAGCAGATGAAGGTATATCTAACATATCTTGAAAATGATTTTCTATGAAATTTACCCATGCAGGGCAGCAAGATGTAAGAATTGGAAGTTTTACATCCGTATGTCCCAATAAGTATCTTTCAAGTCTATCCTTAAACTCTGCAGCCTCTTCCATAATTGTTAAATCTGCAGCAAAGTTTGTATCAAATATATCATCAAATCCCAGCTTTTTCAAAGCTGTCACTAACTCCCCTGTCACATCTGTTCCAGGTTCGTATCCAAATTCTTCTCCTATAGCAACTCTAACTGCTGGAGCAACCTGAACGGCAACTCTTTTCTTTTGGTTTGCTATATCTTTAACAAGTCTCCAAGTGTAATCCTTTTCATATAATGCTCCTACTGGACATACTGCAACACATTGTCCACAGAATGTACAATTAGTTTTATCCAAATCTTTTTCAAACACTGTTGAAACTATAGACTTAAATCCTCTATTTATACCTGAAAGAACTTCACAAGTTTGAACTTCATTACACATAGTTTCACATCTTCTACACATTATACATTTATCTAAATCTCTTACAATAGAAGGAGAAACTTCTCTTCTGTATTCAAATATTTTACCCTTAAATCTGATATCTCTAATACCAAATTCTCTCGCTAAAGTTTGTAAATCACAATCTCCATTTTTAGCACAAATCAAACAATCTGTCGGATGATTAGATAACATAAGTTCCAATACATTTCTTCTTTTTTCTAATACTTCCATCGTATTTGTATTGATAACCATTCCAGGAGTTACTGGAGTAGCACAAGATGGAACTAAATTTTTTCTTCCTACCACCTCAACCACACAAATTCTACAAGAAGCACAATCATTTTTGAAGCCCATTTCGGGTATCTCCATAAAACAAAGACTTGGAATTTTTATTCCTGCACTTTTGGCAGCTTCCAAAATCGTAGCTCCTTTAGCTATCTCAACTTCTTTCCCATCTATTATAACAACTACATTGGCCATTAAAAATACCTCCAAGAATTAAACTCTGTCAATAGCATTAAATTTACAAGCTGTGTAACAAGCTCCACACTTTATACATCTACTTTGATCTATAACATGAGGCTCTTTTACTTTTCCTTCTATACAAGCAACAGGACATACTCTAGCACAAGCTGTACAGCCAACACACTTTTCATTTATTAGATATCTTCTTAAAGCTTGGCATTGTCCTGCTGGACATTTTTTATCTTCTATATGTGCTACATACTCATCCCAGAATTGGTTTAATGTTGATAAAACTGGATTTGGAGAAGTTTGACCCAATCCACATAGAGACGTACTTTTTATTGTGCTTGAAAGTTCTCTTAATAGATTTAAATCCTCCATTGTTCCATGACCTTTTGTTATTTTATCTAAAATTTCCCAAAGTCTTGTATTTCCAATTCTACAAGGTGCACATTTCCCACATGACTCATCAACAGTAAATTCTAAATAAAACTTTGAAACAGCAACCATACAGTCGTCTTCATCCATTACAATCATTCCACCTGAACCCATCATGGAACCTTTTGAAAGTAAAGTATCAAAATCAATTGGAGTATCTAAATCTTTCTCTGTTAAACAACCACCTGATGGCCCACCAGTTTGAACAGCTTTGAACTTCTTATCGTTTTTAATTCCACCACCAATTTCAAAGATTACTTCTCTTAGCGTTGTTCCCATAGGAACTTCTACTAATCCTACATTATTTATTTTCCCAGCCAAAGCAAAAACTTTAGTTCCTGATGAATTTAAAGTTCCTATACTTTTAAACCATTTCGAACCTTTTAAAATTATTTGAGCAATATTTCCTAATGTTTCAACATTATTTACATTTGTTGGTTTTCCCCAATATCCAGATTCTGCTGGGTAAGGTGGTTTTACAGTAGGCTCTCCTCTTTTACCCTCCATAGAGTGAATTAAGGCTGTTTCTTCACCACATACAAAGGCTCCTGCTCCATATTTTATTTCGATATCAAAAGAAAAGTCGGTTCCAAAAATATTTTTTCCTAAAAATCCATTTTTTCTAGCATCCTCTATAGCTTTTCTAAGTCTTTCAATAGCTAGAGGATATTCTGCTCTAATATAAACAAGTCCTTTAGTTGCTCCTATTGAATATCCGCAAATAACCATTCCTTCAATTACAGAATGAGGATCTCCCTCTAAAATAGATCTATCCATAAATGCTCCGGGATCTCCCTCGTCAGCATTACATACAACATATTTTTGATCCGATTTATTTTTAAATGCAATCTCCCACTTTAAACCTGTAGGATATCCTCCTCCACCCCTTCCTCTTAACCCTGAGTCTTTAATCTCTTTTATTACTTCTTCTTGGCTCATAGTAGTTACAACCTTTTTAAGAGCTGCATAACCATCAGCTGCTATATAATGCTTTATATTCTCTGGATCTATCTCTCCACAATTTTTAAGAGCAATTCTGACTTGCTTCTTATAAAATTCCATGTTTTCACCTTCGAATATTCTTTCCCCTGACTTGGGATCTATATACAGCAAGTCAACTAATCTTTGCTCGCTTATTATATCTTCAACTACAATTCTTTCCGCATCTTCTGGTTTTACTTCAATATAAAATGTATTTTCTGGTAAAATTTTTACAATTGGACCTTTCTCACAAAATCCAAAACATCCTGTTTTTATAACTTCAACACTATCATTTAAATTGTGATTTTTTAAGCTAGTTTTTAAATTTTCAACAATTAAGTCACTCTTTGCTGAAAGACAACCAGTTCCCCCACAAACAAGTATTTTTTTCATCTGCGTCATTACATCCTCCATCCTATATTATTTTTCCATAGCTCTATACTTTTCTAAGATTTTTTTCATATCTTTAACTTCTTGTTTTCCATAAACATCTTTCCCAACTAATACAACGGGTGCTAGTCCACATGCTCCAACACATCTTAGAGCGTCTAAAGAAAATAATCCATCCTCTGTGGTTTCGCCAACTTCAATTCCAAGATAGTTTTTTACGTTATTTAGAACTTTTTCTGCTCCTCTTACATAACAAGCTGTCCCCATACAAACAGATATCGAGTATTTTCCCTTAGGTGTCATTGTAAAGAAATGATAAAAACTAACAACTCCATAAACCTTAGATACTGGCACTCCTAATTCTACTGCTATAAATTCTTGAACTTCAGTAGGCAGATATCCAAATATTTCTTGTGCTTTGTGCAGTACAGATATCAGTGCTCCTTTTTTCTCTTCCAAACTATCAATATAGTCTTTTAATGCTCCGTAGCATTGTGCTGATAACTTATTCTCGCAATCCATTATTTCCTCCCCTATTTTTGAAAGTAAAATACTCCCTATTTTATTACTACATCTCTTATAAAAAATCAATGCAATCAAATTATTTAATTCAGATTAGTAATAAAAAAAGGAGAGTTCCGTAGAACTCTCCTTAATATTTTACTTTTTTGCTGCTGTATATGCATTCTCAGATCCGAATACATTTTTAATTTTTAAAATATAATATTTTTTCATTTCTTCTTTTGCAACACCTAAATATTTTCTTGGATCGAATTCTGCTGGTTTAGTAGCAAATACTTCTCTAACTCCTGCAGTGAAAGCTAATCTTCCGTCTGTATCAACGTTTATTTTAGCTACACCAGATTTAGCTGCTCCTTGTAACTCAGAATCAGGAATTCCTATAGCATCCTTTAATTCTCCACCATACTTTTTAATCTTTTCAACATACTCTGCTGGTACTGCTGACGATCCATGAAGTACAATTGGGAATCCTGGAAGTTTATCTTCAACTTTAGCTAATATGCTTAATTCTAACTTAGGGTTTGATCCTGGTTTGAACTTATGAGCTCCATGTGAAGTTCCAATAGCTATTGCTAATGAATCTACTCCTGTTTTTTCAACAAATTCTATTACTTCTTCTGGATCAGTATAGATATGGTGTTCTGCTTCTACGTCATCCTCTATTCCTGCAAGAACTCCTAGTTCTGCTTCTACTGTTACATCATAGTTATGAGCATACTCAACAACTGCTTTAGTAACCTCTATATTTTTTTCAAAATCATAATGTGATCCATCAATCATAACTGAAGAGAATCCACAATCGATAACTTCTTTAACCGCTTCTAAATTTGGTCCATGATCTAAGTGTAATGCAACTGGAATATCTGACCCCATAGCTCTTGCTCTGTCTACTCCTGCTTTTGCTAGTAAAGGAACAACCTCTTTAGTCATATATTTTAGTGCTCCCATTGAACATTGAAGAATAACTGGCGAACCTGTTTCTGCACAAGCTTCAATTATTGCTAGCATTTGCTCCATGTTGTTAAAATTGAAAGCTGGAACTGCATAATGCTCTTTATTTGCTTTTTCGAACATCTCTCTTGTGTTTGAAAGACCTAACTCCTTATAATTATAAGTCATTTGTAACCCTCCTGCATTTTTTATTATTCAATTTAATTTTAACAAACTTTTATCATAAAATCAATTTTTGAAACTATCATATTTTTACCTTTATCTGATTTAAAATATGTCTAAAGAACCATTTTATCTTCATTCTTTTTTTGAAAAGCTTCATAACTTCTGGAACTAAGTCCATAACATTTTCTATTACATTTTGATATGATGAAAATCTTCCTTTAAGTAAATTCTTAGAATTTACAATCCAAGATAGTGAAAGTAAATTAAAGATTCTAAAAAAATTGATTCCAAAATTCTCTAATCCCTCTCTTGTAATGTACATATTGTAAATTTTTAAAATTACTTCTCCTTCTTGTATATAAAAAAGTTGAAAAATACAAGTCGTAAAATAGAAGAAAAATAAAAATCTCAT
The DNA here is from genome assembly GCF_014250685.1 of Cetobacterium sp. 2A. Classification (GTDB taxonomy): domain Bacteria; phylum Fusobacteriota; class Fusobacteriia; order Fusobacteriales; family Fusobacteriaceae; genus Cetobacterium. Next base: position 1,071,064 of record NZ_JACFAJ010000006.1, on the reverse strand, counting down.
CTTTTTTAAACTTTTTAAAAGTTCTTTATTATATATTAAATTTAAAACTATACCTATCACAAATAGAATAGTTAATGCTTTTATATTTTTACTGAATATATTAGCCAAAAAAAGTAGTAAGAGACTACTTTTTAATAACATCTAACCCACCCATGTAAGGTATTAAAACCTCTGGAACTAAGAAAGATCCATCTTCTTGTTGGTAGTTTTCCATAATAGCAACTAAAGTTCTTCCAACTGCTAATCCTGAACCATTTAATGTATGACAAAACTCGCTCTTTGTTGTTCCTTCTGGCTTATATTTTAATCCCATTCTTCTTGCTTGGAAATCTCCACAGTTTGAACAAGATGAAATTTCTCTATATTTTCCTTGAGCCGGTAACCAAACTTCTAAATCATAAGTTTTAGTAGCTCCAAATCCCATATCTCCAGAACATAACTGAATTATACGGTAAGGAAGGTTCAGCCTTTGAAGAATTGTCTCTGCATTTACAACCATTTTCTCTAGCTCATCATAAGATGTCTCAGGAGTTGCAAGCTTTACCATCTCAACTTTGTTGAATTGGTGTAATCTTATAAGACCTTTTAAGTCTCTACCATATGATCCTGCTTCTCTTCTAAAACAAGGAGAATAAGCTGTATAATATTTAGGTAAATCTTTTTCTTCTAATATTTCTTTTCTATGAATATTTGTCATAGTAATTTCTGAAGTTGATATTAAGAACATATCATCTGTAGTTTTGTACATATCTTCCTCAAACTTTGGAAGTTGTCCTGTCCCTTCACATATTTCTCTTTTTACAATAAACGGAGTTATATGCTCTGTATATCCGTGTTCTGTTGTATGAGTATCAAGCATGAAGTTAATTAATGCTCTTTCTAATCTTGCTCCAGCACCTCTATAGATAACAAATCTTGATCCTCCAAGTTTTGCTCCTCTTTCAAAATCTAAAATTTCTAAATCTTCTCCAATTTCAAAATGTGGCTTTGGTTCAAATGAAAACTCTTTTGGAGTTCCCCATCTTCTAACCTCAACGTTATCATCTTCTGATTTTCCAATTGGAGTTGACTCATGATATACATTAGGTATAGTCATTTGGAAATAAGTTAACTTTTCGTCAACTTCTGCCAATTTTGCATCTAACTCTTTTATTCTAGCTGCTACAATTCCCATCTCTTTTATTATTTCTGAAGCGTCTTCTCCAGACTTTTTCATCTTTGCAACTTCTGTTGAAACTGTATTTCTCTTATTTTTTAGACCCTCAACTTCCGTAAGAATCTCTCTTCTTTCTGCATCTAGTTGCTCAAATTCTTTAAGGTCAACATTACTCCCTCTATTCTCAAGCATCTCCCCTAAAAACTCAATATTATCACGAATAAATCTTAACTCTAACATTTTTTATCTCCCTTCCTTCACTACTTTTTATATCCATTTTTTTTGATAACAACATCTTTTACATCTATTCCCGCAAGTATTAAAAATGAATTAGGTGATGTATTAACAAGTTCTACTTCTATTTTATTTCCTGTTCTTTCGAAAGATATAACTCTTTCACCTAAATTTCTTTCTGTTCTTTTACCATTTTTTTCTTTAACTTCTATTATATTATCACTTTTAAAAAGATTTTCTAGTGTGTCTATTGTTTTTTCATCGCCATCTATTTCATAGATAGCATTTGTAAATATATCCGTTATACTAATTTTATCAGTAATTGTTTCTACTTTATTTACACGAAATCCAATTACTCCACCAGAATTTAACATATCCATTATCTCTTGATCTGACATATTCTTTTCTAGTTCTATATCCATAACCTCATTATAAGCTTCAGTTCCAAGAGAAACTGGATTCCCAAATGAAGTTCTAGGTCTTGGATGGAATCCTTGACTATACTTTACAGGTATGTGAGTTTTTTTTATTAACCTCTCCATAAATCTAAGCATATCCAAGTGGGAAATAAATCTCATTTCACCATACTTATCAAAATATACTCTTTTTTTCATTTTTGCCTCAATTCTACATTTCTTATTAATTTTATCATATTGTATCATGTAAATAGTTTAAATTCTATTGCCTTTTTTAATTATTTATCTCCAATTTTTTTCTCGATGTCTTTTACTCTCTTTAGAAGTTCAGGTAATTTTTTCATACTGGCTTTTATTTTAAGATCCTCTTTGTGATCAACTAATGGATACCCAGAAAGAATCTGATTATCTGCAATATTCCCAATTATTCCTGATTTCGCAGCAACTATAACATTACTTCCAATTTTAAGATGCCCAGCTACTCCTACTTGTCCAGCTAGTGTCGTATTGTTTCCAACTTCTACACTTCCAGCTATTCCAACTTGAGATATAAGTAAACAATTCTCACCAATAATATCATTATGAGCTATTTGAACTAAGTTATCAATTTTTGTATATTTCTTTATAATTGTATCTCCAATTGCTCCTCTATCGATGGTTGTATTAGCACCAATTTCTACTTCATCCTCTAATATAACCCCACCAATTTGGTCAATCTTTGTATTATTTCCATTTACTTTCACAAATCCAAATCCATCTGACCCTATAACAGCACCTGGTTGGATAACACATCTTTTTCCTATTTGACAAAATTCTCTTATTGTAACATTAGAATAAATAATTGTTCCTTCTCCAATGATTGCACCTTCAAAAATTGTACTATTTGGATATATTTTTACATTATCACCAATTATAACATCGTGACCAATATAAACATTTGGAGCGATTTCAACATTATCACCTATTTTTGCTGAATCTTCTCTCATTTTTTCCATTTTTTTAACTTTCTTTTTAAAGAAATTTAAAAGTTTTGGCATTAATACTCTTGGATTTTCAGTAACTATTAGATATGTTTTTCCTAATTCTGGTAAATCTATATTTGGAACTAAAACTACCTTTGCTTTAGTTTCGTTTAATTTTTTTAAAAACTTTTCATCTGATGCAAATGTTAAGCTATCTTCTTGGGCTTGAAAAAAGGGAGCAAGTCCAGAAACCTCTAAACTTAAATCTCCCTTAACTTGACAACCAAGAAGGTTAGCTAAATCACTTATTTTATAAGCCATCTATATAACCTCCATATTATCTGTATCTTACTTTATTTTTTTTGTTTTTTCCATAACTTGAAGAACTTTCTCAGTTATATTTTCTCCACCATACTTAACCGCACCTTGCTCAAGAACATAATCATATTTATCTGTCTTAGCAACATTTTGAACAGCTGTATTGATAAGTCTTTCAACTTCTTGTAATCTAGTCATTTCTTCTTTATTTAATTTAGTTTGTGAGTCTCTTACTAGCTTTTGAAATTCATCCACTTTTGCTTGGAAACTTTTCTTTTCTTGCTCAGTAGCTGCTGCTCCCTTTCCTTGAAGCTCTACTTGCATCTTTTGTAAAGAAATTTCTTTTTGCTTAAGTTCATTTTCTAATCTTGATTTCTCTTTGTTTAGATTTTCTTGAATAATTTTTGTTTGTGAATACTTAGAAAAAAGTTCCTGTGAATTTACATACCCCATTTTTACTGCGAATGCTGATGATGATAGTGCTAATCCTATTAGTAAAACTGATATTCTTTTCATGTTTTTCCTCCATTTTCTCTATTGAAATTTGTTATTTCTTTTAGAATGACTGTCCCATATTAAAGTAGAATTTCATTCCACTCTCTTGATCGTCTCCAACTGGCCAACCGAAATCAAATCTAAGTGGTCCAATCGGTGTATTCAATCTTGCTCCAACTCCAACTGTTGTTGCTATTTTATCTGGGAATTTAGCATCTCTATCTTCACTTAAATAACCAGGGTCTATACCATCATAGCTCCAAGCTCTTCCTGCATCAGCAAACAATACAAATCCTAACATATCATTAATTTGAGTTCTATTTTCAATTGTTCCAACTACTTTTTGTGTTCCTTGGAAATATCCAGAATCGTATCCTCTTAGAGTACTTCCTCCTCCAACCCAGAATCTTTGAGATTCAGGAGTAGAATCAGTCATTATTCCTAATACCGCTTTATAGGCAAAAGTATTTTTCTTAAAGAATCCTCTATGATATTTTCTAAGCTCTAAAGTTGTATTTGCAAATGTTTCACTATAGTCTCCACCAGCATAACCAACCTCTACTTGATACTTAGCATATTCTCCAGATGTTGGATTCCAATAGTTATTTCTTGTGTCATAACTTATAGATGGGAATACACTTCCTAACATGTATTCTCCCTTACTTCCAGCTTCCTTTTCGATTGCTGGATAATATGGACTTGAAGTATCTCTTTCTTCAGTTACATGCTCTAATTTAGTTCCTAAGTTTAATCTAACATTTTTATTTAATCCCTTACCTACATTTAACTTTGCTCCATAAGTATCAACTTTGTTAAATAAAACACTGTCATCATTTTCATATTCTGTTTTATAAGCACTCCAACCCCATGAAATTCTGTCTGTTCCTTTTATCCAAGGATCATAAAAATCAATAGAGAAACTGCTATAAGATTGGTCTGATTTTTCAAAAGTAAATCCTAAATCTTGACCCTTACCTTCCCAGTTCATATCTTTAACTGAGATCATTCCTAGAAGTCCAACCTCTGAACCGTAAGATATAGCTCCTTGAAGTGTTGCAGTTCTATCTTCATCTATCAGAAGCACTAACTCTTTTCCATCTGGATCTCCTGGAAGATCTCTAACTTCATATTTTACATTTTTAAAATATCCAAGTCTCATCAGATTTTTTACAGTTTCATTATAGTCATTTATATTAAATACTTGATTATCTTTTAATTCTATTTCTCTTTCAATGATATAATCCTTTGTTTTAAGAATATCATCTGTGGCTTTTCTTCTTCCACCTTTTTGCTTCGTAACCATCTTTTTAAATTGTATATCTCTGATTACTCCCTCGTTTAAGATAATCTCTATCTCATTTGAAGAATTTAATCCGATATCTACAACCTCTGCCAAAATATATCCATTTTCACTATACTTGTTAATAATAGCATCCTTATCTTCTCTAAGGGTATTGATATTTAAAACTTTTCCTGGTTGTGTTTTAACAAGTTTTAGTAACTCTTCTGTTGAGTACACAGTATTTCCAACTATACTAAATCCTGAAATAATTGGATTTTCAATAAGATTATAAACTACTACAACCCCACTTGGATAGTTATAAACATCTGGTTCAACTTCTCTAAACAACCCTGTTTCTATAAGATTCTTCTGTCCCTCAATAATTTTATTTCTTGAGAAATATCCACCAACCTTAATTGGTAACTTTTCTGAAAGCTCAGCCATAGTAATGTATGAATTACCTACTACTTCAACAGATGAAACCACAAGTGATTTATCTATTTTTTCACGCTCTGAAAGAGGAATGACTCCAATTTTCTCAAGCAAGGCTTTTGCATCCTTTTTTTCTGTTATTTCTAGAGTTAGCTTTATCCCACCATCATATACTTTTGGATAAATCGCTACGTTCTCAACATAATCTGCTGATTTAATAGCTGTATAATCCTTTAGTAAATTTTCAGTAGAAAACTTCTGACCGATTTTAGAAGTCATTTTTGAAATTATAACTTCTTGAGGTATTTCTCTAGTATTCGTAATTTCTATTCCCTTTACCAAATAACCAGCTTCTGTACTGAAAGAAACAATTGATAAAAGAAACACTAGCAGTACTAAAATTTGTTTTCTCATCTTAACCTCCACCTTTTACTCCCTTTTGAAGATGTCTACTAGACTATTATATTTTCTTTCAAACTTAAAATCAATATAATAATTTAATATTCCATTTTTATTTTCATTTTGAATGATTGATTCATTAGGAATTTTAGAAACCCCTACTCCCCACGACCATCCGGATGGAAACCTTCTTTCTACTTTAAAATCATACTCATTTACAGCATTTGACATATTTTGATTACTCTTATTACCCGGTTCTATAATTCCAACTTTCGCTACCCAAAAATAATTATCTTTATATATTGGATTTTCAGCTTCTAAAGAAGCTCCGAAGCCAAACATATTATCATTTCCAGCTTCTTGATTTTGAACAGGATCTGCAAAGTTCATAATATTTGATACTATTCTAAATTTAGAAATTCCAAACATATCTTTTACTGTACTCGATATAGGACGTAGTAACATATTAGAAATTTGACTATCTATTATAGTTTTCATTATAAATGACGTTGCCGTAGTCTCACTCTCTATATCCTCACCTGTAAATAACCGGCTCAAATTGCTACTGCTCACTCCTTGATTTGTCTTTATATTAAAGGTTAAATCTTTTAATGTTCCAAATAGTGATAAATCAATTCTTCCAGAATCTAAAAGAGAATAGGCCTCTAAAATTATAGTTGGATTTACATTCGGAATATAGTCATTTCTATCATTGAATACCATCATAGCCCTAGATAGTATATATTGATTTCCTCCTAGAACCAAGGATGATTTTTTGGCTTCTACTTCTCCAGTAAATAAGATTTTACTTCCTTTACCTGTAAATTTACCTCTACCAAATATCTCACCTTTTACATCATCAACAAATGGATTTAATTGTGCAATATCTAGAATTATTCCATCTTTTATATCTACGCCTATATCTATCTCTACACTATTTTCTATCTCTGTATATATTTCAAAATCTGAACCTAAATCTTTACTTCTATTTATTACACTTCTAGTTTTATCAAATAAAAATTTCAATACAATATTTAATAAACTTTTAGTTGCGTTTGGAATTGCTTTTATCTCTCCTCTATCGATAGATAAATTTCCCATAATTTTACTTTCTTTAAAACTCATTGAACTGCTTAAAGTTAGGTTAAAATAATCTTCATATTGATACTTTATATTTTTCATATCAAAATATAACGAATAATCCAAATCTTTATAAAACTCTGGATTTTCCTCAATATCATAGATACTCGGAATTTTCAAATATCCTTTAGATGATATCTCACCATCATTTAAAATTCCTGAAAAATTGTTTAAATTTAAATATTTTCCATTTAATTCTGCTGACATATTTAATTTTTCAAGTGATACACCATATTTTTTAGAATAAACATTTAAGTTATCTATACTAAAATATCCAGTATTTGAATTATTTCCTAAAGTTAAGTTTAATTTTGAACTTCCTGATATATTTTCTATACCATAACGTTTAAATAAAATATTTAAGAAGCTTAAATCTATTCTTGAAGATTCAGCTGAAAAACTATATACTCCATTATCAAAACTATAACTTCCTCTATTTTCCAACGAGTTTCCAAGATATTTGAATCTTAGATAATTTAAATTAATTTGATTTAAATCCCCTAAAATTTGTGCCTGTACTCCATCAAACTCAACATCACTTACTTTAACTATACCTTTAGAAATTTCAACTCCATATTTCAAATCATTAAAGCTTCCTTTTACAAAAGAATTTAATAAAAAATCTCCAGATATAGTATCATTTTTTAAATATTTATCTAATTTTTTAAGAATTACTTTCTGATCTTTGATACTAAAATCTATTCTCCTATCCTTCAGATTAACACTTCCATTACCTGATAATATATTCTCATCTCTAGAATTTAGTATTTCTAAATTTTTTAAATTCAATATTCCATTAAAAAAATCATTACTTATATATTCAAAATTAGTTTTTAATTTTGGAATTGCTTCCCCTTTAAAATATCCTCTATCTAGTCCAAGTCCCCCAATAACTTTGATATTTTTATTATCTATATCTATTTTTGCTCTTCCTATAAGTCTATAATTAAATGATTTATCTGCGTAGTATCTATTTAGCTCCTCCTCAAAGAGTTGAACTATCATCGTACCTTTTTTATCTCCGAAACTATAATTTCCCTCTATAAAACTCTCGTTTATATTTATTTTTTCTATTTTTAAATTTGAATTTTTAAAATTTATCTTTCCGCTTACATTAGCTTGTGATCCATTTGGAGATTCTATATTTGCCGAAACTATATTAGAAATAACCTCAGGATTTTTTACATCTCCTTTTATGGTTCCTTCTGCTTCATTTATAACAAAATTAATTTCATCTATATTTAACCTTTCACTTGTTAAACTCTCTATAAAATAACTTAAATTTATATTAGATTTTAAAATATCATACTCTCCATTTACAGAAAATAGACCATTTCCAATATTTAATATTGTAACTTTGTTATCAGCATAGCCACCACCAAATTTTACTCCATCTATAAAATATTTATCATAAGCAACTTTTTCTACACTTCCTTGAAAATTAACTGCTAATTTTTCTGATTGTTCCGCAAAAACATAACCCCTAAATCCTTCAATCTTAAAGTTTTTCTCAATATTTATATCTTCTAATTGTAATTCTAATTTAAATTTTTCTTTCTCACCTATTATTTTACCTAAAAAGTTTCCTTGAAATACTGTATCTCCAATATTTTTAATTCCATCTGAATTGAAGTTTTCTCCATAAAAATCAAAATCATAATTTTTTGATATTGTATCTAAAAATCCAAAAATATTTATAATTTCATCATCTTTCTCAAGCATAAACCTATCCAAGTAAATTATATCTTCTTCTTCTCTTGCTGTTAATGCAAAATTATACTTATCAAAAATATTTTCAATCTCTAAATTTCCTGTTATTAAATTCTTATTCTTTACATCATAGATAAAAATTGGGTTTTCATTTTGATTTATCTCTAAAAGTTCTGTTGATTTATCGTATATTCCATTTATAGAAATAATATTTGATTCTACCTTAAAATTAACTGCATTTTCATCACTTTCAATCTCAGAATAGATTTCAACGTCCTTTTGAATATCAATATATTCATTTGGATAAGAAAGTTTGAATTTAATTTTATCTAAATAAAATTTATCATTAGCATATATAAATTTCCCATCTATTTTAGAAAATTCAATATTGTCTATTTTATACAAATCTGAGTCAAACCCTATTGTAACCTTAAACTCCTTTTTTTCATTATAATTTAAATTTATATTCACATTTTTAAAATTTAAATTTTTTAATGGGAGATCTAAAGATTTTAGCAAAGTATATTCTTCAGCTTCAGAGTATGTAATATTATTTAATTTAAAATCTACATTCACTCCAGATCCACTATCATAATTTACAGAAAATTTTCCATCTTTATTAAACACTTTATAATCTGCCTCTACATTTATTCTTTCTCCTAGAAAATTAACATATCCATTTATATTTTTTACAGGAGATAATAAATCTAAGTAAACCACATCCCCATTTTTAAAATCAGCTCTACCATAGAGACCTTTTGGAGTTATTTGTAAATTCATATCTATTATTCCATTTACTGTTTCTATATTCTTATCATCATATCCGTACTGAAGTAAAGCTGAGTTTAAAATAACATTTTGAAGTTTTATAGTCATATCATACTTTTCACTTAAATCATTGAAAGAATAGGTTATAACTTCTTGTTCGTTTTTTCCTTTAAATTCTAAATCTATACCTGTTTTTTTATCAAATGCCACGAATCCATTCGTATCAACTAATTTTTTTTCAATAGGTCTCGAGTATGACAAATCTATAAAGGTTAAATTAGCATTATATACGTTAATTTTTCCTATTGGTACGGCTGAACCTGACTTCTTCTTATCCTCTTTTTTTTCTGTGTTTGAACTTGGCCCTGTAAATGCGGTAACTATATTTATGTCAGAATCATCTCTTACTATTTTTACATCTGGATTATAAACATTTATTTCTTCTAATCTTAAAGCAAACAACGAATTTTTAGAATATGTTATCTTTATTTCTGGAGCTTTAACAATTATGTCCCCTTTATCTTTTAAAACCACATCTTTTATATCTATAACTCCAAATTTTGGGAAAGTGATAGACTTACTTGAAATTTCAGGTCCTAGAGCCACTTTTAAAGTTTTTTCCACAACCCAAGGAAGATTATTTTTAAGATTATAATAAATCCCCCAAATTAAAGAAAGGGGGATTAATATATAAAGTATTTTTTTGTATTTTAAAAATAAATTCATATCTCTCCCCCTTTTATTATTTTACAGTGGCTTTTTTAAAGCCATTCCAGTTCTTCTTGGATATTTCTTGTCTGTTGTCTTATCTTTTATAACTTCAACAATCAGCCTCTGATCTCCACAGTATGGCAGTTTCAAAGTATGCACTTGACCTATGTGTGAGTTTAGAATAGAAAGAGCATTCTGAGCCTCCTGCTCTTCTCCTGTCCCTTCCATTTTCTGAGAAAGGAAAATTCCATCTACCTTTAAAAAGGGAATCATATACTCTAATATAGTATTTAGCTTTGAAACTCCTCTACATAAACCTATATCATAAGTTTCTCTATTCTCTTCATTTATAAACTCTTCCGCTCTAGCTGTTACAACTTCAACGTTTTCTAAATTTAATTCTTCTTTTACAAGCTCTAAAAATTTAGTTTTCTTACCAATTGAATCCATTAAAGTAAATTTTATTTCTGGATTGAATATAGCTAAAACCATTCCTGGAAATCCAGCACCTGTCCCGATATCTATTATTTTTTTAGCTCCTGAAGGTATAAACTCTTGTACAAGAAGTGAATCTAGAAAATGTTTTTCTAGTATCCCTTCCTCATCTCTTATAGCTGTCAAGTTTGTATGTGAATTATAGTTAACTAATAAATTCAAATAGTTGATAAGATCATCTATTTTTTTATCTGTATATTTTATTCCTATTTTATTTATTCCTTCTATCAAGTACTCTCTCATTCTTAGTTTCCTCTCATCTTTAAATAAACCAATAAAACTTGGATATCAGCTGGAGAAACTCCTGATATTCTTGAAGCTTGTCCAATGTTTAACGGTCTTATTTCTTTTAATTTATCTTTTGCCTCTTTTGTCACATTGTCTAAAGTATCATAATCTAAATCATCTGGTATTTTTCTAGTTTCAAGACCTTTATGTTTTTCAATCATTTTTAAAGATTTATCTATATATCCTGAATATTTAACTTGAACTTCAACTTGATATTCAGTGTCTTTATCATAATTTCCAAGTTCAAATTTCTCTATTAATTCTGCCATATATTTTATATCATCATAAGTTACATCAGGTCTTCTTAAAAGTTCAAATAAAGTTATTCCTGATTTTACTTCTGGCTCTCCAACTCTTACTAAAACTTCATTTACTCTTGGATTACTGCTTCCAACGTGTTGAACTTCTAGTTTAGATATGATTTCAGCAACGTCTGCTTCCTTTTTTAAGACTCTTTTATATTCACTCTCTGGAAGTAATCCAATATCATATCCTACTTTTGAAAGTCTAAGATCAGCGTTATCTTCTCTTAAAATAAGTCTATACTCACTTCTAGCTGTAAACATTCTGTATGGTTCATTTGTCCCTTTAGAAACTAGATCATCTATAAGTGTTCCTATATATGAATCTGCTCTATCTAAAATAATAGCTTCTTTTCCTTGAACCTTTCTAGCTGCGTTTATTCCAGCTATAAGACCTTGAGATCCTGCTTCTTCATATCCAGATGTTCCATTTATTTGTCCAGCTAAGAAAAGATTTCCAACTTTTTTAGTCTCTAATGAATATTTTATTTCATGAGGCTTCACGTAATCATATTCTATTGCATATGCAAATCTCATTATTTTAGCATTTTCTAAACCTTCTATTCCTTTTAACATTTCATACTGCACATCTGTTGGAAGCGAAGAAGAAAATCCACTTATATAAACTTCATTAGTTCCATAGCCCTCTTTTTCTAAAAATAAGTGATGTCTATCTTTATCCGGATATCTAAACACTTTATCTTCAATCGAAGGACAATATCTTGGGCCTGTTCCTTGTATTGTTCCGTTAAATAAAGGTGATCTATCTTTGTTACTAACAATAGTATTATGAACCTCTTTATTTGTAAAGACCATATGACAAGGAATTTGTACTCTATCTTGAACTTCAGAATCTAAAGTTCTACTAGAAAACTTTAATATTCCTGAATCGCCTGGTTGAATTTCAACTTTGCTATAATCTATTGTTCTAGCATCTATTCTAGGAGGTGTTCCTGTTTTAAATCTTCCCAAATCTAGACCTAACTTTTCTAAAGATAAAGGTAGTTCTTCTGAAGATAATTCACCCATTCTTCCACCACTAAATTTTCTATCTCCTACGTGAATAAGTCCTCTCATGAAAGTTCCAGAAGCTATTATAACAGCTTTAGTTTTGTATTCTACACCCTCTTTAGTTCTTATTCCTGTAACTTTTCCATCTTCTGTTAATATCTCTGTTACCATTCCTTGGATAACATCTAAATTATCAGTATTTTCGATAGTTTTTTTCATTTCCATATGATACAGTTTTTTATCTGCTTGAGCTCTAAGAGATCTAACTGCTGGACCCTTCTTTGTATTTAAAACTCTTATTTGAATAAAAGTTTTATCAATATTTCTTCCCATCTCTCCACCTAACGCATCTATCTCTTTTACTAAGTGAGATTTTGCTGGTCCTCCTAAAGATGGATTACAAGACATAACTCCTATATTATCTAAAGTTATTGTAAAAATTGCTGTCTTTGCTCCTATTCTTGCCGATGCTAAAGCTGCTTCGCATCCAGCGTGACCAGCACCTACTACAATTACATCAAAATTTTGCATTTTTCCTCCTAAATCTATTCTAAATTACTTTAAATTTTCTAAATAGTCAGCTGTTTTAGAATCTGTTATAACTAATAACACATCCCCTTGCTCTATTATAGTATCAGCACTTGGGTTTGGTTTGAATGACTGATCCTCTTTTTTAATTCCAACTATATTAACATTATACTTATTTCTAACATCTAATTCTATTAAATTCTTTCCCCAAAACGGTGTTGGAGCCTTTATTTCTACCAATAAGAAATCTTGTGAAAATCTTAAATGCTCTATCATATTTGGTTCCATAGCAAGCATCGCTACTCTTCTTCCCATATACTCTTCTGGATAGATAACTTGTGTTGCACCAATTTTTTCTAAAACTTTTCCATGTCTCTTACTAATGGCTTTCACAATTATTTTTTTTACACCCATCTCTTTTAAATTAAGAGTTACCATTATACTTGGCTCAATTGCTCCTATACATACAAAGGCCAAATCAAAACCTTCTATCCCTATACCTTTAAGATGACTTTCATCTGTTGCATCCAAAACTAGAGCATTCTCCACTATGTTGTTATTAATTGATTCTTGAATAATATCTTCATCCACATCTATTGCTAAAACATCTTCATTAGATTCATAAAGAGTTTTTGCCACACTCGCTCCAAATCTTCCCATTCCGATAACAAGATACTGTTTCATTTATCTCCTCCATAACTATCCAACTAATATATTCTCTTTTGGATATTTTACATTTTCTTTAACTTTTGCTTCACCTAAAGCTAGGGCAAAAGTAAGTGGTCCAAGTCTTCCAATAAACATTGTTATTATTATCAAAATTTTTGAAAATATTGATAAATCTGCTGTTATTCCCATAGATAGTCCAACAGTTCCAAAAGCAGAAATAACTTCAAAAATTATCTCTTCAAATCTAAAATTTTCAACCATTAACATAAGCATTATAACAATTGAAACATATATTATAGATATAACCAGAATTGCCAAGGCTCTATTTAGAATCTCCCAACCAATTCTTCTGTTAAATATTTCAATATTCTCTCTTCCTTTTACAACTCCAACCACATAAAAAGCCATAACTCCAAGTGTTGTCGTCTTTATTCCTCCACCAGTTGAACCTGGCGAAGCACCAATAAACATTAATATATAAAACATGAAAATTGTTCCACCATTTAAACTTCCCATAGGTACCGTATTAAATCCTGCTGTTCTTGTTGAAACACTTTGGAAAAATGATGCCAATATTTTATCAAATATATTCATATTTCCAATTGTAGATGGATTTTTAAATTCTAATAATAGAAATAAAATCGTCCCTCCAAATGTTAAAAAAATAGAAATTAAAATACCTACTTTTGAAGTCAATGTAAATCTTTTTACATTTTTTCTAACAGCCATAAGAACTGAGTTAATTACAGAAAAACCAATTCCACCAATTATTATTAAATAAGCTATCGTCATATTCAATCCAAAACTTTCAGAGTATGTCTCTAAATTATTTGAAAACAAAGAAAAACCAGCATTACAAAATGCTGATATAGAGTGGAATATTCCAAAATATATAGCTTTTTTCAAAGGGAATTCTTTTAAAAATTCAAATGTTAAAAAAATTGCCCCTATAGTTTCTATTACAAATACAGTCGCTATAAGTCCTTTTACAAAACTTACAATTTCTCCATTACTTTCAGCATTCCTCTCCTCTTTTAATAGCTCTCTTTCATGATAACTCATTCTCTTTCCAATCAACAAAAAAAGTATTGAAGAGAAAGTCATTACTCCAAGTCCACCTAGCTGTATAAATATAAGCAGTATTATTTGACCCTGAAATGACAAAACCTTACTTATATCAATTGTAGAGAGTCCAGTCACACACATAGCTGATGTGATTGTAAAAATGGATGTCAAAAAACTAATTTTTTGTCCCTCTTGAAGTGAAAAAGGCATAACTAACAGAATTGATCCAACAACTATTGCCATAAAAAAACCTAGTATTAGTTTTCTTGATGGAGATAATTTCTTAAAAGAATTTACATTCATCTAAACTCCTCCAAATTTTTGAAATACTTTTCAATTATACATTATTTTGTGTTCTCTTTCAACAGATTAGATAAATAGTAAGAGCTGACTCTAAAGTCAGCTCATTCATAAAGATTATTTTTTTACTTTACTTTCTGCAGTTGTCTTTATACGTTGCAGTTGTTTTTCTAATCTTGAGTTCATGTAATATTCTACTACAAGTTTAGGTTTTAAAGTATTTAGTAACCAACATTTCAATATCAACAATGTCTTATTTTTTTCCAATCTTTCAACATCATACTCTATTTTAATTTCAAAGTCATCCTCATCTAAAGATACTTTTATTTTTTCATCTTTCTCGTACGCTAGAATCCTTCCGTGAAAAACATGTCTTCTTTTATCAACTTCAATTATTTCTTCAAATTCAGTTCCTACGAGGTCATTAGTTTTAGAGATAACTCTACCCTCCTTAAACCCTTCCATCCATTCATTTTGAATTTCCCCATCTTCAATTACTGAGAAAATTAATTCCTTTGGCGCTTCAATTACTATACTTTCCATAAAAAATGGACTCTTTTCCATAACTTCACCTCATAATTATTTCTATAATTATAAAAATACACTTTTAAATTGAAATTTCCTTTTAAAATTTTGTTTATTACAAATTAAAAATAGAGTATAATCTAATAATTATAATTCGAGGTGGATGTCACATGAGTAGAAAAAGAATATTTTTAGTCATATTTCCTTTGATTTTTGGAGTTTTAATCTATATGCTTTTTAGAAGTAAAAATCTTTTATATTTTAAACTATTAAATCACTTATCTTTAGATACTCCTATATTAGAAATTAGAAAATATACAAAATTAATTCGACCGGCGATTCCAAACTGGGTTATTTATTCTCTTCCAGATGGAATATGGTTATTTTCAATGGGTTCAGCTATGCTTCTTCACAGAATATTTTTTCCAGGAATACAGCTTATATACACTGGAATTTATGTAGTAATGGTAATAATTGAAGTTATTCAATTTTATTTTGGAGGTCATGGTACTCTTCTGGGAACTTTTGATCTCATGGACTTGTTATGTTTTTCAGTTGGATATATTTTAGCTTCTTTTTTAGGATATTATTTTTGGAAAAAAAATGACTCTAACGAATACTATAAATATAAGTATGAAAAATATGTTCTTAAAATTACAGATTATCATTTAAAAGATATAAAATATGCAGAAACAATAAAAACTATTTTTTTAGTTATTATTTTTTCTATTATAGGATTTTTGCCTAGCTTGGTAAAGTTCAGTTAAATTAAATAGCCTAAGTTCTGTATATACAGAACTTAGGCTATTTTTATTTTTTATTATCTTTTTATTCTCTCTACATACTCATTTGTTCTAGTATCTATTTTAATCCACTCATCTTGCTCAACGAATATAGGTACTTGAATTTCGAATCCTGTGTTTATTTTAGCAGGTTTCATAACTTTTCCTGAAGTATCTCCTCTTAATCCTGGCTCTGTATAAACAACTTGTCTTTCTACGAAAGTTGGTAATTCTACAGCAACTGGAGTTGACTCATAATATATGATGTCTAATTCCATTGATTCTTCTAGATAGTTTATTGCATCTCCTAAATCTTCCTCTTTAAGTTCGATTTGATCCCAAGTTTCTGGGTTTGAGAATACATAGAAATCTCCACCATCGTTGTATGAGTAAACTGCTTTTACTTTATCCAGTCTAATATCATCCATTTTCTCATCTGCTTTGTAAACTGCATCTGATGTATTTCCAGATAATAAATTTTTCATTTTAAATTTCATCATCGCTGAGTTTCTTCCAGATTTGTTATATTCAGCTTTTAAAACTACAAATGGCTCGTTTCCGATTTTGATTGTACTTCCTGCTCTTAATTCTTGAGCTACTTTCATTTAAACCTCCTCAATATTTAACAATAAATTTTTTTATTTTATTTATAAGGTTACACTCCGATATCAGAAACTCAGAATAGTCAAAATACATACTCTGAAGTTCTTTAAAATTTTTAAAAAATTCATCATATTCTTCTAAACCTATTTCCAAAGTGTTCTCTTTTCTAAAGTTATAATCCCTTAAAAGCTTATTTTGTTTTTCGATGACTTTTATGTCATGATTTTCACGTAAATACTCTGTCTGTCTTTCTATAAAACCCTCAACTTTATCCATATGCACTAATTCATCTTGAAGATAAGCATGCCAAATAAATGGTTTTCCAGTTAAAAGAGCTCTTACAAAAGAGTCCTCTCCTCTAACAAAATTAAAATCAACAGCATTTATAATTTCTTCATACTCTTCTTGATTTAAAAAATCCATAAACTTCATATATATTTTACCATATTTATATGTTTTTCCAAAATTTTCTACTGAAATATTTTTAAAAATTTCAACAAAACTTTGCTGTGACTTTTCACCCATTATTAAAAGAATTACTTCTTTATCTAATTTTTTTAAACTTTCTAATAAAGGAGTAAAATTTTTCTCATAAGAAAACACTGTTCCAATCAATTTATCAGAAAAATCTATTTCAAAATTTTCTAAATATTTTTTTAGATATTTACCTTTATTTTGTAAAACTGTTTCCTTTGTTTTTAAAAATAAACTATCTACAATCAAGCCACCTGATTTTTTAGTAAATCCAGGCATATAGAAATATTTTTTTAATCCCTTCAGTCCAAGAGGCGATTCTTGAAGATGAAAATCCTCTATCCAATCCTCAGCAGAAAGATATTCTAAGTTTATAAGTAACTTCGATTTTTCTTTTGCAATCTCCATATATTCGTTGGGAATATTACATCCAAAGGCTTCTATTATAACATCTGATGTCTCAAATGTACATATGTTTTTAATTAGAAAATCTTTTGTGATATAAGTAATTCCATTTATATTTTGAATCTCTTTTTTTTCACAGTTTTTATTAATTGCAATAAACTCATCTAATCTATTTAATATAACTCTTATCTCTAAAGAATCATTAAAACTTTTTTTAAACTCCTTAGCTATTCTATAAACTACTCCAATATCCCCGTAGTTGTCTATAACTTCACAAAATATATCCAAAGTTTTAAAGTCCATTAGTCCACCTTTTTTCCAGTTCTTTTCTCATACTCTTTTTTAGCATGTTTTACCCAGTTTGGTCTAGCAATCATTCCTCTACCAACTGCGACTAAATCTAACAATTCATTTTCAACTAACCAACTTGCTTGTTCTTCAAGCTTTATATTCTTTACTCCTATAACTGGTATAGTTACATATTTTTTTATTTCAGTTCCCATATATACAACCCAATCTAAAGGAAATGTTTCTGGATAGTCTATTTTTACTGGACTTTTTCTTTCCGGATCTGGCACACCAGAAGAGACGTGTAATACATCTACTCCTATCTTTTGTAGATATTTTGCAATTTCTATTCCATCCTCTAAATCTGGTTCATTTCCACCCATACGATATCCTAAGATAAATTTATCATCAAATAAATCTTTTGTTCTTTTGATAAGTTCCTCTGAAAAGTACATTCTTTTTTCAAAACTTCCTCCATACTTATCATCTCTTAAATTCCAAATCCTTGAATTTAATTGAGATATAAGATATGTATGTGCACCATGAATTTCTATACCATCAAACCCTGCTACTTTAGCTCTTTTAAAAGCCTTTACAAATTTTTCCAGAAGTTCATCTAAAACCTCTTCTTGAACTGTTGCAATACCTTCTTTATATCCAGCGTGATGAATTTGAATAATAGTTGGAACAGAATATTTTTTTCCAATATCTGCTATTTTTTTTAATCCATCTATAAATTTGTCATCCCAAATACCTATTTGATTTTCTCTTAATTTTCCATCCTCACTTATACAAGAGGCCTCTACTATAATCATACCAACTTCGCCTTCTGCCACATCTTTATACCACTCTAATAACCCTTCTGTTACGAATCCGTCTTTTTCGACCATCGAAAATCTTACTAGTGGTGGTAGTACTACTCTATTTTTTAAAGTTAAACCTTTTATTTTTAATGGAGTAAATAAATTTATCACTTAACCCGTCCTTTCCAAAATATTTATTGTATCAGTAAAAATTTTATCATAAAAAAGAAAAATATAATATATTTTTAAAAATTAATTTTCATGATATAATATGATGAATTTTAAAAATATAATACTATAGGAGGCTATATTAAAATATGATATCAACTAGTAATCTTAGTATGAGATTTGCTGGTAGAAAACTTTTCGAAGATGTTAACGTAAAGTTTACTCCAGGAAATTGTTATGGACTAATCGGAGCTAACGGAGCAGGAAAATCTACTTTCGTTAAAATTCTTTCAGGTGAAATGGATCCAACTGAAGGAGATGTAATTTTAGAAAAAAATAAAAGAATGGCTGTTTTAAAACAGGATCACTTCGCTCACGAAAATGATACAGTTTTAAACGTTGTACTTATGGGACACTCAGTTCTATGGAAGATTATAGAAGAAAGAAATTCAATTTACTCTAAAGAAGAGTTCTCAGATGAAGATGGTATGAGAGCTGCTGAACTTGAAGGAGAATTTGCAGAATTAAACGGTTGGGAAGCTGATACTGAAGCGGAAATGTTACTTTCTGGTTTAGGAATTCAAGAATCACAATACCACAAACTTATGAAAGATCTTAGTGAGCCTGATAAAGTTAAAGTTCTACTAGCACAAGCTATATTTGGTAACCCAGATGTTCTTCTACTAGATGAGCCTACAAACGGATTAGATATTATGGCTGTAGCTTGGTTAGAAGAGTTTCTTATGAAACTTGATAACACAACTGTTATCGTAATATCTCATGATAGACACTTCTTAAACAAAGTTTGTACTCACATAGCAGATATCGACTATGGAAAAATTAAAATGTATGTTGGTAACTATGATTTCTGGTACGAATCAAACCAACTTATGCAAACACTTATAAACAATAAAAATAAAAAAGTTGAACAAAAAAGACAAGAACTTCAAGAATTCATCGCTAGATTTAGTGCGAATGCTTCTAAATCTTCTCAAGCTACTTCTAGAAAAAAACAACTTGATAAACTTCAACTTGAAGATATGCAAATTTCTAACAGAAAATATCCATTTATCGAATTTAAACCAGATAGAGATGCTGGAAACAACCTACTTAGAGTTGAAAACCTTACTAAGACAATCGATGGAATTAAAGTTCTTGATAATGTATCGTTTACTATAAATACTGGAGATAAAGTTGTATTAATTTCTCAAAACGATATTGTAAAAACAACTTTACTT
The DNA here is from genome assembly GCF_014250685.1 of Cetobacterium sp. 2A. Lineage (GTDB taxonomy): Bacteria > Fusobacteriota > Fusobacteriia > Fusobacteriales > Fusobacteriaceae > Cetobacterium. The sequence continues at coordinate 1,051,097 of NZ_JACFAJ010000006.1, read as the reverse complement.
TCAATTCTATCTGGTGAGATGGAGCCTGATAGTGGAACATTTACTTGGGGAGTTACAACATCTCAAGCTTATATGCCAAAAGATAACTCAAGCTACTTTGAAAATGTTGATTTAGACCTTATTGACTGGTTAAGACAATACTCTCCTGACCAACATGATTCATTCGTAAGAGGATTCTTAGGAAGAATGCTATTCTCTGGTGAGGAAGCTATGAAGAAATCTAAAGTTTTATCTGGAGGAGAAAAAGTTAGATGTATGCTATCTAGAATGATGCTTACTAACGCTAACGTTCTTTTATTCGATAACCCTACAGACCACTTAGACCTTGAGTCTATTACTTCACTAAACAAAGCTCTTACAGCTTTCAAAGGAACTATCTTATTTGGAGCTCATGACCATGAATTTATACAAACTGTTGCAAATAGAATTATCGAAATTACACCAAATGGTTTAGTAGATAAGCTTATGGAATACGATGATTATATTTCGGACACAGATCTTCAAGAAAAAATTAAATCAATGTATCTTGCTTAAAAATATAATAGCAATTTTTTCATAAAAAACGAGAATTTTTTCTCGTTTTTTTTATTTTTCTATTGATTTTTTTTGGTTTTAGAGTTATATATTAATTATGTTAGAAAACTGTTTTTTTATTTGAAATGTGTTCTTAAATGGTTTTACTACTTGTTTGGAATCTATGGGAGGATTTTATGGTTGAGAACGGAATTGTTAAAAAAGCACAATGTGGAGATCAAGAAGCAATATCTGAAATATTTGAAAAGTACAAAAAATTTATTCTAGTAAGAAATAAATCATATTTTTTAAATGGTGCAGATAAAGAAGACTTGCTTCAAGAAGGAATGATTGGACTTTTAAAGGCAATTAGAGCTTATGATGAAGATAAGAACACATCCTTTAATACTTTTGCATCCCTTTGTATTAAAAGACAAATTATAACAGCTATAAAAAATTATAATTCAGGTAAAAACAGAATATTAAATTTAGCAACTAATGGATTTTATGAAGGCGAAGAAAATAATATTTCTTACGAAAAAAAATCTTTAAATTTTTATACTCCAGAAGAGATTTTTTTAGGAAAGGAAAAATTAGAAGCTCTTAATGAATACTTGAAAAATAATCTTAGTAAGATGGAGCAGGAAATTTTTCAAGAAATGCTTTTGGGGATAAATTATATTGAAATTGCAACTAAAACTGAAAGAGACATAAAATCAATAGACAACACAATTCAACGTATTAAGAAAAAACTGAAAGGTTTTATTTCTGAATATGAATTGGGTAAAAAAATAGAAGTAGGGCTTTAAGCCTCTACTTCTATTTTTTCTGCTTTATATGATTTTTTTAAATATAATTTTCTATAAACTAGAGGTAGGAATATTGCTCCTGATAAAAAGTTTCCTATTGTAACTGGTATAAAATGTTTTACCATTTCAAATACAGTATAACTTTCTGGAGATAATATTTTTCCAATTGATAAGTAGAACATATTTGCTACGACGTGCTGATATCCTCCAAGAATGAAAAGCATAACTGGAAACCATATAGCCATCATTTTACCAAAAGAATCTTTTGCTGAAAATGAGAACCATACTCCTAAAGCAACTAGGATATTACATAAAAATCCACTAGCTATGGCTTCTATGAATCCTAAATGAATTTTATGAGTTGCTACATTTACAGAATAAGAAGCTAGAGCAGGAGAACTAAATGTTCCACCATAATAAGCTATAACAGCTATAAAGATTGATCCCAATAAATTTCCAATCCATACACTTCCAATATTTCTAATCATTTTTGAAAAATCTGTTTTACCTTCAAACCAAGATAAGAATGCTAAACAGTCTCCTGTAAATAAAGATCCTCCAACCAATACTACAAGTATAAGTCCAACAGGGAAAACAGTTGCTCCAACCATCTTTCCAAGCCCTCCACCAATAGTCTGACCGGCAATTAAGTTTCCAGCGGCTGCTAAAGCTATGAATAATCCACCCATAAACCCTAGTAACAATGTTTTTGTTTCTGAATAACCTACCTTTTTTACTCCTAATTCAACAACAGCTTCTGTGCACTCCGTCGTATCAAGATATAATTTCGACATATTTCCTCCTAAAATTAGTAATTAAAATGAATTTAAATACTCAATTCACACTGTCTTTTATTATATCACTTTTTTTTTAGTTTTCAATATATTTTTAACTATACTTAACAAGTTAATATTTATAAAAATAACTTCCACCTATAAACTCTTTTAAAATAGAGTCATCTGGCACCATTTCAGAAGGTATTTCTAAAAAATAATTTAAAAATTTTAACAATCGTTTTGACTCTTCATAATACTCACTTGTTATTTTAACTTTAATAAGTTCTTTCTCTGCAAAGCTTTTTAAAACACCTAATTCATATACCAAATTTGAATCAAATATTATATCTGCGTCCTCTTGAAAAGGAAATATATATGTTTCCTCTCCTCTTCTCACATCTTCCCACATCTCAAGAGTTTCTTGTGCACTAGAACCTCTTGATAGACTATCCCTAACTATTCTTCTTATCTTTCTTACATCACTTGTATAAATTCTGTTATGTCTGTCTATGTTCAGTTGAGTCAAACAACTAATATAAATCTTATATTTATTTTCTTTTTTGATAGAGTTTGTCATTCTTTCATTTAATCCATGAATTCCCTCTATTATAATTATTCCATTTTCAGGAAGCTTAACATATCTTCCATTCATTTCTCTTTTTCCAGTTATAAAATTATATTCTGGTACCTCTATTTCATAACCTTCCATAAGCTGTTGCAAATGATTATTTAAAAGTTCTAAATCAAGTGCATCTATAGTTTCATAATCTCTTCTACCATTTTCATCCAAAGATAATTTTTCCCTTCCCAAGTAATAGTTATCCAAAGATATAACAACTGGGCTTAATTCAGCTGCTAAAAGTTGAAGTTCTAATCTTTTACTAAAGGTTGTTTTTCCTGATGACGACGGTCCTGCAATAGTAACTAATTTAATTTGTTTACTTTTTAATATCTCATCAGCTATTTTTGTAATTTTTCTATTATGTAATGCTTCATTTATTCTAATTAGTCTCTCTATTTTTCCATCTAAATTTTTTTCATTTAAACTCCCAATATAAGAAACATCCATTATCTCATTCCACAAAGCACTCTCTTCAAAAACTTTAGCCATTTTTGGATTTTCTATACATTTTGGAAGTTCTTCTGGATTTGAAGCCGATGGAATTTTTAAAATAAATCCACCATTATATGAATACAGTTCATATAGATAAATTTCTCCGGTACTTTTATAGAGATCACCATGGAAATAATCACGATACCCATCCATTTCATATTCTTTCATAGTTATTAGTCCTGTATTATCAAGAAGTTTTTTTATATCTTCTCTTTTTATCGAAAAACTTCTTCTTTTTAATACTTCAATATCTGAGCATACTAGACTGATTGGTAAATCCAATTTTATTATTTCATTCATTTTTGCTTTTACCTGTTTGATATACTCTTCTTTTATATGACAGAGATGTTTTACTCTACCATATACACCATTATTTAAAGAATTTTCAATTAAAACTTCAGCATCGGGATATAAATCATTTGTTGCCTTAAATAAAATAAACTTTAAGGTTTCATAATATTTTTTTTCATCAATTTTTTTCATTTTCTGCCTTTATTTCTTTTGCTAAATGGCAAGAATATGAATGCCCTGGTGAAATCTCTTTTAATACAGGACTTTCTTTTCTACAAATATCTTTGGCATATACACATCTTTTTTCAAATCTACATCCCGGTGCAGGATTGATAGGAGAAGTTATTTCTCCTTCTAATTTTATTCTATTCATTTTATACTTTAAACTTGGAACTGGAATTGAAGAAAGTAAAGCTTTTGTATATGGATGAACTGGATTTTTAAATAAATCTTTTGACGGTGCTTTTTCAACTAGCTCTCCTAAATACATTACAGCTATTTCATCTGCAAAATGCTTTACAACTGAAAGATCATGAGTTATAAACATATATGTTAGTCCTAACTCATCTTGTAAATCTTTCATAAGATTTAACACTTGAGCTTGAATAGAAACATCCAAAGCAGAAACAGGTTCATCACAAACTATAAATTTTGGATTTAAGGCTAGAGCTCTAGCAATACCAATTCTTTGTCTTCTTCCTCCGTCCAATTCATGTGGATAAGTATTAACTAATCTTTCTGTTAGCCCTACAGTTTCCATTAACTGCTTTACTCTACTATTTAATTCTGCTTTATTTTTACATTTTTTATGTATTATTAAAGGTTCCGCTATAATTTCACTCACGGTCATTCTTGGATTTAACGAAGCAAATGGATCTTGGAATATTATTTGCATTTCTTCTCTAAGTTTTACCATCTGATCTTTGTCAAATTCTCTTATATTTTTACCTTCAAAAATTATTTCTCCATCTGTAGCTTCTAGTAATCTTAAAATCACACGCCCCGTTGTTGATTTTCCACAACCTGATTCTCCAACTACACCTAAAGTTTTTCCTGCTCCTATTGAAAAACTTACTCCATCAACAGCATGAAGAGTTCCTTTAGGAGTATTAAAGTATTTTTTTAAATTTCTTACCTCTAAAATCTTATCTTCCATGTTTATCCTCCTCTAGTAGCTCTGGAGCCTCAACTAGCCCCTCGTAAACTAAACATCTATACTTATGACCATTGTATTCTGAAACTGCTGGAACTCTTGATGAACAGATTTCAGCTGCATATGGACATCTCGGATGAAATTTACAACCAGTTGGTAAGTTTGTTGGATCTGGCATAAGACCTTTTATTGGATTTAATCTATCATTTTCTGAATCTAAACTAGGAATTGAATCAAATAATCCATGAGTATATGGATGTTTTGGACGCTCAAAGATATCATAGATGCTTCCTGACTCTACTATTTCTCCTGCATACATAATAGCAACCTTATCGCAAACTTGTGCAACTACTCCCAAATCATGAGTTATTAAAATCATAGAAGTTTTAAATTTATTTTTTAAATCATTCATTAAATCTAATACCTGAGCTTGGATAGTAACATCCAGTGCTGTAGTTGGTTCATCTGCTATAAGAAGTTGTGGATTACAAGCCAGCGCTATTGCTATTACAACTCTTTGTTTCATTCCACCAGAAAACTGGTGAGGGAAATCATTTACTCTTCCACCTGGTATTCCAACAAGCTCTAGCATATCCTTAGCTTTTTCCATAGCTTGATCTTTAGAGAGCTTTTCATGTATCTCTAATACTTCAGCAATTTGATATCCAACGGTCAACACTGGATTTAGGGATGTCATAGGATCTTGGAATATCATTGATATCTTACTTCCTCTTATAGTTCTCATTTTATCTTCTGTTACCTTTAGAAGATCCTCTCCTTCGAATTCTATACTTCCTGAGATTATCTTTCCAGGAGGATTTGGAACAAGTCTCATAATTCCAAGTGCAGTTGTTGTTTTCCCTGCTCCTGTTTCTCCAACAAGTCCTAATGTTTCTCCTTCACTTAATTCTATATCTACTCCATTTACAGCATTTACAACTTCCTCGTCTGTAGAATAATTTATTGCTAATTCTTTTATACTAAGTAATTTTTTTTTCATTTGTTCCCCCTACCTCAATTATTGTTTTAATCTTGGGTCTAATGCATCACGAAGTCCATCTCCTAAAAGATTAAGAGATAAAATAGTAATCATTATAACTACTCCTGGGAAAGTAGTAACCCACCAAGCATATCTAAGGTACTGTCTTCCACCTGAAAGCATTGATCCCCATTCTGGAGCTGGTGGCTGAATTCCTAATCCTATAAAGCTCAATCCTGCTGTTGAAAGTATTGCTCCTGCAACTCCTAAAGTTCCTTGAACTATTACTGGGGCTAAAGCATTTGGAATAATATGTCTAAATATTATTCTTCCATCACTAGCTCCTATAGCTCTAGCTGCCTCTACAAACTCTTGGTCTCTAATTGATAACACTGATGCTCTAACTATCCTTGCATACCCTGGAATGGAAGATACGCTAATTGCCACCATCAAATTTAAAAGGTTTGGACCTAATGCTGAAACGATTGCTATAGCAAGTAAAATACTTGGAACCGCTAAAAATATGTCCATAATTCTCATTATTACATTATCTAATTTTCCACCGTAATATCCAGCGATTGCCCCTAAAGTTCCACCTATAACTATCGCGATTCCAACAGCTACAACTCCAACCTTTAGAGATACTCTAGCTCCGTGAATTATCCTTGCAAAAATATCCCTTCCAAATTCATCGGTCCCTAACCAATGCTGAGCACTTGGTGGTTTCAATCTCATTCTTAGATTTTGTTTAATAACTACATTATCATAGTTTGCTATTTGATCTGCAAAAATTGCCAATAATATTAAAACCGTTAATATAAAAAGACCTGTTAGTGCCATTTTATTTTTTTTCAAACTTCTCCATACTTCTGCCCATTGACTTCTTTTTTTCGTTGTTACAACAGTCTGCTCTGCCACTTTATGTCCCCCTTTTACTTATATTGAGATTTTATTCTCGGATCTACATAAGCGTATAATATATCTACTAGTAAATTAACTATACTAAATGTTACTGCTAAGAAAACAACTGCCGCTAAAACTGTTGGAGTATCTTTTTGTCTGATAGCATCTACCATCATTCTTCCAACTCCCGGCCATGAATAAACAGATTCTGTAAGTACTGCTCCACCTAAAAGTCCTCCAAATTGAAGACCAATAACAGTTATTACTGGAATAAGTGCATTTTTCAAAGCATGTTTTGTTATAACTACTCTTTCTAAAACTCCTTTTGCTCTAGCTGTTCTTATGTAGTCTTGTCTTATTACTTCAAGCATCGACGAACGAGTCATACGAGTAATTATAGCTGCCGATCCTACCCCTAGTGTGACCGCTGGTAAAATTATACTTTTCCATCCATCAAACCCTCCAGATGGCAACCATCCAAGTTTTACAGAAAAAGTTAATATAAGCATAAGTCCTAGCCAAAAGTTTGGCATAGAAACTCCTAGTAGTGCTGCAATCATACTAACACTATCAAGTAATGAATACTGCTTTGTAGCTGATATAATTCCCAGCGGAATTCCAATTACAATAGCTATAATTACTCCTAAAACTGCTAAGATTAAAGTATTTGGAAATCTAGAAAAGATTTCTCCAAAAACTTCTCTTCCAGTTGTATACGATCTACCAAAATCACCAACAATTGCATTTTTAACAAATTTAAAATATTGAATTAAAAACGGATCGTCTAATCCCATTTCAGTTCTAAGTTTTAATATCGCTTCTCTTGGAGCATTTTCACCAAGTATTAACTGTGCTGGATCTCCAGGTGTGAACGACATTATTGTAAACACTAAAAATGAAACACCCAGTAAAACTGGGATTAATAAAAGTAATCTTCTAAGTATGTATTTGTGCATCAATTCGCCTCCCATTCAATGTTTTTATATCTAGAGAACCCGCTTAAAAAAAGCGGGTTCTCTTTTTTTAATTATTCTACTGTCGCTCCGTAAACTCTATGATGTCCTGCCGGATGCATTTTAAAGTTTTTAACATTTTTTTGTTTACCAACATTGTCTGATGGATAAGCAATTGTAAATACCGGAACTTCTTCTTGTACTATTTCTTGAACTTTTATATAAGCTTCTTTTCTCTCTTCTGGATTTACACTATTTTTTCCTTTATCTAAAAGCTCATCAACTTGTGCATTGCTGTAGAATGATCTATTTCCTGCTCCACCATGAGTTGAAGAGTGGAATAATGGATACATTCCGTAATCTGCATCTCCTGTTACCGAAACCCATCCAAGAATGAACATATCATGGTCTCCTCTTGCTGTTCCATCTAAATATGCTCCCCACTCTAAAGTTTCAATAGTCACATCTATTCCAACTTGCTTCAATTGATCTTGCACGATTGTAGCTATATCTCTTCTTATTGGATTATCATTAGTCCAAAGTTTAATTTTTAAACCATCTTTATATCCTGCAGCAGCTAATAACTCTTTTGCTTTCTCAGGATTATACTCATAATTTTTTGCATTTGGGTTATGTCCAAAAACTTTTGGCCCTATTGGTGAGTTTGCCTTAACAGCTCCACCTTGATAAACTGCCTCTACTATTGAATCAACATCTATTGCATAAGCTATAGCTTGTCTTACTTGAACTTTATCTAGTGGAGCCTTCTTAGTGTTAAATCCTAGATATGTCATAGAAAGAGATGGCTCTTCTACAAAATCTAGCTTTTTATGATTTCTAACCATATCTTTATCTACTGGCTCTAAATCATATGCTATATCAACTTCTCCTGTTTCTAATCCTATTGTTCTATTTGTTCCTTCTGGAATATTTCTAAAAATAACTGTTTTAGTTGGAGCAACACCTTTATAGTAGTCTTCATTAGCTACTAGTACAATTCTGTCTCCAGCTTGCCAATTACTAAATTTATATGGTCCTGTTCCTACAGGTTTTTGACCGTATGCATCTCCGCTTTCTTTCACAGCTTTCTCATTTAAAATAGAAGCTGCTGTATGAGCTAGGTGACTAGTTAACGCTCCGAATGGTTTAGCTGTTTTTATTTTTACTGTTTTATCATCTACTACTTCTACCGATTCAATAGCACCTATAATATGTGATACTTGAGGTGATTTTTTCATTCTATCTAGTGAGAATTTTACATCTGAAGCTTTTAGAGGTTCTCCGTTATGAAATTTCACTCCTTCTCTTAAATGGAATACAGTTGTCACATCATCTATTTGTTCCCATTTTTCTGCAAGCCCTGGTATAACATTCATATCAGTATCTTGCTCTACTAATCTATCATAGATTTGCGCTGATACTCTTGAAGATGGTTGGTCATTAGTTGAATGTGGATCTAAACTTTTAGCATCCGCTCCTTGAGCTATAACTATTGTTTCTTTTGCTGCTAACAATTTAGAAGTATAACCGAAAAATACAACTACAGACATTAAGACAAACATTAAATTTTTAAACTTTTGTTTCATAAAATCCCCCTCATTTGCATTTTTTTTATTTTTTCTAAAAAATTCAGTATATTTCTACTAATGTATCTCCTTTTATGTAACAAGTCAAATTTATAAAATGTATAGGTGGATTCACTATATATATAAAAAATATTTTCCATTTATTTTCTTTATGTAAAATAAAATTTCATTGTTCTTTATACGCTATAAAAGCAAAAAAAAAGAACGGTTTTATTCACCGTCCTTTTTAGTCTGAAATATTCCACTGAAATATGATGTAACTGGAACTGCAATTAAAATACCAATACTTCCACATAAAGCTCTTAAAATATCGACAATTACAGATTCAAAATTTAATATTCTAATTATAGGATACTGATCTCTTTGCAAATATATGAATATTGAAGAAAGTATTCCACTCCCAATATACGCTAAAATTAAAGTGTTAACCATAGTTCCTATCACATCACTACCTATTCTCATTCCTGAATAAAATAACTCTTTTTTGCTTATACTGTTGTCTCTTTCTTTTAACTCTTCCAAAGCTGAAGAAATTGACATTGCCACATCCATAACCGCTCCCATACTTCCTAAAATAACTCCTGCTGATATAATTTCTTTTACATCAATACCTTTAAGTAAAGGAGCATAATTTAATGCTTCAACTGAAGTATATCCTGTCAGTCCCATTAAATTAGTAAATACAAACGATAATATTCCCGCCGCTAAAACTCCTAAAACTGAACCGAAAATAGCTACTATTCCTTTTTCTGTGAATCCAGTCATCAAATAAATAGTTATAAAAGAAGCAAATAATGCTGTTATTGTTGATAGTATAATTGGAGAATATCCAGCTATAATTCCTGGAAGAAAACCTTTATATATGAAAAATATTACAAGAGAAAGAGCAATTATAGCCTTTAGACCTTTCTTTTTGGCAAATAAAACGGTCAATGCAATAAAAATTCCTGTGAGTATAAAAATATAATTTCTTTTATCTATGTCCGCTATGTAAAAACTTGAGGTTCCATCCTCTAAATATTCTTCATATAAAACTACAGACATTCCTTCCTCAATATCTAAATTATAAGATTCTTCACTATAAACAGGAAACTCTAAATATATCTCTTTTCCTTTACTTTCACCTTCCAATATTTTAACATTAAATATTTTTATCTCTTTAATATCCTCTACATCATCTCCAGGAGATTCAATTTTTTCTAACTTTAAAACCTTCCCCTTAATATACTCTTCTTGAGAGTATGATACAAACGATATTAATAAAATAAAAAAACTTAATAAAACTTTTTTCATGCCATTCTCCCTAAAAAACTTTTTTGAATATATTTAACTTATTCTGTAATAATTTTCATTTCTTTTTCTAAAATTACTTTTCTTTTCTGATCTAGAATTTTAATATTTACTCTATCTGCCTTCTTTTGAGGAAGATTTATTAATGTTTCAAACTTTTCTGCTTTACTTCTTCCAGTTCTTCCAATTATACCTTCTTCATTTGAAATTAATTTCCCGTTAACATTATAGAATTTCACTTCATAGAAAGCTTTTACTGAACTATTTCCTTTCGGGACAATTTCAGTCTCTAACTGAATTTTATTTCCATCTTTTTTCAGATTTACTTTTTTTACTTCAGCAATAATATTCTGGTTTCCTTTTTCACCATATATACTAATTGCTATTTCTGTTAACATATTTATATTTATTTTCATATTTTCTTTTTTATTAATTTCATCAACTGGTTTTTTTGGAATTTCTTTAAAAACTAAGTATGATTTATACTCACCATGTGGTAAATCAGATGGGGTTCTTAATGCAAATCTTACTATTTGTTTCCCAAAAGGTTTAACGCTGACTACTTTTGGATAAATTCTCATCCACTTTCCTAAATAATGTTCTTCATTATAATTTTCCGGTTTTTCAGGGCTAACTTCAACTCTCATTTCTTCTGCCGTGTTATTTAAAATTGTCACTTCTTTAGTTTCTGGCTTGTCTAAAGATATTTCAAAGCTCGTTGGAGCTATTCCTATATTAAAAGCGATACCTTGTGTAAAAGTTAATAAAAATAAAATTACTCCGCAAATTTTTTTCATATTATCTCCATTCTCTTAATTTTTAGGTAATAAAAAACGAGGAAAAATCCTCGTTTTGAATTACTTTCTTATTCCAAGTTTAGCTATTAATGCTCTGTATCCTTCGATATCTTTCTTAGTTAAGTAGTTAAGAAGTCTTTTTCTTTTTCCAACCATTTTTAGTAATCCTAATCTTGAGTGGAAATCTTTCTTGTGAGTTCTTAAGTGAGTTGTTAAGTGATTGATTTGAGCTGTTAATATAGCGATTTGAACCTCTGTAGATCCAGTATCTTTAGTGTCCTTACCGTATACGCTGATTATTTCTTCTTTGTTTATCATAGCCATTTTTGAAGCCTCCTGATTATATAAATATTATCTATGCCAAGAATTGCAAGGCTAATCGCAAATCCTAGCTTAAATATAAAAATATTATATCACAGTTCCTTCATCCTGTAAAGTCTTATCCAATTCTACAGCAGACTCTACTTTTGCGGCTTGAGGAAGTGGTTTTAAAGGTTCTAATTCCTCTCCTCTTAACATAATATCTAACTCTTCACCTGTAATAGTTTCTCTTTCCAGAAGTTCTTTAGCTATTTTTTCAAATACTTCTCTATTATCTCTTAAAATATTTTTAGCTGTTATATAAGCGTTACTAACTAGACTTCTAATTTCATCATCTACTTCTTTTGCAGTAGTTTCTCCATAATACTTCTGTTGGAACATGTCTCCTTCATGAGTATTATCTAAAAGTATCGGCCCAAATTTTTCACTCATACCAAATTTTGTTACCATAGCATGAGCTATAGCAGTGGCTCTTTCAATATCATTACTTGCACCTGTTGTTATATCTCCAAATACAACCTCTTCAGCCGCTCTTCCACCTAGAAGAGTTACTAATTCAGAAAGATATTCATTTTTAGATTTTAGGTATCTATCTTCAGTTGGTAAAGTCATCGTATATCCAAGCGCTGCCATTCCTCTAGGAATGATTGTAACTTTATGTACAGGCTCCGTATTTGGTGATAACTTTTGAGTAACAGCATGTCCAACTTCGTGATAAGCAACAATCACTCTTTCTTTTTGTACAGTTACTCTTGATTTTCTCTCTGGACCTATAGTTACTTTTTCAGAAGCTTCCTCTAAGTCAGACATATTGATTTCGTCTCTTCCTGCTCTTGCAGCAAGTATTGCAGCCTCGTTTAATAAGTTAGCTATATCTGCCCCTACAAATCCTGGAGTTTTTCTAGCAACAACGTGGAAATTAACATCTTCAGCGAATTTTTTCCCTCTTGAGTGAACCTTTAAAATTTCTTCTCTACCTTTTATATCTGGTCTATCTACAACAACCTGTCTATCAAATCTTCCAGGTCTCATAAGAGCTTTATCTAAAATTTCAGGTCTATTTGTAGCCGCTAAAACAATTATAGTTTCATCAGTACCAAATCCATCCATTTCAACTAGTAATTGATTAAGAGTTTGTTCTCTCTCATCATTTCCTCCACCTTGTCCACTTCCTCTTTTTCTACCTACAGCATCAATTTCATCTATAAATATTATACAAGGTGCATTTTTTCTAGCTTTATTGAATAAGTCTCTTACTCTTGAAGCTCCAACTCCAACGAACATTTCAACGAATTCAGATCCAGACATACTAAAGAATGGAACTCCAGCCTCTCCAGCAACAGCTTTAGCAAGAAGTGTTTTTCCTGTTCCTGGTGCTCCTAATAAAAGAACTCCTTTAGGAATCTTGGCTCCTATTTTTTTAAACTTTTCAGGCTCTTTTAAGAATTGAACTACTTCTTCCAACTCCACTTTTGCCTCATCTATTCCAGCTACATCTTTAAATGTAACTTTTGAAATTTCTTCTCCGTTTTCTTTAGCTCTAGATTTCCCCATATTAAATATTTGAGGTCCTCCGCCTCCACCCTTATTCATTTTATTTAGCATAAATATCCATACCCCTATCAATAGAAGCATTGGGAACCAAGATACTAAAATATTTAATAAGAATGGTAATTCTTGAGGTGGAACTGATTGAACTTTAACTCCATTTGATTCTAAAACATTTACTAAATTAGGATCTCCTCCTAATCTATCAGTTATCATTCTTGTTTTATAACCAGTTTTATCAGTTTCAGAAGTATATCCAAAAACATAACCTTCTTTTTCATCCACAGATTTTATTGTTTTGTCCTCTGCCAGTTTTAAAAACTCAGTGTAACTTATATCCTTTAAATTAGATTTACTACTATCACTAAATAACGATGGTAAAGACATAAATAAAGTTATTACAAATAATAACATTATGAAACCTTTAAAATTAAATTTCCCACCTTTTTCTCTTTTTGGTCCATTTCCATTTGAATCGTCGTCGTCATCTTCATCATCTTCATCATCCGATGAACCTCTTCCTTTTCTAAGTCCATGTTTCAGCTTAGCTTTTAACTCTTTTTTTCTTTCACCCAATTCATCATAACCATCTTTTGAATCTTCTTTTTTTGGCTCTTCTTCTTTTGGATTCTCTTCCTTTTTTTCCTCGTTGTTATCAACTAATTTAATTAGATCCTCATCTTTTCCATATAGACTTATCACTAACTCTGCCTCCTTGTACTTAACTTTAGTCTTATCCCATTTTTTGAAGCTTTGTAATTTTCGTTTCCTCTTACACCCGCAATCCAAATAACCTCATCATTAAAAACGACAATTGGAATATCATCTCTCATATCTTTTGGAATTTTTTCATTGATTAGAATATCTTTGACTTTTTTACTATTTTTCATGCCAGTTGGAATAATCTTATCTCCGTTTTCTCTTTTTCTAACTGTAAGTATATCTCCGACATTTAAATTAGTTAAGAACTCATTTTTTAATTTTGAATCTTTTTCAGCTTCAAAAGCTTCTAATAAATAATTTCCAAATTCAATCTTCCCAGGAACTTTTAACTCCTTAAATTCTTGACTAATTGAAACTTCTACACTATTGTCTTTTACAAATATTTTATCATATTCTTTTTTCAAGACAAGATTTTTACTCAATTTAAATTCTTTACTTCCACAACTACTTAAAAATTTTAATATTCCTAATATTTTATCTCTTGAAACTTTTATGGAATAATTATTTAAATAACTATTGATTATCTTACTTTGAATGTAATTACTTTCCTTTTCCATTTTTTTTACAGATAGGAATCCTTCATCAAAATAATCTTCATAATCTATTTTTAATAGGTTATTTACATCTCTTATTTCTTTTATTGTAGTAAAAATTTTATCCTTAAAATTTGGATTATATCTATTTTCAATAAAAGGAATTAAATCCAATCTGATACTATTTCTTGTAAATTCATTTTCAAAATTTGTAGAATCTATTCTGTACTCTAGTTCTCTATTATTTAAATACTCCATAATCTCACTTTTGTAAAGTTCATTTATTGGTCTTATATATTTTCCTTTACTATTTATCCCTTCTAATCCTTCTAGCGATGTTCCTCTCATTAATCTAAAAAGAAACGTTTCTATTTGATCATCAAGATTATGTGCTAAAGCCACTTTATTCCCATCTATTTCTTTAAGAACTTCATCAAAAAAGTTATATCTTGCTTCTCTTCCTGCTTCTTCTAAACCAAGACCTTTTTCTTTTCCTTCTTTTGTTATATCAACTCTTTTTATATAGACTTCAATTCCATATTTTTTTCCAATTCTTCTAACAAAATCCTCATCTCCATCAGAATCTTTCCCACGTAATAAATGATTTATATGAGCAAGTACTATTTCGAAGTTTAAAGTTTTCTTTAACTCTAGTAACATTTCAAGTAAAAATGCTGAATCAGGTCCTCCTGAAAAAGCAAGAACTATTTTATCTCCCTCTTGAAGAAGAAATTCTCTATTTATTTTTTCTAAAACTCTTTTAAATATTTTCATCAATTCCCTCTATTAAACAGTTTGATAGAATTATAACATATCCAGTTTTTTTTTAAAACCTTTTTTAACAAACAGTAGTTTTAGTCATTTTTTTTCTATATTCAAAGAATATATCTACATTTTCTTTAGTATTATCTAAAACATTATATTTAAAAGTTTCTATCTCTGTATTTTTATAAGCTTCTCTACTACTTTTAAAATCTAATTTTTCTAACATCAAGTTATGCTTATCTTTATCTTTACTAGATATAAACCATTCTGGATACATTCCTGGTTTTCCTAAACATAAGAAATCATATTTAAGGTATTCAATAAATATATCGTAATTATCAAATTTTTTAAACTTATAAAACTCTACTAGGATATTAAAAAGACTCGTTTCCTTATGACCAATTGATATATACCCTTTAACCTTATAAAAACTGGCTATATCTTCAAAAAAATCAAATGGCGCTCCATATAAATTTTTTATTATATAGTCAGCAGACTTTGAAAACTTTTCAGAGTTATAATAAAAGTCCAACATCTTTTCAAAATCTTTAAGTTTTACAATCTGTTCATAACTTATAAATTCATTGGATAAAATCTCATATGGTGGAAACTCTATATATTTATACTGATATTGTTCTATTTCTTTTGAGATTTTTGTTCCTTTTAAAATCTTTAAAAATCCTAACTGAACCATTTCTGGCTTCAAATCATAAACATAATTAAATGATGATTTGAAAGTTTCATACGTATCATGAGGTAATCCAGCTATCAAATCTAAATGAAGATGTATATTTTTTGTGATTGCTCTTACGTTATTAGATAATCTTTCTAATAAATTTCTTCTATTTATACTATCCATTGTATTTTTATTTATACTTTGAACTCCTATTTCAAATTGGAAATAATCTTTAGGAACTGTTTTTAAAAATTCAATTATCTCTTCATCAAAAATATTTGCATTTATTTCAAAATGGAAAGTTACTCCCTCTTTATAGTTCTCTAGTAAAAATTTCCAAATTCCTAAATATCTATCTTTTCTTAAATTAAAAGTTCTATCTACAAATTTAATTAAATTTATGTCAGTATCTAAAAACTTTTTTAAATCTTCCTTCGTTCTTTCTAAAGAAAAATATCTAACCCCTTTGTCTATAGACGATAAGCAATAAGAACAACTAAAAGGACAACCTCTCGAAGATTCATAATATACTATTTTTTTCTCATATTTCAACTCTTCTTCAGTATATGGAAAGGGAATTTCGTCCAAATTTTCAATTGGATTTTCATCTCCATTATATTCTATTTTTCCATTATTTCTATAATATACTCCCTTAACATCTGAGATTTCTTTTGTTAAAAAATTAAGAAAAACTCTCTCTCCCTCTCCAACTAATAAATAATCCAGTTCTGATCTTTCCTCCAGCAACTTTTCACAGTCGTAAGTTACTTCTGGACCTCCTAAAGATATCTCAACTTTTGGTAATATTTTTTTTATCTCTTTTATTATTTTGAATACATATTCCTTATTCCAAATATAAGTAGAAAATATTAACTTATCCGGTGACAACTCACATATTTCTCTTATTATAGTTAAAATTTGACTATTTATATTACTCTCATATAACTCAATCTTTAAATCACTATATTTTTCAACGTATGATTTTAAATATCTAATAGCTAAATTCGTATGGATATACTGACTATTTATTCCAACTAAAATTATTTTCTTCAATTTTATCTCCTTATTTTTTACTATTCTTTTTTTGTATTTCTAGATGCTCTCTATAAGTTTTACTAAAGTAGTGACTCCCATCTCCTATAGCCACAAAGAATAGATAATCTGTTGTAGCTGGATTATAGGCTGCCATTACAGATTCGTAGTCTGGATTGGCAATAGGAGCTGGTGGTAAACCTTTATATTTATAAGTATTATAAGGTGAATCTATTTCCAAATCCTTGTAATACATTCTTTTCTTCTTATAATTGTATAAAAAATTCACTGTTGCATCCGATGAAAGAGTCATTCCTCTTTTCATTCTATTATAAAATACAGATGCCATCACTATCTTCTCAGATTTAACCTGAGCTTCTCTTTCAAGTATTGAAGCCATAATGAGCTTTTGATAAAAATCTTCTTTATCTGGATATTTTTCAACTGGAAATTTTCTAAGAAATTCTTTTAACATTTTATTCACAATATCTTTTTCAGTTGAGTTCTCAGCTAAAAAATATGTTTCTGGATATAAATATCCTTCAAAATTTTTATTAGGAGTAGGATATGGAAAATCTTCAATTTGACTTAGTGCTAATTTAAAGTTTTCCTTACTTCCTCTTCCATCTCTTTCTAGTACTTCTATTATATTCTCTATTGAATATCCTTCTGGAACTGTAAATTTAAATACCTTTTGTTTGCCAGATTCTAAAATTTCTATTAGTTCAGCGTAAGAATATTCTCCTTTTATTTCATAATATCCAGCCTTTATATCTTTTCCGTTATTTCTACTCTTTATATAAATTTTTAAAGGAATATTATTTTCAATCTCCAAACACTCTAAAGACTTTTTTAAAGGTTCTCCTCTTTTTATCTCTAAGATTTTATTAAAACTTCTTTTCTTTCCCACTTCATTAGTATAATATAAGTATCCACTTAACAAAACTCCAATAGTTATCGAAATCATAAATAATATTCTTTTCATTTTTATCTCCTATTATGTCAGAAAAGGCTGCCCAGTAAATCAGGACAGCCTCTCTATTAATTTATTAATTTCTTTCTTTTGCTTTTTCTACTAAAGGCTTTCTACCTTTTCTTTCTTTTTTGAACGTCTCAACTATTGTTTCAGCTTCAACGAATGGTACTGACATGAATGAGAAGTTTTCATAAACTTCTACTCCTTTAATTTTAGCTGGATTTATTTGAGTTTTCTTAACTACTAAATCAACTATTTTCTTTGGAGTCATAGCATCTTTCTTACCTAAAGCAATGAATAATCTTGTTTTTCCAGCTTTATCTACATTTGAATTTACAGATTCTATTTCAGAGTAGTTTCCTTCTTCTAAAATATCCTCATAACAATCTTTTAATATAGCTGCTAGGATTTCAACTGGATTTGCATCATTTGCAAGAAGTTCTCTAGCCATTTCGCTAAATCCTTCATTATCTCCATCTGCCATTATTTTATTTACATTATCAAAGATTCTGTTCTTTCTAGCTAAGATTACATCTTTAACTCCAGGAACTTTCTCTTTTCTAATTTCTGTTTTAACTATTTTTTGAATTTGAAGAAGTTTTCTATACTCAGAAGGTGTTATAAATGTTATAGCAGTTCCTTCTTTTCCAGCTCTTCCAGTTCTTCCAATTCTATGTACATAACTTTCTGGCTCTTGAGGTATTGCATAGTTGATAACGTGTGTTAAATCGTTAACGTCAATTCCTCTTGCAGCAACGTCAGTAGCTATTAATATGTTTATGTTTTTCTTTTTGAATCTTCTTAAAGTTACTTCTCTATGATTTTGAGTGATATCTCCATGAAGACCATCAGCATCATAACCTCTATCATGTAACTTTCCTACTAATTCATTAACATCATTTTTAGTTCTACAGAAAACAATTCCATAGAAATCTGCTTCGATGTCAATTATTCTACAAAGAGCTTCAAACTTATCTCTTTCTTTAACTTCGAAATAAATTTGATCTGTTAAATCTGTTGTAAGTTCAGTAGATTTAACTGCTAAAATTTCATGAGCTTTCATGTGAGCTTTAGCTATTTTTAAAATTTCTTGTGGCATTGTTGCAGAGAAGAATAACATTCTTTTATCTGCGTTTGTAGATCTTAAAATCTGCTCAATATCTTCAACGAATCCCATATTTAACATTTCGTCTGCTTCATCTAATATGAAGTAGTCTATTTTGTCTAATATTAAGTTTTGTCTATTGATAAGATCAATTACTCTTCCAGGTGTTCCAACAACGATATCTACACCTTTAGCTAATTGTTTCTTTTGAAGCTCTAATGACTGTCCTCCATAAACTGGAATTATTTTTAATTTTCTTCCAGCAGAAAGAGAGTTCATCTCTTCAGCAACCTGTACAGCAAGTTCTCTAGTAGGTACTAGAATTATAGCTTGTACATTTCCTGTTATTTTTTCTATTTTCTCAAGTATTGGAAGAGAGAAAGCAGCTGTCTTTCCTGTTCCTGTTTGAGCTTGACCTATTATATCTTTATCTCCTGTAAGTAGAGCTGGTATTGTTAATGCCTGAATTGGACTTGGTTTTTCAAATCCCTTTTTTAGTAATGGTTTTAATGTTTTTTCAGTCAACCCAAGATCTCTAAATTCTTTTAATTTTTCCATAGTCACTTCCTTAATCTTTTTATATTCAATCATATCATTATACCACACTTTTTTAAAAAATGTGTATTTTTTTTAAATTCTTTAACATAAGTAAAAGTGGGAGTAGAACACCCCCACTTTATCAATGTATTATTCTCTTACCATTAGCTTTTTCGTGTCCGTGCTCTTTTGATATATGTACGATTCTATTAGTTGTTATTTCCGCAAACTTGTCAAAACATGATATTAAATCTGATTCCTCTATCATTTTTACAAACTCTGGTTCACCTAATAGCTTATCTGATATTTTATAATGTTTTGGATAGTTCTCGTCATTTTCTAATCTGTTTTTCACATCATCAGACTTGTCTGTCATTCCGTCTACAACTTCACTTGATACATAAACTATATCATTTTGATTAATGTTCAAATTCGGGTTTATTTCTAATAACATTTTTACAACTGTTTGTGTAAATATATCTTTTACATTCTGAATACTCTCAGCTTGAGAAGCTGATTGACTCTCTGAAACTTTTTGTCTATAAGTATCCCAATATTTATTAAAAACTCCAGAATATGATTTTTGGTATCCCATAGTAATTCCTCCCATTAATTTTATGACTTCATGAGATATTTACTACAGATTCTCTTCTAATCCTCTTTTTTTAACAAACC
The DNA here is from genome assembly GCF_014250685.1 of Cetobacterium sp. 2A. Lineage (GTDB taxonomy): Bacteria > Fusobacteriota > Fusobacteriia > Fusobacteriales > Fusobacteriaceae > Cetobacterium. Next base: position 1,031,042 of record NZ_JACFAJ010000006.1, on the reverse strand, counting down.
AATTCCATCACCAAAAGGAAGCAATACAAAGTTATGATTTTCGTACAGATATTCTATAAAACTATCTAATCTCTTTACTATAGTTTTAAATCTTTTTGGATATTCTTTATATAAATAACCTCTAAACATTATATTATCTATAAAAATTATCCCACCAGGTGCTAAAAGCTTATATGAATCTTTGAAAAACTCCATATATTGACCTTTTGAAGCATCTATAAATACGAAATCATATACATCATCCAATTTTTTTATTTCTTCTGTAGCATCTCCTAAAATAGATGTTATATTTTTTAAATTTGATTTTTCAAAATTTTCTTTAGCTTGGTTAAATCTTGTTTCGTCTATTTCTATTGTAAGAAGTTTTCCATCATATTTTTCAATCACTTGTGCCATTAATATTCCAGAATAACCAATAGCCGTTCCAATCTCTAAAACATTTTTACTCTTACACATATCTAGAGTAAACTTTAAATATTCAGCTACTTCTTTTGTTACTATCGGAACATTATTTTCTTTGGCAAACTGTTCCATTTCTAAAACTAATTTATCTTTTTCTTTTATCTTACTAACTACATACTCATTAGCTTGTACTAATTCATCCAACATTCTTATTTATCCTTTCTCATTTTCACGATATAAAAGTTATCTAAAATTTCTTCTTTATAATTTATAAAGAATCCTCCAAGTTCATCAAATTCTCCAGAAATATTTTCTGGAATTTCTATTTTCATAACAGAAAAATTCTGATTTTCTTCTAAGAATTTCTTTATATTATCAGTATTTTCTTCTCTAAATATAGTACATGTACTATATACCATCTCTCCTCCAACTTTCAATGCTGAAGCTGATGATTCAAGTATCTCATACTGAAGTTCTGATAATTCTTTCACATTTTCTAAACCTTTATTGTAAAGTGCTTCTGGTTTTTTTCTTAGTACTCCATATCCACTACAAGGTGCATCAACTAATATTTTGTCAAACTTCTTTCCTTGCTCTTTAAGATTACGAGCATCCATTTTTACTGTTCTTGCAATTGTTATTCCTAATTTTTTTAAATTTTCTTCTATCAATTTAATTTTATGAGCGTGAATATCAAGAGCTAATATTTCTCCCTTATTTTTCATAATTTCTGCTAAAACTGCAGTTTTACTTCCAGGAGCACTACAAACATCGATAACACTTTCTCCAGATTTTGGATTAAGTATTGCAGCGGCTAAATACGATGAAGCATCCTGAGCTATAATTTTTCCATCTTTAAACTCTTCTGTATATAAAACTATTCCAGAATCGATATAATAAACTGTATCAACTTTTTTTATAATTTTTATATCTAACTTTTTAGCTAATTCTTCAAACTCAGATTCAGTATATTTTAATTTATTTACCCTTACACTCATATACGGAACTTTTTTTAGAGAGATTAAGAACTGCTCTGTCGAATCTCCATACTCTGCCTTTATTCTTTCATAAAACCACTTTGGATAAGAGTATAGTATATCTAATTTATCATTTGATTTTAATTCAGCTATATCCTTTTCTTTATCTCTTAGATATGATCTAACTACTCCGTTTACAAATTTACCAACTGGAACTCCGTATTTCTTTTTAGCAAGCTCAGTAGCTTCCCATGCAACACCTTTGTCGTCACTATTCATAAAAGTGGCTTGGTATATTGAAATTCTTAATAAATTTTTTATCCAATCTTTTTTTATGCTTTTAGTTCTTTTTTCAATTTCATAATCTAAGAATACCTTGTTTCTTATTACTCCATAAAAAAGTTCCGTAATAAATCCTCTTTCTCCGCTCGTTAATTTATTTTCTTTAAAATATTCATTTAAAGCAATATTTGAATACTTCCCTTTTTCAACACTTCCAATTAAAGATATTACTCTTTGTTTTATATTCAACACAACACCTCTTTCAATTTATTTATACTACTTTATAGAGTTCATCACTTTCAGGCTCTAATATCTCATACTCTATTTTATTTTTTGATAGAATTTTTTCTTTTGTTTTTGTTAAAAAACCAATATCAAAAGCATCTATTCCCTCTTTTTTTAACACTGTTATAAGCTCTTCAACTTTTTCTTCCGATACTATCATCAACATAGTCCCGCTCGAAATAAGTTTTAAAGGATCTATTTTAAAATATTCACATATTTTTTTTGTTGAAATTGGAATTAAAATATTTTCATAACATATTTTAGTCCCCAACTTATAGAATTCTGTAATTTCCCAAATTGCTCCTAAAAGTCCACCCTCAGTTACATCGTGCATACCCTTTACATGCTTTGCTGCTAGTAACCCATCTTTAACTACACTAGTTTTATCTAAAAGGTCTTTAGCTTCTCTTAGCAAGCTTTCTCCAATTACATCTTGAAGTTCGCTTTCTTTTTCATAAGCTATTATTCCAGTTCCTTCAATTCCTATCCCTTTTGTTATTATGATTCTATCTCCACATATAACTTTTTCTTTATCCTTACAGCTTTTCTTTTCTCCTATACCTATAGCTGTTGCAGATATCACAACTCTATTTACTGCTGTTGTTACTTCTGTATGACCTCCCATTATGGTCACATTTAATTTTTTACATTCTTCTTCCGCTTCTCTCATTATTTCTGTCACTTCATTCTTTGTAGTTCCAGGAGGAAGTAATATTGTTAACATCACTCCTACAGGTTCAACTCCACCTGTAGCTATATCATTACAATTTATATTAATTGCAAGCTTTCCGATTCCTTTACTTGTACCTGTTATGGGATCTGTTGAAAGATAAGCTACTTTATCTCCGAAATCAATAATAGCACAATCTCCACCTATTTCTGGAGATGATATTACTTCTTTTCTACTGCTTTTTAAATTCTTAAAAACTAGTTCTTCTAAATCTAAAACTGTTAATTTTCCAACTTTCATAACTTCCCCCTAAACTAGACACTTGAAATCTTATTATGTACAGAGTATTATACTATATTCCTCAATAAAAATAAAGATGGTATCACTTTTAAAGTGATACCATCATGAATTCTATTATTCCCATTGAATCTCTACATCTTCACCTTCAGGTTCAATATTAGCTTTTTGAATATTATCAAAATAATAATCTAAATTTGCTACAAATACTGACATGACAACAGCTTCCTCTATTCCTAATCTAAAAAATTTTAATTTTTTTAACATGGATTCAACTTGAAAATCTTTTACAATCAAATAAAACAAACAATCCACACCAGGCCAAATCTGATTATTTTTATGTCTTATTCCTTTGCCCCAAATACCTTCAAGTTTTGTCTGAATAGAGTATGTGTGAAAATCAATTCTTTCAAAAAACTCTTCTAAACTTCTTTTTTGAGATTCGTTAATATAAATACTTATAACTTTATAGTTTTTCGAGTCTTTCATAGAGCAACCCCCCATTTTCAATATGAGTCTTACCTATGTCTATACCTTAATTTTTATTTTTTCTTTTTAAATTTAAATATTTTTTTAAACGCTTTTCCAGCCTTTTCTCCCATTTCTTCAGTAATCATGTATAGAACTGGAATTACAACAAGAGTTAGTAGTGTTGAGAATGAAAGTCCGAATATAACAGCTATTGACATTCCAGAATAAAGTTCTGCTCCTTCTCCTAATCCTAACGCAAGAGGAATCATTCCAAATACTGTTGTCATAGTAGTCATTATAATTGGTCTAAGTCTCGTCTTACAAGATTCCTGAACTGCTTCGTCAACACTCATTCCTCTTTCTCTTAGTATCGTTATAAAGTCTATCAATACTATGGCATTATTAACAACTGTTCCAGCAAGCATGATTATCCCTATCATAACCATTAAGTCAAATGGTTGTCCTGTTAAAATCAGACCTGTATAAACTCCAATCATAGCTAAAGGTACTGAACCAATTATTATGAAAGGTAGAACAAAGTTTTCAAATTGTGCTGCAAGTATTGCATAAATTAAGAAGATTGAAATTAGTAATGCTGCTCCCATCTGTATGATTGCATCACTAAACATTTGTGAATTTCCACCCCATGTATAAGAAACTCCTTTTGGAATATCTAATTCCTCAAAAGCATCTGTCATAGCTTTTTGAACTCCACTAAGTCCTAATCCACCGTCATTTGCTCCAATTGAAATAGAATAAATTTTATCAACTTTATTTATTTCAGAAGCTCCTTCAGCCATAGTTATATCAGCTACGTCAGAAACTTTAATAAATTTTCCATCTGCTGTTCTTACATTTAATTGCTCAAGACTTGACATTTTCTTTCTATCTTTATCTGATAATCTAACTAAAACATCTATCTCTTCTGTTCCAGTTTTAACTGTTACAGTTTCACCTTTACCTCTATTTCCACCAAGGAATGAGTAACTTATTGTTCTTCCTAAATCTGCTGGGTTCATTCCATAAGAACGTAGCTTATCTCTATGAAGAACTACTCTTGCCTCTGTATTTCCAGGATCCAGTGTAGACTTAATATCTATAATCTTTGGATTTGTTGATATTTTATCTTGAATTTTTCTTGCAATTTCTCTAGCAGTCTCCAAGTTTTCCGCAGTAATTCTCATCTCAACATCTCTTTCAGGAGCTTTACTTTGGAAGTTTGGTTTTATATTCAGTTTTGTATCTCTAATATTTCCAACCGTAGGTCTTAAATCTTCCATTATCTTAAACATTGATACGTCTCTTTCAGATTTTTCACCGATATCAACGTTTAGTATTATAATATTTTTCTCAGTAAGAGTTGTATATGCTACAGTATTAGGATTAGCTTTAACAATATCTTCAGCTTTTTTAGCAATTGCTTCTGAAGTTTCTAAACTCAATCCTTTTGGTAACTCTAAAATAATTCCAAACTTACCGAAATCTTGATCTGGTAAGAATTTTGTTTTAGTGGCTTTTGAACCAACAATCATCATAACTATAAATAATCCAAATGCTACTCCAACTGTTTTAATCTTATTTTTTACAGCCCAACCAATTAATTTTATATAATTAGTCTTAACTAATGAGAATATTTTCCCCTCTTTTGTTATATCAACGTTACTTTTTAAGAATCTACTCGCAACCATTGGCATAAGAGTTAATGATACTATAAGTGCTGCAACGTTTGAGAATATAATTGCAAAAGACATATCTCTAAATATCTCTCTAGCAATTCCTGGTATAAATAACACTGGTATAAATACAACCATTGTTGTAAGTGCAGATGCGATAATAGCTATTGTAACCTCTGTTGCTCCATCTTCTGCAGCTTCTATTACTGGTTTTTTTAGTTCAGTTATATGTCTATATATATTATCTATAACAACAACCGAGTTATCCGTTAGCATTCCTACTCCGATTGATAATCCCATAAGTGAGATAACATTTATTGTAACACCTTGAGAAGCAAGGAATACAAACGTAAACATTATCGCAATTGGAAGTGCTAAAGATATAAGTAGTGTAGCTCTAAAGTTTTTAAGAAAGACCATTAAGATTATACTTGCAAGTACAAGTCCCGTTACAGCATTTCCTTTAACTCCTGAAATAGCTGAATTGATATCAGTAGAATAATCCATTATTATATCAATATTAACTCCAGGAGGTAGATATGCTTTCATTTCATTTATAGATTTTTTTGCAGCATCTGCGATATCTATAGTATTTCCATCGGCTGATTTTTCAATACTTATACTTACAGCTTGTTTTCCATTCATTTTAGTTGAATTTTCTGGATCTTCAGTTGTTAAAACTATGGTTGCTACATCTTTAAGTCTCAAAGTTTGACCATTACTTCTTATGATCATATTTTTATACTCATCTAAGTAGTTTATTTCTCCCATAAATCTAGCAACTATCTCTTTCCCGCCTGTATTTATTACACCAAGAGGAACGTTTAAACTAGACCCTTTAATCAGGTCATATAGTTCAATTGGAGTCATATTATAAGCAGAAAGTTTATCAGAATCTATTTGAATTTGAACTTGTTTATCGGCAGAACCAGTTACATCAACAGTTCCTACTCCTTTTATTCTTTCAAATCTAGGTTTCATAAATTCATTTACAAATGTATTTACTTCAAGCAAATTAGGTCCCGAAACATTTACCATCATTGTTAGGTTTCCAGCTCCAGCTTGTATTTTTTTTACAGAAGGGTCATCAGCACTGGCTGGTAAATCTCCCTTTATTGCATCTACTTCCTTTTGTACATCCCCTTTTTTTGTATTTATGTCTACTCCATAGTCAAACTCTATAAGTACTTGGGAATTTGCAAAAGATGATGTAGACCTGATTTGTTTTATTCCATCTACATTTGAAAGTGTATCTTCTATTTTCTTTGTTACTTGTGTTTCTATATCTTGTGGCACTGCTCCTTGCCATGTTGTACTTACCATTACGATAGGAATATTCATATTTGGTAATAATTCTGATTTCATTGACATCATAGATACTATCCCTATAAATACCATTGAAACCATTAACATAGTTGTAGCTACTGGCCTACGTATGGCTATTCCAGCTAATGACATTATTCTTCACCTCATCCAGTCTATTTTTTCTCTATATTTATTAAATCTCCATCTTCAAGACCAAATAGTCCTTCGACAATAACTTCATTTCCAGGCTTTAAATTATCTGTAGTGATTTCAATCATTGGCTCTTCTATTGCACCAGTTTTTACTTCTACCCTTTTTGCTTTAGAATCTTCAACTATGAACACATAACTTAATAAGTCTCTTACAAATACTGCTTCTTGAGGAACAACTAAAGTTTCTCTTTTTCCAGCTGGAATATTTACTTTTCCATACATTCCATCTTTCATATTTCCACTTAAATTTGGAATTCTAATTGTCACTGGAAACTTTCTTGTTTCTGGAGTTGCAACTGGATTAATTTCCTTAATATATCCTTTTAATTCTTTTTTTCCTAAATCTGAAATTTCTACATAGGCTGGAGAACCAATAGTAACTCTATTGAACCATTTTCCAGGAAAATCTACTATAACTTCCATTTCTTGTTCATTTACAACAGTAAATAAGTTTTCTTTTTCTTTGACCTCATTTCCAGGTTTTAAGTAAAGATTTCCTACTACACCTGATGTTTCAGCTTTTCTTGTTAATTTTTCATATTTATCTTTAGCATTTTCAAACTCAGCTTTTTTAGCTTCATGATTTCCTTCTGCATCTATAAATCTATTTTTGTAATCTAAAAATTCTAATTCTGAAACCATTTCTTTTTCATAAAGACTCTTATGTTTTTTATAGTTATTTGTAGCTATTGCTAAATTTGATTTTGCAGAAGCTAAATTTGCCTTTGCTCTTGAGTAATCAGATTCTGTCTTTGAATCAGTCATAACTACTACAACTTCTCCCTTATCAACAGCTTCTCCGTTCTTTTTATAAACTTTTTTAACAGTTCCAATTCCATCTAAACTATGGTTTACTTTATCTGCAGGAACTATTGTTGCATCACTTTTATAAATATCTGAAATATCATTTAATTTAACCGATTCTACTACTACATTTTTAGGTATAATCTCTACCTTTTCATCTGTATTGCTTTTCTTCCCACAAGCAGTAAAAGCCATTCCTGCGACAAGCACTAAATATAAATATTTTTTCATTATGTCCTCCTAAAATTTAAATCAAGCTTGATCTATATGTTTCAAATGCAACTAAATAATCTATATTCGCTTGGTTATAAATAACCGCTGCTTGTCTCATCTGTGTTTCTGAAATCAAATAATCCACAGTTGAAATAAGTCCAGCATTGTATCTTTCTGTATCAATTTTAAAGTTCTCTTGAGCTGCTTCTAAAGCTTTCTTTGTTGAAACTCTAAGTGATTCAAATCTAACAACTTCTAAATAATTAGATGTAACGTTTATTTCAATATTATCCACCGTCGTCTGTTCACTTAACTGTTGAATTTTAACATTATTTTTTGAAATATTATAATCGTCAATTCCTTTTCCAAATTCAAACATATTCCATGATACACTTACTCCACCAATCCAGTCAGCATCTTCATAAGAAGAATTAAACTTTTTTGTTTCAACTCCACCATATTTTGCAAAAGCTTCTACCTGAGGATAGAAATCTGCTGCTGCTGCAATTTTTTGTGCTTTTGATACTTCAACCTGACTTTTGGCTATTCTTGCTGATAAGCTATTTGACATAGCATTTGTTAAATCTATCTCAAAGTTTACTCCTTGTAAAAGATTATTTGGAACTTCAAAATCTTTTACTATAAGCTTTTCATTTTCTGGTATCATTAAATTTACTTTTAAATTTGTTTTTTCAATAGCAATTTGATTTTTAGCAGCTGTAATACTTGAATCTAAATCTAATATACTATATTCTGTTTTTAAAAGATCAGCTTTTGTTATAAGTCTCATATCTAGCTGCGCTTTTTGTTTATTATAATTTACTTCCAACTCTTTTTTTGAACTTTCTAAAACAGTTAAGTCTTTCTGAAGTTTAACTATTTTTGAAAACGTTTGAATCGTCTCCAATCTAATGTCTCTAACTTGTGAAAGATACTGATAATTTGCAATATTCTTTCCAGCTTTAGCGCCCATTATTCCGGCCATGATTGTCCCACCTTGGAATAAGGGTTGATATATACCAATTGTCTGCTGATAACCTGACCTTAGATTCTCTTGACCATCAATCTTTCTTCCGTATTCAGATTTTTGATATGTCCCATTGTAAACTACACTTGGTAGAGCAGTTTTAAATGCTGACTTAATTTGTAAACTTGAGTTCTCCTTTGATAATTCTGAAGATTTAATAGCTTTGCTGTTAATTAAGGCTAAATCGATAGCTTCTTGTAGTGTTAGCTCTCTAGCAAATACAGATGCTGATAGTAATAATAGAGCGCCCAGTAACTTTTTCATATTCTTCCTCCCTTAAGTACTCTTATAATGTTTAAAGATATAATTTCTATCTCTTTTTCAAAATCTATTTTGTCTATTCTAGACTGTGCTTCCTCTATGTCTTTAACAAAGAAATCTGCACTTTTACTATAGAATATTCTTTCTCTTTTGAAAGACCTTATTCCACCATTTATAAAAATTACAATTCTATCTGAGTCCTCTTCTTCTAAATCACCAACTTCAGATGAAAACTTTTTAAGAATTTTTTTTAATATTTTTTTGTCTACTTTTTCAAATTCCATAAGACGTTGTTTTAATTCTTGAGGAATAGCATCAATATTTCTAGCAAGATTTAGTAGGATAATTATATTTTCTAATCTCTTAGCTTCAATACAAAATAATTGTCTTAAATATCCATTTATTGCATCTTCCAATGTTTCCGATTTATCTATCATCTTTTGGAACCGTTCTTCACGGTTTCCTATTGTCTCTTCAATAATCTCTGCAAGCAACTCATCTTTCGAGCTATAATAGGTATAAAAACTTCCTTTCGCTATTCCTATACTTTCAGTTATTTCTGAAATACTCGCTTTACAATACCCTTTTTGTAAAATATGTTTTTTTGCTGCCCGCAATATTTTATTTTTTTTATCCGTATCTTTCATGTCAACTCTCCCTAAAAAAAAATGACTAACAAGTCATTATGTATTTTATTACACTTTGACTCATTAGTCAACGACTATTTTCCCAGCCTACCAAACATTGTGAGCTGCAGCACCATAGCCAGATGATGTAGAATAATACTTTGCATCTATAGGTTTATTTTTGTATGTCATAACCTCACCTTTAGTCATACTTATCGCTTGTCTCGATTTAGGATTTTCATCTAAATTATTATAAACTTGACTTTGTGTACTATCAGTTATATGAAAGCCATCTTTTAAATATCTTCCTTTTTGATAATCACTTAGTGCATATGTTCTAGCTGCAACAGCTTGAACTTTCAATGCCTCTAATCCAAAACTTTCAGGCATCTCACTTGGAAGAACTTGAAGAAGATATTGCTCTATATCAACTTCATTTATCAATCTTAGTTTATTCTCATTTTTTGATAATCTTACTTCAAAACTTCCTCTATACGAAGGTGAACTAATTTTCTTTATATTTCTTTTTATTGAATTTACAGATATCATTGCTTTAGAACTAGTTATTTCAATTTTCTCTTTTGTTATAGCTTTTTGTTTCCCAGCTATAAATATTTTTATCTGTCCATTTTTATTTATAAATTCAACTTTTTCTCTAGGTTTAGCTTCTAAACTTATTTTACTATTTTTTATTTTAATTGAACTACCAGAGCTCAATACTACTTTGTCATGATCTAAGCTTTTAAAACTTGTCGTCATTATTCCAACACGAATCGTTTTCCCAACTCCTGGAAGATTATACATATTTTCTAATTTAACAGATTTATAATATCTATGCAAAACAGCTTTATAGCTATATCCATAATTTTTAGTTAAATCGGCAACTCCCCATTGAGACATCCCAACTCCGTGTCCATATCCGCCACCATAGAAATTATAAGTTGATGCTTTTTTTTCAAAGGCAAAGTATCCAGATGGAAGTAAATTTGGATTTCTAGATATCGGTTTTTGTGAGTACTCTTTTGCCGCACCATTTGCTCCATAAATATTTACTTCTCTTCCTACTGTATTTTTATTTAAACTTATTAAGCCTCTAATATTGTGCTCTCTGGCTATCAAATAAGTTCCTCTACTTCCCTTTATCAGTAATTTTATTATTATTCCAGATTTACCTCTTTCCATAACTTTTATTTCACTTAAGTTTCCAATTGGATTTAGAGGTACTTCTTGAATTTGCCATTTATTATCAACTAATGTTAGAATATCTTTCGATCTATTTTTAGCAACTATTGGCAAATTTTTATTTAAAATTGAGTTTAATTCTTTGTGAGTAAGTGAAAAATTCCATCTCCAATATCCAGAATTATCACCATAACCTCTTATATCTAAATTTTTGTAAAATTTTAAAAATTCTTTTTCATCGTCTGATTGAAAATATTTTTTCTTAGCACTATTATCATTATTAGCCGATAAGTACTCATTTCTTGTTGCTATATAAAATTTTCCTTCTGGATAATTATATTTTTCGAAAAATGAAATTCTATCCAACCCTTTATTTTTATCTGAACTTGAATTAGATAAATTGTTTTTGGCATACATATCATCATAGGTATTTTTATTTCGTTCTGTACTACTACATCCCATTATTAGGCATACTATACCTATTATACATAATTTCTTTCCCATTTTTCTCCTTTATTTTTTATTTATATAGTAATCTTTTCTAACTTTATAATTTCTCTAACCCTTTCTAACTCTTCGGCTGTATCTACTCCAACAACTTTATAGGGAGTTTCTAAAACTTTTATTTTATAACCATTTTCTATAACTCTAAGTTGTTCTAGCGATTCAGATTTCTCAAGTGGAGTTGCTTCCATTTTTGAATATTCTATTACAAACTCTCTTTTATATGCATATATCCCAACATGTTTATAATAATTATCCATATTTAATTCTCTCGGATAAGGTATTATACTTCTTGAAAAATAAATTGCATAATCTTTTTTATCTGTTACAACTTTTACTACATTTGGATTTTTAATCTCTTCCATTTCATCTATCTTATGTTTTAAAGTTGCCATTTTTAAATCAGGTTCTTTATTAAAAACTTCTATTAAGGAGTTTATCATTTCTCCTTCTATTAAAGGCTCATCTCCTTGTATATTTATTACAACATCAAAATCAGATATATTTCCACATACTTCGGCTATCCTACTCGTTCCATTTTGGTGACTTTTATCAGTCAAAACTACCTCTCCACCAAACCTTTTCACTTCTTCATAGACTCTTTGATCATCTGTCGCAACAATAACTCTATCTAAATTCGAGTTTAAAGCTCTTTTATAAACCCACTCTATCATTGTGTGTCCACAAATATCTTTTAATGGTTTACCTTCTAATCTAGTTGATGCGTATCTTGCTGGAATAATTCCTAAAAATTTCATTTTACAACCTCCTCATAAAGATGTACAATACATACTAAGAATAATTATACAAAAATATGAAAATAAAAAAAAGATATTTTACATAATTCAAAGGGGGAATTTGTAATGGACACGATATTAAAATCCGAGGAACTTGTCTTTTTTAACCTACTTAAAGGGCTTTTAGTTCCTAATTTAAAAAATGAATCAGCAGATATTTCTTTCTCTTTGCAAGATTTACAGGAAAAAATTGAAATTGATAAGCAGTTAATCTCTGGTATTATTAATAAATTAAAAGATGATAAGATTGTTTCTTTAGTTAATTACACGGATCAATCTGATAAAATAACAATGCATTTTGAAAAAACTCACGATAAACTATTTGAATTTTTACCACATACTGATTTAGATATCATATTATTAGACATAAATACATTTATATTTGAAAATATTCAACTTTTTGATTTTAATAACTCTTATAAAATAACTTCAGACTACGCTAAAGAAATAAAAAGTAGATTAGATAAAGATCCCAATGCTGATATAAACGATATTTTAAGAAAAGGAATCAATGATTTATTTTCTAGAGAAGAATCTATCATTAAAATATTCAAACTTTTATTTAAAATGTCAAAAAATTCAACTCCAGAAAATCAAGATTTAGTGGAAAAAATTCTTTATTGCTTCTTCAATCTTCCAATAGATGAAAATCCATTTTTAACTACACTTTTCCTTACTAAAATGAGTTTTGAAATGGAAAATTTAAAATTACAAAAAGGAGAATAATCTAAAGATGTTAAAAATATACTTTGTTAGGCATGGTGAAACCGAATGGAATACTCAAGGGATTTTTCAAGGAAGAAATAATTCAAATCTTACTTCCGAAGGAAAAGAACAAACTTTGAAACTAGCCTCAAAATTAAAAGATAAAGAATTTAAAGCCTTTTATTCATCTCCTCTTGGAAGAGCTATGGATACTGCTCAAATTATCAAAGGAGATCGAAATATCCCAATTATTCCCATAGATGAATTTCAAGAAATCGGAATGGGAGACGTCGAGGGTATTCCTAGAATAAAATTTGAATTAACATATCCAGAAGAATACTTTAACTTTTGGAACGATGCAATAAATTATAATCCTAAAGCTTTTGGTGGAGAGTCTTATGCACAAGTCCTTGAAAGAGCTGAATTAGGTCTTAAAAAGCTTATAGCTAATCATAAAGATGGAAACATCTTAGTAGTAACTCATGGTGTCATGTTAAAAGCTATTTGCAATTTAGTTTCAAATCACGATATTAGCAATTTTTCAAAACAACAAGTTCCTGAAAATACGAGTGTTACTATAATTGACTATATTGATTCTAATTTTGAAATTTCTTTATTTTCAAATACTGATCACTTAAAATAGAATTATTAAAACAGAGGATGTAATATTACATCCTCTGTTTTAATAATAACTTTTCTATATCTTTAGGAACAAAATCAGAAATACTTTCTCCATCCCTTATTTTTCTTCTAATCTCAGTAGACGAATAATTAAAATATGGGCTTTCTAGATTTAATATCTTTTTTCCAGAAAGAAAACTTTTATATCCTTTTCTCTTTAGTACAACAACCGTTGAAAGTTGCAATATTTTTTTGTATTCTTTCCATTTAGTAAAGTATTCTGCAGAATCTTCGCCTATTATCTCATAAAAATCTCCATCTTTGTATTTTTCCATCAATTTTATAAGAGTGTCATATGTATAACTCTTCTGATTAGATAAAATCTCTATATCTGAAACCTCTATTTTATCATTTTCTTCAAACGCTCTTTTACACATTTCAAATCTTAACTGCCCATCTAAAAGATTATTATCTCTATGAGATGGATTTCCAACAGGAACAATTATAAGTTTATCTAGTTTTAACTTTTCTATTACAAATTGAGAAACAGCTATGTGTCCATTATGTATAGGATTAAAACTACCTCCATATATTCCAATTCTCATTACTTCAACTCCGCAATGGCCTCCAATAACTCTTCTGTATTGGAACACTCTAATATTCTTTCTCTATATTGGTTATTTCTAAATATTCTAGCTAAAGTCGAAAGAAGTCCTAAATATTCTTTACTTTGTTCTTTGGGAGCTCCAACCATAACAACCAATTTAACTGCAACTCCATCTAGTGAATTAAAGTTAACTGGATTTTTAAGCAATGCAACAGCTACCACAATTTTACTAATACTTTCAGACCTTGCATGAGGAATGGCTATTCCCATACCTATTCCTGTACTTCCTATTGATTCTCTTTCAATTATTTGGTTATAAAAAATTTCCTGATTATCCAAAGCATCACTATTATTTTTTATAAGGTCAACTAAATTTTTTAAAATTTCATTTTTATCTTTATTCTCATTATCCATATAATTAATTAATTTGCTATTAAAATAGGAAATCATGTTTTTTATTCCTCCTTAAGAAATAAACTCTGAAATATTTTTTCTTCAATCTCTGATAGTTGTTTTAATTTTTTCATTGATTTAATTTTTTCTAATTTATCTTTTGCAAGGAATATAAATTTATTTTCATTTTTATAGTTATATTTTTGTAATACTAAAACGTATGATAATAGAGCTAATCCCTCTTTATTCTCCAGATATTTTTTTGATTCTAAAACTTCTTTCATTAAACTTTCTTTAGAAACATCTAATGTATCTGCACTTTCAAATCCTGAAAAATCAAATCTTTGTTTAGTAAAATACGATATTACTAAATACCATATATTATCATTCCATTCATTTGTTTTTAATATTTCTTCCAGTGAAAGGGCCATTAAAGGTTTTAAAAATTCTATATTTTCCATAAGAGATATCTCATAAAGAAGTTTCAAAAAACTTTCTTTATCTCTTAGAGCCAATTCTTTTCCATATCTTTTAGAAAAATCTAAATCTCCATTAGCCATTATTTTTATAAAATTATCTTTTAATTTGCTTAGTTCTAAACTACTCATTCTATCGATAGATTTTAATTTAACTCTTTCTTTCGGATCTACTAAACTTTCTAAAATTTCTTCAAAAAGTTGTTCATCCTTTATAAATGCTAAAGATGGAATTGCCATATTCATTTCTTTTCTTTTTATTCCATTTTGATCTATTGTAAAATAAGCTCTTTTGTCTAGAAGTTCTACTTCTTCAAGTAGATTCTCTAATCTATTCATTTAATCCTCCATATTTTCTAAACTGTTATCTTCCAACATAGTAAATTCTATTTTCAAAACATAAAGATTTTCTATATCTAAATTCTTTGGTAACTTCACCAAATCTTTTTCAGTTGTTATTATGAATGTAGCATGCATATTTTCAGCACGTTTTTTTATAAGCTCCATATCCTTTGGTTTAAAACTATGATGATCCATAAAATCAACTCTTTCAATATAACTTGGTTTCAAAGATATCACCGTTTTTTCAAAATTCAAAGGATTAGCCAATCCTGAAAATAAAAGAACTCTTTTACCTTCTAACCAAAACAAAGGTTTAGGATTTCCCTCCATATCACATAAAGATGTTACACCATGTTTTGCAATAGATACTGGTTTTCCAAATCTAGTTTTAAAAAATCTCTTTAATTTTTCCAAATCTCTGTCTTCTATTAAATCAGATTTAGTTATTATAAATTCGCTAGCCCTTTTACATCCACCTTCAAAATCTTCTCTCAAGGTTCCTTTAGGCAAGAGTGCTCTCCAACCAAATGGATTCGTAGCATCTATTAAAACTATATCTCTATCTCTTTTTAACCTTCTATGCTGAAATCCATCATCTAATATAATTGTATCCACATTAAATTTTTCTTTCGCGAACAAACAAGCTTTGTATCTATTTTTTCCAACTATTATTGGAACTTTTAAATTTAAAGCATGTAAATAGGGTTCATCTCCACTTTCAATTGGAGTTGCATATCTTGTTTTTCCATCACTCACCAAAAGCGGTTCGTGTTTTCTTTTCCCTTTATAACCTCTTGAAACTATTGCTACATTTTTCCCCATATCTTGGAGTTTTTTAGCAAAAAATTGAACTGCCGGTGTCTTTCCAGTTCCGCCTACTGTTATATTTCCAATACAAATTATCTCCACATCTTCAACTTTAAATACTTTTAAAATATTTTTATCATAGAGCCAATTTCTAAAGGAAGTTATAAAAAAATATATATACGATAAAATTTTCATATGTCCCTCTTCTTACTAAAGTTTTACAGGAACCAATTTTGATATACCTATTTTTTTATTCATTGTTACTCCAAATAAAGAATCCGATGCTCTCATAGTTTCTTTATTGTGAGTAATTAAAATAAACTGGGATCTATCCGTAAATTCCTTTAGTTTACCAATTAATTTCCTTGTATTTTTTTCATCTAAAGCAGCTTCAATCTCATCTAAAAACGTAAATGGACTTGGTTTATACATAAATATTGCCATAATAAATGCTATTGCTACCATAGACTTTTCTCCACCAGATAGTAATGATAAAGATTGTTTCTTTTTGTTTTTGAACTTAACAAATATCTCTATCCCACAGTTTGAAAACTCTTCTGCATTTAGCAGAGATAATTTCCCTTCTGAGTTATCAAGAGTTTCCATACACATCTCATTAAAATTCTTATCTATTTCATTATATGCCTGTAAGAATCTTTCTTCAATAGTTTTTTCAATCTCTTTTATAAGTTTTGATAAAGTTCTCTCCCCATTTACTAAATCTTCTCTTTGGGCGTTCATAAATTCGTATTTTTTATTTAACTCCTCAAATTCCTCTACAGCTAGTAAATTTACAGTTTGGAACCCTTTAACTTTCATATCAAGATTAACTACAAGCATTCTTAAATCATTTAGTTTAGATATATCTATCTCTTTAGAGAATATTCCTTCCAAAGTTTCTAATTTTGATTCTATTTTAGAAATTTCACCACTTAATCTCTCAACTTTTTCTATCTCTTTGTTTAATAGCTCTCTTTCCTTAAAAGATTTAGACTCTAAATCTTTCCCTCTTTTTATAAGATCTTTTTCCACTTCTTCTAAAATTTCGCTATTTTTTTTCAATTCTGAAAGTTCTCTATTTTCAAACTCAAATTTTGTTTCCATTTTTTTTATTTCTTCTGTTATATTATCCGCTCTTTCTGATATATTTTCAAGCTCTTTTTTTATTTCTAACATTCTAAGCCCATTTTTTTCAATTTCAGATTCTATTTGTCTCTTCTCTGCTTTTTCTTTTAACATCTCTTTTTCTATTTGAATATATCTATCTTGACTATTTAGATATAAAATTCTGACATCTGATGATTCATCTTTTAACTTCGCAATAACAACAGAGCTATCTTTAATCTCTACTTGTTCTTTTTCTAAAGTTTTTCTAATTTCTTCAATCATTCTTTCAATACTTTCTTTTTCGGTCTCTGATAGATTTATTCTTTTTTCATATTCTCTACTATAATTTTCTTCTTCTTGAAGTTCCAGTTGTATAATTCTTAATTCTTTAATTATTCTGCTGTTTTTATCTTTTAAATCATTAAATGTCTCTTCAGCAATTCTAACTTGTTTTTTTGCATTATCTTCTAATGCATCAATCTCACTTATTTCTTTTTCAAAAATTTCTAAATTTTTATTTAAATTCTCAAGTTTTTTATTTTCTTCTTCAACTTGTTTTTTTAACTTTCCTGTAAGTTCTTCTAAAACTTTTATCTCTTTTTTTCTTTCAAAAATTGCAGAAACTGCTGAATTTGTTATTTCACCACCAGTTATTCTTCCTCTTCCACTTAATAATTCTCCGCTTAGAGTTACTATATTTCCACCAAATTTATTATTCTTTAAAAGTTCTAAAGCTATATCAATATTTTCCACTATTAAAATATTTCCTAGTAACATATCTACAACTTTTTTATATTTTTGGTCAAAGCTAATAAGTTCTGAAGCTCTACCTACAACTCCTGTATCTTTTGGAATATCTCTTAACGTTCCAACTTTAATCGTATCTAAAGCTAAGAAAGAAGCTCTTCCCATTTTTTTCTCTTTAAGTATACTTATACATTGTTTTGCAACTTGGCTAGTTGTTACAACTATATCCTGTAGATTCCCAGAAATTGAAGCTTCCATGGCTTTTTCAAATTTTTCAGAAACGTTTATTAAACTTATAAAAGCTCCTTCAACTCCAGCTATTTTAGCATTCAATATTTCTTTAACACCCTTATAAAAACCTTCGTTACTCTCTTCTATTCTAAGAAGAGTATGTAACTTAGCAGATGATCTTTTCTCTTCAAACTCACAGCTTCTTAAAGATTCTGACAGTCTGTTTATTTCTTGGCTATATTCTGTAATATTTTTTTCTAATTCAATTTGTTTATTTTCAATTTCTTTTAATCTCTCATCTCTATCTTTTTTATTCTTTATAGCTCCTGAAAGTTCTATTTCATTTTTACTTAATTTTTCATTTGATGTAGCTTCCTCTTCTTTTAGAGCATTTACTTTTGAGTTACTACCTTTCATCCTTCTAGATGAATTTTCTATTTCGTTTAGTAGCTTTAACTTCTCAACTTCTAAATCCATTATTTTTCTTTTCTTTAATTCAATAGATATCTCTTTTTCCTTCTTTACAGACTCTAAAGATTTTATCTTTGTCTCGAAGGATCTATTTTTCTCTTCAATATCTGCAATTCTTTTCTCTACTTCTATTTTTTCTTCAGAAAGATTCTTTAAAAAATTATTTTTAGTCTCTAACTTTAATTTTGTTATATTTTCAGTTTCATTTTTTTGAGAAAATTCTCTTGAGAACGATTCTTCTCTTTCCTTTAATCTAACTCTTTCTCTTTCAAATTCCTCTATAGAAGTTTTAAGATTTATATTTTCATTTGAATATTCCTCAATTTTTTTTCTAATCTCTTTTCTTTCATTATCAACTTTTTCTAAATTGGACTCTGAGTCTAAAAATTCATTTTCCAATAATTCTATATTTTCAGTTAATCTAAGTTTTTCTTTATTACTATTATAAAAAATAGCAGTCTTTTCATTTAAATCATACTCTAAAATAGCCTTTTCCAAAGTTTCTTTGTCACTTTTAAGAGTTATATACTCCATAGCTTTTTCAGCTTGTTTTTCTACCTTTTTTTTATTATCCCCAACTTCATTTAAAATTAAAGAAATTTTTTCTAACTCATTTTGAACTCCATCTAATTTTTTACTAGCTTCCATTCCTCTTATTTGGAATTTTTTTACTCCTGCAGCTTCTTCAATTATTCCTTTTATTTCTTTATTAGAAGAAGATATTATTCTCTCTACTTTTCCTTGACCAATAACTGAATAAGCACTTTTACCAACACCAGTATCTAAAAATAAATCACTAATATCCTTTAATCTTGCTTTCTTATCATTTATTAAATAATCATTTTCTCCAGTACTATGCATTTTTCTAGTAATTTTTATATTTTGTTGCTCAATTGGAAAAAAATTATCTTTATTATCTATAAATAATGATACTTCGGCATAATTAGCACCTTTTGTTTTCTCTCCTCCAGAGAAGATAACATCTCCACTATCTTTTGCTCTAATATTTTTATAAGACTGCTCTCCTAGAACCCAAAGTATTGCGTCTAGTATATTTGACTTTCCACTTCCATTTGGTCCAACTATTGATGTTATTCCACTGTTAAACTCTATATAAATCCTTTCACCAAAAGATTTAAATCCACAAATCTCTACACCCTTTAAATACATTTCTTCTCCCATACTACATTATATAATTATCTAAATTTTCCTCTTCATACTCCATTTTAAAAATTTTATCAATAAGCTTCTTATCTATTTTTATCTTTGTTAACTTCTCGTAAGGAGCTTCAAACATTATATCTTTAAGTATCCCTTCTACAACACCAGCAAGTCTTCTAGCTCCTATATTTTCAATATTTTCATTTAATTCAATAGCAACTTCAGCTATTCTTTCTATAGAAATTTTTGAAAAACTTAACTCGACATTATCTGTTTTTAGAAGTTCTTTATACTGCTCTAAAATATTATACTCTATTCCTGTCAAAATTTTTATAAAATCTTCTTTTTCAAGACTTTTTAGTTTAACTCTAATAGGAAATCTTCCTTGAAGTTCTGGCATTAAATCTGAAGGTGATGAAAGAGTAAACGCTCCAGCAGCTATAAATAAAATATGATCTGTTCTAACTGCTCCATATTTTGTCATCACGGTAGTTCCTTCAACAATCGGAAGAATATCTCTTTGAACTCCTTGTCTAGAAACCTCTCCTCTTGTTGAACCTTCTCTTTCTGCTATCTTATCTATCTCATCTATAAATATTATTCCATCTTGTTCAACTCTCAATATTGCTTCTGGTATTAGTTCTTCCATATCTATTCTACTTTCAATTTCTTGATCTAGAATTACTTTTATAGCATCTTTAACCTTCATTTTTATTTTTCTAGAATTTTTACCACCAAGACTTGAAACTATATTTTCAATAGCCTCATTCATCTCTTCAGCTCCAGGAGAAATAACCTCTATCATATGTGTATCTCCATATAATTTAGAGTTTGTTTTTTTATCGATTTCTACTTCTGAATCATCAAGATCTCCAGATTTTATTTTTTCTAAAAGATTTTTTTTAATATCTTCATTTAATATATCCAATGGTTTAAGATAACGAGCAATTTTTTCAATAGCTAAATCATAAAATGTTGATCTCATTTTTTCTATTTTTTCATCTTTTAAACTTCTAATTGCCATGGCTAGTAAATCTTTAATCATACTTTCAACATCTTTTCCAACGTATCCAACTTCAGTATATTTTGTAGCTTCAACTTTTAAAAATGGTGCGTTTGCTATTTTTGCTAATCTTCTAGCTATTTCAGTTTTTCCAACCCCTGTTGGTCCCATAAGAATTATATTTTTAGGTGTTATTTCTCTTCTCATTATTTCATCTTCTACATTTTTTCTTCTATATCTATTTCTTAAAGATATTGCTACATTCTTTTTAGCATCTTCTTGTGCAACTATATATCTATCTAATTCTTCTACGATTTTTTTAGGCGTTAAGTTTTCTTTCATACTTTTCCTCCTGATTTTTTAGTTTTCTAAAAAAGCTAACCCG
This sequence comes from Cetobacterium sp. 2A, assembly GCF_014250685.1. GTDB lineage: Bacteria > Fusobacteriota > Fusobacteriia > Fusobacteriales > Fusobacteriaceae > Cetobacterium. The sequence goes on along the minus strand of NZ_JACFAJ010000006.1, from coordinate 1,009,998 downwards.
TATAGGTTAGCAGTTTTTTAAGATATTTTCTATTCCTAACTTCAGCTTTTCTAAAGCTCTAGCTCTGTGACTAACCTTAACTTTTATCTCTGGCATTTCTGCAAAAGTTTTTCCATACTCTTTTACATAAAAGTATGGGTCATATCCAAACCCTACTCCACCTCTAGGAGTATCTATTATCTCACCTTCGTATTCACCTCTAAATGAGTAAACTTCTCCATTTGGCTTAGCTAAACTTATTACACATACAAATTTTGCTGCTCTATTTTCTATTCCTGACAAGTTTTTAATTAATAATTCATTATTTTTTTCATCTGTTGCATCTTCTCCAGAATATCTAGCAGAATAAATCCCAGGAGCACCATTTAGTGCATCTACACAAAGTCCAGAATCATCCGCTATTGTAACCATTCCAGTAAATTTCGCTATTTCTAATGCTTTCTTTTGAGAATTAGCTTCAAAAGTGTCTCCATCTTCAACTACCTCTGGAATTTCAATTCCATCATTAATTGATAATATTTCATACTTATTTCCGTCTAAATTCCCATCTAAATTTTTTGTTATTTCATTTATTTTCTTTTTATTCCCAGTAGCTAAAAAGATTTTCATTATATTGAATACTCCTCTCTAAGCTGTTGTCTTTGAACTTCTACTAATTCTTGTATTCCTTTTTCAGCAAGTTCTAACATATCATTTAACTCTTTTCTAGTATAAGTTGATTCTTCTCCAGTTCCTTGGATTTCAACGAATTCTCCCTTACAGTTCATGATTACGTTCATATCTACTTCTGCTGCTGAATCTTCAGTATATTTTAAATCTAGCATTGCCACACCTTTAACTATTCCAACACTGATAGCAGCTATATTTGAAACTAATGGATTTTCTTTTAAAGTTCCATTTCTAAGTAATTTTTCCATTGCAAGAGATAGAGCAATATATCCACCAGTTATTGATGCTGTTCTTGTTCCACCATCTGCTTGAATTACATCACAATCTATTGTTATTGTTCTTTCTCCTAATTTCTCTAAATCAATACAAGCTCTAAGAGATCTTCCAATCAATCTTTGAATCTCCATAGTTCTTCCACCAAGTTTTCCTTTAACAGATTCTCTTTGGTTTCTCTCGTCAGTTGCTCTTGGTAACATTGAGTATTCAGCTGTTATCCAACCTTTCCCTTGATTTCTCATAAATGGAGGTACTTTTTCACTAACTGTTGCAGTACATATTACCTTAGTGTTTCCAACTTCAATAAGTATTGACCCTTCTGCATATATAGTGTAGTTTCTAGTTATTTTAACCTCTCTTTTCTCATTGATTACTCTTCCGTCTTCTCTTGTTATATGTGTCATTTTTATTTCATCCTCTCTATTATACGTAGTCTATTTCTATTTCTTCTGTTTCTATTACTTGTTTTTGTTCTCCAAATTGAATTTCATATAAACTTCTATAAGGTCCATTATATCTCATAAGTTCTTCATGAGTTCCAACTTCTTTTATTTCACCGTGTTTCATCACCACAATTTTATCAGCATTTACTATCGTTGAAAGTCTATGTGCTATAACAAAAGTTGTTCTTCCAACCATTAATTTATCTAATGCCTCTTGTACCAATCTTTCTGATTCAGTATCTAAAGCCGATGTAGCTTCATCTAGTATCATTATATCGGGATTTTGAATAAGAGCTCTAGCTATTGCGATTCTTTGCTTTTGTCCACCAGAAAGAAGAACCCCTCTTTCTCCAACTTCTGTCTCAAATCCATCTGGCAACTCTTCTATAAATTTATAAGCATTTGCCATTTTAGCTGCTTCTATTATCTTATCTCTACTCACACCTTTTTTACCAAACCCTATATTATCTGCAATAGTTCCACTAAATAGGAAAGTTTCTTGCGGAACTATTCCAATATGATTCCTATACTCTTTTAAAGAAAACTCTCTTATATCTATATCATCTATTTTTATATTCCCTGATGTCACATCATAGAACCTTGGAATTAAATTTACTAGAGTTGTTTTCCCGCTTCCACTCTGTCCAACTAAAGCAACTACTTCGCCCGCTTTAACTGTTAAATTGAAGTCTTTTAATACTAACTTTTTACCATCATCATATGTAAAGTCAACATTCTCAAAAGATATACTTTTTATAGGATTCTTCATCGATTTTATTTCTTCAGTAATACAATCATTTTCTTTTTCTTCATCCAATATTTCAATTACTCTATCTGCAGAAGGAAGAGCCTCTTGAAGTTCTCCGTTTCTTCTTACCAATCTCTTTAAAGGTTGTTGCATAAGTCCAACAGCTGTAACAAATGAAACTAAATCTCCAGCAGTCATATTCCCTTTAACAATTATCTGATATCCTCCGTAACCTGCTACTATAAGTATCATCATTGTTGCAAGAAGTTCGTTAATTGGAGAAATTTTAGCTTTTATTTTATTAGCTTTTATAATTTTATTGAACTCATCTTGAGTTATATCTTTATATTTTTCTATTATAACTTCTGAATTATTAAATGCTTTAATAACTCCAACTCCAGATAGAGATTCCTGCATAAATGCCGTAACTCCACCCATTGTATCTTGTCTAATTCTTCCAGATTTCCTTATTTTTTTAGTGTATTTTTTTACAACAGAAAAAATGGCTGGAAGTACTGTTAAAGATACCAGAGCTAATACAAAATCAACCTGAAACATTCTGAAAAGAAGGGCTAAAACAGTTAAAAACTCTTTTAACATATCAAATAGCATAAATCCTATTCTTCCAAGAGTTGAAGAGTCTCCTGAAAGTCTTGCCATTATGTCTCCTAATTTATTTTTTTTATAATAAGCTATAGGTAAATTCTGTAAATGGCTAAAAACATCAACTTTTATATCTCTTCTAATTTTCTCAGTTACAAAACTTGAGGAAATTTCAGCATAATAATCTGTAACAACTTTAATTAAAGTTGAAATAAATATCCCTGCTAATACTAATATCATAGCTTTGGCATTTTTAGAAACCAACACATCATCTATCAGGTATTTGCTTAACCATGCTGGTACAGCACTAGCTAAAGATGTAATTGTCGACAGTATAATTACTCCAACCATCCACCCTTTATATCTTAAACTATATTTTAAAAAACTATTCAAAGATTTGTTATGAAATAGTTTTAATAATTTTGCATCAAATCTATTTTCCATTATTTTTTTCCTTTCAATAAAAATTTGGCAAAATTTTCTGTTATATTTTCTCCTGAAAGTTTTTGCCTAACTACTCTTAATTTATTTTCTACTTCTATTTTATTTTCTAAAATATTTTTTACAGCTATGTCAATTTTCTCTGCTTCGCAATCATTTTGCAACAACTCTGGAAATACCTCATCATTTATAGTTAAATTTGGTAATGAAACGTATCCAACTTTCAGTATATATTTAGCTATGAAATAGTTTATAGCTCCTGTTTTATAAATTACAACTGTAGGAAGACCCATAAGTGCGAGTTCAAGAGTAACTGTTCCTGAAGCTGCAATTGCAACTTTAGATTTTTTAACAGCTTCTAATAAATCAATATTACAATCTATCTCTAAATTGGTATAATTTTCTAAGTTATCGTTTATCCACTCTAAATGCTTCTCTGAAGAAAGCTTTAGTAAATATTTTTCAGTCGGATTTTTTTTTACAACTTCTAACATTATAGGTAGTAAAGATTTTATCTCCTGCTTTCTACTTCCAGGAAGCAACAATATTTTATCTTCAATTCTATCTATCAAAGAATATTTTTCAGAAAATGGATTCCCAAAATAAATAGCATCTATATTATGTTTTTTATAAAATTCAACTTCCCAAGGAAAAATAACCATAATATGATCTGCAAGTCTTAATTTTTCAATTCTTTTTTCTCCCCAAATCCATAATTTAGGAGGGATGTAAAAAAATACCTCTACTTCAGGCAACTCTTTTTTTAATAACTCTAAAAATTTTAAATTAAATCCACCATAATCAACTAAAATAACTTTTTCAATTTTTTCATCTTTTATAAATTTCAAATATTCTTCTGATTTTTTCTTTAAAAATTTATATTTTTTTAAAGCCTCTGTAAAACCCATAATAGCTAGCTCTTTTATATCTTGAGTTATGTAAACTCCAGCTCTTTTACTATGCTCTCCAGCTACTCCATAAAATTTAACACTACTATCTATCTTTGAAATATTTTTTACTAAATAAGATAAATGTAGGTCTCCAGAAACTTCCCCTGACGAAACAAATATTTTCATATTTTCACTCCAGTTATAAATATATTGTTTTTATTTGCAAGTTCTATAGCATCTTTTGAATCTAAAAATAGCATTTTATTAGATTCTGCCACTATCCCCTTTGCTCTTATCTCTATTGCTTTTTTTACAGTTTCTATTCCGACTGCCGGAATATCAACCCTCATATCTTGTTGCGGTCTAGACATTTTTACAATTATACAGTCTTCTCCTGCTAATTCTCCCGCTCTTTTTATAGTCTTGTCTGTTCCTTCTATTCCTTCTAGAGCAACCACTGACGAATCTTTACATACAACAGTTTGACCTGCATCAACTTTGCTAAGAGCTTTTGCTGCCTCTATACCTATTTTTATAGTTTTTTCATCATCTAAACTTGGTTTTCTATTAGTATAAGATTTTTCCTCGAACATAAAATTCTTTAGAAGGTGATTTTGAGGTAAAACTTTTATTTTATTCAATCTTAAAAATGAGATAACACCAAAAAGGAGAGTCTCATCCTTCCTATCAGGAAGTCTTTTCAACAGTTCCTCTCCATAAAAATCTAAATTCATTTTCTTGAAAAGAGTATTTTTTTCAATCTTTCCAAGCATTACAACTTCTTTTATATCATTTAAAATAAGATATTTTACAATACTTCCTATCTCACCAATATTAAATTTTTTATAATTTTTATGAGTCTTTATTTTTTCATCTACATCATCCACAAGTCCTAGAGGATAGGCCTCTATCTCTCTTGATTCAGCTTCCTCTAAGAAATACAGGGGCAACTTACCGCTGCCCACTATTATTCCAATTTTACTCATTATCTAGTTATCCCCCTGCTACTATTTTTTATAAAGTCTACAAGATAACATATATTTTTATCATTTGGATAATCTTTTTCTAATTCAGCCAAAGCCTCTTTTAAAGGTAATCCCTTTCTAAAGATTGCTCTATAAGCCTTTTTAAGATTTGAAAGTTCTTCTTCTGAAAATCCTCTTCTTCTAAGTCCTAAGTTATTTAAACCTCTAACTTCTGCTTTATTTCCTTCTGCCATTACAAATGGACAGATATCTTGATTTACAGCACTTCCGCCTCCAATCATTGCAAAAGATCCTATTCTACAGAACTGATGAACTGGAGTTAATCCACCTATTATTGCATGACTATCTACTGTTACATGTCCTGCTAATGTTACTCCGTTTGCTAATATACAATTATCTGCAACTATAACATCATGAGCTACATGAACATATGCCATAAGTAAATTGTTGTCTCCGATTCTAGTTTCCCATCTATCATCTGTTCCTCTATGAACAGTTACAAATTCTCTAATACTATTATTATTACCTATAATAGTTTTTGTAGCCTCACCTTTATATTTTAAATCTTGAGAAGCTTTTCCAATAGAAACGAAAGAGTAAATAGTATTGTTTTCACCAATTTCTGTAATCCCTTCAACAACTATATGGGATTGTAAAATTGTATTTTTCCCTATTTTAACATCTTTACCAATTATACAATAGGGTCCTACCTTCACTCCCTCCTCAATCACTGCCCCATCTTCGATTATAGCTGTGCTATGAATCTCTATCACTTTATTCCTCCTATTATTTATCCATAATAGTAAAAGTAAATGCTACCTCTGTTACAACTTTCCCATCTACTTTGGCTACTCCACTTGCTTTTACTATATTTCTTCTTATTTTATCTACCTTTACCTCATATATTAACTGATCTCCTGGTCTTACTGGTGCTTTAAATTTAACATTTTCAATAGCTGCAAAATATGGAACTTTTCCTTCTGAATCATCCATAACTAAAACTCCTAAACACTGAGCTATTCCCTCTACTATTAAAACTCCAGGCATTATTGGATGCCCTGGGAAATGTCCGTTAAAAAAGTTTTCATTAACAGTAACATTTTTTAGTCCAACAATTGTGTTTTCTTCCTTATTCATATCTAATATTCTATCCACTAATAAGAATGGATATCTGTGCGGAATTCTCTTCATTATTTCTAATACATCTAAAGTCATATTGTTTTGCCTCCCAAAATTAAATATTCGATAACAACTTTGCAAATTCTATATCTAAAGCATGTCCTGCTTTTATAGCAATTATATGTCCCTTAATAGGTCTATTTAAAACTTTTAAATCTCCTATTAAATCTAACATCTTATGTCTTACAAACTCATCTTCAAATCTAAGTCCGTCTGGATTTAAAACTCCATCTTTTTTTACAACGATTGCATTCTCAAGTGTTCCACCAAGAGCTAGATTATTTTTCTTAAGATAATCTATTTCATAGTCAAATCCGAATGTTCTAGCTGGAGCAACCTCTTTTTTGTAAGTTGATTCATCTATTAAAAATTCAATCATTTGAGATTTTAAAAATGTGTGCTCAAATTTAATTGAATATGTAATCTTGTATCCGTCAAAAGGAAGTCCAATTACGTGTTTATCTCCAAGTGTAATTGAAATAGGTTCCTTTATAACTATTGGATTTAAAATAGATCCTTCGATTTCTTTAGTTCCAACTTTTTCTAAAATTTCTATGAAAACTTTTGCACTTCCATCACATATAGGGAGCTCGTTTCCATCTAATTCTATAATTAAATCTGTAATTCCCATTATATATAGAGCTGATAAGAAATGTTCTATTGTGTAGACCTCTGCACCATACTGATTTTTCAGATTTGTTCCTCTTGTCAAATCAAAGGTATTATCTATTGAAAGTTCTATTTCATTTTTTCCAGACTCTAAATCGACTCTTTTAAAAACTATTCCAGAATTTTCATTTGGAATAAGTTTCATTTTTATATTTTCACCTTTATGAAGACCGATTCCTTCATAAATAACTTCACTATTTAGTGTGCTTCTTTTCAAAGTTTCCTCCTCTAGCTTTCTTTTGTTAAGAATTTATCTGCCAAAGCCATTGCTATTTCTCTTTTACCATCTACAAACTGAACTTCAATTTTTTTATCATTAACTCCAACTACTCTTCCTAATCCAAATTTTTTATGGGTTACTTTTTCTCCAACCGAATATGGATAATTTCCATTAGATGTCTTATCTAAATCTGAAGACTTAATCATTTTTTTAAATTTAAATTCGGGTTCCTTAGTTTGATTCACATTCTCTAAAAGATTTGAAGGAACCTCATCTATAAATCTAGATTTAGTTCTAAAGCTCATATCTCCGTAAAGATATCTACTATTTGCATATGTTATATAAAGCTTTTCTTCAGCTCTTGTTATTGCTACATAACAAAGTCTTCTTTCTTCTTCTAGCTCTTCCTTGTTAAATAAAACCTTTGTTGTTCCAGGAAAAACCTCATCTTCAGCTCCAACTAAAAATACTACAGGGAATTCTAACCCTTTAGAGTTATGAATTGTCATCAACTTAACATATTCTCTTCCCTCTTCTAATTCATCTGTTGCACTAACTAAAGATATATTTTCTAAATATTCTCTTAAGGAAAGAAATTCCACAACTTTTTCTAATTCTACTATCGAGTTTTTAAGTTCTTCTACATTTTCTATTCTTCCCTCTGCTTCAGCTCCATAGTTCGAATTTAAATATGTAAAATACCCAACCGATGATATTAGTTTATCAAATAACTCTGATACACTAACTTCATGACTCAGTTCAATTAACTCCGATAGCATTGTTGAAAATTCACTTAAAGTTACTCTAACTCCAGCTGTTATTCCTGGAACCTCATCGGCTCTACTAATTGTTTCAAATAATGACAACTGATTCTCATTTGCAAAAATTAGTAATTTCTCAACTGTTTTATCCCCTATCTTTCTCTTTGGAACATTTAGTATTCTATTTAAATTTATGTTATCTCTACTATTATTAATAACCGTCAAATAAGCTATTATATCTTTGATTTCTGCTCTTTGATAGAATTGCATTCCGCCAAATATTTTATAAGGAATATTATACTTTAATAATCCCTCCTCAAAAACTCTAGACTGTGCATTCGTTCTATAAAGAATAGTAAACTCTTTAAATGACTTACCTTGACTCTTTCTTTTTGCTATTTCTTCTATTACAAAATTTACCTCATCTCTTCCATCAGAACAATTCTTGATAGTAATTAACTCTCCTTGAGGTTTTTGTGTCCAAAGATTTTTATCTCTACTAGTTTTATTATTTTTAATAACAGAATTAGCTGCATCTAGTATAGCTGAAGTGGAACGATAGTTCTCCTCAAGTTTTACTATCATTGCATTTGGATAATCTTTTTCAAAATCTAAAATATTTTTTATATTTGCTCCTCTAAATCCATAAATACTTTGATTTTCATCTCCAACTACACATAGATTTTTATACTTAGAAGCTATTTTATTTATAATTTTATACTGAATATTATTTGTATCTTGATATTCATCAACCATGATATAATGAAACTTATCTTGAATTTTTTCCAAAACTTCTGGTATTTCAAGAATCTTATAAGTATTCACTAGTATATCGGCAAAGTCCATTCCATTATTTTGTTTTAACATTGAATTGTATCTTTTAAAAACTTCATATACAATTTCATGATTTGAGTCAAATTTATTTGTTCTTTCATACTCTTCTGGAGAAATTCCTTCCTCTTTCAATTTTGAAATTTTTGAAACTAATACTGATTCAGTTAAATTCTTATCTTTTATAACTAATTCTTTCATTATATTTTTTACAGCTCTTTTTTGATCATCACTATCATAAATAGTAAAGTTTACAAAGTATCCAAGTTGAGTTCCATAAACTCTAAGAAGTCTCACTCCAAATGAGTGAAATGTAGATATCATAGTTTTTTTAGCATCTTCCCCAACTAAAAGCTCAACTCTTTCTCTCATCTCTTTCGCAGCTTTATTTGTAAATGTCACTGCTAATATTTTGTATGGTGAGATTCCAAGTTCTTGAATCATATGTGCAATTCTAAAAGTTATAGTTCTTGTTTTTCCAGATCCAGCTCCTGCCAATATAAGTAAGGCACCCTCTATTTTACTAGCTGCTGACTGCTGTTTTGGATTCAATTTTTTTAATATACTCATTTTTTACTCCTTAATAATTATATCATAGATAACCATAGTTAATCAAATTAAAATACCCGATCCTTCTTACCATTTTTAGGAAAGTAACATCGGGTATTTTATATATATTTTAATGTTTTTTACTACTCTGCTTTATGAGAAAAAACTTTTACTAAATTTGCAACTATATAGTAACAAGTAAGTATAAATAAACTATATTTTAAAGTAGCTATTACAAATATTACAAATGGTATTGTCATTGATTTTGGAATAAATTTAAACGCTTTATCCGGTGTTTGGAATGGAATTGTACTAACCATTAAGATAGCCGCTATTATTGTTATTCCAATAAATAATTCCGTTGAGAAAAGATTTATTCCATAACTTTGATTTAAATAATAATTAAACATATAGTAAGAACATACTATTGAAGCTCCTGTTGGAATTGGCATTCCACTAAAATCATCTTTTTCATTTGAAGCTGTTGTTACTATATTAAACTTTACTAATCTCATAACTCCACATAATGCATATATAAATGAAACCGGTATTGTAAAAGCACTAAGTTCTGGAAATTTATTTAAAACCGAGTATACAAATATCGCTGGTGCTAGTCCGAAAGATATCGCATCACAAAACGAGTCAAATTCTTTTCCAAATTCACTAAATGCATCTAGTTTTCTTGCAGTTTTCCCATCAAGTCCGTCGCATATCATAGCTAATATAATGAACCAGATTGCTTTCGTAAAATCTCCCTTTATTGATGCAGTTATACTCAGATACCCTAGGAACATATTCGCTGCTGTAATTGCATTGGGTGCAATATATTTCTTTTCAACCATACTTTTTTCTCATCTCCCCTTTTGTATAAATCTATATAATTCTATCATACCTGCACTATAAAATCAATATGACAAAAAATCATACTCTTTCTACTTATATTTATGGTAAAATTTAAAAAAAATACAGAGGAGAGTTATTTTATATGGATAAAAAATCATTTTTTAATATTTTTAAAGAATGTGATGAATACCTTTTAGCAACACTTTTTGAAGATATTATGCTCTGCGAACAAATCGATTATCCTATTTATACAGATACCTTCTATCCCCCACAAATTTGGAGTAAATTAGAAAATAACAATTTTTTTTCAAATTTAAATTTTTCTACTTTTGGTTTAAATTCTAACTCAGAAAAAAAACTGATTGCTATATATCCCAAACATTTTAACAAAGAAGATTTAAGCCCTCCAATCACTTTCTTTAAAATAGATGGGACAAACAAATTTAAAATACTAGAACATAAGGATTTTTTAGGTACTCTTATGAGTTTTAGAATTAAAAGAGAGATGTTGGGAGATATAGTTGTTCTTAATAACATCGCTTATTGTGTAGTTTTCCAAGATCTCTATGATTTTATAAATTCCAACTTAACATCTATTGGAAAAATCCCAATCTCTATGTCAGAAATAGAGTGCAGTGAAATTCCCGAATCTAGATTTGAAAATTTAACTATTACAGTATCCTCAAATAGGCTAGATAACATCATTTCATCCATTGGAGATCTATCAAGAGGTGACTCAACATCCATCATTGAAAAGGGAGAAGTTTTAATAAATTATATTTCTGAAAAAAATAAAAGTAAAATATTAAAGGTTGGAGATATCATAACAGTAAGAAAAAATGGAAAGTTTATTTTCATAAATGAACTAGGTGAAAACAAAAAGGGAAAACTTAAAATAGCTCTAAGAAAATTTATTTAAAACACCCAATTACTATATTGACTATAATATTCTTTTATGTTAAGATAATAAATGTCATGAATAGTCAATAGGCAAGATTTTTACGGCGTATTCTTATCGAACCATGTCAGATCCGGAAGGAAGCAGCATTAAGGTATTGAATATGGGTGTAATTTTTTCTTCCTAGAGGCTATTCATGGCTCTTTTTTTTAATTTACTATTTCTCAATTGGGCGGGTATTTAATGGAAAAAAAAATTAGTAGTGAAGACAATATCAATTTTTTAAACAAAGAAAGTTCTTCTTTATACTTCCTTTGTCTTTTAATAGGTGTTTTAACTGGTTTTATCGTTTCTTTTTACAGGTACTGCTTAAAATTCGCAAGCATTTTAAGGGCAAAATACTTAACTCTTAATCAACTTAATGATCCACAATTTTTAATTAAAATCTGGATTTTATTTATATTGATAGGTTTTATTGTAGATTTTATATATAGAAAATTGCCGACTACTTCTGGAAGTGGTGTTCCACAGGTAAAGGCTATTATTTTAAGAAAACTAACTTATAAAAAATGGTTTTCTGAATTATTAGGAAAATTTATAGGTGGATTTTTAGGGATAGGTGCTGGTCTTTCATTGGGAAGAGAGGGTCCTTCTGTACAATTAGGTTCTTATGTTGCTTTTGGACTTTCAAAAATTTTCAAAAAAAATATAATGGAAACTAATTATTTAGTTACAAGTGGAGCAAGTGCGGGTCTTTCAGGAGCTTTTGGTGCTCCTCTAGCCGGAGTTATGTTTAGTTTAGAAGAATTACATAAATATTTTTCTACCAAACTTTTAATTTGCACTTTATTAGCTAGTATCGCTTCAGATTTTGTTGGAAGAAGGATATTCGGTATTTCTCCAGCTTTTGTTTTTCATGTAAATTATCCTCTTAGTATAAATCCATATTTCCAATTTTTACTATTTATATTATTTGGAATTATAGTAGCTATTTTTGGAAAGTTATTTACTACTGTGCTTATAAAAACACAAGATACATTTACTCGTATCCCACTACCTAGATGGTTAAAAATTTCATCTGTTATGACACTATCATTTGTTCTTTGCTTTATTTTACCAGAGGTCAGTGGTGGTGGACATGATTTAGTTGAAACTTTAGTTCACAGTCAATCAACTTTAAAGTTTTTAATTATTCTATTCTTCATAAAGTTGTTTTTTACTGCAATTTCATATTCAACTAGTTTTCCAGGTGGAATATTTCTACCTATGCTTGTTCTAGGAGCTGTTTTAGGTAAAATTTATGCTCTATTTTTAATTAATGTTTTAAACGTTGGTTATGACTTCATTCCTCATTATATGGTTCTTGGAATGGCTGCATATTTTGTTGCTGTCGTTCGTGCTCCAATTACTGGGATTATTTTAATTCTAGAAATGACAGGAAGTTTTGAACATCTTTTAGCACTTACTACAGTTTCCTTGGTTGCTTATTATGTTACTGAAATTATGAAATTAGAACCAATATACGAAATTCTTTATAAAAGAATGAAAAAAGATGAACCTGAAGATGATGAAAATCCAAATAAAACTGTTATAACCATTCCAATAATTGCAGAATCATATCTGGATGGTAAAATAATTTCAGAAGTCGTTTGGCCTGAGGAAATTTTAATTGTTGCAATAGAAGAAAACGGAGTCGAGAGAATCCCTTCTGGATCTACTAGAATTTCATCTGGAAGTAAACTTTTCATTTTAATGTCTGAGAAAAAAGCTAGAATAATCACTGAGCTTCTTTATCATATGGGTACAGAAAAATAATAAGTCCCTATAAACATTTTTTGTTTATAGGGCTTTTTTTATTTTAACAAATGAAGGAAAAATCTGAAAATAATTGAAAAATCAAAAGGAGGTGATTAAAATAAAATATTCAAATAAAACTGAAGAACTTAAAAAATATAGTCAAATGAACTGCGATCAAATTTTTAAGGAGTTTGAAAGTTCTAAAAGTGGTATAACTTCCGAAGAAGCTACCAAACGATTGAAAAAATTTGGGAAAAATGAAATTCTTTATCATAAATCTAAACCTTGGTATACGCAACTTTTCAAAGCTTTCATAAATCCATTCAATTTAATTATATTAATACTTGCCATAGTCTCTGTAATCACCGATGTTATTATGGCTGAAGGTGAAGCAAGTTGGAGAACTATTATTGTACTAACAATAATGGTTTTACTTGGAGGTTTACTTAAATTTTTTCAAGAATACAAATCAAATATAGCTTCTGAAAACTTAAAGCTTTTGATAAAAACAACTTCAGCTGTAGAAAGAAATGGTAATAATATTCAAGAAGAAAATATAAAAGAACTTGTTCCAGGTGATATCATACATCTTTCTGCAGGTGATATGATTCCAGCTGATATTAGACTTCTAGCTACCAAGGATTTATTTTTAAGCCAGTCCGCCCTTACCGGCGAATCTGAACCAGTTGAAAAAATATCCGAATGTAAAAAAATTATTACTGATAAAATAACACCCTCTGAACTTGAAAATATTGGACTTTTAGGAACAAGTGTTGTAAGTGGAAGTGCCATAGCTATTATAATATCTACTGGTGAGAATACATACCTTGGATCCATGAAAGAAATGTTTATGACAACCAGAGTAAAAACAAGCTTTGAAAAAGGAATAGATGACGTATCAAAGCTTTTAATAAAGTTTATGTGTATTATGGTTCCAATTGTGTTCATTATAAATATTTTATTCAAAGGAAATATTTTAGAATCATTTCTTTTTAGTATATCTATAGCAGTTGGACTAACTCCAGAAATGCTTCCAATGATAGTGACAACGAACTTGGCTAAAGGTGCTCTTAGTCTTTCAAAAAAAAGAACCATTGTTAAAAAGCTTGAAGCTATTCAAAATTTTGGAGCTATGGACATTTTATGCACCGATAAAACAGGAACATTAACTCTAGATAGAATTGTTGTTCAAAAACACTTAAATATTGATGGTGAAGAAGATCTAGGGGTTTTAAAATACGGTTATCTAAATAGCTATTTCCAAACGGGATTAAAAAATCTCATGGATAAGGCAATTTTAGAGCGTGGAAATATAGAAGGTTTAATTAATCTTCAAAATAAGTATGTAAAAGTAGATGAAATTCCTTTTGATTTCACTCGAAAAAGAATGTCTGTAATTTTGGACTCTACAGATGAAAATGGTAATAAGAATTTGGAAGTTATTACAAAGGGAGCTGTAGAGGAAATTTTATCAGTCTCTAAGTTTGCCGAAACAAACAAAACAGTCGTACAACTAAATGCAGAGATTATAAGTAAAATTATGGATATGGTAGATTATCTTTCAAGTCAAGGTATGAGGATTATAGCAATTTCGAAAAAAAAATTAAGAGAAGAACATGTTGGAAATTTCAAAATAGAGGATGAAAATGAAATGATACTCATTGGATATATTGGATTTTTAGATCCTCCTAAAGACGATGCAAAAGAAGCAATTCAAGCACTGGAACAATATGGTTTGAAAATAAAAATCTTGACTGGAGATAATGATGTTGTTACAAAAAAAATCTGTAAGGATGTTGGATTAGAAGTTCAAAATATTTTACTCGGAAATGAAATGGATAAAATGAGTGATCAAGAACTTCAAATAGCTGTTGAAAAAACTACTGTTTTTGCTAAATTATCTCCTGTTCAAAAATCAAAAATTGTCAAAGCACTCCAAATTTTAGGTCATACAGTTGGATATATGGGGGATGGAATAAATGATAGTGCTGCTTTAAAACAAGCAGATGTAGGAATATCTGTAGATACAGCTGTGGATATAGCGAAAGAATCAGCAGACATAATTTTATTAGAAAAGAATTTAATGGTTTTAGAAGAAGGTGTTATAGAAGGTAGAAAAATTTTTGGAAATATTAATAAATATATTAAAATGACAGCTAGTTCAAACTTTGGAAATATGTTTAGCGTTTTGATTGCTAGTGCATTTTTACCATTTTTACCAATGCTTCCAATACAACTATTAATACAGAATCTTTTATATGATTTTTCACAAACTTCTATTCCTTGGGATCACATGGACAAAGAATATTTGGTCAAACCCAGAAAATGGGAATCCAATGATTTGAAAAAATTTATGCTGTGCATTGGTCCTTTAAGTTCTGTATTTGATATAGCTACTTTTATTTTGATGTGGTATATATTTAAGGCTAATAATTTAGGAATGCAGTCGCTGTTTCAATCAGGATGGTTTGTCGAAGGACTTTTAACTCAAGTCTTAATCGTCCACATGATAAGAACGGAAAAAATTCCTTTTATTCAGTCTACAGCGTCTGCCCCTGTTTTAATTTTAACATTTTTAATTATAACAATTGGAGTGGTTATTCCCTTTTCATATTTTGGAAAAATAATTGGGTTTGTGGAACTCCCAGGAATATATTTTCTATGGCTATTTATAATTTTAATCGGATACTTCACTTTAACTTTAATAGTTAAATATTTTTATATTAAAAAATTCAAAACATGGCTATAAGCTTACAACAGTCCTAAATACCCAGTATTTTTAATCCACCTTGTATACATTCTATTTCCACTGGGTATTTTGGCCCTGGTTCTCCATCTATGTCTGTATTTATATCATCCAAGACTGTAAACTTAACTCTATTTGTTTTAAAATGAACTACCCCTTCTGGATAATCCAAATGTTCTTCTCTTAAAAATCTAAAAACTGAACTAAAAGTTGCTGCTAATCCATCATTTTTAAAAATTATTACATCTAACATTCCATCGTCAGCCTTTGATTTATAGGCAATTTTTAAACTCCCAGCACTTTTTCCATTAAAAACAAAAAAAACTAAGGCTGAAGTAGAAAACGTTATCGAATCTGTTTCAACCTTAATATTAATTTTTTTAAAATGTGGGATTTCTTTTATTCCATTCAAATAATAAGCCAATTTTCCAAAAGTATTTTTTAAGACTGAGGGAGTCTTTTGAGAAACTTCTGTAAATAATCCACAACTAAAAACATTTACAAAATATTTCTCATTTGCCTTTCCCAAATCTATTCTTTTAAACTCACCAGTTAGGATTTTCTCCACTGCCTTTTCTATATCTGAGTCTATTTCCAAAAGTGTTGCAAAATCATTTGCAGTTCCTGTCGGCAAAATTGCTATTGGTAAATCTAGCCCCTTATTTTTCATGGAATTTATAACTTGATTTATTGTTCCATCTCCACCAGAAATTAGAATATGATGATACGTGTCATCCATCTCACTTATGGTTTCATTTATATCAAATTCAAAAGATATTCTAAATGGTTCTAAAATAAATCCCTTTTTTTGATACATATATATAATTTTATCTATATATTCTAAGATGACTTTTTCTCCGGCATGAGGATTGTAAATAAATTTTACCTTTTTCATAAAATCACTCCTTAACTATCCAATGAATAGATTCTACCAAAGTCATCGTTAAAATTCAAGATTTAGATTTATTGACTTCTATTTGTGACATTTATCTTTGAACGAACATTTATTTTTATCTGACCCACAACTACATCCTGATTCACCTTTAAACATTTTTATTACGCTTTTAAGAGAAAAGTATGCTATTACAGCCACTATTGTTATTAAAAAAATTGTTTTCATTTAAAACCTCCTAATAAAATAGCCTTCCTACTTGGAAAATAAGTGTAGAAGCTATATATGGAACTACTAACATAATCATTACTATAAATCCTGTAAACTTAGTTCCAAACTCATGCTTTATAGCAGCCAAAGTTACAACACAAGGAACTACTAACAGTATAAATATCATAAATGAATATGCTCTTAGTGATGCTAGAGGATCTCCTGCCCAAAGCATTTTTGTTGCAGAAACAACTCCAAGACCTTCCGCCTCAACCTCATCCGCATCTGGCGTTGCAAATAAACCACCTACATCAAAACTTACTATTCCAATTGCCGAATCTTTAATCGCGATTGCTAGACCTTTAAACTGCTCTAACGTATCCTGAGCAAAAGTTGTATCAGTTTTTTCATCCTCAGATTCTAGTGTAGAATCAGCTGTTAAAACCTGAGCCATAAACCCAACAACAACCTCTTTCGCTGCAAAACTTGGCGGAATAGCAGCTACTGCTTCCCATCTATTTCCGAACCCTGTTGGCGACATAATTGGAGTAAATGTTTTTCCAAATTTAGCTATATAAGAATTAGATGCATCCCCATCATTTGGAAAATATGTTAACGCCCAAAGTACTATTAAAATTCCCATTATTACAGTTGTTGCTTTTTTAAAGTATTCCCCTGTTCTTCTAAGTGTTGATTTAATAATAATTTTAAAGCTTGGTAATCTATACGGTGGAAGTTCAATCAGTAATGATTTATCTTCAGCTTGGAACATTTTAAAGTTCTTTAATACTAGACCAACTAAGATAGCTACAACTATTCCAATGACATAAAGAGACATTACAACCATTCCAGCTTTTGCACCAAAGAACGCAGCTGTAAATAAACCATATACAGGTAGTCTTGCTCCACATGACATAAATGGCGCCATAGCTGCTGTAAGTTTTCTAGAAGGTTCATCTTCTAAAGTTCTTGTTGCATATATAGCTGGAACTGTACATCCAAATCCAAGAACCATTGGAACGAAAGCTCTTCCATTCAGTCCTAATTTCCTCATAATTTTATCCATTATAAATGCAACTCTTGACATATATCCACTTTCTTCCAAAATAGCTAAGAAGAAATATAAATAAAGCATTAAAGGAATAAATACAACAACTCCTCCAACTCCTCCTAGTATTCCATCAACAATTAATGAATGAAGCCAATCAGGAATCCCATTTCCTATAAACATTTCAACATATTTTCCAATATAATCATTTATAAATCCGTCTATCCAATCTATAAGTGGAGCACTTCCATTAAAAACTGTTCCCATAAGTCCTGCAATTATTACAAAGAATATTGGCAACCCTAAAAATCTATTTAATAAAATTTTATCCACTTTATCAGTAAAATCAAGCCTTGATTTCATAGAAGTTGTAAATGTTTGAGCAAGAATACCCTTTACTATTCCATATCTTGATTCTGCAAATATAGTCTCTATATCCTCATCATATCTCTCTTCTAACTCTTTCGTTACTTTTCCAAAATAATCTGGATATTTAAATCCATATTCTTTTTCAATATGACCTATAAAATTAGCGTCATTTTCTAAAAGTTTTATAGCAGTAAAATCAATTCCATACTTCGCTATAATTTCCTTCAATGACTCATCTTGATTCATATTACATTTGATATATGTCAACTCTTCTTGTAAATAAGATTCAAAGTTCAAATTATAATCAACTAATTTTTTCCCTTCTTTTGCCCTTACTATAACTTTGTCTAAAAGTTCTTTTAATCCATTCCCTTTTAGAGCTGATGTTAAAACAACCTCCATTCCAATATGCTCTTGGAATTTTTTCAAATCCAACTTATAATTTAACTTTTCAAATTCATCATAGAAATTAAGAGCCATTATCATTGGTTTTCCAAGTTCTTTTAATAACATCGTTAAATATAAATTTCTCTCAAGATTTGTTGAATCTACAACATTTATAACTACATCTGGATTTTCTTGCAGTATAAAATCTCTAGTTATAATCTCTTCTAAAGTATAAGGACTTAAACTATATACTCCTGGTAAATCAATAAATTGTATTCTTTGACCATTGTAAGTAAATTCTGCTTCCTTTTTTTCTACAGTTACACCTGGCCAGTTTCCTACTTTCAAATTAGAACCTGCTATTGCATTTATTAAAGCTGACTTTCCAACATTTGGATTTCCAGCAAAAGCTATCTTAATCATGTATTCTCCCTTCGTAACTAATTTTTTATTTTTTCTACTTCAATATGAGCTGCATCTTCTTTTCTAATTGCAATTCCAGTCGATCTAACTATAAACTCTTGAGGATCACCAAGTGGGGCATTTCTCTCAAGTTTTATAATTTCTCCATTTGTAACTCCCATATCTACCAATCTTTTTTTTAGCTCTCCTATTTTACCTATCTTTACAATTTTTGCTGTTTCTCCTCTATTTAAATCACTAAGTTTCATTAATCTCCTCCAATTTCAAATTAAGTATTAAATACATTTCGTAAATCAAAATATATTTTCAAAAATAATTCACAGCTTTACGCTGTGAACATTTAACAATTTTCTAATAATATTTTATTTGCCAAACCAAAATTTATTACATATTTGCTATCATTTATTTTAACTATGAAATTATTGTTATCATCTTTTAACAAACAGATCTTATTTCCAATACAAAAACCTTTTTCAATAAGTCTATTCTTCTCTTTGGGGTTAGTTCTTATATCTTTTATAATAAAATTAGTATTTTGTTCTACAAAAGGTAAAGGTATCAGCATATAATTCCCCCATATTTCAAATTTTATTCTATACCAATAGTATATTATATAGCAATATATTTGTCAACAATAAAACTTTGATTATAAAAGTATTTATTATAAAACTAATTTAATCCAAAAGATCTTTTATACTATTTAACATAACACTTCTTATGTCTTCATTTTCTTTCGCTAAATCTTTTATTAAGTTCTTAACTCTTAATCTTTTTGAATTTTCACTTTTTTCATACGGACATTCGTTGTGAAGTATCGGTAAGTTTAATTTTTTTGCATACTTAATAGTATCCTTTTCCTCTACAAATGAAAGAGGTCTTATTACAGTTACCCCGTACTCTTCAGAATAATATGCTGGTTTCATAACATTTATATTTCCTTGATAGAAAACATTCATAAGAAAAGTTTCTATGATATCATCCTTATGATGCCCTAAAGCTAACTTATTAATATTTTGTTCCCTCATAACCCTATATAAAAGTCCCCTTCTAATTCTAGCACATAAAAAACATGGATTTTTAATCTCTTCATTTTCAAAAATATCTTTGCTTAAAGAAGTTTCAAAAACTTGTAAATCTAACCCCATTTTTTTACAATATTCAACTATTTCTCCATATTTCGAACCTTCTTCCACTGGATGAATATGAATCGGAATTATTTCAAAATTAATCCCTGATATTTTTTTTATTCTTATAAGAGCATTAAGAACAGTCAAACTATCCTTTCCACCAGAAACCCCAACAGCAACTCTATCCCCATCTTGGACCATATTATATTTATGCATTGCTCTTCCAATCGGACTCCATAAAGTTTTTGTAAATCCTTTTGACTCAATAAAAGGTAATATCTCTCTTTCAGAAAGAGAATTTAATTCTAGCTTTAAATTTGTGAATCTATTTATACTATCCAATAATTTTAAAATTTTATTTTCGTTATACTTTATTTCTATAACACTATTTTCTTTATTATTTTCAATAATAACCTTATCTTCTTTTACTATAAAATTAAAATTTTCAAATTTCAATCCATCTATATCTATTATATTATTCAACTTTATCATTAATTTTCTCCGTTCTTTTTATTTCCCCTAGTATAACCCAAAACATAATCTAGATTTATATTCTTCATAGAATTAAATATACTTTGTTTAATTTGAGAATTATTTTTTTCTAATTCAGCTAGAAGATTTTTTATTTCTTTTCTTTTAGAATCAACTTTTCCAGATTCTATAGGACATCCACAAGCCATTGCTTGAATTTCATTTTTTTTAGTATAAGAAATTATATCCTTTTCTTGAATATAAATAAGTGGTCTTATTAGTTCTAATTTTCCACTTGTAGATTTAACTTTAGGAATCATTGTTTTTACTGTACCTGCATAAAACATGTTTATAATAGCGGTCTCTACCATGTCATCAAAATGATGTCCTAGTGCTAATTTATTAAACCCTAACTCTTCAACTTTTTTATATAAAACACCTCTACGCATTTTAGCACATAAGAAGCAAGGACTTTCCGGGGATTGCTCAAATGCTATTTCCCAAACATTTGCATTAAAAATTTCACAAGAGATATCTAGATCTTTTAGATTTTTTTCAAATTGTTCTAAATCCATCGAACCAAAACCAGGATTCATAGAAATAAAAGCTATTTCAAATTTCTTACTTCTATCTTTTTTTAACTCTTGAAATAACTTAGCAAGTAAAAGACTATCTTTTCCACCTGAAATTCCAATAGCTATTTTATCGCCATCTTGGATTAAATCAAAATCCTTTACAGCTTTCACAAATTTTGACCATATTTTCTTTTTATATGTAGTTCTTATGCTCGCAAGAGCAAGTTCACCCATTGATATTTTTTCATTTTCCAACTTCTTTTTCCTCCAAAAAACTATAGTATTTTAGTAAAATTATATCATAATTTTTTAAAAAAGTACTAATCAAAATTGATATTATGTTATACTATATGATATAGATTTAAATATAAAGAGGTGAATACAATGGATATAGTTTCAATAAAAGTTCTGAAATTTCTAGTTTCAGGAAAAGCTTACAGTGACTCAGCCATAATAAAAAATATAGGAATTTCAGAAGATGAATTAAAAAAAATATATATAGAGTTAGAAAATAATGGATATTTAGAATCTTACGATGATTTTGTAAAAAATAATCAGTCAGTAGCTACCGAAAAAAAGAGTTGTGGTTCTGGTTGTGGAAGTTCTTGTAGTAGTAAATCTTCAAGCGGAGGATGTTGTTCTTCTAAAGACGAAGATTATTCCAATATTAAAGTTTTAACTCTAAAAGCCATTAAAGAATTTGGAGATAATTAATACATTCACAGCGATTAAGTCATAAAAGATTTAATCGCTCTTTTATTTTTTTGATTATTTATTAAAAGATTATTTAAATTTTTAATTTTAAAAATACAATTTTTTATGATATAGTGTATTATAAAATGTTTATAGGAGCTTAAAATGAACAAAATAACAACAATGTTAACAGCAATAATGTTTTTTTCTACAATGGTTCATGCTACAGAATTTAAAGCTGGAACATATCTTGGGACATCTGATGGATATAAAGGCGAAATAAAAGTTGAAGTTAAATTAGGAAAAAATAAAATTGAAGATATAAAAATTATAAAAAATGGAGATACTCCAATAATATCTGATAGCGCTCTAAATATACTTCCAAGTAAAATTTTAAATTTACAGGGACTTGGTGTTGATACAGTCGCTGGTGCTACTGGAACAAGTAAAGGATTTATATCAGCTGTAACTAAAGCTATAAAATCTTCTGGAGCTGATACTTCAGAACTTAGAAAAATAAAAGAAACAAAAAAACAGTTTTCAAACAAAGTTATAAATCATGAAAATGATGTAGTTATTGTGGGTGCTGGAGGTGCTGGACTAATTGCAGCAATAGAAGCAAAGTTAGCAGGTGCAAACGTTATTATTATAGAGAAAATGAGTTTCCCAGGTGGAAATACTCTTATTTCTGGTGCTGAATATGCCGCTCCTGAAAACTGGATTCAAAAGAAAGTAGGAATTTCAGATAGTAAAGAACAGTTTTATAAAGATATTATTAAAGGTGGAGATAACCAAGCAGATATTAATCTGATAAAGGTTCTAGCTGATAATGCTTTAGATGGTGCACTTTGGCTTAGAGATTTTGTAAATGTATCGTTTGAAGATAGACAAATGTTCTTCGGTGGACATTCAGTTGAAAGAAGTTTAGTGCCTGAGGGTGCTAGTGGAGTAGAATTAATTGGAAAACTTTTAAAAAAGGCCAAAGATCTTAATATTCCAATTGTTTATAACATGAATGCAAACGAATTAATTTTAGATAATACTGGAAAAGTTATTGGAGTTCAGGCAGTTTCTGAAACTGAAACTAATAAATATTTAGCTAAAAATGGTGTTATCCTTGCAACTGGAGGATTTGGATCAAATTTAGAAATGAGAATGAAATACAACACAGCTATGGATGAAAATATTCTTTCTACAAATACTACTGGAATTACGGGTGACGGAATTGTAATGGCAGAAAAAATTGGAGCAGGTGTAACAGATATGGAGTATATCCAAACTTATCCAACTTGCGACCCAATGACTGGTGCTCTACTTTATATAGGAGATGTAAGACTTATTGGTGGAAGTATCTTAGTTAATAAAGAAGGAAAACGTTTTGTTGAAGAATTAGATAGAAGAGATGTTATTTCAATGGCAATAAAAAAACAAACTGGAAATGTAGCTTACCAATTCTGGAACCAAGAAATGATGGATTTAAGTAAAGTTGCAGAGCATCATAGCGATGAGTATAACTCTCTAATTAAGAGAAAAGTTCTAATTAAAGGCAATACTATAGAAGAGGTTGCAAAAGCTTTTGATGTAGATGCTACAGAGTTAAAAAATACTGTTCAAAAATATAATCAGTATTCTAAAGATGGTAAAGATTTAGAGTTTAATAAAAGAGGTAAATTAACAGCTTTTGAAAACGGACCATTTTATCTAATGAAAAATGTTCCAGCTGTTCACCACACTATGGGTGGATTAACAATTGATACGAATGCTAGAGTTTTAGATAATAATAAAAAACCTATTCCTGGACTTTTTGCTGCAGGTGAAGTTACTGGCGATATTCATGGAACTAACCGTTTAGGAAGTAATGCTATTTCAGATATAACTGTATTTGGTAGAGTTGCAGGAAAAAATGTTGTAAATAATTAATAGAAAAAAGACGGTACATAGATTAAAATCTATGTACCGTCTTTTTATTACATTGCTACTTGATATTTTTTTATATCTTCTTCTAACTTTTCTAAATCAACTGGTAATACTTCTCTAGTTCCACCATTTATAAATACTGGAATAGTTTCTTTCCCTTTTACCTTAGAGTATCTTGAGAATAAATTTAATGCAAATTCAATTTGCTCCTCATTTAAATCTCCATATCCTAAAATGTGAGGTCCAGGAATTTCTCTTCCTTTTATGTAAAGTGTTCCTATATCCTTATAATTATCCAATTTATGATTGTCTTCTTTTTCTCTTCCAACTATCAGATATTTTCCAGCCTCAAATCTAAAGAATCTTCCTGTTTTTAGAAGATGGAATAATACAGAGTTTTCTTCTTCTAATAATCCGTCTTGCTCTACAAATCTTAATCTTTGAGAATATCCTGGATCAGTTAATAAACATCCTCCACCTGGACTTGGATAATCTACTATTCCGTATCTATCCATAAGTTCTATTTGAGTCTTTCTGCTTCTTCCATGGATATCAAGTAGTTTTTCTCTGTCAATCCACCCTTCTCTCTCAGGTAAGCTTGGCGGTAAATGCTTTGCACATAGAGGTCTAACTATTAAATCCTCTAATCCTCCAGACATACCTTTTACCTTCTCAAGAGCTTGATAATTTTGAGACATAGGTCTTTGTCCTAAAACCTCTCCCGAAATTATAAATGAAGCTCCATATTGCTCTAATAATTGTCCTGCAATTCTAAACATAAGTGCATGGCAATCTATACACGGATTCATATTTTTACCTCTTCCATGTACAGGTTTTTTTAACACTTGAGTATGAGCTGTACTAAAGTCAACATACTCCAATTTTACACCTAACTGTTCTGCCATATTTTCTGCTTTTTCATTTTTACCACCAAAAAAGTGCGAAACAAAATTTAAAGCTATTACTTCAATCCCTTGTTCCTTCACCACTTTTATAGCTAAAGCACTATCTAGTCCACCAGAAAAAAGTGCCAATGCTTTCATAATATTACCTCCTCAATATCAATCGTTATTAATATCTAGGAATGCTCTTTGTTTTAAATCTGTTTTTCCATCATAATGAAACTTAACTGACTTTGGAATTGACGTATAAACTTTTTTGCTTATTTCTATGAATCTTGCTTCTTTTATACTCATAGCTCCACTTAAAAAATCCATTATTCTTTGAGCATCCTTAGTATCTAAATATTCTAAATTTAAAGTTACCATCTTATCATTTTTTATATAATTCGCAATTTTTTTACAATCTGCAAAGCTTTTAGGATCTACAAAAACTGTTTGATACTGCTGATTATTTGCTTGATCTACATTTGATGCAGATACTGAAGAATCTATTCTTGGAGATGGAGTTTCAATAAAATTAGGTTTTAAGTTTTCCTCTATCGCCACATCTTCCATCCCAGTAAAGCTTAGTGATTCATCTTCATCTGCTTCGATTCCAATCATCTCTTTAAAGCTTTTAAATTTATTCTTTATTCCAGCACTCTTACTTGACATTAGTTTCCCCCTCTTATTTAAAAATTTTACTTCCAACTCTTATTAATGTCGCCCCTTCTTCAAGAGCTATTTTATAGTCATTACTCATTCCCATTGACAATTCTGTTAAAGAATTTTCAAAATAAGTTTCATTTAACTCATCTTTAATTACTCCTAATTTTTTAAAAACCATTCTTTGAATATTTTCATCATCAGTAAATGGTGCCATCGTCATCAATCCTACTATCTTTATATTTTCTAACTTTAATAGCTCTGGAAGATTCTTTAGTAACTCCTCTAATTTATATCCTTCTTTACTTTCTTCACCATAAATATTAATTTCTAAAAGAGTTTCAATAATTCTATTATTTTCTTTCGCTCTTTTATCAATTTCTTTAGCTAGAGTAAGTTTATTAACTGAATGAATCATATCTATATAACTAGCTATATATTTCACTTTATTTTTCTGAAGATTTCCTATAAAATGCCATTTTACGCTAAGATTATTTTTAGATAATTCTTCATTTTTTTCTTGAAGAACCTGAACTCTATTTTCTCCTAAAATATTTACTCCAGTTTTCAATACTTCCTTTATAATTAAAGAATCCACATACTTTGTTACCACAACTAATTTTACATTTTTAGCATAAGGAGAATATTTCTCAATATCACCTAAAACTTCCTGAATATTTTTACCTACTTCCAATTTTTAACTCCTTTTAAACAAATTCATCAAAAACATCATTGGCTAATAAAATACCTTTGGATGTTAGAATATATCCATCTTTATTTTTTTCTAAAAATCCTTTTTTCATTAAAGATTCACAGACTTTTATATATTTACCTTCAGCTTTGACTCCTTTAGTTAAAAGTCTTAATCCAAGTATATATTTATAAATCTCTTTTTCAGATTCATCAATTATTTCACTTTCAAATATTGGTTTCTCTTCATTATCTATATTATCATAATAATCCTTAAATTTCACCTGATTTTTATATCTAATACCGTCGCAATATCCTGAAGCTCCTAGACCAACACCCACATATTCTTCATTTTCCCAATATTTAGAATTATGTATAGCCTCTTTTCCAGGAAGAGCAAAATTTGAAATTTCATAATGTATATATCCGTGTTCTTTAGCCATCTCAATTATTAGTTCATACATAGATGCTTCTAAATCATTATCCGTTTCCTTTAATTCTCCCTTTTTTAATTTTTCAAAGAAGTTTGTTCCCTCCTCCCAAATTAAAGAGTAAATCGAAAAATGTTCTGGTCTTAATTCAAATAATTTATTTAAATCTTCTTTCAATTCTTCTAAAGTTTGATTAGGCAAAGAAAACATTAAATCTAAACTTATATTTCTAAATCCAGCTTCTCTAGCTAAATGGTAAACCTCTACCCCTTCTTGAGAGTTATGCATTCTTCCAAGTATATTTAAAAATTTATCATTAAAACTTTGAATTCCAATGCTCAGTCTGTTGACACCAGCTTTTTTTATCTCCTTTAACTTTTGTAAATCTACAGTTTTAGGATTTGTCTCTAAAGTTACTTCAGAATCAATTGAAATATCTATACTTCTAATAATTTTTTTGATTTCACAAGGTTCTAAGATTGAAGGTGTTCCACCACCAAAATAAACAGTAGAATATTCAACCGTTGGATATAACTCTATTTCTTTTATTAAATATTGAATGTATTTATCTCTTTCACTTTTTTTAGATTTAAAAGATAAAAAATCACAATAATTACACTTGTTCATACAAAAGGGTATATGTATGTATATTCCATTTACCACAGCTATCCCTCCTAATATATAAAATAGGGGCTGGTCACAGCCCCTATCTACATTATACCAATGAATCTACAAATTTTTCAAACTCTGTCATAGTATTTGTTATTTTTATCTCTGCTTCATCCGAATTTTTACCTATTATACAGAAATAGTACTTTATCTTAGGTTCTGTTCCAGATGGTCTTGCTGTTATATAAGTACCATCTTCAAAGATAAATTGAATAACATCAGAACTAGGAAGATCTATTGTTTTAGTTTCTCCAGTTTCTATATCTAATTCCTTACTTAATTTAAAATCTTTTATAGTTTTTATTTTTTTGCCAATTATTTCCTTGTAATTTCCATCTCTTAAAGAGTTCATTATTTTGTTGATTTCTTCAACTCCAGCCTTACCTTTTTTAGTAACGGCTATTATTCCCTCTTTATACCATCCATATTTATCATAAAGTTTTTCTAATTCTTCTGGTATAGATGTTCCTATGCTATTATAGTATGCTGCCATTTCAGCAATCAATAAAGTAGATACTATGGCATCCTTATCTCTAGCATGTGTTCCTATCAAATATCCATAAGATTCTTCAAATCCAAATAAATAAGTTCCATCCAATTTACCTTCTTCAAACTCTCTAATTTTTTCTCCGATATATTTGAATCCAGTTAATGTTCTAAATATTTTTACTCCTTTTGAAGCTGCTATTACATCCAGCATTGGAGTTGAAACTATTGTTGAAATTATAGCTCCATTTTTAGGAATATCTTTCTTATTTTCTAATATATAGTTCATTAGAAGAAGTCCTACTTGATTTCCATTTGGATAATTCCATTTACCCTCTTTATCTTTAACAGCTATTCCAATTCTATCAGCATCTGGATCATTTGCCATACATATTGTCGCTCCAACTTCATCAGCTAGTTCTATTCCTAATTTGAAAACAGCTGGATCTTCTGGATTTGCATATGAGCATGTTGGGAAGTTCCCATCTGGCATCTCTTGTGAGGCAACTGTATAAACGGAATCAAACCCCATCTCTTTAAGAACTCTTTGAACTGGAACTCTTCCAGTTCCATGTAGAGGTGAATATACTATCTTAAATTCAGATTTTCCTGGAATTTCTTTTTTTATAACCTGTTTTTCAACTTCAGATATAAATCTATCGTCTATTTCTTTTCCTATCATTACAAGAAGACCTTTTTCTTTAGCTTCTTTTTCTGACATTATTTTTATATCATCGAAATTTTCAACCTCATTTACAGCTTGAACAATTCCGCTAGCCTGAGGTTCTATTATCTGTGCTCCGTCATTCCAATAAACTTTATAACCATTATACTCTTTCGGATTATGAGAAGCTGTAACAACTATTCCTGCTTGTGCTCCTAGCTCTCTTACAGCAAATGATAATTCAGGAGTTGATCTCAATCCTTCAAATAAATAAGCTTTTATTCCATTTCCAGCAAGAACTAAGGCTGCATTTAAAGCAAACTCCACTGACCCTATTCTACAGTCATAAGCTATTGCCACACCCTTTTTCTTTCCTTCCTCACCGGCTTTTAACATTATGTAATTAGATAAACCTTGTGTTGCTTTTCTTATTACATATTTATTTATTCTGTTGGTTCCTATCCCTCTTACCCCTCTCATTCCACCAGTACCGAAAGATAAGTTTGTATAAAATCTATCCTCTATTTCTTTTTCATCTTTTTCTACACTTTTTAATTCTTCTCTATCTTTCAAATCAATATAGTTTGAATTTAACCACTTAGAATAATTTTCTTTAATCAAACCTTCCATTTTACTCCCCCTATTTTACATCATTCCTGGCATCATACCAGGATTTGTATCATTAGATTTTTCCTCTTTTTTATTAGCTATTATAACTTCTGTAGTTAAAATTAAAGCTGATACTGAGGCAGCATTTTGGATAGCTGATCTTGTAACTTTAGATGGGTCAATTATCCCAGCTTCTAGCATATTTACATATTCTTCTGTAGCGGCGTTTAATCCAAATCCTGGAGCTAAAGTTTTAACTTTTTCTACTACTACTCCACCGTCTAATCCGGCATTTATAGCAATTTGTCTAAGTGGTGCACTAAGAGCCCTTTTTACTATCTCCACTCCTATTCCTTCTTCATCTTTCAATGTAAAGTCCTTCATAGCTTCCAATATTTCAATAAGAGCAACTCCACCACCGGGAACAATACCTTCTTCCACGGCAGCTTTAGTAGCATTCAAAGCATCTTCTATTCTAAGTTTTTTTTCTTTCATTTCAGTTTCAGTAGCAGCTCCAACTTTTACAACTGCAACTCCACCTGAAAGTTTTGCTAATCTCTCTTGAAGTTTTTCCTTATCATATTCAGATGTAGTTTCTTCAATTTGAGTTTTTATTTGAGATATTCTATTTTTTAAAACATCATCTATACTATGTCCATCGACTATAATAGTTGAATCCTTGGTAACTTTTACATTATTTGCTCTTCCTAAGTCGGCTATAGTAGCATTTTCTAAAGACATTCCCTTCTCTTCTGAAATTACTTCTCCACCAGTTAGAATAGCTATATCTTCTAGCATAGCTTTTCTTCTGTCTCCAAATGCTGGTGCTTTTACAGCTGTTACATTTAAAGTTCCTCTTAGTTTATTTACAACCAATGTTGCAAGAGCATCTCCTTCTAAATCTTCAGTTATTATTAAAAGAGGTTTTGATGTTTGAACTACTTGCTCAAGAATTGGAAGTAGTTCTTTCATAGAACCTATCTTTTTATCTGTTATTAAAATAAAAGGATTATCTAATAAAGCTTCCATTCTCTCTGAATCAGTTACCATATATGGAGATAAATATCCTTTATCAAACTGCATTCCCTCAACTATTTCTAAAGTTGTCTCAAGTGATTTTGCTTCTTCTACAGTTATTACACCTGTTTCTCCAACTTTTTCCATAGCTTCTGCTATTAATTTCCCAATTTCTTCATCTCCAGCCGAAATAGAGGCAACTTGCGATATTTCTTCATTAGATTGAATTTTTTTAGAAATTTCTTTTAAATGTCTCACTGCTTCTTTAGTTGCTTTTTCTATTCCCTTTTTGATAAACATTGGGTTGGCACCAGCACTTACCATTTTAAGCCCTTCTTTTACCATGGCTTGTGCTAATACAGTTGCAGTCGTAGTTCCATCTCCAGCAACATCATTTGCTTTCGTAGCAACCTCTTTTATAAGTTGTGCTCCCATATTCTCAAACGGATCTTCAAGCTCTATCTCTTTAGCTATAGATACTCCGTCATTTGTTATCAATGGTGATCCATAAGCCTTTTCTAAAACTACATTTCTTCCTTTTGGACCTAGAGTTACTTTAACAGCATCTGCGAGAATATTTACACCTAGTTCTAATTTTTTTCTAGCATCTTCATTAAACTTTATTATTTTAGCCATTTATTTTCGCCCTCCAAAATAAAAAATTTTTACTCAATTACAGCTAATACATCTTCAAAATTAAGAATCAAGTAATTTTCACCATTATCCTTTACTTCTGTTCCTGAAAATTTGTTATATATTATTTTTTCTCCAATTTTTATCTCTATAAGATTTTGACCTTTTCCTAAGGCTACAATTTCTCCAATATTTTGTTTTTCAGATTCAGTTCCTCCAGCTATTATTATTCCACTAGCTGTTCTCTCCTCTTTTTTGGCTACTTTTACTAAAATTCTATCTCCAATAGGTTTAATATTCATATCTTTCCTCCGAATTCTGATTTCAAATATTCCATTAAGTCCTCTTTTGTCTCTTCATTTCTTAATCCAAACTCTATATTAGCTTTTAATAATCCAATTTTATTTCCAATATCATATCTTTTTCCATCAAAATTATGCGCTACTACTTTTTTGTTATCTTGTAACATCTTTAAAATCGCATCTGTAAGTTGGATTTCTCCACCTTTTCCAGGCTCTGTTTTTTCTAAGTAGTCAAAAATTTCTCCTGATAGTAAATATCTTCCAAGACAAGCCATTTTTGAAGGTGCTTCCTCTAAAGATGGTTTTTCAATAAAATCTTCCATCTCTACAGTTTTATCATCTAAATTCTTAGACGGCTTTACTATACCATATTTACATACATCTTCATCAGGTACATTTTGAACTCCAATTACACTTGCTCCATACTTTTCATATACATCAACTAACTGCTTTGAAACGGGGTTTCCAGGATTATAAACAATATCATCACCTAGAGCTATTACAAATGGTTCATCTCCGATAAATGGCTTGGCCTTTAATATTGCATGTCCTAATCCTAGTGGATGATTTTGTCTTACATAAAATATGTTTGCCATGCTTGATATATCGTCAACTTTCTTTAATAGATCTGTTTTTCCTGATTTTAAAAGGGTATTCTCTAACTCATAAGAATGGTCAAAATGATCCTCTATCGAATTTTTATTTCTTCCTGTTACTATAACTATATCAGTTATACCAGAAGCTACCAGCTCTTCAACTATATATTGTAAAGACGGTTTATCAACTATTACCAGCATCTCTTTTGGTTGAGCCTTAGTTGCAGGTAAAACCCTAGTTCCTAAACCTGCTGCAGGTATAACTGCTTTTGTTACCTTTCTCATACTTCCCCCTCATATAAGTTTATTTTATTTTAGATCCTACTTTTACAGATGAATCAACTTCAACAAGTTTTAATCTATTTTTTTCTTCAGAACTTAAAAGCATTCCTTGAGATAATTCTCCTCTTAATTTAACAGGACTTAAATTAGTTACTGCTAGAACTTTTTTCCCTACAAGCTCCTGAGGTTCTGGATAATATCTTGCTATTCCAGATATTATTTGTCTTGCATGATCTCCTAAACTAACTTTAAATTTTAAAAGCTTATCTGCACCTTCAACTTTTGAAACTTCTAATATTTCAACAACTTGAATTTTTGTTTTAGAGAAATCATCTATTGCCACTGGATTTTCTACTACTAAATTTTCGTTGATAGCAAAAGGATCTACTACCTCTTCTTTTTCTAATTCTAATCTCGGGAATATAGGTTCTGCATTTCCTAATTTATGACCAGCTTCTAAAGCACCCCAGTTTTTAATATCTTCTATCTTAATATCTTGAATATTAAAACCTTCAAATCCTAATTGGTTCCAAATCTTTTGAGCTGAAGTTGGCATATAAGGAGCCACTACAACCGCTATTTTATAAAGAGACTCTACTAACATATTCATAACTGTTGCAAGTCTTAATTTTTTATCCTCATCTTTTGCTAAAACCCAAGGAGCAGTTTCATCAATATATTTATTCATTCTAGATACAAATTTCCATATAGCCTCTAAAGCTTTTGAGAACTCAACTCTATTCATATGGTACTCGATAGAATCTAATGTAGTTTCCCATAATTTTTTTACTTCAGAATCAATTTCTTCTTCAACATTTCCTAAAACTATCTGACCATCAAAATATTTTTTATACATTCCTAATGTTCTGTTTAGTAGATTTCCTAAATCATTTGCTAAATCTGAATTTATTCTTGTTACGATAGATTTAGTTGAATAATCTCCATCATTTCCAAAGTTAACCTCTCTCATTAAACAATATCTGAAAGCATCTACTCCATATTTTGCAACTTCATCTAAAGGAGCTACTACGTTCCCTTTAGATTTTGACATTTTTTCTCCTTCAGATGTCCACCATCCATGAGCAACTATCTTTTCTGGAAGTTTAATTCCAGCTGAAAGTAACATACATGGCCAAATAATTGCGTGGAATCTTAAAATATCTTTTCCTAAAAGATGAACAATTTCTGAATTATTCCAGAATTTATCAAATAATTCAGGATTATTTTCATATCCTACTGCTGTTAAGTAATTTGTTAAAGCGTCAAACCAAACATAAGTTATGTGTCCTGGTGCAAATTCTATAGGTATTCCCCATTCAAAAGTATTTCTTGAAATAGATAAATCTTGAAGCCCTTGTTTGATAAATGAAGTTACTTCATTTCTTCTAGAGTGAGGTAAAATAAAATCTGGATTTTCATCTATATGTTTTAATAGCTCATCTTGATATTTAGACATTTTAAAGAAATACGATTCCTCTTTTACAACTCTTAATTCTTTTCCACAATCAGGACAATGATTTTCATTTACAACTTGATTTTCAGGAACAAACGTTTCACACGAAACACAATATTTTCCCTCATATTCTCCTTTATATATATCCCCTTTATCATGTACAGTTTTTAATATTTTCTTAACTGCATCTTTATGTCTTGGTTCTGTTGTTCTTATAAAATCTGTATAATTTATATCTAAAGCTTTCCACATCTCTATAAATCTTGGAGCCATAGAATCTGTCCAATCTTGAGGTGTAAGACCTTTCATTTTAGCTGTCTCTTCAACTTTTTGACCATGCTCATCTGTCCCTGTTAAGAAGAATACATCGTATCCCATCGATTTTTTATATCTTGCTAAAATATCTGCAGCTAATGTTGTATAAGCACTTCCAACATGTGGATCTCCATTAACATAATATATCGGTGTTGTTACATAAAAATTTTTACTCATACTCTAAACGCTCCCTTAAAATTTATTTATTTCCTAACTCTCTCTCAGCTTGTCTATCTAAATTTAACAATTCATCTCTAACTATATCTGCATACTCATCTAATTCACAATCTGGTGGAATCTCTATAGGATCACCCAAAATACAAACTAGCTTTGAAAAAGGTTTCGGAAATTGGAATTTATCCCAAGCTTTTTCAAAAGTCCATTTATTACTAAATGCTGCTCCAACGGGAATTATTTTTTTACCTGATTTTTGTGCAAGATATAACATACCATGCTTTACCTCATACATCGGTCCCTTTGGTCCATCAAGAGGAGTTCCAGCACTATATCCATTTTTTACAAGTCTTATAAGATTTATTAAACTCTTTGCTGAGTCCTTACCCGAAGAACCTCTTACAACCGTAAATCCAAGCTTTTCAAGAGGAACAGATATAAGCTCTCCATCTTTCGAAGGACTAGCTAAAACTGCCTTTTTTTCAACAAATGTCAAAGTTACAGAAGCTGCAATTAATTTATTGTGCCAAAACGCATAAATATAACTCTCATCTGCCTCAATTTCTTTAGATTTTATTATTTTTTTTCTCATAGTTTTAGAAACTATCTTTAAAATATAATATAGAAGAAAACCATATAATCTATAATTTTTATTAGCCATAAAATAAACTCCTGATTACTAATATTTTGAAGTAATTATACCATACAATATAAATTAAAAAAAGCACCAATATACTAGATATCAGTGCTTTTATTGATTATTAGAATAACCCTGGAATGTTTATTCCACCAGTTACTTTAGACATTTCTTTTTCTGCTAATTCTTCTGCTTGTCTCATAGCTTCTCTAACTGCTGAAAGAACTAGATCTTCTAGCATTTCTTTGTCTGTTGCAGCGTCTTTTATAGTTTCATCTGAAATAACTATCGAAACAATCTCTTTTTGTCCGTTAGCTTTAACTATAACAGCTCCTCCACCAACTGAAGCTTCTACTTCTTTACCTTTAAGTTCTTCTTGAACTTCAAGCATTTGCTGTTGCATAACTTGAGCCTGCTTTAATATATCCATTTGAGAATTTCCTGTTTTTTGAGATGTTTTTAATTTTCTAACCACTTATACTCCTCCTCCAAATCTGTTTCTGCTGTGATTATACCATAGTATGTTATTTTTTTTCAACTATAAATCATATGGAAGATACATAACAGGTTTAAAAAACAATTCTTCTTTTCTTAGTTTGTGCATAATTGAACTTGGAGACATTAAAGCTTCATAATTTCTCATCAAAGTTACAGGTAAAATATAGCTTTGTATAACAGAATCCAAACTCTCTGATGATTTCACTTCTACCACATCGTAATTTTCAATATTGTAATCTTTTGCTAAACCAGATATAGTTTCTTCAATTCCACCTATCTCATCTACCAATCCAATAGTTATAGCTTCTTGTCCCAACCAAACTCTTCCTTGAGCTATGCTTTCTAGTTTACTTCTATCTAAATTTCTTCCCTCACTTACTCTA
This sequence comes from Cetobacterium sp. 2A, assembly GCF_014250685.1. Lineage (GTDB taxonomy): Bacteria > Fusobacteriota > Fusobacteriia > Fusobacteriales > Fusobacteriaceae > Cetobacterium. The sequence continues at coordinate 974,951 of NZ_JACFAJ010000006.1, read as the reverse complement.
TCTAAAAATTCATTATATACTTTTAAATTCGAAGCATAAATCTTATCTATTTCATCTTTATCTAAAGGTTGTGTCATTGAATATATTGAAGAATATTTTCCTTTTTCTAAGACTTCAACATTTACTCCTACTTTTTTTACTAACTCTGAAATATTTGGTATAAGACTCACTACACCAATTGATCCAGTTATACTTTCTCTATCTGCAAATATTTTTTTTCCAGCAACTGAGATATAATATCCTCCTGAAGCCGCAACTCCACCAATAGAAACATATACTGGTTTTTCTATTTTTTTTATTTTGTTATATATAATCTCAGACGCTAGAGCTGATCCACCAGGAGAATTAACTCTTAAAACAATTCCTTTTACACTATCATCTTTTACAGCCTCATCTATACTTTTAAAAATAACTTCTGGAGTTATCTTACTTTTTATATTTCCTGGAGTTGTATTATAATTTATCTCTCCTTCTGCATATATAATTGCTATTTTATCTTTATTTAAATTTTTCAATGTAACTATACTATTATCAACATAGTCTTGCATAGAAATTTTATTTTCTATATTATTTTCTACTAAAAAATTCTCATAATGCTGAACTTCATCTATCATGTTATACTTCAAAAGGTTATACGGTTCAGATACCATGAAATCTCCATTTAAAACTCTTTCATTTAAAAATATCTCATCTTGTTTTCTCTCTATTGTAACTCTACTTATAAAATTAGAATATACAATCCCTAAAATTCTATCCATATTATTTCTATATTCTTCAGTCATAGTATCTCTTACATAATTTTCTCCATAAGATTTATAATCTCCTACATGAATTACATTAAATCCAACCCCAACTTTATCTGCGAGTGATTTGTAATACGGAGTTTCTTTAAAATACCCATCTAAATTTACAGTAGCTGCTGAACTTGGAGGCATAATTATTTTATCTGTATAAACAGCAACCGAATAGTTTTTATTATCTAAAGTTGTTGCGAATGAATAGACAGGTTTTCCAGATTCTCTGAATTTTTTTATTTTTCCACTTAACTCTTCAGCTTGCGCCTTATTTAAGTTCATGTCATCTAGCTTTATTATTAATCCCGATATATTGGAATTATCTCTTGCTTCATCTATATTTTTTAATAATTTGTAAAAATATACTCCTTGTGGTCTAAATGAAAAAGGAGAAAATATTCCATTTTCAAGATACTCATCAGATAAGTCTAACTCTATAAATGTATTCGGTTTTATGATTGTTGATTTATCCTTTTTAGTAAAATAACTAAATCCTAAAAATAAAATCAATCCTATTAATCCTAGATTTACAATCAATTTAACAATCTGCTTCATTATGAATAAAATCATATTCTTTAGCGCAGTCATAATTTTCATATTTTTCTCCTTCGATTAATTTATTAACTCTCTTAGTATTATTCTAACAAAAAATTCTTAAATTTTAAACATCTTATATCAAATATTTATACTGTATATATGTAATATTCTTTTTATATAATTGTTTCGCCCTTGTTAATACTATATACTTTATTGATACTTTATATTAAAGGGGGACAAATATGGCTGAATTAGTGCGAAAAAAAAGAGGACTTTTTAACAAATTTTTGGATTTTGTAGAAGTTAGCGGAAACAAACTTCCACATCCTGTAACATTATTTTTTATTTTTGCTGTTTCCATAATTTTCATTTCTGGGATTGCTGAAAAAATTGGACTTTCTGTAACTTATACTGGACTTAATAGAGCTAAAAATGTTATTGAAGAGATGACAGTTTCTACTAAATCTCTTATGAATGCGGAAGGAATCAGATATATTTTCAATTCTATGGTTAAAAACTTTACTGGTTTTGCACCTTTAGGAACGGTACTTGTAGCTCTTATAGGAGTTGGAGTATGTGAAGGTACTGGACTTATGTCTGCTTTCCTTAGAAAAATCGTTCTTGCTACGCCAAAGAGTGCAATATCTGCGATGGTTGTATTTGCTGGAGTTATGTCAAACGTTGCTTCTGATGCTGGATATGTTGTTTTAACTCCTCTTGGAGCAGTTATATTCTTATCTTTTGGTAGACATCCACTTGCTGGTCTTGCTGCTGCATTTGCTGGAGTTTCTGGGGGATTCTCTGCAAATCTTTTAGTTGGTACAATCGATCCATTACTTGCTGGTATATCAACTGAAGCTGCTAAACTGTTACATCCTACATACAATGTAACTGCTACTGGAAACTGGTATTTTATGGCTGTTTCTACATTTTTAATCACAATCCTTGGTTCACTAGTTGTTGATAAGATAGTAGAGCCTCGGCTAGGTACATATAACGGTGAATATAAAGGTGATATGAACGAACTGACACCTCTAGAAAAAAAGGGACTGAAATTTGCTGGAATTGCTATTCTTGCCTTCATCGGTGTAATGCTTTATTTAACTCTTCCTGCTGATGCAATCTTAAAAACTAAAGGAACATTAAATGCTTGGACTTCTGACGGTCTTGTTCCTACTATGATGTTCGCTTTCCTAATTCCAGGTATTGCTTTTGGACTTGGTGCTAAAACAATAAAAAATGATAAAGATATAGCTGGATTAATTGGAAAATCTCTAGGAACTATGGGTGGATACTTAGCTCTAGCTTTTGCAGCTTCTCAATTTATAGCATATTTCTCATATACAAATCTTGGAACAATCATGGCTGTTAAGGGAGCTGACTTCTTAAAGAGTGTTGGTTTCACTGGGTTCCCATTAATAATAGCCTTTATAATCATAACAGGATTTATAAATCTATTTATGGGATCAGCGTCAGCTAAGTGGGCAATAATGGCACCTATTTTTGTTCCTATGCTTATGCAAGTTGGTTACTCTCCTGAGTTTACACAAATTGCATATAGAATTGGAGATTCTACAACTAATATTATCTCTCCTCTAATGTCATATTTTGCTGTAACTGTTGCTTTCGCTCAAAAATATGATAAAAATACTGGTCTTGGAACTTTAATTTCAACTATGATTCCATTCTCTTTAATCTTTATGATTGGATGGATTATACTATTATTCGTTTGGTATCTATTTGGATTACCAATTGGTCCTGGAGCTTTTATAGGAATATAAATAATATAAATAACAAAAGAGGCGATATTAGTATCGCCTCTTTATATTCTTTATATTTTCTCAAGTTCCTTTTCTAAAATATCTAATAATCTATCAAACTCTTTAGCTATTGAATCAAAACTTTCTCTTTTACTTAAATCAACTCCTGCTTTTTTTAATTGATCCATTGGATGGTTGTTTCCACCTGATTTTAAAAGTTCTAAATAACTCTCTCTTGCAATCTCTTTTTCTTCTACTGTACTATTTGGATTTGTCACTTTATCATACAAATTAGCCGATGCAGCAAAACTTGTTGCATATTGATAAACGTAATACGGAGAATTATAGAAATGAGGTATTCTAGCCCAAATAAGCTTTTGTAATTCATCCACTTCAATTCCCTGTCCAAAATAATCACTAAATAACTGTGCCATTATCCCATCTAATACTTCTGGAGTTATTGCTCCACCATTTTCCACTATCTTGTGAGCTTGATACTCATAGTCTGCAAACATAGTTTGTAAATAATATGTCCCCATAATATTTCCTAATGCCTGCTCTATAAGAGCTATTCTCTCTTTAGGATCAGTTGTATTTTCTAACATACTATCCAATAATAATCTTTCATTAAATGTAGAAGCAATTTCCGCTATAAATATAGTATAACTATTTGTAGGATATGGCTGATTTTTTACAGATAACATACTATGCATAGTATGCCCAAGCTCATGAGCTAACGTGAAAACTGAATCCAAAGTTCCGTTGTAATTAAGTAACATATATGGATGTACATCATATATACTTATTGAGTAGGCCCCACTTCTCTTATTTGTTGTTTCAAACACATCTAGCCACCCTTCGCTCAATGCTTTATTAAGTCCTTCTACATATTGCTCCCCAAGCGGTGAAACAGATTTTAAAACATCTGACTTAGCTTCTTCATAAGAAAAATCTCTATTGTAATCAACTATATTTATTTGGTTATCATAGTAATAGTAATTTGAAAGTTTTAATGCTTTTTTTCTAATATCTATATATCTCTTTAATGGAGCTGTGTTAGCTTTTGTAGATTCTATTAATATCTCGTAAACATTTACTGGTATATTATTTGCTTCTAGGGCTTTTTCTAGAGTCGAACCATAATTTCTTGATTGTGCCGATGCCCAGTCCCTTTGTAATAAGTTTCTATATATAGCTCCGTACGTATTCTTTCCAACTAAAAATGATCCATACATCGCTTCAAAAGCTTTTTTTCTATCTTCTTGATTTCTATTCGTAGAAACAACTTTTGAATAAACTCCATTTGTTACTGGAACTTTCGTTCCATCTGAAAACTCCACTTCATTCCATTTTATATCTGAAGTTGAAAGCTCACTATAGATATCACTAGGTGCTCCCATATATTGACCAAAGTATGATAACAATCTCTCTTTATCTTCTGTTAAAACATGTCCCTGTAATCTATAAATTTCCATTAACGGAAATTTATTCTCTTGCAATTCAGGATAAGTTTCTATCCAAGTTACCATAGTCTCTTGAGGAATTTGCAAAATCTCAGGTGTTATCCACGCTGTTGATATTGCATATTTTGTATATATTGATTCTATTTCTTGTAATTTTATAGAAGCTTCTTGATCTTTTGAATTCAAATCTTTCATCAAATAAGGATATAAATACACCTTATCCAATGTTCTTGAAAGTTTTTCTTCTAGTTTCACCAGTTTTATAAATTCTTCAGGATTATCTTTTATTTTTCCTTTATATGTTGGTATAACATTCATCATTTCTTGCATATTATCTACATCTTTATTCCAAGCTTCCCAGTTCGGATAAATATCATCTAAATTCCATTTATACTTAGCTTCTATTTCTTCTCTTTTTAACATACTATTATCAGCTCCTTTTTCTATCTGATTCTCTTTTACCTCTTGTTTTACTATTTTCCTATTTTCATAATAAGTTTTTCCGAAAAAACCTAAATTTATTAATCCAACTATTATTCCCAAATATACAAATTTCTTCATAATATTCTCCTCAATTTTAGATTCTTAGAACTATATTACTATACAAATAAAAAAATGGAAAGAGTTTCCTTTCCATTTTTCCCTTGATTATATATTTTTAGGCAATATTTTATTTAATGTAACTCCAATCAAAGCCGCTATTGCAAGTCCTGATATTGATACAGTTCTCCAGATAACAACATTTTCAATTGCTATTCCTAAAACAAATATCAATGAAGATATTATTAAATTTCTTGAATGAGAGAAATCTAATTCCGCTTCTATAAGAGTTCTAACTCCAACCGAAGCTATCATTCCAAATAGAATTATTGATATTCCTCCCATTATTGGAACTGGTATAGTTTGAATTATTACTCCAAACTTACCTATAAAACTTAAAACAATTGCATAGCACGCTGCTATTCTTAGGATAGCTGGATCATAAACTTTAGTTACAGCTAGTACTCCTGTATTCTCACCGTAAGTAGTATTAGCTGGACCACCTAGGAATCCTGCCGCTATTGTTGCAACTCCATCACCTAATAGCGTTCTTGCAATTCCAGGGTTTTTAAAGAAATCTTTACCAACTACAGCACCATTCGTAGTTATATCTCCTATATGTTCTATAAAAACTACCATAGCTATAGGAGCTATTGCTAGGATAGATGTTATACTAAACTTAGGAATTGTTAATATTTGCTCTAAATCATTTGATGAGAATCCAAACCATCTAGCTGCTAATACTGGTTGGAAATCTACCATTCCCATAGCAACTGCAACTAAATACCCAACTATAACTGAAACTAGTATTGGAACTAATCTAAAAAATGATTTTTCTAAAACAGAAATCGTAACCATCGATGCTACAACAATTGATGCTACTATTAAACTTTTTATGTCAAAAGTTCCATTTGAATATCCCGCCATATTAAGAGCTACTGGACTCAATCTCAATCCTATAACCATTATTATTGGTCCTACAACTACTGGTGGGAAAAATGATCTTATTTTATCAACACCAAACACTCTAACCATTAGTGACATTCCTATATACACCAATCCAGCTGAAATTACTCCACCTTTAATTGCAGCTATTCCTCCCTCTCTTAAAACCAATGCAAGTGCTCCAATAAATGCAAATGATGATCCTAAGAAAACCGGTACAATTCCTTTAGTACACAGGTGAAAAAGTAATGTTCCTATTCCTGCTGAAAGTAATGCTATCGCTGGACTCAAGCCAGTCAAATATGGAACTAATACAGTGGCTCCAAACATGGCTAAAACATGTTGAAATCCTAAAATCAATTTTGTTCTTGTTGAAATATTGTTCATTAAATCCTCCAAATTATGCTTTTATTTCTGCGTATTTTCTTCCATCTAAAATTTTATATGCAAATAAAATTATTAAATATCCTAAATGGAACTCTAAAGTTCCGTACAGTTTAAACTTTCTAGATTTTCCATTATCTAAATATCGAAATCCAACTTTTAAAATAGAAATTATGTACTTATCATCTTTTCTATCTGGAGTGAATGCAAGAAGTCCTCCTACATAAATCATTAAAATTACAAGAGATATTAAAATTACTATAATTGTTGTTAACATAGAAATCACTCCTTACTTTTAATCGTTTAGAATACATAGTAGTCTTCCGGTATTAAAATCTACAGTTGCTTCATCACTACATACAATATTACTCATACATCTTGAATCTCCTCTTTTTAATAAGTAATCATTTAAAGGATATTTAAATCCTTTTAAATTCATATTTCTTACCTCATCTGAAAAGGGAACAAATGAAATTATCTTATTTTTTTTGTTAATAAAAGTATACTTTCTATCGACCGAAAATAAAAGCTCTTTTTCTGTTTTTATGTTAATATTTTTATATTTGAAGAGAAGATTTATATTAGTTAGTTCATGATCCAATCTTCCTCCTAATCCACACAACACATAAATTTCATCGTAATTTTTAGAACTTACATATTCTATCAATAATTCTCCATCGGTAGAATCTTTTTCTTTACTAAATTTTCTTAAAATTATATCACTATCTTCTAAATCTTTAAACTCTGAATCTGAAACTGAATCAAAATCTCCCCAGACTTCTTTAGGAATAGCTCCAGCTTTTAGACACTGCCTATAACCACCATCAGCACAATAAACCGAGCTATTTTTAAAATCTAATTTTTTATAAAATTCTTCTTTTTCTCCAACACCATTTAAAAATATATATGCTCTAGTCATCATCTTCTCCTGTAAGTACTTTCATAAATATAGGCAAATGATCAGATACATTTTTTCTCGTATCTATATAATTTCCATTTGTAATATCTATAGCTCCACTCACACCCGTAAACTCTTTTGTATATTTCAATGAAATAAAAAAGTTGTCATATGAATTCGCAAATCCTTTACTTCCGATTGTTGTCTTTATTGTAGGATCAATTGCATAGATTATATTGTCAGGAATATCCATCAGTTGCTGAAATGACTCATCATTTGCTGGTAAATTAAAATCTCCAGCTATTATTATATCATTTTCTTTGGAATCTTTCTCTTGAAAATATTTATAAATGTCATCAAATTGAAAGGCTTCCGCTCTTCTTTGACTCTCTTTTTTTCCAAAAATAGAATGAATTAAAACAAATGTAAAATCAAAATTATCTATTTTAAAATTAGCAGCATATGGCTCTCTTATTAATTTATTCCCAGGATCTGGATAAAAACCTTCACTTCCTAAAAATTTAACTTTATCTTTTTGATAAACATATCCATAATACTCTTTATATCCATCGGTTCCAACAGCATATGGAGAAATATGATATGCCCATTTTTTATTGCTAACTTTTTCTAAATTATCTACTAACTTTTCAAGTCCTTTTTCATCCATAACTTCTACTAATCCTATTATTTCAAATTTCTTTATACCAGAAGCCATTATTTCAAAATTTTTTTTTGCTTTTACCAAGCCTAAGAGTATTAAAAACTCCAATATTTGCTTCACTAGTATAGACAAAAACAGAAATAATAAAAAACAGAAATAATCGTATAACTTTTTTCATCAATCCCCTCCTTGAAATTTTTTAGAGGTTACAAAAAAATGCCCAACCAAGGGCATTTCTCTAGTAATTTTCTGGGAACATTATTTTTTCTACACCTTCAATTATTATATGAAGTATCATCATATGAATCTCTTGAATTCTATCTGAAGTAGCACCAGGAATTATAAATTCATGGTCACACATTCCTTTTAATTTTCCACCATCTTTACCAAGTAATACCACTGTTTTCAATCCCATTTTCTTTGCAGATTCAACAGCTTTTATTACATTTTCTGAATTTCCACTTGTTGAAATCCCGATAAACATATCTCCAGGTTTTCCATAAGCTTCAACACCTCTAGAAAAAATGTAGTCAAATCCATAATCATTTCCTACACAAGTTATATGTGATGAATCTGATAAAGCTATAGCTGGTAAAGCTCTTCTATTTCCACGGAATCTACCTGTAAATTCCTCTGCAAAATGAAGTGCATCACAGTTACTTCCACCATTTCCACATATTAAAACTTTGTTTCCTTCAAAAAAAGTTTCAGATAAAGATTTAGCTACTTTTTCTGTCTCATTTCTCTTTGATTCTTCTTTTATAAACTTCTCTAGCATCTCCAGAGTTGTTTTATAAGAGTTCAAAAGTTCCATAAGTTCCTCCTAATATTGTATCTTATAATTTTGGACGAAATTAACAAACTTAATAATCTGAATAAGATTTTTCTTATCTTTTGTTATTACGATTTGATATCCGTCTTTTATTTCTTCTATTTCTTCTATAACTTTAAATTCTCCACTCTCTATTTCTTTATGCACAGCATAGTAAGGAAGAATTACATTTCCTATTCCCTCACGAACCATTCCTTTTATAACTTCTAAGTTTCCTAAAACTGATATCTTAGTCTCAAAATTTATTTTATGTCTCTCTTCTACAATTGCTATAGCCTCATTATTATTTGGAATATGTTTTCTACTAATTAATGGATCTTTGGCTACATTTTCAATATTTCTATATTCCCTTCTACCAACTAACACATATGGAACCTTATCTAAAGTAATAACTTCAAGATTTGGGTCTGTTATATGTTCTTCGTCCAATAGTAATATATCTAATTCCCCCTCTTTCAGAAGCTTTAAAAGCCACTGCTTATTAGATACATTTATATCGTATTCAATCTCTTCATGAACTTTATTAAATTCTTTCATAAGACACGGTAAAACAGGCTCTCCAATAACTGGACTCGCCCCTATAGAAATTTTAGCTCTATCTAAATCTATTATTCTGCTTATCTCTTTTTCAGCTCTTTTTACTTTTTCAAAAATCTCTTCTGCCATTTTAAAAAGCGCTTCACCTGTATAAGTTAACTTAATCTTTTTAGAACTTCTATCAAATAATCTAGCATTTAATAACTCTTCAAATTTTTTAACTTGAATTGATACAGCCGATTGATTGATATACAGCTTGCTTGCAGCTTTAGTAAAACTTTTCTCTTTAGCTACCTCATAAAATATTTTTAAATAATGTAAATCCAAAACCATCACTCCCCAAATATTATAATTATATATAACATCAATTTTATTTTAGCACATTTTTTTATTTTTTAATACATTATATTGTGAAAAACTTTTTTGGGAATTGCCAACTAATAACAAAGCCGCTAGAAGAAGATTCTAGCGGCTTTCAATTAATTATTGGAAGTTTTTTAGATTTTCCATTAATTTATCAAATTTATCTTGATACTCTTTTTGGATTTTTCTTTCTCTATCCAAAATATGTACAGGAGCTTTTGAAGTAAATCTTTCATCAGAAAGTTTAGTATTAACTTTTTCTAAATCTTTTTCAACTTTTTCTAGTTGTTCTTTTATTTTTTTAACTTCAGCTTCTACATCAAGAAGACCAGTTAAAATCATATAAACTTCAGAATCCCCATTTACTCTAAATCCACTTTGCTCTGGAGCAACAACATCTGGACCATAAGTAAGTTCTTCTATTTTAGCAAGTTTAGTTATAAATACGTAGTTGTTTTTAATTGTTTCAAGTTCAATTGGGTTTGAAGTTCTAATTACCACTTTAACTTCTTTAGCTGGAGATATTCCTCTTTCAGCTTTAATATTTCTAAGAGATGAAATTAATCCTTGGATATAACCAAACGATTTCTCAATATCTTCATTAATTAATGCATCCTCAACTACCGGATACTTAGAAAGCATTATGCTCTCAGCATCTGTAGAAGTTTTTATTTTTTGCCAAATTTCTTCAGTTATGAATGGCATAAATGGATGTAACATCTTTAATCCTGAATCTAGAATTGACCAAAGTACATATTGTGCAGTTACTTTTGAACTCTTATCAGATTCATCTTCATTGTATAGTCTTACTTTTGCTAGCTCTACATACCAGTCACAGAAATCTCCTCTTAAGAATTCATATACAGACTTCGCTGCTTCATCTAATTGGAACTTTTCAAGTTTGTCAGCAACATCTTTAACTGTTCTGTTCAATCTCGAGAATATCCATTCATCAACTAGTTCAAATTTCAGATCATCCTTATTAACCGTTTCAACATTGAATCCCTCAAGATTCATAAGTACGAATCTTGAAACGTTCCAAATTTTATTTGAAAAATTTCTTCCCATTTCTAAAAGCTTTTCAGAGAAATGAACATCCTGACCTTGAGAAGTACTATAAATCATAGTAAATCTTATAGCGTCTGCACCATACTCATCTATAAGTTCTAATGGATCTGGAGAATTTCCTAAAGATTTTGACATCTTTCTTCCATTTTCATCTCTTACAATTCCATGAAGATATACATTTTCGAATGGAATCTCATCCATAGTATACATTCCAAACATTACCATTCTAGCTACCCAGAAGAATAATATATCTGCTCCTGTTACAAGAGTTGAAGTTGGGTAGAATGCTGATAATTCAGCAGTCTTATCTGGCCAACCTAATGTTGAGAAAGGCCAAAGTGCTGATGAGAACCAAGTATCTAAAACATCTGTTTCTTGTCTTAATTCTACTTTTTTTCCATAGTGTGCTTCAGCTTGCTCATAAGCTTCTGCTTCATCTTTTGCAACAAATATGAAGTTATCTGGACCATACCAAGCAGGTATTCTATGTCCCCACCAAATTTGTCTAGATATACACCAATCTCTTATATTATCAAGCCAATTGTAGTAAACTTTTTCCCATTTCTTAGGCATAAGTTTTACTTGTCCGTTTCTTACAACTTCTAAAGCTTTTACAGCTAAAGGTTCCATCTTAACGAACCACTGCTTTGAAACTCTTGGTTCAATTACAGTATTACATCTATAACATCCACCAACATTATGCTTATGATCTTCAATTTTTACAACATAATTACCTTTTTCTAAATCTTCAACCATAACTTTTCTAGCCTCAAATCTGTCCATTCCTGCATAAGCTGGATAATCTGCTACTACTTTTCCATCATCTGTCATCATATTTATAATTGGTAAATCAAATTTTTGTCCTAAAGCAAAGTCATTCGGATCATGTGCTGGAGTAATTTTTAAAGCTCCTGTTCCAAACTCTATATCTACATATTCATCAGCTATAACTGGAATCTCTCTTCCTACTAATGGTAAAATTACAGATTTTCCAACTAAATGCTTGTATCTATCGTCGTTTGGATTAACTGCTATAGCAACGTCTGCCAACATTGTTTCTGGTCTTGTAGTTGCAATGATTAGAAATTCCTCTGAATCTTTTACAGGATATCTTAAATACCATAATTTTCCAGCTTTTTCTTCATGTTCAACTTCATCATCAGCAAGAGCAGTTCCACATCTTGGACACCAGTTTACCATGTATTCACCTTGATAAATAAGTCCATCTTTATATAATTTTACAAATATTTCTCTTACAGAATTTGAAAGTCCTTCGTCCATAGTAAATCTTTCTCTATCCCAATCTAAAGAAGCACCTATTCTTCTAAGTTGAGTAGTGATAGCTCCACCATATTGCTCTTTCCATTCCCATACTTGCTCTACAAACTTTTCTCTTCCAAGATCTTCTTTTTTAAGCCCTTGTTCAGCTAGTTTTCTTTCTACTCTATTTTGTGTTGCTATTCCAGCATGGTCTGTTCCTGGCATCCAAAGAGTGTTATATCCACTCATTCTCTTATATCTTACAAGAACATCTTGAATACTGTTATTTAATATATGTCCCATATGCAATATTCCAGTTACATTTGGTGGAGGAATTACTATTGAATAATTAGGTTTTCCCTCCTCTAAAGTAGCTGCAAAAAATTTCGAATCTTCCCAATGCTTATACCATTTTTTTTCGATTTCATTGGGAGAATAAGTTTTATTCAGTTCTTTCACTACAAATCTCCTCCTGTAATTCATCTTTTAAATAAGCTCCAATAAATTCTAAAACTTGATCTCTTCCATGATTATTAAGTGAAGAATGGAAAAGTACATCTTCGTTTGAAAATTCTATCTTAGTTCTTATATCTTTTAAAGCTTTAAATTTTTCATTGTTTGACACTTTATCCATTTTTGTAAATATTATTTTAAATGGAGTGTTATAGTGATCTAGCCATGTTAACATTTCTAAATCCTCTTCACTTGGAACTCTTCTTATATCTAGCAGAACAAATACTAACTTGTTTCTAGGACTCGCTAGATATCTTTCCATAGTTTGTCCCCACTCTTTTTTCATCTCTTTTGGAACTTTTGCAAATCCATATCCTGGCAAATCTACAAAGAAAACTTCCCTATTAATTAAAAAATAATTTATCAATTGAGTTCTTCCAGGAGTTTTACTTGTTTTAGCTAATTTATTTCTTCCTGTAATACTATTTATTAAAGAAGACTTACCTACGTTAGATCTTCCTACAAATGCAAACTCCATATTTTCTAATTCTGCTGGATAATCTTTCTCAAAAACTGCAGATTTGATAAATTCCGCTTGTTTTACTGTCATAATTTATCCTCTTTTCTTTTTATTTTTCAAATACTAACTCTTCAACCTCACTATATTGCTTAACATAATGAATAGTCATATCTTTGGCTACCTCTTTAGGTATTTCGTCGCCATCAACTCTATTGTCATCTGGAAGAATAACTTCTCTTATTCCAGCTCTATGAGCCCCTATCACTTTTTCTTTAATTCCACCAACTGCTAACACTTCCCCAATGATAGTAATCTCTCCAGTCATCGCTATATCCTGTCTAATTTTTCTATTCGTTAAGATAGATAAAATAGTTGTAGTTATTGCAATTCCTGCAGATGGACCATCTTTTGGAGTAGCTCCCTCAGGAAAATGTAGATGTATATCTTTCTTTTCTAAAAATTCTGGATTTTCTAATCCAAATTTCTCTAAATTAGCTCTTAAGTATGTAAATGCAACTTGAGCTGATTCTTTCATTACGTTTCCTAAAGTTCCAGTTAGAGATAAGTTTCCTTTCCCCGGTATAACAACTCCTTGTACTTCAAGAGTTACTCCACCAACAGCAGTCCAAGCAAGCCCGTTAACTACTCCAAGTTTCGAAACTTTTTCTCTCATTTTTTCAGGTCTAAATTTAACTTTACCTAAATATTTTTCAACATTTTTTATGCTGACTACTACTTTTTTCTTTTTATTTTCAATAACATCTCTTGCTATTTTTCTAAATAGTGACATTATTTCTCTTTTTAAATTTCTAACTCCAGCTTCTCTTGTATACTCATCAATAATTTTTAAAATAGACTTATCCGATATGTCAACTTCTACATCTTTTAAACCATTTTCAATTTTAGAAGAATCTATTAAATATTTTTTTGCAATATGTAATTTTTCAATCTCTGTATAAGATGAAAGAGTTATAATTTCCATTCTATCTCTCAATGGTCCTGGAATATTTCTTAACTCATTAGCTGTTGCTATAAAAAATACTTTTGATAAGTCAAATGGCATATCAATGTAATGATCTTCAAAATGTGAATTTTGTTCAGGATCTAGAACTTCAAGCATAGCTGAAGACGGATCTCCTTTAAAATCACTCGACATTTTATCAAGTTCGTCTAAAAGAATAACAGGATTTTTTGAATTAGCTATTTTTAAAGCTTTCATAATTCTTCCAGGCATAGAACCAATATATGTTCTTCTATGTCCTCTTATTTCAGCTTCATCTCTTACTCCACCTAAAGAAACTCTAACAAATGATCTTCCCATAGATTCAGCTATTGATTTTGCTAAAGATGTTTTTCCAACTCCAGGAGGTCCTGCAAGACATAAAATAGTACCTTTCATGTTTGGATTTAATTTTTTTACAGCTAAATAATCTAAGATTCTTTCTTTTACATCTTTAAGTCCATAGTGATCTCTTTCTAGAATTTCACTTGCTTTTTTTAAATCTAAGACATCTTTAGTCGATTTATCCCAAGGTAAATCAACAACTGTTTCTATATAAGTTCTAGATACTGTCGCTTCCGCAGAAAATTGAGCCATTCTTGAAAGTTTTTTTAATTCCGACTCTAATTTTTTCTTTACATCTTTTGGAAGTTTCTTCTTATCAATTAACTCTTTTAACTGCGCTATATCTTCATCTGGATTTTGATCTCCAAGTTCTTCCTTCATCGCAGTAATTTTTTCTTTTATGTAGTATGCTTTCTGGTTCTCATTTATTTTAAATTTAACTTTCTCTTCTATTTTTCTTTCAATATTAGCTATTTCAATCTCTCTATTTAGATGTTCAAGAATTTTAAATCCTCTTTTTTCAACATCAAATTCTTCTAGCAATGACTGCTTTTCAGCTGTATCAATCATAAGATTAGATGCAATTATATCAAAAGATGATCCTATTGAAGTCATACTTTTTAAATTTATTATTAAATCTGGACTAACTTTATTAGTAATCTTTCCATATTTTTCAAAATTTTTCAAAATTTTTCTGTATAAAGCTTGAAGTTCTTTCGTCTTTTCTTCTTTACACTCTATTAAAGTATATTCTGATTCGTATTTCCCATCAACAATTTCTACATTATCAACATACACTCTTTGTTCTGCTTCTAATAAGAGTTTAATAGTATTATTTGGCATCTTAACTGTTTGAAGTATAGTTGCGATAACACCAACTTTATGGATATCTTTTGTAAGATCTAAATCTTCTTTAAGACTATCTTTTTGAGTTCCAAGAATTATTCTCTCTTTATTTTGAGCAGCATTTTCTAAAGTAACAAGGCTTAACTCTCTTCCTACATATACTGGCGTTACAATCCCAGGGAAGATAACTATATCTCTAGTTGGTAAAAATGGTAATTTACTCATAAGGTTATCCCTCCATTCTTTCAATTAAAACTTTTGAAGAGTCAGTAACAGACTCTGCCGTAATCACTATTTTCTTTATATCTTTTTCTGATGGAACATCATACATAAGCTCCAACATTGTATTTTCTAAAATCGCTCTTAATCCTCTAGCTCCAATTTTTCTAGCTAATGCTAAATCTGCTATTTTTTTAAGTGCGTCCTGTGTAAATTCAATCTCTACATCTTCCATTTGGAAAAACTTTCCATACTGTTTTATTATAGAGTTTTTTGGCTCAGTTAAAATTTTAATAAGAGCTTCTTCATCTAAACTTTGTAAAGTTGTGATGATAGGAAGTCTTCCCACAAGTTCTGGAATTATCCCTTGTTTAACTAAATCTTCAGGTAAAACTCTTTGGAAACTTTCACCTTCAGTTTCAGTTATAGCTTTATTGTTTTGAGCTCCAAATCCTAATACTTTCTTGTTAGTTCTTGATTTTATAACCTTCTCTAGTCCTTCAAAAGCTCCACCAACTATAAATAAAATATTTGTAGTATCGATTTCAATCAATTCTTGATTTGGATGCTTTCTCCCTCCTTGAGGTGGAACTTGTGATTTAGTTCCTTCTATTATTTTAAGAAGCGCTTGTTGTACTCCTTCTCCAGAAACATCTCTTGTTATTGAAACATTTTCAGATTTTCTTGCTATCTTATCTATTTCATCTATATAAATTATTCCTCTTTCAGCTGCATCCACATCATAGTTTGAAGCTTGTAATAATCTAACTAAAACATTTTCTACGTCATCTCCTACGTATCCAGCTTCTGTTAGTGTAGTTGCATCTGCTATTGCAAACGGTACATTTAAAGTTCTAGCTAATGTTTGTGCTAATAATGTTTTTCCAGAACCTGTTGGTCCAATTAATAAAACATTTGATTTTTGAAGCTCAACATCTTGATCTCCGCTATCTTTATGCATTATTCTTTTGTAGTGATTATATACTGAAACCGCTAAAACTTTTTTACTTTCATCCTGTCCTATTACATATTCATCAAGTTTTGACTTAATCTCTCTTGGCGTCAATAATTTAAGTTCTGAAAGACTTTCAAGTTTTTCACCTTCTGGAATCGAGGAAAAATCAAGCATATCGAAACAAGTTTCTATACACTCATCACAAATATAAGCTCCTTCTATTCCTGCAAAAAGTTTAGCTACTTCATTTTGTCCTCTGCCACAAAAAGAGCAATTTTCTTTTTTACTCATAAGTATTTCTCCTCCTATCTCACAAAAACTTCATCTATTAGACCGTAATTTTTAGCTTCTTCTGCTGACATAAAGTTATCTCTTTCAGTATCTGCTAATACTTTTTCTAATGGTTTTTCTGTATTTTTAGCTAAAATTTTAGATGTTAAATCTTTCATTCTTAAAATTTCTTGAGCTTGAATTGCTATATCTGTTGCTTGACCTTTTGCTCCACCTAAAGGTTGGTGAATCATTATTCTAGCATTTTCTAAAGCATATCTCTTTCCTTTTGTTCCTGCAGATAAAAGTAATGCTCCCATACTTGCAGCTTGACCAACACATACTGTTTGTACATCTGGTTTTATATAGTTCATTGTATCGTATATAGCCATTCCAGAAGTTATTACCCCACCTGGACTGTTAATATACATTATTATATCTTTTTCAGGATCATCTGCTTCTAAAAAAAGAAGTTGTGCCACAATTGAATTTGCGACTTGATCGTCTATCTCTGTTCCTAAGAAAATTATTCTGTCCTTAAGAAGTCTTGAATATATATCGTAGGCTCTTTCACCCTTACCTGTATTTTCTATTACTGTTGGATTATACATAAAGTTTACCTCCTTAAATAAATAGGAAAATACTAATCTCATATTAGTATTTATCTTTATATTTAAGTAAGTATTGAGTAGAGAAATTCTCTACTCAATACTTATTTTTAAATTATTACTTTGCGTTGTTAACAATAACTTCAACAGCTTTTTGTAATAGAGTTTCCCCTTTTAAAGTAGCTTTAAAGTTCTCTAAGTTGTTATTTTTGTTTAATTCTGTTTCTAACTGCTCAGTTGTCATTCCATACATCTTAGCAACTTCAGAAATTTTCTCAGCTAATTCTTCTTCAGAAAGAGCAATATTTTCAGCTTTAGCGATTGTTTCTAAAACTAAATCAACTGTAACTTTATTAAGTGCCATTGGTGCCATTTGATTAAATGCTTTCTCCATAGTCATTCCAGTCATTTTTAAATAAGTCTCAAGGTTCATTCCTTGCATTGCAAGTTGTTGATCCATTTCAGCAAATCTAGCTTCGATTTCTCTTGTGATCATTGACTTAGGAATTTCTACTTTACTGTCTGCTACTACTTTTTGTATTAGTTTTCCAGTGAAATCATTTTTAATTCTTAACTCTTCTCTAGCTTTTAATTCTTCTTCTTTTTTAGCTTTTAAATCTGCTACTGAATCATATCCTAATTCTTTTGCAAACTCATCATTTAATTCTGGCTTTTCTAAAACTTTTATAGCGTTTATTTTAACTTTAAAAGTTGCAGGTTTTCCAGCTAATGAAGCTTGGTGATAGTTTTCAGGGAAGTTTACAACTATTTCTCCCTCTTGTCCAACTGTGTATCCAACTAATTGATCTTCGAAAGTATCAATAAACATTTTTGATCCTAACTTTAATTGGTGAGAATCAGCTTTTCCACCTTCAAATGGAACACCGTCTATAAATCCTTCAAAAGCTAAATCTACTGTATCACCCATAGCTGCTTTTGTTCCTTCTGGAGCATCTACTAATTTAGATTTAGATTGTAATAAAGTTTCGATTTCGTCATTTAAAAGAGTTTCTGACATTTCAAAAGTTTCTTTTTCCGCTTCTAATCCTTTATATTGACCTAATGTTACTTCTGGATAAAGATCTATGTTAAATACAAGCTCTAATCCATCTTTTGTCATATCAGCTTTTAAATTATATATGAAACTTATTGGAGATAATTTCTCATCAGCAATAACTTTATCAAAATTTTCTTTTAAAACTTTCTCAACGATTTCTTCTTTTAATAAATCTGCATATTGAGCTTCAACTTTATCAACTGGAGCATTTCCTTTTCTAAATCCAGGAACCTCCACCTTTTTAACTAATTCTTTTAAGATTTGAGATTTAATTGGTGCTAATTCCTCTGCAGTAAGATTAAACTTTAACTCAGCTGCTGAATTTTCAATTTTCTTGATTTCGTGTCTCATTTATTCCTCCTTAAAAATCTATTTGATAAAAACCTCAAAGAATTCATCCTTAACTTTTAGGTCTTTAATCCTAATCTGAAAAATCTCCTCCCCTTTGTAATAGATTTTCTCAGGGTAGTAGACTATATCGAATTTTTGAAGTTTATATTCTTCCTCGTTTATCTTGTGAGCAAGTTCAAAAGCCACTATTGGGTAAGATTTGTTTCCTTTTCTTATGATCCCGTTAAAATGTCTATCTTCAACTCCAAATTTTTTAATCCCCTCTATCTTTAAATTAGTATCTAAAAATAATGGATGTGGATTTTCCAACCCAAATGGAGATAATTCTCCTATATCTTTTATCATACTTTCATCTATATTTTCAATAGAATATTCTAAATCTATCATTAATTTTCTTTTATCTTTTTTACTTTTCACTTCTTCAATCTCTTCAGAGAAAAGTTTTTCAATATAAGAAAGCTTTGTTTCCTCTGCTATAAATCCAGCTGCCAAATCATGACCGCCAAATCGAATTAGGTTATCACCTATTTTTTTGAAGATATTAAAGATATTTATTCCGGGAACACTTCTACATGAAGCTTTTCCAATACCATCCTTCAAAGCAATTAATACTACGGGAACCCCATATTTAACGCTTAGTCTAGAAGAAACAACTCCTATAACACCTGGATGCCACTTATAAGAGCTCAAGAAAATGTATCTCAATTCCTTTAAATTCTTACTTTTAAGTATTCTATCGGCCTCATCATAAATACTTTTTTCCAATTCTCTTCTTAATTTATTAGATCTTTTCATCTCTTCGATAATATTATAAATTTCAAACTCATCTTCTTTCATAAAAAAATCGGCTCCTAATCTAGAGATGCCAATTCTTCCAAGTGAATTTATGAGTGGAGATACAAAATAACTAATATCAGTAGTGTTTATATCCTTATTTTGAAATTTTAAGTATCTCATAAGATAAACTAATCCTTTTACCTTAGTATTTTTCAATACTTTTAATCCTTCTCTTATAATAATTCTATTCTCATCTATCATTGGAACAACATCCGCAACAGTACCTATCATTACTATATCCATATACTGATAGAGTTTAGAAAAATCTTCTTGAAGTTTAATAAATACAGCTTGGGCAACTTTTAACGCTACTCCAGCCCCTGCTAAAAATTTAAACTCATAGTTTTCACTTAGTTTTGGGTTTATCAAGATAAGTTGATTATCTGCTTTTTCTTTAACACTTTTATGATGATCTGTAATTATAACATCTATTCCCAGAGAATTAGCATACTCTAAATCTTCCATAGAATTTATACCAGTATCAACTGTAATTACTAATTTCCCTTTTTTACTATGGATATAGTTTATGGTCTTTTTATCAAGACCATAACCTTCTTCCATTCTATTAGGAATATAATAATCCACATCTATACCTATCTCTCTAAATACTAAAACTAGGAATGCTGCTGCTGTTATTCCATCTACATCATAATCACCATAGATAAAAAGTTTCTGTTTTTTATTTTTTATTGAGATTATTTTTTCAACAACCTCATCCATTTTTTCAAATCCAAAGGGATTTCTAAGTTTAGAAATATTTGGATTTAAAAAACTTTCCACTTCATCCTTCTCAACAAAACCTTTGTTAAGAAGTAAATTAGCTAAAAGATTTGAAACCTTCCACTGGCTAGCTTTAGATTTAATTAGATTTTCAGATAGTTCACTATATTCCCACTCCATAGTATCACTACCCTTTTAAGTCATTTAAAAGTTGAGAAATTTTAATAGCATGCTCTATTGTATCATCCAATTTAATTCTCATTTCTGGAGTATATCTAAGAGCCAATTCTTCAGATACTCTTTTTCTTAAAAATCCTTTTACTTCATTAAGTCCTTCAAGCACTTCTTCTTTGTTGAAACTCTCACCAGTTATTGGCATTATACTAAAATATAAATCAGCGAACTTAAGATCCTCAGTAACTCTTACCCCCGTAACAGAAACAATCGCTTTTTTTATTTTAGGATTTTTTATTTCTCCAAATAATGCTTGTGAAACTACTTTAGAAACTTCTTTTTCAATTGCGGCTAATCTTTGTCTTTTCATTTCAATCACCCTCTACTTTTTTAAGCTTCTTTTTATTTCAATAATATCGAATGCCTCAACGATATCTCCTTCTTTGATATCATTAAAGTTCTCTATTCCAAGTCCACACTCTTGACCTGCTACAACTTCTTTAGCATCGTCTTTATATCTCTTTAATGTACTTAATTTCCCTTCATATACTATAACTCCATTTCTAAGAATTCTAATATTTGAATCGTTTCTAACTTTACCGTCTACCACTACACATCCAGCGATATTTCCAACTTTAGAAACTTTAAATACTTTTTTAATCTCTATTCTTCCAGAGTACATCTCTTTAAATTCTGGATCTAACATACCAGTAAGAGCTTTTTCAATATCTTCTGTAATATGGTAGATTATATTAGATGTTCTGATTTCAACACCAGCAGCATCTGCTTCTTTTAAAGCTTTTGTTGTAGGTCTAACATGGAAACCAATTATGATTGCTTTCGATGCTTCAGCAAGTCTTACGTCACTTTCTGTTATAGCACCTGAAGCTGCTTGAATTATGTTAACTGCAACCTCGTCTGTTGATAACTTAGTTAAAGAATCTCTTAACGCGTCTACAGATCCTCTTGAATCTGCTCTTAGAATTAAGTTAAGTTCTTTAATGTTTGCACTTTCTAATTGCTCAGATAATGACTCTAGAGATATTGTTTTTCTAGTTATTTCAGAAATTTTTCTCTCTTTAGCCATCTCTTCTACTATTCTCTTAGCATGTTGTTCATTTTGTACAACATACATAACGTCTCCAGCAGATGGAACAAAGTTAAATCCGATTATTTCAACTGGTTGAGATAATTCAGCTTTCTCTACTCTTTCACCTTTGTCGTTTACTAAAGCTCTAACTCTACCATTTGCTTCTCCAGCAACTATGATATCTCCTATTTTAAGAGTTCCCTCTTGAACAAGAATATCTGCTATTGGACCAACTTTTGGATCTAGTCTAGACTCTAACACTACACCTTTAGCTCTTTTGTTAGGGTTAGCTTTTAATTCAAGCATCTCTGCTGTAATTAAAATTGTATCTAGAAGAGTATCTAAATTTAATCTTTGTTTTGCAGAAACTTCAACGAACTCAGTGTCTCCACCCCATTCGATAGAAACAAGTCCATGCTCCATCATTTCTTGCTTTACTCTCATAGGATTAGCATCTGGCTTATCCATCTTATTGATTGCAACTATTATAGGTACATTTGCTGCTTTCGCATGAGAAAGTGCTTCTATTGTTTGTGGCATTACTCCATCATCTGCTGCTACAACTAAAATTGCTATATCAGTTACCTGTGCTCCTCTAGCTCTCATATCTGTGAAGGCCTCATGTCCAGGAGTATCTACGAAAGTAATTTTCTTACCATCTTTTACTACTTGGTATGCTCCTATTTTCTGTGTGATTCCACCAGCTTCTCCTGATGCAACGCTTGTTGTTCTGATAGCATCAAGTAATGATGTTTTTCCATGATCAACGTGTCCCATTATTGTTATTACTGGAGGTCTCTCTATTAGATCTGCTGATCTGTCTTCTATTTCAAGTGCGAATTTTTCTCCGAACTCTAATTCTACTTCTTCTTCTTTTTCTACTAAAGCTTCATATTCTTCAGCTAACTCTTCAGCTAACTCATAAGATATTGGACTGTTAATAGTTAACATTTGACCTTTTAAGAAAAGTTTTTTGATAAGTTCTCCAGAACTAACTCCAAGTCTTGAAGCAAATTCTCCTAGAGTAATCTCTCCTCTTAACTTGATGATTTTCATTCCATCTTCTTCTATAGTGTCAGGACCTTGCTCAGCTTTCAATACTACGAAATCTGTTCTTCTTCCTTTTTTCTTCTTCTTTTTACCTTTAGAAGAATCATCTTCTACTTCATCTTCTGCTTTTTTAGTAGTCTTTTTCTTCTTTTTGCTAGTATCTTCTACAAATTCTTCTTCTACTATTTCATCAAAATTCTCATCTGATTCAAATCCAGCGTTAACAGTTGCAACACCTAATTCGATAGTTTCTTTATTTGCAGGATCTGCAAAATACTCTAATATTTCCTTACACTGGTTATCAGTTAATCCCGAAAGATGTGAAGATACATTTACTCCTATTTCATGAAGTAAAGATAAAAACTCTTTATTTCCCATCTTATATTTCTTTGCTAATTCATGCACTCTTGTTCTCATACTAATAAGACACCTCCTGTAACCTAATCTATAAGACCTCTCGCTATCCTTTTGTTTTTTACAGCAATTACATTCACTTCATCTTTATTAAATATCTCGCCCAGTTCATGTTTATTTCCATAATGAACATATGCGATTCCTAATTCTTTTGCTCTAGCTATAAGCTTTTTATCATTCTTTTCGCTTATATCTTCTGCTATAATTATGAAATGAATATGTTCTATTTCATCCATTACCATATTTATTCCAAAAGTAAGATGTTCTGAGTTTTTCATTGCCCTTAAAATGTTCAAATAGTCCTTTGATTTCTTTTTTAAAAGACTCAACATAGCCATTAAATCATCCATACTTAGGTTGTATTTTCTATTTTTAGAAATTCTTTGAATACATTCATGAGTTTTACATACATATAATCCTCTTGCTTGCATTTTTTGTTCTTTATCAAAAACATATTTATTTTCACTAACTTGAGCTATCCTAAAGAGTTCTGATTTATCCTTTTTCTCTCTACAAACCACACACGTTCTTTCTGGAATATGCTTATCCATTATACCCCTCATCAATAGTTATTTCTAAATCTATTGGTGGTTCAACAGTATCATCAGTTTTTATGTCAACTCTCATTCCAGTTAACTTTGCAGCTAATCTAGCATTTTGACCATTTTTACCGATTGCTAGAGATAATTGAGAACTCTCAACCATTACTCTCGCAGTTGCTCCTTCTTCTAAAACTTCAACACTTTTAACTTTTGCTGGACTTAATACAGCAGAAACAAACTCTTGAATAGAATCTTTCCATACAACTATATCAATTTTTTCTCCATTAAGTTCATTTACGATATTTCTAATTCTAAGTCCTTTTTGACCTATACATGCTCCAACAGTATCTATATTGTCATCATTTGAGAATACAGCAACTTTAGCTCTAGAACCAGCTTCTCTTGCTACTGCTTTGATTTCAATTACACCTTCAGAGATTTCTGGTATTTCTAGTTCAAATAACTTCTTAAGAAGCCCTTCATTTTTTCTAGAAATAACAATTTTAGGGAATTTACTTGTTTTTTCTACTTCAACTACATAAACTTTTATTCTTTCCCCAACTCTATATACATCCGCTGCAGATTGCTCAGCAATCGGAAGAATTGCCTCTATTCCATCAAATTCGATAAATATATTTTTCTTATCATCTATTCTTCTGATGATTCCGTTTATAATATCTTTTTCTCTATTCTTAAATTTATCATAAATATTTTGTCTTTCAGCTTCTCTAACTTTTTGGATTACTATTTGTTTTCCATTTTGGATAGCATTTCTTCTGAATTCCTCACAGTTAACATCAATTTTTACGATATCTCCAAGTTTTACTCTCTTTTTTATCTCTTGAGCATCTTCTAAAGAAATTTCTAATGCAGCGTCATATAAATCTTCTTCTGAAACAACAGTTTTGATTTCATAAACTCTTACATCTCCACTCTCTCTATTAATCTCAACCTCTACATTTTCCTCTTCACCGTAGTGCTTTTTATAAGCAGCTAGCATGGCCTGTTCAACAGCTTCTAAAAGGCTTTCTTTACTTATACCTTTTTCTCTTTCAAGCTCGTCCAATGCCTCTAAAAAAATCTTAGCATCTTTACTTTTCATCTTCTTCTATTACCTCCTATGAATTCTAAAATTCACTAAATTCAAAAACAATATTAGCTTTTCTAATCTCTCCAAATGGTATCTCAAGTATTTTTGACTCGATATTTAGATAGACAATTCCATTTTCTATTTTCTCTAGTATTCCAGTCCAGTTCTTATTGTCATCTAATTTATGTTTTAGACTTACTTTTATTTTTTCACCAGTAAATCTCACATAATCACTTTCTTTTCTTAAAGGTCTCTCTATTCCAGGTGAAGAAACTTCTAAGAAAAATTTATGTTCAATTAGTGCATCTATCGGCTCATCTATTTTATGACTTAATTTAGCACAATCCTCTAAATTTATTTCTCCGTCTTTCTTCTCTATATAAACTCTAACATAGAAATATCCACCCTCTTGAACATATTCTACATCAACTAGCTCAAGTCCTAATTCTTCTGTTGCTGGAGATATTATTTTCTCTATTTTCTCCAAGGCTTTTTCCATTTCTCTCTTGTCAACAACCATACACTTCACCTCACTTTCATTAAAAAAAACTATAAAGAAAGAGTGGGTTGCGCCCACTCTTAAACTATAACTTGTATTAATTATCTATAAAAATTATAACATAATATAGTATAAAAAGCAAATTATCCTTGACAAGCAAGAATTATACATGAATTATCATATATTTCATGAATGAATTAAAAATTCTCTATATAAATTTTACATTTATGTTGTATTTCTTAGAAACATAGTGTATATTTTAAACATATAAAGTTTGTTTTTTATAGCAAAAAATTTAGCGAGGTGTTAATATCTATGAAAAATGGTAAAAAGGTTGTTATAGGTGTAATCGGTTCCGACTGTCACGCTGTTGGAAATAAAATCATTCACCACGTTCTTGAGACTAACGGATTTGAAGTTGTTAATATAGGAGTTCTTTCTCCACAAGTTGACTTTATCAATGCCGCTGTTGAAACTAAAGCAGATGCAATAATTGTTTCTTCTTTATATGGACATGGAGAGTTAGATTGCCAAGGTATGAGAGAAAAATGCGAAGAAGCTGGATTAAAGGACATCGTTCTTTATGTTGGTGGAAACATAGTTGTTGGAAAGCAAGTATGGGATGAAGTAGAATCTAGATTCCAAGCTATGGGATTCAACAGAGTTTACAAGCCAGGTACTCCTATCGAACTTACTACTGAACACTTAAAAGCTGATCTTGGGATTGCTTAATTTTTAGAAAAGAGATGATTCTATGAAATGTTATCTTACGATAGATTTTGGAAGCACATACACAAAGCTTACTGCTATTGATATAGAAGCGGAAAATATCTTAGCTACAGCTAAAGATATTACTACAATTGAAAACGACATCATGATTGGATTCAATAATGCTTTTGAGGAATTAAAGATCAACATAGAAAAAGTTGTTCCTTTCTCTGAAGTAGAGTTCGTTAACAAAATAGCTTGTTCATCTGCTGCTGGTGGTCTTAAAATGTTTGCAATAGGACTTGTTCCTGAGCTTACTGCTGAAGCTGCTAAAAAAGCTGCTCTTGGTGCAGGTGCGAGAGTTATGAAGACTTTCTCTTATGAACTTAATTCAAAAGAAATGGAAGAAATTAAAAATGCCCCTGTCGACATAATTCTACTTGCTGGTGGAACTGATGGGGGAAACAAAGAGTGCATTATTCATAATGCTAAACTCATTGCAAAATACAACTTATCTGTTCCTGTTATTGTTTCTGGAAATAAAGCTGCAACAGATGAGATTGAAGAAATATTTAAAGAAGCTAATATTGATTATTACATGACTGAAAATGTTATGCCTAAACTGAACAAATTAAATGTAGAACCAGCACGTGAAGCAATTCGTCAAGTTTTTATGCATAAAATTGTAGAAGCCAAAGGAATGAAAAATGCTGAAGAATTTATCAGCGGAATCCTAATGCCTACTCCTGCAGCAGTTTTAAAGGCAGCTGAAGTTTTATCAAGTGGTACTGATGAAGAAGATGGAATAGGTGACCTAATCATAATTGATATAGGTGGTGCTACAACTGATATTCACTCAATTGGAAAAGGTGATCCTACAAAACCTGGTGTAATGATCAAAGGTTTAGAAGATCCTTTCTCTAAAAGAACTGTTGAAGGTGACTTAGGTATGAGATACTCTGCTATCTCTTTACTTGAAGCAGCTGGGACAAAAAAACTACGTGCATACTTAGGTGATACTGAAAAACTTTGGGATGTTAAGGCTGACTGCAACTATCGTCACGATAACATAAAGATGGTTCCTTCTACTGAAAGAGAGATTAAATTTGACGAGGCTATGGCTATGGCAGCTACTGAAATTGCTATGAGTCGTCACTGCGGTGTTTTAGAATGTATCTACACTCCAATGGGAACTATGTTCAACCAAATTGGAAAAGATCTTCTAAATACTCCATATATAATTGGAACAGGTGGAGTTATCATTCATAGTGAACATCCACATCAAATTTTAGAAGCAGGAAAATTTAATCCTTTAGAACCAATACATCTAAAACCTGAAAATCCAAAATTGTTAGTTGATAAAACATATATTTTATCTGCTATGGGACTTTTAGCTGAATCATTGCCTAACTTAGCAGTGAGAATTATGAAAAAATATTTAATCGAAGTATAACATAGTTAAGGAGGAGTTTTTTCAATGGAATTAAAATTCAGAAAATGGACTGAAGAAGAGTTTTTTAAAATAAGAGAAGAAGTATTAAAGCAATGGCCTACTGGTGAGGAAGTAGATTTAGAGGATGCTATAAGATATCACAAATCTTTACCTGATCACAAAAATTTCTCTAAAAAATTAATAGATGCTAAAGAAAGAGGAATCACTCTAGCACAACCAAGAGCTGGAGTTGCTCTAATTAGCCAACATATAGAGCTATTAAACTTCCTAGATAAAGAGGGTGGAGCAGATTTACTTCCATCTACAATTGACTCTTACACTAGACAAAACAAGTATGAGAACTGTCAAAAAGGTATCGAAGAATCTCTAAAAGCTGGAAGATCATTACTTAATGGATTCCCAGGTGTTAACCACGGAGTTAAAGGATGTAGAGAGGTTGTTGAAGCAGTTAACCTTCCTTTACAACTTAGACACGGAACTCCTGATGCTAGATTACTTTCTGAAATCATGATGGCAGCTGGATACACTTCTAACGAGGGTGGAGGAATCTCTTATAACATTCCTTACGCTAAATCAGTTAGTTTAGAAAAAACAATGATCGACTGGCAATATATCGATAGACTAGTTGGATGGTACGAAGAGCAAGGAGTTTCAATCAACAGAGAACCATTTGGACCTCTTACTGGTACATTAGTTCCTCCATCAATCTCAAACGCTGTACAAATCATCGAGTGTTTAATGGCTGCTGAGCAAGGAGTTAGAAACATCACTCTAGGATACGGACAATGTGGAAACTTAGTTCAAGACGTTGCTGCTGTAAGATCTTTACAAAAGCAAGCTGAAGAGTACTGTAGAGAATACGGATACAATGATGTTTACATCACAACTGTATTCCACCAATGGATGGGAGGATTCCCTGAAGATGAGGCAAAAGCGTTTGGAGTAATCTCTAACGGAGCTTCTGCTGCTGCACTTTCTGGAGCTACAAAAGTTATCGTTAAAACTCCTCATGAGGCTATCGGAGTTCCAACTAAAGAAGCTAACGCTATGGGTATCAGAGCAACTAAGATGGTTCTTAACCTATTAACTGGTCAAAGACTTCCAGATTCTGCTGCTTTAGAGTTTGAAATGAACTTAATTCAAAAAGAAGTTAAACAAATAATAGATAAAGTTGTTGAAATTGGAAATGGAGACCTAGCTGTAGGAACTGTTAAAGCTTTCGAAACTGGAGTAATGGACGTTCCATTCGCACCTTCAAAATTCAATGCTGGTAAAATGATGCCTGCTAGAGACAACAACGGAATGATCAGATACCTAAATGTTGGTAACTTACCATTCACTCAAGATATAATTGATTTCAACACTGCTAAACTTCAAGAAAGAGCTGACTTCGAAGGAAGAGAAATAAGCTTCCAAATGACTGTTGACGATATATTCGCAGTTGGAAAAGGATCTCTTATCGGAAGACCTGCAACTAAGTAATTAAAAAATAATAAAACTATATGGAGGATTACTATGAAAATTGTTGACGTTATTTGTTCACCAGGAAAAACTGGTTTCTACTTTGATGACCAGAGAGCTATAAAAAATGGAGCAGATCACAATGGATTTGCATATGTTGGAGAGCCTGTAACTGAAGGATTCTCTTCTATCAGACAATCAGGAGAATCTATCTCAGTTCAACTTGTTTTAGAAGACGGACAAGTTGCTTACGGTGACTGTGCTGCTGTTCAATACTCAGGTGCGGGTGGAAGAGATCCTCTATTCCTAGCTAAAGATTTCATTCCAGTTATCGAAAATGAAATCGCTCCAAAGTTAATAGGAAAAGAATTAAACAACTTCAAATCTCTTGCTGAAGAGTTTGACAGAATGGAATTAAACGGAAAAAGATTACATACTGCTATCAGATACGGAATCACTCAAGCTTTACTTGATGCTGTAGCTAAAGACAGACATGTAACTATGGCTGAAGTAATCCAAAAAGATTACAATACTGGTTTAGAAATTTCTAAGAGACCAATATTCACTCAATCTGGAGATAACAGATATGAGAATGCTGATAAAATGATCATCAAAACTGCTGACGTTTTACCTCACGCTCTTATAAACCATGTTGATACTAAACTTGGTAGAGACGGTGGAATCTTACTTGAGTACGTTGGATGGTTAAGAGATAGAATAATCGAATTAAGAGCTGACGAAAACTACAGCCCAATATTACATATAGATGTATACGGAACTATCGGAGCTGCTTTTGGTTGCGATACTACTAAAATGGCAGACTACTTAGCAACTCTTGCTGAAGCTGCAAAACCATTTGCTTTAAGAATCGAAGGTCCTATGGACGTTGAAGATGGTCCTAAGCAAATAGAAGCTCTTGCTGCTCTTACTGCTGAAGTAGACAGAAGAGGAATCAACGTTGAGCTTGTTGCTGACGAATGGTGTAACACTTTCGACGACATCAAAGCTTTCGCTGATGCAAAAGCTGGACACGTAGTACAAATAAAAACTCCAGATTTAGGAGGAGTTAACAATATAGCTGACGCTATTCTTTACTGTAACAAAGTTGGAATAGGATCTTACTGTGGTGGAACTTGTAACGAAACTAACAGATCTGCTGAGGTAACTACTAATATTGCTATGGCAACTGGAGCTCTTCAAGTTCTTGCTAAACCAGGAATGGGTGTTGACGAGGGATACATGATCGTATTCAACGAAATGAGCAGAGTAGAAGCTATGGTTAACAGAAGAAAGAAATAGTTCTAATTCTGGGAAAAGGTAGAAATTTCTACCTTTTCCTTTTATTTAATAAAATGTTGATGAGGTGAAATAATGACAATTAAAAAACCAGCTAAATGTGGAACCTTAGAATCAAATGATATATTTCTTATGGTTACTCCTAATGAGCACGGTATAGAAATAGATTTAGAAAGTTCTGTTATGCAACAATTTGGAAATAGAATTAAAGAAGTAATAGAAAATAAATTAAAAGATTTAGGAATAAACAATATTAAAGTTGTAGCACAAGATAAAGGAGCTTTAGATTATACTATCGAAGCTAGAGTAGAAACTGCTATAAAAAGGGGGATGATGTAATGAAATTAAGAAGATCTATGCTTTTTATGCCTGGAAATAACCCTGGTATGTTACAAACAGCTCACCTTTTCGGAGCAGATTCTGTTATATTTGATTTAGAAGATGCTGTTGCTCTAACAGAAAAAGATGCAGCTCGTGTTCTTATATCTAATGCTCTAAAAACATTAACTTATGGAGATACTGAAGTTGTTATCAGAATCAACCCTCTATCTTCTCCTTTCGCTGCTGATGATATTGAAGTTATGGCAAGATTAGTACCAGATGCTATTTTACTTCCAAAAGCAACTCCTGAGGATATGGCAATCTTAGATAATAGACTTACAGAAATAGAAAAAGAATTAGGTATAGAAAATGGAACTATTAAAGTTCATGCTCTTGTTGAAACAGCTCTTGGAATCGAAACTGTATCAGAAACTATTGCAACTTCAAAAAGATGTATTGCAGTATTACTTGGTGGAGAAGATTTAGCTGCTGACTACGGAGTTAAAAGAACTGCCAACTCTGATGAACTTTTCTATGCTAGAACAAAACTTATCAATGCTGCGAAAGCTGCAAAAATAGAAGTAATTGATACTCCTTTTACAGATACTAACGACTATGAAGGGCTAGCAAAAGATTCTATCAAAGCTAAATCACTTGGATTTACTGGAAAGTTAGCTATAAACCCTAGACAAATTGACACTATCCACGAAAGTTATTCACCTTCTGCTGCTGATATCAGACATGCTACTAGAGTAATGGCTGCAAAAGAAGAAGCTGAAGCTGAAGGATTAGGAGTTTTCTCTCTAGATGGAAAAATGGTAGATTTACCAATAATTAACAGAGCTATTCAAACTCTTGAAATAGCAAAAGCCATAGGTTTAATAAGTTAAGGAGGAAGAAATGAACAATTGCAAAGTTAGCTTAGAAAAAGAGAAGTTATATCTAGAGTTTACAAAACTTATGGATAATTTAAATTTAAAAGATGGAATGACTGTTTCTTTCCACCACCACTTAAGAAATGGTGATTTCATTTTAAATATGGTGATGGATGAAATAGCAAAAAGAGGATATAAAGATGTTAAAATAGCTGCTAGTTCTATTTTCCCATGTCATAAACCTTTAGTTCAACACATTGAAAACGGAGTAGTTACTGGAATTTATTCTGCATATATTTCTGGACCAGTTGCAGAAGCAATATCTGCTGGTAAATTAGCAACTCCTGCTCTTATGCACACTCACGGTGGAAGAGCAAGATTATTCGAAACTGGAGAAGCTCACATAGATATCGCTTTCTTAGCTGCTCCTACTTCTGACGAATATGGAAATATCAATGGTGTAGATGGAAAATCAGCTTGTGGAGCTTTAGGATATGCTCATACAGATGCTGACTATGCTGACACAGTTGTTGTTATTACAGATAATTTAGTTTCATATCCAAATCCAGTTATTGAAATAGATCAAACTAAAATTGATTATGTTTTAGTTGTAGATGCTATAGGAGATCCAAAAGGAATAGTTTCTGGAACAACTCAAGTTACTAAAAACCCAATTGGATTAAAAATAGCAAACTTAACTACAAAGTTCATTGAAAACTCAGGATACTTCAAAAATGGTATGAGTTTCCAAACAGGAGCGGGTGGAATATCTCTAGCTGTTGCTGCTGAACTTAAAAATCTTATGAAAGAAAAAAATGTAGTTGGAAGTTTTGCTTCTGGTGGAATAACAGGATATATCGTTGATATGTATAAAGAAGGACTTTTCAAAGCTCTTTTTGATGTTCAATGTTTTGATCTTGCTGCTATTGAATCTGCTCGTACAAACAGAGAACATATAACTATGTCTGCTTCTATGTATGCAAATGCTAACAACAAAGGAGCAGTTGTTGATAAATTAGACGTTGTAATCCTTGGAGCCACTGAAATAGACCATAACTTCAACGTAAACGTTACAACTGGTTCAAGTGGAATTATAATGGGTGGATCTGGTGGACATGCTGATACTGCAGCTGGTTCTAAACTTTCTATCATAGTTTCTCAACTAGTTAACGCTAGAATCTCTGTTGTTAAAGATCACGTTACTACTATCACTACTCCTGGGGATACTGTAGATGTATTAGTTACTGAATACGGAGTTGCAATCAATCCAAAAAGATTAGATTTAATTGAGAAATTCAAAGATTCTAACTTACCTATAAAAACTATAGAAGAACTTGGTGCTATCGCTAAGAACTTAACTGGAGAACCTACTCCAATAGAATTTACAGATAAAATTGTTGCAAATGTTCAATACCGTGATGGTTCTATAATAGACACTATAAAAATGGTAAAGTAATAAAAAATGGAGGGGCCTAAAAGGCTCCTCCGTTTTTTATCTATTGAAATATTTTTTTAATTCTTCAACTTTATTGTTTCTTTCCCAAGGTAAATCTAAATCAGTTCTTCCTATATGACCAAAAGCAGCTAAATCTTGATAGTTGAAATTTCCACTTCTAAGCTCTAAAGCTTTTTCTATTCCTCTTGGTGTTAAGTCAAATATTTTAGAAACAGCTTCTGCTAGTTCTAATTCGCTAACTTTTCCAGTTCCAAAGGTATCAATTTTTATAGATGTTGGATCTACTACTCCAATTGCATAAGATAATTGAAGTTCACACTTATCTGCTAAGTCTGCAGCTACTATATTTTTAGCAACCCATCTAGCGGCATAAGCTGCTGATCTATCAACTTTTGATGGATCTTTTCCTGAGAATGCTCCACCACCATGTCTAAAGAATCCTCCATAAGTATCAACTATTATCTTTCTTCCAGTAAGACCTGTATCTCCGTGTGGTCCTCCTATTACGAATCTTCCAGTTGGATTTATGTGGTAATTTTTTACCTCTTCTGGATTTAAGTTATATTTTTCTAAAACTGGCTTTATTATAAGTTCTTTTACATCATGATGAATTTGAGCTTGAGTTACATCTGGATTATGTTGAACTGAAACTACTACAGTATCAACTCCTACAACATTTCCAGCTTCATCATAAGCTAAAGTAACTTGAGATTTTGCATCTGGTCTAGCCCACTCTAAATCTTTACTTCTTGTCATTCTAGTAAGTTTTATAATTATCTCTCTAGCCAACACTAAAGCTAATGGCATAAGCTCAGGAGTTTCCTTAACAGCTCCTCCAAACATTATTCCTTGGTCTCCAGCTCCTCCGATATCAACTCCCATAGCTATATCAGGTGATTGTGAATGAATAGCATTTAAAACTCCGCAATCTGAATCAAACCCCATTCCTTGCTTGTATCCTATCTCATCTATTTTATTTCTTACTATCTCTTGAATATCTATATACGTTCTAGTAGTAATCTCTCCTCCAACTATAACTTGTCCAGTTGTACAAAATACTTCACAAGCTACTCTTGAAGTTGGATCATCTTTTATACACGCATCTAATACTGCATCAGATATTTGGTCTGCTATTTTATCAGGATGCCCAGGTGATACGCATTCTGAAGTAAAATAAGTTAAATTTTTCATTGTTAAACCCCTCCTAAAAATACTAAAAAAATTTTAATAATATAAATAAAAAAGCCCTCTATCAGAAAGATAGAAGGCTTAAAGTTCAAATCCATGGCTTCATCTTTCTGGAATTAGCACCACACATATAGCAGGTTGCTGAGATTTCACAGGGCCAGTCCCTCAATCTCTCTTGATGATTTTGTTCAACGATATAATACCATTTTCGTCAAAATTTGTCAATTTTATTTTTCCTCTATTAAAGTTAGATTTCCTACTCTATTAAAGATTTCTGAAATGAATTTCAGTTGTGAAAGTCTATTAGATTTAATAGCTTCATCCTTATCCATAACCATTACAGAATCAAAATATTTATTGAT
The DNA here is from genome assembly GCF_014250685.1 of Cetobacterium sp. 2A. Lineage (GTDB taxonomy): Bacteria > Fusobacteriota > Fusobacteriia > Fusobacteriales > Fusobacteriaceae > Cetobacterium. Next base: position 940,749 of record NZ_JACFAJ010000006.1, on the reverse strand, counting down.
AACTGATTCAGTAGTTAGAATAGTATTTAAGTAGCTTGTATACTCTTTATTTGAAAGTTGAGAGTCAGCTATTTGAGCTACCTCTTGTGATTTTGAATAAAGTTCTTTCTCTATCTCTTCTTTCAATAATTCAGGATTTACTTGAGTTTCATTATGATCTTTAGATATATTTCCTACTCTTTTTAAAATTCCAACTAAGCTATTAAACTTTTCCTCTTTAGAGAAATTCTCTAAAGCTTGAATTTTTAATAATGCATCCATTAAGTTGTCACATTCTCTATCTAACACTGCAAGAATAATATCTTTTGAGTATCCCATATCAGAGAATACATTTATAGCTCTTTGTTTAAAGAACTCCATTACTTCAGCACATACTTCAAGTTTTGGTCTTTTTAGTACTCCTGAACTCTCTAAATTATTTATAGATTCTTCTACTAAACTTTTTAAAGATATATTAAGTTTTGAATTTAATATTATGTTTACTATTCCTAAAGCTGATCTTCTAAGTGCAAACGGATCTTTTGAACCACTTGGAATAATTCCAACTCCAAAACATCCACAAAGAGTATCTAATCTATCAGATATTCCTACTACCATTCCTTCAAATTCTGTTGGAAGTTTATCTCCTTGGAATCTTGGGTAATAGTGCTCTTCTATTCCTTTAGCAACTAAATAATCCTCTCCAGATTTTAGAGCATAATCTGCCCCCATAAATCCTTGAAGTTTTGTAAATTCCTTTTCTCCAATCATGTTAGAAACTAAATCTGCCTTACATAAAAGAAGTGTTCTTTGAATATTTTCTGCTCTATCTTCTATTCCAAGTTCCTTAGCTAAATATTCAGCAGTTTTACTACATCTCTCTATCTTATTATAGATAGTTCCTAAGTCTTTTTGGAATACAACATTTTTTAATTTTTCCACATTATTTATTAATGGATTCTTTAAATCCTCTTGATAGAAGAATCTAGCATCCGCAAGTCTTGCAGATAAAACTTTTTCATTTCCTTTTCTAACTTGCTCTGAGAAATCTATTCCATTTCTCACAACAATGAATTTAGGAAGAAGCTTTCCATCCATATCCAAGATAGGGAAATATCTTTGGTGAACCTGCATAGATATTATAAGTACATCTTGTGGAACTTCTAAGAAATCAGAATTGAATGTTCCAACTATAGGGAATGGATATTCAACTAAGTTAGCAACCTCATCTAATAATTCAGGGTCAATTATAACTTGTTCATCTTTTCCTATACATTTTTGATTGATAAGAGATTTTATAAGGTCTTTTCTCTCCTCTGTACTTATTATTACATTATTTTCTCTAATTTTTGCAAAATATTCATCTATTGTATTTACTGTAAATTCAGAACCAAAGAATCTATGTCCTCTTGAAACATTTCCACTCTTTATTCCTTCGATTTCGAATTCAACTACATTATTATCAGCTAAAGCTACAAACCATTGAATTGGTCTTGCAAACTTAAGTTTTTTATCTCCCCATTTCATAGATTTAGCAAAATTTAACTCTAAAACTAATGATTTTAGAAGATCTGATAAAAGGTTTGAAGTTTCGTCACCTTTCATGAATTTTCTAACTGCTATATATTCACCTTTTGGAGTTTCAACTATTTCTAAATCTTTAGCTTCTACTCCTTGAGATTTAGCAAATCCTAATCCAGCTCTTGATATTTCACCATTAGCATCAAATGCTACAGCTTTTCCAGGTCCCATATTTAAAATGTTTAAATCCTCTTGAGTTTCAGATAAATTCTCAACTAAAAGGACTAACCTTCTTGGACTTCCAAATGTTTTTATTTCATCAAAAGCAATTCTATTTTCCTTTAATTTTCCTTCTAAGTTATGCTTTAAATCTTTTAAAGCTTGACCAAGGAATCTTGCAGGAATCTCTTCCATTCCTATTTCAAAAAGTAATCTCACTTATTTTTCCTCCTGTCATGTCCCTTACTACTTTTTAAGTAGAGGATATCCTAAATCTTTTCTATTTTGTACAAATACTTCTGCACATCTCTTTGCAAGATTTCTAACTCTTAATATGTATGCCATTCTCTCAGTTGTAGAAATTGCTCCTCTAGAATCTAAAACATTAAATACATGAGAACACTTTAATACATAATCATATGCTGGCATAACTAAATTTTCGTTTAAAGCTCTATCGGCTTCTTTCTCATAATCGTCAAACCATCTGAAATGGCTATCTAAATCTGCAACTTCAAAAGAATATTTTGAGTTTTCATATTCATACTGATATCTCATATCTCCATATTTAATTCCTGGAGCCCATTCTAAATCATATACATTTTCTTTATTTTGAATATAAAGAGCTAATCTTTCTAGTCCATAAGTTATTTCAACTGGAACTATTTCTAACTCTAATCCACCAACTTGTTGGAAATATGTAAACTGTGTTACTTCCATACCATCTAACCATACTTCCCAACCTAATCCCCAAGCTCCTAGAGTTGGTGATTCCCAGTCGTCCTCAACAAAACGTATATCATGTTTTTCAGTTTCTATTCCTAGAACTTTTAAAGATTCTAAATATAGCTCCTGAATATTAGATGGAGATGGTTTCATTATAACTTGGAACTGATGATGCTGATAAACTCTATTTGGATTCTCTCCGTATCTTCCATCTTTAGGTCTTCTTGATGGTTCAACATAAGCTATGTTCCAAGGCTCAGGTCCTAAAGACATAAGGAATGTGTTTGGATTGAATGTTCCCGCTCCTGTCTCTATATCGTAAGGGTTACCGATGATACACCCTTTTGAACTCCAATACTGTTGAAGAGCAAATATCATCTCTTGAAATGTCATTTTATTTCCTCCTGTTTTTTACTTCTTTCTTTTATAAAACTATCTAATAGTATAAAGATAACTCCTATATTTATCCAAACATCTGCAAGGTTAAATACAAAAGTCCATATACCTCTAAAATCTATCATATCTATAACAAACCCTCTATAGAGTCTATCTATTATATTTCCAAGAGCTCCACCTAATATGAAACTATATCCTAACTTTTCCATTACTGGCAATTTTTTAAAATTTTTATAAAAATATACTCCAATTCCTAATATTGCCACTATTGTTAAAACACTTATAATATCAAGTTTGCCTTGAAAAAATCCAAAAGCTATTCCTCTATTTTGAACATATGTTAAATGGAAAAACTCCCCAATAATTGGGTGAGTTTCTCCTTGAAAAAATCTTTTATGAACTTCATATTTTGAAATTTGATCCACTATAATCAAAAATGTTATTAATAAAACATATGGCATTGGAATCTCCTTAAAAATCTAGAATTAGTTTTCTAGTACTCCAGCACATCTTGGACATAAAGTTGGATGCTCAGAACTAGTTCCAATCTCTGTTGAATACTTCCAACATCTTTCACACTTCTCTCCATCAGCATGAGTTACTTTAATAAATACTATTGGATATTCCTCTCCTTGAGTAAATGTTTCGTCTGCAATACTTGCTACTTCAAGTTCTGAAACAATAAATACATCCGCTAGTATCTCAGCATTTTCAACTAAGAAATCATTTATTTTTTTATCGTCTGCAAATATAGTTACTTTAGCATCTAGAGAGTTTCCAATTATTTTGTTTTCTCCCTGTCTTGCTTTTTCTAGAACTTTATTTACTTCTTTTCTAATTCTCATGATTTCATCCCATTTAGATTCTAAATCATCTCTTAAATATACATCGTTATTTGAATACCAATCAGATAATAGAACTGATTCAGAGTCTTTTAAAACTTCTGGAAGTGTATCCCATATCTCTTCTGATGTAAATGAAAGTATTGGAGCTATCATTTTTGTTAGAGTTATTAAGATTTCTGACATAACTGTTTGAGCTGCTCTTCTTTCTTTTGAATCAGCTTTTTCAGCATATAATCTGTCTTTAATTATATCTAAGTAGAATGCTGACATATCTATTCCAGCAAAGTAATGTATCTCTTGGAATAAATTGTAGAATTCATATTTCTCATATGATTCTGTAACATTTCTCTTTAATCTTTCTAATTTATTTAAAGCCCATTTATCTATTTCTGTTAACTCATCATATGGTACTGAATCTACTTTAGGATCAAAGTCTGAAGAGTTACCTAAAATATATCTAGCTGTATTTCTTACTCTTCTGTAAGCTTCTGCCATTTGTTTTAAGATATTATCAGAAATTTTAACATCCTCACTATAGTCTACTGAAGCACACCATAATCTAAGGATATCTGCACCGTAAACTTTTATTACATCTTCAGGAGCAACTACGTTTCCTACAGATTTAGACATTTTCTTTCCTTCTCCATCATTAACAAATCCGTGTGTTAATAACATTTTGAAAGGAGCATCATGAGTTGAACCAACAGATGTTAGAAGTGATGTTTGGAACCATCCTCTATGTTGATCTGATCCTTCAAGATATAAATCAGCAGGTCTATGAAGTCCTTCTCTAGTTTCTAATACTGCTCTATGAGAAACTCCTGAATCAAACCATACGTCCATTATATTAGTTTCTTTTCTTAATTCAACACCTTTTAAGTTATATTTCTCTAATAACTCTTCTCCAATTAACTCTTCAGCAGTGTACTTTAACCAAGCTTTTGTTCCTTGCTTTTTAACAAGTTCAATTACTCTATTTAGTATTTCTTTTTCAAATATTTCTTTTCCTGTAGCTTCGTTATAGAATATAGGAATTGGTACTCCCCATGCTCTTTGTCTAGAGATACACCAGTCAGGTCTTGACTCTAACATTGATCCAATTCTATTTCTTCCCCAATCAGGAACAAACTTAACATCATCTAATGCTCTTAGAGCTTTCTCTCTTAAATCTGACCCTTCACATCTTATAAACCACTGTTCAGTAGCTCTAAATATTACTGGAGTTTTTGATCTCCAATCATGAGGATATGAATGCTCAAACTCTTTATGGCTAAGTAAATGTCCAGTTTCAGTTAAGTGAGCGATGATAACTTTATTTGCTTTCTTATAGAATAATCCAGCAAAAGGTCCCGCCTCTTCTGTTAGAACACCTTTATTATTTATTGGTGAAATTATTGGTAATCCATATCTAACTCCAACTACATAGTCATCTTGACCATGTCCTGGCGCTGTATGAACTGCTCCTGTACCAGCATCAGCTGTAACATGAGTTCCTAATATAACTTTTCCAGTTCTTTCTAAGAATGGATGTTGGTAAGTTGTATTTTCTAAATCTGAACCTACAAACTCTTTTATAAGCTCATAATTTTCTATTTTCATATCTGCAAATGCTTTATCAGCAAGATCTTTAGCTAAAATTAAGTTTCCTTTTTCAGTTTTATATAATCCATACTCGAAATCTGGATTTAATGAAATTCCCACATTTGCTGGAAGTGTCCAAGGAGTTGTTGTCCAAATTACTATGAACGCAGGCTCAGTAAACTCTATTTTATCAAGTAAATCTTTATTAGCTTCCATTCTTACATATATTGATGGAGACATTTGATTTTTATATTCAATTTCAGCCTCAGCTAGAGCTGTTTCTGTAACTGGAGACCAGTAGATTGGCTTTAATCCTTTGAATACATAACCATTCTCATAAAGTTCTCCAAATACTTCTAATTGTTTTGCTTCATATTCTGGATTTAATGTTAAATAAGGATTATCCCATTCTCCTAAAATTCCAAGTCTTTTAAATTGTTCTTTTTGTACATTTACCCATTTTTTAGCGTACTCTGTACATTTCTGTCTTATTTCAATTGGAGTCATCTCTTTCATCTTTTCCCCAAGCTCTTCACTAACTTTAAGCTCTATAGGAAGACCATGAGTATCCCATCCAGGAACGTATGGAGCATTGTACCCTGATAATCTCTTATATTTTAAAATTATATCTTTCAATATCTTATTAAGAGCATGCCCAATATGAATTCCACCATTTGCATAAGGTGGTCCATCATGCAATATGAAATCTTTATCAAACTTTGTAAGCCCCTTTTGGTATATTTTTTCTTCATTCCATCTTTTTAAAATATTTGGTTCTTTATTCGGTAAATTAGCTTTCATTTGAAAACTAGTTTTCGGAAGGTTTAATGTTGCTCCGTAATCCTTTTCCGCCATCATAAATTTTCCTCCTTATATGAATTTAATGTTATTTTAACTTCAGTTCCATGATTATACTTTGAAAAAAACTTTATTACTCCCATATGTTCTTTCACTATTTTATACACAAATGAAAGTCCCAGTCCTGGAGTATTTTCTTTATAGCTTATAAATGGTTCATATATATTTTTTAATTGCATAGGTGTCATTCCTATACCATTATCAACTATCTCTATTTTTATTTTCTCTATTTTTCTATCTTTCGATATTGTTATATTTATTTTTTTATTCTCTTGATTTGATCTTTTTAGTGCATCACATGCATTTTCAATTATCTCCACTATAGCTTTTTTCAAACTATAAGCGTCTCCTAATATTTTACCGCTATAATTAGTAAACAGTGAAAGTGTAATTCCCTGACCTTCAATCTGCTCTTTTATTTTTTCAATAGCATCTAATACCAATGAGTCTAAACTTAAAGGTTGGAAAGTGCTTTCTCTAATTTTTGAATATGCTTTTAATGTACAATTTTCTCTTTCTATCTTTTCCAAATCTGGTTTTAGTACTTCAAGATTTTCTCTTATCTTATCACTAGTTTCTCCACTTTCAAGTATCTCTAGTATTCTTTTTAAAGTATCTCCACGTACACTTAAAAATCTTTCTGCTATTTTTTCAATAGTTTGAACTCTTTCATTATCTATTCTATCCTCTTCCAAAATCTTATTTTGCATACGAACAGATATGTTCATAGATAAAAGATTTAGAAGTTCGACTTCTTCTAATGAAATTACTCTATCTCTTGTGTAATAATCAACTAGAATAACTCCAGAATATCTATTCTTATTATAAATTGGGAAAATCAAGAAATTATTTAATCCTAAACTTTTTAAAAGATCATTACCTAAATCATACTTATATCCCTTATCATTATGATAAATAATTTTTCTTTCCATGAGAGCTCTACTAAGTAGATTGCTATCTTTGAAAGGAATTTTCATAAATGTAATAAGTTCTTGTATATCTTCTACTTGGAATCCAAAGCCATTACAGCTTTCTCTCTCTTTTAAAATATCATCTTTTTGATCTTTAATGATACTATTTATAGAAGTGTATTCTCCAATCAGATAATCCTTTTCTCTGCTATACCTAAAGAACATTGCTCTACTATAACCTAAACCTATTTCAGATGTGAAAGCCGATATTAAATCTTTTACAGTACTTGAGGTATCCTCTTCAATATGGATTCCTATTAGTAGCTTATCAATAGCATCTATTCTCTCTAAATTTTCTTGAAGTTTTTCATTTTTGTTTTTTAAGGTTTTCTGCGTACTAACTATTTCAATTAGCATCTTCTTAAAAGAATTAGAAAGTGTCCTTAGCTCACCTGATCCTTCAATAGGGATTTCTACATCATACTCTCCACCACTCACTCTATCTGCAATATCAGCTATATTAGAAAGAGGTTCCAGTAATTTTCTAAATATTTTACTGGTAATAGTTGAACTTACTATTGTTACTATAATAACTAAAATTGTGATAAATATAGCTGCCATAGCTTTTGTTTTTATCATTGGTTCTTTTGAAATCGCGACTCCAAAACTTCCAATATATTCATTATTATAGTTAGTTAGTGTGTAAAGAGCCATATAATATGGTTTATTATTTATATCCTTATTTTTATAATAAAATTTATACTCTCGTAATTTTAAGTCATCATAAACTTTTTTATTTAGAAAGACTTCACCCTTTTCAAGATTTAAATCACCTTTATCAAATTCATTCTCAATCAATAGAAAGATTCTATCTCTATGACTTAATTCTAAAAAGTTTTTCAAACTTTGAAGCAAAGCAAAATCTATAGGAGCAGTAACTACTAAATAATTCTTTTGATTATTATGATAATAAGGAACAGCTATTCTTGCATAGATATCATTATTTAACTTAACTAAATAATATCCTGTATCTTCATACTCTTTCTTAGTGATGTTTTTCAATAATAATCCAGTATTATTTGAAGTCAAAGTTTGTAAGATACTCTTATTTCCGGCTTCTCCTAATACTTCACCACTTTCAGATACAATTGTCACAACTGAATCATAATAATTTTTAAAATTCTTTTTATTGAGCTCCTCTTTTATTGTATCAGCAATTTGTTGATATGTTCCAACATCTTCCCCAATACTTCTAGAAACTTGAAATGCATCGTCTCTAGCTTTATTTAAATACCCTTGATACCCTTTCGATAAAAGCACGATTTTATTTCTAGCTTCATTTATTACTTTATCTTCCATATCTTTAAATGTTATAGCTGTAAGAACCATTGTTATCATTATCGATGTAAGAATTATGGCTATATCATTATAAAATACAATTTTAAGAAGAAGGGAATCATTTTTTATCTTCATTCTTACATCCCCTTTTTAGTTAACGCTACTCTCTCCCTTTCCTTATCTATCTCTTTTATTTTAACCTTTATAATCTGACCCACTGAAAGCACTTTACTTGGATCATCTATAAATTTATCAGAAATTTCTGAGATATGAATTAGAGCATCATTTTTCAAGCCAATATCTACAAAAGCGCCGAATTTAACTACATTTCTAACTGTACCTTCTAATTCCATGCCTGGTTTTAAGTTTTCTATTTTTAATATGTCAACTTTTAATAATGGTTTTTCGAATTCATCTCTTGGATCTCTTCTATCTTTTATAAGAGCTTGGTATATATCCTGAACCGTAGCTTCTCCATATGAATTATCTTTTGCAAATGATTCATAGTTAAAACTTTTTAGTTTTTCTCTTGCATCTGCTAGATTATTTCTATATTTTTCTAGATTCAGTCCAACTTTTTCAAGTATTTCTGTTGCTATTTTATAAGACTCTGGATGGATTATTGTATTATCTAAAATATTCTTTCCATCTTGTATAATTAAGAATCCAGCCATTTGCTCGTAAGCTTTAGAACCTATACCTTTTACTTTTAGTAATTCTTTTCTCTCTTTAAATTCACCCGTGTCTTTTCTGTAATCCACTATATTTTTAGCTATATTTTTCTTTATCCCAGATACATGAGATAGAAGTGCCCATGATGCAGTATTTACATTTACTCCAACATTATTAACTACATATTCTATAACATCATCTAAAGATTCATCTAACTTCTTCTGATTTACATCATGTTGGTACATCCCAACTCCAATGGATTTTGGATCAATTTTTACAAGCTCAGCCAATGGATCTTGAATTCTTCTTCCTATAGATATAGCTCCTCTAACAGTTACATCTAAATCTGGAAACTCTTCTGAAGCTATCTTTGAAGCTGAATAAATTGATGCTCCTGCCTCATTTCCTATCAGATATTTAACATCTTTATTAGCTTTCTTTAAAACTTTTGCTACGAAGCTTTCTGTTTCTCTAGAAGCTGTTCCATTTCCTATAACTATTATATCTATATCATATTTTTCTATATATCCAAGAATCTTTTTCTCAGCTTCTAGCAACTGTCTATCATTGTGCATAGCTTCTACTAGATAAAGAACCGTATCTTCTCTATAAAATCCATTCTTATCAATTATAGCTGTTTTACAACCAGTTCTATAACCTGGATCTAAAGCTAGGATGTTTTTAGCATTTAAAGGTGGTTGCATTAAAAGATTTTTTAAATTTTCCTTAAATACTCTTATTGCCTCTACCTCTGATTTTTCTGTTAAAATATTTCTTACTTCTCTTTCAATAGATGGAAGTATTAATCTATTTAACGAATCTTTTATAATTTCAGAATGTAATTCAACTAATCCTTTATTTTTAAAATCTTTCAATATAATTTTTTCTATAAAGTCTCTAGTTGCATCTTCAAATGAAATATTAACATTAAGAATATCTTCTGTTTCTCCACGGTTTACAGCTAATATTCTATGAGCTGGAAGTTTTGAAACGGGTTCCGAATATTCATAATAGTCTCCATATATTTTTTTAGGATCTAACTCTTTGGCCTTTTTTGTTTCTTTAGAATTCAAAACTCCAGACTTTAGCATTATTTCTCTAATTCTTTCTCTGTACAAAGGATTTTCAGATATATTTTGTGCAACTATCAACTTTGCACCTTCTAGTGCATCCTCTACAGATAGAACCTCTTCGTTTAAGAATTGTTTTGCAAGATCCATCACTAATTCTTTATCTTCCAATTTATATATACTGTCTGCTAGTGATTCTAGACCTTGTTCTTTTGCAATATCTGCCTTTGTTTTTCTTTTTTTCTTATAAGGGAAATATAAGTCCTCAATCACTTGAAGTTTTTCAGCAGATAATATCTCAGATTTTAACTCATCTGTTAATTTCCCCTGTTCTTCAATCAATCTTATTACTTCTTCTTTTCTTTTTGCTAAATTTCTCAAATAAGTAATTGATTCCAGTATTTTAGAAATTTGTATTTCATCTAAATTTTCTGTCATCTCTTTTCTATATCTAGATACAAAAGGAACAGTCGATCCTTCATCTAAAAGTTGAATTGTATTTTCAACTTGTTGAAGCTTTAACCCCATTTCTTTTGCCACTATTTTAAAGAGGTTTTCCATATTATCCCCCCAACATTTTATAAATAAAACTGATACTATTATACCATATTTAAAGAAGCATTGTCTAATAAAACAGCGAAAAAAAGAGACTTTATACAGATGTATAAAGCCTCTTACAATCATTATTTAATTAGTTCTTTTTTGCAGCTTCGAATTTTGCCCAAACTCCAGCTTTATCTAATAGAGATTTAACTGTTCTAGTTGGTTGAGCTCCGTTCATAAGGAACTTGATTATTTCTTCTTCTTTAAGAACTACTCTTGAGTCCTCTAATGGGAAGTAGTTACCTAAGTAAGCTACAGCCTTTCCATCTCTTCTTGATAAAGCTTCCATTGCAGCTATTCTGTATACCGGTCTTTTTTTGCTTCCCATTCTAGTTAATCTTAATTTTAACATATAAAATCACTTCTCCTTCTTATTATTTTTAAATTATTTAGTATCTATCTGATTAAAAAGGAAATTTCATTCCACCTTTTCCACCCTTCATTCCAGGCATCTGTGGAAACTTTCCTGTTGAAAACATTTTCATTACTTCCTTCATCTGTTCAAACTGTTTTAGAAGTTTGTTTACATCTGAAACTTCAGTTCCACTTCCCTTTGCGATACGTTGCTTTCTAGTAGCTTTTAGTATCTCAGGTTTTTTTCTTTCTTCTTTAGTCATTGATTGAATTATCGCTTCAACTTTTTTCATTTCTTTTTCAGCTGGAGCTAAATCCCCAATTTGACCTACACCAGGTAACATTTTTAAGATGTTTCCAAGAGGTCCTAATTTTTTTATATTTTGCAATTGTTTTAAGAAGTCGTCCAAATCGAACTTTTGAGTTCTAATTTTTTCTTCTAATGACTTTGCATCATCTTCATTAATTGCTTCTTGAGCTTTTTCAACAAGAGAAACTACATCTCCCATTCCCAAGATTCTTGATGCTAATCTTTCAGGATGAAAAAGTTCCACATCCTCAATTTTTTCACCTGTTCCTACAAATTTTATAGGTTTTCCAACAACTGATTTAATTGATAATGCTGCTCCACCTCTAGTATCACCATCAAACTTAGTTAAAATAACTCCATCTATACTCAATGCATTATTAAAAGATTCAGCTAAATTAACAGCGTCTTGTCCAATCATAGCATCCACAACAAGAAGAATTTCTTGAGGTCTTACTATTTTCTTTATATCTTTTAATTCATCCATTAGCTTTTCATCTATATGTAATCTTCCCGCAGTATCTATTATAAGATATGTTGCGTTAGCTTTTTTAGCAGCTTCTAATCCTCTTTCACAAATTCCAACTGCATCTTTACTATTTTCTTCGAAGTAAACTTCTACTCCAATCTGATTTCCCAAAACTTCCAATTGTTTCATCGCAGCCGGTCTATATACGTCGGCTCCAATCATAAAAGGTTTTTCTCCTTTTTTCTTTAAGAAGTTTGATAATTTTGCTGCAAATGTTGTTTTTCCTGCTCCTTGTAAACCTGCTAACATCACTACTGTAGGGTTTCTTACTCCCTTTGTCAATCTTGAGTTAGTTCCTCCAAGAAGTTCAATAAGTTCATCATTAACAATTTTTATAAATTGCTGTCCAGGATTAACGCCAGTAACAACTTCAGAACCAATAGCTTTTTCTTGTATTTTATTAATAAAATCTTTAACAACTTTATAATTTACATCAGCTTCTAAAAGAGACATTCTTACTTCTCTTAAAGCTTCTTTTATATTACTTTCACTAAGTTTTCCATGACCTCTTACTTTTTTAAAGATATCTTGGAATCTTGCTCCTAAATTATCTAACATAGTCACCTCTATAATTAAAAGATCTTTTCTATAATTTCATCTAACTTCTCAGTTGTAAAATTAGCTTTAAGTTGTTGTAACTCTTCATATAATTCTTGTTCTCTTTTATAAAATCCTATTTTTTCTTCATATTCTCTAAGAACTCTTATTCCACGTTTTATATTATCATAAACAGCCTGTCTACTTATGCTGTGTCTCTTAGCTATTTCAGACAATGATAAATCCTCTTCGAAGTGTTCTAATAGGTATTCTTTTTGTCTTTCACTCAGCAAATTTTTATAATAATCTAAAAGTATTGAAACCTCTAACATCTCATCTAATTCCATAATATCACCCACATATTATATCCAATTATTAAAACTATGTCAAGGACTTTTTCTTTACACTTTTTTGACTTTTTAAAAAGGAGGAGGAAAAATTCCTCCTCCTCAAAAACTATATTTCCCCTAAGAAAATATTTTGAGTTCTATCAGGTCCAACTGAAACAACAGTTATTGGACATCCTAAAATCTCTTCCATTCTCTTTAAGTATTTTTTACAATTTTCTGGAAGTAAATCATACTCTTTTATTTGAGTAATATCTTCAGTCCATCCTGGAAGTTCTTCATAAATTCCTTTAGCTCTTGCTAATATCTCAGTAGCTGCTGGAACTGTTTTGTACACTTTTCCATCTATTTCGTATCCAGTACAAATCTTGATAGTATCTAATCCACTTAAAACGTCGATTTTAGTAACTACAACATCTGTTAGTCCGTTTATTTCAACTGCATATTTTCCAACAACTAGATCTAACCATCCACATCTTCTTGGTCTTCCAGTTGTAGCACCGTACTCTCCACCAGTTTTTCTGATAGTTTCTCCTAATTCATTATCCAGCTCAGTTACGAATGGTCCCTCTCCTACTCTTGTAGTATAAGCTTTCATAACTCCAATTATTCTGTCTATTTTCTTAGGTGATACTCCAGCACCAGTTGTAACTCCACCACTTGTTGGAGAAGAAGAAGTTACGTAAGGATATGTTCCATAGTTTATATCAAGCATCATAGCTTGTGCCCCTTCAAATAAAACGAATTTATCATTATCTAAAGCTTCGTTTATTTCAGGAACTGAATCTATGATTCTATGCTTTAATAATTCTGAATACTCAGTGTAATCTGCTAGTATTTCGTCATAGTTTAATTCTGGTGCGTTATATATTTTAGTAAATAACTCATTTTTTTCATCTAGATTTGATTTTAATTTTTCTGCAAAAATTTCCATATTTAAAAGATCTACTGCTCTGATTCCAACTCTTGAGAATTTGTCAGCATAACATGGTCCAATTCCTCTCTTAGTTGTTCCAATCTTTTTATCTCCACTTTTTTCTTCTTTTAATATATCAAGTTGAATGTGGTAAGGCATAATTAAGTGAGCTCTATCACTTATATAAAGGTGACTTGTTTTAGCTCCTTTTTCATCTAATGTTGCTAATTCCTTTAAAAGAACTTTCGGATCAACTACTACTCCTGGTCCAATTATACATTTACCATTTCCGTGTAACATCCCTGATGGTAGTAGGTGAAGTATAAACTTCTCTCCATTTACAACAACAGTATGACCTGCATTGTTTCCACCTTGGAATCTAACTACATAGTCAGCTTTATGCCCAAGTACATCTATAATTTTACCTTTTCCTTCGTCTCCCCATTGAGTTCCAACTACAACATATCCTGCCATTAAAATCTCCTCCAAATCATTATTTAGTTTTTTCTATTTCAATATAATTGATGTTTTTGTTGTGTTTATTAACGAATAAATCTTCAAATTCTGTTCTTATATTATCAACTGCTTTAGGACTAGAATGTAAATCTGAAGTATGATACACAACCTCATATCCATCTAAATCTTTAGCAAATTCTAAGACATCACTATAGTACTGATCGTGGTCTGTTTTAAAAAATAGTTTTCCACCTACATTCATTATAACATCTAAGAGCCTAAATAGTGAAGGTTGTAAAATTCTATTTTTTTCATTTCCTTCCCATGGATCTGGAAAGTTTATATAAAGTCCCTCAATTTCACCAGGAGCGATGAAATTAGTTATCTCTTCTCCTCTTCTTCTTAAGAAAAGTACATTATCCAACTCTTTTTTTACCGCTTTTCCTGCAGAAAGAACAAGTCTTTTAAATCTTAGTTCTAAAGCTACATGGTTTCTATCTGGATGTCTCTCAGCCATTCCTATTGCGAAGTTTCCACTTCCTGAACCTATTTCAAGATATATTGGATTGTCATTTTTAAAAAACTCTCTCCATTTACTTTTGTATGAGTCCATTATTTCTTTATCATATACTATATGATTTGGAAACTCAACTAATTTTACCATATAAGGATTATAATGAACCCTAGATGAGGCAAAAAAATGTTTCCATAACTTGTCTTCTAATCTTTCCGACATCTCTCCTCCATAATTTTTAATATTTTAATTTTAATTTGATATCATCTATAATTTTTTCTGCCGCTTTACTATTTTCATCAAAAAATATTTTAATATTTTTATTTTCTAAACTATTTTGTTCAACTTCATTTATAGCTTCCAAAAACGCTTTTTCATTTTCAACTTTATAACCAATTTTCTTTTCTAATATTTCTTTTGAAATATCTTTTACATTTTGAATATATGGACCAAAAATTGGAGTTTTTTTATAGAACAATGGTTCTAATAGACTATGTCCACCTATATTAACTAATGTTCCACCAACAAATGCTATATCTGATATGCTATAAAATTTTCTTAATATTCCCATTTGATCAACTAAAATTACTTCATAACTATCTTCTAAGTTTCCATCTATTTCTGAAAGTTTTTTATATTTTAAACCGTTATCTATAATCATTTTTTCTATTGATTCTATTCTTTCAAGATGTCTTGGAACTATTACTAAAATATATTTTGAAAGTTTTTTATAAAGAGATAGAATCTGTTCATCCTCTCCCTCTCTTGTACTTCCAGCTACAAATATTTTTCGTCCATTTGTTCCAATCAAATCTTTAAGTTCATTTTTTTCATCAATAGAATAATCTTCAAATTCTATATCAAATTTTAAATTTCCAATAGTTTTTACATTTTCTACCTTTGCTCCAAGCTCTATAATCCTTTTCGAATCTTCTTGAGATTGCATAAAAAATAGAGAGATATCATCCAAAATTGGTGATAGTATATTTTTTAGTATCTTATATCTTTTAAAACTTCTATCTGATATCCTTCCATTCACCAGCACAACAGGACTTTTCTTAGATACCTCTTTTATAAGATTTGGCCAAATTTCGGTTTCAACTATTATCAATAATTTAACCTCTATTTTTTTCAATATCTTTTTTATTAAGAATATATCATCTAACGGAAAATAAATTATATTTATTTTCTCATTATTTTTATATCTAGATTTTGCCGTTGAATATCCAGTATCTGTAAAAACGCTCATTAGAATATTTTCTTCAAATTCATTTTGTAATTTTCTTATCAAACCTTCAGAAAGATTTACTTCTCCAACAGATGAACAATGAATCCAAATATATTTCCTATTGCCACTTAAAAATTCATAATTTTGAAATAACCTTTTTTTAAAGAACTGTCTTTTCTTCAAGCTAAAAATACTAGTAAGAATTAAAATTGGATATAGTATAATTCTTAACAAATTATAAATCATATACTACCTACCAATTTTTGTTTTAATCATTTCTGATATCTTATCTACAGTTTCAACTATAGTTAAGTGGCTTGTATCTAGCTCGATAGCATCTTCAGCTTTTTTCAAAGGACTCTCTTTTCTATTTGAATCTAAGTAGTCTCTTTCTTTTATTGCATTTAGAACATCCTCATAATTTTCAGATATTCCTTTACTCTCATAATCTTTAACTCTTCTTTTAGCTCTCTCTTCTGGCGAGGCAATCAAAAATATCTTCAAGTCAGCATTTGGAAAAACAACTGTTCCAATGTCTCTTCCATCTAATATCACTTTTTTACCTTTGCTTATTTGTCTTTGAAGCTCAACTAATTCTTCTCTAACTTTTTTAATTGCTGAAACTGGCGAAACTGCGATAGCTACTTCTGGAGTTCTTATTTCTTGAGAAACATCCACGCCATTTAAAAAAAACTTTTCCCCAACTATATCAAGTTTTATATCTTTTAATATATCAGATATTTTTTCTTCATCATCTAAAGATATACTGTTTTTTATGACATACAAAGCTACCATTCTATACATAGCTCCTGTATCCAAATATGTAAATCCATAATTTTTTGCTAATATCTTTGCTATAGTACTTTTACCGCTTCCTGCAGGTCCATCTACAGCAACTATGAATTCTTCCATTTTTCCCTCCAAAACTATTACGCCTTTATAAGTATTGCTCTCCACTCTTTATCGGCTTTTATTTCAACTATTTCAAATCCTATAGCTTCTATTTCTTTTACTAACAGAGGTAACTTCTCGTCTATAATTCCAGAGAAAATTATATATCCATCTTTTTTTACAACCTTTGAGATATCTTTTAAAAGTAATAGAAGTACATCTGCTAAAATGTTTGCAACAACTACATCAAACTTTTTATCTTTAACTACAGATATTAAATCTCCTAGATACACTTTTACTTTATTTTCATCAATTTTATTAAGCTCTAAGTTTTCTTTTGCTGACTCTACTGCTAATTCATCTATATCAGTACCGTAAATTTCAGAAGCACCTAATTTTTCAGCAGCTACCATTAAGATTCCTGAACCAGTTCCAACATCTATAACAGTATCTCCATCTTTTATTGTTTCTTCCATTAACTTTAGACATAGAGATGTTGTTGGATGAGATCCTGTTCCAAAAGCTCTACCTGGATCTAATTCAATAATTAACTCATCGTCTTCAGCTTCATACTCTCTCCAAGTTGGTTTAACTACAAACTTTGCACTTACCTTTTCTGGATAAAGATATTTTTTCCAACTATTTTGATAGTCTTCCTCTTCGTACTCATAGAAATCTATAGAGTAAACTAGCTCTTCGCTATCTCCAAATTTTTCTTCAAACTTTTCTTCTATAGCTTTATTTCTTCTTGCTGAATATGCATTCAGTGGAAAGTAAGCAGATATTGAATAATCTACCATTAGAAAGTCTTTCTCATTTTTATAAAAATCTAACGGATTCTTATTTTTTAGTGGTTCGTCAACTTTTAGACCTGTTGCACCAAAATCATAAAAAGTATCTGCTATCGATTTTTGTGCCTTTTCTATATCATCACTTTCAAATATAACCTTTATCTCTACTACTTTCATTTCATCACCTACTCAAAGATTCCTAACTCTAAAAGAGAAAGGTTTATTCTGTCAATTCTTGTACATTCTCCAACTTCTTCGTCTATTTCTACAGATATTCCATTAACTCTTTCGTTCCCTTCAGCTATTTCAAACCTTTGAGGTAGAGATGTTAAAAACTTTGGAATAATTGATTCTGACTTCATTCCTATTATTCCATTATCTGATCCTGTCATTCCAATATCAGTTATGTATCCTGTTCCTTCTGATAGTATCTTATTATCTGCAGTTTGGATATGAGTATGCGTTCCATATACCAGTGTAGCTTTTCCATCTAAATATTTTCCTAGTGCAATTTTTTCAGATGTAGCTTCTGCGTGAAAATCTATTATTATAATTTTACATTCTTTTCTAACTTCTTCTATAAGTTCATTTACCTTTGTAAATGGGCAATCAATAGGAGTCATAAAAACTCTTCCTTGAAGAGATATTACAGCTACTTTATTTCCTTTTTTATCTTTCTTTATAGTATATCCAAATCCTGGGACACCATTTGGATAGTTATATGGTCTAAGAATTCTATCACTTCTATCTAAGTATTCATAGATTTCTTTCTTATCCCAAATATGATTTCCTCCAGTAATAACATCTACTCCCCAACTAAGCATTTCATCGGCAAGTTTTCCAGTAATTCCAAAACCAGCAGCTGAATTTTCTCCATTTACTATTATAAAGTCATAATTATTTTTATTCTTATCTAAATACCCTTTCAATGCTTTTCTTCCTGGGTTTCCGACTATATCTCCTATCACTAAAACTTTCATATTTCCCTTCTTCCTAATTAATCTTTAATTTTTTCAATCTACATTATAACATTTTTCCTTCAAAATTAAAACTCCAAAATAAAACCTCCATCGTTTTTACAATGGAGGTTAATTTACTATTTAGCGTATTCTACTGCTCTTGTCTCTCTCATGATTGTAACTTTGATTTGTCCAGGATACTGCATAGTTTCCTCTATTCTCTTAGCTACTTCTCTAGCCATTTTAGTAGCTGCGTCATCTGATACAACTTCTGGGTTGATTATTATTCTAATTTCTCTTCCCGCTTGAATTGCATATGAAGATTCAACTCCATCAAACGATGTTGCAATTTCCTCTAAGCTTTCTAATCTTTTTAGGTAAGCTGATAGAGTTTCTCTTCTTGCTCCAGGTCTTGATGCAGATATTGCATCTGAAGCTTGAACAAGTATTGCTTCAACAGTTTCAAACTCAACTTCATTATGGTGAGCCATAACAGCATTTATAACTTCTGGTTTTTCTCCAAATTTCTTTAAGAATTCTCCACCTATAATAGCATGTGAAGCTTCAATATCATGATCTAGAATCTTTCCTACATCATGAAGTAATCCGGCTCTCTTAGCAAGAGCTGTATCTGCACCAATCTCTGCAGCAAGATTCGCAGCAAGTTTAGCCACTTCTATAGAATGCATTAATACATTTTGACCATAACTTGTTCTATATTTTAATTTTCCTAATGTTTTTATAATTTCGATATGCATACCTGGAATTCCTAGTTCAAGAAGAGCGTGCTCTCCAGCTTCAAGGATATCCTTTTCTATTTCTTTTCTTGATTTATTAACAACTTCTTCAATTTTACCTGGGTGAATTCTTCCGTCTGTTATAAGTTTTTCTATTGCTCTTCTAGCAACTTCTCTCTTAACACCATCAAAACTTGATAGTACAACAGCTTCTGGAGTATCATCAATTATAATATCTACTCCTGTAAGGGCTTCTATAGCTCTTATATTTCTTCCTTCTCTTCCAATTATTCTACCTTTCATCTCATCATTAGGAAGATTAACAACTGAAACTGTAGCATCTACAACATAATCTGATGATGCCTTTCCAATTGCTGTTGAAAGTATTCTCTTAGAAATTCTTTCTTTTTCTTCTTCAAGTTTACCCTCATATTCTCTTATAGCTACAGCTGTTTCATGAACTAAATCATCTTTCAACTTAGATATTAACATATCTTTAGCATCATTTTTTGAAAGTCCTGAGATTCTTTCTAATTCATTTTCTTGAGCAATTCTTATTGTTTCTACCTCTGTTTTTTTAACTTCTAAAACCTCAGCAGTTTTTTCAAGTTCTACAGCCTTAACCTCTAATTTCTCTATTTTAGTATCAAGAGTTTCCTCTTTTTTAGTAAGTCTTGTTTCTTTTTGTAAAAGATCTGTTTTAGCTAATTTTATATCCTTTTCAGCTTCCTCTTTCATATGGTAAGCTGATTCTTTAGCTTTTAACTCTATTTCTTTCCCTTTTGCTATAGCTTCCTTTTCAGCTCTTTCTAATATCTCTTTAGCTTTTAATTTAGCCTTCACTTTTTCATCTTCTAAATTGTTCAATTCAGTAATTTTTTTATCTATAACAGACTTTTTATATAGCATAGCTATAACTATACTTAGCCCGATTATTGCCAATCCTATTCCGATTACAACGTTCATATTCCTTCCTTTCGTTATTTATTTTTTATTATCTAAAACTTTCTACAGCCTCGTCTTCACTCTTATAGATTTCAAATATTTCATCTAATCCAATCATTTCAAATATAGTTCTAATATGCTCATTTAAATTAATTAACTTAATATCTCCGCCCATTTCTTTTACAACTCTTAATTTTCCTCTTAATATACCCATAGCCAAACTGTTGATATGAACAAGACCATCAAAATCTATAACAAATTTTGTAGTATCCATTTCAACTAATTTACTGATTCTATCTTTTAATTTTGGTGCAACTAAAGCATCAAGCTCACCTATTACCTTAATTACTTTTATATCCCCAACATTTTTTTCGATCATTTCAAAGTTTGTAGTCATTTACTCTACCTCCCTAATTTTCTTTTCAACTTTAAATTTGGTTCCATTCAACTTTTTTTCTATTCTAAAATCATCAGCTATGGCTTTGGCTATAAATAGTCCCATGCCCCCTTCTTCCTTACTCTTTTTTTCCTCATCAAAACCAACACCATTATCTTCCACAATCAGATAAATAGTATCTCCTTGCTTTTGAAGTTCTATTATTATATCTCCTGGTTGGTATTGGTATCCATGCTCTACAACATTTGTTGAAAGCTCATCAATTATAGATAATATTTGCATTATATCTTTTTGATCTAATTTCTGAAGCTCTAAATATGTTCTAGCAAGGGCTCTGATAAGAGAAAGATTTTTTAAAGAAGAAGGTACGTATAATCTAATCTCATTTTTTAACATCCTTCATTCACCTTCTCTCTTCAAATTCAACTATTTTCCATTCTTTGTTTTTTAATTCATATCCAATCTTAAAATAAGTAATCTGTTCATCAAATCTAAAAGCTACCGTATTTTCTGCTCTTTTATTAGAAATTATTGGTTTTGTATAAGAAATATTCATTTTAGAAAAATCATACATATTCAATTCGTTCGTAATAAATCTCTTTTTCATAGGCATATCTATTGAAGAAGTAAATAAATTAGTTTTATTTTTTTCTAATTCATTTTTTATATTAGTTAGAAGTTCATTTAATAATTTTTCATTTTGAATTTTTTCATAAAAATCCTGACTCATTTTTTGGTTATTTAAAGAGTCTTTTTTTTCAATATTTGAACAAGAAACAGTTAAAAGTAATATTAATAGTACACTTATCTTTTTAAACATTACACCATCTCCCGCTAGCTTTTCTGTATAATGATACCACATCACTATCTAATTATCAAGTTAATAATTTGGGTCTAAAGCTTCGAAAATTTTTCTAGAACATCCTGTATTATTGCATTTTCTGACATATTATCCAAGTCATACCATATATAACTAGTATCGTTTTTAAACCATGTAAATTGTCTTTTGGCATACTTTCTAGAATCCTGCTTTATTTGATCAACAGCTTCATCAAAAGTTAATCTTTTATCCAAATATTCTAATATTTCATTATATCCAATTATATTTATTTTTTTCAGACTCTCTCCATATTTGTGATACAATTCTTCAACTTCTTTAATCAATCCCATCTCCAGCATTATATCAACTCTTTTATTAATTCTCTCATATAATACTGCTCTATCTCTTCCAAGACAAATCTTTAGAAATTTATAATTATTACCTTTTATGTTTTTCTTTGAAAGTACAGAGAATTTTTCTCCTGTTAAGTAAAAAACTTCAAGAGCTCTTTCCACTCTTCTTCTATTATTAGGATGTATTTCCAAGGCTGCTTCCGGATCAACCTCTTCTAATTTTTTATATAACTCATCCTTTTCTATAGTCATAAGTTCATCTCTTAACTTCTGGTCTCCCATTGGTAAGCATGATAATCCCTCAGTTATAGAATTTATATATAACCCTGTTCCGCCAACCATTACAATGTTTTTTCCAAGTCTCTCCTCTTCGGAAAGTATTTTATTTGTTTCTCTTTGAAAATCACCAACATTATATCTTTTTGTAGGTTCTGTTACATCTATCATAAAATGGTTTACTCCTTCCATTTCTTCTGGAGTAATCTTTGCTGTTCCTATATCTAGTCCTTTATATACTTGTGCTGAATCTACCGATATTATATCTGCCTCAATAGCTTTAGCTAATTTTATTGATAAACTTGTTTTTCCAACACCCGTTGGACCAGCGATAATAATCCCCTTCATTTTCTCCTCCCTTCATAATGGAAAAGGGCTGCACTTTAAAAGTTCAGCCCATCTTTATTAATCAACATAGTCAAATTCTACATCTGCAATTCTTACTGTATCTCCGTCCTCTACTCCTGCATCTCTTAATGCATCTTCAAGTCCTAAGTTTTTCATCATATGTAAGAAACTAATAACTGAATCCTCATCATGAGTGATTATGTATTTAGCAAGAACTCCATCAACGATAGATCCCTCAACAACAAATACTCCATCCTCATCTTGAGTTATCTCATAATCTTCTTTTTCAGGTCTAATCTGTTTTAGAATTTCAAAGATATCAGTTTCCTCTTCTATTTCATCTCTTTCAGTATCTTGAAGAACATGCCAAGTTTTATTTAAAACATCTTGGATACCGTCTCCTAATATTACTGAAACTGGATAAACTTCATTCCCTTGAGACTCTACGTAAGCTTTAAACTCTTCATATTTTTCCATATCCCATAATAGATCCATTTTATTAGCTAAAACAATTTGCTTTTTAGTAGCTAACTTTTCACTGAATCTA
This sequence comes from Cetobacterium sp. 2A, assembly GCF_014250685.1. GTDB lineage: Bacteria > Fusobacteriota > Fusobacteriia > Fusobacteriales > Fusobacteriaceae > Cetobacterium. The sequence goes on along the minus strand of NZ_JACFAJ010000006.1, from coordinate 917,781 downwards.
GATAACTCATTATTAATTCTATCATAATCTTCTATTGGGCTTCTTCCTTCAATTCCAGCAACGTCAACTAGATGATATATTATTTTACATCTTTCTATATGTCTTAAGAATTTGTGTCCTAATCCAACTCCTTCATGAGCACCTTCAATAAGACCTGGTATGTCAGCTATTACAAAAGATCTCTCTTCTCCTAATCTAACAACTCCAAGTTTTGGTTCTAAAGTTGTAAAATGATAATTTCCAACTTTAGATTTTGCTGATGAAACTTTATTTATAAAGCTAGACTTTCCAACTGATGGGTATCCAACTAAAGCAACGTCAGCTAAAAGTTTTAATTCTAACTTTACTTTTATCTCAATTCCTTCTTTTCCTTTTGTAGCTATCGTAGGAGTCTTTCTAATTGAGTTCTTGAAGTTTGTATTTCCAAGTCCTCCTTTTCCTCCTTTTAAAAATACTCTTGCAACATTTTTCTCACTCAAATCTGCAAGAAGTTTTCCTGTTTCAAATTCTCTAACTTGAGTTCCTACTGGAACTTTTATTATTAAATCCTGTCCAGTCTTTCCAAACATATTCTTCTTTGCTCCATTCTCTCCATTCTCAGCTTGGAACAACTTCTTATACTTAAAATCTATTAAAGTATTTATGTTTGGATCAGCTAGAAATATTAAATCTCCACCTTTTCCTCCGTCTCCACCGTCTGGGCCTCCGAACTGAATGCACTTCTCTCTTCTGAAAGTTGCAGCTCCGTCCCCTCCATTTCCGGCTTTAACTGTTATTATTACTTCATCTATAAACACAGCTTTCACTCCTTAATTTCAAATTTTATCAATCATTTTATTTTACACTCTTTTTCAGTTTTTTGCAAGTTTTCTAAGTTTTTATTTGCTTTTCTAGCATTAACAATGTATAACTTATTAACTAAAAAATAGTAGGTGATAATGATGTTTGAAATAGATGTTGGAACTCCAAAACTTGGAAATTTTATAGAGGAAGATGGAACTAATTTTGGAATCTTTTCTCAAAATGCAACCAAAGTTAAAATTAATTTTTTTCAAAAAGAGGATGACTCCATCCCCTTTTTTTCTTATGAATTAGATGGGAAATTAAATAAAACTGAAAATATTTGGCACATAAAAATTCTCAATTTACCAGAGAAGACTTTTTACACTTGGTCTATCGATGGACCAAAAGATAGTCATGGGCACTGTTTTAATTATTTCAATCACCTTATGGATCCCTACGGTAAGTCCATAACAACAATTTTGGTTGGTGTTCCTCCCAAAACGATTACACTAAAACAAACAAATCAGAATTTTAAAAATGTTACCACTAATATTGAATTTAAAGATTCAATTATCTATGAACTACAAGTTAAACTTTTTACTAAAAATTCAAACTCTGGAGTTAAAAACCCCGGAACATATGAAAGCATCTCCGAAAAAATTTCTTATCTTAAGAATCTTGGAATTACAACTGTTGAACTACTTCCTATCTTTGAATTTGATGAAAATACTGTATTTAAAGATCCTAGCACAAAGAAAAAATTAAAAAACACTTGGGGATATAACCCCATTTCATTTTTTTCGCCCTCAAAAAAATTCTCTACTTCCAAAAATCCTGCTGATGAAGTCAATGAATTTAAGGCTATGGTATCTGCTTTGCACCAAGCTGGAATTCAAGTTATTTTAGATGTTGTCTACAACCATACAGCTGAATCTGGAGAAAAAGGGCCTATTTATAACTTTAAGGGAATTGATAACAGTTTATTTTATATGATGACCCCAGATCAAAAATTCTATATGAACTATTCCGGAACCGGAAACACATTTAATTGTAATACAGAACCATCAAAAAAAATAATTTTGGACTCTCTTAGATATTGGCATTTAGAAATGGGTGTAGATGGTTTTCGTTTTGATTTAGCTCCTATATTAGGAAGAAATCAAAAAGGAGAGTGGATTGGACCCAATTCAATATTATCTGATATCCAAAATGATATCGACTTAAAAGATGCTATTTTAATCTCAGAAAGTTGGGATGCTTCAGGTGGTTATTTTTTAGGAGATTTCCCAATAAAATGGAGTGAATGGAACGGAAAATTTAGAGATAATGCCAGAAAATTTATCAGAGGAGATTTCGGACAAGTTCCAGACTTAATAAAAAGAATATTAGGTAGTCCCGATATATTCCCATCTCCAGAAAAATCATTAAACTTCATTACTTGCCACGACGGTTTTACTATGTGGGATTTAGTAAGTTACAATCAAAAGAATAATTTCGATAATGGTGAGAATAATAACGATGGAGAAAACAATAACTTTTCTTTCAACTGTGGCTTCGAAGGAGAAACTACAGATGAAAGAATAATAACACTACGAAAAAAACAAATTAAAAATTTTTTAGTTTTACTTTTAATGTCTCAAGGAATTCCAATGCTCCTAATGGGTGATGAAATTGGTAGAACTCAATTTGGGAATAATAATGCTTATTCACAAGATAATGAAAAAGTTTGGTTTGATTGGGACAAGATTATTGATAATCGTGAACTTTTCTTTTTTACTAAAAACATGATTAGATTCAGAAAAAGATATGATATTTTGCGGAACAACAGATTTTTTTTATCCGACACTTCGTCTCCTTATTCTATAACCCTACATGGAACCGAGCCAAACGCTCCAGATTTATCTTATTATTCTAGAAATATAGGGATAATGTTTATAGATTCTTTATCTAATACCAATATATACTTAGCCTTTAATTCCTCAGATTCTATGATTCAACTTGAGTTACCACAATTAAACAATCAAAATTGGTATAGAGTTGTTGATACGTCTAAAGACTCTGGGTTTGAATTTTTAAACGAACCTGAATTTCTAGATATATCATCTTATAAACTCGGACCAAGAAGTTCTATTATACTTGTTTCAAAGTAAAAAAAGGTATCCTTCATAGGATACCTTTTTTTACTTTATTACTTCTTCATATAAATCTATATATTTTAAACTAATATTTTCCCAAGAATTATTTTCTAGCATTGCTCTTTTTTGTAACTCTTTCCATTTTTTAGAATCTTTATAAATTGAAAGAGAATATATCAGCGTATTTAACATTTCATGGGCATTATAATTTTTAAAACTAAATCCAGTTCCATCATTCTCATACTGATTATAAGGTTTTACTGTATCCGCCAGTCCTCCTGTTTCTCTAACTAGAGGTATTGTTCCATATCTCATAGATATCATTTGTGATAATCCACAAGGCTCAAAATCAGAAGGCATCATAAATATATCTGATCCTTCATATATATCTTTTGCTAAGTCTTCATTGTATCCAATTTTCACAAAAACTTTTCCTGGATATCTTTGTTCTTGTTCTTTAAAAAACTCTTGATAATGATGCTCACCACTACCTAATAAGATAAACTGAACATCTAATTCCATCATTTCATCAAAAACACAAGAAATCAAATCTATTCCTTTTTGTCTATCTAGTCTCGTCACAACACTTACAATTGGAATTTCATTATTTATTTCTAATCCTGTTAGTTTTTGTAATTTTTTCTTTTTTGTTTTTTTATTCTTTGAAGGCTTATAAACTTCTGTGTCTATTCCATTTAGAATTCCTCTTAACTTATAATCTATATGGTTAAATAATCCAGATAATCCTTCCCCATAATGGTTGGTTTTAATTTCATTAGCATAAGTTTCACTAACTGTAGAAACAAAATTAGAGTAGTTGATTCCAGCCTTCATAAAAGAAACTCCATCTCTGTATTTTATAGCCTCTTCTCTATAATAAGTATTATAGTCAATTCCCAAAATATCTTCTAAATTCTCTTTTCCAAATACACCTTGAAATCTAAGATTGTGTATTGTAAAAATTGTTTTTATTCCTTTATCATTTAGATATAGAGGTATCATTCCTGTGTGCCAATCATTACAATGAATTATATCTGGCCTAAATCCTGTTATATCAAATGTTTCTAGTACTGCTTTAGAAAAAAAGGCAAATCTTTCACAGTCATCGAATTCTCCGTATATTTTATGACGTTTGAAATAATACTCATTATCTATAAAGTAATATGTCACACCCTCATAAACCAATTGTTCCACTCCTACATATACACTTCTCCATGCTAAGTTTATATATTTATGACCCAAATAAACCATCTCTTTTTTAAATTTTTCAGGGATAGAACTATACTTAGGCATTATTACTCTTATATCTACTCCTGCTCTATTCAAAGATTTTGGTAGTGAATGAGCAACCTCACCAAGACCTCCTGTTTTTATAAAGGGCCAAGCTTCACCAGTCGCAAATAATATCTTCATCTAGCTCTCCTTTAATTCTCCAAGTATTTTTTTCAACTCTGAATCATACCAACGTAAATTTTTTTCAATAACCAGTGGATATTTTCTCAATCCACAAAGTTGTGTTTTTTCAGGAAGTTCATTTCCTTTGTCTATGATAACATTTTTTAATTTTACATCCTTCCCAATTTTGCACCCTTGTAAAATAATGCAGTTTTCAACTACAGCTCCTTTGTCAATTTCAACTCTTCGTCCTATTACAGAATCTTTAACTTCTCCCTCTATTAAACATCCATTTGCTATTAGAGAATTATTGACCTTGCTTTCTGATCCATAATGAGTGGGAGGAGTATCTTTAATTTTAGTATAGATTTTTCTTTCTCCAGAAAAAAGCTCTTTTCTAATTTTAGGTGTTAAAAGATCCATATTAAATTCAAAGTAACACTCCAATGAATTTATATACTTTGCGTAACCTTTAAATTCAATTCCTCTTGTCTTATAATTTTTAATATTTTCAAAAATTGCATCTTTTATTCCAGTGACTTTTCCCTCTGTTATTCTCTTAAATATAAGTTTTAAAAAATTTGATTTTGACATTATGAACATATCTAAAGATATTTTATCTCCATCATTTTCAAAAAAATTAATTCCTGACTCAACTACATTTTGATTCTCCAGAATTAAATTAGTGGTTTTATTAAAACAACTATCAACCTTTTCTTTTACAGATTTATACACTACAGTTATTTCATTTTGATTTTTTTCATGCTCTTCCACTATTTTTTTCAAATCAATATTATAAACTATATTAGGATTAATAATAATGATATTCTCCTGCTTGCTCTTTACAAAATACTCTAAATTTTTTTCTAAAACTTTGATATTGGCCATTTTCCCATCTACTATCGCTGGATTAAAAAAGAAAATCCCATCAGATTTTCTATCCAAATCCCAAGGTTCTCCAGAACCTATATGATCAATTAGTGAATGTCCATTTTCTTCTTCTAAAAAAATTCCGATGTTATGCACTCCAGCATTAACTAAATTAGACAGTGCAAAATCCATTATTCTATATCTTCCTCCGACTGGAACAGAAGATGCATTTCTAATTTTGGTCAATCCCCCAATATGAATATCCTCAAGATAAATACAAGCCATATATCTATTCAGCATTTTGTCCCCCTAAAATTAAGCATTTTATTTATAAAATTTCTTTTTTATCAGCTATAACTACAATATCTTCTCCAGTTCCTATCTTTAAGTCATCACCTATTTTTACATCTGTTGCTATTATAGTTTTATTTATGATTACATTTTTCCCAATTATAGTATTTTTCATAACAACCGAATCTATAACTTTACTATTTTTTCCGATTTTTACTCCAGAGAATATTACTGAATTTTCTACAGTTCCTTCTATTTCACAACCTTCGTCAACAATTGAATTTTTAATTACAGCGTCTTTTCCTAAATATTGTGGCGGGTAACTTTCTTGTCTTGTATAAATTTTCCAATTATTATCATAAATATTTAAATTATTACTTTGATTTAGTAAATCCATATGTGCTTCCCATAAACTATCTATAGTTCCAACATCCTTCCAATACCCTTCGAAATTATAGGCATTCAAGCTATAATTCTTTTCTATCATCTTAGGAATTATATTTTTCCCGAAATCATTTTCCGATTTTTTTTCAGCTTCATCTTCAATCAGAAGTTTTTTTAGAGCTTTCCAATTAAATATATATATTCCCATTGAGGCTAATGTACTTTTAGGAACTTTTGGTTTTTCTTCAAACTCATAAATTTTCCCTTCTGAATCTGTATTCATTATTCCAAATCTACTAGCCTCTTTTAATGGAACTTCTAAAACTGCTATTGTTGCATCTGAATTTTTTCTTTTATGAAAATTTAGCATTTTAGAATAATCCATTTTATATATATGATCTCCTGATAAAATTAAAACATACTCAGGAGAATAACTATCTATATATGGCATATTCTGATATATTGCATTAGCTGTTCCCTTGTACCATCCACCACCTACTTTTGTTGTATGTGGCTGAAGAACTGTCACCCCACCATTTTGTCTATTCAAATCCCATGGCGTCCCCGTTGAGATATGCTGATTTAATAGGTGAGGTTCATACTGAGTTAAAACTCCAACCGTATCAATTCCAGAATTACAACAATTACTAAGAGGAAAATCTATTATTCTATATCTCCCACCAAAAGGAACTGCTGGTTTAGCTATCTTTTCTGTTAAAGGTATCAATCTACTTCCTTGGCCCCCCGCTAAGATCATAGCTATTATCTCTTTTTTTACCATTTTTAGTCCTCCGTCTTATACTATTTAATCAAAACTATCCTTTACTCTTGAAAAATTGTACTGAAAAAGCTGGTATATTAACTTCTATACTTTGCTTTCTTCCATTCCACTCTTTTTTTGTTGGAATAATTTTTTCTTTATTTCCAATTCCACTTCCCCCATACTCTAAACAGTCACTACTAAATACTTCTGTATATTCAGTATTTTTCGGAACTCCTATCCTATATTTTTGTCTATTCAATCCTGAAAAATTTAAAACTACAATAAGTGTATCATTTTCCAATTTCCCTTTCCTTTCAAATGAAATTATACTATCAGAAATATTACTATGTTCTATCCATTCAAAACAACCTGGATTTCCATCCAATTCCCAAAGAGCTTTTTCATTTAAATAAAATCCGTTTAAATCTTTTACAAATTTTTTTAATTTTTTGTTCAAATCAACATTTATTAAATACCATTCTAATTCCTCGTAAAATCTCCATTCTAAATAATGCCCAAACTCTCCACCCATAAATAATAATTTTTTCCCTGGATGAGCAATCATATAGGCATACAATAATCTTAAGTTTGAAAATCTCTCCCAGTCATTTCCAGGCATTTTATTTACTAATGATTTTTTTCCATGAACTACTTCATCATGTGATAAAGCTAAGATATAATTTTCAGAAAAGGCATACACAAGAGAAAAAGTTAGATTTTTATGAAATTTACCTCTATCCATAGGATTTATAGACATATATTTTAAGGTATCATTCATCCATCCCATGTTCCATTTATATTCGAATCCAAGTCCTCCATCTAATTCTGATTTAGTAACTCCCTCCCAAGAGGTTGAATCTTCAGCACATATCAGAGCATATGGAAATTCTTGTTTAATTGCATAGTTTAAACTTTTTAAAAACTCGATACCCCATAAATTTCTATTATCACCATACTGATTTTTAAGTTCTGGATGGCCATCTCTTCCAAAATCCAAATACAAAATATTGGCAATAGCATCCATTCTTAGTCCATCAATATGAAATTTATCCATCCAAAATAACGCATTGGAAATTAAAAAACTTCTAACTTCATTTCTAGAAAAATCAAAGTTAGCTGTTCCCCAACCATCATTCTCTCCTAAAAGTTTCCAATTTGATTCATATGTTGGTGTTCCATCAAATCTATAAAGCCCATGATTATCTTTACAAAAATGTCCAGGTACCCAGTCAAGTATTACTCCTATTCCATTTTTATGAAAATAATTTACAAAATACATGAAATCCTCCGGAGTTCCGTATCTACTGGTGACCGCATAATATCCTGTTCCTTGATATCCCCAAGAATCATCTAACGGATATTCATTTATAGGCATTATCTCTATATAGTTATAATTCATTTCTTTTACATAGGCACATAATTTTTCAGCTATCTCTCTATAATTAAAAAAATTATCCCCATTTTTTATCCACGATCCTAAATGAACCTCATAAATATTTACAGGCTGATTACGGGTTTCTTTTCTTTTTTTTATCCAATCCTCATCCTCCCAGTCGTATCTTAAATCTCCGTATACTATAGAGGCCGTTTGTGGTCTAATTTCTGAATATCTAGCGTATGGGTCAGCTTTATCTCTCCACTTCTCATCTTGTCCCAAAATTTTAAATTTATATTTTTGATATTTATAAATTCCAGATAAAGAGATTTCCCAAATTCCTTCATTGTTTATTTTTCGCATATCCATTCCTTGCCACTGATTAAAATCTCCAATAATCTGAACTTTTTTAGCATTTGGTGCCCAGACACGGAATACGCATTTCCCCTCATTAAATATAGCACCTAAATAGTCATAGATTTTACGATGCTCTCCTCTATGAAACAAGTAAATATCTAATTCGTTTTTCATACATTCCTCCGTACATTTAGTGGTACTGATATTACCTTATCTCCTGATTTTTTGCAATACAAAAAATAAAAAAATCGGTAACTGTAATAGTTACCGATTTAAATTTCTTATTAGTTAGCTTTCTCAGCATAGATAGAAACTTGTTTCTTGTCTCTTCCTAATCTCTCGAACTTTACGTATCCATCGATTAGAGCGAATAAAGTATGATCTTTTCCGCATCCCATGTTAGTTCCAGCGTGGAATTGGTTTCCTCTTTGTCTTACTATGATGTTTCCAGCCTTAACAACCTCTCCATCGTATTTCTTAACTCCAAGGTATTTAGGATTAGAGTCTCTTCCGTTCTTAACAGAACCCTGTCCCTTTTTCTTTGCAAATAATTGTATATTTAATGTAAATTGCATTTAAATTTCCTCCTTCTCTACAAGCTTTAAATGTTTGGGATATCCCTTTGATAACTCTTTCAACATAAGCACCATGGTATCTAGAAGAGTATTAACTTCATTTCCTTTACTTGAAAAATCCATTCCTCTTAAATCTACTTCTAAATAACCCTCAGGATCAATTTCATATCTTGGCGTTATATCAAGAACGTCCTGCATACCTCCCAATGGGAATTGCATTGCCATTGAGATAGCCGCACAAACTATGTCTTCACCGTGGTTTGCGTACTCTGCATGACCGGTAGCTTTATATCTTATAACTCTACCATTTTTTCTAAAAATCTCAATCTTCGTCATAATTTAATTACGCGTTGATTGCTGTTACTTTTATCTCAGTGAAAAGTTGTCTATGACCTTTCTTTCTGTGATATCCTGTTTTTGGCTTGTATTTGAAGTTAACTACTTTAGCACCTTTACCTTGAGCTACAACCTCTGCAACAACTTTAGCTCCTTCAACTATTGGAGTTCCAACTTTTACATCTTCTCCATTAGCTATTAAAAGAACCTCTGTTAATTCTACAGTTGTGTTAACTTCAGCATTTAGTTTCTCAACTCTTAATACTTCACCTACTGCAACTTTGTACTGTTTACCACCAGTTTTTATAACTGCGTACATTCTAACACCTCCAAAAGTATAAGATCGCTGGGTTGGGTTGCTGAAGACCCGTTCCATGCGTAATCTATCTGATATAATAGCATATATCACCATATTTGTCAATAAACATAAATAAATCACCTCAATTAAAAAAAAGGATTTACTTGAAAAAATATAATTTCCGTTATATAATCTTTATGTAATTAGTAAACAATAAAAAGGATGATGATTTAATGATATTTCAAAGAACTGAACTTTTAATAGGAACTGAAAATCTTCAAAAACTTAAGGATTCCCATGTTATAGTTTTCGGAGTGGGTGGAGTAGGAGGATTTGCTGTTGAATCTCTTGTTAGAGCTGGTATTGGAGAAATTACAGTAGTAGATTTTGATACAGTCGATATAACAAATATGAATAGACAAATAATAGCGACTCAAACTAGTGTTGGAAGAGATAAGGTAGAACTAATCAAAGAAAGAGCTTTATCTATAAATCCAAATATTAAAATTCATCCATACAAAGAAAAATTCTTCAGACATAATTCTGATTTATTTTTTTCAAAAGAACATAAATATACATATATAGTTGATGCTATTGACATTGTCACTGCTAAAATTGATTTAATTGAAATTGCAAAAGAGCAAAATATTCCTATCATCTCTTCTATGGGAACAGGAAACAAAATAAATCCTACTATGCTTGAGGTAACTGATATACATAAAACCTCAGTTTGCCCTTTAGCTAAAGTAATGAGAAAAGAATTAAAAGAAAGACGTATAAACAAACTGAAAGTCATTTATTCTAGAGAGATTCCTATGAAACCAAAGAATAATGACGGAAATAGAGAGAAACAAAACAATGTTGGAAGTATTTCTTTTGTTCCATCAGTAGCTGGTCTTATAATAGCTAGTGAGGTTATAAAAGATATATGTGGGTTAAAAAATATAGGAGGAAATTAATAATGAAAAAAATTGGTATATTTTATGGTTCAACATCTGGGAAAACAGTTGGAATCGTTGATGAAATAGAGTTTTACTTAAGAGGCACAGATTATGAGACTTTCGATGTTGCTAATGGAATAGATGAATTAGAAAGTTTTGACAACCTTATATTTGTTTCTCCAACTTACGGAGTGGGAGAACTTCAAGCGGATTGGGAAGCTGTTTTACCTAAACTTAAAGAAACTAACTTCTCTGGTAAAGTGGTTGGAATCGTTGGATTAGGAAATCAATATGCTTTTGGTGAATCTTTCGTGGGTGCTATGAAGCATCTATATGATATTGTTATTTCTAACTCTGGTAAAGTAGTTGGATTCACATCAATTGATGGATACCACTACGAAGAATGTGAAGCCTTAGTTGGTAATGAGTTTGTTGGATTAGCTTTAGATGAAAATAATCAAGATGATGATACTCCGGATAGAATCAAAAATTGGATTAATCAAATAAAACCAGAATTTAATTAATAAAAATCCCTGCTGTGTAATCACATAGCAGGGATTTTCTATTTAGTATTGCTTCATTAATTCTTTAACTTTTGCAACTACTTCATCTTTGGATATTTCTATAGTTTCGTTAGTTCTTCTGATTTTTAATTCTACAATTCCTTCAGCTGCTTTTTTTCCACAAACAACTTTGAAAGGGAATCCCATTAAATCTCCATCTTTAAATTTAAATCCAATTCTTTCATCTCTGTCATCTAACATAGATTCAATTTTTTCTGACTCAAGAGAATTATATATCTCTTCAGCTAGTTTAACTTGATCTTCATCTTTCATATTCGCAATAATTACATCAACTATAAATGGTGCTATTGCTGATGGCCAAATAATTCCATTCTCATCATTATTTTGCTCTATTGCAGAAGCCATAGTTCTTGATACTCCAATTCCATAGCATCCCATTTCAATTACTTGACTCTTACCATTAACGTCTAAATAAGTTGCACCTAAAGCTTTTGAATACTTATTTCCTAATTTGAAAATATGTCCACATTCAATTCCTCTTGCACTCTTTAATGTTCCACCACATTTGTGACACTTTTCACCTTCAGAAACAGTTCTTATATCAGCTACTATCTCTGCTTTATAATCTCTTCCGTAATTCATATTTAGGTAATGAGTATCTTTTACATTTCCACCTGCTGTATGGTTAGTTATTTCTAACACAGATTTGTCTGCAATTATTTTAATTTCTTTTAAATCCATTCCGTATGGCCCAATAAATCCTTTTATAAGTCCATGATTTTCAAGCTCTGCATCATTTAACATCTCTACCGCTACTGTATCAATGATATTTTTAAGTTTTACTTCATTTACTTCAAAATCTCCTCTGATAAGTACCATGTAAACTTCATCTGTTGCCATATCTTTATACATCATAGCTTTAACTGTTTGCTCTACAGGAACATTTAAATATTTTACAACATCATCTATTTTTGATACATCAGGTGTATCTTCCATTTTTAATTCTCTTAATTCTGATTTTTCTAAATGATTTATTACACTCGCTGCAGTTTCAACGTTTGCTGCATAATTACATGAATCACAATAAATTATTTCGTCTTCTCCAGATTCAGCTAAAACGTGGAACTCTTGAGAACCGCTTCCACCAATTGCTCCAGAATCTGCCTCTACAGCTCTAAATTTAAGTCCGCATCTTTCAAATACTTTAGAATATGCAGATTTCATATTTTCAAATTCATCATCTAGTGACTCAAGACTTGAGTGGAATGAGTAAGCATCTTTCATAAGAAACTCTCTTCCTCTCATAAGACCAAATCTTGGTCTTCTTTCATCTCTAAATTTTGTCTGTATTTGATAAAGATTTAAAGGTAGAGCTTTATAAGATGAAATATCATTTCTGATTATATCTGTTATAACCTCTTCGTGTGTTGGTCCTAATACAAATTGTCTCTCATGTCTGTCTTGAAGTCTCATCATTTCAGGACCCATAACATCCCATCTTCCACTTTCTTGCCATAATTCAGCTGGTTGTAAAACTGGCATGAATATCTCTTGAGCTCCAGCTCTATCCATCTCTTCTCTTACAATTCCCTCTACTTTTTTTAGTGCTTTTAATCCAAATGGAAGGTATGTGTATATTCCACTTGCTAACCTCTTAATCATCCCTGATCTAAGTAATAGTTTATGACTGATTACTTCTGCTTCTTTAGGAGTTTCCTTAAGAGTTTTTACATAATATCTACTAAATCTCATTCTTGCCTCCGTCTTTATCTTATTTAGCTATATTCTATCATATTTTATTTTAAGAGGTCAAACTCTCCTTGAACTTTTCTTCTATATCTACCCTTAAAAACTCATTTTCTATCTTTCCATCTGTTTTTAACAAGTAATCAGTGCAAATATCCTTAACTAATTTTATAGTTTTTACATCATGAACTATATCAATAAATTTCAAATCACTTATTCCACTCTGTCTTGTTCCAAATATCTCTCCTGGTTTTCTAAGTTTCAAATCTTCTTCAGCAATTTTAAAACCATCCTGTGTTTCTTCTAGTATCTTTAATCTTATTCCTGATCCTTCATTTCTTGTCTTTGATAAAAGAAAACAATAAGACTGTTTCTCTCCTCTACCTACTCTTCCACGAAGTTGATGAAGAGTTGATAACCCAAATCTTTCAGCATCACTTATTACCATTATTGTAGAATTTGGAATATTTACTCCAACTTCAATTACAAGTGTTGATACAAGAATATCTAACTCTCCATCTTTGAAATCTTTCATAACTTGATCTTTTTCAGAAGATTTCATTTTTCCATGAAGAACTCCAATTCTAAATTTTGGCAATTTTTGTAAAATTTCTTCATATATTTCAGATGTTGATTTTATAGAAAGTTTTTCACTCTCCTCTATAAGTGGAGCTACAAAATAAGCCTGTCTTCCCTCTTTTATTTTTTTATCAATGAAATCATACATTTTTTCTTTTTCTTCTTCTGACTGTAACCACTTAGTTTTAATAGGTTGTCTTCCTGGAGGCAATTCATCTATAATAGCTACATCCAAATCTCCATAGATACTAAGAGCTAATGACCTAGGTATCGGAGTGGCACTCATTACTATTAAATTTGATAATATCCCTTTATCTCTTAGAAGTTTTCTTTGGACTACTCCAAATCTATGTTGTTCATCTATTACTACTAAACCTAAATTTAAAAATACTACGTTCTCTTCTATAAGTGCATGAGTCCCTATAACTAAATTTATTTCTCCATTTGAAATTTTCTCTAGCATAGCCTCTCTTTTCTTTCCTTTAACACTTCCTGTTAATAGCTCTACATTTACCCCTAATTTTTCAAATGCTTTCTTTATTGAAAACAAGTGCTGAGTAGCCAAAATTTCTGTAGGAGCCATTATAACTGTCTGATATCCATTTTCTATCATATACAGTAATAAGAGCGTTGATACTACTGTCTTTCCACTTCCAACATCCCCTTGTATAAGGTGATTTATTACTTTCCCCTCATTTAAACACTTATGGATTTCTGTTATTACTCTTTTTTGAGCTCTTGTTAAATCAAACTCTAAATTTTTTAAAAACTCTTTTACTAAATTACTCTTTCCATCTAATTTATATTTCCCATTATTTTTACTACTAACTTCAAATCTTTTTTCTAATATTCCCATCTCTAAAACCAGAAGTTCTTCAATCCCGAATCTTCTCTTTGCTTCTTCTAACATTTTATCATTTTCTGGAAAATGAATTGATTTCAAAGCTTTAATTCTATTCATTATCTTATATTCAGATATTATTTCAGGTGGTATATTTTCTTGGAAAATATTCAAATAATTATTTATTGCTTCTTTTAATATTCTTCTTATTGTGTTTTGAGTTATTTCTTTACTACTGCTATAGATTGGTAAAATTTCTCCACCTAAATTATTTTGATTTTTTAATAATTTATATTCAGCTCCAACCATTTGAAGTATATAACCAACTTTAACATTTCCAATAAATATATACTCTTCTCCAACTTTTAATGTTTTCTTCAGATATGGCATCTGAAACCACACAAGCTCTATTACTCCTGTTCCATCTGTTGCTCTAGCTTTTACCATTTTTAATCCTGATCTAACTTGAGGAGATTCTAGGCTCATGATTTTAGCTTTTATAACAACATATTCCTCTCCTCTTAACTCACCAATTTTCTTCATATTTGTTCTATCATCATAAGCTCTGGGAAAATAATATAATAAATCATATAGTGAATTTATACCTAATTTTTTTAATCCCTTATTTGTTTTTTCTCCCAATCCTTTAAGATTAAAAGTTTCCAAATTTTTATAAATATGTTTGTACACTTATATACCCCCATACGAAAAAAGGATTGGAAAATCCAATCCTTTCTAACTATAATTGTTCTAATAACTCATCAGATATTTCAAAGTTAGAATAAACATCATTTACATCGTCTAACTCTTCTAGTGCTTCATATAAAGCTAATACTTTCTTAGCTGTCTCTAAATCTGTTATGTTTACTTTGTTATCTGGTAACATTGTAACTTCGGCTTCCTCGTAAGAATAACCCTCTTCTACTAACTTTTCTAATACATTTTGGAATTCAAGTGGATTTGTTAAAACTTGGAACTCGTCATCCTCTTCAATAATATCTTCAGCACCTGCTTCAAGTGCTGCCATCATGAATTCTTCAGAATCCATTCCATTGGCCTTTATAACTATTTCTCCTTTTTTCTGGAACATCCAAGCAACTGCACCATCAGTTCCTAAATTTCCACCTTTTTTAGAGAAAGTTGATCTAACTTCAGAAGCTGATCTATTTTTATTATCTGTTACAACCTCAACTATGAATGCTGTTCCTTCTGGTCCGTATCCTTCATATCTTATTTCCATGTAGTCTACGCCTTCAAGTTCTCCAGTACCTTTTTTTATAGCTCTTTCTAGGTTGTCTTTTGGCATATTAGCCGCTTTTGCTTTATCTATAGCTAGTCTTAATCTTGGGTTAAATCCAGGGTCTCCACCCGCTTCTTTTGCAGCTATTGTAAGCTCTTTTCCTAATTTAGTGAAAATTTTTGCTCTTTTTGTATCCTGAGCACCTTTTCTATGTTTTATATTAGACCATTTACTATGTCCAGCCATGTAATTGCCTCCCAATTTTTCTAGTTTCTTCTATAAATTTTATCATAATATAAGAGATTTTTCAATATTACAGTTCTATCTTTCATTCTCTATTTCTTTTTTTACAACTTTTAAATCACTCCAAAAATCAACAGCTACTTTTGATTTCTTTCCACCATCGTCTCTTGACTGTTTTGCAAAGTTTGCATCATAAGTAACTAGAACTTTTATATTTCCTTTCCAAAGTTGAATCTCTCCTCTTTCTTGAAGAAATTTAACCTCTCTTTGAAATATAACTTCTGCAACTTCTTGCCCTAAAGCTACTATAACTTTTGGATTTATAAGAGCTATTTGCATATCTAAATACTCTTTTAAGTCTCTTCCATCTTCTGGAGAAACTTCTCTATACTTATAATTACTCTTTGATAACGTTGTTATATAATATTTATCTGGATTCAAATCAACTATGTCACATAATTTTATTAAAAATTCTCCACTTGATCCAGTTGAAACTTTTAGCTCTTCTGATATATATAGATTATCATCGTCACCTACAAATAAAACCTCAGCCTCTTTATTTCCACTTCCAAGTATAATTTTTTCTTTACTATCTTTTAATCCTTCTATAGAACCAACTTCAAATTTCAATTCTTCCCAAAGAGCCTGTTTTTCCATATTATTTATCTCCTATATTTTAAAAATTTTTGTGCATACATCTTGGCATGCAATTTCTATATCAACATCTATCTCATATCTATCTAGTTCTTCCAAAATAGTTTCCAAAGCAACTTTTGAGTCATTACTATCTTTACTCATATGTGCCAAATACACTTTCTTCATATTGACATGATAACTCTCTCTTATAAATCTTGCCGTATCATTATTAGACAAATGCCCATTCCTACTCTTTACTCTAGCTTTTAAATCCCACGGATAAGCACATTTCATAAGAAGATTGTAATCATAATTAGACTCTATTACCATTATATCGACATCTTTAAAATGTTCTCTTACAACATTATCCACATAGCCTATATCTGTGGAGATAGCTATCTTTTTTCCAGTATTTCCCTCTACTCTAAATCCAACTGTTCTTTCTGCATCATGCATAACGTCAAATGGAGTTATTTTTATTGAATCAATATAAAAATCTTTTTCTATATATACTATATTTTTATCAGATATTTTTCCAAGTTTTAATATTCCACTCTCATAACTTTCAGGAGTTATATATATAGGTATATTATATTTTCGAGATAAAATCCCAGCCCCTTGAATATGATCTCCATGTTCATGAGTTATTAAAATTGCTGATATTTCCTCTATATTTTCTTCTATATTTTTAAGTCTTTCCTCTATTTTCTTTCCGCTAAAACCTGCGTCCACAAGAATTTTTATATTGTCAACTTCTAAAAAAATTGAGTTTCCTCCACTTCCACTTCCAAGTATAGATATTTTCATTCTTTTCCTCTTTTCTAATTTTCAAAAAAATAAAGCGGTAACTAGTTTACCACTCTTTACTATATCAGAAAAAAATTATCTTTGTCAATCTATCTATATTTATATTTAAATATAGATTCAATTTTATTGATATCTCAGCTATTATGTATTTTTAAATTGAATTTTAAAAAAAACTATAGTAGAATTAACTATAAACAGTTATAAGGAGGTTTTTATGGATTTTAAAGAATTTTTAAAATCTAAGAGAGAGTTACTTGGGTATAGTCAAAATAAATTTTCTAAACTCGTAGGAATTACCCAATCTTATTTTAATTCTATTGAAAGAGGTGAAGTTAAAAATCCACCTAGTGAAGAGGTATTAGAAAATATTATTTCAGTTCTTCAACTAGATTCTAAAGATAGAGAGAGACTTTTATACCTTGCCGCTATTCAGAGAACTCCTTTAATAATTCTAGATAAATTAAAAAAGTTAAATAAAGATTTAAAAAGTAAACATAACCAAGATTCACCTAATAACTCAATTCCTTTATTTGAAAGAATTAGCGCAGGTTTGGGAACTTTTGCAGATGAGGCTATCTCTGATTATATTGTTCTTCCTGGATTAAAAAATATAGAAAATATTTTTGCTGTAAATGTTAAAGGTGATTCTATGGAACCTACTATAAAAGATGGTTCTATTATTATCTGTAAAAAAGATGTAGAAATTAGAAATGGAGAAATTGGAGCATTCTTTGTAGATGATGAAGCTTTTGTTAAAAGAATCAAACTTACAAGTGAATATATTGCCCTTATGAGTGATAATCCAAATTATCCTCCAATATATATTGGACCAAAAGAAAACTTTAAAGCTATTGGTAAAGTTATAAAAGTTTTAAGTGATGTTATCTAAAAAAGCTTCCCTCAACAAAGTAAAATTACTTTTAGGGAAGCCTTTTTTATTCTATAACAACTTGATATAATTCTTTAGAATTTAGAAAATCATATGGTAGAACAGCTAAACCACTATCTGAATCAATATCTAATTTATATCCTAAATCCTCTGCTGTTTTTTTATAAATAAACCAAACATATTTTGAACAATAAAAACTCTTATCTCCGTTTTTATTGATAGATGGTCTATATTGTCTATCTGAATATTTTTTTGAGTTTTCAATAAATTTGTTCTTAAAATTTTCATCAAAATTATTGTATCTTAAAACGATAACTTCTCGTTCTTCATTTAGCCAACTATACGCATCTACTTGATAATAGTTCACTCCAATTTTAGGATAATCTCCAATATCGGAATCGTTTACCATAACTGCCGAATGGCCTACCCAAGATATTGGTTCACTCCAAATTTTATTCTTTACTATAATATCTCCTGTCTGTAATTTATCCAAATTTTTCATGACAACTTTCGTATCTTCCCATTTCATATCCTTTGGAAGAGATGTACAACTAGCCATTGAAAATATTAAAAAACAATAACATAAGATTCTACTTAAAGTAAATATACCCCCCATTTCTACCAGCTCCAGATCCATCTCTACGATGTGAATGAAATTTTTTATCCTCATATGTACAAAGATTATTTCTTATAATATTATCTTTTGAAGCTCCATTCTCTAGTAAAAGGTGATAATTAAACTCTTGATTATCAAAATATATTTTATTATCAGAAAATTTAAAACAATTATTTAAAATAGTTTCAGAAAATTCTGATTCAAACTCCCTATAAAATTCATTTGAAACTTCATATCTTTCTCTACTTATTCCAATTCCTAAACCTATCAAAAGATTTTCTACATCTGTTCCATACTCTTTTTTCATAAGATTTATTAAATTTAAAGCTATCTTTTTGAAACTCCCCTTCCATCCAGAATGGCAAATTCCTATAGCTTTATTAATTTTATCATAAAAATAAATTGGTAAACAATCAGCATATTGAGTAAATATGACTATATTTTTACTGTTAGTTACAAATCCATCACAATCCTCATAAAAAAAACTTGATGAATCTTCTACTTTAACAACGTTTTCAGAATGAGTTTGTTTTCCATAAACTAATTTTTTATTACAACATTTTATCTCTTTTAAAAGAGTTTCTCTAGTTTCAAGATCTTGAACATTTCCAAGTCCCATATGAGTATATATGGCTCCTACTCCTAGTTCTTCAAACTCTTTTAGTATCATATACTTTCCTTCATCTACAAACATATTTATACCTCTTTATGCTTTTAATTCTTTTCTAAGAACTAATACTTTTTTAAGTTTTTTACATAGTTCTTCAAATTCTTCAAAGTTTAAAGACTGCTCACCATCTGATATTGCACAGTTTGGATTAGAATGTACTTCTACCATAGCTCCATCAGCTCCTGCTATAATCGACGCTAAAGTTACTGGCACTACAAGAGATCTTCTTCCTGTCCCATGGCTAGCATCAATTATTATCGGAAGATGTGATTTTTCTTTTATAAGTGCTATTCCATTTATATCTACAGTATTTCTTGTCATAGTTTCAAAAGTCCTTATTCCTCTTTCACAAAGAATAACTTCTCTATTTCCAAAAGCTATTATATATTCTGCCGCCATCAATAAATCTCTTATTGTTGCACTCATTCCTCTTTTTAAAAGGACTGGTTTTCCACAACTTCCTAGTTCTTTTAATAAACTAAAATTTTGCATATTTCTAGCTCCAACCTGCATTACATCAGAATATTTAGCTATAAGTTCAATATCTTTACTATCCATAACTTCAGTAACAACTTGTAGGTCATATTTATCAGCAGCAGCTCTCATATATTTCAAACCTTCTTCTCCTAGACCTTGAAAATCATATGGGGATGTTCTTGGTTTAAATGCTCCACCTCTTAAAAATTGTCCGCCAAACCTCTTCACTTCTTTTGCTATTTCAAATATCATTTCTTCATTTTCTACAGAGCAAGGTCCAGCCATTAGAACAAAATTATCTCCACCGATTTTCACTCCATTAACATCGATAATTGTATCCTCAACCTTAAAATCTCTACTAGCAAATTTATATGGTTTTGTTATATCAACAATCTTTTCAACAAATTCCATAGACTCTATTTCATCTTTTGATATACTTTTTTTATTACCTAAAACTCCAACTTTTACCTTTCCTAAATCTTCTATTACAATAGTTCCTAAATTTTTAGCTTCTATTAAATCAGTCAATTTTTTTATATCACAAGGTAAAGTATTATCTTTTAAAACTATATACATCTTCATCACCTAATTTTTATTTTTCTCACTATTATATCATGTTTTTATAAACAATAATGACGAAATTCACATTTTTCACATTTTTTACTATCGCTGTTAATTTTTTCAAAATTTTTAGCTTCTATCTTTTCTATTGATTTATCAAACTCCATTAAAGTTTTATTGACAGATGATTGATTTATATCTATTTCTACAATGGGATTTTCAATATTTTTAGTATAGTATAAAATTCCTGTTTTTATTTCTACCCCTAATTTTTTACTGAGAAGATAAGAGTATATCTCCAATTGTTTTCTATGATTTTTTTCAACTGTTAAGTCTTTATGAAAATTTCCAGTCTTAAAATCTATAACTTTATACTCATCATTCTCTTTAACTATTAGGTCTATTTTACCCTCTATTATATAATTTTCTCTTATTAAAAAAACTTGTTCCTCAGCAGCTATTGCATTTCGTAAAAATTCTTTCCCATTTTTAAAATAATCCAACACTTGATTGAGTCCCAGTTTCAAACTTTCTTCATCTAAAGTTATTCTTTCATTCTTTTTTAAAATTTCATAATTTTCATAATACCACTCTTCAATTTTAAATATATCAATATCTATTTTCTTTGAAAATATTACGTCTTTATTTATATTTTCAATCGTCTGATGGACTAAGGTTCCAAAAAAAGTATCTTTTCCATTTTTCCCTTGAAATTTAAAAATTTTATTCATTTTATATCTAAATGGACACTGTTTATAATTTAAAATGTGAGATGTGAAAGAGTATTTATCTTTTACATTTGCAATTTTAACATCATCAACGAAAAGATTTTTCATTTGAAAATCCTCTTGAGAAATATCTACTATATCATCATAAATCCTTTTAAAGGGAAGACTCGGAACTTCTTTTTTAGAACTATTCATTTCTACACAAGATAATACTAATAAATTTTGAGCTCTTGAAAAAGCAGTATAAAAAAGTCTCCAAAAATCAAATTCTTTTATTCTATAATCAGGTTCATATGGTTGTTCCCAATAGAATATTTTCTCTATATCTTTTTCTGTTTCCATCTCTTTCCTATCTGGTACAGAATCTAAAGAACCAACTATTACTATTGGAAACTCTAATCCCTTAGATTGATGAATTGTTAAAAATGAAACTGCTCCCTTAGGAGTGAAGTCTTTTTCATCTTCAAACTCATCAATTCCTCCTTCTTTTAGAAATTTAAGATGCATATTAAATAAATAACCTACAACTTTATCGATGTTTTCATTATTTAATTCAGAAATCCCACAAAGCTTCTCAAACTTTTCTAAGATTTGAGAAAAAATTCCTAAATTATATGAACTTCTTTCACTTAGAATCTCGATTCCTTCCTCTTTCAAGTGCAATTTCAAGGTATTTAAAGATATAAGTTCATAAAACAAATCTAAGACACTCTCTCCATTATCAACTATATTTTCATACGAAGCTTTTTTTGATTCTAACCACACTTTGAATTCATCATCTTGTAATAATTCTTTTTCTATTTTTTTTAAACAGTATTTATAATAATCTAAAGTTTCAGACTTAACACCCTCTTTAAAAACAGTTGAATCTACTCTTGGAAATACATAAAGTAATATACCTATAACTTTGATTATTTCTTCTCTATAAAAAAAAAGATTAGACCTTGGAGAATAAACACTAATTCCCTTTGACTCTAAATAATGTATCAGACTTACTATTCTTTTATCTCTTACTGATCTGAATAAAAAGGCAATCTGATTGTAATCATCTATTTTTCCTATCCTCTTCATATAAACTATAAATCTATATATTCTTTCTGCCCATTCTCTTTCAGAATTTTTTACTGAAAGCTTAACTACAGATATATTTTTGCTTTGTTTTGACTCTGTAGCTTCTATCTTTTTAGAGTGTCTATACCCTTCCCAATTTAAAGAGTCTATCCACTTATTACAAAAATCTACAATTCCACTTTCTGAACGATAATTAGTATTTAAAGTTACAATCTCACATTCTGAATTATTAAATTTTTTAGAAAACTCCAGAATATTTTTTATAGTTGCCCCTCTAAATCTATATATACCTTGATCGTCATCTCCTACAACGCAAATATTTTTATGATTTTCTCCAATTAAAAAAATGATTTTCTCTTGAATTGAATTAGTATCTTGGTATTCATCCACCATTATAAATTTTATTTTTTCTCTCGTATTTTCTAAAATTATTGGGTTCTCTTTTAATATTCTATATGCTTCTAACTGAATTGTAGAAAAATCTAGAGTATTTTCTTGCTTCAACAACTCCCTATATTTTATATATCCCTGAGCTAAAAATGCTGTTTTTTTATTTTTTAAAAACTTAGATAAGTCAATTCCTTCTTCACTTATTCTATTAAACCATTTTTGTAAATTGCCAGATTTTTTCCAGCTAGTTGGAAAATATTTCCCTTCAAAAAAATCTTCAAATCCATCAACTTTTTTAAATTCGTTGAATTTTGAAAATATAAAAAATTTCTGTTCTATATTTTCAAGTACTGTAAATCCTTTCGACATTATACTTTTTTGCATATTCTCTTCAATAATTTTTAAACAAATTGAATGAATAGTCCCAATATACATTTCACTGATATTAATATCTGTTCCTATCAATCTATTTGATACTCTTGTGATTAGCTCCTTAGCTGCTCTTTCTGTAAAAGTCGTTATCATAATATTTTTAGGATGGATATTCAATTCTTTTATCATGTACACAACTCTTTCCACCAGAGTTCTAGTTTTTCCGGATCCTGGACCTGCTATTATTAAGAGAGGTCCAAATACAGTTGTTGCTGCTTTCTTTTGATTTTCATTTAATAAGGATAGTCCCATACTTCCTCCTAAAATTTTTCCAAAAAATAAAAAAATGGCGCTTCTTGCTGGGCTCGAACCAGCGACAACACGATTAACAGTCGTGTGCTCTACCAACTGAGCTAAAGAAGCACTTTTTTAAGATTGGCAACTACTTATCCTCCCAGGGGGCTGCCCCCCAAGTACTTTCAGCGTTTATGAGCTTAACTTCCAGGTTCGAAATGTTACTGGGTGTACCCTCATAGCTATCGTTGCCAATCAATATTCAAATGTCTTTGGAACACTTGAAACTATATAGTAGTTGAGATTTATTAGGTTAAAACTTCGACATATTAGTATTGGTCAGCTAAAAGTATCGCTACTCTTACACCCCCAACCTATCAACCTCCTAGTCTCGAAGGTGTCTTAAAGAATACTTATCTTGAAGTCAGTTTCCCGCTTAGATGCTTTCAGCGGTTATCTGTTCCAAACGTGACTACCCAGCTGTGCCACTGGCGTGACAACTGGTACATCAGAGGTTTGTCCATCCCGGTCCTCTCGTACTAAGGACAGATCTTCTCAATATTCTAACGCCTACAGTGGATAGGGACCGAACTGTCTCACGACGTTCTGAACCCAGCTCACGTACCGCTTTAATGGGCGAACAGCCCAACCCTTGGGACCTTCTCCAGCCCCAGGATGCGATGAGCCGACATCGAGGTGCCAAACTCTACCGTCGATATGGACTCTCGGGTAGAATCAGCCTGTTATCCCCAGGGTAGCTTTTATCCGTTGAGCGACGACCCTTCCATTCGGAATCGCCGGATCACTATGTCCTGCTTTCGCACCTGCTCGACCCGTCAGTCTCGCAGTTAAGCTCCCTTCTGCCATTGCACTCTCCGGTTGATTTCCATCCAACCTGAGGGAACCTTTGAACGCCTCCGTTACTCTTTCGGAGGCGACCGCCCCAGTCAAACTGCCCACCTAGCACTGTCTCCGAGGGTACAAACCTCAGATTAGAATTTCGATGTAGTATGGTTGGTATTCCACCGTTGACTCCGCGTAATCTAGCGACCACGCATCATAGTCTCCCAACTATCCTATACATACGACACCAAAACCCAATACCAAGCTACAGTAAAGCTCCATGGGGTCTTTCCGTCCTACTGCAGGTAATCGGTATCTTCACCGATAATACAATTTCACCAGGCCTCCCGTCAAGACAGCTCTCAGATCGTTACACCATTCGTGCAGGTCGGAACTTACCCGACAAGGAATTTCGCTACCTTAGGACCGTTATAGTTACGGCCGCCGTTCACCGGGGCTTCAATTCGGAGCTCTCACTCCTCCTCTTAACCTTCCGGCACTGGGCAGGTGTCAGCCCATATACATCGCCTTACAGCTTAGCATAGACCTGTGTTTTTGTTAAACAGTCGCCTGAGACTCTTCACTGCGGCCTCTCACAGCTTTGCGACGCGTGTTCGCTGACCATGAAAGGCACCCCTTCTCCCGAAGTTACGGGGCAATTTTGCAGAGTTCCTTAACGAGAGTTAGCCTGTCCGCCTTAGATTTCTCATCCTGACCACCTGTGTCGGTTTGGGGTACGGGCACTAATATCTTTAAACGCTTAGAAGCTTTTCTCGGCAGTGTGGTATTTGCACCTTCATCTTACGACTCCGTATCACGCCTCAGATCTAGTCTCGCGGATTTTCCTACGAGACCACCCTACACGCTTACACTGGCACTTCCGTTCGCCAGCGTGCATAACCTCCTGCGTCCCTCCATCACTCAATATCAGTGGCACAGAAATATTAATCTGTTTTCCATTCGCCTACGCATTATAGCCTCGGCTTAGGACCCGGCTTACCCAGGGAAGACAAACTTTACCCTGGAACCCTTGGTCTTCCGGCGTGGGAGATTCTCGCTCCCATTCTCGCTACTTATTCCTGCATTCTCACTTCTGATACCTCCAGAGTCGCTTACGCTTCTCCTTCAACGGCCTACAGAACGCTCTCCTACCAATTGCTTACGCAATTCCACAGCTTCGGTTTATAACTTAGCCCCGTTACATTGTCGGCGCAGAGACTCTCGACCAGTGAGCTATTACGCACTCTTTAAAGGTATGGCTGCTTCTAAGCCAACCTCCTGGTTGTTTGTGAATCTCCACCTCCTTTCCCACTTAGTTATAATTAGGGACCTTAGCTGGTGGTCTGGGTTGTTTCCCTTTTGACCATGGAAGTTAATTCCCATAGTCTCACTCCTGAGCTCTTAAATTATGGTATTCGGAGTTTGATTGATTTCGGTAAGCAATATGCCCCCTAGATCATTCAGTGCTCTACCCCCATAATTGAACACTCAAGGCTGCACCTAAATGCATTTCGGAGAGAACGAGCTATCTCCTGGTTCGATTGGCTTTTCACCCCTAAACCTACCTCATCTCCCAACTTTTCAACGGCGGTGAGTTCGGGCCTCCACTGTGTCTTACCACAGCTTCACCCTGGACAGGCTTAGATCACCAGGTTTCGCGTCTACGCCCAGCGACTATGTCGCCCTATTCAGACTCGGTTTCCCTTCGGCTCCGTTAAACTTAACCTTGCCACTGAACGTAACTCGCAGGATCATTCTCCAAAAGGCACGCCATCACCCCGAAGGGCTCTGACCGCTTGTAAGCACATGATTTCAGGTTCTATTTCACTCCCCTCCCGGGGTTCTTTTCACCTTTCCCTCACGGTACTATGCGCTATCGGTTAGTAAGAGTATTTAGCCTTACGAGATATGGTCCTCGCTGATTCACACAGAATTCCTCGTGTTCCGTGCTACTTGGGATTAGTTACGCATTTGAAACAGGTTACCTGTACGGGGCTATCACCCTCTACGGCGAACTTTTCCAAGTTCTTCCAGTTCGGTGTTTCAAAATGCTGAAAGCTTTACAGACTTTCTAGAGACTATCCCGCTACCCCATATACACAACGGCTGTAACCTTGACATGTATATGGTTTAGGCTCACCCCCGTTCGCTCGCCGCTACTTAGGGGATCGTTTTTACTTTCTTTTCCTCGCGTTACTTAGATGTTTCAGTTCACGCGGTTCCCTCTTTCGTGCTAAGACTCCATCTTAGCAGATTTCTCCATTCGGAAATCCTAGAATCAATGTTCGATTGCAACTCCTCTAGGCTTATCGCAGCTTACCACGTCCTTCATCGGCTCTTACTACCAAGGCATCCTTCATGTGCCCTTAATATCTTAACCTATTTTTATTTGACAGACTAACTACTCAAAGATTATTTGAATTGTTAGTTATTTGTTAATTATTCTCTCAATATCTACTATATAGTTTCCAATGTCCAAAGTTGATGATAGAACATCATCAATCGAATAGAGAAAGATTGTAGTCTCCTTAGAAAGGAGGTGATCCATCCGCACGTTCCCGTACGGATACCTTGTTACGACTTCACCCCAATCGCTAATCACACCTTAGGAACATCCCTCCCTTACGGGTTAGGCCTGCCACTTCAGGTGCAACCAACTCTCGTGGTGTGACGGGCGGTGTGTACAAGACCCGAGAACGTATTCACCGCAACATAGCTGATTTGCGATTACTAGCGATTCCAACTTCATGTACTCGAGTTGCAGAGTACAATCCGAACTAAGAACAGCTTTAAGAGATTAGCTCACCCTCGCGGGTTGGCAACTCTCTGTACTGCCCATTGTAGCACGTGTGTAGCCCAGCGTATAAGGGGCATGATGACTTGACGTCATCCCCACCTTCCTCCTGCTCGTCGCAGGCAGTATCGCATGAGTGCTCAACTTAATGATAGCAACATACAAAAGGGGTTGCGCTCGTTGCGGGACTTAACCCAACATCTCACGACACGAGCTGACGACAGCCATGCACCACCTGTCACCAAGTTCCGGCAAGCCGGCACATCTCCATCTCTGGAAACTTCTTGGGATGTCAAACGCTGGTAAGGTTCCTCGCGTTGCGTCGAATTAAACCACATGCTCCACCGCTTGTGCGGGTCCCCGTCAATTCCTTTGAGTTTCATACTTGCGTACGTACTCCCCAGGCGGATCACTTATCGCGTTAGCTTGGGCGCTGAGGTTCGACCCCCAACACCTAGTGATCATCGTTTACGGCGTGGACTACCAGGGTATCTAATCCTGTTTGCTCCCCACGCTTTCGCGCTTCAGCGTCAGTATCTGTCCAGTGAGCTGACTTCTCTATCGGCATTCCTACAAATATCTACGAATTTCACCTCTACACTTGTAGTTCCGCCCACCTCTCCAGTACTCTAGACTAGCAGTTTCCAACGCAATACGGAGTTGAGCCCCGCATTTTAACATCAGACTTACTAATCCGCCTAGACGCGCTTTACGCCCAATAAATCCGGATAACGCTTGCGACATACGTATTACCGCGGCTGCTGGCACGTATTTAGCCGTCGCTTCTTCTGTTGGTACCGTCATTTTTTTCTTCCCAACTGAAAGCACTTTACGATCCTAAAACCTTCATCGTGCACACAGAATTGCTGGATCAGGCTTGTGGCCCATTGTCCAATATTCCCCACTGCTGCCTCCCGTAGGAGTAAGGGCCGTGTCTCAGTCCCCTTGTGGCCGTTCACCCTCTCAGGCCGGCTATCCATCGTCGCCTTGGTGGGCCATTACCCCACCAACTAGCTAATGGAACGCAAAGTTCTCTTCTAGCGCATATAGCTTTCATAAGAATCCCATGCGAGAAACTCATAATATCCGGTATTAGCTGTCGTTTCCAACAGTTGTCCCAGACTAAAAGGCAAATTCTTTACGCGTTACTCACCCGTCCGCCACTTTCCATTCCGAAGAACTTCAAGTCGACTTGCATGTGTTAAGCATTCTGTCAGCGTTCATCCTGAGCCAGGATCAAACTCTTCATTCAAATATATTTTTAAAGTCTTACGACTTAATGTACACCATTTAATGGTTGTTATTGCATAACTTTTGACTATCTTTCTCTATTCGGTTGCTAATGTCCTATTTGTTTTTTGTTTTGTTTTTCGTCTGCGGTGTTTCCCGCTGACAAAAATAATAGTACCATAATTTAAAAACTTCGTCAACACTTTTTTTAAAATATTTTTATTTTTTTTAAAAATCATATTTCAAAAAATCATTTTTAGATATTATCGCTAATAATTGTTCTCCATACTCCTCATGTTCACAGTACTCTTTCAAAGCTTCAATAGCCAATTCTATACTTTCATTTTGAATCAAAACTTCTCTAAATCCTTCGTAAGATTTATGTCTTGAAAGATTTATAACATAGTCATCTACAGACTCTCTTAAGCTATTGTATTTTTTATAATAAACTTTGTCAGACTCTAAAGCCTTTATTCTAGAATCATTACTATTAAAAGATTTTACTCCAAATAGATTACTGGCTTCTTTTGTAACTCTAGATTTCCCCCAACCACTTTCTAATGATGCTTGAGCCAAAACTATTGACGTTGGTGGTATTATCATTCTATTTAATAATTTTTTATAATTCCCTTTTGGAACTCTGTACTTTTCAAACCGTCTATTAACAAATTCTATCTCTCCCAATGTAAGATTAGTTTTTTTCGAAATCTCTCTGACTCTTTCTTTCTCAGATAAAATTTCTTGTTTAACATCTTCTATTATAGGCAACATTATTTTTATAAACTCTTTTTTATTTAAAATCAAAGTACTGGCTTCCTCTCCTCCATAAGAGTATATGAAAGAAAAGTTTTTCTGAAAGCACAACAAAAATAAAATTAAAATCATTATTTTTTTCATAAGCTCTCCCAATTAATAAAAAATAAATTTAAAAAGTATTTTCTAATTATAACTTTGAATTCACAACATGTCAAATTCAAAAATAAAAAAAAGAGTTGAATTTCTCAACTCTTTTTCTGCTAATTCTACTTAAATATTATATAAATTTTTCATTCTTATTATTCTTTGTGCAGTTCTATCTCTTCCTATTATAGAAACTAGGTTGTATAAATCTGCTCCTTTTGGTAGACCAGTTAATACAGCTCTAAGAGGCATATAAACTTTTCCAGGACCCTCTCCAACTTCTTCTAATGTTTCTTTTAATAAAGCCTTTGCTTCATCTATTGAAATTTCTTCAGAAGACTTTTGGATTTTTTCAAGGAATAAGTTTATAGATTTTTTACCTGTTTCATCTTGAATACAGTTATATAATCTTTCAATTCCTTGTCTTTCTTTTTTATCCATATCTTCAGTTAATTCAGGAAGTTCAAATTCATCTTTAAAGTAAACTTCTGATTCGTTAGCT
Organism: Cetobacterium sp. 2A; assembly: GCF_014250685.1. Lineage (GTDB taxonomy): Bacteria > Fusobacteriota > Fusobacteriia > Fusobacteriales > Fusobacteriaceae > Cetobacterium. Next base: position 888,325 of record NZ_JACFAJ010000006.1, on the reverse strand, counting down.
ATTTCTTTTAAAGTTTGAGCTCCTTCTCTTAAAATTTCAACTATTTTAGAAAGAGTTTCAAATTCTTTATCTGTTACTTCTAACCCAACAAATCCTTTTGCTCTAAAGAAAGGTATTGCTAGTTCAGTTAATTCAGCTAAGTCTTTCATTCTCATATGGTGATTATTTACCCATCCTAACTTAACAAGGTCAAATACTGGTCCTCCAAGTGCAACTCTATCTATATCAAAGTTATCCTTAAATTCTTGTAAAGAGAAAATCTCTTTGTTATCTCCAAACGAGTATCCCATAAGACCTAAGAAGTTAACTAATCCTTCTTTTAAGAATCCTTCTTCTCTATACCAGTTTAATGAAACCGGATTTTTTCTCTTTGATATTTTAGTTCTATCTGAGTTTCTAAGAAGAGGCATATGTATAAATTCAGGCTCTGGCCATCCAAACGCTTTATAAAGTTGAATATGTTTTGGAGTAGATGCTATCCACTCTTCTGCTCTTATTACATGAGTTATTTTCATTAAGTAGTCATCCACTACGTTAGCTAGATGATAAGTTGGGAACCCGTCCCCTTTAATTAAAACTTGATCGTCTATCTTATTGTTTTCAAATACGATATCCCCTCTTAGTCTATCTTTTATGATTGTTTCACCTTCATAAGGCATTTTTAATCTTATAACATATTCTTCACCAGCAGCTAATTTAGCTTCTACTTCTTCTTTGCTAAGAGATCTACAGTGCCCGTCATAACCAGGTGCTTTTCCCATAGCTTTTTGTCTATCTCTTAATTTCTCAAGTCTATCCTGAGTACAGAAACAGTAGTATGCTCCACCTTTTTCTACTAATTGTTTTGCATAATCTCCGTAGATACTAAATCTTTCTGATTGTCTATAAGGTCCAAAAGGTCCACCTACATCAGGTCCCTCTTCCCAAGCTAAATCTAGCCATCTTAAAGCATCAAATATCATCTGCTCTGATCCATCAGCATATCTATTTTGATCTGTATCCTCTATTCTTAAAACAAATTCTCCTTTGTGAGCATGTGCAAAGGCAATGTTAAACATAGCTATATAAGCTGTTCCTACGTGAGGATCTCCAGTAGGAGATGGTGCTACTCTAGTTCTTACTTTTCTTTCCATAGTTTATCCGTCCTTTTACAGAATATTATTGTTTTAGTAAAAATTTTACCACATATTTTTGTTTTTTTAAAGTGCTATTTAGTTTTTACCCATCTTAAGTATCCATTTATAAACATATCAATATCTCCATCCATAACTGCTCTGATATTACCAGATTCTACAGATGTTCTGTGATCTTTAACAAGAGTATAAGGTTGGAAAACATAAGATCTTATTTGATTTCCCCAACCTATTTCACTTTGTTCACCTTGAATTTTTTTCAGTTCATCTTCTTTTTTCTTCATCTCTAACTCTAATAACTTAGCTTTTAGTAACTTCATAGCTGTCTCTCTATTACTAAGTTGTGATCTTTCTCTTTGACACGTTACGACAACTCCTGTAGGAAGATGAGTTATTCTAACAGCTGAGTCTGTCATATTTACGTGTTGACCTCCAGCTCCACTGGCTCTATATGTATCAACTCTTAAATCTCCAGTATCTATATTTACCTCAACTGTATCATCAACTTCCGGCATTACATCCACTGAAGCAAAAGATGTATGTCTTTTCTTATTTGCATCAAATGGAGAAATCCTAACAAGTCTATGAACACCTTTTTCAGCTTTTAAATACCCATATGCTCTAGCCCCTTGAACTAGAAGTGTTATTGATTTTATTCCAACTGAATCTCCCGCCATATAATCTAGTTCTGTAACTTTGTACCCTTTATTATTAAACCATCTCATATACATTCTATATAACATATCGGCCCAATCACAAGATTCTGTACCACCAGCACCAGAGTGAATTGTTACTATGGCATTATTTCCATCATGCTCTCCATCTAACAGCATTTTAGTATCAAAGCTATCTATGTCATTTTCTAATTTTTTATGTTTCTCTTCTAATTCAGCCTCAAAATCAGTTTCACCAGCATCTACAAACTCAACTAAAACTTCCACATCAAAATATGATTCTTCTAATTTTTTGAACTCATTTACAATCTCTTTTTCTTCATTTATATCTTTTATAATTTTGTTACTAGTTAGTTTATCATTCCAAAATCCTTCTGCCATTGTTTTAGACTCTAACTCTTGGATTTTCTTTTCTCTGTTAGCAAGGTCAAAGAGACCCCCTTATTTCATCTATTTTTTCCTTACAAATTTGAAATTCTCTCTTTAGCTCTAAAATGTCCAATTTTTCCTCCTAAAATATATTAAATATTTTCTAATCTTTTTTTTATGTCCTTAAATTCTTTATAGTTATAAACTCTGCCATTTAAAGAATAATTTGGTCCAGTTAAACACTTTCCAAGACAACCATCTGTTGAAACTATGAATTTTCCATCCTTTGAAACTCCACTTTTATCTAGTTGCAAATATTCTGAAAGTTCTTTATATAATTCAACACCTTTTTTTTTGCACACTTTTCCAATACAAATTTTTAAGTAGTTTTTATTTTTATCCTTAAATTTAGGATAAAATTTTAATGTCCCGTCTAAAGTTGTGGGTAACACTCCTATTTTTTCTGATATATATCCCTTTATTTCATTAGGTATTTCTCCAAGTTCATCCAATACAAAAGATAATATTTTGAAATCATTTTTTTTATCAGAAAGAGAATCTATGTAATCATCTAATCTTTTATAAAACTCTTTATTTACTTCCATTTTTCTCCTTTCTAAATATCAAAGCTACAGCTGTTGCATATTCTTTGCAATGAGATATAGATATATCAATCTTATAATTTTCATTATATTTTTCAAGAGCCCCCGTCAAATTTACATAAGGTTTGCCTAATTCATCATTTAATATCTCTATATCCAGCAGGCTAAACTCTCTAACTCCTGTTCCTAAAGCTTTTGAAATAGCTTCTTTTGCTGAAAATCTTCCTGCATAACTTGCAAAAGGATTCCCCTTTTTTTCAACTATTTCTATTTCTTTGGAAGTATAAACCTTCATTTTAAATCTCTCATTTTTAAGAGCTTTTTCAATTCTATATATCTCTACTATATCATTTCCAAGACCATAAATTTCCATCTTTAGGCCTCTATCTTATATAGTTTTTTTGCGTTTTCTGTTGTAACTTTAACTACTTCTTCATATTCAATACCCTTTATTTCAGCTATTTTTCTAGCTACATATTCTACGTATAATGGTTCATTTCTTTTCCCTCTATTTGGTTCTGGAGTTAAATACGGAGAGTCTGTTTCTATAACCATTCTTTCTAAAGGAATATTCTTAACAACTTCCACAGTTTTTTTAGAATTTTTAAAAGTTAAAACTCCACCAATTCCCAAATAAAATCTATCTATCAAAAGTTTTGCTGTATCATAAGATCCTGGATAACAATGAAGAACTCCAGTAATTTCAGGATATTCTTTTAATATGTTAACTGTATCTTCCATAGCATCTCTAGTATGAATAACTACTGGTTTATCAACTCTTTTAGCCAGCTCTATTTGCTTTCTAAAACACTCTATTTGAAATTCTTTCGGAGTTGTCATCCAGTGATAATCTAATCCAATTTCTCCAATAGCTACAACTTTTTTATCTTGAGCTAATTCCTCTATTTTTCCCTCTAATTCTTCATTGTAATCCGTTATATCTATCGGATGAATTCCAACTGTTGCATATATAAATGAATATTTATTAGCTAGTTCTACACTTCTTTCAGAACTTTTTAAATCATATCCAATATTTACAATAAATTCTAAGTTTTTCTCTATTTCATCTATAATAATCTCTCTATCTAAATCAAATTTTTCATTATCTAAATGGCAATGAGTATCTACTAATTTCATTTATATCACCTCAATATCATTATAACAAAAAATGTAGTTAAAGAATATATTCTTTAACTACATTTTTTTGAAACTATCCTAATATATCTTTTAAATCTTCTCTTGTAAATTCATATTTTTTACCACAGAAATGACAAACAGCTTCAACTACAGGCTTTTCTTCAAGCATTTCTGTAAGTTGCTCTTTTCCTAAAGTAATTATCCCTTTATAAAATTTTTCTCTACTGCAATTACAGTTATATTTTATTTTTTTCTCTTCAAGAATTTGATATTCCTCTACTACAGATTCACCAGTCTCATCATTCATATCCTCGTATAGAAGTTTTAAGATTCTTTCTAGTGACATTTCACCTTTAAACAGTTCAGTCATATTTCTTATAGCTTTTATTTTCTCTTCTAAAGCTGTTATAAACCAATCTTCAGCGCCTGGTAAAAGTTGAATCATGTATCCACCAGCTGATTTAACTTTATTTTCACTTTCTAATTCTATTCCTAAAGCTATTACAGTAGGCGTTTGCTCAGAAGTATAATAATAGTAAGCAATATCGTAAGCTATTTCTCCTGATTCTATAGTTGATATCCCAACATATGGATCTTTTAATCCCATATCTTTTATAACATTTAGTGTTCCTTTTCCTATTATTCCAGCTACATTAGGTTGTCCTGATTCTGTTGGTGGTAAATCCGCATCTGGATTTGAAAGATATCCTTTCACACCATCTTTATCTAAAGTTACAATCATACTTCCTAATATTCCATCTGTACTTGTTCTAAGAGTTAAAACATCATCACCCTTTAAACTAGATCCCATTAATTCTGCAGCTGTAAGTAATCTTCCAAAAGCAGCTGTAGCTGTTGGACTTGTTTTATGTATATCTAAAGCCTTTTGCACTATTTTCTTTGTATCAACTAGTACAAATCTAGCATTATTACTTACACCTCTTATTAATCTATCCATTTTTTATACCTCCTAATTAATCTATCTTCTCATATTTTATAATATCTTTATACTTATCATACTTGGTATCTGACAAAATTTTCTTTAACTCTAAGTTATTACTTATTTTACTATTTTTTGCTCTGTAGTCCTCTATATTTTTTATTTCTTTTTTAGTAAAACCAAAATATTTTAAAATTTTATCATCAGCATTATTTATATAGAGTTCCTTTCTTTTAAACTCTGATGGCTTTGAAAAATTCTTTGCCAATTTTTCTTGAGTTTTATCTCCTATCCCACTTATTCTAACCATCTCTTTCAGATTTGAAAACCCTCCAGTTATTTCTCTATATTCTATTATTTTATTAACATAATTTAAAGAAATCCCCTTGGCTAACATCTCTTCCTTACTACTAGTATTTATATCTAAATATTTAGTCTGTGGATTTTTAGTATTAGGACTTAAAATAACTCTAAATTCATCTTCTTTCTCTGCTGCATACACATTTATAAAACTCAACATCAAAATTATAACAAATATTTTTTTCATAGATTTCTCCTATTTTACATCATCAAATAGCTTCATCTTTGTGTCATTTCTTTCTACCATTTCTCTAATATAAAGAGCTGGATCTTTTGGATTTACTAGTCTTGTTATTTGATCTAATACTTCAGTTTCATAAACTACAGTTTTACTTATAGCTCCTCCACCCAGTCCCATAGTAGACTGATTTTCCTCTATCATTTCTATATTGAATCTAGATTCAAATCCAGGTTTTGAGTATCCTACATTCTCTCCCCAATCCAAACTATTCTTTTGTCTGTACATATAATACGGATGCATTCCTTTGTTCTCAACTAATTTTTTAATTCTATTTTCTATAGTTATTCTATCAACATCTGACTCTTCAAAACTCTCTCTATATAAATTGGACCCTTTTTTCAGAGCAAGCGAATGAATTGTTAAATTTTCAATATCGTATTTTTCTAGTTCATTAAGAGTTGATAAAATATCAGAAACTCCTTCACCCGGAAGTCCCAGTATTATATCCATGTTTAATATAAATCCTATTTCTTTAATTTCTGAATAAACCTTATCAAAATTCTCTCTGTTAAATTTTCTATTCAAGTTACCCAGAGTAACCTCATTAAAAGTTTGTGGATTTAAACTTACTCTATCGACACCATATCTTTTTAAAATTTCAAGTTTTTTAGTTGTTATACTATCTTCTCTTCCAGCTTCAAAAGTAAATTCTTTCAAATTAGAGGTATCTATATATTTATGAATAGTCTCCAAAACTCTTACTGTATCCTCTTCTGTTAGAGTACTAGGGGTTCCACCACCTATATATAGAGATTCATATTTAAACTCTCTTTTGCTAGAATAATCCCCTATAATTTCTATCTCTTTTAATAATGTTTCTACGAATCCAGGATAATACTTACCTAAAGCACTATTTATTTCGTAAGATGCAAATGAACAGTATTTACATTTTGAAGGACAAAATGGTATTCCTATATACAAGTTCATAGCTTCTTTATTTAAAAGTTTTTCTTCAGTTTCTAAAACCTCTAAAATCAGCTCTATCTTTTCTTTTGTCACTAAATATAATTCAGTTAAAATCTCTTTAACCTCATCTTTTAAAAATCCCATTAAAAATAATTTTCTAGTCATTTTTGATGGTCTCACACCAATTAATCCACCCCAAGGGTATTTTTTATTATATGCTTTTAAAAGTGCTGTTTTTGTCATTATTACTTTTTGGTCCTCTATGACATTTTCGTAATTTTTTATTTCTTGAATTCCAATTTTGCCATCTATTTGAACCTCTATTTTTATTTTCCCATCGTTTTCACTAGAAACAATCTCTATATCTTTATCAACTGCTTCAGGTAATAGAATCCTTATAAATTCTATTATACTTTTTTCTCTTAATGGGAAATTTGATTTCAATACCAACTTTTCCTCCTTAACGCATCCTCTTTAGACACTGCTCTTTTGTTATCATTCCGTATTTTGAACCACTTTCCATTACAGAATATATTTGATTAAAATTTCCCGTTCCAATTAAATTTTTAACGGCATTATTTACTACAAGAATTTCATACAGTAGAACTCTTTCATTTGAGCTATTCAATATTAATTCCTGTGAAATTATCCCTCTTAGATTAGAAGATAACCTTTTACATAATCCTGTAACTTTTTCTTGTGGAAACTCACTAACTATTCTTTCAATAGTTTCGACAGCTCCATTTGTATGAAGTGTTGATATCACTAAATGACCTGTCTCTGAAGCTTTTATAGCCATCTCCATACTCTCTTTATCCCGTAACTCTCCGACAACAATTATATCTGGATCTTGTCTTAAAATATTCTTTAAAGCACTATTAAATGACTCAACATCAGTTCCAACTTCTTTTTGTTTTATTATTCCAAGTTTATTTTTATAAACATACTCAATAGGGTCTTCCACTGTAATTATATTTAAAGCTCTTTCAGAATTAATCCTATCAACCAAAGCTGAAAGTGTTGTAGACTTACCGCTTCCAGTGCTTCCCGTTATTAAAATTAATCCGTTTTTAAATTCAGAAAAACTAACTATTTCTTTTGGTAATCCCAAAGATAATAGATCTGGAATAATCTCAGGTAAGACTCTTACAACCAGCGATATATTCCCTTTAGCTACTCTATGTAGATTCCCTCTATATCTTCCTAGACCTTCTAGTCCAAATGAAAAATCTAATTCTTTTTTCTGCTCAAAACTATAATTTTGTTTTAAATCAAAAAATGGAAAAATTATCTTCTCTACATCACATGATTTGACAATTTCAAACTGATCTATCCTTTTTAGAACTCCATCTATTCTAAACAGAACCATCTCACCATGCAATAAATGTATATCGGAAGCTTTTAATCTGGATGCCTCTTTAAATACATCTTTCAAAGATAATTTCTCCATATCTCCTCCTAAAATTGTTATCTCATAAGAAGTAGAACTAAAATTCCTAATATTACTCTATAAATTCCAAACACTTTAAAAGTTTTCGTTTTTATATATCCCATAAACCATTTAATTACCACATAAGCAACTACAAAAGAAACTATTGTTCCAAGCCCTAAAAGTTGCCATTCTTGAGTATTAAAAGTAAGACCATTTTTTAAAATTTTCAGTAATGTTGCCCCAGCCATAGTTGGAATTGCAAGAAAAAACGAGTATTCTGCTGCAACTCCTCTAGAAAGTCCTAATAATAAAGCCCCAATTATTGTTGCTCCTGATCTAGAAGTTCCTGGTATCATCGCTAAACATTGAAAAAATCCAATTGTAAAAGCTAATTTATAACTTAGTTGTTTTAGTGATGTCACTGTCGCTTTATTTTCTATTTTCTTATCTATAAATATGAATATTAGACCGTATATAATAAGCATCGCTGCAATTATTTTAGTATTATCCATAAAATATGCCTCTATATAGTCGTCCGCTAAAAGCCCTATTACTCCAGCAGGTAAAACTCCAACTATTATTTTGCTCCAAAGTTCCATCTTATCAGAAAATTCTTTTTTAGTTTTTACAAATGGAGTTAAATCTTTCCAAAAATAAAGTACTACTGAAAGTATAGCTCCAAATTGGATTATTACTAAAAAACTATCCATAAATTTTTTTGTTACATATGGAGAGTTTATAAATTTTTCTACAAGTATCATATGTCCTGTACTACTTACTGGAACAAACTCTGTTAATCCTTCAACCACTGCTAAAATAATAACTAATAAAAAGGGATTCATTCTTTCCCCCTATAAGTAAGGATCTTCTTTAGTAAGGTAGCTAACATAATCTTTAACTCCCTCCTCTAAAGAATAAAACTTTTTATTATAACCAGCTTTTTTAAGTTTATCCATACTAGCTTCTGTGAAATACTGGTACTTTCCTCTTAAATCCTCAGGCATTGGAACAAACTCTATTACATCTTCTGTTTTTATATTCTGATTATTGGCAGCATATCTAATTGTCTCTAATGACAAATCATGGAAACTTCTTGCTGTACCTGTACCCAAATTATAAACTCCAGACTGAACTTTTTCAAACATGAAAAATGCAAGTACATCCACTACGTCTTTTATATATACGAAGTCTCTTAACTGCTCGCCATCTTTATATCCGTCTTTATGTGATTTAAATAGTTTAACTCCTCCATCTTTCAGATACTGATTAAATGTATGGAATACCATCGAAGCCATTCTTCCTTTATGATACTCTTGAGGTCCATAAACATTGAAGAATTTTACTCCTACCCATTGTTTAGGATGATTTTTTTGTTTGAATGCCCAATCATCAAAATATTTTTTTGAATACCCATATTTATTTAATGGTAATAATTTTTTTAACTCTTCTGGTGATACTTCATCGTTATACCCTTGCTCTCCAGCACCATAAGTAGCTGCAGATGAAGCATATACATAATTTATATTTCTTTCTGTACAGAAATTCCAAAGTTTTTTGCTATACTCATAGTTATTCTTCATAAGAAGATCTCCATCTTTCTCAGTAGTTGCAGAAATTGCCCCCATATGTAAAACTCCAGTTACTTTTTCAGCATTTTCTGGAATAGCTAACCAATCAAACAGCTCATCTCTATCGCACCAATCAGCATAATCTCTTTTTCTAAGATTTAACCATTTATCTTCTGTTCTTAATTTATCCACTGCTAATATATCGTTTATTCCCATCTCATTTAATTTCCAAATAAAAGCACTTGCTATGAATCCAGCTGCTCCAGTTACTATAATCATTATTTCCTCCTACTTTTTTCTATTTTTTAATTCTTGGAATTCTTCTATAGTTATACCTGAATCTCCAATGTCGACACCCTCTCTATTTCCACCATGAAAATCAGATCCACCTGTTATCGCCAAATCATAATCCAAAGCTATTTTTCTGTATTTTATCACATCTTCCGGTGTAAAACTACTATATTCAGCCTCTATTCCATCTAATCCTACTTTTTTCAAATCTTTTATAATACCTTCAACTATTCTATCATTTGAACTTATTAATTTAGGATGAGCCAGCACTACTACTGCTCCATTATCTTTTAAGATTCTTATGGCATCCTCTGGTCTAGAACTTGCTTTTTTTACATATGCAACCCCGTGTTGCCCTAAATATTGGCTAAAAGCCTCTCTTCTTGTGTAAACAATTCCTTTTTTTACTAGCAAATTCGCTATATGAGCTTTACTTATTATACTTCCAGTTGCTTCCTTTTTCAATTCGGTCATATTTATTTTAATATTATATTTTGCTAATTTCTCTATAATTTTCAGATTTCTCTCTGTTCTTAAATCATCTAATATTTTTAGTTCTTTTAAAAAATTTTCATCTTTATAGTTTACAAAATATCCTAAAATATGAATTTCATAATCTCCCATATAACATGATAGCTCTATCCCAGGAATGAGTTCTACCCCTATTTTCTTAGCATAAGATTCAGCTTGCTCCAAACCATCAATAGTATCATGGTCAGTTATTGCAATTCCTTTAACTAAATTTTGTTTAGCTTTATCCAGCAATTCAATAGATGTAAATGTCCCATCCGACGCTACTGTATGTGTATGCAAATCATAACTTTTACTCAAATTAACACCACCTTTAAAAAAGGCGTCTTAATAAAAAGACGCCTTTTGTTTTAATTAATTTTGTTAGTCGTCCCACTTCTCAAGCTTTGAGAAATATTCAGGATAAGCAATATAAAGCCCTTTTGCATTTAGATTATTTTTTTCAAGTTTTGTTTTATCACCTTTTTTATAGATTTCAACAATTTCTAAAGTTCTACCAGAGATTTCTCTATTATACCAACTTTTCGAATTGAAAAACTCATCTCTTTTTATAAAGTTATTAAGTAACTTTCTAAGTTTTTTTACATCTTTTTCACTTAAATCTTTTTGCTTTGAAAATTCCACTATTTGAGCCCACTCTTTTTCAGTAGCAACCTCTTTTGCAATGTGGTTTGAAGGGTTAGCCATTCTTAAGTTAGACTCTTTTACCATTTTTTCCACAAGACCTTTTGGATCTTTTATATTTTCATCATTCAGATAAAATTCTCTATCTAATTTACCAACAATTTTAACTAATAAATCATTAAACTTCTCTTGATCCTCTGGAGTTATATCTTTCGTTTTTAGAGAAGTTAAGAAATCAACATCTTTTTCATCAACTTTTCCTGATTTTCTAAGGAAAAATAAAACTTCTTCAGCACCGTACCAGTCTTCAATTAAAGACTCTTGCTTTACAACTGTTGGAATAGTTTTATCCCAATTTTTAGCTGATTCTTGATTTATATTGTACTTAGTTATTATATCCTCTTTTGATTTAAATGAACTACACCCAATAAGAGCAGCTAAACAAATTAAAATAGCTAGTTTTTTCATCTTCCCCTCCTAAACTCTTCCACAACATTTGCTGTATTTTTTTCCACTTCCACAATTACAAACCTGTTCAAAATCTCCATCTTGAGAATCCTCAACTTGATTTTCGTTATAAGCAATATTTTCAACTGCTTCTCCTTCTAATTCAAGCTCGTCTTCTGGATTTTTTACAACTACTTTAAACATATAAGATGTTGTTTCTTCTTTTATAGTTGATAACATTCTAGAATACATATCTCCAGATATTAATTTATATTCAACAACTGGATCTTTTTGTCCGTATGATCTAAGATAAATTCCCTCTCTTAAAGCATCTAGAGCTTTTAAGTGTTCTCTCCATCTAGCATCTACTACTTCAAATAGAACATACTTTTCTATCTTTCTCATCAGTTCGCTACCTAATTCAAGTTCTTTTTCTTTGTATTTTTCTAAAACTCTATTGAAAAGTACTTCAGCATACTCCTCTACAGACATAGATTTATATTCGTCTAGGTCCTTAATCTCATAGTCATATTTTTCTAAAACTACTTCTGCAACACCTTGAATATCCCACTCTTCTTTATACTCTCCAAGGAATCTCTCTACAACTATTCCATCAATACTATCTCTTAACATATTTATGATTGTTTCTTGTAAATCATCTTTAGTAAGAGCTTCATTTCTACTTGCATAAATAGCTTCCCTTTGTTTATTCATAACATCGTCAAACTCAAGAAGATTTTTTCTAATTCCAAAGTTTCTAGATTCAACTTTTTTCTGAGCATTTTCTATAGCTTTAGATATCATTCCATGAGTTATAGGTTCTCCTTCTGGTAATCCTAGCTTTTCCATAACAGTTTTAACTCTGTCAGAACCAAATAGTCTCATTAAATCATCTTCAAGAGATAAGTAAAACTCTGATGCTCCTGGATCTCCCTGTCTACCAGATCTTCCTCTAAGCTGATTATCTATTCTTCTAGATTCATGTCTTTCAGTTCCAAGTATGAATAATCCTCCAGCTTCTATAACATGTTGTTTTTCAGCTTCACATTCTAACTTCATTTTTTTATGAACTTCTTCGTAGTTCTCAGCTTCTCTTGATCCAGCTTCTGCAATAGCTCTTGCCTCCGGATTTCCTCCAAGCATTATATCAGTTCCTCTACCTGCCATGTTTGTTGCAATAGTTACTGCTGCGTATCTTCCTGCTTGAGCAACTATTTCAGCTTCCTTCTCATGCTGTTTTGCATTTAATACACTATGAGGAATTTTTCTAGCTTTTAATAAATCTGAAAGTTCTTCAGAACTTTTTATAGATATAGTTCCTACAAGAACTGGTTGACCTTTTTTATGTAAGTTTTCTATTCTATTTATTATTGCATCTATTTTTTCTTTTTCAGTTTTATAAACTAAATCTGGGAAGTCAGTTCTTTGAACCGGTCTATTTGTTGGTATAACTACAACTCCAAGACCATATGTGTGAACAAATTCTGCAGCTTCTGTCTCGGCAGTTCCCGTCATTCCAGAAAGCTTTTCATACATTCTAAAATAGTTTTGTAGAGTTATAGATGCTAGAGTTTGATTCTCTCCTGCAACATTTACCCCCTCTTTAGCTTCTATAGCTTGATGAAGTCCATCTGAGTATCTTCTTCCATCCATCGCTCTTCCAGTAAACTCATCTATTATTACTACTTCACCTTCTCTGATTAGGTAGTCTCTATCTCTTACAAATAATTCTTTAGCTTTAAGAGCTTGATTCAAGTAATGAGTTAATTCTACATTTTCTGGAGAATATAAGTTATCAAGTTTTAGTACATCTTCAACTTTTTTAACTCCCTTATCTGTAAGAACTATATTTCTTGATTTTTCATCAACCTCATAATCTCCCCACTTTTCATCAGGGATATTCATTTCTTTTTTCTTTTTAGCATCTTTTATTACTTCTGTTTCAAAACTTCTATCCATCATAAAAGCAACTTGGCAGAAAATTTGATACCATTTTGTAGATTCAGACGCAGCTCCTGAAATAATTAATGGAGTTCTAGCTTCATCTATTAATATAGAGTCAACCTCATCCACTATACAGAAGTTAAGTTTCTTCTGAACTTTTTCCTCTATGTTATTAACCATATTATCTCTTAAATAGTCAAATCCAAACTCTGAATTTGTTCCATAAGTTATATCTGAGTCATAAGCTTTCTTTCTATTTTCAGTAGTCATACCATTTATTATAACTCCTGATGTAAGTCCTAAGAAGTCATATACTCTAGACATTTGATTACGGTCTCTTTGAGCTAGGTAATCGTTTACTGTTATAACGTGAACTCCTTTTCCTGTAAGGGCATTTAAATAAACAGGAGCTGTTGCAACTAGAGTTTTTCCTTCTCCAGTTTTCATCTCTGTTATTTTCCCTTCATGAAGAACTACTCCTCCAACAAGTTGAACATCATAATGTCTCATTCCTAAAACTCTTTTCGATGCTTCTCTTACAACTGCAAAAGCTTCAACTAGAATATCATCTACCTGTTTTCCTTCTGCTAATTGCATTTTAAACTCATTTGTTTTCCCCTGAAGTTGCTCGTCTGTTAATGACTCCATATTTAATTCTAAAGCATTGATTTCATCAACAATTTTTCTGATTCTTTTTATCTCTCTATCATTCTTCGTTCCAAATATTTTCTTTAGTATTTCCCCTACCATTTAAACATCCTTTCGAATACGTATTTTTTGTTATTTTCTCAAAATCTATGGTACCACAATTAAGCTTGATAGTCAATTCTACTTGCCTTTTATCATACTTAGAAACTCTTTTTCTGTAACTATTTTTATAGTTCCAATTTCTTGTGCTTTTTTTAGTTTACTTCCAGCATCCTCCCCCACGATTAAGTAGTCCAATTTTTTACTTACACCAGATAAATTTGTCCCTCCATTTTTCTCTATGACCTCTTTTATTTCATCTCTTGTAAAAGATTCTAATTTCCCAGTAAATAAGAAAGTTTTTCCAGCAAAAGGAAGGCTCTCAATAGTTTCATTTACTTCAGCTTCTTTTAATGAGAATTTTACTCCGTTATGTTTTAATTTTTCTATTCTTTCTATATTATCTGGATTTTTAAAATACTGATATACAGAATTTGCGACCTTTTCTCCAATCCCATCTACTTCCAATAGTTCTTCTACACTCATTTTTGATAATACATCTATATTTTTACTTATTTTAGATAAAATTCCAGCCAAAAATTTTCCAACATGAGGCATTCCAAGTGAATAAAGCACTTTAGGATATTCTCTTTCTTTACTTTTTTCTATAGATTCTAAAATTTTCTCAATACTCTTTTGTCCTAATTTATCTATTTTTTCTAAATCTTCTCTATGATTTTTTAAATTATATATATCTGCTACATCCTTTATAAATCCCAGCTCTAAAAATTTCTCTACTATTTTGCTTCCGAAACCACTGATGTTCATTCCATCTCTTGATACAAAATATTCAATTGTCCCTTGGATAATTGCAGGGCATTCTTTATTAGGACATTTCAAATCTACCAGTCCATTTTCCTTTTCTAAATGCGTACCACATATTGGACATACCGTTGGAATAGTTATTTCCTTTTCCTCTCCAGTTCTTACTTCTTTAACTGATTTAACAACCTGAGGAATAATCTCTGCTGCCTTTTCTATAAATACTCTATCTCCGACTCTGATATCTTTTCTTAGAATCTCTTCATAGTTATGAAGACTAGCTCTTTTTACTCTACTTCCAGATAATTCCACTTCTTCTAGTTCAGCAACTGGTGTCACTTTCCCCGTTCTTCCAACTTGCCAAGTTATATCCAATAACTTTGTTGTAACTTGTTTAGCGGGAAACTTATATGCTATTGCCCATCTTGGACTTTTCGTAGTATATCCAACTTCGTTCCATAAACTTAGCTCATTTAATTTTAAAACTAACCCATCTGTCTCGTAATCTAATTTTTCTCTTTCTACTTCCCAGTACTTTATTCTCTCTTCTATTTTTTTCTCTTCATTTAATATTTCAGATATTCCCGTTGTCTTTAGTTCAAGACTTTCTATAAACTCTAAACTCTGTTTATGTGTTTTTAAATCGTACTTTTCAGCATCTACTAAGAAATAAAAATATGCGTCCAATTCTCTTTCTCTTACGATTTCTGAATCTATTTGTCTTAGAGTTCCACTCGCTGCATTCCTAGGGTTTGCAAATATTTCTTCCCCTTTTTCTGCTCTTTCTTTATTCAATTTTTCAAATTTACTAAGTGGAAAAACAATCTCTCCTCTAACTTCTAAACTTATATTCTCTTTTAAGTATTTAGGAATAGATGCAATAGCTAGTATGTTTTCAGTTACATCTTCCCCAACTTCTCCGTCTCCTCTTGTAATACCCCTTACAAGTTTTCCATCTTCATAGATTATACTAATTGATAATCCATCCAATTTAACCTCTAAAACATAATCTAGTTCCTTTTCTTTATCTACACTCTTTTGAACTCTATCCATAAAAGCTTTTATATCTGAGATATTATAGCTATTTGAAAGACTTAACATCGGCTTACTGTGACGAACTTTTTTAAACTTAGTGTCCTTTAAACTTGAGCCCACTTTTTCAACTGGAGCTAGCTCTTCTAACTCCTTTAAAAGCTTGTCAAACTCAACGTCCGAGATTAAACTTTCATTTTTTACATAGTAGTAATAATTATATCTCTCTATCTGTTTTCTTAGTTCATTTATTCTTTCTTGAATATTTTTCATTTTCAACTCCTAAAAATTTAATAATAATGTTGTTCATTTCTTAAAAAAATGATAAAATACTTAGTAGATTTTAAAACAATAAGGAGGTCCCTAAGGATGGAACCTATTTTAATTTTTGGACATAAAAATCCTGATACTGACTCTATATGTTCGGCTATCTCTTTAGCAGAACTTAAAAACCTTACTGGAGAAGCAGCTATTCCTTGTAGATTGGGAGAAATCAGTAAAGAAACTGAATTTGTCTTAAACCACTTCGGAATGGAAACTCCAAAACTTTTAAAAACTGTAAGTGCTCAAATTTCTGATCTTACGCATGTTGAAAAAGAGGTTATCTCATGTGAACAATCTTTAAAAAGTGCTTTAAACGTTATGACATATGAACATTTTTCAAGTTTACCTGTCGTAGATAAAAATAATCACTTAAAAGGAATGATTCATGTTTCTGATATAGCAAATGCATACCTAGGAATAGACTATTCTGATCTTTTCTCTAAATATTATACTACTTATGAAAATCTTAAGGAAGTTTTAAATGGAGAAATAATTAGTGGAGTTTATCCTACAGGAAAAATAACTGGTAATTTAAAAGGAGTTTCTGAAATAACAACAATTGCTCCTGGTGATATTGTTGTTACTACTTCAATGATAGATACAATTGATGAGCTTATTCATTTAGGAGCTAAAGTTATAATTGTCTGCTGTGAAGAAAGTGATATAATTGATTCTAGAGAAAGTTCTGAATGCTCTATTATGAGAGTTAACTATAGTTTATTTAAAACTATTCCTCTTATAAGTCAATCTATCTCTATATCTTCAATTATGGGAAATGATAATTTCTATAGCTTTAAGACAGATGACTTTTTACACGATATCAAAGATATCATGAAAGAATCTCAACAAACTAACTTCCCAGTTTTAACTGCTGAGGGACAAATCTATGGAACAATCAGATCTAAAAACCTGATTAACTTTACAAGAAAGAAAGTTATTTTAGTTGACCATAATGAAAGAGCTCAATCAGTTGATGGACTTCATGATGCTAGAATTTTACAAGTTGTAGATCACCATAAGTTTGGAAACTTCGAAACTGATGAGCCTGTTAAAATTAATGCTGAAACTGTAGGATGCAGTTGTACAATAGTTTTAGACCTTTACAAACAAGCTGGTCTACTTCCAAATAAGAAAGTAGCTGGATTACTACTTAGTGCTATACTTTCAGATACTCTATTATTCAAATCTCCAACTTGCACTGAAAAAGATATTTTAGCTGCAAAAGAATTAGCAGTTATATCTGGAATTGAAAACTTTGAAAAATATGGAATGGACATGCTAATAGCTGGTACATCTCTTGGGGATAAAACTCCAATGGAAATTCTAAATATTGATATGAAAGAGTTTTCTATGTCTGGACTTAAAGTTGCTATTGCTCAAGTTAACACTGTTGATGTAAATGGATTACTTGCTAAAAAATCTGAACTAGAAGCTGTTATGAATGAACTTAATAACTCAAGAGGATATAACCTATTCTTCCTTGTTATTACTGATATTGTAAAATCTGGTTCCCTTGGATTAGTTGTAGGATCTCATCCTTCACTTGTTGAAAGAGCGTTTAATGTTAAACTTGATAATAATACAGCTTGGTTAGAAGGTGTTGTTTCTAGAAAGAAACAAATAGTGCCTTTCTTAATGGCTGCAAGTCAAGGAATCTAAAAAAAAGTTAGGTGATATAATGTTTTTACCAACAACCAAAGATGAGTTAATTAAACTAGGATGGGAACAATTAGATATTATTCTAGTTTCTGGTGATACTTATATAGATAGTTCATATAATGGTTCTGCTATAATTGGAAAATGGCTGACA
This sequence comes from Cetobacterium sp. 2A, assembly GCF_014250685.1. Classification (GTDB taxonomy): domain Bacteria; phylum Fusobacteriota; class Fusobacteriia; order Fusobacteriales; family Fusobacteriaceae; genus Cetobacterium. Next base: position 870,451 of record NZ_JACFAJ010000006.1, on the reverse strand, counting down.
AAACACGGATTTAAAGTTGGAATAATAGCTCAACCTGATGTCAACAGTCCAAACGATATTACACGTTTAGGGGAACCAAGACTTTTCTGGGGAGTATCTGCAGGATGTGTTGATTCGATGGTTGCCAATTATACAGCCACTAAAAAAAGAAGAAAAAATGACGATTTTACACCGGGTGCTGAAAATAACAGAAGACCCGACAGAGCATCTATGGTTTATACAAATCTTATTAAAAGATTTTTTAAAAATAGTGGTAAACCTATAGTATTAGGTGGTATCGAAGCAAGTTTAAGAAGAACTGTACATTATGATTTCTGGAGTAACTCTCTTAGAAGATCAATTCTTTTTGATGCTAAAGCTGATATCCTCTCATATGGAATGGGTGAAAAGTCAATGCTTGCTTTAGCAAATGCTATGAGTAATGACGAAGACTGGAGAAGTATAAGAGGTTTAGCTTATATTTCTAAAGAAATTAAAAAAGGATATCTAGAGCTTCCTTCATATGAAGAATGTGTAGAAAACAAGAACAACTTCATTAAGTCTTTTGAGACTTTTTACTTAAACTGTGATCCTATCACTGCTAAGGGACTGTGTCAAAAAACTGGGGATAGATACTATGTACAAAATCCTCCTTCTGAAAACTTCACTCCTCAAGAGATGGATGATATCTATAATATGAATTTCGAAAGAGATGTTCATCCATATTATAAAAAAGATGGAGAAGTTAGAGCTTTGGATACTATCAAAAACTCTATCACAACTCATAGAGGATGCTATGGAGAATGTAATTTTTGTGCAATTGCCGTTCATCAAGGTAGAACTGTAATTTCAAGATCTGAAAGCTCCATTATTGAAGAAGCAGAGGAAATTATATCCTCTAAAGGTTTCAAAGGTTATATCTCTGATGTAGGTGGACCAACGGCTAATATGTATGGTATAGAATGTTCTAAAAAACTTAAATCTGGTGCTTGTGCACATAAAAGATGTATGTATCCAGAAAGTTGTCCTGTACTAAAGCCTGACCATACTAAACAAGTTAGTTTGTTGAAAAAACTTAAAAAACTAGATGGAATAAAGAAAATATTTATAGCTTCAGGAATAAGATATGATCTTATTCTAGACGATGATAAATGTGGAAATATTTATCTGGAGGAACTTATTAAGGACCACATTTCTGGGCAAATGAAAATAGCTCCAGAACATACAGAAGATAAAGTATTAGGTTATATGGGTAAACAGGGGAAATCTATTCTTAGAGAGTTTAAAAATAGATTTTATAAAATAAATGATAAATTAGGAAAAAAACAATTCCTGACTTACTATCTTATTGCTGCTCACCCAGGATGTGATGAAAAAGATATGCTTGATTTAAAAAGATTCGCTTCAGCAGAACTGAAAGTTAATCCAGAGCAGGTTCAAATATTCACTCCAACTCCATCAACTTATTCAACACTTATGTATTATACTGAGCAAGATCCTATTACTGGGAAAAAGCTATTTGTTGAAAAAGATAATGGAAAGAAACAAAGACAGAAAGATATCATCGTTCCTAAACTAGGAACAGATAAAAATAATAAAAGAAGATAGGAGGGATTATATTGAAACCTATTGTTGCAATTGTTGGAAGACCAAACGTAGGAAAATCAACTTTATTTAACAAGTTAGTTGGAGATAGAGTTGCCATTGTTGATGACCAACCAGGGGTTACAAGAGATAGACTTTACAGAGAAACAGAATGGAACGGTAAAGAGTTTGTTTTAGTTGATACGGGAGGGCTTGAGCCTAGAAACAACGAATTTATGATGACTAAAATTAAACAACAAGCTGAGGTTGCTATGAACGAAGCTGACGTTATTCTTTTCGTTGTAGATGGAAAGGGAGGATTAAATCCTCTAGACGAAGAAATTGCTTATCTTCTTAGAAAGAAGAAAAAGCCAATTATCCTTTGTGTTAATAAAATTGATAACTTCCAAGCACAACAAGATGACGTTTATGACTTCTGGGGACTTGGATTTGACTACTTAATTCCAATTTCTGGAGAACATAAAGTAAACCTTGGAGATATGCTTGACATGGTTGTTGACCTTGTTGAAAAAGTTGAAATGCCAGAGGAAGAAGAAGGACTTAAAATTGCTATCATCGGAAGACCTAATGCAGGAAAATCATCTCTTGTTAATAGACTTTCTGGTGAAGAGAGAACTATAGTTAGTGATATAGCTGGAACAACTAGAGACGCTATAGATACTCTTATAGAATTTGATGGAAATAAGTATGTTCTTATCGATACTGCCGGTATCAGAAGAAAATCAAAAGTTGAAGAAAGTTTAGAGTACTACTCTGTTTTAAGAGCTATTAAGACTATCAAAAGAGCAGATGTATGTCTTTGGATTCTAGATGGAAGCGAAGGATTAACTGAGCAAGATAAGAGAATCGCTGGAATTGCCTTCGAAGAGAAAAAGCCAATCATAATAGTTGTAAATAAATGGGATACTATTCCAAATAAGCAAAACGACACTATGAAAAAAATGAGAGAAGAGCTTCATGCAGAACTTCCATTCCTTTCATATGCTCCAATTGAATTCGTATCAGCACTTACTGGTCAAAGAACTACAAAGCTTCTTGAGCATGCTGAAATGATTTATGCTGAGTATAACAAGAGAATTTCTACTGGACTTCTTAACTCTGTTATTAAAGAAGCTGTTATTATGAACAATCCACCAACTAGAAAAGGTAGAATTGTTAAAATTAACTATGCTACTCAAATCTCTACTGCTCCACCAAGATTCATATTATTCTGTAACTATCCAGAGTTAATTCACTTCTCATACTCTAGATATATTGAGAATAAACTTAGAGAGTCATTCGGATTCGAAGGATCTCCAATTGATATAATATTTGAAAAGAAACACGACTAATTGAACTATCCTCATAAAGAATGCTTTTAAAGTGTTCTCTGTGAGGATTTTTTATAATTGCAATATTTTCACAAATAATCTATAATATTCGTATAGTTATTAAAATACGAGGTGATAAAAATGAAAAATTTTATTTTAAAATTAACTGATAAACTTTTAAATGGCGGGTCTATTTCTAAAGATGAGGCTCTAAATCTTATCAATCTTGACATAGAAAAAAATTCACAAGAAATCTCTATACTTTGTGAAGGAGCCAACAAAATTAGAAAAGCTTTTTGTGGAGAAAATTTTGACCTTTGCACAATTATGAATGCCAAATCTGGAAAATGCCCAGAAAACTGCAGATACTGTGCTCAGTCTTCACATTTCAAAACTGCTTCTCCTGTTTACTCTTTAGTATCTAAGGAAGAGGCCCTAAACCTTGCTGTAGCCATCGAAGAAGAAGGAGCTCATAAGTTCTCTCTCGTAACAAGTGGAAGAGGTCTACAGGATGCAGGTGAAGTTGATAAACTTACTGAAATCTATGAACATCTTAAAAAAGAAACATCTCTACATCTTTGTGCATCTCACGGTCTTTTAACAGATGGAGCTGCTTTAAAACTTAAAGAGGCTGGAGTTGTTACTTATCATCATAACTTAGAAACTTCAAGAGATTATTACTCTGAGATTTGTACAACACATACTTTCCAAGATAGAGTTGATACAATTATCTCTGCCAAAAAGGCTGGGTTAAAAATATGTAGCGGTGGAATTTTTGGACTTGGAGAGTCTAGAGAAGATAGAGTCAATATGGCTTTTGAACTAAAAAACTTAAATGTAGATTCTGTTCCTCTTAATTTCTTAACACCAATTCCAGGGACTCCAATGGAGGACTTTATACCTCTTGAGCCTATGGAGATTATAAAAACTATTGCTATCTATCGTTTCATTTTACCAAATATAGATATTCGTTTTGCAGGTGGACGTCTACAACTTGGAGAGTTAGAAGTTTTAGGAATTAACTCTGGTATAAATTCAGCTCTTACAGGAAACTTCTTAACTACTACTGGAAGCACTATAGCTTCAGATATTAAGATGGCTAAGGAGGCTGGATTTGAAATTAAATAAAGGGTATTTTATAATTGGAACTGATACAGATATAGGGAAAACATATATCTCCTCACTACTTTTTAAATCCTTATTTTTTTTAAACCCAGGATATTATAAACCTATACAAACAGGATGCTATATGGAAGATGGAAATTTTATAGCTTTAGATCCAAAATCACTTTGTGATTTCAACGATATAAAATACGATAAAAATATGTCTACATATCTTTTTGAAAATCCAGTTTCTCCACATTTAGCTAGTGAAAAAGAAAATATCAATATAGATCCTGCGATAATTAAAGACAGCTTTGAAAATATCTCAAAAGATCATCCTACAACTATCGTAGAAGCTGCTGGGGGACTTTATGTTCCGATTATAAGGAACAGTTTTTATATGTATGATCTTATAAATCTTTTAGCCCTACCAGTTATATTAGTTTGTAGTTCTAAGGTTGGTTCTATCAATCATACTATGCTAACTATAGCTTTGCTAAAAGATAAAAACATCCCTATTCAAGGACTAATATTTAATAATTATACTGATGAATTCTATGAAAAAGATAATGTAAGAGTTATTTTAGAAGCATCTAAAATAACTAATTACTTATTAATTTCTCCAAATCAAAATATAATTGAAAAAGAAAAAATAATGGAATTTTTAGGAGGATTTTAAATGATAAATAAAAGTGAGCTACAAAAAAAAGATTTAGAACATATTTTTCATCCATGTTCTCAAATGAAAGACTATGAAAAATTTCCTCCAATAGTTATAGAGAGTGGTAAAGGCTTATATTTAACTGATGAGTTTGGAAAAACATACATGGATTGTGTTTCTAGTTGGTGGGTAAATTTATTTGGACATTCTAATGAAAGAATAAACAAAGCTCTTTGTGATCAAGCTTCATCGTTAGAACATGTAATTTTTGCTAACTTTACACATAAACCTGCAATTGAACTTGGTGAAAAATTAACAGCTGTAACACCAAAAGGACTTGAAAAATTATTCTTTACAGACAATGGTTCTTCAAGTGTTGAGGTTGCTTTAAAACTAAGTTTTCAATATCATCAGCAAACTGGAAATCCTAAAAAACAAAAGTTTATCTCTCTTGTGAATGGATACCATGGTGAAACTGTTGGGGCGCTAGCTGTTGGAGATATTGATCTCTTTACAAAAACTTACAAAGCTCTAATAAAAGAATCTATAAAAGTTAAAGGTCCTAATTGTTTTGGATGTGAATATGGTAAAAACTATACTTCTTGTGATGCAGAGTGTTTTGAGCATATGGAAAAGGCTTTAGAGCTTCAGCATGAAGAGGTAGCTGGTGTAATTTTAGAACCTCTTGTACAAGGTGTTGCTGGAATGAGAATCTACTCTCCAAGATATCTTCAAAAATTAAGAGAATTAACAGAAATTTTAAATGTACATTTTATAGCTGATGAAATAGCTGTTGGTTTTGGTAGAACAGGAAAAATGTTTGCTTGTGACCATGCTAATGTTTCTCCTGATATTATGTGTGTAGGAAAAGGATTAACAGCGGGATACTTCCCTATGTCTATCGTTCTTATGACAAATAAAATTTATGATGCTTTCTATGCTGATTATTTCGAAGGAAAATCTTTCCTTCATTCACATAGTTATTCTGGTAACCCTTTAGGTTGTCGTATAGCTGTTGAAACTCTTAATATATTCAAAGAAGAAAATATCCTTGAAACTGTAAATAAAAAAGGGGATTATTTAAAAGCAAAAGCTACCGAAATGTTTAAAGACCATCCAAATATTGGAGAGGTTAGAACTATCGGAATGATAGGAGCTCTTGAATTTGTTAAAAATAAAGAAACTCTTGAACTTTTCCCAGCTGAAGATAGAGTTGGATATGAAATTTATAAAATTGCTCTAAGTAAAGGTGCTATTTTAAGACCTCTTGGAAATGTAATATACTTCATGCCACCTTATATCATAACAGAAGAAGAAATTGATAAAATGCTACAAATTTGTAAAAAATCTATCGAAGAGTATCTAAGTAGATAATTTTCTATAAAAATAAAATGATTGGGTAGTAAACTCTACCCAATCAAATAAAATCTCCCATATTCATTCTAAATCTCATATAAACTCCTGATCTATAACTTCCATTCGGATCAAAATCATCGTCTTCAAATCCCAATAAATTATATCCTACTGATAGCCATATATTTGAATTTATAAGGTATCCTGCCTCTATTCCAACACCGTATTTAGATGTTTCAAATCCTTTATCTGTATAAATAGCTCCATTTATTCCAAGATTTATCTTTTCTGTTATATCATAGCTAGTTCCAGCTGCCATTAAATAACCAAAATAATTAGAACTTATATCATCTAGTTTATCTTGTACATATTTCCCTGAAAAAGTATATGTCAATTCAAGTTCTCTAGACCACTGGTAATTATGTGAGCTTCTTAGTATATGAGCTCTATGATTATAATTATCTTCTCTTATATTTTTTTCATAATTTAACTCATACTTATTCAAACTATTATACTTATCGTTTTTTTCATCACGATAGGCAATACCTAAAATAAATCTATTTTCTTTTTCCAAATCATCATCATTATAGTATCTGTTTTTTGCAAGTAAAGATAAGCTCTCCGTAATTTTCTTACCAAATCCCAATTTAGAAAGAAAACTACTTGTATCATCCCACGAGAACTCAAAATCTCCTGTAGTTCTGGTTGTTTCATTTATTTTATAGTTATATCCAAAAGTAAGAGCTGTAGACGATGAATTAGATAAATTAGACGAATCAGACGAATCACCTTCATAGCTTTGATTCGACATCGGAGTAATTTTTTCAAACGTCCCGTAAAATTTAAGATTCTCAAATGGCTCCCAATCTGTTTTTAATCCTGAACCAACTTCTGGATAAGTTCCTTCATCTTCATTTACAACCCGATACTCTGAAAATACTTTTGCTAAAGGAAAATATCCACTCTCTATACCAAAAATTGATTTATTATCTTCATCTTCTGGTTCTATAGCATAATCCTCTCCTAAGTTAGAAAAAAACTCTTGTCTATAATATACAATAGTATCTTTGAATACACGGTAATTCATTCCCAAACCTAATCTTTTATATTCTGGCTCCAAAATATCTTGCTCATATTCTATAAATCCATCAAAATTTTCAAACTTAGTTGGTTTCCATGTCAATCTTGATCCAATAGTATTGAACTTATCATCTTTTTCTTTCTTTTTATCTAAAGAATCCGTTCTTCCATTTTTTTCAGAAAAATGTCTAACTCCAATATCTAATATAAATTCTGTTCCAAGAAGATTTTCTATTCCAATATATAACTCTTTTTCTTCACTTTGTTCCTCTTTATCTTTAATATAATCTCCTTCTAATATTAATTTCTTTCCATTAAAAATTTGATATTCCATAAGAACTTCAAGGGAATCTTGGTTATCAAGAATAGCTGAACTTTCATTAGAAAAATTTTCATTGGATGTTGAGTATGTAGCCTCTGCTTCTAACCTATCTCCAATATATTCATATTTAACACCCCAAGCTTCTCCTATCCCATATTCAAAACTATCTGTTTGAACAAATTCAGTAATCAATAGTCCATTTAGAAAATTTATTTTCATATTATAGCTATTCATCGAATACTTCTCTACCTCTTTATCATCCTTAACATACTTTGTTCCAATAGATAACCACTCTGTCAAACTATATTGCAAATCAGCGCCGTAAACCCATCTTTTTTCAGCACTTATATCCTCGTCAACTTCATATGAAACTCTTATATATATTGGATTAAAATCCAAATCTGTACCTGGAACTGGTCTTGAGAAGTAAAGTTGTCCACTTCCTATGTCCAAAGTATAATCTGTAAATCTACTTAGTTCTTTTCTCTCTAATATTATATTTGGATTATTTCTTTTATAAACTATAATTTCAACTTTTTCACTGCCTTCTATTATATCTCTATTTTTTAACTTATATGGCCCTGATACTCCACCGCCTCTAAATTCTTCAATAAATTGTTCTGAACTAGTTTTAGACGCAAACCCTCCTCCTTTTAGTTTTTCCCCATCATAACGTAGAACTCCACCATTTAAAATTCTTGAATAAGTTGATATTTCCAAATCCTCGTCTTCCCACTCATCAGTTTCATAGTCACCATATAGAAAATATGAAGGTCCTCTTTCCAATTTTAAATAAAGATTTGAAATTGACTGAGCTTCGTAACCTCTTATTGAATTATCTCCATAAATTGGATAATAATCCTCTGGATCCACATATCCAAAGAATTTTTTGTCCTCTTGAACATTATCATAAGCCAGAGTTAAATAGTACTCATCCGTAATATTTCCCTTCATGAAAAATGCTGCTCTTTCTGAAACTGACGTGTTCGAAGTTGTATCAAAATTTTCTAATGCATTTTCAAAAATATAACTATCTTCATTTACTCTATTTGTTGAAAACTTTTGAAAATCTACTCTTCCCTCTAAAATTCCATTAAAAAATATTGGTCGTTTTCCACCACTTATCGGAAGATCTATTTTTTTCTCTTTTCCTTCACAATTAATATTAAAGGTAACTTTTTGAGATCCTTCAGACGGAATATATTCTAAAATAGCAGTTCCGTTCATGTCAGATATAACTTGCAAACCATCTTTTTCAGTATCAATATCCTTTGTAACCCATCTCCCAGATTTAGTTTCAACACTTACACCAACAGTATGTCTTATTGGATGTCCATATTTATCACGAGCTACTAATTTTATTTTAACAGGTTGTCCTATTTCAACTTCCGAATTGTTTTCTGCTTCAAATGTAAAATCTGAATATTTTCCAGCAACATTTAGATTAATAGTCTTCGAATCTCTTTCAACTCCAAAAATATCTGAATACACCAATTTAACTTTATTTTTACCTTCATCCATTTCAACTGTATTATACTCTAGAAAAAATACATTATTTTGTTGTGAGGAAGCTGTTATTCCAATTTTACTTACTGGAACTACCTTTCCGTTTATATATATATTCAGTGTCCCATTTCTTGGCCCTTTTACTTGAAAGGTCATAATATCATTGACAGAATCTCCATCTTTTACATTCATAAAATCCAATGTATCATCAGTTGACATAATTTTTTCTTCTAGTTGAGTATCCAAACTCTTTTCTTCTTCTACTTTTGTCTCTTCAGTAACTTCAGATAAAGAAGGTCCAAAATTTGTTGGAAATGCTAACTCTTCTCTTCCACCTATGATATTTTCTCTTTCTATTCTATCTTCTCTATAAATCTTAGTTCTAAATTCTAACTCTCTATTCTCTAATACATTTTCTATTTCATCAGGAAGAGTTTCTAAATATTCTTTTCTACTTTCTACATTTTTTATAAAATCTTCATTTGCATTTTGAAATGCAAAATTTACTTTATGAAGCTGAGCAGTTTTTAAATCTGCAAAAGCAGATTCTCCATTTTTACTATATTTACTATTTATTGGTACAGGTGTAGCTCCTTTAGGAATGGATAACATATCAATTTTAGCTATGTGAGTAATTGAATTTTCTCCAAATATACTATATTTTCCATCTTTATCTGTAATCGCATAGTCCCCATTTTCTAAATATATTTTTGCTCCTGGGATAGGTATATCTCCCTTTTCATAAAGATTATTCTTATTTAAATCCACAAATACTCTTCCAAATATTACACCTCTCATTGAAAAAGCATAACTATCAACTTCTACATCTGCACTAGCCATATTAGAACCAAAATATTTGTTATCTGAGTATCCATATGCAGTTACCCTATTTGTATTTTTTCCAATTTTTGTTGTAACTCCAACCTGTACAACATATGATATTTCAACTTCATCACTTGGATCATCTATCTCTAGAGTAAATAACCCCTCCTCCGATTTAATAAGTCTAAATTTATCATGATTATTTACTTTTATACTATTCTCTATTAATTTTATTCCTCTAGGTAAATAATCCAATATCTTATATTTTGAAATTGGAGTATCTGTCGTATTTTTTATCTTAACTTTATATTTAAAAATTTCTCCTATTTCTACATCGAATCTATCAGTAGTTTTTTCTATCAATATCTTTTGAGATTCATCCATATCATAGTTTGATATTTTTACCATATAATTAATATCTTTTTTTGATTGATTCGTAACTTTTGTTGAATATAGATTCATATGAGTTTTTAAACCTGAAGACAATCCCTTTGGAATTTTAGCTTTGACTATAAGTTTAATAGGTTCTGCTGGATTTACATCTATTATATCTGATTCTCTTAAAATTTCGTCGTCTTCCGGAATACCATTTTTATTTTTATCATTGTAAAGAACATATCTTTCCATAAAATAATCTCCATCCGGATTAATTAAACCAAATGTAAATTTATCATTTACTTCGCTTTTTAAAATAAAGTGAGCATTAAATATTATTTCTACTCCAGATAATGATTCAATTTCTTCAATAGAATCACTTATTAAATAAAAAGATAAATCTTCTTCTACAACGGTTTCTACTGCATTTGAATATATAGGTTCATTTTCTTCAACCATAACATAGGCTATATTTCTAAGGTATGTGTTACTAGCAAATATATTTAAAGATAGAAAAAATAAGAAAAAAATCAAAAAAAATTTACTTTTAATTCTCATTTCATCCCCCTTTTTCTTTCTTTAAATATTTCCACTAATGGACAAAATCCCCTAGGTTTTTAATGCTAGGGGATTTTGTTTTTATTATGTAATTTTATATGCTATTTAGTTATACTCTGGGCCTTTATCTATAGTTACATCAAAGTAAAGAGTAGCCATTCCACCATTTCCTTGTACTACTCCTGGTTTAGCTACAATTGCACCCTTTCCATTAGCATCTGGTGATGTTTCAGCTGTTTTTGGTGCTCCTTCTGATCCACCTGAAGGGGTAAGTGTATAAGTTGCTTTTTTATTTATTGAAGTATATTGTGGTACGTTATCTTGTATTACTACATCTTTAGCATCAACGTTTCCTGTATTTTTAGTAACTATTTTATAATATATCTTTTGTCCTGGTTTTGCTAATTGTAAAGCTTTAGTATAAATATTTCCATCTAATGATTGGAATTTTTCAATTGTTAAAGTTGAACTTTGGATTGTAGTTGTATCTGTTGCGCTAGTAACTATTGGTGATGATGGATAAGTTCCTTGAGAAAGGTTTCCATTAATCACGGTATAATCTTTTTCATTAGTTTGAGCAGTTACTGGAGATATAACTTTTATAAATATTCCAACCGATTGACCTGGTTTTAATCCACCTATAGTAGCGAAATCTACAAACGGTACATCTGTAACTGGATTATATACTCCATTTCCATCTACATCTAAGAATATTTGTGATGTCCAGTTAGTCAATGAATTTGTTGTGAAAAGATTTAGGCTACTTGAAATTCCATCTCCTTCCAATACATTACCATTATTTTTTACTGTATGTGGATATACAATAGTTCCACCTGCATATGTATATCCAGTATTATTAGGTGTAATCGCTATGCTTCTTGTAGCTGTTATTGTATAGGCATCATATTTTATATCTGATGCACCAGTTGCAACTGATTTAGCTCTAAAGTATAATGCTTGTGTTCCTGCTAAAACATCCTTTGTTGTACTAACAGTAACTACTACCTTTAAGTTTCCTCCTGGTTGTAATTCTCCTGTTCTTGTTATTTCTGCTCCTGCTGTATTTGCAAATTTTACTGTTACACCGTCTGGTAAAGTATTATTTGCAAAACTTGGTGAAGTACTATAATCTAATGCAAAATCATCTGTTACGTATTTATTTGTATTGTTTACATAAAGTTCGAATATTCCTTCACTACCTGGGTTAATAGAAATCTGAGTAACTGGAGATTGTTCTGGTCCTTTTCCATATCCTGGAGCTGTTTCATTTTGAATTAACGATTGATTGTTTGTCAAATCTACTGAAACTGTTGAAACTGTTTTTACTAAGTCAGTTGCAGTTACAGAGTATTCTTTATTATATGAACTTGTTGCCTTTTTGATTATACTATAATTTTTTCCATACGCTGTTACTGGTAATTTTGCATAAAGATTTATTTTAATAGTTTCGTTTACTCCTAAAATTCCTGTATCTTCATTTCCATCTCCCGTTGTATCTCTTGGGAATGTTTCATTTCCATTACCAGCAATAATAGTCATAGTAAACTGAGTTCCTGCTGGGAATAGATCTTCATAAGTACTTAAATCATAAGTTTCTGGTGCATTTGCTGTGTTTGTAAGTTTATTTTCAAATTTTAAAAGTTCTCCTTGTTCTGCTTCTTCTATAGTCCAACCTGTAAATGTAGCTTGAACATATTTTAAAACATCATATGATACGGTATTTGTATCTGCACTCGGTACTGCTGTTCCTCCTGTTGGTGCATTTGTATAAGTATAAGAACCTTTATTATAGATTGTCATAACTGGTGTTCTTGCTAACACTTTAACTTTAAACTTTAAATATCCTCCTGTTTTTCCTATTGGACTATCTTTAGGAATAGTTGGCACTTGCAAACTTATTGCTCCTGAAGCTGCATTTGAAGCAAAAGTTACTCCTCCACCTGATCCATTATCTGGTAATTTCACTTCTGTCTCTGATCCAAAATTTACCCATCTTGCTGAGTCAGGTACATATTTGAAATTTGAATCTAATGTTTCAGTTAAATTAAATGTAACTGCATCTGTTGCTGCTGTTGAGTTTCCTATTTTAAAATATACATCTACTTCTCTATCTATATCAGACATCCCTTCACTCGATCCTAAAGCCTTCATTACAGAAACTGCTGCAAATTGGGTATAAGTAATTGATTCGTTTGCGCTACCAATTTTACTAGGGTCACCTTTACTTGATACGGATATAATATATGGCCCAACAGTTCCACTTCCATTAGTTGGAGTTGTAACTGATACCAATAAACTAACTGAACTATTCCCAGGTATTGTTCCTAGGGTAGTAGTAACTGCAGTTTCTCCATTATCAATTTGTCCATTACTATTAGTATCTAGATACATTTTTACAGTATATCCTGCTGGATAAGGTGGTGGAGTAACTAAAATTTCGTCTGGACCATTACCGTTATTCTTAACAGTATGGCTAAATAATACTGTTTGTCCAGGATAAGTAGTTGCCGTTCTATCTGGTGTAATACTTACTGAGTACAATTGTTGAACTCTAGTAATTACAATGTTTGATAGAACAATTTTCATTTCATTGTCCAATCCGGTGTAAGTTAAGGTAGCTTGGTTTCCGATATCAGTATTATAAGCTGGTGTAACTTTTCCTTCCCCTTCTGCTAAAGCGCTTTGAGAAAATAGTAGTGCTGTCATAACCAAAAAAAGTAAATACTTAAACCGTTTTAAATAATTTCCCATAAACTTTCATCTCCTTTTTAGTTTTTATTCACTGTATGTATCTGTACGCTAAGCTCAACTTTTTTCTCTCCCTTAGCTTTAAGTTCAGGTATACTCCAAGAAACAACTCTATATTCACTATTTGGAACATCTTTTCCATCTACTTTTATTGGAAAATCATAAAAATCTCTACCGTTTATTGTTACTTTAAAATCTTTTGGAGAAATAGTATCTGGGATAAGCGACGTTCCCATTGGAATTGGTATTGTAGGATTTAAATTAGTTGCAGTCTCATTATCTTCGTTTGTCATAAAAAAACTATAGTTGATAATATCTCCTGGGTTTGCGTTTTCTGCTGACACTCTCTCGATTTTTCCCTCTGAAGAAGTCACTACCTTTTGAGCTACTAATTCCGTTTTTATTTCTGCAAATATCGTTGCAGAAATAATCATAAAAAGCGTTAAAAGTTTTTTCATAAATCCCTCCTAATTTCTATTTTTTATTTTTTATCTAATGTTTTATTAAGCTCATTATAGCTATTTAAAAGCTGTTGTACTTCACTTTCAAGCTTAGGAATATTAGTATTTATAGCATTTGAAATTAGCTCTGAATTTAATTGCTTAGCAATTTCTACTATCTTATAGTTTTTAAATGTCATCATAATTCTTCCATTTTTCTCTGGTACCTCTTCTTGGAAATTAAGTGTGTTTACATTATTCAACTCATCAAATGTCATAAATACATTGAATAATCTTTTCTCCCCTTGAGGAAAAGCCATTACAACTTGATTCTTTGTCATTTTTTTCTCTAAGATATATTTTCCAAATGTCTTTCCTTGAGTTAACTCTATATATTCCGAAGCTTCAGTCATAACAGCTTTGAAATCATCATAATTTATAAAGAAATTCTCAATATAAACTTCTGTCTCTGAATTTTCTAAATTAAAAAATACCCCAATATCTAATGTTATGTGCTGTGATGTCTTTAGTGGATATATTGGTAGTATTAATTTTTTTCCCTCTATTAAGGCTGTCATTGGTAAATTTAAATCACCTATAAATGTATAGCTTAGTGTTCCTGATTCCTTGTACAAAGTCTCTATCTCTTTTTTCAAAGTCTTTAATTTATCTCTGGTTGAATCCTCTAAAAAACTCTCGTCCGATTTTTTATATACAACTTTTTTTGCTTCCTTAACGTATGAATCGGAATCCATTTTAGTTCCACAACCTAAAATAGCTAGCAATCCAATTAATAAGATCTTCTTCTTCATTTTATCTGTCCCCCTATTAAGATATTAATATTTCTGCGTTGCACGTATATTCAACAATTTAAATATAATTCCTCCGAATTTCAAAATAATTGAAACTTATAAGTTGGTAAAAAAATAGAGCCGGAAATACTTCCGACTCTATCTACAAACTATATTTTTTCTAAAACAAAATAAACTATATCTATACTGATATCCTTTTGTTCTTTTAGTATCTCTTCATCCACTATCAATACTCTAAATTTGTTTTTTACTATTTTTTTTATTTCATTTACCGAACTAAACTTTTGTATTAATATATCATCTAAGAGAAAATTATGGCTATAAACCTTTTCACATATAGATGAAAAAACTATTTTTCCACCATAATTTAGATAAGCATAAAATTTATCTAATAATCCATGAAAATCACTTATCAAATGTAGAGCCAAATTTGAAAATATCAAATCATATTTTTCTGGAATATGGTATTCTTCAATATCTTCACATATATAATTTATCTCTCTTTTTATACCAAGCGTAATCTCTTTTATTTTATTTATATTCTCAATATCTGTATCTATGATATCTATTTTAGAATTGGGAAACCTCTTAACAACTTTTTGTATGAAAAAATTTGTTTCACATCCAACATTTAAAATTGAATAGAACTCCTCACTTCCATATACGTATATCTCCATTTTGTCAGCAGTATGCTTTTGAAGTTCTTTCTCAATATTTTCCTTTACTATTTTACTAAACATTGAAACTCCTTTCGCAGATTACCCTATAAAAACTAAGTCTTTAGTTAAGGTAGTCAGCAGTTCATATCCATCCTTTTTCACTACTACATCATCTTCTATTCTAACTCCCCCAAATCCTTCTAAATAAATTCCAGGTTCTATTGTTATAACCATATTCTCCTGTAAAACTATCTCTTCAGCCTTATAAGAGATTCCTGGTAGTTCGTGTATTTGTAATCCAATACCATGACCTAATCCATGACCAAATCTATCTCCATATCCCTTTTCAGTTATGTAGTCTCTAGCGATTTTATCTAGTTCTCTATTAGTAATCCCAGCTCTTATATGAGAAATAGCTAATTCATTAGCTTCTTTCACTATATTATATATCTCTAAATGTTTCTCTGACGGATTTTTCCCTAAATAAAAAGTTCTAGTTATATCGGAAACGTATCCTTTATAAAAACATCCAAAATCGATTTTTAAAAATCCTTCATTCTCTATAATTTTATCTGTTGCTACTCCATGAGGTAATGCTGATCTTTCATTTGAAGCCACTATAATATCAAAAGATGGTTTAGATGCACCTCTTTTTTTCATTTGATACTCTAGCTCAGTACATACTTCTATTTCCTTCATTCCAGGTTTTATAATCTTTATAGTTTCTTTTAGAGCTTCCTCAGCAATTAATACAGATTCTTTTATTATAGAAATTTCTTCTTCCGTTTTTATCATTCTCATTTTAAAAAAACTGTCCTCTAAGTTTATATATTCTAATTTAGGGAAAGTCTTTTTAAAAGCTTCCATTTGAGATATTGTAACTGTATCTCCCTCTATTCCTAACTTTTTGACATTGTGAATAGTTAAAATCTCTGCTACTTTTTCTAACGGAGACTTATCTTCTCTTACAAGTTCAAATCCATTAGGTATAACCTCTTTTTCCCCTTGTGTAATGTATCTAAAATCTGTGATGAAATATTTTTTATCTCCTATTATTAAAACTATTCCTGTAGTTCCAGTAAAACCACTTAACCATTTAATATTTAAAATATTTGTTACAAGAATTCCTTCAATACCATTTTTTTCCATCAATGCTTTTAGATTCATATATTCCTCCCCAGTTATTTATATTAAAAAACTATTTTTCCACCGCCCAAAACATATCCATCACAATAAAAAACTAAATGTTGCCCAGGTGCACTTTGATGATTAGCTTTGTTAAATTCAAAATAGATTTTATCATTCTCTATTACAACTTTTCCTAAAAATCCTTTGCTTGAAAATCTCGGTCTTGCCAATAGTTCTAATTTTACAATTTCTTCTTTTGAAATATTAAAAACAGCATCTTGAAGTTTTATCTTTCTTTTTAATAACTCGTCATACTCTCCCAAAGTGATCTCATTTTTTTCAGGATTTATATCTGTAATAAAATAAGCTCTAGGAAATAATACCCCAAGTCCTCTTCTTTGTCCAATAGTATATAATTGATATCCCTTATGTTCACCCATAATATTTCCATTTTTGTCTATATAATTCCCTGTTTTTAACTTTTCTCCAAGCTCTCTAGTTAAAAACTCTATATATCCTTCCTGTGCAAAACATATTCCTTGGCTATCTTTTTTGTCATGAACTTCTAATCCCATTTTTTTTGCAATCTCTCTAACTTCCTCTTTTTTATAACCATATAGAGGAAAAAGTGTTCTTTTTAATATTTCAGGTTTTATTCTATATAACATATAACTTTGATCTTTTTTCTCGTCAGCTGAGATTTTTAAGAGTGATGTTTTAAACTCTTCAGAATATTCTATTTTACAATAATGTCCTGTAGCTATATACTCTGCTCCTATCGTATCTGCAACTTCCAATAATTTTTTCATTTTTATTTTTTCATCACAAACGACACAAGGTGATGGTGTCATACCTTTTGAATATTCTTCTATAAAATATTTTATTACCTCATCTTTAAAATCTTTTTCAATATCTAAGATAATATGTTCAATATTTAGTTTATCACATATTATCTTAGCATCAACTATATCTTGAGATTTTTTTTGTGAATCAGAGTGTACTAGAGTGACTCCAATTACTTCATATCCTTTTTCTTTCAATATATAAGCGGATGTAGAAGAATCTACACCTCCACTCATTCCTATCACAACTTTATTTATTTTTCCCATTTTTCTCCTCATTTAAATTGAATATTCCTGATCCCACAATCAGTGCTAAGGTTATATTGACTATCACAACTCCTACCAGTACTTCAAGTACAACTAGAAATTCAGCTAGCATCGTGAGTGGGTACACATCTCCAAATCCAACTGTAGCTATAGTTATAAAACTAAAATACATATGTTTAAAATAGAAATGTAACATATCGGTTCTAGGTGGCATTCCATAAAAAACTGGTTGACTACTAGAAAGACTTACGATTGCATAGATAAAACCAAAACTAATTGCGAGTGTTATATATGTTGTAATTACTATTAAAATATCTCTTGCTACAATTTTTCTTTTCCTTAAAAATAAATCTGTAAAAGTATATTTTATTAATACTACATGTGATGCTATCAAAAAACCAACATTTATTATTGCTATAACAATTCCAAATATTCCTAAACTCTCTTCTTGATATTTATATGATTTTAAGTTTAGAATTGGAAGAAATACAGAATAATATATTATCAAAAAACTAGCTTTTAACGGTCCATCTTTCATAACCAAATTTTTTCTTGCTAGAAATAAAATTGGCAATACGCTCATAACTATTCTTATAATTTTCCATTCCTCATCCATATTTATTTCTCCTTTATTTACAAATATGAATCTCTCCGATATTGAACTCTCTAGTTTCTTGTCCTATATATATTTCTAATTTTCCACTTTCAAGGATATCACCGGCTATTCCTTCTAATTCTTCTTTTATTCCAACTATTTTTACTCTCTTTCCAAATAAATAATTCACTGTATTTATTTCTTTTAAAATTATATCCCATTCTTTATTTACAAATCTTTCATATTGAATTTTAAATTCTTCTATTACTTTAAAAATTACTTCATCTATACTATAATCATTTCCTGTTTCTTTTTTTAAAGAAGTTGCAAAATCATTTAATTCAAAAAATTCTGTATTATTTATATTTATACCTATTCCAATTATAAAATTATCTCCATCTTTTTCAACTAAAATTCCACTTAATTTTTTTCCATTTAAATAAACGTCATTTGTCCATTTAAAAAGCATTTTCAAGCCTGATATTTTTTCCATAGCTTTTAAAATTGAATATCCTATCACAATTGGAAGCTTTGCATATTCATCCATGGATATTTCTTTATCTTCTTTTAACATAAAACTAAAAAGACCTGCTCCCTCCTCTGAAAGCCATACATTTCCTCTTCTTCCTCTTCCAGCACTCTGAGTTTTAGCTATAACTAAATCATACTCTTCTCTATCTTTTAAGTTCTTTAAAAATTTATTTGTTGAATCTATTGTATCAAATTTAAAAATTCTCATTTTTCCTCCTAAATATAAAATTAGGCAGGGTATCCTGCCTAATTTTTTTAATCATTATATCCTTCAGGATTAGTTTTATGCCAATTCCAAGCTGTTTCAATTATAGATTGTAATGAGTTATATTTTGGTTTCCACCCTAATTCTTTTATAGCTTTTTCAGAACTTGCTATTAATCTAGCAGGATCTCCAGCTCTTCTTGGAGAAACTTCTGCTGGTATTGGATGTTTTGTAACCTTTCTAGTAACATCTATAACCTCTTTAACAGAGAATCCTTCCCCATTCCCAAGATTATAAACTCTACTTTCCTCTCCTCTTCCTAATCTATCTAAAGCTAACAAGTGAGCATCTGCTAAATCCATAACATGTATATAATCTCTTATGCAAGTTCCGTCAGGAGTTGGATAATCATCACCATAAATAGCTATTTTATCTCTCTTTCCTAAAGCAACTTGTAAAATTATTGGAATTAAATGAGTTTCTGGTTGATGGTCCTCTCCAATTTCACCTGTTGAGATTGCACCAGCAACATTAAAATATCTAAGTGCTGTATACTTAATCCCATAAGCTTGATCAAACCACTTTAGCATTTTCTCCACCATAAGTTTACTTTCTCCATATGGGTTTGTTGGTTCAGTTTTATCAGTTTCTAATATTGGAACATTTTCTGGTTCTCCATAAGTTGCTGCTGTTGAAGAAAATACGATTTTATTTACTCCATATTTTTTCATAGCATTTAAAAGATTCAACGATCCCATAACATTATTTTCAAAATATTTTGATGGATTTACTACACTCTCTCCTACTAACGAATCAGCAGCAAAATGAATTACTCCATCTATCTTATTTTCTTTAAAAACTTTGTTTAGAAATTCTGTATCTCTTAAGTCTCCTAAAACTAACTTTACATTTTCTGGAACAGAATCCACATGTCCAGTTTGCAAGTTATCTAAAACTATTACGTCCTTTTTAGAATCTAATAATGCTCTAACAGCGTGGCTTCCTATATAACCTGCTCCTCCACATACTAATATCGCCATTTATATTCCCCCCAATATATTATAGAAACTTAATGTATAAATATATACTAGCAGCTATCAATGTTTGAACAGCTATTAGTGAACCAAATTTAAAGAATTTCATGAAATCTATTTTACAACCAGCTTTTGCCGCTGCACCAACTGCTACGACGTTTGTTGCTGACCCTAGTATTGTTATATTTCCACCAAGTAATGATCCAAATGATAATGCCCACCAGAATGCTTGAGTATTTCCTAGATGTTCGAATGATGGTGACATTACTTGAACTATTTTAGAGAAAGTAGCCGCATTGGCAACATTTCCAATTATAGAAGTAAATAGTGCTGATATCCAAGTTATTCCAATTGCAGCAAAAGCAAAGTTTCCTGCGGTAACTTGAGCTAATTTGTCACCTAAAATATTTATAAGGTGAGTTGCATCTATTCCCTTTACTAACATAAATAATCCTATAAAGAAGAAAAGTGTATCCCATTCAACGTGTCCTAAAACATCTTCAGGTTTTCTTTTATCAATAATAACTAATGTTATAGCTCCTGTTAGAGCAATCATAGCTAGTCCTTTATCTATAACATTATTTAATAAGAATCCAAGAATAACTAAAATAAATATAACCCCTGCTTCTTTTAGAAGTTTTTTATCTTTCATTGTTCTACTAGCATCAAGTTCCATAATTCTAGCTTTTAATTCCCTTGATACCTTCATATCTTTTCCATACATGAAATATACATTTACGATTAAAATTATCATAGCTATAACCGAAACCGGTGCTGTGTTAACTAAGAATTCAATAAATGTTAATTTTCCTTCGTAACCGATAATAAGCTGAGTTGGATCTCCTATTAAAGTAGCTAGTCCTCCAATATTTGCAGCCATAACTTCAGTTATTATAAATGGAAATGGATCTAGCTTCAATTGATTAGCTAGAAGTATTGATACTGGCGCCATTAGCAATATTGTAGTAACGTTATCTAAGAACGCAGAACATAGAGCTGTAACAACAGCTAATAGAACTATAAGTCTAAAAGGTTCTCCTCTTACAACTTGAGCCACCTTTATCGCAAACCACTGAAATACTCCAGTTTCTGAAATCATATGAACTATTATCATCATACCAATCAATAAAAATAAAATTTCTAATCTTCCAGAAACAGCTTCTAAAGCTTGCTCTTGGTTTATTATTCCTGTCATTGCCATTGCCAATCCACCTATCATGGTTGCCCAAGCACCTGGAACTCTCTCACTGATTATTAAATAGAATACAACTATAAAAATTGTCAATCCCAATACCATTTGTAGCATATGGTCGTCACTCTCCTTTTGGTTCTCTATATATGAAGTACTTTTTTAATTATATCTGATCTTTGAATGACTCCACGGTACATGCCATTTTCAATTACATATATTCTTGTAACTCCTTTATTTACCATTAAGAAACATATTTCCATTATAGGTGTTTTTCTATCCACTGTTATTATTTCTGATTTTTTTCTGTATATATCTTCTATCGTAGCTATTTTCTCTTTTAAAAGATATTCCTCAAATGGTTCTCCTACAGTTAAGAAATTCAAGTCATTTAATATCGAGACATATTTTGGCATTCCAAACTGAATAAGTTCTCTTTCTGTTATCTCTCCTAAGAAAGATCCTTTTTCATCCACAACAGGAAGTCCCGTTTTTGTTTCTAAAATAAGTCTTTTAGCAATTTCTTCCAGAGTATTTTTAGGATATGCTGGAATTATATCTGGACTTAAAATATCTTCAGCAGTTATTTTGTGATCTAATTCTATATTTGCCTCATCAATAAGCTTTATTAGCTCATTTGGAGTAGTAGCTGCTTTTAATTGTTGTAAAAGTTTTGGATTTCTTAAAGCTATCTTTGAAAATGCAGACATTACCTTTAAGATATTTTTATTTTTTAAAACATCAGATATAATAAGTATCATTAATTGAATATCATCTTTTTCAGCTGTCCCAGCTACTTGAGCCTCTACTGGATGTTTTACCAACCCTATCGTAACTATGAATTCATCAAATCCATCTATCCTTGCATGGGGAATTGCAATCCCATGACCTATAGCGGTAGATATTTCTCTTTCTCTTTTCAGCACTGCTTCTTCAATTTCTTGATACCTTTCTTTTACTTTAAAATCTTTTTCTCCTACATACTTAATTAGATTTTTGATTAACTCCTCTTTTGTGTCTCCTTTTAAGTCCATTGCTATTAATTCTGGATATAAATAACTTGAAAGTTTCACTATATTCCACACTCCTTATTTTATAAAAATACATAAGGCTAACCCCTTTGGATTAGCCCCATTTTTTATCTTATCTTATGAAGTATTCCCATTCCATAAACTGGACCACTATGAGAACCTATAGTAGATCCTATTTCAAATCTTCCTCTAAAATCAACTTTTTTATTCTTTTCAGCAATATTTTTCATCTGATCTGCAGCAGCTAGCTCATCACTAGTTCCACCCCAACCAGTATACATTATAATTGTTCCTTTTTCACTCTTAATTAGTTTCTCCATATAAGCCATAGCTCCTCTATCTCCAAAAGCTTTTGTCTCTATAGAAACTTCCCCATCTTCTAGCTTTAGAACAGGTTTTACTTTGAAAAGTCCTCCAATTACAGAAGATGCCCTTCCAATTCTTCCACCTTTTTCTAAGAATGTTAATTCTTTCACTACAAAATAGACTTTCATTTTATTTTTAACTTCTTCAATCCATTCAATTACTTCTTCAAAACTGCTTCCATTTTTTACCATTCTAGCAGCTTCTAAAACTTGATGTCCAAGTGCAAAAGTAACTGCCTTTGAATCTATGATTGCTATATCGTCATCTCTATTTAGCATTCCTTTTGCAACTCTTGCTGCTTGCTGAGTTCCACTAAGTTTACTTGAAATATGAATTGAAATTATTTTCTTATAACCTCTTTCAAATAGCTTTTCATATAGCTCTTTAAATTCGGCTGGAGATGGTTGAGATGTTTTTGGTATAACTTTATCTCTTAATAATCTTTGCCAGAATTCTGACTTGCTTATGTCAACTCCATCTCTATAGTATGTATCTCCTGCTAATTTTATTTTTAAAGGAATTATATCTATTCCTAAATCTTTTATCATATCAGGAGTTAAATCTGAAGTAGAATCGGTAACTATTGCGATTTCAGGTAAAGATGGATTTCTATTTGATATATATATATAGTAAGGATAATTATCTTGTCCTCCTATAAACTCCTTATATCTAACTTGAGATTTAATAGCTTTTAGAGCTCTGTTTCCAGACTCAGTTGCGCCTTTTCCTATACAAGTAAATATATTAAGTGTTTCTGAAGTAACATAATTTCTATATACATTTTCAATAATAGTTTCTAAATCTTTTGCTTTTTCTTTTATCTTACCATTAACAAGAGCTATATAGTCGCCCTCTTCGATCTCTAAATCATCCACTTTTGTATTTCTAACAGCTCTTGTTATCTCTACAGATATGTTAAGTCCAAGTTGCTCTGCTATAGTTTCCATTCCAAAATCTTTATTCTTAACAACATAATGACCCTCTAGCATAGTTTTAGTTTCTAAAACTATTACCTCTTTTTGTGATCTTTCTGCTGCTAGTTTAGCTGAAGAAATTATATTCTTATTGTTAGGTAAAATTACAATTTTATTAGCTTTTATTTTAGATAATCCCTCTTCTATATCTGCTACACTTGGATTTTGAGTTTGTCCTCCAACTAAAACTGCAGTTGCTCCGCTATCTAAAAACAGATTTCCAATCTCTAGATTGTCTACTATTGCTAAATATGCAGTAGGTTGACTATTTTCATTTCTAACTAACACTTTATTTTTATGTTCAGTCTTATAGTGATCCTCTTCAACTAAAAGAAGATTTTTATGTTGAATTTCCATATTATCAATCTTTATATTACTAAGATTTCCTATTTGTCCTGCTATTTCTAAAACTAATCCAGGATTATTTGTATGGATATGAGTTTTTACTTTCTTAGAAGTTTGAGCACAAACAACTGAATCTCCATATTGTATAATTTTCTCTTTATAGCTATCTAAATCAACATTTCCGGCTTCAATTACAAACTCTGTACAGTATTTAAATTTTATATCTTCAAATACATGTCCTGTATTTTCTAATCTTTCTTTTCTGTGAGCCTGAGATTTTACAATTCTTTCTAGATCTTGTAACATCTCTGGATCTGTTATAGACTTTTCAAATCCTTCTAAAATATAGAATATTCCTTGTCCACCAGCATCTACAACTCCAGCTTCTTTTAATTTAATTAATTGATTTGGAGTTTCTTGAACTGCGTCATAAGCAACATTTTTTAAATATCCTAAGAATGGAATAAAATCATCTGTTGGCCCATTATAAATGGCAGCTTCTTCTGCAACTCTTCTAATTACAGTTAACATTGTTCCTTCAACTGGTTCTGTTACAGCCTTATATGCCTTTTCTTTTGCCAGTCTAAAAGCAACTTTTACATCATCAACAGTTACTTCTTCTCTTCCATTTACTCCATCTAGGAATCCTTGGATAATTTGAGAAAGTATTGTCCCTGAATTTCCTCTAGCTCCTAATAATATAGCTTCTGAAACTATATCACAAAGTTCTTCCATATCAGGCTCATGATTTAATTTAATCAGTTGATTTTCAACAGCTTGTAAAGTCATTGACATATTTGTTCCTGTATCACCATCTGGAACAGGATACACGTTTAAATCATTCAGTACATCTGAATACTTTGATAACCATCTACTTGCTGCTATTAACAGCTTTATTAATCTTGTAGAGTTTAAAACTCTTACTTCTATTTTCATTTTTTCCTCCATATATGGGTTTGGTGCTTTAGAAATTTTTTAGAATGTTGGAGGAGTTACTATCCATATAGCTTTTGTTAGTCTATCAGTGTTATTTTTAAATCTATGTCTTTGACTAGATTTAAAGTAAAAACTGTCACCTTCTCTTAAAGAGTGGACAGCATCCTCAATATAAATATCTAGACTTCCTTCTACTATAAAAATAAACTCTTCTCCAGGATGTGTATAGAAATTTCTTCCGCTCTCTCCTCCTGGACCAATCTCATAAAGAATTGGCTCCATATTTTTCTCTATATTTGATGATGTTAGAAGAGCTATCTTAGTATTTGAATCGATACTCTCTACATATTTTCTCTCTTCTCTTCTCATTAAATCAGAATTTTTTTTAACTTCTTCATCTTCTATAAGATAACTAACTCTTACATCTAAGCAATTTGCGATTTTCTTTAAATTCTCTATTGAAGGAGATGCCTTTCCTTGCTCAATCTGAGAAAGAAAACTTGCCGACAACTCAACTCTAGTAGCTAACTCTCTTAAAGATAATCCTTTTTCATTTCTACTTTTCTTTATTCTCTCCCCTATACTCATCGCTTCTCATCACATCCCTTTCTAATATTTTACTAAGTTTGAATAGAGCGTGAAGAACAGCCTTTTCTCTAATCTTCTTTCTATCCCCTTTGAATACCTCTTTCAGAATAAATACCTCATCTTTTATTTTAATACCAATATAAACAAGTCCCACAGGCTTATATTGTGTACCACCGTCTGGACCTGCTATTCCTGTAGTAGATATGGAAACCTCAGTATCAAAACTTAGAACCATTTCTTTTGCTACCTCTTCGCTTACTGCTCCATACATATTAAGAGTTTCTTTTCTTACTTTGAGTCTAGATATTTTAGATTCGTTGCTATATGCAATTATCCCCTCTTTGAATACCTCAGAAGCCCCAGGAATATCAATAATTCGACTAGACAAAAGTCCTCCAGTACAAGATTCTGTAACTGATATCTTATAATTTAATTGTTTTAATAGTTTAATTACTATGCCCGCAAGACGGTCACTATTTTTTTCTAATATATTATCGCTTTCTCTATTATATATCTTTTCGGGTATTTTTTCTACCCTGTTTTTATCCAGAGTTTCCATTTAGTACATCTCCTCTCTAGAAAAATATTGTCCAAATACAAACTAATATGAAGTTTGATATTATTCCAGCTAAAAAATCATCTAATACAACTCCAATTCCATGACCAATAAATTGAGATTTATATATAGGACCTATTTTTGTTATATCAAATATCCTAAACAAAATAAATGCTAAAGTCATAGCCACTATGTTCTGAAATAATCCAACCGGATTTATCAAAAATAGAGTTGTTAAATATCCTAATACCTCATCGATAACGACATTTTGAGGATCTTTTTCTTTATAAATTTCTTTTTCTGCTATATCTGACACATAAACCGCTAGAGCAAAAAATGTCATTAAAAACATAAAATAAAATGAATTATACATCATATTATTTGGAAATATTTTTCTTAAAAGAGTCAATCCAATAAATATTGGTATTCCTCCAAGGGTTCCAAATGTTCCAGGTGCTACTGGAAGATCTCCTAGTCCAAAAACTGTTGCTAAGTTTTTTACTAATCTTCTATTCATCTTAAAACACTCCTTTTTCATAGTTGTAAGCTTCATAAACTCCCAATCTCTCTACTACTTCCTTTATCTCTTCTGCATTTTCAAATGTAAATTCCATAACTATTTCACTGATTCCAATTTCGCTCAGATATTTTCTGTCATTTAATATGTTTAATGGTTTAGCTAGGTAAATCTCTGTATTTCCTAACTCATTTTGAATGGCTGTAAATTTATCTCCCTGCTCATTTTCAATTACTTCACATTTATTCTTAAATAATGGTAACTCTATATACATTCCTCTAGGTCTACTATAACCAAGTATTGCTTTTTTTACTCTTGTTTCTCCAATTTCTTTTATTCTATTATAACTTAGCTCTGGAGATAAAATCACTGTATCTAAGTTTTTAATAGTTTCTAGTTGGTATAGAGCATATCTATTTGTAATATTTAAATTCCAGCCTAAAGTAACCACACTGTTATTATTTTCTAAAATTTGGTATAAATTTGTTGCCAGTTTACTACTTAAATCTATTTCATTAAGATTTCCTTCTCTTGCAACATCATATCCTTTTTGATATATTTTCTTTATTCCTAGTTCTCTTAAAACTTCCTCTTGCTCTTTGTTAGAAACTATAGCTGAGAAAATCGGATCTTTAACTATTATTTCTTTTGAAGTTAGTATAAATTGCTTTGTTGGGGCTACTCTCTTATAGCTTTCAATCAATTTAATTTTTAATTTTTCTGTTCCTTCTCTTTTTAAAGATTTTATAACTGATAATGGAATGAAACAGTTTTCATCCAATGTCACTTGAATATCTTTAGCCCAGAATGTTGTATCTCCATTTTCTGATAGCTTTTCTTTTACAACTTCTTCAGTTGTAGATTTCTTCTGTGCTAGCTCTATATTATTTTCAGTTTCAATGTCTATCACAACTTTTTCATTTCTATTATTTATAGCCGTAATCTCTAATTTAGCTTTTTTTCCAACTCTAGCTTCAAATTTCATATCTATATCTAAAAGTTTATCTGCTTTTTTCATTGAAGACTCAACATCATCATTTACCTCTTTAGCATAACTTTTAAAGACATATTTTGCACCTTTTGGAGGTTGAAGTAATATTATTGTGTCTCCAACATTTGCTTCTTTAGAAAATCCATTTTTTCCTTTTATCTCTATCTTATTTATATATCCTCCACCTAATTTTTCAAAATCTTTTGAAAGATATAAAATACCATCACCTAATACAACTCTATCTTCTAATTCTAACTCTTTTCCGAATACAATACCTATATTTTTCCCTAAACTAGATGCATAGTTACTGTTCATAAGATCATCTCTATTTTCACTAAAGTATCCCTTTGCATATCCTCTATTAAATAAAGATGATGTTCTCTCCTCTTTATCAACTCCAGCTATAAGAGATTTATAATAACTTACTGTTTCAAATACATAGTTTGGGTCTTTCATTCTTCCCTCTAACTTTATACTCTCAACACCAATCTCTTTTAACTTTTGAACTTCTTCAAATCCTAAGAATTGATCTTTTGGACTAAGAAGATATCCCTCTTCTCCGTCTTCTGTTTTATATGTTTTTCTGCATGGCTGAGCACACATTCCTCTATTTCCACTTCTTCCACCTATAAAACTACTCATATAACAGTTTCCTGAATATGATATACAAATTGATCCAGAAACAAATATCTCAAGTTCTATATCTGTCTTTTCTCTAATTGATTTTATCTCTTCATAGCTCATCTCTCTTGGAAGAACTACTCTTGAAAATCCTATACTCTTTAAATAATTTGCTTCTACATAGTTAGCAACAGTCATCTGTGTACTTCCATGTATTTCAAGATTCGGAAAATTTTCTTTTACAAATTTAAAAAATCCCATATCTTGTACTATAACAGCGTCTAATCCGTGCTCATACAAGGCTTTTAAATTCATGTATAACGCTTCGATTTCATTATCCATCATAACTGTGTTAAGTGTTAATAAAACCTTTGTTCCTCTCTCATGTGCGTAATCTATCGCTTCTTTATATTCTGTTAAAGTGAAGTTATCTGCATTTCTTCTTGCACCAAATCCCTTTATTCCCATATAAATCTCATCTGCACCTGCTTTTATAGCAGCGTAGAATCTCTCAAAATTTCCTGCTGGAGCTATTATATTCATTACTTTTCTCCTCTTCTTTTAATTTTATATATATATTCAAGACCTTTTTCTCTAAATCGTCCAAGGTTCCATTATTTTCAATCACCACGTCAGCTCTCTTGATTTTTTCCTCAATAGACATCTGACTTTTAATAATTTTTTCAGCTAATTCTTTTTCTATATTATCTCTTTTCATTATTCTATCAATTTGTTTTTCAAGTTCTATATCAACTACAATTGTTTTATCACATAAATTGTCTATTCCAGTTTCAAATAATAAGGGGACATCAAATATTAATATTTGATTTTTGTTTTTATTTTTCTTTATTTGTTCCAATTGCTCTATAAGTTTAGGATGTATTATTTTATTTAACAATTCTAATTTCAAAGGATTATTAAATACCATCTCTTTTAATTTTTTTCTATCAGTTTCTCCTAATTTCTCTAAAATTTCTTTCTGGATATTCTCTGATTTAAATATCTCTTTGGCAATAATATCTGCATCGACTATTTCAATTCCACAATTTTTTAAAATTTTACTTACTGTAGATTTTCCACTTCCTATTCCGCCTGTAAGACCAATAATCATATTATTATCTCCTTAAAAAATGAGACTCTAAATCAAGTTTAGAGTCTCATTGATAGTTCTTATAAATTTTTCTCTGCTATTCTTACTTTAGCAAGAGCCTGACTTAAAGTTTTTTGAGTTAGAGCAAATTCTCTATCCTCATTTATTTTTTCAAGTTTTTCTTGAACTATTCTAGCTTCTTTTCTAGCTAATTCTAAATCAATATCCTTAACATCCATAGCTTCATCAGCTAGGATTATAACTCTATTGTTAGAAATTTCCATAAATCCTCCAGAAATGTAGAAGAAATTCTCCACTCCTTTTGACTCTATTTTCATTTCTCCAGTAGCTAACTCAGCAACGAAAGGTGAGTGATTAGGAAGTACTCCTAAATCTCCTTCTGTTGTTCTGATTAATAAAAATTCAGCTTCCTGTTCAAGAACTTTTTTTAAGGGTGTTACAACCTCTAGTATAAAGCTAGCCATATTATTCAGCTCCCTTCATAAGGTCTCTTCCCTTAGCTACTGCCTCCTCTATTGTTCCTACATAAAGGAATGCTTGCTCTGGAAGTTCATCATATTTTCCTTCGATGATTTCTTTGAATCCTCTTATTGTTTCTTTAACTGAAACATACTTACCTTCCATTCCTGTAAACTGCTCAGCAACGGCAAATGGTTGAGAGAAGAATCTCTCCATCTTTCTAGCTCTTGAAACAATTAGTTTATCCTCATCAGAAAGCTCATCCATACCAAGGATAGCGATGATATCTTGAAGTTCCTTATATCTTTGAAGAATTTCTTGAACTTGTCTAGCAACATTATAATGCTCATTTCCAACTATTGAAGGATCTAGAGCTTTAGATGTTGAATCAAGTGGATCTACCGCAGGATAGATTCCAAGAGATGCTATTCTTCTTGAAAGAACTGTTGTTGCATCAAGGTGAGAGAAAGTTGTTGCTGGAGCTGGGTCAGTTAAGTCATCGGCTGGTACATAAACAGCTTGAACTGAAGTGATTGATCCAGATTTTGTAGATGTAATTCTCTCTTGTAATTTACCCATGTCTGAAGCAAGTGTTGGTTGGTATCCAACTGCTGAAGGTGTTCTTCCTAATAGGGCAGAAACCTCTGCTCCAGCTTGTGTAAATCTGAATATGTTATCTACGAATAGAAGTACGTCTTGCCCTTCTTTATCTCTAAAGTTTTCTGCAATTGTAAGTCCTGTCATCGCAACTCTAAGTCTTGCTCCAGGCGGCTCATTCATTTGTCCGTAAACTAGAGATGTTTTTGATATAACTCCTGATTCAGTCATTTCATCAAATAAGTCTCTTCCTTCTCTTGTTCTTTCTCCTACTCCGGCGAATACTGATAATCCACCATGACCTTTAGCGATGTTGTTGATAAGCTCCATTATTAGAACTGTTTTACCTACTCCAGCTCCTCCAAATAGTCCTATCTTTCCTCCCTTAATGTAAGGTGCTAAAAGATCGATTACCTTTATTCCTGTTTCAAATATTTCAACTTCTGTTCCTTGCTCTTCAAAGCTTGGAGCATCTCTATGTATTCCAAGGTACTCGTCTGTTACTACTGGACCAGCTTCATCAACTGGTTGTCCTAGAACATTAAGTATTCTTCCAAGAACAGCTTTTCCTACTGGAACTGTTATTGGAGCACCTGTATCTATTACTTCTAATCCTCTTTGTAGACCCTCTGTAGCGTCCATTGCTATCGTTCTTACAACGTTATTTCCTAAATGCTGTTGAACTTCAAGAACTAACTCAGTTTCGTTCCCTTGCTTAACTTTTAGGGCATTGTAAATTTCAGGCAATCTATCACTAAAAGTTACGTCAACAACGGGACCTATTATTTGTGTAAGAATTCCTTTGTTTTCCACTATTGCCTCCTTATGTTATTAGTTTTGAGCCGATGCTCCACTAACAATTTCAGAAATTTCTTGAGTGATAGAAGCTTGTCTTAATCTATTGTACTCAAGTGTTAATCCTTTGATCATTTCCTCAGCATTGTCAGTTGCACTTTGCATTGCATTTTTTCTAGCAGAATGCTCACTCGCTGTATTTTCAAGTAAAGCTTGGTAAATCTCGATATTCAGATACTTTGGTAAAAGTGCTGAAAGAATGGCCTCAGGACTTGGCTCAAATATATAAGCTTTGCTTTCTGTAGACTCAGTTCTTGCTATCGGGATTAATTTTTTAACTGTAAGGTCACTTCTTAATGCAGATATGAATTTATTATAAATTACATAAACTTCATCGAAGATATCCTCATAGTAGTATTCTACTATGTTTTCACTTATTTCTCTGGCTTTGTCATACATAGTTTCAGGAATAAGTTGCATGTATACAGCTTTTATATCGTACAATCTTTTTGCACAATACTCTCTAGCTTTCTTTCCTACAGCTATTACAGAGACCTCTTTTCCACTATTTAATTTAATCAATTTTTCTAATTCTTTTAATGTATTGTTATTGAAACTTCCTGCTAGACCTCTATCTGAAGTCATTACGATTATTCCAATTCTCTTAACATCCTCTTTTCCATCAAAAAGAGGATGCTTTTCATTCTTTACACCTGCAGCTATATTGTTGAGAATATTCTCTAAGCTTTTAGCGTAAGGTCTTGCTTGAGACACAATACTAGAAAATTTCTTAAATTTTGTAGTAGAAACAATTTCCATGGCCTTAGTAATTTGGTGAGTAGACTGAACACTTTTAATTCTATTTTTTATTTCTCTAGTTCCAGCCATGATCTCACCTCTCTTTAATTAAAATTCTTTTTGAAAGCTACAATAGCTTCCTTTATTTTAGCTTCAAGATCTTTATCTAGAGCTTTCTTTTCTTTTATTTCATCTAAAACAGTTGTACTGTTTCTAAGTTCTGTTAATAGTTCTTTTTCAAATCTTCTAACTTGATCTAGAGCTACGTCATCTAAGAATCCATTGATTACCATAAAGAATGATACAACCTGCTCTTGAACAGGGAATGGATTGTACTGAGCTTGCTTAAGGATTTCCATAATTCTATGTCCTCTTTCAAGCTGAGCTTTTGTAGCTTTATCTAAATCTGAACCAAACTGAGCAAATGTTAATAATTCAGCATATTGTGCTAATTCTAATTTAACTTTTGCAGCAACTTGTTTCATAGCTTTAATTTGAGCAGATCCTCCAACTCTCGATACAGATATTCCTGCATTGATAGCTGGTCTAAATCCTGAGTTAAACAGTTGTGCATCTAGGAATATTTGTCCATCCGTAATAGAGATTACGTTTGTTGGAATATATGCAGATACGTCTCCTGCTTGAGTTTCAATGATTGGAAGTGCAGTAATTGAACCTCCTCCTAATGAATCAGAAAGTTTTGCCGCTCTCTCAAGAAGTCTTGAGTGAAGGTAGAATACGTCTCCTGGATATGCTTCTCTTCCAGGTGGTCTTTTTAGTAGTAATGACATTTCTCTATATGCAACCGCATGTTTAGATAAATCATCATAAACTATTAAAACTGCCTCTCCTTTATCCATGAAGTACTCACCCATAGCAACTCCTGAATAAGGTGCTAAGTATTGTAATGGAGCTGACTCAGAAGCTGTTGCTGCTACAACTATAGTATATTCCATAGCTCCAGCATCTTCTAATCTCTTAACGATTTGTGCAACAGTCGATCTTTTTTGTCCAATTGCAACATATATACATTTTACTCCTGTACCTTTTTGGTTAAGGATTGCATCTATAGCAACTGCAGTTTTACCTGTTTGTCTATCTCCAATTATAAGTTCTCTTTGTCCTCTTCCGATAGGTACCATTCCGTCTATTGACTTGATTCCTGTCTGTAGAGGCTCAGAAACTGGCTTTCTAGAAATGATTCCAGATGCCTTTCTTTCAACTTCCATGTAAGTTTCTGCTTTAATTTCACCTTTTCCATCAATTGGCTCTCCTAAAGCATTTACAACTCTACCTAAAAGATTTTCTCCTGCTGGAACTGAAGCTATTCTTCCAGTTGCTCTTACTTCGTCACCCTCTTTTATTTTTGAGTAGTCACCAAGTATAACCGCTCCAACATTATCCTCTTCAAGGTTTAGAACCATTCCTGTTATTCCGTTAGGAAACTCTATAAGCTCTCCAGCCTTAGCACTGCTAAGTCCGTATATTCTAGAGATACCGTCTCCCACTTCTAATACAGAACCTGAAGTTTTGACATCAAGACTCTTTTTGTAGTTCTCGATCTCACTTTTGATTATCTTACTTACTTCTTCTGGTCTGATTTTCAACTGATTACACCTCCTGCTTTTCAAGTAGTTTTTATTTATGTGCTAAATTATCTAACTGTCTACGGATACTTCCGTCAGTTATTTCATCACCTATTTTGATGAGTCCCCCACCAATTAGGCCTTTATCAACATTAACTACTAGTTTTATTTGTTTTCCTGTTTTATTTTCAAGTTTTTTAATTAATCTTTCTTTTTGTTCTTCAGTAAGAGCAACTGCAAAAGTCGCTTCTACATCTAAAATTTGATTTCTAGCATAATCTATTTTCACAAATTCTGCTACAATCTCCTTTATTTCTTCTATTCTTCCTTTTTCCAATAAATAGAAAGGAACATTTAAAACTAAAGTTGGAGCTTCTGGAAAAAGCTTTCTTAAAGCGTCTTCTTTTTGCTCAACTTTCAGTAATGGGTGTGTAATAAAGTTTCTGAAATCAGTGTCACTCTTGTACAGTTCCATTATTGAGTTTAGTATTTCATAAATAGGTTTAACTAAATTTTCATCTTCTGCTACTGCGTATATTGCTTTAGCATATCTTTTTCCAATCTGATTTCCTATCATCTTACTTCCCCTACCTCATCTATAAATTTGTCAGCTAGGGCAGCTTCTGTTTGAGAGTCTAAGTTGGCTTTTATTATCTTTTCAGCTAATTGTACAGCCAGTCCGTTCATCTCAACTTCAAGTTCCTTCTTAGCAGATTCTTTCATTTTATGAATTTCAAATTCTGCTGACTTTAGCATCTTATCTCTTTGAGCAGTAGATTCACCAAGAATCTCTTCTTTTCTTTCATCAGCTTTCTTTTCTGCAGTCTGAACGATTTGGTTAGCTTGAGCTTTGGCAGCCTTAAGCATTTCTTCAGCCTCTTTTTTAGCTTTTGAAGCTAAAACTTTATCTGCTTCCGCTTGATTAATTTGCTCAGAAATTTTTGCTTTTCTAGCATCAAGCACTTTAGTAATTGGTTTTTTAAAATACTTATTAAATATAAGTACTAAAATGAAGAAGTTTATTATTTGCCAAAACATGTTTATATCAATCGATACTGCAGGCATATTTGTTGGTGCCAAGTGTTCTACCTCCTTCCTCTAGATAGTATTTTTTTGTTTTTTTATTCTTACTATCCTAATAATCCAACGAATGGGTTTGCGTATAATAGTATTAAAGCGATAACTAGAGAGTAGATACCAGTTGACTCGGCGATTGCTTGTCCTAGTACCATTGTAGATATAATATCTCCCTTTGCTTCTGGTTGTCTTGCTACAGCTTCTACTGCTTTACCTGCTGCATATCCTTGTCCAATTCCTGGTCCTAAACCAGCTATCATTGCACAACCTGCTCCAACTGCTGATGCTGCTAATACTATAGTTTTTGCTAACATTAAATCCATTTTTTTACCTCCATATTTTAAATTAAATTTTTAGTTTTTCTTCGTCTGGGTACTGGCTATCTCCAAGTGATCCTTGAATATAAACCATAGTTAACATTATAAATACAAAACTTTGTACAACACCACTAAATATATCGAAATATAAATGTAACGGTGCTGGAATTACTGCTGGAGCCGCTTTATAAATAAGCCCCATGATTACTGATCCTGCAAACATATTACCAAACAAACGTATAGATATATTTGTAGGTTTTGCTAATTCTCCAACTACGTTTATTGGAAACATAATCGGAAGTGGTTCAAATAACCCTTTAAAATATCCTAATAGTCCATTTAACTTTATGCTTGTACCTAGGAAAACAATTGTTGTTAACATAGCCAATCCAACTGTGGTATTTAAATCCGCCGTCGGTGTTCTAAATGCTGGGCTTATTGTTAAAATTCCATTATTCATTGAACCCCAAGGAATTGGTATAAACAACAACAAGTTAGATGTTAGTATAAAGAAGAATAGTGTTGAAATAAATGAAAAATACTTCTTCCACCAGCTTCCTAACATTTGTGATATTATCCCATGTAAAAATCCATAAAGTTCTTCTACTAAGGCTTGCCACCTAGATGTTGGTACAACTTCTAGTTTTTTAGTTCCTAGTTTAAACAATACAGCAAGTAATAATAAAACGAACCAAGTACTGATTACTGTTATACTAACAGGTAATCCATATTTACCATCAGCTATTTGCATTGCAAAAGGCATTTGGTGTAAAAATTCAGGTAGTGGAACAAAGAATGATATTGCAGGTCCCTCTACTAAAGGTGGTGTAAAAAATTCAATTCCTGTTATTCTCATAGGCAGTCTCTCCTCCTTTCTTTCTTAGTTTAAATACTTAATTTTAAGCTTTCTTATATTGTCAAATAGGGTCATTAGTAAAATATTAAACTTCACATTCAATAATCCTATGAGTCCACTTATTAACATAGGTAGTCCATAAAAATACGTTGCTGTTCCTAAAAAAACTCCATATATTAGGTATCTTTTCAAATATCCAATTACTCCTACTTTAAAAGGAGAGGAAGACATCACACTAGACTTCACATCTAAACAAATCATGTAAAAACCAAGGAGTGAGAGTAACGAACCTATAAACATTCCTATATATATTAACTGATTGCTTGATAAAATTCCATACACTAGTATTACGACTGAGGTTATTACACCTCTTCTAAATACTTTTTTTATATTATCCATATCTCCATCCTATTTCTTCATAATAGTTTTATATGCATTATAAAATCCACTAAAAACTCCTATACATATGAAAATTATAAATAATATATCACTTTTAAAAAAATATTTTTCAAATAATTTATACATAGCTACAAAGATTAATATATTTCCTGTAATGAGAAATCCTAAAAATCCTAGAAGAGAAAAATAGTGAAAAAATTCCTTATTAAAAAACAATTTTATCACGCTCCCAATTTTTTAAAAAAAAATTTTTTAAGCTTTTATACGCTTAATACATAGAAAAATCTTTCTCCAGCTATTTTATCATTTTTATTAACTGATAACAAGTTCATTTCTATTTCTTTTACTTCTTTCTCGATATTTTCGTGAGAAAATATTTTTTTTTCGTACGTTTCTTTAAATTTTTCATAGTTTTCTGTTCTATTTTGGACAAAATAAGTGGCATCTACGTAATCAATGTCATCTTCTACACTATGCTCCCAAATTATCGTCATATCTTTTCTTTCATCATAAAAAATTCCACCCGGAAACATTTCATCCATAAATTTTCTGTCTACGACATCAAATATATAAATTCCTCCTGGATTTAAAGATTTTTTTATACTTATAAATAAATCTCTTAAATCTTCTTGAGATGTGAGATGATTTACAGTATCAAAAAGAGAAATTATTATATCATACTTCTCTCCCGTATCGAATTCCCTCATATCTCCCATAAAAAGCTGTACGCCTTTATTTTTAAGTTTTTTATAAGCAATTTCTAACATCTCTTTTGATAAATCTAGCCCTGAACACTGAAAATCACTTTTCAATCTAACAAGAGTTTCTCCAGTTCCACAACCTAAATCTAACAATTTTTTTCCCTCACAACCAGATTCATCTATCAGAGTTTTTATGTATTCAACCCACTCATCATAGTTGCAATTTTTCATGAATTTATCGTATATTTTTGCAAAATTATTATACATTTTTTCTCCTAAACTGCATTACTAAGCTAATTCTTTTTCTACTAATTTAGAGATTTCTTCTACAACTTTTTCAACAAGATCACTATCTTTACCTTCTACCATAACTCTTATAATTGGTTCTGTTCCAGAAGTTCTAACAAGAACTCTTCCAAGCCCTTCCATCTCTTTTTCTTTAGTAGATATAAAATCAACTATAGTTTGATTTTTGTTCCAATTGTTTTTTTTGATATTATCAACCTTTATATTTTTTAAAATTTGTGGCCAATCCTTCATTTCAGAAACTAATTCATGAAGTTGTTTCCCACTATCTCTAATAGCCTCCACAAGTTTTAATGAAGTTAAAACTCCGTCTCCAGTAGTTCCATGCTCTAATAATATTATATGACCTGATTGCTCTCCACCTAAGTTAAGACCATGCTCGTTCATCTTCTCAAGAACATATCTATCTCCAACATTTGCTCTAACTAGAGTAATTCCGTTCTCATTTAAGTAATTTTCAAATCCCATATTACTCATTATTGTAGTAACTACTTTATTATCTTTTAGCTCTCCTCTTTTTCTCATTTGAAGTGCTAAAGTAGCAATAATTTTATCTCCATCTATAATTTTTCCATATCTATCAACAGCAATTAATCTATCAGCATCTCCATCATATGCAAGACCTAAATCAGCATCATAACCAATAACAACTTTTGAAAGTATTTCTGGATGAGTTGATCCACATTTTACATTTATATTTGTTCCATTTGGAGCATCATTTATAATTACAACTTCTGCACCTAAAGCTAAAAATACACTCTTAGCAATTCTATAAGCTGAACCATTAGCTGCATCAACGATTATCTTCATTCCAGAAAAATCTCCATCTACAACTGAAAGTAAATGATCTCTATAAGTATAGTACTCATCGTCAGCATATTTAAACTTTCCAACTTTATCTCCTGGAACTATTTCTTTATCCATATCTTGGTAGTTATCCATGATATACTCTAACTCAAGTTCTACTTCATCTGGAAGTTTATAACCATTTGCTGCAAATATCTTTATTCCATTATCCTTTGCAGGATTATGAGATGCTGATATCATGATTCCAGCAACTGCGTCACTATTTTGAGTAAGGTAAGCTACACCTGGAGTTGGTAAAACACCAACGAAATCTATATCTACTCCGACAGATGTTAGACCAGCCATCAGTGCTGATCTTAACATATATCCTGAAATTCTTGTATCTGATCCCATTATAACTCTTATTTTTTTCTTATCTGGATTTTTTTTTCTCAAATAATAACCTAGAGCGTAACCAAGTTTTAATGCCAGTTCTACTGTCAGTTCCTTGTTTGCCTCTCCTCTTATCCCATCTGTTCCAAAATATTTTCTCATTCCAAACAACCCCTTCTTAAGTTTAATCTTTCAGCTATGAAACCAGTTACTATTCCAGAAATACATCCCATTAGTAAAAAACCCCATACAAACATAAGAATAGATTTACTATTGATACTTATATTTCTGAATAAAAGGAAATATACTACTATTAATTGCATAGAGTTATGAAAAAAAGCTCCCATAGCAGATATAGCTAATAGTGATAATTGTTTTCTAAATTTATAGATTAAAATTATTAAAAGAGTACTAATCCCACCCGAAGTTAAACTAATTATAAAACTAGGAGTAAATAAAGTTCCTAACATTATCCCCTGAATTAAAACTCTTAGAAAAAATACTTCTAATCCCATTTTTGCATCGAACTTCTCAATAGCAACTATTGTTGCTATATTTGCAAGTCCTAATTTCATCCACGGAAATGGTTTAGGTATAAGTGATTCCGCCAATGATAAATATAAAGCCATTAAAACAAGAGCTGTTAAATAAATCTCTCTTCTTTTAGACTTCATAATTAAACCTTAAGCTCTGCTTCCATTCCTAAAAGCTCTGAATATTTATCTAAAATAGGTTGAACTTCTGTAGTTATAAAATCCTCAGTTTGCTCAGGAGCAAATCCTATGAAGTTTTTTGGATCTAGTATTTCTAGAAGTCTAACTCTATCCATTTTAAAGTATGGATCTTGTATGATTCTATCTATTAAATCATTTTCTAATCCTTCAACTTTTACTTTTTTTCCAGCTTCCATAGAGTGAAGTCTTATTTGCTCATGAAGTTCTTGTCTGTCTCCACCATTTTTTACACCTTCCATTATTATGTACTCTGTAGCCATAAATGGAAGTTCAGCCATAATATGTTTTTCTATCATTTTAGGATAAACTACTAATCCATTCATAACATTTTTCCATATTATTAAAATAGCATCAATTGCTAAGAAAGCTTGAGGTAAAGATAATCTCTTGTTTGCTGAATCATCTAGTGTTCTTTCAAACCACTGTGTTGCAGCTGTCATAGCAGTACTTTGTTGTAGTGCGATTACAAATTTTGAAAGAGATGAAATTCTTTCACTTCTCATTGGATTTCTTTTATATGCCATAGCAGATGATCCAATTTGATTTTTTTCAAATGGTTCTTCTAACTCTTTTAAATGTTGAAGTAATCTTAAATCATTTGTAAATTTATGAGCTGATTGAGCTATATTTGAAAGTAAGTTCATTACTTCAGAATCTACTTTTCTATCATAAGTTTGTCCTGTAACTAAGAAGCTCTTATTGAATCCCATCTTTTGAGCTACCATTTCATCTAATTTCTTTACTTTTTTGAAGTCTCCATTGAATAACTCTTGGAAACTAGCTTGAGTTCCAGTTGTTCCTTTTACTCCTCTAAATCTTAGAGTATCTTGTCTAAATTCAAGCTCTTCTAAATCAAGTAATAAACTTTGAATCCATAGTGTAGTTCTTTTTCCAACAGTAGTTAACTGAGCTGCTTGGAAATGAGTAAATCCTAATGTAGGAAGATTTTTATGCTCCATTGCGAATTTTGCCATTTCATCTATAACATTTATTAGTTTTTTCTTTGTAATATCTAAAGCTTCTTTAATTTGTATTAAGTCTGTGTTATCTCCAACGTAAGCACTTGTAGCACCAAGGTGGATAATTGGCATAGCTTTTGGCGCTATTGTTCCAAATGTATGTACATGAGCCATTACATCATGTCTTACTTCTTTTTCTCTTTTAGCAGCTAGTTCATAATCAATATTAAATATATGAGCTTTCATTTCAGCTAATTGTTCATCTGTTATATCTAGTCCTAATTCTTTTTCTGATTCTGCTAAAGCATACCAAAGCTTTCTCCAAGTTGAAAACTTATTTTTCGGTGAAAATGTTTCTAGCATCTCCTTTGAGCTGTATCTTTCTGCTAAGGGGTTAGAATAAATATCTTTGTTCATAATCTTTTCTTTCTCCTTCATATATATTTATTTTCTTTCTAGTAACATCAGTATTGCACTTTCATCATTGTCGGAATAATATTTTTTTCTAATTCCCACTTCTTTAAAATTTAGTTTTTTATAAAAATTTCTAGCAACCAAGTTGCTTTCTCTAACCTCTAAAAATAAATCTTTATTATATTCATCCAAATATTTCGATATGAGATTTCTACCTATCCCCAGACCTCTTGAAGAATTTTTTGTACCTATCTTCATTATTTCATAAACATCGAAACTGTCATGGAGAATTAAATATCCAACTATTTCTTCCTCTAATTTATATATATATATAATATAATTATCGTCTAAAATCATATCTTTTAGTTGTTCCAATGTGTATGAACTTTTTAAAAAAATTTCATTTTCTAGCTCAACTAAATTCAAAAGATTTTCATCTTTTTTTAATCTTTCTATCAATTTTATCACCTAATCTAAAAGTCCTATTCTGTTTAAAGGCCAAAATCTAAAGAATGCTTTTCCTTGTATTCTACTATCTTTTACAAATCCCCACATTCTCGAATCGTAACTACCGTCAGTATTATCTCCTAAAGCCATGTAGTAATCTTCATCTAGGACTACAGTTACTTTTTCACCTTTGATAATTTTATCTAAATTCTCTTTATTATGTATTAAATCTAAAATCATTCCTGTCTTCTTTCCATTTAAAATAAATTCAACATCTGGAAGAACTTCTGATACTGACCCTGGGTTTTCTAATAGATACTTTTGAACTTCTGCTATATCTATAGATTTTTCTTTAAATTTATCCGAATAATTTAGTCCTGGAACTATTTCAACTGTATCCCCTTTTTTAGGAACAGTCCAAACATCATTTCCAATTGCACCTAAATCTGAATAATGTCTTTCTGCTATTTTATTTCCATTGATATAAAGATAACCATATTTTATATTAACTTCTTCACCTGGAAGACCCATAGCTCTTTTTGTATATAAAACTTTATTTTGAATTGGTTCTTGGAAAACTATTATATCTTCTCTTTTAGGTTCTTTGAATTTGTAGATTACCATATTTCCAAAGAGTCTATCTTTTGGAATTATAGTTGGAATCATAGAACCTGTCGGAACAAGAAAGTTTCCTAAATAAAATTTTTGAATAATCAATACTAAAATCAACGCAGTTCCTATGCTTTCTACAAAGTTCACTGTCTTTCTAATTACATTCGATAAAGTTTTTCCCTCTACCTTTAATTTTTTTATTAACCATTCAGAAAATCTATCTTTGTAAATTTTTATTTTTGCAACTAAATACTTTTCTCTAACAAATATGTATATAAAAAAACTTGTTAAAATAACATAAAAAATTGTATTAAAAATGAAGTTTTCTCTAGACATTTAGTTCTCCTTTAAGTAACATTTTACAATTATTCTAACATAAAAAAATGAAAAAAGCTAAGGAAATATGGTTTCCTTAGCTTAACAATGCAACTATTTTCTTAATTCTTTGATTCTTGCTTTCTTACCAGAAAGTGCTCTTAAGTAGTAAAGCTTAGATCTTCTTACTTTTCCAACTTTTAGTACATCGATCTTTTCGATCATTGGAGAGTTAACAGGTATTATTCTCTCTATACCGATACCTGAAGTAACTTTTCTAATTGTGAAAGTCTTAGCGATTCCTCCACCATTTACTCTGATTACTACACCTTCGAATAATTGTACTCTTTCTTTGTTACCCTCTTTTACTTTGTAATGCACAGCGATAGTATCTCCGGCCTTAAAAGTAGGGATGTCGTTTCTTAAGTAGTTTTGCTCTACTAATTGGATTAATTTTTCTTTCATTTTTTCCTCCTTGAATATTCATTTAATATTCCATTAAAGCGGAATATCCGTTATGATAACCTAGTTATTCTATCATAATTTTAGTTAAAAGTCAATTTTCATTTAGAATTTGAAGTTAAAGTTTACAATTGGTAATACTTCAAATAATTCACTATTTGCAGCGATATTTACAAAACCTATTTGTAATCCTTCTAATCTATCTGCATAGTTAACAAAACCTATCTGAACTCCTCTAAATCTGTCAGCTTTATTAAATGCACCAAACTGTAATCCCTTTCCAGTTCCAGTGAAGTTAACTAGTCCTAACTGAGCTCCCATCATGCTTTTTTCTACCATGTTTACAGATCCGATTTGAATTCCTTTCATATTTCCACCAACACTGTTAAATGAAAGAGGTATAAACCATCCTAATCTAACACCTGTAAAATCAGCATCGGTTCTATCATAGAAAGATCCTAAAGATAGACCATTAAAGTTTCTTTTTCTGTTGGCAATAATATTTAGATCTAATCCCTCTACATT
Organism: Cetobacterium sp. 2A; assembly: GCF_014250685.1. GTDB lineage: Bacteria > Fusobacteriota > Fusobacteriia > Fusobacteriales > Fusobacteriaceae > Cetobacterium. The sequence goes on along the minus strand of NZ_JACFAJ010000006.1, from coordinate 827,752 downwards.
CTGATTTTCAGTGTAGATAGCTCCAATTCTTATTCCGTTTACACTTGTATTTGGTCCATTGAGTTGCATTGGTGACAAGAATCCAGCTTCAAAAGACTCTGCTCCCAAAAGCGTTAATGATGTCATAATTGACATACCAATAATTTTCTTTTTCATACAATATACTCCCCTTTTATAAATTTTCCAAAAAATAAAAAAATGGCGCTTCTTGCTGGGCTCGAACCAGCGACAACACGATTAACAGTCGTGTGCTCTACCAACTGAGCTAAAGAAGCACTTTTTTAAGATTGGCAACTACTTATCCTCCCAGGGGGCTGCCCCCCAAGTACTTTCAGCGTTTATGAGCTTAACTTCCAGGTTCGAAATGTTACTGGGTGTACCCTCATAGCTATCGTTGCCAATCAATATTCAAATGTCTTTGGAACACTTGAAACTATATAGTAGTTGAGATTTATTAGGTTAAAACTTCGACATATTAGTATTGGTCAGCTAAAAGTATCGCTACTCTTACACCCCCAACCTATCAACCTCCTAGTCTCGAAGGTGTCTTAAAGAATACTTATCTTGAAGTCAGTTTCCCGCTTAGATGCTTTCAGCGGTTATCTGTTCCAAACGTGACTACCCAGCTGTGCCACTGGCGTGACAACTGGTACATCAGAGGTTTGTCCATCCCGGTCCTCTCGTACTAAGGACAGATCTTCTCAATATTCTAACGCCTACAGTGGATAGGGACCGAACTGTCTCACGACGTTCTGAACCCAGCTCACGTACCGCTTTAATGGGCGAACAGCCCAACCCTTGGGACCTTCTCCAGCCCCAGGATGCGATGAGCCGACATCGAGGTGCCAAACTCTACCGTCGATATGGACTCTCGGGTAGAATCAGCCTGTTATCCCCAGGGTAGCTTTTATCCGTTGAGCGACGACCCTTCCATTCGGAATCGCCGGATCACTATGTCCTGCTTTCGCACCTGCTCGACCCGTCAGTCTCGCAGTTAAGCTCCCTTCTGCCATTGCACTCTCCGGTTGATTTCCATCCAACCTGAGGGAACCTTTGAACGCCTCCGTTACTCTTTCGGAGGCGACCGCCCCAGTCAAACTGCCCACCTAGCACTGTCTCCGAGGGTACAAACCTCAGATTAGAATTTCGATGTAGTATGGTTGGTATTCCACCGTTGACTCCGCGTAATCTAGCGACCACGCATCATAGTCTCCCAACTATCCTATACATACGACACCAAAACCCAATACCAAGCTACAGTAAAGCTCCATGGGGTCTTTCCGTCCTACTGCAGGTAATCGGTATCTTCACCGATAATACAATTTCACCAGGCCTCCCGTCAAGACAGCTCTCAGATCGTTACACCATTCGTGCAGGTCGGAACTTACCCGACAAGGAATTTCGCTACCTTAGGACCGTTATAGTTACGGCCGCCGTTCACCGGGGCTTCAATTCGGAGCTCTCACTCCTCCTCTTAACCTTCCGGCACTGGGCAGGTGTCAGCCCATATACATCGCCTTACAGCTTAGCATAGACCTGTGTTTTTGTTAAACAGTCGCCTGAGACTCTTCACTGCGGCCTCTCACAGCTTTGCGACGCGTGTTCGCTGACCATGAAAGGCACCCCTTCTCCCGAAGTTACGGGGCAATTTTGCAGAGTTCCTTAACGAGAGTTAGCCTGTCCGCCTTAGATTTCTCATCCTGACCACCTGTGTCGGTTTGGGGTACGGGCACTAATATCTTTAAACGCTTAGAAGCTTTTCTCGGCAGTGTGGTATTTGCACCTTCATCTTACGACTCCGTATCACGCCTCAGATCTAGTCTCGCGGATTTTCCTACGAGACCACCCTACACGCTTACACTGGCACTTCCGTTCGCCAGCGTGCATAACCTCCTGCGTCCCTCCATCACTCAATATCAGTGGCACAGAAATATTAATCTGTTTTCCATTCGCCTACGCATTATAGCCTCGGCTTAGGACCCGGCTTACCCAGGGAAGACAAACTTTACCCTGGAACCCTTGGTCTTCCGGCGTGGGAGATTCTCGCTCCCATTCTCGCTACTTATTCCTGCATTCTCACTTCTGATACCTCCAGAGTCGCTTACGCTTCTCCTTCAACGGCCTACAGAACGCTCTCCTACCAATTGCTTACGCAATTCCACAGCTTCGGTTTATAACTTAGCCCCGTTACATTGTCGGCGCAGAGACTCTCGACCAGTGAGCTATTACGCACTCTTTAAAGGTATGGCTGCTTCTAAGCCAACCTCCTGGTTGTTTGTGAATCTCCACCTCCTTTCCCACTTAGTTATAATTAGGGACCTTAGCTGGTGGTCTGGGTTGTTTCCCTTTTGACCATGGAAGTTAATTCCCATAGTCTCACTCCTGAGCTCTTAAATTATGGTATTCGGAGTTTGATTGATTTCGGTAAGCAATATGCCCCCTAGATCATTCAGTGCTCTACCCCCATAATTGAACACTCAAGGCTGCACCTAAATGCATTTCGGAGAGAACGAGCTATCTCCTGGTTCGATTGGCTTTTCACCCCTAAACCTACCTCATCTCCCAACTTTTCAACGGCGGTGAGTTCGGGCCTCCACTGTGTCTTACCACAGCTTCACCCTGGACAGGCTTAGATCACCAGGTTTCGCGTCTACGCCCAGCGACTATGTCGCCCTATTCAGACTCGGTTTCCCTTCGGCTCCGTTAAACTTAACCTTGCCACTGAACGTAACTCGCAGGATCATTCTCCAAAAGGCACGCCATCACCCCGAAGGGCTCTGACCGCTTGTAAGCACATGATTTCAGGTTCTATTTCACTCCCCTCCCGGGGTTCTTTTCACCTTTCCCTCACGGTACTATGCGCTATCGGTTAGTAAGAGTATTTAGCCTTACGAGATATGGTCCTCGCTGATTCACACAGAATTCCTCGTGTTCCGTGCTACTTGGGATTAGTTACGCATTTGAAACAGGTTACCTGTACGGGGCTATCACCCTCTACGGCGAACTTTTCCAAGTTCTTCCAGTTCGGTGTTTCAAAATGCTGAAAGCTTTACAGACTTTCTAGAGACTATCCCGCTACCCCATATACACAACGGCTGTAACCTTGGCATGTATATGGTTTAGGCTCACCCCCGTTCGCTCGCCGCTACTTAGGGGATCGTTTTTACTTTCTTTTCCTCGCGTTACTTAGATGTTTCAGTTCACGCGGTTCCCTCTTTCGTGCTAAGACTCCATCTTAGCAGATTTCTCCATTCGGAAATCCTAGAATCAATGTTCGATTGCAACTCCTCTAGGCTTATCGCAGCTTACCACGTCCTTCATCGGCTCTTACTACCAAGGCATCCTTCATGTGCCCTTAATATCTTAACCTATTTTTATTTGACAGACTAACTACTCAAAGATTATTTGAATTGTTAGTTATTTGTTAATTATTCTCTCAATATCTACTATATAGTTTCCAATGTCCAAAGTTTGATGATAGAACATCATCAATCGAATAGAGAAAGATTGTAGTCTCCTTAGAAAGGAGGTGATCCATCCGCACGTTCCCGTACGGATACCTTGTTACGACTTCACCCCAATCGCTAATCACACCTTAGGAACATCCCTCCCTTACGGGTTAGGCCTGCCACTTCAGGTGCAACCAACTCTCGTGGTGTGACGGGCGGTGTGTACAAGACCCGAGAACGTATTCACCGCAACATAGCTGATTTGCGATTACTAGCGATTCCAACTTCATGTACTCGAGTTGCAGAGTACAATCCGAACTAAGAACAGCTTTAAGAGATTAGCTCACCCTCGCGGGTTGGCGACTCTCTGTACTGCCCATTGTAGCACGTGTGTAGCCCAGCGTATAAGGGGCATGATGACTTGACGTCATCCCCACCTTCCTCCTGCTCGTCGCAGGCAGTATCGCATGAGTGCTCAACTTAATGGTAGCAACATACAAAAGGGGTTGCGCTCGTTGCGGGACTTAACCCAACATCTCACGACACGAGCTGACGACAGCCATGCACCACCTGTCACCAAGTTCCGGCAAGCCGGCACATCTCCATCTCTGGAAACTTCTTGGGATGTCAAACGCTGGTAAGGTTCCTCGCGTTGCGTCGAATTAAACCACATGCTCCACCGCTTGTGCGGGTCCCCGTCAATTCCTTTGAGTTTCATACTTGCGTACGTACTCCCCAGGCGGATCACTTATCGCGTTAGCTTGGGCGCTGAGGTTCGACCCCCAACACCTAGTGATCATCGTTTACGGCGTGGACTACCAGGGTATCTAATCCTGTTTGCTCCCCACGCTTTCGCGCTTCAGCGTCAGTATCTGTCCAGTGAGCTGACTTCTCTATCGGCATTCCTACAAATATCTACGAATTTCACCTCTACACTTGTAGTTCCGCCCACCTCTCCAGTACTCTAGACTAGCAGTTTCCAACGCAATACGGAGTTGAGCCCCGCATTTTAACATCAGACTTACTAATCCGCCTAGACGCGCTTTACGCCCAATAAATCCGGATAACGCTTGCGACATACGTATTACCGCGGCTGCTGGCACGTATTTAGCCGTCGCTTCTTCTGTTGGTACCGTCATTTTTTTCTTCCCAACTGAAAGCACTTTACGATCCTAAAACCTTCATCGTGCACACAGAATTGCTGGATCAGGCTTGTGGCCCATTGTCCAATATTCCCCACTGCTGCCTCCCGTAGGAGTAAGGGCCGTGTCTCAGTCCCCTTGTGGCCGTTCACCCTCTCAGGCCGGCTATCCATCGTCGCCTTGGTGGGCCATTACCCCACCAACTAGCTAATGGAACGCAAAGTTCTCTTCTAGCGCATATAGCTTTCATAAGAATCCCATGCGAGAAACTCATAATATCCGGTATTAGCTGTCGTTTCCAACAGTTGTCCCAGACTAAAAGGCAAATTCTTTACGCGTTACTCACCCGTCCGCCACTTTCCATTCCGAAGAACTTCAAGTCGACTTGCATGTGTTAAGCATTCTGTCAGCGTTCATCCTGAGCCAGGATCAAACTCTTCATTCAAATATATTTTTAAAGTCTTACGACTTAATGTACACCATTTAATGGTTGTTGTTGCATAACTTTTGACTATCTTTCTCTATTCGGTTGCTAATGTCCTATTTGTTTTTTGTTTTGTTTTTCGTCTGCGGTGTTTCCCGCTGACAGAAATAATAGTACCATAATTTAAAAACTTCGTCAATACTTTTTTTAAAATATTTTTATTTTTTTTATAATAAGGGCATTAAATAAGCCGGGTTTTGTATTTGTCAATCATTTATCTAGATCTATAGTCGCCTATAGACTCAAGCAACTTACCCTGAAAGTGGACGAGCAGCCCATCTATCTTTCCTATTTAGTCTTGCTCCAAAGGGGGTTTACCTAGCTTTTTTAGTCTCCTAAAAAACTGGTGGTCTCTTACACCGCCATTTCACCCTTACCAATCAAAGACTGGCGGTCTATTTTCTGTGGCACTTTCCTTAAAGTTTCCTTCAGTAGCCGTTAGCTACCCTTTTTGCTCTGTGGAGCCCGGACTTTCCTCTTGCAATAAATTGCAAGCGATTAACCTTAATACCCTTATTATATTATTTTTAGTTTGTTTTTTTCACAAACTTTTTTTTCATCCTTTTTATTTTAAATATTATTTTAACAATTGTCAAGCAAATAAAAATTATCATAATCCCAATCATTATTTTTACATATGGAAATGTTGACTCCGCTTGAACTTCTTCCACTATTTGTTCCTGAAGTATTTCATCCAAACCATTTAATGTCTCTAGAGTATATGTTCCATACTGCTGTGACTTTATAAACTGTTCTACGTTATCTAAAAGAAGACCTATTTCTTCCTCTTTCTCCTCCATATTTAAGTCCTGAGTAAAGTTTATCTGTACTCTTTGAGTTTCTGGATTCTCTTTATTAATATTTAATACAATTGACTTTTCAGGATTAACTAATTGAAAACCTTCCCCTTCAATCAATGTATTTATATAAACTTTTATCTCTCTTTTTTCTAAAATCTCTTCAACTTTTATAGCTAAATTCTTTTTATCATCTTCGCTAAATAAGTTTAAATTATCATTCACTTGTGCCGAAATAATAGTTGTAAATAATATAAATGCACTAAATATTCGTCTTATCATTTTATCCCCTTTTATATATCTTTGAATATTGGTTCATCATTTAATATTTCAATCTCAACTTCAAATTTGCTTTGTAAATTCTCTTTTATTAGTTCTCCAAAAATAATCTCACTTTCGTAATGCCCTATATCAATCACAGAAATTCCATTCTCTACTGCATCAATGGCCTCATGATACTTTACATCCCCTGTTAAAACAAGATCTGCCCCTAGTCTTTTAGCTTTTCTCCAGTATCCCATTCCAGATCCATTTATTATAGCAATTTTTTTTATGGATTTCAGCTCTATATTTTTAGAACTTACAATTATTTTTTCTAATTTCAATTTTTCTTTTATTAGTTCTCCAATTTCCAACACACTCATATTTCTATCTAGTTTATAAACTCTACCTATACCATATGAACTTTCTTGAAAACTATTCTCTTCTAATATTTTTCCACTTTCAAAACCCAAACATTCTCCTAAAAACCAATTTAATCCTTTAGGTGCTGAATCTATATTTGTATGTAAACTATAAAGAGATATGTTATTTTTAATTAATTTCATTATTTTTCTTCCTATTAGTTCAGAAAAATCTATATGTTTTATTGGACTAAAAATAAGTGGATGATGAGATATTATTAAATCTGCATTTCTTTCTATAGCCATATCTATGACACTTTCTGTAGCATCCAATGTCACAATTATTTTTTTTACGTCTTGTTTTCTATCACCAACTAATAATCCTACATTGTCCCATGATTCTGCAAAATTTTTAGGAAACTTTTTCTCCAACTCTTTTATTATATCAGATATTGTCATATTTTAAAAAGTCTCCCTCCTCCTGTAGATATTCTTTCAAGGGCTTTTGTAAATATGATTTCTCCCTCTCCTCTAGTAAGATTCATCTTATTTTCTATTTCGAATAATGATTCTCTCTTGTCACCTATTAATCCATAGTAATAATCTATGATTTCTTTTTCTTGCTGGTTAATTTTATTTGGAATCATCCAAATATTAACTTTTGCTATTTTTTCTATTTTATCTTTTATCTCTTCTGAACTTCCAAGTATTTTAAATTCGTCCTCTTCGTCCTCTTCATTTTCCATATCCTCATCAGCTTCAATTTCAGAAACTATTTCATGCTCAATAAGCTCTTCTTTTTTTCTACTAAAGTAAGATACATAAGAACTTTTTACATCTTCTAATCTCATTTCTAAAAATAAAACTAACGCTCTTATTATAGACGCTCTCATATAATCTGAGAAATCTCCATAAATAACTCTATACTCATCTATAGATTTTATTATAGAAACACTTCCCTCTTGAATAAGATCCATGTAATCAATTCCTGATTTTAAATAATCTAAAGATAACTTTGCAGCTTCTCTCAAATATCCAACTATAAGTCTTTCTCTACTTTCTTCCTCTTCTAAAGATCCTAATAGTTCAGCCTCTTCTTCTTTAGTTATTGGTAAATAATGAGAAATTTCTTCCAAATATTCTGGAACTATTTCTTCTGAGAAATATTCATTTTTCTTTGTTTCTACCAACACCTCTTCTTCTCTACTAAAATCTATTTTAATTCCACCTTCAATTTCTAAAAAGTTTAAAAAATCCTCTTCATCTCTTAATTCTTTTATAATTTTCACTTCATAATCTTTTATATTTAATGTTTTCATAGTTTATTCTCCTCTTAAAATTTGATAATATAAAGTAAAAAGGAGCTTTTCATAGCTCCTCATTTTTTAAACTTTGAAGTCCTCTAGTTTTTTTCTTCTACTTGGATGTCTTAACTTTCTAAGTGCTTTAACTTCTATTTGTCTGATTCTCTCTCTAGTAACTTTAAATATTTTTCCAACCTCTTCCAAAGTTTTTGGAGAACCATCATCCAATCCATATCTATATCTAAGAACTTGTTCCTCTCTACTGCTAAGCGTTTTCAATACATCGTTTAACTGTTCTCTTAGTAACGTTCTATTTGTAAGTTCGTAAGGATTTAACATTTTATTATCTTCTACGAAATCTCCTAATTCACTATCCTCTTCACTTCCTACTGGAGTTTCAAGAGAAATAGGGTCTTGGTTCATTTCTTGAATAGCTTTTATTTTATCAACTTCCATTCCAAGTCTTTCAGCTAAAATTTCTGGTGTTGCATCTTTTCCAGTCTCTTGTAAATAAACTCTAGCTTCTTTCTTTATCTTATTGATAGTTTCAATCATATGTACTGGAATTCTAATTGTTCTTCCTTGGTCAGCTATAGCTCTCGTTATAGCCTGTCTAATCCACCAAGTAGCATATGTAGAGAATTTATATCCCTTACTGTATTCAAACTTCTCAACAGCTTTCATAAGCCCTATATTTCCCTCTTGAATTAAATCCAATAACTTAAGTCCTCTGTTTGTATGTTTTTTAGCAATACTTACAACTAGTCTTAAGTTAGCTTCGATAAGTTGTTGTTGAGAAAAATCATCTCCCTCTAAAGCTTTTTTAGCATACTCTAACTCTTGCTCATGCTTTAATAGAGGAATTTGTCCTATCTCTCTTAAATACATTTTGATAGGTTCATCAACTTCCATATCTCCAGTTATATTAAATAAATCATCATTAATTAACTCATCTTCCGATACTTCTTCTAATCCTTCAGGATTGAAACCAAATTCATCAAATTCTCCTCTTGGTTTCTCTTCTGTTTCCTCTTCATCTGAATCATCAGCTAAATCTGAATCATCTCTATCTGTTTTAGCCAAAGGAACTATGATTTTTTTTCTAGCTCTTCCCTTTTCGCTTTCCTTCTTTTCTAGCTCACTCTTTTGTACTATCTCTATTCCTTGTTCAACCATACCATTGATAAGAAACTCTATTCTCTCAGGTGGGAAATCTGTTTCTAACTGTTCGTTTATTTCCTCAAACGTTATCACCTTACTTTCCATAGCCTTTCTAAGTAAGGCCAGTACCTTATCGTTCTTTATAAACTCCTTCATTATATGAAGCCTCCTCTATTATAAAAAATTTATTTTCCGTTATTAACCAACTCTAAAAAATTATTGTACAAGGCTTTTATCTCTTCGAAAGTAAGCGTCTCTTTCTTTAGTTCCTCTTCAACTTTTTTTAGCTTTAGGTGTTGCATTATATTCTTTCTTTCTTTTAGTTGCTCTTTTAACTCCAGTACAAACCAAGAAACAAAGACGTCTCTCACGCCTCTTTCTATTTCTAAATTTTTAGAGTAATCATTTAATAGAGCCATCGAAATTTCTATTATTTTTCTTTCTTCGTCTTCATTTAAATTTCCGGTGTTTATAATCTCTTTCACAAGGTTAGACGAGTAATTAGAGTTGTTTTCATGAGAAAATTCTAAATATGAAAATATTTTTTTTCCAAGAGGTGTTTTAAGCTTCTTATCTTTAAAATCTTCATAGAATTCCTCTCTTGCTATAACTACTGCAATCGTAAGTTCTTCGAGGTCATAACTCCTTTTATCTTTAAATTCTTCTCTTACTTCTTTATATTCAAGTGATTTCCTTTGTTTTGTTTTATTATTATTTATAAGTATATCTCTTAATATATCTATAGATACTTCTAAACTTTTAGATAACTTATCTAAATACAAGGTTTGTTCTAAATTATTTTGTAAATTTCTAAAAAATTCTTTAAATCTCTCAATAAATTTTTGTTTTGATATATGTTCATCCAAATTGTATTCTTTAGAATAACTCATATATAGGTAGTCAAAAATTTCTAAAGAGTTTTTTACTGCCTTTAAAAAACTTTCTTTACCATACTTTTTTAAGTATTCATCTGGATCTTTAGCCCCTTCTAGGACTAAAACTCTTAAATTAAAATCTAATTTTTTAAGTATAAAAGCAGTTTTTTCAGTTGCCATTTGACCGGCTACGTCCATATCAAAAGCTAATATAATATTGTTTGTGTACCTTTTTAAAAGCACTCCTTGCTCTTCTGTGAAAGCGGTACCTAAAGGTGCTAAAGCTACATCAAACCCATATGAATGTGCCGAAAGAACATCCATATAACCTTCCATTAATATAGAATAATTTTTCTTTTTAAGGTTAGTCCCCTTATTTTTTATTCCATATAAATTCTTTCCTTTTTTAAAAATAGGAGTCTCTGGAGAGTTTATGTATTTAGGAATATCTTTTCTATCTTCTAATGTCCTTCCTCCGAACGCAATAATTTTTCCGGTAGGAGAATATATAGGAAATATTACTCTATTTCTAAAAGTGTCATAAGTGTTATTTTCATTTTTTTTAACTAATCCTAGCTCTAAAATATCTTCCAGTTTATATCCCTTCATCAATAAATGATCATGAAGTCCTGTCCAGCTATTAGAAGCGAACCCTATTCCATTTTCTTTTATTAATTGTGGTGATATTTTTCTTTTAGATAAATATTCTAATGCCTCTCTTCCAGAATTTAAAAAAATTTGGTCACAAAAATATGAATGTGCTTCATTCATTATTTTATAATAGAAATCGTTTTCATTATCCTCATTCGAATAAATACTTTTAATTTTTATCTTATATTTTTGTGCTAATTCCTTTACAGATTCGAAAAAGTTTATCTTCTTATAGTCAGCGTAAAACTTCACAGGATTTCCTCCTGCCCCACAAACGAAGCATTTACAGATATTTTTACTAGGACTAACTATAAAAGAAGGATTACTATCTTGGTGAAAAGGACATAGCCCTTTATAATTTGCTCCACTTTTTTTTAAGTCCACAAATTCTCCAACTACCTCTTCAATCTTAAGTTGATCCATCAATAAATCAATATCTTCATTTTTATATTTCATTACTTTCTCCTGTGAAAATTATAGCCTAACCAATTTTGAGAACAATTATCAATTATTCCACTCTTAAGTATATTATATTTTTTAGAATTAATCAATTTTTTTTGAACAACAAATAAAAAAGAGAAGTATTACTACTTCTCTTTATATATAAGTTATATGTCTCTAATACAGAAGTATATTTTGGACAAATTGTACTCTTTATAAACTTCACACTTTGTACAGTTACAACCTTTTTCTTCAGCTAAACATTTACTTTTTCCAAACGCACAAAACATTCCTTCTAAATGTTCTACTTTTGATAAGTCAGAATGATGCATTGCAATCTCTAATAGATTCTTTGGCATCTCCTTTATTTTACATCCCAATGTATAGCTTGGACACTTTGAACATATACATTTTTTCAAATTTTCCATTGTTTTATCTACAGGTCTAGCTTCAGTAGGTTTAGTTTCAACAGGTTTTTCAGTTTTTACTTCTGGAGTCTCAGTTGGTTTTTCCAAATCTACCTCAGAAAATGGTGCAAGAGGTTTTTCTTCAGCTTTTGCTTCCCCTTCATCCTCTGCTAATTTTTCATAAATTTGAGCTCCTATAACTTCTCCATCTTCTGCTTCTACATCTGGGTTTAAAACATCTGGTGCTAAAACCTCTGGATTTAAAATTTTAGATTTGTTTTTATCTTCTTCCATATCGTAACCTCCCAATCAATAAAATTAACTAGTTAGTTATTAGTTTTAGAAAAGATAAATCCTTTATTTATATTTATTTTTTATTGTTCTTCTGTTACTTCTCCAAGTTTTTTCAATTCTTCTTGAACAACAGAATTCTTATAGTCGAATTCTACTCTGTTTTTTAACTCTTCGAAAACTCCCTCTTTATATTTAACTTCAGAAAGTTTTTTAAATATAAAATAGTTTCCTTCTAATTTATCACTTTTAATCTCACCAATTGGTGAATCAAAAATATCTTTAGTTAATTTTTCATTGTATCCAAGTCCTGGAATATAACCACTATCACTTATTCCTTCAATTTTCTTAGAGAATAAAACACCTTTTTCTTTACTTAAATCATCAAAAGTTATTTCTCCTTTTTGAAGTTTTTCAATCATATCTTTTATATTTGTATCTCTTTCTTCAACAGTTTTCTTTGAAGCTTCTGGCACAATTAAAATATGACTTGCTTTAGCTGTTCCAGCTTCATCATCTCTTTCTTGAACATATATTATATGTTGTCCAAATACTGTTTCTACTGGTTCAGGATAAACTTCTCCAACTTTACCTTTAAATACTGCATCCTCAAACGGTTGAACCATGTCTCCTTTAGAGAATGTCCCTAAATCTCCACCATTTGGAGCACTTGGACCTTGAGAATTCTTTTTAGCTATTTCAGCAAAATTTTTAGGTGTAATTTTTTTAATTAGTTCTTCAGCTTTTGTTTTAGCTGCTAATTTATCTTCATCCGATGGCTCTACCTTAACAACTGCAACATCAGCTGTTGCTGCTGGGAATGTATCGTAAACCATTTTATTATCATCAAAATATTTTTTTAAGTCCTCATCTGTTACCTTAACATCAGATTTTAGCTTTTCATATAACCCTTTTTGGTATTCAGCTAATTTATAATCTAGAGGGAAAGATTCGTCAACAAGTACTCCTTTTTCTTTAGCAATATTAGCTATTTTTATTTGATTTTCTATACTTGTTTTAGTCATTTCTTCAGCTTTTTCCTTATCACCATTAGTCATAAGAAGATTTCCTAAAGTTCTTTTTGCCATGTCAAGATTTGTAACTTTGAATCCATCTTTTTCAAAAGCTGTAGTTTCCAAATATTGTTTATATTCTTCAGAAACTCCTTCTAACTTCATTTTTTCTCTAGCTTTAGATAAAAGTAAGAAATACTCTTTTAATCCTTTTTCTTGCTTTAAGTTATTTTCTATTTCTGGAGTTGCTTCTTCTAGTGTTTTTCCAGAATAAAGTGTATACTCATTAGCTATATAATTTTCTTTAATATCCTCTGGAGTTAATTTTGTATTTGCTTTTAAATCTTCTAATGTTTTTTCAATAAGAAGATTCTCTTCTATTTCCTTTTTAAAAGTACTTCTTGTATATCCCTGCGCAGCTAAAGCTCTCTTAAACTGCTCTGCATCTGGGAAAGATTTTTCGATTGAATTATATTGTTCGTCAATCTCATTTCCTGGAACTTTCACTTTCAATTGCTTAGCAATCTCAAGAGTTAAGTACTTGTTTATTAATTCATTAAATGCTAATTGGCTTACTAAGTCTTTATCTGCATTTGGTCCTAAATAATTTCCATAGTTTTCAATGAAATTATTTATTGTTCTCGCTGCTTCATATCCTTCTACTTTTTTTCCATTTACATCAAATGCAATGTTTTCTTGTTTTTTGTTTCCTGTAAATGACATAACATAACCTGCAACTAAAGTGATTAAGAAAAATATTGTAATTATCCATACTACAGGTTTCATATTTTTTCTAAACTTTCTAATAGCCATAACTCACTCCCCTATATTCTTTAGATACTAATTTGGATTATACCAACAAATATCCATTTTTTCAATATCTGACACAATATAAAAATAAAGGGTTCATTTCCAGAACCCCTTATTTTTGTATTTCTATTTAAAATCTAAACCGTATTTTCTTATTTTTTCATACAGAGTTGTTCTTCCAATTCCTAGTAATTTAGAAGTTTCTTGCTTATTCCATCTAGTTTTTTGTAGTGCCATAGCTATAACTACTTTTTCAACTTCGTCTAAGCTGTATATTTCTTGCTCTAATATATCTTTTAATGGTCCAACACCAATAACAGTTTTATTTTCAACTGTATCTGATTTCATCTTTATTTCAAGAGGAAGATCTTCTACTCCAATAGTTCTATCATTAGATAAAATAACCATTCTTTCTATCATATTTTTTAATTCTCTAATATTTCCAGGATATGAGTATTCCATTAAATATTTCATAGCCTCTCCTGAAATAACTGGGATATCTCTATGTAAATCTCTAACTATTTTGTTTAAGAAGTAGTTAGCTAATATAGGAATATCATCTTTTCTCTCTTTTAATGGAGCAACTTCGATTGGGAAAACTGTAAGTCTATGGTATAGATCTTTTCTGAATTTTCCTTTTTCTGTCTCATCTTTTAAATCTTTATTAGTAGAAACTATAAATCTTACATTTACTCTTCTAGTTTTATTTCCACCAACTCTTCTAAATTCACCATACTCTATAACTCTTAAAAGTTTAGCTTGTGCTTTTAAATCCATTGCTGAAATTTCATCTAAGAATACTGTTCCACCATCTGCTTCTTCTAATATTCCTTTTTTACTTGAAGTAGCTCCCTGGAAAGCTCCTCTTTCATATCCAAATAATTCTCTTTCAATTAATTCTTCAGGAAGAGATGCACATGAAATTGTTATAAAACTTTCTTTTCTTCTATCACTTTTTTTGAATATTTCTTTAGCTATTAACTCTTTTCCTACTCCATTTTCTCCAGTAACAAGAACAGTTAAGTCACTCTCTGCAACTTTATCAATTAGATTTTTAACTTCTTTTACTCTAGTTGACTGACCGATTATTTCATTTTCCTCTTCAGTATCATAAAGCTTTTCTTCTAATTTTCTCTTCTCTTTTAATATTTCAAGATTTCTTAGAGCTGGAACAATAATTCTATTCATCTCTTTTATGTCTACTGGTTTTAATAAATAGTTATAGATATCTGCATCTTTCATCTCTTGTATTACTTCATCTTTTTCCTCATCAAGTAATCCAACAACTACAAAATCTTTTCCTATTCCACTTAACTTTCTCTTAGCCTCCGAGAAATTAAACCATGTAAGATACTCATCTAATAAGATAATATCAAAATCGCTCTCTCTTAACATATCTAATCCATCTAATAAATTATTAAAAGTTATTATTTCATAAGAATCAGAAAGTTCTTTTCTTATCTGCTTTAATGTCTCTTTTCTTTCTGAAATCGCAAGTATAGAGTGTTTCATATTTCATCCTCCCAATCTATTTTATTTATTTATGTTATTTTTCGTTTTCCGGTAACACTGTATTATAATAGATAAAATGTCATTTTTCAAGACTTTTTTATTTTTATTGTATAATAAATGAAAAACAATACTGGTATAAATACCAAAGTAAGAACAGTTGAGAACCCTAAACCGAATATTACAGCTATAGCCATTCCCTTGTAAGTCTCACTACCTTGTCCAAGTCCTAAAGCCAAAGGCACCATTCCAAAAATTGTAGTCATAGTTGTCATTAAAATTGGTCTTAATCTTACCTCTCCAGACTTTATTATGGATTCTTTTAGACTCAATCCTTTTTCTAATAATATCTGTGTATAATCGATTAAAACTATTGCGTTATTAACAACAATTCCGGCAAGCATTATTATTCCAACAAAAACCATGGTGTTTGTTTTTTGTCCTGTTAAAATCAGTCCAGCATAAACTCCAATCACTGATAATGGAACTGTTCCCATTACTATTAAAGGTAGAATATATGATTCAAACTGAGCTGCAAGTATAAAGTAAATCAAAAATATTGATATTACAAAGGCAAATTTAAGTTGAGCATTAACTTCTTGTAAATTTCTTCCCTGTCCACCAAAACTATAACTTACTGTTTTAGGTAAATTTAACTCTTCTATTACTTCTTTTATAAATTTTTGTCCTGTTACTAAATCCATTTTCCCAATCGTATTTGCTTGTATTGATATTTTTCTTATTCTATCCTCTTTTTCAATTCCATAAGCTCCCTCAGCTATTTCAAACTGAGCTATATCTCTTAGCTTCACAGAATTTCCACTTGGATTTTTTATCCTTATATCTTTCAAACTATCCAAACTACTTCTATACTTTTTATCCAATTGTAGAGTAACATCTAACTCATCATTTCCAGTTTTTATCTTTATTGGAGCTCCTCCCAATATTTGATAACTTACAGCAAATGTTAAGTCATTCATATTCATTCCATAATACTCTAATTTTTTTCTATCTAGTATTATTCTAGTTTCTGGATTTCCATTCAACATAGAGTTTGTTATATCTGTAAATCCAGGATTTTTAGACATCTCTTCCTCTATCAATCTAGAAAAATAATTTAGTTGATTACTATCATCAGATTTTAAAATAAGGGTTATATCTCTATCCCCTCCTCTACCCCAAGTCATTTTTGGGATAACATTTAATTTAACATCTGGAGTATCCACTAATTTTTTTCTTACTTCTCCCATGATTTCAAAAACAGTTTTATCTCTTTGATCTGGTTTTCCGATATCCACTATAACTGCTATTGAATTTTTTCTAACTGATGTAGTAAATAATTTTGTATATGAATCCTTTGCTACAACATCTTCAAATTTCTTTGAAATTCTATTAGATTTCTCTATATCTAATCCACTTGGTAGCTCCCCTACAACTGTATATACTCCATCGTCTGTATAAGGAATGAACTCTCCACCAATCTTGGTTCCACCGTAGACTACAACCAGTAAAAATAATCCTAATATAGATAAAATTAACAAAGTTTTTCTTCTTAAAGATTGTACCAACAATTTTACATAATTCTTTCTTAAAAATTTTAAAATTTTTCCATCTTCATGTTCTGCATCTTTTCTTTTTAAAATTTTACTAGCCATCATAGGCACAAATGTTAGCGCTATGACTAAAGATGCAAGTAAAGAAAATGTTATTGAGTAACTTAAATCTTGATACATCTCTTTGGCTCTTCCTTCTTGTAGAACAACTGGAAGGAAAACAGCAATTGTTGTGGCCGTAGAGGCTATTATAGGTACAATAACTTCGGTAGCACCTTTTTCGGCTGCTACTTCACTAGTTTCTTTATACTCAGTTAAATGACGGAATATATTATCTATAACTACTATCGAGTTATCTACCAGCATTCCAATTCCCAAAGATAACCCCATAAGTGAAGTTATATTTATAGTCATTCCCTTTGCTCCAAAGAATCCAAATGTTGCTATTACAGAAACCGGTATAGAAACTGAAACTATAAGTGTAGCTCTAATATCTTTTAAAAATACATATAAAACAACAGTAGCAAGAATTAAACCTAGTATCGCACTCTTTGTTACTGAATCTATTGAATTTTGAATATCTATAGAACTATCTCTATTTATATTAAATTTCGCTCCTCTAGGTAGCATAGACTCAATTTTATCAAGTTCATTCTTCACTGTATCTGATATAACGATTGCATTTCCATTATCAGTTTTTTCAACACTTACTATTATATTTTCAGAACCATTAGTTCTTCCATAACTTTCTAAATCTTTAACTGATAAACTTACATCTGCAACATCCGTTAGATATACCGGATTATTTTCATCATTTTTTATAACAATCTCTTTTATATCTTCTAATGTCTTTGCTTCTCCGTAAACTCTTACAAGATATTCCTTATCCCCTTCTCTAATGTATCCAGCAGGGAAATTCAAACTAGATTTCTTTAAAATAGAGTAAAGTTCTGAAATATTTAAATTATATGCTTCTAGTTTATTTGGATCTAAGCTTATTAGAACTTCTCTTTCAAATCCACCAAAGACTGATATCTCTCCAACACCTTCAATTCTTTCTAATCTTGGAATTAAAAGATTATCAGCAAAACTCTTTAGCTCTACTTGATTTTCACCAGTTATACTAAACATCATAACCCTATCAGCAAATGCTCCAGCTTTACTTACCCAAGGCTCATCCATATCTTCTGGTAAATTATTTCTTATTCTACTAATTGCAGTTGTAATGTCATTAACCTTAGAATCAACATCTGTTCCAAACTCAAATTCAACTGTTACACTTGATTTTCCCATAGATGAATCAGTTGTAACCCTTTTTATTCCTTCAACTTTTGTTAATCCATCCTCTATCTCTTGAGTGACAAGCTTTTCCATATCCTCTGGAGAAGCTCCCTTCCAGCTAGATCTAACTGTTACAGTTGGAATATTATAATTTGGAAGTAATTGAGTTTTTAAATTTATAAGAGTCATTATTCCAAAAATTACCATTGAAACAATTATCATTGTTGTTACTACTGGTCTTTTTATTGAAAATTGAGAGATATTCATTTATACCTCCTCAGAAAGTACTTTAACTGTATCTCTGTCTTCTAATATAAATTGACCATCTATGACAATATTTAAAGGCTCTTTAAGTTGATCACTTATAATTTCCTGATTTTCTCCGTTAGAGTAACCTCTATCTATTTTTATTCTTCTTACTACATCTGAATCTACTACAAATATATAAGATGAAAGATCTTTAATTACAATAGAAGATTTTGGAACTACATATCCAAAATTCTTTCCCGACTCAACACTTACATCACTATACATTCCTTTTCTTAATTTTTTGTCATCATTATCTAAACTTATTTTTATTTGATATTTTTTACTATCTTTTTGAGCAACAGGATTTATTTCATATACTTTTCCAAGTAATTCATTTTTTAATCCTGAAACTTTTAATTTTGCATTTGCTCCAACTTTTAAATCTTCTATTTCATCTGAAGATACGTATGTCTTTACTAACATGTTTTTATCATCTACCAAAGTATACACAACTGTATTTGGCATTATTTTTTCATGCATCTTAACTTCTAAATCTGTTATTACTCCATCTTCTTTTGCTAAAAATCTTAAGTTTTCATAATCGTCTTTGGCCTTCAAATAACTAGCTCTATTTCCCTTAACCGTTGCTTCAGCATGATTAAAAGCATTTTTCGAATTCAAATACTCATCTTCTGAAACTAGCTGTTTTTTATAAAGACTTTCAATCTTTGTAAAATTGATTTTTTTTATTTTGTAATCTATTTCTCCAGACTTTTCCAAAGCTTCAGCTTTTAAATAATTTGATTCAACATCTTGATCGTGAAGTTCTAATACCATCTGACCTTTTTTTACTCTATCGCCATTTTTAAAATTGATTTTAGATACAATTCCACCAGTTGTACTTATTCTCTTTATCTCATTTGCTGGTTCTATTATTCCACTAGAACTGCTGATTTTAATAATATCACTCTGGTAAATTTCCTCTACTTTTACACTTTTAACTCTCGCTTCTTTTATCTTATTTTTTTTACCTGAATCCCCACATCCTACAAACAACAATGTGCCAATCAGAATTATGTATAATTTCTTCAAAATTTACTCCTCCCTGATTTTCTCTTAACCTCATTTAAAATTAATGACTTAAATTAAATAAATCATTTGCTGTTGCAAAAATTATTAATCCAAATAGAATAAACATTCCAATCATATGGAACTTCTCTTCTAATTTTTTATTAACTTTGATTCCAACCATCTCAAGAATAACAAATATTATTCTTCCACCATCTAAAGCTGGGAATGGTAAAAGGTTGAAGATTCCAACATTCACTGAAAGTATTGCAATCAACCAAAACATTACAAGTCCACCACTTTTACTAACTTCTCCAACTATCTTTACTATTCCTACTGGTCCACTTATTTCTTTGGCTTTAACTTTTCCAGTTACAAGCATTTTAAGACCATTTAAAGTTTCTTTAAACATAGACCCAAACATTTTAAAACTTGCACCTGCTGCATCTATAACTCCATACTTTTGGATACTGTATTCTGGAACTATACCTAGCATGTATCTGTCATTTTCTGCTTTAGTTAAAGGAGCATTTATACTTAAATCTTTCCCTTCTCTCTCTATAACTATAGGTGGATTTTCTGTTTTCTTACTTGCATCCTGAACAGCTTTTCCTATGTCTTCCCATTTATTTATCTCTATTCCATCTATACTTTTTATTTTATCACCTTTTTCAAGTACTGATGTTATATTGGCTTGTTTCATAACCTCACCAATTACAGGTTCATGATTTTGTATAGCTTTTCCACTTATTAAAAGCATCATGAAGATTGCAATATAAGCTAGAGTAAAATTCATAAATACTCCAGCAAAAAGTACTACAAATCTTTGAAAAGGAGTTTTACTGTTAAATCCATTTTTTACCTTACTATCAACTTCCATTCCATCTATATTAACATATCCTCCGATAGGAATAGCTCTCAATGAATAGCTTGTTCTCCCACCATAGTATGAATAAATTTCTGGTCCCATTCCTATTGCAAATTCCGATATTGGCATTTTAAATAATCTAGCAGCTAAAAAATGTCCGAGTTCATGTATTATTATTATTATCCCTAATACTAAAAGTGCTATCAATATATTCATTTTTCCTCCATCTATTTAATTAGTTTTTCTACTAGGTCATATATTTCTTTTGATATTTCTTCTCTAGTTTTCAATCTATCTCCATCTACACATTTTACTTCTGCCCAATTGTATTTTTTAGCAATTTCACAAGCATTTTCATATGATTTTTTTAAATATTCTTTATCACTTTCATGGATATCTTTTTGATCCTCACCAGTAATTTTATTTTTTCTCTCCTCCATAAGTTTTATAGCTACTTCTGTAGGCATGTTTAAAAATATTACTAAATCTGGTTTTGGAATTCCAATTTTATTATATTCAAGATCTTCTAACCAATCTAAATATTCATATTTTTCCTTTAAATCTGAAATTTTAGAAGCTTGATGCACCATATTTGATGTAACATATCTATCCGTTATAATGATTCCATCACTGTTATAGAAATTTTCCCAATCCATTTTAAAAGATGCATATCTATCAATTGCAAACATTGTAGATACAGGATATGGATTTATTTTTGTTGCTTCTTTTCCAAAATTTCCAGCTAAATACATTTTTACTGGCTCACAAGCTGGACTACTATAATTTGGAAATGATATTTTCTTTATATTTTTCTTCTCATTTAAAAGAGTTTCATAAATTCTTTCTGTTTGAGTTTGTTTTCCACTGCTATCTGTTCCCTCTATAACTATAAGTTTTCCCATCTTTTCTCCTATTTGTTGTAATTTTTATTAACCCAATTTCTTGTTTCTAAATCAGATTTTTTAACAGTTTCTATATTTTCTATCTCCAAGATTTCATGTTGATCCATTGCAGATTCTATTATTTTATATATTTCTAAAAATTTTATTTTCCCTTTTAAAAATAGGTCTACAGCAACCTCGTTAGCGGCGTTAAACACTGATGGCATTGTTCCACCTGCTCTTCCAGCTCTAAATGCTAAATCTATCCCTTTAAACGTCTCTCTGTCTGGTTCTTCAAATGTAAGCGTACTAGCTTTTCTAAAATCAATAGATTCAAATATTTTATTCTCTTTTCTTTCAGGATATGTAAATGCATATTGAATAGGTATCTTCATATCAGGAACACCCATTTGAGCGATTATTGATTTATCACAAAATTCAACCATAGAATGAACTATACTCTGTGGATGAACTAAAACCTCTATATCATCATAACTAACTCCAAATAGTTCATGAGCTTCAATTATTTCAAGACCTTTATTTACAAGAGTTGATGAATCGATAGTTATTTTTTTTCCCATTGACCAATTTGGATGTTTTAGAGCATCCTCTACTTTCACATTTAAAAGATCCTTTGTTTTTTTCCCTCTAAAAGTTCCACCACTTGCTGTTATTATAAGTTTTGATACCTCATTCTTTTTTCCACCCAAAAGAGATTGGAATATTGCTGAGTGCTCACTATCTACTGGAATTATCTCAGCTTTTGGATTTTCTTTTAAAAGTTTATTTATATATGGTCCCGCAGCTACCATAGTTTCTTTATTTGCTAGAGCAATTCTTTTTCCATTTTTAATTCCAGCAACTGTTGCTTCAATTCCAACAGCACCACTTACTGCCGTTAATAAAATATCTGTTTCTTGCAGTTCTCCAAGAGTCTTTAGTCCTCTCTCACCAAAATAAATCTCTATATTTTCAAATGTTTTTTTTACTTGATTATAACCTTCTTCTGTTCCAACACAAACATATTTCGGATTGAATTCTTTTATCTGTTCAATAAGTAACTTATAATTAGAATGTCCACTTAATCCTATAACTTCAAATTTTTCATCAGAATTTCTAATTACTTCAAGAGCATTTGTCCCTATACTACCAGTTGACCCAAGTATTGTTATCTTTTTCATCTGTCTCTCCTTGTAAAAAAGGCAGCTCTAAAGCTGCCTTTATATTTGTTAAAATATAAATAATTTCAAGATATAATATACAGTCGGAACAACAAACAGCATACTGTCGAATCTATCTAGTACTCCACCATGTTCTCCCAATACTCTTCCTGAATCCTTTATTTTAAATTCTCTTTTAAACATAGATTCACCTAAATCACCTATTTGAGCCACTACACTTATTGCAAATCCTAATAGAACTATTACATATGTAGAGTAACTAACAGTTATTAATCCAACGTATTTATTTAAAAAATACAGAGCTAAAATTGTAAATAGAGTTCCTCCAATTGATCCCTCTATCGATTTTTTAGGACTTATTATACTAAAACCATCTTTGAATATTTTTCTTCCAATACTCATTCCTGTAAAGTATGCAAATGAATCACAAACCCAAACTAAAATTTGGACTGATAATAACCACTTTCCACCATTTGGTAGGTAACTCATAAGTAATAAATGACTAAATAATACCGAAACATACACTACACCTAAAAGCGTGATTCCGACATCAGTACTAGAATTTTCTACTTTATTTTCTAAAACCCTTTTACTCATACAGCCTAAAACTGTTAATACAATTGGAAAAGCAATTGCAACTCCAATGTTATCAGGACTACTAAAATAAATTAAATTTGGTATAAGAATACCTGCAACATACCCTAATCTTTTAGAAGGTCTTTTTCCACCTAACTCAGCCATTCTATAAAACTCGTACATTCCTATTGCTATTATCAAATTACAAAATATAAGCAGTAAGAACCCACCCTTAATTAGAACTAAAATTAAAATAGGAATTCCTATAAGTGCAACTAACAATCTATTTATCATACTTCTTTAACTCCTCCAAATCTTCGTTCTCTACATTTATAACTTCTAATAGCTTTATCAAATTCCTTTTCATCAAAGTCTGGCCAATGAGTTTCTGTTATATAAAATTCAGAGTATGCTATTTGCCACAATAAAAAATTGGATATTCTCATCTCTCCACTAGTTCTTATTACAAGCTCTGGATCTGGAATATCTCTATATAAATATTTTTTAAAACTTTCTTCTTCTATCTCTTTTACGCCGTCTGATAAAATTTTATTTACAGCATCAATTATTTCAGATCTACCACCATAATTAAAAGCAATATTTAATGTCGTTCCCGTATTCATTGAACTTATATTTTCTAAATTTTTCATTTCTTGTAACAAAGATTTACTAACTCCTTCTTCTCTACCAGAAACTATAAATTTTATATTATTTTCCATAATATTTTTTCTTTCATTTTTTATATAAGTTTTGAATAAAAACATCAAAGCATCAACTTCTTCTTTTGCTCTTTTCCAATTTTCTGTTGAAAAAGCATATACCGTCAAATACTTAACTCCCATTTCACTCGCATGTGTTAGAATTTTTCTAAGAGTTTTTGCTCCTTCTTTATGTCCAAAAGTTCTAGGTAAACCTTTTGACTTAGCCCATCTTCCATTTCCGTCCATAATTATGGCTACGTGCTCTGGAATTTCAAATTTCATAATTTTTAATCACCTCACCATATCTCAATAAATTTTAACATATTTATCAGAATTTTTCTATAAAAAAAGAGGTTCTATTAAGAACCTCTGTGCATTTATTATACAGTTGTTATCTCTTTTTCTTTTTTAGCTAATAAATCATCTATCATCTTGATAGTGTTATCAGTTAACTTTTGAACGTCATCTTCCATTCTCTTAAGATCATCTTCAGTTATTTCTGAATCTTTCTCTAATTTTCTAAGGTGGTTGTTAACATCTTTTCTAACGTTTCTTGCTGCAATTCTTCCGTTTTCAGCTTCTGATTTAGCAAACTTTACGTATTCTTTTCTTCTATCTGCAGTTAATTCAGGTATCATTAATCTGATAACTTTCCCATCATTGTTTGGAGTAAGTCCAAGGTTTGATTGCATAATAGATTTTTCTATAGCAGGTATAACTGACTTATCCCAAGGATCGATTACAAGTAATCTAGCCTCTGGAGATGACACTGATCCTAATTGATTTAGTGGCATTTCAGAACCATACTGAGTTATTTTTATTCCATCTAACATTGCAACGTTAGCTCTTCCAGCTCTGATACTAGCAAATTTATTTTTTGTAGCTTCTATTACTTTATCCATTTTATCTATACAATCATTCATTAAAACTTTTGCACTCATTTATTTTCCCTCCTAAAATTATCCTTCTATTACTATAGTTCCGATGCTTTCACCCATAACTACTTTCTTTATATTTCCTTCAACTAAAGAATCAAATACTATTATTGGTAATTTATTTTCTCTACATAATGAAATAGCAGTTGCATCCATAACTTTTAAATCTTTATTTAAAACTTCTGTGTATGTAACTTCATGATATTTTACTGCATCCGCAAATTTAACTGGATCTTTATCATAAATTCCATCTACCTTTGTAGCTTTTATAACTACATCTGCGTGAATTTCAATGGCTCTTAAAGCCGCTGCTGTATCTGTCGTGAAATAAGGATTTCCTGTTCCAGCTCCAAATATTACAACTCTACCTTTTTCAAGATGTCTTTGAGCTTTTCTTTTTATGAAAGGTTCTGCTATTTGTGGCATTTCTATTGCAGTTTGAACTCTTGTTGGAACTCCTAAACTCTCAATAGAGTTTTGAAGAGCTAAAGAGTTGATTACTGTAGCAAGCATTCCCATATGATCTCCAGTAACTCTATCAATTCCTTGCGAAGCTCCCGATAATCCTCTGAAAATATTTCCTCCACCAATAACTATCCCTACTTCTACCCCTAAGTCTGCAACTTCTTTTATTTGCTTAGCATAAGAAGAAATAACCTCTGAAGAAATACCAAATTCTTGTTCCCCCATTAGAGCTTCTCCACTCAACTTTAATAAAATTCTTTTATATATAGGTTTCATGCGCTTCTTCTCCTCAGCATTTATTTTTTTAAAAAAAGGGGATGCAGATGCATCCCCTATGCTTTTTTATTACCCTTTAATTTGAGCTGCAACTTCTGCTGCGAAATCTACTACTTCTCTCTCGATTCCTTCTCCAACTTTGTATCTAGCAAATGATACAACTTTGATGTCTCCTGCATATTGAGCAACTGTTTCTTTGTTTTCAGCTTTAACAAATATTTGATCAACTAGACAGTTGTCTTCAAAGAATTTGTTCATTTTTCCAACAAGTATCTTTTCGATAATTTGAGCTGGTTTCCCTTCAGTTTCTAATTGTTTTCTAGTGATTTCTTTTTCTCTCTCTAAGTCATCAGTAGTAACAACCGATCTATCAACATACTTTGGATCCATAGCAGCAACGTGCATAGCGATATCTTTAGCTTTTACTATGTTAGCTTCTGTAGGCTCTCCAGTCATCTCAACGATAACTCCAAGCTTTCCTCCAAGGTGGTTATAAGTAGTTACGAAACCAGTTGTAGTAACTTTTTCGAATCTTCTTATAGACATGTTTTCTCCGATTTTAGCGATTAACTCAGTAACAGCAGTTTCAACAGTCTTTCCTGGTACAAATTCAGCAGCTTTTAATTCTTCAACAGTATTGATTGCTGGAGTTAAAGCTAACTCTACTAATCTGTTTCCGAATGATTTAAACTCATCATTTTTTGCAACGAAATCTGTCTCAGAGTTGAACTCTAATACTACTGCAGTTTTTGAATCTGCAGAAATTCCTTCGAATATTAATCCTTCAGCTGCAGTTCTTCCTGATTTCTTAGCAGCTTTAGCTATTCCTTTCTCTCTTAAGTAGTCAATAGCTTTTTCTATATCTCCATTAGTTTCTCCTAATGCTTTTTTACAATCCATCATTCCAGCACCAGTTCTATCTCTTAGTTCTTTTACTAACTTAGCTGTAATCTCTGCCATTTTAATCCTCCTTAAATTTTAACTCGAATTTATAACCTATATAGTACAAGGAATTGAGTACTAGTACTCAATTCCTTAATTTTTATGTATTAATTACTCAGCTGAACCTTCAGCAATTGCTAATTCTGCAGAAGCAACATCAGCATTTTCTCTTCCTTGGTTTCCTTCGATGATAGCGTTAGCCATTACAGATGAAATTAATTTTACTGATCTGATAGCGTCATCATTTGCAGGAATTGGGTAAGTTATTAGATCTGGATCTACGTTTGTATCGATCATAGCGAATACAGGTATTCCTAATCTAGCTGCTTCTACAACTGCTAGAGTTTCTTTCTTAACGTCAACTACGAATATAGCTGCAGGAACTGTTTTCATATCTTTGATTCCAGAAAGGTTCTTAGAAAGCTTTACTAATTCTTTTCTGAAGTTAGCTGCTTCTTTCTTAGTGTAAGCAGTATCTAAAGTTCCGTCTGCTTCCATTCTTTCTAATTCTTTTAATCTCTCTACTCTAGTTTGGATAGTTTTGTAGTTTGTTAACATTCCACCTAACCATCTGTTGTTGATGTAGTACATTCCTGATCTTTCAGCTTGTTCTTTCACAGCTTCTTGAGCTTGCTTTTTAGTTCCAACGAATAATACTTTTCCTCCAGCTGCAGAGATTTCTCTCATAACTGAGTAAGCTTCTTCAATTTTCTTTAAAGATTTGTGTAAATCGATTACGTGGATTCCGTTTCTCTCAGTGAAGATGTACTTAGCCATCTTTGGATTCCATCTTTTAGCTTGGTGTCCGAAATGAACTCCAGCTTCAAGTAATTGTTTCATAGTAATTACTGCCATATTTTTTTCCTCCTAAAATTTTGGTTATTCTTCCACTGACCTCAAAACTAAACATCCCCAAAAGGGCACCCTGTCTAGAAATAATCAGTGTGCATTTTAATAGCAAGTTATTCTATCATTTTTTTGGGGTTATGTCAAGATTGATTTAAATGTTGTTCAACACTCTGAACTATGTGAATTTATTTATTTTGTTATTCTAACCTAGAAATATAGTATTAAAACCCTCAGCAAGAGTTATCTTTATCTAATCCAGTTAATCCTTCTGTTAAGTTGTAAATTGTTTCAAATCCTTTTTCTTCCAGAATTCTAGCCAGTCTTATTGAAGCAATTCCATTATTTGAATAAATTAAATATTCAAGATCTTTAGAAAGCATTTCTACCATCATTTCAAAATGATCTTTATTAGATATATCTAAATTTATTGCATCTTCTGTCAATAACTCAGAGTCATCTATTTCATAAGGCGTTCTTGCATCAATTACCATAATACTATTATTTTCTAAAAGTTCTAAAGCTTTAGCGTTATCAATTTCTATTATCATTATTATCCTCCTTTTATAAAATTTATTCCAAAAAATGGGAGAGGCCCGCGTATAGCGGGCCTTTTGGGGGGAGTATTTGTTAAGTTACTTGGGGATCAACCCCATTTAAAACCAACAATAGAAAATTACTTTTACTATTCGCTCCTCCCTTATGCCCATATTATACATCAATATTCTGGTCTTTCCTCTTTTTAGTAAGAAAAAAAAGATCGACAAAAGTCGATCTCTCCCAAAGAGCTAGTAATTAAACTAACTCGATTATAGCCATCTCTGCAGAGTCACCTTTTCTTACAGAAGTTTTGATGATTCTAGTGTATCCACCATTTCTCTCAGAGTACTTAGGTGCTAGTTCATTGAATATCTTAGCAACGGCCTCTTCACTTCTTAAGAATGCAAATGCACTTCTTCTAGAAGCTAAAGTTCCTTTTTTACCAAGAGTTACCATTCTGTCAGCAAACTTTCTAAGTTCCTTTGCTCTAGTTACTGTTGTTTCTATTCTATTAGATAAAATTAGAGATATAGTTAAGTTCATTAGCATTGCTTTTCTATGATCAGATCTTCTACCTAATTTTCTATATGATTTATTGTGGTTCATTAGTTAGCTATCCTCCTTGTCTAATTATTCAGCAGATCCATTGCCATTCAGATCGAATCCTAATTCTTTCATCTTCTCAAGGATCTCATCTAGGGATTTTCTTCCTAGATTTTTTATTTTCAGAAGTTCGTTCATTGACATTCTAGCCAATTGCCCAACTTCCTCAATTCCAGCTTTCTTTAAACAGTTAAATGATCTAACTGTTAAATCTAGCTCTTCTATTTTTATGTTTAGTACATTATCATCTTTAGCTGTATAAGCAGGAGATTCTTCCTCTTCTTCTATATCCAGTCTTAAATGATCCATTTTGTTTCCTAAGTCTAGGAAAGGATCTAGATGCAGTTTTAATAGTTCTACTGCATAAGAAATAGCATCTCTTATTGCAATACTACCGTTAGTTTCTACCTCAAGAGTAAGTTTATCAAAGTCTGTCATTCTTCCTACCATTGTATCTTGTACAGAGTATGATACTTTTCTAATTGGAGTATATATAGCATCAACTGCTATATAATCTACTGCCCAATCTTTTTTCTCAATATCTTCAGATACAACAAACCCTTCACCTGTATCAACAAGGAATTCCATGTCGATTTCTCTATCTGTAGTTAACGTACAGATAATTTGATCTGGGTTTACAATTTCTAAGCCAATATCAGGTATGATATCAGCTGCAGTTACTACTTTTGGTCCTTTTGCAGAAAGAGTCATTCTTCTTTCTCCAGCAGATTCAGTTTTTATAACTACTTCTTTTATGTTAAGAATTATTTCAGTTACAGCCTCTTTAACACCTTCTACAACTGAAAATTCACTTAGAACTCCGTCAATTCTTATTCCCTTGATAGCTGCACCAGGTATAGATGAAAGTAATACTCTTCTTAAAGCATTCCCGATTGTATGTCCGTATCCTCTATATAAAGGTTCAATTATGTATTGCCCTTTGAAGTCACTTTCTTTTAATTCGGTAATGTTAATACCTCTTGCATGTTTTTCGATTTTTAACATCTGATCAACTCCTATTAAAGGGTTTTATTATCTAGAGTAGAACTCAACTATTAAAGCTTCGTTTAGATCGAAATCTAAGTCATCTTTACTAGGGTTCTGAAGAACTTTACCAGAGAAGTTAGCTCTATCAAGCTCTAACCAAGCTGGAACTGTGCTTCCTTCAACTGCAGTTTTAATTATATCTATATTTTTAGAGTTTTCTATTACTGAAACTACATCTCCAGCTTTTACTCTATAAGAAGCTATGTTAACTTTTCTTCCATTTATAGCTATATGTCCGTGAGCAACGATTTGTCTAGATTGTCTTCTTGTTTTAGCGAATCCTAATCTGTAAACTACGTTCTCTAATCTTCTCTCAAGGTATTGGATAAGGTTTAAACCTGTAACTCCATCCTTTCTTGAAGCTTCCTCATAAAGCTTTCTAAATTGTTTCTCCATCACGTTGTATATGAATTTAGCCTTTTGCTTTTCGTTTAATTGAATTGCGTATTCAGTAGGCTTTTTATTTGCATTAGGTCTTGGCCCTCTTTTTGAAGATTTGTTAACTCCTAAAACAACTGGGTCGATCCCAAGAGCTCTACATTTCTTTAAAACAGGCTGTCTATTTCTTGCCATCTCTTATCTGTTCCTCCTTCACTTATTAAATTTAGCTCCGAAAATGAGCACACATTCTTAGTAGAATCAATTAAAGTCGAGATTACACTCTTCTTCTTTTTGGTGGTCTACATCCGTTATGTGGAACTGGAGTTACATCAGTTATTTTTGTAACCTCTAATCCAGCTGCCGAAAGAGATCTTATACAAGCTTCTCTTCCTGATCCAGGACCTTTCACTTTAACTTCTACTTTTTTCATTCCATTTTCCATTGCAATATGAGCAGCTTGCTCAGCAGCGATTTGTGCTGCGAATGGAGTACCCTTCTTAGTTCCTTTGAATCCAGAAGTTCCTCCTGATTTCCAGCTTATTACTTTTCCTTCAGTATCAGTAATAGCAACTATTGTATTGTTGAAAGTTGAATGTATATGAGCAACTCCGTTAGGAATATTTTTCAGTTTTTTCTTGATCTTAGCTACTTTCTTTTTAGCCAACTTAAGCTACCTCCTTACTTTAAAATCAATTTTAGTTATTAAAAATTAGATTTAATTATCTTTTTATAGGCTTCTTAGGACCTTTTCTAGTTCTTGCATTTGTTTTAGACTTTTGTCCTCTTACTGGTAGGTTCATCTTGTGTCTTGATCCTCTGTAACATCTAATGTCCATAAGTCTCTTGATAGCAAGTCTAACCTCTTTTCTAAGGTCTCCCTCTACTTTGATACCTTCAACTATCGCTCTGATTTTATTTAACTCTTCTTCAGTTAAATCTTTTACTCTTGTATCAAAGTTTACTCCTGCTTCTGTTAAAACTTTTTGTGAAGTTGGTTTTCCAATTCCATAAACGTAAGTTAATGCAATTTCAACTCTTTTGTTTCTAGGAATATCTACTCCTGCGATTCTAGCCAAAATTCGTTCCTCCTATTCCGAAAATTTATATATTTGCTGATATTTAAAATCAGCTAAAGACTTTCTTCGGTATGCCCCGTACCAAATTACACGAGAGACAGCTCTACAGCCCAGCATACCTTTACAGTACTTCCAATGTCAGTACTAGTTTGTTAAAAAACTTCAAGTTATCCTTGAACTTGCTTATGCTTAGGATTGTCACAGATTACTCTGATCTTTCCATGTCTCTTGATAACTTTACATTTGTCACAAATAGGCTTAATTGATGCTCTAACTTTCAATTCGTTACCTCCTTTCGTGATTATAAAATTATTTTTTTCTGTATACTATTCTACCTCTTGATAAATCGTAAGGTGAGATTTGTACCGTTACCTTGTCTCCTGGTAAAATTTTAATGTAATTCATTCTCATTTTTCCAGAAATGTGACCTAATATTGTGTGACCATTCTCTAATTCAACTTTAAACATCGCATTTGGAAGGGCCTCAACAATAGTGCCTTCTAATTCGATAACATCCTTTTTTGACATAATTCCTCCTATCGAACAGAACTTCAAAATATTCTAACATTTTTACCACAAAAAGTCTAGGTCTTTTTTGATAAATTTTATCAGTCCAGTTCACTCAAAATAATAGGTTTTCCATCAACTATTGCAATAGAATGTTCAAAATGTGCAGACCTTTTTCCATCTCTTGTAACTACAGTCCATCCATCATTTTCAATGGCAACTTTATAGCTTCCAACATTTACCATAGGCTCTATTGCTAAAACCATACCGTTTTCTATTTTAAGTCCTCTTCCTCTTCTTCCAAAGTTAGGAATACAAGGATCTTCGTGCATACTTTTACCTACTCCATGCCCTGAAAAATCCCTTACAACAGAAAACCCATTTTTTTCAACATGCTCTTGAATCGCATAACCTATATCACCAAATCTATTTCCTACAATAGCAGCTTCAATTCCGATATCTCTAGCTTCTTTAGTAACTTTAAGTAATTTTTTTGCTTCTTCGTCTATTTCTCCAACTGGGAATGTTATAGCTGAATCTCCAAAAAATCCATTTAAATTTGTTACTACGTCAATTCCTACGATATCTCCATCCTTTAAAATTTTATCCGCTTTTGGAATTCCATGAACAACTTCATCATTCAAAGAAATACAAGAACCAGCAGGATAAGGATTAAAAGGACCACCTACACCAATAGTTGCTGGAATTGCTCCCGCACTTCTGATATAGTCTTCTATAATTTTATTTAACTCCATTGTAGAGATTCCAGCTTTTATATATTTTGGCAGAACTTCTTCATAAAGTCTGGCAATAATTTGATTAGCTTTTCTTATCTCTTTTATTTCGTCTAAACTTTTTAATATTATCATATCAATCCTTTCTAGATTCTAAAAAATTATCCTAAAATTGAGAATATCTCATTCTTAATTTCTTCTATTTCTTTAGTTCCATCTAATTCAGCTAAAACTCCCTTTGCTTTGTAAAAATCAAATAATGGAGCTGTCTGATCATGATAAGCTTCTAATCTCTTAGTAACTGTTTCTTTTGTATCATCTTTTCTAGTAATAAGTTCTCCACCACAATAATCACAAACACCTTCAGATTTTGGAGGATTAAATTCTACATGGAAAGATGCTCCACATTTAGAACAAACTCTTCTGCCTGTAATTCTTCCAACTATTAATTCATCAGGAACATCTAAAGATATAACTTTATCTAAAGATATATTTAATTCCTTCATTAATTCGTCCAAAGCTTCAGCTTGAGCTAAAGTTCTTGGGAAACCATCTAAAATAAATCCATTTTTGCAATCTTCTTCAGATAATCTCTCTTTTATAATTCCTATTATTGTAGAATCAGGAACTAATTTTCCTTCATCCATAAATTTTTTAGCTTCCATACCCATAGGTGTTCCTGCAGCTATAGATGCTCTTAAAATATCCCCCGTTGAAATTTGAGGTATATTATATTTGTCTATAATATACTTTGCCTGTGTACCTTTTCCGGCTCCAGGTGCTCCAAATAACATAATATTCATTTATCCATCTCCTTTTAATAAAAAAAATGACACGACTTTCTTGCCGTGCCATAGATATTATAAGAATCCCTTATACTCTTTCATGATAAGATGAGCATCTATCTGTTGTATAGTATCTAGAGCTACTCCAACAACTATTATTATTCCTGTTCCTCCAAAGAAAATTGGAAGTCCAAAAGACTTGAATAAGATCATTGGTAATATGGCAATAGCAGCTAAAAATATAGCGCCTCCCCAAGTTATTCTAGTTACAACTCCTTCAAGATAATCAGCTGTATCTGATCCAGGTCTAATGCTTGGAATTGTTCCTCCACCTTGCTTTAAATTTTCAGCAACCTTTTCAGGATCGAAAACTATAGCTGTATAGAAGAATGAGAAAAATATAATAACTAAAGCATACAGTATTAAGTATACCGGGTGCTGATCATTAAACAGTCTCGCAAGCATTACTCTTCCAGGAAAAGTTCCCGGTAGCATATTTACAATCAATGATGGTATCATCATTACAACTGACGCAAAGATTACTGGCATTACACCAGAACTGTTAAGCTTTAAAGGAATATATGAGTTTTGACCCATTCCACCTTTTCCACCAAATCCTCTACCCACATAGTGAACAGGAATTTTTCTTTGTCCCAATTGAAATATAACTATTCCCATTACAGATAACACAGCAGCAAAACCAACTAATAATAAAACAGGTATTAAGAATTTACTTCCTTGCATATCCTGAATAGTTTGAATGATTGCTCCTGGTGCACCAGAGATTATGTTTAAGAATATCAGAAGAGATACTCCATTTCCGATTCCTTTTAAAGAAATCTGTTCTCCAACCCACATTAAAAATACTGTACCAGCAGTTAATGTAGTAATTGTAGTTAACATAAATATAAATCCTGGTGTAGTTACAAGTCCTACAGACTGTAACCAAGTACATACTCCAATTCCTTGTACTATGGCAATTGCAATAGTTAGGTATCTTGTCCATTGAGAAATTTTATTTCTCCCAGACTCCCCTTCTTTTTGGACCTCTTCGAGTTTTGGTATTATTACTGCTAATAAACTAAATACTATTGAAGCATTGATATATGGAACTATTCCCAATGCAAAAATAGAAACTCTTTGAAAAGCTCCTCCTGAGAACATATTAATATATCCTAGTAGATCGTTTTGCGCAGTCATCTGTGCTAAACGATCTATATCTACACCAGGAGCAGGGATGTAAGTCCCTACCCTAGCTACTAGGAACATCAATAAGGTGAAGATAATTCTATCTCTCAGTTCAGGAATTTTAACAATACCTCTAAGTTTCATGCTAACCTTTTCAATTAACGTCACAACTCTTCACCCCACCCTTAATAACTAATTTTTTCTACTTTTACAAGTATACTATGATTAGTTATTTTTTGCAACATCAGCAAAAGTTTTTACTTCGATTATCTCTACAGATCCACCTTTTGCTTCGATTGCAGCTTTTGCAGTTTCAGAAACCTTGTGAGCTTTTAAAGAAACTTTCTTCTCTAACTCTCCGTTTCCTAAAACTTTAACTCCAGCTTGAAGTTTCTTTAGTAATCCAGAAGCTACTAATAGCTCAGGAGTTACTTCAGTCCCATCTTCAAATCTATTTAAATCAGATAAGTTTATGATAGCATAATCTTTTCTGAATAGTGCGTTAGAGAAACCTCTTTTAGGAACTCTTCTGTAAAGAGGCATTTGCCCCCCTTCGAAGTAAGGTTTAACTCCTCCACCCGCTCTTGATTTTTGTCCGTTACTTCCTTTTCCAGCTGTCTTTCCAAGTCCTGAAGATTCTCCTCTTCCAACTCTCTTTCTAGCTTTCTTAGGTATAGAAGGCTTTAATTCGTTAAGTTTCATATTATTGCACCTCCTCTACTTTTAATAGGTAAGAAACAAGAGCGATTTTCCCTTTTAATTCAGGAGTCACGTTATGCTCTACTACATCGTTCATCTTCTTAAGCCCTAGCGACTTTACAGTTGCTATATGGTTAGGCTTTCTTCCGATTATGCTTTTAACAAGCTCTATTCTCAGCTTTGCCATTTTTTTACCTCCTAGCTTAAGATATCCTTTACTTCTTTTCCTCTTAAAGCTGCAACCTCTTCAGCAGTTCTTAACTGTCTTAAAGCCTCGATTGTAGCTCTTGCAACGTTATGCTTATTTCTCGATCCTTTGATTTTAGTAAGAATATTGTGTACTCCTGCTAATTCAAGAACCTCTCTACAAGATGATCCTGCGATTACTCCTGTACCTTCATAAGCTGGGGCCATCCATATAGATGTTGCTCCCCATTTACCTACTAGTTCGTGAGGAATAGTTGTACCTTTTAAAGATACCTTTATCATATTTTTCTTAGCCGCAGCTATAGCTTTTCTGATTGCATCAGGAACGCCATTGGCCTTTCCTAATCCTATTCCAACATTACCTTCAGCGTCTCCAACACCGGCTAAAACTGAGAAAGATATAGTTCTTCCTCCCTTAGTCGTTTTAGAAACTCTAGAAATCTTTAATAATTTCTCTTGAAATTGTTTCTCTTCTCTATTTACAAACTTAGACAAGTCAAGTCCTCCTCTCTACAAGAATTAGAAGTTTAATCCCGCTTCTCTTGCAGCTTCTGCAAGGGCAGCTATTCTTCCTGTGTATTTATATCCAGATCTGTCAAATACTACTGCAGAAATTTCTTTCGCAGTTGCTCTCTCAGCAAGAACTTTTCCTACTAATTTAGCTGATTCAACATTTCCTCCGTGTTTTACAGTTGCTTTGATCTCTTTATCGATAGTAGATGCAGAAGCTAAAGTTACCCCATTTACGTCATCGATTAGTTGAGCAAAGATGTTGTTGTTAGATCTATATACAGAAAGTCTTGGTCTCTCAGCTGTACCAGAAATCTTGTTTCTGATTGATAAGTGCTTTCTTCTTCTTATAGCGTCTCTATTAACTTTCTTAAACAACGCACTAACCTCCTTCATTAAAGCAAACTAGTTTAATCTAGTTTTACGATTTCTTACCTTCTTTTCTTCTGATAACCTCATCAGAATACTTAACTCCTTTTCCTTTGTAAGGCTCTGGAGCTCTCTTAGATCTGATGTTAGCGGCAACTTGTCCAACTACATCCTTCTCTATTCCTTCAACGTTGATAGTAGTGTTTTTCTCTACTGTCATAGCGATTCCAGGAGCAGCATCGATAACAACTGGATGTGAATAACCTAAAGCCATTTCTAATCCACCGTTTTTCTCAGCAGCTCTGTATCCAACTCCTACTAATAGAAGAGTCTTCTTGAATCCTGAAGAAACACCCATTACCATATTGTTTATAAGAGCTCTAGTTGTTCCGTGTATAGCTCTTACAGTTGGTAAATCATTTGGTCTTTCTACAGTTATTTCGTTGTTTTCCATTTTTATAGTTAATTCTTTGTTAAATTCTTTAGTTAAAGTACCTTTAGGACCTTTTACAGTTACTACATTTTCAGGAGTAACTGTAACTTCTACCCCAGCAGGTACCACTATTATCTTTTTACCTACTCTTGACATTAATGGTCACCTCCCAAGTTATTACCAAACGAATGCAAGAATTTCTCCACCAACGTTTTCTCTTCTAGCGGCTCTATCTGTGATGATACCTCTTGAAGTTGAAACGATAGCGATTCCTAATCCTGATAATACTCTTGGCATATCTTCTACTGAAGCATATACTCTTCTACCAGGTTTAGAGATTCTCTTGATTCCTTTGATTATTCTTTCTCTTCCTTCATACTTTAAGTAAACTCTTATGTTCTTTTTATTTCCATCAGTTACAACTTTGAAATTTGAAATGTATCCTTCTTCCTTTAAGATTTCAGCAATCTTTTCTTTAAGGTTTGAATGAGGCATATCAACTTTCTCATGCATAACTGCGTTAGCATTTCTAATTCTTGTTAACATATCTGCGATTGGATCTGTTAAAAACATCTATTAAAATCCTCCTTTCATCATCAATTAATTACCAAGATGATTTTGTAACACCTGGTACAAGTCCAGCACCAGCAAGTTGTCTGAACTTAATTCTTGAAATTCCGAATTCTCTCATGAATCCTCTTGGTCTTCCATCTAATTGACATCTATTTTTCTTTCTTACAGCAGAAGAGTTTTTTGGTAGTTTATTAAGTTCGAACATAGCTTCCATGTCTCCCTCATTAACTCTCTTCTTTAGCTCTGCTCTTTTTTCAGCATACTTATCACTAAGTTCCGTTCTTTTAACATCCCTAGCGATCATTGACTTTTTAGCCATTTATTCTTAACCTCCTCACTATTACTTTTTGAAAGGCATTCCAAACGCCTTAAGTAAAGCTCTTCCTTCTTCATCTGTTTTAGCTGAAGATACGATAGTGATAGACATTCCTAAAAGCTTGTCAACTTTATCAAACTCGATCTCAGGGAAAACTAATTGATCTCTTAATCCTAAAGAGTAGTTTCCTCTTCCATCGAATGAATCAGCTGGAACTCCTTCGAAGTCTCTTACTCTTGGAAGAACTACATTAACTAATCTATCTAGAAAATCGTACATTCTCTCTTGTCTTAAAGTAACTTTTGTACCGATTGGCATTCCTTCTCTTAACTTAAATCCAGCTTCTGATTTTCTTGCTTTTCTTACAACTGGTTTTTGTCCTGTTATGATAGCTAAATCTCCCATAGCAGCGTCAATTAACTTAGAGTTCTGAGTAGCTTCTCCAACTCCCATGTTAACAACTATTCTGTCTAATTTAGGACATTGCATAACATTTGATAGTCCTAACTCTTTCATAAGAGCTGGTATCATTACTTCGTTATATAATTTATGATATCTAGAAACGTATTTAGACACTTACGTTCTCCTCCTCTCTTATAAAGTTTCTCCAGATACTTTAGAGTATCTTACTTTTTTACCATCTACAAACTTGTAACCAACTCTAGTTGGTTTACCAGCTTTCTCATCAAATAGCATTACTTTTGAAGAGAACATTGGAGCTGGTTTAGTTACAACTCCACCTTGTGGGTTTATTTGAGATGGCTTCATATGTTTAGTAACCATATTTATCCCCTCAACCACAACTTTACCTTTTTTAGGGAATACTTTTAATACTTTACCAGTGTTTCCTTTATCTTTTCCAGAAATTACGAAAACTGTATCTCCAGTTTTAACGTGTATTGTTTCTGGCACAAATTTAATCTTAGGTTTAGCCACGACAATTAGCCTCCTCTCTCAATTATATTACTTCTGGAGCTAGTGAAACTATTTTCATGAAGTCTTTAGCTCTAAGTTCTCTTGCAACAGGTCCGAAGATTCTAGTTGCTTTTGGTTCGTTGTTATTATTTAAAATAACTCCTGCGTTATCATCAAATTTGATGTATGATCCGTCTTCTCTTCTTAATTCTTTTCTAGTTCTAACAATAACTGCTTTTACTACGTCTCCTTTTTTAACGTTTCCACCAGGTATTGCTTCTTTAACTGATGCCACAACAATGTCACCGATTCTACCGAATCTTCTTCTCGATCCACCAAGAACTCTTATAACCATAAGTTTCTTAGCTCCTGAGTTATCAGCGACATTAAGGATAGTTTGTTGTTGTACCATTAAAATATCCTCCTCTCAACAATAATTGGATTATTTAGCTTTTTCTACGATTTCAACTAGTCTCCATCTCTTATCTCTAGATAATGGTCTAGTTTCCATAATTCTTACTTTATCTCCAGTTTGAGCTACATTGTTCTCGTCATGAGTCTTAAACTTTGTAGTCTTCTTCATTCTCTTCTTGTAGATTGGGTGTAATACCATTGTTTCGATTGCAACAACTATAGTTTTATCCATTTTGTCAGAAACAACGATCCCTTCTCTCATTTTTCTCTCGTTTCTCAAGATTTTGACCTCCTCTTCTTAAGAATCTATATAAACTGTAGATTTAATTATCTATCGTTTAATATAGTGTTTATTCTTGCGATTTCTCTTCTAACTTCTCTAATCTTAGCAGTGTTAGTTAGTTGCCCTAATGAAAGTTGAAACTTTAGGTTGAATAATTCTTCCTTCAGCTCTTTGCACTTAACTACTAAGTCTTCAGTAGATATTTCTCTTATTTCCTTAGCTCTCATTAGTTATCACCACCGTTCTCTCTTTTTACTATTTTACATCTGATTGGAAGTTTCATAGTAGCTTTTCTTAAAGCCGCTAATGCTTTCTCCTCAGTCACTCCAGAAACCTCAAACATGATTCTTCCTGGCTTAACTACAGCAACCCAACCTTCTACATTTCCTTTACCTTTACCCATTCTCACTCCAGCTGGTCTAGCAGTGATTGGCTTATCTGGGAATATTCTAATAAAAGTTTTACCTTCTCTTTTGAATGTTCTGTTGATTCCAACTCTACAAGATTCAATTTGTCTGTTTGTGATCCATGCAGGCTCAAGAGCTTGTAATCCGTAATCTCCGAATGCTACAGTATTACCTCTTTGGGCAGTACCTTTCATTCTTCCTCTAAACATTTTTTTATGTTTCGTTCTTTTTGGCATTAACATGATTAAGCTTCCCCTCCTTCCCTCTTAGTTGGAAGTACTTCACCGTGGAAGATCCATACTTTTATACCAAGAGCTCCGTAAGTTGTATGAGCTGTTGCAGTTGCATAGTCGATATCTGCTCTTAGTGTATGAAGAGGTACTTTACCTTCTACTACCCACTCAGATCTAGCGATTTCAGCACCGTTCAGTCTTCCAGAAACCATAACTTTGATTCCTTTTGCTCCTGATTTCATTGCTCTCATTACAGCTTGACCGATTGCTCTTTTAAAAGCTACTCTCTTCTCAATTGATGTAGCTATGTTTTCAGCAACTAATGTTGCATCTTTATTGAAGTCTTTAACTTCTTGTATTTTAACAGTTACTTTTCTTCCAGTTAACTTTTCAAGATTAGCTCTAAGTACTTCTATTTCAGCACCTTTTCTTCCAATGATTATTCCTGCTTTCGCAGTGTGAATCAGAACAACTACGTTAGATGGAGATGTTCTCTCTATCTTAGTTTTTGCTATTCCAGCATGGAAGTAATTCTTCTTGATAAGTTCTCTGATTTTTGCATCTTCGTGGAAATACTTAGCGTATTCCTTTTTATCTGCATACCAAATAGAATCCCAAGTTCTTGTTATTCCAAGTCTCAGTCCTCTAGGGTCTACTTTTTGTCCCACAGTCTTACCTCCTTACTACTTTTCAGATACTGCCACAATAATGTGCGCTGTCGGTTTTCTTATTATATCTGCTCTTCCCATCGCTCTTGGCATAATTCTCTTCAGAGCTGGTCCTTGGTTTATCATCATAGTCGATACTACTAACTTCTCTTCATCTAATTTGAAGTTGTTAGTTGCATTAGCAATTGCTGATGCTAGTGTCTTCTTTATAAATCTAGCTGCTTTTTTATTAGTAAATTCTAATATATCTAAAGCTTCTAAAGCTGATTTTCCTCTCACTAAGTCTGCTACAAGTCTAGCTTTTCTTGGAGATAATCTTACGAATCTAGTTATTGCTCTAGCTTCCACTAGTCCAACCTCCTTTATTACTTATCAATTAAATCTTAATTAAATTGATTATTTTTTCTTTTTCTTTTTGTCAACACCGTGTCCATAGTAAGTTCTAGTAGGTGCGAACTCTCCTAATTTGTGTCCAACCATTTGCTCAGTAACGTGTACTGGTATATGCTTCTTTCCGTTGTAAACACCAAATGTTAATCCTATGAAGTTAGGGAATATTGTTGATCTTCTAGACCAAGTCTTTATTACCGCTTTAATGTTTTCAGTAGCTACCGCTTCTTCAACTTTCTTCATTAAATGGTGGTCACAAAAAGGTCCTTTTTTTAATGATCTAGCCATTACCTATTAGCCTCCTCTCGAAAATTACTTTTCGTTTCTTCTTCTTACGATAAACTTATCTGAAGTTTTCTTTCCTCTTGTTTTAACACCAAGAGTAGGTTTTCCCCATGGAGTAAGTGGAGATTTTCTTCCAACAGGAGTTCTTCCTTCTCCTCCTCCGTGAGGGTGATCACATGGGTTCATTGCTGTTCCTCTTACATGAGGTCTTCTTCCCATATTTCTGTTTCTTCCAGCTTTTCCGATTACTACTAGGCTATGCTCTGCATTTCCTACTTCACCGATTGTAGCCATACATTCTCCGTGAACTAATCTAAGTTCTCCAGATGGTAACTCAACGTGACAGTAAGTACCTTCTTTTGCAACTAATCTAGCTGCAGTTCCAGCAGATCTTACTAGTTGTCCACCCTTTCCTCTTTGTAGTTCAACATTATGTATTTGAACCCCAACTGGCATATCTTTTAATTTTAAAGCGTTTCCTGGCTTGATCTCAGCATTAACACCAGCCATTATAACGTCACCTTTCTTAAGTCCTTTTGGAGCAAGGATGTATCTCTTTTCTCCATCAGCATAAGATAGTAAAGCGATATTCGCAGTTCTGTTTGGATCGTACTCTAAAGATACAACCTTTGCAGGTATATCTAATTTATTTCTCTTAAAGTCGATTATTCTGTAAAGTCTTTTGTGTCCCTTGTCTCTGTTTCTACAAGTTCTGTGTCCATAGTTATCTCTACCATAAGCAGATTTTAATGGGACAGTTAAAGACTTTTCAGGTCTAACTTTATCTAACTCGTCGTTAACTAATCTAGACATATGTCTAGTACCGTTAGTTATAGCATTCATCTTTCTAATTGCCATTTGTTAACCTCCAAAATTTTTCCCTGACCTATAATTATCTTTAGCCGTTTATTCTACTCGATTAAACTTCTGTGAAGTAAGTTATAGTGTTTCCAGCTGCTAATTTAACTACAGCTTTCTTCTTAGCTTGAGTTTTGTAAAGCTTCATACCATGTCTCTTAGTTACTGGCTTTACATTTAAAGTAGCAACGTCCTCAACTTTAACGTTAAATAAAGTTTGGATAGCTTTCTTTATCTCAATCTTGTTTGCTTTCGTATTTACTTCGAAAGTGTATTTGTTGTAATCTCTTCTTAAGATTTCAGTCTTTTCAGTGATTACTGGCTTCTTAACGATATCGTAAGCAGTCATTATGCAAGCACCTCCTCGATTGTAGTTAGCGCTTCCTTAGTAACGATAACCTTCTCTTGCTTTAGTAACCAGTAAACTCCAATCTCATTTGGTTGAAGAACTACTGCGTTTTCTAGGTTTCTTACTGATAAATATAAATTGTAATCAGCTTGAGCAGCAAGGTCGTTTACAACAAATAATTGCTTAGTCATAGCTTTAACAGCATTTGTTAGAGCAATTATTGTTTTTGTTCTTGGAGTTTCGATAGTTCCATCAAGAACTAAGATTTCTCCAGCAGCAACTTTAGCAGAAAGTGCAGATCTTAAAGCAAGGTTTCTAACTTTTTTGTTTACCTTTTTTTCATATGATCTTGGGTGTGGACCAAATGTAACTCCTCCACCTACCATGTGTGGAGCTCTTGTAGAACCTTGTCTTGCTCTACCAGTACCTTTTTGTTTGAAAGGTTTTCTTCCTCCACCTCTAACCATAGCTCTAGTTTTAGTAGCTGCAGTTCCTTGTCTAGCAGCTGCTAATTCTGCAGTTAACACTTCGTGTAGTACTGCTTGATTTGGCTCGATTCCGAAAACAGAATCTTTAACTTCTACAGTACCAGTTTGGTTTCCTGCTAAGTCATATATGTTTAAAACTGCCATTATTTTCCTCCTTCCTTATTTACTAATCAATTATTTTTTTACAGCTGGTTTAACAACGATGTAACCGTTCTTTGGTCCAGGTACTGCACCTTTGATTAGTAATAAGTTGTTTTCAACGTCAACTTTAACTACTTTTAAGTTTTGCACAGTTACAGTTGTGTTTCCGTATTGTCCAGCCATTTTTTTGTTTTTAAGTACTTTTCCAGGCCAAGTAGACATACCGATAGATCCACCTAATCTGTGGTTTCTAGAAACACCGTGAGATGCTCTGTTTCCACTGAAATTATGTCTCTTCATAACTCCTGATGTTCCTTTACCTTTTGAAGTACCAGTAATATCAACAAAAGTAACTTCTGCTAGAGTATCAACTTTGATCTCTTGACCAAGTTCAAGCCCCTCTACTGAATCTACTTTAAGTTCCTTAACAAATCTTAATGGCTTAACTCCTGCTTTGTTAAAGATTCCCATTAATGGCTTAGTAGTATTTTTTTCTCTTTTCTCATCGAATCCTAATTGTACTGCTGAATATCCATCAGTCTCAACTGTCTTCTTTTGAAGAACGAAGTTTGGACCAGCTTCAACAACAGTAACTGGAATGAATTTCCCATCTTCAAATATCTGAGTCATTCCAATTTTCTTAGCTAAAATTCCTGACATGTTTTACCTCCATCAAATAATATATTGGTTGACAACTTGACCTCGTGGTTCTACCACTCTTCTTTAAAAAAAACCGCCAACTTGTATTATTCTGTAAGGATAATTTAATTTTTATAATATCAAATTACCCGAAAATCAGTTGTTTGCTTTTTTAAAATCGTTTTAAGTAGCTATTACGCTTGCTTTATTTCGATTCCAACACCAGCTGGTAAGTTCACTGCTGTTAAAGAAGCAATTGTCTTTTGGTTAGAGTTTTGAATCTCTACCATTCTTCTGTGTACTCTCATCTCGAATTGTTCTCTCGAGTCTTTGTTTACGTGTACTGATCTTAGTACAGTATATTTTTTGATTTTAGTAGGCAGTGGCATAGGTCCAGCAATTTCTGCTCCAGACTTTTTAGCAACTTCCACTATTTTCTTTGCCGACTGATCTAATAGAGTGTGATCATAAGCTTTTAAGTAAATTCTTAACTTGTTAGAAGCCATTTACCTTTCGCACCTCCTTAAAAGTTTCGATTAAAAGAATAGTAACTATCCTTTGTACACTTCAATCAGTATATCACATTTATAAAAAAATGCAAACTCTTTTTTGATGTTTTTGAAAAGTTTTTTGTTACTACTTTTTTCTCTTACCTTCGATAAGTTTTTTAATAAAAATTGAGAAAGGGAGGTTCTCCCTTTCTCAATGAAAAGAACATTTTCTATTTAGAAAGAATTACTTAGTAATTTCTGCAACAACTCCAGAAGCTACTGTTCTTCCTCCCTCTCTGATTGCGAATCTTAATCCAGGTTCCATTGCGATTGGGTGGATTAACTCTACAGTCATCTCTATGTTATCTCCTGGCATTACCATTTCCACTCCCTCAGGAAGGTTGATTGCTCCAGTTATATCTGTAGTTCTGAAGTAGAACTGAGGTCTGTATCCAGAGAAGAATGGAGTATGTCTTCCACCCTCTTCTTTAGTTAATACGTATACCTCTGATTTGAATCCTGTATGTGGTAAGATTGATCCAGGTTTAGCTAATACTTGACCTCTTTCAACGTCTTCTTTCTTGATTCCTCTTAATAGAGCTCCAACGTTATCTCCAGCTTGACCTTGATCAAGAAGTTTTCTAAACATTTCTACTCCAGTACAAGTTGATTTGATTGTTGGTTTAATTCCTATTATCTCAACTTCTTCTCCAACTTTAACTATTCCTCTTTCTACTCTTCCAGTAACTACTGTTCCTCTTCCAGTTATCGTGAATACATCCTCGATTGGCATTAGGAATGGTTGGTCTACTGCTCTTGCAGGTGTTGGAATGTAAGAATCTACTTCGTTCATTAGATCCTTAATTTTTTCTACCCATTTCTCTTCTCCGTTCATTGCACCTAAAGAAGATCCCATTATTACTGGTACTTCGTCCCCTGGGAATCCGTACTCTGTTAATAACTCTCTTACTTCCATTTCTACTAACTCTAGTAA
This sequence comes from Cetobacterium sp. 2A, assembly GCF_014250685.1. Classification (GTDB taxonomy): domain Bacteria; phylum Fusobacteriota; class Fusobacteriia; order Fusobacteriales; family Fusobacteriaceae; genus Cetobacterium. The sequence goes on along the minus strand of NZ_JACFAJ010000006.1, from coordinate 783,450 downwards.
TTCCTCATCGTCTACCATATCTGATTTGTTTAGGTATACTATGATGTATGGAACTCCAACTTGTCTTGATAGTAAGATATGCTCTCTTGTTTGAGGCATTGGACCATCAGCTGCTGAAACTACTAATATAGCTCCATCCATTTGTGCTGCTCCTGTTATCATGTTCTTAACGTAGTCAGCATGTCCTGGACAATCTACGTGAGCGTAGTGTCTTTCTAATGTTTCATACTCTATATGAGCAGTATTGATTGTGATTCCTCTTTCTCTCTCTTCTGGAGCAGCATCGATGTTTGCGAAATCTACTCTTTTAGCTAGTCCCATATCTGCTAGAACTTTAGATATTGCTGCTGTAGTTGTTGTTTTTCCATGGTCAACGTGCCCTATTGTTCCAATGTTAACGTGGGGCTTGCTTCTTTCAAATTTTTCTTTAGCCATTTAAATTCTCCTCCTAAATCGTTAAATATATTTATGGTTTTGCTAAAACTCTTTCGAGTTTTAGCATTTTTAAATTTGAGTTATGTAATTAATTACTTTCCTCTTTGCTCTTGGATAGCTTTTTGAACTGAGCTAGGTACTTGAGCGTACTCTTCAAAGTCCATAGCGTAAGTTGCTCTTCCTTGAGATTTAGATCTTAAGTCAGTTGCATATCCAAACATTTCTGATAGAGGTACTTTAGCTGTTATTATTTTAGCTCCGTTTCTATCGATCATTCCACCGATCATTCCTCTTCTAGAGTTCAGATCTCCAATGATATCTCCCATGTAATCTTCTGGAGTAGTTACTTCTACTTTGAAGATTGGCTCAAGGATTACTGGTTTAGCTTTTGCAGCAGCTTGTTTAAGAGCCATTGATCCAGCTATTTTGAATGCCATCTCAGATGAGTCAACCTCATGGTATGATCCATCATAAAGAGTTACTTTTACGTCAACTAAAGGATATCCAGCTACAACTCCAGCATCTAGTGCTTCTCTACATCCCTTTTCAACTGCAGGAATATATTCTCTAGGAATTGCTCCTCCAGTTACTTTGTTAACGAATTCGAATTCTTTACCTGGGTTTGGCTCAAGAGTGATCTTAACGTGTCCGAATTGACCTTTTCCTCCTGATTGTTTAGCATACTTAACTTCTTGATCTTGTGCAGCAGTGATAGTCTCTCTGTAAGCAACTTGTGGTTTTCCAACAGTTGACTCAACTTTGAATTCTCTTCTCATTCTGTCTACGATAATCTCAAGGTGAAGTTCTCCCATTCCAGAGATGATAACTTGACCTGTTTCTTCGTCAGTTTTAACTCTGAATGTAGGATCTTCTTCAGCAAGTTTAGAAAGTGCTAATCCCATTTTTTCTTGGTCAGCTTTTGTTTTTGGTTCAACAGCAACTGAAATTACTGGCTCTGGGAATTCCATTTTCTCAAGAACGATTGGTGCATTCTCAGCACATAGAGTATCTCCAGTAGTTGTATCTTTTAATCCAACTGCTGCTGCGATATCTCCACAGTAAACTACTTCAATCTCTTCTCTTTTGTTAGCATGCATCTGAAGTATTCTTCCCATTCTTTCTTTCTTACCTTTTGTTGAGTTAAGAACATAAGAACCTTTCTCTAAAACTCCTGAGTAAACTCTGAAGAATGTTAACTTTCCAACAAATGGGTCAGTCATGATTTTGAATGCTAATGCTGAGAATGGAGCCTCATCTGTAATTTCTCTTGTTAGAGCAATTTCAGAATCTTTCATATCAGTTCCGTTTATGATTTTTCTATCAGTTGGAGCTGGCATGTATTTAATAACTGCATCTAGTAAAGCCTGGATACCTTTATTTTTGAATGCTGTTCCACAAGTAACTGGTACGATTTGGTTAGCTATAGTAGCTAGTCTTAATGCATGGTTGATTTCATCTGTTGAGATTTCTTCTCCACCAAAGAACTTTTCCATTAAAGCATCAGAAGTTTCTACTACTGATTCGATCATGAATGTTCTAGCTTCTTCAGCTGCATCAAGTAATTCAGCTCTGATTTCTCTAACTTCGAAGTTTTGTCCGTTGTCAGAATCTTTTGGCCAAACTATTTCTTTCATTTCTATAAGATCAATTACACCTTCGAAATCATCTTCTGCTCCGATTGGTAATTGGATAGGTACAGGATTAGATCCTAACTTTTCTCTTATATCATTAACACACATTTCGAAGTTAGCTCCAATTCTGTCCATCTTGTTAAAGAAAGCCATTCTTGGTACTTCATACTTGTCTGCTTGTCTCCATACAGTTTCTGATTGAGGTTGAACTCCATCAACTGCTGAGAATACAGCAACAGATCCATCTAGAACTCTTAGAGATCTTTCAACCTCTACAGTAAAGTCCACGTGTCCTGGTGTGTCTATTATATTAACTCTGTGATTTTTCCAGAAACATGTAGTAGCAGCAGAAGTAATTGTTATACCTCTCTCTTGCTCTTGCTCCATCCAGTCCATTGTAGCGGCACCTTCGTGAACCTCTCCAATTTTATGAGCAACTCCAGTATAGAATAAAATTCTTTCTGTTGTAGTTGTCTTTCCTGCATCGATGTGAGCCATGATACCAATGTTTCTAGTCATTTCTAACGAAACGTTTCTAGCCATTTAGTTTTTCCTCCTCGATATAAATTAGAACTTGTAATGTGCGAATGCTCTGTTAGCTTCTGCCATTTTGTAAGTATCTTCTTTCTTCTTAACAGTAGATCCTTCACCGTTTGAAGCAGCTGTTAATTCTGCAGCTAACTTTTCAATCATTCCGTACTCTTTTCTTTGTCTTGTGTAAAGAGTTAACCATCTGATTGCTAGAGTTTGTTGTCTTTCGATTCTAACTTCTACTGGAACCTGGTAAGTAGCTCCTCCGATTCTTCTAGATCTAACTTCGATCTGTGGCTTTATGTTATCTAAGGCTTGCTTAAATACATCATACCCCTCTTGACCAGTTTTCTCTTTTATTAAGTCCATTGCTGAATAAAATATTGACTCAGCGATTGATTTTTTTCCATCTACCATGATTGAGTTGATAACTTTAGTTACAACCTTATCTGAATATCTTGAATCAGGTAGTACATCTCTTTTTACTGCTGCTCTTCTTCTTGACATTTTTAACTGTCCACCTCCTTATTATTATGCTTTTTTAGCTCCGTATTTAGATCTTGATTGTTTTCTCTTAGCAACTCCTGCTGTATCTAGAGCTCCTCTGATAACTTTATATCTAACTCCCGGTAAATCTTTAGTTCTTCCCCCTCTTACTAGAACGATTGAGTGTTCTTGTAAGTTGTGTCCTTCTCCTGGGATATAACTAGTAACTTCTATTCCGTTAGTAAGTTTTACTCTGGCAACCTTTCTTAACGCTGAGTTTGGTTTCTTAGGAGTAGTAGTATATACTCTTACACAAACTCCTCTTCTTTGTGGGTTTCCTTGTAATGCTGGTGATTTTTTAGTCTCTTCTAGAGTCTGTCTTCCTTTTTTTACTAATTGACTTAAAGTAGGCATTTGACCCTCCTTCCTCGAATTTTATTTATTATTTTAAATAATATTATAACTTAGATATTATAATCGCTTTATTTCAAAAAGTCAACATTGTGTTTTTTAATTTACAAACCTTTTTTTAGTTCCTCTAATTCATTGCCTGTTTTTTCCCATTCTTCTAAGCACTCCAGTATGTCTAAATCGGCTTTATCGATTTTTTCTTGAATGTCCATAAGAGCTGTCACATCATTTTTTATTCCTGCTTTTTCATACTCAACCTCAAGCTCACTTTTTTTACTTTCTAACTTCTCTAATTTTTCCTCAAACTGAGCATATTTTTTTTCTAAGCTCGATATTCTATTTCTTATTTTCTTCTGTTCCTCATAATTTATTGATGCCGATTCATCCTTTATTTTTACACCATCTCTTTGAGAAACGTAAGCTTCGTAGTCCCCTTTGAAAAGAGTTGCTCCATCAGAATTTACTTCATATATATTATTTACAACAGCTTCCAAGAAGTGTCTATCATGAGAAACAACTATTATAGTTCCATCATAATCTTCTAGTGCTTCTTCTAAAATTTCTCTAGAATATATATCTAAATGGTTTGTTGGCTCATCCAGTATCAAGAAGTTTGGTTTATTTAAAATAAGCTTCATAAAAGCAACTCTTGCTCTCTCTCCTCCGGAAAGAGATTTTATCTTCTTATTTATATCTTCATCCGTAAATAAAAATCCTCCAGCCGTTGTCCTAGCTGCTTCTTCACTCATCGGGAAATTATAAATAAGCTCTTCAAGAATTGTGTTTGATAAACTTAACCCCTGATGATTTTGATCATAATATCCAACTTTTAATCTTTCACCAAGTTCAACTGTTCCACTAGTAGGTTTTTCCAAATGATTAATTATTCTAAGAATAGTTGATTTTCCAACTCCATTTTTCCCAATTATTCCTATTCTGTCCCCTTTATAAATTTCTAAATTTAAATTTTTGAAAAGTTGTTGTTCTCCAAATCTTTTTGTTAAATTACTAATTTTTAGAACTCTGTCTGTACTTACACTCTCAACTTCAAATTTTAATTTTATTTTTCTAACTGGAATTATTGGATTATCCATTTTTTCCATTCTATCCAGAAGTTTTTGTCTTCCTCTAGCTTGCTTACATTTTTGACCAGCTTTATACCTTCTTACAAATTCTTCCATTTTTCTAATTTTGTCCTGTTCTTTATCAAATGATTTAACAGCACCAGATAAGAATGCTTCTTTTTGTATAGTGTAATCTGTAAAGTTCCCTTTATAATCTTTTAATGTTTGTCCTTCCATTTCAAATATTCTATTAACAACATTATCTAGGAAATATATATCATGGGAAATAAGTATAAATGCTTTAGAATAATCTTTTAAAAATCTTTCCAGCCACTCTATTGCTACTAAATCTAAATGGTTTGTTGGCTCATCTAATATTAGTAGTTCTGGCTCTTCTAAAAGAATTTTTCCTAGAGCGACTCTTGACTTTTGTCCTCCAGATAAATCCTTTATCTCATTATGCCAAATTTGTTCTGGTATATTAAGACCTATCAATATTTGTTTAATTTTATACTCTATAGCATAACCCTCTTCTTGCTCATATCTAGAACTTAGCTCAGATAGTTCTTCCATCAGAATATCAAAGTCATCTATATTTGTAGCTATTAAACAATTAAGCTCTTGAATTCTCTCGTAGTCAGATCTTAAAGAACTGAATACTCCCATTAACTCATCAAAAACTTTATTTTCTTCATTTAAATTAGGATGCTGCGAAAGATATCCAATTTTAAGATTCCCTTTTTTTGAAATTGAACCTCTTAGGTTAGTTGCTGGATCTACATCATTCTCTTCTTTTTCAAGTAACATCTTTATTAAGGTTGTTTTCCCGGCACCATTTACACCGATTATTCCTATTCTATCTTTTTCATCTATTGAAAAGTTAATATTTTTAAAAAGAGTTTCTCCTGCAAACCCTTTATAAATATTATTTACATGTAGTAAAGCCATTTTTTTCTCCTTATTTAAACAGTCTTCTTTAATAAAACTACACAGTAAGATTTTATACCTTCTTCTCTTCCTGTAAATCCAAGGCACTCCTCAGTTGTAGCTTTCACACTAACTTGATCATTTGAAATTTTTAGAACTTTTGAAATTGAATTTCTCATTGACTCTATATAAGGCTTAACTTTAGGTCTTTGTGCAACTATTATAGAATCTAGATTTATTATTTCATAACCCTTTTCTTTCATAATTTTATTTACATGATCAAGTAAAATCATACTATCTATACCTTCGTACTTATCTTCAGTATCAGGAAAATGTTGACCTATATCGCCAAGACTTAATGCACCTAATATTGCATCCATAATTGCATGCACTAAGACATCTCCATCCGAATGTCCTAAAACTCCTTTTGTATGAGGTATCTCCACTCCACCTAAAATAAGTTTTCTTCCCTCTACTAAAGTGTGAACATCGTATCCATTTCCGATTCTTAAATTAGTCATAACTAAACCCACTCTTTATAAATTCTATTATAGAACTCTATTATTTCTTCTTTGGTAACTGTTGAAGTTCCCATTTTACCAACTACTACACCCGCTGCTGTATTAGCAATCTTTGCAGCTTCATGCCAAGTTGTTACTCCAGTTGCTGCTGCTAAAGTGAATACAGAAATAACAGTATCTCCAGCTCCAGTTACATCAAATACTTCTTTTGCATATGTTGGGATATTAATTACTTGATCTTCATCAAATAAACTCATACCCTCTTCACTTCTTGTTAAAAGTAAATTGGTCAAATTAAGTTTTGATTTCAGTTCCTCTCCAACCGCTATCATATCATCGGATCTTGTCATACCTAGACACTCCATAGCCTCTTTTCTATTTGGAGTCATAGATGTTGCTCCGATATAATTCATAGCATTTTTTGGTTTTGGATCTACAGTAACTATTATAGCTTTATCTCTTGCTATCTTTATAATCTCTTTAGCAACTTTTGGTGTAAGTACACCTTTATCATAATCAGATAGAATTATCGCATCAATTCCATCTAAATTTCTTTTTATATTTTCAAGTAAAGTATTCTCTAAATCTGAATTTATAGGTCTTGAATCCTCCCAATCAATTCTTAATAACTGTTGGTTTCCAGCAATTATTCTTCTTTTTACTATTGTAGGTCTATCTTCTGTTCTTATAACTCCAGATGTCTCTATTCCCATTTTTCTAAATTCATTTAGAAGTCTATCTCCATCTGAATCATCCCCTATAACACCAAAACATAATGTTTTTGCTCCAAGTGTAGCCAAGTTATTTATAACGTTTGCCGCTCCACCTAAAACAAATCTTTCTTTTTTTACAGATACTACAGGTACAGGAGCTTCGGGAGATATTCTTTCTACAGTTCCTATTATATAATCATCTAGCATCATATCCCCAACAACAGCTACTCTCATATTTTTAAAACAACCCAATATCTGTTCTAATCTATCTTTTACCATCGAAACTTCCTCCTAATACTTACTCTAAAACTTCTACATTTAATTTTATATATAAATCTGTTATTTGTTTTTTTACACTTTTGCTTTTAAAAAACACTCCCAAATATGGAATATCTCCTAAAAATGGAACTTGACTCTTTAAATTCTGTTCTATTGTTCTTTTTAATCCACCGATGAAAATAGTTTCATTATTTCTCACTGTAACATTTGTGTTAAGAGATCTTGAAATCTTTGATCCACCATTGGAATTAAAAGTCCCACCATTTTCTGACTCATGATTTTTAAGAGGCTTGTTTAATTTAAAGTCGCTTACTTCAAGCCAAATAGTAAGTTCAATACTATTTTTATCTTTTATTTTAGGTAAAACTTTCAAAATAATTCCAGCTTCTTTAAATAAAGGAGTTGAAAAAACTCTTCCACTCTCTTCATTCTCATCTTGGGATTCTCCAACAATGACCTCTTCAGTCATTTTAAACTCGCCTATTTTATTATTCATTATTATTAAGGTTGGAAGTGCACTTACGTATAAATCCTGAGTTCCTTGTAATAAATCTATTCCAAGTCCTAAAACATCGTTTCCACCATTATATTTTCTCACTAATTTTATTCCAGAACTATAGACTTCTCCGATTCCCTCAATAATTGTATTTTCAAGAACCCCAACTTCTAATCCAGAGTTTTTACTTCCATTTTCACTATAGAACCATTTTATTCCTATGTTTTGAAAAAGATTATCAGTTACATCTAAAATTTGAGCCTCTACTCTAGCTTGTCTATACTCTTTATCTAGACTAGCTAAAAGTTTTTTAGCAACAACCACCTCTTTGTAGTTTCCTCTTATTATTATTCCGTTGCTCCTATGACTCAAAGATAAATTCAATTCTCTGGGAAAACTTTTCAATAAAATCTCTTCAGCTTCCTCTGGAGCTAGATTTTTCAATGCAATATGCTCTATTATAGCATTTTTTTCAAAATTTGTATTGTATTCTTCCTTTTCTTTTTCTCTATCAGAATTATTATATTCTTTGGTTAAATATATATCTTGCTTTGTAACTCCATCTTTTATCTCTATAAACTCACCATTTGATAGAAATCCATTTTTTTCTGCAAACAACATATGAACTCCAGCCGGAATCCCCTGTACTATATATGTTCCGGCCTCTCCAGATATTCCAATTGGATCTTCATTTTTGCTAAGTTTTATTCTTGCTCCACCTATTCCAGAGCCAGTTTTTTGATTTATAACCTTCCCTACTATCGTACTTTTTCCTTTAATATTTTCCCTTGAAAATATTATTCCTCTTTCATTTCTTACCATTTTTAATCCGTAAGCTTTTTCTATACTCTTTAAAATATCACCCACACTTGTCTGAGGTTTAAAATATACATCTATTATCTCATTTTTACATTCTCTATCTGCTAAAATTGTAATTCCTGAAAATTTTGAAAGTTCAGCAAAAACATCAGTTATACTAGCTTCTTTTATATCTAATTCTCTGGAATATAAAATATTTTCCAGTTCTAAAGAGAAAATTTTAAAAATGACCATAACAAAAATTATTCCGACTTTAAAAATCATCAAATTCCCCCTCTGACTCCTGTTATTCTCCTATTTTTTTCTTTAAATTTAAAAACTTCGTCTCTATCTGAAGTTTCTTCTTTTATTTTTGAAATTGGTTTATAGAGCCAACCTATTCTTCCCTTAAATGAAATAATTTTACTTCCCATCGATTCGATAACCGTAGAGGTTTCTCCCAGATAAAATCTTTTTTTGTCCTCCTCCAATCGCTTAATAAAATTAATAATCTTTAACTCCTCTCCATAAAATTCAATATATACATAATTTTTTTTGATTTCAAATTTATTCCAAAACTCTTCTGTTCTCCCTATGTTTAATACTGTTATATCTTCTTGTTTTAAAATTTCACCTACGTATCTTTTAAACTCTCCCGAATTATAAAAAGCAATCTTATCAATCTCTTTATCCAAAGGATTATTTTCCATATTTTTCTCCATTTGTTCAAATCTATTTTTCTCTATTTCTAATAGATTTTTTGATTTCTCTAGAGCACTAGAATTTTGCTCTTTGCGTTTTAGAGTTTCTTTCTTTTCGTTAATTTTATCTAGTTTATTAAATATAAATAAATATGATAAACTTAGAAATAAAACGACAACAAACAGATATACAACTTTTTCTTTTCCAATTAAAAAACTTCTAATTCTATCAAATATTCAAAATCCCCTCCTGTATTTTTAATAAAATCACTATTCACTTTAGATATGACTTCTAGATTATCTAACTTTTTTTCAAACTCATATACCAACTCTATAAACTTTGAATTCCCATAAAGTTTAATTTTTTTATTTTCTATATCTATACTTTTTAAATAAACTTCACTTGGAACTATATTCCTAATTCTATCAAACAAAATATTAAATTTCGTTTTAGTATTCAACTCTTCTTTCATCTTATTATACTCAATATTTTCCAATTCAAATTCTTCTATACTTTTTCTTAAAACTCCAATTTCTTCACGTAATATTTTTTCCGAAATATCTATATTCTGAATTTTTTTATCTATTTTTTTGAGATTATTCTCTAAATAAATAGATCCCGAAATTAATATAAAAATGCTCACTAAAGATAGTATTATCGAATATTTTATTTTAATTATTTTTTTCTCATAACCAAAAGCATTATTGAAATCTAGATTTTTTTCAATAAAAGAAAAACAACCAATTTTACCATTCTTTTCTTTTACCAAATCTATAATTGCATAGAAAATTTCTGAAGATATAGAAACTCCTTTATAGGTCAGAATATCTCCTTCATCCTCTAGTAAGATTTCGTCAAAAAATATTTTAATCTCTTTTAGTTCTTCAATATCGCTTATCAATTCATAGACTTTTAAAAATATTTGATTCTTATGATTAAATAAAAGTTTACTTACCATTTCTTCTTTTTTATATAAAACTATCTCATTTGATAAAATTTCTATTTTCATCGTATTCCACCCACATTTCTTTAATCTCCTCAATGTCTGGAAGATTTACATCTTTATTTAGTGAATCATAATATAAAAAAATATCCACAAAAAATAAAATATTTTCTTCTCCTATTTTTAATTTCTTCAAAAGTCTTATCTCAAATTCATTCCTTATTCCAGAGGATAGAACTACTTTATCTACAAATGAGGTTTTATTTTTATATATATGTTTAACTTTGTAATTTCCAAATGATTTATCGGATTTGGATATCCATATTCTAGGATTTCCACCGAAGTAATCCACCACACCTTTTAACTCTTCATTATTTATAAAATCATCAGCTTTTTTGAGTTCATATTTTCCAAACTCCAATAAATCTTCTAACTCCCACTGATCTTTATAAAACTCTTTTTGCGTTTGATATCTTTCTATTCGTCCACTCTCAATTCTTACAAAACTTGATAAAATCCATAAAAAAATTGTGCTCATGACAATAAGTGTAAGAGTTATAAATCCGTTAATTTTTCCACTCTTCAACTTTTTTCCCTCCAAGGAATTTAAACTCAAACTTTATAAATGTTCCCACTTTTAAAAATATTCCATCATCTATATTTTCTAAAATACTATCTTTTGTTTTTAGATCTATTCTTATAACTCCATAGGTACTTTCTTTTGCATAGTATGCTTCTAACTTTCTAGAATTAAATCTATACAACTTATAAGAATTATGGAGTTGTCCATTCTTGAATTCAGGGATTTTTAGAACTAATGTATTCCCACTTGTCTTAGGATTATTTAAAAGTGAACTTGTCAAACTATCTTCTTTTAAAATTCTAATATCATATATTTCTGAAAGAGATATCGCTATTTTTAAATCTCTAGATATTTGTTGTAAATTTTTCTTTCCTGTTCTTTCATATCCATAGTCTCTTTCTAAATCTTTATTTAGAATAAAAAATATTTTCATAGTACTTCCAAGAATTAAGGATACTAAGGATAAAATTCCAATAGTTACTACTACCTCTAGAAATGAAATCCCCTTATTTTTATTTCGCAACATAAACTTTAACTTCCCTTATCATTTTTTTATTCAGGATAGAATTGAAAGAAATTTTAATATCAACTCTTAAAATTCCAGGTTCTAAAATTTTTACCGTATATTCATTTTTAAATTTTTCTGTTTCTTCTATAAAATGAGTTTTTTTTGAAAGTTTTTCATACCCGATTTTTTTCAAATCTATTCTAGAATGTTCTGCCATTTTATTCAATTCTTCATAATCTAAAGTTATTTTTCTTGAAAACTTCAATTTTTGGACATAAAAAATCGAAGGAATAAAAACAAACGAAATAATTCCCAAGCAGATTATGATTTCAATTAAACTAAATCCTTTTTTCATATAAAACCTTCTAATATTGGGTAAATAATTGCCATAAAGGAAATAAAGGGAGCGAATGGAATTTCTTGATTTTTTTTAATTTTTTTAAAAAATAATAATACGACAATTAAAGCTATAGTAAATATTCCATTTATAAAAATTAAGAAACTATACAAATCGGTATAACCTAAAAAACAACCTATAGCAAAGATAAATTTTACATCTCCAAAACCTAAACATTCTTTTTTGAAAAAATCATACCCATAACCATATATGAGCAAAAACGGAGAGGCGAAAACTCCGCCCCCTATAATTGATCTTTCAATACTTCCAAAATATATATAATTATATATAATCCCTAATAAAATTAACGATAATGTAAATATATTTGGAATAATTTTTTTATTCATATCTATAATAGCTACCAATATAACTATTCCTATATACATTGCCCAAAAGAATATCAAAAGTTTTTCCATAATTCTCCATTTGTATTATATTCTCCTGTTTCTTCTACTGGAGTAAGTTTTAACTCTCCAGCTTTAAAGACTAATTTTAATTTCCCACCATATAATAAAGTTCCATCTTTGGAATCTCTATGTCCTCCAGACTGTATATTTGCCACTGTCCCAGTTATACTATCCTCAGTAAATCCCAATGTTTTTTTTATTCCACCTGATAAAAACTCTTCCAATGAATCAAAGTGTTCTTTTGTAAATTCTGTATTTTCTTCAACTGTTGGCATCTCCACTCCATCTATACTTTTTAATTCTACAGCAGTTCTAAGAATTGAAAGAGCATTTATCGCCGATGTGTCTTTAGCGACAGCTAAATATTTTCTAGTTTTTGGAACGGCAAAACTTGATAGAATAGCTACAATTCCTAACACAACAATCATCTCAATAAGTGTAAATCCTGAATTTTTATTCATTTTTTCCTCCCACATATTTTTTAGATATCAAAATTGTCTATTATATTAAATATTGGCAAGTATAGTGCTATTACGACTATCCCTAAAGATATTCCAATAACTAAAATTAAAATAGGTTCTAAAAGTTGAAGAAAAAGCTCTATTCTCTCATTTATTTTAAACTCGATATTTTTAGAAACCTCTTCTAACATTTTGCCTATTTCTCCACTTTCTTCTCCCAATTTGATTAAACCTAAGTTTTCTCTAGATAATAGATTTATCTCTTTGAAAATTAAAGAAGGAACAGTCCCTTCTTTTACACTAATTCTTATTTTACTAAAATCTATTTTCAATTTATAAGTCTCTAAATCTTCTGTAGCTATATCAAAAGCCATGCTAAAATGAATCCCAGCTTCAAGAAGTAAAAATAATGTCCTACAAAATTCCATAGCTATCTTATCTCTGTAAATTTTTCTAAAAATTGGTATTTTAAGATAAATATTATTATTATTTGAAAACTTTTTTAAAAATATAACTATAAAAAAAAGAGCTACTAAAATAGAAAAATAATTTTCTTTAAGTAGCTCTAATCCGAATATAATTATGCTCGTGATTATAGGTAATTCTTGATTATTTTGAGTGAACATTTCTAAAAAATTGGGAAGTATAAAAAATACCATAAAATTTATTATTACTAACGACGTTCCAATAACAACAATTGGATATATCATGATATTTCTAATTTTAATCTTATAGTACTCTTGAAGTTTCATAAGTTCAAATACTTTAAAAAAGCTTTCTCCCAAGTTTCCTGAAACTTCTCCAACTCTTAATAAATTTATATAGGTTGGCTTCAATATATTTTGTTTTTCGAAAGATTCATAGAGTTCTTCTCCCATTTGTATATCATCTTCTATCTTTTGAAGTTTTCTTATTAAAGTTTTATTTTCTATGCTTTCTCTTTGAAATTGCAAACTTTTTTTTATAGTTAGACCTGTCTTTATAAGTTTTCCTAAATTTCTCATAAGCATCTGTATTTCTTTAGATTTTATTCTCTTAGTTTTTTCTAATTTTAATTCATTGGCCTTTAAAAGTAGCTGTGAATTTTCCTTCAATTTTAATTCCAGTTCAGCTTTATCTTTCCCTCTGTAAATGCCTTCAATTTTTTTACCACTATAATCATAAGCTGTATAACTAAATTCCTTCATAGGCTACACTCTCTTATAATTTCACTCATTGAAGTTATTCCATCTTTTACTTTTATTTTTCCATTTTCTATGAGAGATATCATACCTTTTTCTAGAGCCTTTTCTTCTATTTCAAAAGACGAACTCTCTTTTAAAATCATTTCTTTTATATCAGAATCTATCTCTAATGTTTCTTCAACAGCAATTCTACCTTTAAATTCTTTTCCATCAAATTTTCTAACTAACCTTTGACTTTGAATAAGAGTGACTCCAGCCGCTATCATATAACGATCTATTCCAAAATTAATGAGTCTTTCTATAGATGAAATTGCATCTTTTGTATGTAATGTAGTGAGGACTAAATGTCCTGTCAAAGAAGCCCTTAGTGCAATTTCTGCAGTTTCTACATCTCTAATTTCTCCAATTAAAATTATATCTGGATCTTGTCTTAAAAATCCTCTCAGTACTTGTGAAAAATTAAGTCCTATCTCGCTCTTACATTGAACTTGATTTATTCCTTCAATTTGATACTCAATAGGATCTTCTATCGATAATATATTTACTCCTTCTTTATTCAACTCATTTATAATACTATATAGCGTTGTTGTTTTTCCACTTCCTGTAGGACCGGTTATTATAATCATTCCACTTCTTTTTTTTATGTTTTTTAAAAGAATTTCATAATTTCTATCGCTAAAACCTAAATCTTTTAAACTCTTTTTTTCTATAAATTTATCTAATATTCTAACAACACACTTTTCACCGTAAATAACTGGAATAGTCGAAACTCTAAAATCTATTTCTGTTTCCAGATACTTACCTTTAAATCTTCCATCTTGCGGAAATCTTTTTTCTCCAATATCTATTTCAGATAATATTTTAATTCTGGATACCAAAGCTATCCCTATCTTTTTGTCTATTGATTTTACTATTTCTAAAATTCCATCCACTCTAAATCTAATTCTATAAGAATCTCTAAAAGGCTCAATATGTATGTCACTGCTATTTTTTTTAAGAGCAGATAAAATCATATCATTGAATTGAGAAATTATATTTGAATTTTCAAATACGCCCTCTCTTATCTCTGTAACCTCTCTTTCAAACAATATACTCTTATTCATAGTCATCACTCATATCTTTCAGGATATTTTTCTACTGCTACAACCTTAAAACTATTTTTAGTTTCTAACGTTGAAATTTGAATATACATTTTTGCAGTCTTTAATTTTTTAGGTAAGTTAGCCCTTAAAAGAACAATCGTAAATACTAGCTGTGTAATTAAAATAATTTTTATTTAAATCACCTCTTATTCTTTTTGCCACCCTATATGATTTTGTCCCTCACTCGATTTGTGATATTTTTCAATGTTTGAATAAGTTGCTCCGCTAGCATTTATATTTTCATAAATGTTAACTTGCAAAAATTTATTTGTTTGATAGATATAAAAAGCTATTCTGTATTTTGCTAAATCTTTATAGTCGAAGATATAAACTGTAAAAGATTTATTTAAATTCCCAGTTATAGTAGTCTTAGCTCTAATTTCAGTCAAAACCGAATTGTCGTAAACAGTAGCATATCTCAATTTTTTAGGCAGTTGTATTTTCTCTTTTTTTTCGATTTTATCTATATTACCTACCAGTACAAGCTCAGTATCAATATATTTCTCTTTCATAAATAAATCAACTTTAAAAGATTGTTGGAGATCCAAAGATTTAATAGCACATAAACTATATGTTTCAACTATTTTTAATTTTGCATCTTTTAAATCTACCATTTCTAATACTTTAATATATTTTAAATAACTACCTATTGTTAAAAATCCTATGATTGAAATTACAACTAAAACTTCTAAATAAGTCATACCTTTAGAATATTTATTTTTGGACATAAAAAAACCCCTCCGAATACTTTCTGAAAGGTGTCTGATGTAATATTATATTGTGGTGCCACCTACCGGAATTGAACCAGTGACCTCTACCTTACCATGGTATTGCTCTACCAACTGAGCTAAGGCGGCAAAAGAGTAGCTTAAAAATAAGCTACCCTTATATAATTAGTTTCCTGCTGATATTGCATCTACTGGACAAGTAGCTGCACAAGCTCCACAGTCAATACAAGAATCGTTTATTTCTCTTTTTCCATCTGCATCAGCTGATATTGCTGATACTGGACATACTGCTTCACATGCTCCACATGCAATACATATTTCTTTATCGATTACGTACATTTTTTACCTCCGTTTTGGTTTTGGTTTTTGGTTTTTTTATTAAAAATTAGTTTCCTGCTGATATTGCTTCTACTGGACAAACTCCTGCACATGAACCACAATCGATACAAGCATCACAAATTTCATATTTTCCGTTTGCATCTGCTGATATTGCTGATACTGGACAAGTTCCCTCGCAAGCTCCACACCCAATACATATTTCCTTATCTATTACGTACATTTATTGTACCTCCCATTTTTTAAAGTAATCATCACTACCAATATAACTAAAATACCGAAAATTGTCAAGTTATTTACTTGAGTTTTTTTCACTTTCAATACAAAAGGTTTGATAACCAAATTATTATTTTGAATAGAACTAAAACATTTTATCCAAAAAATAAAAAAGATTGGCAACTACTTATCCTCCCAGGGGGCTGCCCCCCAAGTACTTTCAGCGTTTATGAGCTTAACTTCCAGGTTCGAAATGTTACTGGGTGTACCCTCATAGCTATCGTTGCCAATCAATATTCAAATGTCTTTGGAACACTTGAAACTATATAGTAGTTGAGATTTATTAGGTTAAAACTTCGACATATTAGTATTGGTCAGCTAAAAGTATCGCTACTCTTACACCCCCAACCTATCAACCTCCTAGTCTCGAAGGTGTCTTAAAGAATACTTATCTTGAAGTCAGTTTCCCGCTTAGATGCTTTCAGCGGTTATCTGTTCCAAACGTGACTACCCAGCTGTGCCACTGGCGTGACAACTGGTACATCAGAGGTTTGTCCATCCCGGTCCTCTCGTACTAAGGACAGATCTTCTCAATATTCTAACGCCTACAGTGGATAGGGACCGAACTGTCTCACGACGTTCTGAACCCAGCTCACGTACCGCTTTAATGGGCGAACAGCCCAACCCTTGGGACCTTCTCCAGCCCCAGGATGCGATGAGCCGACATCGAGGTGCCAAACTCTACCGTCGATATGGACTCTCGGGTAGAATCAGCCTGTTATCCCCAGGGTAGCTTTTATCCGTTGAGCGACGACCCTTCCATTCGGAATCGCCGGATCACTATGTCCTGCTTTCGCACCTGCTCGACCCGTCAGTCTCGCAGTTAAGCTCCCTTCTGCCATTGCACTCTCCGGTTGATTTCCATCCAACCTGAGGGAACCTTTGAACGCCTCCGTTACTCTTTCGGAGGCGACCGCCCCAGTCAAACTGCCCACCTAGCACTGTCTCCGAGGGTACAAACCTCAGATTAGAATTTCGATGTAGTATGGTTGGTATTCCACCGTTGACTCCGCGTAATCTAGCGACCACGCATCATAGTCTCCCAACTATCCTATACATACGACACCAAAACCCAATACCAAGCTACAGTAAAGCTCCATGGGGTCTTTCCGTCCTACTGCAGGTAATCGGTATCTTCACCGATAATACAATTTCACCAGGCCTCCCGTCAAGACAGCTCTCAGATCGTTACACCATTCGTGCAGGTCGGAACTTACCCGACAAGGAATTTCGCTACCTTAGGACCGTTATAGTTACGGCCGCCGTTCACCGGGGCTTCAATTCGGAGCTCTCACTCCTCCTCTTAACCTTCCGGCACTGGGCAGGTGTCAGCCCATATACATCGCCTTACAGCTTAGCATAGACCTGTGTTTTTGTTAAACAGTCGCCTGAGACTCTTCACTGCGGCCTCTCACAGCTTTGCGACGCGTGTTCGCTGACCATGAAAGGCACCCCTTCTCCCGAAGTTACGGGGCAATTTTGCAGAGTTCCTTAACGAGAGTTAGCCTGTCCGCCTTAGATTTCTCATCCTGACCACCTGTGTCGGTTTGGGGTACGGGCACTAATATCTTTAAACGCTTAGAAGCTTTTCTCGGCAGTGTGGTATTTGCACCTTCATCTTACGACTCCGTATCACGCCTCAGATCTAGTCTCGCGGATTTTCCTACGAGACCACCCTACACGCTTACACTGGCACTTCCGTTCGCCAGCGTGCATAACCTCCTGCGTCCCTCCATCACTCAATATCAGTGGCACAGAAATATTAATCTGTTTTCCATTCGCCTACGCATTATAGCCTCGGCTTAGGACCCGGCTTACCCAGGGAAGACAAACTTTACCCTGGAACCCTTGGTCTTCCGGCGTGGGAGATTCTCGCTCCCATTCTCGCTACTTATTCCTGCATTCTCACTTCTGATACCTCCAGAGTCGCTTACGCTTCTCCTTCAACGGCCTACAGAACGCTCTCCTACCAATTGCTTACGCAATTCCACAGCTTCGGTTTATAACTTAGCCCCGTTACATTGTCGGCGCAGAGACTCTCGACCAGTGAGCTATTACGCACTCTTTAAAGGTATGGCTGCTTCTAAGCCAACCTCCTGGTTGTTTGTGAATCTCCACCTCCTTTCCCACTTAGTTATAATTAGGGACCTTAGCTGGTGGTCTGGGTTGTTTCCCTTTTGACCATGGAAGTTAATTCCCATAGTCTCACTCCTGAGCTCTTAAATTATGGTATTCGGAGTTTGATTGATTTCGGTAAGCAATATGCCCCCTAGATCATTCAGTGCTCTACCCCCATAATTGAACACTCAAGGCTGCACCTAAATGCATTTCGGAGAGAACGAGCTATCTCCTGGTTCGATTGGCTTTTCACCCCTAAACCTACCTCATCTCCCAACTTTTCAACGGCGGTGAGTTCGGGCCTCCACTGTGTCTTACCACAGCTTCACCCTGGACAGGCTTAGATCACCAGGTTTCGCGTCTACGCCCAGCGACTATGTCGCCCTATTCAGACTCGGTTTCCCTTCGGCTCCGTTAAACTTAACCTTGCCACTGAACGTAACTCGCAGGATCATTCTCCAAAAGGCACGCCATCACCCCGAAGGGCTCTGACCGCTTGTAAGCACATGATTTCAGGTTCTATTTCACTCCCCTCCCGGGGTTCTTTTCACCTTTCCCTCACGGTACTATGCGCTATCGGTTAGTAAGAGTATTTAGCCTTACGAGATATGGTCCTCGCTGATTCACACAGAATTCCTCGTGTTCCGTGCTACTTGGGATTAGTTACGCATTTGAAACAGGTTACCTGTACGGGGCTATCACCCTCTACGGCGAACTTTTCCAAGTTCTTCCAGTTCGGTGTTTCAAAATGCTGAAAGCTTTACAGACTTTCTAGAGACTATCCCGCTACCCCATATACACAACGGCTGTAACCTTGACATGTATATGGTTTAGGCTCACCCCCGTTCGCTCGCCGCTACTTAGGGGATCGTTTTTACTTTCTTTTCCTCGCGTTACTTAGATGTTTCAGTTCACGCGGTTCCCTCTTTCGTGCTAAGACTCCATCTTAGCAGATTTCTCCATTCGGAAATCCTAGAATCAATGTTCGATTGCAACTCCTCTAGGCTTATCGCAGCTTACCACGTCCTTCATCGGCTCTTACTACCAAGGCATCCTTCATGTGCCCTTAATATCTTAACCTATTTTTATTTGACAGACTAACTACTCAAAGATTATTTGAATTGTTAGTTATTTGTTAATTATTCTCTCAATATCTACTATATAGTTTCCAATGTCCAAACGATAATATTTATGGTGGAGATAAGCGGAGTCGAACCGCTGACCTACGCAGTGCAAGTGCGTTGCTCTCCCAACTGAGCTATATCCCCTCAGAACATTATCAATCGAATAGAGAAAGATTGTAGTCTCCTTAGAAAGGAGGTGATCCATCCGCACGTTCCCGTACGGATACCTTGTTACGACTTCACCCCAATCGCTAATCACACCTTAGGAACATCCCTCCCTTACGGGTTAGGCCTGCCACTTCAGGTGCAACCAACTCTCGTGGTGTGACGGGCGGTGTGTACAAGACCCGAGAACGTATTCACCGCAACATAGCTGATTTGCGATTACTAGCGATTCCAACTTCATGTACTCGAGTTGCAGAGTACAATCCGAACTAAGAACAGCTTTAAGAGATTAGCTCACCCTCGCGGGTTGGCGACTCTCTGTACTGCCCATTGTAGCACGTGTGTAGCCCAGCGTATAAGGGGCATGATGACTTGACGTCATCCCCACCTTCCTCCTGCTCGTCGCAGGCAGTATCGCATGAGTGCTCAACTTAATGGTAGCAACATACAAAAGGGGTTGCGCTCGTTGCGGGACTTAACCCAACATCTCACGACACGAGCTGACGACAGCCATGCACCACCTGTCACCAAGTTCCGGCAAGCCGGCACATCTCCATCTCTGGAAACTTCTTGGGATGTCAAACGCTGGTAAGGTTCCTCGCGTTGCGTCGAATTAAACCACATGCTCCACCGCTTGTGCGGGTCCCCGTCAATTCCTTTGAGTTTCATACTTGCGTACGTACTCCCCAGGCGGATCACTTATCGCGTTAGCTTGGGCGCTGAGGTTCGACCCCCAACACCTAGTGATCATCGTTTACGGCGTGGACTACCAGGGTATCTAATCCTGTTTGCTCCCCACGCTTTCGCGCTTCAGCGTCAGTATCTGTCCAGTGAGCTGACTTCTCTATCGGCATTCCTACAAATATCTACGAATTTCACCTCTACACTTGTAGTTCCGCCCACCTCTCCAGTACTCTAGACTAGCAGTTTCCAACGCAATACGGAGTTGAGCCCCGCATTTTAACATCAGACTTACTAATCCGCCTAGACGCGCTTTACGCCCAATAAATCCGGATAACGCTTGCGACATACGTATTACCGCGGCTGCTGGCACGTATTTAGCCGTCGCTTCTTCTGTTGGTACCGTCATTTTTTTCTTCCCAACTGAAAGCACTTTACGATCCGAAAACCTTCATCGTGCACACAGAATTGCTGGATCAGACTTTTGGTCCATTGTCCAATATTCCCCACTGCTGCCTCCCGTAGGAGTAAGGGCCGTGTCTCAGTCCCCTTGTGGCCGTTCACCCTCTCAGGCCGGCTATCCATCGTCGCCTTGGTGGGCCATTACCCCACCAACTAGCTAATGGAACGCAAAGTTCTCTTCTAGCGCATATAGCTTTCATGAAAATCCCATGCGAGAAATCCATAATATCCGGTATTAGCTGTCGTTTCCAACAGTTGTCCCAGACTAAAAGGCAAATTCTTTACGCGTTACTCACCCGTCCGCCACTTTCCATTCCGAAGAACTTCAAGTCGACTTGCATGTGTTAAGCATTCTGTCAGCGTTCATCCTGAGCCAGGATCAAACTCTTCATTCAAATATATTTTTAAAGTCTTACGACTTAATGTACACCATTTAATGGTTGTTATTGCATAACTTTTGACTATCTTTCTCTATTCGGTTGCTAATGTCCTTATTTGTTTTCGTCCGCAAATGTTTCTCGCTGACAAAAATAATAGTACCATAATAAACAATTATCGTCAATAGTTTTTTTTAATTATTTTTATTTTTTAAACTTACTTTTTAATATATCTAAAATATTCTTCTTTTGAATGTTTTCCTTTACAATTAAATTATCTGTAAAAACCTTGTTTCCATCTACATATATACCATATTCTCCAACTACTGATCCTGCTTGTACTGGAGCTAAAAGTACTGGAACTCTTTCTAGCTGAAGTTTAACATCTGAATCTTCAGATAAAACACTTACATAATTATTTTCTGGATATGCCTCTATATAATCTTTAAGTCCATTTTGAACTGGTATTTTTACAACAGGAGTTGACTTATTAACTATATTCTTAGCTTTATACTTTTCATGAAAACTTTTTTCTAAACTAAGTATCTTTTCATCTCTTATTTTTGTACTTTTTCCACCTAAAACTACAACTATAGTATCTATTCCCTCTTTATTACTAGCTATCGCAATATTAAATCCTGATCTTGTGTGATATCCAGTTTTTATTCCATAGATTCCATCTTTTCCTAAAAGGTGGTTTGTACTTCTCAATAAAATTTCTCCATTCTTTATTGTAGCTTTAGGCAATGATGCATATTGCATATATCCTTTATACTTAATAGCTTCTCTTGAAAGTTCGTATATTCCTCTTGCAGTTCCCACATCCATTGGTTTTTTTGTCATATGAGCAGGTAATCCAGCAGGCGTATAAAATTCCAATTCATTTTCTAATCCTAAATCTTTTGCTTTTGCATTCATTTTAGCAACAAAATCATTTATACTTCCTTTTCCAGCATGCTTTGCAATGGCATATGCTGCATTATTAGCCGATTTTATCGCAGCAGCTTTTATCAAATCTCTTAAAGTAAATACTTCTCCACTTTTCATAGGTATACTACTTCCACCAACACTCACAATTTCCCAATCAATAACTACTTCATCATCAAGGCTTATATTCCCCTTATTTATTTCATCAAATACCACCATAATATTCATCATTTTAGTAACAGATGCAAGAGGTAATTTAGCATTTTCATTATTTTTAAAATAAATTTTTCCATGAGAATCCCCAAGTATATAAGACTTGTAGTCTGGTTGCTCCCCTTGTGACGAAAACAATATAGTTTGGATTAATAAAAAAGCTGTGAACATTATTTTTTTCATAGAATTAACTCTCCTGTAACCTAATATTAAAAGAACTCCTTGTAAGTAATACTGCAATTACTAAGGAGTTCTTTTTTATATTATAAACTATTTATTTTTTTTAGCCAAGTAATCTTCTATAGCTTTTTTTAAAGCTTCTTCTGCAAGCACTGAACAATGCATCTTTACTGGTGGCAATCCCCCTAAAGCTTCAGCTACTGCTTTATTAGTTATTATTAAAGCTTCGTCTATATTTTTTCCTAAAACCATCTCTGTTGAGATTGATGATGTAGCAATTGCAGAAGCACAACCAAATGTTCTAAATTTTACATCAACTATTACATCATTTTCTATTTTCAAGAAAAGCTCCATGATATCTCCACAAGAAGGATTTCCAACCTTTCCGTATCCATCAGGATTTTCCATTGTTCCTACGTTTCTTGGATTCATAAAATGTTCCATTACTTTTTCTGAATATTGCATCTATATCACAACTCCTTTTTATCTATTAAATTCATTCCATAAAGGTGAAAGTATTCTTAGTTTTTCTATAACTTTTACAACTTGCTCAACTGTATAGTCGATTTCTTCTTTTGTATTATATTTACCTAAACTAAATCTGATAGTTCCATGTGCAAATTCAGCTGGGATTCCCATAGCTAGTAACACATGTGAAGCTTGTAATTCATCAGATGAACAAGCTGAACCTGAACTTACTGCAATTCCTAAATAACTTAGAGAAAGAAGTATTGACTCCCCTTCAAGATATTTAAACGTTATGCTCGATGTTCCTGGTAATCTTTCTACAGATTTTGCATTTATAACCACTTCTGGTATTTTTTCTACTATTTGGCTTTCAAAATAGTCTCTTAATTCTGTTTCTCTAGCTATCTCTTCAGGCATATTTGCATAAGCTAACTCTAAAGCTTTTGCCATTCCAACAATTGCTGGCGTATTTGTAGTTCCAGGTCTTAATTTTTTCTCTTGACCTCCACCAGTAATTATCTTTGCAACTCTTACTCCACTTCTTATATATAGAGCTCCTATTCCTTTTGGTCCATAGAATTTATGTCCAGAAAAAGATAGTAAATCTATTCCTAATTCTTTAGGTGAAAATGGAATTTTTCCAACTGTTTGAACTGCATCAACATGGAAAATTATTTTATTTTTTTTAGCTAATTCTCCAATTGCAGCAATTGGCTCTATTGTTCCAACTTCATTATTAGCATGCATAACAGAAATCAGTATTGTTTCTGGTCTAATAGCAGCTTCTAACTCGTCTAATTTTAGTACTCCATTTGAATCTACAGATACGAAAGTAACTTCATATCCATCTTTTTCTAAATCTTTTAATGTATTTTTTATAGCTGGATGCTCTATATTACTTGTTATTATATGATTTCCTCTATTTTTATATGCTTTAGCAATTCCTCTTACAGCGATATTATCTGATTCAGTTCCAGAAGCAGTAAATATTATCTCTGTAGACAACACTCCTAAAAGCTTAGCTATTTCTTCTCTTGATCTAGATACAGCGGCACCAGTTTCTCTTCCGAATAAATGCATGCTAAAAGCATTTCCATATTCTTCTGTTAAGAATGGCATCATTGCTTCTAAAACTTTTGGATCCATTTTTGTTGTAGCATTGTTATCAAGATAAACTCTCATATTTACCCTCTCCTTGAATAAGTTCGTAACTCTGTTGTCTATATTATATACCATTCTTTATCCACCTTGTCAAGAATTAAAATTAAGTTTTATTTGTTTTTTCCATAGTTACAATACTCTTTTATCTCACAAATAGAACATTTAGGCCTTCTTGCTATACAAATCTCTCTTCCTTGTAGTATTAAAAAATGTGGAAAGTCAATCCAATCTTTTTTATCAACAATTTTCATAAGCTCTTTTTCTATCTTTAAAGGATCATCTGAATTTACAAGTCCAATTAAATTTGTAAGTCTTTTTACGTGTGTATCAACCGTTATTCCATCCGCCAATCCCCATATCTCTCCTCTGACAACATTGGCCGTTTTCCTTCCAACACCTGCCAGAGATGTTAAATCTTCCATCGACTGAGGAACCTCACCATTAAATTTCTCCAAAATTCTTTGACTACAAAGTTTTATATTCTTAGCTTTATTTCTGAAAAAACCAGTACTTCTGATTAAGTCCTCTATTTCTGACAAATCCATATTTGCAAACTCTTCAGGTGTATTCACTATTTTAAACATATGCTTAGTAACTATATTGACCCTTACATCTGTACATTGTGCTGATAATATTACAGATACAAGTAATTCAAATGGTGTCTTATAATCTAGAGCGCATTTTGGATGTCCAAATTTCTCCCTAAATATTTCTATAATTTTTTTTACTTTTTCTTTTTTAGTCATATTCAACACTCCCATTTAAATTTTATAAAAAATGGGCATCTATACAGATGCCCATTTTAGTTTCTATCTATCCATTTGACATACAGAAGATTATCTACTCCTTCATACTCTTCCATTCCTTCATAGATAAATCCTGATTTTTCAAAACTTAATATTGATATTTCATTTTCTTCTAAAATATATGCTAGAACCACACTAACTTCTGGTTTTTCAAATTTCATTTCGTCAATGCTTGATTCTATTATAATTTTAGAATATCCCTTTCCTCTCAGTTCTTTAGCAATAAAAATACATATTATAGAGGTTTCATTTTCTATCTCAAATTTTATGCTTCCTAAAAACTTACCCCCTATATCTTCAATCGTGTATAGTATATACGATGATGAATTTATTAAAAAGGTATACCACTTTTTATGAATTTCCCATTGAGCTTCCTCTTCACCTTTACAATATTTCTTTACATAATTTAAATGTAATTGCTCGTAGATATTTGGAATATCTTCTAAAACTGCTTTTCTTAGAACTATCAATAATAACCATCCTTAAAGTTTAATGTCAATTTTATTTTATAACTATTCTATTATATTTTTTCTTCCCTTGCTTAACTAAAATTTCTCCATCTTTAAATAAATCTTTTGTTACTGGTAAATTAAAATCAGTGACTTTAACATCATCTATAGAAAGTCCGTTTTGTTGAACAAGTCTTCTTCCTTCACTCTTAGTTTTTAAAATTTCAAGTTCAACTAAAAGATCAACTAATCCTATTCCTAATTTCTCTTCAGAAATTTCACTTGTTGGAACATTACTCATATCCATACCTACTCCACCAAAAAGAGCTTCTGCTGCTTGCTGAGCTTTAATAGCTTCCTCTTCTCCGTGAACTATTTTAGTAACTTCATAAGCTAAAACCTTCTTAGCTTCATTTATTGCTGCTCCTTCTAATGCTGCTAATCTTCTAACCTCATCCATTGGAATGTATGTAAGAAGAGCTAATGGTCTTTCAACGTCAGCATCTGGAAGATTTCTCCAGTATTGGTAGAAATCATAAGGTGATGTTTTCTCTGGGTCTAACCATAAAGCACCTTTTGCTGTTTTACCCATTTTATTTCCTTCACTATTTGTTAAAAGAGAACAAGTCATTGCATATGATGATTTTCTGTCTTTTCTTCTAACTAAATCTACTCCAGCTATCATATTAGACCACTGGTCATCTCCACCTAACTGCATAGTACAGTTATGCTTTCTATTAAGAACTAAGAAATCATATCCTTGCATCAACATGTAGTTGAACTCTAAGAAAGATAATCCTCCGTTTTCCATTCTTGATTTAAAACACTCTGCCGATAACATTCTGTTTACCGAGAATTGAGATCCGATATCTCTTATAAACTCTACATAGTTTAATCCAAGTAACCAATCAGCATTGTTTTCTAAGATAGCTTTTCCATCTGAAAAATCAATGAATTTTTCCATTTGTTTTTTTATAGAAGCTACGTTATGGGCAATCCCCTCTTCTGTTAGCATCTGTCTCATATCAGTTCTTCCACTTGGATCTCCTATCATAGCAGTTCCACCACCTATAAGAGCTATAGGTCTGTGTCCATGTCTTTGCATATGAGACATAAACATCATAGCAATAAAATGTCCTACATGTAGACTATCTGCTGTTGGGTCAAACCCTATATAAAAAGTTACTTTTTCTTTCCCTAGTAACTCTCTTGTTTCTTCTTCATGAGTAAGTTGTTTTAAATATCCACGTTCTTGTAAAACATCAAATACATTTGACATAATTTACCTCCGATTATCTATCTTTTCTTTATATATTTTTCTATTTTAACACAAAGATTTTTAATTTAAAAGCTCTTATTTACCAATAAAAAAGAAAGGGACTAAAAATTAGTCCCAGCTCTCTTTATTATCTTCATTTAGTTTATCAGGGTCATATTCATAATCTTTAAAATCTATCTTAAAGAATATAGCATAGAATACTGGTACTATTCCAAGTGCTAGTACTGTATCCATCATAAGTCCAAATATTAAAACTACTGCCAGTGGTTGGAACAAAGGTCCTCCAAATAAATATAGAGGTAAAAGTCCAACTAATGTTGTCGCAACAGTTAGGAATATCGGTCTTAATCTTTCCTGACATCCAAACACTACTGAATCTTGATCGTTTCTTCCGTTTTCTTTTTCGACGGTCATTTTATCAACCAGTATTATCGCATGGTTTAGAACTACTCCAGCAAGAGCAACTATTCCTACTATTGCCATAAATCCTAGCTGCGTCTTTGTAACTATTAATCCAATTGCAATTCCCAAAATCGAAAGTGGAATTGCTAATATAATTGCAAATCCTTTTCTTATCGAATTAAACTGTCCAATTACTAGAATAATCATTATAAGTAAGGCAGTTGGAACTTGTGCAAATAGTGCTTCTTTATTTTCAGAAGATGTCTGTTCAATACCAGCAAGCTCATACTTCACAGATGGTCCCCACTCTTTTAACTTTTCATCTATCCAAGGTTGAATAAGCTTGTTTAAGTTTGCTGCCGTATAACCAGGATCCACCGCGGCATCTACTTCAATTGTATATGAAAGATGTCTCGTAAATATAAACCCTTGAGAATACTCAACTTTTATATTTGCTATTTGTTTTAAAGGTACTGATTGTCCATTAGCTGGATTTATTATTTCCAATCCTTCGAGTCCCGTTATATTATCTTTATATGAATTTGTTCCTTTTAATAAAATTGGTATAGCTGTACTCTTTGGCGGTGCTTTGAAGTCTCTAAATAAAGTTGCTGGATAACCTTGCAGTGCAAACTGTAATGATTCTCCTATGTCTTTACTTGTAAATCCAGCATTTTTAGCTTTAACTTGATCAATTTCTATATATATTCTAGGAACATCATTTCCCCAGTTGTCACTTATAGCTCTAGTTCCTTCCATTGATTTTATTTTCTCTTTTACTTCTTCTGCTACTCTTTTTAGAAGCACCACATCATTTGAAATAAATTGATATCCTAAATCTTTTTCAAGGGTAACACCACTGGCAACACCCTTAGTTACTATATCTATATCTGGGTATTTATTCTCCATGTATTTATCTACTTCATTTGATATTTTTCCTATAAGTTTATAATCTGTTAAATTATACATTGTATATGAATACTCAGTTAATCTAGCCTCTGGAGTATATCCTGTTGAATACTTCGGAGCCCCTCCTCCGACAAAACTTGCCCAGCTAAGCACTCCTGGTTTTTCATATTTTTTAATTGTTCCACCAGTAGTCATATAATCATAAATAGATGGATTTAATGGTACTTGTGATCCTGTTGCAAAGTTTTCCTGTATAAAATTACTTAAATCTTGCGTTACCGCTGTTGTTACTTCTATATTTGTACCTTTAGGTAACCTTATACTTGTAGACATAATTGGATCTGTAGAATCTGGCATAAAAGTGCTTGGAATAAATCTAAATAGCCATAATCCCAAAATAAATGAAGCCAGTACTACCCCTACTGACATTTTTTTATACTTTAACATTTTTATTAAACTTTCTCTATAAAAAACATAAGCCTTATTATTAAAGTTCTGTTCATCTTTTTCTTTAACTTGAATAAAATCATAACAAAGTAATGGAATTATCGTCTGATTTATTAACCAAGAACTTATCAGTGCTAAAAATACTACAACTGCTAATGGTCCAACATATTGTCCCATGTTTTGATTATTTAAAATTATTGGTGAAAATGCAGTTACCGTTGTTAAAGAACTCACCAATAGAGGTATTGCTAGTGATCTGGAAGATTCCATACAGGCATCCATTCTAGATTTACCTTTTTGAATCAATACCATTATATTCTCTGACATAACAACTGCGTTATCTACTAACATTCCCAGAGCTATTATAAGACCGGCTAAGGTTATTTGATTTATACCATACCCCATGTAATACATAGCCATTAGGGTAAAAGCTATTGAAGTTGGTGTAAGTGCTGCTACAATAAGTCCCGAACGTAACCCTAAAAATATAAACATTACGGCTACTATAGTAGCTATTGCTTGTACTAAGTTCACTACGAAAGCAACTATCTTATCATCTACCAAACTAGGTTGATAATAAATAGTTCCAACATCTAATCCTACCGGAAGTTGATCTTTAAATTCTTTCATTAAATCTTGAATCCCTTTTCCCATCTTTAAGATATCTTGCCCAGCTCCTAGAGCTACCGCTAAAGTAATAGACGGTTCTCCATTATAAAATACCATATAAGTAGATGGATCTTGATAACCTTTTTCAACAGTTGCAATCTCTCTTAAATAGATACTCTGAGTTCCATCATCATTAGTTATAACTGTATTTTCGATTTGTTCTAAATTTGTAAAATTTCCCGTTGGAATAAGTAGAATTCTAGAATTATTATCAACTACATTTCCACTTTGTACAATTACATTCAAACTTGAAAGAGAGTTAGTTAAATTTTGAAGAGTTATCCCTGAAGATGATAACTTATTATTATCTATGTTTATATAAATAGTTTCGTTTTGAACTCCACCTATATCTACTTGACCAATTTCTGGAACATAGAATAGTAAATCTTCTTTTAACTTTTCGGACATCCTATATAATTCAGCATATGAGTATCCACTTCCACTCACCGTAATTAGTGTTCCGTATACATCTCCAAAATAAGTATTTATAATTGGTGTCTGTACTCCCGGAGGAAGTTGAGGTACTACAAATGTATTTACTCTATTTCTTAGTTCTTCCCAAACCGGTTGCATATCTTTATATTGAGCTTTTATATTTACATATACATTTGATTGCCCATCTATATTTTTTGAAGTAACATAATCCAAAGAATCCATACTTTGAATTTCATCTGCCATTCTTTTACTGACAAGTTCAGCCATCTGGTTAGCTGTGGCTCCAGGCCAGTTTGTTGTAATTAAAGCTACTTTTATAGTAAAACCTGGGTCTTCTGCTTTCTCAGATTTTACATATGATATATAACCAAAGACTAAAAGTAACGTAGCGAGAAGATAGGTAGTTACTCTGTTTTCTATGGCTAGTTTTGTAATTTTCATTCTCTATTCCCCTCCTTTTGTAGATACCTTTACCTTCTCCCCATCTTGAAGCCTATTCATTCCCATAGTAATTAAATAGTCTCCCACATCAAGTCCACTTTTCACCTCCATACCTAAATTTGAAGCGATTCCCAACTCTATATATTTTCTTTTAGAAATTCCTACTCCATTTTCTATATCTGTTACTACATATACGTAAGGTCTTCCCTCTGAATCTTTCATCACAGTTGCTATTGGAACTACTATCATACTCTCTTTAGTATTTCCCCCTAATTCTATATCCACATAAACATTGGTTGTCATTCCAACTCTAAGTTCTTGATTTGGATCTTTTATAGTTACTTTAATAGGATAAGTGTTTCCAAAACTATTTCCAACTGTACCTATATTTCTAATTTCACCTTCAAGTTTTAAATTATTTAATGATTCTACAACGATTTGAACTTTCTCTCCAATAGAAAGTAGTGGAATTATAGTTTCCGATACATTAAATTCAATATATTGATCTCCTGCTGAATTTAAAGTAAATACGACACTCTGCGGAGTAACTGATTGGTTTACTTCAGTTTTAATACTTCCTATAGTTCCGTCCATCGGAGCTACTAGTTTTGTATATCCAAGTTGCACTTTTGAATATTCTACTTGTTTTGTTAAAGCGTCAACTGTAGAAACACTTGATTGATAGTTTGCCAAAGAACTTTGATACTGAGCTTTTGAAACACTGTTTTCTAAATATAAAATTTCATTTCTTTCAAAGTTGGCTTTTGCATCAGCTAGTACTGCCTTTCCTTTTTGTAAATCAGCAATTGCTTGTTGGTACTTTATTTCGTATTCTATTGGATCTATTGCTGCTAAAATTTCACCCTCTTTTACTTTATCTCCTATATCCACATTTCTTCTTATCATTGTTCCAGAAACTCTAAAACTCAGATTTGAAAGAGCTTCTGATTTTACAGTTCCAGCATAACCTCTTTTTACAACATTAGTCGTCTCATGCACTTTTTGATATGTTATAGGTCTAATGGGCTTTTCTTCTTCTTGCTTCTTTCCGCACCCAACAAGTGATGCCAGTATCAAAATAAATAAAATAACTTTCTTCATTTTTTCCTCCTAATTACCAATTATAGATTTAAGGTTTCTAACCATCTGTTCTCTTTCAGCAACACTTTTTGTTATAGAGTACTCTCCATAGATGTTCTCAAGTTTTACAGTTGAATTAAGAAGACTATAATTTGATATAACGTTATTTAATTGAGATGTTAAAGCAGTAGTTTGTGCATCCAAAAGATCTGTTATGGTAACGCTTCCCTCTGCATAAAGATTTGTAACTATTTTTAAGTTTTTTTCAGCAGCAGTTGCTGAAATTTCTGTTGTATATGTTTGAACATAATCAGTAAGTAGGGTTGTGAATGTTTGTGAAATCAACTGAGCTAACTGATTTTCATAGGCTGCTTTTTGATATTCTAATGATCTCTTCTGACTTTTTAATAAATTATCTGTTTGCATTATTTCTCCACCTTTTATTAGTGGAAGTTGTACAGAAATTCCTGCTTGCCAGTATTCAGCTTCTCCTAAAGCATCAGTATTTGCTCCCCAAGGAGTGATTATATTATTTTTATTATAATTACCAACAGCCTGAACAACTGGTAAATATCTCTCTCTTGAATTAGCTAAAACTTTTCTATCAGTTATTTTAAGAGAGTTATCTAACTGTCTAACAGATTGCGAATTTTTTATAGATCCATTTATTAAAAATTGTAATAGAGCTTCTGTTCCTTTTGATCCATAAGCATACTTTTGTAAAAAATCCTTTTCTATAGAGAATGTTTTAGCAATACTAGCTAAATCTTCATATTCATATGACCTATTCACAGGATAATTCAATAAATTATTTAAATATGCCTCTTGAACCTTCATCTCCCCTTCTGCTGATGCTATATCAGAAAGTGCTTGTGCAAGACTAGCTTCCAGTCTATATACATCTTGTACTCCACCAGAACCAACCTTATAGTTAATCTGTGCAACGTTTAAAGATTGTTTTACAAGAGCATAGTTACTCTTTTGAATTTTAATTTGAGCCTTTAGTTGTAAAATATTCAAGTAAGTTGAAGCTACATAATATATAGTATTTAATTCTTCTTGTTTAGACTGAGCTCTATTATTATCTAGAGCGATCTTTTGAATATAAACATTAGAATTCAATTGGTCACTAAACAAAACTTGAGATAGTTGTAAATATGAATCAACACTATTTTGTGGTGTTAAAACATTTGCCGCTTTTCTCTCCACTCCGTTATAGTTGGCATTAGCAGTAATTTGTGGAAGTTTTGCAGAATTTGTTACCTTAACATTGTAAATACCACTTTGTATATCTTGAATTGAGCTTAAAACTGTAGGATTACTTGTTAGAGATCTATCAATCGCTTCTCTCATGCTCAATCTCATTTTTGGTTTTTTATACTCATTTATCGTAGATATCTGTTGTAAAAATACTAAGCTTGGATAATATTCAATTTGGTGTGCTACTCCCATATTAAAGAAAATATTTTTACGGATATCTCCTATATTTGAAATCATTCCTCTTTCTTGCTCAGTTGTATATGTCATATAATTTAGTGCTGCTGCTCTTGCTCTTCTTTTTATCTCGTCTGTTAAATCATACCCCAAAAGAGTTTGTTTATTCATATGAGAACTAAAGTCTACGGATAAAGTTGGCAATTTTTTTGAATTAGCTAAATTTAAAACTTTATTAGATCCTTCACCATAAGATAAAAGATAAACAGCCTGAACATTATCTAGAGCATTGTTGATTTGTTCATCTGAATCAGTGTAATTAATTACTTCTAATCCAATTCCTTGGTCATTAAACATTTTTTTTAATAATTTTTTATGATTCTCATGAACTCTAGAGCTAACACCATCCGGCATAGCTAAAGCTACTCTTTTTAGGTCTGTAAGCTCTTTTAGAAGAAGAATATCTTCTTTCAAATTCAAATCTCCATAAACATAATTTACATTAGATGGTAATTTTTCTTCATTTACAGGGAAAAATCCTAAAGGAAAAGAATAAAATTTATTTTTATTTAATGTCTTAATATCCTTTGGAACCTCAAAAGACATTATAAATATTGCATCTACCTTAGGATTTTTTTCCAAAGATGATATAGCCTTATCTAATCCCATATTTTCTTCATAAACAATTTTTATAACTTTAGGAGTATAGTCAGTTCCAGCAAAATTTGAAGTTAACTCCTTTTTTAATTGAAACTCTAGTTCATTTGAAACTGGAGATTCGTTTAGTATTATTCCAATTCCTAGCTCCTTGGAGTAAACAGTATTAAATATAAAAACCATACAAAGCAAAAAAGGTAATATTTTTTTCATAAATCACACCCCATTTTTATTTCTTGTCAACTAGGTTTATACTTTAATATTTATTTCATTCCTTTTCATTGAGAAGAGTTTTGTGTAAAAATAAAAAAAATCTAGGCTTTTGACCTAGATTTTTCATTTTAACTATTTAGAGATGTTGTAAAAAACACCTAATCCTTTGTATTGAGCAACTGATCCTAACTCTTCTTCGATTCTTAATAGTTGGTTATATTTAGCCATTCTATCAGTTCTTGAAGTTGATCCAGTTTTTATTTGTCCTGCATTTGTAGCAACTGCTATATCAGCTATTGTTGCATCTTCTGTTTCTCCAGATCTATGTGAAATTACTGCAGTCATGTTAGCAGTTTTTGCCATTTCAATAGCATCTAAAGTTTCAGTTAAAGTACCTATTTGGTTAAGTTTTATTAAGATTGAGTTAGCAGATTTAGTTTCGATTCCTCTTGCTAATCTCTCTGTGTTAGTTACGAATAAGTCGTCTCCAACTATTTGAACAGTTTTTCCAACTTTAGCTGTTAACTTTTGGAATCCAACCCAGTCATTTTCTCCTAATCCATCTTCGATAGATTTGATTGGATACTTTTTAACTAATTCAGCATACCATTCGATCATTTCATCAGTAGTTCTGATTACTCCACCTTCTCTTTTGAAATGGTATTCAAATGTTCCATCTTCTTTTTCAACACAGAATTCAGTTGCAGCAGAATCTAGAGCAAATGTAATATCTGTTCCTAACTCATATCCAGCAGCTTTAACAGCTTCAGATATTATATCAAGAGCTCCTTCAGTTCCGTTGATGTTAGCAGGTGCATATCCACCCTCATTTCCAACGTTTGTAGAATCTCCGTTTTTCTTAAGAATTTTTCCTAATTGGTGGAATATTTCTGATCCCATTCTAAGACCTTCAGCAAAGCTCTTAGCTCCAACTGGTTGAATCATAAACTCTTGAACGTCTACTGCTGAGTCAGCATGGCTTCCTCCGTTTAAGATGTTCATCATAGGTAGAGGTAACTCTTTAGCGTTTACTCCTCCTAAATATTTGTATAATGGCATTCCTAAAGCTTCTGCTGCTGCTTTTGCAACTGCTAAAGAAACTCCTAGTATTGCATTAGCACCTAATCTATCTTTATTTGGAGTTCCATCTAAAGCGATCATAGCCTCATCTATTTCAACTTGGTTTGTAGCATCCATTCCAAGTACTAATTCTTTTAATTCAGTGTTTACGTTATTTACAGCTTTTAAAACACCTTTTCCTAAATATCTAGATTTATCTTCATCTCTTAACTCAACTGCTTCGTAAGCTCCTGTTGAAGCTCCAGAAGGAACTGCTGCTCTTCCCATTGCTCCACATTCTAATCTTACATCTACCTCAACTGTAGGGTTTCCTCTTGAGTCTAGGATCTCTCTTGCTTTTACATCAACTATTCTTGTCATTGTAATATCCTCCTTGAATTTAAAGTATAATATCTATTATAAAAAGTTTTTTATTATTTTACTTTGATAACTTTTAATGAGTTTGTTGTTCCAACAGCGAAAACTTTCTCTCCACAAGTTGCAACTAAAATATCTCCTGCTCCTACAAGCCCTAATTCTTTTGCCTTTACTTCAGCAAGTTTGTAGAAATCATCAAGTGTTGAAGCTGTAGTATCTAAACAAGGTATAGTTCCTTTTGTTAATACTAATTGATTAGCTGTCTTTTCATTATTAGTTATCGCTAAAATGAAGGCTGCTGGGAAGTACTTTCTAAGAGCGTTTGCTGCTCTTCCAGATTGTGTTCCAACAACTATTAGTTTAGCATTTAGAGCTTCTGCAACATCTACAGTTCCTCTTGCTACTGCTTCAGTTATAGACGCATCCTCTTCTATAGCGAATTGGAATGCTACCATTGGATCTGTTTTCTCAGCTATTTTAGTCATTACTGTAACTGCTTCTACTGGATATTTACCTTTTGCTGTTTCTCCAGATAGCATTATTGCATCTGTTCCATCTAAGATTGCATTAGCAACGTCTGTAGCTTCTGCTCTTGTAGGTCTTGGATTTTTTATCATTGAATCTAGCATTTGAGTTGCAGTTATAACTACTTTTCCTGCTAAATTACATTTTTCTATCATCATCTTTTGTGCAAATGGAACTTCTTCAACTGGGATTTCTACTCCTAGATCTCCTCTTGCTACCATTATACCATCAGATAACTCTAATATCTCATCAAAATTATCTAAACCTTCTTGATTTTCTATTTTTGATATTATTTTTATAGCGCTTCCACCATTAGAATCTAAAACTTCTCTAACAGCTTTAACGTCATCAGCTTTTCTTATAAATGAAGCTGCTACAAAATCAACATTTTGTTCGCAACCAAATTTAAGGTCATTTATATCCTTTTCAGAAAGAGCTGGAAGTTGAACTGCAACATTTGGTAAGTTAACACCTTTATTTTCTCCAAGGTCTCCGTTGTTTTTAACGATACATCTAACTTCGTTTCCAACAATTTCTTTAACTTCCATCTCTATTAGACCATCATCTAATAAGATTATATTACCAGGTTTTAAATCTTTTGTTAACCCTTCATATGTAACTGCTACAATTTTATCATTTCCTACAACCGTTTTGTCTGTAGTTATTGTAAAGTCTTGTCCAGCTACTAATGCAACGTCTTTTCCATCTACAAGTTTTATAGTTCTAATTTCAGGTCCTTTAGTATCTAAAAGAACTGCTGCTCTTATTTTTGTCATCTTCATAGCTTCTTTTAGGTTTTCTATTCTCAAACCATGCTCTTTGTAATCTCCATGAGAAAAGTTTAATCTCATAACATTCATTCCAGCTTTTAAAAGATCTGATAATACTTTTACCGATTCAGTTTTTGGTCCAATTGTACAAACTATTTTAGTTTTTTTCATATAATCACCCCGAAAATATTTTCTTTAAATAATTTTAAAAATTTATTTAGTAACACAATTTGTGAGTTTTAATTTTTTATTCATATTCTCACTTCAAAGTTTATCCAATTCCCTTTGTAAAGTCAAGAAAGTAATAGGTTATTTTTTAACCTTTTTTAGCTCGATTCTTTCCTCAGAGCTAAGAAATATTCTTTACATAAAAAAATCCTCCCAAACGGGAGGATCAATTTATACAAACAATGGTACTAGTACAAGTGAAACTATTGTCATTAATTTAATTAGAATATTTAAAGATGGACCTGAAGTATCCTTAAATGGATCTCCAACAGTATCTCCAACAACGGCTGCTTTATGTCTTTCAGAACCTTTTCCGTCACCTTTATATCCCGCTTCAATTTGCTTTTTAGCATTATCCCAAGCTCCACCAGCATTGGCCATCATTATAGCCATTAAAATTCCAGTTACAAGAGCTCCTGCTAAAAGTCCACCTAGAGCATGTGGAGACCAAAGTCCTACAACTACTGGTGCACCTATTGCAAGAATTCCAGGAACCATCATTTGTCTAAGAGATGATCTTGTTGAAATTTCAACACATCTCTTATAATCAGGTTTTACTGTCTTATCCATAATTCCAGGCATTTCTCTAAATTGTCTTCTAACTTCTTCAACCATTTCCATAGCTGCTTCTCCAACTGCTGTCATAGTAAGAGCTGAGAATAAGAAAGTTAACATTCCACCTATAAATAGTCCTACGATTACTTTCGGATCAATTATATCTAGTGTGAAAGCAACTCCACTTTCAACTTGGATAGCTTCTTTATAAGCTGCAAATAATGATAAAGCAGTCAGTGCTGCTGAACCTATTGCAAACCCTTTTCCTACTGCGGCTGTTGAGTTTCCAACTGCATCAAGTTTATCAGTACACTCTCTAACTTCAGGTGGAAGCTCAGCCATTTCAGCTATTCCTCCAGCATTATCTGCAACTGGTCCATAAGCATCAACTGCAACAACCATTCCTGTAGTAGAAAGCATTCCTACTGCAGCTATAGCGATTCCATATAATCCACCAAATGAATATGCTACCATGATAGCTATACATATAATAATTATTGGAGCAACAGTTGATTCCATTCCTACTGCTAATCCTTCAATTATAGTAGTTGCTGGTCCAGTTTTAGCTGCATCTGAAATTCTATTTACAGCTTTTTTACCTGTATCAGTATATAATCCTGTAAAATATGCTATTACAAGCCCTGCTAAAAGACCTGCAACGATTGACCAAAAAATACCCATTGGCATATTTAGATATTTTATTATTCCAAAAGCACCAATAAGAGAAAGAACTCCTGCTATTCTAGTTCCATTCTCAAGTTTATGATAAACTTCATCTGGATTACTTGTTTTAACAGTTATTGTTGCTAATATTGAAGCTATTATTCCAAAAGATGAAATTAATAGAGGCGCTAACATATATGAAGCCTTATCATCCATAGTCCATCCAATAGCTAGAGTCGCTATTATTGAACCAACATAAGATTCAAATAAATCTGCTCCCATTCCTGCCACGTCTCCAACGTTATCTCCAACGTTATCTGCTATTGTTGCTGGGTTTCTAGGATCATCTTCTGGTATTCCAGCTTCAACTTTTCCAACCAAGTCAGCCCCAACGTCTGCTGCTTTAGTGTAAATCCCTCCTCCAACTCTAGCAAATAAAGCTATCGATGAAGCTCCCATTCCAAATCCTGTTATAATTTGAATATCCCAGTTAAAAATAATAATCATAATAGTTAGACCAAGCATTCCAAGCCCAACAACTGATAATCCCATTACTGCTCCACCAGCAAATGCAACGTCTAGTGCCTTAGAAAGTCCTCCCTCTTTAGCAGCTATTGCTGTTCTACCATTTGCTTTTGTAGCAATTCTCATACCAATATTTCCTGCTAGAGCTGATGTACAAGCACCAATTATGAATGTTACCGCTACCATAGGCGAAAGGAATATTCCCAATAACACTGCAACAGCTGCAACGAACCAAACTAAAATCTTGTATTCAGCTGTTAAAAATGCCATTGCTCCTTCTCTAATTGCCTCTGTTATTTCGGCAACTTTGGGAATGTTGATTTGATAAGTTTCAACTTTTTTCGCGTAGAACCATGATGCAGCAAGTGCTGTAAGTCCACCAACGATTCCTAAATAAACCAATTGTTCCATTATTAAACCCCCTGCTTAATTTTTGTAGTGCTACAATTATATTTTATGTTTGGGGTTATTTCAAGAGCTCAGGAACAATTTATTTTATTTTTTGGTATTGAAAGTTTTCACTAGTCACTATTTCATCCTTATCTGTTACAATAAGAACTTCCAAGTCTTTTTTGTTATTAACATAATTCATAACCTCATTAGTATCCATTAAGAAGAATGCTGTTGAATACATATCTGCCATCAAACCATCTTCAGTTATAACAACAACTAACTTTTTATCCTTAACTGGATATCCTGTTGCTTTATCAAGTATATGGTGATATTTTTTCCCATCAATTTCAACATAAGTTTGATAATCTCCAGATACTCCCATACTTTTTCCATCTAAATCTACTACTCCTAAAATCTCAGATGGATTGTTTGGATTTTGAAGTCCAACTCTCCAAGGTTTATCTTGAGGTTTTGTTCCAATTGTATCTATACTGGAAATTGATGTTAAAAATCCACTCTTTATATTATTTGCTTCCATCTTTTGTCTGGCTTTACTAAGAGCATATCCCTTTAAAAATGAACCTGTATCTAGCATTTTTATAGGTTTTTCTAACCTCACATTATTACCTTCTATTTTAACCTTTTCAAAATTTACTTCTTCTAATGCATTCTTTATATCTTCATCTTTTGGAAGAGAACTCTCTCCCTCTTCTGTAAATCCCCAAAGATTTAACAAAGGGGAAATAGTCACGTCATATTTCCCCTTTGAAAGATTATAAATATATGTAAGTTGATTTAAAAGCATTATTCCCTCATCATCAAACTCAACTTCTTTGTTCTCAGCCTCATTTAATTTTGATACTAAGCTTCCTTCTACCTTACTGTTATATTGTCTATCTATTCTTTCTATCTCTTTAAAGGCCTCATTTATAGAAGTTTTAGCTAATTTTTCATCCTCGTCATAAGCAACAATTTTAATATAAGTTCCAAAGAAAAATTTCTCTTCCTCGATTTTCTTAATCTCTTTTTTTCCACAAGATAAGAAAAGTAGCATTATAGTAATTATTAGAGATAGTTTTTTTATCATGATATTATAGAATCTCCTCTTCTATTCCAAAAGTTAATTTATCTTCCATGATTTCTCTGAATGTTTTTCTAACATCAGTATCTTTTTTGTTAGCTTTAATAAGTAAAGGAGCACCCTTTCCAATATCTCTAGCTCTTTTTCCTGCAATTATAGTAAGAATATACTTGTTTGGTATTTTTTCTAAAAGTTCATCATAGTTTATATTTTTTTTCATATTCAATTCCTCCTAGTTTTTTGATTTAATTATGTTTATAAGATCTTCGCAAGATTTTTCTACTTCATAGTTTATAATAGTTGTATCATAATCTTTTTCATATTCTAATTCTTTTAAAGAGTTAGCAAGTCTAAGTTGAATAGTTTCCTCATTATCAGTTTTTCTTCCTCTTAGTCTTTTCTCTAAATCCTCACTAGTTGGAGTTTTAAAGAATATTAAATGAGCTTCTGGATAAACTGCTTTTACTTGAAGTCCACCTTGAACGTCAATTTCAAGTATAACATTTTCTCCTTTTAAAAGTCTTGCTTCTACTTCTGACTTTAAAGTTCCATAGTAATTTCCATGAACTGTTGCACACTCAAGAAAGTCACCATTTTCCATTTTTTTTAAGAACTCATCTTTTGGAAGGAAATAATAATCTCTTCCATTCAATTCTCCATCTCTAGGAGCTCTTGTCGTAGCAGATGTTGCTAAATTTATTCCTAGCATTTTTCTAACCAATCTGCAGATAGTAGATTTTCCAGCTCCACTTGGACCAGATACAATAAATAAATTTCCCTTGCTCATCTTATTCTCCTTTTTCTATTCTTGCAGCTATAGTTTCTGGGTTTATAGCTGACATTATAATGTGATTTGAATCTGTAATTATTAAAGTTTTTGTTTTTCTACCAGAACTAGCATCTATCAATCTATTTTGAGCTTTAGCTTCCTCTTTCAATCTTTTACTAGGTGCTGAGTCTGGACCAACTATAGCTATTATTCTTCCATCCATCACAATATTTCCAAATCCTATATTAACAGGCTTCACTATTATCACTTCCTACTCAATGTTTAAAGCTTGTTCTCTTATTTTTTCAATCTCATTTTTACAATCTACAACAAGTTTAGAAATTTCATATAGATTACATTTTACTCCAGTTGTATTTAACTCTCTAAATATTTCTTGAAGTATAAAATCTATTCTTTTTCCTATACTTTTGCTATTACTTTCTAGTTCCACTTTTAATTGTGTTAAATGACTATCAAGTCTTGAGATTTCTTCAGATATATCTGACTTATCTGTAAAAATAAGAATTTCTTTTAGAATATCTTCCTCTTTGAAGTTTATATCACTCTTCATTTTAGAAAGTCTATCTAACAGTTTCTCTTTATATGTTGAAACAACAATCTCTTTATATGCTTTAATCTCTTCAACTTTTACTTCCAAGAAAGCTAATCTTTCTTTAAAGTAAGTTCTCATTCTTTCACCCTCTAAAACTTTCATTTCAACAAAAGAATCTAAAAGTGTATGAAGATTTTGTAATATAAAATCATTGTATTCATTTTCATCAATTTCAACTTCATTTCTTTTTATTACATTTAAGTTTTTAACTAAAAGGTCTAGTTTATTACTAAATTTTTCTTTGAATTCTTCTTCCATAGAGTTAAGTATTTCCATATAAGAATTACTTAAATTTCTATCATATTCAAACAAGTTTTCTGTTTCTCTTTTATCTTCGAAATCTATTTTTAAATCTATTGTTCCTCTAGAAACTTTTGAGGCAACCTCTGTTCTAATTTTATTTTCTAAAAAATTCAGACTATATGGAACTTTAGTTTTTATATTCAAATTTTTGTTGTTAACACTTTTTATTTCAAAATTAATAGCAAATTTCTCATTTTGAAATACTAATTTAGCGTATCCTGTCATACTTCTCATTCAAAGACCATCCTTCTTAAGCATATATTAAAATAGGCGACAACTGTCGCCTACTTATTAGTCTTCTATTTCTACTGGTACTACATTTTTGTATGCAATATAACCAGTACCTGCTGGTATTTTCTTACCAATTATTACATTCTCTTTTAATCCTTCTAAGTAGTCTACTTTTCCTTCTATCGCTGCATTTGATAGAACTTTTGTAGTCTCTTGGAACGATGCTGCTGAGATAAAGCTTCCTGTATTAACGGCAGCTTTAGTTATACCTTGAATAACTGGCTCATACTTGATTTCTGCTTTTCCGATTTCTCTTAATTTAACATTTTCAAGTTCAATTATTCTCTTTTCAACAACTTCATCTTCTAGGAATAATGAAGCTCCTGAATCAACTATTCTAACTTTCTTAAACATCTGCTTAACGATTATCTCGATATGCTTATCGTTTACTGTAACCCCTTGGTCTCTATATACTTGCTGAACTGACTCTAGTATAAACTGCTCTGCTGCAACAAGTCCTTTGATGTTTAGAACGTCAAATGGAGATATAGCTCCCTCAGTTATTTTATCTCCAGCTTTTATAAGCATTCCATCTGTTACAACTAAATGCTCTCCAACTGGTGCTAAGTACTCTCTGTAATCATCAGAGTTAGTAATAGATCTGATTATGATTACTCTCATACCTTTTTTCTTTCTTCCAGTAACTTCTACCTTACCTTCTATCTCAGTAAGCATAGCTTTTCCTTTTGGATTTCTAGCTTCGAATAGCTCTTGAATTCTAGGAAGACCTCCGGTAATATCCTTCGTTCCCTCTCCTTCTTTGATTATCTTAGCTATGATTTGTCCAATTTTAACTTCTTCGCCTTCTCTTACCATTAGGTAAGCTCCGAATGGAATTGGATAACTTCCTATAGTGTTTCCTTCTGCATCAAAAACAACAACTCTTGGGTTAGTGTCTCCTGATTCAACTGGCTTTATAGCCATGTACTCAGTAACATCATACTTTTCGTCATAATTTTCTTTAACATAAAGTTCTCTATATTCAATTCTTCCATTTTGGTCAGCGATGATAGGGATGTGGTATGGATCGAAAGTTACAAGTACATCTCCAGCTTTCACTTCTTGTCCTTCTTCAACTTGAAGAACTGAACCTGAAGCTATTTCATAGTCATAGTTTCCTATGATTATTTTAGCTGATTGAGTAACAACTATTCTTTCGTCTGTAGAAGGATTATCTAGTATTTTAACCTCTTTAAATACAACCTTACCATTGTTCTCAGCTTTGATACTTCTTGCTGCAGCAGTTGCAGTCGCAACTCCTCCAGTATGGAAAGTTCTCATTGTAAGCTGTGTTCCTGGTTCTCCGATTGATTGAGCTGCAATAACTCCAACCGCTTCTCCAAGTAAGATTTCTTTATGGTTAGCTAGGTCCATTCCATAACATTTCTTACAAACTCCTTTTTCAAGGTCACATGTAAGAGGTGATCTAATCTTAACTTTTCTAATTCCAAGCTCATCTATTTTCTTTATAGCATCTTTGCTTATCATTTCGTTTCTAGAAGCAATTAATTCTCCTTCGAAAACTACATCTTCAGCAAGTACTCTACCTTTTAATCTTTCAGATAATGTCTCGATAACTTGTCCATCTGAAACTAGCTCTGCTACTTCGATTCCTTCATAAGTTCCACAATCTTCTGCATTTACGATAACCTCATGAGAGATATCAACTAGTCTTCTTGTTAGGTATCCTGAATCGGCAGTTCTTAGAGCTGTATCCGCTAGTCCTTTTCTTGCTCCATGTGAAGACATGAAGAACTCAAGAACTGTTAGTCCCTCTCTAAAGTTCGCTTTAATAGGTACCTCGATGATTCTACCTTGTGTATCGGCCATGTTTCCTCTCATAGCTGCTAGCTGTCTCATCTGTGCGATAGATCCTCTGGCTCCAGAGTTCGCCATCATATAAACTGGGTTAAATTGATCTAGTCCACCCATCATGGCTTGAGTTACTGCTTCAGTAGTCTCAGACCAAACTGCGATAGTCTTTCTATATCTTTCTTCGTTTATAATCTTACCAGATTTGTAGTCAGCATCTATTTCAGCTACTAATTTATCAGCAGCTTCTAGGATAGATTTCTTAGATTCTGGAATCTCAAGATCTTCTATTCCAACAGATACTCCAGCAAATGTTGCATAATGGTATCCGAAATCTTTAATGTCATTTATAAGTTCAGCTGTTCTAGCAAAACCATGCATTTCATAAAGTTTTCCTATTAAATCTTTAAGTTGCTTCTTACCGAATGTAACATCATATTTCTTGTTTTCATCAGGTAAAATATCATTAAACATTATTCTTCCAGGAGTAGTCGAAACCATTT
The DNA here is from genome assembly GCF_014250685.1 of Cetobacterium sp. 2A. Taxonomy (GTDB): domain Bacteria; phylum Fusobacteriota; class Fusobacteriia; order Fusobacteriales; family Fusobacteriaceae; genus Cetobacterium. The sequence continues at coordinate 739,926 of NZ_JACFAJ010000006.1, read as the reverse complement.
CTCCATTGATTCTTACAGAAACAACAGCATGAGTATCTAATATTCCATTGTGATAAGCAGTTAGAACCTGTTCTTTATTAGAGAACATTTTTCCTTCTCCTTTAGCACCTGGTCTATCTTTAGTCATATAGAAACATCCCATAACCATATCCTGAGAAGGAACAGCTATTGGCTCTCCATTTGAAGGTGAGATAATGTTATTTGGAGCAAGCATAAGTAATTTAGCTTCCATTATAGCTTCTGGAGATAGCATTAAGTGAACTGCCATTTGGTCTCCATCAAAGTCAGCATTGAATGCAGAACATACTAGTGGGTGAAGTCTTATAGCTTTTCCCTCTATCAGAACTGGTTCGAACGCTTGAATTGAAAGTCTGTGTAGTGTTGGTGCTCTATTTAATAGAACTGGGTGATCTTGAATTACATCCTCAATTACATCCCATACTTTGTCATCTGCATCTTCAACTAATTTTTTAGCTGTTTTTATGTTACTAGCAAGTTCTCTCTTAACTAGTTCTCTCATAATAAATGGCTTGTAAAGCTCAAGTGCCATTTTCTTAGGGATTCCACATTGGTGCATTTTTAATGATGGTCCTACAACGATAACCGATCTCGCTGAATAGTCAACCCTTTTACCAAGAAGGTTTTGTCTAAATCTTCCTTGCTTACCTTTAAGCATATCTGATAGAGACTTCAGTTCTCTGTTGTTTTGAGCAACAACTGGTTTTCCTCTTCTTCCGTTATCTATAAGAGCATCTACTGCTTCTTGAAGCATTCTCTTTTCATTTTTAACAACGATTTCTGGAGCTCTTATTTCTAAAAGTTTCTTCAATCTGTTATTTCTGTTGATAACTCTTCTATATAAATCATTAAGGTCAGAAGTTGCAAATCTTCCTCCATCTAATTGAACCATTGGTCTTAAATCAGCTGGTATTACTGGAACATTTTTAAGTATCATCCACTCAGGAAGGTTATTAGAAGCAATAAAATCTCTAACGATTTTTAGTCTTTTAACAACTTTCTTTCTCTTTTGTGATGAGTTAACTTCCTCTAACTCTTTTTCTAATTCAACTCTTAATTCTTCTAGATTAATCTTTTGTAAAAGCTTAAGAATAGCTTCTGCACCCATTAGGGCTTCGAATTGCTTTCCATACATTTGCTTATAAAGCTTGTATTCTTTTTCTGTAAGAATTTTACATGGTTTTAAAGTTGGCTCTACGCTCTCAGTAACAACGTATCTAGCAAAGTATAGTACTGATTCTAATTCTTTTGGAGATAATCCAAGAATTAGAGACATTTTATTTGGAGTTCCTTTTGAATACCAAATATGAGAAACTGGAGCTGCTAAAGAAATATGTCCCATTCTTTCTCTTCTAACTTTAGATCTAGTTACTTCTACTCCACACTTTTCACAAACTAAACCTTTATATCTCATTCTCTTGTACTTTCCACAAGCACATTCCCAATCTTTTGTTGGTCCAAATATCTTTTCGCAGAAAAGACCATCCATTTCTGGATTTAAAGTTCTATAGTTAATAGTTTCTGGTTTTGTAACCTCACCGAACGACCACTCTTGGATTTTCTCGGGAGAAGCTAATCTGATTCTTATCTTCTCAAAACTTTTTATTCCCATATTAAATGCAAAGCCTCCTTAATTGAGATAAAGCTTTTATCTATCTTCATATTTTTTTTCTCTAGAATATTAGAGAAGGGTAGGCACCCATATGCCTACTACCTCGTCATTTTTATTCAAATTTAATTATTAGTCTTTTAGTTCTGATAAAGAGAACTCTGTTATTGTCTCCTCTTTACCTAGTTCTTCATTAACGTTGATTAACTCATTGTTAATGTCAAACAGTTCTACATCTAGTGCAAGAGCTTGGAACTCTTTTAATAGAACTTTGAATGATTCTGGTAAGTCAGCTTCTGGCATTTCCTCACCTTTTACGATTGCCTCGTAAGTTTTAGTTCTTCCTGTTACGTCATCTGACTTAACTGTTAACATTTCCTGAAGTATGTTTGAAGCTCCATATGCTTCTAGTGCCCAAACCTCCATCTCTCCAAGTCTTTGTCCACCGAACTGTGCTTTTCCTCCAAGAGGTTGTTGAGTAACTAATGAGTAAGGTCCAATCGCTCTAGCATGCATCTTATCCTCAACAAGGTGATGAAGTTTAAGCATATACATTCTTCCAACTGTTACTGGATTGTCAAACTTATCTCCAGTTCTTCCATCAAATAGAGTTACTTTTCCTTTTCTTGGATATCCAGCTTTCTCTAGGTAATCCTTAACTTGCTCCTCTGTTCCACCATCGAATACAGGAGTTGCAATGTAAGTTCCACCATCAAGTTTACCCATGGCCATTCCTAAGTGAACCTCAAGAACCTGACCAATGTTCATACGTGAAGGAACTCCCAGTGGGTTGATTACTACGTCTAGGTGAGTTCCATCTGCTAAGAATGGCATATCCTCAGCCGGTAATACTCTAGAAACAACACCTTTGTTTCCATGTCTACCTGACATTTTATCTCCAACTGTTATTTTTCTCTTCTCTGCAACGAACACTCTAATTACTTTATTTACTCCAGCTTTTAACTCGTCTCCGTTTTCTCTAGAAAGCTCAAGAACTTCAACAACAGTTCCTTTTGATCCGTGAGGCATCTTAAGAGATGTGTCTCTTACGTCTCTTGCTTTCTCTCCGAAGATTGCTCTTAGAAGTTTCTCTTCTGCTGGTGGCTCAGTTTCTCCCTTAGGAGCTGTTTTACCAACTAGGATATCTCCTGGTCCAACTTCAGATCCAACTACAATAACTCCAGTAGAGTCAAGATTTCTTAGTGCTTCTTCCGAAACATTTGGAATCTCTCTAGTAATTTCTTCGTCTCCAAGCTTAGTGTTTCTAGCTTCTATTTCATATTCTTCTATATGTATAGATGTAAATACGTCTTCTTTTCTTAATCTATCAGAAATTAGGATCGCATCCTCATAGTTATACCCTTCCCAAGGCATGAATGCCATAAGAATATTTCTTCCAAGTGCAAGATCTCCACCTCTTGTAGCTGGTCCATCAGCAATAACTTGCCCTGAAACAACTTCTTGTCCTAAATCTACAAGTGGCTTTTGGTGTAGACACATAGCTTGGTTAGATCTTTCGAAGTTAAGAAGTCTGTAGTTATACTCTTTTCCTTCTAAATCTTCAATAACTATTTTCTTAGCATCAACATAAATAACTTTACCGTCTGTCTTAGAAACTAAAACAGCTCCTGAATCTACTGCAACCTTTCTCTCAAGTCCTGTTCCTATGTAAGGAGCTTCTGTTCTTAAAAGTGGTACAGCTTGTCTTTGCATGTTAGATCCCATTAGGGCTCTGTTCGCATCGTCATGCTCAAGGAATGGTATTAGTCCTGCTGAAACTGATACAACCTGTTTTGGAGAAACGTCTAGGAAATCTACTTTTTCTCCAGAAATGCTTACTATCTCATGTCCAAATCTACAAACAACATCTCCAAGAAGTTCTCCATTGTCAGCAAGCTTAGTATCGGCCTGTGCTATGAATAATCCTTCTTCTTCGTCTGCTGCTAAGTATTGTATTTGATCTAGCTTAGCTACTCCATCTTCTACTTTTATGTATGGAGTTTCTATGAATCCATACTTATTAACTTTTGCATATATTGCAAGAGATCCAATAAGACCGATGTTTGGTCCCTCAGGAGTTTCTATTGGACAAATTCTTCCGTAATGAGAGTCATGAACGTCTCTTACCTCGAATCCTGCTCTTTCTCTCGAAAGTCCTCCAGGTCCTAGGGCTGATATTCTTCTTTTATGTGTAAGTTCTGCAAGTGGATTAGACTGATCCATGAACTGCGAAAGCTGTCCAGAACCAAAGAAATCTAAAATTAGAGCATTTAATGGTCTAGTATTTAATAACGATTGCGGTGTCAGAGTTTCTGCATCCTGAACAGTCATTTTTTCCTTTACCATTTTACCCATTTTAGAAAGTCCTGCTTTAATTTGCATTAACAGAAGTTCTCCAACTCCTCTAACTCTTCTGTTAGATAGGTTATCGATGTCATCTGTATGTCCTGTTCCATTATGTAGTGATATTACATATTTTATAGTCGCTAAAACGTCTTCTCTAGTTAAAAGGATATCGTCATCTGCAACATTTAATTTTAATCTTTTGTTCATTTTGTATCTTCCAACTGGCTCAAGATCATATCTTTGAGGGTTGAAGAACATTTGTTTGATAAGAGATCTAGCTGAATCTATAGTTACTAAATCACCTGGTCTTAACTTTTTAAATACTTCAGTTACAGCTTCTTCTTTGCTCTCTCCTGAATCACCTAAAAGCGTGTTTGCTAGAAGTTTATCTTCTGGCTTAACTTCCCAGTATGTTACTGTAGAGATTTTAAAGTCAATTAACTTAAGAATTAGAGCTTCGTCTATCACTTGTTTAGATTCTGCAATTATTTCTCCAGTTTCTTCGTCGTAGATATCCTCTTTAACGAAACTTCCTTCAAATTTTGTTCTAAGAACGCTTACTAGCTCTTCTCTATTTTTGTATCTGTCATAATACTTGTTTAAGTCAAGTTCTTTTACTGATAAAAATTCATTCATTATTTCTTCATTATCACTGAAGAAATCAACAGCTTTTAAGAATACAGTAGCCAGTACTTTCTTCTTTCTGTCAATTTTAACACTTAAGAAATCATTCTTATCTGTTTCAAATTCAAGCCAAGTTCCTTTGTAAGGAATAATTTTTCCTGAGAATAAGTCTTTTCCTGTCTGAATATTCACTTCTTTATTGAATGATACTCCTGGAGATCTGTGCAACTGTGATACTACTACTCTTTCTGCTCCATTTATTATGAAAGTTCCTCTTTCTGTCATCATCGGAACTTCTCCGAAATAAACTAAAGATTCCTGTATCTCATTTCCACTCTTCTTATTGATAAGTCTTAATCTTACCTTTAAAGAAGCCGAATATGTTTTCCCTCTTTTTTTACATTCAAGCTCATCATTCAATGGAGCTTCTGCCTCATGTAGTTCGTAAGAAACATACTCTAGTTTTATATCTCCATTTGAAGATTCAATAGGGAATATTTCTCTAAAAGCTGATTCTAGCCCTCTATCTTTTCTGTTTAGTGGAGCTTCCTTTGCTTGTAGAAAATCTTCATAGGAATCCAGTTGGAACTCTAGGAAATGAGGCATTGTACCTCTTTCTTTGATTCTTCCGAAATTCAATCTTTCAACGAGTTTCCCCATCAATTCACACCCCTTATAATTCTTTAATGGTCAATACTTAACCTTTTGAAAATAAAAAGGCAAAATCTATTTTCAAAAGACTAAGTATTAACTTTTTATTATTAATATATTTTTATAATGAGTAAAAAGGCACTCCATGAAGAGTGCCTATTTTTTTTAATTTTAGTATACCAAGAAGTTATTACTTAACCTCTACTGTAGCTCCAGCTTCAGTTAATTTAGCTTTTATTGCTTCAGCTTCGTCTTTAGCAATAGCTTCCTTTATTTTTCCACCGTTATCTACTACTTCTTTAGCTTCTTTTAGTCCTAATCCAGTAATAGCTCTTACTTCTTTAATTACAGCTATTTTGTTTGGTCCTGCAGCAGTTAAAACTACGTCAAACTCAGTTTTCTCCTCAACTGCAGCTACCTCTGAAGATGCAACTGCAACTGGTGCAGCAGCAGTAACACCGAAGTGCTCCTCTAAAGCTTCTACTAACTCTTTTAATTCTAATACAGTCATAGCTTCTAATTCAGCTATAAATTGATCTTTATTGAATGCCATTTTATTTCCTCCTTGTAATATTCCGAATTTTTTCGAATAATCTTTTTTTATTAATCAACAATTTTTTTCTTATTAAGAAAATTACTCAGCTGCAGCTTCTTTCTTATCAGCTATTGCAACAGTTGCATAAGCAAGCTTTCTGATTGGTCCAAGCATTGAGTTTAGTACCATAGATAGAAGTTGATCTCTCGATGGAAGTTTAGCAAGAGCCTCTACTTGATTAGCTTCTACTCTCTTTCCAGTTACAAGTCCACCTTTTATTTTGAATACTTCTTGCTTAGATTTTAACTTAGCTTTTGATAGTTCGAAAACAACTTTTGCTGGAGTTACAGCGTCCGCATATCCAAATGCAAATGCAGTAGTTCCTTCTAGTAAATCGTCAAATTTATCTGCTATCCCAGCTTCAGCCAAAGCTATCTTGAACAGTCTGTTCTTAGCAACTAGATACTCAGCTCCATTTTCTCTCATTTCTTTTCTTAACGCAGTCTCTTCATTAACTCTAAGACCTTGATAATCAACAAGTATTATAGATTGAGCTTTAGAAATTTTTTCAACTAACTCAGCTACAAGTTCTTTTTTTAATTGAGTTGCCATTATTGATTCACCTCCTCTTTTCAACTTAAAAATTACCTCCGGTCCAAAGAATTGGAACGGAGGTTTCTGTTACTACTCTAATGAGGCTAGCGAATACCTTCTTCCAACCTCGGTAGGGTATTTAAAGCCTAGGCCACCTACGGTCTTTGGTTTGGATCTATATTTAATTATTTATCCAACTTTTTTATGTAAAAACGTTATTACGCGTTCTTAGCAACTAATACTGGGTCCATTTTGATTCCTGGTCCCATTGTTAATGAAACTGCTACAGTTCTTAGGTATTGTCCTTTAGAAGCTGAAGGTTTGATTCTTACAATTTCATTGATGAATGCTGAGAAGTTCTCTAATAGAGCTTCTTCAGAGAAATCTGCTTTACCGATTGGTACGTGAATTGATCCTAATTTGTCAACTCTGAAAGCAAGCTTTCCTTTCTTGAACTCAGATACTGCTGAAGCGATATCTGGAGTAACTGTTCCTGACTTAGGGTTAGGCATTAATCCTTTTGTTCCAAGAACTTTTCCTAATCTTCCTAATTTAGGCATCATGTCTGGAGTTGCGATTACTAAATCGAAATCGAACCATCCTTGTTGAATTTTCTCTATGTACTCTTCAGCACCTGCATAATCAGCACCTGCTGCTAAAGCTTTCTCTACGTTAGCTCCTTGAGTTATAGCAAGAATTTTTACAGTCTTTCCAGTTCCGTTTGGAAGTACAACTGTACCTCTAACTTGTTGGTCAGCATGTCTAGGATCTACTCCTAATCTTAATGCTACTTCTACAGTTTCAGTAAATTTAGCAGTTCTTGTTTTTCTAACAAGTTCTACAGCTTCCTTTACGTCATATAACTTACCGTTCTCAACTAATTTAGCTATTTCTAGGTATTTTTTACCTCTTTTGTTTGCCATTGAAAATTTCCTCCTTTTGTGGTTAAGCGGATTTTAATCCTACCACTTATTAATTCCCTCTATAATAAGAATGGACTATTTAATTAGTCAGCTATTTTAATTCCCATTGATCTTGCTGATCCTGCAATGATGTTCATAGCAGCTTCTACAGATCCTGCGTTTAAGTCAGGCATCTTAGTTTCAGCAATTTCTCTTAATTTAGCAGAGTTTATTGTTGCTACAACTTCTTTCTTAGAGTTCTTAGCTCCAGATTGAATTCCAGCAGCTTTCTTTAATAAATCTGATGCTGGTGGAGTTTTTAGTACGAATGTGAAAGATCTGTCGTTGTAAACAGAGATTTCAACTGGAATGATCCATCCCGCTTTATCTTGAGTTTTTGCGTTGAACGCCTTACAAAACTCCATTATGTTAACTCCATGTTGTCCTAGTGCTGGTCCAACTGGTGGAGCTGGATTAGCTTTACCTGCTGGTAATTGTAGCTTTATTAATTTAATTACTTCTTTTGCCATTGTTAAGTACACCTCCATAAAATATGTGGTAATGATTGTAACAATCTCCCACTGGCCAGATTTAAATAAATCTAAGCCTTTTCAACAGCGTTAAAATCTACTTCGATTGGAGTCATTCTTCCAAACATTTCAATCATAACTTTCGCTTTTCTATGTTCCATATCGATTTCAGCTACTTTTCCTTCTTGGTCAGCGAATCCACCATCTAGAAGTTTAACGTAGTCTCCTACTTCAAAGTCGATTTTCACAACTTCTTTTATAGCTTTATCTTCATTAAAATCATTAAGTCCAATAACATCGAAAATATTTTCAACTTCCTCTTCTTCCATCGGAATTGGATCAGAACCTACTCCTACGAATCCTGTTACACCATTTGTATTTCTAATAATATACCAAGCATCAGAATCAACTCTAAAATTAATTCCTTCTGAACTTTCCTCTTTCGTTGCTATCATTTCAAGCATAACGTATCCAGGGAAAAGTTTTCTTGTAACAGCCTTCTTTTTTCCTCTTCTGATTTCAATACTTTCTTCTTCAGGAACTAAGATTCTAGTAACAATATCTCCCATACCTAGAGTCTCTATCTTTTGCTCTAGATCTGTTTTTACTTTCTTTTCATACCCCGAATAGGTATGTATCATAAACCATTTTTTAACTAAGGTTTTTTCCATCTTATCCTCCAAAGAGAGATACAAGCATCTTTATAAGTCTTGAAGCAGCCAAGTCGAAAACTCCTAAATATATTCCTAAAAATATACTCATTACTACAACCCAAAGAGTCGCAGTTATAACTTCATTTTTTCCAGGCCATTGAACCTTGGAATATTCCATTCTAACATTTTTTAACATTCCCATAGTTGCACCACCTATATTTTTTTATTGTTTGTAAAAAAAAATGGCAGGTCAAGAGGGAATCGAACCCCCAACCCTCGGTTTTGGAGACCGATGCTCTGCCAATTGAGCCATTGACCTGCATGTTGCAAACTTTTTTTAGCTAAAAATTACTTTTTAGTTTCTTTATGTAATGTTACTTTTTTGTCCCACTTACAGTATTTATTTAATTCTAATCTTTCAGTAGTGTTCTTCTTATTCTTTGAAGTACTGTAGTTTCTTCTCTTACACTCTGTACACTCTAATTGAATATTTACTCTCAATTCTTACACCTCCACTCATCTAACGGATATTTAAAATCCTCCCATATGAAACCATATGGTAACATAGAGTTTCCTTTTTCGCTTTTCTAAGACATAGATGATAATATCACTTTTTTTTAATTTTGTCAATAAAATAATTACTTTTTTTAAAAAATAAAAAAAGATTGGCAACTACTTATCCTCCCAGGGGGCTGCCCCCCAAGTACTTTCAGCGTATATGAGCTTAACTTCCAGGTTCGAAATGTTACTGGGTGTACCCTCATAGCTATCGTTGCCAATCAATATTCAAATGTATTTGAACACTTGAAACTATATAGTAGTTGAGATTTATTAGGTTAAAACTTCGACATATTAGTATTGGTCAGCTAAAAGTATCGCTACTCTTACACCCCCAACCTATCAACCTCCTAGTCTCGAAGGTGTCTTAAAGAATACTTATCTTGAAGTCAGTTTCCCGCTTAGATGCTTTCAGCGGTTATCTGTTCCAAACGTGACTACCCAGCTGTGCCACTGGCGTGACAACTGGTACATCAGAGGTTTGTCCATCCCGGTCCTCTCGTACTAAGGACAGATCTTCTCAATATTCTAACGCCTACAGTGGATAGGGACCGAACTGTCTCACGACGTTCTGAACCCAGCTCACGTACCGCTTTAATGGGCGAACAGCCCAACCCTTGGGACCTTCTCCAGCCCCAGGATGCGATGAGCCGACATCGAGGTGCCAAACTCTACCGTCGATATGGACTCTCGGGTAGAATCAGCCTGTTATCCCCAGGGTAGCTTTTATCCGTTGAGCGACGACCCTTCCATTCGGAATCGCCGGATCACTATGTCCTGCTTTCGCACCTGCTCGACCCGTCAGTCTCGCAGTTAAGCTCCCTTCTGCCATTGCACTCTCCGGTTGATTTCCATCCAACCTGAGGGAACCTTTGAACGCCTCCGTTACTCTTTCGGAGGCGACCGCCCCAGTCAAACTGCCCACCTAGCACTGTCTCCGAGGGTACAAACCTCAGATTAGAATTTCGATGTAGTATGGTTGGTATTCCACCGTTGACTCCGCGTAATCTAGCGACCACGCATCATAGTCTCCCAACTATCCTATACATACGACACCAAAACCCAATACCAAGCTACAGTAAAGCTCCATGGGGTCTTTCCGTCCTACTGCAGGTAATCGGTATCTTCACCGATAATACAATTTCACCAGGCCTCCCGTCAAGACAGCTCTCAGATCGTTACACCATTCGTGCAGGTCGGAACTTACCCGACAAGGAATTTCGCTACCTTAGGACCGTTATAGTTACGGCCGCCGTTCACCGGGGCTTCAATTCGGAGCTCTCACTCCTCCTCTTAACCTTCCGGCACTGGGCAGGTGTCAGCCCATATACATCGCCTTACAGCTTAGCATAGACCTGTGTTTTTGTTAAACAGTCGCCTGAGACTCTTCACTGCGGCCTCTCACAGCTTTGCGACGCGTGTTCGCTGACCATGAAAGGCACCCCTTCTCCCGAAGTTACGGGGCAATTTTGCAGAGTTCCTTAACGAGAGTTAGCCTGTCCGCCTTAGATTTCTCATCCTGACCACCTGTGTCGGTTTGGGGTACGGGCACTAATATCTTTAAACGCTTAGAAGCTTTTCTCGGCAGTGTGGTATTTGCACCTTCATCTTACGACTCCGTATCACGCCTCAGATCTAGTCTCGCGGATTTTCCTACGAGACCACCCTACACGCTTACACTGGCACTTCCGTTCGCCAGCGTGCATAACCTCCTGCGTCCCTCCATCACTCAATATCAGTGGCACAGAAATATTAATCTGTTTTCCATTCGCCTACGCATTATAGCCTCGGCTTAGGACCCGGCTTACCCAGGGAAGACAAACTTTACCCTGGAACCCTTGGTCTTCCGGCGTGGGAGATTCTCGCTCCCATTCTCGCTACTTATTCCTGCATTCTCACTTCTGATACCTCCAGAGTCGCTTACGCTTCTCCTTCAACGGCCTACAGAACGCTCTCCTACCAATTGCTTACGCAATTCCACAGCTTCGGTTTATAACTTAGCCCCGTTACATTGTCGGCGCAGAGACTCTCGACCAGTGAGCTATTACGCACTCTTTAAAGGTATGGCTGCTTCTAAGCCAACCTCCTGGTTGTTTGTGAATCTCCACCTCCTTTCCCACTTAGTTATAATTAGGGACCTTAGCTGGTGGTCTGGGTTGTTTCCCTTTTGACCATGGAAGTTAATTCCCATAGTCTCACTCCTGAGCTCTTAAATTATGGTATTCGGAGTTTGATTGATTTCGGTAAGCAATATGCCCCCTAGATCATTCAGTGCTCTACCCCCATAATTGAACACTCAAGGCTGCACCTAAATGCATTTCGGAGAGAACGAGCTATCTCCTGGTTCGATTGGCTTTTCACCCCTAAACCTACCTCATCTCCCAACTTTTCAACGGCGGTGAGTTCGGGCCTCCACTGTGTCTTACCACAGCTTCACCCTGGACAGGCTTAGATCACCAGGTTTCGCGTCTACGCCCAGCGACTATGTCGCCCTATTCAGACTCGGTTTCCCTTCGGCTCCGTTAAACTTAACCTTGCCACTGAACGTAACTCGCAGGATCATTCTCCAAAAGGCACGCCATCACCCCGAAGGGCTCTGACCGCTTGTAAGCACATGATTTCAGGTTCTATTTCACTCCCCTCCCGGGGTTCTTTTCACCTTTCCCTCACGGTACTATGCGCTATCGGTTAGTAAGAGTATTTAGCCTTACGAGATATGGTCCTCGCTGATTCACACAGAATTCCTCGTGTTCCGTGCTACTTGGGATTAGTTACGCATTTGAAACAGGTTACCTGTACGGGGCTATCACCCTCTACGGCGAACTTTTCCAAGTTCTTCCAGTTCGGTGTTTCAAAATGCTGAAAGCTTTACAGACTTTCTAGAGACTATCCCGCTACCCCATATACACAACGGCTGTAACCTTGACATGTATATGGTTTAGGCTCACCCCCGTTCGCTCGCCGCTACTTAGGGGATCGTTTTTACTTTCTTTTCCTCGCGTTACTTAGATGTTTCAGTTCACGCGGTTCCCTCTTTCGTGCTAAGACTCCATCTTAGCAGATTTCTCCATTCGGAAATCCTAGAATCAATGTTCGATTGCAACTCCTCTAGGCTTATCGCAGCTTACCACGTCCTTCATCGGCTCTTACTACCAAGGCATCCTTCATGTGCCCTTAATATCTTAACCTATTTTTATTTGACAGACTAACTACTCAAAGATTATTTGAATTGTTAGTTATTTGTTAATTATTCTCTCAATATCTACTATATAGTTTCCAATGTCCAAAATGATAATGTATGGTGGAGATAAGCGGAGTCGAACCGCTGACCTACGCAGTGCAAGTGCGTTGCTCTCCCAACTGAGCTATATCCCCGTATGGTGCGTTTGAGTGGACTCGAACCACCGACCTCACGCTTATCAGGCGTGTGCTCTAACCACCTGAGCTACAAACGCATCGAAGAACACTATCAATCGAATAGAGAAGATGTTGTCTCCTTAGAAAGGAGGTGATCCATCCGCACGTTCCCGTACGGATACCTTGTTACGACTTCACCCCAATCGCTAATCACACCTTAGGAACATCCCTCCCTTACGGGTTAGGCCTGCCACTTCAGGTGCAACCAACTCTCGTGGTGTGACGGGCGGTGTGTACAAGACCCGAGAACGTATTCACCGCAACATAGCTGATTTGCGATTACTAGCGATTCCAACTTCATGTACTCGAGTTGCAGAGTACAATCCGAACTAAGAACAGCTTTAAGAGATTAGCTCACCCTCGCGGGTTGGCGACTCTCTGTACTGCCCATTGTAGCACGTGTGTAGCCCAGCGTATAAGGGGCATGATGACTTGACGTCATCCCCACCTTCCTCCTGCTCGTCGCAGGCAGTATCGCATGAGTGCTCAACTTAATGGTAGCAACATACAAAAGGGGTTGCGCTCGTTGCGGGACTTAACCCAACATCTCACGACACGAGCTGACGACAGCCATGCACCACCTGTCACCAAGTTCCGGCAAGCCGGCACATCTCCATCTCTGGAAACTTCTTGGGATGTCAAACGCTGGTAAGGTTCCTCGCGTTGCGTCGAATTAAACCACATGCTCCACCGCTTGTGCGGGTCCCCGTCAATTCCTTTGAGTTTCATACTTGCGTACGTACTCCCCAGGCGGATCACTTATCGCGTTAGCTTGGGCGCTGAGGTTCGACCCCCAACACCTAGTGATCATCGTTTACGGCGTGGACTACCAGGGTATCTAATCCTGTTTGCTCCCCACGCTTTCGCGCTTCAGCGTCAGTATCTGTCCAGTGAGCTGACTTCTCTATCGGCATTCCTACAAATATCTACGAATTTCACCTCTACACTTGTAGTTCCGCCCACCTCTCCAGTACTCTAGACTAGCAGTTTCCAACGCAATACGGAGTTGAGCCCCGCATTTTAACATCAGACTTACTAATCCGCCTAGACGCGCTTTACGCCCAATAAATCCGGATAACGCTTGCGACATACGTATTACCGCGGCTGCTGGCACGTATTTAGCCGTCGCTTCTTCTGTTGGTACCGTCATTTTTTTCTTCCCAACTGAAAGCACTTTACGATCCTAAAACCTTCATCGTGCACACAGAATTGCTGGATCAGGCTTGTGGCCCATTGTCCAATATTCCCCACTGCTGCCTCCCGTAGGAGTAAGGGCCGTGTCTCAGTCCCCTTGTGGCCGTTCACCCTCTCAGGCCGGCTATCCATCGTCGCCTTGGTGGGCCATTACCCCACCAACTAGCTAATGGAACGCAAAGTTCTCTTCTAGCGCATATAGCTTTCATAAGAATCCCATGCGAGAAACTCATAATATCCGGTATTAGCTGTCGTTTCCAACAGTTGTCCCAGACTAAAAGGCAAATTCTTTACGCGTTACTCACCCGTCCGCCACTTTCCATTCCGAAGAACTTCAAGTCGACTTGCATGTGTTAAGCATTCTGTCAGCGTTCATCCTGAGCCAGGATCAAACTCTTCATTCAAATATATTTTTAAAGTCTTACGACTTAATGTACACCATTTAATGGTTGTTATTGCATAACTTTTGACTATCTTCTCTATTCGGTTGCTAATGTCCTTATATGTTTTTTCCGTTCCGGCATTTCCTGCTGGACAAATATAATAGTATCACATTCTAAAAAGTTCGTCAACAAGTTTTTTTATTTTTTTTACAAATAAAAAAATAGGCGAATATTCATCCGCCTATCTTCTCTTTATTTTACAACTATATTTACAATCTTTCCAGGTACTATTATAACTTTAGCCACAGTTTTATCTTCTAAATGTTTCTTAACATTTTCAATGTTTAAAGCAAGTTCTTCCAATTCTTCTTTAGAGATATTTCTATCTACTTCAACAGAACCTCTTACCTTTCCATTAACTTGAACAGCAACAACAATTTCATCAGCAATAGTTAGTGCTTCAACGTGCTCTGGCCAAGTTTCATTATATAGATATCCTTCGTTACCCATTTCAGCCCATAGCTCATCACAGAAATGAGGAGTAAATGGAGATAACATAATTACTACATTTTTCATAACTTCTCCAAATATTTTCTTAGACTCTGAACTACCTTTTCCAGCTTCTAAAATATTTGTTTTGAAATCTTGAGCTTCATTTATTAATTCCATAGTCGCAGCTATTGAAGTATTGAAATGATAATCAGCTTCGATTGATTCAGTTACTTTTTTTATAGTTTGGTGAAGTTTTCTAACTAAAGCTTTATCTTCCTTAGTTAATAAATTATAATTTACTTCTCCATTTTCCATAAATTCTTTATTTTCAAAGATTAATCTCCAAATCTTTGTTAGGAATCTATATGCTCCCGCTAGACCATTTTCATTCCACTCTAACTCTTTTTCTGGAGGTGCAGCAAACATTATAAATAATCTTGTTGTATCCGCTCCATATTTATCTATCATTATCTCTGGATCTACTCCATTATTTTTAGATTTAGACATTTTCTCTATTTTAACAACAACTTCTTCTCCTGTTGTCTTTAAGAATGCCTTTTCTCCTTTTATAGTTACATCTTCTGGATATAAGAATCTATTTTCTGCAACTGAATAATATGAAGGTCCAAGTACCATTCCTTGAGTTAGTAATCTCTTGAAAGGCTCGTTTGTAGAAATCAATCCCATATCTCTTAAAACTTTGTGGAAGAATCTTGAATATAAAAGATGCATTACAGCATGCTCTATTCCACCTATATACTGATCAACTGGAGACCATAAGTCAACTATTTCTTTACTGAATGGTAAGTCCGTATTTTTTGGATCACAATATCTTAAGAAGTACCAAGATGAATCCACGAATGTATCCATAGTATCAGTATCTCTTCTTGCCTCTCCTCCACATTTTGGACAAACAGCATGCTTGAAGCTTTCTGAAGTCTCAAGTGGGTTACCATTTCCTGTAAACTCTACGTCTGTTGGAAGTTTTACTGGAAGATTTTCATCATTTTCCATTACTACTCCACATTTTTCACAATAAAGTGCAGGAATTGGTGTTCCCCAGTATCTTTGTCTAGAAACTCCCCAATCTTTTAGTCTGTATTTAGTTGTTCTCATACCGTAACCTTTATTTTCAATGAATTCAGCTACTTTAGTAAGAGCTTCTTTCGAAGTCATTCCATTGAACTCTTCAGAGTTTGTCATTATTCCTGATCCAACAAAAGCATTTTTCATTTCATCAGCCACTATAGCTATTTCTTTTTTAGTTTCTTTATCTATAGGATTAATAACTACTTTTATAGGTAAATCGTATTTCTTTGCAAATGCAAAGTCTCTTTCATCATGAGCAGGTACGGCCATAACTGCACCAGTTCCATAGTTCATAAGAACATAGTCAGCTATCCAAAGTTGAACTTTTTCTCCATTTACTGGGTTTATTATATGCCAACCAGTAAATACTCCGTTTTTCTCTTTTCCTTCTGCTGTTCTTTCTATCATATCTGTATTTTTCATATTAGAAATAGCTTCTCTTATAGAAGGATTTGCTTTTACTATCTCTTCAACTAAAGGATGCTCAGGAGCTATAACTGCATAACTTACACCGTATATAGTATCTATTCTAGTTGTGAAAGCTGGAAGATTTTCTCCAGTTTCAGCTATTTTAAAGTTTATCTCTGTTCCATAAGATTTTCCAATCCAGTTCTTTTGCATTGTTAAAACTTTTTCAGGCCAACCTTCTTTAAGTTCCTCATGTCCTTTTAACAATTCTTCAGAGTAGTCAGTAATTTTAAAGAACCACTGCTCTAAATCTTTTTGAATAACTGGAGTTTTCGAATGTCTCCAACACATTCCATCTTCAACCTGCTCATTTGCTAAAACTGTTTGACATTCTGGACACCAGTTTACTGTAGATTTTTTCTTGTAAACAAGACCTTTTTCATACATTTTTTTGAATATCCACTGATTCCATTTATAATATTCAGGTGTATAAGAAGCTATTTCTCTATCCCAGTCATATGATAATCCTATCATTTTAAGTTGTCTTCTCATATTATCTATATTAGATTTTGTCCAAAGTGCTGGATGAACTCCGTTTTGAATTGCTGCATTCTCTGCTGGAAGTCCGAAAGAATCCCATCCCATAGGATGTAACACGTTAAACCCTTTCATTCTTTTATATCTAGCTATAACATCACCTATTGCATAGTTTCTTGCATGTCCAACGTGAAGTTTTCCAGATGGATATGGTAACATTTCAAGTACATAGTAATTTTCTTTACCTTCAACAGAATTTTCTGTTTTAAATATATTTTTACTAGCCCATTTCTCTTGCCATTTGCTTTCAATTTCTTTAAAGCTATACTCCCTCATTATATCTCACCTCTATCATCATTTTTTCTTTCATTTTTCATATAAATATACCATATATCTCTATTCTCTACAAGAAAAAAAGGGGTATAGTCTCGCACCCCTTTTTAATTACTTCTTATTCATCCAAAACTCAGTTTTTCTTTTAATTCTTTGGATACTATTGTCTATAGTTTTAAGAGTTTTATCTAATTTCTCAGCAATTTCTCTATAATTGTAACCTTTGACCATATATTCGAAAACTTCTTTTTCAAAACAACTGAAATCTTTATTGATAAAGTTTCTGAATGCCTCCATTTTTTCTTTACCAAGATAGAGTTCTTCAGGATTGTAGCTCACATATGATTCCAATCCTTTAGAATAAGCCACTTCACGTCCTTCTGAAGTTTCAATAGAACTTCCTAAGGCCGAATTTAAAGCCATGTTCTTCTGAGCATTTGCTGCCTTTATAGCCGTAACAATTTGTCTTTTAATACAAAGTGTTGCAAACGTTTTAAATGAAGCTTCCTTGCTCTCATCGAAGGCCCTTATAGCTTTTATAAGCCCAATCATCCCTTCTTGTAAAAGGTCATCCTTATCTGCTCCAACCAAAAAATAGTTCCTAGCATTAAGAAAAATAAAATTTTCGTAATTTTTTAAAATCATATTAATTGATTCCTGATCACCTTGTTGCGCTCTTAATATAATTTCTTGAGTTACTGCTTCTACAGCCATTAGTCCCCCTTTCCACTACTAATATATGGATTTGGCAATTTCTGAAAGAATTATTCCTCCCGCTACTGATACGTTTAGAGAGTTAATTTTTCCGTGCATAGGTATTTTTACTAAGAAATCACAATTTTCCTTTACTTTTTTTCTAATTCCTTCTCCTTCACTTCCCATAACAAGAACTGTCTTGTTTGGATACTTCTCATCGTAGTAAGCTTTTGCCCCTTCTCCTTCTGCTCCATATATCCAGAAATCAAGCTTTTTAAGCTGTGACATAGCTTCAGAAACATTAGTAACTTTAACTATATCAACGTGTTCTATAGCTCCTGTTGATGTCTTTATTACAGTCTCATTTATTTTAACTGAATTTCTCTCAGGAATTATTATTCCTCTAACTCCAAATATTTCAGCACTTCTTATTAAAGCACCGAAGTTTCTTGGATCTTGAACACCATCTAGTACAAGAACTATTGATTTTTCATCTTTAGCTATCTTTTCTATGAAAGCTCCAAAATCAACATAATAATCATGCTCAGTTATTAAAGCTACTATACCTTGAGAATTTTCTTCTTTTTTTGTAACATAACTTATTTTTACGTTTCTTGCTGCTGCTAAAGCTCTTAGCTTTCCTAACTTATCTTCTTTGATTCCTTTAAAAATCTCAATTTGCTCAATATTTCTTTCCTTGTTCTGTAATAACTCGATTACAGGGTTCATTCCAATTACTTTTTCCATTTATCCTCCAAATTATATTTCAACTTTTATTCTTTCTATATCTGCTCCGATAGCTCTTAATTTATTCTCAAGCTTTTCGTATCCTCTATCCACGTGGTAGATTCTATTAACTGTACTTTCTCCAGTTGATTTTAACGCAGCTAGTATAAGAGAAGCTCCAGCTCTTAAATCACTAGCCATAACCTCAGCAGAAGAGAAGTTTTCTATTCCTCTTATTATTGCAGTATTGCTATCCGCACCAATATTTGCTCCCATTCTATTAAGCTCAGGAACATGCATAAATCTATTTTCAAATATAGTTTCTCTAATTTCACTTACACCATCAATTAGACACATAAGAGTCATCATTGGTGATTGTAAATCTGTTGGGAAACCTGGATGAGGCATAGTTATAGCCACTGCAGATTTTAAGTCAGAAAGTTTAGAATTAACTTTTAAAACATCTCCGTCCAATTCAAACTTAGCTCCCATCTCTTCAAGTTTTGTCATAAAACTTTCAATGTGAGGTCTTATAACACCTTTAACTGTTATAGCTCCGTCAAACATAAGAGAAGCAACTATAAATGTCCCAGCAACTATTCTATCAGGTATGATAGAGTATTCACAAGGATACAATTTTTTCACTCCAACTATTTCTAATCTTGAAGTTCCTATTCCAGTTATTTTAGCTCCCATAGCATTTAAGAAATTACAAAGATCATCTATTTCAGGTTCTCTAGCTGCATTTTCTATAACAGTTGTTCCTGTTGCTTTTACTGCCGCCATAACAACATTTTCAGTAGCTCCAACACTTGGGAAATCAAATACAATTTTTCCACCTTTTAATTCCTCAGTGATTCCTTCTACATATCCATGCTCTATATTTATTTCAACTCCTAAAGCTTCAAATCCCTTTAAGTGAAGATCAACTGGTCTTGCCCCTATAGCACAACCACCAGGTAAAGAAACTCTAGCTCTTTTTTCATGAGCTAACATAGGTCCCATCACCAAAAATGATGCTCTCATTTTCTTTACTAAATCATATGATGCCACTAAGTTTGTTAGTCCTGTATTTTCAATTTTATATGAATGAGCATCTAATTTTTCTATTTTTAACCCTAAACTTTCCAATAAACTGATTAGAGTTTTTATATCCATAAGATCTGGAATATTTCTTAAAATATAAGTTCCTTTTTCTACCAATGTAGCAACCAATATAGGAAGTGCTGCATTTTTAGCTCCTTCTACACTAAGCATTCCTGATAAAGGTTTTCCACCATTTATTTTGAAAGCATCTACTATCATTTACTTCTCCCCTTTTCTCTTTCAAATTTATCTATCGGACATTCTTTTCCTAAAAGTACGTCCCAAATTCCAAATTTTTTGAAATTTCCAATATGAGATGGCATTTTTTCTTTAAGCTCTTTATAATGTTTTCTAGAAATTTTCTTTCCCATAGCGTAGGCATAACCCTCACTAAGACCAGATTGTACAAATTTTTGGCCTGCATTTTCTAAAGTCACATCATAATCACTGTTATCTAAAGCTTCTTTTGCCACAACTACTAATCCGATATCTCCCAATAAAGTTATTCCATCCATCAATGTGTATCTAAGACCTATTTTTTCAGCCTCTTGAATATATGGTTTGAAATATTTTAGTGGAATGTCTCTTCTCATCTTTAAAAGTACTGCATCGTGTTCTTTCATAGCTTCTAGAACTTCGATATAAGGTTTCCCATTCTCTATTTCGTCCTTATTTAAAGCTATTATGACATTTTCCTTAAACTCACCTAAGTAGTAATTTTTTTCCATTTGAGTTTTAAAAAACTTCATTCTTGCTTTTTCTTGCTGATTAATTAACTCTCTTTCCAATCAAATCACCCTTATAATAAATTTAGGTTTTTCTTGATAATTATAACATATATTTAAAAAAAAGTGTTATAATTTAAATATCACATTAAATGCGAGGAGGTCGTTTTGATGAAGCAATTTGTATTTTTTTTACTTATAATATCTCTTTTTCATCTTTCAAAAGATATTTCTATTTCCTCTTCTGAATCCCCTATAAAAATTAGCGGAATTGTAAAATCTAAAGATGTTTCTCTTGGAAATACCCAAGTTTCTTTTATAAACAGTGAAAACGAAATTTTTTCCACACAGGCTGATTTTGCAGGTAGATTTTCAATTTATCTTCCCAAAACTAAATACCGAATAGTTGCTGAAAAATTTGGATATAGACTTGAAAATCCTAATAAAATGATGCAAAATTTTCTAAAAGATGGAAATGAAAAATCTCTTGTTATCGAGATGATTAAGTTTCCATCCGTTGTAGAAGGAAGAATTTTAAATCAAGACGGCGAACCAATACCTAAGGCTTCTGTTAAAATAAAAGCTGGTGAAAATACAATTGACATTCAAGCCAATGAATTTGGAATTTTCAACTCAGAAACTCCAAGTGGATTAGTTTCTATATTTGCTACGAAATCGGGATATTTCGGAAATGGAGTAGCTGTACTTTTAGAAGAAGAAATTTTAAGAAACAACATAACAATTATGCTTCAAAAAAAATTACATAGTATCTCTGGAGTCGTAAGTGATGGAGTTGAAGCTATGCAAGATTTAGAAATACTATTAATAGATAGAAATTCAAATTTTATACTTCAAAAAACTAAAACTAACAACATTGGTTTTTATGAACTTTTAGATATTCCAAGTCAAAAAAATGTCCTGTTAAAAATAAAAGGAACAGATAAAAACGAGGATTTCATATCTCAAAGTATAAAAGTCGATTCAAATATAAAAAATTATAATATATTTCTAGTAAAATAAAAAAGGAGGAATTTTTCCTCCTTTTTTTAGTCTTTCATTATATCAAGTGTGGCTTTCGCATTCAAATCTAGTCCTGCAAAAACTTCTTTTCCATTTGGAAATTCCATCTTATAATGTCCAGCTACCGCTATCATAGCAGCATTGTCTGTACATAAACTCATAGATGGATAAGCAACCTTTATTCCTTTAGACTCAGCCCTTTTAGCAAGTTCACTTCTTAAAAGAGAATTTGCTGCAACTCCACCTGCTACAACTATTTGTTTCACATTTTTATCTATAGCAGCTTTTAGTGTCTTTTTACAAAGAATATCCACAACTTTATGTTGGAAAGAGGCCGCTAAATCTTCTGGCTTAAATTCTTCATTTTTCATTTTCATTTTATTTACAAAATTTATTACTGAAGTTTTTATTCCAGAAAAACTAAATTCATATCCATCTACCTTTGGCTCTGGTATTGGAAGAAAATCTTTATTCCCTTTGTAATACATCTTATCTACAACTGGACCACCTGGATAACCAATCCCCATTACTCTAGCAACTTTATCATAACTTTCACCAACAGCGTCATCTAAAGTTCCACCTAAATTCACAAAATTATGTTGTTCATCTATATATATGATATTTGTATGTCCACCAGATACAACTAATGCAATACATGGCAATTCAACATCATGTTCTATAAAGTTTGCATAAATATGAGCTTTTATATGATGAACTGGTATTATTGGAATATTGTGAGCATAAGAAATTCCTTTGGCAAAAGAAACTCCAACTAACAAAGCACCAATCAACCCTGGAGCATAAGTCACTGCAATATAATCTACATCATCTAAAGTGATTTTAGCTTCTTTTAAACTTTCATCAAGTATTGTTGCTATATTTTTTATATGATGTCTTGAAGCTATCTCGGGTACAACTCCACCATATTCTTTATGAATCTCTATCTGTGAAGAAATATTATTCGAAAGAATCGTTTTCCCATCTTTTATTACAGCTACTGAAGTTTCATCACAAGATGTCTCTATTCCTAAAATTATCATTTATATCACCCTTTACATTCTTAATGCTATAGATTATACCACAATTATTATCTTACAGATAATCCTCTTTTTCTAAAAATCTCTCTAGCATTTTCTAATCTTTCTGGACTTAGAGCTTCAGTTCCTTTTAATGAGTAATGTTCTCCAATATTTTCCCACTTATATTCTCCCATGCTGTGATATGGTAGAAGTTCAACTTTTTCAACATTATCAAGAGTAACTACATAATCTGCCAATTTATTTAAGAAGGCATCATTATCTGTAACTCCTGGAACTATTACGTGTCTAATCCATACTTTTTTACCTATCTCTTTTAAATACTCAGCGAACTCTAAAACCGGTCCAAGTTCAACTTTAGTTAAACTCTTATGAGCTTCTGGATCGATACATTTTATATCTAAAAGAACAAGGTCTGTATATTCAAGAGCTTCTTTAACTTTATCATTTAAAATATAACCAGAAGTATCTACTGTTGTATGTATTCCATCTTCTTTACAAAGCTTAAAAAGCTCTTTAACGTACTCAGGCTGAATAAATGGTTCTCCTCCTGTTATTGTAACTCCACCAGATTTTATATAACTTTTATATTTGCTTATTTCTTTGAAAGTTTCTTGTGGAGTCTCACGATATTTAGCATCTTCCTTTTTCCAAGTATCTGCATTATGGCAATATCTACATCTCAATGGACATCCTTGTGTAAACACAACATATCTTATTCCAGGTCCATCAACTGTTCCGAAGCTCTCGTGTGAATGTATAAATCCTTTTGTTTCCATCTTTTCCTCCATTTTTTCAAAAAAATAGGGAGACTATATAGTCTCCCTAACATTAATTTCTGTAAATTACATTGCTCCGTTTATTGTTCTAGAGATAACATCTAGTTGTTGAGCTTTAGTTAGTTTTACGAAGTTTACTGCATATCCTGAAACTCTGATTGTTAATTGAGGGTAGTTTTCTGGGTTTGCCATAGCATCCTCAAGTAAGTTTCTATCAAATACGTTAACGTTTAAGTGTTGTCCACCATTTGGAGTGAAGTATCCATCCATTAGGTTAGTCATGTTGTCTATTCTCTCTTCTGGTGTTTTTCCTAAAGCAGCTGGAGTTATAGCGAAAGTATAAGAAATTCCGTCTCCTGCGTGCTCGAATGGAAGCTTAGCAACTGAAGCAAGTGCAGCAACAGCTCCTCTAGTATCTCTTCCGTTCATTGGGTTAGCTCCTGGTGAGAATGGAGTTCCAGCTGGTCTTCCACAAGGAGTAGTTCCAGTTTTCTTTCCATAAACAACGTTTGAAGTTATTGTTAATATTGATTGAGTAGCTTTTGCTCCTCTGTATGTTTCATGAGTTCTGATGTAGTTCATGAATTTCTCAGTAATTTCTACTGCTAATTTATCTGTGTTGTCATCGTTGTTTCCGAACGCAACGTATTCTCCTTCTCTTTCGAAGTCTACTGCGATTCCTCTTTCGTCTCTGATAACTTTAACTTTTGCATCTCTAATTGCAGCAAGTGAGTCAGCAACTATTGAAAGTCCAGCGATACCTGAAGCTTGGATTCTTCCAACTTCTGCATCATGTAGAGCCATTTCGAAAGCCTCATATGAATACTTATCATGCATGTAGTGGATAACTTTAAGAGCATTGATGTAAACTCCTGCTAACCATTTTAACATTGCATCATATTTTTCCATAACTTCATCGAAATCTAAGTACTCAGAAGTGATTCCTTCGAATCTTGGAGCAACTTGTACTCCAGACTTCTCGTCTTTTCCTCCGTTTATAGCATATAGTAAAGCTTTTGGTAAGTTTACTCTAGCTCCGAAGAATTGCATTTGCTTACCAATTTTCATTGGAGATACGCAACAAGCGATTCCATAGTCGTCTCCGTACTCAGGTCTCATTAAGTCATCGTTCTCATATTGGATAGCTGATGTATCGATAGATACTTTTGAACAGAACTTTTTCCAGTTTTCTGGAGATTTAACTGACCATAATACTGTTAAGTTAGGCTCTGGAGCTGGTCCTAGGTTGTAAAGAGTATTTAAGTATCTGAATGAAGTTCTAGTTACTAGAGTTCTTCCGTCAACACCTTCTCCTCCTAGAGATTCAGTTACCCAAGTTGGGTCTCCTGAGAATAAATCGTTATATTCTGGAGTTCTTAGGAATCTTATGATTCTTAATTTTATGATAAATTGGTCGATCATTTCTTGAGCTTCTTGCTCAGTGATGATTCCAGCTTTTAAATCTTTTTCAATGAAGATGTCTAAGAAAGTTGAAGTTCTTCCGATTGACATTGCAGCTCCATCTTGATCTTTAGTTGCAGCTAAGTAACCAAAGTATAACCATTGTACTGCTTCTTTTGCGTTTGCAGCTGGTCTAGTTACGTCGAATCCATAAGATGCACACATCTTAACAAAAGTCTTAAGAGCACCGATTTGATCACTAGTCTCTTCTCTTCTTCTTAAGATATCTTCAGTTAATTCAGGAGCCTCAAGCTTTTTAAGTTCAGCTTTTCTTTCCTCTATTAATCTGTTTACTCCGTATAGAGCTACTCTTCTGTAGTCTCCTATTATTCTTCCTCTTCCGTAAGCATCTGGTAATCCAGTAACGATTCCTGATCTTCTTACAGCTTTCATATCATCAGTATAAGCAGAGAATACTCCTTCATTATGAGTTTTTCTGTATCTTGAAAATATTTCTTTAGTTATTGGATCTATTTCGTATCCATAAGCTTCAAGAGAGTTCTCAACCATTCTTAATCCACCTTTAGGGTAGATTCCTCTTTTTAGAGGAGCATCAGTTTGAAGACCAACGATTACTTCTGCATCTTTTTCGATGTATCCAGGTCCATAAGTATCAATTGCTTGAGGTGTTCTAGTTTCTGCGTCATAAACTCCTCTTTCATTTTCCTCTTTGAACATTTCTGTTAACTTGTTCCAAACTTTTTTAGTATTTTCAGTAGCACCTGCTAAGAACTTATCATCACCTGTATAAGGTGTGTAGTTATTCTGGATAAAATCTCTAACATTAATTTCTTTCTTCCAAAGATCCCCTTTGAAATCTTGCCAATAAGACTGTAAATTCTCCATGCTTCCTCCTAAAGTTTCATATATTAAAAATATGTATAATATAATTTAAAAAAATAATTTCTTTAAAATTTAAGTTCTGTTTAACAATATGTTGTGATTATAGCACCTTTTTTAATCACTGTCAAACATAAACTATTTGAAATTGATGATTTTTTGAAAATTATACTTTTTTTGTATAGTTGTATGATTTATACGATATTTTTGTTCGTTTCTATTATCTTTTTAACTTCTGTATGCAATACTTTTAACTCTTCATGAGACAATTTTTTTACATGAATGGGTTTTCCGATAACTATTTTTACTCTTTTTCCAATGTTAATTAGAACTGAACTTCTTTTTTGTATCTCTCTAGTCCCAACTATTGTTATCGGGATGATTATTCCATCTGTTTCTACAGCTAATTTGAAACTTCCTTTTTTAAATTCTCCAATATTTCCGTCTGAACTTCTCTCTCCCTCTGGAAAAATAACCGTTGGATATCCATTTTTAGCTATCTCCACAGCTTTTTTTATACTCTTTATTCCCTCTCTAGGATTGCTTCTATCTAAAAATATACAGTTACTTTTCTTCATCCAAGTCGAATAAAAAGGCCAATTTTCCATCTCTTTTTTAGCGACAAATCCAACAAGCATTGGAAACGAAGATATTATAACCGGTATATCAAAATTACTTTCATGATTTGAAACTAAAACTATTCCTTCACTTTTATCAAGTTTCATAATAGCTTCTTTATCGACATACTGAACCTCTACCTTTACTCTTAGAACTTTAAGTAGAGATGTTCCAAGAAATTTCATTTGCTTTCTAGCCTCATCTACTGCGAATCTTTCTTTCATTTTGTTAATTCTTGATAAATGAAATATTGTAATATAAATAAAAATTGCTACTGCCGTAAAAATTGCGAGTATTAATCCTAACATTATTTTCCCCCTAATCTTTATTTATAATTTTTTTTATATCTTCGTATTGATATCCTTTCCTCATAAGTGAGGCTATTTTTTTATTTTTGTCTCTATCTCCAAGTTTTTCCCATTCTTTTTGTAAATCTTCGGTCTCTTTTTGACCATTTGAATCTAAAACCTCTTCTACTATAGATGAAGGTACACCCTTTAACCTCAAATTATATTGAAGTTTCACTCTTCCACCTCTATGAGTGTTCACATAATTCTTTGCAAATTCATAGTCATCTAGGTATCCTTTTTCTTCAAGAATAGATATAATTTTCTTCAAAATTGAATCCTGTTTGTATTTTAAAAGTAATTTTTGATAAAGTTCTTTTCTAGAATAATCTCTTTTTGCTAGTAGATAATACGAAGTAGAGAGAGCAGCTATCTCAATTAGCTCAAAATATTCTTTTTGAGTCAGCTCCTCTCTCTTTCTTAAGTTATATTCACTTATTTTATCAAAACTCAGTCCTATTATAACTCCATTTGCAAAAAGAACTTTATTTCCACTTATGCTCTCTATTTTAATAATATTTCCCACAATCTTTCGCCTCGTTCTCTTATGACTTTTCTATATACTGCATAACAGTTTCAGGTGTAAGAAGCTTCATACAGTTAAAATGCCCTTTTGGACACTCTTTATCTCCGTGCAAACTACACGGAGAACAGCTCTCTTTTCTATATATCAAAATACTATTTTCATCATAATCAAACATCCAAGGACTTGTTGGTCCAAATATAACATAGGCCTTACACTTTACACCTCTTGCAATATGAAACGGTCCTGAATCATTTGTTACTAAAAATTTTGACTGAGATAATAATGCTCCGCTCTCTTTTAACGAAAGTTCTCCAGCTAAATTTATAGCCACATTTCCACTTATTTCTCTTATTTTTTCGCATATGGCTCTTTCATCTTTGGAACCAATGATAATTGGGGCTACTCCATATTTTTCAAATATAATTTTAGCTAATTTTCCAAATCCTTCCGGTGTCCACTTTTTAGTTTCCTTTGAAGCTCCAGGAGCTAAAACAGGATGACCTACATATTCTTTAACTTTATCTTTATCTGATTCCGAATATGGAAAATTTAAATCTTCACCTTTATACTCAAGACCAAAGTCTTCAAATGCACCAAAATAATTTTTTACTATCGTATTATCTACTTCATATTTAGAAAGTTTTAGCTTAACTAAAATTGTTTTTTCCCAACTACGTTTTTTATATCTGTATGTCTTAACTCCAATAGCTCCACTTATTATTATAGATCTTGCTTTTGCATGTAAATCAAATATATAATCATATCCATTCTCTTTTAGCTTTTTTCCAAATTTAACAATATTTGAAATTCCATCATTTTCACCCTTTTTAAAGAGAATCACGTTATCTACATAGGGTGATCCTTCTATTGCATCTTTAAATTTATCTAAAACTAAAAAATCAATAATTGAATCTGGATATTTTTCTTTAAACTCTTTCAATACTGGAGTTGTTAAAATTACATCTCCAATTGAACTTAATCTTATCACTAATATTCTCAACTTTTTTTTTCCTTTCCCCTAAAAAATTTTTTAATTTTCTTTCTTAGCTTTCCATAAAAATGGAGATACTCATTTAATAATTTTGCACCCCTATAATAAATCGAATTATCATATTCAAAAACCTTCTTATGACAACTTTCTTCCAAATAAATAAACTCGTATGATGCTCCAAATCCTCCGTAGATATTTCTCTTCATTTTAGCATCTATCAGATAAATTTCATCTTCAACTATCATAAAATTTGAAAGTTGTGAGTCCCCATGTAAATATCCACTTTCATGAATCTTTCTTAACTCCTTTTCCACTAAACTTAAATCTTCTAGTTTAGAGTTTCTTCCATCAAGAAAAGATGATACTAAAAATGAATCTACAACAACTGGACCTATCTTTTTTTCAAAATATCCAATTCCTTTTGGACCCTTAAATCCTTCGTCTAATATCTTGTTATAGTTATCAAACTCTCTTTTACTTTCACTACCTCTAAAAATAGATAAAAATCTTTGCCAAACTCTTTTATTCTTTTCAGTTGGAACTTTATAAACATATCTATTTCCTAAAACTTCTACCAAATAAACTTTACTTCTTTGATCATCTTTTAAAGTTTTTAAAACATTAAAATTTTGATTTTTAATCGCCATCAAAATGTCTTTTTTACTCTCTTTTTCAGAATAAAATTTCAACATAATTTATCCAATACTTTTTCCGGCGTAATATCCATCATGCATTTAAAATGACCTTTAGGACATTTATCTCCACCATGTATAGAACACGGTCTACAATCTAAATTTTCTATCTGTAAAACTTCACTATTTGTTGACCAAGGAGTAAATCCAAATTCTTTTATTGTTGGACCAAATATTGCTAATATATGAGGTTTTTCCCAAGCAGAAGCAATATGGATTGGAGATGAATCATTTGTTAAAACAATGTCCGCTCTTTTCAGTACCTCAGCTAGTCCAAGAAGAGTCGTACAACCTCTCAAATCTATTGTATAATCTGAATATACAATATTTAATCCCTTCTCATCTGCTCCACCAACTATTATAACAGTAATATTTTCTTTTTTTTCTAATTCTTTTATAACTTGATTAAAATAATCCAAAGGCCATTTTTTTGTAAACCATCTGCTTCCTGGTGCTATAACAATTACTTTTTTATTTGAAAGGTTTTTTTCTTCCCAAAATTTATCAACTTTCTTTATATCTTCATCTCCGGGATAAAGTTCAATTTTATAATCTCTAGCTGGTTTCCCACCCTCTATAAAAGAAAGAATTTTTTCTACTTCATGAAGTTTTTTATCATACTTTATTTTTTTTGTAAATAAAAATGATCCACTTGCTACATCATACCCTAATCTTATTGGAGCTCTTGTTAACCAAGAAAGAACCGAACTTCTTAAATATCTATGTAAACTTATCACCATATTAAAATTTTCATATCTCAATCTTTTTCCTAATTGAAAAATACCATTTATTCCACTATGTGCTTTTCTCTTATCATATTCAATAATTTCAGAGATATCTGGATTATTTCTTAAAATTTGAGCTCCAACTGGAGTTGTAACATAAGTAATTTTACTTTCAGGATATATATCTTTTATTTTTCTAATCAATGGAGTAGAAAGAACTATATCTCCTATAAATGCCGTATGTATTATTAATATTCTCATAATCGTCTCCTACTTATCTAACACTTTTGAAATCGCTTTTAAAATCTCTTTTTCAACATCTTCATTATAGCTGTCGAAATTTTTATGAGAGTAATTTTCTTTTTTATTATTTAAATCTGGAATTACATATTCCACTTTATCGTTTCCAAATACTCCCCATCTTTTAGGACTTTGGCTTGGTTTTTTAGGATATATGGCAACTATATCCTTCTGTAATGATCCAGCTATATGTGTAGGTCCTGTTGATCCACCCAAATAAACTGTAGCCTTTTCTATTATAGCAGCAATATTCAATAATTCTCCGCCATTTGCATAAAGATAAACTCCTTCTCTATCAATTTTATCAACAAGAGCTTCTCCTCTTTCTTCTTCTGATATATGAGAGGTAATAATTATATCTGTATCTTCATGCTCATCTTTTACTTTTCTTAATAAGTTAGCATACTCATCATCACTTATATTTTTAGCTGATCCACCCATAAATGGATTCACAACCAATGTTTTACTCTTTATATTTTTGGCACTAAAGAATGCTTCAGCTGCCAATCTATGTTTTTCTTCTAAAATAATATTGGTATTTATTTCAAATTTCTCTTCGAACATTTTAGAATTAATTTTTTTAACCAAATCTAAATTATATTCTGCCTCATTTTTTATAGAACTAGAACGTTTTTGCCATACCCCTTTATTGAATGCAAAAATCGAATACAATTTTGATATTGGGCCTATTTTCATTTTAGCTTTACTCGCTCTTGCTAATTCTGCAACAAATTTATCCACATATAAAGCTATAAATATATCAGCTTTAAAATATGAAATTTTTTCTAGTAATTCTTTTTGTCTATAATCATCTATTTTCAAAACTCTATCTATATAAGGTAGATTTTTAACAATCTCATAATTATATTTTCTTACCAGAACAGTTATTTCTGCCTCTGGAAACATTTTTCTTACCATATAAAAACTGGGAATAGAAAGTACTAAATCTCCAATTTTATCAGTTCTTGATATTATTATTTTCATTATAAGCTCCATTTTTATATATTTCTCTAAGTTTAAAATATTTTACCATAGAGTACATAGCACTTGTAGTTGCAATTACAAATCCTTCTACTCCGTCCAAAAATCCAAGTCTAATTATATACATTCTTATAAATTTAAAAAGGGGATTAAATACTATTTGAAAAATAGAACTTTTCTTTCCTTTTCTATAATAATCTAGAGCTCCCTCAGTTGTATATCTATTAAATTTAGTAAAGTAGTCCTGTAGAGTCAAATAGCTATGATGATAAATAATATCTTTCTTATTTATTTTGTAGATTTTATCCTCAGTTACAAACTGCTCATGTACTGTATTATCATTAAATTTTCCACTCGTTTTTGTAAAAAGTCTAACTGCGTAAGATTTTCCCCAGCCTCCATGTTTTAAAACTTTTCCAAAACATACTGAAACTCTATTTATTTCAAATACTTTTTTTTCACTTTCATTCTCTATAATCTCTTTAATTTTATCTGCTAATTCCAAACTAACTTCTTCGTCAGCATCTATAGCCAATATCCATTCTCCATTACTATTCTCTATAGCAAAGTTTCTTTGTAAACCGTACCCCTTCCACGGATGGAAAATAAATTTAGCATTATACTTTTCAGCTATCTCTTTTGTTTTGTCCGTAGAACCACTATCAACTATTACTATTTCATCTGCAATATTTTTTATTGAATTTAATGTTCTATCTAAATTCTTTTCTTCATTAAAAGTTATCATAGCAACTGTTAGCTTCATATTTCTCCGTTTCTTCTCTTTTTTTACCATAATTATAGCAAAAAAAAAGAAAATAAGCGAGCCGGGTAAACTCGCTTATTTTCTTAAAAATATTTAGGGTTAGACTAAAACATATGAATCTAAAAAGTGGGGTTTAAAAATTATTTGGAATATGGTGCCTGAAGACGGATTCGAACCATCGACCGCTCGGGTATGAACCGAGTGCTCTAGCCAACTGAGCTATTCAGGCTTATGATTATTTATAATACATTATAATATATATTCTGTCAATGGTCTTTTTGACAGTTTTTGATATTTTTTTAACAAAAAAAGAGAGCTTTAAGCTCTCCCTTGATTCTCTTATTTATCTTTCCATAGCCCATGAATATTACAATATTCTTTTGCAGAAACCTTAGATCCTTTAGGAACTTTAAAATAAGCTTCAGGTGCTTCACCAGGTTTTAAGAATTTTCTATACTGAAAATCATCTACAAAAATCTCTATAAATTCAATATAATGTTCAGGTAGCATTGGATGCGCAGCATCTTTTCCAACCTTCACTAAATAACCATCTTCTTTTTCTTCAATATAAGGCACATGTTTTTCTGTAGATGCATCCTGAGTTTTAGGAACTAAAAGCTCTAAATTTTCAAGAACATGCTCAGAATCACCATTAACAATAATTGACTCTAATAATACTCCACATTTTCCACACTTGTAAATATCAAACTGTTTCATAATATTATCAACCTCCTTAAATTTAAACCTGATTTATTTATTCAAACAACTTTTACAAATTCCTTTAAAATATAAGTGACGCTCATCTATTTTGTAATCGCTTAGTTGTGAAATATTTAACTCACCAAAATTAATATCTAAGTCCTCTATTTTGCCACATTTTTCACATTTAAAATGTCCATGAACTCCTGTATCTACATCGTATCTAGTCTCATTTTCCTCTATAACTAGAACTTTCACAATGTTTTTCTCAATAAATAAACCTAAAGTATTATATACTGTAGTTTTAGATAATGTTGGAATCTCTGGAGCTAAAGCTTTATATATGGTATCTACATTAGGATGATTTTTATGTTCCAAAAGATATTGAAATATTTTAATCCTTTGATATGAGGGTTTTATATCATGTTTCTTTAAATGAATTCCTATCTCCTCTATGTTCATCATACCTTTTTTCTCCTTCCTAATTTGAAATGAATACATACTTAATAATATACCATTTTTGTATGCAAGTCAAATAATTAAAGATTTTTTTCCATGACGTATCTATCTATTCCTAATCCATACTCATTTTTTTGCAATTCTGTTACAGAATACCCCGTACCCTCATATAACTTAATTGCAGAACTATTTTCTGGAGCTACTGTTAATATAACTTTTTTTATCCCTAAATCTTTTAATTCTTTTTCGCTCTCCAATAATAATTTTTTTCCATGGCCCTTCTTCTGATGTTTATTTACAGTCGAAAACCCATAAAGAAAAACTTCGTCTTTACCAAAAATTGGCATATATTGAGCTACAGAAAGTAGTTCATTTTTTTGATTTAAAAGAACATACAGTTTTCCATATCTAATAATAGATTTTATTAACCACATATCCGCATTTCCGATTCCTGAAAACGTATCATTTTCATTTTCTACTATTTTTTCTATTAACTCTTGATTCTCTGGCCTGACTTCAATCAACCTCATAAATACCTCCTAATATCCAATTTCGCAAAGATATAATCCCTGTGGCTCGGCTACTATTTTAGGGTAATAAACTTCGGGATTATTCAACATGTCTTTCAGCTGATTTTCATCCGTTTTCTTAGAATATATACTAAGAGCTGTCCCTACTATTATTCTTATTTGAGATTTTAAAAAAGCATTCCCTCTGATGTAAACTCTAACATCAGTCTCACTAGTATTATAGCACTTAATTTCATGAATTTCTCTATTTGTTGTTCTACTACAACAATCGCTTAACCTAAAATTAGCAAAATCATGCTCTCCAAGAAGTGGATTTAATATTTCTAAAAATTTTTTACAGTCAATTTTTTCAGGATAATATGTTGCATATCTTCTTTTAAAAGTTGTCTTTTCTGAAGTAATATCATATTCATAGGCTCTATGCCTAGCAGAGAATCTAGCACTGAAAGCTTCATCTTTTTCCTCTACTAAAAAAATATTTATATCTATCGGTAAAAGTCCATTTAAAACTCTTTCAAGTCTATGAACTGGTATGCTAGAATTTGTAAAAAAGTTTGAAACTTGATGTTTTGAATGAACACCACGATCTGTTCTTCCTGCTGAAACTAGATTTATCTCCTCTTTCAAAACAACTTTTAAAGCTTTTTCTATTTCTCCTTGAACAGTCCTCATTCCAGGTTGTCTTTGAAATCCAAAAAAATCACTTCCATCATATTCATAGGAAATTTTTACATTTTTCATTTTTATCACCTTTTTCTTATTTTTATATAAAAAAAAAGGGCTCTAATTAGAACCCTTAAAGTATCAAAGTGGTGCGAGAGGAGGGACTTGAACCCTCACGTCTAGGACGCCAGATCCTAAGTCTGGTGCGTCTGCCAATTCCGCCACCCTCGCAGTGGTGCGTCATACTGGGCTCGAACCAGTGACAACACGATTAAAAGTCGTGTGCTCTACCATCTGAGCTAATAACGCGGTTTTTATAAATTTTAATGGGGTGAACGACGGGGCTCGAACCCGCGACAACCAGATCCACAAACTGGCGCTCTACCAACTGAACTACGCTCACCATAAAATTTATGGCGTGTCTGAAGGGATTCGAACCCCTGACCCACGCCTTAGAAGGGCGTTGCTCTATCCAACTGAGCTACAGACACATATGTTTTTATTAAATTGTTTGGAGCGGGAAACGAGGATCGAACTCGCGACATTCAGCTTGGAAGGCTGACGCTCTACCATCTGAGCTATTCCCGCGTAAATGGTCGGAATAGCAAGATTCGAACTTGCGGCCCCCTGCTCCCAAGGCAGGTGCGCTACCGGACTGCGCTATATTCCGTACTATTTTTTTTGTCCCTCAAGACACTAATGATTATATCACCGAAAATATTTTCTGTCAACAAGTTTTTTTAGTTTTTTTTATTTTTTTATGCTAAAATAAATATAAGTTAAG
Source organism: Cetobacterium sp. 2A (assembly GCF_014250685.1). Taxonomy (GTDB): domain Bacteria; phylum Fusobacteriota; class Fusobacteriia; order Fusobacteriales; family Fusobacteriaceae; genus Cetobacterium. The sequence goes on along the minus strand of NZ_JACFAJ010000006.1, from coordinate 705,605 downwards.
ATTTATGGAGGTATTATCAAATGACAAGCAAGAAAAAATTTGCATCTATGTTTTTAATCACAACTTTATTTGGAGCATGTACTGCTGCAGGTGGAACTACTCAATATAATAAAAAAACTACTGGAACTGCTGGTGGAGCCGCTTTAGGTGCCTTAGTTGGTCAAGTTATTGGAAAAGATACGAAAGGAACTCTTATTGGTGCTGGAATCGGTGCTTTAGCAGGACTTGGATGGGGAGCTTATAGAGATAAGCAAGCTGCGGAGTTAACTCAACGTCTTCGTAATACAGATGTTGTAGTTTCTAATCAAGGAAACTATATTAACTTAAATCTTCCTGGTGGAGTAACATTTGCAACTAATAGTTCAACTATAAATAGAAGTTTCTATAGTCCTTTAGATTCAATAGCTTCTGTTATAAATCAATATGGAGAAACTAGAATTGAAGTAGCTGGATTTACTGACAATACTGGTGCATATGATTACAATAGAAGACTTTCTTTAAGCAGAGCTCAAAGCGTTGCTAACTTCCTAGTTTCTAAAGGAGTTAACGGAGCAAGAATAACTGCTGTTGGATATGGACCTGATATGCCTATAGCTAACAATAATTCTGTGGCTGGAAGAGCACAAAATAGAAGAGTAGAAATTAAAATTTACCCAGCTTATAAATAAAAAAAAGGCCAATTGGCCTTTTTTTTATTGCTTATTTTACAGATTCTACAGCTTTTTTTAATCCCTCTTTGTACCCTTCAGAAGTATATGTTGCTCCTGAAACTGCGTCCACTTCATAACTTTGTTTAGCAAGTGTTTGAGAAATTAATTTTTCTAATGCAGGTCCTGCAATAGCTGGAGTATCTTCATTTATAGCTTCAACTTTTAAAATTCTTACTTCATTTTTACTGTTTCTTTTTGCAGTAATTTTAACTGTTATCTTATCGTTGTATCCTTCTCCAGTTCCTTCATAAACTACAGGTGCTGGCTTACTGTTTTCATAGTATATTCCACCTAATCCAACTAGTATAAATAGCGATACTAAAGCTTTTCTTATCTTGTTCTTATCCATTTTTCCCCCACATTTCTAGTAATTATTTTTTAGGAACTAATCTCTTTTGAGTTACAGCTCTATTTTTAATTCCTACCTTTTGGATATATTCTATTAAAACTTCATCTAAACCACCAAAATGAGCTATCTCTTTTCCTGGTTTCAGAGTTGCATACCCGTCTCCTCCTACTGCCATAAAGTCATTTGTAGCTACTACGTAAGTTTTATTTGGATTTAATAATTTTCCCTTAATTTTAATCTCTGATATTTTTTGTCCTTCTGGCTTTTTAGGATCAAATTTAACAGTTAATCCAGCAACTTGTGATAATCCACCAAGAGATTCTGGATAAGCTCTTAATCCGTGCTCTAAAGCAGCTTTTAAATCAGAACCTTTAACTTCTTTTGTAACAACGTAATTTCCAAATGGAAGTACAGTTATTACATCTCCAACAGTTATATCTCCAGCATTGATAGAAGCTCTTATTCCTCCACCATTAGTTAATGCCACGTCAGCTCCTGTTTTCCAAATCATTGAATCTGTTATCAGTTGAGCTAAATTACTCTCTCCAGTTCTAACAACCGATCTATCCCCTTCTAACTTTATAGGAGATTTTCCAATCTTTACACTTGTGATTGTCTTTTGACTAGCCTTTATTGTCTCTATTTTTTCAACTACTTTAGCGTCTCCTTCAACAGCTATTTCATCTTTGCTGATAAGTCTGTAATCTATAGCATTTGATAAATCATCTAAATCTATTCTTACAACACCAACATTTTTAGTATATTCTCCAGTTTGAACTATAGTTACTCCATTTACAACTTTCTTTTCTTTTAATTCAGTATGGCTATGTCCATCAACTATTAATCCAATTTCTGGAACAGCTTCTGCAAGACCTATACTTTGATATTTCTTTTCTGTAGACTCATCATCACCTAAGTGAGTTATAGCTATTATATATTTAACATTTTCTTTTTTAAGTTTAGCTACTATCTCTTTAGCTACTGGAATTGGATCTAAGAACTCTATATCCTCTACATTCTTTGGATTTGTTTTGAAATATGTTTCAGGAGTTGAAAGTCCAAAAATACCAACTTTCATACCATTTACTGTCTTTATATCATATTCTTTTCCTAAAGGTTTTCCAGTTGTTTTATCTATTACGTTAGCAGTTAAAATTCCAAAATTTGCAGTTTTCATAAGTTCTTTTAATCTCTTATCTCCATAATTGAAGTCATGGTTTCCAAGAGCCATATAATCAAGTCCTGTTATGTTTAAAACCTCTACTATTGATTCACCTTTATTTAAAGTGGCAAAAGTAGTTCCATGAAGAGTATCTCCAGCATCTAAAATTAGAACTTCTCCGTTATTCTTGTCAGCTTGGTAATTTTTAGCAATAGTAGATACTTTAGCATATCCTACTCCATCAAATTTTGATTCTTCTGCTCTTCCATGAACATCATTTACATGAATTAGTGTCAATTCATAATCTTTCTCTTTTGTTCTACCTAAAGAACTACATCCTGCAACTGATATTAAAAGCGCTAATACTCCAATTAACTTAACATTACTCTTCACTATAGCCTCCCGTTAGATTTAGATTTGATTTATATTTATAGATTTAACATTGATAGTTCTTTCATCGCTTGATTTAGGTATTGTAATTTCACCAGTTTTAATTTTTTCAATAACTGCTTCTCTTCCTGGAATATTTTCTTCTATTCCAATAATTTTCCAGTTGTTGTCAATTTTTGGTGAAAGTTGACCTTTAAGATTTTCTTGAACATACTTAACAATCATTTCTCTAACTCTTCCACCATCTTGTAACTCTTCATAAGAATCGTAGTACTTATCTTCTGGCTTTATTAACCCAAGGTTTTGAAGAGTTCCAAATCTGTAGTTATTTACTGCAACTTTATATATTTTGTTAGGATCTATTGGTTGTCCATTTATAGTTGCATTTTTTATTCTATTTCCAGGCTCTTGTGATATATCTATAACGTAATTAACTCCATCAAACATATCATAGTTATATCCTCTTACTTTTTCGTCAAATGAAATTGTGATATCTCCAGGTACAGCTTTATTGTAGTAATTTGCTGACCATTCCATATACTTTAATAGATTTTCTCCAGTCATATTTACACCCATAAGTGTATTTGTATATTTATATATGAAAGCTACGTCCTTTTTCTTAAAATCTCCAGGTTGTAGGTTAGAATCCACATTAAATATAGCTGCTGATGATACATCTGCCTTAGAATAATGCTTTTGAACTTCATTTATAAGTTCAACTATTGAAGTATCTTCAATTTGAGATGTTGGCATAGTTGTAACTTTTTCTGCACCAGTTATGTAATCAACTCTAGGTATAAATACTTCCGTTACTTTTCCTATAACTTGATTTGCATCCTCTCTTGACTTCTCGTGAACCGGTTTGAATTTTTCAATAATTTCAGCATCTGCTTCATAGTTCTTACTTTCTATATTCTTAGCAGTTACGTCTTTTATTTCCCATTTACCATTTTCTTTCTTTACTTTTATTTCTCCTGTTGCAACACCCCAACCGTAAGCTCCTGGCTCTAATACTAGAGTATTGTTAACTTCAGTTACATATTTAGCATGCTCATGACCTGCAAATATAAGATTAAACTCTGGAACTTCCTGTGCTAAATCAAAAGCACCAGTTGCACCATACTCGTCTTTTCTTCCAAGATGCACTGCACCTATTAAAACATCATACTTACCTTTTAGTGCTTCTACAGTTCTTTTTACAGCTGGCATAGGATCTTCAAATTTTAATCCTTTAAAATGCTCAGGAGCTGATGCTTCCCACATAGGAACGTGAGGTGGAATAACTCCAATTACAGCTACTTTTACTCCCTCGATATCAAATATTTGATATGGAAGAACAAAGTCAGAACCGTCTACTTCATTTTGGATATTAGCATTTACAACTGCTCCGTTGAAGTTTTTAATATTTCTTGTTATAAACTCTTTTTCAAAGTTAAATTCATGGTTTCCAAGAACCCAAACATCATAGTTCATAGTGTTCATAGCCTCAACCATTGGATGTGTATCTAAGTTATTAAATAGTTCAGCACTATTATCTTGAACAGTATCTCCAACATCAATTAAAACAAGATTAGGATTTTTTTCTCTTAATTCTTTTACTATGCTATTTGTTTTAGCAAATCCTGAACTTTTATCTTCAGAATCAATTGCGTACTCGTAAGGGTATATTCTTCCATGCATATCAGATGTAGCTGCGAAAGTTAAAGTTATTTCTTCAGCTTTTGCTTCTCCCTTTTTAACAACCTTTTGCTCTAACTTTAAAGGTTCTTCTTTAAACTCTTTTGCTTGTACTTCAGGTTCAGCTGGTTTGTTACATCCTGTAAACAGAGCAGCAAGTATCAAACTACCAACTAAAAACTTAATTTTCATTACTTCATCTCCCTTTTTTCTCTTTTTATAAACATAATAGATATAGCTGCTGTAAATGGCACCGTAGCTATAATTCCTATACTTCCTGCTAGTCCATTTGTTATTTCTATAGCTATTGATGGAATATTGATAAATTGATTATAACTCATATCATATCCCCATATCATCATTATCATTGGAAGTGAGCTTCCTGCAAAAGCTAAAATTAGGGTATTTACCATCGTCCCCATTATATCTTTTCCAATATTCATACTTGAAATAAAAAGTTGTCCCATGCTTATATCCCTTTGATGTTCATAGAGCTCGTTTGTAGATGATGCTATAGACATAGCAACGTCCATAACTGCTCCGAGTGATGCAATAAGAATAGATACAAACAGAAGTCCCTTTATTTTTAAACTATAATCCTTAGCTATGTAGAGAAGTTGTTCTCCACCCTCCATATTTATTCCTGAAAGATTCATGACCTCTCCTGAAAAATATGATATGAGTCCTCCCAATGTTATTCCAAATATTGTTCCTACAATCGCTGAGTAAGTTTTTCTATTAAAACCTCCAATTAGCAAGAAACTTATTAGTATTATTATTGAAACTAAAGCTATAGAACTAGGTATAGGTTCGACCCCTGCAAAGAGCATCGGTAACAATAAATATATTATCACAGCTCCAGTGAAAATTAAAGATAAAATTGATTTAACTCCCTTCATTTTACCCATAATAAACACTAAGAGTAAAAATACCGTACTAAGTCCATACAAAAAAATATCTCTTTTTTGATTATAGAGCCACACAATTTTCTTTCCATCTTTTTCTCTAACTGTAAATATTGCCTTTAAATCTTTTGTGGCGTATGTGTTATGGAGGTTGCTAAGAGTGTTATATACAGGGTGAATATTCCCCTTTTCACTCCCCTCCAAAATTTCAACTTCTAATTTTTGACTTCCCCTAAATTTCCCCTCAATCACTGGATCTTTCATAAGATTTTCTTCTACTATTCTCATTATTTTTCCAGATACAAACTCCTGTTTAAAAACTTTTCCACCTTTATATACTTCAGTATACTTAGGTGAGATCCAAGCCATTAAGATAATTGAGATTAAAACTAAAATCGGTAAAATTTTCTCTTTCATCACATGTTTCCTTTCAAAATTTTTATAAAAAAAAGAAGGGTATTGAAACCCTCCTAAATTATATACTATTTTTATATTATTTGTTAGAGATTGATTCTACACCTGGTAAAACTTTTCCTTCTAAATACTCAAGAGAAGCTCCTCCACCAGTTGAGATATGAGAGAACTTTTCAGCAAATCCTAAGCTTATTGCTGCTGCTGCTGAATCTCCTCCACCTATTATTGTAGTAGCATTTTTAAGGTTAGCTATAGCTTCACAAACTCCGATAGTTCCTTTAGCATAACTTGGCATTTCAAATACACCCATAGGTCCATTCCATACAACTGTCTTTGCTCCAACTAATTCGTCAGTAAATAATTTTACTGTTGCTGGTCCAATATCTAATCCCATTTCATCTGATGGAATCTCATCTACTGATACAACTGAATGAGGTGCATCATTATTAAATTCTTTACAAACTACTGTATCTATTGGAAGAATTATTTTTCCATTAGCTTTTTCAAGAAGTTCTTTTGCAAGTCCTACTTTATCCTCTTCAACTAAAGATGTTCCTGTATTTTTTCCAAGAGCTTTAAAGAATGTAAACATCATAGCTCCACCTATTAATATTTTATCAGCTTTAACTAATAGATTTTCGATAACTCCTATTTTATCAGAAACTTTCGCTCCTCCTAAAATAGCAACTAAAGGTCTTTCAGGACTATCAACTGCTCCACCGATAAATTTAATTTCTTTTTCCATTAAGAATCCTGCAGCTGTATTTCCCTCTCCGATATTAGCAGCAATTCCAACATTTGATGCGTGGGCTCTATGAGCTGTTCCAAAGGCATCATTTACAAATAGGTCTCCTAAAGAAGCCCAGTATTTTCCTAATTCTTCGTCGTTTTTAGACTCTTTCTTTCCATCTAAATCTTCGAATCTAGTATTTTGGAACATTAAGATTTCTCCATCTTTTAAATCAGCTACAGCTTTTTCTAACTCTTCTCCTCTTGTAGCATTTATAAACTTAACTGGTTGTCCTAATAACTCAGAAAGTCTTTCAGCTACTGGAGCTATATTTCTCTTTTCTAAATCTTCTTCAGTTTTAACTTTTCCTAAGTGTGAGAAAACAATAGCTTTTCCACCGTTTTCTAAAACATATTTTATAGTTGGAAGTGCTGCAACTATTCTATTCTCATCAGTTATTTTTCCGTCCTTCATAGGAACGTTAAAATCAACTCTCATAAGTACTTTTTTACCTTTTAAGTTTAAATCAGTAACACTTTTCTTAGCCATGATATATCCTCCATCAATTTGAAATTTTTCTTAAAAAAAAGCGGAACTTTTAAGTTCCGCTTATTCTATTTATTCAATTACTTTGATAACTCTACAAACTTCTTTAAAGTTCTGATTAATTGAGCTGTATAAGACATCTCATTATCATACCAAGAAACAGTTTTAACTAATTGCTTATCTCCAACTGTTAATACTCTTGTTTGAGTTGCATCAAATAGAGATCCGAAATCGATTCCTATGATATCAGTTGAAACTAACTCTTCTTCTGTGTATCCGAATGATTCGTTAGAAGCAGCTTTCATAGCAGCGTTAACTTCAGCTACTGTTACTGGCTTTTCAAGTACAGTTACTAACTCAGTTAATGATCCAGTTATTACTGGTACTCTTTGAGCAGAACCATCTAATTTTCCAGCTAATTCAGGAATTACTAATCCGATTGCTTTTGCAGCTCCAGTTGTGTTAGGAACTATGTTTGCTGCTGCAGCTCTACCTCTTCTTAGGTCTCCTTTAGCATGTGGTGCATCTAAAGTATTTTGATCGTTTGTATAAGCATGTATTGTAGTCATTAATCCTTCTACAATTCCAAACTGATCTTGTAATACTTTAGCCATTGGTGCTAAACAGTTTGTTGTACAAGAAGCTCCAGATATAACTGTTTCTTCTCCTGTTAATATATTATCATTTACGTTATATACTATAGTTTTAACATCTCCAGTAGCTGGTGCAGATATAACTACTTTTTTAGCTCCTGCTTCGATGTGTAATTCTGCTTTTTCTTTAGAAGTAAAGAATCCAGTACACTCAAGAACTACGTCTACATCAAGTGCTTTCCAAGGTAAGTTTTTAGGATCTCTATCAGCAACAACTTTTATGAATTTCCCATTTACTAAGAATCCACCTTCAACAACCTCGATTGTTCCATCGAATCTTCCTTGTGCTGAATCATATTTGAAAAGATGTGCTAGTGTTTTTTCATTTGTTAAATCATTGATAGCCACCACTTCAAACTCTGGATTGTTAATCATTAATCTTAATGCTAGTCTTCCGATTCTTCCGAATCCGTTAATTGCTACTTTAACTGCCATTAGATAAACCTCCCTATTTATAGTTACTTTTATTTATAGTTGTTTTTATGTTACTTAAATAATATATTAAGTTTTATTGTTTGTCAAATATATGGTAAGAATTAAAATTAATCTTTTTATGATTATTTTTTCATATTTAGAATCTTTGTCATGTCCTCTGGTAAACCAATTTCAACAGTTTTATCACTATTAGTTTCTAAATCCGTAAATATTAGTCTGTAAGAGTGTAATAGTTGTCTGTTGGCTCTTTCATCAGATCCACCATACAAATCATCACCTAAGATTGGGTACCCCTCTAAAGACAAATGAGCTCTTATTTGATGAGTTCTTCCTGTAAATAATTCAAGCTCAACTAAAGTTAAATTCTCATCTGGGAATCTTTCTAGCACTTTTACAAATGTTTTTGCTGTTTGTCCTCCAGCTTCAACACTCATTTCTTTTCTTCTTAACTCTTCTCCTTCTTTTCCAAGAGGTTTTTCAATCATAAATTCATCTTTTTCTATAATTCCTTTTACAATAGCTTTATAGAATTTTTTAACTGTTGCCTTATCTTGTAAAAAAGCCTGTGCGTAAGCATTCTTAGTTACAACTACAAGTCCAGATGTATTCATATCCAGTCTATTATAAAATCTTGGTGGTAATATCTCCCCCATAGTTTCTTTAAAATAGTGGATAACACCATTTGCTAAAGTTTTATCAACTTTTTTAGTAGTTGGATGTACAAGTAGGAACGGTTCTTTATCAATTATAAGTAAGTTTTTATCCTCGTAAGCAATCTTTAAATCCATTGGGATAGGTTCTATTCCAACTTCTTTTCCTTTTTCCTTAACCATTAGACGGTTTAATTTCTTTAATGTTTTAGTTGTTTTAACTCTTTTTCCATTTAAATAAACTTCTACATTTCTAAGACTTCTTCCCGAGTACCCTTTAACTTCTCTTAAATATTGAGAAATCTTATAATTGTTATACTCAGGTTCTATTGTAAACTTTTTCATTAATACACCTCATAATTTATTTCATATGCTTTTAATTATACCTAGATTTTCAATAAAATTCAAAATTTATATTTAAATAAAAAAAGGATCCCTAAAGATCCTTACTTTTATTACTTAGATTTTACTGCGATAACTTCAATTTCAACTTTAACGTCTCTAGGAAGTCTTGCAACTTCAACACAAGCTCTAGCAGGTTTAACTTCTCCTAAATACTCATTGTAAACTTCATTTATAGCTGCGAAGTCGTTCATATCTTTAATGAAAACTCCAGCTTTTACAACATCTTTAAGTGTGTATCCAGCTTCCATAAGTATAGCTTTAACATTCTCTAAAGATTGTTTAGTTTGCTCTTTAACATCTTCTGATACGATTGCCATTGTAGATGGAACAAATGGAATTTGTCCTGAAACAAATAACATTCCATTAGCTTCTATAGCTTGTGAGTATGGTCCGATAGCCGCAGGTGCGTTAACTGTATTTATAATTTTTTTCATTTAAATAAACCTCCATAAAAAAATTCTTTGTTCTACTTAGAGTTTACCACATTAAAAATACTATTTTCAATTTCTTTTTTTAATTTCAACGCTTTTTTGGGATTTCCTTTTGCGGATATAGCCACTTGATAATCATCATTTTCTAGTATAGCAGCAAATCTTGCACTCATATTTAATTTAGATGTAATATTGTTTACAAGTATGTTTTTTTCATTACAAAGTTCAACGATTTTTAAATTTAATTCTTCGTTGTCAGTTGCAGCGATTACTAAAAAAGGTTTTTCTAAATCTGCTTCACAAAAATAATTTTTCTTTAACTCTATATCTAAATCCATAAACTCATGTTTAACGTGAGGAGAAATCACTCTAACTTTTGCACCATATTCTAGAAGTGTTTTAGTTTTTCTAAGAGCAATATTTCCGCCCCCAACCACTAAACACTCCTTATCGTTCAAATCTATAAACATAGGGAAAAAGGATTTTTTATCCATTACTTTTTCTCTCCAATAGCTCTAAATGCTTTATCCATAGCTACTAATGTCTTGTCTAAGTCCTCTTTTGTATGAGCTGTAGATACGAAATGAGCTTCAAATTTTGAAGGTGGAGTTACAACTCCCTCATCTAGCATAGTGTTGAAGTATACAGAGTATGCCTCAGAGCTTGTAGCCATTACATCTTGAAGAGACGCAACTTTATCCGCTTCAGTAAAGAAAATTGTAAATAAAGATCCAAATCTATTTATTGTGATTGGTACTTCATATTTCTTAGCTATTTTAGTTACTTCATCTGTCAGATAAATAACTTTATCTGCTAATTCTTTATAAAGAGTTTCTCTATTTTCTAAAAGATAACTTACAGTTTCTATTCCAGCTCTAACAGCTACCGGATTTCCAGAAAGTGTTCCTGCATGATAAACTCTTCCAATTGGAGCTATCATTTCCATTATATCTCTTCTTCCACCAAAAGCTCCTACTGGATAACCTCCACCTATTATTTTTCCAAGTGTAGTTATATCAGGAGTTATTCCAAATACTTCTTGTGCTCCTCCAAGAGAAACACGGAATCCAGAGATAACTTCATCAAATATAAGAAGAGTCCCAGTTTCTGTACAAACTTTTCTTATATCTTTTAAAAATTTCTCTTCACTATTCATAAGACCCATATTTGCTGGAATCGGCTCCATTATTAAACAAGCCACATCTTTTTTCTCTAATATTTCTCTAACTTCATCTATATTTCCAAAAGATGCAACTAAAGTATCTCTTAAAACACCCTCTGTTATACCATTACTATCTTGATATCCATCAGTTAAAAGTCCTGACCCAGAACTTACAAGAAGTGAATCTGAATGTCCGTGATAACATCCTTCAAATTTTAAAATCTTGTTTCTATTTGTATAAGCTCTAGCTACTCTTATAGCAGCCATAGTTGCTTCAGTTCCAGAAGTTGTAAATCTTATCATATCCATAGATGGATAACATTTACAAACAAGCTCTGCCAAATCAACTTCCATTTTAGTTGGTAGACCAAAAGAACTTCCTAACTCTATGCTCTCTCTTACTCCAGCTAAAACTCTTTCGTTGTTGTGTCCAAGAATAAGCGGACCCCAAGAACAGATATAATCTATATATTCATTATTATCTTCATCTATTATTTTTGAACCCATTCCCTGCTTAACAAAAATTGGGTAAGTTTTATTTACTGATTTAAAAGCTCTAACTGGACTGTTTACTCCTCCAGGAATTATCTTAGCAGCTCTTTCATATATTTTTTCTGAATTTTCATATCTCAAATTAATTCACTCTCCATTTTGCTATATCTTTAGCATGGTAAGTTATTATGATACTAGCCCCTGCTCTTCTCATAGCATACATATTTTCAAGAACAACCTTCTCTTCGTCTAGCCACCCTTTTTCAGCAGCAGCTTTAACCATAGAGTATTCTCCACTTACATTGTAAACAGCGATTGGTAAATCAATTACATCAGCTATCGACTTTACAACATCTAAATATGGCATTCCAGGTTTTACCATTATGATGTCAGCACCTTCGGCCACATCATTTCTAGCTTCTAAAATATAATCACGAGAGTTTCTAAAATCCATTTGGTAAGCTTTTCTATCTCCAAAACTTGGTGCTGAATCTGCAGCTTCACGGAAAGGACCGTAGTAGCTTGAAGAATATTTAACACTGTAAGACATTATTGGAGTATGATGGAACCCAGCTTCATCTAAAGCTTTTCTAATAGCTCCAATTCTTCCATCCATCATATCTGACGGAGCTATAATATCAGCTCCAGCTTTTGCATGAGAGATTGCAATCTTTTCTAAAAGCTTTACAGTTGGATCATTTAGAACTTGATCCCCTTCCAATATTCCACAGTGTCCATGAGATGTGTATTCACACATACAAACATCTGTAACAATTAGGAAGTCTGGAAACTCATTTTTTATAAATCTTAGAGCTTGCTGAACTATTCCATTGTTATTATATGCCTCAGAACCTATCTCGTCTTTTTGAGCTGGAATACCAAAAAGTAAAAGTGATCTAATCCCTAGATCTTTTAACTCTTGAAGTTCAGGTTTTAGCATATCAATTGAAAATCTGTATTGCCCTGGCATAGAAGAAATTTCAGTCTTTATACCATTTCCCTCTTCTATGAAAAGAGGATATACTAAATTATCTAAAGAAAAAGTTACGTTTGAAACCAAATCTCTCATAGTTTGAGATGTTCTAGTTCTTCTTGTTCTATTAAACATTTTACTCTCCTTTAATGGCAGCTATAACACCATCAATATCATAAACTTTAGCTTCTAAATCAACAGTGAATCCTAATTTTTTCATTGTAGCACTCGTTACTGGACCTATTGATACCATTTTCTTTCCATTAACTAAACTTAAATCTCCACCTAGAGCATCATAAAATGACTCAACTGTTGAAGAACTTAAGAAAGTTACATGATCTACCTTTTTTAAGATATTTTCTACTGACTCTTTATCTCTTATAACTTTTTTTGTATTATAAGCTGATAACTTAGAAAACTCTCTCTTATAATTTTTAGACCATCCTTCACAATCAGCTGGAGATATATCAGAAGTTATAACCAATACTTTATCTCCCTCTTGTGTAAATTGTACTACTTCTTTTGCTAGTTCTGAAACCATATATTTTTCAGGCATAAAATCTGGAGTAATTCTATAAGTTTTAAGAACCTCTGCTGTCTTACTTCCAACAACTCCAATTTTAACATTTCCAAGCACTCTTAGGTCAGAAATATTTTTCATAAAAGCTTTAACTCCATTAGGTGAGTTAAATAATAAAGCATTATAATTTTTAAGTTCTGAATAATCAAATCCATGACAAGAATCTTCTATTTCTAAGAAATCCATCTCAGATACGTCTGCTCCTTCTATACGAAGCTTTTCAGTAAATTCTCCTGCTAGCTTTTTATCTCTAGTAACTAAAACTTTAGTTCCAGAAAGAGGTAAGTTTTCAAACCATTCGAAACTAGTTCTTAGATTTACAACATCTCCGATTATTGTTATAGCTGGAGGAACTATATTTCTCTCAGAAGCTATCTCTACAATATTTTCAATAGTTCCAACTGTAACTCTTTGATTTGTATTAGCTCCTTTTTCTATTATAGCAACAGGAGTCTTTGGATTTTTACCATATTTTATTAAATCTCCAGTTATCAAATCTAGATTTTTAATTCCCATTAGGAAAACTAAAGTTCCCTCTAATTTTGCAATTGTAGAAAAATCATGCCATTCACCGTTTTCCATAGTATGTCCTGTGAAAACATGGAAAGAACGTGATACTCCTCTATGAGTTACTGGAATACCAGCATATTCAGGAACAGCTATTGAAGAACTTATTCCAGGAATAATTTCAAAAGGTATAGAGTACTTTATAATTTCCTCTATCTCTTCTCCACCTCTTCCAAAAACAAATGGATCTCCACCTTTTACTCTGGCTACAATTTTCCCCTCTAAAGCTTTTTGTGCAAGAGTTTGATTTATCTCATCTTGAATAACTCCACCCTCTGTATTTCCTTTTCCAAGGTAAATAAATTCAGCATCTTTTTTAGCAAGATCTAAAACTTTTGGATCTATAAGTCTATCATAGACAATACAATCAGCTTCCTCTATACATCTTTTACCTTTTAGTGTAAGTAAATCTATATTTCCGCATCCAGCTCCAATTATATATACTTTCCCCTTAGCCATTTATCTTCTCCCTTATTCTTTCAGCTAGTATATGTGCAATCTCTTTCCCCAGTTTTGCATCAGCAGTAACTTCATCTTTATACATAATATCGTTTTGACAGTATACACCTCTTAAAGTGATTTCTTCATTTTCTAAATGACCAGTACATCCCATTGGAGTATGACAACCTCCGTCAAATATTTTAGAGAATTCTCTTTCTATATCAACTATTTCCTCTATTTTAGAGTTATGAATAGAAAGTAAAACATTTTTTATAAACTCATCATTTTCTCTACATTGGATATGAAGTGCCCCTTGAGCTGGTGCTGGCATCATTAAATCATAATCTAAAAACTCAGTTATTCTATCAGAAAGTCCAACTCTTATAAGTCCTGCCGCTGCTAAAAGAATAGCATCATATTGTCCTTCATCTAATTTACGAAGTCTTGTATGTATATTTCCACGAAGTTGTTTTATTTCTAAATCAGGTCTTGCCATACGAAGTCCCATAGTTCTTCTAAGAGAACTTGTTCCTACTACAGCACCGTGAGGTAGTTCTAAAAGAGTTTTTCCGCTTCTACTAACCAATACGTCTCTATTATCTTCACGATCTGGTGTAGCTCCACAAATAAGTCCAGGAGGAGAAACTATAGGCATATCCTTCATTGAGTGAACAGCTAAGTCTATTGTTCCATCAAGTAACTCTTGCTCTATCTCTTTTGTAAAAAAGCTCTTTAAAGATTTATCACTATTGTTCCAGTTACTAACTAGGTCAGTATCTCCACTTGTAACTATAACTTTTAATTCAAATTCAATCTCAGGAAATTTACCTTTCAATCTCCCCATAATCATCTCACTCTGTGCTAAAGCTAAAATACTACCTCTACTACCAATTACTATTTTATTTTTCATTTTATGCTATCCTCTCTTTGTATTTAAACCATTTTACAAGATTTATTATTTGTTCTTCCAAAAGATACTCATATTTTTCTAAAAGATGTTCTCTATTTTCAAGATTTTCATAATACGCACTCCAAACATCATCTAAATTGTATAGCTTAACATTTGATAAAGTAGAGATATTATCCTCAATATCTCTTGGCACAGCTAAATCCAAAAATGTATATTGTTTTTCTATATCTAATTTTGGAAGTAGGTCCTCTCCTCTTAGTACATAATGAGGTGCAGAAGTAGCTGAAATAATTACATCACTTTTTACAGTCTGTTCAATTTTATCGTCAAAACTTATAACATCTGCTTGATATAAATCTTTTATTTCAAGTGCTTTATGATAACTTCTGTTTGTTATGGTAATATTTGCAACTCCCTCTTTCAAAAGAAGTCCCATTATTGATTGAGCTAAATCTCCAACTCCTAAAATTAAAACTTTTTTATCTTTTAAACTTTTAACCTGTTTTTTTATAAATTTTAAAGAGATTGCTTCCAGCGAAAGTGCATTATGACAAATTTGACTCTTATGTCTAAATTTCTTTCCTAGTTCTATCGCCTTATTAAAAATTACATTTAAATTCGAAGTTGAAAAACTATTTTCCATTGCATCAGTTTGAGCTTTTTTAATTTGGGCAAGGATTTGATCCTCGCCCTTTATTACAGATTCAAAACCACAAGCGACTCTGAATAAATAGTTTACAGCTTCGTGTGAAGTCTTGGTAAATACTCCGCTGAAATTGAAGTATTTTAAAATTTCTTCCAAACTAATATCTTTGGAAAGATGAAGATAAAATTCAACTCTTAAACAAGTCGAAAGATTTACATATCCAACTATTTTTCCCTCATCATAGAGTTTTTTTATAATGTTAGTTGGATTCTCTTTTATAAATCGCTCTCTTGATTCTAAATCAAGCTCTTTATGAGTTATACCCAATACAACAAAATCTTTAAAGTACATACCCGACTCCTTAGTATTTTTTATAAAAATTATAATAAATTAGAAAGTATATCTAGCACCTGCATAGAAGTTTCTCTCTGCTGCTGGATAATATGAAGTTGTCTTAGAGTAACTAGAGAAATTCACATAATCGCTATAACTTTCATTTGCAATATTATTTATTCCTCCATATACTGAAACTCCATTTCCGAACTCATAGTTTAAACTTACGTTTAAAACTGTATACGCATCATTTCTTGAACCTTCGTTATCAAAATCTGCTGAACTATAGTATGATCCATAGTAGTTTAAGTCAGTATTGAAAGTTAGCTTTTCTGTGAATAGATACGTTGCTCCTAAACCTGCCATATAATTAGGTACTCCTGGAATCTCTTTTCCTTCGTACGCTCCATCTTTTATCTCATGGTGAATATAGCTAAATGTTTCTCTTAATGTAAGTTTATCAAAATAGTGCTCAAGGAATAGCTCTCCCCCGATTCTATCAGTTTTTCCATCTATATTTCTATTTCTTTGGCTTGGAGTTTCATCTCCTCTACCAAAAATAATCTCATTTTCAGTTGAAATATTAAATATAGCAGCTGATATATATGTATTACCAAC
This sequence comes from Cetobacterium sp. 2A, assembly GCF_014250685.1. Lineage (GTDB taxonomy): Bacteria > Fusobacteriota > Fusobacteriia > Fusobacteriales > Fusobacteriaceae > Cetobacterium. The sequence goes on along the minus strand of NZ_JACFAJ010000006.1, from coordinate 689,426 downwards.
TATAGTTTTTCCACCTATTTCAATTGTATTAGAAGTTTGTGGTTTTATCTCTTCATTTTGTGCCCAGTATCCAATTTCATCAGTATTTGGAGTTCTAAATGCCGATGTATATGAGATGTAAGTAGAAGATGTATCATTTATTAAATAGTTAGCTGCTAATTCTAAAGCGTCCTCTTTAAACTTCTTCTTCTTCAATACTCCATTTTCAAAATAATCGTAATCTATAAACTGTTTTCTATATCCTTGAGTAAGTTCAAATTTACTTACATTAAATTTATTCAATGCAAAAATTCCAGTCGATTCTTTTTTGCTTTCTCCAGTGCCTTTAACATCTGTTTTTCCATTTAAATAATCAGCACCTAAAATAAGGTAATCATTTTCTCTATAAGAATATTTTATTTGTGGTTTTACATAATCAAGAGTTGTCTTGTACTCTCTTCCATAATTCCAGCTAGGATTAGCTTTATAAAATCTCGATGAAGTATAATCCTGTGTTCTATGGTTTCCATAAATCATAAACTCAAGATTTGTTGAAAGTCTCTTCTCCATTTTTAAATTATATTGTTTCTCTGTATTAATTCCTTTTAAAAGTTCGTCACCCATTTGCTCTCTATCTTCGTTATATTCAGCTAAAGTTAGAGCCCCTGGAGCATGGAATGAATTTTTAGAACGTCCCGCACCAAGAGATATAAATCCATCTTTTAAAAGATATTTAGCTTGGAAATCTATAGTATCCAAATCATCTTTACTATTCTCTCTGTACCCGTGCATATTTTTAGTAGAATATCTTCCCTCTACAAGTAAATTATCAGTTATCTTAGTTCCATAGTTTCCGTAGAATTTCAGAAGATCGTATGAACCAGCTTCTATTCCAACCGTTCCATAGTTTTTTCTATTTTCTGCACCTTTTGTTATTATATTTATTAGTCCTCCAACAGCTCCGTCTCCATAAAGAACAGCTCCTCCTGCTGGTACAACTTCTATTCTGCTAACTTGACTTATATCTATTTGATTAGTTTTATATCCACTTAAATCTATTGTATTTAAAGGAATTCCATCTAATAACACAAGTACATTTGATTTAGCTGTAGCTCCTTGTCCTCTTAAATCAAATGTTGGATCAGTTCCACTCATAGATGTTACAATTAAACTTGGAACTGATTTTAAGGCTTCAGATATATTTTTTACTCCTCTTTGCTCTAATTCTTCACTAGTTATTATAGTTACATTCTTCGGTGTATCAATAACAGTAACTTCGAAGTTCTCTCCTGATACTATCGTATCTTCAAGTCTTTGTACATATGTTTTTTCTTCTGCCATTACTGAATTACATAATAAAATTAAAGATGCTGCTAATAAAATTTTTTTATTCATTTTTGATTTCTCCCAGTTATATTTTTATTGTATGTAGTAATCTAGCTTTTTAGAAAATTCATTCATATAGATATGAACATCAATTCCATAAGCTTTTTTTAAATTATCTGCCGTTATAACTTTTTCTATATCTCCAAACTCTATAATCTCTCCATCTTTTAGAAGTAGGAGCTTATCACAGTATTTGATAGCAATTCTTAAATCATGTATAGAAGCTATCAGTGTTTTATTCTCTTTTTGTAACTCTTTACAGATTTTAAAAATTTCCTCTTGATGAGAAATATCTAAACTTGCAGTAGGTTCATCTAAAAGAATTATCTCACTCTCCTGAGCTAAAACCTTTGAAAAAAATACTCTTTGTTTTTCTCCACCAGAAAGATTATTTATAAATTTTTTCTCAAATTTAAGTGTATCTGTAAATTCCATATATCTTTTTGATTTATCGTAATCTACTTTACTAAAATCTTCCCCTCTTTTTAGATGTGGATATCTTCCCATCAAGACTATATCCATACAGCTAAAAGGGATAGAAAGATTTGTATTTTGACCCATTAGAGCTACTTTTTTCGCTAAATCTTTTTCTAAAAATTGTCCTATATTCTTATCATCTATTAAAATCTCTCCAGATGAATATTTATTTATTCCGTTTAAACTTTTTAAAAGTGTAGTCTTTCCAGATCCATTTATACCAATCAATCCTATAAACTCTCCCTTTTTTACAGAAAAATTGATATTTTTTAAAATCTCTCTTTTATCAAAAGATAAACTCAAATTATTAACTTTTAGAATCTCCATTAAAACTCTTCCTTTCTAGATTTTAAAAGCAAGTATATAAAGTAAGGTGCTCCTAAAATTGAAGTTATTATACCAACACTTATTTCAGTCGGAGAGAATAGCGTTCTTGCAAATAAATCACACACCATTAAAAATATTCCTCCGCTTAAAAAACTAACCGGTAAAACTATTTTGTTGTTAGCTCCAACTATCATTCTAGTTATATGTGGAATTATAAGTCCTACAAAACCTATATAACCACTTACACACACTCCCAAAGCAACTATTACCGAAGCTAAAAACAGAATTTTTTTTCTAAATTTATTTGGATTTATTCCAAGGGAATGACTCTCCTCATCTCCCAAAAGAAGTATATTTAGCTCTCTTGAATATCTCATTATATAAAAACTTATAAGAATTATTGGAATAGCTATCAAATGGACATGCTCCCATCTTCTTCCAACTAAACTTCCCATAGACCAAAATACATATTCCTTCATCTGATGCTCTGATATATTTGTAATTATAAGAGATATGATTGCACCAACCAAAGTACTCATGGCTACTCCTGATAAAATAAGAGTAAGAGTTGAAGTTCTTCCTCTGTATGAAGATAACTTGTAAACAATCATTCCAAGAACAAAGGAACAAATGATTGCCATAACTGGCATATAAATCATTGATTTAGCCGTCAATCCTAAAGCTATTGTAATAACTGCTCCAAGACTTGCTCCACTTGAAATTCCAAGTATTCCAGCATCTGCCATAGGATTTTTAAAAACACTTTGCATAACTGCTCCACTAAGTGCAAGTCCTCCACCTACAAGACATCCAACTAACACCCTTGGTAATCTAACATAATAGATTATCTCTTCATAATTTAATCCTTGAAATGCTAAGTTAAGATTAAATAACTTCTTTAATATAACTTTCCATATTTCCAAAAATGGAATATAAACTGTTCCAATAGAAATACACAGAACAAATACCGTAATTAAAATCAAAATTATGAATATTATATTTTTTTTCTCTCTATCTATAATTTCCATATTTATCTAACCCACGTCCTTTACTTTCAATTCAGGATAAATTACATCTATTAAATCTTCCAATCCTTTTATCATACTTTGAGATATCGTTGTCATGTGTCTATCTTCAATCATATAAATTCTATGATTCTTTACTGCCTCTACATTTCTAAGACTCACATCTTTTATAAATCTTTCTTCTATCTCAGCTTTTCCTATTTTAGAAGATGTTCCTGAGATTATAATCACTTCAGGATTTATATCTATAATAGTTTCTTTTGAAAGACTTTTAAATCCAACTATTCCCATTTCAGATGCAAGATTTACAGTCTTTGCTTTATTTAAAATATCGTCGATTGTCGTTCCTTTTCCACTCGTAAAACCATCAGTTGTATAGTACAGAACTCTTTTCTTATCTTTAACTGCTGATAGCTTTTGCTCCAAGTATTTTAATTTTTCTTTTTGACTATTGATTAGCTCTAAGCTTTTTTCTTCACTACCTAAAACTTCTCCTAACTTTTGAAGATTATTCATTTGCTCTTCAATGGTAATAGGAATATCATATGTAAAAACATTAATCCCAAAATCTTTATAGCTTTGAATAATATCTTTTGAAACCCAACTTGATGCCAAGATAAAATCTGGCTTCATGCTCAAAACAAATTCCATATTATTTTCAGCTTTTGGATATTGTTTTGCTTTTTCAACTATATTTGAATATCTGCCATCCTCTGCAATCTTTCCAGAAAGAGCCTTAATTTTATTGTTATCAGCTAGCGACAAAACCATTTCATCTCCACTTAGAGTTAAAGAAACTATTCTTTCTGGAAACTTAGATACAATATTTTTTTTATCATCTGCTTTATCATTACATCCCAATAGTGTTCCCATCGTCAGCAAGATTAAAAATAATTTTTTCATTTTTATACTCCTACGTTAAATTTAAAATCTTTGTAAAAATAAACTTTTATATTTTTTCCTCTATAAACAATAGGTTTAAATTTCCACTGGGCTAAAGCTTTTAATGTTTCTTCTTTAAAACCAAATTTATCTACTCCACCAATTATTTCTACATCTTCTATTTCTCCGTCTATTCCAACTAAAAATTTAGTTTTCACGACAGCCTCTCCGTTATATCTCATTTTTTTTGCTATCGATGGATATCTAGGAGTTGCAGTTTTTACAAATTCAAACTCTATTCCATCATTTGAAAGAGCAACAAAGTTACCTTCGGAGTCTGTTAAAAATTTCCCACTCTCTTTAAACTCATCATAGTTAGATGTTTTAACTTTTTCCTGTGTATTTCCCTTAGGAATATTTTTTTTAGGAACCACTTTCTTCTTGGGTTCTATATTTTTAACTAAAACCTTTTTAACAGATTCTATTTTTATTTCTTCTTTTTTTACTTCTTCCTTAACCTCTTCTTTTACTTCCTCTTTTATCTCCACTATATTACTCACTTCGTTTCCATCTTTATACCCCATAGACAGGTTTACACTTATTTTTTTGATGGGAATATCCTCAATTGTAGGTTTTTGAATATTCGAATTTATATACATAAAAGATCCTAATACCAAATGTAACGCTACAGAAAAAATATAAAATTTACCCATAATTATTTACCACCTTTAATTAAAAATAAAAAAATGCCCACTTATCCTAAGGATAAGTAAGCAACTAAAAATAAGCATTTATTTTCACACTTCCCGTCCTCGCAGGTGTAAATCAAGAAACTAAGGCAGGTCATCTGGCTTGAAGAAATCTTCTTACAGTGGCGGGACCGCATAAGTTTTTAACTTATTTCCCCTTTTAATCAAAATTGAACCTTTAGTTTATTTTTTTTTTATATTATACTATAAAAATAGGTCACATTCAATATTTAAATAGATTGTTTTTAATATATATATGTTCTTTTTTTGTTTTTTTTGAATTTTTAATGGAGTTAAAAAACTGTTTTAGGAGGAATTATGAAATTAATAAGCTATATGCCTAATGAAAATTCTATATCAGAATTTTCTCAGTGCACAGAGAAATTTGGAGATTTAAATCTCGATGGAATCGAGACAATCATTGGAGATTATTGTCCTATTGAGGTATATGAGACTCTTCCAATCAAGGGAGTTCATTTGATATATTTTCCAACTTGGTTGGAATTTTGGCAAGAAAAGGTTGTGAATTGTTATTCATTTACAAAGAAACAAGAGATGATAGATTGCTTTAAAAAGCAGTTTGAACTAGCTAAAAAATTTGAAGTTGAATATATGGTTTTTCATGTTTCTCATGTGAAATCCCAAGATATTTTCACTATGGAATTTGAATATAGCGATGAGAATGTTTTTGATGCAACTTTAGAAATTATAAATGAAGTTTTTATCGGTGATGGTCCCACTCTTTTATTTGAAAATCTTCCTTGGCCAGGACTAAATTTTAGAAACTACGAAGCTACTAAAAACTTTTTCGAAGCTGTAAATTATAAAAACAAGGGGTTCACTTTTGATTTTTCCCACTTCATGTGTTTGAATAAAGATATTTCAAATTTTGATGAAGCTGCAGATTTTATACTCCAAGAAATTCCAAAACTGAAAGATTTAAAAAATCATATCTACGGAATTCACTTGAACGCATCTATTTCTAAAGACTATCTTTCTCAAGATTTTACTCCACTTCTAGAGAAATGGGAAAGTTCTGAAAGAAAAGATCAGTATTATATAGAATCAAATCATATTAAAAATATTGATACACACTCAATTTTTGCTTCTAAAAAATTAAGAGATGTTTTAAAAGAAATTCCATATAAATATATCACATTTGAACTGGAACATAAGTCTCTTAAAGACCTGCTAGATAAAGTTAAAATACAAAGCGAATATTTTTAATCGGATAAAAGAAAAAAGGAACTGAAAATTCAGTTCCTTTTCTATCTAAAATCACCTATTACTCTATATGTTTTATCCCCTATTTAGCTTGAAATTACCCTCTGATTTCAGCTACAGTTTTAATCTTATAGTTCTTGAATACTACTGATCCAAGGTATCCAACTGTTAATCCAGAGATTACACATAATCCAGCAGTTATTAAAACTTCTTTAGCAGGATTAAATCCAAACATTACTGCGAAACCAGCGATTGGTGTTGCTGTTCCTGTTGCATTGTTTATTAATCCGAAGTAGTTAACTATCATTCCTGCGATTCCTCCACCTATAAAGTTAGTTGAGAATACTGGAATTGGATTTGCTGAGATAACGTCTGCTTGAGTTAGAGGCTCGATAGCTACTGCTATTGTAGTACTTCTATCTCCGAACTTCATTCTATCAAAGAAGATGTAGTTCATGAATGATGATGACATTACTGATAAAGCTCCGATAGCCATTGGTAATCCAGTTAATCCAAGCATTGCTGTTAAAGCCATTGAACTGATTGGTGCTGTTGCAACTACAGTAATAACTCCTCCAAGAATGAATGCCATAACGTATGGACTAGCAGATTGAGCTGCAACGATTATATCTCCGATTGTTGATAGTGCAAAAGTAACTCCTGGACTAACAAATTCTGCTACTCCTCTTCCTAGTGGAGCTGCTAAACATATAATAACAATAAGATCTAAACCATCAGGCACTTTCTCTTCAATTTTAGGTATGATGAATGACATTACATAACCAGCTATGAAACCAGGAATTATTCCCATTCCACCCATAACTGCTCCCATCATAACAGCGTATGTTGGACTAACACCTAAAGCGATTGGTACAAGGATTGCTGCTGCAACTCCTCCCATTCCTCCTGCTGAAGTTCCTACTCTTCCAAGAAACTCTATTCCTAGTAAGTCTCCTCCTACATATAACTGAAACGCTTCAACTAGAAAACTCGCTGTTGCTGCTCCTGCAAGAGCACCCATAGCTTTCATTCCTCTAGGAGCTTTTAAACTAAAACCTGTAAATCCTGCTAAAACTAATAGTAACAGTATTGTTCCTTTTACTAATTCCATTGGACACCTTTCCTTCTTCGTTATTTTTTTAACGTAATATTGATTTTCATATGTTAAGATTGTAACACAATCGTCACATTTTGTCTATATTTTTTTCTTGTTTATGTAACGTTTTATTGTGTTTTTTTTGTAAATAGAACATTTTTTTAAGTATAGCATTACATAACGTTAATTTGTTAAACAAGACTTTACAAAACTATAATACCGAAATAAAAAAAGAGCCTAAAACTTAGGCTCTTTTTTCACTACTTTATTTCTTGAACGTTAATTTTTATTGCTGAGAACTTACATTTATCATAGCAAAGTTGACATCCAATACATTTTGATTCATCAACTTTATACTTCTGCTTTATTTCTCCAGAAATACATTTAACTGGACAAACTCTTGCACAAGCACTACAACCTATACACTTCTCTTCTATTATCTCCGCTTTTTTAATCTCTTTTACATCACTGTTGATTGCCTTTGTTGGACATTTTACAGCACATAATCCACACTCTATACATTTATCTGGATTTATTCTAGCTAAATTGTTTTCAACTATAATTGCATCAACTGGACAAGCTTTTACACAAATTCCACAACCGATACATGGAACTGTACAAACTTTTCTAGCAACTGCTCCTTTATCACGAGATGAGCAAACTACAGTAACTTTTTTATTTTGTGGTAACATCTCTATAATGTATTTAGGACATGCCGAAACACATTTCTTACAAGAGATACATTTGTTTTCATCAATTGACGCAATCCCTTTATCATTTATAACAATTGCATCTGCTGGACAAACTTTAACACAATCTCCATATCCTAGACAACCATACTTACAAGATTTATCTCCACCAGCATAATTCATAAGAGCAGCACAAGTTTTAAGTTCCCCTTCAAACTCGTAAGTTTTACTAGTTCTTGTGTTATCTCCTTGGCAAAGAATTTTAGCAACCATTTTTGGTCCTGAAAGATCTACAGTCATTCCCATTATTTCACTTATTTGACTTGCAACTGCTGCTCCACCTGGAGAGCAAGATGTTATTTCTGCTCCGTTTAAAGCGATAGCTTCGGCGTACCCCGAACATCCTGGATATCCACAAGCTCCACAGTTAATTCCTGGAAGAACTCCAACAACTGCTTCAACCTTTGGATCTACCTCAACCTCAAACTTCTTAGAAGCATAGGCCAAGAATAACCCCATAAATAGTCCTGTTCCTCCTAGTATCAGAACAGGTAAAAATATTGTTTCCATACCTACCTCCAAAATCTAGATTTGCATTCCACTGAATCCCATAAATGCCATAGCAAGAAGTCCTGCAGATATAAATGCAATTGGAACTCCTTTAAACGGCCCAGGTATCGCTGCATACTCTATTCTTTCTCTTATTCCCGCAAGAAGAACTAAAGCTAGAGTAAATCCAACCGCAACAGCACATCCGTTAATTACTGACTCTATAAAATTGTATTCCTGTTGAATGTTTAGTATAGCTATCCCCAGTACCGCACAGTTAGTAGTTATAAGAGGTAGAAAAACTCCTAAGGCCTTATAAAGGTTAGGTGATGTTTTTTGAATTGCCATCTCAACAAACTGAACCAATGAAGCTATTATTAAAATAAAAGCTATAGTCTGTAAATATTCAAGTCCAAACGGAACTAATAAATATCTATAAATTACCCAAGTTACTCCTGATGCTAAAGTCATAACGAAAGTAACTGCCATTCCCATACCTATCGAAGCGTCAACTTTTTTTGAAACTCCCATAAATGGACAAATTCCTAAGAATTTTCCAAAAATTACGTTTTGAATAAATATTGCTGTAATTATCAAGCTAAACATTTTTGCAAAATCCAATTAACTCACCCTACCCTTTCTGCTCTTTATATAATTTTGAGTAGCAATAATACACCCTATTGTTATAAATGCTCCTGGAGCTAAAATAAATATAAGTGCTGGAGTGAAGCTAGCTGGTGTAACTGCAAATCCAAAAGCTGAACCATTTCCTAAAATCTCTCTTATAGTTCCAAGTACAGTTAGAGCAAGAGTAAATCCAAGACCTGCCCCTATTCCATCAAGCATAGATTTGAAAACTGTGTTTTTAGAAGCAAAACTTTCTGCTCTTCCAAGAACTATACAGTTAACAACTATTAGAGGGATGAAAAGTCCTAAAACCTTATATAAATCAGGTAGGTAAGCTTTCATTACCATCTCAACTATTGTTACTAAAGAAGCAATTATCATGATAAAAGCTGGTATTCTAACTTTATCTGGGATTACTTTTTTAACAGCCGAGATTAAAACATTTGAACAAATGATAACTGCCATAGTGGCAAGTCCCATTGCCATACCATTTATTGAAGATGAAGTAACTCCAAGGGTAGGACAAAGACCAAGTAGCAATACGAATACTGGATTTTCTTTTATAATACCATTTAGTAGTATTTCTTTATTCGATTTATCTGCCATTATTTTCTCACCCCACTTTTGAATGTCTTAAGCGCTCTATTTATCCCTCTATAAACTGCTTGTGGAGAAATAGTTGCTCCAGAGAATCCATCTGTAGATTTATTGAATTCATATTTTTCATCTTTTCCAACTGCCTTTTTTTGCCACTCTTTATCCATTATTTTAGAACCTAGTCCTGGAGTTTCTTGAGATCCGATTATATCCATCCCAGTTACTCTTCCTCTTCTATCAACTCCTAAAACAAAATCGATATTCGCTGCATATCCTGGCTCTGAAACTGTTACAACGTAACCAACAACCTTTCCAAGTTCGTCCATTCCAGGGATATAAACAAGACCTTCAACTTCAATTTTAGCACCTTCATCAAACTGCTTAGCCATTGGTAAAACTAAAACTCTAGCAGCATTTACTGCTTTTTTAGAGTTCTCAGCTATAACTTTTGAAGTAAATCCATTTACTACAGAAAGTATTCCAGCAGATATTGAAGCTATTAGAGTTAGGACAAAAGCGTAATGTATAAATCTATTTCTTTGCATCTGCCTTCACCTCCCCAAATACTTTAGGTTTAGTATATCTATTTATGATTGGTACAAAACCATTCATTATTAGAATTGCAAATGCTGTTCCTTCTGGATATCCACCTTTTAATCTTATTAGAGAAATAAGGATTCCAAGACCTAAAGCAAATACCATTCTTCCTTTAGAATTTTGTGGAGTCGTTACCATATCAGTAGCCATGAAGAAAGCTCCTAAGAATAATCCTCCTGAGAATATATGTAACACAGGATCTGCTCCTGAAGCTAGAGTCGCTACAAATACTGTTCCTATAACGATTGCAGGAACTTTCCAATCTATTTGTTTTTTGTAAATTAAGTATGCTCCACCTATAAGAAGAGCAAGTGCTGAAGTTTCTCCAAGAGAACCTCCCATTCTTCCTACAAAAGTATTCATATATAAGTTACCCTTTTCAACTAAAGCTAAATCCGAAGTAAGTCCTCTTTTCATTGCATCTAAAAGAGTTGGTCCAGCTATATCATCATATAAAAATGTTGTTATAGCTACTGGCCATGAAGCTTGAATGAATGCTCTTCCAACAAGAGCTGGATTGAATATGTTATGTCCAAGTCCTCCAAATACCATCTTACCTAAAACTATTGATACTGCTGCACCTATTATTACATAAGTTAAAGACATGTTTGCTGGAATTACGAAGGCATATAAAATACCTGTAATTATTGCACTTCCATCAAAAACATCGATATCTCTTTTCATAACCTTTTGACAGATATACTCAAATACCATACAAGTTAAAATAGATACTGCTGTAACCGTTAGTGCTCTTACACCAAAAAAGTACCATGCTGCTATCATTGCTGGAATAAGTGCAATAATTACATCATACATTACATCTTCAACTGTTTCTTTTGTTCTTATGTGGGGTGATGGTCCCATCTTCAAAATATTTGCCAATTTCTACCCTCCCGTTACTTCTTCATCGCTCTTAATTTTGCTTTACCTATTTTAATAGCCTCAGTTAAAGGTCTATTAGATGGACATATATAAGAACAAGAACCACATTCGATGCAATCCATTAAATTATATTCTGCCATCTCTTCCCACTGCTGAAACTCTCCAAGTCTTGCATACATTATAGGTTGTAATCCCATTGGACATGCGTCTATACACTTTCCACATCCTATACAAGCTTTAGGCTTACATCCATTTGTTTCTGTTGAAGTTAGAGCTAGAAGTCCAGATGTTCCCTTAATTACTGGTACATCTAATGTAAATTGAGCCGCTCCCATCATAGGTCCACCAACAACAATTTTTTCTACCATAGACTCTTCATATCCACAGTTATTAAGTAGTTCTGAAATTTGAGTTCCAATTGCTACTCTTAGGTTTTTAGGTTCTTTAATAGCTTTTCCTGTTACTGTCACAACTTTTTCAATAAGAGGAATTCCATTTACTACTGCATCATAAATTGCTGCTGCTGTAGTAGTATTATCAACTATAACTCCAACAGAGAATGGAAGTTTTCCACAAGGAACCTCTCTATTTAAAATAGCTTTAATTAAAGATTTTTCCCCACCTTGAGGATACATAGTTTTTAACGACATAACTTTTATATCGGTACCTTCGCAAGCTTTCTTCATAGAAGCAATAGCTGCTGTCTTGTTATCTTCTATTCCAATGATAGCACTCTTAACACCTAAGATATGCTGCATTATCTTTATACCTTCCACAACTTTTTCAGGTTCTTCTAACATAACTCTGTTATCAGAATTTAGGTATGGTTCACACTCTGCACCGTTTAGTAAAAGAGTATCAACTGTCACATCCTTTGGTGGATTCAATTTTATGTGAGTTGGAAAACAAGCTCCTCCAAGACCAACTATTCCTTTTTCTCTGATTTGAGATAAAAGTTCTTCTTTAGTTGCTCCTCCCCAATTCTCAATTTTTTCTAATTCTACCCATTCGTCCGCACCATCATTTTCTATAACAATAGTTTTTACTTTTCCCATTAAAGGAAAAGGATATTCCTCTATCTGTTTTACAATTCCACTTACAGAGGCATGTACAGGAGACGATAAAAATGCTGAAATATCTGCTATCTTCTGTCCTTTTAAAACTCTGTCACCAACAGCTACTAAAGGTTCAAGCGTAGAACCAATATGCTGAAGTAGCGAGATGTAAACCAGCTTAGGGGCATTTAGATTTTCTATTGTTTTGTTTTCTGTTTGAATCTTGTTTTCAGGGGGATGAACTCCACCCTTAAATCCGAAGAATTTCATACAAACACTCCCTCCCTAATAAAATAGTTTAACAACTTTAAGAATACCATATTTAATTATATTTAACAATATTACTAAAGTATTATTTAAAATTTATATATGTTTATTAACTACTTTTTGTTGTATTTTTGAAATATTTTATCTAATTGAGTATCTTTAACAATATCTTTGACAGCAGATATTGCATCAACACTCATTTCATTGACAGAATCTTGCTCCTCTTTTGTAAACCTACCCAGTACAAAATTTACATTTTCATCTTTTGTCTTAGCTTTTCCGATACCACATTTAATTCTCATAAAATCTTGTCCTAAATGAGAGATTATAGATTTTATACCGTTATGCCCACCAGCACTTCCTTTTTCCTTAACTCTAATTTTTCCAAGAGGAAGATCCATATCATCAAATATAACTATCATCTCTGTAACTGGATCTATCTTATAGAACTTAACTACTTGAGCAACTGAATTTCCACTTAGATTCATATAAGTTTGAGGTTTTAAAAGTAAAACTTTCTCCCCACCTAAATTTCCTTCAGCTAAAAGCCCTTGATACTTTTCTTTAAAACCTGTAACAGAAATCTGTTTTGCTATATCATCTATTATTTCAAATCCAACATTATGTCTTGTTCTTTCATATTCTCTTCCCGGATTTCCTAACCCAACTATTAATTTCATTTTATCCTCCTAATTTTTTACGTAAAAAAAGGGCAACTATTCGTTACCCTTCTTATTTTTATTAGCATTCAGCTCCAAAGTTGAATTTTGCAAGTCCTCCAAGAGAAGTCTCTTTATATTCTTCTTTAAGATCTTTTCCTGTTTCTCCCATTGTTATTACAACTTGGTCGAATGATACAGTATGCTTTCCATCTGTGTATAGAGCGTAGTTTGCAGCATCTAAAGCTCTTACTGCTGCAGCTGCGTTTCTTTCTATACAAGGAATTTGTACGTATCCTCCAACTGGATCACAAGTTAATCCTAAGTGGTGCTCAAGAGCCATTTCTGCTGCGTACTCTATTTGATCTAATGATCCACCAAGTATGAAACAAGCCATTGCTGCTGCCATTGCACATGCAGAACCAACTTCAGCCTGACATCCACCCTCTGCTCCAGAGATTGTAGCATTTTCTTTTATTATATTTCCAATAAGTCCTGCTACTGCAAGTCCTTTTAGTATTTCTTTGTTATCAAGGTTATACTCTTCTTTTAAAGCGTACATAAGTCCTGGAATAACTCCTGCTGCTCCACAAGTAGGTGAAGTAACAACTCTTCCTCCAGCTCCATTTTCTTCAGATACTGCTAGAGTATAAGCAAATATTTTACCTGTAAATCCATTTCTTGATTTATCATTTCTAGCTTTTCTGTAGAAGTTTTGTGCTCTTCTTGGAAGTTTGATTGTTCCTGGTAAAACTCCTGTCTTTGAAAGTCCTGACTCAACAGCAGCTTCCATAGCAGTTCTAATTTGGTCTAAGAAGAACCAGATTGACTCTCCTTCGTTATCTATAACATATTCCCAAATTTCTTTCTTGTTCTTTTCACACCAGTTCATAACATCTTGCATTTTTCCTAGAGGATAAACTTTAGAACCACCTTGTCTAAGTTGTCCCTCTTCCATTATTGATCCTCCACCAACAGAGAATACAAGCCAGCTGTTTAATTCATTTCCATCTTTATCTAAAGCTATAAATTTCATTCCGTTTGTATGGTAAGGATGAACATATTCAGGCATCCAAACTATTTCAGTTGAAGCAGGCTTTAAAGTTTCGATTACGATATAATCTGTTAAATGCCCTTTTCCTGTAAGTGCAAGTGAACCATAAAGTTCTACTCTAAATTTATCTGCATTTGGGTTTTCAGCTTTAAATCTCTTAGCTGCTCTTTCTGGTCCCATAGTGTGTGAACTCGAAGGTCCGTTTCCTACTTTAAATAATTCTCTTAATGAATCCATGTTATTAATTCCTCCTATTACTCAATTAAATTTATTTTTTATGTCAAACTACTGTCTAATTTCACCTTTATAATTTTTTCCAATTATTTCTAGTATTTTTTCAACTGTAGTTGTGATATCTTTTTCTTCAAGCGTTCCATCTTTCTTTCTTAGAACAACTCTAATAGCTACTGACTTCTTGCTATCCTCTATCTTCTCCCCCTGATAGATATCGAATAGTTCAACATTCTCTATAAAGTTTGAGCTCTTTTTAATATCATTAATCATAGCTCCAACAAGAACATCTCTATCTAATACAACAGCTATATCTCTTGTAACTTCAGGATACTTAACTATTTTTTCGTATTTCACTGTATTCCCCATATACTGTGTCATTTTAGTTAAGTCAAGCTCAGCAATGTAAGCTCTTTCCTTTTTTATATCCATAGCTTCAGCTAAATCTGGATGAACTTCTCCAAAAGTACCAATAACTACTTTTCCTATTTTTATATCTGCACTTCTACCTGGATGGAAATTAGTATTGTTACTTCTTTCCAGTTGGTATCTAGAAATTCCAATATACTCTAAGAATTTCTCTACATAACCTTTTAGACTAAAGAAGTCTAAAGCTTCTGGTTTTGGATCCCAAAGTGATTTAGAATCTCTTCCAGCTAAAGCTATTGCAACTTTATAATCCTCAATTGCAAGATTATCTTCTCCTGGTACAAATGTCTTTGAAACTTCAAAGAATCTTAAGTTGTTTTGATTTCTATTTAGATTATCTCTTAAATTAGACAGTAAACTGTATATAAGAGTTGGTCTCATTACTGACATATCTTCACTGATTGGATTACTAATTACCATAGTTGGTTCTGTTACTCCAAGTAATTTTATAGCTTCTTTAGATATGAAACTATAATTGATAACTTCTTGTAATCCGATAGATGATAGTATGTTCTTAGCTCTATCAACTAAAGCTATTCCAGCTGCTTTAACTCCTGGAGTTATTTCATCCACTGGCATTCTATCTTCGATATTTTCAAATCCATACATTCTTATAACTTCTTCATATAAATCCTCAGTTCTGTAAAGATCTCCTCTATAAGAAGGTGGAGTTACAAGAAGTGTATTTTGGTCTAAAGTTTTAATTTCAAGTCCTAAGTTACTTAGTATTTTTCCTACTACGTCGAACTCTATTTCTTTTCCCATAAATAGTCTAAGTTTTTTTATATTTAGAGGTATCTCTATTTTTTCATACTTTTCAGTATATTTATCTATAATTCCATCAAGAACTTCTCCTTGAGTAAGGTCAGCTATTAGAGATGCTGCTCTATCTAATACTTCTGGAATATTTTCGATATCTACTCCTCTTTCAAATCTGTAAGAAGAATCACTTGATAATCCAAGTTTTTTAACTGTTTTTCTGATGTTAGCAGGAGTGAAGTATGCAACTTCTAAGAATATAGTTTTAGTTTCTTCTGTAACTTTACTAGATTCTCCACCCATGATTCCAGCTATACCTAAAACGTTGTTTTCGTCAGCTATAACTAGTTCTCCATCATTTAATTCTCTTTCTACACCGTCTAGAGTTACTATTTTTTCACCTAGTTGAGCTTTTCTTACATTTAATTGTTTACCTTCAATTTTCTCTAAATCATAAGCATGAAGAGGTTGATTGTATTCAAATAGAATGTAGTTAGTAGCATCTACTATGTTATTGATAGGCTTTAGACCCATAGATCTGATTCTCTTTTTTAACCACTCTGGAGATTCTCCAACTGTGATATTTTTTATTATTCTTCCTGCAAATCTTTTACATCTCTCTCTATCTTCTATCTTAGTAGAGATATGATTATTATTTACACTTTCTATTATTTCATTTAAAGTATATACTGGGTATTTTACTTTTCTACCATAGTAAGCTGCAACTTCTCTAGCTATTCCTATATGTGATAAACAATCTGGTCTATTTGGAGTTATCTCTAACTCAAATATAGCATCGCTCAATCCAACATATTCTCTGTATTCTGTTCCAACTGGTGCATCTTCAGGAAGAATGATTATTCCGTCTCCGTCTTCTCCAAGTCCAAGTTCAACCTCTGAACAAAGCATTCCTTCAGATTCTACACCTCTGATTTTACTACGTTTTATTTTGAAATCTCCAGGTAAAACAGCTCCTATTGTAGCAACTACAACTTTATCTCCTAGCTTATGGTTTGGTGCTCCACAAACTATTTGTAAAGGTGTCTCAGCACCAATATCAACTTTTAG
Source organism: Cetobacterium sp. 2A (assembly GCF_014250685.1). GTDB lineage: Bacteria > Fusobacteriota > Fusobacteriia > Fusobacteriales > Fusobacteriaceae > Cetobacterium. Next base: position 672,818 of record NZ_JACFAJ010000006.1, on the reverse strand, counting down.
TAAAGAAAGTTTTTCAGCTTCTGGATGTCTTCCGTACTCAACAACCTGTCCAACTATAACTTTATCTAAGTGTTCCCCTTGAATCTCTATAGCTTCAACCTCTTGACCTATCATAGTCAGAGTGTTATCAAGCTGTTTTATATCTTCTTTTATATCTACATACTGTTTTAACCAATCCAATGAAATTAACATAAACTTGCCTCCAACTCTCTATTTAAATTGCTTTAAAAATCTTACGTCATTCTCAAAGAAAGCTCTTAAATCATCTATTCCATATCTTAGCATAGTGATTCTTTCTATTCCCATACCAAAAGCAAATCCTGTTACTTCTTCTGGATCATATCCAACAGCCTTCAATACTTCAGGGTCTACCATTCCGCATCCCATAATTTCTAGCCATCCGCTGTCTTTACAAAGTCTGCATCCTTTTCCTTTACATATTACACATTCCACGTCCATCTCTGCACTTGGCTCAGTAAATGGGAAAAAGTGAGGTCTAAATCTAACATTTGTTTCCCCGAAAACTCTAGTTACAAATTGAGTAAGTATAGCTTTAAGATTAGCAAAAGATATATTTTCTCCAACCATTAATCCTTCCATTTGGTGGAACATTGGAGTATGAGAAATATCATAGTCATTTCTATAAACTTTACCTGGACAAACCATTCTAAATGGAGGTTTGTTTTTACCCATATATCTAACTTGAACTGGAGATGTATGTGTTCTTAAAACTACATTTTCTGACATGTAGAAAGTATCCTGTAAATCTCTTGATGGATGAGATTCTGGAATATTTAGAGCATCGAAGTTATTACTTGTATACTCAATCTCAGGTCCTTCAGCAACGTCAAATCCCATCTCGATAAATATATTTTTCAGGTAATTCATAGTTTCAGTGATTGGATGTAATCCTCCCATTTCAACTTTCTTTCCTGGTAGAGTTATATCTAACGTTTCTGTAAATAGTTGTTCTGCTTTTACTACTGCTTTAACCTCAGCCAATCTAGTTTCTAACACTTCTGTTATAAACTCTCTAGCTTCATTAACTAATAAACCAAATAGTGGTCTTTCCTCTGGTGATAGAGATTTCATAGATTTAGAAATCTCAGTAATTTCACCCTTTTTCCCAAGATACTTTACTCTTATATCGTCTATTTCTTGTAAAGTATTTGCTTGAAGGATGATATCTTTAGCAGAGTTTTTTAATGTGCTTAACTTATCTTTCATTTATCCTCCTAAGATCAAATTCTACTGAATCTTGAAATATATTTATTATTCCATATTCTTTTGTTTTTAATGCTCCAGGATTAAAAAGAACTAAATTTTTTCTCTCAGAAAAGTATTGTATATGGGTATGTCCAAATACAACTATGTCTGCCTCTAATTCTTCGCCTTTTTTTTCAAGAAGAGCATATGTTTTTTTTGCATCATAAAGATGACCGTGAGTTATAAAGAAAAATTTATTTCCTATTTTTACAAACATCTCGTTATCATGCTTTGTATCATAGTAATCACAATTTCCTTTTACTATATAAAATTGGATTTCAGGAAATGCATAAGCAATAGCCTCTGCATCTGTACTGTGGTCTCCAGCACAGATTACACTGTCTGGAGACTCTTGTACTATAATATCATAAATATAATCTAATTGACTATGTGAATCTGATATAACTAATATTTTCATAATTTTCTACCCAATAAATAGCGTAGCTTCTGCATTCTCTATTATATTTATACCCTTTCTTCTAGTAATTTTTTCAAATAGATACGATCTACTTAAGTTTCCAATAACAACTAAATCAAAATTTTTCAGTCTATTATAAAAACTTTCCTTACCATCATCACCCTGATAGTTTTCAAAAGTGATTGTTTTCCCTTTTTCTCTTAAAAATCTCATAAGATGATTATCTTCATCTTTATAATTCCAAGAAATCATTGTGAAAGTTTCAATATTTTCAAATAAATTGCAGAAATTTGTAGCACTTTTATTTATTTTTGTACCATCATCCGTTGCTATAGCTACAGTTTTAAAATTAAGAGGATTTTTTCCAACCATAATAATTGGTTTATATTGATTTTTCAGTATTGAGATTAAATTTTCACTAAAGAAATCGCCTTTATTCAATATAAGAACATCGGCTTCTTTTAAAAGTTCTTTTACTACATCTGACACAAATCCTATCTCTTTTCCTAATGTATTTTCCAATCCATTTTGAGAAAGTGATTCTTGAATATGTTTAACTTCATCTCTTTCAAGGTTTTCCCATTCTGTGAGCATAACTCCGCTACCCGGATCTAAAACCATTCCTTCTACTGAAGTTGGAATAATTTCTTCTCTTTGAACATCTCTCACATAAACAGGTCTAATTTCATAACCATAGTTTTCTTTTAAAAATTTAGCACTTTTTATTAAACTATCTTTATTTCCTTCACTGGTAAATAACAACAAAACTCTTCTCATCATGGTCTACCTCCTAGAATTAAGCTTCTATGATTTCTAACTCATCGATTTCTAAATCGTCCTCTTCTTCCACATTAACCTTAGCGATTGAAACTACTTTTTCTCCTAATTCTTCTTTAATTCTCATAATTTTAACACCTTGTGTCGCTCTTCCAAGAATTGAAATTGGAGCTATTGGAGTTCTTATGATAATTCCATTAGATGTTATAGCCATAAGCTCTTCGTCCTCTAGAACTGGAACCACTTGAACTACACTTCCTGTTTTCTCGTTACATCTTATATTTATTACACCTTTTCCAGCTCTAGATTGAAGTGGGTACTCATTTACTCTAGTACGTTTTCCATATCCATTTTCTGTAACTGTTAAGATTGTTTCTTCTTTAGCCTCATCTATTAGAAGTGCTGAAACAACTGAGTCATTCTTTCTTAAAGCTATTCCTCTAACTCCTGTTGTATCTCTTCCAAGTGGTCTTGCTTCAGCGTGTGGGAATCTGATTGAGTAACCCATCTTAGTTGCCATAAATACTTGTGCTTTAGAGTCATTTTCCATAATTCCAACAGATATTATGTCGTCATCCTCTTTTAGTTTAATAGCTTTAAGTCCTGAAACATTTACATTTCTGTATTCTTTCAGATTTGTCTTTTTAACTACTCCACCTTTAGTTACAAATATAATAGCGTGTTCTGGAGAGAACTCTCTAATTCTGATTATTCCTCTTACCTTCTCATCTTCTCTTAGTTTGATTAAGTTAGTAATCAGTTTTCCTCTTGCTTGTTTTGAAGATTCTGGAATTTGGTAAACTTTTAAGCTAAATACTCTTCCTTGATTTGTAAAGATTAACATAGTATCAAGGTTAGACATTACATCCATGCTCTCTACGAAATCATCTTCTACAGTATTTTGGCTAGAAACTCCCTTTCCACCTCTTTTTTGAGCTTTATACTTACTAACTTCGATTCTCTTAACGTAACCTTTGTTTGTAATAGTAACTAAAACGCTCTCATCTTTTATTAAGTCTTCTGCTCTGATATCAAGTCTTTCAGTTTCAATTGCTGTTCTTCTTGCATCACTGTACTTAACTTTTAATTCTTGAAGCTCTTCTCTTATTATTGAATAAACTTTTTCTTCATCCTTTAATATTTCATTTAAACTTAAGATTGAATTATTTAATTCAGAGTGTTCTTTGTCAATTTTTTCTCTTTCTAATCCTGTTAATCTTTGAAGTCTCATCTCTAAGATGGCTTTAGATTGCTCATCTGTAAATCCATACTTCTCAACTAATGCAGCTTTAGCATCGTTTGAATCTTTTGATCCTCTAACGATTTCAATAACTCTATCTATGTTATCTAAAGCGATTATAAATCCTCTAAGAAGATGTGCTTTTTTCTCAGCTTTATTTAAATCGAATTTAGTTCTTCTTGTGATTACTTCTACTCTATGCTTTAAGTACTCTTGAAGTATCTCTTTTAGATTTAGAACTCTTGGAATATTGTTTACTAGAGCTAGCATTATTATTCCGAAAGTATTTTGAAGTTCTGTAAACTTATAAAGCTTATTTAATATAAGTTCAGGTTCCTCACCTTTTTTAAGTTCTATTACAACTCTTATTCCATCTCTATCTGATTCATCTCTTAAATCAGAGATTCCTGTAATTTTTTTCTCTTTTACAAGCTCAGCAATTTTTTCAATAAGAGAAGATTTATTTAACTGATAAGGTATCTCTCTTATGATAAGAGTTGTTCTTCCAGTTTTAGATTCTTCTACATCTATTTTTCCTCTAACTCTTACTCTACCTCTTCCAGTAGTGTAAGCATCATAGATTCCTTTATCTCCATCTATTATTCCACCAGTTGGGAAGTCAGGACCTTTAATGTGGTCCATAAGCTCAACTATAGATATATCTGTGTTGTCTATTAAAGCTAATATTCCATCTACAAGCTCCGCAAGGTTATGAGGTGGTATATTTGTTGCCATACCAACTGCTATTCCTGTTGAACCATTTAGTAGAAGGTTTGGAAGTTTTGCAGGAAGAACGATTGGCTCATCTAATGAATCATCAAAGTTCTTTCTGAAATCTATAGTATCTTTATCGATATCTTCAAGTAGTTCTCCACTTATTCTAGACATTCTAGCTTCCGTATATCTCATCGCTGCTGCTGAATCTCCATCTATTGAACCAAAGTTTCCATGTCCATCAACTAATTGATATCTGAAACTAAAATTTTGTGCCATTCTTACCATAGTATTATAAACAGCTGAATCTCCATGTGGATGGTATTTACCCAAAACTTCTCCAACTATTCTTGCTGATTTTTTATAAGGTTTATCATGACTCATTCCCATCTCATTCATTGCAAATAGAATTCTTCTATGAACTGGCTTTAATCCATCTCTTACGTCCGGTAAAGCACGACTTACTATTACACTCATTGAATAATCTAGATAGGACTGTTTTAATTCTTCCTCTATGTATCTATTATTTACGTTAGACATCCTTTTCCTCCTAGAACTTTCTTTAATATTTCTTCTTTAATATTAATGTTTATATACAATTAAATATCTAGATTTTTTACGTACTCTGCATGCTCTTCTATGAAAGCTTTTCTTGGTTCAACTTTGTCACCCATTAACTTATCAAACAGCATGTCAGCTTCTCTAGCATCATCTACTGATACTTTTAATAAAGTTCTAGTGTCTGGATCCATAGTTGTATTCCATAGTTGCTCAGGATTCATCTCTCCTAATCCCTTGTATCTTTGAAGTGAATACTTTCTGTCTTCTCCCTCAAAAGTTGCAAGTATCTCTTTTAGTTGTCTATCAGTATAAGCATAACTGATTGTTCTTCCTTGAGTTATCTTAAATAGAGGTGGTTGAGCTATATATACATTTCCGTTATGGATTAAATCAACCATGTATCTGTATAGGAAAGTCAGTATCAGAGTTCTGATATGTGCTCCATCTACGTCGGCATCGGTCATTATGATTATTTTTCCATATCTTAATTTTTCTATATTAAAGTTATCTCCAATTGAAGTTCCAAAAGCAGTAACTAATGATCTTATCTCTGTATTTTCTAAAGCTTTATGAAGACCTGATTTTTCAACGTTTATAATCTTTCCTCTAAGAGGTAAAATTGCTTGGAATAATCTATCTCTTCCTTGCTTTGCTGATCCACCCGCTGAATCTCCCTCAACTATGTAAACTTCACATTCGTCTGGGTTCTTAGAAGAACAGTCAGCTAGCTTTCCTGGTAATGAACCAATATCTAATGCTGATTTTCTAAGTACAAGTTCTCTTGCTCTTTGAGCGGCTTCTCTTGCTCTTTTTGAGTTTAATACTTTATCGATGATAAGTCTTAAATCATTAGGAGCATCCTCTAAGAACATTTTTAATTGTGATCCAACTACAGATGAAACTATTCCTGTAACTTCACTGTTTCCAAGTTTAGTCTTAGTTTGTCCTTCAAATTGAGGTTGTGGAACTTTAATAGAAACTATTGCAGTTAATCCCTCTCTTATATCTGAACCTTGAAGCTTTCCATCTTTATCTTTTAGAAGCCCCATAGTTTTTCCTAAGTCATTTATTACTCTTGTAAGAGCAGTTCTAAATCCACTTACGTGTGTTCCACCCTCATGAGTATTTATGTTATTTACGAAAGAGTAAATAAGTTCTCTTTGGTTTACATTGTAACAAAGAGCAACTTCAACAGTTACGTTGTCAACTTCCCCACTCATGTAGATAGGTGTCTTAGTAATTTGTGTATTTCCCTTTTCTATATCTTTGATGTAATCTAAGATTCCACCATCAAATTTTAATACACTAACCTTTTCAGGTTCTTTTCTAAGATCACTTAAAACTATGCTTAATCCTTTATTTAAATAAGCTAGTTCTTTTAATCTAGTCTCTAAAGTTTCAAAACTATATACTAAAGTTTCAAATATTTCAAAGTCAGCTTTGAATCTTACAGTAGTTCCAGTTGTATCAGAAACACCTATTTCCTTAACATCTTCAGCTGGTACTCCTCTATTGTATTTTTGATAGTATACCTTTCCAGCTCTTTTAACAGTAACTTCTGTCCACTCTGAAAGTGCGTTTACTACAGAAACTCCAACCCCGTGAAGTCCTCCAGAAACTTTATAGTTATTGTTTTCAAACTTTCCTCCAGCATGAAGAACTGTAAGAACAATCTCTAAAGCTGATTTTCCATATTTTGGATGGATATCAACTGGAATTCCTCTTCCGTTGTCTCTTACTTCAATTATGTTATCTGGTAAAATACTCACTTCTATTCTATCTGCATGACCTGCTAAAGCCTCGTCAACTGAGTTATCTACTATCTCCCAAACAAGATGATGTAATCCTCTCTCTGAAGTGGTTCCAATATACATTCCTGGTCTTTTTCTAACTGCTTCCAATCCTTCTAGGACTGTTATATTTTCTGCTTCGTAATTACTCATTCTAACCTCCACTTACTAGTTGTTCTTCTAAACTCATTACTTCTACTCTCTAGAGTACAAAGTCCATAAGACGTTAGATACACTGTCTTATCTGTTATAACCACTGATTTTGGATTATCTTGTGATAAATCTATCACTTCTTTAGTATTGAACATATGTATTCCATAATCAGTCGCTTTTATATGTATATAATCAGTAATAAGAATTACTGATTTTAATGATACTAAATAATCATTTTCTAAGTAAATATGCACTCTTTATCATTCCCTTTGATGCAAGGTAGACAATAACTCTCCTCGCCTTTAAACATAGTTCCACATCTTTTGCATTTCTTATATCCCAAATTAAGTAGATGTTGCTCTCTTTCATTTGAAATAACCCTTAAATATTCAATACTTTCCTCTATACTCATACCCTTAGTCTTTATAACTTCATCGGCTACAGAGGGTTTTGGTTTATCTTTATTCTTGTTCATATACATTTCTAGCTCTTTATTATCAATCGCTTTTTCAATTTTAGAAATTTTAAATCTAATATCCTTAACGTAGGTATCCTTTAAGATTTCTTCGATTTTAGCTATATATTTATTTTTGTTCATATTCATATGATGCATAAAAACAGAGTCCTCCACAAGTACATAGAGCACTTCCTCCTTTATCCATAGGGGGTTGCTTTTCAAATATAGTTTCCCAACAATTTCAGACCATCTAGCTTTGATTATACCCTCTTTAAGCTTTCTGCTCTTCATGATTGCTTCATCAACTATATCTTTAACACTGTTTATTCCAGTCATATATTTCACCTTTATCCACTTGAAAATTTTTGGAATCTATATCTAAATCACCTGTAGAGCTTATGAAAACTTGAATTTCTCTATGTTTCAGATATTTTATTATATTATTTTTACGAATAGAATCGAAATATGATGAGATATCATCTATTATAAATATTGGATTTTCTCTTCTCTCTTTGATAATCATATCAATTTCAGAAAGTTTTAATGAAAAAATTATTGATTTTTTTTCTCCTTGAGATGAATAGGATTTGGCCTCTCGCTCATTTAACAAAAATAGGAAATCATCTTTTTGAGGACCAAACAGTGAAAACCCATATTTAATCTCTTGGTGAAAAACTGAATCTGACTTTTTCTTTAAAAGCTCTTGAATTTTTAAAATATCAATATTCTTTAGTTCTCCTAAAGAACTTTCGTATTTTAAACTTAATTCTTTTTTATCATCAAATAATTTTCTATAATTTAAATTTAAGATAATAGAAATATTTTTTACATAATCTATTCTAGACTTTATAATAGCACTGCCCAATCTTATAAACTCATCTTGATAAATTGAAAACATAGGATCTTTGTGATTTCGCTCTTTTAGATATTTATTTCTAATTTTTAGAATTTTATTGTAGTTCTTTAAATTTTGAAAATACTCTGAATTTATTTGAGCTATTTCACCATCGAAAAAACTCCTTCTTACACTAGGACTTCCAGTTATAAGATTTATATCCTCTGGAATAAATGATACAATATTAAGTTTTCCATAGAAATTATCAAAAGGAATACGCTTTCCATTATAGCTATATTCTTTTCTCTTATTATCCATTTTAACACTTAAACTCTTTTCAGTTACCGAGTCTTTATAAGAAACAAATGCTCCCATCTTATTCTTATTATACTGTATTAATTCTCCATTTTTTGAGGTTCTAAAACTTTTTCCTGTAGCATTAAAATATATAGCTTCAAGTATACTTGTTTTTCCCTGACCATTCTTTCCTAAAAAAAGATTGAATCTAGGGGAAAATTTTATATTTCTATCTTTCAAATTTCTAAAATTCACATAATTTATCTCTAGAATTTCCAAAGCTCTCTCCTCAACGATGAATTTTACTCAACGATGAATTTCTGTCCTAAAACTTCTACTGTATCACCAGGGTAAAGTTTTTTTCCTCTTCTTATCTCTATTTCACCATTTACTTTCACTAATTCTGATAAAATCATATCTTTTGCAACTACACCAGAGTCAGCAACTCCACTCCATTTTAAAAACTGATCAAGCTTTATGTATTCACTACTTATCGAAATTTTTTCCATATTCCCCTCCTTTTTCAATGCTCTAAATCACTATATATAATACCATAAATTTTACTAACTGTATATGTATATTAACATTAATATTCGGTCAAATCTTAAAAAAAATAGGCCACAAACTTGAAAAGATTTGTGACCTATCTTGTGACTATTTCTATTTATTTTCCATAATGTTCTGCATTGTATTTATCTAATTCTGCAAGAACTTCTTCAGTTGTACTTTTCTCCATTACCCTTGCAACTAAAGCTTCTGTTGATGCCTTATCTAAAGACATAATATTTTTCTTAACTCTTGGAACAGATATTGCTGACATTGAGAAAGCATCTAATCCCATTCCGAAAAGAAGTGCAGTTGCTCTTTCTTCTCCTGCAAATTCTCCACACATAGAGATGCTTATTCCACCTTCGTGGGCACCGTCAATAGCTGATTTAATAGCAGCTAATACGCCTGGATTATAAGTGTCATATAGGTGAGATATTCTCTCATTTCCTCTATCGACAGCAAGTGTATACTGAGTTAAATCATTAGTTCCTATAGAGAAGAAATCTACCTCTTTAGCAAACCATTTAGCTCTTATTGCACTAGCAGGTGTTTCTATCATTATTCCTAGTTGGATGTTCTCATCAAACATTATTCCTTCTGCTCTTAATTCAGCTTTACACTCTTCTAAAATTGCTTTTGATTTTCTACATTCTTCAACCGAAATAATCATAGGTAACATTATCTTGATATATCCAAATGCAGAAGCTCTAAGTAGTGCTCTAAACTGAGTTTTTAATATCTCAGGTCTATCTAAGCAAATTCTTATTGCTCTCCATCCTAAGAATGGATTCTCCTCATGTGGAAGCTCCATATATGGAAGAGATTTATCTCCACCTATATCCATTGTTCTTATAGTCACTGGATAAGGTTTCCCGTTCTCATCTTTCATAGACTCAGCAACAACCTTATATGCCTCAAATTGCTCGTCCTCTGTAGGGAAGCTATCTTTAGCCATAAATAGAAACTCAGTTCTATAAAGACCTATTCCGTTCGCTCCGTTTCTTAAAACACCAGCTACATCTTTAGGAGAACCTATATTTGCCCAAGTTCCAACTTCTACTCCATCTTTTGAAACTGCTGCTTTATCTTTTAATTTTTTAAGCAGTTCTTTTTCATCTATATAAGCCTTTCTTTTCGCTTCATAAGTTACTTTTTCAGCGTCAGTAGGATTTAAAATTATATCCCCTGTGAAAGCATCTACAATTATTTCTTCTCCATCTTTAACAACTTCTGTTATGTTTCCAGTTCCAACAACAGCTGGTATCTCAAGAGATCTAGCCATGATTGATGAATGAGCTGTTTTTCCACCGATGTCTGTTATGAATGCAACAACGTTGTTTAAGTCAAGTTGTGCTGTATCTGAAGGTGTTAAATCTCTAGCTACAACTACTGAATCTTTTGGAAGTGTTGATAAATCAACTATTGTGATTCCTGCTATATTGTAAAGCCATCTTTTAGCTATATCTCTTAAGTCAGCTGCTCTTTCTCTTAGATACTCATCCTCTAAGTTAGCAAGCATATCACAGTATCCTGAAATTCCTTGGTCTAGAGCATTTTCAGCCTTTATGTTTTCATCCTCTATAAGTTCCACAACCTCATCAAATAGATCTTCATCCTCTAAAAGAGTTATGTGACCATCAAATATAGCTGCTTTATCCTCTCCGAGTTTTTTAGCTGTTTTATCTCTAATTACAAGTAGTTGTTCTTTAGTTTTTTCTCTACCTTCAATCAGTCTTTCTTTTTCTATATCTACGTTACTAGCTTCGCCCCTATCTATATAAAGCTCTCTTTCTTTGTATAAGAAAACTTTTCCTATTGCAACACCTGGTGAAGCATCAATTCCTCTCATAAATCTTTCCATAAAATATTCACCCTTTTCCATATTTTTTAGAAAAAACAAAAAAAAGGAAGGCACAATTTCTAGTCCCTTCCTTTGTTGAAAATTAGTCCTTTAGATTCTCAAGAAGGTGAGCTAGTTTTTCAACAGCTTCGTTCTCATCTTCACCAGTAGCATGTACTGTTATTTTTGCACCTTTTTTGATTCCTAACGATAATAGTTTTAAAAGAGATGTCCCCTTCACTTTTGTTCCAGCTTCATTCTCTACTTCAATCGCTGAATTGAAAGTCTTTGCTAAGCTCACGAATTCATTTCCAGGTCTTGTATGAAGTCCAGTTTCATTTTTAATTTCTACTGTTATGTTTGCCATTTTCTCTCGCCACCCTCTCAAACTCTATTTATTTTTTATATACATTTTAATTTATAAATAATTAATCTTTATACATAACTTATATGATTTTAAATCATTTGTCAACCGATAATTTCACTTAAAATAGAGTCTGTTTTATTTGTGAACATGAGGTTTCGCTGGATTTGTACACTCTCATCCAACTTTTTAGAGATATTACTATTTACTGCAATTAAACTATTAAATATTACTTAACATATCAATTCCCTTTCAGAACTCTTTCTATATATTTTTTTATAGTATTTAGATATATTCTTTTTGACTTACTCTTCATTGTAAGTAGGAAATTTATGTCTATATGCTCCTCTTGGGAACACATTTTTAATGCTTTTTCTTCAATTTTTAATTGCTCATATTCATCAAGTTTTTCAAACTCCATAAGTACATCTTTTGGTATGTCAACCTCTTCTACTATGTCTTTGATGCTTATTACAACTGGTTTTCTAACAGTCTTTCTAGCTGCGTTTATCTTCTTTTTACTGATTAACCCTTTCTCTTTTACTATGTTATTGAAAAGAGTTAAATTTTGTTTGTTTTGATCATTTTCTTCAGTTAGAATATTTTTTAATATTCCATTCATGTATTGTACAAGGGTTGATTTAATGTTGCTATTAAGATTTTTATAAACAATCTTTAGTACTTCTATAGCTACTTTTTCACCATCTTCTAAGAAGATTTTCTTTATCTTAGTATCTGTTCTTTTGTCCCAAGCCCTTGAAGCATATATGTTTTTCTTAGCTTTTATAATAGCGTCTAAAACCGGAGCTGAAAATATATCTTCTTCAATTTTTTTAGTTGAAGTTGTGACTTTTTTCACTTTTTCTTTCTCCACTTTTTTCTCTTCTAACTCTATTATTTCGGCCTCTTCTATATTCTGCTCTAACTTTTTGTCTTTTTCAATATTTTTTTTATAAATAATTTCTTTTGGGTTCTCTTGATTGCCCATTTCGATGAAACTAGAGATATGACATTCTCCATCTTTTTTCAAATTAAACTTATAAGATATGTAGTAAGTATCCTCACTCTTAGCTTGTCTAGACTTATACTGAGTTATGTATCCCAATTCTTTTAAAACGTCATAAGCTTTTTCTATTCTTTTTAGAATCTGTTTCATTCTACAAAGAACATAAGTTTTTACTTCCCCATTTTTATTCACTCTTTCTGTCACTTGCTCAGTTTTAAGAGGAATTATTGCAGCGATAGTTCTTATGTTTATTTCGTCTGTCAATTTGTCGTATCTAATTTTACTGATATACTTGTAAATTCTACCAGCAATTGGATCTTTAGCTAAAATTTCCATCAGAGCTTTAGAGTTATATTTTATGTATCTTTTGTCACTAATTTTTTGTCTAATATTTTTGTTTAGAGTAACCCTGTAATATATCTTTTTACCTTTTTTTAATTTTTGATATGTAAGAAGTTTAAACTCCTCATCTTCAAAGCGGTATTTCCCCAATTTTGTATGATTTGAAACTATAAATTGGTACTCGGTATTCTTTAAATTTTTAAGAGCTTGTTCTACTTTTGAGTAGTAAGTTCTGTTCATTTTATTACCTAAAAAATTCACTATAAAATCTGAAATTTCAAACTCTATATATTCACTATTGTCATCTATATCTTTTTTGATTTCATACATAGAAATAAGATATGTGTATATCTTTTCTTCAAAGATAGATGGTTGAAAAACTTGATCTTTTACGTCTTTTGCGACTAGGGTACAATACATTGTAACTCCTAGATCTTCAAAGGAGTATTGGAAGTTTACACGTTTGTTTTGTTTCTGAGGAGTAAAGAATGGAAATACAATCATTTCAACAGGGATATTTATTATATTATCTTTTAAGTTTAAAAAATTTCCCGTCTCTTTAATAACAACTTCACGGACTTCTATCTCTGGTACTTGATTGAGTTTTATGTCAATCTTACGTATATCATCTAAAAGTGAACCGCTGGAGGTTATATTAAAGCTTTCAATCTCATCTTGGTTGGATTTTTTCATAAAAATTGGGCCTCCATAAAATGTATATGAACATTAATATTATTTGTTTTTATATAATTCAGTACTAAATAATATAGCACTTTTTATGTATATTAACAATAATATTTTTAAAAAAATACAAACTCAATGTTTATAAGGGTTTAAAGCGTGTTATAATTTCAGTGTATAGCATCTATCTCAACAAAATCAACCTATCACTCTTTTGTATACGAACATTAATATTTTGTGAACTATACAAAGTCAATAAAATCAAGGGTTGAAGAGTAGTCAGTTTTTCCCCATATACCATCGGTACCAATGAAATCAATAGTTTGTTCTTTTGTATACGAACATTAATATTTTATCTACCCTATAAAGTCAATAAAATCAAGGGTTTTTTGAAGTTGTTTTTTTGACGTATACATAACTAACTCAATAGAATCAACGAGTTTATGCTTATGTATATGAACAAGAATAAAAAAAAATGTATAAAGTCAATGAAATCAAGGGTCGGACAGGTGTTTTTTTTGTGACTTGGTCTGTACATATAACATTATACATATAACAAAACAACATAGGGCGAAATTATTGGATATTTTATTTCATCTTGAATTTCATATTTTACTTGACAAATAGCTAAATTTCTTCTAAAATATTTATCTGAAATATAGACGTTTTTAGGAGGTGAAAATAATGAGTAAAATGACATACCAACCGAACAACAGAAAGTATAAAAAAGACCACGGATTTAGAGCTAGAATGGCTACTAAAAACGGAAGAAAAGTTCTAAAGAGAAGAAGAGCTAGAGGAAGAAAAGTATTATCAGCATAAAACCCGGTGATTTTAACACCGGGTTTTTAATAGGGAGTCAGTATGAATAACTTAAAAAAAAATGGAGAGTTTCAATCAATTTACAATTTTGGAAAAAAAAGTTTTGGTTATTACTCTCTTATTTTTTTTAAAAAAAATGAGCTAGAATATAACCGTACTGGATTTGTCGTGAGTAAGAAAACAGGAAATGCCGTTTGTCGGAATAGATTGAAAAGATTATTTAGAGAATATTATCGTTTACATGAAGAAAAAATAACAACTGGCTATGATATTATTTTTGTAGCTAAACGAACTGCTGGAGAAAAATTCAAAACCCTGAAGTATGAGGAGATGAAAACGGATCTTGACCGTGTTCTTAAAAATTCGAAGTTGTTTAAAGCTTAACTATGTCTTGAAAAAAATTGCATTATTTTTAATAAAATTTTACCAAAGGTATATATCAATTTTCTTGGGGAAAAATTGTAGATTCTATCCTACTTGTTCTGCATACACTTATGAAGCCATTGAAACATATGGGTTTATAAAAGGGGTTTATTTGGGAATGAGAAGAATTGTTAAATGCCATCCATTTAACCCAGGGGGATATGATCCAGTACCTAAATGTATGAAATCAAGGGAGGATTAAAATGGAATTTCTATATACAATATTTGAACAGATATTGAAAGCGATCTACGGAGTAACGGGGAACTACGGATTAGCTATAATTGGTCTAACAATACTAATTAAAATAGTTTTATTACCTTTAACACTAAAACAAGATAAATCAATGAGAGCTATGAAGAAACTTCAACCAGAGCTTGATAAGTTAAAGGAGCAGTACTCAGCAGATCCAAAATTATTGAATCAAAAAACTATGGAACTTTATCAACAACATAAAGTAAATCCAGCAGGTGGATGTGTTCCACTTATTATTCAACTTCCAATTCTTTGGGCACTGTTCGGTGTTTTAAGAGCTGAAAGAGGAATAGTTCCAGCTGAAGATTTCCTATGGATGAATCTACTAAGTCCAGACCCATATTATATATTACCAGTTCTAAACGGAGTTGTTTCATTCGTTCAACAGAAATTAACTGGAACAGATAGTAATCCGCAAATGAAGAACATGATGTATATGTTCCCAGTTATGATGATATTTATCTCATACAAAATGCCAGCAGGATTACAAATTTACTGGTTAACATCAAGTTTAGCAGGTGTTATTCAACAGTATATAATTATGAAAAAAGGGGAGTAGTGTAGAATGGATAATATAATAGAAATTAAAGCTATGAATAGAGAAGATGCTATTCAAAGAGCTCTTAAAATATTAGAAGCTACACCAGAACAGGTTGTTAGAGTAGAAGAAAAAGAGAAAAGCAGATCTTTCTTTGGATTTTTCGCCAAAGATGGAATTTATGAAATAGAAGTTACAAGAGAAAAAATATCTGAAGAAGTTCAGCCAGAAGAAAAACCAGTTTCAGTAGCATCAGTAACAAGAGAGAAAGTAAGTGGACCTGAGTTAGAAAAGATAGTTATCTCTAAAGCTCAAGATTTACTTGATCAAATGGGATTGGATTTAAAAGCTGAAGTTTTAAGATTAGATGGAAAAAACTGTGTAGTAAATCTTTATGGTGAAGACAATGGAATCATCATAGGGAAAAAAGGAAAAACTCTAAATAGTTATGAGTACCTACTAAATGCTCTTGTTAAAGAAATAAGAGTTGAAGTAGACGTTGAAGGATTCAAAGAGAAAAGAAATATAACATTAAGAGATTTAGCTAGAAAAATGGCTGAAAAAGCTCTTAAGACAAATAAACTTATAAAGCTTAATCCTATGCCTCCAAGAGAGAGAAAGATTATTCATGAGGTTATTAATAAATATTCTGAACTTGATACTTATAGCGAAGGAAGAGACCCTAAGAGATACATAGTTATAAAAAGAAAAAAGTAGAGGTGAATGTCAATGTTTGATACTATCGCAGCTATTTCAACTCCAAGAGGAGAAGGTGGAATCGGAATTGTAAGAATATCTGGTCCTGACTCGTTATGTATACTATCAAAAATATTTACACCGAAATCTGGAAAATCAATTGAAGATTTAAGAAATTTCAGTATTAACTACGGGCATATATATGATGGAGAAACCTTAGTAGATGAGGTTATGGTTTCAATAATGAAAGGTCCTAATACTTATACGAAAGAAGACATAGTGGAAGTTAACTGTCACGGTGGATTTCTTATCACAGAAAGAGTATTAGAACTTATTTTAAAAAAAGGTGCAAGAATATCTGAACTTGGAGAGTTTACAAGAAGAGCTTTCTTAAATGGAAGAATCGACTTAACTCAAGCAGAGTCTGTTATGGACCTTATACATGGAAAGACTGATAAGAGTATATCTCTATCGTTAAATCAGCTTCGTGGTGATTTAAGAGAGCAGATAGGCCATCTTAAAAAGCTCTTACTAGATGTTGCTGCTCACGTAAATGTTGTACTTGATTATCCTGAAGAGGGAATAGATGATCCGTTACCTCTTGATCTAGTAGATAATCTTCATGTAGTTATGAATACAACAGACGCTCTAATAAAATCTTATGACAAAGGTAAGATGATAAAAGAGGGAGTGAAAACAGCTATAGTTGGAAAACCAAATGTTGGTAAGTCTAGTTTACTAAACTCTATTTTAAAAGAGGAAAGAGCTATTGTTACACATATTGCTGGAACAACTAGAGACATCATAGAAGAAGTTATCAACTTAAAAGGTGTTCCTCTTATTCTTGTAGATACTGCAGGAATTAGAAAGACAGAAGACTTTGTTGAAAATATCGGAGTAGAAAAATCTAAAGAGATGATTGAAAAGGCGGACTTAGTTCTTTTCGTTGTCGATGGTTCAAGAGAACTGGATATAGAAGATATGGAAATCTATAATACGATTGATGCTGGTAAAGTAATTGGTCTTATGAATAAGATGGATGTTGAAACTAAAATAGATGTAACTCCTTTAACTAAAATAAAGAAGTGGATAAAGATATCAGCTAAAGAAAATACAGGTATCGATGCTATGGAAGATGAGATTTATAGATACGTAGTTTCAGGTCAAGTGGAGGATTCTTCAGAAAAACTTGTTATAACTAACGTAAGACATAAATCAGCTCTGGAAAAAACAAAAGATGCTGTGAGAAATATATTTGAAACTATAGATTCTGGATATCCTATGGATCTAATAGCGGTAGATTTAAAAGAGGGATTAGATGCCCTTTCAGAAGTTACTGGTGAGATAAGTAATGAAGATTTACTAGATCACATATTTAGTAATTTCTGTGTAGGAAAATAAAAAAAGCCTGATAAACATTAGCCACCATCTAGGTGGCTAATGTTTTTACTTATGTATACGGACATTAATAAGGAGAATAAAAAATATGAATAGATATGATGTAATCGTTGTTGGTGCAGGTCATGCTGGAGTTGAAGCAGCTCTTGCATCTGCAAGACTTGGTAGAAAAACTTTGATGTTCACTATGTATCTAGATAATATTGGAATGATGTCTTGTAATCCATCTATTGGAGGACCTGGAAAAAGTAATTTAGTTGCTGAGATAGATATCCTTGGTGGAGAAATGGGAAGACATACTGATAAATATAATCTTCAGTTAAAACATCTAAACACAAGTAAAGGACCAGCAGCTAGAATAACTAGAGGTCAAGCTGATAAATTCTGGTATAGAGAGAAAATGAAAGAGCTTATAGAGAGCACAGAAAATCTTGAAACTATGCAGGATACAGTTGAAGAAATTTTAGTGGAAGATGGAACAGTAATTGGAGTAAAGACAGCTTTAGGAATAGAATATTTTAGTGAAACTGTTGTTCTTGCAACTGGAACTTTTTTAAAGGGAAGAGTTGTAATTGGGGACGTTAAATATCCAGCTGGAAGACAGGGAGAAAACTCAGCAGAGAAACTTTCTGATTCACTTCTTGCAAATGGAGTTCACCTAGAGAGATATCAAACAGCTACTCCTCCAAGAATAGATAAACGTACTGTAGATTTTTCTGTAATGCAAGAGTTATATGGAGAAAAGAATCCTAGATACTTCTCAATCTATACAGAGAAAAAAGAGAATAGAGTTGTTCCAACTTGGCTAACTCATACTTCTGAGAAAACTTTAGAAGTTACAAAGGCTATGCTAAAACACTCTCCAATCGTATCAGGAATAATAGAGACTCATGGTCCTAGACATTGTCCATCTCTTGATAGAAAAGTTCTTAATTTCCCAGATAAATTTGACCATCAAATTTTCTTAGAATTAGAATCTCAAGAATCAAATGAACTTTATATAAATGGACTTACAACAGCTATGCCTCCATTTGCTCAAGACGCAATGTTGAGAAGTATAAAGGGACTTGAAAATGCAAAAATAATGAGATATGGTTATGCTGTAGAGTATGATTATGCTCCAGCTTCACAGCTTTATCCAAGTTTAGAAAATAAAAAAGTAAAGAACTTATATTTTGGTGGACAGATAAATGGAACATCTGGATATGAGGAAGCAGCAACTCAAGGATTCATAGCTGGAGTAAATGCAGCTAGAAAGACTATGGGTAAAGAGCCTATTATTTTCCATAGAAACGAAGGATATTTAGGAGTATTAGTTGACGATATAATCCATAAGAAAACTCCAGAACCATACAGAGTTTTACCATCTCGTTCTGAGTATAGATTAACTCTTAGATTTGATAATGCTTTCATGAGACTTTTAGATAAAGCTGAAGAGATTGGAATAGTTCCGGTTGAAAAAATAGAGTATCTAAAAAAATGTAGAGCAACTGTCTATGAAGAGATAAAATTGATAAAAGAAATAAAAGTACCAATGGTTGAAGCAAATGAACTGTTAGAAAAAGTTGGAGCTAAGCAAAGACTTACTAAAGGTGTTCCAGCTAGTGAACTTTTAAAATTCAAGGAAGTAAGCTATGATGATATAGCACATCTACTTGAAATTCAAGATCATCCAGAATTTGTTAAAAATCAAATTGAAACTATGATTAAATATGAAATATTTATTGAAAGAGAAGAACAGCAAATTGAAAGATTTAAAAAGTTAGAAGATATGAAAATACCTGAAGACTTTAATTACTCTGATGTAAAAAGTATTTCTAATATAGCAAGAGCTGGTCTTGAAGAAGTAAGACCTATGTCAATAGGAGAAGCTTCAAGAATAAGTGGGGTTACAGGAAACGATATAGCCCTATTAATAGCAGCAATTAGATAAGAAAAAGATAGAGAAGTATTAGAAAGCAATATGACTTTTTAATACTTCTTTTTATTTTTTGCTATTTTATAATTTTCAATCTATAATTAGATAGTATTATTGATAGTATACATATGAAGTATACAAAGGAGTGAGATAATGTTCAGAGATGAAGTCCCATTTTTTCTAAGTAAAGAGCGAGGAAAGGTAATATATTTGGCCTCTTCAAATAAAAATATAGATATATATTTTGATATGCTTCAAGAGAAAGGGATAAAAAATATAGTTAAAGTTGATGATCTTTTAGATGATGAAAGTTTTTATAGAATAAATTATGAACTTATTGATACTATCAAAAATAAAAAAGAGTATATAATATTAATTTCGTTGGAAGGGATATTAAAAAATTATATCTTCGATGGCGAAAGATTGTGTCTTAAACTTGGAAAAGTTATTTCTCAGAAAGATTTGATAGAAAAGCTTGAAAGTAGCGGTTATACTAGGAATTACTTGGTAGAGAAGAGAATGGAGTACTCTATAAGAGGAGATATTTTTGATGTATTCCCACCAAGTGGAGAAAATCCTGTTCGTATAGAATTCTTTGGAGATGAGATAGATAGAATATCGTATTTTTCTATATATACACAGAAAACTGTAGAGAAAATAAGTGAAGTGTATATGTATATAGACAAAAATAATGAAAACAGAATAAGCTTCATGAATATTGTAGAAAAAATTCACAAAAAAGATTTGAAGCTATTCATAGAGAACCCGGAACTGTTACGTTACAGACTTGAAGAGAATGTTTTAAGAGATAGGGAAAAAGAGAAGGAAATTAGAGATTTTTTTATTGATGTTGAAGAGAAATTTACTCCATTGGAAGTAATCAAGTCGGATAATAAAAAATTTAGTAGAAAAAAAGATTTTACAAAAGATGGAATAAAATATAATGAATTTTCTCAAATACGTGAAAATGATTATATAATTCATGAAAATTATGGAGTGGGAATATATTTAGGAATTGAGATTATAGATAATAAAGATTACTTGATGATAAAATATGCCGGTGAAGATAAGCTATATGTTCCAATAGATGGTATAAATAGAATTGAAAGATATATATGTGATCCTGGAAATGTTCCAGAGATATATAATCTTGGAAGAAGAGGATTTAAAAAGCGTAGAGAGAAACTCGAAGAAGAGATGCTTCAGTTTGCTAAAGATATAGTGGCAATTCAAGCTAAGAGAGCTATGAATATAGGATATAGCTTCTCACCAGATACTGTTTGGCAAGATGAATTTGAAGAAAAATTCCAATATACAGAAACTAGAGATCAAAGAAGAGCCATAGAAGATGTTAAAAGAGATATGGAATCTTCAAAAGTTATGGATAGAATAGTTTGTGGAGACGTTGGATATGGAAAGACGGAAGTTGCAGTGCGTGCTACTTTTAAAGCTATAATGGATGGAAAACAAGTTTTACTAATAGCTCCGACAACAGTTTTAGCTCAGCAACACTTTGAAAGATTTCAGGAGAGATTTCAAGAGTATCCAATAACAATGGATATTCTAAGTAGATTAAAAAGTGATAAAGAACAAAATGAAACTATAAAAAAATTACAATCTGGAAGTTTAGATGTAGTGATAGGAACTCATAGAGCTCTTTCATCCGATGTAAAATTTAATAATCTTGGTTTAATAATTGTAGATGAGGAACAAAAATTTGGAGTTAAGGCAAAAGAGAGTTTAAAAAAAATAAGAAATAGTGTTGATATGTTAACCCTGACAGCTACTCCTATTCCAAGAACTCTAAACTTAGCACTTTTGGGTATAAGAGATATTTCTGTTATAGAAACAGCTCCGGAAGGTCGTATTCCAGTTGAAACTATGATTATGGACAATAATAAAAAAGAGATAAGAGATGCAATTATGAGAGAGATTGCTAGGGAAGGACAAGTCTTTTATATCTACAATGTAGTTAAAAGTATGGAGAAAAAATTGGAGGAATTAAGAAAAATAGTTCCCAAATTTATAAATATAGAGTATATACATGGAAAGATGACTCCAAAAGAGATAAAAGCAAGACTTCGTGCATTTGAAGATGGAGAGATAGATATACTTCTTAGTACAACTATAATAGAAAATGGAATTGATATAGAAAATGCAAATACAATAATAATTGAAGGCATGGATAAATTGGGACTTTCACAAGTTTATCAACTTCGTGGAAGAGTTGGAAGAGGAAAGAGAAAGGGTTATTGTTATTTGGTAAAAGATGCTGATAAAGATTTTGGAAAAAAAGCTGCTCAAAGAGAGGAGTCTTTAAAAAATCTTGAGCCAACTGGTGGTGGTTTCCAACTTTCTCTTGAAGATATGAGAATACGTGGTGCTGGAGAAATTTTAGGAGATAAACAGCATGGAGCACTTGAAACTTTTGGTTACAATCTCTATATGAAACTTTTAAAAGAAGAGATTGGAAAAGTTAAAGGAGAGGAAAAAAGTGAAAATATAGTAAAGATAGATTTAGATGAAGAAGCTTTTATTCCAGATTCATATATTTCTTCAAATGAAAAATTGGTTATATACAGAAGAGCACTAGATATTGATAATTTAGATGAGCTACTTCTTTTAGAAAGAGAATTAAGAGATAGATTTGGAAAAGAACCTAGAGAGGTTAAAAATCTTTTTAGATTTTTGAAAATAAAGATATTAGCAAAGATTGCAAATGTAGTAGAGATTAAATCTACTGAAGATGGATATTTTATTAGTTTTAATGAAGTTTTAGTTAATTTTGAAAAACTTCATAAATTGATAAGCGATGGAAAAGCTAGATATTCTCAAAGAGAGAAAGGTTTATATTATAAGGGTGAGATGGTTGAATTTTTAGAATGGTATTTAGGAGGAGAAAATGACAGAGTTTTATAAATTGGTGGAAATTATGAAAAAGCTTCGTGGACCTGATGGGTGTCCTTGGGATAAGGAGCAAGACTTAGAAAGTTTAAAACCATATTTACTGGAAGAGGCTTATGAAGTTCTTGAAGTTATGGATGTTGGTGGAGATCTTTTAAAGGGTGAACTTGGAGATTTACTTTTACAGATTGTATTCCAATCAAATATCTGTGAAGAAAAGGGAGAGTTCAATGTAGATGATGTAATAAAATCTCTTTGTGAAAAATTAATCAGAAGACATCCTCATATTTTTGAAGATGATTTGATATGTCCCACTTCTACAAGTGAAGAAGTTAAAATAAATTGGGAGAAAATTAAAAAGACAGAGGCAGAACATAAAAATAGAACTTCTATCTTAGATGGAATACCAAAACATATGCCAGCATTACTAAAAGCTGAAAAAATTCAAAAGAAGGCTGCTAAAGTTGGATTTGAATGGGAAAATGTGGAGGGAGTTTTAGATAAAGTTGAAGAGGAGATAAAAGAGTTTCGTCAGGCATTGAAAGATAAACAGAAAAATCAGATGATGGATGAAATGGGAGATATATTATTCTCTTTAGTAAATCTTTCAAGATACCTTGGAATAAATAGCCAAGAGTCTCTAAACAGCACTATAAGAAAGTTTGATAAAAGATTTCGTTATGTAGAAGAAAAATGTGATTTAGAAACAGCAACTTTAGATGAAATGGAAATTTTTTGGCAAGCTGCTAAAAAAAATGTAAAATAGCAACTATTGACATATAAAAAAAATAGAGTATATATAAGAATCAGAAAGGGAGAAAGATGAGATTAGATAAGTTTTTAAAAGTGAGTAGAATCATAAAAAGAAGGCCAATAGCAAAGTTGGTTGTAGACGGTGGAAAAGCAAAATTAAATGGAAAAGTTGCTAAGGCCAGTACTGAAGTAAAAGTTGGTATGATACTGGAACTGGAATATTACAATAGATATTTCAAATTTGAAATATTGGAGGTTCCAGAAGGTAACGTATCAAAGAATAAAACTTCAGAATTATTAAAACTTTTAGACAGTCAAGGTATTGTTATAAACTTGGATGGAGAGGAGGATATTTTTTAATGAGGTTTAACTTAGAAGCTAGAGCTAAAATTAACTTAGGGTTAAACGTAGTTGGAAAATTAGAAAATGGTTATCACTTATTAGATATGGTTATGGTACCCATATCTCTTTCAGATAAATTGACTGTAGAATTTTATGAAGAAATTGGAGAATTAGAGATTACAACCAATAAAGCTGAGATTCCTACAGGAAAAAGTAATATTTTATATAAGATTTATGATAAGTTTTATGAAATTACAGGATTAGAAAAAAGGAGAATAACTGTTTATCTAGAAAAGAATATACCACACGAAGCTGGGTTAGGTGGTGGAAGTTCTGACGGAGCTATATTCTTAAAGACATTAAATAGTTATCACAAAGAGATACTAAATGAATCTCAGTTGATAGATCTGGGTAAATCTATCGGAGCTGATATTCCATTTTTTATAAAAGATTGTGCATGTAGGGTTCAGGGTATTGGGGAAATATTAGAAGAAGTGGAGAATAATTTAGACTATAGGGTGGTCGTAATAAAACCAAATTTTGGTGTTTCTACAGCAGTTGCTTATGGAAACATGAAAAAACTTTCTAATATGAAAAAAGCTGATATTGATAAAATTCTTAAGGGGTTAAGAAAAAATAGCTTGGATATGGTAAAGATGGGAATTGAAAATAATTTAGAGGAAGCTCTACTTATTGACAATATGGATATTATCAGTTTTAGAAAGAAGTTGGCTGAATTTCAAGAGTTGATGTTTTTTATGTCTGGTAGTGGAAGTGCATACTTTACTTTTATTGAGAGAGATAAAGCTGAGCTTTGTCTTGACGAGCTTAAAAAGAGGTTAGAAAACTGCGAAGTACATCTTTGCGATTTTTAATAAACTACTAAAATAAAAGGAAGGTGCATTATAATATGAGAATTACAGACGTGAGATTAAGAACAGTAAAAAATGAAAACGAATTGAAATTAAAAGCCTATGCAGACGTGACTTTTGATGAGTGCTTTGTAATCCATGGATTAAAAATAATCGATGGACAAAAGGGTATGTTCGTTGCAATGCCTTCAAGAAAAATGCCAGATGGAGAATATAAGGATATTGCACATCCAATTACTCCTGAATTAAGAAAAGAAATAACTGACGCAGTTATTGCAAAATACAATGAAATGGAATCTACTGATGTTGTAGTAGCAGAAGTTGTATAAAGTAAAAAAAACCTATTGACTTTAATGAAGAAATATGTTACTATATTTGAGGTTATTGGGGTGTCGCCAAGCGGTAAGGCAACTGACTTTGACTCAGTTATGCGTTGGTTCGAATCCAGCCACCCCAGCCACTAATATAATAATGACAAATTACGAACTGTCCAATGGGCAGTTTTTTTTTTACTTTTTTTGTGCTATACTTAAAAAAAATCACGAAGAGGTGAAAGATTTTGAAAAGATTTCTATACCTTTACATATTCCTTGGAGTTTTAGCTTATTCTCAAGAGGAACTAAAATTTCAGGATGTACCAAAGGAGCATTGGGCCTATAAAGCTATAAGTAATTTGGTTCAAAAGAATATAATTGCAGAAGATGCTTTTGAATTTAGAGGAAATGTACCACTTAGTAGATATGAGTTTGCATACAATTTATCTAAAGCTGTCAATCAACTTCAAGCTGATAAAGCTGATAGAGGGGATTTGATACTACTTGAAAGTTTGGTATATGAATTTTCACAAGAACTTAATAAGATTGGATTTGATGCTGGAACTTTCAGTGGCAAAATATCCAATTTAGAGATAGATGTCAATCTTCTAAGAAAAAGTATAGGAGATAATACGTCTTCAATAAATGAGTTGAATAAGAGAATTCAGGTATTAGAGGAAAAATTGGGAAATTAATAAAGTTTGTTTTATTATATATTTATGGAGGCGTTATATGAAAAGATTATCATTTAGTTATTCAAATGCTTTAAATTTTTTATCTGAGAATGAAATAAAGCTTATGCATGGTCAAGGAGAAACAGCAGTAAAAATTCTAGAAGAAAAAAGTGGAGCAGGAAATGATTTCTTAGGTTGGGTTGATTTACCAACTAACTATGACAAGGTAGAATTCGATAGAATAAAGTTAGCAGCAGAAAAGATAAAATCTGATTCTGAAATTCTTATAGTAATAGGAATAGGAGGATCATATCTAGGAGCGAGAGCAGCAATAGAATTTTTATCTCACTCTTTTTACAATAACTTACCTAAAGATAAAAGAAAAGGTCCTGAGATTTATTTTGCTGGACAAAACATCTCGGGTAAATATATAACAGATCTTTTAGAAATGATAGGAGACAGAGATTACTCTGTTAATGTAATTTCAAAATCTGGAACAACAACAGAACCAGCTATAGCTTTTAGAATATTCAAAAAGCATTTAGAAGAAAAGTATGGAGTGGTAGAAGCTAGAAAAAGAATATATGCTACAACTGATTCTCAAAAGGGCGCTTTGAAAAAATTAGCAACAGATGAAGGATATGAAACATTCACTGTACCAGACGATGTTGGGGGAAGATTCTCTGTTTTAACAGCAGTTGGATTATTACCAATAGCAGCAGCAGGAATATCTATAGATGATTTAATGGCTGGAGCAAAAGAAGCGTCAGAACATTATAAAGCACCTCTTGCAGAAAATGACTGCTATAAATATGCAATAATTAGAAATATATTAAATAGAAAAGGTAAAGATGTAGAGTTACTTATAAACTACGAACCAAGACTACATTATATAGGAGAGTGGTGGAAGCAACTATTTGGAGAATCGGAAGGAAAGGACCAAAGAGGAATATTCCCAGCAGCAGCAGATTTTTCAACTGACTTACATTCACTTGGACAATTTATTCAAGATGGAAAAAGAGTTATGTTTGAAACTCTTATAAGTATAGATACACCAGACCACGATATAATAATAGAAGAAGTGGAAAATGATTTAGACGGATTAAATTATTTAGCTGGAAAAGGAATGGACTTTGTAAATAAGAAAGCAGCAGATGGAACTATACTTGCTCACGTTGATGGAGGAGTACCTAATTTAGAGATAACTATTCCTGAAGCATCAGCTTTCCAACTTGGTTACTTATTCTACTTCTTTGAAAAGGCTTGTGCTGTAAGTGGATATATTTTAGGTATCAATCCATTTAATCAACCAGGAGTTGAAGCTTATAAAGCTAATATGTTTGCATTACTTGGTAAGCCAGGATTTGAAGAACAAGCAAAAGAATTGAATTCTAGATTAAAAAAATAAAAAATATTATCACAGATATCCTAGTGTTTGCTAGGGTTCTGTGATATTTTTTTTAAAACTTTAAAATAAACAAAAAAACTTGTTGACAAAACTTGTAAGTTAAGATATAATTATATTTGTTCAGTGGAAAACACCACGGACGAAAAACAAAACAACAAACAAATAGGACATTAGCAACCGAATAGAGAAAGATAGTCAAAAGTTATGCAATAACAACCATTAAATGGTGTACATTAAGTCGTAAGACTTTAAAAATATATTTGAATGAAGAGTTTGATCCTGGCTCAGGATGAACGCTGACAGAATGCTTAACACATGCAAGTCGACTTGAAGTTCTTCGGAATGGAAAGTGGCGGACGGGTGAGTAACGCGTAAAGAATTTGCCTTTTAGTCTGGGACAACTGTTGGAAACGACAGCTAATACCGGATATTATGAGTTTCTCGCATGGGATTCTTATGAAAGCTATATGCGCTAGAAGAGAACTTTGCGTTCCATTAGCTAGTTGGTGGGGTAATGGCCCACCAAGGCGACGATGGATAGCCGGCCTGAGAGGGTGAACGGCCACAAGGGGACTGAGACACGGCCCTTACTCCTACGGGAGGCAGCAGTGGGGAATATTGGACAATGGGCCACAAGCCTGATCCAGCAATTCTGTGTGCACGATGAAGGTTTTAGGATCGTAAAGTGCTTTCAGTTGGGAAGAAAAAAATGACGGTACCAACAGAAGAAGCGACGGCTAAATACGTGCCAGCAGCCGCGGTAATACGTATGTCGCAAGCGTTATCCGGATTTATTGGGCGTAAAGCGCGTCTAGGCGGATTAGTAAGTCTGATGTTAAAATGCGGGGCTCAACTCCGTATTGCGTTGGAAACTGCTAGTCTAGAGTACTGGAGAGGTGGGCGGAACTACAAGTGTAGAGGTGAAATTCGTAGATATTTGTAGGAATGCCGATAGAGAAGTCAGCTCACTGGACAGATACTGACGCTGAAGCGCGAAAGCGTGGGGAGCAAACAGGATTAGATACCCTGGTAGTCCACGCCGTAAACGATGATCACTAGGTGTTGGGGGTCGAACCTCAGCGCCCAAGCTAACGCGATAAGTGATCCGCCTGGGGAGTACGTACGCAAGTATGAAACTCAAAGGAATTGACGGGGACCCGCACAAGCGGTGGAGCATGTGGTTTAATTCGACGCAACGCGAGGAACCTTACCAGCGTTTGACATCCCAAGAAGTTTCCAGAGATGGAGATGTGCCGGCTTGCCGGAACTTGGTGACAGGTGGTGCATGGCTGTCGTCAGCTCGTGTCGTGAGATGTTGGGTTAAGTCCCGCAACGAGCGCAACCCCTTTTGTATGTTGCTACCATTAAGTTGAGCACTCATGCGATACTGCCTGCGACGAGCAGGAGGAAGGTGGGGATGACGTCAAGTCATCATGCCCCTTATACGCTGGGCTACACACGTGCTACAATGGGCAGTACAGAGAGTCGCCAACCCGCGAGGGTGAGCTAATCTCTTAAAGCTGTTCTTAGTTCGGATTGTACTCTGCAACTCGAGTACATGAAGTTGGAATCGCTAGTAATCGCAAATCAGCTATGTTGCGGTGAATACGTTCTCGGGTCTTGTACACACCGCCCGTCACACCACGAGAGTTGGTTGCACCTGAAGTGGCAGGCCTAACCCGTAAGGGAGGGATGTTCCTAAGGTGTGATTAGCGATTGGGGTGAAGTCGTAACAAGGTATCCGTACGGGAACGTGCGGATGGATCACCTCCTTTCTAAGGAGACTACAATCTTTCTCTATTCGATTGATGATGTTCTATCATCAACTTTGGACATTGGAAACTATATAGTAGATATTGAGAGAATAATTAACAAATAACTAACAATTCAAATAATCTTTGAGTAGTTAGTCTGTCAAATAAAAATAGGTTAAGATATTAAGGGCACATGAAGGATGCCTTGGTAGTAAGAGCCGATGAAGGACGTGGTAAGCTGCGATAAGCCTAGAGGAGTTGCAATCGAACATTGATTCTAGGATTTCCGAATGGAGAAATCTGCTAAGATGGAGTCTTAGCACGAAAGAGGGAACCGCGTGAACTGAAACATCTAAGTAACGCGAGGAAAAGAAAGTAAAAACGATCCCCTAAGTAGCGGCGAGCGAACGGGGGTGAGCCTAAACCATATACATGTCAAGGTTACAGCCGTTGTGTATATGGGGTAGCGGGATAGTCTCTAGAAAGTCTGTAAAGCTTTCAGCATTTTGAAACACCGAACTGGAAGAACTTGGAAAAGTTCGCCGTAGAGGGTGATAGCCCCGTACAGGTAACCTGTTTCAAATGCGTAACTAATCCCAAGTAGCACGGAACACGAGGAATTCTGTGTGAATCAGCGAGGACCATATCTCGTAAGGCTAAATACTCTTACTAACCGATAGCGCATAGTACCGTGAGGGAAAGGTGAAAAGAACCCCGGGAGGGGAGTGAAATAGAACCTGAAATCATGTGCTTACAAGCGGTCAGAGCCCTTCGGGGTGATGGCGTGCCTTTTGGAGAATGATCCTGCGAGTTACGTTCAGTGGCAAGGTTAAGTTTAACGGAGCCGAAGGGAAACCGAGTCTGAATAGGGCGACATAGTCGCTGGGCGTAGACGCGAAACCTGGTGATCTAAGCCTGTCCAGGGTGAAGCTGTGGTAAGACACAGTGGAGGCCCGAACTCACCGCCGTTGAAAAGTTGGGAGATGAGGTAGGTTTAGGGGTGAAAAGCCAATCGAACCAGGAGATAGCTCGTTCTCTCCGAAATGCATTTAGGTGCAGCCTTGAGTGTTCAATTATGGGGGTAGAGCACTGAATGATCTAGGGGGCATATTGCTTACCGAAATCAATCAAACTCCGAATACCATAATTTAAGAGCTCAGGAGTGAGACTATGGGAATTAACTTCCATGGTCAAAAGGGAAACAACCCAGACCACCAGCTAAGGTCCCTAATTATAACTAAGTGGGAAAGGAGGTGGAGATTCACAAACAACCAGGAGGTTGGCTTAGAAGCAGCCATACCTTTAAAGAGTGCGTAATAGCTCACTGGTCGAGAGTCTCTGCGCCGACAATGTAACGGGGCTAAGTTATAAACCGAAGCTGTGGAATTGCGTAAGCAATTGGTAGGAGAGCGTTCTGTAGGCCGTTGAAGGAGAAGCGTAAGCGACTCTGGAGGTATCAGAAGTGAGAATGCAGGAATAAGTAGCGAGAATGGGAGCGAGAATCTCCCACGCCGGAAGACCAAGGGTTCCAGGGTAAAGTTTGTCTTCCCTGGGTAAGCCGGGTCCTAAGCCGAGGCTATAATGCGTAGGCGAATGGAAAACAGATTAATATTTCTGTGCCACTGATATTGAGTGATGGAGGGACGCAGGAGGTTATGCACGCTGGCGAACGGAAGTGCCAGTGTAAGCGTGTAGGGTGGTCTCGTAGGAAAATCCGCGAGACTAGATCTGAGGCGTGATACGGAGTCGTAAGATGAAGGTGCAAATACCACACTGCCGAGAAAAGCTTCTAAGCGTTTAAAGATATTAGTGCCCGTACCCCAAACCGACACAGGTGGTCAGGATGAGAAATCTAAGGCGGACAGGCTAACTCTCGTTAAGGAACTCTGCAAAATTGCCCCGTAACTTCGGGAGAAGGGGTGCCTTTCATGGTCAGCGAACACGCGTCGCAAAGCTGTG
>NZ_JACFAJ010000006.1:0-640000 GCF_014250685.1 Cetobacterium sp. 2A | reverse complement strand
GTATGTTGCTACCATTAAGTTGAGCACTCATGCGATACTGCCTGCGACGAGCAGGAGGAAGGTGGGGATGACGTCAAGTCATCATGCCCCTTATACGCTGGGCTACACACGTGCTACAATGGGCAGTACAGAGAGTCGCCAACCCGCGAGGGTGAGCTAATCTCTTAAAGCTGTTCTTAGTTCGGATTGTACTCTGCAACTCGAGTACATGAAGTTGGAATCGCTAGTAATCGCAAATCAGCTATGTTGCGGTGAATACGTTCTCGGGTCTTGTACACACCGCCCGTCACACCACGAGAGTTGGTTGCACCTGAAGTGGCAGGCCTAACCCGTAAGGGAGGGATGTTCCTAAGGTGTGATTAGCGATTGGGGTGAAGTCGTAACAAGGTATCCGTACGGGAACGTGCGGATGGATCACCTCCTTTCTAAGGAGACTACAATCTTTCTCTATTCGATTGATGATGTTCTATCATCAACTTTGGACATTGGAAACTATATAGTAGATATTGAGAGAATAATTAACAAATAACTAACAATTCAAATAATCTTTGAGTAGTTAGTCTGTCAAATAAAAATAGGTTAAGATATTAAGGGCACATGAAGGATGCCTTGGTAGTAAGAGCCGATGAAGGACGTGGTAAGCTGCGATAAGCCTAGAGGAGTTGCAATCGAACATTGATTCTAGGATTTCCGAATGGAGAAATCTGCTAAGATGGAGTCTTAGCACGAAAGAGGGAACCGCGTGAACTGAAACATCTAAGTAACGCGAGGAAAAGAAAGTAAAAACGATCCCCTAAGTAGCGGCGAGCGAACGGGGGTGAGCCTAAACCATATACATGTCAAGGTTACAGCCGTTGTGTATATGGGGTAGCGGGATAGTCTCTAGAAAGTCTGTAAAGCTTTCAGCATTTTGAAACACCGAACTGGAAGAACTTGGAAAAGTTCGCCGTAGAGGGTGATAGCCCCGTACAGGTAACCTGTTTCAAATGCGTAACTAATCCCAAGTAGCACGGAACACGAGGAATTCTGTGTGAATCAGCGAGGACCATATCTCGTAAGGCTAAATACTCTTACTAACCGATAGCGCATAGTACCGTGAGGGAAAGGTGAAAAGAACCCCGGGAGGGGAGTGAAATAGAACCTGAAATCATGTGCTTACAAGCGGTCAGAGCCCTTCGGGGTGATGGCGTGCCTTTTGGAGAATGATCCTGCGAGTTACGTTCAGTGGCAAGGTTAAGTTTAACGGAGCCGAAGGGAAACCGAGTCTGAATAGGGCGACATAGTCGCTGGGCGTAGACGCGAAACCTGGTGATCTAAGCCTGTCCAGGGTGAAGCTGTGGTAAGACACAGTGGAGGCCCGAACTCACCGCCGTTGAAAAGTTGGGAGATGAGGTAGGTTTAGGGGTGAAAAGCCAATCGAACCAGGAGATAGCTCGTTCTCTCCGAAATGCATTTAGGTGCAGCCTTGAGTGTTCAATTATGGGGGTAGAGCACTGAATGATCTAGGGGGCATATTGCTTACCGAAATCAATCAAACTCCGAATACCATAATTTAAGAGCTCAGGAGTGAGACTATGGGAATTAACTTCCATGGTCAAAAGGGAAACAACCCAGACCACCAGCTAAGGTCCCTAATTATAACTAAGTGGGAAAGGAGGTGGAGATTCACAAACAACCAGGAGGTTGGCTTAGAAGCAGCCATACCTTTAAAGAGTGCGTAATAGCTCACTGGTCGAGAGTCTCTGCGCCGACAATGTAACGGGGCTAAGTTATAAACCGAAGCTGTGGAATTGCGTAAGCAATTGGTAGGAGAGCGTTCTGTAGGCCGTTGAAGGAGAAGCGTAAGCGACTCTGGAGGTATCAGAAGTGAGAATGCAGGAATAAGTAGCGAGAATGGGAGCGAGAATCTCCCACGCCGGAAGACCAAGGGTTCCAGGGTAAAGTTTGTCTTCCCTGGGTAAGCCGGGTCCTAAGCCGAGGCTATAATGCGTAGGCGAATGGAAAACAGATTAATATTTCTGTGCCACTGATATTGAGTGATGGAGGGACGCAGGAGGTTATGCACGCTGGCGAACGGAAGTGCCAGTGTAAGCGTGTAGGGTGGTCTCGTAGGAAAATCCGCGAGACTAGATCTGAGGCGTGATACGGAGTCGTAAGATGAAGGTGCAAATACCACACTGCCGAGAAAAGCTTCTAAGCGTTTAAAGATATTAGTGCCCGTACCCCAAACCGACACAGGTGGTCAGGATGAGAAATCTAAGGCGGACAGGCTAACTCTCGTTAAGGAACTCTGCAAAATTGCCCCGTAACTTCGGGAGAAGGGGTGCCTTTCATGGTCAGCGAACACGCGTCGCAAAGCTGTGAGAGGCCGCAGTGAAGAGTCTCAGGCGACTGTTTAACAAAAACACAGGTCTATGCTAAGCTGTAAGGCGATGTATATGGGCTGACACCTGCCCAGTGCCGGAAGGTTAAGAGGAGGAGTGAGAGCTCCGAATTGAAGCCCCGGTGAACGGCGGCCGTAACTATAACGGTCCTAAGGTAGCGAAATTCCTTGTCGGGTAAGTTCCGACCTGCACGAATGGTGTAACGATCTGAGAGCTGTCTTGACGGGAGGCCTGGTGAAATTGTATTATCGGTGAAGATACCGATTACCTGCAGTAGGACGGAAAGACCCCATGGAGCTTTACTGTAGCTTGGTATTGGGTTTTGGTGTCGTATGTATAGGATAGTTGGGAGACTATGATGCGTGGTCGCTAGATTACGCGGAGTCAACGGTGGAATACCAACCATACTACATCGAAATTCTAATCTGAGGTTTGTACCCTCGGAGACAGTGCTAGGTGGGCAGTTTGACTGGGGCGGTCGCCTCCGAAAGAGTAACGGAGGCGTTCAAAGGTTCCCTCAGGTTGGATGGAAATCAACCGGAGAGTGCAATGGCAGAAGGGAGCTTAACTGCGAGACTGACGGGTCGAGCAGGTGCGAAAGCAGGACATAGTGATCCGGCGATTCCGAATGGAAGGGTCGTCGCTCAACGGATAAAAGCTACCCTGGGGATAACAGGCTGATTCTACCCGAGAGTCCATATCGACGGTAGAGTTTGGCACCTCGATGTCGGCTCATCGCATCCTGGGGCTGGAGAAGGTCCCAAGGGTTGGGCTGTTCGCCCATTAAAGCGGTACGTGAGCTGGGTTCAGAACGTCGTGAGACAGTTCGGTCCCTATCCACTGTAGGCGTTAGAATATTGAGAAGATCTGTCCTTAGTACGAGAGGACCGGGATGGACAAACCTCTGATGTACCAGTTGTCACGCCAGTGGCACAGCTGGGTAGTCACGTTTGGAACAGATAACCGCTGAAAGCATCTAAGCGGGAAACTGACTTCAAGATAAGTATTCTTTAAGACACCTTCGAGACTAGGAGGTTGATAGGTTGGGGGTGTAAGAGTAGCGATACTTTTAGCTGACCAATACTAATATGTCGAAGTTTTAACCTAATAAATCTCAACTACTATATAGTTTCAAGTGTTTAAAGACATTTGAATATTGATTGGCAACGATAGCTATGAGGGTACACCCAGTAACATTTCGAACCTGGAAGTTAAGCTCATAAACGCTGAAAGTACTTGGGGGGCAGCCCCCTGGGAGGATAAGTAGTTGCCAATCTTTTTTTTATTTTTTGTATTTTTTGGAAAAGGAAAAAGGAATTACTCTCCGAATCAGAATAAACCTCAAAGCAACTTATTGAACATTAATAAAACAATTGGGGGGGAAATATGGTGAGGAATTTTTTGCGACGCAATTTTTTGTTAACTCTTTTTTTAATCATTTCAAGTACCGTTCTAAGCGCTGTCAATCTGACAATTTCAAGTCCTACAAATTCATCTACTTATGACAATGGAAATTCAATTGCTTATAGAGTAAAAATAAGCAATCCAGACGCAGTACCTGTTACTAATTTAAAATTGGAAGTGCCACTCAGCACATTGACTTCAACACTTGATTCTGGAGGTAGTGGAGCAGTATTTAGTAATTTATTAAATGCTGTCAGTCCTGCTGGAACAACAGTTGGAGCTGTCACAGGAACTTTTTCCGCAAGTGGAGATTTTTTAGCTACTGGAATAACTATTCCTGCGGGCGGATCAGTTGAATATACAATAATTGGAACCGTAAACTCTGGAGTAAACGGAACCGTAAATGTAGTATCAACTTTAAAAGATTCATCAAATACTATTTTGTCGACTCAAAATAAAAGTTTAACAAGAGTCCCTTATACTTATACTTTGACTAAGACTAGTCCTTCAACATATTATGAACAAAATGGAACTATAATATATTCAGTTAAAGCTACAAATACAGGTTCAGCTCCAATATACGGAATGAATATCACAGATACATTACCTAGTGGAGTAACTGGAACAAATATAGTTGGAATAAGTTCTGGAGCTTTAAGTGATGATGGAACTTTTGCAAACACTGGAAATTTAAATGCATCAGGAGTAAGCATTGATGCAGGTGGATATGTACAATATACAATTATTGCCAGTGTAAATGCGGGACAAACGGCTCCAATAAATAATAGTGCAACTGCAACTGTTAGAAATACTCCTACAATTTCGAATTCACTTAATCTACCTCTTGCAACTTACAATTTCTCAATTACAAAAACAAACGTAAATTCAAATTATATACCTGGAAGCACAGCTTCTTTTAAGGTTAAAGTAACAAATACTGATCCAACAGTTAAAATTACAGGAATGACTGTAACTGATTTATTATCAGGAATCACAGCCCTTTCAGCAAATGGAACAACAAAACCCGTATTTGATATGACTACTGCAACAATTAGTGCAGTAACTAGTGGGGTTGGAACTAATGCTGGAACTTTTTTAGCTACTGGAGATTTAAATGCAACAGGAGTAACTATTGCAACTAGTGGTGGTTATGTAGAGTATACACTTACAGCAAAAGTTCAAGGCGATATAGTTGGACCTATTATAAATCCAGCTTCAGCTACAGATAGAAACGGAGTTGTAAAAAGTATAAACTCAACAGCTTTAAATTCAGCACCACCAACTTTAACTATCTCTAAAAATCAGTCACCAACTACAACTTTCACACCTGGAAGTAGTATTCAATATGATGTAATTGTATCTAATACTGGTAGTGGAATAGCTAAAGATTACAATGTATCAGACTTAATAACTGGTATAACAAGTAATTTAGCAAATAATGGTACTGGAACAAACTCAGTTGATAATCCAACAGGACAACCAATGAGCTCTTGGAGTGTATCATCATTTCTTTCACCAGCTGGAGGAAAAACAATTTCAGCTCTAATAAGTGCTGGTGGAATTTCTAATAATGCGAATATAAACGATACTGTTACAATATTCCCAGGAGAATCTATCCACTACATTATAACTTTAAATACAAAATCTACAAGTATTGGAAATATTTCAAATACAGCTTTCTTAAAAGATAGCACTTCAGCACCAGTTGCAAATTCGGGAGTTAAGACTTACACAGCAGCAACTCTAGCTCCAAATAGTAGTGCAACAATAACTAAAATAACTAATAGCACTGAATATAAACCTGGAGATACAGTTACATATTATATAACTGTGACAAATCCAGATCCTACAAAATTTATGGATAATTTAGCAATAAATGACTTAATAAATCAAATAAAATCTACTAATTTAGCTGGGAATCAAGCTCAAGCTTTTGCGAATTGGACAGTAACTGTTGATTCACAAACTGGAGCTGGAACTATGCCAGGAGATTTTGCTTATGGAGTTAATGGAACAACAAATTTCCAAGTTGTTGCCGACATAGGTCCTGGTGGAAGCATAACATATAAATTGGTAGCTAAAATCAATGATGATATCATCGGAACAATTTTAGATACAGGGATTCCTGGAGATAATGTTATTGAAAATGGTACTGGAATTAAAATGTCAAGTCCAGTATTAGAAATTGCAAAGAACGTAAATACAACTGAATATACACCTGGTGGTACTTTGGTGTATAGCTTTACAGTGGATAATCCAGGAGATGGGTATGCTATAAATATTCCTGTAGTGGATAATTTCCCAAGTATTATGACAACTGTATTAGGTGGAGGAACAGGACAAGCATATAATGGTTGGCAAGTAGTGGCATCAGTATATGATATAACAAATCCTAGTTCACCAGTTCTAATTACATCACCAACTACAACAAATCCTGGATTTACAGGAACAGCATCAGGAGGAGTAAATGATTCATTCAATGTAACAGCAACTCTTGGTCCAAATCGTAGAATTTTATACACTATGACAGCAGTTATAAATCCTTTAGCTACAGGGAAAATAGTAAACCAAGCAAAAGTAAATAATATTTTAGTTTCTGATAAGGGTGCTATAACAAGAACTTCAAGTGTAACTTTTGCTAAATCTGTAGATCAAGAATCATATCCAACTCTGGCTGGAAACAAGCTTACATATACTCTTGTTGTATCTAATAACTCTATAGCAGGACTTGCTATGGGAGTAGATGTTACAGATAGTATAAGTTCAATTCAAGCCGAACTTTTAGGTTCCGGTGCAATGGCAAATGTATTTACAAATTGGACTATAACAGCAGTTCCAACAGGAATAGGATCAAGCACACAGCTCACAAGTCCAGTTAGTGGTGTAAATTTAGTTGATGAAGTAAATATAGCTCCAGGAGGAAATATTACTTACACAATAGTTGGAACCCTAGCTACTCCTAGTGGAGATATATTCTATGGTCCTATTACAAATAGTGCAACAGCTGAAGGAATCACTGATACAGCTACAACTTATCCAAAATTACCTCTATTAAATCTAGTTAAAAAGACAAGTTCACCAACATATACACCTGGTGGAACAGTTACATTTACAATAGATATAGAAAATAATGGAGAGGGTTATGCAAATAATGCTTCAGTTATAGATAGTTTCCCGTCTAATAAACTTTCTGGATGGACAATCACAGCAACTAAAACTGGAACTGGAACAACTACTGGAACATTTACTGATGGTCAGGATTTAAATACAACTGTAGATATAGCTCCAGGAGGTAAAGTTTCATATACAGTGGTTGCTACTGTTAAACCTGGAACTACTGGACAAATAGAAAATACTGCATCTGTAACTGATATACAAAATGGTATAACTCAAACAGGTTCAGCTATTATTTCTGATGGTGGAACAGATGGAGATGGATCTGTTTACATTAAGAAAAGAACCGATAGTATGACTTTTGCACCAGATGGAACAATTACTTATTTTATAGATGTTACAAATGTATCTGGTCAACCAGTTAATAATTTAAGTGTTAAAGATTTATTTGGAAGCAATAAATCAACTTATGCTGATAATCCAAATGGCGGAATACCAGATGTAGCAGATTTATTAAATCAACCAACATTTGATAGTTGGACAATATATAAGGGATTAAATAATCCAAATCCTTCAACAGTTCTTACACCGCTAGGAACAACTAATCTAAATGATTCTCTAGGAACTCTAGCAAGTGGAGACGTAGTTACATATAAAGTAGTTGCTAAAGTAAATATAAGAGTCGTAAGTCCAAAGATAACAAATGTGGCTGAACTTTATCAAAATAGTGTAAAGATTGGAGATAGCCAAATTCAACATAAAATTATTCCACCTGGAGGAGGGATAACAAGAACAGTAGATAAGGCTTTTTATGTGCCAGGGGTAGATACAATAACGTATACAATAACAGCTACATCAACAGGACCTGGATTCCAAAATAACTTGAGTTTAGCTGAAAATATAAATGATTTATCTGTTAATCTAATAGATGGTGGAACAGGAAATCCGTTCTATAACTATGTGACTAATAAGAATGAATTTACAGTTGCAGTGACTATAACTGATCCTAGTGGAAATGTTAGAACTCTTTATACTAAAGGGCCAGAAGACAATAAAGATTTAGTTGGAACTTTAGATATTCCACCTGGTTCAACAATTGTCTATAAAATCACTGGAAAAGTTAGACCAGATGCTATGGGTCTTATTGATAACAATGGACTTTTAACAGATCAACATAGATATAATTTAAATATAACTAAAAAAGCAAACTTAATAAAATATGAACCTGGAAAACCTATGATTTATACAATAAATATAAAAAATAATAGTACAGGAAATGCACAAAATATAGATATAGAAGATAATTTTAAAAATATAATGGTAACAGATTCAGAAGGGAATCAAGTTCCAGCATTTACAAGTATAACTTTACTTTCACAGGATGTTATCAGTGGATATAAAGCTACGACAAATGACACAAGTGTATATCCAAATGCAATGGTAAATGGAGTATTACATACCTTAGCCGATATACCAACACCTGGAGAGATTCAGTATAAGGTAGAGGTTCAAGTTACAGACAAAGCTGTTTCAGCAATTGATAATACAGTTTTAGTTGGAGGAGACTCTGTTTCCAACGAGGTTGGACCATCAACTCCGAATTTAACACCGACTAAGAAAATTCTAAAGTATTATGATTTGGATGGAACAACTGTCCTAACCAATGGTTATAGACCTGGTGGATATGTTGAATATGAAATAAAAGTTCAAAATATTGGTAAAGGAATTTTAGATAATGCTCCTTTCACAGATGATATAACCAATATTCAAACTAACTATTTTGATGGAACAACTGGAAAAGCTTTTGACAGTTGGACAATAACTCTAGCTGGTAAAGATACTATAGGAACCAATGTAACTAAGCCAGATATAGATGGTCAAATTCAAAATACTACAAGCATAAATACTCATGTGGATATAGCTGCTGGAGGATTTTTTACATATGTAGTAAAAGCTAAAATAAATGAAAAAGCAGTTGGAACATTTAAAAATAGTTTTACAGTTGGAGGAATTACAAGAGAGAGTGAAACTTCAAATATGGCACCTAAAAATATAGTTTTCACTAAAAAAGCTTTTGAAGCCAACGGAACAACTGTTAAAACTACTTTCTCACCTGGAGATACTGTAGTTTATAAAGTTAGAATAGATAATACTGGAAACGGTACTGACTATTTGAAAAACTTAACTGATATAGTAAGTGGAATTACGGCAACAGTTGCAGAGGATGGATTAAATGGAGCAAATCCAATTGCCCCTGTATTTGCTAGTTATCAAATAACAGCTACTACATCTGGTGGAAATGTAACTAACCTTGGAACATTTATAACGCCACAAACAGGTGGAGATGTAAATCAAACAATTTCAATAGCCTCTAAAGGTTATGTAGAACTTGTAATAACAGGAGTACTTAAAAATACAATCATTGGTGCATTTACAAATAGAGCCATCTATGATGGAACCACTAAGGCTGTAACTTTAAATCCTAAAACTCCAACTCTTACTTTATCAAAGACGCTTACTGAGTTAGCAGGAGCACCATTTGTTGCAGGTACAACTAAGTATAAACCTGGAGATAGCGTTAAATATATTGTGGATATTAAAAATACTGGAACTACATTCTTTGATAATCTGGTAATTACAGATACAGTAAATAATGTAGTAACAGAGCTAACTGGTGGATCAACTGGACCAGCACTTACAAATGTGGCTGTATCAGTTCAAAAGATTCCATCTGGTGGAATAACATACTTACCTACACCTATCGGAACTGCTGGAGTTACTATAAATCAAGAGATAGACTTTGCACCAGGAGATGAGCTTATCTATACAATTACTGGAAATATAAGCAATGATGCTCTTGGAACAATATCTGCAAATAGTGTTAGAGCTAAGGATTCTGGAAATGTGGATGTAACAAAAACTTCTGATGTAATACTTCCAAAATCTCCAGTTATAACGACAGCTAAAACATTGACATCTCTACTTCCGGATAGAATATACACTCCTGGAGGAACAGTTAGCTATAGATTGACAATGACTAACAGTGGAGATGGATATGGAAATAATATTCCAATGAAAGATATTTTAACAGCAGTTCAAACTGAAATAGTTGGTGGAGGAACAGCTCAAGCATTTACAGCTTGGACAATAACTCCTACGATTACTTATTCACCGTCACTTCCGTATTCTGGAAATGAAACTAACTATACAGGAACGCTTACTGATAATAATAACTTAAACATCACTGTGGATATAGCACCTGGTTCAACTATAACAGTGGACATAGTTGCTACTATTAGAAATGATGCAGTTGGAGATATCAAAAATATTGCAGTACTAAATGGAACGAATAAAGATGACGGAATTATCAGTCCAAAACCTGGAGTTGTAAATGTAACAAAAGGAACAACAACTTCATCTTATGCACCTGATGGACCACTTAACTTTGTGGTTGTTCTAACAAACACAAGTACAGATGGAATTGCAAATAATGTTTCTCTAACAGATATAATATCTAATATTCAAGTTACTACAGCTGGTGGAACATTAAAACCAGCATTTAAACCTGGATGGACAATTTCAACGAATATATTTGGAAGTAATTCCACAACATATACAGCTGGAATTCCAGTTTCTGGGGATATAAATACAAGTAATATTGATATAGGACCATCAACAAGTGTGGTTGTAAATATCAATGGTTATGCTATATCAGATGCAGTTGGAGATATAGTAAATATAGGTAAGTGGACATATAAAGATAAGGTTGATCAACCACTTACAGCTACAATAATACCAGGACCAGGAAAGTTAGAAATAAGTAAAATAGCTTCATCTGATACATACTCACCTGGTTCAACTATAACTTATACAATGGATATCAAAAATACAGGAACTGGTTATTTAAATAATGTATCAATTCTTGATGATATTTTAGGAATTCAAGCTCAGATAGCAGGAGCACCTTTAGCTACTGGACAAGCCTTTAGTAGTTTCAATGTGGTATCTGTTACGACAACAAGTTCTAATACAACTGTTCTAAGAGATAACGCATATACAACTGGATACAAAGCAATAGCTGATATTTATCCAGGGGAAAAAGTAAGTGTTAAAATTAGTGCAGTAGTAAATGCAAACGTATTAGGAACTATAACTAACTCATTGATTGCTGATGAAGTTGGAAAAGATCCAATTCATACGGATAAAACAATATCACCATTACCACCAAGTCTTAATATTTCTAAGACAGTTGATAAAGCTGTATACATAAATCAAGATACTCTAACTTACAATCTAACTGTTACAAATACAGGGGTAGGTTGGGCAAATGATATAAATATTACAGATGATATCTCTCAAATACAAGTAAGCTTTACAGGTGGACCAACAGGGCCAGCTTTTGAACCTTCTTGGACAATAAGTGCAACTACAACAGGAACAGGAACTACTTCAGGAGTTTACAGCAATGGTACGGATATAAATACAACTGTAGATATAGCTCCAGGAGGATCAGTTACATATAAGATAGTGGCTCAGATAAAAACGGGTGCAAACGGAGAGATTCTAAACTTTGGAAACTATAAACTTGGAGATACTTTAGTTAAAAGTAACGAAGTTATATCCAATCCAAAAATTGCAAACTTGAGTATTACAAAAACTACAAAAGATGGACAAACTTCTTACGCAGTAGATGGAAAAGTGAACTATTTAATTACTGTTAAAAATCTAGAAAATACACCAGCAAGTAATGTTGTTGTGAAGGATTTAATCAGCAGTATTGTAGTTAGAAGTAGTGCAGGAACACCTCTATCACCACCTGATTTCATAAATGCATTTACTTCTTGGAAAATTGTTTCTGTGACACATAGCAGTGGAAGTACACCGCCAACTACAATTGTTCCAACAGTTGGAAGTTCTAGTTCTACACAGGATATAGAAGTTGATACAAGTCTGAGTAGTTTAGAAACTCTTACAATAGAAGTAGAAGCTACAGTGAACCCAGGATTAGCATCATTACCTGATGGATCACCAATAGGTAATATCATAAACATTGCTTCAGTAACATACAATGAAGTAAAGAATACATCTTATGTTACAGTTAATCCGTTACCTCCAATATTAAATACAACTAAGAAAATAACTCTTTTAGGAAGTACAGAAAATCCAACAGATTTGACATACACACCTGGAGAGGATATTGAATACACAATAAGAGTTACAAATAGTGGGCAAGGAATAGCAGATAACGTAATTATAGAGGATAAAATAAGTGAGATAACTACTGAACTCTCAGGTGGAATAACTGGGCAACCAGCATTAGAACCTGGATGGACAATCTCATTTACAAAATTTGATACTAGAACTCAAATTTGGCCATCAAGTTTTGCACCTGGTTCAGATATTCTTATGAACGCAGACATATCGCCAAATGGATATTTAGAGATAAAAATCAAAGGTAAGATAGTTAAAAATGCGATAGGAGATATAAGTGGAAACAGTGTAAAAGTAAACGACACTGAAGTAAAAACTCCTATTTTAACTCCATCACCTGGAGCTTTAAGTTCAAGTAAAGTTATAATTGACGGTGGAAGTGAAGTTTCAACTAACACATATACACAGGGTGGAACTTTAGTTTATAAAATTGTTGTCAATAATACTGGACTAGGATTTGCAAGAAATGTTACTTTAGTTGATACAATTTCAGGAATAATGAGTGAAAAAGTTGGAGGAGGGACAACAACTGCCTTCAATTCTTGGACAGTTTCAGCAACATATAATAGTTCGCTTGGAACAACTCTATCTGGAACATATCCAGCACCATCTATAGATATAAATGAGGATATGGATATAGCTCCTGGAGATTCAGTTGTATTTACAGTGACTGGAACACTTGTTAATAACGTAGTTGGGAATATTGTAAATAACGCTAATGTAAAGAGTACAGATTTAAGTTATGATAAGACTCATACAGTTACATCAACTCCTAAAACTGCAACAGTAAATGTTACTAAAACAGCAGTTAATCCAACATATGTACCTGGAGGAGCAATAGGATTTGATATAGTTATTGAAAATACAAGTTCAGATGCAATCGTAAATGACTTCATACTAAATGATAGTATCAGTACAATTTTAGTTTCTAAAACTGGTGGTGGAACAGACGTTGCATTCGCACCTGGATGGACGATTACACCGGTAGTAATTGGAGATAGTTTAAATTCTGATGTTTCATTAGTACCTACATCTGGAGATATATCAAATGTAAAAATAGATATAGGAAAGAGTACAGAAGTTATTATACAAATAAGAGGTACTGCAACAAATGACATCTATGGACCAATTGTAAATAATGGATCATGGAGTTATGGACCTGATACAAATAAACCAATAACAGCAACTATCGATTCGATAGATGGAAAGATATCAATAATTAAAGATGTAGATTCGGCTACTTATGTACCGGGTGGAGATCTAACATACACAGTTAAGATAAAAAATGAGAGTACAGGAATAGCAGCTGGAGTTAAAATTTCAGATGACATTCTAGGAATTCAAGCTCAAATAGCTGGAGCAGGAACTCCTCTTGGAAATGCCTTTGCTTCTATAGTATCTACGAATGCAACGGCTGGAAGTACAGTTACAATAATCACTCCAAATGCACCTATGCCAGCCAATGGATATTATGCAACAGCTGACATTGCACCAGGGGATACAGTGACCGTTGTAATAAAAGCAACTCTAAATGAAAATGTAGTTGGAGAAGTTGTAAATACAGCAAAAGCAAAATACAAAGATTCAGAAGTTACTGATGACGCAAGTTCAGTTTCAGAAGCTGGAAAATTAGGAATATATAAGACTGAAGACAAGACAAAATATATACCTAATCAAGATATGAACTATAAAGTTTATGTTACAAATACTGGAACAGGTTGGATAAAAAATGCTGTGGTTAGAGATGATATTACAAGTATTGTTGCACAAGTACTTGGAAATACAACAGGACCAGTGTTTGACCCAACATCAATAGTTATAACAAGTTCATCTGTTGAACCAACAAATTCTATAACTATGAATCCAGCAGCAAATCCAAACTTAGAGGCAAATGTAGACATAAAACCAGGAACAACTATTATATTTAATATAAAAGCCACTGTAAATTCAAATGTGGTTGGAAATATAGTAAATCTGGCAACAGTTACTGATGAGAATGGAAAACCAACTCAGAGTAATGAAGTTATTGCAGTTCAAGACATTCCAGATATTCAGTTTAGTAAAACTGCAAATATTACACAGTATGATGTAAATGGACAAGTTACATATACAGTAACTTTAAGAAATAATACTGAAAATTCAATTGATAATATCTACTTGATGGATGATATTCTTGGAATAAGAGCTACCGATAGTAATGGAAATTCAGTTTATCCATTTGTTGAAACATCATTAACGGGTCTTATAAATGTAGTTCAAGATCCGGGAGTTACAATTACTTCTTCTGGAAATCCTGCACAACTTGCTACTATAGGAATGCCAGGAAATTCTCAAGTTACATTCACAATAACTCTTACAATAAAAGATAATATAGTTGGAAATATATTAAATACAGCTATTAAAGTTTATGACGAGAAGTCAGAAACTAGAGACGTTACAATTACACCTAAAAAACCAGTTATAAA
The DNA here is from genome assembly GCF_014250685.1 of Cetobacterium sp. 2A. Classification (GTDB taxonomy): domain Bacteria; phylum Fusobacteriota; class Fusobacteriia; order Fusobacteriales; family Fusobacteriaceae; genus Cetobacterium. Next base: position 625,422 of record NZ_JACFAJ010000006.1, on the reverse strand, counting down.
TGTAACGAAGACTGTGTCAACATCAAATGGTGGAGACGCTATATTTGAAGATGGAGAAACAGTTACTTATACTGTAACAATAAATGAAACAGCTGGAGTTCCAGCATTTAATGTAAAAGTTACAGATGCTATAAGAGCTCTAGTAAATAATACTACTCCAGCAGTTCCTGTATTTGATCCAGCTACAATAAGAGTGCTTGGAGTATACGGAGCAAACGGAACAACTCCAATACCATACACAGGAACAATAAGTGGAAGTAGTGATGTGCTTACAATCAATGAAGTAATAACTAAAGCCACTGTAGTGATTGAAGCAGTAGTAAATAGTAATGTTGGTTTCGAACCAGGAGAGAAGTTAAACAATACTGCTTATGTTGAAGTAAGACAAAATCCAAACTCTGAAACACCAGATGCAACAGGAGAAGGATCAGTTATAATTACTCCAATAAATCCTGTACTTTCTGTAACTAAAGCTATAAAAACTGCAAGTGGAAGAGATAAACTTTATCCAAACGAAGTTGTAACTTATACACTTACACTTATAAATTCAAGTGCAATAGATGCAATAGATGAAAATATAAATCTTGGAGCACCAGGAGTTTCTCTAAAAGATAACATAGCTGGAATTACAGATCTTCATGGAGACCAAGTTTATACAAACATTCATATAGTTTCTGTACAATCAAGTACAGGAGCAACTATACCTCAAAATAACTCTCCAACTGACAATACAGTTCTGAGTTATTCAGGAGATATATCAGATACAGCTAGTGAAATCATATTCACAAGAGTACCGAAAAATAGTTCAATGATAGTTCAAATTGAAGCAACTGTAAAATCGGATGTAGTATTTACTTCTGGAGAGATTATAAGAAATATAGCTGAACTAGGAGATCCAATTCCAAGTAATCCAGTTGATATAGTTGTTGGACAAAATGAATTAGAAATTACTAAAAAAGCAAATGTAGATGAGATTCTTTTAGGAGAACCAGTTACATATACAATAACAGTTAAAAATGTAGGGCAAGGAATAGCAAACAATGTCTATGTAATAGATAAAATTTCAGAAATTACTGGAACTAGTTTCAGTGGAAAAACTATACCTGCATTTACAGATTGGACTATTACAAGTACAGCAACAGATGGAAGTAATGCTGGAACATATACTTCAGAAAATACTGACCTAATAGTTAAAGATGCACTTATTCAACCAGGTGGAACAATAACTTACACAATTGTTGCTCATACATCTGTTGATTTAGATGAAAAATCTATAACAAACGTAGCAATAGTTACAGACGAACCAAATCTAAATCCAAAAGAGAGTTCTGTAAAAACAACAATTAAGAAGCCTATGATTACAATCAATAAAACTGTTGGTGTAAATGAAGCTTCTGTTGGTAAATTTGTACCTTACTTAATAAGTGTTAAAAACAATGAAAAAGAGCCAGTTAAAAATGTGTATATAAGAGACATAATCCCAGCTGGTCTTAAATATGTTGATGGTTCTACTATTCTTATTAGAAGTAGTGGAAACAAAGAAGTAATACAAGTTCAAGGAACTAAAGAATTACTGATGGGGCCATTTGATTTAGCTTCAAATGAAATGATTGAAATTAGTTACCTTCTAAAAGTTTCGGTTGGAGCTGTTAAAGGTAGATATAAAAACTTAGCTATGGCAGTAAATAGAGCTGGTTCAGTTCTATCAAATGAGTCATCAGCTGAAGTTGATATAGTTGAAGATCCATTATTTGAAAAATCAACAGTTCTTGGAAAAGTATTCCATGATAGAGATGGCGATGGATATCAAGATAGTTTTGTGGCTTCGAAAATAAAAGTTCAACAAAACATTCTAGAGAGCAACTATGTACCTGAGAGTACAGTTCTAGATATCAATGGAAGAAAAGTAAATGTACCTGATGCAAGTGTTCCTTTAGAAAGAGGAATAAAAGTAGCAGGAGATTTAAAAGGTAGACTTAGTGAAGATGAACCAATGGATAGAAATAAAATTGATATCTATACTGGTTTAACATCTGTTGAAAACTTGGGGGATATAAGAGTTACAACAGCAGAAGGAACAGATATAACTCTAAAATCTGATGGAACAGTGGTTACTGACCATAAAGGAATGAAAAGAGCTGGAATGACAGCCCAAAACATTGTTGTTCAAAGAAAGATATTAAGAGCTAAAGGTTCTGGAAAAGAGTTATCAGGAGTACCTTATTACCAAGTTATCACCATAATGAATACTGGAATTCAAGAGGAGGGATTACCTGGAGTTAGACTGGCTACTGTTGAGGGGCTAATAATAGAAACCGACCAATATGGAAGATACCATATTCCAGAAGTTTCATCTAGCAAAGGTAAAAACTTTATAATCAAAGTTGACCCAACTACACTACCGAGTGGAACAACATTCACTACTGAGAATCCTAAGGTTCAAACATTAGGATCCACTCCAATAAAATTCAATTTTGGTGTTATCATTCCAGAGATTAAATACTCAGAGAAGGGGGAATCTCTATGAGAAAGTTTATGTATATTATGATACTCGCTTCATGGGCTAATCTTTATGGAGATATGGTAACAACAGAATATGAGGTTATTGATTCATTTGCCACTGAAGAAATTGAAACAAGAATTGAGAGAAAAGACGAAGAGAAATATATCTATAGAGGAAGAACAAATTTAGCAGATAGAAGAGGAACTCTATACACAGTTACTGATCCGATAGCACTGACTGCAAATTTGGATATAAACAGTAGAAAGATTGTTTATGATAATACACCAGTAAATTTCTACATATATACTAACTATGAAAAGCTAATAAATAGATATGAGATTTTAATCTATGATACAGCAGATACTATGAGACTTAGACCAATAGAAACTATTTCAGGGGAGAGAGTGGTATTAAACACTCCCATCCTCTGGGAGGGTCAAGATTCTAAAAAAGAAGTTGCATATGTACTAAGAGTTTATGATGAGAAAGGTAGATATGATGAAACTCATCCAAGAACAATAACTTTTAAAGATATGACAAAAGTTTCTGAAACTTCTATAACTAAAGAGGAAGATATAAAAGATGCAATTTATGGACAGAGCAATCTGGCTATACAAAATATCCCTCTATCTGGATCAAAAGTTAGAATATATGGTAAAGATTTATTTGATGTAAAAACTGTAAAAATTGGTGGGCAGGCTGTTGAAGTGGATAGAAGTGGAGACTTCATATTTGAAACTATGAGTGGAGCACCAAAAGAAATCTTTGATGTGGAGCTTGAATATCTAAATGGTAAAAATGAACTTTATCCAATAGAAGTTGAAAATCCTGAAAATTATGAATTCTTAGTTGGACTAGCAGATTTCTATCTTGGACAAAACAAGGTGACAGGAAGTGATGCCATCTTAGAAAATGGAACTGATTATCAAGAAGATTTCTTCAACACTGGAAGACTTGCATTCTACTATAAAAAAATCTATGACAAATATAGAATTACAGCTCAAGCAGATACTTGGAGTAAAGAAATAAAACATATGTTCACAGATTTCTACGAAAGAGATAAGACAGAACTGTTCCGTAAAATAGATAGAGATTATATAAATTTCAACTACGGAGATGAATCTTTCATGTATACGGACGTTAATACAGAAGGAAAAGCTTACTTAAGAGTTGACTGGGATAAATCACAAGTTTTATGGGGAAGTTATGAAACTGGATTCACTGGACCTAAGTATGCAGAGTACAATCGTACACTATACGGAGCAAGAGGTGAATACAACAGTTTAGAAACTAATGACTTTGGAGATAGCAGATATAGAATTGCTGCTTTTGGTTCAAAACCTGATACAACTTATCAAAGAGATAGTTTCCTTGGAACAGGAGGAAGCGTTTACTACTTAAGTGAAAGAGATATAGTTGTTGGAAGTGCTAAATTAACTGTAGAACTTAGAAATAAGGAAACAGGAAGACTTATTGAAAGAGCTACTCTTACAGAGGGAAGAGATTACCAAATAAATGAATTATCTGGAAGAGTAATACTTGAAGAACCACTTAGCCAAGGATCATTTAAATTAAATTCGAACTCTATAATAAAAGATTCACCGTCAGGTTCTTATGACTACTACCTAACAGTTGACTATGAATACTATGATATAAATCTAGATCTTTCAAATAAAGTTGCTGGTACAACAGGTAGAGCATGGTTAACTGATAATATCGGACTGGGTGGAACATATATAGATGAGAGTAGAGATTCTGAGATTGGAGATTATGAATTAAAAAGTGTAAATGCAATAGTTAAAAAATCAGCTGGAACATATTTGATGGGAGAGTATTCAGAGTCTGAAGGAAACCAACTTGTTAGAGATAGCAACTGGTATTCATATAACGGTGGATATGATTTCACAGAGCAACCAACAATCGAAGTTGGTAAAAAAGGTAAAGCATACTATATCGAGGGAGGACTTGCTCTTACTGATTACTATGCTGATTTAAATCCTACAGATGGATTTAGCTTCTGGTATTCAGAAAAAGAAAAAGGATTCTCAACTGGAAATGAACCTAGTGGACTTGAAAGAAAAGAGTATGGTTTAAGAGGAACATTCCAATGGTCAGATAGAGTAAAACTATTTGCAGAAGCTTCAAACTATGAAGAAAAATCATATGAAGATGATGCTGTAGTTGCTACAGTTGATGGAACAAGAACAGAAAAAGCAGTAGCTGTGGGTGGAGAATATACATTCACAGAAAGATTTAGAGTGGGAGTAGAAGCAAAATATGAAAAAAATGAAGAGAATGATTCAAATCTAATAACATTAAATAATGATGACTTAGAAAATGGAGAAGCTCTATTAGTTGGAACAAAGCTTTCATATGATTTCACACCAGATACTGAAGTATATACTAAACTTCAAGCTACAACTTGGAAAGATGATGAGTATGAAACAAATAATATGGTAAGTTTAGGAACTGTGACACAAATTACTGAATCGTTAAAACTTCATGCTGAAGGGGGAACTGGAAGTAGAGGTCAAGCAGCAGACGTAAGAATGAATTATCAGTACAATCCTGACCATGAAATATATTTAGGATACCTTCTAGATAATGAAGATGGAAGAGAGAGTGCTGTAACATTTGGACAGAAATTTGCCTTCACAGACAGAACTAAATTATACCAAGAGAATCAATTTGTAAATGATGACACTGAACAAGGAATTCTTCAAACATATGGAGTAGATTATGAATATAACGATAGATTGACTTTAGGAGTTATATATCAAAATGGAAATGTTGATATAGAGGAGGGATCAGTAGATAGAAATAGTGTAAGTACTATACTTAGATACGATTCACCTAAATTCTATTCGAAACATAGACTTGAATTTGGAAAAGATACTGGGGCACAATCTTCAAATACTTGGGGAACTATAAATAAACTTAAATGGATACCAACTCCAGAATATACACTATTCGGAGAAGCCAATTATGTTTTAGGTAGAGGAGATATGGGTCTTGATGAAGATGATCCTGAAGATGAAGATTCTAAATACTATGAGTTTGGACTAGGTCTTGCTTATAGACCAATTTGGGATGACAGATTAAATGTTATAACTAAGTATGCTTATATATATGATGATGGACCTAGAAGTCAGTTAAATGCTGAGTTTTCTCAAAAAGCTCACGTACTTTCACTTGAGGGAATATATGATCTAACTAAGAAACTTAGTTTAGCAAGTAAATATGCAATTAGAAAAGAAGAGATGAAACCTTATGCACAAAACGAATGGTTTGAATCTACACTTGATCTATTTGCTGTTAGAGCAACTTATGAAATTATTCATAAATGGGATGCTTTTGGTGAGTATCACTGGTTAAGAGATATAACTTCTGATGATATAACTCACGGAGCTATAGTAGGTCTATATAGAGAAGTAGGAAATAACTTACAAGTTGGAGTTGGATATAATTTTACAGACTTTACGGATGATTTAACAGACTTGGATTACCAAGCAAAAGGATGGTATGTAAATCTTATAGGAAAATTCTAAAAATATTTTTTCACTAAATTTGACTGTGGATACTAGGTTTGTATCCATAGTCATTTTTTTTTATTAAATAAAACAAAATTATTTGTTGACAGGAAATGTGGTTTGTGATATTATAATATTTGTTCAGCGGAAAACGCAACGAACGAAAAACAAAACAAACAAATAGGACATTAGCAACCGAATAGAGAAAGATAGTCAAAAGTTATGCAATAACAACCATTAAATGGTGTACATTAAGTCGTAAGACTTTAAAAATATATTTGAATGAAGAGTTTGATCCTGGCTCAGGATGAACGCTGACAGAATGCTTAACACATGCAAGTCGACTTGAAGTTCTTCGGAATGGAAAGTGGCGGACGGGTGAGTAACGCGTAAAGAATTTGCCTTTTAGTCTGGGACAACTGTTGGAAACGACAGCTAATACCGGATATTATGAGTTTCTCGCATGGGATTCTTATGAAAGCTATATGCGCTAGAAGAGAACTTTGCGTTCCATTAGCTAGTTGGTGGGGTAATGGCCCACCAAGGCGACGATGGATAGCCGGCCTGAGAGGGTGAACGGCCACAAGGGGACTGAGACACGGCCCTTACTCCTACGGGAGGCAGCAGTGGGGAATATTGGACAATGGGCCACAAGCCTGATCCAGCAATTCTGTGTGCACGATGAAGGTTTTAGGATCGTAAAGTGCTTTCAGTTGGGAAGAAAAAAATGACGGTACCAACAGAAGAAGCGACGGCTAAATACGTGCCAGCAGCCGCGGTAATACGTATGTCGCAAGCGTTATCCGGATTTATTGGGCGTAAAGCGCGTCTAGGCGGATTAGTAAGTCTGATGTTAAAATGCGGGGCTCAACTCCGTATTGCGTTGGAAACTGCTAGTCTAGAGTACTGGAGAGGTGGGCGGAACTACAAGTGTAGAGGTGAAATTCGTAGATATTTGTAGGAATGCCGATAGAGAAGTCAGCTCACTGGACAGATACTGACGCTGAAGCGCGAAAGCGTGGGGAGCAAACAGGATTAGATACCCTGGTAGTCCACGCCGTAAACGATGATCACTAGGTGTTGGGGGTCGAACCTCAGCGCCCAAGCTAACGCGATAAGTGATCCGCCTGGGGAGTACGTACGCAAGTATGAAACTCAAAGGAATTGACGGGGACCCGCACAAGCGGTGGAGCATGTGGTTTAATTCGACGCAACGCGAGGAACCTTACCAGCGTTTGACATCCCAAGAAGTTTCCAGAGATGGAGATGTGCCGGCTTGCCGGAACTTGGTGACAGGTGGTGCATGGCTGTCGTCAGCTCGTGTCGTGAGATGTTGGGTTAAGTCCCGCAACGAGCGCAACCCCTTTTGTATGTTGCTACCATTAAGTTGAGCACTCATGCGATACTGCCTGCGACGAGCAGGAGGAAGGTGGGGATGACGTCAAGTCATCATGCCCCTTATACGCTGGGCTACACACGTGCTACAATGGGCAGTACAGAGAGTCGCCAACCCGCGAGGGTGAGCTAATCTCTTAAAGCTGTTCTTAGTTCGGATTGTACTCTGCAACTCGAGTACATGAAGTTGGAATCGCTAGTAATCGCAAATCAGCTATGTTGCGGTGAATACGTTCTCGGGTCTTGTACACACCGCCCGTCACACCACGAGAGTTGGTTGCACCTGAAGTGGCAGGCCTAACCCGTAAGGGAGGGATGTTCCTAAGGTGTGATTAGCGATTGGGGTGAAGTCGTAACAAGGTATCCGTACGGGAACGTGCGGATGGATCACCTCCTTTCTAAGGAGACTACAATCTTTCTCTATTCGATTGATGATGTTCTATCATCAACTTTGGACATTGGAAACTATATAGTAGATATTGAGAGAATAATTAACAAATAACTAACAATTCAAATAATCTTTGAGTAGTTAGTCTGTCAAATAAAAATAGGTTAAGATATTAAGGGCACATGAAGGATGCCTTGGTAGTAAGAGCCGATGAAGGACGTGGTAAGCTGCGATAAGCCTAGAGGAGTTGCAATCGAACATTGATTCTAGGATTTCCGAATGGAGAAATCTGCTAAGATGGAGTCTTAGCACGAAAGAGGGAACCGCGTGAACTGAAACATCTAAGTAACGCGAGGAAAAGAAAGTAAAAACGATCCCCTAAGTAGCGGCGAGCGAACGGGGGTGAGCCTAAACCATATACATGTCAAGGTTACAGCCGTTGTGTATATGGGGTAGCGGGATAGTCTCTAGAAAGTCTGTAAAGCTTTCAGCATTTTGAAACACCGAACTGGAAGAACTTGGAAAAGTTCGCCGTAGAGGGTGATAGCCCCGTACAGGTAACCTGTTTCAAATGCGTAACTAATCCCAAGTAGCACGGAACACGAGGAATTCTGTGTGAATCAGCGAGGACCATATCTCGTAAGGCTAAATACTCTTACTAACCGATAGCGCATAGTACCGTGAGGGAAAGGTGAAAAGAACCCCGGGAGGGGAGTGAAATAGAACCTGAAATCATGTGCTTACAAGCGGTCAGAGCCCTTCGGGGTGATGGCGTGCCTTTTGGAGAATGATCCTGCGAGTTACGTTCAGTGGCAAGGTTAAGTTTAACGGAGCCGAAGGGAAACCGAGTCTGAATAGGGCGACATAGTCGCTGGGCGTAGACGCGAAACCTGGTGATCTAAGCCTGTCCAGGGTGAAGCTGTGGTAAGACACAGTGGAGGCCCGAACTCACCGCCGTTGAAAAGTTGGGAGATGAGGTAGGTTTAGGGGTGAAAAGCCAATCGAACCAGGAGATAGCTCGTTCTCTCCGAAATGCATTTAGGTGCAGCCTTGAGTGTTCAATTATGGGGGTAGAGCACTGAATGATCTAGGGGGCATATTGCTTACCGAAATCAATCAAACTCCGAATACCATAATTTAAGAGCTCAGGAGTGAGACTATGGGAATTAACTTCCATGGTCAAAAGGGAAACAACCCAGACCACCAGCTAAGGTCCCTAATTATAACTAAGTGGGAAAGGAGGTGGAGATTCACAAACAACCAGGAGGTTGGCTTAGAAGCAGCCATACCTTTAAAGAGTGCGTAATAGCTCACTGGTCGAGAGTCTCTGCGCCGACAATGTAACGGGGCTAAGTTATAAACCGAAGCTGTGGAATTGCGTAAGCAATTGGTAGGAGAGCGTTCTGTAGGCCGTTGAAGGAGAAGCGTAAGCGACTCTGGAGGTATCAGAAGTGAGAATGCAGGAATAAGTAGCGAGAATGGGAGCGAGAATCTCCCACGCCGGAAGACCAAGGGTTCCAGGGTAAAGTTTGTCTTCCCTGGGTAAGCCGGGTCCTAAGCCGAGGCTATAATGCGTAGGCGAATGGAAAACAGATTAATATTTCTGTGCCACTGATATTGAGTGATGGAGGGACGCAGGAGGTTATGCACGCTGGCGAACGGAAGTGCCAGTGTAAGCGTGTAGGGTGGTCTCGTAGGAAAATCCGCGAGACTAGATCTGAGGCGTGATACGGAGTCGTAAGATGAAGGTGCAAATACCACACTGCCGAGAAAAGCTTCTAAGCGTTTAAAGATATTAGTGCCCGTACCCCAAACCGACACAGGTGGTCAGGATGAGAAATCTAAGGCGGACAGGCTAACTCTCGTTAAGGAACTCTGCAAAATTGCCCCGTAACTTCGGGAGAAGGGGTGCCTTTCATGGTCAGCGAACACGCGTCGCAAAGCTGTGAGAGGCCGCAGTGAAGAGTCTCAGGCGACTGTTTAACAAAAACACAGGTCTATGCTAAGCTGTAAGGCGATGTATATGGGCTGACACCTGCCCAGTGCCGGAAGGTTAAGAGGAGGAGTGAGAGCTCCGAATTGAAGCCCCGGTGAACGGCGGCCGTAACTATAACGGTCCTAAGGTAGCGAAATTCCTTGTCGGGTAAGTTCCGACCTGCACGAATGGTGTAACGATCTGAGAGCTGTCTTGACGGGAGGCCTGGTGAAATTGTATTATCGGTGAAGATACCGATTACCTGCAGTAGGACGGAAAGACCCCATGGAGCTTTACTGTAGCTTGGTATTGGGTTTTGGTGTCGTATGTATAGGATAGTTGGGAGACTATGATGCGTGGTCGCTAGATTACGCGGAGTCAACGGTGGAATACCAACCATACTACATCGAAATTCTAATCTGAGGTTTGTACCCTCGGAGACAGTGCTAGGTGGGCAGTTTGACTGGGGCGGTCGCCTCCGAAAGAGTAACGGAGGCGTTCAAAGGTTCCCTCAGGTTGGATGGAAATCAACCGGAGAGTGCAATGGCAGAAGGGAGCTTAACTGCGAGACTGACGGGTCGAGCAGGTGCGAAAGCAGGACATAGTGATCCGGCGATTCCGAATGGAAGGGTCGTCGCTCAACGGATAAAAGCTACCCTGGGGATAACAGGCTGATTCTACCCGAGAGTCCATATCGACGGTAGAGTTTGGCACCTCGATGTCGGCTCATCGCATCCTGGGGCTGGAGAAGGTCCCAAGGGTTGGGCTGTTCGCCCATTAAAGCGGTACGTGAGCTGGGTTCAGAACGTCGTGAGACAGTTCGGTCCCTATCCACTGTAGGCGTTAGAATATTGAGAAGATCTGTCCTTAGTACGAGAGGACCGGGATGGACAAACCTCTGATGTACCAGTTGTCACGCCAGTGGCACAGCTGGGTAGTCACGTTTGGAACAGATAACCGCTGAAAGCATCTAAGCGGGAAACTGACTTCAAGATAAGTATTCTTTAAGACACCTTCGAGACTAGGAGGTTGATAGGTTGGGGGTGTAAGAGTAGCGATACTTTTAGCTGACCAATACTAATATGTCGAAGTTTTAACCTAATAAATCTCAACTACTATATAGTTTCAAGTGTTCCAAAGACATTTGAATATTGATTGGCAACGATAGCTATGAGGGTACACCCAGTAACATTTCGAACCTGGAAGTTAAGCTCATAAACGCTGAAAGTACTTGGGGGGCAGCCCCCTGGGAGGATAAGTAGTTGCCAATCTTTTTTTTTATTTTTTGTATTTTTTGGAAAATTAAAAGTGTGTTATAATATAGGCAAATGTTTCGGAAAGGAGTAGATATGAAGAAGATACTTGTTGTGAGATTTAAGCAGATTGGAGACGCGATACTTTCGTCGGTTATATGTAGCTCGTTAAAAGAAAGTTATCCAAATTCGCAAATTGATTATGTCGTGTATGAACATATAGCACCTCTTTTTGAAAATCAACCTCATATAGATAATGTAATAGTTATCACAGAGGAAGAAAGAAAGAATTTTCTAAAATACATAGCTAAGGTTTGGAAAGTGACAAGAACAAAGTATGATATAGTAATCGATATAATGTCTACACCAAAGAGTGAATTTTTTACTCTTTTTTCTCCTGGAGCTAAATTTAGAATAGGGAGAAAGAAAAGTTGGAGAGGTTATACGTATACACATAGAATAAAAGAACCATCTGATGACTTTGATAAAGCAGAGAAGTTCTTACAGATGTTAAAACCTATAGAAGAGAGTGGATCTTTTATAGAGTATAACCCAAATTATTTCTTGAATTTTAGTGGAGCTGAAAATCTTTACATGAGAGAGAAGATGGAAGAATCAGGTCTAGATTTTAATAAACTTGTGATAGCTTTTAGTATAAATTCTAGAAGATCAGAAAAAGTTTATCCAATTGAAAATATGGTTGAAATTATAAAGGGCTGTCTTGAGAAATATGACTGTCAGATTATATTCTATTATTCGCCAGCAGAAAAAGAGTTTGCAAAGAGCGTACATAGAACTTTAGGAAATGATGCCAGAGTATTTTCAAATATAGAGACTAAAAGTATAAGAGAGCTTGGAAACCTTCTTCAAAATTGTGATATGTTTGTAGGTAACGAAGGTGGACCAAGACATATGGCACAAGCTATAGATATTCCAAGTTTTGCAATATTTAGTCCAAGTTCATCTAAAAAACAGTGGCTTTCAAAAAATAATGAAAGACATACTGGGGTTGAACCTTGTGAGATGAATTCTAAAAACTATGATGAACTAACTTATGTTGAAAAATATAAATTGATAACTCCTGAATATGTCTTAATGAAAATTGATGGTGTTATTAAAAAGTTTATTGCGAAGGGGAAAAAAGTTGAAAAAAATATTAATATATAATGGTCAACTATTCATGGGTGGAATAGAAAGAGTTTTAATTTCATATCTACAAGGTATTTCAAAGGATAAAGATTTAGATATAACACTTCTTATAAAGGAAAATAATCCTGCTAAGAATGTCTTTTATAAGGATATTCCAGAAAATGTTAAATGTGAATTTATAAAGAGTGAAAAACTTGTAGAAATGAGAGAGAATATTTCTAAAAAAAGAGGTAATATATTCTATAGAGCGATGTATCAAATCGTTGTAGCTTATGAAAGACTTGAAATGAAAAGATGGTTAAAAGAGTATTTTAAAAATAATAGCTATGATTCAGTTATAGATTTTGATATGAGTCTAGGAAAATATTTAGATGAGGTGCCATACGAAAAAATAGGATGGTGTCACTACTCTTTAGAAGCTAAAAAGGGTAAGAAGAGGGAAAGATTTAGAGAGAGACTTGAAAAATATGACAAGATAGTTGTTATATGTGATGAAATGAAAGAGGAACTAAATGAAGTTTACCCAACTGTGAAAGATAGAGGGGTAAGAATTTATAATCCTATGGATATAGATGAAATAATTAGAAAGTCAGAGGTAGAAAAAATCTCTGGTTCATATATGGTTGCTGTTTCTAGACTTGTTCCTGGAAAGGGAAGATTGGATTTAATAGATATCTATTTAGACCTGAAAAAAAGAGGAGTAAAAGAAAAGCTCTATATTTTAGGAGAGGGTTCAGAAAGAGCCGAACTTCAAAAGAGAATAGATGAGAATGGACTTCAAGATGAAGTTTTACTTCTTGGGCAAAAAGAAAATCCATATCCTTGGATGAAAAATAGTAAGATGTTTTTACATCCGTCATATGGTGAAGGATTGCCAACAGTTCTAATTGAAGCTATGATTTGTAAATCAATAGTTGTGGCATATGATTGTCCAACTGGACCAAAAGAGATTTTAGGAGACGGAAAATTTGGAGCTCTTATACCTCTTGGAGATAAGAAGAAATTTGGAGATTCAGTATATGAAATTTTAGAAAATGAGAATTTAAGGGATGAGTTTTTATCTCAAATGAAGACTAGAGTAAATGAGTTTTCAGTTCATAATATAAAAGAAGAGTTTAAAAACTTAGTAGGAGAAAAAACAACATGATAAGTAGTACAGAGTATAGGGGTTACCAAATATACTATAGAATAACGGATAGAGTAGATACTCTTTCTCTTGGAAAAGATATAGTAAATAAGAAGTACAATGTTATAGATAGATATAAGGATACAGAGAGAAACTTTGTTGCTAGAGTGGAGATAGCTGGAAAGCAGTACGTTTTAAAATCTCCAAAGGCAGAGACAGTTATTCCTCAAAGAAGAGTTCAAACTATGTTTAAAAAGGGAGAAGCTCTAAATAGTCTTATGAATCTTAGTCAGTACGCAAAAGAAGGATATAATGAATTCATAGTTCCAAGAGTTGTTGTAGTTAAAAGAGGAATGTTCATAGAGGAAAGTTTTATTCTTATGGATTATATAGAGGGAGATATTTTAAGAACAGAAGAGGATATAGATTCAGTTGTAGAGATAGTAAAGCATATTCATAGTGCTGGAATATACCACGGAGATTTGAATACTTCAAACTTTATAAAGACTAAAGATGGAATAAAGATAATAGATACTCAAGGAAAAAGAGAGAGCTTTTGGAACTTTAAAAGAAGTTATGATATTTTAACTCTTAAAAGAGATCTTTTAGTTATGTCTTTTAATTATCCAGTGGATGAGAAGATGGAAACAAGAAAAGATAGTTTAGGATATATGCTAGCTTTTATGATAAAGGGATTTAAACAGATACCATTTGTTGATAAAATAAGAAATCTCAAGAGAGGTTTGAGAAATAAAGGGTGGAAGATATGAAAAAGAAGATAGTTTTTAGAAGCGGTAGTCTTAGAATGGGTGGACTTGAAAGAGTTTTAATTGAAGTCCTTCAAACTATAGATAGAAATAAGTATGAGATAATACTTTTTATTGAGGATGACTGTAAAGATAAAAATATTTTTGAAAAAGATATTCCTGAAGATATCAAATATTACTTTTTAAAATCACAAGAGGTAATACTTGCAACTGAGTATCATAAAGACAGAAAGAAAAACTTATACCATAAACTTATGTATAATATTATGATGGCGAAGGAAAATAATTTAGTTTTTAAAAGAACATCTGAACTTTTAAAAGAGATTGGAGATGTAGATTTATTTATTGATTTTGACTGGGGAGCAACTAAGTATATAGATAAATTAAACTTAAAAAAATCAGTAGTTTGGATTCACAACTCTATTCCGAGTCTTAAAAGAACTGAGAGTAAGATAAAAAGGTTTGGAGACAGACTTAATAAATATGATAAAGTCATTGCAATCTGTGATGAAATGAAAGAGGAGATAGAAACTATCTATCCATTTTTACAAGGAAAGGTAGAGAGAATATATAACCCTTTCAATTTTGATAGAATAGAAAAACTCTCAGTTTCAGAGGAGGGACTTACAACTTCTGAAAAAGAGATGTTAAAAGATGACTACTGTGTGGCTGTTTCAAGACTGGATACCAATCAAAAAGATTATGACACACTTCTAAAAGCTTTTAAGATTTTAAAAGATAGAGGTGTTGATACAAAGTTATATATAGTTGGAGATGGACCAGACAGAAAAGAGATTGAAGAGATGATTACAACACTGGATATTGCAGACAAGGTTAAACTGATAGGACTTACTAAGAATCCATATGTTTGGATGAAAAATTCAAATATATTTGTGCATAGTTCAAAATATGAAGGGTTGCCAACAGTTTTAATAGAAGCTATGATTTGTGATAAAGTTGTTATATCTTCAGATTGTCCAACTGGACCAAAAGAGATTCTTTCAAATGGAGAAGCTGGAGTGTTATACAAAGTGGGGGACTTTGAAGCATTAGCAGAAAATCTACAAAACATTTTAAAAGATGAGAAAGTAAAGTCAAATTTACTGGAAAAGACTAGAAATAGAAAAATGGATTTTAATAAAAATGTAGTTATCAAAGAATATGAAAAGATGATGGATAACGGGGGAATATGAAAAAGACACTTAGAGAGAAGATGATAGATTTATACTTTAAAATTAATCCTATCAGTTTTAAAAGTGGAACCAAAAAACTTTTAACATCAACGGATGGTATAGGAGACAATATCGTTAGACAAAAGATTCTAAATGAATTTTTAGAAAAATTTGGTGAGGATAATATCATAGTTATGTGTAAAGATAAAACTGTTCATTTTTTAAAAAAAATAGGATTAAAGAATATATACGTATATACAGATGCTCATAGAAAGACAACTAAAGGCAAGATAAGTCTAATAAAAGATATTGCAAATTTAGGAATAAATGAAATCATATCTTTAGAGTTTGATCAGCATGATATATACATAAAATATTTAAAAGATGTTGGGAAAATAACTGTTGAAAATAAACATCATCCAAAGATGAATGAGTATTACCATGAGGTATTCAAAAGAGATGACATATATGTTATGAAGGATATTTTAAGATTTTACAATGAGTATTTTTTTAAAAAATTGACTTTACAAGATATAAGACCAACTTTAAATGATATATATTCAAAAGATGAAAAATATTCTGATTTTCTCTCGGTTGGAGTCGGATCAATGGATCGTAAGAGAATGCTATCTCCTGAAAAATTTAAAGATATTTTAATAGGAATAGCAAAATCAAATCTTTTCAAGGGAATAGTTTTACTTGGGAAGGGTGAACTTGAGAAAAAATTTATAGATGAACTAAAAAAAGAATTAGATTTTAAAGAGTATGGAATATTAGATTTAACAAATTCACTTTCTCTAGATGAAACAATTCAGATTATAAACTCAAGTAAAATGTATCTTGGAGTTGATTCAGGACTTTATAATTTTGCTTTTGGATTAAATAAGAAAATAGTAGGAGTATTTACATCCAATACTCAGTTCAATCACTCTCAATACGATGGAATAGAGATAGTTATTCCAGAAAAAATAGACTCTTTAAAGGAAGAATACTTTGGAAATGGTAAAATAAATAGTGTTGATCCATTGGAGGTTATTAAAAAAGTAGAGGAGCTTTTATGAATTTAGTTCTTATTATAAATGAGAGAAATAATTATGCTAGACATTTAGGGGCAACTCTAATTTCTGTGCTAATGAATAGTAAAGAGAAGTGGAATGTAAAAATAATATATAGTAATTTGAGTGATAGAAGTAGAGGAAGAATAGAGGGGATATGCTGTAAGTTTGGTTCAACTGTAGATTTTATAAAAATAGATGAGAGCATCTTAAAAAATTTTAAAGTTGGAGAAAATACTCATCTTGATATAATAGTTTTTGGAAGACTATACATTCCAGAATTTTTAAAAGATGAGAAAAAAGCTATCTATATAGATTGTGATATAATAGTAGAAAAACCTTTAGAGAATCTATATAACTCAGATTTCAAAGGTAAATCAATAATAACTATTCCAGATGGAAAAAAGGATCAAAAATCAAGTCTATCAAGACTTGGATTATCTCTATCTAGAAATTACTTCAATGCAGGAGTAATGGTTATGGATTTAGAAAAAATCCGTGAAAATAAAAAGTTTATAAAAACAATAGAATTTTCTATAAATCCAGATAGAGAACTTCAGTTAAATGAGCAGGATGCTTTAAATATCATTTTTGAAGATGATTTTACACTTGAAAATGTCACATGGAATTATACCCATGGAAATTCAGAGGAAAATAATTTAAATATGGATGATATTTCACTTATTCATTATACAGGTTCTATTAAACCTTGGGATTGTAGAAGTACAACACCTTTTAAAAAGAATTACTGGAGATATTTAAACCTTACACCTTGGAAGGGATATTCTGAAGAAAATAGAAGTTTAAAGAATATTTTGGTTAGAGAATTAGTAAAGTTTAAATTGAAAACTAGAAAATATAGATATATTATGAAATTTAGGAGAAAAATTAATGAATAGTGCAGTTTTAAATAGAAAATCAGATAAACTAAATTTTATATTTAAAATATCTTTAATAATTTTAATAGTTTTACTTTTTTGGAGTAATAAATATTCATCAAGAGTTTTGAATTATTTGATACTTCCAATTAGTTTATTTAAAGTTTATAGTACCAAAAAATATGAAAAAACAGGTTTAGAGATATATATAGGATTAGTTTTAGGAGCAGTTGCTATAAGTGGAATTGATGCTTTTGATTTCAAAGGAGTTAGAGATAGTTTCTTTGATATGGCAACATTTATGATGATTCCAATTTACATCTCACAATTTAAAATAAAAAGTGATGAGAAAAAAAAGTTTTTACTAGTTGGAGCACTTGCATTTGTAAGTAGATTGAGTCTTTCATTTTTAGAAAAATGGGGATATATACAGGGACTTTATAACGGTGAGAGAATAAGTGGTGGAGTTCAAGTTTGGAGATATGCTCCGGTATTAATGATAGGAATTATTGTAATCCTATGTTTACTGACATATAGAAAGAATAAAAATTATGAAACAGCAGGATTAATTGCTCTACTTATTCCAACAGTTATTGCAATAGTTAGAACACAAAATCGTGCTAATTGGGTAGCTCTTATTGTTTGCATGGTACTTGGACTTATTTTAAAATTTAAAAGGAAAAGTATAATACCTATTTTAGTTGGAATTACATTACTTAGTGTAATGGTATATAAAAATCCAGAAAATAAATATGTAAAAAGGCTAGAGAGTATAACTAATCTAAAAAATGATAACAGTAACCTAGGAAGATTAGAACACTGGAAACAGGCCTTTGAAATGTTTAAAGGATCACCAATAAATGGAGTAGGATTTAGTGAAAAGAATTTTAAAAATGGTGAAATAGAGGAGAGATATATTCATGTTCCTAAGATAAAACATGGACATTCTCATAATAATTTCTTCTACGTATTATCAACTATGGGAATTATTGGAGTTATATCTTACGCAGTATATATGCTAAAGTTATTATATGTAACATTTAGAAATAGAAATATAGATTATGGAATGGCATTTTTTACACTTTTATCCATAGAACTTTTTGGATTTTTCGAAACACCTATAAAATATTTGGATTTAACAGGAATATCCCTTTTATTAGTTGGGTTTTTATATTCTGATTATCTAAGAAATAAACAATAAAAAAAGAGTCTAAGATACTGGAGGTATCTTAGGCTTTTTTTATTCCGTAAATGGAAAGAATATTATGTATATATATATTATTCTATTAAATGGGTATAGATAGGAGAGGGGGATGTTCATTGGGAAAGATTCATTTGAAGGCTCATAAAAAATATTATTTATTGGAGGACAAATTTTTTATAGTAAAAAGTGGAAAAGTAGTAACAAAGAGTATAGCTGCCAATGGAAAAGTGATATCTAATAATACCTGTTTACGAGAGGGCGAATTGGTATTTAATTGCTTTAAGTTTTTATCCAATGGTGAAATGGATTTTCCAGAAATTCAAATGGAAATTGAGGCGTTAGAGGAAACTATTCTAGAGGAGTTTGTATTTTGTAAAAAGGGAATAGTAAACAATGAAATATATAAAAATGTTTTTCTGCATTTGGTACAAAAAGTAGCTATAGAATTATTGTATCAACTATACGATACAAAGGGATACATACTTATGATACTAAAACTTTATGCTAATTCAAAAGGAATTTTTAATAAGAAAGAGATAAAACCAGAGAATTTTAATGTTGGAAAAACTCAGTTCTATAAGATATATCTGCATCTGAAAAATGAAGAATATTTGATAGAAGAGCACGGTGAAGTATATTTGAATCTATTGAAAATTGATAATTATTTATTAGAATTGGAGTGTTAAATAATGTTTATAGATAAGTATAATTTAGAAAGAAATTTGTTAATGCATATGCAACAAACAAGCAAATATACGGAGCTACTAGCAGAATTTATGAATTTTGATAAAGTGGATATAGAGGAAATGAAAAAAGGAGCTATGTTACACGATATAGGAAAGAAAAGAATTCCAGAAAAAATCTTAAATAAAAAAGAAAAATTGAGTATTGAAGAATTTGAAACTATAAAGCAACATCCAAAACTGGGAATAAAAGAATTGCATCAAATAGATATGAGCATGGTAGTCGTAAATATAATACTTTATCATCATGAAAAATGGAATGGACAAGGTTATCCCTCTGGCCTTATTGGAAATGAGATACCAATAGAAGCCAGAATTGTAAGTGTTGCTGATTGTTATAATGCACTACTAACAAGTACAAGACCATATAAGAGAGCTTTTACTCACGAAGAGGCATTAGAAGTTTTAAGAGATGAAAGTGGAAAAAGCTTTGATCCCTATATAGTTGCTATATTTGAAGTATTTGAAGATAAGATAAAACTTGCATTCCAAACGAAATGGGAGAACTAAAAGTTCTCCTTTTTATTTTCTAAATATATATTTTTTTAAAATTTCTAAATTGTAAAGTAAAAGAGGTAAGCTATTTTTTTTGAAATTGGTTTCGTAGATTCTATTGAAAATACCGATGTCTTTTCCGCAGTAGAAGGGATTTTTATCTCTCTTTGTAAAATCTATTATTCGGATTCTACCATCTTTACTCAAGATAAAATTTTTTGGATTAGGGTCGCCAGATATTATGTTATGCTCGTGCATTTTTTCTAAAACGTTAAAAAGTCTAGTTTTAAATGAGTTGTTTAAACGGCCTAACTTTTCAACTTCTATTCCATCGATAAATTCCATTAAAATATAGCTTTCTTTAGTAACTATTCCCTTTTTATCAGCAGCTAAATATATTTTAACTACCTTACTAAATCCAGCTTTATGTGATGCTTGAGATTTATCAAACATCTTTCTTGCAGTACTCTTAAAAAACATACATTCCAATCCCCTTGTTATCTTTTTCTTTGGATTTTCATTAAATTTCTTAAGGACATATTTCACTCCGTTAAATTCTAGAAAGTAGACAGATGAGTATTTATTTTGAGCCACAACTTCTGATTCAATCTCTTTAGATATAAACCTACTGAAAATTTCTTTAAACTTTTCATCACCATTTTCGATATAAAGATTAAAATCCCCTAAGCTATCTTTCATAATTTTATTCCCCCCGGATTATTAATAGCAAATTAATTATACTATCCAAAAAGAATAGAACAAAATTTAAAAAATATATGTGATATAATGTTTGATATAAAATAACGGGGAGAAAAATATGTTGAGAAAATTAAATAGGGTTGTTCAAGATTATTTAAGACCAAAGAGACTAGCTATTGGAAGATGGATATGGGACAGAAAAGAAAAAGTAGAAAATAATGGATACAAATCTATTCTATTTTTAAGGTATGATGGAAAGATAGGAGATATGGTAATAAATACTCCTATGTTTAGAGAGATAAAAAAACAATATCCAGATATTAAAATTGGCGTGGTTGCAAGAGACGGGGCAAAAGCTATTATTGAAAATAATAAATATGTGGATAAGATATATGACTATAAAAAGGGGACTGCAAATATAAAAGAACTGGCAAAAGAGATAGCTGATGAAAAATATGATTTGCTGATAGATTTTACAGAGATGTTAAGAGTTCAGCAGATGATGTTTATAAATCTTTGCAAAGCAAAACATAATATGGGTTTTGATAAGAAAGGGTGGAATCTGTTTGATTTGACTTTTGAAAAGGATGAAACTCCAAAACACATCACTAATATATATAGAAAGGTTTTAGAAATTTTAAAAGTTGAAAATATAAATATGAGTTATGACTTGGAAGTCAGTATGGATGTTAAAGAAGAAGTTAAAAAGATATTAGATGGAATAGGAGAGTTTCCTATGAAGATAGTATTTAATCCATTTGCAGCTAGTAAACATAGAAGTTTAAATAAAGAGAATATAGATAAGGTAGTAGAAAAACTTATAAAAGAAACTGATTCAGCGATTTTTATTTTAGCTACCAAAGAAAATTTAAGTTTAGTGGAACCAATTAGATATAAATATAGAGATAGAGTTTTTGTTCCAAAGCTTTCTGGAATTATGGCTGTATCTGAACTTATAAAAGGTTCGGACTTAGTTATCTCGCCAGATACTTCTATAGTACATATAGCAGTTGCTCATGATAAGCCAATAATTGCTTTCTATAGAGAGGATGTAGGGACAGATAAAAACTCAATAGTTTGGGGACCAAATTCAGATAAGGCTAAAATAATTTATGCCAAAGGAAATCATAATATCGGAGAAGAGATAGATATAAATAGTTTTGATTTCAAGGATTTTAAAATTTAATATAGTATATACTCAGAAAATGGCATGTTTTCTGGAGGAGAGATGAAGAGAAAAATTATATTTTTAGCGTCGCTTTTTTTTGTTTTAAAAGACTTTGGACTAGCCTCTGAATCTTTGAATATATTTTTAAATTTTAAATACTTTAAAATGGAAGAGAATTCTAAAGTTTTTTTAAATAAAAATTCTAGTGTTGATGGGAATGAAGTTCCACCGACAACACCTCCTATAGTAACTCCTCCAGTTCCACCTCTACCTGAGAGAATATTTTTTAATGATGTGTGGTTGGAAGGACAAAGTTTAGATACTTCAGAAGATTTGACTATAGATTCTACATCAGGATTTAGATACGGTATGGGAGCTGTAGCATCTGGATATACTTTGACAAATAAAAATACTGTGACAATAAATGGAAATTCAGAAAGCCTTTTAGTAGGGATGGTAGCATCAAACGGAGGAAAAGTAGTAAATGCTGGAACTATAAATTTAGATGACTTTGGAAAAGGGATGTACATAACAGACGGATCAACTGGTTCAAATTCTGGAAATATACATATGATAGGAGTCCAAGGAATTGGAGTATACGTTAGAAATAATTCTACATTTACAAATGAAGTCGGTGGAGTTATTGATGGAATTGGAAGAAGTGGAATATATTTATCTGGAGTTGGGAAAGTAGTAAATAATGGAGAGATAAATATAAATAATGGTGGGCTTGGAATTGAATTACATGGAAATGGAGAGGCCATAAACAACGGCACTATAACAATTACTGATACGACAGCAGGAATGTATACTATAGATGGAGGTAAAATTTTAAATTTTGGAACAATCAATGTGAATGCTGGTCCAGAAAATGGAGGGCTAGTAACTCCAAATGGAGCTATGTATGTACAAAATTCTGGAACAGCTGAAAACTCTGGAATAATAAATGTAAATGGTTCAAATTATTCTGGAATGACAGGACAAGCCGATGTTGTAGTTACTAATTCACCTCTAGGAACTATAAATGCAAATTCAGCAAATACATATGCTTTTTGTTTAAAAGATGGTGCTGTTGCTATAAATAAAGGAGAAGTAAATCTTCATGAATTTGGTTCTCTAGGAACAGGACTTCATGGAACAGGCGGGACAATATATAACTTTGGAAATATAGATGCTACGAATGGGAACTCACTTGGAACAAGTGATATAAAGCTTGTAATGGAAAAGGGAGGGACATTAAATGGTCCAACTCTAAATACTGACTTATATGTTGGAAATAGCTTTACACCTCTTTATTTGGATAATGTTGGAAGTACTAGACAGATAGAGCTTGGAGTAAACGGAGCACTAAATGGAAATGTATATTCAAATAATCCAATCTATAAAATATTAGAAAATAACAACGGAGTCTTAACGATATCTAGAATGAGTTTTCAAGAGATAATGACTCCAAATAACTTAGGAGATTATTTGGATAGCAACTATTATGAGAGTACTAATCCAACTAAGGATAATATCTATAATATGCTTTTAAGTACTACAGATCAAAATATTTTAAATGATAGAGCTTCTAAAATTTTTGGTTTAGATATAAATTCTACTCTTTTAAATCAGACACTAGATTCTGTGTATTACTCTTTAGATTCACTGACAGATAATCTACTTTTAAATAGTGGTGACGAGAAAGATTATAGTTATATCTTTGGATATACAGGGGATACTATAAAGCAACGAAGAGATGATTATGTAACTCCGTACAGACAAAATATCTATAGTGTTCATATGGGAGTAGCAAAGAGACTGAACTCAACTTTTAGATTGGGAGGAGTATTTAGCTATAGTAGTTCAAGAGTTAAATATGATGGAGATTCTAGAAGAGATGATGACATATATCAGGGAACAGGATTTGTGACATACAATAAAGAGAAAGTAAAAGGTGTTTTATCTCTATTTGGAGGATATTCTAATGGAGATTTAAATAGAAAATTAAATATAGATTATTTAAATTATGATGGAAAAGATTCGTATACATATGAGAATATAAATGAAAGTATAGACTCTAAAATTAAGAATAGTTATTTTGGAATAGATGGAGTTGTTGCTAAAAGATACTGGAGTGGAGATTTTTATTTGGAACCGAAAGCAAACCTAAGATACATTTATATATCTGAAAAATCAATTGATGAGAGCGGGAGTGATTATGCTCTTAAGTTAAAAAAACTTAATACATCATATAGTTTAGGAAAGCTTGAACTTGGTATTGGTAGAATATTTAATCTTACAAATAACTGGAAGAATGATTTTAAGATAAAGGCTTTGATTGAATCAGAACTTGGAGATCCTAAGAGAAGTGTAGAGTTTACTTTGGATAAAATGAGTCAGGATTCCTTGAAACTAGATATGTATGAGAAGGATAAAACTAGAAAGAAAATTGGAATCGATTGGGATATATTTAAAAACTCAAAGGAAAATTTAAGACTATATGTAAATTACAGATATGTACTAGAAACATCAAATGAATATGAAGTTTCAACAGGAGTTGAGATGAGATTTTAAAAAGTAGAGAAGCGGAATAATCCGCTCCCCTACTTTTTTTTGTTGCTGGAACAAAAGAAGCTTATCAGAATATAGAAACAACGAAATATCGTTATTTTCATTTTGAATTACTCTCCTGTTACATTTTCCATATAGTTTCTATAAGCAGCCAGCTCTGCTCTTTCTCTATTGATTCTAGAAACAGAACTCATAGATGTGTTCATTTGCTTTTCAAGAGCATCTAGCCAATTTGCATAAGATAGATACGGGGAATCAGCCGGAAAAGCAACACTGCTATTCATGTCTTCTGTAACCTTGTCAAAAGATGCCTTGTCATTCTCATACTCTTTTAAATAGTTGTCCTCTCTGTTGATAGATGAAACTTTCTTAGGAATCATTTCTTCCAAATAAGTCTTTACTTCACCTACCGTTAAAACAACATCAACTGGATTTTTAATTGTACTCATAAAATTACCTCCCACAGAATATTTTTGTCTTTGGCCTCTGACTAAAAATAGTTTAACATTTCGAGAAAAATAAAGTAATAACAGCAGTCTAGACTAAATAATTTTTTTATTTTTTTTAGAAGGGGGAATTATCATATGGAAAATGGGAGAAAAAGACGTGTAGTTTTACTGGAGAAATTTAGAGAAGGGTGTTACAACGGGGAAGAATTAGAAGCTATATATTTTGATTGTACGACTAGAACTATACGAAGGGATATTAAAAAAATTAAAGAGACTATATCCGGAGAAGGTGAGTTGATTAGGAGAAGAGCTGGAAAATTAATTTTAGAGCGAAATAAGAAGTTATAAAAAATGTCCTGTATCTTTAAGAAAAAAATTAAGATATAAAGGGAATGTAGAAAATAATTTTGGGGAGAGTGAATTAAATTATGGAAAGTACTGAAAATGTAGCCAAACATCAAATGGATATGGCAAGAAAACTTTTGGGGGCAGAAGTGACTTTAGATGAACTTTCAAGATATACAACAATAAGTGAAAAATCCTTAAGAAGAGCAATTAAGAACGAAGAGATTGAAGCAGAAATTCATAACGGAAGATATTACTTGAAAACGGATGTCATATTTTATATGGCAATGGGGGTGTAGTTTGAAAAGAGATACTGAGTTAGAGAAGAGGCTTATAAAAAAATATGGAATGTATGCATCTATGAAAGATTTGAATGGATTTATGAGTGTGGATAAAATAAGAAGAGCTCTTGAGGAGGAGAGGATACATGGGATTAGGGTTGGAAAGAGATCAATCAGAATCTATGTACCAAGTCTTGTAAATCTTGTAGAGGAGGAGGATGTATAGATGTTAAGAGTCATACTTGGAATATCACAAGATTATTTAAACAGTAACGGATTAAACCTTGTAGATGCCGTTATATTCAACTACATATTTAAAGTGGATAGCTTACCAAAAACTGTTACAAAGTATTTTGATGGAGATAGATATATTTGGCTAAATTACAAAGCGATGATAGAGTGGTTACCAGTTTTAGGATTTACTTCAACGGACCCAATTAGGAAAAGATTGGAAAAATATGAAAAGCTTGGACTTGTAACAAAGAAAGTTTTAAGACAAGTTGATGAGTTTCCAGGAAGCTATATATTTGTAAAGTTATCTGAAGATTTTTATAATCTGTTTCGGGCTGAAAAAAGCGATGAAAATAATTATTATAATTATAATAATAAAATAAAAAATAATAAAAAGATTATGAACGCTTCGGTAGAAAAAGCGGTCCCAGAAAATGAGGACTTGTACAAGAGACTTGAAAAGAAGTATACCGCTACTGATATGGATAGAAAGAAACTTTTAGATATATTTTTCAATAAAATGAGTGAAAACGAGCAAAATGTAATCAAGGATAAGGCCTATGAATTGGCAAAGTTAAACTATCCAGAGGCACAGCTAACAGCATTGAAAGTTATTGGGAATTCTAGATTTAGATACGATATAATTCAGGAAATAATACTGAATTGAATCATTGATAATTTATATGAACATAACGACATTTTTTGAACTATTTTAGATCATAATAAAACATAAGTATGTTATAATGTATCAGAACAAAGGAGAAATTTGTACAATCTTCTTGCAATAATTGCCATATTTATACCAAAAAATGAACCTAGGGTATCAATGAGAACATCTGAGAATCTGGGACCTCTTCCAGGAGAGAAAGACTGATGGAGTTCATCACTACAGGCAAAAATAAAGATGAAGAGCATCGTTAGAAAAAATTGTTTTTTAGTTTTAACTTCAAAAGCTAAGCAAAAACAAAAACCTAAAGATAAATAGATAACAAAGTGTGCAAGTTTTCTAATATCTATGAACGGAAGATTGAAATTAAAAAAATCAGCTATAAAATTTGATTGTTTTAAAGATATTGTTACAGGCTGACTGGAGAAATAGAAGATTAGAGCAATTATTGCAAGAGTTAATAATTTAAATAGATTTTTCATATCTTCACATCCTTGAAAAGTTTTTAAGGATATTATAGCAAAAAAATTTGGTCGTGGGGGGATTTTTTTGAAATCATCAGTTGTTGGAGATATTTTTTCCAACCGAAGAAATTTGGTTAAAATCATACTTGATATACTTGGAATTAAGGTTGGATTTACCTTGGCTATTGTATTACGGCATGAAAGACTTTGGTTAAACCAAATGGATTATAAATATTACTTGGTTTATACAGTAATATATTTAACTCTTTATGTTCTTTATAAAGAGGCATCCAAGTCTTGGAGTTATACAAATTCATTGGATGTTTTAAAACTTATATGGATAAATCTTGGAGCTTTTATAGGAGAAATTGTGTATTTCTCGATGACAGGTCAAAGTTTTTCAAGAAGTATAGTTTTTGGTGGGTTTATGTTTGTACTGTCGTCACAACTTTTTTCTAGATATATTTTCAGATTGAATAGATCATACAAATCTGTACTTAGAAAAAATGTTGTTAAAAGACCAATTTTAATTTACGGTGGAGGAGAGGGTGGAGCTACTCTAATTCGTGAGAGCATAACAAATTTAAATTTTCCATATACAATAGTTGGAATAATTGATGATGATAAAAAAAAGAGAAACACATATATAAATGGAATCAAAGTTTTAGGAAACATAGAAAAATTACCTTTGATACTTAGTCAGCTTGAGATTGAAGTTATAATCATAGCGATACCTAGTATAGAGAAAAAGAAAATAAAAGCTGTGGTCGATGAAGTAAAAAAATATGAAAATATAGATATAAAAATTCTACCTAGTTTAGATGATATGTTATATGAAAATGGACTATCTAGCCAGATAAGAGACGTTAGTATAGAAGATCTTTTAGGAAGAGAACAAGTTCTAGTAAATGGAGATAGCATTAGAGAATTGATAGAGGGAAAAACAGTATTTGTAACTGGTGGAGCAGGAAGTATAGGAAGTGAGCTGGCTAGGCAAATAGCGAGATACAATCCTAAAAAACTAGTGACAATAGATGTAAATGAAAATGCTATATATTTCTTAGAGTTAGAGCTTAAAAGAGCATATCCTGATATTAATTTAGTGAGTGAAATATGTAATATCAGAGAAAGAGATAAAGTAGATTTATTATTTTCAAAATATAGACCTAGTATAGTATTCCATGCAGCGGCACATAAGCATGTACCACTGATGGAGCATAATCCAGAAGAAGCTATAAAGAATAATATATTTGGAACTCAGAACCTTACACTGGCAGCAGATAAGTATGATACAGAAAGATTTGTACTTATCTCTACAGATAAGGCTGTAAATCCAACTAACATAATGGGAGCAACAAAGAGAGGTTGTGAACTTGTTGTTGAGCATATGAATAAAATAAGTAAAACAAAATTCATGGCTGTAAGATTTGGAAATGTACTTGGAAGTAATGGATCTGTGATTCCAATATTTAAAAAGCTTATAGAAGAGGGGAAAAATCTAACTCTTACTCATCCGGATATAACTAGATATTTCATGACTATACCAGAAGCAGCTCAACTAGTTATGGAGGCTGGAACACTTGGGAATGGTGGTGAGGTATTTATACTAGATATGGGAGAACCTATAAAGATAATAGATTTAGCTCGTTCTATGATAAAGCTTTCGAATGCAGATGTAGATGTAGAAATAGTTGGACTTCGTCCAGGAGAAAAACTATACGAAGAGCTTCTATATGACGTAAATAGTGCTAAAAAAACTTCTAATAAAAAAATATTTATCACTCAGATAGATGAGGGAGATATGGATATTCATATCCATATAGCTCAATTAAAAGAAGCAGTTAAGATACCAAATAGAGATGAATTAAAGGCTCTTATGAAACAATTTATAGTTTCATATAGAGAACCAGATCATCATAAAAAACAAGCGGTCTAGGAATAGATACTTAGGGGGGAATATGAAAACAATAGGATTATCACTACCAAATCTTGCTGTAGAGCCAGTACTAGAAAATTTAAGGGAATGCCTTGAGAGTGGATGGGTTTCTACTGGGGGAAGATTCATATCTGAGTTTGAAAGTAAAATGAAGAATTATGTGAAATGTGTTGATGCAGTGGGATTACAAAGTGGAACTGCTGGTCTTCATACGTCTTTAAGGGTGTTTGGAGTAGATAAGAATCAAGAAGTGCTAGCACCTACACTTACATTTATTGCTGCAGTTAATCCAATAACATATCTTGGAGCTGAGCCTGTATTCATAGGATGTGACCATAGTCTTTGTATGGATCCAAATCTTATTGAAAAATTCTGTTCTGAAAATTGTGAGATGATTGATGGAACTCTTTATAATAAAAAAACTGGTAAAGCAATAAAAGTATTAGTAGTAGTTCATGTATTTGGAAATATGGCAGATATGGAAAGAATTATGGAGATAGCTGAGAAGTATAATCTTATAGTTTTAGAGGATGCAACAGAAGCTCTAGGAACATATTATACAGAAGGAAAATATGCTGGAAAGTATGCGGGAACAATAGGACATGCTGGCGTTTACTCATTCAATGCAAATAAGATAATAACAACTGGAGGAGGAGGAATGGTTGTTTCTAATGACCAAGAATTCCTTGATAAAATAAGATTTTTAAGTGTTCAAGCAAAAACTGATCCTCTTTACTTCATCCATGATGAAATAGGATATAACTATAGAATGCTAAATCTTCAAGCAGCTTTAGGAACAGACCAACTAGATAGACTGGAGAGCTTTATTGAAACAAAGATAAAGAATTTTAAAAAATATGAGGAAGCTATAGAAGGGATAGATGGATTAACACTAGTACCTTTTAATGAAAATAACCGTGCAAATCATTGGTTCTATTCAGTGGTCGTAGATAAAGAAAAATATGGATTAAACAAGGATGAACTATTACTTGAGTTAGTAAATTCTAATATCCAAACAAGACCTATCTGGGGATTGATACACCAACAAAAATCTTATCTAAATCATGAGTCTTCTGGAACAGAAGTAGCTGAATGGTACTATGATAGAGTTTTAAATATACCATGTTCATCTAATCTTACAGATGAAGAAGCAGATTATGTAATAGCTAAGCTTAAGGAGTTTAAAAGATAATGTATAGAAATTTTTTTAAGAGATTTATAGATATTATTGCTAGTGGATTGGGACTTATATTCTTGAGCCCTGTACTGCTTATAACTGGATATCTTATAAGAAAAAACCTAGGAAGTCCTGTGATATTTAAACAAGAAAGACCAGGAAAAGATGGGAAGATTTTTACTATGTATAAGTTTAGATCTATGAGAGATGGAGATGCTAGTGATGCAGATAGACTTACTCCTTTCGGGAAAAAATTGAGAGCTACTAGCTTAGATGAACTTCCAGAACTGTGGAATGTTTTAAAAGGAGATATGAGCCTTGTAGGGCCAAGACCTCTTCTTGTAGAGTATTTGGATAGATATACACCTGAACAAGCAAGGAGACACGAAGTAAGGCCAGGAGTTACGGGTTGGGCACAAATAAATGGAAGGAATGCCATTTCGTGGGAAGAAAAGTTCAAATTGGACATTGAATATATAAATAGCTACAACTTTGTCATGGATATAAAAATATTATTTTTAACTATAACGAAGGTTTTTGTTAAGGAAGGTATAGTGCAAGAAGGAAATGTAACAGCAGAAAAATTTATGGGGAAATAGAATGGAAAAGAAAATAATATTGATATACGGTGCGGGAGGAATTGCAAGAGATATTGTTGATTTCTTTGAACCTAGTGATAATTATGAAATACAAGGTTTTATAGATGATAATAAAAAAGAAAATAAAATTAATGGATTAGAAGTCTACACGTTGCAAGAAGCAAAGGTGAAATATAAACAGGGGTTTTACACCGTAATTGCAATAGGAGATCCACAAATAAAACAGAAAATTTTGAATAAAATAAAAGATATAAATGAAATAAAATTAACCAATATTATTTCCAATAAGGCTTTTATATTTCCAAGTTGCACTTTAGGGCTAGGAAACATAATATATCCCTTTTCTATTGTTGCTAGCAATACGAAAATTGTAGATAATGTATTAATTTGTGGGAATTGTTCAATAGGTCATGATGCCTTTATAGGAAATTTTTCAACAATTTCTTTTAATTCAACTATAGGTGGAAATACAAAGATTGGAAAAGCTGTATTTATAGGAAGTGGGTCACATATAAGAGATGAAATTGAGATTAAAGACAGATGTACTATAGGTATGGGATCTAAAGTGTTGAAATCTGTAGAAAAAGATAAAATTTACTATAATAAACTAGTTGATTATTTAACGCACAATAAACTGGAGGGTATTTTTAAATGAAAATAGTTTTTATAGGCACAGTTGAATCAAGCTATGTATCTCTAGAGGAAATGATAAAGAACCAAATAAAAATAGAAGCGGTTTTTACAGTAAAGAATAATAATTTTAATAGTGATTATAAAAATTTGATTCCACTTTGCAAAAAAAATGGAATTAGAAGTTATGAGATAAATAATATTAATGATAGAGAAAATATAGAGGAACTAAAAAAAATTAATCCAGATATGATATTTGTTATAGGTTTTTCTCAATTAATAAAAGAAGAAATTTTAAGAATTCCTAAATATGGAAGTATAGGATTTCATCCAACACTTCTTCCAAAAAATAGAGGGAGAGCTGTAATTCCTTGGACTATTTTACAAGAAGAAAAAGTAACTGGAATAACTCTTTTTAGAATAGATGATGGGACAGATACAGGAGATATAATCTATCAAGAAAAAATTATTTTAGATAAAAAAGAGACATCAACAACATTATATGAGAAGGTATTAGTAGCATTAAGAAGTGCCATAAAAGAAAAAATTCATGATATTGTAAAAATGAAAATTAATCCAACTAAACAAAATGAAGAAGAGGCTACTTATTGTGCGTTGAGACAAAAAGAGGATGGCTTAATTAATTGGAATGATACAGCCAATAATATAGATAGACTTATAAGAGCGTCAACAAAACCATATCCAGGAGCTTTTACATATCATAAAGGTTCTGAACTCATAATTTGGGAATCTGAATTGATTGAAAAAGATAATTGGTCAGCAATTCCGGGACAACGTGTAGAAATAGTAAAAGGAAAAGGAGTTAAAGTAAAAACCGGAAGTGGATTAATTTTGATAAAAAAAATTAATTACCAAGGAGAGGATTATGATGCCTGGGAAATTTTTAAAATTTCTGGGAAGAAATTTGGGAGTGTGAAAAATATATGAGAATATTAGTAATAGCAGCCCATCCAGATGATGAGATACTTGGTTGCGGAGGAACTATAAATAGTTATTCTAGACAGGGGCATGAAGTATATGTTTATATTGTCACTGATGGTTCTTCAGCTCAATATCCCAATGATATTAAGAAGCTCAACTCTAAGAGGAGGGAAGCTGTAGAAGCAAATAAAAAGCTAGGAGTAAAAAAGGTAATCTTTGGAAATTTACCAGATATGAAGTTAGATACAGTATCTCATATAAATTTGAATGGAGAGATTTTTAAAGTTGTTAATGAAATTAGACCAGATATAGTTTTCACACAACATTATGGAGATGTAAATAAGGACCATAAGTTAGTATTTGAAGCTACTTTAGTAGCTTGTAGACCAACAGAAAATGGAGTAAAAAAAATATATTCTTATGAAACATTATCATCCACAGAATGGGGAAATACAAACTCTAGTGATTTTTTCATTCCAAATACTTACGTGAGATTAACGGGAGAAGATATACTCAATAAAAAAGAGGCTATGAATTTTTATCAAACAGAACTTAGAGATTACCCACATCCAAGATCTTTAGAAGCAATTGAAAATTTAGCTAAATATAGAGGAAATCAAGTAATAGCATCATATGCTGAATCTTTTATTTTGATAAGGGAGATAAAATGAATATATTATTTCTATTATTAGATTATTCTAAAAATAAAAATCATATGGGATTATATAAAGAACTAGTTTATGAGTTTAGAGATCAAGGTCATGAAGTTTATGTGGCAACAGCGACTGAAAAGAAATGGGGATTAGAAACAACCTTAAATAAAGAAGATGGAATTAACGTACTGAGGCTAAAGACTGGGAATATGTTTGAAGTTGGGTTTATAGAGAAAGGAATAACTAATTTAACATTGGGAAGTATTTTTAAAAAAGAAATTTCAAGGGAATTTTCTAATGTGAAATTTGATTTGGTAATTCATCATACACCTCCTATAACGTTTACTCCTGTAATAGATTATTTAAAGAAAAAATATAAAACAAAATCATATTTAATTTTAAGGGATATCTTTCCGCAGAATGCAAAAGATTTAGGGATTATAAAAAATCCTATTCTTTTTGAATTTTTTAGACAAAAAGAGAGAAAGTTATACGGGAAATCGGATTATATTGGATGTATGTCTGAAGGGAATATAAATTTTTTAAGAAAACATAATCCTGAAGTATCCGAAGATAAAGTTCATATTTTAAGAAATTGGGGAAAAATTAAAAATAAACCCATAATAGATAAAAAAATTATTAGAGAAAAATATGGATTTAAAGAATTGGATTTTATTACAATTTTTGGCGGAAATATGGGAAAACCTCAAGGTCTCGAGTTTCTTATGAAATTAGCTAAAGAATATAAATATAAAGAAAATATAAAATTTCTTATGGTAGGGAAGGGTAATGAGAAAAAAAGATTGGAAGAGATTGTAGAAAAGCAAAAGCTATCTAATGTTATTTTTTTAAATTTTATACCTCGCGAAGATTACGAAAAACTTACTGCTGCTTGTGATTTGGGAATAGTAAGTTTACACTCATGTTTTACGATACCAAATATTCCATCAAAAACAATAGATTATTGTAAATTAGGTTTACCAATATTAGCTTGTACAGATAGGAATACAGATTATCCAGAAATATTGGAAAATGAAGCAAAATGTGGGTTGTCCTCCATATATGGAGATTTAAAAACATATAAGATAAATTTTGAAGAACTTTTAAATAATAAGGAATTAAGAGAATCTTTAGGAGAAAATGGAAGAGAATACTATGAAGAAAAGTTAGGTGTAGATATAGCTTATGAAACTATAATGAATGAAATAAAGAAATATTAGGGGATGAATTTAGATGTTTAAAAACAAAATATTACTTATAACTGGTGGGACAGGTTCATTTGGAAATACAGTTTTAAAGGGATTCTTAAGTACAGATATAAAAGAGATTAGAATTTTTTCAAGAGATGAGAAAAAACAAGACGATATGAGAAAATTATATAATAATCCTAAGCTGAAATTTTATATAGGAGACGTAAGAGATTGTAATTCAATAGCTGATGCTATGAGAGGAGTAGATTATGTATTCCATGCAGCTGCTTTAAAGCAAGTTCCATCTTGCGAATTTTATCCAATGCAGGCAGTTCAAACAAATATCATAGGAACGGATAATGTTCTTAATGCTGCAATAGCTGCTAAAGTAAAAAAAGTAATTTGTTTAAGTACAGATAAAGCTGCATATCCAATAAATGCTATGGGAATGTCAAAGGCAGTAATGGAAAAAGTAGCAATAGCTAAAGGAAGAAACCTAGGAGAAGATGACACAGTTATTTGTGTTACAAGATACGGAAATGTTATGGCATCAAGAGGATCAGTTATTCCGCTTTTCTTTGATCAGATAAGAGTTGGAAATCCGATAACTGTGACAGATCCAAATATGACAAGATTCATGATGAGTTTAGATCAAGCAGTAGATTTAGTTTTATTTGCTTTTGAACATGGAAGAAATGGAGATCTATTTATTCAGAAATCACCAGCTGCTACAGTAGAACTTCTTGCAAATACAATGAAAAATATGATAGGGAAACCAGATCATATAGTTAAGGTAATTGGAACACGTCATGGAGAAAAACTTTATGAGGTTCTTATGACTAAAGAAGAAAAAGTTAGAGCTGAAGATATGGGGGATTATTACAGAATACCAGCGGATGGAAGAGATTTAAATTACTCTAAATTCTTTGAAGATGGAGAAGAGGTTGTAACTGAGGCCGATGAATATCATTCTCATAATACTTATAGATTAAATGAGGATGAACTAAGAGGGATGCTTATAAACCTATCAGAAATTCAAGATGAATTAAAAGAGTTTGGTGTTAAATAATGAAAATATTAGTTACTGGTTCTGAGGGATTTATAGGTAAAAATTTACAAGAGAGACTTTTAAGAATAGAGGGTATAGAAATCTTAAAATTTGATTCTAATAATACTCTTGAAGAGTTAGAAGAAAGCGTTAAGGTAGCAGATTTTATATTTCATTTAGCAGGAATAAATAGACCAGAAAATCCAGAAGATTTCTATAAGGGAAATAGTGATTTAGTTGGAAATCTTATTAATTTTCTAGAGAAGAATGGAAAGAATACACCAGTATTAATAACTTCATCAATTCATGTAGATAAGGAAAATGATTATGGAAAAAGTAAATTAGCTGGGGAGAATTTATTAAAAGATTACTCAGAAAGAAATAATGCTCCTGTGTTTATATATAGGCTTCAAAATGTATTTGGAAAATGGTGTAGACCAAATTATAACTCTGTAGTTGCAACATGGTGTTACAACACAGCCAATGATATTGAGATATCAATAAATGGAAGAGATACTTCTATAGAATTTGTATATATAGATGATGTTATAGATTCTATAGGTTCTCATTTGAATGAAGAGAAAAAAGAAAAAAAATTATATTATATGGTTGAAAAAACTTATAGTAGAACTCTTGGAGAAGTTGCAGATTTGTTGGAGTTATTTAAAGAAAATAGAAAAAGCTTAAGTATTCCAGAAGTTGGAACAGGATTTGAAAGAAGTCTTTACGCAACATATTTGTCTTATCTTCCAAAAGATAAATTTTCTTATGAACTTACTGAACATACAGATGCAAGAGGAAGTTTTGTAGAAATATTAAGAACGGTTGATAGTGGACAATTTTCTATTTCTACATCAAGACCAGGAGTAACAAGAGGGAACCATTATCATAATACTAAAAATGAAAAGTTTTTAGTTATAAAAGGTGAAGCAACATTAAGATTCCGTCATATATTTAGTGATGAAATTATAGAGTATCCAGTATCTGATAAAAAATTAGAAGTTGTAGATATACCTACAGGTTATACTCACAATATAACTAATACGGGAGACGAAGATATGGTTCTCGTACTTTGGGCTAATGAGCAGTTTGATAAAGAAAATCCAGACACATACTATTTAGAAGTTTAGGGGAGCATATAGATGAAAAAACTAAAAGTAATGACAGTTGTAGGGACAAGACCTGAAATTATAAGATTAGCAGCAGTAATAGATAAATTAGAAAAATCGGAAGCAGTTGACCATGTTATAGTTCATACAGGTCAAAACTATGATTATGAATTAAACGAAATATTTTTTAAAGATTTCAATATTAGAAAACCTGATTATTTCTTAGATACAGCTACAGGAAAGCCAAGTGAAACAATAGGAAACATTCTAATAAAAATGGATTCATTATTGGATGAGGTAAAACCAGAGGCATTTTTAGTATTAGGAGATACAAATTCTTGTTTGGCTGCAATTGTTGCTAAGAAAAAGAAAATACCAATATTTCATATGGAAGCTGGAAACAGATGTTTTGACCAAAGGGTTCCTGAAGAAACAAATAGAAAGATAGTAGATCATACAGCAGATATAAATATGACATATAGTGATATAGCTAGAGAATATCTTTTAAGAGAAGGATTACCGGCTGACAGAATAATAAAAACAGGAAGTCCAATATTTGAAGTTATAAATATGAAAATAAAAGATATAGAAGCTTCAGATATTTTAAATAGATTAGGTTTAGAAAAAGGTAAATTCTTTGTAGTTTCTGCACATAGAGAAGAGAATATAGGTTCTGATAGAAACTTTTTAAACTTAGTTGAGAGCTTAAATGCAGTAGCAGAAAAATACGAGTTACCAATAATAGTTTCAACTCACCCAAGAACTAGAAAGAAAATAGAAGAATTAGGAGTTGAATTTAATCCGCTTATTAATCTTATGAAACCATTAGGATTTAATGATTATGTGAAGTTACAAAAGGAAGCTAAAGCTGTTCTAAGTGATTCGGGAACTATTAGTGAAGAATCATCTTGTTTAGGATTCCCAGCACTTAATATTAGAGAGGCACATGAAAGACCCGAAGCTATGGAAGAGGCATCAGTTATGATGGTAGGATTACAAAAAGATAGAATAATGCAAGGATTAGCGATTTTAGAAACTCAAGATAAAACGACACTTAGAAAAGTAGCAGACTACTCTATGCCCAATGTATCAGATAAAGTTTTAAGAATAATACTTTCTTATACTGATTATGTTAATAGAGTTGTATGGAGAAAGGAAATATAATGAAAAAGATACTAATGATAGGGCCTTTTCCAGGAAGTTTAAATGGACAAACAATAGCCAATCAAACTATTTATGAAGGATTAGCTAAAAAATATAGGATAGATAGAATAAATACTCTTAAAGAAGAAGGTTTTGAAGATAAATCTCAACAAGGAAAGTTTAAGATTGGAAAATTTACTAGAATAATTTCACAAATGAGAAAAGAAATACTGATGATATTTAATGGTAACTACGATGTTATATATATGACTTCAGGACAGAGTTATTTAGGATTTATGAGATTTTCTCCGTATATGCTTGCCTCAACGATAAAGAAAGTTCCTTACTATAACCATATACATGGTGGATTTTTTAGAAAAATGTATAATTCACAGTCTAAATTAAAACAAAAAATTATAAACTTTTTTTTAAATAAATCAACTGGAATGATAGTTCTCGGGGATTCTTTAAGAAGTATGTTTCAAGGAATAATACCTGAGAATAAAATATTTGTCTGTGAAAATGGAGTACAAGATGAATTTATTGCTACTGAGGATGAAATAAATGAAAAAATTAAAAAATATTCCAGAGATGATAAAAAAAGAGTTCTTTATTTGAGTAACCTAATGGAAGAGAAGGGGATATTAGATCTTTTAAAAGTTAGTGAAAAGTTCAGTGATGAAGAAATAGAATTTAATTTGGCTGGAGCTATTGAACCTAGTTTAGAAAAAATAGTGAAAGAGTATCTTGAAAAATATCCTAATAAAATAAAATATCATGGGATAGCAAGAGGAAAACAAAAAAAAAAATTATTATTTGAAAATTATATCTTTATACTTCCTACTTATTATTCTAATGAGGGGCAACCTATATCAATATTAGAAGCTTATACAAATGGATGTTCAGTAATCACCGATGAGTCTATTGGTGGTATAAGAGATATATTTTGTGATAATAAAAATGGATTGAGTTGCCAGAATAGGAGTATAAAGAGTATTTATGATGTAATAAAAAATATTAATGAAAAAGAATATATGAAAATGAATTATGATTATGGAAAAGAAAAGTTTTCAAATGATAACTTTACGGGAAGAATAGTGAAAATAATTTTAGGTGATTTAAATGAATAATTTATTAATTTCTTTATATTTTATATTTTTTATGATTGTAACAATTTATCTAAAAAAAATGGATAATGAAAAAAAAACATTTTTTTATCCACCAATTAATTTAATTTTAAAATACTTTTTTTTTATGTATATATATATTTTTTTCCTAGTAATAAAAGGAGAAAATTCACTAAATAGTCTAATAGTAAGACATAGAACTTATATAGATTTTGAAATGTCCATATTTTATTATGTAAAATTTACTATTCTTTATTTTGTATTTTATTTTATTGGATTTTACACGACAAAATCATCTAATAAAATAATTTTGGAAAAAAAATTTTTTAATAATGGAATGATTATATTATTAATAGGATTTATTTCGTTTTTATTATATTTTTATAAAAATAATGGAATTTTATATCTTTTAAAAAATCAGCATTTAAGAGCTCATTTTGCAAAAGGAAATGGAATTTATTATAAGTTATTTATTTTGTATGATATAGGAGTTTGTAAATTATATTATACATATTTAAATAAAAGAATATTAAAAAATAAATTATTATTTATATGCTCATTATTGATTGGATTACTATTTTGGACAATTTTAGGAGGTAGAGCAGGAGCTTTTAATCTAGTTATAATGATTTTTATGATATCAATATATAAAAATAAGAAATTTAAAATTATAACAACAAAAAATATATCTATCTTATTGACAGGAATTTTATACATAGT
This sequence comes from Cetobacterium sp. 2A, assembly GCF_014250685.1. GTDB lineage: Bacteria > Fusobacteriota > Fusobacteriia > Fusobacteriales > Fusobacteriaceae > Cetobacterium. Next base: position 586,658 of record NZ_JACFAJ010000006.1, on the reverse strand, counting down.
TTTTTTACCAATATTACGAGATCAAAAAATAATAGATAGAAATTTTGAATTTAGTATTATAGTTGATAAATTTTATTCGAAATTAAGTAATATTGTAATTGAAACAAGTTATGAACATATTAATATTTTTGTTTTTAATTATTTCAAACAAAATACTTTTTGGTACGGTGCTAGTTATAAAGATATATTTTTATCTTTTATACCCAGAAAATTATATGATTTGAAACCGCCCGTTGATGATGGTGTTTATGTTTGGAATATGGTAATTGGAAAAGAGAATATAGTTCCATCGATTCCTTTTGAAAGACTTAGTTTTAATTCTTGGCCTTTTTCAAATTTGAGTATAGGATTTGCTAATTTTGGGATTGTGGGTATAATCTTTGTTGGAATAAGTTCTGGATTTATAGCAAAAAAGATTTATACTTTATTTAAAAACTCTAAATATAATTTTTCTTCTTTTTTGATATTTTTTTCTTTTGTAAATTTAGGTTTTTCTAATATGAGATTATTTAATACCATTTTTGATATATTTTTAATTGGAACTATTCTCGTTTGTTTTGAAAAAATAAAGATTTTAAAAAAAAGGAGATAAGATGTGTAGAAAAAAAATTTTATTTATTAGTTCAAGATTAGAAGCCACTAATAAAAATGGAGCTTATATAGTATCCAATAGAAATTATAAAATGCTCCAAAATGTAAGCGAAATAAAAGTATTTAATGTGGAAATGAAATCGAAAATCCAGAGAATTTTAAATATAATATTTTTGAAAAGATGTGAAGGGATAAGCTTAGTTGACGAAAATAAAATAGAAAAAATAATAAAAGATGAAAAAATAAATATAGTATTTTTAGATACCAGTTCATATGGATATTTATGTGAAAAATTAAAAAAAAAATCAGGAATAAAAATAGTTGTTTTTTGTCATGATATAAATTATTTTTTATATAAATCTATACTTAATGGGGTTAAGAATAATATTTTAGAAAAATTTAAGTTAAAAAAAATCTTGAAGAATTCAGAGATAAATGAAAAAAAATCTTTTGAAAAAGCAGATGTAATTATAACTTTAAATAAAAGAGATTCAAAGTTGTTGAATCAAAAATACAAGATAGAATCTACAATTGAAATTCCTGTATCTTTTCCTAATAAAAATTTAGATGGCAAATTAGATTTATTTAAAAGTAATATTAAAAATTTATTATTTGTAGGTGTTGCAGACTTTTTTCCAAATATGGAAGGATTAAATTTTTTCATAAGAGAGGTTTTACCACATATAGATGCTAATTTATATATAGTTGGTAAAAACATGGAAAAATATAGAGAAATATTTGAAAATATTTCTAAAAAAGTTAAGGTAATAGGAACTGTAGAAAAATTAGAAGATTATTATTGTAGTGCAGATGCTATAATAGCTCCCATTTTTTCTGGTGGCGGAATGAAAGTTAAAACAGCTGAGGCATTAATGTATGGAAAAACTGTATTTGGTACAACTGAGGCTTTTGAGGGATATGAATTGGATTATGACAAAGCTGGAGGATTATGTAATACTGCAGAAGAGTTTATAGAAAAGATTAACAATTATATAGAAAAAGATAATATAAAACAAAAGTTGAATCAATATAGTCGTGATATTTTTTTAGAAAAATATAGTTATAATTCTTCTGAAGAAAAATTTAAAGAAATTATAGAGAATATTGGATGAGAAATAATAAAATGGGAGATAATTATATGAAAAAAAAAGTAGGGATTTTAACTTATCAGTGGTCATCAAATCAAAATTTTGGAGCGATTATTCAGTGTTATGCAGTCCAAAAAATGATTGAGAAGGAAGGTTACGATTCTGAATTAGTAAATTATACACCAGTACAAGTAGGATTGAAAAATAAAATTTTTCTTTTTATTTTTGGTAAAGGGTTCGTAGAATTTTCAGAAAAGTTTTTAACCAAAACCAAAGAATATAAAACATTTGAAGAATTGAAAGAACTAAATGAAAAAATTTCAACATTTATAGTAGGTAGTGATCAAGTATGGCGTCCGATATGGTGGCCGAGTTTGGTTTCTCGTTTTTTCTTTGATTTTGTAGATGATAAAAATAAAAAAATAGCTTATGCGGCTAGTTTTGGTGTTGATAGATGGGAAGGAGACTCAGAGTTAACAGAAAAAATAAAAAAATTAGTACAGAGATTTAATTTTATTTCAACTAGAGAACAAAGTGGGATAAAAGTATGTAAAGAAAATTTTGATGTAGATGCCGTATGTGTGTTAGACCCAACGATGATGTTGGACAAAAATGATTATCAAATAATTTTGGATGATTACAAAGATAAAAAACATAAAGAAGAAAAATATATAGCACACATGCTTTTAGATAATACTCCTAAATTAACAAAAATAAGTAATGAAATAGCTCATTATTTAAAAGCTAAAGTAAATCATATAAAAGGAAAAGAAGTAATTGTTTTTGGAAAAAAGAAAATAAAATATAATAAAGTTTCGCAATGGCTTACATACATCAAAGATAGTGAATTGATAGTAACAGATTCGTTTCACTGTACTGTATTTTCAATTATTTTTAATAAAAAATTTGTTGTTGTTTCTAATTCTGGAAGAGGTATCTCAAGATTAGAGAACTTATTATCTATAATGGGTTTAGAGGATAGATTTTTTACTGATATAGATCAAGTAATAAAATCAGGAATTTTAGACGAAGATATTGATTATAAGGAAGTTGAAAAAAAATTAGAAGTTCATAAAAATTTCTCTAGAGAATTTCTAAAAAAAGCATTAGAGTCATAAAAGGAGAAAAAATGAAATCAGCTATAGAAACTATATCGTATAATAGATGTACTGGTTGTTATGGATGTTTAAATATTTGTCCTGTTGATGGAGCAATTGAATTTAAAAAAACAGAAGAGGGCTTTTATAAGCCCTTTTTAACAAGTAAATGTATTCAGTGTGGTATTTGTCAAAAAGGATGTCCAGTAATAACTAAAATTAATAATAATAACTTAAAAGATATAAAAACTTATTCGTGTTGGTCTAAAGACAAAGAAATTTTAAAAAATAGTTCATCTGGAGGTATATTTACAGAATTGGCTAAAGAATTTCTAAAGGATGAAAATATTGTATTTGGTGCTAAATGGTTTGAAGGAGAAATTATCCATTGTGCAATATCAAAAATGGAGGATTTAAAGCCACTTCAGAAATCAAAATATCTTCAAAGTAAAATGGGGAATTCGTACAAGGAAGCAAAGAAACATTTGATGACTGGGAAAAAAGTACTATTTGTAGGAACACCTTGCCAAATAGCAGCTCTAAATACAATAGTAAAACATGAAAACTTGACTACGGTAGATATTATATGTCATGGGGTACCTTCATATAAAGCTTTTAATAAATATATAAGGGAAAGTTTTAATCTAGATATAAAAAATATAGAAGTAGATTTTAGAAATAAAGATGAAGGCTGGGAAAGTTATAATCTAATATTTAAAGATAAAGATAAGATTATAACTAAAAATAATCTAAGTAAAGATCAATTTTTTGCTGGATTCTTACAAGATGTATATTTAAATAAACCTTGCTATAAATGCGAATTTAGAACTACACCAAGGCAGGCGGATATAACTTTAGGAGATTTCTGGCAAGTTCCGAAGGGAATTAAGAATTTCGATGGGACATCTGTAGTTACAGTTAATAATAAAAAAGGTGGAGATCTTTTTGAAAAAATAGAAGCTGGAATAGAAAAATTTGAGGTTGATTTTGAAACAGCTTTAAAAGGAAATCCATGTCTAAGTACTTATAGTCAAAAAGAAAAGAATAGAGTCGAATTTTATGAAAATGTAGATAATATGAAATTTGAGGAACTACAAAGAAAATATTTTCCATTCTATAATCCCTCATTTTTAAGAAAATATTTAGGATTTATTAAAAGAAAAATTTATTCTCTATATGAGAGGCTTAGATGAGTAATTATAAAAAATTAGGAAAAAATTCACTGATGGTATTTTTAGGAAATTTTGGAAGCAAAGCTATAGTATTCTTAATGCTACCTTTTTATACAAGATTTTTAACACCAGAAAACTATGGAGATTTAGATATTATAACAACGATTATAGCATTGGTAACACCTCTGGTAACTTTAGCTATGTCGGAAGCAGTTTTTAGACTCCCTAAAAATCAGTCTAAAGAAGTTCAAGGTGAATATTTTACGACTGGATTAGTTGCTAGTCTAGGTGGTTTGATTTTATTTGGATTATTTTATGTGATATTTTTTAAATTTATGGGAAACATTTTTCAAGAGCATGCTCTAATGGTATATTTAATATTAATGATTGGATTTTTATTTGGATATTTACAACAGTTTACTAGAAGTCTAGATAGAATGGATATTTACGTTTCAACTGGAATTATTTATACTTTTTTCTTTGCAGGATTAAATATAATTTTAATTAAAAAGTATGGATTTAGTGGATATTTAACTTCAATGCTTGTAACTCAGATTTTAGTAGTGTTATATCTTATTTTTAGAGTGGAATTTAGAGACTATTTTAATATAAAAAAATTTTCAAAAAAAAGACTAAAAGAGATTTTAGAATATACTATCCCATTGATACCTACAGCAACAGTTTGGTGGATAATGAATCTTTCAGATAGGCTAATATTAAAATACTACCATGGAGGGGAAGTTGTAGGATATTATGCTGTAGCAAATAAATTTCCAATTTTAATCGCTACAATATTTGGAATATTTTTTATTTCTTGGCAGATGTCAGCTATAGATGAACATGCAAAAGAAAATTTTGAAGAATTTTATAACAATTTATTTAAAATGATATCAGGAATATTAAACTTATGTAATATAGGATTGATATTAGTAATTTATCCAGTTATGAAGATCCTTGTATCAGATAATTATTTCGATTCATGGAAATTAGTTCCTATTCTCTCTCTTGGAATTATTTATAGTAATTTAGCTAGTTTTATTGGAGTAAATTATGTAGCTTTTAAAAAGACTAAAGGAGCACTTTATACAGCAGGATTTGGAGCTTTAGTAAATGTAGTATTAAATTTTATTCTTATCCCAAAATATTCTGTTTTAGGTGCTTGCATAGCTACAATGGTAGCATATATATCTTTATTTATTTTTAGAAAAATACAAATAGATAAGATGGTATATTTACACTTTGAATTTTCTAAGATGTTTTTTGATATTATTATAAACATATTGATTTATGGAACTGTTATTTTGAAAATTTCATTAGTTTATAAAATATTTTTAGTTACCTTTTTTGTAAGTTTATATATTTATACTAATAGAGAATATATAGAAAAAACTTTTGATATAATTAGGGAAAAAATGGTATTTAAAATCTTAAAAAAAAGAGGGGAAAATGGAGAGAGATAATTATTTTCAAGTATTAACTAGTATTATTAGGAGATTTTTATGGTCACTTTACTGAATCTAACTATCTGTACAATGATAATCTTTGTAGGAAAAAATTATTAAAAGATAAGAGTAAGTTTATAGGGTTTTAGTTTTGGAGAAAATAGAGGGGACAGTTTTTGTATGAAATCACTTAGTAAGAGATTATAAAACTTTCAAATAATAAATATTAGCTATTTTTATTTATAGTTAAGAAGCTACGAAATTTAAAAATTCGTGGCTTTTTTTTATTTTATAATAAAAAAAATAGCTTAACTCATGATATAATAACACATATAAAATTAAAGGAACATTGGAAAAATCTGGGGGGATTTAGTGTGGAAATTAAAAATTATGAAGACAGAGGGTCTCAAAACTACAAAAGAAATGAGGTAAATTTGTATGAGACGATAGAGATACTAGTAAAGCAAAAGCTAATAGTCGCAACTGTTATTGGACTAAGTATATTTACCAGTTCATTTTTAGCTTTTAAAGAGACTAAAAATATTAAAAATAAAAATATTGTTAAATTTACAGAAATCTCAAAGCAGAAGTTAACTTTAGGAAAAGTTGAGGCTAAGTTAATAGAGGTAGAAAATAAAATACAAAATATTATAGCAGATGAGTCAAAGGCATTTACAAATGCTATAGGAATTTCGGAACTTATAACTCTTAAATATAGTACTATTCTTAGAGAAAAAAAAGAGTTGGAAGAAAAATATGAGAAAGAAAAGAAAAAATTAGAAGCTATGAAAAAGCCTGTTAGAGATAATAAAAAGTTAATTTTAACAGCAGGAATATTTTTAGGAATATTTTTAGGAATATTTACAGCATTTTTTAAGGAGTTTATAGAGATATATAAAAAAAGAAAATAAATTGGAGTAAATTATGAGACATAGTCAAAATATAAGAGCTAGAATATTATATCTGATAATGATATTTATGGTATTTAAAGAGACATTAAGTTATTTAGATATAGGTCTAAATACAGCATTCTACGGAATGTTTTTTATACTTGGAACAGCGTATTACATCTTTGATATACTAACATTTACATCTGGCTATAAAGCTAAAGATTTTATACATTCTATTTTTTTAAATGGAATATTATTTTACATTTTTTTGATTTTTTATAAAAGAAGTGGAATATTTTTAGGATTTGTTATTTTTACTATAGTTCAAAATCTATTGAGATATATTTTCACAAAAATATTTAGAGCTAATTATAGATTAGCAATTCTTGGATGTGGAGATGAAGCAAAAAGAATAAAAGATATCATAATTAGTAATACCAATTACAATTATATAGGATTCATAGATGATGATAGTTTGGATTCGATTGGGAGAATGGAAAATATTCAAGAGCTAATTGAAAAATATGATATAAATGAGATTGTGTATGTAGAGAAGAAAAATAATGAAGATTGGACTGAAAAAGTTTTAAATTTAAAAATAAATGGAATAAAAGTTCAAGATTCAATAACGTTTTTACAAGAATCCGAAGGAAAGATTGATGTAGAAAACATAGATAGAGATTGGGTATTAAAAAGTCCGGGATTTAATATTTTAAATAGTTCACTTGAACAAAGGATTAAAAGGTCATTTGACTTGTGTATGTCAATGATTGTACTAATCTTAGGAGCACCGTTTATGATTTTAACTTATATTTTAGTAAAACTAGATAATCCTAAAAAATTTATTTCTAATCCAGCATTTTTTACACAAGATAGAATAGGTGCTGGTGGAAATGAATTTAAGATGGTAAAGTTTCGTTCTATGAGACTTCATGATCCAGAAAAGCATTCTAAATACGCTGGTGCAAATGATGATAGAATAACTGTAGTTGGAAAATTTATAAGAAAAACAAGACTTGATGAGCTTCCTCAAATATATAATGTCCTTCGTGGAGATATGAGTTTCGTTGGTCCAAGGCCTGAATGGAATCTACTTGGAAGAGAGTATGAGAAAGTTATTAATCTATATAAGCTTCGTTATGCTGTAAAACCAGGTCTTACAGGTTGGGCACAAGTTATGTATCCTTATGGAGAAAATATAGACGATGCAAGAATAAAATTAGAGTACGATATATATTATATAAAACATCAAAATTTTATACTGGATATGATAATATTTTTTAAAACGATAAAGACTGTAGTATTTGGGAAAGGAAGATAAGCATAATGAAAAAGAAAATTTTGCATATAAGTACATACTATTTACCACAATTTGGTGGAATAGAACAAGTTGCTTATGACATAGTAGATGTATTAAAAGATAATTTTGAAAATAAAGTTGTATGTTTTAGCGAAACTCAAAAGTCTTTTGTAGATTTTTATGATGGTATTGAGATTACAAGAGTCGGATATATTAAGAAAGTAGCTTCTCAAGCAATAAGTCTTGAGTACTATTTTCAGTTAAGAGATTTAATTGAAAAATATAAACCTGATTATATTCATATACATTTACCAAATCCACTGGTAACTGTATATTTAGACAGAATATTGAAAAAAGAATCTAACAAAAATATAAAAGTTATAGTTCATTGGCATTCTGATATTGTAAAACAAAAAAATCTTTTAAAAATGTATAGAATGTTTGAAGAGAAGTTTTTAAATAAAAGCTATAAAATTATAGCAACAAGTTTAGAGTATGCAAAAAATTCAGAAACAATAAATAAATATATGGATAAGATTGAAATTATTCCAAATATAGTTGACGAATCGATAGGGGAACTTTCAAATGATAACTATAGAAATATAGAAGAGATAAGAAAAAAATACAAAGATAAAAAAATTATATTCTTTTTAGGGGTTCATAGAGAATACAAAGGATTAAAGCATTTGATAGGAGCTTCAAAATATTTAGATGATTCATATAAAATTGTAATTGCTGGTGCTGGTCCTTTAACGAATGAATTAAAGGAATTAGCGAAAGATGACAAGAAAATAGAATTTCTTGGGAAGATTTCAGTTGAAGAGAAAAAAGAATATTTACATGCCAGCGATATCTTTGGATTCCCATCAATAACTAAAAATGAAGCTTTTGGAGTGGCTCTAGCAGAAGCTCTATATTGTGGTTTGCCAGCAGTAACTTTTAAAATTGAAGGGTCTGGAGTAAACTGGGTAAATCAAAATAAATTAACTGGAATAGAAGTTGAGAATCAAAATAATTTTGAATATGCAGAGGCAATAAAAAAAATAGAAAAAAATTATTATACAGACAACTGCAAGAAATGGATTGTGAATAATTTTACAAAAGAAAAAATAACAAAAAAATTAGTTGAAATTTATTCTTAAAGGAGTCTTAAGTAATATGAAAAAAGTATTATATATAAGTTCTTCAGATCCTGATTTAAATAATGGAGGGTCTATAGGAACAAAAAAATTTTTAGAAACATTTAAAAAATTGGAAATAGAAAAAAAAATACAACTATTTACGATAGTGAGTAAAAATACAACTCTTTCTGAAAAAAAATATAATTTAGAAATTGGAAGAAATAAATTTAAAGCTTTACTATCTAGAGTTCTTGGATATTCTGATCAGTTAGAGCTTTATAAAAAAGATATAGTTAATCTAATAAAAACAGAGGAAATTGAAATAGTTATTATTCAATCTTCAAGACTTGGAAATATAAGTGAAGAGATTAGAAAAAAAATAGGAAAAAAAATACAAATAATTCAGAACTTTGATAATTTTGAATATGAATTTTCAAAAATGTATACAAAAAATATGAATAAATTAATTAAAATTATAGAATTGAAAAATATAACTAATTCGGAAAGAAAATCTTTAGAAAATTCAGACAAAACAATTTTTTTAACTAAAAAAGATTTTGAATCTACTAAAGATTTTTATAATTTAGAGAAACCGAATGCAATTATTCCAATTTTTTATGAAAATAATTTTAAGAATATTGCTGAAATTAAGAAGAAAAAATCAATAATATTTACAGGTACATTGGACATGGAAGCAAATATAGAGGCTGCTTTATTTTTAATAGAAAATTATGAAACTTTGAAAAATGACATAGGTATTTCTGAAATAGTGATAGCTGGTAGAAATCCAAATGCTAGAATTTATGAAGCAATTAAATTGAAGTCAGCAGAAGATTTTATAAAGGTGTATTCGAATCCTACACATGAGGAAATGAGTAATCTTCTATTAAAAAGTACACTTTATGTTTCTCCTGTTTTTATAGGTAGTGGAATGAAGACTAAATTTTTAGAAGCAATTAGTTTTGGACTTCCAATAATAGCAAGCGATCATACTATGATAGGATATGATTGGATTAACTTTAATAATTATAATTTTATAGAGATTTTTTCAGATTATTCTAAGGAGGATATGGTTGAAAAAATAAAACTAGTTTTAAAAGAGTATGAAAATTATAGTCTTGGAGACTTTAATAAAATTCAAGAGTTTTATAAAATTAATTTTTCAAAAGAAAAAATTATAAAGCAAGTTGAGGACATTATTTTGAGTTAGTGGATTGTGCTAAGAAGGAGAAAAATGATTTTTTTAGGAATATCATCAGAAATTTTTTTAATACTTGTATTTATACTATCTTTTAATTTTCAGAATGTTTTATTAAAAGATTATTTAGGTACAATAGGAGCTGCTGGAATAAATTATTTCTTTCCACTAGTTATATTGGGTTTATTAAATTTCTTTGTAGTAAAGAAAGATAAAGTAAATTATTTAGACAAAAAAATAGGAAGTTTTTTTATTTATATGTTTATTGTTAGTATGGCCTACGTAATTTATGTTGCAGTCGGAGGGCTAGCAACAGATTTATATGGAGAAAATTTCTTTATAAAAAGTTTTAAATTAATCTTATATAACGTAATTGGATTTTTATCAATAGGTTATTTTTCAAGGATTATTTCAAAAGTTTCTAGAGAATCAGTAAAGAAGTTATTAAACATAAATTTTATTTTCATTTTTATAGTGTTTATGATAGAGAAGCTACAGAATATTGAAAGAATAAAACTTCTAACATCTGAACCCTCAGAAGCAGGATATATTTTAACAATATTTTACATACTTCTATTGAGTTATAACAAAAGAGATAAAAGCTATTTTTTAATAGGGTTATCAACACTTGTTTATTTGGTGGAGTTATATTATATAGGTTCTAAGGGAGCTATAGTATGTTTTTTTATTTCACTTGGATTTTTTTGTATATTAACGATGAAGTTTACATTTAAAAGAATAATTCTATCCTTGTTTTTATTTGGAATAAATTTATTTGTTCTGAGATATTTTTTTTATGAAAAACTTTCAGCTTCAATTATGAATGACTTAAAGTATTTTACTAGCGTAATAACTAGATCTTGGTCTGTATTAACAAGCTTAAAAATATTTAGCCATAATATATTTGGGGTAGGAGGAACATATTTATTTTACTTTGAAAAAGAGGGAACTTTAATTCAAAATATCCTAGAAAACAAATTTAATCTACTTAACTATACAGAGATAAAATATTCTCTCGAAACAGGACATGGAATGTCTCCAAAATCAGGAATATTTATGGATATAATTTTATATGGAATTGGAAGTATATATTTCTATATAGCGATTTGTAAATATTTTTATAAGGGATTAGTGGATAGTAAGGTTTTAAAGTTATTATTGATTTTTACAATGTTAAGTATGCTTATTTTTATAGATAAATACATGACACCAACATATATATTAGTTTTTACAATATTACAATCTGAAATATTAAGAAATGAGGATATCGAGGAGGAACAACTATTATGTTAACAGCTCTAGTAATGGCAGGAGGAAGTGGAGAGAGATTCTGGCCACTATCAACACCTAAAAAACCTAAACAACTATTAAATCTTTTTTCAGACAAATCAATGATAAGAGAAACTGTAGATAGGATATTACCAATAATTACACCAGATAAAATATTTATAGCCACTAATATTTTACAGGTTGAAGAGATAAGAAAAGAACTTCCAGATATTCCAGAAGAGAATATAATAATAGAGCCTTCATTTAAAGATACAGCTGCTGCTATAGGTTATACATCTTTAATTATTGAGGAGAGATTTAAAAATATTGATGAAAAAATAGAAGTTGTAGTTTTAGCATCGGATCATTTGATAAAAAAAGCTGATGAATTTTGTGAGATAATAAAATTGGGAGCCAAAGAAGCAAATGAAAATTCAGTTATAGTAACTTTAGGAATAAAACCTGATAAGCCAGAAACAGGTTATGGATATATTGAAATTAAACATGATGATAAAATAGAATTAAATGAAATATATAAAGTTAGAAGATTTCGTGAAAAACCAAATCTGGAAACAGCAGAAAATTATGTTTCTTCGGGAAAATATCTTTGGAATTCAGGAATGTTTATATTTTCAACTGATACAATTTTTAAAAACTTCGATGTTCTTATGGAGGAGCATAGTGAGATATTCTCAGAATTAAGAGAAGAGATAAAAGCAGGAGATACTGGAACTCAACTTTCTAAAAAAGCTAAACCATATTTTGAAAAATTTGAAAAAATTTCTATAGATTTTGGAATTATGGAATATTCAAAAAATATTAGAGTTATACCTGTAGATATTGGGTGGAATGACATAGGAAGTTTCACAGCTCTATCAGAGATATTTGAGCCAGACGAGGATGGGAATATAATAAGAGAAACATCTGTTATAACTCAAGATTCAAGCAACAACATAGTTATAGCGAAAGACTTCAATGTTTCATTACTTGGAGTTAAGAATTTGATTGTAGTAAAAAATGGAGATAATATATTGATATCTCATAGAGATAAAGCGCAAGATATAAAAAAAATTGTTCAAAAATACAATGATAAAATGAAGGGTAAATAAAATGGATGTTTCAATAATAATAGTAAATTACAACACATTGGAGTTAACAAAAGATACCATAGATTCGGTTATTGAAAAAACTGAAGGGATTGATTATGAGATAATTTTAGTGGATAATGATTCTCAAGACGGTTCTAAAGAGTATTTTGAAAAAAATTATTCAGATAAGATAAAGTTTATAAAAAGTGAGAAAAATTTAGGATTTGGAAAAGCTAATAATCTTGGAATGGATGTAGCTTCTGGAAAGTATATGTTTCTTTTGAATTCAGATACACTTTTAATAAATAACGCTGTAAAAATTTTATATGATTTTATGGAAGAAAATTTAGATGTTGGAATATCTGGGGGGAATCTCTATTCAGAAGATATGAGTCCGGTTCACTCCTTTTCGTTAAAATTAATTTCAGTTGAAACTGAAATTCAAGATTCTTTTAATTATTTTGAAAAAATTAATAGGATAATTCTAGGAAAAAATAGAAGAGATTTTAATTTTACAGATAAACCAGTAGAAGTTGGTCATGTAACTGGTGCAGATATGATGATTAAAAAAGAGGCTCTTGAAAAAGTTGGTAAATTTGATCCAGATTTCTTTATGTATTATGAAGAGACTGAACTTACAGCAAGAATTAAAAGAGCTGGATATAGAGTTATGTCTATTCCTGCTGCTAAGATTATACATTTAGAAGGGCAGTCATTTAGTTTTAAAGAAACTAGGACTAGAATGAAGCTTGAAAGTAAGTATAAGTATTTTGATAAAGTTTTTGGGAAAAAAGATATGGGTAAATCATACTATATTTCTCAAGCTGGATGGTTGATTAAGTTCATTTTAACATTAAAATCAGATTACAAAAAAACTTTGGATATAAATAGAGAAGAATATATAAAAATTAGATATAAAGAGGAAAAAGATGAATAAAATATTAACAATTGCAATACCGACTTATAATAGAAAAGAAAAATTATTAAGGACATTAAAAATTATTGTTCCTCAAATTACAGAGGAAATAAAATTATTGATATTAGATAATAATTCAAGTTATGATATTTTTGAAATTACTAATGAAATTCCGTTAATAGATAAAGTGAATATTGAAATTAAAAAAAATATTGTTAATATTGGTGGGAATGCAAATATAGCAAGATGTTTTGAATACACTGATACAGAATGGATGTGGCTATTGGGTGATGATGATATCCCAACTGAAAATTCAGTAAAAATTATAATGCATGATTTGAAGAATAAGAAATTAGATGATATTTGTATGGTAAAATATTCATCAACGATAGATACTATAAGTAAAGATGAAGAAATTTTAGGATTAGAAAAACTAATAGATTATTTATCAATAAAAGAACCTCAAAAAGGATTTGGAAACTTTTTATTTATTTCAAATAGTTTGTATAATATAAAAAAGCTAAAAAATTTTACACTATATGGATATCAGTATACAAATGCATATTTGCCACATTTAGCAATATTGTTCTTTTATTTAAATAAAAATAAGATGGATGGAATTTTATTTTTAGAATCTTTTTTAATAACTGTGGAAGATGATAGAGATGTTTACTCTTCGATAACTGTAGGATTAGGAATATTAAATAGTACTAAAAATATGTTCTTTGATATTTCTATTGAAAGTGAAAAAAAGATGAGAAAATTATTTACTTTGTTCACAAATAATTATCGAAATAATTTTGTTCAGCTATCTTCAAAAGTTGAAAAAGATAAAAACTACTACCGAAATATGTTATTATATTTTTATAAAGAATCATCATATGAATATTCATTGATACAAAAAATTGAATTTCATATTTTATATTTTATATTTGACAAACCATTATTAATGAAAAAAATATCAAAATTTAGTAAAAAATTTAAACAAGCTATAGAACAAAAAGAGATAAATCTATATGAAAGAATATGAATCAAGGAGAATATAAATGGATAAGTTAAAAAAATTGAAACAAGAGATTTTAGATAAAACTAAAGAGTTCTATGAATTGAAATATAGTGAGAAAAAAGAGTTTGTTTCAGGAGAAACTTTTGTTAACTATGGTGGAAGATATTTTGATGAAAAAGAAATGATTAATTTAATCGATTCGTCTCTTGATTTTTGGTTAACAACAGGACCTTGGGCTAAAAAATTTGAAAAGGGATTATCAGAATACTTAGGAACAAAATATTGCTCTTTAGTAAATTCCGGTTCATCAGCAAATTTATTGGCATTTATGGCCCTTACTTCTCCTTTGTTAGGAGAGAAGAGAATAAATAGAGGAGATGAAGTTATATCAGTAGCGGCAGGATTTCCAACAACAGTAACACCGATAATTCAATATGGTGCTGTCCCTGTATTTGTAGATGTTGATATCCCATCATATAATATAAATATAAATGATTTAGAAAAAGCTTTATCTAAAAAAACAAAAGCTGTAATGGTAGCCCATACTTTGGGAAATCCATTTAATCTAAAAGCTGTCAAAGAATTTTGTGATAAAAATAATCTTTGGTTAATAGAAGATAACTGTGATGCTTTAGGATCTGAATACTATATAGACGGAGAATGGAAAAAAACAGGAACTATTGGAGATATAGGAACTTCAAGTTTCTATCCACCACATCATATGACTATGGGAGAGGGAGGAGCGGTTTATACAAACAACTCAAAATTAGCAAGACTTGTAAATTCATTTAGAGATTGGGGAAGAGATTGCTGGTGTGATAGTGGAGTAGACAATACTTGTCAGTATAGATTTACGAAACAATTCGGAGAGCTTCCTTTGGGTTACGATCATAAATATGTATATTCACATTTTGGATATAATTTAAAAGTTACAGATATGCAAGCTGCTATTGGATGTGCTCAATTAGAAAAGCTTCCAGAAATAGTAGAAGCTAGAAGAAGAAATTGGGATAGATTATACAATGGGCTAAAAGATTTATCAGATAAAATAATATTACCAGAAAAAGAGAAAGATTCAAATCCAAGTTGGTTTGGATTTATGATTTCAGTTAAAGAAAATTCAGGAAAATCAAGAGTAGAATTGGCAAAATATTTGGAAGAAAATAAAATTCAAACAAGAAATTTATTTGCAGGAAATCTTATAAAACATCCAGCTTTTGATGAGATGAGAATTAGTGGCGAAGGTTTTAGAAAAGTTGGGGATCTAAAAAATACTGATTTTATAATGAATAATACAATCTGGATAGGTGTATATCCAGGAATGACAGATGAAATGTTAAATTATATGATAGAAAAAATAAAAGAATATATATTAAGATAGGAGGACAAAATGAAAGCAGTAATTTTGGCAGGTGGATTCGGAACAAGACTTAGCGAGGCAACTAATTTAATTCCAAAACCCATGGTTGAAATTGGTGGAAAACCAATTTTGTGGCACATTATGAAAAGTTATTCTGAATATGGAATAAATGAATTTGTAATTTGTTGTGGTTATAAGGCTTATATAATAAAAGAGTGGTTTGCTAACTATTTTATGCATAATTCGGATGTAACTGTAGATTTATCCAATAATAGTATTGAAGTACATGAATGTAAGGCAGAGCCATGGAAAGTGACACTTGTTGATACAGGTCTTCATACGATGACTGGTGGAAGAATTAAAAAAATTCAGAAGTATATAGGAAATAAGCCATTTTTACTTACTTATGGAGATGGAGTATCAGATATAGATATTTCAAAATCTATAGAAGAACATAAAAAAAATGGAAAAGCTTTAACTGTAACAGCTTATAAACCAAATGGAAAATTTGGAGCTTTAGAGATAGATAACACAGGAAATGTTAATGCCTTTACAGAAAAACCTGCAGGAGACGGTATGTGGATAAACGCTGGTTATTTTGTATGTGAACCAGAAGTATTTGATTACCTTACTGGAGAGGATTCTGAAATATTTGAGAAGCTACCACTTGAAAATCTAGCTAAAGATGGAAAGATGAATTCATACAAACACAGAGGATTCTGGAAACCTATGGATACTTTAAGAGATAACGTGGAGTTAAATGAGATGTGGGATTCGGGAAAAGCCCCTTGGAAAAAATGGTAAAAAAGGGTAGCGTAAGCTATCCTTTTTTTAAAGGAGAAGAGATGATTAAAAAATTTAATAATATATATAAAGGGAAAAAAGTTTTAGTAACAGGTCACACAGGTTTTAAAGGTTCTTGGCTTTCTATTTGGCTAAATGAATTGGGAGCTGAAGTTATTGGATATTCTTTAGATCCATACACACAAAAAGATAATTTTATTTTATGTGACTTATCAAAAAAAATGACTGATATAAGAGGAGATATAAGAGATAAAGAAAAACTAGGAGAAGTTTTTATAAAATACAAACCTGAAATAATTTTCCATTTAGCTGCTCAACCATTGGTGAGACTTTCATACGATATTCCTTTAGAAACTTATGAAGTGAATGTTATGGGAACAATAAATATTATGGAGGAAATAAGGAAATCAGACTCAGCAAAAATTGGTATTTTTATAACAACAGATAAATGTTATGAAAACCAAGAACAAGTTTGGGGATATAGAGAGAATGAACCAATGGGGGGATATGACCCATATTCATCTTCAAAAGGAGCTTGTGAAATAGCAATAAATTCATGGAGAAGATCTTTTTTTAATCCAGATGTTTATGAGAAGCATGGAAAGAGTATAGCATCTGTAAGGGCTGGAAATGTTATTGGAGGAGGAGATTGGGCTAAGGATAGAATAATTCCTGATTGTATAAGAGCTTTGGAAGAGAAAAAAGTTATAGATATTAGAATGCCAAAAGCGGTTAGACCTTGGGAGCATGTTTTGGAACCTTTAAGTGGATATTTGCTTCTAGGACAACGAATGCTAGAAAATCCAGGAAAGTACTGCGAAGGATATAATTTTGGACCGACACTAGACGCAATAGTTCCCGTATGGGATGTTGCAGATATGGTAAAAAAATTTTACGGAAGTGGAGAAATGAGAGATTCTTCAAATCTAAATGCACCTCATGAAGCTAAACTTTTACTTTTGGATATAACAAAAGCTAGATTTGAACTTGATTGGAAGCCAACATTAACCATTGAAAATAGTATTGAACTCACAGTTGAATGGTATAAGAGATATACAGAAGAAAATGTATATAATCTTTGTTTGCAACAGATTGAGAAATTTTGTAATTATGGTGAGAAATAAATGAAAGAAAAAATTTTAATAACTGGAGCTACTGGTTTTATTGGAGCAAACTTAGCTAGAAGATTGCTAAAAGAGGATTATGAAGTTAATATACTGACTAGAGAAACTTCAAATATGTGGAGATTAAAAGATATTTATCTAAATTTAGTAGATTGGAAAGTTGATTTAAATGAAAGAGAAAAGTTGAAAAATATCATAAAGAAAATAAGACCTGATTATATAATACATCTTGCTATATATGGTGGAAGACCTAATGAAAAAGATACAAAAAAAATAATGGAATCAAATCTTCAAGGAACAATTAATTTGGTTGATGCTTGTAAAGAAATAAACTATAAAATTTTTATAAATACTGGAAGCTCTTCAGAATATGGTAAAAAAGATAAACCTATGAGAGAAATAGATATTTGTGAGCCAACAAATATTTATGGAATAGCAAAGGTTGGAGCAACATTATATTGTAACTATATAGCAAATAGAGATAATAAAAATATAGGAACATTAAGATTGTTTTCACCATTTGGTGATTACGAAGATAAAGGAAGACTATTTCCAGATATTATTGTAAATGCATTGAAAAATAAGGATATAGAACTAGCGAATCCAAATTCAGTAAGAGATTTCATATCTATTCAAGAAACGATAGATTTATATTTAAAAATAATAAAAGAAAATTTAAACATAAAAGGTGAAATTTTTAATTGTGCTTATGGAGAACAACATTCCGTAGAATATGTAGCTAATAAAATTATAGAGATAACAAATACGGCAAGTAAGTTAAAGTTTGGAGCTATATTGGGAAGGGATTCGGATACAACTAGTTGGGTTGGAGATATCTCTAAAGCAAAAGATAAACTAGGATGGTCTCCTAAATCAAAATTTGAAGATAGCTTGGTAGAAGTTTGCAATTGGTTTAAAGAGAACATAAATTTGTATTAAGGAGAGATAAATGAAAGTTTCAGATTATATAGTGAAATTTTTTGAAGATAAAGGAGTTAATATAATATTTGGATATATGGGTGGAATGATTACCCATTTAGCAGATTCTATTTATAAAAACTCTAATATGAAGTTTGTTCAGGTTTATCATGAACAAACAGCAGCTATAGCAGCGGAAGGATATGCAAGAGAAACTGGAAAAATTGGAGTTGCAATATCTACTAGTGGACCAGGGGCGACAAATATGGTGACAGGAATAGCAAATGCATATTTTGACTCTATACCTGTAATTTATATAACAGGACAAGTGAATACATACGAGTATAAATATGACAAGCCAATTAGACAACAAGGATTCCAAGAAACAGATATTGTTAGTATAGTTGAACCAATTACTAAATACGCAAAGCTTGTGGATAATGAGAATGAAATAAAATATGAGTTAGAGAAGGCTTATCATATTGCTATGGATGGGAGGAAAGGGCCTGTTGTACTAGATATACCAATGAATATTCAAAGAGCAAATGTTGACCTTAAATATTTAAAAAATTTTGAAAGTAGATCTTTTGAAAATACTTTAAAAGAGTCAGAGTATGAAGAGATAATTAAAATTATAAAAGAATCTAAAAAACCTTTAATACTGGTAGGAGCAGGCCTTATAAGTGATAATTCTCAGGATTTATTAAAAAATTTAATAGATAAAACAGAAATTCCTGTGGTAACATCACTTATGGGAAAAGGATGTTTCCCTGATGAAAGAAAAGAACATATGGGAATGATTGGAAGTTATGGAAATCGTTGTGCAAATATGTTGGTTCCAGAATCAGATTTATTAATAGCTTTAGGAAGCAGGCTTGATACAAGACAAACAGGAAATATATTGGAAGGATTTTTACCAAAAGGGAAAATAATACACGTAAATATAGATCAAGATGAGTTAGAAAATCATAGATTAGAAAATAGATTAAAAATAAATTCTAAAGTAAAAGATTTCCTGAACCAACTAGAAAAAAAATTAGATTATAAAGTAACTGATAAATGGAAAGAATATTATAGTAATTTAAAAGAAAATTATAATCAAGAAAAAGAAATAAAAAAAAATATTGATAACAAAATTCCTTATAAAATAATGGAAGTTTTAGGTAGTTATTCTAAAAATGGAGATATATTTACTGCCGACATTGGGCAAAATCAGATGTGGAGTGCTCAGCATTTAAAAATGAAGGAAAATCAAAGATACTATACAAGTGGTGGGTTAGCTCCTATGGGGTATTCTTTACCTGCGTCCATTGGAGCATCTTTTGGAAACTTATCTAAAAGTGTATATAGTATTAATGGTGATGGTGGTTTTCATATGGCTTTACAATCGTTAATGCTTATTTCTCAATATGATCTGCCAATAAAAGTAATAATTTTAAATAATAATGCTTTAGGAATGATTACCCAATTTCAAGAGTTATATTTTGAAAAAAGAATGGTTGGGACAACACCAGAAGGTGGTTATTTGGTGCCAGAGATATCATTTTTAGCAAAAGCATATAATCTTAAGTATTTTAAAATAACTAAAAATAATATAGATGATAAAAAATATTTGGATGAAGTATTTTCAATTAAAAATGGAATAATTGAATTTTTAATAGAGGGAGAAACTAAAGTTTATCCTAAACTAGAATATAATCAACCAATAAATAAAACTAGTCCAATATTGATAGAATATAGAGAGGATATAAGTTGAAAAATAATATTGATTTTGTACTAAAAAAATTAAATAAAAATAAATTAGTTGTGAATATTTTTTCAGCTTTTATATTTAAAGGACTAGGTATTATTTTAAGTTTTTTAAGTGTTCCAATAACATTAAAGTATTTGGGAAATGAATTTTATGGACTATGGATTTTAATTCTTTCTATAACGAGTTGGATTTACACTTTTGATATAGGAATTGGGAATGGTTTAAAAAATAAAATAGCAGAAGGAATTGCTAAAAATGACAATTTGGAAATAAAAGAAAATATAGCAGCTGGATATTTTGGTGTAATCGGAATAGCGTTAATATTTTTTATATTTAGCTTTATAGTATTGAGTATGATTAATACTTCAAAGTTATTAAATATAAATTTTTTAACTAATTTAGAATTAACTAATATTTTATTAATTAATATTTTTTTTGTATGTTTAAATTTTGTTTTTTCATTATGTAATAATATATTTTATGGGTCTCAAAAATCTTATTTGGCATCATTAAATGCTATATTATCACAGTTTTTTAACATAGTATTTTTAATTTTATTAATAAAAATAGAAAAAACTTCTATAGTGATGTTGAGTATTTTTTATGGATTATCCGTACTATTATCTCACTGTATTTTAACATTAATGTATTTCAGTAAAAATTCCAATATAAATTTTAATTTAAAAGATATTCATTTAAATAAAGTGAAAAAGTTGTTACATACTGGGGGAAATATATTTATAGTCCAGATATGTGGCCTTATAATATTTTCTACAGATAATTTTATAATTTCATATTTTTTAGGCATGGATAAGGTTGCAGAGTATAATATCGTAAATAAGTTATTTGGGATACCTATCTTAATATTAACATTAGTATTAGCTCCTATATGGCCAGCAATAACAAAATCTTATTATGAAAAGGATAGAAAATGGATAGAAAATTTGGTGAAAAAAATGAAAAAATTATTTATACTTATGACAGTTATATGTGTGGGATTGATATTTGTAGGAAAGAAATTCATTCAAATTTGGACTTTAGATAAAGTTAATCCTAATTTTGCATTAATATTGACATGTGGGATAGCTACAATACTTACTGGATATAGTAGTATTTATTCAACACCATTATTTGCTATAAAAACAGATGTTAAATTAGTTTGGTTATCAATATTTCAAGCCATTATGAATATAATCTTATCATATGTATTTATAAAATTTTTAAGATTAGGATCAACTGGAGTAATTTTAGCAACATGTTTTTGCATGGCAACAAATATATTTATTTTACCAAGATGGTTAAATAATAGATTGAAAAATATTATATTATAAGAGGAGCTAAATTAATGAAAGGAATTATTCTAGCTGGAGGAAGTGGAACTAGGCTTTATCCAGTAACAAAGGCAATAAGTAAACAAATTACACCAATCTATGATAAGCCAATGGTTTACTATCCACTTTCTGTGCTGATGTTAGCGGGAATTAAAGATATCTTAATAATATCAACTCCTAGAGATATAGTTACATTTGAAGAACTTCTTGGAACGGGAGAAGATTTTGGCTTGAATATTGAATATGCAATCCAAGATCAACCTAATGGTTTAGCTGAAGCATTTTTAATTGGAGAAGAATTTATTGGAAATGATTCGTGCGCTTTAGTTTTAGGAGATAATATTTTTTATGGACATGGACTTACGGGAATAGTAAAGGAAGCTGCTAAAAGAGAAAGTGGAGCTACAATATTTGGATACTATGTCCAAAATCCTAAATCTTTTGGTGTAGTAGAGTTTGATGAGACAGGAAAGGCAATATCTTTAGAAGAAAAACCTGAAAATCCTAAATCTAACTTTGCAATTCCAGGATTATATTTTTACGATAATACAGTTGTTGAAAAAGCAAAAAGAGTTAAACCTTCACATAGAGGAGAACTTGAAATTACCACTTTAAATGAAATGTATTTAGATGAAGATACTCTAAATGTTTTAAGTTTTGGAAGAGGAATGGCTTGGTTAGATACTGGAACTCATGATGGATTGCTAGAAGCCTCTAACTTTGTTAAAACTATTCAAAGTAGACAAGGAGTTATGGTAGCGTGCTTAGAAGAGATAGCTTACAATAATGGGTGGATAGATGAGGATAAGGTAAAAGAACTTGCTAGACCACTTTTAAAATCACACTACGGTGAATACTTAATGGGATTAATAAAGGAGTAGAAATGTCAAAATTTAATAAAATAGAAACCGGAATTAAAGATTTAATAGTTATAGAACCGACAGTTTTTGGTGATAACAGAGGATTTTTTATGGAGACATATTCTAAAAAGGATTTTCTAGAAATAGGAATAGAGGAAGAATTTGTTCAAGATAACCATTCAAAATCTAAAAAGGGAGTACTAAGAGGGCTTCATTTTCAAACTAAGTATACTCAAGGAAAACTTGTAAGAGTTACATCTGGATCTGTTCTTGATGTAGCGGTAGACCTTAGAAAAGATAGTTCAACTTTTGGGAAATACTTTATAGTTGAATTAACAGAGGAAAATAAAAAGATGTTTTATATTCCTGCTGGATTTGCGCATGGATTTTTAACTCTTGAAGATGATACTGAGTTCCAATATAAATGTACAGATTACTATGCGCCAGAATTTGATTCGGGAGTTCTTTGGAATGATTCTGAAATTGGAATAGATTGGAATTTTGAAAAATATGGACTTAAAGAGGAAGAAATTCTTCTGTCTGAAAAAGATAAAAAGCAACAGACATTAAAAGAATTTGTTGAGAGTGGAGTTGTAATAGGATGATTTTAATTACTGGAGCTAATGGACAACTTGGATATGATTTTCAAAGATTGTTTAAAAAAGAAAATATAGATTTTATAGCAACGGATCATAAAGAGTTGGATATTACAGATGAAAAAAGTATAAGAGAATTTATAAAAGATAAAGATATAGATGTAATTATAAACTGTGCTGCATATAATAATGTGGATAAAGCAGAAGAAGAAGAGGAACTTTGCTATAAATTAAACGCATATGCGCCAGAAGTTTTAGCTAAAATTTCAAGAGAGATAGGCGCTAAATATATAACTTATTCAACAGATTTTGTATTTAATGGAGAAAAGAAAGCTCCTTATACTGAACTAGATAAACCAACTCCTCTTTCAGTTTATTCAAAAGCAAAAGCTTTAGGAGAGAAGTTAGTTTTAGAAGTTAATCCAGAAGCATTTGTAATTCGTACATCATGGGTATTTGGAATAGCCAATAACAACTTTAATCGTCAGGTAATAAATTGGAGTAAAGGAAAAGATAAACTTAGAATAGTTGATGACCAAGTTTCATCGCCAACTTACTCATATGATTTAGCACTTTATTCATGGAAACTTCTAAATACTGGAAAGGGTGGCCTTTATCAGTTAAGTAGTGGTGGAATAGCTTCTAAATATGATCAAGCGAAATATGTTTTAGAAAGTATTGGATGGCAAGGGATTTTAGAAAGAGGAAAAACATCTGATTTTCCACTTCCAGCTAAAAGAGCTGAGTATTCAAAACTTGATTCATCTAAAATAGAAAAGGTTATTGGAGAAGAGATACCAAACTGGAAAAGTGGAATAGATAGATTCTTAGATGAGATGAGAGAGAAGGGGGAGCTTTAATGAAAACATATTTAGTTACAGGTGCAGCTGGTTTTATAGGAGCTAACTTTGTTAAATATATGCTAAAAAAACATAATGATATTAAAATTATTATTTTAGATAAACTGACTTATGCAGGAAATATTGGGACAATAGAAGCTGAACTTAAAGATCCTAGAGTTTCATTTGTGAAAGGGGATATCTGTAATAGAGAATTAGTAGAAAATATTTTTATGAAAGACGAGATAGATTATGTTGTAAATTTTGCAGCAGAATCTCATGTGGATAGAAGTATAGAAAATCCTCAGATATTTTTAGAGACAAATATATTAGGAACTCAAAACCTTATGGAAGTAGCTAAACAGTTCTGGTCAACTGGAAAAGATGAGAAAGGGTACCCTATCTATAAAGCTGGTAAAAAATTCCACCATGTTTCAACTGATGAAGTATATGGTTCATTATCTAAAGATTATTTAGAGCCAATTGAATTAGTTCTAGATGAAAAAGTAGCTAAGATAGCAAGCGGCAGAACTAACCTTAAGACATATGGAGATAAGATGTTTACTGAATTAACTCCACTTGATCCAAGAAGTCCATACTCAGCTTCAAAGACAGCATCTGATATGATTGTTATGGCATACGGTGAAACTTACAAGTTCCCATTCAATATAACAAGATGTTCTAATAACTATGGACCTTATCATTTCCCAGAAAAATTAATACCTTTAATTATTAAAAATATTCTAGAGGATAAAAATCTTCCTGTATATGGAAAAGGTGATAACGTAAGAGACTGGCTATATGTAGATGATCACTGTAAAGGAATTGATATGGTTATATCAAACGCTCCAGCAGGTGAGATATATAATATAGGTGGATTTAATGAAGAACAAAATATTAATATAGTAAAATTAACTCTAGATACTGTAGCTAGAATTAAGAATGAAGAGCCAAAGTATCATCTTATAACTTATGTTCAAGATAGATTAGGACATGACGCAAGGTATGCAATTGATCCTACAAAGATAGTAACAGAGCTTGGATGGTATCCAGAAACATCATTTGAAGTGGGGATAGAAAAAACTATTAAATGGTATTTAGATAATCAAGATTGGGTTGAAGAGGTAGCATCTAGGGGGTAACAAAAGATGATAGATATTCACACGCATGTGTTGTTTGGGGTGGATGATGGGCCTAAGACTTTAGAGGAATCTTTAGAGCTTTTAAAGCAGGCGAGTCATATGGGGTTTAAAGAGATTGTACTTTCATCTCATTATAAAGTTGATAGATATGAAAATGAAAAGTATGCTAAAAATTTTAATATATTAAAAGAAGCTATAAAAAACCATGAAATTCCAATAGATATTCATTCTGGGAATGAAGTATATTTGGATATTGGAATTGAGAATCACCTTCCAAAGACTCAAAATTTGAAAGATAGCAATTATCTTTTGGTAGAGTTTCATCCTATGATAAATATGATTGCAGCTCAAGCTCTTATAAATAGAGTAAAGAAATCTGGCTATGATCCAGTTTTGGCTCATGTGGAAAGATATATGAATCTAACAGTAGATAACTTAAAAAAACTAAAGGAATCGGAAGTTATATTTCAGACCAATATAAAATCAGTTGAGAATATTGATAGAAAACTTCACTGGCTTTTAAAAAATGGAATGATAGATATCTTAGCATCTGATACCCATAGAATTGGAAAAAGAGACTATAATTTCAAAAATCAGTTAACAGAGATTCAAAAGATTGTCGGAGAGAAAAATCTTAAAAAGATGATTTCAGAAAATCCTAGAACTATACTGAATAACGGAGTGATAGAATGAAATTTTGGATGGCATGGACAGGTGTGAGAGAAAATAGGGGAAGAGCTTTCTTTCCTATATTTGGAGTAATTGGAGCTATCTCAGCCCTTATAATGACTCTTTCTCTTGGAAGAGGGGGAAACAGTATAATAGACAGAGACCTCTCTTCTATAGGAAGAAATAGAGCTATGATAGGTGGAGCAAATCTAAATTCAAGAGATATCAAAATAATTGAAAACATTCCTTTCGTAGAATACGCTCTTTTTGTAGACAGCAGAGAAAAAGTCGGAGATAATATATTTATAGGTTATACAGATAAAGCTCTAACTTTTTTAAATATGGAAAGATTGAGAGACGGCGAGATAATAGTTGATAAAAATCAGTTTCCAGATATTTTAACTGGAAGTAATTTAAAAATGGATGCTGGATATGGAGCTCAAAACTTTAGAGTTAAAGATAGATATGAAGAGCAAAATCCTATGGAAACAATGAAAGAGGGAAATAGAATAATTATCTCTCAAGATATGTTTGCAAGACTCTTTGGAGATAGAGACTATAAAAGAGTTGTAGTTTCACTCTCAGGAGAAGAAAGTTCAGAAGATATCTTACCTCTTATAGTAAAACAACTAAATAGAGGGAGAGGAAGCTCAGAAGAAGTAAGAGTTTTAGAAACTCCTGAAGTATATAAAAGAATTGAAAAAATTAAAAAACTTGTGAACTCTGTACTGGGCACACTTTCTATTATAGCCCTTATGGTTGGAGGGTTTGGAATCATGAATCTGATAGGAGCATCAATTAGAGAAAGAACAGGAACTATTGGAATTTTAAGAGCTATGGGGTATAGTAGGAATAGTGTAACTCAGATATTTTTACTAGAAGCTGGTATAATTGTTGGAATAGGTTCAATTTTTGGTACAATCTTTGGAGTAGTTGGAAGTATATTAGCTGGAAATATTTTGAAAATACCACCAGTATTTTCTATAGGGGAAATTATTTTAGCTATATTCACTACTTTAGCAGTAGGTTTAGTTTTAGGGTTGAAACCAGCCTATAAAGCTGGTAAAATGGAAACTGTTGAAGCGTTAAAAACTGTTTAATCATATATAAGGGGGAAATAAATGAAAATAGCAATAGCGGGGACTGGTTATGTTGGACTTTCAAATGCAATACTTTTAGCTCAAAACAATGAAGTGGTGGCTCTTGATATAATTCCAGAAAAAGTGGATATGATAAATGAGGGGATATCCCCAATAGTAGATGCTGAGATAAGTGCATATTTAAAAGATGCCGATTTAAATCTTGTAGCAACAACAAATAAAGAAACAGCATATAAAGGAGCAAAGTATGTAGTTATAGCAACACCTACAGATTATGATCCAAATAAAAATTACTTCAATACAAGTTCAGTTGAAGCTGTTATAAAAGATGTACTTGCAATAAATCCAACTGCAACTATGATAATAAAATCAACTGTTCCCGTTGGTTATACAGATTCAATAAAAGAAAGATTTGGAATAGAAAACATTATATTCTCTCCAGAGTTTTTAAGAGAGGGAAGAGCTCTTTATGATAACTTACATCCATCTAGAATAATACTTGGAGCAAAGACAGAGGAAGCAAAAGAGTTTGCAAATCTTCTTGCAGAGGGAGCAATAAAAAAAGATATTCCAGTTCTATTCACAGAATCAACTGAAGCTGAAGCTGTAAAACTATTTTCAAATACATACCTAGCTCTAAGAGTTGCTTACTTTAATGAGCTTGATACATACGCTGAATTAAGAGGACTAAATACTAAAGAGATAATTGAAGGTGTAGGACTTGACCCAAGAATTGGAGCTCACTACAATAACCCATCTTTTGGATACGGTGGATACTGTCTTCCAAAAGATACAAAGCAACTAAGAGCAAACTTTGAAGAAGTTCCAAACAACCTAATATCTGCAATAGTTGATGCCAACAGAACTCGTAAGGATCATATAGCTGATTCTATCTTAGCTCGTAAACCAAAAGTAGTTGGAATATATAGACTTACTATGAAAACAGATTCAGATAATTTCCGTGCTTCATCTATTCAAGGTGTAATGAAAAGAATTAAAGCAAAAGGAGTAGAGGTTGTAGTATATGAGCCAGTACTTCAAGAGGATAATTTCTTTAACTCAAGAGTTATAAAAGACTTAGAAGAGTTTAAAAAGATATCTGATGTAATAGTAACAAATAGAGTTACTGATGATTTATCTGATGTAGAGAATAAAATCTACACAAGAGATTTATATAGAAGAGATTAAATATAAGTTAGCTTCGAAGGGATGGACTTAAAGGGACTGGTTTTTCTTTGGGTCCATCTCTCTTTAATTAAAAAAAGTAGAGAAGGTGGAATATGAAATTTAAAAAAGAAAAATTTTTAACGCTACTGGTATCTCTGGGACTAATTATAACAGGACCGATTACTGTTATGGAGCATCAGAAAATAGAGGAGTATATTAAAAGTAATACCTATACGAAAGAGTTATACGAGAGCGTACTTAAAAGAAAAGTTAGAAGAAGTTTAGATAGAATGATAAGTAGAGATTCATTTTGCGAAGTTTTGGATAGGCTACCAATTGAAAAGATGGAGCTTGCACAGGAGATATTTGAAAATAAAGATTTAGTGGACTTTATAAATTCAGGTAAAACATTTAGAGAGATAGGAGAGGGAAGTTTTGAAACTTATGATTCAGCAAGAAGACTTCTTAGAATAAGTAAGGGACTGCAAGAACTAGAAATGCTATCACCATCGGTTAAAGAGTATCTAGAAACTATTTATCCAGATGCTGACTATAGAAACTCTATCAGTAAAAATGATAGAGCTCCAGAGATTATAAAAATTAGAGAAAGAATAATTAAACTTTTAAATAACGATACATTAAAAGCAATAGTTGAAGGGCTACCTCCAAATAAAATTGATGCTATGAATAAAATATTGATTTCAAATCCTGATATTTTAACTCTTTTAGAGAAAAAAGATATCTCAGACTTCAGTACCGAAAGAGTATTTTCAGTAGCAAGATCAGTTTATTCGATGAGTAGTTTAGACCCAACTATGGCCGTTGCACTAAATAATATTTTACCAGAATTTGATTATCGTAAAGCAGCTCTTTATGGAAGTCTATATCTATCTGATGCAAGACTTGAAAGAGAGTATGAAAAGCAGTATTCGAAGGGAACTTATTCATTAAAACACCCTTATGTTTTACTAAATCCATATGGGCGTACTCCACTAACAGCAATGGTGAGATTTAATATTTCAGAGCATATAAAGCATCCAAAGATTAGAGTGACTGTTCTAGGTGAAAATTATATGCCAAGCTATACATACTATGTAAATTATATTAAAAATTCACCCGTTCCAATAGTTGGATTATATCCAAATAAAAATAATAGAGTTATATTATCTCTTATGAACAATGGAAGAACTGTTGAAACTACTGAAATAAAGATTACAACTGGTGGACTGGACGATAGACTGCCAAGTATAAATATAGAAAAACGTAGAGTTGATTCAATAGAACCTGGAATGAACCTAGCAAATTACAATCTAAGAGATGAAGGGATGCCATTTGTATTTGATAGTGGTGGAAACATAAGATATGTTTTAACAACTGGTCCAGCTTTTAGAAAAGTTAGTATAAAAAGAGGAGAAGATAACAACTGGGTAGTAAGTAATGATGAGGATAACTTCACAGTTGATATGTTTGGAAAAATTCTTGGAAGAATTGGAAGAGTTGAACCTATAACTCCTGTAAAAAATAGAAGAAGCCAATATTTAGTTAGAAATAACAATATACTGACAATAACAGGATTTCAAGCCAATCCATATGCCACTGCTTTATATTCAGAGGTGGGACTCGATACAAAAGATGAACTTTATAGAGCTGTGCTATACTATGATAAATCTTCTCAAGAGGAGAATAGAGTGGATAGCGGAGAAAGAATTCATCTTTATCCATTAAATGAAAAATAGAAAAAGGAGATTATTATGTTAAGAATTTTATATATAACCTCTCTGGGAATTGTATTTGGGCTTTGTTATGAATTTCTTCCACTTGGAGGAGAGATGGGGATATATGCTCTTGGAACTTTTACTGGGATAATGATTGGAACATACCTTTTAGACTTTAAGAAATTTTTACTAGTGGATCTAATTTTCTTTGGATTTTGGTTTCTTATAAGTTTTGATTTTTGGGTAATTCCATTTTTCTTTATATTTTTAGGAACACAGTTACTGTTTAGAACTCTTATAAATATGGCTACATATCATGAGAAAAGAGTGGTTATTTTAGGTGACGGTGAACTTGAAGAAAATGTTAGAAGAAGTTTGAAAGATAGAGAGGGATACTATTTTTCAGATACAGGAAAGATTGAACTTCTAATAATTGCAAAATTAAAACCTAGCCATGATGAGATAAGAGAGATATTGCAAATGAAACTTTCTGGAGTTCAAGTAAAGGGATATCTGGAATATATGCTAGAATATGAAAAGAAAATTGAAGTTTCATATATAGATGAAGAATGGCTATTGAATGCCTATGGATTTGACATTTTAAGAAGTAGACTTCAAAATAAGATAAAGAGAGTATTTGATTTGGCTATGGCCATCACAATTGGAATTTTAACTCTACCTATTATGCTAATATCAGCGGTTATAGTAAAACTTGAAAGTCCTGGTGGAGTTATATATTCTCAGTCTAGAGTTGGAGAAAAAAATATTGAATTCATGGTACATAAATTCCGTTCTATGAGAGCGGACGCTGAAAAAGGCGGAGCACAGTGGGCACAGGTAAATGACCCAAGAGTAACAAAATATGGGAACTTCATGAGAAAAACTAGAATAGATGAATTACCACAACTTTGGAATGTACTAAAAGGTGAGATGAGTTTTATTGGTCCAAGACCAGAGAGAATGGTATTTATAAAAGAGCTCGAAAAACAGATACCATATTACGGACTTCGTCATATGGTAAAACCTGGACTTACTGGTTGGGCACAAGTTATGTATCCATACGGTGCAACAGTTGAAGATGCAAAGAACAAATTAGAATATGACCTATATTATATCAAGGCATATAGTTTATACCTTGATATTGTGATACTATTTAAAACTTTAAAAACGGTGGTATTTGGAAGGGGGAGATAAAATGTTAGTCACAATATTTACACCAACTTACAATAGAATTCATACGTTGCCGAGACTTTTTGATAGTTTACTTGGTCAAACTTATAAAAATTTTGAGTGGGTAGTAGTCGATGATGGATCTACTGATTATAGTTACAGAATGCTAGAAAGATTTAAAAAGATAGCAGATTTTCCAGTTACCATAAAAAGAGTTGGAAATGGTGGGAAAATGAGAGCTGTAAACGAAGGTGTAAAACTTGCTAAAGGCGAATATTTTATGATTTTAGATAGCGACGATTACTTGGATTTGAAAGCTGTTGAAACTATAGCTGATGTGAGTACAAGACTTCCAAAACATTTTGGAGGTATGGTGTTTAGAAAAGTTGACATAGCTCTAAATGCAATAGCTGGAGCGCCGTTACCATCTAAGAAATATGATTCTAATCCCATAGAGGTCTTCTATAAACTTGGGATTGGTGGGGATAAGGCAGAAGTTATAAAGACATGTATTATGAAGAGATACCCGTTCCCAGAATTTGATGAAGAAAAATTTGTACCCGAAGGGTATGTTTGGAACAGTATTGGCCTTAAATATAAACTTAGATATGTGGATACTGGTATATATTATTTTGAATACTTAAATGATGGATATACTGAAAATTTTAAAAAACTTATGAAAAGAAATCCAAAAGGGTTCCAACTATACTATAAATTTATGTTGGACCAAGAGATACCTTTTAAGCAGAAGGTAAAGTTTTTTATTAGATACTGGCAAGCCACTTTTTACAGGAGGATAGGATAAATGAAAATATTACATATAGTTACCTCTCTTGAACTCGGAGGAGCAGAAAAACTTTTAACGGAGCTTTTACCTGAGCAAAAGATAGGAGGAAATGAGATTCATCTTCTAATTTTGGATTTAAAGGGTGAGATATTTTTAGATAGCTTCAAAGGGAAGGGAATTCTTATTCACCATACAATAATTGGAAATAAGAAGAGCTATAGAAATATTTTAGAGATTAGCGGTTTAATAAGAAGAGAAAATTTTGATATAGTTCATTCTCACCTGACACATGCACAGATTTGGACTGCTGGAGCACGTACTCTGGATAAGAAAAAAGAAAGAGTATATATTACAACAGAGCATAGCACAAGCAATCGTAGAAGAGGGAAAGAGTATTTCAGACATATAGATAGATGGATTTATTCGAAATATAATAAAGTTGTTTGTATTTCAAAGGCAACAGAAGAGGAACTTTTAAATTGGATTGGAAGTAAATTCAAAAGTAAAATGACAGTAATAGAAAATGGAATCTCACTTCTAGCTTTTAGAGGAAGAGTTAGAGATATAAATCTTAAAGAAAAAGAAGTTAAAAAACTTATAATGGTTTCAAGATTTCACCGTTCAAAAGACCATCTGACTGTAGTTAGAGTTCTTGAAAAATTACCTAAGAGCTATACTCTAACTTTTGCTGGAGACGGTGAAACTATGGAGAGTGTAAAAAGAGAAGTTATGCAACTTGGTCTTCAAGATAGAGTTATGTTTTTAGGATACACAGATGAAATATCAAAACTATTTAAAACTCATGATATAGCTATTCAATCTTCTAACTATGAAGGGTTTGGAATTGGAGCTCTAGAAGCTATGGCATCTGGAATACCAACAATAGCAACAGATGTTCCAGGTCTTAGTGAGGTTGTAGAAGGCGGAGGTCTTTTATTTAAGCTAGGAGATGTAAATGATTTATATGAGAAGATAACTGAACTTGAAAACAGAGAGAAATATCATAAAATAAGTAAAGCTGGAATAGAGAGAAGCAATCATTTCAGTATAAAAACAACAGCTAAAAAATATGTGGCACTATATAAAAAACTGATGAAATAGGTGATGCAATGCTTATATACTGGATAATCTTACTGGGTCTTGTACTCAGTTCGGTTTATGACGTTTTTTCAGAAAACACAATAAGAAAAGCAAGACTCTATAAACTTTGTTTAGGGGTACTTGTTTTATTTTTTGGCTTTAGGGGATTTGTTGGATGGGATTGGTATTTCTATTATCCAACATTCATGGAAAACAGTTATACTTATGAACCTGGATATATGCTTTTCAATAATTTGACAGGTTTGTTATATAAAAATTATCATTTCTTTATCTTTGTAAATAGCTTGGTGGACTTTATCTTCATATACTTTATTTTTAAAAGATGGTCAAATTATCCAATACTTACCCTGCTGATGTTCTTTGGAATTCAGGGTATTCCAATGGAAATTGATCTTCTTAGAAATTTAAAGTCCATACTTTTATTTTTACTGTCACTTCAATATATAGAGCATAGAAAACCTATAAAATTTTTACTGTTAAATCTAGTTGCAATAAGTTTTCATAGTTCAGCTCTGGTCTATCTTCCCATGTATTTCATTCTTCCACTAAAACTGAATAGAAAGATTATTCTTTCATTTTTTATTTTAGGAAATATATATTATCTTATGGATATGAAATTTTTAATAAAAATTATTGAGCAGATGGGACAAATCGGAAAAAATTATGTTTCTGTGATACCAAATGGATTTAGTAATGAATTTAATATTTTTTACTCTGAAAGGGTAGTACTTTTTCTTTTAGCTTTTCTTTATAGTAGAGATAGAATAATTCAAAATAGTCTCTACATATGGGTAGCAATATTTCTATTTACAAATGAACTTTCGATAGCTTCAGTGAGGCTAGGAATACTCTTTGTTTACAGTGTATGGTTTATACTTAGTGAACTTCCAAGTATCACAGAAAATAAACTGGTGAAATCCATTTTCTTAGGAATTGCCTTTTTCTTTGCTATATTTAGATTCTATAATCACATCTCATTTTCAGGAGTTAAGATAGCTTATCCTTATGAGAATATACTATATGAACTTGAAGAGGAAACATATGAGAGTAATCTAGAAAAAGTTATTAAAGCTCGTGGGAAAGTGGATGAAGGAACTGGAAGAGAGCTTCTTCTCCAATATTAGGAGGAAAAATGAAAATAATATTTACAGCGAATGTGCTTTGGGATATCTATATATTTAGATACGGTGTTATAAAAGCTCTAAAAGATAAGGGTAATGAAATTATAGTTGTTGCACCAAAAGATAAAAGAATAGATTTTGAAAAAGAACTTGGAATAAGACATATCCCGATAGACCTAAATATGAGAGGGATGAATCCTGTTGAAGATTTAAAACTTATGCTTCAGCTGACAAAGATTTATAAAAAAGAGAAACCAGATATGGTTTTCCATTATACTATAAAACCAAATATATACGGAAGTATAGCTTGTAAAATAGCAGGAGTTCCATCTATTGCAGTTCTAACAGGACTTGGATATTCATTTGTAGCTGGTGGAACAATAGCTAAAGTGGCTAAAGCTATGTACAGATTTGCACTTAAATTTCCAAAGGAAGTTTGGGTTTTAAATTCAGATGATAAGAAAGAACTGGTAGAAAATAGAATTGTAAAAGCTGATAAAATCTTTGTTTTACCAGGTGAAGGAATAAATTTAGAAAGATTTAAAAAGCTAAATATTCCAAAGGATAAATCTAAAAAAACTGTACTTATGATAGCTCGTGCATTTAGAGATAAGGGATTTTATGAGTATGTTGAATCAGCTAGAATCGTAAAAGAAACTTATCCAGATGTTGAATTTCAGTTTCTAGGTGCACTCGGTGGAGAGGGTGTAAATGGAATTGATGAGATAACTATGAGTAGATATGTAGAGGAGGGAACTCTTACATATCTTGGGCATAGAAAAGATGTTCCTAGAATAATAGACCTCTCTACAATGGTTGTTTTACCATCGTACCGTGAAGGTATATCTAAAGTTTTAATGGAAGCAGCAAGTATGGAAAAACCAATTGTAGCAACTGATGTCACAGGATGTCGTGAGATAGTTGAAAATGGTAAAAATGGATATTTAGTTCCTCCAAAAGATGTGAGTGCTTTAGCTAAAGCCATAATTAAAATCTTGAATCTAGATGAAAAAGAACTAGAAGAGATGGGTAGATATGGTAGAGAAAAGATGGAAAAAGAGTTTGATGAAAAAATTATAATAGAAATATATGAGGAGAAATTATGGAGTTGAGCATAATAGTTCCAATATACAATGTAGAACTATATCTGAGGGAGTGTTTGGATACTCTCTACTCTTTGCATGGAATAGAAAAAGAAATCATTTTAGTGGATGATGGATCGACAGATTCTAGCCCTAAAATAATTAAACATTACGCAGAAAAATACCCAGATGTAACTGTGGTTGTGAGTAAAGAAAACGGAGGGTTATCATCAGCTAGAAATGCTGGAATAAGAGCTGCGACTGGTGAATACATAGCTTTTATAGATAGTGATGATTTCATAGAAACTGATGAATTTGCTCTGTTTGTCAAAATTGCAAAAGAATCAAAACTGGATGTAGCAGTTGGAAATATGAGATATTATATGAACGGAAAAATAAGTGAACCACTTTTTCGTTCTGACCTTGTAAAGAAATCTAAAATACTTAGGGGAACAAAGTTTTTCAATCTTCTTTTTGAGGAGCAAAAATGTTTTAGAGAGGAGGTAGTGGATGATCTCTACAGAAGAGAGTTCATTTTAGAAAATTATCTTTTCTTTAAAGAGGGAATTTTACATGAAGATAGTGATTTCACTCCGAGAGTATATCTAGCTGCTAAAAGAGTGCAGTATCTAGATATATGTTTTTACTACTATAGACAAAGAGAGGGTAGTATAATGAGTGTTGTATCAGATAGAAGCATGGACTCACTAGAAACAATTTGCTATGGACTTTTAGATAAATACTATCACACTGATGAATATGGAAAAAAAGCTCTTTCGAAATTAATTCCAAGTTTTTATAAAGTGATACTTTATAGATATTTTAATTCTGGAAGAGATTATAAGAATAAACTGAAAAAATATAGAGGACTTTATAGAGCTGTTAAAGCTTATAAAAATTTAAATTTAGAGGAGTTACTTGTTTTTATAAGTCCATCTCTTGCAAATAGAATCAGAAGAAAAATGGGAAAAGAGATAGATTGTCAGCAAAAGACTCCAAAATTTTAAGAGAAAAGGTGGGAAAAGTATGATACCCAAGAAACTTCACTATATCTGGTTGGGAAATGGGACAAGACCAAATATTATGGATATATGTATAAACTCATGGAGAGAGAAACTTCCTGAGTATGAAATAATAGAGTGGAATGAGGAAAATCTTGATTTTTACAAGGTTGTAGAATCCAATAGTTTTCTAAAAAAATGTTACGAGGAGAGACTTTGGGCCTTTCTTTCTGATTACTTTAGATTGCAAGTTCTAGCATCAGAAGGTGGAATATACTTAGATACCGATATGCAAATAATAAAATCACTTGATGATCTTTTAGATAATTTTGTTTTTTTAGGAAAAGAGAGCGAACATGAAGTGAGTGCTGGAATAATAGGAGCTGTTAAAAATCATCCCTTCATATTAAAAAGTTTAGAGTTTTATAAAGGGGAGATTTGGAATTCACCACACTATACGATACCAGCTATTTTACAGCATGTCCTAGATACAAATTCTGATTTGGATGTAAAATTATATCCACCTGATTATTTTTATCCGTACCATTTCACTGAAGAGTTTTCATATTCTTGTATAACTGAAAATACTCATGGGATACATTGGTGGGGAAAGAGCTGGCACGGTCAAAAGAAAAAGCTATACTTTTTAGAATTTAAGAGCTATAGAGGTTGGAAAAAAATGGTAATAGATACTTTGATATTTACAAAGTTATTGGAACCAGTGAGGACAGTTTATGAAAAATATATTAAAGGATAGAATATTTAGAAGTTTTATTAGCCTCTTTTCAGGGGATGCAATAGCTTCGGTTCTTTCAATCATATCTTTGACATTTATAACCAAAGGGATTGGAATGGAAAAGTATGGTTTTATAGTTTTGCTACAAGGTATAGCTGGTCTATTTGATGGTATTTTTAATTTTCAATCTTGGCAAGGGTTTATAAAGTTTTTTCCAGAGAGAAAAGATAATCCAGAAGAGTTGAAATCTCTTATAAAATTTAGTTATTTACAGGATATAATTACTGCGATTATAGCTTTTGGAGTTTTAAATATTTGTAAGAATATAGTTGGGAACTTCTACGAATTTACAAATGTTCAAATTGTGATGCTACAAATTTTTAGTATGTATATGGTCTTTAATATTCAGGGAACTCCGATTGGAATTTTAAGAAGTTACGATAGATTTGATGCTCTTAGAAATCAAAGGGCAATAGGTGGAATCGTGAACTTTATTCTACTAGGGGCTGGATATATTCTAAAGCAAGATACTCTATATTTTCTTGGAGCATATGCTATCTCTACAGTGTTTTCATCGGGGCTACTAAATTTTTATGCTCTTAGAGAGCTTAAAAAAAGAGGGATTTTAGATTTTTATAAAGTTCATTCTAAATTTGATAAAGAGTTTTTTAAATTCAATTGCTTTACAAATCTAAATTCAAGCTTAGATATTCCTATTCAGTATTTGGATAATCTTTTGGTTGGAAAGTATCTATCTTTGGAAGAGCTTGGAATATACAAAATATGTAAAACTGTGGCACTTGTCTTAGATAAGGTTGCTACTCCAGTTTACCAAATTTTATATCCATACTTTTGTAATGAGATAAAAGATGGAAGAAGTAAACAGATGTATAAAAAGCTTTATAAGATATCGGGACTTTTAGGGCTTGGGGTAATACTTATTCTAATTGGTCTAAATACAGTTGGGTTTTATATTTTAGGAAAATTCTTTGGAAGTGTTATACTAAACTATAAAACAGCTATAAATTTTTATCTTATAGCTAAGGGTATAGCCATAACATTTATAGGGATTCATCCCCTATTTTTGGCAAAGGGATATGTTAAGAAAGAAACTGTTATAATACTTGTAGCTAATGGTATATATTTAGTGGCTCTATTTCCACTACTAAAAGCTTTTGGACTTATGGGAGTTATAGGAGCGTATTTAATCCAAGTTATGTTAATAATTTTATTGAAAACATCAACAGTATATTATACAATTAAAGATAATTAAAACATTGGAGGGGCTACAATGGGAAAAATTTTAGTAACGGGTGGAGCTGGATATATCGGGAGTCATGCTACAGCAGAACTTTTAGATGCAGGATACGAAGTTATAGTTTTAGATAATTTAGAAAACGGGTATATGGATTTAGTTGATAGCCGTGCTAAATTTTATAAGGGAGATGTAAGAGTACCAGAGAGCTTTGAAATAGTGTTTAAAGAAAATGATATAGATGCTGTTATGCATTTTGCAGGATATATTAAAGTTGGAGAAAGCGTAGATGAACCTCTTAAATATTATGAAAATAATACTTATGGAGTTATGAATGTTTTAGAGATGATGAAGAAATATTCTGTAAAAAATATAGTATTTTCTTCAACAGCAGCAGTATACGGAGAGGTTAAGTGTGATGGATTAGTTCTTGAAGAATATCCAACAAATCCAATAAATCCATACGGTGCTAGTAAGCTTATGGCGGAAAGAATAATAATAGATTCTGCAAAAGCTTTTGGAATAAATTACTCAATATTTAGATATTTCAATGTAGGTGGAGCTCATGAAAAACACCACATTGGACAAAAAGGTGAAGGCGTTACAGCTCTTATCCCTATTCTACTTCAAGTAGCTAAAGGGGAAAGAAAGCAACTTGAGATATATGGAAATGATTACAATACTCCAGATGGAACTGGAATAAGAGATTATATCCACGTAGTAGATTTAGTTAGAGCACATATAGCGGCTCTGCCTGTACTTAAAGAAAATATAAGTGGAATCTACAATTTAGGAAATGGAAATGGATTCTCAGTACTTGAAATGTTGGAATCAGCAAGAAAAGTTACTGGTGAAGAAGTTAAAGCAGTATTTACTCCTAGAAGAGCTGGAGATCCAGCAGCAGTTGTAGCTTCAAGTCAAAAAGCTAGAGAGATTCTAGGATGGCAACCAACATATACAGATGTGTCTGTTATAATAGATACAGCTTGGAACTGGTATAAAAATTTATAAGAAGAAGGGTGAAAAACTTGAAATTAAGAGAAAAATTAAAAAAACTTACTAAAAAAGAACTGCTTGATAATTTATCAATATTTGAAATTAAAATGCCTCAATCTGCACTAAAGGATAAAATGATTGAAGGAGTAGCAGGATTTGTACAGAATAAAGAGAACAAAGATGTGGTTGAGAAAATAGAGAGAAAGGCAAAGCTTGTTAAAGCTATAGTAAACTTTTACGGTGTAATCAGTTTAGAAGACATAAGAATGGTCTTAGAAAAAAGTTTAAAGAGCTCAATAGAAGCAGAAGAACTTGAAAACTTTATAAACAACTTCTACATGATTAAAGGAAAGTTAAGCTATAACGAAGAGAAGAAGCTATACACATCTTTAAATGTTCAAGATGAACAACTTGATAAAATAATAGAAGAGATAAATAAAATGAAAACTCTTCACTATAATATCT
The DNA here is from genome assembly GCF_014250685.1 of Cetobacterium sp. 2A. Classification (GTDB taxonomy): domain Bacteria; phylum Fusobacteriota; class Fusobacteriia; order Fusobacteriales; family Fusobacteriaceae; genus Cetobacterium. The sequence goes on along the minus strand of NZ_JACFAJ010000006.1, from coordinate 547,388 downwards.
TACCATTATCAGAACTACTTAGATATTCAGATAGAAACTATCTTGGGAAATTATCTGGAATGGAAAGAATAGAAAAATTAATAGGTGAAAAGAGATTTGCTAGACTTATAGTTGATACTAAAAACGATAATGTACCAGCAGATATATTCAAAAATATTTTCTCTGAAATTACTACTGAAACTAAAGAACAGGCTCAACAGCTAGCTGATGAAATTATGAAGTTTATGAATAATATCTATCTTTGGGTTTTAAAAGGACACAGCCCAAATGAGATAATGAGAAACTTCAAAGAGAAAAAAATTGGTAGAAATGACCCTTGTAAATGTGGAAGTGGAAAGAAATACAAAAAATGTTGTGGGTGATTTTATGTCATTAATAAAAGATATATTTGATATTATTAAAAAGAAACCAAAGGTGGAGGAGCCTGAGTTTAAATGTACAAATACAGAAACTCTGTGTATCCATATAAATCCTTTGCCGTGTGAACCAAATCCATTTTTTAGGTCAAAAGAAAGTTCTGCAAGATTTTTTTCTGATTTTGAGATTAGGGTAACAACAATTTATAGATATTATAATATGAACGATACATTCCTACGTGAATATCTTACAAAATCTCGTGAAGCTCTTCAATCAACGAAGAACAGTGGAGAAGAGTTTGATATGTACAGCAGTTGTTTTTTTATAAACAATAACTCATTTAAAGATATACATTATATGAGTGCTCTTATGAATCTTTATATGGCCTTTGAAACTTTACTTAAAAATGTTACAAAGGATGTAGCTTATGATAGCGGAGTTAAGATAGAGGAGATTCAAGAAAGAAATCTACCATATCTAAATAGTTATTTCTTCTTCTTAGAGGATAAATTCAAATCTAATCTTCAAATGACAAGTAAAGAAAAAGAATTTATAAATATAATAAGAAAAATTAGAAATGATTATTTACATGACTCTACTACAACTATTCCAGATGGAATGGAAAGAGATATAGTTAAACTTTTCAATCTTCGTGAGGGGAAAAGAATAACTGTAGATGATACACTTATAAATAATACTTTTGAGATATTTTGTCAAATTGGAGAAAAACTCCAAACAGCATATATAGCTTATAAAAAAATATATCTTAAAAACTATGTAAAGTAAAATTTAGTTGGAGGAGGGGCTCATGCTAACTCATTTTAATAAAGAGGGAAAAGCTGTTATGGTCGATGTTACAGAGAAGAATGAAACAGAGAGAGTTGCAGTTGCAGTTGGGAAAATTACAACAAATATCGAAACTTTAATGGTTATAAAAAATGGGACAGCTAGTAAGGGAGATGTTTTAGGTGTGGCAAGAGTTGCTGGAATCATGGCAGCAAAACGTACATCTGATTTGATACCTATGTGCCATCCACTATTTATAACAGGAGCGGATATAGCTTTTGAAATAGATGAGGAAAGTAGCTCAGTGTTAGCTACAGCTAGAGTTAAAACTTTTGGGAAAACAGGAGTAGAAATGGAAGCTTTAACTGCTCTTAACGTAGCTCTTTTAACAATTTACGATATGTGTAAGGCTATGGATAAGAGAATGCTTATTTCGGGTATCCATTTACAAACTAAGACTGGCGGAAAGTCAGGAGATTTCAAATACTAATATGAAAAGGGAGAGCAATAAGCTCTCCCTTTTATCATAATATCTTACGATATTTGTAATTCTTCTAATTCTTGAATATGTTTAAATTTGATTTTACATAAAGTGTTGTATTTTTCTACCCCTATAACTTCAACTACGAATTGATCTTCAGGTTTATTTTTATTAGTAAATTGTACGAACATTCTATCCTTTTCATCTTTGCTTTTTTTCCAACCAAGTAGTCTTGTAAATCTTGCATCATCCAAATCGAACTCTCTAGTAGTTTCTAGTTTCGAACCATTTTTACAGTTTTTAAAATACTCTTCATCACTCTTAAACGTTATTAGTTCTTCTCTTTTTAATTCGGTGATCTTTTTACTTGATTTCATTTTATGCTCCTATTTCTTTTATATAAATAATTGATTCTATTTATATTATACACCTTATTTTGTAATTTGCTTCTTTTAGTTTGCTTCTTCGTCATCTGTTTCAGAACGACGAATCAAATCATAGATGTGTTTTTGCTTTTCTAGGAACTTCATTCTACCCTTTTGATGTCTCTCGTTTATAGTGTTTATAACAGGTAACATAAATCCAGCAACTATACCAGCTGAGAATCCGTTGTTATATAAATTAAGTCCACCATGGATAATTCCAATACTTTGAACTACAGCAAAATGGAGCCATCCAGCAACGATTCCCCAGAATATTCCATAAACTCCAGCAATCGGAGCAAGAGACGTTCCAAATAGTCCTGAAAGGGCTATTATAAATCCATCATCACTTGAACCAAAGTGTGCAAGGTAAACTCCTAAGAGAATAGGTACAGTATTTAGAATATGTTTTCCAGCTGCTGCAAATCCAACTATTGTAAGAATACCAGCCAGAAGAGGACCATTTAAAGTTTCTCCTATTAGTATAGGATAAGCCATTGCAACAAATCCCATAATTCCCATATTTATAAATGTAAGTCCATATCCAAACTTAGATACAAAGTCAGCTCTAAGTCCAGTATCTTTAAGTAAAGATCTATAACCTTTGAAAGATCTCTCATTTATATAGTATCCAATTGCAATTAAAAGAATAAAAGTTAAACTGGCAATAAACTTTAATATTCCATCAAATTCTGTTGATATGATTCTTTGAGGAACCACAACAAATTTGTAAGATTTCATGATTGAAGCTAGAACTGCTCCAAGTATCCCACCAGTAAATCCTAAGTTGTAAAGGTTGAATCCTTCATGGAATCCAGCCATTTTCTTAGCTAGAGGAGTTACTATAAATCCTATTAGGACCCCTAAAACTAAGGCGTTGATATAGGCGAATTCATTGAACACATTTAAACTAAATGCTACCTCACTTATAAACGGAGCTAGAGCACTAGTAAAAGATATAGTTACAATTATATCTCTAAATTCAATTCCTTCATATTTAGCATAAAGTATTCCTCCGGCATATATTGGAAGAATATTTAAAATATTTTTTCCAAAGAACGAGAATCCATACACGGTAAAAAATGAGGCCAAAACTATTCCGGTCATTTTAACTCTTAAAAGTTTCATAAGTGTGAAGTTAAATATGAATATTAGAGTTGCATTTAAAAATGTAGCGCCAATTCCCCCTAAAACTAAAAAGTCAGTTATTAGGACTGTAGGGGATGTAATTATTTTAATAAATCCCTCTAAAACATTTTCTCCTCTTTCATATACATAAAGAGAAAAAAGTATTAAAACAAATCCAATTAGAATCGCAGACAAAGTATATATTCTTTTAGACCTGCTTCCTTTAAAATTATCCAAGTTAAAATCCTCCCCATGTTTATTAAATTGTTAGTTGATAAAGAAAGGTATTCCCTGTTCTTCGAATGCTTTTTTCTCTTCAGAAAGATATTTGTCAGCAAGTCTATCTAGACCGCCATCAGCTTTAAAATTAGTTATGAATTCATCTATCTTTTTTCCTAACTCTTTATCTTGTTTACGATAACCAATTCCCCAGTATTCAATTCTTGGTTGAAACTGGTCAAATAGAGGTGTAGTAGTTGATTTGTAATTTTGCCAGTTTCTATAGATAGAAAGAGGGTCATATACAAAAGCATCAACTTTACCCTGAGAAACTTCAAGTACAGCAGTTGTTTCTTTATCAAATACTAAAACTTCAGCATTTGGAAAATATTCTCTTGCTACTAAATGAGCAGTGGTTCCGCCTCTAACAGCAATCTTTTTTCCTTTTGTGTTTAAGTCTATAGGTTTTTGAATGCCAGATTTGTTGCTCACAAGAAGAGTTAGATATGACTTAGCGTATGGAACTGAAAAGTTGATAGCTTTTTCTCTTTCATCAGTTATTGTCATAGATGAAAGAATGATATCAATCTTTTTACTGATCAGTGATGGAATAAGTCCAGAATAAGACATATTCTCAATTTTAACAGGTCTGTTCAAATACTTTCCAAGTTCTTCTGCTAAATCTACAGAAAATCCGGTAGGATTGCCATCTATATCAGTAGTTTCAAATGGTGGATAGGATAGTTCCATTCCAACAACCAAAGGTTGTTCCTCTGACATAGCGAAAGAAAACAAAAAAAATGATAGAAGAATAGCGATAATTTTTTTCATCTAAAGCCCCCTTGAAGAGATTTTATAAAAGCTATATAGTTAAATAATAATGTACAAAACATTATAATGCAAGAACTCAAAAAAATATTTAAAAAAATATTTTAAAAAAAATAAAAAAACTTGTTGACAGAATATATTAATTGTGGTATTATTATATATGTCAGCGGGACAAAGCAACGGCAACGAAGCTTTCACCAATGTACGCCTGGGTGGCGGAATAGGTAGACGCACGGGACTTAAAATCCCGTGGTGGTTACACCGTGCCGGTTCGATTCCGGCCCCAGGCACCATATACATATCGCGGGGTAGAGCAGTTGGCAGCTCGTCGGGCTCATAACCCGAAGGTCATTGGTTCGAATCCAATCCCCGCCACCAAACAAACTTAATACACCATATGCGGGAATAGCTCAGATGGTAGAGCGTCAGCCTTCCAAGCTGAATGTCGCGAGTTCGATCCTCGTTTCCCGCTCCAAAAACGCGTTATTAGCTCAGATGGTAGAGCACACGACTTTTAATCGTGTTGTCACTGGTTCGAGCCCAGTATGACGCACCATATGTGTCTGTAGCTCAGTTGGATAGAGCAACGCCCTTCTAAGGCGTGGGTCAGGGGTTCGAATCCCTTCAGACACGCCATACATTTAAACCAACGGATCCATAGCTCAGTTGGTTAGAGCACTCGGCTCATAACCGAGTGGTCGCTGGTTCGACTCCAGCTGGATCCACCATACATTTGCCCCGTTCGTTCAACGGTTAGGACAATAGATTTTCACTCTATAAACAGGGGTTCGATTCCCCTACGGGGTACCATAAAGTGTGGAAGGCTATTCTAATTGGTAAGGAATCGGTCTTGAAAACCGACGTCGTAAGACTTCAGAGTTCGAGTCTCTGGCCTTCCGCCACTACTTTATAAGTACCTAGCAAATGTAAAAAGCATCTTAGGATGCCCTGATAGCTCAGTCGGTAGAGCAGGGGATTGAAAATCCCCGTGTCGGTGGTTCGATTCCGCCTCAGGGCACCACTATATGGAAGCATAGCTCAGTTGGGAGAGCACCTGCCTTACAAGCAGGGGGTCACAGGTTCAAGTCCTGTTGTTTCCACCATAAACATTGGGGGTGTAGCTCAGTTGGTTAGAGCGCATGCCTGTCACGCATGAGGTCGCGAGTTCGAGCCTCGTCACTCCCGCCATTGTTGATAATTCAAGATATACGAAAGTATATCTTTTTTTTTATACTTTTTAGGAATTCACAATTTTTTAGGGGGAAAAAATGTCTGTATCTAAAAATTATTTCTATAATGTTATGTTGATAATCAGTAATACTATATTTCCCATAATAACTTTTCCTTATGTTTCAAGGATTTTGATGCCAGAATATCTGGGTAAAGTTTATTTTGTTCAAGGAGTTGTAGCGTACTTTTTAATTTTAGCGGTACTCGGAGTTCCAAATTATGGAATAAGAGAACTTTCAAGAGCTAAGAGCGTCAAAGATTTTGATGAATTTAAAAAGATATATACTGAGATGCTAGTTATGTCAATTGGAAGTAGCATAATGTCACTGATACTTATGGTTATAGTTGTAAATCTCTATGGAAAATTTGCAGCTGAAAAATTAATTTTTTATATATTCGGAATTCAAGTTCTATTTGAATGCTTCCAGATAAATCACTATTTTATTGTTCAAGAAAATCATAAAAGAAGACTTATAAGATCTTTTGTAATTAGAATACTTTCATTAGGATTCTTATTCACATTTATAAAAAAGCCAAGTGACTATTATCTTTATGCTCTTTTACTTGTGGTTCCGGAAGTTATTGCAAGAATTATAGATGTGTATACTGAGAGAAAGCAGATTTGGTGGAACTGGGCAGAGCTAAATTTTAGAAGACATTATAAAAAAACTCTTCTAATTTTCCTATATATATTTACTATTGGAATTTATGGAAGTATTGATAGTACGATGCTTGGAATTATGGTTGGGGATACAGAGGTTGGACTTTATACAGCAGCTGTTAAAATGAATAGAATGGTTCTGCCAGTTATTTTATCTCTAGCAACTGTTTTATCTCCAAGAATAATAGGAGCTATTAAGAATAAAGATAAAGATAAGATATATTCCAATATGGACCTTTTCATAAACTTTGCATTTTTTATGGGGATACCTGTGACTGCACTTCTAATAATACTTGCTCCAGAACTTACAATACTTTTTTCGGGAGCTAGATTTGAAGGGTCAATTTTAACTATGCAAATCATGACACCTTCCCTTATATTCCTGGCGATAGGAACATTTATGGGTGGACAAGTAATGTTGCCAAACGACAAAGAAAGGGAGATACTTTATATCTCCCTGATAGGTGTTTTTATAAATATAGGTCTTAACTATTTCATGATTCCATCTCTTGCTAGAAACGGAGCTGCTCTTGCAACTCTAATAACAGAGGTTGTAATATCTCTTGTTAAGATTGGTAGAGTAAAATTTATATATGCTGATTATAAAATCATGACAAAGGATAGACTGTTCTCAGTTCTATCTGGAGTTTTAGCAACTGTTGCTGTTAGCTTTTGTCATTATAGACTCGATATATTCAGTCTATATGGAGATTTTATGACCCTTATATTTGTTGGATCTTTCTTTATGGTAGTTTATCTTTTAGGACTTCTTTTAACAAAGAATAAATTCCTATTTGAAGGGCTTAGCTACATAAAGAAACGATCATAGAGTCCACATAAAATAGTTTGAACATCTCTTTGATTCAGGGTTTCAGAGACTTTAAAAACTCTGCAATCTCCTGGATCACTGATGTGTTCTGTAGATATTATAAGGCTATCTTTGCTATTTGAACCAAAAATTTCAAAAAGGTATGTAGGTAAAATTTCAGTTATTTCGATGTTTAAGTTATTTTTGAGGTTTTTTACTATCATAGAACGAGCGAGAGATGTGTTGTTTGTAACGAGTACCGCATGGATGGAAGAACTATTTTGGAAGATGAAGTCTGTCAGAGGGTCCTTGAATACAGAATACACGTATGCGACATCCTCTTCAGGGTAGTTCGGGAAAATTTCTAATAATGTATTTCTTAAATGGTGGAAAAATTTAGAGTCTTCTTTTTCAGTCGCTTTTGAAAAAATTGCGATTTTATCTTTTCTTAGGAGAGTTTCTCCGATATGTGTAGCTAATCCTTCAATAAATGAATCTGAAAAATTATAGTTAAAATGGGTTCTTGCTTTTAGACTCTCTATAAAAAATTTAGTTTTTATATATAACTTATCTCTGTTAAAACTTCTGTGATTATCAATGATAATTTCTCTTATACTTTCAATCTCATAATCAAATAGTTTAATACCGATATCTAAGAAATTGTTTTTAATTTCAGCATGAACACTTTCAAATTTTGGTTTTAAACCCAATTCGTAATTTTCAGTTATAAATTCAGCTCTCAAAACATTCGAACACAGGATACAAAATATTCTGTCAAAATCTCGTTTCAAAAATTTACGCTTATATTCTGTTTCAAATTTTTTTAAAATCTCATTTAATTTAAATGGAGACACAACTTTTAAACAGTTTTGAATAGAACGTTTTAAATCTTGCTCCAAACTTGAGAAATTTAAACTTGTAGTTTTTAAAAGAGTTTCCATCAGTAGACGACGAATACTTCTTTCTTCTCCTATAAGCATAAGTTCACTAGGTGAGGAATATGTCGTTAGAATACCAGAGCTTTTTAAAAGTTTACTCGTTTCTCGTAAATCAAATTTTAATGTTTCTTTACTAAATTCCAAATGTTTTGATAACTCTGGAACGCTTATTTTATTTTCTGAAAGAATTCTTAATTGGATATAAAAAACTCTATTTTCTGGAGAAAGATTACTATAATCAGATATAATTTTAGAAAGATCTTTAAAACTTATGTCCAAATATAATTGATTATAAGAATTTTTCTGAATCATATTTAAATTATTACCTTTTAAAATATAATTTATGTTATCTATGTCATATCTTATCATTCTGGAGCTACAACTAAATTTTGCACAAATCTCTTTTAAAGTGTGTTTTGAACCATTAGAAAAAAAAGACAAAATTTCCAATCCTCTCTTATTGATAAACATGAAACTCCCCCCTTGAAGATAAAAATACCAATATAAAATAGTATTACCGATGTTATACAGAATAACTCTAAATTTCTTTTTTTTTTTTAACTTATGGATTAGAAATGATATAATGTAAATGAGGTGATTATAATGAATAGCTTTGGAAATATTTTTAGAGTTTCAATCTATGGTGAATCTCACGGCGAAGGAGTAGGCGTTTTAATAGATGGAATTCCAGCTGGAATATCTCTTTCAGTAGAAGATTTTCTAAAGGATTTATCTAAAAGAAAAGCTGGCGCCAAAGGAACTACTAAAAGAATAGAAAGTGATTATCCAGAAATATTATCTGGACTCTTCGATGGATATACAACGGGTGCTCCGATGAATATTCTTTTTAGAAATAACAATAAAGATTCAAAAGTATATAAAGATTTTAAAGCTCATCCAAGACCTGGGCATGCTGATTTTACTGCAACTTCTAAATATAGAGGATATAATGATATAAGAGGTGGTGGACATTTTTCTGGAAGAATAACTCTGGGGCTTGTAGCTGGTGGAGTGGTAGCTAAAAAAATTCTAGAGGGAATAAAATTTGAAACATCTTTAAAAACTCTTGGAAAGATGGATGAACTAGATGACAAACAACTCTTAGAAGATTACTTAGAAGAGATGACACTTTCCGGTGATTCTATTGGTGGAACTATAGGTTGTAAAGTTTATAATCTTCCAGTAGGACTTGGGGAACCATTCTTTGATTCAGTTGAATCTCTTATGGCTCACATGATGTTTTCAATTCCTGGTATTAAAGGAATAGAGTTTGGAGCTGGGTTTGAAGGTGTTAAAATGTTAGGGAGTTCTTTTAACGATAGATTTATAAATGAAAAAGGCGAAACAGATAGTAATAATAATGGTGGAGTCAACGGTGGAATTACAAATGGAAATGTTTTAGATTTTACAGTAGCAGTAAAACCGACATCTAGCATATTTGTTGTTCAGGATACATTTAATTTTTCAGAAAAAAAGATTGAATCTTTAAAAATACATGGAAGACACGATGTTGCTTTTGCTCTTAGAGTGCCAGTTGTTGTAGAAGCTGGGGCAGCTATTGTGTTAGCAGACTTATTTTTACAAAATAGATAGGAGGATTTTATGGGGAAACGTACAGATTATATAGATTGGGATGAATATTTTATGGGAGTTGCCATTCTTTCGGCAAAGCGTAGTAAAGACCCGGGGACTCAAGTTGGAGCTTGCATAGTTACTCCTGATAAAAGAATAGTTGGAGTTGGATATAACGGATTTCCAATGGGATGTTCTGATGAGGATTTTCCTTGGGATAGAGAGGGAGATTTTCTAGATACTAAATATCCTTTTGTTTGCCATGCTGAAGTAAATGCTATACTAAATAGTACGAAGAATCTAAAAGGTTGTACTCTATATGTAGACTTATTTCCATGTCATGAATGTGCAAAGAGTATAATTCAAAGTGGAATAGTTGAAATAGTGTATCTTTCAGATAAGTATGATGGGACAGATTCAGATATAGCTTCTAAGAGAATGCTATCGTCAGCAAAAGTACAACTTAGAAAATTAGAACCTAAATTTGACGAAATAGTATTAAATTTCAAATCTTAAAGTTTTAAAGGAGGAATTGGAAATGAGTCAAAAGAGATATGGATTGTTGGGTCGTGGGATAAGTTATAGTTACTCGCCCGAGATACATGCAAAAATCTTTTCAGAAAATGGAATAGATGCTACATATTCGATTCTTGATTTAACAGAGAGTGCTATACCAGATATTATAAGGGAACTTAGAGAGGGAAGAATACATGGTATAAATGTAACAATTCCTTATAAGCAGATAATAATGGAATATTTAGATGAAATAGATTCTTTAACTATTAAAATTGGAGCTATAAACACAGTTTCAGTTAAAAATGGAAGATTGATTGGACATAATACAGACTATAATGGATTTTTAGAAACTGTTAAAACTATGGGTCTGGATTGTAATGGGAAAACGGCCGTGATTCTTGGAACGGGTGGTTCTGCAGCAGCTTGCGTTAGAGTTTTACAAGAATTAGGAGCAAAAGTAATCTTGATTTCAAGAACTCCTAAAGATATAAAGAGAATCTTTTTAAAAGAAGATGTAAGATCATACGAAGATTTAAAAGATATAAAGGGATATCTAATTGTGAATGCAACTCCTATTGGAGGAAAAAATTCTATTGATCAATCACCGGTTAGTAAAGAGATAGTAGAAAACTTTGAAAATGCAATAGATTTAATATATAATCCAGAAGTAACAAAGTTTTTAAGTTATAGCAAAAATGGAAAAAATGGAAAAGAGATGCTTACAAAACAAGCCTTAGCAACGGAAGAAATTTGGCAAGAAAGAAAACTAGGAGTGTAAAATGAAAAAAATTATAATCAAATGTCCAAAATGTGGCGGAAAAATGAGAATTAACGATCAAGTGGCAAAGTATAGATGTCCAAGCTGTAAAGAGGTCTATAAATTTAATCACTTTAGAAGATTAATCTCTAAGATAACTGGATTCTTTAAGGGGATTGGACAAACTTGCGTAGATATAAAAAATAATATTCAATATAAATATAAGACAGCAAAATCTACATATAGCTATATGAAGCAGATGAAGCAACATATGAAAAAAGATCCGAATTGGTCAAATTACCATAAGGAACAAAGAGAAGAGAAAAGAATGAAGGATGCTCAGAAACCAAGATTTTGGGATAAATTCAAAAAATAGAGAGTAAAATGAAAAGAGAGTGACTTAAAAATCACTCTCTTTTTTACATATCTATCAGTTCTAGTTTTTCTCCGTATCTAAGTTTATTTCTCATATCTTGGAATACGAAATCCAACTTTTGAAGTTCACCCAGTATATCTTTTTCATCCTGTGAAATCTCCATAACTTTACTTATTCCACCATTTTGGATAATGATTCTCTTATCTCCCATCAGTGCTAAAATTGGGTCGTGAGTTGCCATGAGAACAATCTTGTCATGACCAACCAACAAATCAAGAGCTTTTTTTCTATCTATTCCAGCATTTTCAATCTCATCTATTAGAACAATTGGTGAACTACTTAAAATTGCTGTATCTGCAATCATAAGAGCACGAGATTGTCCTCCACTTAAACTTGTGATAGGAGTCGACATCTTAAATTTTTCTCCAGCTAGTTCATTTGCTTTATTAAATATTTTCTCAACAATTTCTTCTCTATTTTCTACAAGTCTACTCTCGGCATGTAAATTTATAAATTCTTCCACAGATAAATCCATAACAAAATTCATGTTTTGTGATAGCTGAGCAACTAGTTTTGAACTTGGAGAGAATCTTTTTTTAGAATCCATAGGTTTTCCATTTACTAGCACAGTTCTTTTTGTAGGTGTATCAGCTTGAGCTCCCCATTCAATATCACCCAGAAGTCTACTTTTTCCAGAGCCAGTCGGTCCAACTATTGAGATAATTTCACCTGCATTTATTGTAAATGTTTCAAAGTTTTCTTTTTCTCCAAGTTTATTATACCCAGGAAGAATAGTGATACTTTCAACTTTTTCTTCTGTAATTCCTAATATATCTAAAAGATCCATTATTTTTCCTCCAAATCTATTTTTCTAATATTTCCCATCTGATAAGAGTTTCCAATTCTAGTTTCTCCTAGACAGTATGAACATACAGCTGATGGAACTGAAAAACGAAGCTTTCTTTCTACGACTGTATCAATTTCTTCATTATTTTCCATGATAAGAGTAGAAAACTCATATGTACCTTGTCCAGTTAATCCATTGATATTCATAATTGCAGCTCTTGGATTTACACTTTGAACTCTTGATGCAAAGATTTCTCTTTCAGCTTGAGAAACTATATCTCCTTTTGTGATTACAACTATATCTGCTGTTTTTAACATAGGTCCAATTTTTTTAGGAGTATTTATTCCACTCAAATTATCAATTACACAAATTGCTTTTATATCTTGGATATAAGGAGAACATCTATTACAAAGTCCAGCACTTTCAGAAATTAACATATCCAGTCCCTCTTTGATTCCCCATTGTACTACTTCTTCTATATTACTTACGAAAAAGTGATCAGGGCAAACTGAACCAGAAAGTCCTTTTTTTACAGGAACTCCAATTTTTTCATATAAAATATCATCATCAGTATGTAAACAATCAAATTTTACAACTCCAATTTTTAATCCTCTATCTCTTAAACTTTCTATAGTCTTAATAATTAGGGATGTTTTTCCAGAAGATGGAGGTCCAGAAACAGTTATTAGATTCATTATGCTCTCACTCCTTCATTAAATATCTCTTCACAATGTTTAATTAATTTTCCGATATCATTATTATAGATATAATCCCATCCAACCCACATCATAGGTTTTCCACTAGTTGGATTTTTAACATTTGGATTTACACTTGGGAAAAGCCCCTGTTGAGAGATTATATTTCCAACAGCTTCTCCACTCATAAACTCAGCAATTTTTTTAAGCTCTTTTTCTTTACTCTTCTTAGTTAGCATAAATATTGGAGAGATAATTGCTCCCTCTTCAGGCCAAACAACACTCATAGGGCCATCTTCTTTTATCATTTTAGAGAAGAAATATGGCATTATAGTTATAGCTGGACCATTTGAACCAACCATTTGAGCCGGATGCATGCTCTCTAAAAGGTTATTTCCTAAAGCTCTAACTCCCTCTTCACCAAAGTTTTTATATATGTTTACAAGTATTGCATTGAATAAATCAAAATCAGCAATAGGAAGAGAAACTGATTTTTTAAACTTTGGATCTAAAATATCTTTCCAAGATGTAGGCATAGGTCTATCTCCAATTATATCTTTATTTACTAAAAATATTGCTGGAACAACACCTAACATAGAATAATCACCATGTGGATCTTTTAGTGAGATAGTTTCATTTTCAAAATCAGAGTTATATTTTTCAATACCAGTTATATCTTTAAATAGTCCTTCAGCTTTAAATTTTCCCATACGTTCCTTTTCAAAGAACAGATCGAACCCAGCTGAGATAAACATATCTGCTAAATTATTTAAGTCCAACCAAGCCAGTCCAGAAGAGGCAGCTTTTAATTCATAATTTACATTTATATCTGGATTGCTATCTAAGAATTTTTTAAATCCTTCTAAAAGTGGGATTCTAACTGGACATGGCAGAAGTCCCATAAGAGAAACAGCGTCCTCTTTATTTTTTCTTGGTTCTGTAGTTATAGATTCTTCGATAAGAGCCATGAAACTATTTAAATCAGCTTTTTTTAATTTTAAAGCTTCACGTAAAGTTATTTTTTCTAAAACTTCTAAGACTCTTTCGTCGTCTAAACCTTTGAAACCGTTATTTGTAAAAACATCTATACTTTCGGGGAATTTTTCTAAAATTTCTCTTATATTCATATCTGCATTAATGTGCATAATTTAACCTCCTAAAATTTACTACGTTTTATTTTATACTTGATTATAACCTAAAAAAAAGATAAAATTCAGTATCTTATGTTACGGAGGAGAAAAAAATATGACAATGTATGAAAAGCTTGAGAATAGTTCTCTCTTTAAAGGGTTAACTTCTGAAGAGATAAAATTGGCAATAAATTCTATAAAATATTCTCTTACTAACTATAAGGTGGGAGAGACTGTTGTGTTTAGAGGCGACAATGTAAATGGGTTCTATATAAATATAAGAGGAATAGTTACAGCAGAAATGTTAAAAGCTACCGGACAAATTCAAAAGATAGAGGATTTGGAGGAGGGAACTGTTGCAGCGTCAGCTTTTATATTTGGAAAAGAAAATATTTTCCCAGTTGATTTAGTTACTAAGACTCAAGTTGAGATGATGTATATAGACAAGAGTGAAGTTTTAAAACTATTTACTATTAATAAGATAATACTTGAGAACTATTTGGATGAGATTTCAAATAAAGCTCAGTTTTTATCAAAAAAATTATGGAGCTTATTTAATAATAGAACTATAAAAGAGAAGATAGATGAGTATATTAAAAGTAGAAATAGAAATAATATAGTAATTTTTCATGTTTCATTAAAAGAGTTAGCAGATATTTTTTCAGTTAGTAGACCATCATTATCTAGGGTTTTGAGTGAGTATGTAGAAGAGGGAATCCTTGAAAGACAAGGGAAAAATAGATATAGAGTATTGGATAGCAATTATTTTGAAAAAGAATAATTAAAATAAATTAAAAAAGTTGTTGACGAGAGATGTAGTTTGTGATATTATAATATTTGTTCAGCGGAAAACGCAACGAACGAAAAACAAAACAAACAAATAGGACATTAGCAACCGAATAGAGAAAGATAGTCAAAAGTTATGCAATAACAACCATTAAATGGTGTACATTAAGTCGTAAGACTTTAAAAATATATTTGAATGAAGAGTTTGATCCTGGCTCAGGATGAACGCTGACAGAATGCTTAACACATGCAAGTCGACTTGAAGTTCTTCGGAATGGAAAGTGGCGGACGGGTGAGTAACGCGTAAAGAATTTGCCTTTTAGTCTGGGACAACTGTTGGAAACGACAGCTAATACCGGATATTATGAGTTTCTCGCATGGGATTCTTATGAAAGCTATATGCGCTAGAAGAGAACTTTGCGTTCCATTAGCTAGTTGGTGGGGTAATGGCCCACCAAGGCGACGATGGATAGCCGGCCTGAGAGGGTGAACGGCCACAAGGGGACTGAGACACGGCCCTTACTCCTACGGGAGGCAGCAGTGGGGAATATTGGACAATGGGCCACAAGCCTGATCCAGCAATTCTGTGTGCACGATGAAGGTTTTAGGATCGTAAAGTGCTTTCAGTTGGGAAGAAAAAAATGACGGTACCAACAGAAGAAGCGACGGCTAAATACGTGCCAGCAGCCGCGGTAATACGTATGTCGCAAGCGTTATCCGGATTTATTGGGCGTAAAGCGCGTCTAGGCGGATTAGTAAGTCTGATGTTAAAATGCGGGGCTCAACTCCGTATTGCGTTGGAAACTGCTAGTCTAGAGTACTGGAGAGGTGGGCGGAACTACAAGTGTAGAGGTGAAATTCGTAGATATTTGTAGGAATGCCGATAGAGAAGTCAGCTCACTGGACAGATACTGACGCTGAAGCGCGAAAGCGTGGGGAGCAAACAGGATTAGATACCCTGGTAGTCCACGCCGTAAACGATGATCACTAGGTGTTGGGGGTCGAACCTCAGCGCCCAAGCTAACGCGATAAGTGATCCGCCTGGGGAGTACGTACGCAAGTATGAAACTCAAAGGAATTGACGGGGACCCGCACAAGCGGTGGAGCATGTGGTTTAATTCGACGCAACGCGAGGAACCTTACCAGCGTTTGACATCCCAAGAAGTTTCCAGAGATGGAGATGTGCCGGCTTGCCGGAACTTGGTGACAGGTGGTGCATGGCTGTCGTCAGCTCGTGTCGTGAGATGTTGGGTTAAGTCCCGCAACGAGCGCAACCCCTTTTGTATGTTGCTACCATTAAGTTGAGCACTCATGCGATACTGCCTGCGACGAGCAGGAGGAAGGTGGGGATGACGTCAAGTCATCATGCCCCTTATACGCTGGGCTACACACGTGCTACAATGGGCAGTACAGAGAGTCGCCAACCCGCGAGGGTGAGCTAATCTCTTAAAGCTGTTCTTAGTTCGGATTGTACTCTGCAACTCGAGTACATGAAGTTGGAATCGCTAGTAATCGCAAATCAGCTATGTTGCGGTGAATACGTTCTCGGGTCTTGTACACACCGCCCGTCACACCACGAGAGTTGGTTGCACCTGAAGTGGCAGGCCTAACCCGTAAGGGAGGGATGTTCCTAAGGTGTGATTAGCGATTGGGGTGAAGTCGTAACAAGGTATCCGTACGGGAACGTGCGGATGGATCACCTCCTTTCTAAGGAGACTACAATCTTTCTCTATTCGATTGATGATGTTCTATCATCAACTTTGGACATTGGAAACTATATAGTAGATATTGAGAGAATAATTAACAAATAACTAACAATTCAAATAATCTTTGAGTAGTTAGTCTGTCAAATAAAAATAGGTTAAGATATTAAGGGCACATGAAGGATGCCTTGGTAGTAAGAGCCGATGAAGGACGTGGTAAGCTGCGATAAGCCTAGAGGAGTTGCAATCGAACATTGATTCTAGGATTTCCGAATGGAGAAATCTGCTAAGATGGAGTCTTAGCACGAAAGAGGGAACCGCGTGAACTGAAACATCTAAGTAACGCGAGGAAAAGAAAGTAAAAACGATCCCCTAAGTAGCGGCGAGCGAACGGGGGTGAGCCTAAACCATATACATGTCAAGGTTACAGCCGTTGTGTATATGGGGTAGCGGGATAGTCTCTAGAAAGTCTGTAAAGCTTTCAGCATTTTGAAACACCGAACTGGAAGAACTTGGAAAAGTTCGCCGTAGAGGGTGATAGCCCCGTACAGGTAACCTGTTTCAAATGCGTAACTAATCCCAAGTAGCACGGAACACGAGGAATTCTGTGTGAATCAGCGAGGACCATATCTCGTAAGGCTAAATACTCTTACTAACCGATAGCGCATAGTACCGTGAGGGAAAGGTGAAAAGAACCCCGGGAGGGGAGTGAAATAGAACCTGAAATCATGTGCTTACAAGCGGTCAGAGCCCTTCGGGGTGATGGCGTGCCTTTTGGAGAATGATCCTGCGAGTTACGTTCAGTGGCAAGGTTAAGTTTAACGGAGCCGAAGGGAAACCGAGTCTGAATAGGGCGACATAGTCGCTGGGCGTAGACGCGAAACCTGGTGATCTAAGCCTGTCCAGGGTGAAGCTGTGGTAAGACACAGTGGAGGCCCGAACTCACCGCCGTTGAAAAGTTGGGAGATGAGGTAGGTTTAGGGGTGAAAAGCCAATCGAACCAGGAGATAGCTCGTTCTCTCCGAAATGCATTTAGGTGCAGCCTTGAGTGTTCAATTATGGGGGTAGAGCACTGAATGATCTAGGGGGCATATTGCTTACCGAAATCAATCAAACTCCGAATACCATAATTTAAGAGCTCAGGAGTGAGACTATGGGAATTAACTTCCATGGTCAAAAGGGAAACAACCCAGACCACCAGCTAAGGTCCCTAATTATAACTAAGTGGGAAAGGAGGTGGAGATTCACAAACAACCAGGAGGTTGGCTTAGAAGCAGCCATACCTTTAAAGAGTGCGTAATAGCTCACTGGTCGAGAGTCTCTGCGCCGACAATGTAACGGGGCTAAGTTATAAACCGAAGCTGTGGAATTGCGTAAGCAATTGGTAGGAGAGCGTTCTGTAGGCCGTTGAAGGAGAAGCGTAAGCGACTCTGGAGGTATCAGAAGTGAGAATGCAGGAATAAGTAGCGAGAATGGGAGCGAGAATCTCCCACGCCGGAAGACCAAGGGTTCCAGGGTAAAGTTTGTCTTCCCTGGGTAAGCCGGGTCCTAAGCCGAGGCTATAATGCGTAGGCGAATGGAAAACAGATTAATATTTCTGTGCCACTGATATTGAGTGATGGAGGGACGCAGGAGGTTATGCACGCTGGCGAACGGAAGTGCCAGTGTAAGCGTGTAGGGTGGTCTCGTAGGAAAATCCGCGAGACTAGATCTGAGGCGTGATACGGAGTCGTAAGATGAAGGTGCAAATACCACACTGCCGAGAAAAGCTTCTAAGCGTTTAAAGATATTAGTGCCCGTACCCCAAACCGACACAGGTGGTCAGGATGAGAAATCTAAGGCGGACAGGCTAACTCTCGTTAAGGAACTCTGCAAAATTGCCCCGTAACTTCGGGAGAAGGGGTGCCTTTCATGGTCAGCGAACACGCGTCGCAAAGCTGTGAGAGGCCGCAGTGAAGAGTCTCAGGCGACTGTTTAACAAAAACACAGGTCTATGCTAAGCTGTAAGGCGATGTATATGGGCTGACACCTGCCCAGTGCCGGAAGGTTAAGAGGAGGAGTGAGAGCTCCGAATTGAAGCCCCGGTGAACGGCGGCCGTAACTATAACGGTCCTAAGGTAGCGAAATTCCTTGTCGGGTAAGTTCCGACCTGCACGAATGGTGTAACGATCTGAGAGCTGTCTTGACGGGAGGCCTGGTGAAATTGTATTATCGGTGAAGATACCGATTACCTGCAGTAGGACGGAAAGACCCCATGGAGCTTTACTGTAGCTTGGTATTGGGTTTTGGTGTCGTATGTATAGGATAGTTGGGAGACTATGATGCGTGGTCGCTAGATTACGCGGAGTCAACGGTGGAATACCAACCATACTACATCGAAATTCTAATCTGAGGTTTGTACCCTCGGAGACAGTGCTAGGTGGGCAGTTTGACTGGGGCGGTCGCCTCCGAAAGAGTAACGGAGGCGTTCAAAGGTTCCCTCAGGTTGGATGGAAATCAACCGGAGAGTGCAATGGCAGAAGGGAGCTTAACTGCGAGACTGACGGGTCGAGCAGGTGCGAAAGCAGGACATAGTGATCCGGCGATTCCGAATGGAAGGGTCGTCGCTCAACGGATAAAAGCTACCCTGGGGATAACAGGCTGATTCTACCCGAGAGTCCATATCGACGGTAGAGTTTGGCACCTCGATGTCGGCTCATCGCATCCTGGGGCTGGAGAAGGTCCCAAGGGTTGGGCTGTTCGCCCATTAAAGCGGTACGTGAGCTGGGTTCAGAACGTCGTGAGACAGTTCGGTCCCTATCCACTGTAGGCGTTAGAATATTGAGAAGATCTGTCCTTAGTACGAGAGGACCGGGATGGACAAACCTCTGATGTACCAGTTGTCACGCCAGTGGCACAGCTGGGTAGTCACGTTTGGAACAGATAACCGCTGAAAGCATCTAAGCGGGAAACTGACTTCAAGATAAGTATTCTTTAAGACACCTTCGAGACTAGGAGGTTGATAGGTTGGGGGTGTAAGAGTAGCGATACTTTTAGCTGACCAATACTAATATGTCGAAGTTTTAACCTAATAAATCTCAACTACTATATAGTTTCAAGTGTTCCAAAGACATTTGAATATTGATTGGCAACGATAGCTATGAGGGTACACCCAGTAACATTTCGAACCTGGAAGTTAAGCTCATATACGCTGAAAGTACTTGGGGGGCAGCCCCCTGGGAGGATAAGTAGTTGCCAATCTTTTTTTTATTTTTTGGAATTTTTTGTATTTTTTTGTAAGTTAAAAAACCTTCAAAAATTGTGAAAGATACTTGGAAAAGGATTCTTTTCAATTTTACTGAATACCCATTTCGTAGATACAAATTTGAAAAATCGGGTAAAATTCAAAATTGGGAGGTTTTAAATTTATGAATGAATTAAGAAAAGTTGATGGACTGCTAAAAAGATTTTTAAAGAGAAAGTTTAAAATAACTGACGCAGTAGTAGTTGGTTTTCTTATTACTGGTGGAATAGGGTTTGCACAAGAAACTGTTGAAGTTTCAAAAGTTGAAACAGCTCCTAGTATTGTAGAAATGATAAAAGCCAAGTTCTTTAACCATCCAGGCTGGGAGGTTAAGCACGGATCTGATAAAACTATAGACGTAGATCATGGCGATAAAGTTTTAAATGACGGAACAGTTTCAGGAAAATTTGATAATGGAATGTGGGCAACAACTGGTGGAGTAGCATTGAATTTAGGTGTTATTAAAAATGATGGAGATTATGGTATGAGAGCTGGAGGTATGGACGATAATAATCATCCAGGTCCTAATCCTCATATAGATACTCAAAATCCTCCACAACCACATAATCAGATTTCGGTTGTTATAAACAAGGGAACTGTAGCAAATACAGGAGACTATGGAATTTATGCTGAAAATGGTGGAATTGGAATAAACCATGGTGGAAAACAAATGGTTACTCAACAAGAACTATCTTCAACACTTGAGCCAATTGGTCCTTTAGCTTCAGATAGTACTATGGATTTAGATTATGGAGTATTCAATGGTGGAGATTATGGAATGGCGGCTGTAGCTAGTTCTGTAAAACCTCCTCATCCAGGAACTTTAGAAGCGAATGGAAATGGTGGACCTCAACACAGACCTAAACCTTATGCTGCTATTTTAAATACAGGAATTGTAGCAAATGATGGAGATTATGGAATGGCAGCAATAGCAACTGGAGATGCTAATCAAAACTGTTCTCCAACACTAACTACTGGAGGTGGACAACCAGAACCTCATAAACCTGCAATGGCTTTTGCAGTAAATACAGGTGGAAAAAACTCTATAACTCATACTTATCAACAAGATGATAGAGATCATGATGATGATGATGATAGAAGACCTGGAAGACCTGGAGACGATGGACGTTATAACGAAGATACTCTAACAACTGATAACGGAGTATTAAATGGTGGAAACTATGGAATGTTAGCATCTGCTACTGATCATTCAATTGCTGGAGCTCTAAATATGGGACTTATAGCAAATGGTGGAGATTATGGAATGGCAGCATTAGCTGATGGTGAAAATAGTTTAGCTGTTGTAGTAAATACAGGTGGAACTGGAGAATTTACTTCAGAACTAAATAAATATGTATATGAATATAAAGATGAAGATGGACCAGGACCTCATACTGGAAATGGTGGGAATAATGACAATGAGCTAGTTCTTAAAGAGATTGTATTAGAAGATAAATTAGAAGTTTCTACTGAAAACGGAGTTTTAAATAAAGGTAATTACGGAATGTTAGCTCAAGCTAAAAATGGTGGAACTGCTATTGCAGTAAATACTCCAATGTTTGGTCTTGAAAATATTGGTGACGAAGATTGGAGAAATGATGGAGATAGAGATCATGATGACAACTGTCCAGATGTAGATATTCCAGAAAGTGTTCCTAGCATGGGACTAGTAGCAAATGGTGGAAATTATGGAATGGCAGCTGTAGCTGATGGTGAAGGTAGTTTAGCAGTTGCAGTAAATGGTGGAGCAAATGCAAGCTATGACTATACTCTTAGAAATGAAGGACATATGGGACCAAGAAGACCTTATCCAACATTTGGATATGAAGAACTTTCTGGTTCTGGAACAGCTACAGGTGGAGTTCAAAATGGTGGAGATTATGGAATGGCAGCTGTAGCTACAGATGGTGCAGTAGCAGCCGCAATTAACCTAGGGCTAGTAGCAAATGGTGGAAATATAGGAATGATAGCTGATGGAGCAGATGCTTGGGCTGTTAATCTTGGTGGAACACTAAATGCCTCTGGAGATCTTTATGATGTAGATGTTAAAGAAGTACATAGTGGACCATATGGTGGTCCAAAACCTCCGAAAAAATATCAAATAACTCAAGAGTTAATAGGAACAGGAAATCTAGAGATAGATGGAGGAGTTAAAAACGCTGGAGACTACGGAATGGTAGCTTTAAATGGTGGAACTGCTCTTAACTTTGGATTAGTAGCTAACGGTGGAAATGTAGGAATGTTAGCTGATGGAGCAAGCGGAGAAGACAACAGTTACGCTCTAAATACAGGAAGAGATTTATCTCTTGATTTAAAATTAGAAGCAGAAGTTGTAAAAACTAAAGAACACAATGAGGCTAATCCAGTTGATAATTTTGGTACTCCTCCTAATCATGGAGACCATGATGTAACTATAATTGGACCAGATGGTAAGCCAGTAAATGTTGGTGATAGATTTACAGTTGCTGATCTTACAGTAGATACAGTAGGTGGAGTAAGAAACACTGGTGACTTAGGAATGGTAGCACAAAATGGTGGAATAGCTGTAAACACAGGATTAGTAGCAAATGGTGGAGAAGTTGGAATGCTAGGGCAACTTGGTGGAACTGCTATAAACCATGTTTCTATTCTTGAAGGTGTTTTAGCAATGCACGATGATGTTTTACCAGGTGAAATAGATCTAGGGCCTTTACCACCAGACTTTGATTTCGACTTTGATGAGCTTTCTGAAAGTGGATTACAACCGCCGCCACCACCACCACAAGGTCCATGTATAGGATTAGATGGTAAGCTTACATTTGATATAACAATGGGTGAAACTGGAGTAAGAAACGGTGGAAACTATGGTATGGTAGCACAAAACAGTGGTCTAGCAATAAATGCAGGACTTGTTAGAAATGGTGGAGATTTTGGTATGGTAGCATATGATAATTCAGTTGCTATCAACTATGGAAGAGATTTAACAGGTGCAAACTTAATGGATATGATAAAATCTGGTGAGAATATGCCTCCATTAGCAGATGGAATTCTTAAACTTGTCACTTATTTACATCCAGATTTAAAAGGATTTATAACTGATACATCTGGAAAAACATTTGCTGAATGGGCAGCTGGAGATGCTGAACTTACTGCACTTGCACAAAAAGTTGTATCAACTGGTGGAATTTTAAATGAAGGAAATATTGGAGCTTGGGTACTTGGAGATTCTAGATTTATAAATCATGGAGTAATCAATCCAGATAGTTCAGTTCCTCTATCAGAAGCTGGTAAAAATGCTATCGCAGCTAACGGATTAAATCCTGATACTGCTGGTAAAATAGCTATCTTAGCAGGAGCTGGAGATAACACAATATTCCTTGGAAGTGGATCTGAAATTACAGGAAGAGTAAACGGTGGTGGAGGAACAAATACACTTTACTTCATCGAATCAACTGATGCTCATACTGGAGAAACTCTAAACAATAGAAATTATGGAACAATAGATGATTATTCATTCAGCCATATCCTATTTGGTAAAAATGGAGGAACTGTAAATATAGATGGAGCTACAGTTGATAAGGCTCAAGGAATGGATTTACCTGAAACTGTTATGAATAATGAAAATGTTTGGACAATAGCAAATAATATTAAATTAACTCACCAACAACATAAAACAGTTACTGATTACTCTGTAAATGCAAATGGAGTACTTACAACTGATAAATTCAATAGTGTTTATTCAGAAAATTCTGAAATAGCTAGAGAAGATGTTGAAGGAAACTTCAAAGGAAACGTTCAAATAGATGGTGGAGCTAACATCTTAATGCAAGTTGGAAGAAACTTAACTTCTACATTTGCAGCTAACTCTATCAATATGAAAAATGGTTCTGTAACTCAAAGAGCAAAAGATGATACTTTTGTAACTAACGCTAATAGAATTGAAATAACAAATATCTTCACAAATAAATACCAAGATTCAGTAGCTAAAACTGAAGCTCAAGGATCTGGAGGATTATTAATCGATGGTGTTCATGCTGGTAATGGAACTCAAGATGAAGGTAAATTCAATGTTCAAGATACTACTGGAGCAGGTTGGACTGATGCTAATGGTTGGAAAGCTACTCATCAATATAACCAAGAAACAGGAGACGTTACTCTAGTATTTGAAAGAACTGGAGGAAATGGATTACAAGGTGGATACAAAGATACTATAGATCAATATACTCAATCTGATGTAGATATCATAAATGGTATGAACATTGTAAATCAAGGTTACAACTATGCTAGAAAAGCAGCGTTCATGGATCCACGTATTGAAAAATCAGAAGTTATAGAATATCCAGCTCAACCTATGGATAAAGGAATGAAATCTTCTGGTAAAGATAAAGAAATTATTCCAGTGCCAATTGTGGAAGAGGTTATTGAGGAAACTCCATACATGAACTTACAATTTGCTGAAGTATTCGGTGACTTTGGTAAGTATGATGGAAGCACAACTTCTGGATATGATTATGACACTTGGGGAATTACAGGAGCAACTTACCATAGATTTGACGATAACTGGTTGGCAGGTATAAGTTATGGATATGCTAAATCAGACGTTGACTATGACACTCATGGAAGTAACGAAGATGTAGATACTGTAGGACTTACAGGATTTGTATCTTATGTGAAAGATAGCTGGCTAGTAACTGGACAGTTAGGATACTCTTGGAATGACCATGATTTAACTAGAAATATATTTGATAGAGATATAAATACACAAGTTGGAACAAATGCAAGCTTCGATTCACATATGATTACACTTGGAGCAGAAGTTGGATACAACTATGTATATGAGAATGATTTAAATGTATACCCTTATGTAGGTCTTGATTACATGTGGTATACAAGAGACTCTTATAAAGAGGGTGGAGATCAAAACTTTGCTTTAGATGTATCTAAATCAGATCTTAACACATTTGTAAGTAAACTTGGAGTTATGTTAGATAAGAGCTGGGATCAATATGGAATGTTCTTAGATTTAGGATGGAGACATTACTTCGACGATCCAAGTTCTACAACAGCTAGCTTCTCTACAGCTTCTTACGATATCGCTGGATTAGATATTGGTAAAGATGTTGGATATGTTAAAGTTGGAGCAACTTATGATGTAACTCCTCAAATGGATGTAGGTATTGATTATACTGGTTCATTCAGAGATGGAGAAGTAGGAAATAGAGTTGGATTAAACTTAAGCTACAAATGGTAATTAATTAAATATTGGAAGGGTCGAATTAATCTTCGACCCTTCTTTTATTTTTGTAAATATTAAAATATGGTATAATAATAACAAAATGTCTATGGGGTGAAATATGAAAAAAACAATTTTTTTAGATAGAGATGGAACTATAAATGTGGAAAAAAATTACTTACATAAAATAGAAGATTTTGAATTTGAAAATCGTGCTATAGAAGCTTTAAAAATACTCTCAGATTTAGGATATCAACTGATAGTTGTAACAAATCAATCAGGAATAGCTAGGGGATATTATGGAGAGGAAGATTTAGAAAAATTAAATAATTATATGGTGGAAGAATTGAAAAAAAATGGCGTGGAGATAACTGCGTGTTATTTCTGTCCTCACCATTTAGAGAAGGGTGTAGGCAAATACAGGGTAGAATGTGAGTGTAGAAAACCAAATCCTGGAATGCTTCTAAAAGGTATAAATGAATATCAAGTTGATATAAAAAATTCATATATGGTTGGAGATAGACAAAGTGATTTAGAGGCTGGAATCAGAGCTGGAGTCAAACCAATTTTAGTAAAAACTGGTTATGGAAAAAATCAAATTCCAAACTTAGATGAAAGGGTACAGACCTTTGAAAATCTTTATGAATTTGCAACAAAATTAGCTTGCAAAAATTAAAAAAATGTTGTACGTAGTCTTTTTAAATGTTAAAATATCAAATGTCTTGACTTAAAAGGGGGGCGAATATATTGAAAAAATTATTGGCAACAATAAAAAATTATTTTAAAGAAAAAAACATAGAAAAAATAGAGAAACTAGAAATAAAAAATGTTGTGATAGATAGCAGAAAAATTGAAAAAGATTCATTATTTTTTGCTATAAATAACGGCAATTCATATATAGAAGAAGCACTAAATAAAGGAGCATCATTAATTATAGGAGATAATGTTCCAGAAAATATTAATGATTCGAGGGTTCTAAGAGTAGAAGATACTATTGGAACTTTGCAAGCGTTAGCAAATGAGTATAGAAAGAACTTAAATCTGAAAATTATTGGAATAACAGGAAGCAATGGAAAAACAACTACAAAGGATTTAATTCATGGAGTATTATCTCAGAAGTATAGATGTCAAAAAACATCAGGAAATTATAATAATCATATAGGAGTACCATATACGATTTTAAACTTTTCTGAAAATGATGAAATTGGTATTTTAGAGATGGGAATGAGCTCTTTTGGAGAAATCGATACTCTTTGTAAAATAGCTATGCCAGATTATGGAGTTATAACAAATATTGGAGATTCACACCTAGAGTTTTTAAAAAATCGTGAAAATGTTTTTAAAGCAAAAGGAGAGATGATTCCATACATAGATTCAGATAATCTATTTCTATTTGGAGATGATCCATTTTTAAAATCAGTAGATGGAATTAAAGTTGGATTTGAAAAAGATAACAACTATCAAATAGGCAATATCTCTGAAAAAGATTGTTCAGCGGAGTTCATGGTGAATAATTTAACTTATGAGGTTCCATTAAATGGAAGACATAATTGTATAAACGGAGCTATGGCTGTAGCTATTGGAAATAAGTTTGAAGTTTCAAATGAAGATATAAGAAAAGGACTTTTAAAAAGTTCTCTTAGTAGTATGAGATTTCAAAGAATTGAAAAAGAGAATATTACATATATAAATGATGCTTATAATGCAAGCCCTATATCTATGAAATACTCTTTAGAGAGCTTTAATGAGTTAAAGGATACAAGAAAAAAAATAGCTGTAATTGGGGACATGTTAGAGCTAGGAGAAAATGAAATTCAATATCATTTGGATATTTTAAGACTGGTAGATAAACTCAACATAGAAGAGGTATATCTATTTGGTCCAAGAATGAAAGAAGCATCTAAAGGAATAGCTAGCGAGAAAATTAAAGTTTTTGAAGAGAAAGAGGATATTTGCAAAAGACTATCTGAATTTAAAAATATTACGGTATTATTAAAAGGTTCTAGGGGAATGAGACTAGAAGAAATCATAAGATAAAGGGAGTATGCAATGTTTTACCTACTGGCAGAAAAGTTTGAGTTTTTTAGTTTTTTTAAATCTATATATCTAAGAGGATTTATAGGTTTTACTTTGGGGTTTTTGATAGTTTTATTTATTGGAAAACCATTTATTAAGTATTTGAAAAAGAAGAAATATGGAGAACAGATAAGAGAGGATGGTCCGAGTACTCATTTTTCTAAAAAAGGAACACCAACTATGGGTGGAGTACTAATTATTTCGACAACCTTATTGTTAACATTATTGATTTCAAATATTTTGAACAAATTTATAATTTTGATGATTATTGTGACGATTATGTTCAGTAGCATTGGGTTTATAGATGATTACAAGAAATTTACAGTAAATAAAAAAGGTCTTTCCGGAAAGAAGAAACTATTAGGTCAAGCAGTAATATCTTTAGTGACGTGGGCTTTTATTTTAAAGATGGGACTTATAAGTGGAAGCAGTTCTTTAGACTTATCAATTATAAATCCAATAGTGCCACATAGCTATATTTACTTAGGAGCTGGTGGTATGCTTCTTATGATTTCGATAGTTCTTATGGGAACTTCAAATGCAGTTAATATAACTGATGGATTGGATGGACTAGCAACTATGCCAGTTATAATTTGTGCTTCAATCTTAGCAGCTATAGCATATTTTACAGGACATACAGAACTGAGTAACTATCTAAATCTATATTATATTGCTGGAACTGGAGAACTTACTGTATTTCTAGCTATACTTATGGGATCGGGATTAGGTTTTCTTTGGTATAACTTCTATCCTGCTCAGATTTTTATGGGAGATACTGGTTCTTTAACTCTTGGTGGAGTTCTTGGAGTTGTTGCAATAATATTAAAGCAAGAGTTACTACTTCCAATAATAGGAGGAGTATTTGTTGCTGAAGCACTCTCTGTTATTATTCAAGTGGTATCCTTTAAGTTGAGAGGAAAAAGAGTATTTAAAATGGCTCCTATTCATCATCACTTTGAACTTATGGGAATTCCAGAAACGAAAGTAACTATGAGATTTTGGATTATAAGTTTACTTTTAGGGATACTAGCTTTAGGATTGATAAGATTAAAAGGGATACTATAAACCACGGATTTTTCTACCGTGGTTTTACTTGTAGAATGGACAAAGGAGAAAACTATGAAAAAAGCTATGGTTTTTGGCGGTGGAGTAAGTGGAAATGGAGCTAAAAAATTACTTGAAAATATAGGTTATGAGGTAATACTTGTGGATGATAAGATAGGAGTTTCATCATCTGAGGGAATAAAATTATTGCCAGAGATAGAAATTTTTATTAAAAGTCCAGGAACACCTTACAGCGAACTTGTAAAAGATGCAAAAAAAATGGGAATAGAAGTAATAGATGAAGTGGAGTTAGCATACAGATATATGAAAGATTTTGGAATAAAATCTAAAATAATAGCAATAACTGGAACTAATGGAAAAACAACAACTACTACAAAAATAAAAGAACTACTGGACTATGCTGGCTTTAGAGTTAAGTATGCCGGAAACATAGGGACATCTTTTGCAGAATTAGTTCTTGAGAATAAAACACTAGATTATATAGTTCTTGAACTTAGTTCATACCAGTTAGAGAATGTAAAAGAATTTAAAGCTGATGTAGCAATAGTTATAAATCTTGCACCTGATCATCTGGATAGATATGAAAAAGTTGAGGATTATTATGATGCTAAGTTTAATATAGCAAATAATCAAGGAAAAGAAGATAATTTTATATTGAATATAGGTTGTGCAGAATCTGTTTTAAGAAAAGATAAGATAAATGCAGAACTTTATAAAGTTTCACTAAATTTATTAGATGAGTTTCAAGATGCTTATGTTAAAAGTGGAAAACTATTCTTTAGAGATGAGTATATTTTAGATGCTAGTAATCTTTCTCTAAAGGGAAGACATAACTTAGAAAACACGCTGTTTATAGTGACTGTTGGAAAAATTTTAGGGATTTCAGCAGATGTAATGAGGGAATTTCTTTATCATACTGGTAGTTTGGAGCATAGAATGGAGAAATTTTTTGATTATGGAGAGGTTATCTTTATAAATGATTCTAAGGGTACAAATGTTGAGTCGACAAGGTTCGCAATAGAAGCATATGACAATCCAATCCTAATCTGTGGGGGAGTAGACAAAAAGCTAGACTTAGCTCCTTTGGCAAGCATTATAAAAGAAAAGGTTAAGTCTGTATATTTGATTGGGCAAATAGCCCCACTCATAGAAAAAGAGCTATTAAAAATAGATTATCCATCTTCAAGTATTTATAATTGTGGAAAATTAGAAGAAGTAGTGAAATTGTTAAAGAAAAATCTTAATAAGGATTTAAAAGAGGTAGTTCTTTTATCTCCAGCTACTGCAAGTTTTGATCAATTTAAAAACTATGAGGAGAGGGGAAAAATTTTCAAAAAATTGATTGTGGAAAACTTTACAGAGGGAGAGTAACCGTTTGAAAAAGATAATATTAACAACAGGGGGAACAGGTGGACATATATATCCAGCTCTGGCTGTTGCTGAAGGACTTAGAAAAAAAAATATGGATATTCTCTTTGTAGGAAGCAGCACTAGAATGGAAAAAGATATAGTTCCAGAAGAGGGATATAGGTTTATTGGACTGGATATTTTTCCACCAAAGTCTATAAAAAATATCTTTAAATCTATAAAAGCTATGTTTAAAGCATTTAAAATTGTTTTAGATGAAAAGCCAGACGTTATTATTGGATTTGGAAATTACATTTCAGTTCCAGTTTTATTAGCAGGAGTAGTTTTAAGAAAGAAAATATACTTACAAGAACAAAACGCGAATTTAGGGATGACAAATAAAATATTTTACAAATTTGCTAAAAAGAGTTTTTTAGCTTTTGATAAAACTTATGATGATATTCCAATGAAATATCAACATAAATTTAGTGTTACAGGAAATCCGTTAAGAGAAGAGATTTACTCTGTACATGAAAGAGAAGAAAGAGAAAGATTAAAACTAAGTGATGATGAGAAGCTACTACTTATCACAGGTGGAAGTCTTGGAGCAAAGGATATAAATGAAGCTGTTCTTCAAAACTGGGAGACTATTTTTGACGATAAGAGAATTAGAGTTTACTGGGCAACTGGAGAATCAAACTTTGATGAAATAAACAAAAGAACAGCAAATAAGAAAATAAAGGTTAGTGATATAATTAAACCTTATTTCAATAATATGATAAATATAATGTCAGCAGCAGATCTAGTTATTTGTAGAGCTGGAGCATTGACAATTTCTGAGATAGTAGAACTAGAAAAACCAGCAATTCTTATTCCTTACAATTCAATAAAAGTGGGACAATATGAAAATGCTAAAATATTGGAAGAGAATAAAGCAGCACTTATATATTCAAATAGTGATGCTGTGTTGGCTATGGAAAGAGCCTTGGAACTTATTAGAGATGAAGACCGTTTGAAAAAGATGAAAGTAAGGGTGAAGGGACTAAAAAAAGCCAATGCTGTGGAGAAGATAATCAGCAATTTGGATATTTGGAGGAATTAATGAAGAAAATTTATTTTATAGGTATAAATGGAATTGGTATGAGTGGACTAGCTAAAATAATGCAGACAAAAGGATATAAAGTGTCAGGTGCAGATTTAGCAAGAAACTATGTGACAGAAGAATTAGAAAGATTAGGAGTAAATGTTTACCCAAGTCATGACAGTAAAAATGTTGAAGGGATGGACTTAGTAATCGCTTCAAGTGCTATAAAAAAAGATAATCCAGAGCTTATGAGAGCTAAAGAGTTAGGAATCGAAATTATTAAACGTGGAGAATTACTAGCTAGACTTATGAATAAGGAAAAGGGTATATCTGTTGCTGGAACACACGGAAAAACAACTACTAGTTCAATGTTATCATCAGTTCTTTTAGGGATAGACCCAACTATCGTTGTTGGAGGAATTTTACCTGAAATAGGTTCAAATGCTAAGGCTGGAAAATCAGGGATATTTGTTGCAGAAGCTGACGAGAGCGATAACTCATTTTTATTCATAAACTCTCATTATGCAATAGTTACTAATATCGAAGCAGACCATTTAGAAAATCATGGTTGTCTCGAAAATATAAAAAAATCTTTTGCTCAATTTATGGATCAGACAAGTAATAAAATTTTATGTTGTATAGATTCTGAATCTGTTAAAGAGGTTATAAAAGGTAGAGAAAATGTTATAACTTATAGTTTAACAAATGAAGATGCTGATATCTATGCTTCTGAAATAAGAATAGAAAACTCTAAAACTATATTCAAAGTATTTGCTTTTGGAAAATGTTTAGGAGAATATAAACTTTCTATTCCTGGAAAACATAATATTCAAAATTCACTACCTGTTATCTATTTAGGACAAACTTTAGGAGTTCCTGATAAAGATATCAAATCAGCTCTAGAGAAATTTAGAGGTGCGAAGAGAAGATATGATATTTTATATGATTCAGAAGTAAAAATAATAGATGATTATGCTCATCACCCAACAGAGATAAAAGCTACTCTTCAAGGTGCAGAAACAATCGAGAGCGATAAAATAGTTGCAATATTTCAACCACATCGTTACAGTAGAGTAAAGTTTCTACTAGATGAATTCAAAGGAAGTTTTGATAAAGTGGATGAAGTTCTTTTACTTCCAATCTACAGTGCTGGAGAAAAAGATGAATTTGGAGTTTCAATTCAAGATTTAAAAGATAGTATAAATCATAAAAATTGTAAAATAGTTGTAGAAGAAGAGAAGATTCAAAAGAGAGTATTAAGTGAAGGGTTGAGAAAAGTTTTCATTTTTATGGGAGCAGGAAGTATCTCTTCAATGGCACACAAAGTTGTAGAAAAGTTGGAAGAGAGGAAAGAAATAGATGAAAATTTTAAAGTCGTTTAATATGAAAGAGCATTCTAACATGAAAATTGGTGGAATTGCTAAAGAGTTTATCGTAATAGAAAACAAAGATGAAATTCAAGAAGCTTTAGAACTTGGACACAACATATTCGTAATTGGAAATGGAACTAATACACTTTTAAATGATGGAGAATTAAATAGAACCTTCATATCATTAAAAAGTATAGATTATATAAAAGATTTCAAAAATGGTCTTGTGGAAGTTGGGGCAGGATTAGATTTCGATAAAGTAATAGAATATATGGAGAAAAATGACTATTCAGGACTAGAAAATTTAGCAGGAATTCCTGGAAGTGTTGGAGGACTTGTATTCATGAATGGTGGAGCCTATGGAACAGAGATTTTTGATTGCATAGAGGAAATCGAAATTGTAGATGAGAACTTTGTTACTAGAAGAATAAAAAAATCAGAAATGAATTTTACATACAGAAAGACAGAGATAAAAGAAAAAGGTTGGATAGTTTTAAGTACAACTTTTAAATTCGAGAAAGGTTACAACAGAGAACTTGTTGAAGAGCATAGAGAACAAAGAAGAACAAGACACCCTTTGACTGAACCAAATCTTGGAAGTACTTTTAAAAATCCAAAAGGTAATTTCTCAGCAAGACTTATAATAGAGGCTGGTCTTCAAGGAGCTACTATTGGGGGAGCACAAGTCTCAACAGTACATCCTAACTTTATAGTGAATAAAGGGACAGCTAAATTTGAAGATATATTAGAACTTATAGACTTAGTAAAAACAAAAGTACAAGAAAAATCAGGAATTCTTTTAGAAGAAGAAATAATAATTGTAAGGGGTTAGGTGAAAGGATGAAAATAGCAGTTTTTATGGGTGGAACATCATCAGAAAGAGAAGTTTCTTTAAGAACGGGAGCGGCTATATTAAATAGTCTTGTTAGACAAGGTTATGACGCTTACAAAGTGGATTTGACAGCAGAAAATTTAGTAACTGCTTTTACAGATAACGATTATGATTTAGCTTACATTGCTCTTCATGGTGAATTTGGTGAAGATGGAAGAGTTCAAGCTCTTTTAGATATGCTTGGAAAAAAATATACAGGATCTGGAGTTACTCCAAGTGCTGTCTCTATGGATAAAGTTTTAACTAAACTTATAGCTGAAGATATTGGAATACTAATACCTAAAACTTACACTAGTGTAGAAGATATTGAAAACTTCCCAGTTGTTGTAAAACCAGCTAAAGAAGGATCAAGTGTTGGAATTTACATCTGTAATAATAAAGAGGAAGCGACAGCTGCAGTGGAAGCTCTAAAAGATAAAAAACTTCTGATAGAGGAGTTTGTAAAAGGTGAAGAACTTACTTGTGGAGTTATGAACGGCGAGGCTATGGGAGTACTGAAAATTACACCTAAGTCAGGAGTTTATGACTATACTTCTAAGTATACGACAGGAATGACAGACTATCAGTTCCCTGCACAAATAGATTCAAAAGTATATGATGCAGTTATGGAAGCTTCTAAGAAAATTCACGAGGAATTAAATCTTGGAGGAATTTCAAGAAGTGATTTTATATTAAAAGATGGGAAAGCTTACTTTTTAGAAGTTAACACTTGCCCTGGAATGACTGAAACTAGCCTTATTCCAAAAATAGCTACTTTAAAAAATTATACTTTTGATGATTTGACAAGAATAATGGTTGAAACTTTTACAAAAATAAAGGATAATTAATCATGTTACTTAAGGCTTTAGGGACTATATTAGTAACTATGGTTTTAATTGAAGTGGAAAGTAACTTTATAAAAAAACCTGTCTTTAATATTAAAAATGTTGAAATCACAAAATTATCTTCAAGTTTAGAACGTGACATGGAGAAATTAAGGAAAGATCTTTTAGGAAAAAATATTTATGATATAAATATTGATTTTTTAAAAGAAATGCTAAGTAATGACGTAAGAATAAAAGAAGTAGCAATAGATAAAAAAGGTTTAAATTCTTTAAGTTTTAATATAGCTGAAAGAGAAGTTAAATACTACGCACAAATAAATAGTAAGTTCTATTTAGTAGATGAAGATGGCGTAGTTTTTGGAAAAATTAATGAACGAGAGAAAAAAGATTTACCAATTTTTCATATAAAAAACTTAGAGGAAACTTCAAATTTTATTAAAATTCTTGAAAAGATGGAACAAGGATACTTAAAAGATATGGTTTCGCAAGTTTATACTAAAGACCAAAACTGCATTCTTATGATACTAACAGATGGGACTTTAGTAAAAACGAACCTAGAAGTTGCAAGAGATAAATATTTCACAGGAGAAATGCTATATCTAGATCTTGTAAAAAATAAGAAAGTTGAGTATATGGATCTCAGATTTCAAGATTTTATAGTCAAGTGTTTGGGGGCAAAAGATGAAAAATAATATAACGAAATTAATATTAGATATTGGAAACTCTAAGGTTAAGTTTTTACTTGGAGAGTTAAATAGCGAAGGCGATAAATTAAGAGTAATAGAGTATGTTGAAAGACCTAGTCGTGGAATTAAAAAATCAGTAATAGAAAATCCTGAAGTTTTAAGTGAAATAATAAGGGATGCTGTGATAGATTTAAAAGCCAAGACTGGTTTAGAAATAGAAAAAGCATCAATAGGAACGAGTGGAAATAATATTCGTTCTAGAACAAAAAATATTAAGATTTTTTTCAACGAAAAAGATATAGAACAAAGCGATTTAGAAAAGCTGTTTTTAAAAGCTGAAGAAGAGCTATTCTTAAGAGGAGAAAGAGTTATTGAAAGAGAGATTTACAATATAAGAGTAAATAATTCTGGAATAATTAAAAACCCTGTTGGAATAACTGGAAATGAGCTTCAAGCTGATGTCCATCTTATAACTTTGGACGAAGCGGAAGTTGAAATGGTAAGTGAAGTAGTAAATAGAGCAGGACTGGTTGTAGAAAATATACTCTTAAATGCATCAGCATCAGCTAAAGCAACTTTAGATGAAGAGGATAGACAGATGGGAGTAGCTCTTATTGATATAGGCGAGGGTTCAACTGACATTATAATATTTAAAAATGACAAGATGATATATTCAAAATCACTCCCACTTGGAGGTATGCACTACGTAAATGATATAAGCTATCTCTTCCAAATAAACAGAGGAGAGGCTGGAGCTGTATTAGAAAAGCTTCGTAAAAAAGAAATTCATAATGATTATATTTTAATAGGTGACACTAAGAAGGTTTCTATAGAAGATATAAAAAATATAATAGATGCTAGAACAGGTGATTTAATAAGTT
The DNA here is from genome assembly GCF_014250685.1 of Cetobacterium sp. 2A. Lineage (GTDB taxonomy): Bacteria > Fusobacteriota > Fusobacteriia > Fusobacteriales > Fusobacteriaceae > Cetobacterium. Next base: position 512,428 of record NZ_JACFAJ010000006.1, on the reverse strand, counting down.
TTATAACACAGACAATAGAGGAATCAGGATTTAATGGTTATCTAGGAAAAGGACTTGTTTTAACTGGTGGAGCAGTAGTGATAGACGACCTGTTTAATAAAGTTCATAATAAAACTGGGTATGCAGTGAGAAGAGTTAATCCACTTCAACTAAGAGGTTTAGAGGACGTGGAACCAGGAATGTCTACACCGATTGGAATGTTTTTAAAAGTTATGGAAGAAGAGTACAACAGATTAAAAGAAGAAGAAAAAATTAACCAACGTAAGATGAATGAAAAGGAAATTATAGGTCTACCTAATAGCTTTGGGGATGAATTTGAAGAGAATAGTTCAGAGTCAGTTTCTAAATTTAAGATGAACTTTGGGGCTTTAGAGGCTATAAAAAAATGGATTTCGAATTTTATTTAGTGGAATATTGGAGGGAGTACTATGTTAAATAATGAATGTCAAGTTAAGATAAAAGTTATTGGAGCTGGTGGAGCTGGTGGAAATGCTATTAACGACATGATTATATCTGGGGTTAATGGGGTTGAATATATTGCTGCAAATACAGATGCGCAAGATTTAAATAACTCTTTAGCGGATATTAGAATTCAGCTTGGAGAAAAGTTGACAAGAGGACTTGGTGCAGGAGCTGATCCTGAAGTTGGAAGACAAGCAGCAGAAGAGGATATAGAAAAATTAAAGCACCTATTAGAAGAAACAGATATGCTTTTCATAACTGCTGGAATGGGTGGAGGAACTGGAACTGGTTCTGCTCCTGTTATAGCAAAAGTTGCAAAAGAGATGGGTGTACTTACAATTGGTGTTGTAACTAAACCATTTAGTTTTGAAGGAAGAAAGAGAAAAAATAACGCTGATGAGGGAATGGAACATCTGAAGAAATATGTTGATTCACTTGTTATAATACCAAATGACAAGTTATTTGAACTTCCAGAAAAAACAATAACACTTCAAAATGCTTTTAAAGAAGCAAACAATATCTTAATGATAGGTATAAAAGGTGTAGCTGATCTTATGACAAGAAAAGGTTTAATCAACCTTGACTTTGCAGACGTTAGAGCAACTATGTTAAATTCAGGTGTAGCTGTTCTTGGATTTGGAGAAGGAGAAGGAGAAAACAGAGCCGTTAAAGCTACTGAAAAAGCTCTTACATCTCCACTTTTAGAAAAATCAATACTTGGAGCTAGCAAAGTTCTTATAAATATAACTGGTTCAGCAAACTTAACTCTTATGGAATCACAAACAATTGCAAATATAGTTAAAGATGCTGCTGGAAAAACTGCAGATGATATCATGTTTGGTATAGTTGAAGAGGAGTCATTTGGAGATAAAGTTCAAGTAACTATAATTGCAAATAACTTTGTAAATGAATTAGAAAAAGACGAGCCATTTATAAATGTGGACTCTAAAAAGAGCGAAGCTACAAACAATGTTAGAATAGATGATTCAAAGAGAACTGAACTTGATTTACCACCTTGGATTAGAGGCGGAAAGAAAGATTAATCAAAAAAACTCTTGTAAATCTATATAAGTTATGTTAGAATTATTAATGCCCTGCTCAAGGTCAACGTACTTTGGGCCAAAACCATAGGGAGGAGGTAAATAAATGAAAAAATATGAATTAATGTTCATAATCAACCCAACTATATTAGAGGAGGGAAGAGAAGCTGTTATAGAGAAAGTAACTAAAATACTTACAACTGCAGGAGCTACTGTTCTTAAATCTGAGAGATGGGGAGAGAGAAAATTAGCTTATCCTATCGACAAGAAGAAGACTGGATTCTACGTACTAACTACTTTAGAGATGGACGGTACTAAATTAACTGAAGTTGAGTCAAAACTTAACATAACTGAAGAAGTTATCAGATACATCGTAGTTAAGCAAGACTAATCACAATCAATTAAAAAAAACGTTTAATCTAAAGAAGGAGGTAATTCGAAATGGCAGAGTTCAGAAGAAGAAGAGCTAAGTTAAGAGTAAAAGCTGAAGAGATTGATTATAAAAATGTAGATCTTTTAAAAAGATTTATTTCTGATAAAGGAAGAATAAATCCAGCTAGAGTAACTGGAGCTAACGCTAAGTTACAAAGAAAGATAGCTAAAGCTATCAAGAGAGCTAGAAACATAGCACTAGTTCCTTACACAAGAGTAGAGAAGTAAAAATTAATGAGGTCGAACGAAAGTTCGGCCTCTTTTTCATTTTTTGGTAGCAAATTTTTAAATAATAAGGTAATAAATATAAAGATAAAATTCTGGGGGAGGTTTTATGTTTATCAAGAAGTTAAATGTTTTGTTATTTTGTTCTATTTTTTCTGTTTTATCTTTTTCTAATAATTTGGATGGTTCCAATCACGGGAAAGGACACGAGGGGATAAAAGCAGGAACGCATTCTAAGGACAATCCGTTTTGGACAAATAATCCTGAGGTTTTTCAGGATAACCGAGAAAGAGCCCATGTTACTAAAGTATCCTTTAATACAATAGAGGAAGCTTTAAAAAATCCAAATTATAGAGACTATAAGAATTCGAAAAATTTTAAAATTTTAAATGGGGAATGGAAATTTGCTTTAGTAGATCATCCAAATCAGGATATTGTCAATTTTTATAAGACTGATTTTGATACTTCAAACTGGAAAACTTTACCTGTTCCTTCCAGTTGGCAACTGCATGGGTATGATCAAATTCGTTATAACGATACAGCATATCCTTGGGAATATCAAAAGACTCCAATCAATTATCCAGATACACCCAAAGATTACAATCCTATAGGATATTACAAAAGAGAATTTGAAATTGGAAATGAATGGGATGGAAGGGCAACATATATATCTTTCCAAGGGGTAGAATCAGCTTACTATCTATATATCAATGGAAATTATGTTGGATATAGTGAAGATTCATTTGTAGGACATGATTTTGATATAACAAAATATTTAAAAAAGGGGAAAAATGAAGTAGCTGTAAAAGTTTACAGATGGAGCGATGGAAGTTGGCTAGAATCTCAAGATATGATAAAACTTAGTGGAATTTTTAGAGATGTATTTTTATATTCCACACCTAAAACATATATTAGAGATTATACAGTAGTTACTAATTTAGATGATGAGTATAAAAACTCAGATTTAAATGTAAAAGTTGAAATTGCTACAAAAGAAGGTTTTACAAAGGGGAACTATAAGGTTATAGGTAAACTTTTTAATGATAAAAATAAAGAGATTAAATCTTTTAGTAAAACAATTCAAATAAAGGGGGATAATTTAAAAGAGAATTTAACATTTGATGAAAAAATAGATAACCCTAAAAAATGGTCATCTGAAAATCCTAATCTTTATACATTAGTTTTAGCTTTAGAGGATTCAAAAGGTAAAATTATTGAAACTGTTAGTAACAGAATTGGATTTAGAAAAGTAGAAATTAAAGATAATAAAATTATGGTAAATGGGAAAAAACTCATGTTAAGAGGTGTGAATAGACATGAATTTTCTGGTGATACTGGAAGAGTAGTGAGTGAAGAAACTATGATAAAAGATATCATGCTTATGAAACAAAATAACATTAATACTGTTAGATCATCTCATTATCCAAATGATCCTAAATGGTATGATTTATGTGATGAGTATGGACTTTATGTTATGGACGAAGCAAATTTAGAAACTCATGGACGACTAGACGAGATTCCTCAAGATAGAGTTGAGTGGACACCTGCTGTTATAGATAGACAAGAAGGTATGGTTGAACGTAGTAAAAATGAGCCTTCAATTATTATATGGTCGTTGGGAAATGAGTCATCAACGGGTAAAAATTTTGAAATAGCAGCAAAATGGGTAAAAGAGAAAGATCCTACAAGATTAACTCACTATGAGCCACAAAGAGATGTCACAGATATTTACAGTAGAATGTATAGAACAATTGAAGAGATGAAATCATATCTAGTATATCCTGATAATAAAAAACCATATATCCAGTGTGAATTTGCTCATGGAATGGGAAATAGTATCGGGAATTTACAAGACTACTGGGATGTTATGGAAAGTAATGAAATATTCCACGGAGGATATATTTGGGACTGGGTTGATCAAGCTGTTGAAACAATTGATCCAAAGACAGGGAAGAAGTATTTTGCATATGGTGGTGACTGGGGAGATCAGGAGTTTACAGATAAAAACTTCTCCGCAAATGGACTAGTTTTTGCAGATAGAACTGTTCAACCAGAAATGAAGGAAGTAAAAAAAGTATTCCAAAATATTGGGTTAAAAGAAGTTAATTTATCTAAGGGAATAATTGGATTATCTAACAAATATATGTTTACAAACTTAAACGACTATTCAGGGAACTGGGAACTTATAGAGAATGGAAAGGTTATTCAATCTGGAAAATTCAGCATAGATGTTATGCCTATGAGTTCTAAAAGTGTAAAATTACCAATAAAAGAGTTCTCTATGAAATCTGGTAATGAGTACTTTTTAAATGTTAATTTTTCTTTAAAGTCTAATTCAACTTGGGCTAAAAAAGGTTATATAGTTGCTAGTGAACAGTTTAAATATAATAATCCTGTTAGTCATTTCAGTCTGGATTTTGATGATTTTGAGAATTTAAATTATAAGGATTTGAATAATACAATTGAAACGACAGGTGGAAACTTTAAAGTGGTTATTGATAAAACAAATGGAGGAATAAAAAGTTTATCATATAATGAAAAAGAGTTTCTAAAATCTCCTCTTATCTTTAATTTCTGGAGAGCTCCAAATGATAATGATAGAGGAAATGATGCTTTAAAAAGACTTGATACATGGAGACATGCTGGTAAAAATGCAAAGGTACTAAATTATGAAATTTCAAATTTAAATGACAAAATAGTTAAAGTTGAGTTAGAAATTGAAATTCCAACCAAAGAACCTTCAATATTAAATACTAGTTATACTATTACTGCTGATGGAGAAATAATAGTTTCCAATACTCTGCATAGTCCTAAGTCTCTTCCAGAGATTCCAGAGTTTAGTATGATAACTGAGATACCAAATAGCTATGATAGTGTTACGTGGTATGGAAGAGGGCCTGAAGAAAACTATGTGGATAGAAAAACCGGATATGACATTGGAGTTTATAATAAAAATGTAGAAGATTTCTTCATTCCTTATATCAATCCTTCTGAAACTGGAAATAGAAGTGATGTAAGATGGTTTACTCTAACTAATAAAAGTAAAGCTGGACTATTTGTATCAGGGATTAATCCTATAGAATTTAATGCTCTATATTATACTCCTGAAGAACTATCAAGTGGGAAAAGACATCCTTTTGAACTTACTAAAAAAGATGATGTTGTTTTAAGAATTATTGGAAAGCAAATGGGAGTAGGTGGAGATAATTCATGGGGAGCAAAACCACATGATAAATATCAAATCAAAGCTGGAGACGTTCATTCTTTTTCTTTTAAGCTAAAAGGGATAGATAAAAATGATAATCTCATGGCTATTAGTCAAAATAATATAAAAACTGAAGAGGGAAGTATCTTAAAAATCAATAAGTATTTAAGTGATTCAAGTAGAACTTTTGTTTATCTTTCTGATTTAAATTTAAAAAATGATTCTATTTATAAAGATACGACCATTGCTAAAAATAAACCGACACTTAGACTTGAAAATGGCGAGGTAGTAGCTTTTGATAAAGCAATAAGTGTTTTATCTAATTCGAAAGTCAACGTAAAATTAGAAGGGAAAAACTATAAAAGATTCCAATCGTATGTTGGTATGGATAGAGAAGTAGTTGGTTATAGAGGAGCAGCTATTTTTGAAATCTATTTAGATGGAGAAAAGGTTTTTGATAGTGGCGTTATGAAGAGTTCAGCAAAAGCAAAATTTGTAGATTTAGATATTTCAAAAGCCAAAGAAATGACTTTAGTTATGCTAGATGGAGATGGAGATACTAAATACGACCATGGGACATGGGGAAAAAGTAAATTGATATTTTAAAAGTAGTGAGGCTGAACATAAAAGTTCAGCCTCTTTTTCATCTATTTGGCATTTGGCTACAAAAAATAAAAAAAAGACATGCTATGGAAAAGCTGTCTTTTTTTATAGGCCATATAATTACTTACTTAAAATTTTAGAAAGTCTATCACTTAAATTTTCAGCATTAGCCTTAAGAATTTGCATAACTTCAACTTCGTTAGCTCCTTTTAAAGTCTTTAAAGTTTTAGCACAAACTTTAACTTTAACAGTTACACCGTTGATAACGATTTTTGTAGATTGAAGGTTAGGCTTCCATACTCTTCCAGTAACTCTGTGAGAGTGAGAAATTTGATTTCCGAAAATAATTCCTTTTCCTGTAATTTCACATCTTTGCATTCTGTAGCACCTCCTTTTCTTATGAACATGCAAATTATTATATCACTCTAACAGAAAAATATCAAGTCTTTTTTAATTTTATTCGAGCAGGTTTTATAATATTATATATTATGGTATAATATCACAAGAAAATGCAATAGATAGGATGGTAAAAATATGAATAATCATAGTTATAGAGTCCTTGAGTTTAATAAGCTAAGAGAAGAGCTTGCAAACTACATGGTGATAGATGAAAACCAAGAAAAAATATTAACATTAGAACCTTTTAAAGATCAAAATATCTTAAAAAAAGAATTGGAAACTGTAAAAGATTTTATTGATTTTTTAAAGTTTGATGGTGGGTTTGAACCAATTGGAATGAAAGATGTCATTGGAATTGCTAAAAAAACTCAACTTATGGGAACATATTTAGATCCAGAAGATCTTTGGAATATAAATATAAACCTAAGAATTTTTAGAATATTCAAAACTAGATTGGAAGAATTAGAAAAATATAAAGATTTAAGAAATAAATTCATGCCTGTACCCACTCTAAAGTTACTAGAAGACTTAATTGGAAAAGCTATAGACAATGAAAAGAATATAAAAGATGACGCATCAATAGATTTAAGAGATTTAAGATTCCAAAAGAAAACTTTAGCTGGAAATATAAAAAGAAAATTTGATGAGATGTTTACGGATGCAAACTATTCAAAAGCTATCCAAGAAAAGATAGTGACAACTAGAGATGGAAGAAGTGTAATTCCTGTAAAGACTGATTTCAAAGGTTTAATAAAGGGAATAGAGCACGATAGATCATCAAGTGGACAAACAGTATTTATTGAGCCAATTTCAATAGTTGCTCTAAATAATAAAATGAGAGAACTGGATGTAAGAGAAAGAGAAGAAATTAGAAAAATTCTTCTTAGACTTACAGATCAAATTAGACTTAACTTTAAAACTATTGAAGAGATAGGAAAAGCTCTTTTAGAGCTAGATGTACTAAATGGTAAGTCACTTTATGCCATTGAAAAAAAATGCACAGTTCCAGAGATAAATAATAGAGAGGCACTGTCTTTAGTTTCAGCAAGACATCCATTTATAGATAGTAGCGTAGTTGTACCTCTAACATTTGAAATTGGAAGAGAATACAATACACTTCTTATCACAGGACCAAATACTGGAGGAAAAACAGTAGCTTTAAAAACTGCTGGACTTCTTAGTCTGATGGCATTATCTGGTATACCAATTCCTGCTGATGAGAAAACAAGTATTGGATTCTTTAGTGGTATCTATGCAGATATCGGAGATGAGCAAAGTATAGAGCAATCACTTTCTTCTTTCTCTGCACATCTGAAAAATATTCAAGAGATTTTAACTTCAGCAACTAAAGCTTCACTAGTACTTTTAGATGAGCTTGGTTCAGGAACAGATCCTATGGAAGGTTCAGCGTTTGCAATGGCTGTAATAGACTATCTGAAGGATAAGAAGTGTAAGTCAATAATTACCACTCACTACAGTGAGGTAAAGGCTTACGGGTATAATGAAGAGATGATAGAGACTGCTTCAATGGAATTCAACGTTGAGACTCTTTCTCCTACATACAGATTACTGATAGGTATCCCAGGAGAGAGTAATGCATTAACTATTGCTAAAAGACTTGGAGTTTCTGAAGAGATAATAGATAAGGCTCGTTCTTACATAAGTGACGAGGATAAAAAAGTAGAGAAAATGATAAGTAATATCAAAGATAAATCTGATAGCTTAGAAAAGATGCAAGAAGAAGTTAGAGAGCTTAGAGAAAAAGCTGAAAGAGATAAAAACGAATACGAAGAGAAGTTAAGAGTTTTAGAAAAAGAAAAAAATGACATCTTAAAGCAAGCTTATGAGAAAGCTGAAAAGATGATGATAGAGATGCAAAATAAGGCAGCAGCTCTAGTTGATAAACTTCAAAAAGAAGAGAATAAGAAAGAAGATCTTAAAAATGTTCAAAAGAGTTTAAATATGTTAAGAACATCTCTTCAAGAAGAAAAAACACAAAATGTAGAAGCAAAAGCAAAAGTTGCAAGAAAAGTTGATTATACAGTTGGAGATAGAGTATTTGTAAACAGTATAAATCAATATGCAATTGTAAATAAGATAAATAAATCAAAAGAAACTGTACATATTCAAGCTGGAATACTTAAACTTGAAGTTTCTATGGATGATGTTAAAATTGTAATTGAACCTAAGAAAAAAGAGTACAGACCAATAACAGGACATAAAAAGACTGCTGTTAAGTCTCAGATAGATTTAAGAGGAAAACTTGTAGAAGAAGCTATACATGAGCTTGAAACATATATGGATAGAGCACTTATGAATGGATATAATGAGATTTATGTTGTGCATGGAAAAGGGACAGGAGCTCTAAGAGCTGGAATTTTAGATTATTTAAGAACTTGTAGATATGTTAAGGACTATAGAACTGGTGGGCATAATGAAGGAGGACTTGGATGTACGGTGGTGACTCTAAAGTAGAGAATATCTCTCTAGTAGTGGCAGCAGCAGGAGTTGGAAAGAGAATGGGACTTGGATATCCAAAGCAATTTTTGGAATATGAAGGAAAACCACTTTTTATACACTCTCTTCAAGTAGCACAAGAAACTTCATCAGTAAAAGAGATTGTTGTTGTGACTGGAAAAGAAAATATAGATATTGTAAAAGAGCACTGCAAAAACTTTGAAATACATAAAGTTGTAGCAGTTGTAGCTGGAGGAGCAGAGCGTCAAAACTCTGTTCACTCAGCTTTAAAATATTGTGATTCTAAAAATATAATAGCTGTTCAAGATGGGGTTCGTCCATTTTTAAAAGCTAGATATTTTAAAGAGGCATTAGATATTTTAAATAGTGATACATCATTAGCAGGAGTTGTTGTTGGGGTTCCAGTTAAAGATACTATAAAAATTATTGATTCATCTGGACAAATAGTTGATACACCTGTAAGAAGTCATTTAATTGCAGCACAAACTCCTCAAATATTTAGAGGAGAGATTCTGAAAAAGGCTTATGAAGATGCAGAAAACAATGGATTTTTAGGAACAGATGATTCGTCTTTAGTCGAGAGAATACAGGGTAAAATAAAGATTCTTTTGGGAGATTATGACAATATTAAGATAACTACTCAAGAGGACTTGAAATTTTTGAAGTAGGAGGAAAAATGAAGGTTTATTTAGCTCAAATGAAACCACACTTAGGTGTTGTAGAAAAAAATATAGATGAAATGGTTAAGTTTATTGAAAGGGCAATAGAGGATTCAGCGGAGCTGGTATTATTTCCAGAACTTTGCTTAACAGGATATCTTTTAGAAGATTTAGTCTATGATTTAGCTAGTTCAAAGATTCCAAAAGAACTTTTAGAACTGAGCAAAAAGGTTTCAATAATTTTTGGTGGCGTTGAATTATCTAATGATTTTTATGTCTATAACACAGCTTACTATTTAGAAAATGGAGAACTTAAAGGTAAGCATAGAAAGGTGTATCTACCGACTTATGGAATGTTCGATGAAGGTAGATATTTCAAAAGTGGTGACTCTATAAAAGCTTTCGATACTAAATTTGGAAAGATAGGTATGCTTATATGTGAAGATGCCTGGCATCAAAGTTCACATCAGATTTTAGCTCAAGACGGAGCGAACTATATATTTGTTTTAACAAGTAGTCCAGCTAGAGTTGTTAGAGAGAACCTCGAGATAGCACATAGTTGGGATTCTATATTAAAAAGCAGTGCGATTTGTAACTCGGTGTATGTTGCAATGTGTAACAGAGTTGGAGTGGAAGATGGCTGTAGTTTTTGGGGTGGAAGCTCTGTATTTGAACCATCAGGGAAGCAACTTTTAAAGATGAATTACTTTAGTGAGGATATGAAACTAGTAGATTTAAAAGTAGATGCAGTAAAAAGAGCAAGATTTTCTTCGCCGGTGGCAAGAAATGAAAAACTAGACTTGATATTAAGAGAATTTAATAGAATTAACACAACCAGTGATAACTAGAGAGGGTGAAATATGAAAAAGTTGAAAAAGAAGTATATCCTTTTTTTGGCAGGTTTTATATTATTTTGTTTTGGAGCGTTTTCACTATATAAAGTTAGTCCTAGAAATTACATGACTGATAAGGTCATATTAGCATATGTAGATGAAGAGATAACTTCCAAAGATTTAAGAATAGTAGATTCGGTATTAAAAAGAAGTAACATAAAGGGTATAAATCTTGAAAACTTCGGAAAGTATCTAGATGGTGTTTATATAATTTCAAAAGAAAAATATTTAGAAACAAAAAAAAGATTCACAGTAATTTTAGATCCAGGATATATGTTACCTTTCTTTTATATCAGTCGTAATAAGTATTTTAATAAAGATGGTGATATGTACGTATTAAAACCTGAATATAAAGAAAGGTATAAAGATTATTTAGGTTGTGATGATATTTACTTACTGATTCATAGAGGAAATGTTCTCCTTTCTACAAGAGATGGAGAGTTAAGAGATATAGTGGACAATGAGATGTATGTGGATGAGAAATTAAATACAATATTGGATAAAGGTCTAGATAAGAAACTTGGAATATTTTTAATTAATCTCGATAGAACAAGACCACTTGGGTTTAAAGGTATATATTTAACTGGAGATTTGAATAATGAAAACTTTATGGGAGAACTTGTTATAGAGGGAAAAAGTCCAATAATAAGTGCTCTTTCAAAGACAGATGTTAAAAATCAGAAATTGATTGAATTGGATAAAAATAAATTGCATTTTTATGTGAAAAATACAATTGAACTTAAATATTTTCTATCTTTTTCTAAGTACTTTTTACAAAATAATAAACTGGAGAGTTTATTATCAAATATAACTTTAAACGAAAAAGCTTTATCTAGTAAAGAAAACGAAAATAATGAAAAAGTCTTTGTAAAATTTGAAAAGAATCAATTCTTATATGGAAAATTAGCTAGCAACAAATTAAATAGTTCTGATATAGATTTAGGAGAAGTTGAGATAAAAGGATACGGAGATAAAAAACAACTAGTTTTAAAACTTAAAACTACAACAGATGACTTTATAAAAATATTGAATTATATAAAAGTAGGGGGACAAGAATGATAAAAATATACAACACACTGACAAACAAACTAGAAGAATTCAAACCTTTAAAAGAGGGAGAAGTTTCTATGTATGTATGTGGCCCAACTGTTTATAATTATATACATGTTGGTAATGCAAGACCAGCTATCTTCTTCGATACTGTTAGAAGATATTTTGAGTTTAGAGGATTTAAAGTTAAATACGTTCAAAATTTTACGGACGTTGATGATAAAATGATTAAGAAGGCTAATGAAGAAGGAATAACTCTTGAAGATGTAGCTGATAAATATATAAAAGCTTACTTTGAAGATACTTCTAAAGTTAATCTTAAAGAGGAGGGGATGATAAGACCAAAGGCTACTGAAAATATTGGTGAGATGATTAAAATAATAAAAACACTAATATCTAAAGGTTATGCTTATGAATCTCAAGGCGATGTGTATTTTGATGTTGAAAAATACAAAGATGAGTACGGAGTTTTATCAAAACAAAGTGTGGATGATTTAAAAAGTGGAGCTAGAATAGACATTTCTGAAATAAAGAAATCTCCATTAGATTTCGCTCTTTGGAAATCAGCAAAAGAGGGAGAACCAAGTTGGAAATCACCTTGGGGAAATGGAAGACCTGGATGGCATATAGAATGTTCTGCTATGTCAAATAGATACCTTGGACCAACATTTGATATACACGGTGGTGGACAGGACTTAATATTCCCGCATCATGAAAATGAAATAGCTCAATCAAGATGTGGAACAGGTGGCGAGTTCGCAAGATACTGGATCCACAATGGATATATAAATATAAAAGGTGAAAAGATGTCTAAATCTTTAGGAAACTTCTTCCTGTTAAGAGAGATATTGCAAGAGTTTGAAGGAAGAGTTGTAAGATTTTTCATACTAAGTTCACACTACAGAAAGCCAATTGATTTCTCTGAGAATGAATTGACACAAAGTAAAGCTGGACTTGAGAGAATAGATAATGCTGTTTCAAGAATAAAAGAAAGAGTGTTAGCTGGGCCTTCAGAAAACGGAAATAACTTAGAGGAATTAAAATCATTCTTTGAAGCTACAAAAGATAAGTTCATTAAATCTATGGATGATGATTTTAATACTGCACAAGGAATAGGGGCAATATTTGAACTGGTTAAGGATGTAAATAAGAATTTAGACGAAGCTTTAATATCTAATGATGGAATTTCTCTACTAAAAGAGATAGAGGAGTATATTGTAGATGTTATGGAAAATGTTTTAGGAGTTTTATTAAAAGTTGAAGCTCAGGTTGGAAACCTAACTGGAGAACTAGTTGAGTTCATATTAGAGCTTAGAAAAGATGCTAGAGATTCGAAGGATTGGGCAGTTTCAGATAAGATAAGAGACCGTCTGTTAGAGATGGGAATTAAGATAAAAGATGGAAAGGATCGTACTACATGGTCAATCTAAATTTAAAAGAAGCAAATGGACTTGTACTGGCTTACCTTGGGGACGGAGTTTGGGAACTTATGGTGAGAATTTACTTTATAAATAAAGGGTACGGTCTTCAAAAAACAAATAAATTTGTAAAAGATAATGTGAATGCAAAAGCGCAAAGTAAGATTTTAAAAGGGATTATGGAAACTTTAGATGAGAAGTATGTTGGGATTGTAAATAGAGCCAAAAATAGTAATATCAAGACATTTCCTAAATCATGCACAGTTATGGAATACAAGGAAGCCACAGCATTTGAAGCTCTTATAGGAGCTATGTATGTAGATGGAGATATAGAGGGAATAGAGTCTTTAATCAAAATAAATTTAGAGGGTGAAATATAATGAAAATATTGGGAATGAATATTAAAGTTCCAGGATTCAGTAGAAGCATTGGAATTGACTTGGGGACAGCAAACACTCTTGTTTACAGTAAAAGACACGGAAGAATTGTTTTAAATGAACCATCAGTTGTGGCAGTTGAAAGAGAGAGCAGAAAAGTATTAGCAGTTGGAAACGAAGCTAAAGATATGCTTGGAAAAACTCCAGATACAATAGTTGCTGTAAAACCTCTAAGTGAAGGAGTTATAGCAGATTACGATATAACTGAGGCTATGATAAAGTATTTCATTAAAAAGGTATTTGGAAAGTTTAATATATTTATGCCAGAAGTTATGATATGTGTTCCAATAGATGTAACGGGTGTAGAAAAAAGAGCGGTTCTTGAAGCAGCATTATCTGCTGGAGCTAAAAAAGCTTATCTTATTGAAGAGGCAAGAGCAGCTGCTCTTGGTTCAGGTGTAGATATTTCGGCTCCTGAAGGAAATATGATAGTAGATATAGGTGGAGGATCAACAGACGTTGCTGTAATTTCTCTTGGTGGAACAGTTGTAAGCAAAACTATAAGAACTGCTGGAAATAACTTCGATATGGATATTATAAAATATGTTAAAAAGACTCATAATCTTTTAATTGGAGATAGAACAGCTGAAGATATTAAAATAAAAATTGGAACAGCTACTCCTCTAGAGGAAGAAGAAACTATGGTAATAAAGGGAAGAGACTTAATCATGGGACTTCCAAAATCTATAACAGTAACTTCAGAAGAGATAAGAGAGTCTATAATGGATTCACTTATGGAAATTGTTACTTGCGTTAAAGATGTTTTAGAAAAGACACCTCCAGAATTATCAGCTGATATAGTAGATAAAGGAATAGTTATGGCAGGTGGAGGTTCTCTTATTAGAAACTTCCCAGAACTTATAGCTAAACATACATCTCTACAGGTTAAATTAGCAGACAATCCGTTGGAAAGTGTAGTTAGAGGAGCTGGAATGGCCCTTGACCAAATTTCTATTTTAAGAAAGATTGAAAAGGCTGAAAGATAATGTTCAAAAATATAGTTTCCAATAACTTGGTGAAAGAGTTTTTAGAAAATGAGCTTCTTTTTAAAAGAAGCTCTGGAACCTACCTTTTTTACGGAGAAGATAGAGGACTTATGATGCAGTTTGCTTTAGCTTTTGCAAATGGATTAAATTGTAATACTCTTCATGGAGATTTAGAGATACTTGAAGATAGCAATGGAGTAAAGATTGAGGCGATAAGAGAACTTGCTTATAGTGCTTCTGTGAGTTCGTACGAAGGTGGAAATAAAGTCTTTATAATAACAGATGTAGAGAAGATGAAGAAAGAATCAGCAAATGCTATGTTAAAGCTAATAGAGGAACCAAATGTAAATTGTTTCTTTATACTTATGACTTCTAGTTTAAATATTCTACCAACTATAAAATCAAGAAGTATGATTTTAAAATTTGATAAACAGATGCCTAAAGATTTAGATGTAACTCAATTTGAATATGATTTCTTTTTAGGAGATGCCTCTGAAATAGAAAAATATAAGTTGATTAAAGAAACTGAAGATTTAGAGCTAGGTTCAAGTTATGAAGAAATAGGGAGTCATATAAAGAATTGGCTAACTACGGGGGAGTTTATTTATAAAATAAACCTGTATAAATCAATTAGAGACTTCATAAGAAATAAAGATTTTATAGATGATTTAGATAAAATTTATTTTGCAGAAGAAATTTTAAGAGGAGAGGCAACGAGGGATTTAGTAAAAGAAATAGTAAATTATAGTATTCAACTTATGAAAAATCCTAAAAATGCGGAAGAACTTTTGACAATGAAAGGTGTAATGAGATTTCCTGTGAATCAAAAGAACTTACTTCTAACATTTTTTCTGAGAAAATAAAAAAAACTGAAAAAAGTAGAAAACATATAGGATACGGGATTATAGCTCTGTAAATTGATATAATCTCGTATAAACTAGAAAAAACGAAGTTGCATAAAATGAGGATTTCAGTTATACTTATTAAGTCTTCGGATGGAAGCATAGCTCAGTTGGGAGAGCACCTGCCTTACAAGCAGGGGGTCACAGGTTCAAGTCCTGTTGTTTCCACCATAAATGGGGGTGTAGCTCAGTTGGTTAGAGCGCATGCCTGTCACGCATGAGGTCGCGAGTTCGAGCCTCGTCACTCCCGCCATTTAAGACGCCCTGATAGCTCAGTCGGTAGAGCAGGGGATTGAAAATCCCCGTGTCGGTGGTTCGATTCCGCCTCAGGGCACCACAAACTTAATAGAAGGCGACGTCGCCAAGTGGTAAGGCAGAGGTCTGCAAAATCTCTATTCACCAGTTCAAATCTGGTCGTCGCCTCCAACTAAAGAAATCATACCAGTCTATAAACGACTGGTTTTTTTTATTTTTTGTATTTTCTGTTTTAATTGAAAAAAGTGTCAAAATGAGCTATAATTTTCTAGAAGTCCACATTATTTTTTTATAAAAGGAAGTGAATGCGGTGGAAAGTGTGGGAGGAAAAGGAATTTTTCCTGGAATAGTCATAGGGAAACCATATATTGATAGAAAAAAAAGCATCGATGTGGAGAATTATAAAATTCCAGAGGATAAAATTGAAGAAGAGATTGAAAGATTAAAAGGTGCTATTGAATCAGCAAAATTAGAAATAAAACAGCTGAAAGACAATTTAAGAGGTAAAATAAATAAAGAGGATTTACAGATTTTAACAGTTCATTTGATGATGTTAGATGATCCACAATTTACTACCGATATAAAAAAAGGTATAAAGAGGGAAATGGTAAATGCTGAATCCATAGTAAAAAAAGTTTCGAATAGATATATTGAGATGTTTGAGAAAATTGCAGACCCAATATATAAGCAAAGAGCTTTAGATATTAAAGATATTAGTGAAAGAATTATAAATAACTTAGTTTTTTTAAGTGATACATACAAAGAGTTAGATGGAAGAATACTTGTTGTAAAAGAGTTGTTTCCATCGGAGCTTTTAAAAATATATTATAGTGGAGTTAAACTATCTGGAATCATAATGGAGTATATGGGTGAAACATCTCATATAGCTATTTTAGCGAAATCATTAGAACTTCCAACTCTTATGGGAGGGCATAACCTATTTGAGATAGAGTGGGGAGATCTTATAATTTTAGATACATCAACTGTTGATTCTAAAGTTATTACAAACCCTGATGCGTCAACATTAGAGAAATATTTGATTTTAAAAGATAAGTTTGAATCAAAGAAAAAAGAGGTAGAAAGAAATGTTGGGCTTCCAACTGTTACGGTAGATGGAGTGAGAATAAATCTGTCTATAAACATAGGTGGAAGACTAGATATAACAGAGATAGAGAGAAAAAATCCGGATGGAATAGGGCTACTAAGAACTGAGCTAATCTATATGGATACAAATGAATTTCCAAGTGAAGATAAGCAGTTTAAAATCTATGATAATATTGGAAAAGAGTTTGGAGAAGATAGACCAATTATAATTAGAACTCTAGATATTGGAGCCGATAAAAAGCTTCCATATTATGAGATGACTCCAGAAGAAAATCCATCTCTAGGATGTAGAGGGATAAGATTTACTCTGAAAAATAAAAAT
This sequence comes from Cetobacterium sp. 2A, assembly GCF_014250685.1. Lineage (GTDB taxonomy): Bacteria > Fusobacteriota > Fusobacteriia > Fusobacteriales > Fusobacteriaceae > Cetobacterium. The sequence continues at coordinate 495,558 of NZ_JACFAJ010000006.1, read as the reverse complement.
ATATTCAAAGACCAGATAAAAGCTATTTTAAGAGCTGCATATGGGAAAAATATAAAGATGATGTATCCGATGGTTACAACTTTAAAAGAGGTATTTGAAGCCAGAGGGATTTTGGAAGAATGTAAAAGAGAATTGAGAGAAAAAGGAATAAAACATAAAAAAGATTTAGAAGTTGGAGTTATGATAGAGGTTCCATCAGCAGTTATTTTGGCTGATGTTTTCGCTCAGTATGTTGACTTTTTCTCTGTTGGAACGAATGATTTAACTCAGTATATTTTAGCAACAGATAGATTTAGCCAATCTGCAGAAGAACTATATGATTGTTTAGATCCAGCTGTATTAAGAGGTTTGAACCTAGTAGCTAAAGCAGGAAGAGAATACAATAAAAAAGTTTCGATATGTGGGGAAATGGCTGGAGATGAAATTTCAGTTTTAGCACTTTTAAGTTTAGGAATAACAGAGCTTAGTATGACTCCTCCGTCAATTCCTAAAATAAGAGCACTTATTAGAAAAATAAATTTAAAAGAACTTCAAGAGTTGAAAGACAGAGTCTTAAAGAGTTTCAGTTCAGATGAAGTTAGACAAATTTTATTGGAATATATGAATAAAATACAGGGGGAACAAAACTAATGAAAAAGATAGAGGTTGTTGTTAAAAATAAGGCTGGACTTCATGCTAGACCCTCTTCACTATTTGTGCAAGTTGCTAGTAAATTTGATTCTGAAATAACTGTTATTTGCGGTGATGAAGAGATTAATGGAAAAAGTATAATGGGTCTTATGTTGCTTGCAGCAGAACAGGGAAGAACGTTAATTTTAGAAGCTGATGGAGATGACGAAGATGAACTGTTAGCTGAATTAAAAGACCTTGTGGAAGTAAAAAAATTCAACGAGGAGTAAAATGTGGAAATTGTAAGAGCTAAGAAGATGGGATTTTGCTTTGGAGTAGCTGGAGCAATAAACATCTGCCAAAGTGTTGCAAAGGAATGTGAAGATAGAAAATTCATATTGGGAATGGTAGTTCACAATAAAAATGTAGTTTCAAAGATGAGAGATATAGGGTTTGAGATGATTACTGAAGAGGAGTTATTATCTGGTGAAGATACTCTTCGTAAAGGAGACACAGTTGTTGTTAGGGCTCATGGAACAACCAAAGCAATCTATGATATCTTGAATAAAAAAGAGGTTATAGTTAAAGATGCAGCTTGTATTTTTGTAACTAAAATAAGAGATATTTTAATTGAAAGAGAAAGCCTTGGTGAGGATATATTATTCATTGGAGATAAAAACCATCCAGAAGTAAAAGGTATAATTTCATTTGGAGACCATGTAGAGATATTTGGAGATTTAGAGGAGTTAAAGGCTATTTCACTTGATAAAAATAAGAAATATGCGCTTCTAACTCAGACAACTTTAAATAAAAACAAATTGAAAGAGGTTAAAGAATATTTAGAAAAAAACTATTCAAATGTAAATATATTTGATAGGATATGTGGAGCGACTTATGAAAGACAGAAATCTGCCGAGGAGTTAGCTCAAGTGGTAGATTTAGTTTTGATTGTGGGAGACAGGAATAGTTCTAATAGTAGAAAACTATTTGAAATCTCTAAAAAATATAATGAAAAGAGCTATTTAATCCAAGATGAAAGCGAAATAGACTTCAGTTGGTTCGATGGTATAAAATCAGTAGGTATAACAGCAGGAGCATCAACTCCTGAAGAAATAATAGTAAACATAGAAAATAAGATGAGGGGGAACTTTAATGTCTAACTTTGAAAACAACCAAGAGGATTTTGATTTTGAGGCTTTACTAAACGAGTATATGCCAGTTCAAGAGGAGAAGCCAAGAGCTAAAGTAAAAGGAATAATCGCAACTAAAGATAGAAACTTTGCTTACTTAGATGTAGCTGGACAACCAACTAACGTAAGAGTTAGATCTGAAGAATTATCTGACTTCAACGTAGGTGATGAAATTGAAGTTCTAATTATTGGAGAAAATGAAGACGAAGAGATTCTTATTGGATCAAGAAGAAGAGTTGAAATGGAAGAGGGTCTAAGAAAGTTAGAAGTTGCCTTCCAAGAAAAGAAAATAGTTAAAGCTACAATAATCAGAAGAATAAATGGTGGATACATATTAGAAGTTTCTCACCAACAAGGATTCTTACCAAACTCTCTATCTGAAATACCAGCTTCTCAAGGAGATAGCTCTGTTGGAAAAGAAATTGAAGTTATGGTAAAAGAAATTAAAGAAGATAAAAAAGGTAAGAAAGTTCTATTCTCAAGAAAAGATATTTCTCTTGCAAATCAAGAAAAAGAGTTTGCAAAACTTACTTTAGGTGAAGTTGTAGACGCTACAATAGTTGATGTATTAGATTTTGGATTAACTGTAAAAATTGGATCAGTAAGAGGATTTATCCATATTTCTGAAATAGCTTGGAAGAAAACAACTGACCTTTCTAAGTTATTCAAAAAAGGAGAAGTTATAAAAGCTGAAATAGTAGAATTAGATCCAAACAAGAAAAATGTTAAATTATCTATAAAAGCTCTAACAAGAAATCCTTGGGAACTTGCAGCTGAGAAGTTCGCTGTAGATACTGACGTAGTTGGAAAAGTTAGTAAAATACTTCCTTATGGAGTTTTCGTTGAGATTTTAGATGGTGTTGAAGGATTAGTACATACATCTGACTTCACTTGGAATAAGAAGAAGATTAACATAAATGATTTTGTTAAACTTGGAGATGAAATCACAGTAAGAATTACTGAGTTTGCTCCAACTGAGAGAAAATTAAAGTTAGGAATCAAGCAACTTAGCAAAAATCCTTGGAACACAGCAGCAGAAAACTATGCAGTTGGAAAAGTTGTTTCAGGAAAAGTTGTAGAAGTTAAGCCTTTTGGAATCTTCGTACAAATTGAAGAGGGTGTAGATGGATTCATACATACATCTGATTTCTCTTGGTCTGGAGATAAGAAATTTGCTGTTGGAGACATTGTTGAGTTTGAAGTAATCGAACTAAATGTTGAAGAGAACAAAATAAAAGGAAGTGTAAAAGCTCTAACTCAAAGTCCTTGGGATTTAGTAGTAGAAAAGTACAAAGTTGGAGATGTAGTTGAAAAAGAAATCAAAAACATTCAAGATTTTGGAATGTTTATAAAGCTTGAACCTGGTGTAGATGGATTTATACCAACTCAAATGGCTTCAAAAGATTTCATCAAAAATCTTAGAGATAGATTCCAAACTGGACAAAATATCAAAGCTGAAATAGTTGAGATTGATAACGAGAAGAAAAGAGTTAAACTTTCTATAAAAAAAGTTGAATTTGAAAATGAGAAATATGAAAATGAAGAGTTAATAGAGAAATATGGAGTATCTAGTAGCGAAAATTAATATGAGAGAGCCTTTTAGGCTCTCTTTTTTGTTACTATAAAAATCTTTTCAAAAGGTGTTTAAAATGATATAATAGATAATAACTGATAAAAAAGATAAACAATATAGAGGTGGAAAAATGCTTATTAAAGGTGTATTTATTGTAATAATTGGAGCTCTTATTGGATGGATAACAAATTATGTAGCTATAAAAATGCTATTTAGACCTTATAAAGAGATTAATTTAGGACTCTTTAAAATTCAAGGACTTATTCCAAAAAGAAGACATGAGATAGGAATTACAATAGCTGAGACTGTTCAAAATGAACTGATTTCAATGGAAGATATCATCGTAAAGTTAGAAAGTGCTGAGATGGGAAAATCGATTGAAAAAATCATAAATGATATTTTGGATAGAAAGCTAAAGACAGAAATAACAGCAAAATTTCCTATGATGGCAATGTTTTTAAATGATTCTACTCTAGAAAAAATTAAAGAGATTATTAAAGATTCAATCATGAGTCACAAAGATGAGATGATAAGAATGTTTCTTAATACTTTAGAAAAGAATGTAGATTTCAAAGAAATAATAGTTGAAAGAGTAGACAATTTTTCATTGGAGCAATTGGAAGAGATTACTTTTAAATTGGCCAAAAAAGAATTAAAACATATTGAAATTGTAGGGGCTATACTTGGAGGATTAATAGGTGTTGTTCAATTTGCTATTACTTTTATAGTTTAAGGAGAATATGATGGAAAGAGTTACAGTGCCCCAAGAACTTCAGAGTGAAGTAGAAGTACAAAGAAATTTAAGACCCAAAAAACTTAATGAATATATAGGGCAAGAGCCTTTAAAAGAGAAAATGGAAATATTTATAGAGGCTGCAAAAAGAAGAGGCGGATGTATGGATCATATTCTTCTTTACGGACCTCCAGGACTTGGGAAAACAACTTTGGCTGGAGTAATTGCAACTGAAATGGGAGTTAATTTTAAAATAACTTCAGGTCCTGTTCTTGATAAAGCTGGTGATTTAGCAGCTATTTTGACATCTTTAGAAGAGAACGATATTTTATTTATAGATGAAATACATAGACTAAATACTTCTGTTGAAGAGATATTATATCCAGCCATGGAAGATGGAGAGCTAGATATAATAATTGGAAAAGGGCCCTCAGCTCGTTCGATAAGAATAGAGCTTCCACCATTTACTTTAATAGGTGCAACAACTAGAGCAGGTCTTCTTAGTTCGCCTCTAAGAGACAGATTTGGAGTAGTTCATAGAATGGATTATTACCAAGAAAAAGAGTTAGAGGACATCATAAGAAGAGGTGGGAAAATTTTAGGAGTTCAAGTCTTAGATGATGGAGCTTCTGAAATAGCTTTGAGAAGTAGAGGAACTCCAAGAATAGCAAACAGGCTATTAAAAAGAGTTCGTGATTATTGTGAAATTAGAGGAAACGGCGTAATTGATAGAGAGATAGCCATAAAGGCACTAAATATTTTAGGAGTTGATTCTAAAGGACTCGATGAGTTGGATAGAGACATAATAACTTCTATAATAAACAATTATGGTGGTGGCCCAGTTGGTGTAGAGACGCTTTCCCTTATGTTAGGTGAAGATAGACGTACAATTGAAGAGGTTTACGAACCCTACCTAGTTAAAATTGGATATATAAAACGTACCAATAGAGGTAGAATGGTTACTGAAAAAGCCTACGAGCATTTTAAAGTTAAGGAGTAGAAGAATGAAAATAAGTACTAGAGTAAGATACGGAGTAAAAGCTTTAAGTTATATAGCCGAAGCTGGAAAAGAGGGAAGGCTAGTTAGAATTAAAGAGATTTCTGACTCTGAAGATATATCTGTACAATATCTAGAGCAGATTTTATTTAAACTTAAAAATGAGCAGATAATAGAAGGAAAAAGAGGGCCAAATGGAGGTTATAAACTTTCAAAGGAACCAAAGGATATAACTATACATATGCTTTATAAAATATTGGATGAAGAAGTAAAAGTTATAGATTGTAATGAGACAACAAAGAGTAAAACTTGTTGTACAGATGAAGGGTGCAATGACAGTTGTATCTGGAGCAAAATGGACATGGCTATGACTAAGATTTTAGAAGAAACAACATTAGAAGAATTAATAAAAAATAAAGATATAATATAGGAGAATGATGTGATAAGTGTTATAATACCTAAAGGCAATATATCTGACAAGATAGTGACTATTTTAGAAAAAAATGATATTAACCATCTTAAAAACTCTTTTAGAATAAAAGAGGGAGACATTTTTAGAGCTGTTGATGGTGAGTTTGAGTACATTTGTAAGGTTCTTACAGTGGAAAAAAAAGAAATTACAGGTGAGATTCTTGAAAAGAATGAGGATAGATTCTCAACAACAGTTAAGATAGATGCCGGTATCGGTATTTTAAAAAATGATAAGATGGATTTAACTATACAGAAGTTAACAGAGATTGGAATTACAAAAATAATACCTCTTGTGACAGCTAGAGGAGTGGTTAAATTAAATGAAAAGAAAGAGAAATGGGATCTTATCTCGAGAGAAGCTATAAAACAGTGTCAGGCTGTTAAGATGATGGAGATAGAAGAGACAATGAAATTAAAAGACATAGATTTTTCTTCTTATGATTTAATCGTAGTTCCGTATGAGTGTGAAGAGGATAAGACTCTTAGAAATTTACTAAACGGATTAAAAGAGCAACCTAAAAAGATTCTGTACATAGTTGGACCTGAAGGTGGATTTACCACTGAGGAGATTGAATTCTTGAAAAATCAAGGAGCTAATATAGTTACTTTAGGAAGAAGAATACTTAGAGCAGAAACAGCTTCCATCGTTGTAGGAGGAGTACTAATAAATGAGTATCAATAAAAAAGTTGCTTTCCATACTCTAGGGTGTAAAGTAAATCAATATGAGAGCGAGAGCATAAAAAATCAACTGACAAAAATTGGTTATGAAGAGGTTTCTTTTGAAGAAGCTGCTGATATATATATAGTTAACTCTTGTACGGTGACAAGTATCGCCGATAAGAAAACGAGAAATGTACTAAGAAGAGCAAAAAAAATAAATAAAAATGGAACTGTTATTGTAACAGGATGTTATGCTCAAACTAACTCTAAAGAACTTTTAGAGATAGAAGAGATAGATTTTGTTGTAGGAAATAGCAATAAAAGTGGACTTGTATCTTTCATTCAGGATATAGAAAATAAAAAATCTGGAAGAGTTATTTCAGAAAATATTTTTGAAGAGAGAGAGTATGAGGAGTACGAATTTGCTACTTTGAGAGAAATGACAAGGGCATATGTTAAGATTCAAGATGGATGTAATAATTTCTGTTCTTACTGTAAAATTCCTTTTGGAAGAGGAAAAAGCAGATCTAGAAGTATGAACAGTATATTGGGAGAAGTAAAAACTCTTGTTTCAGAAGGATTTAAAGAATTTATCGCAATAGGAATTAACTTAGGTGCTTATGGTGAAGATTTAGAGAGTGGAAAAGATTTAGAAGCTCTAACTTCTGAAATGCTTGCAATACCAGGAGTAGAAAGAGTTAGAATTGGTTCTATGTATCCTGATAAAATAAGCGATAGTTTTATAAATCTTATGAAAACAAATAAAAAATTAGTTCCTCATCTTCATATATCTTTACAATCTTGTGATGACACTGTCTTAACAAGAATGAGAAGAAATTATGGGGCTGATTTAATTGTAGAAAGACTTACAAAACTAAGAGATGCAGTTGAAAATGTTGAATATACAGCTGACGTAATAGTTGGATTCCCTGGGGAAACTGATGAAATGTTTGAAAATACTTATAATATCATAAAATCAATAGGGTTTTCAGATTTACATGTATTCCAATACTCAGATAGAGAAAAAACTCTGGCTAGTACATTTACTGATAAAGTGGATGTTAAAGTTAAAAAAGAGCGTGCTGAAAAGCTAGAAGCTCTTAGAAAAGAGATGGCAACAGAGAGAAAAAACAAATATTTAAATAAAGAATTAGAAATCTTAATTGAAGAGATTAAGGATGACGGAGCTGCTTACGGATATACGGAGAATTATTTAAGAATAAAAGCTCCAAACTTGAAAGCTGGTGTAAATGATTTAGTTAAGTTGACAGTTACAGAGATTGAAAAGGAGTTATTGGTGGGTTATGAGAAAAGGGAAGAGTTTAAAAACGAATGTAAATAAGGGCTTAAAAGCTTTTTTTCTAGGACTTATTATAATAGGATTTCTAGGAGTAATTTTAACTTATAATTTAAAAACATCAAATGAAAATTTAGAAAAATTGGATAGGTATGCAGTAATAGGTAAGGAAAACATATTTGTAATATATGAGAATAAATTAGCTATAAGAATTCCACAGGAAATACAAGTGGATAAAAATATAAGTTTTCAAGAACTTTTAGAGAAGAAAAATTATGAAGAAGTTCTAAATTCATTAAACAGACTTTTACCTGAGAAAATAAACAGCTATAAAGTAGTTAAGTATGGAGAGATGCATTTAGATGTTAAAAATGCTAAAAACATACCAGAAACAGTTATCGATGAGAAGAGATATATTTTGACATCGAGCATGCATTCAATGTTTGACTCGTTATATAGAGAAAACTCAAATCGTGGAACTGGAGAACTTATAATAGATATATTAAATGCCAACGGAAGAGCTGGATATGCTAAAATAACAGGAGAGAAGTTAAAGAAAAAACTCCCGATTACTTACACAGCAGCAAACTACGAGAAAAACAGTGATTATAGTTTACTTATAATCAATGAGGCAGAAAAATCTAAGATGGAAGAACTTATTATGCAAGTTGATGAAAAATACTTTAAAATTGCAGATGCTGGAAGCATTCCAACTTTAGCTAATGCAGTATTAGTTTTAGGGAAAGAACAAGCCAATTTACTTGACATATATGTAATTGGTAATGATTCTTCAGCTTCAGATGCAGTATCTCAATTGAAAAATCATGGATATAAAAATATAAAAACAGATAAAAAGAAAAGTAATGTTGAAGTATCGGTAATTCAATATCATCCAGACGATTATTACATTGCTTATAAAATCGGAAAAAAGCTTAATATTAATAATATGATAGAAAAGAACGATCTTAGAAATAAAATAAATATACTTTTTAACTAGGAAGGGAGTGGGGAATGGTAGATTTTATATCTCTATTACTTGTCTTCTTTGTAGGGAGCTTGCCTATACATGTTTCATATGGAGTACTAGTTATGCCTTACCTTACGTACCTTGCTTTTCGTAAAGATGGAAGAAGTTCAGTTATGCTATTTTTACTAGGCTTGATTTTATCTTTACAAAACAGTGAATTTTTCCAGATTATGTTTTTTTTAGTACTGAGCTTTGGAATTTTTTATCTCTTTTTTATCCATTTAGGATATAACTTGGGAAATATAGTTTTTATTGTCGCAATACAGTGGATATTATGGTATTTATTTAATGAGGTACATTTAAATTTATATCAAATAACAACTTCAATTACGGGATATTTTTTAGTTAACTATATATACATAAAAGGGGTTAGAAGATGAAAAAGAGTGATATTGATATCAAGATAGGTAGTGATTCTAGTTTTAGAAATCTTTTATATAGAATAGTTATATTTTTGATATTCGTACTTCTAGGATTGAGAATGTTTTACCTACAAGTTTTCCAAGAGGAAAAATACAAATATCTCTCAGAAAAAAATAGAGTGAAATTCAGAAGAGTTGACGCTCCAAGAGGAAACGTATATGATTCCGAAGGAGAGTTAATAGTAACTAATGGTGCGGGTTATAGATTAGTATACTTAAATGAAAGAACTATAGACGAGAAAACTTTAAATGAGATAAGTGAACTAACAGGTTACGATAATGAATATATTAAAAAAAGAGTAAAAAATGGAGAGATATTTCCATACACTAGAGAAAATGTTTTACTAGAGGATATGGATACAATGTCAGCTCATAAGATTATGGAAAAACTCCCAGAATATCCGTACCTACAAGTACAGACTTATTCGAAGAGAAAATACCTATTTGATGATTTAGCATCACACATACTAGGATATGTAAAAAAAATATCTTTAAAAGAGTATGAGGTTTTAAAGGAGAAAGGGTATTCTCCTAGAGATATCGTTGGTAAAGAAGGTGTTGAAAAGGTATATGATGAGAAACTTCAGGGTGAAGCTGGATTTGATTATATAGAAGTAAATGCCTTAAATAAAGCTCAAAAACTTATGAAAAATAAGGAACCTGTTCCTGGAGCAGATGTCCATTTATCAATAGACATGAGACTTCAAAGAGATATGGAAGCTATTTTTAGAGATGAGAAACTAACAGGAGCATTAATAGCTATGAATCCTAAAACAGGAGAAATGGTTACGATGGTTAGTTATCCAACATATTCTCTAAATACATTTAGCTCACAAATATCTGTAGAGGAGTGGAATGAGATAATAAAAGATCCAAGAAGACCTTTAAATAACAAGGTAGTTGCAGGAGAGTATCCGCCAGGTTCAACATTTAAACCATTTTCAGCTTTTTCTTTCTTAGAAAAAGGACTAGATCCTAAATTTAAAATCTATGACAATGGATATTATGAGATAGGTGCATGGAGATGGAAGGCATGGAAAGTTGGAGGACACGGATATACAGATATGAGAAAATCTATAATTGAATCAGTAAATCCATATTATTATAGATTTTCAGATCAATTTGGATATGAGGGAATAGTTGATGTTGCTGGGAACTTTGGTTTCGGGAAACGTACTGGGATAGATATTACAGGAGAAAGAGATGGTGTTTTACCAACTCCTACGTGGAAGAAAAAAGCATACAATCAAGGATGGTATAAAGGAGATACAATAAACTTATCAATAGGACAGGGTTATCTTTTGGTAACGCCGTTACAACTTGCTGTATCCTATGCAGGGCTTGCTAATAGAGGAGTTGCATACGTACCTCATGTAGTCAAATATTTAGAGATGAATGGAAAAAAAGAACCAGTAATTCCTGAAGTACTTTACAAAGTTTCTTATCCAAAAGATTATTATAAAGTAATGAATGATGCTCTTGTAGCAACGGTTGATGAATACAACGGAACAACAAAAGCTCTTAGAACAAAAGGATTAAAAGTAGCAGCAAAAAGTGGTTCTGCACAGAACTCACAGTTTAAATTGACTCACGCCTGGGTGGCGGGATATTTCCCAGCTGATGACCCCGAAATAGTTTTCACAGTTCTTTTAGAGGGAGCTGGTGGAGGAGGAGCAATGGCTGGTGGAGTAGCGAAAAAATTTGTGGATAAATATTTGGAATATTATGGTAAGGAGAAATAGATGAATTTAGAAAAAGAAAAAGTTGATACTACAACATCAGCGCCGAAGAAAAAATACAGATATAAAAAACCTAAAGCTGAAGTAGTAGAAAAAACAGAAGCTATAGAAAAAGAAACAAAAGAAATAAAAGAAGTTAAGGAAATAAAAGAGGTTAAAGAAGTTAAAGAGACTAAGGAAGTTAAAGAAGCTAAAGAGGAAAAAATGTATGTAATTCCACTTGGTGGATTGGATGAAGTTGGAAAAAATATGACTGTTATCCAATACAGAGATGAGATTATCATAGTTGACTCTGGAGTTACTTTCCCAGATGACGAGTTATTAGGAATAGATTTAGTTATTCCAGATTTCTCATATATCGAAAATAATAAAGATAAAGTAAAGGGAGTTTTCATAACTCACGGACATGAAGACCATATCGGTTCAATTCCATACCTTTACCAAAAGATAGATAAATCAATTCCAGTGTATGGAGGAAAACTAACTCTTGCTCTTATCAAATCTAAATTTGAAAATGGAGACTTCTCAAAAGAACTTCCTAAAATGAAAGAGGTTAAAGGTAGAAGTAGAGTTAAAGTTGGAAAATACTTTACAGTAGAGTTTGTAAAAGTTACTCACTCGATAGCTGATGCTTATTCAGTTGTAATAACAACTCCAGCAGGAGTAGTTATGTATACTGGAGACTTCAAGATCGATTTAACTCCAATTGATGGAGAGGGTGTTGACTTTGCAAGACTAGCTCAAATTGGTGAACAAGGAGTAGATTTACTACTATCTGACTCAACTAACTCAGAAATTGAAGGATTCACTCCTTCAGAAAGAAGTGTTGGAGAGGCATTTAAAGTTGAATTTGCTAAAGCTAAAGGAAGAATAATAATTGCTGCGTTTGCTTCGCATGTACATAGACTTCAACAAATAGTTAATATAGCTCATGAGTATGGAAGAAGAATTGCTATAGATGGAAGAAGTTTAATCAAAGTATTTGATATTGCTTCTAGACTTGGATATTTAAAACTTCCAGAAAATATAATGGTACCTTTAACTGATGTTGAAAAATTAAAGGATAACAAAGCTGTAATTTTATGTACAGGAACTCAAGGAGAGCCAATGGCTGCTCTTTCTAGAATTGCTAAAAATATGCATAAGCATACTAAGATAAAAGAGGGAGATACAGTAATAATTTCAGCAACACCAATTCCTGGTAATGAAAAAGCTGTTTCTAACAATATCAATAACCTTTTAAAATATGATGCAGAAGTTGTATTTAAAAAAGTTGCTGGAATCCACGTTTCAGGACACGGAAGTAAAGAAGAGCAAAGACTTATGTTAAATCTTATAAGACCTAAGCACTTTATGCCTGTGCACGGAGAATACAAAATGCTAAAGGCTCATAAAGAGACTGCAATTGAAACAGGAATTCCAAAGCAAAATGTTATCATAGCTTTAAATGGAAACAGAATAGAAGTTACAAAATCTAGTGCAAAAATAAAAGGTAAAGTTAATGCAGGAGCTACTCTTGTTGACGGACTTGGAGTTGGAGACATTGGAAATGTAGTTTTAAAAGATAGACAGCAATTATCTCAAGATGGAGTAGTTGTAATAGTATTTACTCTAAATAAAGAGACAGGAAAGCTTATAAGTGGTCCTGATATTGTAACAAGAGGATTTGTTTATTCGAAAGAATCAGAGCAAATATTAAATGAAGCAGCAGAAAGCATCAAAATTAAACTTCTGTCATACGAAGAAGCAGGAGTTAAAGATTGGGCGATATTAAAAAATAGTACTAGAGAAATTGCATCGAAATTTTTCTATAATAAAATAAAGAGAAATCCTGTGATTCTTCCAGTAATAATGGAAGTTTAATTAGGAATAAGAGGAGAAAAAATGAAATTAACAAGTAAGAAAAAAGCGTATTTAAGAAAGGCAGCTCATAATTTAGATCCACTATTTAGAATAGGTAAAGATGGATTTTCAGAAAGTTTAGCTCAAGGAATATTAGAAGCTATAACTCCAAGAGAGCTTATTAAAGTAAAAATACTTCAAAACTCAGAAGTTGAAAAGTATGAAATTGCAGAGCAAATCTGTGAAGCAATAGAAGCAGAAGTTGTTGGAATAATTGGAAGAACAATTATCTTATTCAAAGAAAATAAAGATAAACCTACAATTTCTTTAGAAATTAAAAGAATCTAAGAACTCTTAAAAAAATTGAGTGGGGGAGTTTATGCAAAGCGGAATAATATTTGGAAATAGAATTTTAGATGTTGTATTTGTAGCTTGGTTTATAGCTCAATTCTATAAGGTGGTAAGTTCAATATTTTTAGAACAAAAATTTAATATTAAAAGACTTTGGGAAACAGGAGGAATGCCTAGTTCACATTCCTCTACAGTTTCATCACTGACTACCTCTGTTGGAATAGCTTATGGAATGGAAAGTCCATTATTTGCAATAGCAATAGTATTTTCAGGAATAGTTATGTATGATGCAGCAGGTATAAGAAGAGCAGCAGGAAAACATGCTGGAATTATAAATACACTTTTAGATAAATTTGCATCTAAAATTGGTGAAAGAATTCATGACGAGAGATTGAAAGAACTTCTTGGGCATACTCCATTTGAAGTACTTGCAGGTGCGGCCCTAGGAATTGTAGTATCTCTTATGTTTACGTCATATATACAGGTTTAAGGACGGAAGAATGGTGAATAACAGGACGGATATAGAAAGATTAGAAAAAGAGAGCAAAGAAATAAGAGAGTTTTTAATAGAAAGTATCAGTAGAACTGGAGGCCATTTAGCACCAAACCTTGGTGTAGTTGAGCTGACACAGGTTTTACATGAAGTTTTCGAAAGTCCAAAAGATAAAATACTCTTTGATGTTGGACATCAATCTTATGTTCATAAGATTCTAACAGGAAGAAAAGATAGGTTTAGCACACTTCGTAAAAGAAATGGATTGGGACCTTTCATGGATCCCAAAGAGAGTGAGCATGATCCATTTATAACAGGACATGCCGGTTCTGCATTATCTGCTGGAGCAGGAATAGCTCTAGCCAATCCAGATTCTAAAGTTATAGTAGTCATAGGAGATGCTTCAATTTCTAACGGACACTCATTAGAAGCTTTAAATTATGTTGGGGGAAAGATAAAAAACCTGATAATAGTTTTAAATGATAATGAGATGTCAATTGGAAAAAATGTGGGATCTCTTTCTAGATTTTTTGGAAGACTTATGATAAGTAGTACATATATGAACATCCGTGAGGATATAAGGGTAGTAATTAAAAAAATAAAATTTGGTAAAAAAGTTACAGAAGTTTTGGAAAGAGTGGAGAACTCTCTTAAACAATTCTTTCTGCCTTTAAGTATTTCAGAAGAGTTAGGATATAAATTTTTAGGAGTTATAGATGGACATAATATAGAGGAACTTTTAGAGTGTTTTGAAAAAGCTAACTCAATGGAAGGACCAGTATTTGTGCATATAAAGACTCAAAAAGGAAAAGGATATCAGTTTGCAGAGGAAAATAAAGAAAAGTTTCATGGGATATCACCATTTGATTTGGAAACAGGTTCTGTAGATTCAGGAGATAAGAATTACTCAACAGTTTTCGGAGATAAAATTTTAAAAATGGCTGAAGAAGATAGTGATATTTATGCAATATCAGCTGCAATGGTTAAGGGAACAGGACTTAGCAAATTTTATGAAAAGTATCCGGATAGATGTATAGATGTAGGAATAGCTGAAGGTCACTCTGTAACCTTTGCTGGTGGACTTGCTATATCTGGAAAAAAACCATATGTAGCCATATATTCTACATTTTTGCAAAGGGCATATAGTCAATTGATACATGACATATCTTTGCAAAATTTACCAGTAAGATTTATTGTTGATAGAGCGGGAATAGTCGGTGAGGATGGAAAAACTCATCAAGGAATTTATGACATTGGATTTTTCAATCAAATTCCTAACTATTTGGTTATTGCTCCAACTACAGGTAAAGAGTTAGAAGAAGTTCTGAAATTCTCTAAAGATTATGAAAAGGGACCTATTGCAATTAGATTCCCAAGAGGAAAAGCTTTTGAGATAGATGGAGACACATCGTTTGAACTTGGAAAATGGAGAGTTTTAAAAAACGGAGAAAAAAATCTGTTTATAGCAACAGGATCTATGGTTAAAGAAATTATGAGCATAGAAAAAGGTCTAGAAGAATTAGGAATAGACGGAACTGTTGTTTCAGCAGCTACTATAAAACCTTTAGATGAAAACTTTCTTTTATCTGAGACTAAAAAATATGATAATATTTTTGTCTTAGAGGAAGGGTATGAAAATAATGGATTTGGTTCTGCTGTTCTTGAATTTTTAAATAAAAACAATATTTGTAAAAAAGTAGTTAAAGTTGCACTGGATAGCGGATATATACCGCACGGGACAAGAGAAGAAATTATGGTAGAAAACGGACTTAGAGGAAAAAAATTAATGGATAGAATAGAGGTCAATATTAATGCAGAAAAACAATAACAAGGCGTTAAAATTTATAGAAACGCTTTTAGATCATGAAATGATATTAGATTTAGATATGTATGAAGATCAAGGTGTAAAAGTAACAACACATACATACGATGTACTGAAAATATCTTTTGATGAAATAAAAAGAGACTATAGAGATTTAAATGAAGGTAAAGAAAGAGTAGATTTTTTCTCTATAGTAGTTGGAGTTATAATCCACGATTTGAGTAAAGGAAGTATCAGAAAATCAGAAGAAAAACTTTCGCACTCTCAAATGATGATAAAAAAACCTGAATACATTACTAAAGAAGCTGAAAACGTTTTAGTTGCAGTAGAAGAAGGACTTGGAGTTAGAATAGTTGAAAAAATGAGAAAGAATATTATACATATAGTTATTTCTCACCACGGTAAATGGGGAAAAATTCAACCTAATACAAAAGAGGCTCATATAGTTCATAGAGCCGATATGTACTCAGCAAAATATCATAGAATAAATCCAGTAGGAGCAGATAAAGTTTTAGCTCTAATGGCTATGGGAGTACAAATAGATGATATCGCTAAGAATTTAGGATGTACATCAGGAATTATAAAAGATAGATTAAAAAGAGCAAAACAGGAATTGAGACTTAAAAACACAAAACAGCTGATTAATTACTATAAGAAGAATAAGAAAATCCCTATTGGAGATGATTTCTTCACAAAACGTGTAAGAGAAACTGAAAAACTTATAAGAGCCGTGGATAGAGAAGGTTTTAAAAATCTTGTAATGGAAAATCAATTGCTTGAATATTTAGAAGACAATAAGATTTTTGAGGAGGCTGTTGGAGAATAATGAAAGAACGTTTAGATATATTACTAGTAGAAAAGGGATTCTTTGATACTAGAGAGAAAGCAAAAAGAGCTATTATGGCTGGAAATGTAATTGTAAACGAAAAGAAAATAGATAAAGCTGGAACTCTTATAAAAACAGACGAAGAGCCTGTAATTAGAGTAAAAGGGGATAACTGTAAATATGTAAGTAGAGGTGGATTAAAGTTAGAGAAGGCTTTAACTGCTTTTAATATGGACTTTACAGATAAGGTAGTTTTAGATATCGGAGCTTCAACTGGTGGATTTACTGATTGTGCTCTACAAAACGGAGCTAAATTTGTTTACTCTGTAGATGTTGGAACAAACCAACTTGACTGGAAACTTAGAAACGATCCAAGAGTTAAATCTTTAGAAAATAAACATATAAAAGATTTAACATCAGAAGATTTAGATAATAGCAAAATTGACATAATGGTTATGGATGTATCTTTCATATCAATTACGAAAGTTTTCGAACATTTAAAGAAATTCTTTAACGAAGACACAAAACTTATGGCCCTTATAAAACCACAATTTGAGGTTGGAAAGGAAAATATAGAAAAAGGTGGAATAGTAAGAGATAGTAAAAAACATTTGATGGCAATAGAGATGGTTGTAGAATCTGCAAAACAACATAATTTACAGTTGAAAGCCTTAGATTTTTCACCTATTACTGGAACCAAAGGAAATGTTGAGTATATTTCGATATTTACTCTAGGTGATAAGGAGAGCTCTGTAAACATTGAACATGTTGTCAATCAAGGAAAAAACTTGGGAGGGGCTGTATGATAAAATTTTTAAAAAGCAAGGGGCTTATTCTACTATTATCAGCAACGATTTCAACAGTAGGATTTACACAGGATAACAGTGGATTTTTATCAAATATCAAAGAATTGAAAGAACTCTCGGATATAATGGATATATTAAAAGCTAATCACGTGGGAGAAAAAGAACCAACCAAGCAGACTATGATGCAAGGTGCTTTGAAAGGAATGATGGAATCTTTAGATGATCCACATTCTAATTATTTTACATCGGAAGAACTAGAGAGTTTTAAAGAGGATATTCAAGGGAAATACCCAGGGGTTGGAATGGTTATTCAAAAGAAAACTGACGAACCTTTGGTAGTAGTTTCACCAATAGAAGATACTCCAGCATATATAGCTGGAATAAAAGCTAAGGATAAAATCATAGCTATCGATGGAGTTGGAACATACAACATCACTAGCGAAGAGTGTGTTAAGAAGTTAAAGGGAGAACCTGGTTCAGAAGTTAAACTTACAGTTTATAGAGAATCAGCAAAAGAAACAAAAGAAGTAACACTAAAAAGAGCAATAATCGAATTGAAATATGTTAAGAGCAGAATGCTTGATAAAAATATAGGTTATTTAAGATTAACTCAGTTTGGAGAAAATGTTTATCCAGATGTTAAAGTAGCTCTTGAAAAACTACAAAAAGAAGGAGCTAAAGGAATAGTTTTAGATTTAAGAAGTAATCCAGGTGGAGCTCTAGATCAAGCTATAAAAATAGGTTCTATGTTTATAAAAGATGGAAGAATAGTTAGTACTAAAGGTAAAGTTGGAGAAGAACAGGTTTCAAATAGAGAGGGAAAATATTTTGGTGATTTCCCACTTGTAGTTCTTATAAACGAGGGAAGTGCTTCAGCTTCTGAAATAGTTGCTGGTGCAGTGAAAGACCATAAAAGAGGAAAACTAATCGGAGAAAAGAGTTTTGGAAAGGGAAGTGTGCAAACTCTTATACCTTTACCAGACGGAGATGGAATTAAATTAACTATAGCTAAATATTATACTCCAAGTGGAGTTTCAATCCATGGTGTAGGTATCGAACCTGATATTAAGATAGAAGAAAAAGATGACTTCCTATTCTTTGATGGATTTGTAACTAACGTGAATGAAGACGAAACTAAAGAGAGTAGAAATAAAGTGATTGAGCAAGTTAAAGGTAAGGAAGAAGCAGATAAAATGGCTCATAAAACTGACTTACAACTTGAAACTGCAATTTCAACTATAAAAGCTATGTTAGCAGGAGAGAAAAAATAATAAAGAGAAAGGCAGGAAGCAATGTTATATATTGTAGCAACACCAATAGGTAATTTAGAGGATATAACTCTAAGAGCCATCAGAATATTGAAAGAGGCAAATTTTATATTTGCTGAAGATACAAGAGTAACTAGAAAACTACTAAATCATTTAGAGATAAAAAATACTGTTTATAGATATGATGAGAATACTAAGATGCACCAAATTTCAAACATAATAAATATGTTAGAGAATGGAAACACTGTAGCTATAGTTACAGATGCAGGAACACCATGTATTTCTGATCCAGGTTGGGAACTTGTAGATGAAGCTCATAAAAAAGGAATAAAAGTAGTTCCAATTCCTGGAGCTAGTGCTATGACTGCTGCTGCTTCAGCTGCTGGAATCTCAACTAGAAGGTTTTGTATGGAGGGATTCCTACCTAAGAAAAAAGGAAGACAAACACTATTAAAAAAACTTGCAACAGAAGAAAGAACAATGATAATTTTTGAATCTCCTCATAGAATTGAAAAAACTCTAAAAGATATAGAAACTTTTATAGGCGTTAGAGAAGTTGTTATAGTAAGAGAGATTACTAAAATATACGAAGAGATTTTAAGAGGAACGACTACAGAGCTTATTGAAAAGTTAAGTAAGAATCCTATTAAAGGAGAGATTGTTCTTCTAGTTAAGGGAACAGAAGAATAAGGAGGACATAATATGTCAATGACAAAAATAAACTGGTACCCAGGCCATATGAAAAAAACAAAGGATTTAATAAAGGAGAACCTTCCACTTATAGATATAGTTCTAGAAGTAGTGGATGCTAGAATACCTTTATCAAGTAAGAATCCTGATATAGCAACATTTGCTAAACATAAAAAAAGGGTAATAGTTATAAATAAATCAGATTTAGTTACAAAAGAAGAGATAAATTACTGGAAAAAGTTCTTTAAAGAGAATAATTTTGCTGATGAGGTATTAGAGCTTTCAGCAGAAACTGGATTTAACATAAAAGCACTTTATACTATAATAGATAAAGTTTCAGCAGAGAAAAAAGAAAAAATGCTGAAAAAAGGTCTTAGAAAAGTAAATACAAGACTTATGATAGCTGGAATACCTAACGTTGGAAAATCTAGACTTATCAACAGAATTGTTGGTAAAAACAGTGCTGGGGTTGGAAACAAACCAGGATTTACTAGAGGAAAGCAATGGGTAAGAATCAAAGAGGGACTAGAACTTCTAGATACTCCAGGAATACTATGGCCAAAATTTGAAAATGAAGAGGTTGGAATGAACCTTGCAATAACTGGAGCTATAAGAGATGAAATTCTTCCAATAGATGAAGTTGCTTGCAGACTTATAGATAGAATGATGGAAATGGGAATGAAAAATGTATTGAAAGAAAAGTATAAACTTTTAGATGAGGACTT
The DNA here is from genome assembly GCF_014250685.1 of Cetobacterium sp. 2A. Classification (GTDB taxonomy): domain Bacteria; phylum Fusobacteriota; class Fusobacteriia; order Fusobacteriales; family Fusobacteriaceae; genus Cetobacterium. The sequence continues at coordinate 476,016 of NZ_JACFAJ010000006.1, read as the reverse complement.
CGATCAAGTTACTGGAGCAATCATCGAAAGTATAGCTCTTAGAATGAATATGTTACAAAAGGGTAATATTCCAAATGTTCAACAAGCAACTTACACAGTGTTAAGAGATTACAGAGCTTGTAAACTTGGAAAGTTCGGACTGGATAGAGATTTAGCAGAGAGCATAAAAAACGATTACAAATAGAGTGAGGTAAACCATGAAAGACAAAGACAAATTGAATTTGAATTTAGAAATGGTTGAGAATATTCTTGTAGATTTTTTAAGAGAAGAAGTTAATAAGGTAGGATTTGAAAAAGTTGTTTTGGGGCTTTCAGGAGGAATAGACTCAGCAATAGTTGCTTATCTTGCTGCTAGAGCTTTTGGACCAGAAAATGTACTTGGAATAATGATGCCATATAAAACTTCAAGCAAGGAGAGCGTAGAGCACGCTAAACTTGTGGTGGAAGATTTAGGGATTAAAAGTGAACTTATAGAGATTACTCCTATGGTTGAGCCATACTTTGAGATGAATAAAGATATGGACGGACTTAGAAAAGGAAATAGAATGGCAAGAGAGAGAATGTGTATTCTCTTTGATTATTCTGCTAAGGAAAAAGCATTAGTTCTAGGAACTTCTAATAAGACAGAATTACTACTTGGATATAGTACTCAATTTGGAGATGGAGCCTCGGCTATAAATCCAATTGGAGATCTATATAAAACTCAGATATGGGAACTTTCAAGACATATGGGTGTTCCAACACCACTTATTGAGAAAAAACCAAGTGCTGATTTGTGGGAAGGACAAACTGACGAGAGTGAGCTTGGATTTTCATACAAAATGGCAGATGAAATTTTATATAGACTAATAGATGAAAGATATACTAAGGAAGAGATTTTAGAGGAGGGATTTGAATCCAGTATTATAGATAGTATAATAAGAAGGATGAAAATGTCTCAGTATAAAAGGAAACTTCCAGTTATAGCTAAAATTTCTACTAGGACGATTGGAAGAGAGTTTAGGTACCCAAGAGATTGGGGAGTATAATTTAACTTAAAAGGGGGAACTAATGAGAGGAGAGGAACAACTAAGGGAAGAAGTACAAGAGTTTCAAAAAGAAAAAGAAAGAATAAGAAATATTGTTGGGCAAGTAGGTGGAGCTGGAAATAAGCAAAATAAGATTGTAAACCTTTTACTTATAGGGATTATCATTGCTCTTTTAGTAATCGGAGGAATTTTTAGCAGAATAAGTCCGACTCTAACACTGCAACTTGCTATACTGCTTGGAATATTTAAACTTATTTGGATGTTCTATGAATCACAAAGAGCAAGTCACTTTCAATTTTGGATCTTGAATTCTTTAGAGTTTAGAATAAATGAAATTCATAAAAGAATTAAAAAGATAGAAAAAGAGTTAAATGAAGCAAAGGTAAAACAAACAGTAGAATCACAAGAAGGTGAATAGATAAAAAAAGGATGCATTATCGCATCCTTTTTTTTTAATTAAATTTATATATTCCAGCTAAACCAATAGCTTCTACATGCTTTTCATATTTTATTCCTGTTATTGAAGATGTTCCTGAATGGTAGAATACTGATGCAAGAGATGCCATTAAATCTAGATTTTCACTATATTTGTATTTAGCTCCAATTCCATATAAATCAGCATTTAGAGCATAGTCAGTATCTTTGTAAGTTTTACTGTTAGCTCCAGTATCAGTATACTGATAACCAGCCATAAGAGTCCATTTTGGATTTAGGATATAATCTATACCTACACCAATTTCATATCCATTGCTATAGTTATCATATGCTCCAAAATCATCTCCAGCATCTTTTATGAAGTAATAGTTTCCAGAAAGAAGAAGAGTTGTTCTTTCACTATACTTGTAACTGGCTCCTAAACTTGCCATAGCTGGAAGATTTCTTCTTCCTTTCTTATCGTGTGTCCATTCGTATACAGCGGGATTGTTGGCGATATCGTTATATATTCCATCTCCGATAGAAGTATTAGTTCCAGGAATTTTTATTCCTCCCATCCCCATATTTAAATCATTTCTAAAATTATTTAGATTTTTCTCATTAGTTTTGAAATCAAGTTCCATTTCAGATTCGTAACGGAAACCTATATTTAGTTTGCTATTTGGTTGATAGTTAAGACCTAAAAGTCCACTAAATCCTTGAGCAGTTCTTTCTGAATCTATATCAAATGTTGGATAAGTTTTGTTATTTGCAAGATTTAATTCAAAGTTTCCTTTTCCTTTAAGGTTTCTAGTGGCATTTACATAACGAAGTCCAAGAGAGAAACTAAGTTCATCATTTATCTTTTGTGCAATTCCACCTTGTAGGGCAACATAGTATGAAGATCCTTTGACTTTATTTCCATCTAGGAATGTAGCTCCAACTTGGTCACTTAGTCCTAGAGGTGCAAATTTATTTTTTAGTGATGAGTTAATTGTATTTCCCATATATTCAAAAGTTCCAAGTCCACCTTCATATCCAACATTTCCACCACCAGCTAAAGCTCCGATATGGAAAAAGTATGATGTTCCGTTATTAGCATGAACAAGTTGCATACTAGGAACTATAGGAGAGGGCTTATCACTTTCAAATTTTCTATCATTTATTTCCATTTTATAAGTTTTAAAGTGTGTTTGATTATTAATTTGTAAGTAAGTTCCATTTTCTAAAAAAGCTGTTCCAGCGGGATTATAGTATGCTGAAGATGCTCCAATTTTACCAGTTAAGGCTGGATGAGCAAAATATTCAGCGTCTTGTTGTGAAAGATAATCGATACTTCCAGCCATGCTTTCAGTTGAAACAAGTAGAGCAGATGCTATTAGTAATTGTTTTTTCATAAAATTTTATTTCCTCCGTCGATTTAAAATAATAAAAAAGTTGTTATTTTATAAAATCGTAATAACCCACATTATATTATAAAAATCCTTATAAATCAATAATTTTATTATTACACCGATATAATAAAAGGTGTAATATTAAAAATTTTTTCAATAATTTTATTGACATTAAAAAAAAAATAGGTTATATTTTTAATGTAATTGATTAGCACTCGATTGAAGTGAGTGCTAACAAAAAGATAAAGGGTGGTCATTATGCCTGTAACTGAGAGAGAAAAATTAGTTTTAAACGCTATAATAGATTTCTACTTAACTCATGGAGAAACAATTGGGTCTAGAACTCTAGTAAAAAAATATAATATAAATCTTTCTTCAGCAACTATCAGGAACGTAATGGCTGACTTAGAAGATATGGGATACATATCAAAGACTCATACTTCTTCTGGGAGGATCCCAACTGATACGGGCTATAAATATTATTTAGATGAACTTTTAAAAATTGAAAAGTTGTCTAGAGAAGAAAAAGCTAGGATAGATTTAGTATATGAGAATAGAATGAGAGAACTGGACTCAGTTTTACAAAAGACTTCTAGCTTATTATCTAAACTAACAAACTATACTGGGATTGTTATAGAACCGAATCACCATAAAGAGAAAATAAAAAAAATTGAACTTGTTCACATTGACGATTTTATGGCTATGGCAGTCATAGTTATGGAGAACAAAGCTATCAGAACTAAGAAGATATTTTTAGAAGAGAGAGTGACAAGAGAGCATCTCATGGAATTATCAATTTCTTTAAATGAGAGAATTCAAAATGACGATTTAGACAGTCATGAAGTGGATGGAATCATAAAAGGAATATATGAAGAGGTCGAAGGAAAGTTATTCTTAGAAAATACTTCAGTGATGTTCAAAGATAAGCAAGTAAATGAAATTTCAGATGTACTTGAACTTTTCAGTAAACAAAAAGGTATTAAAGAACTATTAGAAGAAGTTATAAAAACAAAGACTCATAAATACGGGACAGTAAATGTATTGATGGGAGAAGAGCTTCCTATAAAGGGGCTTGAAGATTACAGCTTTGTATATTCGGTCTATAAGCTTGGAGATTCTCAAGGAATTATAGGGGTCATGGGACCAAAGCGGATGGCTTATTCAAGGACAATGGGACTTATACAACATGTTACAGAAGAAGTGAATAAAGTTATAAAGGAAATTGGAAAAGAAGGAGAATAAGATGGCAGAAAAGGAAATGAATGAAGAGCTAATGAACGAAGAGCTAGTGAATGAAGAAATAGTAAATGAAGAAGTTTCAACTGAACAAGTTCAAGCTGAGGATATTGCAAAATTAAAAGCAGAACTAGATGATTGGAAGAGTTCATACCTTAGAAAGCAAGCTGAATTCCAAAACTTTACTAAGAGAAAAGAAAAAGAATTTGATGATTTAAAAGCATATGCATCTGAAAAGGTAGTAGTAAAGCTTTTAGACATAATAGATAATCTAGAAAGAGCTATATCTGCATCTGAAGAGAACAAAGATTTTGATTCTCTAGTAAAAGGAGTAGAATTAACTCTATCACAAATGAAAAATACAGTTTCTAGTGAAGGTGTAGAAGCAATTGATGGAAAAGGACAAAAGTTTGATCCACATATGCATATGGCAGTTGCCGTAGAAGAATCACCAGATTTTGAAAATGATGTAATAATAGAAGAGTTTCAAAAAGGCTACAAAATGAAGGGCCGTGTTATCAGACCCTCTATGGTTAAAGTGTGTAAAAAATAAACTTAAAGAGATTTTTATAAATTTAAAGAAATTTTAGGAGGTATATTTAAATGGCTAAAATAATCGGAATTGACTTAGGAACAACAAACTCATGTGTTTCAGTAATGGAAGGAGGATCTCCTACAGTTATACCAAATGCAGAGGGAGCAAGAACTACTCCATCAGTTGTAAGTATAAAAGACAACGGTGAAATAATAGTTGGAGAGATTGCAAAAAGACAATCAATAACAAATCCAGCATCAACTATATCATCAATTAAAACTCATATGGGTACAGACTATAAAGTGACTATTCACGGAAAACAATATACTCCACAAGAAATATCAGCAATGATTCTTAAAAAATTAAAATCAGATGCAGAAGCTTACTTAGGAGAAACTATAACAGAAGCTGTTATAACAGTTCCAGCTTACTTTACAGATGCTCAAAGACAAGCAACTAAAGATGCTGGAGTAATCGCAGGATTAGACGTTAAGAGAATAATAAACGAACCTACAGCAGCGGCTCTAGCTTACGGATTAGAGAAAGTAACAAAAGAGGAAAAAGTATTAGTATTTGACCTTGGTGGAGGAACATTTGACGTTTCAGTTCTAGAAATCGGAGACGGAGTAATCGAAGTTATATCTACTTCTGGAAACAACCATCTTGGAGGAGACAATTTTGACGATGCTATAGTTGAATGGTTAATCGCTGAATTCAAAAAAGAAACAGGAATTGATTTAAGATCAGATAAAATGGCATACCAAAGATTAAAAGATGCTGCTGAAAAAGCTAAAAAAGAGTTATCAACTCTAATGGAAGCTCATATTTCACTTCCATTTATCACTATGGATGCAAGCGGACCAAAACATTTAGATTTAAAATTAACTAGAGCTAAGTTCAATGACTTAACTAAATCACTAGTTGAAGCAACTCAAGGACCAACTAAAGATGCTCTTCAAGCTGCTGGATTAAAGCCATCAGAAATCAATGAAATCTTATTAGTTGGAGGATCTACAAGAATACCAGCTGTTCAAGAGTGGGTAGAAGAGTACTTTGGTAAAAAACCAAACAGAGGAATAAACCCAGATGAGGTTGTTGCTGATGGTGCTGCTATACAAGGTGGAGTATTAATGGGAGACGTTAAAGACGTTCTATTACTAGACGTAACTCCATTATCACTTGGATTAGAAACTCTTGGAGGAGTATTTACAAAAGTAATTGAGAGAAATACAACTATACCAGTTAAAAAATCTCAAGTATTCTCAACAGCTGTTGATAACCAACCAGCAGTTTCAATCAACGTACTTCAAGGTGAAAGAGCAAAAGCTTCTGATAACCATAAATTAGGAGAGTTCAGTCTAGAAGGAATTCCAGCTGCTCCAAGAGGTGTACCTCAAATTGAAGTAACATTTGATATAGATGCCAATGGTATCGTACACGTATCAGCTAAAGATTTAGGAACAGGAAAAGAGAATAAAGTTACAATCTCTGGATCAACTAATCTATCAGCAGATGATATCGAAAGAATGAAAAAAGATGCAGAAGCTAACGAAGCTGAAGATAAGAAATTCAAAGAGTTAGTTGAAACTAGAAACAAAGCAGATATGCTAATTGGTTCTACTGAATCTTCTCTAAAAGATTATGCAGACAAAGTAACTGAAGAGGAAAAAGCAGCTATAGAGAAAGCTGTAGAAGAACTTAAAGCTGTTAAAGATACTGATGATAAAGATGCTATAGAAAAAGCTATAGAAGAGTTATCAAAAGCTGCTCATAAACTAGCTGAAGAAATCTACAAAAATACTCAAGCACAGCATGGTGGAGAACAGCACTCAGAACAAGCAACTAAAGAAGATGTTGCAGATGCAGAGATAGTTGACTAATTCCCCTAAATAATAGATAATGTATAGGAAGACTTAGCCACAATTTACAGGGTAAATTTGTGGCTTGTCTTCATATCTAACATAAAATAACTAGAGAAGGAGAATCCAATATAATGGCAAAACAAGATTTTTATGAGATGTTAGGAGTTTCAAAAGATGCTTCTGAGTCTGAAATAAAGAAAGCCTACAGAAAAGCTGCGATGAAATATCATCCTGATAAATTCAGTAATGCTACTGAAAAAGAGACAAAGGAAGCAGAGGCAAAATTTAAAGAAATTAATGAAGCTTACCAAGTCCTTTCTGACAGTAATAAAAAAGCTCAATATGATAGATTTGGTCACTCTGCTTTTGAACAAGGCGGTGGCGGAGCTGGAGCTGGAGCTGGCGGAGGTTTCGGAGGTTTCAGTGGTGGTTTTGGAAATTTCGATGACATTGGAGACATCTTTAGCTCATTCTTTGGAGGAGGAGCTGGAGGCGGTGGCGGATTTGGTGGCGGTGGCTACGGTGGTGGATCTAGAGCCCCAGAACCCGGTGACGACTTAAGATATAATGTTGAAATAACTTTAGAAGAAGCTGCAAACGGTGTTGAAAAAACAATAAAATACAGAAGACAATCTGAGTGTAAAACATGTCATGGAACAGGAGCCGAAAAAGGTTCTAAGATGAAGACATGTCCAAAATGTGATGGAGCTGGAGCAATCCATGTAACTCAAAGAACTATGTTTGGAAATTTCCAAACTACTCAAGAATGTGATACATGTCATGGAACAGGAGAAATTCCTGAGCACAAGTGTAAAACATGTCATGGAACAGGTATTTCATCAGAAGTTGTAGAAAGAAAAGTTAATATTCCAGCAGGAATAGATGATGGACAAAAGCTTAGACTTTCTGGAATGGGAAATGCAAGTACTGAGGGTGGACCAAACGGAGACTTATACATCTATATTAAAGTAAAACCTCATCCATTCTTTGAAAGAAGAGGAGAGGATATAATATGTGAAGTACCAATCACATATGCAACTGCAACATTAGGTGGAGAAGTTGAAATACCAACGCTAAAAGGTAAGAAAAATATAAAAATACCAGCAGGAACTCAAAATGAAAAGATGTTTAAACTTAAAGGAGAGGGAATTCAAAATCCAAGAAGTCCTTATAAGGGAGATCAGCTTGTAAAAGTTCATATAGAAATTCCAACAAACTTAAATGAAGATCAAATGGACCTACTTAGAAAGTTTGACGAAAGTTTAAAAGACAAAAATTACAAAGCAAACAAGACATTTATCGATAAGTTAAAGGATTTCTTTTCTTAAAATATTGAAAAGATGAGTTTGCTATGCTATACTTAAATTGAATTTTAAAATATGGGGGGTTAAGATATGAACGAATTATTTGCAAAATATGGTGGAATGGTTTTAACATTTGCAATATGGGCAGCAGTATTTTATTTCTTACTAATATTACCAAATAAAAAGAAACAAAAGAAACACCAAGAAATGTTAAGCTCAATGAAGGTAGGTTCTGATGTATTAACAAGTGGTGGGATTAAAGGAACAATTTCTTCTATCGGTCCTGAGTATATTGAAGTTAGAGTTGATAAGGGAGTTAACCTTACAGTTACAAAAAATTCAATAGTAAAAGTATTCTAATATTAAAATAAATAAATGTAAAATGGAAAACGACAATTGCATTGTCGTTTTTTATTTAAATGGAGATAAAATGAGAAAGATAATTAAATTGGTACTATTTTTTTTATTTACAGTAGGAACTTTTTGTAATAGTGTAGGAATTAAAAATGTTAAACTTGGTAGAAATTCTTCAGAACTTATAATTGAACTTAGTGCTAAAGCATCTCCAAAATACTCTTCAAGTTATGATGAGTACAATAGACTTCTATTTATAGAAGTAGAGAAAGGAAAGATGTTAACAAAGTTTGACGGGAAAAAATTTACAGGAAAATATATTGAAAAAATCGATATGATGGATTATGGTGGAACAGTTGGAGTTTTTATAAAATTAAAAAAAGATGTAGGATATAAGATAAAGACATTGAAAAACCCCCATAGAATTGTTGTAGCACTTGATAATGGAGCAGCAAAAAAACAGTTTACTGTGGTTATAGACCCAGGCCATGGTGGAAAAGATCCGGGAGCAATCGGATTTAATAGGTATAAAGAAAAAGATATAGTTCTTGATGTTGGAAGATACTTACAAAATGAACTAGGGAAAGATTTTAAAGTTGTCATGACAAGATCAGATGATAGATTTGTAACTCTTTCAGATAGAAGTAAAGTTGCAAATAGAGTTAAAGCAGATCTGTTTATTAGTTTACATATAAATTCATCTGAAACAAGTTCATCAAATGGAATGGAAATATTTTATTTTTCTAAGAAATCTTCACCGTATGCAAGTAGAGTCGCATCATACGAGAATAGTTTCGGAGAGAAATATGGAGAAAAAACAGGAAGCATAGCTCAAATAATGGGAGAACTTTCTTACAATAAAAATATGGAAAAATCCATTGGATTAGCAAAACCATTAAATGATGCAATGGCAATTAGAATGAGAATGAAAAATAGAGGAATCCACGGAGCTAACTTTGCAGTACTTAGAGGATTTAATGGCCCAGGAATTTTAGTGGAACTTGGATTTATAAATAATAAAAATGATGTTGCGAAATTAAAATCTCCTGTGAATCAGAAGATTATGGCGCAAGAAATAGCTAAAAAAATCAAAGGTTATTTCTATTAGTAAGGAGTGAGTGAATTGATGTCAAAAAAATTAATATTTTTTACAAGTTTATCATGTTTATTGGCAGCCTTTTTAGGATTTACTTGGTATGGAGTTGAAAAGGGAGCTGACGGAATAAAAGAACTAGCACCACTTAGTGGAAAAGAAAATATGTCATCATCAAATAAAGAGGGCATCATATACATATATACTCCTATGGGTGGAAAGCTTCAAAAGGAAGAAATAACAGTTAAGACTACTATGAGTAAGGATGAGATCTTACAAACAGCTATTCAAAATGTTATCAATAATCTTCAAAGTAAGAAAATATTGAAAACGAGTGAGGTATATAAATTTAAAGTATATTTAGAAGATAGAGATGTATATTTAGATTTAAGTTCTAATATTTTATCTCATGTTGGAGATGCCAAAGAGGAACTATTAGTTATCTATTCTTTCGTAAATACAATTTGTAATTTAGGTGGAGTGGATAGAGTAAAATTCCTAATTGATGGTAAATCAGTAGAGAGAGTTAAATATATTAATCTTACAAAGTTTTATGAAAAGAATATGGAAATGTAAAAGAGTTTCTAGTTCCAAAAGGAACTCTTTTTTTTTACAATATAATATATTGAATGGGAAGAGGAGGATGGAATATGGACATAGATTACATTAGAGAAAAATTGAAAGAAAAAGTTTCAAAGAAACGGTATAGACATATATTAGGTGTTGAAGAGACTGCTTTGGAATTAGCTGAAGAATACGGAATATCAAAAGATAAAGTTAGAATGGCAGCTCTTCTACATGACTATGCTAAAGAGATGGATTTAGAAGATATGAAAACTATTTGTATGGAGTTTTTTCCTATAGAATCAGATGGATATTTAGAGCAAAAAGAGATTTTACATGGGTATGTAGGAGCTTTTTTAGCAGAAAAAGAGTTTGGAATAATTGATGAAGATGTTCTAAATGCTATAAAATATCATACGACTGGTAGAAGGGGAATGGGCATTTTAGAAAAGGTGATATATATATCTGATTCTACAGAACCAGGAAGAGATTATCCAGGAGTTGAGAGAATAAGAGACCTAGCTAAAAAAAATTTAGAAGAATCAATGACGTATGAAGCTAATAAAAAAATAAAGTATCTTATGGAGATAGATGCTATAATACATTTAAATACAATAGATATGAGGAACTGGCTTTTAGAAAACGATATCAGAAAGGAAAAGAAATTATGAAATTAGATAAAGATTTAAAAAAATTAAAAGAAGCATTAGTTGGAAGTAAGTCTCTTGGACAAGAAGAGATTACTAAAATTTTAGGTTGGTCATTAAAATTAAAGAAAGAAAATAGAGAGATTCTTCAAAAGTGGGTTACTGATGGAGAACTGATGACAAATAACAGAGGTAAATATAATACTCCTGAAAACTTTGGATTTATAAAAGGAGAATTCTCTCTTATAAAAGGTAAATTTGCTTTTGTGGATACTCCTACAGAGGGAATATTTATTCCAAGATCAGGTTTTGGAACAGCATTAGATGGTGACGTAGTTCTTATAAAAATCACAAAAGGTGCTGATGGAACTGGAAAGAAAGAGGGAGAAGTAGTTAAAGTTCTAAAAAGAGAAAGAGAAACTATAATTGGAATTTTACAAAAGAGAGATAACTTTGGATTTGTAAAACCTACTCACTCTTTTGGTAGAGATATATATATTCCTAAAAAATATCTTTCTATGGCAGAAGATGGAGAACTAGTTATGGTTCACGTAGATTTCTGGGGAGATGAGACTAGAAAACCAGAAGGTAAAATAGTTGAGACTATAGGATCACCATACGATACTGACAATATGATAAAAGCTCTTATTTTAAGAGAGGGTAAATCAGAAGATTTCCCTGATGAAGTTGTTGCTGAAGCAAGAGCTATACCTACAGTTATTTCTGAAGAAGAGATACAAAAGCGTAAAGATTTAAGAAATCTTCCAATTATAACTATAGATGGTGACGATGCAAAAGATTTAGATGATGCTGTTTATGTAGAGAAGTTAAGCAATGGAAACTTTAGATTGGTTGTTGCTATAGCGGACGTTGGTCATTATATAGCTGAAGGATCAGGGCTTGATAAAGAAGCGGAAAAAAGAGGAAACTCAGTATACTTAGTAGATAGAGTTTTACCAATGTTCCCAAGAGAAATTTCAAATGGAATTTGTTCTTTAAATCCAAGAGAAGATAAGCTTGTATTTGTTTGTGATATGCAAATAGATCCTAAAGGTAAAATTATAGATACTGAGACATATAAAGCTGTAATAAAAACTGCACATAGAATGACTTATACAAATGTAAATAAAATTCTAGCTAGAGAACCTGAATTTGTAGAGCAGTATGCAGATATAAAAGATATGGTAGATGATATGTTTGAACTTTCTAAAATAATAAGAGAGGTAAAATATAACAGAGGAAGTATTGACTTTGATCTTCCAGAGATTAAAGTTGTGCTTGGAGAAGATAAAAAAGTTAAGTATCTTAAAAATAGAGAAAGAGGAGAGGCTGAAAGAATTATAGAAGACTTTATGATTTCAGCAAATGAGGCTGTAGCAGAAAAATTATTCTGGTTAGAAATTCCATCTGTTTACAGAACACATGAAAAGCCAGATCCTGAGAGAATAAAAACTCTAAATGAAACACTTGGGAAGTTTGGATATAGACTTCATTCATTTGAGGATATTCATCCTAAGAAATTCCAAAAGATTATAGAGGATTCTGAGGAGAGAGGTATCAATATGATAGTTCATAAGATGATACTTATGTCTTTAAAACAAGCTAGATATGCTATGGAGAATATTGGTCACTTTGGGCTTTCATCTAACTACTATACTCACTTTACATCTCCAATAAGAAGATATTCAGATCTTTTAGTTCATAGAATTTTAGCTATGACATTAGATGGATATCCAAACAAAAAAGAGATTTCAAAATTAAACAGAGAACTTCCAGAAGTTACAGCTCATATCTCTAAAACAGAGAGAGAAGCTATGAAAATGGAAGATGAAAGTATTAAGATAAAAGTTGTAGAATACATGATGGATAAAATAGGTGAAGTATATAAAGCAACTGTTATAGGATTTAGTAACAAGAAGATATTCTTTGAAACAGAAGAGTATGTTGAATGTTTCTGGGATATAACAACTGCTAGAAACTTCTATGAATTTGATGAGGCACTTTATGCTATGGTAGATAAAGATACTGGAAAAATATATAATCTTGGGGATAAGATTGAAATTATGATAGTTAGAGCTGATTTAAATATGTTAGAAGTAGAAGCTATACCAAATGAATTACATGATGAATACTCAGGAAAAAGATAGAAAGGGGAAAAAGAATGATTTTAGCTAATAACAAGAAAGCTTTTTTTGATTTTTTTGTAGAGGATAGATTTGAAGCTGGAATTGAGCTGATAGGAAGTGAAGTTAAATCTATAAAAGCTGGAAAAACAAGTATAAAAGAGGCTTTCGTTAGAATTATAAACGATGAAATATTTATAATGGGAATGTCGGTTGTACCTTGGACTTTTGGAAGTGTTTATAATCCTGAAGAGAAAAGAGTAAGAAAACTTCTTTTACATAAAAAGGAGATTGCAAAACTACATGAAAAGGTTACTCAAAAAGGATATACAATAGTTCCGTTAAATGTACATCTTTCTAAAGGATATGTTAAAGTTGAGATAGCTCTTGCTAGAGGTAAGAAAACTTATGACAAACGTGATAGTATAGCAAAGAAAGACCAACAAAGAAGTATAGATAGAGCATTAAAAGATAGAGATTAAAATGAAGAAGAGGACTGCTAGCAGTCCTCTTCTTTGCTATTATTCTATTTTTAAAATTTCATAAGTTGAGTTCGCTCTTTTGAAAAGTTCTCTTATCTTTGCATCACTAAACACTTCACTAGTTTTTAAAACAACAGTTCTAGCATCATAATCGACAGTTATTGAATCAACCTCTTTGATATCTGTAAAAACAGATTTTATATTGTCTGCATTCTCTCTACTCACAAAATTCTTAATCCAAATTGTTTTCTTCACTAGTATACCTCCCGATAAAAATGTTTGAATTATTATACTGTAAAAAAATAAATTTCATCTATTTTTAGTAATTATTATATAAGATAAAATTATAGTTGAGTTTGTATCTTTGAGTATGGTATAATGAGTATATAATAGAATAAATGGGTGTGCAAAGGTTTCGACGGGGTTGTTATGCTATAGATAGCAGGTCAGGCTGACCGCTGTGAGAGGTCAACTCATCGTTTAGATGAAAACAACAATTACGCTTTAGCAGCATAGTTCTGCTTGCCTCTAGTCTTTCTTTTCTGTAGGAGAGGCTGATAGAGGTATAACCTAAATACAGATTACCTACATTGACTCCTTTAAGGTAGTAGGGACATTCTAAAGGATAGCTGTTGTCAGCCCTGTTTGCGGGAGTGACCATAGCGAAATCAAATAGCAAACTAAACTTGTAGAAGTTTATGGTAGTAGCAGTTTCGGACATGGGTTCGATTCCCATCACATCCACCAAAATTAAAAATAACCAAAATTGATAAAACCTCACTTTCATAGAGTGAGGTTTTTTATATACAAAAATTTAATATTTAATTAAGTTCAGGGGGGAAAATGTACTTAAAATTTTTAAACTATTTTAGAGGGTTTGCAATATTTCTAATAGTCGTTGGTCATTCATTTGAGGTGAGTGGATTCTTTGATAGTAAAATTGGGATATTAAACCCATTTTATAAGAAACTAATCTATGCAATGGTGACAGGGGGGACGTCACTTTTTATTTTTATCTCGGGATTTTTATTTCACCATGTATTTTACACAAGAGGTTTCAATTTCAAAAAGTTTATGGAAAATAAATATAAAAATGTATTTTTGCCATATTCAGTAATTATTTTACCAGCAATAATTATAGAATTTTATAAGACAATATCTTTAAATAACTTTTCAGTAAAATTTGAAGATATTTTAAGAAGTATACTTTTATATTTTTCTGGAACCGCACTTTCATCGACATGGTATATACCGTTTTCTTTACTATTATTTCTAGCTTCACCTATTTTTATTAAATATATTGAACTGGAACAATATAAAAAGAGAATAATCTTTTTAGGGCTTGTGGTAAGTATTATTATACATAGACCAATTCATGATTTAACAATAAATGTTTTTCAATCTTTAATATACTTTTCACCAATCTATTGCTTAGGAATATATTTTTCTCAAAACAAAGAGACTTTAATTCCTAAACTTAATAAAAATATTAATTGGATTGGGATTATATGGTTAGCACTAGCAATTTATCAAGCTAAATTTGATAAATATACAAATTCACATAAACAGATGTTTAATATAAAAGGGATAGATATCATGATAATTCAGAAGTTATTTCTATGTCTATTTCTACTTGGTATATTTTATAAAATCCAAGAAAATGGAAATGTAAAATTTGATAAAACTTTTGATATTTTAGCAAAATATAGTTTTCCAATATTTTTTATCCATAATTATTTTATAGAATATATCTTCCCATTTTTCTTGAAAATATTAAATATTAATTTAAAATTAGATATTTTTGGTCTATTTGTATTAGGAGCTATAGTTTGTATGTCATCAATTCTTGTATCATTTACTTCATCCAATTTTATAAAGAGAATAAATCGTTAAAAGATTCAATCATTGTAGGATGAGTATAGATAAAATCTCTTAAATAGTGATAAGATTTTTTCTCATTGATAGCTGAAGTTATAAAGTTTATAATTTCGCTAGATTCAGCACAAAGAAGTGTAGCTCCAAGTATAAGGTCAGTCTTTGAATCAATAATAACTTTTAATATGCCTCTCTCCTCCTCAAGAATTATAGCTCTTGGAATTGTAGAGGCTTTTATAATTTTTGTTTTGACTTCATATCCATTTTCTAATGCTTCTTTTTCTGTCATACCAACTTTTGACATTGTAGGGGAGATAAATACGGAGTAGGCTACTGCTCCTCTGTTGTCTCTAGATCTATTCCCCTCTTCCTCTAACTGACTTTTTACTATTCTAAAATCATCAAGTGAAAGATAAGTGAATTGTAAACCACCAGTTACATCTCCTAGTGCATAGATATTATCTATATTAGTTTTTAGATATTTATCAACAATGACTCCTTTTTCATCAAAATCTATTCCAGCATTTTCTAAATTTAAGCTTTTAAGATTTGGCTTTCTCCCAGTAGCTAATAAAACTGCATCGGATTTTAAAATCTCTATTTCTCCCTCTTTATTTAGACAGTGGATATGAACCTCATCTTTATTTTGATCAAACTTTATAACTTTTATTTCAGATCTTATCTTTATATTTCTTTCTTGAAATATATTTTTTACTTCTTCTCGAACTTCAGGTTCATCTCTTAAGATGATGTCTTCTTTAGATTCTAATAGAGTGACTTTAGCTCCAAAATTATTATATATTGACGCAAACTCCATTCCTATATATCCAGCACCTACAATAACTAGTCTTTTAGGTAGAACTTTTAAGTTCATAAGAGTTGTGCTAGTGTAAATATTTTTAACTTTATTTATACCAGGAATATCTGGAATTATAGATTCTGATCCTGTATTTATAAATATCTTATCCCCATAAATTGTCTCTTCTTTCTCAGAGTAAGTTATTTTTATCTCATGATTAGAAACAAATGATCCAACTCCATTATAAATTGTTACATTTGGATTATTATTTAACTTATCAAAGTTTTTCTGTCTAAGATTGGAAATAATATTATTCTTCTTTTCAATAACTTCACTATAATCATGATTTTTATTTTCTACTAAAATTTTAGATGGTATACACCCTATATTTATACATGTACCACCGTACATAGTGTTAGATTTTTCAATCAGAGCAACATTTAATCCTTTATCTCCTAAGTAAGACGCAAGAGTCTTTCCACCTTTTCCAAAGCCTATAATAACAGCATCATATTTTTTCATAATTACCTCCCGAAAAATATTCTTTGTATACAAGGTAACATTATTTAATTTGATTATCAATTAGGCACTTTTTAGTTACTAGTAGATTGTAATTTTTTTAAAATTAATATATACTCAACATATAAGAAAAGGAGGAGGGACTAATTTGGAAGAAATGAATGATGAGATAGTAAGTTGTCCAGTTGAATTAGTTGCCACTATTCTTGGGAAAAAATGGATCCCGACTTTAATTTTTATTTTAGAAGAGGGGCCAATGAGGCTTGGAGAGATTCAAAGAAAAATTGATGGATGCAGTAAAAAAATTTTAATCCAACAATTAAATATGTTAATGGATAGTAAGATTGTAGAAAATAGAAAAGTTGTAAAAAATAATTCAATAGAATCATACTACTCATTGACAAGCTATGGTATTAAGTTAATACCTATATTGAATCAAATAAAGCTTATGGGATGTAGAAAATAATTTATAAGGGGGAAATATAATGAAATTTTTGTTCAATCATTTTAATTTTAATGTTTTAAATCTAGAGAAGAGTATAGCTTTCTATAAAGAGGCTCTGGGCCTTGAAGAGGTAAGAAGAAAAGAAGCGAAGGATGGAAGTTTTGTTCTAGTTTATTTAAGTGATGAGAATAAAAACTTTTCTCTTGAACTTACTTGGTTAAGAGATAGAGAAGAAGCTTATGATTTAGGAGATGAAGAGTTCCACTTAGCTTTTGTAACAGATGAATATGAAAAAGCTCATGAGAAACATAAAGCTATGGATTGCATCTGTTATGAGAACACAGATATGGGAATATATTTTATAAATGATCCTGATGGTTACTGGATTGAAATTGTTCCAGAGAAAAGATAATGGAAGAGATAAAAACAACATATATTTATCATAGTGGTTTTCTTGTAGAAATTCTTGATTATATTTTAATTTTCGATTACTATAAGCCACCTAAGGATAGAGCAAAATTTTTAGATGAGATTTTTTCTTTAAAGCAGAATAGAGAGAAAAAGATTATATTTTTTTCATCTCATAGTCATTACGATCATTTTAATCCAGAGATTTTAGAATGGAGTAAAAAAAATAAAAATATATCATATATTTTAAGTTCGGATATTTATGAAGAAAATAAAATAGAGATTAAAGATATTTATTTTTCTATGAAAGAAAATGAAGAGTTAGATTTTAATAAAGATATTAAAGTTTATTCTTTCGGTTCTACTGATTTAGGAGTCTCATTTCTTGTAAAAGTAAAAAATCATGTATTATTTCATGCAGGGGATTTAAATTGGTGGAATTGGGGAGAAGAGGATACAGAAGAAGAAAGCAAAGATATGGAAAATAAATTTAAAAGTATAGTTTCAGATATAAAAAAAGTTTCTGAAAATCTTGGGGGCATTGAAGTTGCATTTTTTCCAGTCGATCCAAGACTTGGAAAATATCAACATGATGGTGCTAATTACTTCTCTCAAATAATTCATCCTAAAGTTCTTATTCCCATGCATTATGAATAATGAATAAAAAAACGGGGGATTAAAATGAGAGATGATGCTTTAAAGTTGGAGTTTGAAAATAGTAGAGTTCTATCTACGATACTTAAATTTAGTATACCATCATCTATTGGATCTATAATTGGAATGCTTTGCGTTTTGACAGATAGATATTTTATAGGGCAAGTAGCTGGTAGAGAGGGAATGAGTGCAATAGCGATAGTATTTCCCTATGCTATGATAATGAACAGTATAACATTTCTTTTCTCAGGAATTGCAATAATAATTGGAGTTAAATTGGGAGAAGATGACAAAGATGGAGCCGAGAAAATATTAGGGACAAGTTTTCTTTGGATAATATTAATAGGTGGAGCTCTGTCAGTTTTTCTTTGGCTTTTTAATAATAAAATACTATTACTACTTGGTGCAACACCAGAAAATATAGTTTATGCTAAGCAGTATACTTACTATATAATTCCAATTGCAGTATTTCAGATATTTCTTGGTCAAAGTACACTGATGAGAGGAATAGGGTATCCTGTCAGTGCTATGGGTGTTAATATCTTTACTGCAGTTGTAAATATAGTTTTAGATTATATCTTCATAATGAAATTTTCTATGGGAATTTTAGGTGCATCTTTAGCTACGTTTATAGCAACTGCTATGAGTGCCATCTATATAGTTGTATATTTCTTTTATTGTCCTGTTATAAAGCTGAGATTTAAGCATATGAGGTTTGATGTAGAAATCTTGAAATCAGTTTTTAAAATTGGGAGTCCAAGATTTTATAATCAGCTTTTACAATCAGCTCTGGTTGTTGTTACAAATAAAAGAGCAGGGATATATGGTGGAGATTTAGCTACTGCTGCCATTGGGATTATCTCAATTATAAGAAATGTTATAAATACAAGTTTACAAGGGTTTAATCAAGGAACTGCTGCGATTATATCTTATAATTATGGAGCTAAAAATTATAAACGTGTAAAAGAAGTTGTTAAAATACAGCTGTGGACAGTCATTGTAATCTCGAGTTTACTAGTATTTTTAATGTTTAAGAACAGTACTGAATTTAGTAAATTCTTTGTAAAAAATGATATTGTTTTAATTGATTTCACATCAAATGCTATGAAAATAAATTTATGTATGATGACTTTTACAGCTATATTTTTAAGTTGTAACAATTTTTTCCAAGCAATAAAAAGCAGTAAGATAGCAACTAATTTTTTTGTCTTTAGAATTCTTGTCTTAAATATACCACTGGTATATATCTTGTCATATTTCTTTGGTGAGATGGGAGTATGGTTAGCTTTCCCAGTTTCTGATACAACAGTTGCAATAGCTATAATGTGTTTAACATATAAGAAGTTGAAAAAAAGAACCTATTGAATTAACATTCAGTAGGTTCTTTTGTTTTATCAAACTTTTCTTTAAATTGACATTTTTTACAAAGCTCTTCAACGGCTTTATGGTTTGTAAAACCGTTATAGATAGCTTGAGTTCTTTCACTATTTAAAATATCCTTAAAACTTGTTTTAAAAATATTTCCTAGATTTACAACCCCTTCACCATCAAGACAACAAGGAACAATAGTTCCATCAACTAGAATGGCTATTTGGTTTCTAAGAGCGTAGCAAAATCCCTCCTCTTCATAATGAGAATCACTAAGTTCAGGCCATTTAAATTCTAAGTCAGAGTTTATATAGAGTTTATCTTTTAGCTTTAATCCTTTTCCAGGAACAAGCATTTCAGCAATCTTATAATCCAATTTAAATTTACTTTCAATTTTATCTAGAATATATCTATTTCCCTTTTGTTGTATAGAATCATGATCATTGGCATTGAAGTTCCAAAGTCTTAAAGATATATAAGTCTTATTTTGCTCTAAAGATGTTTCTACAAAAGTTAGTACATTATCTAAATAGTTATTGTTATCAATTGAATCTAAATTTCCATCAAAACTGTGAAGTGAGAAATTTATTTGTCTAGGTGCATTTTCTCCACAAAGAAGGGAACTTTGATTTGTAACCAAAGTTCCATTTGTAGTGATGTTGACAAAGAATCCTTCCTCTTTACTAATTCTAAGAATCTCTGAGAGATTAGGATGGAAAAGTGGTTCGCCTTTTACATGGAGATAAATATATTTTGAATAGGGCTTAATCTGTTCAAGAATATATTTGAAATTCTCAAGGGACATATATTGAGATTTTCTTTTTGTAACAGGACAAAAACTACATTTCAGATTGCAAATATTAGAAATTTCTATATAGACTTTTTTAAATTGTTTCATTGCTCTATGAATTTAGCAGCAGTTTCTCCGGCAATACGTCCAAAGATAACAGAAGCACTATAAGCAGCACTACTGTTTGCAACTTCTCCAGCAGCATAAAGTCCCTTTACAATTTCTCCACTATTATATAATACTTCAGTATTTTCGTTTGCAACTACTCCACCTTTAGTCATATGAATAGCTGATTCAACTTGAACAGCATAGTATGGTCCTTCAGTTTTGAATTCTCTTTTAAATGGAACTTCTCTATATGGATCAGCCATTTCTCCACGAATTGCTTTATTAAAGTTCTCCATAGTTTCAGTTAATTTCTCAGCAGGAATATTCATTTTAGTAGCTAACTCAGCAAGTGTATCAGCTTTAGTATGGTATCCTTTTTCAGTATGCTTTTGTAGACGGTAGCTTGAGTTATAAAGGTTTTGATCATATACATAGAAAGCAGCGCTATCAGGTTGATCTAAGATTTTTTGTGCAGTTGCAACTCTTTTATCAAAAGTTATCTTCTCACTAGTGAATCTCTCTCCGTTTTTGTTAACTAACATAAATCCATCTCCACCACCAGTAAGGTCTCTAGTGTGACTGATTATGAATGGGAAAATACTTAATACATCAAGGTTAGCTAATCCTATATCATTTTTCTCAAATACAGGCATGAAATCTCCAGTAGCTCCAATTTGGTTTGAAGTTTGGAATATCTCTGAACCAGGAGCATGTTTTGCAAGTAATTCTTTATTTGCAGAGAATCCTCCAGTTGCTAGGATTACAGCTTTTGCATTTATATCATAGAAGTTATTTTTGTTTTGTACTTTAACACCTTTTGCAATACCATTTTCAATTATAAGGTCTAAACCTTTTGTATTAGGACGAATATCTATTCCTAGAGCCTTAGCTTTAGCTTCTAGCCCATCTTGAACATGTGCACCAGCATAAGCATTACTCTCAGCCATATGCCCTCTATTACCATAATAATGGTTAAGGTTTACACCAAAACTTCTTAGCCAAGAATCAAGTTTAAATGAACCTTCAGCTTGTACTCTTGTACGCTCAGGAGTATCCATTGGACTTGCATTGTCTTGTATAAATTTTTCAACTGAATCTTCTATTCCAGCTTTCTTTTGAGCTTCAGAGTTTATTAAATCGTAGAAGTTCATATCATACTTACCATTACCACTTAAAATATCTAATTTTTCTATTAAGATTACATTTTTTAATCCAGCTTCTTTAGCTGATATAGCAGCAGCAAGACCAGCAGGACCTCCACCGATAATAACTAAATCTGTATTAACAGGTTCTAAGTGAGCAACTGGTTGCTCAGGAGCCTTAGTTTTATTTGTAATTTTACCGAAATCTTTTCCAGCAGTTTTAAGGGCTTCATTAACAGCTCTTTTAACTCCAAAAGATGTGTATGTAGCTCCAGAAACGCTATCAATAATTGGTGATTGTGCTTCAAGAATTCTTTCTCTTAAAATTGGGAAAGCTCTTGAGATGATGTGATCAGTTTCATTATGAGAAACAAGTTCAACATCTTTAATTTTATCTCCTAGTGTAGTTACATTTACTTTGATCTCTCCAGAGAATCCTCCAGCCTTCGCGATAAAAGAACGTTCAGTATCTTTTTTTGAATTACAAGATGTGAAAATAATACTTAAACTTAGCAAAGCTAAAAATAGTGCAGACTTTTTCATTGGTTTTTTCTCCCTTTAGGTTATATTCCATTTTATTTTTAAACATTTAGTTCTAATTATAACTTAAAATAGGAAAAAAGTAAACTTTAAATTTAGGGTAAAATAAAAGCAAATATATGGTAAAATTAATACATAGATACAATTAGAGGCTTAATTTAGGAGGGTTTGAAGATGGAAAGATTATTTTTAAATTACAAGAAGTGTAGTACATGTGCCAATGCAAGAAAATGGTTAGAAAGTAGAAATATCGAATTTAAAGATAGACAGATAGTTGAAGATAGACCAACTGTTGAGGAATTAAAGAGATTTATAAAAATAAGTGGTCAACCAATAAAGAAATTTTTTAATACAAGTGGGATACTATATAGAGAAATGAATCTAAAAGATAAAGTAGCGACAGCTTCTGAAGATGAACTCTTAGAAATCTTAGCAAGTAATGGAATGCTTGTGAAAAGACCACTTTTGATAACTGAAAATAAAGTTTTAATTGGATTTAAAGAAAAAGAGTGGGAAGAAGCAGAAAATAGTATATAAAGGTATCTATAAAAATAAAAAACTCCCTTTATAATAACATATAAAGGGAGCATATCATTTTAGTAATTATCGTTATGAAGTTCAGCAAACTCTTGAACACCGTCTAGTCCAACGTAATATTCAGGTTCAGCATAGTCATCATCTCTTTGGTAAATTAAAGTTGGAAATTTGGTTACATTATATTCTTTCAAAAGTTTATCTCCAGAAGACGCCTCAATATATACAACATTTGCAAAACCTTTTAACATATCTTTAGCTTTATCACATTCTTTACAATCTTTCATATGAAATAATATTATTGCCATTTTCCAAAACCTCCTCAATAAAATATAAATTATTTTTCTTTGAGAAGGATAAATTTCCTCTAATTACTTTTTCATAAACTTTTGGAACGGGTGTGATTCAACAGGACCTAAAATTTTGTATTCCTCGTAGAAAATATCATCATCTTTAACATAGATTGTTACTTCTACTAAATCTCCACTTTTAGTTGGAACTTTTGCAAAATCTTTTATATTTGCAATAACATACTCATCTTCTTGTGAAGTATTTAGAACAACTAGTTCCCCTCTCTCTTTTCTTGCAAGCATAAGATGCTTTTCTAAAAACTCAATAAGTTTATCTCTTGTAACATTTTTCATTTAATCATCTCCTTAATAATATTAATAGTCATCTTTTAATATTATAATCTGTTTTCTGTAAAATATCTAAGTAAAATTTTAAATTGAGAGGATAAATTGAAAAAAATAGTATAAGAAGACAAGAAGGTTTATTTTGGTTGTTATGTAGAGGGAGGTAAAAATGAAAATAATGGCAGAGATTAAAGAAAAGATAAATGAATTAGAAGAAAAGTTAAAGTTTTCAAAAAATCCAGAGGAACAATTGAGACTTCATAAATTTTTAGATGAATTAAAAGAAATAGATGTTAAATATGAAAATGAAGATGATAAAATAAAAGCTGTGGAAGAGATGAAAAGAAGAGATCCAAATTACAATTGGAATGATGTGAAACAAGTTTAGGTTGGAAGTTACTTCCAACCTTTTTACTTATTATCCTATCTTTGGTCTTTGAGAGTTTCCTCTGATATCGATTTCGATTACTCTTTCAACTTCTCCATCTCTATGTCCAATTAAGAAACTTGTCATATTTGCTGCCGAACATGAATGGTTAGGGATAATTTGAACTTTATCTCCAACTTTTAGTGTAGTATTACCTTCGATTTTAACTTTTGCAACCTCTTCAGATAAACCAATCACTGAAAGCTCAGAGTGACCTTTAACCATTCCAAATCCATTTATAAGAGAAGAACCATGAGCTCCTTTATCTAATCCTAAGCATTTACTTCCACAGTCTAAAATGAATAGATCATCATAAGGCTTAGAAACAATAGTTGCCATAACAGTAAGAGAACACTCTTCCTCTTTAACAATTCCTAGAGCAACTTGGATAACATCAAAGAAAACATAGTTTCCAGGTCTAGTTACATTAATAACTGGAGATTTTATAGCTTCAGAGAATGTAGGTGTAGTTCCTGTAGCAACAACTTCACATTTGAATCCTGCATTTTCAAGATTTCTAACAGCATCAGTTGTAGTTTTTATTTCTTCTTCGATAACAGCCGGTAAATGAGTAGCATCAGGTACACCATAAACTTGACCTGTATGAGTACAAATTCCTTTGAATTTAAGATTTTTATATTGTGAAATCTCTTTTGCTAAATCAGCTATTTTATCTGAAGAAACTCCAAATCTATGAAGTCCAGAATCTAAAATTAAAAGATAATTAATTTCGTTATCCCCTAAAGCTGCACTTATTTCTTTAGCGCCTTCTATTCCATCAAGTGAAATATATACTTCAGCAAGCTCTTTTAATTCTAAAACTCTGTTTATATTTTCTTTTCCTAAAACTGGATAAGCAAGCATAACTTTTTTTACATTCGATTTTTCTACAACTAAGAAAGCTTCGTCAATAGTTCCAGCTAAGATACCTTCTGCTCCAGCTTCAATTTGCATTCTTGTAATTTCAGTACTCTTATGAGTTTTTAACATAGGCCAAAGAGAACAGTTATTATCATTAGCCATTTTTTGGAAATCATTGATATTTTTTTCTAATTTATTTAAATCAAGTAAAAATGAAGGTGTTGAAAGATTATTTATATTCATTATTATCTCCTAATTTTATTTAATGTCATTAAAGTTATTTAATTATATTTAAAAAAATAGGAATTTTCAAGCTTTTTTTTAATTATTTTTTAAAAAGATGTAGGAGTTACAGCAAAAATAATCTCCGAATCCTCATTGTAGTTGTTTTCCCATCTATGTTTCATATTTGGTAAAATTCTAATGCTATCTCCAGCAGATAAAGATAATTTATTATCGTGAGTATCTAAATATATATCAATATTTCCTTTCATAACATAAGCCATCTCCTCTCCAGTATGACTTATTAAGTTTATTGAAGATGAGTACCCAGGTTCTATCTTCATTAAAGCAAACTCGATTGTTCCTTTTAAATCTGGAGTTAAAAGTTCATAAGATATATTTTCAGATTCTGGAAGAATAATTTTTTTTCTATTTTCTGGTTTAACTACCAAATTATTTTTCTGATCATTTTCTATAAAAAAGTTAAATAAAGATACATCTAATGTTTTAGAGATAAGTTTTAATGTATTTAAAGATGGATTTGCCATTCCTTTTTCAATTTGACTAAGCATTGATACGCTTAAATCAATTTCAGCAGCTAAGGCCGATAGATTCAGATTTTTAGCCTTTCTATATTCAGTTATTTTTTTTCCTAATTCTAAATCTCCAATATTATTTGCCATTTGTTCCTCCGCTTAATAGTTTGTTTCTCATAATTTTACCATATATTTTAATTTCTTTTCTTTAAAAATAATGGTAAAATATTTAGAATCTATAATTTTGGAGGAAAAGAATTTGAGATTAGAGAAATATTTGGTTGAGTGTGGAGTTGGAAGTAGAAAAGTTATAAAAAAAGAAATATTAGATGGAAAAGTTAAAGTTAACGGTGAAATTATATTAGATGAAAGAATAGATGTATATCCTGAAACTGATATAATAACTTTTGAAGATAAAGAATTAAAGTACAAAGAGATGAAATATTATGTTCTATATAAAATTGCTGGGTATATAACGGCAATGAAGGATGAAAGAAAGAAAACCGTTGTTGATCTTTTGCCTGAATGGATGGATACAAGATCGATTTTTCCAATTGGAAGGTTAGATAGAGACACAGAAGGTGTTTTACTATTTACAAATGATGGGGCATTAAATTATTCTATGACACATCCAGATGAGAAATTTGAAAAGGTTTATTATGTTGAATTAAATAGAGAAATTTCAGAAGAGAGTATAAAAAGACTTGAAGATGGAATTATAATTGATGATAGATACCAATGTTTACCCGCAAAAGTTGAATATTTAAATCCTAAAGCGATTCATTTAACAATAACTGAAGGGAAATATCATCAAGTAAAAAAGATGTTAAAAGCTGTGGGAAATAGAGTTGACTATTTAAAGAGAGTAAAGTTTGGAAATATAGAGCTTGGAGATATGGAACCAGGAGAAATTAGAGAACTGAAACTAGAAGAAATAATATAAAAATATTTTAAAAGGAGTTTAAATGATTATTTGTCCTATTTGTAAAGAAAAGTTAGAAAGAGAAGAAAAAAGTTATAGATGTTCTAAAAATCATTCTTTTGATATTTCAAAGTTTGGTCATAGTAACTTATTACTTTCTAATCAAAAGAACAGTAAAATACCAGGAGACAATAAAGAAATGGTTCTTTCTAGAAAGAATTTTTTAGAAAGAAATTATTATAAAGGAATTTCAAATGCAGTTAATGAGGTTGTTTTAAAATATTCTAAAGACATAGAGAATTTAAATATCTTAGATATAGGATGTGGAGAAGGATACTATACTAATCTTTTAAGAGACTCTCTTATTAGTTCTGGAAAAAATCCTGCAATAGTTGGAATAGATATTTCAAAAGAAGCGGTTATTGCAGCAGCAAGAGCTTATAAAGGTATGGATTGGATAGTGGCATCTGCTAGCAACCTTCCTATAGAGGATGAATCATTAGATTTTATAATTTGTATGTTTGCTAAAATTATTCCAGAAGAAGATATGAGAACTTTAAAAAAGGGTGGAAAAATAATAATAGTATCAACTGGAGAAAATCATCTTTTAGAAATGAAAGAAGTAGTTTATGAAAGTGTTAGAAAGGAATTTTATTCTCCGATAGAAGATTTAAAAGATTTTGCATATTTAGAAACAGTAAACTCTTCATACGGAATTGAGATAAAAGAAAATGAAAGTATAATAAATCTTTTTAATATGACACCGTACAGATGGAGAAGTCCTAAAGATGGCATAGATAGGCTATTTGCACTAGATAATTTACAAATGACTGTAGAAGTAAATATAGATATTTTTGAAAAAAAATAAAAATAAATAAAAATTTAAAACTTTTTTGAGGGTAACTGCGTCATATAAGTATCCCCCAAATAAGTGGAAAAAGTTATAAAATTATCCCCCCACCTGAAAAATCCCTCACTCCCCCCGAGGGATTTTTCTTTTTTTTGTTTTATTAGTTAATTTTTAGAGCAATACTCCATAATCGCTTCAGCAACTTTCTTTGTATTAGCTACAGCTTCTACAACTGTTCTAGCTCCAGTAACTACATCTCCAGCTGAGAAAACCCCTTTTTTAGAAGTATGCCCAAATTCATCTGTTACAATAAGACCCCACTGATTAATATTTATATCATTAGCAGTAGAAACTATATTGTTTTTAGGAGCTTGGCTGACAGCAATAATTATAGAGTCACATTCTATTGTAACTTCTGAGTTATCAGTAGTATTGGTAAATTTCATACCATTATCTAATATTTCAACAGGAGAATGATGTGTGATAAAGTTTACACCATCTTCTAAAGCCTCTCTTATCTCAACCTTCGTTGCAGGCATATCTTTAATATCTCTTCTATAAACTATAGTGACATCGCTTCCGGCTCTTTTAGCAACTCTAGCAGCGTCCATAGCAACATTTCCCCCACCTATAACTATAACCTTTTTACCTAGGTTAAAAGAATTTGGAGATTTTAAATAATTTATTGCGTAGTGGACATGACCAAAAGTTTCTCCTTTTATATTTAAACTCTTAGGATTCCAAACACCAGTTCCTATAAAGATTGCAGAGTAACCATCACTGAAAAGTTTATCAATAGTTGTAGTTGGGCCAATTAAATCATTATATCTAATCTTAACTCCAAGTTTAACTAGTTGCATTTCTAAAAGGTCTAAAAGTTCTCTAGATAATCTAAATTCAGGAATTCCATATCTTAAAACTCCACCAAACTTTTCATTTTTTTCAAATATAGTAACTTTATATCCTTTTCTCGATAGGATAAATGCCAGTGTAATTCCAGAAGGTCCAGATCCAATTATTGCAATTCTTTGTTTATCTGTTCCCTCCTCTTTAGATAAATTTATACTCTCTAAAAATTTTGTAGAGATAAATCTTTCGATTTCTGGGAAATTTACAGATTCTCCTTTAATTCCTTTTATACAATGACCAAAGCACTGTTTTTCATGTGGACAAACTATAGAGCATACAACTGAGAGAGGATTATTTTCAAATAAAGTCTCCCCAGCTAGTTCAAGTTCACCAGCTTTGAAAAGATTGATTATATTTGGTATGTCTGTGGATATTGGACAATGTATTTTGCAAAGAGGTTTTTTACAGTTTAAACATCTATTAGCTTCTTCTAAAAGATTATTATTCAAGGTTTATCAACTCCTATATCGGTATTTCAAAAAAAAAGATCGAGTTATTAACTCGACCTATTGTAACATAATTACCTCTATTTCTCTTTAATTTTTTTATAGATATATAGAACTAAAAATGCTCCAAAAGTAGCGGTAAAGATACTACCAAGATTAAGTCCTCTAATAGAACCTATCCCAATGATACTACCAATCCAACCACCAACAAGAGCACCAATTATACCTAAAATCATAGTGTTGAAAAATCCACCACCATCTACACCAGGCATAAGCCATTTACCAAGAGCTCCTGCAATTAAACCAAGAATAATCCAGCTTAAAAATCCCATAATTTTTCCTCCTATTTTAGATGATATATTTTCCATAATATTTAAAATATATTGCAATAATCCTCTAAAAAATAAAAAAATTATGACATTAGTTTTTTTACAGCTGGAATATCAGCTGGAGCCCAAACTAAAGAGCTTAAATTTTCTGTCTTTAGCCATAAAAAAGCTGAATGGTCATTTAGAATTATAGTTCCTTCCAAAACATCACACTCTATCAGAATTAAATTTACAATGACCTCTTTATATTCGTGAGTATTTTTCATATAAGTATTTTTAGCTACAACTTTTAAATTTAATTCTTCATAAATTTCCCTTTCTATGGCTTCAAAAGAAGTTTCATCTTTTTCGATTTTTCCACCTGGGAATTCCCAGAAGTTTCCTAAAGGATTACTATTTTTTCTTAAAGTACAAAGTATTTTACCTGAATGATCTTTTATAATAGCTGCTGCAACATTAATTTCTTTTTTCATAAAATTTACTCCTTAATTTAAAGATGTGTTAAATCCAAATAAATTTTAGGTTCTATTTTAGTATGTAATTTTATTAGTGTATCGATTGGTTTTTCACCACGGTGATTAATTACATCTCCAGTCCCTAAATATACAAAAGGTTGAGTAATATTATCAATTTTACAAAACTTTCTCATAAAGAAATGAAGATTAACGTTTTTTTCACGATTATTAACTAAATTTTGACCTGTTTCAGAAGATAATAAAGTTTTACTCTGTGATTGCCACTGAAAATGAAGAGGATCACAAATTTTATTTCTATAATTTATACTTTCCTTTATTCCTTCTTCTTTATTTAGATTTATGAACATATAGTAATTTTTTTTATCTTCACTTGGATTTACTCCGTTCCTGTATGAACTATGCATTTTTCCATAATTACTAAGAAGGGCAATATCTCTCATACTATAATTTTCATAAAGTTTTAGGAAAGGAGTTCCGTAATCCTCGTTTCCAAATTTCTTTTCATAATCTAAAATACCAAACATTAACATGTCTTTTAAATATTCTTTAAATGTTTCATTTTTTAAAGCTTTTTCAAAGTCTTCAGTTTTTCGTAAAATGTTTTCAGAAAGATTAAAGAGTTTTATTTTTCTTCTCTTCTCACCATCATCTAAGAATTCCCAGTTTAGATATTTGAAGCTATGTTCTACAGTTTCTTTTTCAGTATGTTGCACATATTTTAAAACTTCGCTTTCAGATTGAGCGATATCAAGAGATAAGTTATCAATTAGAAATTTGATATTTGTAAACTCATGAACTCTTTTAATTGGAAGCATCCCTTCTAAATCTTCTAAAATTTTTATCTCATTTTCATTGAAAGAATAGTTCTTTTCATCCATATTTTTTAAAAACTTGGCATAGCTCTTAGATTTTATTAAAAATTTACATATATCTGGTGCAGCTTCATAATTGACATAATCTAAATATTTTGGAACTCTTTTTAGAATATTTTTAAAATTTAAATATTCCTCTTTTAGATACTTCATAGTGTTGAAATTTTCGTTTTCAATCTGTTTTAAAATTTCTTCTTTAGCTATTTCGTCCATGCTCACATGAATTTGGTTTGAGAGCGTTCTAAAGTCTGTTTTGAGAGCTGTTCTCAACGAGTCTTTGTCGTAGGTTGAATTTCCAGTTAAAGCTAAACTGATAAGAAATGCCTTCTTATGATTACCTATAAAATCTAGGACAGTTACAAACTCTTTTTCTTTTGTTTTTCTAAGACCCCTACCAAGTTGTTGAATAAATATTATTGGAGAGTTAGTTGGACGAAGCATAAGAATAGTATTTATATTTGGGATATCCACACCCTCATTAAAAATATCAACAGTAAAGATAACTTTTAATTTTGAGTTTTTATTTTCAAGTTTTTTTATTTGGATGTCTCTTTCTTCCGGAGTATTTTCTCCCGTTAGTGCTACAGCTTCTACCCCCATTTTACAAAATTCTTCGGCCATATATTTAGCATGCTCTATGTTTGCACAAAAGCCAAGAACCCTTTGTTTTTCTCCAGAGTATCCATAAA
The DNA here is from genome assembly GCF_014250685.1 of Cetobacterium sp. 2A. Lineage (GTDB taxonomy): Bacteria > Fusobacteriota > Fusobacteriia > Fusobacteriales > Fusobacteriaceae > Cetobacterium. The sequence continues at coordinate 445,624 of NZ_JACFAJ010000006.1, read as the reverse complement.
ATGACATCTTTTCAAGAATATAAGTAGTTCTTGAATGAACCATTAGTTTTTTAGCAACCTCTTCTATTTTGCTTATATCTACATCTGATAAATCAATATCTTTTATATCAGTGATACCATAGTAGTGAAAAGGTGAAATGAGCTGTTCATCTAGAGCTTCTTTTAATCTGATTTCCATAACTATATTTCCATCGAACTTCTCATAAATATTTACCCCGTCTGCTCTCTCAGGAGTTGCTGTAAGTCCAAGTAGAAATTTTGGTGTAAAGTATTCAACTATTCTTTGATATGTTTCTCCGGCCATATGATGAGCTTCATCTATTATGATGTAATCAAATTCATCTCTACTAAACTCATAAAGATTTCTAGCCATAGTTTGGACAGTTGCAAAAAGATAGTCCGATTCTATCTCTTTTATAGTTCCAGTATATTTTCCCATAGTTTTATGGTGTATTATGTTTTTAAAACTTTTCAAAGCTGAAGTTAAGATTTCATCTCTATGAACAAGAAATAGCATTTTTCTTGGATTCATTCTTTTGACATCAAAAGCGCCAAGATATGTCTTACCAGTTCCAGTTGTTGCTATTCCAAGAGCTTTTGTAGCATTTCCTCTTCTAATTCTATCTATGTTTTTAAGAGCTATTTCTTGCATATAATTAGGAGTTATTTCAGAACTACTCATAGAGTAACTAGCTAGTTCTTCACCTATTTCATCTACCACAGGAAGTTTTATATAGTTAAATTCTTGATCTAGAAAGTATCTTTCATCATAACTTTGAGATTTGTCCCAGATATATTCAAATTCGTCCATGACATCATTAAAATATTTTGATATGTTACAAACAATTTCTTCGCTACTCCACTCTAAATTGCTTTTAAGTCCACCTTTAGATATATTGGAAGACCCAATTATTATTTTACTTTTCTTCTCATTTTTAAAAATATATCCTTTTGGATGAAATCCTATTTTTCTTGCATCAAAAAATCTCAGTTCAATATTATCAAACTTCAAAAGAGATTCCAAAGCTTTTTTCTCTGTGATGCCCATGTAATTTGTTGTAATTATTCTACCCTTTATACCTCTTTTTTTAGCCTCATTAAGAATATCAAGAAGCATTTGTACCCCACTAAACCTAATGAATGAAACTATGAAATGAAATTCTTCACATTCAATTATAGATTCTTTTAAAACTGAAAAAAACTCTCTATTATTGTTGTTAATTAATTTTTTTCTCATGACTCCCCTCCTATACAAATAGTTTACCAGAAAAATAAAGATTGACAAAGGTTTAAATCTTTGGTATTATCTATATATACAGAACAAACAAATACATGTCGCGGGGTAGAGCAGTTGGCAGCTCGTCGGGCTCATAACCCGAAGGTCATTGGTTCGAATCCAATCCCCGCCACCAAATGAAATTTTAAACACACTAACGTGTGTTTTTTTTTATTTTATTAATCAGCTGAGGGAGTGATTAAATTTGTTAAATATAAAATTATCAAATAATGAAATAATATCATATAGAAAAATTGAGAATGGAAGTAAGGTAATGATAATGATTCATGGAAATATATGTTCAGGGCTCCATTTCAAACCTATAATTCCATATTTACCTAAAGATTATACAGTTTACATCCCAGATTTACGTGGATTTGGACAAAGTAGTTATATAAAAAAAATAAATGAAATAGGTGATTTATCAAAAGATTTACATGAATTTATTAAGAAATTAAAGATTGAATCATTTGTTCTACTTGGATGGTCTGCTGGAGGATGTGTGTGTTTAGATTATGCTTCGAATTATCCGGAGAATATAGATGCACTTATTTTAATAGAGAGTGTAGGGTATAAAGGATGTCCAGTTTATGATCCTGTTCAAGTGATGACTATATCAAATGCTATAAATAGTAAAGATACCAATTTTATGGAAGAACTTTGGGATAAAGCAATCTATGTAAACAAGAAACCTGATGAAAAAGATAACAAGGAATATATCGAGGCATCTTTAAATCAAAGAAACCTGATAGAAATATATAGAGCATTATCTACATTCAATATTTCAAACGAAAATAATGGATGCTCAAATGGAAATAACAATATTAAGAATATAAAAGCTCCAGTTCTCTTGACTTGGGGTGAAAATGATTGTATTGTTAACAAAGACGAAATAGATGAGACTGCAAAAGCACTTAACAGTAAAAGTGAAGTTATTGTCTTAAAAGATTCAGGACACTCTCCATTTTTAGATTGTCCTGAGTATCTTATGAGTAAAATAGAAAGTTTCTTAGCTAATTAATTTGTTATAAGGAGGTAAAATTGTGGAATATTTGGGATATTATACATCACCTTTAGGAATGATTAGAGTTATTAATGATGAGGACTATTTATTAGGATTAGATTTTATAGATGAAGAATTAAAACAAGAGAATAAAAATAAATTGACTGAAAATATTATAAAGCAATTAAGTGAATATTTTATCGGTGAAAGATTGGAGTTTAATATACCTATTTTATTAAATGGGACAGAATTTCAAAAGAATGTTTGGAAAGAACTTATAAAAATTCCATATGGAGAAACTGCAACTTATAAAGATATAGCTGTAAGAATTGGAAATCCAAAAGCTGTTAGAGCAGTTGGTGGAGCAAATAATAAAAACAAAATAGCAGTTGTGATTCCATGCCATAGAGTTATTGGAATGAGTGGAAAACTTGTTGGATATGCCGGTGGAATCAGCAAGAAAGAATGGCTTTTAAATCACGAGAATAAAAATAAAAAACTCATTGACAAAAGATAGCGATTATGATATACTAATTTTGTTATTAGAGTTGCCCCGTTCGTTCAACGGTTAGGACAATAGATTTTCACTCTATAAACAGGGGTTCGATTCCCCTACGGGGTACCATCGGAAGCATAGCTCAGTTGGGAGAGCACCTGCCTTACAAGCAGGGGGTCACAGGTTCAAGTCCTGTTGTTTCCACCATAATAAATAAATCACGACATACTGAAAAGTGTGTCTTTTTTTTTCTTGTGAAAGGAATATAAATATAATACAATATAGTATAAATAATTTAATAAAATATAAAAAAGGAGAGGTTCTATGATAAATGTATTAAATACATTCAAAGACAGTTTTGTAGACGTATTACCTGGAATAGCAATTAGAATAATTCTATTGATAGTGCTATTTTTTATAGCAAGACCATTAATGGATGGAATTCTTAGGGTTACAAGAGCAGCAATGAGAAAGAATAAAGTTGAGGCACTACTTGAAACTTTCACTATATCTTTAATAAAAACATTGATATATGTTGCATATTTATTTTTAGTAATTAGTATAATTGGAGTTCAAGCAACTTCATTAGTAACAATTTTAGGTACTGCAGGTATCGCAGTAGGTTTAGCATTACAGGGAAGTCTTTCGAATTTAGCAGGAGGAGTACTGATTTTAATGTTTAAACAGTTCTCTAAAGGAGACTATATTTCAGATAATGGTAAAGTAGAAGGAACAGTTGATGAGATTCATATTTTATATACAACTCTTAACACAGTAGATAATAAAAGAATAATTGTGCCAAATGGGCAGTTAGCAAATAACCCAATAATCAACTATTCTATTAACGCAGAAAGAAGAGTAGATCTAATATTTTCTGTATCATATGACACTCCAATTGAAAAAGTTATAAAACTTCTTCAAGGAGTTATGGATGAAGATTCTAGAATATTACATGACCATAAAAATATGATAAAACTTGTGAAGCACAACGCAAGTTCATTGGACTTTGTGTTCAGAGCTTGGGTAAAAAAGGACGACTATTGGGACGTATATTTTGGATGTAACGAGAAAGTTAAAAACGTATTTGATGCAAATAATATCGAAATTCCTTATCAGAAAATTGATATTTATTCAAAAAAATAGTTGATAAATAAACATATACATGCTATAGTGCATACATAAACGAAATAAATAATTGAATCAAAATAGAGCTTATATAATAGTCATGATATGGATGACGAGTTTCTACCTGCGAACCTTAAATTTGCGGACTATGAGCATATAGTTTTGTGATACGATATTTTTTGTGTACGCAAAAATTATATGACTTAAGGAAACCCATATCTTGTGGTTTCCTTTTTTTTATACTTAAAACACTTTGGGGGAGGATTTTAATGATAAAAGTCGGTGTCATAATGGGAAGTAAATCCGATTTACCAACTATGTCTGAGGCAATAAAGATGTTAAAGGAGTTTGGGATAGAACATGAAGTGAAAATAGTATCTGCTCACAGAACTCCAGAACTGATGTTTGAATATGCTAAAAGTGCTGAGGAGAGAGGAATTAAAGTTATAATAGCTGGTGCTGGTGGAGCAGCCCATTTACCAGGAATGGTTGCTAGTTTAACAACTCTTCCAGTGATAGGTGTTCCGGTAGAGTCAAAAGCTTTGAAAGGTATGGATTCACTTCTATCGATAGTTCAAATGCCTGGAGGAATTCCAGTTGCAACAGTTGCAATAGGAACAGCCGGAGCTAAGAATGCAGGAATTTTAGCAGCTCAAATAATAGGGCTAGAAGATAGCTTGGTATCTGAGAAGATAAAACAGTTTAGACACTCTATGAAAATGCAAATTCTAGAAAATAGTGAGGTGAATGAGTGAAAATAACAAAGGGAAAAGTTATTGGGATACTCGGTGGTGGTCAGCTAGCTAAGATGTTATGTGAGGCAGCAAAAGAGCTAAACTATAAAACTTTAGTATTAGATCCATCAGAAGATGCGTGTGCAAGATTTTCAGCAGATACTTTCATAATGGCAAATTATGATGATAAAGAAGCACTGAAAACGATGGCAGAGCTTTCATCTGTTATAACTTACGAATTTGAAAATGTTCCAACTTTATCATTAGAGATTTTAAAAGAATTAGATGCCTATATACCCCAAGGAAATAGACCCCTTTATATAAGTCAAAATAGAATTAGAGAAAAAACTGCTGTTGCAAAATTAGGAATAAGAACAGCAAAGTTTAAAGTCGTAAAGAGTCAAGAGGACTTAAAAGATGCCATAACTGAAATAGGTTATCCGGCAATACTTAAAACCACAGCTGGTGGATACGATGGAAAAGGTCAGTGGATAATAAGAGATGAATCAGATTTAAAGGAAATTGAAACGGGCAAAACTGAATGTATTTTAGAAGAGATGATTAATTTTAACTTAGAAGTATCATGTCTGGTAGTTAGAGGAGTTAATGGAGACGTTATAACATTCCCTGTTGGAGAAAATATTCATAAAAATGGGATTCTTCATATGACTATAGTCCCAGCAAGAATAGATGATGAGTTAAAAAAAGAAGTTGAACAGATTTCAAAAAAAATAATAGAAAATTTAGATTTTGTAGGTCCACTAGGAATAGAGTTTTTCATAGGAAAAGCAGGAGAAATATACTTTAATGAAATGGCTCCAAGACCACATAATAGTGCTCATTATACTACTGATGGATGTGATAGTTCACAGTTTCACCTGCATATAAAAAGCATCTGTGGAGAAAAAATGGATTTACCAAAACTTATTAAAAATAGTGTTATGTTAAATGTTTTAGGAGAACATAAAAAATATATAGAAAATTTTAAAGATAACGAAAACGAAATTCTTCATATCTATGGGAAGAAAGAGTGGAAAATAAATAGGAAAATGGGTCATATAAATTTTACAGGTAATCAACTAAATGAAATAATTGAAAGAGCTGAATCACTATATTTGGAGGGGAAATGAATAGACGTGTATTTGTAAAGAAAAAAGAGGGATTTCAAGTTGAAAGCAATTCATTATTAGGAGAGATAAAAGAAAATTTAAAAGAAACTGGACTGTCAAAAATAGAGATTTATAATGTGTATGATATATTTAATGCAAACTCTGAAGATATAACTCTATTAAAAACAAAGGTTTTATCAGAACCAGTTACAGATTTTGTGTATGATGAACTGCATTTATCAAGATTAAATTATTTGGCTTTGGAGTTTTTACCAGGGCAATATGACCAAAGAGCTGATTCGGCTCAGCAATGTTTAACTCTTCTTAGCAATAGAGACGGAGTAGAAATAAAAAGTGGAAAAGTAATCGTTTTTCATGGAGAGATAAAAGATTTTCAAGCAATAAAAAACTATCTAATAAATCCAATTGAAACAATGGAAAAAGATTTGTCTCAATTGTCTAATCAAAAAAATATCGAAATTAATTCAATACCTATCTATAAAGGTTTTAGAGAAATGTCAGAAGATGGTCTAAGAGAATTTTTAGAAATTCATTCTTTAGCTATGACTGAAAAAGATTTAAAGCATATTCAAAACTATTTTAAAAATGAAGAAGCAAGAGACCCAAGTGAAACTGAAATAAAAGTACTAGATACATACTGGTCAGATCACTGTAGACACACTACTTTTGAAACTATTCTAAAAGATGTAACAATTCAAGAAGGAAAATTTAAAGAAACAATTCAAAGAGCATATGAAAAATATTTACAATTAAGAGAGAGCATACACGGAAATAAAAAACCTATGACACTTATGGATATGGCCACAATAGGTGCTAAAACAATAAGAAAAAATGGAAATTTAGAAGATTTGGAAGAATCTGAAGAGATAAATGCGTGTAGTATTGAAGTGGACGTTGATGTAGATGGAGTTATTGAAAAATGGTTATTGATGTTTAAAAATGAAACTCATAACCATCCAACAGAGATTGAACCTTTTGGTGGAGCAAGTACTTGTGTTGGAGGAGCTATAAGAGATCCACTTTCTGGAAGAGCTTATGTATACCAAGCTATGAGAATAACAGGAGCAGGAAATATCTGTGAAGAGATAGAAAATAGTCTTCCTAACAAACTTCCACAAAAGAGAATATCTAAGGGAGCAGCCAATGGATACTCATCTTATGGAAATCAAATTGGACTGGCAACTACTTTTGTAAAAGAGATTTATGACGATGGTTATAGAGCTAAAAGAATGGAAGTTGGAGCAGTTGTTGGAGCAGTGAAGAAAGAGTACGTTAGAAGAGAAACGCCAGTAGCTGGAGATTTAATAGTTCTTTTAGGTGGGAAAACAGGAAGAGATGGTGTTGGAGGAGCAACGGGTTCTTCAAAGGAACATAATGAAACATCACTGATAAAATGTTCATCTGAGGTTCAAAAGGGAAATGCCCCAGTAGAGAGAAGAATTCAAAGATTATTTAGAAATCCTGAAGTAACTAAAATGATTAAAAAATCAAATGATTTTGGAGCTGGTGGAGTGAGCGTTGCAATTGGAGAGATTGCAAGAGGAGTAGAGATAAATCTAGATGTAGTTCCAGTAAAATATTTAGGGCTTAGTGGAACAGAGCTTGCTATATCAGAATCTCAAGAGAGAATGGCAGTAGTTATTGAAGAAAAGGATGCAAAAAGATTTGAAGCTTTAGTAAGAGAAGAAAATCTTGAGTCTGCAATAGTTGCAACGGTAACAGAAGATGAAAGACTTGTTATAAATCATCATGGTAAAAAAATAGTGGATATCTCAAGAGAGTTTCTTGATACAAATGGAGTTAGACAAGAGCAAGAGATTCAAATAAATACACAAGAGGGAAAAAATCCATTTGAATATAAAGAGAAAAGAACAAAACAAGAAATACTAAATATGCTTCAAGATATGAATGTTGCTTCTCAAAGGGGAATGGCTGAGATGTTTGATGCATCAATTGGAAGAAGTAGTGTTCTTATGCCATTTGGAGGAAAGAAACAATTAACAGAAGCAGAAGCTTCCGTTCAAAAGCTTCCAACGTTTGGAATGACTAACAGCTGTTCAGTTCTAACATATGGATATAATCCACTAATAGCAAAGTATTCACCGTACCTTGGAGCTATATATGCAGTTATAGAATCTTTAGGAAGAATAGTAGCAACTGGTGGAGATTATAAAAAAGCTAGACTTAGTTTCCAAGAATATTTTGAGAAGTTGGGAACAAAATCTGAGAGATGGGGAAAACCTTTCTCTGCTCTACTAGGTGCAATAGAAGCTCAGTTAGAGTTTCAAACTCCAGCGATTGGTGGAAAAGACAGTATGAGTGGAACATTTAAAGATTTAGATGTACCTCCAACTCTAATATCATTTGCAGTTTGTACAGAAGATGTTAAAAACATAATATCTCCAGAATTTAAAAAAGCTGGAAACTATATATACTTGATAAAAAACAGTATGCTAGAAAATTACTTGCCAAATTATGAAGAAATAAAAACTAATTATGATGGTGTGATTCAAGCAATAAATGAGAAGAAAATAGTATCAGCTTCAACAATAAAGTTTGGAGGAATAGCTGAATCAGTTATAAAAATGGCACTTGGAAATGAAATCGGTGCTGAGATTGAAACACTAGAAGATGTACTTCAAATTATGCCAGGTTCACTTATAGTTGAGACAACAAAAGAGTTAAAATTTGGAAAATTAATTGGAAAAACAGTAGAAAATAAAGATGTAAACATAAACGGTGAAATTATCAGTTTACAAGAATCTCAAACAGAATGGGAAAAAAGATATAAAAAAATATATCCATATAAAGTTGAAGTGAAAAGTGAGATTATAAATACTACAAATTCAACTAAAGGAAAATTAAAAGCAAAGAAACTTTATGATAAACCAAAAGTTCTGATCCCAGTTTTTCCTGGAAATAACTGTGAATACGATTCAAGAAAAGCCTTTGAATCAGCTGGTGCTGAAACTGAAATATTTGTTTTCAATAACCTAAGTGTAGAAGAGATAAAAGAATCAATTGAAAAACTTTCTCAAAAGATAGAAGAGAGTCAAATATTCATGATTCCTGGTGGATTTAGTGCTGGAGATGAACCAGATGGATCTGGGAAATTTATAGCCAATATTTTACAAAATCCAAAGATAAAAAATAGTGTAAAAAAACTTTTAGAAAACGAAGGATTAATCTTAGGAATATGTAATGGATTCCAAGCTCTTATAAAATCAGGACTGTTACCTCACGGGGATGTAGATATGCTAGATGAAACAGCTCCGACTCTATTTAGAAATGATATAAATCGTCACATTTCAAGAATGGTAAATACAAGAATAACATCTGTAAATTCACCTTGGTTATCATCGTTTGAAATTGGAGAAACTCATAAAGTTCCAGTATCTCATGGAGAGGGAAAATTTGTTGTAAGTAGAGAATTTGCAGAGCAACTATTTGAAAATGGACAAATTGTAACTCAGTATTGTGATGAACTAGGAAATCCAACTATGGATGGAGATTATAACTTAAATGGATCTAATTATGCTATAGAAGGAATGGTTTCAAAGTGTGGACAAATCTTTGGTAAGATGGCTCACTCGGAGCGTTACGAAGATGGACTTTTCAAAAATATAAATGGAAATAAAGAACAAGATATCTTTGCCAATGGAGTTAATTATTTCAAAAAATAAATATAATATAGGGGGCATTAATATGAAAGCATTAGAAGGAAAACAAATGTACGAAGGAAAAGCAAAAAAGGTTTTTTCTACTGATAATCCTGAAGAGGTAATAATTTTTTACAAAGATGATGCTACAGCTTTCAATAATGTTAAAAAAGGTCAAATAGTAAATAAGGGTATCTTGAATAACAGTATAACAACTTTAATTTATGAGCATCTATCAAAACATGGAATAGAAACTCATTTACTAAGAACTCTATCTGATAGATCACAACTTTGTAAAAAAGTTGAAATAGTTCCATTAGAGGTAATCACAAGAAATGTATTAGCTGGTTCTACAGCAAAACTTTTAGGAATTGAAGAAGGGTATAAGTTAGATGTACCAGTTTTAGAAATTTGCTATAAAAAAGATGAATTAAAAGATCCTCTAATCAATGATTTCCATGCAATTGCATTAAAATTAGCAACTAGAGAGGAATTAGATTATATCTATGCAACTACTTTAAAAATTAATGAAGTTTTAAAAGCTTTCTTTGATGAAATAGGAATTGAACTTATAGATTTTAAAATAGAATTTGGAAAAGATTCAACTGGAAAAATAATTTTAGCTGATGAGATATCTCCTGATACTTGTCGTCTTTGGGATAAAAAGAGTCATAAGAAATTGGACAAAGATAGATTTAGAAGAGATTTAGGAAGTGTTGAAGAGGCTTACCAAGAAGTTTTATCTAGAATGAGTGGATTGGGGAAAATATGAAATTAGAAATAGATTATTTTTTAGATGGAAAAATCAACGAAGAGTGTGGAGTGTTTGGAGTATTTGGGGTAGAAGACGCAGCCCACGTTACATACTATGGATTACATTCATTACAACATAGAGGTCAAGAGGGAACGGGAATTGCTACTTCAACAGGTAAAGAAATATTAAGACATAGAGGAGAGGGACTCGTAACTGAGGTCTTCTCTCCTGAAAAACTTGAGAATCTTTCGGGTAAAATGTCTATAGGACATGTGAGATATTCAACAGCTGGAGGAGGAGGGATAGATAACGTACAACCTCTTCTAATACGTTCTCACACTGGAGATTTTGTTATAGCTCATAATGGAAATATAGTGAATGCAAAAGAATTGAAGATGCAACTTGAAGCTATGGGAAGCATTTTTTATTCAACATCTGATAGTGAAATAATTGGGCATCTTATTCAAAGAGAAGCTGGTTCTTTTGAAGAGAAGATTTTAAAGGCACTGCCTAGACTAGAAGGAGCTTTCTCATTTTTAATAATGGATAAAGAGAACCTTTACGTGATTAGAGATAAGAATGGTTTTAGACCACTCTCAATTGCTAAGTTAGAAAATGGATATGTTGTAAGTTCTGAGAGTTCAGCTTTTGAAATAGTTGGTGGAACATACATAAGAGGAATAGAACCTGGAGAGGTTTTGAAAATATCTAAAAATGATTTAAAATCTCAAAAGTATACAGAAAATACACAGGATAAAATGTGTGCCATGGAATATATATATTTCTCAAGACCGGATAGCAGTATAAATGGTTTAAACGTCCATAATTCAAGAAGAGTTTGTGGAAATATTTTAGCAAAAGAAAATCCAGTTGAAGCTGATATAGTAATAGGAGTTCCAGACTCTTCTCTTTCAGCAGCAATGGGATACTCAGATTTTTCTGGTCTTCCATATGAGTTAGGACTTGTAAAAAATAGATATGTAGGACGTACTTTTATAAAGCCTAATCAGCAACAAAGAGAAAGAGGAGTAAAGATGAAACTATCAGCTATGGCAGCCGTAGTTTCAGGAAAAAGAGTAGTCCTAGTTGATGATTCAATAGTTAGAGGAACAACATCAAAACATATAATTAATCTTTTAAAAGAGGCAGGAGCTAAAGAAGTGCATATGAGAATAGCTTCAGCACCAATTATAAGTCCATGTTTTTACGGAGTGGATACATCAAGTTATAGCGAACTAATAAGTACAAGATTGATTGCAGATGAATTGGCAAAATATATCGGTGCAGATTCATTGGCATTTCTTTCTCATGAGGGGATGAGAGAAGGATTAGGAAATAATATATGCTTAGCTTGCTTTACTGGAAAATATCCAACAAGCGTATTTAGTTTATTAGAGAATCTTAAAAAGGGAGAGAATAATGAGTAAAAAATACATGGAATCTGGGGTTAATTTAGAAGCTGGATATGAGTCTGTTAAGAGAATAAAGAGTCACGTAGATAGAACAAAAGTTAGAGGAGCTATGGATAGTTTAGGAGCTTTTGGTGGGATGTTTGACCTTTCAACGCTTGGATTGAAAGAACCTGTATTAGTTAGTGGAACTGATGGGGTTGGAACAAAACTTATGTTGGCATTTGAGATGAATAAGCATGATACGATTGGTCAAGATGCTGTGGCTATGTGTGTAAATGATGTATTAGTCCAAGGAGCTATGCCAGTATTTTTTCTAGACTATGTAGCAGTTGGGAAAAATGATCCAGCTCAAATAGAAGATATAGTTAAAGGTGTTGCAGATGGGTGTGTTCTGTCAGAGTGTGCTCTAGTTGGTGGGGAAACAGCTGAGATGCCAGGGATGTATTCGGAAGGACATTATGATATAGCTGGATTTACAGTTGGAGCTGTTGAGAAATCAAAACTTATAACTGGAGAGAAAGTTAAAGCTGGAGATGTGATAATAGGAATTCCTTCAAGTGGAGTTCACTCAAATGGATTCTCTCTAGTTAGAAAAATTATAAAAGACAATAACTTAGAACTAAATGAGTATTATGATAGATTTGGAAAGACACTAGGAGAACAATTGCTGACTCCAACTAAGATATATGTTAAATGCATAAAATCTCTAATAGAAGAAGTAGAAGTTCACGGAATGTGTCATATAACAGGGGGAGGATTCTTTGAAAATGTTCCTCGTATTCTTCCTAAAGATTTGATGGCAAGATTTAATGTTCAAAATATAGAAACTCCAGAGATATTTAAGTTCCTTGCTGAAAAGGGAAATGTTCCGATGGATGAGATGTATAACATATACAATATGGGAATTGGATTTATGATAGTAGTAGACGAAAAGGATGTTCAGTCAACTATTCAAAACCTTGAAAAAAATGGAGAAAAACCAGTAGTTATAGGTGAGGTGTTAAAAGGATCTGGTGGGGTAGAACTAGTATGGTAAAAATTGCAGTTCTTGCTTCTGGGAGTGGAACAAATTTTGAGAATATAGTTCTTTCTTTAAGGGATGGACGGGCTTCGAATTTTTCTGTTGAATTACTCATAGTTGATAAGATGTCATCTTTTGCAAGAATGAGAGCAGAAAAGCTTGAAGTTCCATGTGTCTATATAAATCCTAAAGGATTTTCTAATAAGCAAGAATTTGAAGAGAAAATTATTAAAGTTTTAAAAGAATATGAAATTGAGCTAATAGCTTTAGCTGGATATATGAGAATAATTTCAGAAACTCTTTTAAATGAATATGGCGGTAAAATAATAAATATTCATCCAGCATATCTTCCAGAATTTCCTGGAAAAGATGGGATTGGAGATGCCTATAGAGCAAATGTAGCTTCAACTGGTGTGACGGTACACTATGTTGATTCAGGAGTAGACACGGGGGAAATAATACATCAAGAAAGAATCGAAATAGATAAAAAATGGAAATTGGATGAGTTAGAAAATGAGATACATAAAATGGAATACAAAATCTATCCATTGGTTCTAACTGAAATCAGTAAAAAACTTTGTAAGGAGAAAAAATTATGAAGCGTGCATTAGTAAGTGTTTCAGATAAAAGGGGATTAGTGGAGTTCGTTCAAGGACTTGTTAGAAATGGATATGAAATAGTATCAACTGGTGGGACTAAAAAAACTTTAGATTTAGCCGGTATTAAAACTTTTGGAATCTCAGAAATAACAAATTTTCCAGAGATAATGGATGGAAGAGTAAAAACTCTACATCCAAATGTACACGGGGGGCTTCTATGTGTTAGAGACAACCCAAGTCATATGAAAGAACTGCTAGAAAATAACATTGAACTTATTGATATGGTAGTTGTAAACTTATATCCATTCAAAGAAACTTTAAAAAAAGAGAATGTGACTCATGAAGAACTGATAGAAAATATAGATATTGGTGGTCCAAGCATGCTTCGTTCAGCAGCTAAGAATCATAAATTTGTAACAGTATGTGTAGATCCTTCTGATTATCCAAATATATTAAATGAGATAGAGCAGAAAAATGATACAACTATTGAAACAAAGAGTAGATTGGCAGCAAAAGTATTTAGACATACGGCAGCTTACGATTCTATGATATCAAACTATTTAACTGAAAAATCAGGAGAAGAGTTCCCAGAAGTAGTAACTTTGACATATGAAAAAGTTCAAGATTTAAGATACGGAGAAAATCCACATCAAAATGCCGCGTTCTATAAAAACAATTTTGTAGGATATTCTTTGGCAAATTCACAACAACTAAATGGAAAGGAACTTTCATACAATAATATACAAGATACAAATGCCGCTCTTGAGATGCTAAAAGAGTTTGAAGAGCCAGCTGTTGTGGCAGTAAAGCATATGAATCCTTGTGGAATAGGTCTGGGAGATAATGTATATATGGCTTGGGAGAAGGCTTATTCTGCTGATCCAATTTCAATATTTGGTGGGATAGTAGCTACAAATAGAACTATTGATGAAAAAGTAGCTGAAGAGATGAGTAAACTATTTTTAGAAATAATAATTGCTCCAAATTATACAGAACCAGCTTTAGAAATTTTAAAAGCTAAAAAGAATTTAAGAGTTCTAAAGTTAGATATGAATCAAGAAATTAAAAATAAAAATAAGTTAGTTACAATTGCTGATGGAGCACTTATACAGAGCATGGATTTAGCAAAAATAGATTTAAAAGACCTTCAGTGCGTAACAGATATAAAACCAACTGAGGAAGAATTAAAAGAACTGTTATTTGCTTGGAAAGTAGTAAAGCATGTTAAATCAAACGCTATAGTTATAAGTAAAAATGGTCAAACTCTAGGAGTTGGAGCAGGACAAATGAATAGAGTTGGGTCAGCTAAGATAGCCTTAGAGCAGGCAGGGAAATTATCTAAAGGAGCAGTTCTTGCATCTGATGCATTTTTCCCAATGGCTGATACAGTGGAGCTTGCAGGTGAGTATGGAATAAAAGCTATAATTCAGCCTGGTGGATCAATAAAAGATAATCTATCTATAGAGGAATGTAATAAGCATGGAATAGCCATGGTTTTCACAGGAACAAGACACTTTAAACATTAATTTTGGAGGGGAAAATGAAAATTCTAATTGTTGGAAAAGGTGGTAGAGAACACGCCTTAGCTTGGAAAGTCAAAGAGAGTGAAATGGTGGCTAAAGTATTTGTTGCTCCTGGAAATCCTGGAATGAAAAGTGTAGCTACTCTTGTTGATATTAAAGATTCTGATGTATTTGAACTTGCAAATTTTGCAGAAAAAGAAAATATAGATTTAACTATAGTTGGACCTGAAACTTCTTTAGCTTTAGGTATAGCTGATGAGTTTGAAAAAAGAGGACTAAAAATATTTGGACCTAAACAAGCTGCAGCTAAAATAGAATCAAGTAAAGATTTTGCAAAAAAAATAATGGCTAAGTATGAGATTCCAACAGCAGAATATAAAACTTTTTATGATTTTGAGAGTGCCAAAGATTATGTGATTACTCAAAATATACCTATCGTTATAAAAGAGGATGGATTAAAAGCTGGAAAAGGTGTGACTGTAGCTACTACTTTAGAA
Source organism: Cetobacterium sp. 2A (assembly GCF_014250685.1). Lineage (GTDB taxonomy): Bacteria > Fusobacteriota > Fusobacteriia > Fusobacteriales > Fusobacteriaceae > Cetobacterium. Next base: position 430,395 of record NZ_JACFAJ010000006.1, on the reverse strand, counting down.
GAGGCTATATCAGCTCTGAATATAGCATTTGATATACCGGATAATAAGGTAGTTATAGAGGAATGCTTAGAAGGATTTGAGTTTTCAATAATAGCTTTAGTGAACGGTGAAGATGTTGTGCCTCTTGAGGTTGCTCAAGACCATAAGAGAGTATTTGACGGAGATAAAGGACCGAATACTGGTGGAATGGGGATATATTCGCCAGTTTCAAAAATAGACTCAGATATAATGAATGAGACTATGGAAAAAATAATGAAACCAATGGCTAAAGCCATGGTGTCTGAAGGGATACCATTTAAAGGATTCCTGTTTGGTGGAATAATGTTGACTGATTCTGGAGTTAAAACAATAGAGTTTAATGCCAGATTTGGAGACCCAGAGGCAGAAGGAATTCTTCCAAGAATGAAAACTGATTTAGTAGATACTATTTTAAAGGTTATGAGTGGGGATAAAGTTGAAATAGAGTGGGACAAAAGATATACTTTAGGTGTAGTTATGGCATCGGAAAATTATCCGGAATCTTCGACTATAAATGCCGAAGTATATATTCCAGAAGATATGGAATCTTTAGTTTTTCACATGGGAACGAAAGAGGAAAATAATAAATTACTGACTGCGGGAGGTCGTGTAATTTCTGTGGTGGCATTTGGGGATAGTTTAGAAGAGGCAAAAGAAAAAGCATATGAAGATATAAAAAGGATAAAATCAAAAAAACTTTTTTATAGAAGTGACATAGGTTCTAAGTTGTGCTATAATAGCTAAAATATATTAAAAAGTTAGTATTTATAGAGGAGAATGATAGGAAATGATGAACGGAAAAATAATCAAAGAAGCTATTACATTTGACGATGTCCTACTTGTACCGGCAAGATCAGAAGTATTACCTCATGAAGTTAGTTTAAAAACAAAACTTACAAAAGATATTACTCTAAATGTACCTATACTGAGTGCCGCTATGGATACTGTTACAGAAGGAGATTTAGCTATAGCTATAGCTAGACAAGGTGGAATAGGATTTATTCATAAGAATATGGATATTGAAGACCAAGCAGCTGAAGTAGACAGAGTAAAGAGAAATGAGAGTGGAATGATAAAGAATCCAGTTACTCTAACTCAAGACCAAACTGTTGGACACGCAGAAGAAATAATGAGAAGATACAAGATATCTGGACTTCCAGTTGTAGAAGCAGATGGGAAATTAATGGGAATAATAACAAACAGAGATTTAAAATATCGTAAAGATATGGCTCAGTTAGTTAAAGATATAATGACTAAAGAAAAATTAGTTACAGCTTCAGTTGGAACTACTTTAGAGGAAGCTAAGGATATTTTATTAGCTAACAGAATAGAAAAACTTCCTATAGTTGATGAATCTGGTTACTTAAAAGGATTAATCACAATAAAAGATATAGACAATTTAGTTGAGTATCCAAATGCTTGTAAAGATGAGCAAGGAAGACTAAGAGTAGGTGGAGCAGTTGGAGTTGGAGCTGATACTTTAGAAAGAGTAGAAGCTTTAGTAAAGGCTGGAGTAGATATAATCACTGTTGACTCAGCTCATGGACATTCAGTTGGAGTTTTAAAAACTATAAAGAGCATCAGAGATAAATACCCAACACTTAATATAATAGGTGGAAATATAGTAACAGCTGAAGCTGCACTAGATTTAATTGATGCTGGTGTAAATGCAGTAAAGGTTGGAGTAGGACCAGGTTCTATTTGTACAACAAGAGTTGTTGCAGGAGTTGGAGTTCCTCAGCTTTCAGCAGTTAACGATGTATACGAAGTTTGTAAAACAAGAGGAATTGGTGTAATAGCTGACGGTGGAATAAAACTTTCAGGAGATTTAGTAAAAGCATTAGCAGCTGGAGCAGATTGTGTTATGCTTGGTGGAATTTTAGCTGGAACAGCTGAAGCTCCAGGAGAAGAGATAATATATGAAGGAAGAAGATATAAGGTATATGTTGGAATGGGATCTATGGCTGCTATGAGAAGAGGGTCTAAAGATAGATATTTCCAAAATGATGCTAAAAAACTTGTTCCAGAAGGAATTGAAGGAAGAGTTGCAGTTAAAGGTGAACTTAAAGATGTAATATTCCAGCTTTGTGGTGGAGTAAGAGCAGGTATGGGATACTGTGGAACTCCTACTGTTGAAGACTTAAAATTAAATGGTAGATTTGTAAAAATAACTGGAGCAGGACTTAAAGAAAGTCATCCTCATGATATTATAATAACAAAAGAAGCACCAAACTACTCGAAATAAAACTAAAAACCCGGTCTATTGAAGGCTGGGTTTTTTATTTGAACTATTGAAAAATTATGTTATAATCTAGTCTACTAATCTGTTGAAGAAAAGGAGAAGACGTGGGAAGAAAAGCTATATTTATATTGACAGTATCTTTACTTGTAACTAGTTGTACTAATCTACAAGAGATGAGAATGGGGAAACAAAAAGACGCAGTAATTGAGATTATTGATACAGAAGAAGAGGATCAGTTTGTAGACGCAGTAATTGAAGTTATAGACGAAGATGGCTATAAAGTTATTACGGAAAGTGAAATAGACATCAAAGATGATGCGAAGAATGACACGATAGTTTCTACTGAAACCTCGACACCAAAACTTCCAGAAACTAATGTATCTGAAGTTGAGGATGGAATCACAGAAATAGTTTTAAATGGAATAGATCAAGTTGATATTCTTGATAAAAAAATTGGAAAAAACAAAATAGCTTATGTTAAAGGTAAAGAAGATAAACCGTTCACAGGAACATTTATTTCATTTATTGGACTTCATAAAAGTTATAGTGAAGAGTACAAAGATGGAAAATTAAATGGAAGAAAAATTTGGTATGCTGAAAATGGATCTGTTGGTGTGGAAGAACCATATGTAAACAATAGAAAACATGGAACTCAAATAACTTATCATTTAAGTAACGCAAAAGTGAGATCTAAAATAAATTATGTAAATGGTTTATTAGAGGGAAATATAGAGTGGTTTGATGAATCTGGAAAACTTATAGACAAAAAGACGATAACGAAAGGAACAGGAACTTATGTATCGTACTGGTCGAATGGTAGACTAAGAGAAAAGGGACAATATAAAGCTCACAGACGTGACGGTAAGTGGGAAAGATATACAGAAACAGGAGTTTTAGAAAAGCTAGATATCTATAATAATGGAAGACTTTCTAGAAGAGAATGGCGTCAATAAAAAATAAGGAGAGAAATTCATGCATTTATTGTTAACAGAGGGAATGGGATGGTTAGAAGTTGTTACTGGAAGTATGTTTTCAGGAAAAAGTGAAGAGCTTATAAGAAGAATGAGAAGGGCGAAATATGCAAATCAAGAAATTGTTGTATTTAAGCATTCGAGTGATAAAAGATATGATGATACAAAAGTTGCATCTCATAGTCAAGCATTTATAGAAGCTGTGCCTGTTGCAACAGTGGAAGAAATGGAAAAAGAATTTTTTGAAAATTATAAAGATGCTAGAGTAATTGGAATAGATGAAGTTCAATTCTTTGGAGAGAGTGTTGTTGAGTTTTGTGAAAAATTAGCAGATATGGGTAAAAGAGTTATAGTTGCAGGTTTAGATCAAGACTTTAAAGGAGCACCATTTAAACCAATGGACCGTCTTATGGCTCAAGCAGAATACGTAGATAAATTCAATGCCATTTGTGCAGTTTGTGGAAATCCAGCTTCAAGAACTCAAAGACTTGTAAATGGAGAACCAGCTTTTTCAGATGATCCGATAGTTTTAGTTGGAGCGAGTGAAGCATACGAAGCTAGATGTAGAAGATGTCACGTAATAAAATATAGAGATAAATAGAGATAAAATAAGGATGTGACTATGGATTTAAGAGTTTTAGAGAAAAGTAGTAAATGGGGATATATGTTTTATGTGTCATACAGAGGAGAGAAATTCTATAGCTTCGATGAAATGATAGGAAAAACAACTGTAAAAGGTGAGTTTAAAAGAGTTATGAACTCTCTAGGATTTACTTGGGCAAAAGGAATACAGCAAGCTGGAAGAACCGACTCTAAAGTAAGTGCAGAAGAAAATATACTATATGTTGTCAGCAATTACTTAGGGGAATTTCAAGAAATAATCTCAAAATTTAATATAGAGATGAAAGATAAAATGTTTATAAAAAAAGTTGAGAAGACTGTTCCTAATTTAGTTTTTCCTGATTTAATAGAGAAAAGAGAATACCTATACTCTCTTCCTAAAAAACAAATAGTTAGAGAAAATAGCGAGATAGAAGAACTTTGTAAAACTCTAAGTGGAACTTATGATGTTAGTAGATTCACTGATAAAAAAGGTTTAGAGTTAAAAGAACATGTAAGAACAGTTGAGATATCTTTCCATAAAAATAAGCTACGTTTCTTAGGAAACTCTTTTATGCCAAAGCAAGTTAGAATTACATCAGGTTATATTTTGGCAGATAAAATGGAAGCACTTCCAGGTAAATATCTTTCTTTAGAAAAAGTATATTTGAAAAAAGAGCTTATGGATTCAGTAATAATTCCTAGAGATGATTTACATGAAGAAAATATAGCTAAAATTGAATCTACTAGAGATGGAAAGATGTATATTTTTTATGTTGAGAAGGATAAAAAAGGTGAAGTGATAGGTAAAAATGGTAAAAATATAAAATCTCTTAGAAAAAATTACAAGACTATTGTAGTTAGGGAGATCTAAAATGATAGGAAGAATTAAGCAGGGATTAACCTGCCTTTTTTCTAAATATGATAAAAATTTAGATGAAGAGGTAAGAAAAGAAATTTCAGAATCAGAATTTTTTATTTTTAATCAAATGGATGACTATGATAAAGTTCATAGTTTTTCGATTCTGGAAAGAGTAAAGAAAGATACCCTTTTAAATGATAAACCTATATACCGTAAACTAGCTCTTCTTCATGATTGTGGAAAGGGTAGAGTCACGGTATTTAGGAGAGTAAAAAAAGTTCTATTTGGAGATGTTAAACTCGAAACTCATCCAGAAATTGGATATAAAATCTTAAGGGATATTAATTTAGAGCTAGCAAAACTTTGTAGAGAGCATCACAATATTTCAAAAGATGAGTGTATGAAAAGATTTCAAAAAATAGATGATATGTAAAAGAGAGGATAAATAATGAAAATAGATTTAGGAAAATATTTGATGTCTGTAGAAAAGCCAGCTCAATATTTAGGAAATGAAATAAATAGTTGTCACAAAAATTTAGAAGAGACAAAAGCCAGAATGTGTCTGTTTTTTCCAGATATATATGAAGTAGGAATGTCAAATCTTGGTATTAGAATATTATATAGTCTTATGAATAGAGTAGAAGGGTTTTATGTGGAGAGAGGATTTTCTCCAATGGAAGATTTAGAAACGTTGATGAGAGAAAATAATGTTCCTATGTTTTCACTAGAAACTAAGAGTGACTTAAAAGATTTTGATCTTTTAGGATTTTCTCTTTCTTATGAAATGTGTTATCCAAATCTTTTAAATGCTCTAGATTTAGCAAAAATACCACTTCATTCAGCTGAAAGAGGAGAGGAATATCCTTTAGTTATGGCTGGTGGAACTTGTATGATGAATCCGGTTCCTATGGAAAAGTTTTTAGATTTCATAGTGATTGGTGATGGAGAAGAAACTATGGTAAAGATAGCAGAAACACTTGTTGCTTTATCAGGAAAAACTAAAAAAGAAAAGTTAGAAGCTATTCAAGATTTCGATGGAGTATATATTCCAAGTATTCATAAAGGAAAAAGAAAGATAAAAAGAGCAATTCTTGAGGATATAAATGACTCTAAGATGTATGAGAACCAAATAGTTCCATATATTCAAATAGTTCATGATAGAGCAACAGTTGAAATCCAAAGAGGATGTACAAGAGGATGTAGATTCTGCCAAGCTGGAATAGTTTATAGACCAGTTAGAGAAAGAACTTTAGAAGGAAACTTAGATTTGATAAATAAAATGCTATATAATACTGGATATTCAGAGATTTCATTATCATCTTTAAGTAGCAGTGATTATACAGAAATAACTCCTTTAATAAAAGGGTTACAAAAAGAATATGAAGGAAAAAATCTAGGAATTTCATTGCCATCGCTTAGAATGAATCCATATTCAGTTCAAGTTGCTGAGGAGATAAGTGGAGGGAAAAGAACAGGATTTACATTCGCTCCGGAAGCTGGATCTCAAAGAATGAGAGATGTAATAAACAAAGGTGTTAATGAGCAAGAGATTTTAGATACGGCAATAGCTGCAGTTAACGCTGGTTGGGATAACTTAAAATTCTACTTCATGATAGGGCTTCCTTTTGAAACAGATGAGGATGTACTTGGGATTTATGAGTTGGCAAAAAAGGTAGCATGGGAATGTAGAACGATAAGAAGAAGAGTAAATATAACTATAAGTGTTTCAAATTTTGTTCCTAAACCACATACTCCTTTCGAGTGGAGTGAGCAAATGGATATGGCAGAAATGGATAGAAAACACAAAATGTTAAAAGATGCTTTTTATGGTCTTAAAGGAACAACTCTTAGAATACATGATTCTAGAAAATCTTACTTAGAAGGATTCTTATCAAGAGGAGATGAAAACATAGGAGATTTAATAGAGTTAGCATTTAGAAATGGTGCTAAATTAGATGACTACAGAGATAACTATAGAATCTGGAAAGAAGCTATTGAAACTTTAAATATAGATGAGAAAAAATATCTTGGAGCAAGAGATATTGATGCAGAAATGCCTTGGGATATTGTAGATATTGGAGTGAGTAAAGGGTTCTTAAAAAGAGAATTGAAGAAAGCAGAAGAGGTTGCTCTAACTCCAGATTGTAGAGAAACATGTGCTGGATGTGGAATGAAGGGAAGAATTCCAGAATGCGGAAGTCTAACTTTAGATAAAAAGTAATTGTAGGAGTTGGATATGGCAGTTACGATAGGTAACGATTGGGATGAGGTTTTAAGAAGTGAATTTGAAAAGGAATATTATAAAAAATTAAAAATGACTTTAGTGGAGGAGTACAAAACTCAAGTTATATATCCACCTAAAGATGAAATTTTTGAAGCTTTTAAACTGACAAGTTATAAGGACTGTAAGGTTGTAATTCTAGGTCAAGATCCATACCATGGTGCTGGGCAAGCTCATGGATTAGCTTTTTCTGTGAATGTTGGAATACCTATTCCACCATCTCTTAGAAATATATATAAAGAGTTAAATCAAGAGCTTGGAACATTTATTCCAAATAATGGGTACTTGGTTTCTTGGGCAAAACAGGGTATACTACTTTTAAATACAGCTTTAACAGTTAGGGCTGGAGATGCAAACTCTCATAGTAAAATAGGTTGGGAAATATTTACAGATGATGTAATAAAAAAATTAAATGAAAAACAGGACTCTGTCATTTTTATTCTTTGGGGAAATAATGCCAAAAGTAAAAAGAAACTGATTACTAATTCTAATCATTATATTTTAGAAGGGGTTCATCCAAGCCCTCTTTCAGCATCTAGAGGATTCTTTGGATGTGATCATTTCAAAAAAACGAATGAGATACTTGAAAGTTTAGGAAAAGATAGAATAGATTGGCAGATTCCTAATAATTAGGAGGCATTTTATGAATAACAGTAACGTTGGAAAAGATTGGGTAGTAACTTTATTGCTGGCTATCTTTTTGGGAATGTTTGGAGTACATAGATTTTATGTTGGGAAAACAGGAACAGGAATTCTTCAGTTGATTTCAGGTGGAGGATTTGGTATTTGGTATCTAATAGATATCTTTATGATTTTGATAGGAAAGTTTACAGATGCGGAAGGAAGACCGCTGGTAAAGAATTAACATATAAAATTATTTAAAGGGGAGATTAATGATGAAAAAACTTATTCTAACACTATCAATTCTAGGAACAGTTGTTGCTTATGCAGCTACTAACAGAAATGGACTTTACAGAGGGACATTTGTATCAGGACAAGAAACACAAGTAGAGGTTCAATTTGATTTAAAAAATGATGTTGTAGAGAATGCAAAATTTAGAACATTAGCTTACAAAGATCAAGATTATTTAAAAAATAAAGAGTTAGAATTAGAAAAAGCAAAGTATGAAGCAGCTTTAAAAGCAACTGATGGAAAAAAATTATCAGAAGCATTAGAATTGTTATATACACCAGCTAATATTGAAAAAGCTGGAGCTTCTGTAAGAGCTACAAAAATAAGAGCAGCTATGCAAAATGCTGTAAACTCAGGAGTTTATGCACCTGCTAAATAATTGAAAAAGGAGAACACTTATGTGCTCTCCTTTTTTTAATTGTCAAAAACTCCACTAGAAAGATATCTCTCTCCTGTATCTGTACAAAGCACCACAATTTTTTTACCGTGGTTTTCTTCTCTTCTAGCAACTTCAAGAGCTGCTGATACAACAGCTCCAGATGATATCCCTAAAAGGACACCTTCTAACCGAGCAAGTTGTCTTGTCATCTCAAATGCATCGTTACAGTCTACAGTTAAAACTTCATCAGCTAGAGTTCCGTCATAAACTATAGGAACAAATCCAGCACTCATTCCCATTCCTTGAATTTTATGTGGTCCAGAATATCCTTTTGTTAAAAGTGGAGAATTTAAAGGTTCCACTGAATAAGTTTTAACCCCTTCAATTTCTTCTTTCAATCTTCTACTTACTCCAGTAAAGCTTCCACCTGTTCCTGTTCCACAAATAAAAATATCTAAATTTTTATCTGTATCATTTATTATTTCCAAAGCTGTGCTGTTATAATGAGCATCAGGATTTGCAAAATTAGTAAATTGATCTGGAATAAAAACATCATTATATAGTTCTTTTAATTCATCAACTTTTTTTAGGCACTCTTTCATACCTTTTTTCCCATCGGTTGTAATAATTGTTGCACCATAAGCTTTTAAGAGTAATTGTCTTTCTACACTCATAGTATCTGGCATAACGATGATGAGATTATATCCTTTAACTGCACAAATCATAGCAAGAGCGATTCCAGTATTTCCACTAGTTGCTTCTATAATAGTTGTATTTTTTGTCAATAAACCTTTTTTTTCAGCAACTTCAATCATATTCATTGCTGCTCTATCTTTTGTACTACCACCGGGATTAAAATTTTCTAATTTTAAATAGATATCTGCTTGAGTATCATTTAATCTGTTCAGTTTAATAAGAGGTGTTTTTCCTATAGTTTCTAAGATTGAATTTTTAATGGCCATGAAATACTCTCCTATGAAATTTATTTGTTATAGGCGTTACCGATAAGACCAACTGCTTGTTTTGCTTTTGTAATTTTTTCTCTAGCTATTGCTCTAGCTTTTCTAGCTCCTAATGCTAAGATTTCCTCAACGTATTCAGGATTCTCAGCAAGTCTTTCTCTCTTAGCTCTAGCTTCGGCAAAGTATTCTAAAATAGCTTCAAGAAGCTCATTTTTAGCATGTCCATATCCATAATTTCCAGCTCTGAATTTATCCATCATCTCTTGAACTTTTTCTTCTGAAACAAAAAGTTTATATAAATCAACAATATTGTTGTTTGGATTTTTAGGTTCTTCTAGTGGAGTAGAATCAGTAACAATACTCATAACCTGTTTTTTAAGTTCTTTTTTTGAAGCAAACATATTGATAGTGTTTCCATAAGACTTACTCATCTTTTGACCGTCAGTTCCAGGAACAACAGCTAGCGATTCCATTATCATAGGTTCAGGAAGAGTGAAAAGTTCAACATTGTATTGCTGATTAAATTTCATAGCGATATCTCTTGCCATTTCTAAATGTTGCTTTTGATCTTTTCCTACTGGAACGATATCGGCATCATACATTAAGATGTCAGCGGCCATAAGAACTGGATATGTTAAAAGACCAGTATTAGCTGTGAAACCTTTTGAAGTTTTATCTTTATAAGAATGCCCTCTCTCTAAAAGCCCAACTGGAGTGACATTTGAAAGTAACCACATAAGTTCAGTATGCTCAGGGACATCAGATTGAAGGAAAATTGTACTTCTCTCAGGGTCTAAACCTAAAGCTAGGTAATCTAATACTATATTGTATGAATTTTCTCTAAGTGAAGCTGGGTCAGTTAAAGATGTAAGAGAGTGATAATCGGCTATGAAATAAAACCCATCATGACTTTCTTGATTTTCAATAAACTGTTTCATTGCTCCAAAATAATTTCCAAGATGAAGAATCCCACTTGGCTGTATTCCAGATAAACTTCTTTTCATAAAAACTCCTCTCAAACTTTGTGATATATTTACTAAATGTTAGCATATTAGTAGAAAAAATTCAATAAAAGGTCAATCATTACTCCAAACATTTACTTGTTAAAAAAAAATAGATTTAATATAATTGAAATAGATTCAGAAAAAAATATGGTGTAGGGGTGATACAGTGAGATATTTTGCTGGAATTGATATGGGGGGAACAAATAGTAAAATTGGAATAATGAATGAAAATGGCGATATTCTTAAAACTGAAAATATAAAAACTCTTTCTGGTGAGGGTGTTGATAAAACTTTAGAAAGAATATGGGAAAAAGTAAAAGAAATGATGTCTAGCTTAAATATTGAGTATAAAAAATTAGAGGGAATAGGAATGGGGATTCCTGGCCCAGTTATAGATCAAAAGATAGTTGGATTTTTTGCTAATTTTCCATGGGGAAATGATATAGATATAAGTGAAAAGATGGAAAAAATATCTGGAGTGAAAACAAGACTTGATAATGATGTGAATGTTATTGCTTTGGGTGAAGCTAGATATGGTTCTGCTAAAGGATATAAAAGCAGTGTAACAATCGCATTGGGGACAGGTATTGGTGGTGGAATATATATAGATGGAAGGCTTCTTTCTGGTGCTACAGGTGCTGGAGGAGAGATAGGACATATGAAAATTGTAAAGGATGGAAATCTTTGTGGATGTGGACAAAAGGGTTGTTTTGAAACTTATGCTTCTGCAACAGGAGTTATAAGGGAGGCAACTTCTAGACTTATGGTTAATAAAACAAATCTTTTATATGAAATGATAGATGGAGATATTTCAAAATTAGAAGCAAAACATGTATTTGACGCAGCTAAACAGGGAGATAAATTTTCTTTAGATATAGTTGAGTATATTTCTGAATATTTATCTATGGGAATAGGAAATATTTTAAATATAATAAATCCAGATGTGATAGTTCTATCTGGTGGAGTAGCATTAGCTGGAGATATATTGTTAGATAGAGTTAAACAAAAACTTCCTAAATATAGCCTTAAAGTAACTTTAGATAATTTGGATATAGTTTTAGGTGTTTTAGGAAACGATGCTGGAATTAAAGGAGCAACAGCTTTAGTATTATAAAAATGAATGGAAATATGATTGACAATTAATGAAATTTTTTATATAATTACTTTTGGTTTCATATAAAAGTATATAAAAAATTTAGGAGGATAAAAAGTAAAATGCATCAAGATAATCATGTAAAAATAACAGTAGCGGATCCATCAGCATTAGGTTTATTAGGACTAGCGATAGTAACTTTAGTTGCTTCAGCTAACAAATTCGGAATTGTAAGTGGAGTATCATTAGTTATACCTTGGGCAATATTCCTAGGAGCATTTGTTCAATTAATAGCTTGTTTAAATGATATCAAACATAACAATGTATTTGGAACTACAGCATTCGGAGGATACGCGTTTTTCTGGTTCGGAATGGCTATGAGCTGGATGGTACAATTAGGAGTATTTGGAGAGGCAATGAAAGCAGCAGCAGATCCAAAAGCTTTCGGTTTCGTATTTATTGGATACTTAATATTCAGTCTATATATGACACTAGCATCAGTAGAAACTAACAAGACTCTATTAATAATCTTCATACTTATAGATTTATTATTCATAGGACTTGCAGGAGCAACTTTTGGAATAGCTTACGAGTTTACTCATACTCTAGCAGCAGTAGCTGAAATTTCAATCGCTATCATGTCATTCTATGGATCAGCAGCAAATGTTTTAAACAAAACATTTGGTAGAGAGTTCTTACCTTTAGGAAAACCTTTAGGAATATTCAAGAAGTAATATTTAGCAGTACTCACAACGGCGTGAGTGCTGCTTTTTTTTTATCTATATCTTCTATGAACTATGAAAAAACTAAAAATTATGCTAGTATTGATATATAATTTTTCTAAGGAGATGAGCTATGGAAAAAATATTTTGTGGGATAGAATTTAAACCATTAAAGATAGTGGACGAAACAATAAATTATAAAGACATGGAATATGATTCAAGAAAAATAAAAGATGGAGATATTTTTGTAGCATTAGAAGGTGCTTTAATAGATGGTCATGAATTTATAGATATGGCAGTTACAAAAGGTGCGAAAGCAATTTTAGTATCTAAGGAAGTAGATTTAAAACACGATGTGAATTATTATCTTGTAAAAGATTTAAGAAAAAATTTAGGACATATAGCTTCTAATTTTTATGGTGCTCCAGAAAAGAAATTAAAAATAGTTGGAGTTACAGGAACGAATGGAAAAACAACGACGACATACATGATAGAAACTCTTTTAGGAGAGGATAAGGTAGCAAGAATAGGAACGGTTGAGTATAAAATTGGAGATGAGATAATAGAAGCCCCAAATACTACTCCAGAATCACTAGATATAATAAAAATGTGTAAAAAAGCAGTAGAAAAGAATTTAGAATATCTTGTAATGGAAGTGAGTTCACATGCACTTAGCATGAAAAGAGTAGATGTTTTAAATTTTGATGTAGCTGTTTTCACAAATTTAACTCCAGAGCATTTAGATTATCATAAAAATATGGAAGAATATTTTAATGCTAAAAAGATTTTATTCGAAAAACTTAAAAGCAAAGGAAATAGTGTGATAAATATTGATGATATCTATGGAGAGAGATTATTTGAAGAGTTTGGTGGAATATCTTATTCTATAGAGAAGAAAGCCGAATTGACTCCTGAAATATTAAAAGGTAGAAAACTTAAAATATTGGGTAAATATAATATGTACAATTTACTAGGAGCTATAGGAGCAGCTAAACTTTTAGGGGTTCCAGAAGATGAGATTTTAGAGCTTATAGAAAAAATACATGGTGCTCCAGGAAGATTTGAACCCGTATATGCAGGACAAGATTTTACAGTTGCAGTAGATTATGCTCACACTGGAGATGCTCTAGAAAATATTCTGAAGAGTATAAATGAAATGAAAAAAGCAAAAGTTATAACTGTTTTTGGTTGTGGTGGAGATAGAGACAGAACTAAAAGACCAATTATGGCAGAAATAGCAGAAAGATATAGTGATATAGTTATAGCAACATCAGATAATCCAAGAACTGAAGATCCTAACTTTATATTGGATGAGGTGAAAGCTGGATTTAAAAAACAAGAATTTATTTTAGAACCAAATAGAGAAAAAGCTATTGAATTAGCAATAAAATTAGCAAATAAAGATGATATAGTTCTAATAGCTGGAAAAGGTCATGAAACTTACCAGATTATTGGAAAAGAAAAACATCATTTTGATGATAAAGAAGAAGCAAGAAAAGCGATAAATAAAAAATTATCTAATAGTTAATTACAGGAGGAAGAATGAAACTTGTAGAAAATGTAAAAAAAATTAAAATAGGAAATAAGTTTGAAATAGGTGGGACAGAGAGATTTACATTAATAGCTGGTCCATGTGTTATTGAATCAGAAGAACTAGTAATGGATATAGCTGGAAAAGTAAAAGAGATTTGTGATAGATTAAACATTAATTATATTTTCAAAGCATCTTTTGATAAAGCAAACAGATCTTCAATTCATTCATTTAGAGGACCAGGTCTTGAAAAGGGATTAGAGATATTAAAGAAAGTAAAAGAAACTTATAATATTCCAGTAGTGACAGATGTACATGAAACTTGGCAGTGTGCTGAAGTAGCTAAAGTTGTAGATTTACTTCAAATACCAGCATTTTTATGTAGACAAACAGATTTACTAATAGCAGCAGCAGAAACTGGATTACCAGTTAATATCAAAAAGGGACAATTTTTAGCTCCTTGGGATATGAAAAACGTTGTAACTAAAATGGAAGAGATGGGAAATCCAAATATCATGTTATGTGAAAGAGGTTCAACTTTTGGATATAACAATATGGTAGTTGATATGAGAGCGTTTATGGAAATGAGGAAATTTGGATATCCAGTGGTATTTGATGTTACTCACGCAGTTCAAAAACCAGGTGGTCTTGGTACGGCAACATCAGGAGATAGAGAGTATGTTTTCCCACTTATGAGAGCAGGACTTGCAATTGGAGTAGATGCAATATTTGCAGAAGTTCATCCAGATCCAGAAAATGCAAAATCAGATGGACCAAACATGTTATATCTTTCAGATTTAGAAGAGATTTTAAAAGTTGCAGTTAAAATAGACGACTTAGTAAAAGGTAGATAAACTATATGGAAATGATAAATTTTGCAAAAGAGATATTCAATATAGAGATTGAAGAGTTAAAAAGAGTTAGAGATAAGATTTCAAATGAGATGATGGTAGCAGTAAAAATGATACTTGAATCAAAAGGGAAAGTTGTTATAACTGGTATCGGAAAATCTGGAATAATTGGAAAAAAAATAGCAGCAACTATGGCTTCAACAGGGACATATGCAGTATTTATGAACTCGGCAGAAGGACTTCATGGAGATTTAGGAATAATAAGTCCAAAAGATGTAGTTATAGCTATATCAAATAGTGGAAACAGTGATGAAGTGATATCTATAATACCTTCAGTTAAAAAAATCGGAGCAAAATTAATTGCTATGACTGGAAATCCTAACTCAAGATTAGGAGTTGCATCAGATGTAGTTTTAAATATAGGAGTAGAAAAAGAAGCGTGTCCTATGAATTTAGCACCGACTTGTTCAACAACAGCAACTTTAGTGATGGGAGATGCTCTTTCTATAATATTGACGAAAGAAAGAGGGTTTAAACCGGAAAACTTTGCAGTGTATCATCCAGGTGGAAGCTTAGGAAGAAGACTGCTTATGAAGGTTAAAGATGTTATGCATAAAGAGTCGGCTCTTCCTATACTACCAATTGGAAGTGATGTAGACAGTATTATCCTAACAATGACTAATAAAAGATTGGGAGTTGTATGTATAGTCCAAGATGATGAGATGGTTGGGATAATTACAGAAGGAGATATTAGAAGAGCTCTTAAAAGAAGAGAGAAATTTTTTGATTTAAAAGCTGAGGATATAATGACAAGAAACTTTATTTTTGTAGGAGAAGAAATTATGGCTATGGACGCCATGGAACTTATGGAAAATAGAGAGAGTCAGATATCTGTTTTACCTGTATTAAAAGGAAGAGAAGTAATAGGTGTAGTTAGAATACATGACCTGTTAAATGTGGTTGGAAAATAGTTGACAAAAAAAGTAAATTTTATTATAATTGGCTTAAGATAAGTCATGTAAAATTAGGAGGAATAAATAATGGTAACTAAAGATATGAATATATTAGAAGCAGTACAAAAATACCCAGTAATTACAAATGTATTTAAGAACCACGGATTAGGATGTGTTGGGTGTATGGTAGCAGCTGGAGAGACTCTTGGAGAGGGAGTATCAGCTCACGGTCTTGATGCAGATGCTATAATAAAAGAAATGAATGAATTAATAGCAGAAGAATCAGCTAAGTAATCTTATTGAAGAGTGTATTCTATGCACTCTTCAAATCTTTTTTTTTAAAATATTTTTTTTAAAAACTGTTGACAGATAAAAAAAAAAATGTTACTATCTATCTTGTATGGAGGATTATCCTAATTGGTAAGGAATCGGTCTTGAAAACCGACGTCGTAAGACTTCAGAGTTCGAGTCTCTGGTCCTCCGCCATACAAAAAGGTGAAGTGGCAGAGTGGCCGAATGCGCTCCCCTGCTAAGGGAGTGTACCGCTAATCCGGTACCGAGAGTTCAAATCTCTCCTTCACCGCCATTTTTGATAATACAAGGTAGTTAATCTACCTTTTTTTTTTAGAAAAAATACGCACTCATGGCTCAATTGGATAGAGCACCTGACTACGGATCAGGGGGTTAGGGGTTCGATTCCTCTTGGGTGCGCCATGAGTTTAAATAAAAAACATTTGACAGATTTTTAACAAAAATGTTATAATCATTATAGATATTAATTAAGGAATTTTTAAAGAAGAAACTCCTGTTTCTCACCTTGTAAGACAAAGAATCTTCATAAGGTTATCAAAATTTTTTCCGGGTTTATACCCTGATGGATAGTTTTGAAGTTTACAGGATGTTTCACGTCCTGTTTTTTTTATTTAAAGAATTCATAGGGGGTGTCTATTATTTCAGACAAAATCAGAATAAATGAGAAAATTAAAGGTAGAGAGATTAGAATAATCTCTGAAGAGGGTGAGCAACTAGGTATAATGTCGGCTCAAGAAGCAATGGAGCTTGCTAGACAAAAAGAGTTAGATCTAGTAGAAATTTCACCAAACTCTAAGCCACCAGTTTGTAAAATTATGGACTACGGAAAGTATAAGTATGAGCAAGCAAGAAAAGCTAAAGAAGCTAAAAAAAATCAGAAGCAGATAATAGTAAAAGAAGTTAAATTCACTGCTAGAATCGATGACAACGATAGAGAGACTAAAATTGCACAAGTTGAAAAATTCCTTGCTAAGGACAACAAAGTAAAAATTACTCTTGTTCAGTATGGAAGAGAGAGAATGTATGCTGAAATTGGAATTGGAATGCTGGACCAAATAGCTGACAGATTTACAGCTATAGCGGAAGTTGATAAAAAATATAGCGATAAGCAAAAGCATTTAATATTATCACCAAAAAAATAGGTTTAAATATTCGAGAGGAGGAACATAACAATGCCAAAAATGAAAACTCATAGAGGTGCTAAAAAAAGAATCAAGGTAACTGGAACAGGTAAGTTCGTAGTTAAACACTCAGGAAAAAGTCATATACTAACAAAGAAAACTAGAAAGAGAAAGAACAACCTTAAGAAAGATATGGTTGTAACATCTACTTTAGAGAAGCACATGAAAGCTTTATTACCATACGGAGCTGGAAGATAATAATAACCCCATTAATTCATATTATCGTTAAATAATTTTAGGAGGAAAAGTAATGAGAGTTAAAACTGGAATAGTTAGAAGAAGAAGACATAAAAAAGTTTTAAAAGCTGCAAAAGGATTTAGAGGTGCATCTGGAGACGCTTTCAAACAAGCGAAACAAGCAACTAATAAAGCTGCAGTTTATTCAACAAGAGATAGATTAGTAAGAAAGAGAAAGATGAGACAATTATGGATCATCAGAATCAACGCTGCTGCAAGAATAAACGGATTAACTTACTCTACTTTAATGAACGGATTAAAGAGAGCAGGAATCGAGTTAGATAGAAAAGTTCTAGCTGACATCGCTTTAAACAATGCAACTGAGTTCGCTAAATTAGCTGAAACTGCAAAAGCAGCTCTTTAATTAGAGTTAAAATATTGATGGGGAATCTTTTGATTCTCCATCTTTTTTTATTGAAAATAGGGACTTAAATATATTTAGAAAGTATGCTATAATTCACCTAGGGTTAATTTAACATAGCTAAGGGGGACCAACTATGCTTAAAACGCAAATATTTAATAAGTATTGTAATAAAGAGATGGATCTCTTTACATACGAGGAACATTTAAGATTTGAACTACTAGAAAATCCAAATGATAAAGCTAAATTAGAGGAGCTTGCTACAATCCTTTATTATAAAAAAGATTGTAAGGGTGCTGTCAAAATTTATGAGAAGCTTTTGAAAATGGATTCTAAAAATGCCCAGTTATGGGGATTTATAGGATATCTAAGTTATGAACTAGAAGATTATAAAAAAGCAATAGAATGCTTTAATAATTATTTAGATTTAGAGCCTGAAGAACCTTTTGTTTATTTTCTCTTAGGAAATGTTTGTTCTAGAGCTGGACTGGTAAGAGAAGCGATAAATAGTTATGATTTTGCGATATTTTTGGATTTGGATATTTATACTGCCCATTTAGATTTTGCTAAAAAGTATGAGGATATGGGTAGAAGAAGAAGAGCTTTAAGAGAGTATATTACAGCTTATGAAATTGATCCTAGAGATTCTCAAATAAAAGAGAAGATCGAATATTTAAAAAATGAAATCGAAGCAGAAAACAAACAATAATTAATTGAAAATAGGGAGAAAGGGAGAAGAGCTGTTTTTGTCCCTGTCTTTCTATTTTTTTTATAATTTATATAGATTCGAAGGAGAAGAAATGATTGAAATAGCGATAGGAATAACTTTTGTAATATTTTTTTTAATAGCAATAATCTTTGGAATGAATAAAGCTATAAGTGCTTTACCAGTACTATTTTTTATGGCATTATTACTTTCTTTCTTTGGGTTTTTTGTTATCAAATTCTTTCCGATACTACTTATAATCGGATTAATATCATACTTTAGAAGAAAGAAAAATCCTCCACAAGGAAAAAGTTATTACTATAAAACTTATAAAACTGAAGATTTTGAAGAGTTTTTTAAACAGGCTGGCGGACAACACTATACTGGTGGGAATGGGTATAGCAACCAAGGAAATCCTTTTGGTGGGCATTTTGAAGACAAGAGTAAATATTATTCTGTTTTAGGAGTTGAAAAAGGATCGTCTAAAGATGAGATAAAAAAAGCATACAGAGATTTAGCTAAAAAGCACCATCCAGACAAATATGTTAACGAAACACAAGAACTTAGAGATTACCATGAAAAAAAGTTTAAGGAAATAAATGAGGCATATGAAAAGTTAAACAAGGAATAATGTTGAAATGAAATATTCTGTATGATATAATTACTTGAATTAAGATGAACGGGGGAATTTAATGAAGTTGAAGACACTTATTTTAGCCGCAGGAAAAGGAACTAGAATGAAGTCAGAATTGCCAAAGGTAATACATAGAGTAAATGGAATTCCCATGATAGAAAAAATAATTACTATATGTAAAAATATTGGAGTAGAAGAAAATATTTTAATACTTGGTCATAAAAAAGAAACGATACTAGAAGTTGTAGGAGATATTCCATATGTAGTTCAAGAAGAACAGTTGGGGACTGGACATGCAATTATGCAAGCATCGGAATTATTGAAGGATTACAACGGAGATATTATGGTTCTTTGTGGAGATACTCCTCTTTTAAAAGAGTCTACTTTAAAAGAGATGTACAAACAACATAAAGATTCGAATGCAACTACAACAATTTTAACAGCTATTTGTGAAAATCCATTTGGATATGGAAGAATAGTTAAAAGCGAAGGAAAAGTAGTTGGAATAGTTGAAGAAAAAGAAGCTAGTGAAGCTGTAAAAAAGATAAGAGAAATAAATGCAGGTGTTTACTGTTTTAAATCAAAAGATCTCTTTGATGCACTTTCTAAAATAGATAATAATAATGAGAAAGGTGAATACTACCTTACTGATGTTATAGGCATAAATGTTAAAGAGGGAAAACTTGTAGAGTGCTATACTCTAGAAGAGAACATAGAAACTTTGGGAGTTAATTCTAAGGTTGAATTAGCTATGGCTAGTGAAACATTAAGAGAAAGAAAAAATACAGCTCTTATGGATGCTGGAGTAATCTTTATTGATCCAAGGAACACTTATATAGAAGAAAGTGTTGAGGTAGGACAAGATACTATTATTTACCCAGGCGTAATTTTACAAGGGAATACAAAGATTGGATCAAACTGTGAAATTATTGGAAATACTAGAATTGTAGATAGTATTATTTCAAACTCTGTGAAAATAGAGAGTTCAGTTATAGAAAGCAGTGTAGTGGAAGATAGAGTTACTATTGGACCATTTGCACATTTAAGACCAAAAGCACACTTGAAAGAGGATGTGCACGTAGGTAACTTCGTTGAAATTAAAAAGTCAACTCTAGAAAAAGGAGTTAAGGCTGGTCATTTAACATACTTAGGCGATGCAACAATCGGAGAAAAAACAAATATAGGGGCAGGGACAATAACTTGTAACTATGATGGAAAAAATAAATTCAAGACTATTATTGGAAAAAACTCTTTTATTGGCAGTGACTCAATGTTAGTTGCCCCAGTAGAAATAGGAGATAACTCCCTGGTGGGAGCTGGATCAGTTATCACTAAAGATGTACCATCTAATGCTTTAGCTGTATCTAGAAGTAAACAAGTTATAAAATTTGATTGGAGGAAATAGATAAGATGTTAAGAACTGATGTAAAAATCTTCGCAGGGACTTCAAATGTAGAATTAGCTAAAAAAATAGGTGAAAAGTACGGACTTCCATTAGGTGAAGTTGAAATTGTAAGATTTAAAGATGGAGAGGTTTATGTAAGAGTAGATGAAACTGTTAGAGGTAGAGATGTATTTATAGTACAATCAACTTCAGAACCAGTAAATGAAAATTTAATGGAACTTTTAATTTTCATTGATGCGTTAAAAAGAGCTTCAGCAAGATCGATAAACGTTATAATTCCATACTATGGATATGCAAGACAGGATAGAAAATCAAGTCCTAGAGAACCAATCACTTCAAAATTAGTAGCAAATCTACTTACTAAAGCGGGTGCTAACAGAATAGTAACTATGGATTTACATGCAGATCAAATTCAAGGATTCTTTGATATCCCAGTTGACCACATGCAAGCGTTACCACTTCTTGCAAAATACTTTATCCAAAAAGGACTTTATGGAGAGGAAATAGTTGTTGTTTCTCCTGATATTGGTGGAGTAAAAAGAGCTAGAAAATTAGCTGAGTGGTTAGATTGTAAAATAGCTATAATTGACAAGAGAAGACCTAAGCCAAATATGTCAGAAGTTATGAACCTAATTGGTGAAGTAGAAGGGAAAACTGCTATCTTCATAGATGATATGATAGATACAGCTGGAACTATCACAAATGGTGCAGAAGCTATAATGGCAAGAGGAGCTAAAGAGGCTTATGCTTGTTGTACTCATGGAGTGTTCTCTGATCCTGCTATAGAAAGATTACAAGCTTCATGCTTAAAAGAGGTTGTTATAACTGATTCAATCGCTTTACCAGAAGCAAAACAAATAGATAAAATAAAAGTTATCTCTGTTGATGAAGTACTAGCAGAAGCTATGAGAAGAATTGTAAATAACCAATCTGTTTCAGAATTGTTCGAAAAGAAATAAAAATAACAAATAAAAGCTAGTGCTATACTAGCTTTTTTTTTTTAGATATGATAAAATTATTAAAAACTATTTGGAAATGGAGTAAGTTGTGGCAGAATTAATCTTTAATGTAGAAAATATAGATTTTAAAAAAATTAAAGAGGAAATTTTCCAAGGGTCGCTTATAATCTATCCGACTGATACTGTTTATGGTGTCGGTGGTAATATTGATTCTTTAGAAAGTATAAAAAAAATATACAGTGCAAAAGAGCGTAATTTTAACTCTCCACTTATAGCTCTTGTAAGCAAAAAAGAGAACGTTGAAAAAATAGCATATATAGAAGAAGAGAATAGAGAAAAAGTTGAAAAATTAATGGAAATATTTTGGCCAGGTGGTTTAACTATAATTCTTAGAAAAAAAGATATAATTCCTGAGATTATGGTATCTAACGGGAAAACTGTTGGAGTTAGAATGCCTGACTATAAAATTTCTTTACAAATAATAGAGGCTGTTGGTGGAATAATGCCAACAACAAGTGCAAATATATCGGGAGAAAAAACTCCTAGAAGTTTTGATGAAGTATCTAAAATTTTTTTAGATAGAGTGGAAATAGCTGTAAATTGTGGTATGACTCCAGTTGGAAATGAGTCTACAATAATTGATATGAGCACCAACAATCCAAAAATCCTTAGAGAAGGAGCAATCTCTAAGATAGAAATAGAGAAAGTTATTGGTAAATTTTAATTCTGGAGGTAAAAATGAAAGCTCAAAGAGTAAATCCAAATAATATGAATCCTATGCAAATGAATAGCATGTCATCTATGATGGGAATGATGAATACTATTCAAAAGATTGGAAAAGGTAAAAGAAAGTATGTGGTTAAGCTAGATAAAAATAGTAAAAAATTCTTATCTAAATTTGTTGATGAAGTAAAAAAACAATTTGGTGCGAACATGAATGGTCAAAATCAAGGATTAGTAGAATTTTTTGATTATATAAAAATGGTAGCGGATGACAAGAATAAGATGGAACTTAGACTATCATTTGAAGAGATGGAATTTTTAAAGAGAATGGTATCAGATTCAATAAAAGGTATGGAAGCTATGCAGTTTAAATGGTATCAAATTATTAGAAAGACTATGATAAAGCTTTTAGTAAAACAATATAGAGAATTATTAACTAGAATAAACTAATAAAAAATTTCTCCAAAAAAAATAAGAAACCTAGGGGGATTCTAGGTTTCTTTGGGGGGAAGTATGTTAAAGGGTGTTAAGGGGGATAACTTTAACACCATCTGAACATATTATACATCTTATGTCTTTCAATTCCTTTTAAAAAAAAATAAAAAAAAATAAAAAAAACTATTGACAATTTTTAGAAATTGTAATATAATTATTATGTAAAAAGGACGCCGCTTTAGCTCACCTGGTAGAGCAACTGACTTGTAATCAGTAGGTAATTGGTTCGACTCCGATAAGCGGCACCATACATTTGCCCCGTTCGTTCAACGGTTAGGACAATAGATTTTCACTCTATAAACAGGGGTTCGATTCCCCTACGGGGTACCAAAACAACAAAATATGGTGAGGTTCCCGAGCGGCCAAAGGGATCAGACTGTAAATCTGACGGCTCTGCCTTCGAAGGTTCGAATCCTTCTCTCACCACCACTTTTACTACACTTAACCTAGGTACATTTAGGAATGTGTGGATTTTTTTTTAATCAAGGCAAAATTAAAATTAATATATAACTCATGAGGAGGAGAATTTAAATGGCAAAAGAAAAATTTGAAAGAAGCAAGCCCCACGTTAACATTGGAACAATAGGGCACGTTGACCATGGAAAAACAACAACTACAGCAGCAATATCTAAAGTTCTAGCAGATATGGGACTAGCTAAAAGAGTAGATTTCGCAAACATCGATGCTGCTCCAGAAGAGAGAGAAAGAGGAATCACAATCAATACTGCTCATATAGAGTATGAAACATTAGAAAGACACTACGCTCACGTAGATTGTCCAGGACATGCTGACTACGTTAAGAACATGATAACAGGAGCAGCACAAATGGATGGAGCTATATTAGTAGTTTCAGCAGCTGATGGTCCAATGCCTCAAACAAGAGAGCATATCTTACTATCAAGACAGGTTGGAGTTCCATACATCATAGTATACCTAAACAAATCAGATATGGTAGACGATGAGGAATTACTAGAGTTAGTAGAAATGGAAGTAAGAGAGTTATTAACAGAGTACGGATTCCCAGGGGACGAAGTACCAGTAATAATGGGATCTTCTTTAGGTGCAATGAACGGAGAAGAGAAATGGGTAGAAAAAATTAAGGATCTAATGAACCAAGTAGATTCTTACATTCCAACACCTGCAAGAGCAGTAGACCAACCATTCCTAATGCCAATCGAGGATGTATTCACGATAACTGGAAGAGGAACAGTAGTTACTGGAAGAGTAGAAAGAGGAATAGTTAAAGTTGGAGAAGAAGTTGAGATAATAGGAATTAAACCAACAATCAAATCAACTTGTACTGGAGTAGAAATGTTTAGAAAACTTCTTGATCAAGGTCAAGCTGGAGATAACGTTGGAGCTCTATTAAGAGGAATCAAGAAAGAAGACGTTGAAAGAGGTCAAGTATTAGCTAAACCTGGATCAATCTTACCACATACAGGATTCAAATCAGAGGTATACGTATTAACTAAGGAAGAGGGAGGAAGACACACTCCATTCTTCTCAGGATACAGACCTCAGTTCTACTTCAGAACTACAGATATAACTGGAGCAATCAATCTACCTGAGGGAGTAGAAATGGTAATGCCAGGAGATAACATAGAGATGACTGTAGAGTTAATCCACCCAATCGCAATGGAACCTGGATTAAGATTCGCAATCAGAGAGGGAGGAAGAACAGTAGCTTCTGGAGTTGTTGCAGAAATTACTAAGTAATTCTTTCTAAAAGGAAAAGAGCAGACTGTGTCTGCTCTTTTTTTTATTCTAAAGGAGAGAAAATATGGAACTATTGCTAAAAATTTTAGATGAAATGAGCATGGCAGGGATTTTAGTTTCTTTGACAGCATATATAGTTGGAATAAAGTTTCCTGATTGGGATTTTAAAATGGGATTGAAACATAGAAATATATTAACTCATAGCCCTCTTGTAATATTTATACTTATGAAATTGTATGAAGGTGAAAAAAGCCACACTTTTAGATATTTCATAATGGGATTTTCTTTGGCTATGGCAATTCATTTTATTTTTGATCTATTTCCAAAGGGATGGGGTGGAGGAGCACTTTTAAAGGTACCTATAATGGGATTGTCTCTTTCTCCTAAATTAACGAAAAGTTTATTTGTAATATTTATAATTGGAACTCTTTTTATAGTTGTTAGCTATACAGAGGGTGTTATGGAATTTATATATTTATTTTGCTTGGGAGTTTTTTCTTTGATGAAAAATTTAAAAAAAGAGAATAAATTCTTTAGGCCATTCATAGCATATAGTCTAATATTTATAATTTTTGGGGCTATAAAATATGATTCTGTATCAACTTATCTGCAAACAGGGGCTAAAAACGCAACAGAATTAGGAATGAAGTATTATAAAACATTAAAAAAATAGCTTTTCTTGACAATATAGCAAATAAAATAATATAATTTAGGCAGACTACTAAGCATCGAAAGGAGAAAATAATGAAAGATATCAATCTTCTAGAAAAAAAAGCCAACACAATAAGAAAAGACATAGTTCAGATGATCTGTACTTCAAAATCAGGACATCCAGGAGGATCTTTATCAGCGGCAGATATAGTTACTGCACTTTATTTCAGTGAAATGAATATTGATCCTAAAAATCCTAAAATGGTAGGAAGAGATAGATTCGTATTATCGAAAGGACATGCAGCACCTGTATTATATGCAGCGTTAGCAGAAAGAGGTTATTTTGACAGAGAGCTTTTAAAAACTCTTAGACAATATGGTTCACCATTACAAGGGCATCCAGATATGAGAAAACTTCCAGGAATAGAGATTTCAACAGGATCTTTAGGACAAGGTTTATCGGTAGCTAATGGAATGGCTTTATCAGCAAGAATGTCTGGAGAATCATATAGAACTTATGTTCTTATGGGAGATGGAGAAATGCAAGAAGGTCAAATATGGGAAGCAGCTATGACAGCAGCTCATCATAAACTTGATAGTGTTTGTGCATTTATTGATTCAAATAATCTTCAAATAGATGGAAATGTAGACCTAGTTAAAGGAGTAGAACCTTTAGATAAAAAATGGGAAGCTTTCGGATGGAATGTATTAGTTATAGATGGACATAACCTTGAAGAAATTTTATCTGCTTTAGACAAGGCTAAGAAAGTTAAGGGACAACCAACTGTTATAATTGCAAAAACAGTAAAAGGAAAAGGAGTTTCATTTATGGAAAACGTATGTGGATTCCACGGTGTTGCACCAACAGCTGAAGAGACAGAAAGAGCTATAAAAGAATTAGAAAAGGTATCTGAAATATAATAATTCCTGGAGGTAACGGACAAAATGGCTAAGAAATCAACGAGACAAGCTTACGGAGAAGCTCTAGTAGAGCTTGGACTAATTAATGAGAATATAGTAGTATTAGATGCAGATTTAACAAAATCTACAAAAACAAACTTATTTCAAGAAAAATTTCCAAATAGACATATAAATGTAGGAATAGCTGAAGCTGATTTAGTTGGAACAGCAGCAGGGCTTGCTACATGTGGAAAAATTCCATTTGCTTCTACTTTTGCAATGTTTGCAGCAGGAAGAGCATTTGAGCAAATCAGAAATACAGTTGCTTATCCTAAATTAAATGTAAAAATAGCTCCAACTCATGCAGGAATATCTGTAGGAGAAGACGGAGGATCACACCAATCAATCGAAGATATCTCACTTATGAGAAGTATTCCAGGAATGGTTGTTTTATCTCCAGCTGATGCTGTTGAAACTAAAAAGATGGTATTTGCAGCAGCAGAATATGAGGGACCAGTATATTTAAGAATGGGAAGACTAGATGTGCCTGTATTATTTGATGAGAAAGATTATGATTTCCAAATTGGAATAATAAACACAGTTAAAGAGGGAACAGACGTTACTATAGCTGCAACAGGACTTATGGTTGCAAAGGCTATAGAAGCAGCTGAGAAGCTAGCTCTTGAAGGAATTTCAGCAAGAGTTTTAAATGTTGGAACTATTAAGCCATTAGATGGAGAAACTATCTTAAATGCAGCAAAAGAAACTAAATTTATAGTTACAGCTGAAGAGCACTCTGTAATAGGTGGACTTGGATCAGCAGTATCTGAATTTTTATCAGAAGTTCATCCAACTTTAGTTAAGAAAATTGGAATTTATGATAAATTTGGTCAAAGTGGAAAAGCTGAAGAGCTTTTAGAGAAATATGAATTAACTAGTGAGAAAATAATCTCTGTTGTAAAAGAAAATCTTTAATTACTTTGTATAGAGGCGAAGGATACTTCAGCCTCTATATTTATATTTTAAATATTTAAAATTTAGGAGGAGATATAATGCGTAATATAGGTGTAAAAAAATCCTTTATAACATTGTTAATCTCCTTTTTTCTTCTAAATTTTTTAACAGCAATCATTCTCAATAGCTCTTTTATAGCTTCTAAATTGAAAGATAATTATTTTTTTACAGTAGAATTGAAAAATGATTTATCAGAAGAAAATATTAATAAACTAGAAAATAAATTACTTTTACAACCAGAAGTAAAAGCAGTTAGATTTATTACTAAAGAAGAGGCTTTCAGAAATCTTCAAAAGGAACTAGGGATAGTTATTTCAAATAGAGATAACCCTCTTCCTAATTCTTTGCTAGTATCTTTCAATGACACTGATGACATTGAAAAGATCCAGGAATTATTAGATAATGAAAATGGAGTAAAAGAAATATTTTTAGATAGTAATCATATTGAGAATACTAAAAGAAGAATAAAGGGAATTAATACATTTTCTATATTTATTTTAGGAACAGATATAGCAGTGGTTTTAATGATATATTTAATATTTAGTGGTGGAACTATAACTGATTACTTAAGACTTACGATAACAAATCCTGGGAATGCTAGAAATTATAAGAGAGCTCAAAATATAAATCTTTTTCCATTTATGGGAGCATCGATAATGGGAAGTTTATTATTTTTTAATTTATATATTATTTTTAGAAAAGCCTTATTAGATCTTGTTCCAAATTTAAGTTTAATGAGTTTTCATCAAATGGTATTTATTATATCTATCATAATTATATTTTTTAATATTTTTGTTTGGTTATCTCCCTCTATTATACAAAAAAATAGAGAGGGAAAATTATGAAAAAAATTGTATTATTTATGCTGGTTTTTAGCAGTTTAGCATATTCAACCTCTATAGATACATTGAAAAATAAAATGAAAAAGATAGATTCTCAAATAGAGAAAAAAAACACTAGAATACTAACAATAGATTCAGAAAAAGTAAAAATTTCAAAACAGATATCTTCGATAGAAAATGATATAAAAGAAATAGAAAAAGATATAGAAAGAATAAAAGACGAGATAAGAATAGTAAATAGAAATATAGACTATGGAAGTAGTAATTTAAAAGTAAGTTCAAAAGAATTAGAAAGAAAGCAAATGGAATATCAGGCTAAAATTTTAGCTTGGAATAGAAAAATAGATTTAGATGTAACTTTAGAAAGAGAATCAATAATGAAAAGAGAGTTCTCTAGAATGCTCTATGGTGATTTAGAAAAAATGGAGCATATAAAAGTAGTCACAAAAGATATCCAAAAAGTAAAAGGAGATATAGAAAAAGAAAGACAAAAGCTTAGAAATCTTCAGAATAAAATGGATACCAATAAAAGATCTATAGAAAGAAAAGTCTCAGAAAAAAATTCACTTATAAAGAGATTAAACAATGAAAAAGTAACTCATGTTAAAACAATAGGTAAATTACAACTAGAGAAGAAAAGAACGGAACAAGAGATAGAGAAGATAATTAAAGCAAGGGCAAAATCAGTTAGTAATGTAAAATTAGACGCTGCTCTTTTAAAAATTGGAAGATTAAAAAGACCTGTTGATGGAAAAGTAGTTGTAAAGTTTAAACAAAAAAAACAGGGTGAAGTTATAAGTAATGGTATAGAGATTTTAGCAAGAATGGGTTCAAAAGTATGTGCAGCGACAAATGGAAAAGTTATTTATGCTGATAGATTTCAAGGGCTTAATAATGTTGTTATGATAGATTATGGATATAATACTATTGGAGTATATGGAAACTTAATCTCTACAGATGTAAGATTAAATCAAGAGGTTAAAAAAGGCCAAAATATAGGAGTTTTAGGACTCACAACAGATGGAGAACCAAAATTATACTATGAAGTTAGATTTAAGCTAAAACCTATAAATCCAGAGCAGTTGTTTTAATGATTGGAGGAGTTATGAAAATAGGTTGCATAATACACAATGAAGATAAAGTAGGAGCAGTTGCAATTTACAAAAATACTTTAAAATATTTTGAAGCTAAAGCAGTTAAGATTGTGGATGTTTCAGAAATTTCTAAAGCTGATTTTGTAGTTGTAATAGGAGGGGACGGAACTCTTTTAAGAGCTTCTAAAAAAATAATACATAGCAATGCAGTGGTAATGGCAATAAATGCTGGAGCTTTAGGATTTTTAACTGAAATTAAAGCCAGTGAAGCCTTTGAAACTTTTGATATGTATCTAAAAGGTGAATATAAAATAGAAGAGAGATCTTTTTTAAAAGTAGTTTACCAAGGGAAATCCTACGATGCTCTAAATGAAGTTATGATATCAAAAGGAGGAGTTATGGAAAAGATTCTTAAGGTATCAGTTGATTCTGAAAATGGATATATAAATGATTATAAGGCTGATGGCTTAATAGTTTCAACTCCAACTGGATCAACAGCTTATTCTTTATCAGCAGGTGGACCAATAGTTATGCCAACCTTAAAAGCAATGATTCTAACTCCCATAGCACCACATAACTTAACAAATAGACCAATAGTACTAGATGGAAACGAGAAAATTTATATTGAGCTAAAAGACAATAGAGAAGGTTATTTAGTGATAGATGGAGAAGGGTCTGGAAAGTTAAGTGTTGGAGATAAAGTAGAAATAAGTTATTCAGATTTTAAATTAAAATTAATTTTGCCTAAAGGAAGAAACTACTATAATATTTTAAGAGAAAAGTTAAAGTGGGGAGATAATTTATGTTAAAAGAACTTAAAATAGAAAATCTAGCTATTATAAAAAGTTTAGATTTAGAGTTTGATGGTGGGCTTGTGGTTCTTACTGGAGAAACTGGAGCGGGAAAATCAATTATTTTAAGTGGAATAAATCTTTTGATTGGAGAGAAATCTAGTTCAGAGATGGTAAGAGACGGAGAAGTAACTCTTCTAGCTCAAGGAGTTTTTGGAATTAATCAGGAACAAGAAAATGAGTTAAAAAAACTAGGGATTGAAACAACGGACAATGAAGTTATTGTTAGAAGATATTTGGATAAAAATGGTAAAGGAAAAGCCTTTGTAAATAACGTGAGAGTTCCTATTTCTAGTTTAAAAGAGATTATGGGAACCTTGGTTGATATAGTGGGACAACACTCTCATCAAATGCTTTTAAATAAGAATAATCATATAAAACTTTTAGATAAGTTTTTGGGAGAATCTGGGAACGAATTAAAAGAAAAATTAGCGACAGTTTATAAAAAGTATTTTGATATTAATAAAAAAATAAAAAATATTGAAAAAGAAAGAAAAGAAACTCTTCAAAAAAAAGAGTTTTATGAATTTCAATTGGATGAGTTAGAAAAGGTAAATCCAATTTTAAAAGAGGATGAAAAGTTAGAAGAGGAGTATAAGAAACTTTTTAATGCTGGAAAAATTAAGGAAAAACTTATATCTACAGAATCATTTTTGAAAGACGGAGAGATAAATGCTTTATCGATTATATATAATAGTCGTAAAAATTTAGAAGTTATTTCAAAATATGGAAAAGAATTTCAAGAAATTTCTGAAAAACTAGATAAAATATATTATGATTTACAGGAATGTTCAGATTCAATATCAGAGTTAAATGATGATATTGATGTGGATGAAAAGAAATTAGAATCTGTAATATCAAGACTAGATTCAATAAATAGACTGAAGGTAAAGTATGGATCAGATATATCAGATATTTTAGATTATAAAAATGATATATCAGAAAAAATAAAATTTTTAGACGAGAACAATTTTGAGATAAAAAAATTGATTAAGGAAAAAATTGACTTAGAACAACTATACTGGTCATTTGCAGATGAGTTGACAAAGTTTAGAAAAATTAAAAGTTTAGAAATTGAAAAAAACTTAGAAAATGAGTTGAAACTTTTAAATATGAACGATGTTAAATTTAAAATAAAATTTTTACCTTTAGAAACTATGGGAGCTGAAGGGTCAGATAATGTTGAATTCTTAATTTCAACAAATATTGGTCAGGATTTAAAATCGCTTTCAAAAATAGCATCTGGAGGAGAGGTTAGTAGAATAATGCTGGCCTTGAAAGTAATATTTTCGAAAGTAGATAATATACCTATATTGATATTTGATGAAATAGATACTGGTGTTGGTGGAGAAACAGTGAGAAAAATTGCTACTAAATTGAGAGAGATAGGAAACACAACTCAAGTTATGAGTATAACTCATTCACCAGCAATAGCGTCTAAAGCTCATGAACAGTTTTATATTGAAAAAAATATAGTAGATGGAAGAACAGAAACTACTGTAAAAAAACTTAATTCAGAGGAGAGAGTTCAAGAGATAGCTCGTATGATGGCAGGGAAAAATATTTCACCAGCTGTATTAAAACATGCTAAAGAACTCTTAAATGAGGAGTGAATATGAATTTTTTTAATGAATTTCTAGAAAAATCAAAAGCTTCAGGGATTATCTCTTCTGCCACTGAAGAAATGTATAGAGTGGATTTAGAAGATTTTAAAAATTTTTTAAATGGAAAAGAAGAGGAGAATGTACAAGAAGATGATATATTAGAGTATATAAAATTTTTAAGAACTAAGTATCAAGAAAATTCTGTATTTAGAAAATATAGCTCAGTGAAAGGATTTTATAAATATTTACTAAAGAAAAATATAATAGATGTTTTACCTATGGAGAGAATCACACTTGTTAGAAGTGGAGAAAAAATTCCAGAAGTTTTAGAATTTGGAGAAATAAAAGCTATTTCAGATGCATGTGAAAAAAATTCAAAAGGTAGAAGAGATAAATTAATAATTAAAATTTTGACAGATATAGGTGTCCAGATTGCCGAAGTTTTAGAAATGAAAATTTCTGATTTAGAAAAATATAACTACGAGTATTTTTCTATAATAAAAAATGGGAAAATGGTACTGATGGAGTTATCTGAAGAGTTATCGGGAGAAATAAATAAATTTATAGAAGAAGATAGAGAAAATTTAATATCTGGAAGCAGTGACTATATTTTTTATGGACTTTCAAGACAAAATTTTAGAGCAAGATTTTTAGTAGCTGGGAAAAAGGCAGGAATAGAGAGAGAGATTTCACCTAACATGCTAAGGAATACATCAATCAAAGAGAGAGAAAAATACGAATATTTAGATGAAAATGGTGACGCATTAACTCTCTTAAATAGGATTAAAGAAGAATACATAAGAATAGGTATAGGAGATGATTAAATGAAAGCAGGATTTATTGCCGTAGTAGGAAGACCAAATGTAGGAAAATCAACACTTATAAACAAATTAGTTAATGAGAAAGTTGCAATAGTTTCAGATAAAGCGGGAACAACAAGAGATACAATAAAGGGAATATTAAACTTTAATGAGAATCAGTATGTATTTATAGATACTCCAGGAATTCATAAACCTAAGCATCTTTTAGGAGAGCACATGACAAATAGTGCTATTAGAATCTTAAGAGAAGTTGACGCAATAATGTTTTTAATTGACGCTTCACAAGAGATCAGTACTGGTGATATGTTTGTAATGGATAAAATAAAAGAAGCTAAGAAAACTCCTAGAGTTTTAGTAGTAAATAAAATAGATAAAATAAATGATGAACAATTAATTGAAAAAAGAAAAGAAATTGCTGAGAAATTAGGAGAATTTGATGCGATAGTTGAGATGTCAGGTCAATATGCTATAGGAATTCCAAAGTTACTTTCAGCTCTTGATCCATTCTTGGAAGATGGAATAAAATTCTATCCAGATGATATGTATACAGATATGCCTATATATAGAATAATTACAGAAGTTGTAAGAGAAAAAATATTAGAAAGAACAAGAGAAGAGATTCCTCATTCAATCGCAGTTGAGATTATAAATGTTGAGAGAAGACCAAACGGAAAAGATAAGTTTGACATAAATATATATGTTGAAAGAGATTCTCAAAAAGGGATAGTAATAGGGAAACAAGGAAAGCTTTTAAAAGAGATTGGAACAGAGGCTAGAAAAGATATAGAGAACCTTTTAGGGGTTCAAATTTACTTAGAGCTTTGGGTAAAAGTTAAAGATGACTGGAGAAAGAAAAAACCTTTCTTGAAAGAACTTGGGTATACTCAGGAGAGTTAAAGAGAGAAAAAGGAGTGCTTAGAAAGCACTCCTTTTTTAACTTGTTGATAAAATGTATAATATTTGATATAATATATTTCAGAAAAAATTTATTATTTATATAATTTTATCATAAAAAATATTAAAGGGATAGGGTATGGATAAGAGCATTAAATTATTAGAAGATAAAATCTATTTTATGTTAAAAATGGATGAAAAAGGTGGTTATATAACTGCAGTGGATAGTAGTGGAGAAGCAACTACAGAAATAGACGACAATAATCTTGATGAGAATTCAAAAGCAATATTTTCTTTTATAAAAGAGATAAAAGAGGATAGTTTTTTCGTAGATTGGGGAAATGTAGCGGTAAAAGAATTATACATAGATGAAAATAAATCTATTTTAAATCTCTTGAAAGAAAGCAATAATTTTATCAATGAAAAATTAGAAAAAATAATTTGGAAAACTGAAGATAATACAGTTACTCTAAATATTTCAGAGCATGTTGAAAGTGATAAACTTTATACAGCAAGTTTAATTTTAAACGCAAAGTATGAAAAGTTTGATATTTTAACAGATGAGGTTTTTTATAGAGATGGAATTATTTATACTGTTGAAGAGCAAGAAGATATAATTCATTCTATAAACGATTTAGTTTCAGATTTTAAAAGAGAGGAATTAGAAAAGTTTATAACGCTAGCTCACTCATATTTTAAAAACTTAGAGATTCAATGTTTGGGATATAAAATTGAAAGAGGAGAGGCTAAAACTCCTGTTCCT
The DNA here is from genome assembly GCF_014250685.1 of Cetobacterium sp. 2A. GTDB lineage: Bacteria > Fusobacteriota > Fusobacteriia > Fusobacteriales > Fusobacteriaceae > Cetobacterium. The sequence continues at coordinate 396,850 of NZ_JACFAJ010000006.1, read as the reverse complement.
CATATAATGATTGAAAAAATATCTCAGGACAACAGTCTTTATTTAAAAATCGGAATTATGGTTTCAACTATAGATTATGAATTTTTAAAAGAACATAGTTTAAAAAGTGTTTTAACTGTTAATCATTTAGAAAAAAGAGTTACAATTTCAGAAGTTATAACAGATGCACTAAAAGAAGTTGTAGATGAGATTGTAAAAATCTTATCAAAACATCAAAGAAATGTAAAAATAAAAGCTGGATATTATTTAGATGAAGAAAATTATCTTATTCTTCAGGAAAAATTAGCTAAAGAGTTCATAACTAGAGAACTTCTTCAACTGGCTAGTAGATATAAGGTAATTGGAGCAGAAAAATTAAGAAAGTATAATATAAAAGCGGTAAAGCCAAAAGTGATTGGAAGTTTCAAACATTCTATAGATTTCCTTGAGGGAGAGGTGCAACTTGAAATAGAGGGAGAAAAATTCTCTATTTTAGATGTTTTAAATTCTTTTAAAAAAGATTCTTATATCGTTTTAAGTGATGGAACTAATGCTCTTATAAATAGAAAATATATAGAGAAGTTGGAAAGAGTTTTTAAAAATAATGATGAATCAAAAGTCAAGATTTCATTCTTTGATTTACCTATAATAGATGACTTAATAGAAGATAAAGTATTAACTCAAGAATTAAATAAGAGTAGAGAGTTCTTTACTGGAATTAATGATATAAAAGATAATCCAAAGATGATTCCAAAAATAAATGCCAATTTAAGAGAATATCAAGAGTACGGATATAGATGGCTTTCATATTTAGTGGAAAATAATCTAGGTGGATGTCTAGCAGACGATATGGGGTTAGGAAAAACACTTCAAGCTATAGCTCTAATAACTGATTTACATCAGGTAAAGGGCAGAAAAACTTTAGTTATAATGCCTAAGAGTTTAATTTATAACTGGGAAGCAGAGATTAGAAAATTCAGTCCTGGATTAGTTTCTGGAATTTATTATGGAAACTTTAGAAATGAAGAGGTGTTAAGAAATTGTGATGTTTTACTAACAACTTATGGAACTGTAAGAAATGATATAGAAACTTTAAGAGATAATCATTTTGATTTAATTATTTTAGATGAATCTCAAAATATAAAAAATGTTAATGCACAGACAACAAAAGCGGTAATGCTTTTAAATTCTAAGCATAGAATAGCTCTTAGTGGAACGCCCATTGAAAATAATTTAGGAGAACTATACTCTCTATTTAGATTTTTAAATCCTTCAATGTTTGGAACATTAGAAGAGTTTAATAGCTATTATGCAAATCCAATTCAAAGAGATAACGATCCTGAAGCAATAGATGAACTAAAGAGAAAGATATATCCATTTATTCTAAGAAGAGTAAAAAAAGAAGTTCTAAAAGATTTACCTGATAAGATTGAAAAAACTCTATTTATAGAAATGAACATAGAACAAAAAAGACTATATGAAGAGAGAAGAAGCTATTACTATAAAATGATAAATAGTCAGATTAAAGAGCAAGGTATTGGGAAAACACAATTCTTTATACTTCAGGCTTTAAATGAATTAAGACAAATAACAAGTTGTCCAGAAGTTAAGAGTAATTTAGTAACTTCTAGTAAGAGAGAAGTACTTATAAATAATATTTGTGACGCAGTAGAAAATGATCATAAAGTTCTTGTTTTTACAAACTATATAAGCTCAATAGAGAATATATGTGAGGATTTAAAAAAACATGGAATACCTCATTTATCAATGACGGGAGCAACAAAAGACAGACAAGGACTTGTAGATAAATTCCAAAATGAAAAGAAATACAAAGTTTTTGTAATGACTCTAAAAACTGGTGGAGTAGGACTTAACTTGACTGCAGCAGATACAATATTCATATATGATCCTTGGTGGAATAAAACAGTTGAAAATCAAGCTGTAGATAGAGCATATAGACTTGGTCAAGATAGAACTGTATTCTCTTATAAATTGATATTGAAGGATACTATTGAAGAAAAAATATTGAAACTTCAAGAGAGTAAAAGCCAACTTTTAGATAATTTAATAGCTGATGATGGAGCGTCAATTAAAACTCTTACTGAAAAGGATATAGAGTTTATATTAGGGGAATAGGAGATGAAAATGGCAATTAGTAAGGAAAGATTTAGAAAAGCTTTAAACGAGTATTATAGCAAAGAAGTGCTTTTTGAAATATTTAAAAGATATATTTTGGATTGGATAGCAGATGGCTATATCGGAAGTAATTTAGGTCTTTTTGAAATCTCTTTAATATCGGCAACTACGAATAAACAGACTTTTATCGAACTGATGGAGCAAATGTTTTCAAAAGATGAAGTTTTTAAAAATATTTATGATTCTTTACCACAGGACGTAAGAGAAGTTTTCGAAGAGATAGCTTGGAATGGAAGGTTCTTAATAAAGGATAGAACAAAATATCTTAAGGGAAAGAAGAATTATGATTTAAATAGTGATTTAAAAGAAGAATTCTTATTCTTTAAAATAGAAGGAGATATTAAAAAGGGTGAATATTTATATCTTCATAACGATATAGTTAGAATAATGAGACAGTTTTTACCTAAACCAAGAGATTATTATATCCACGCAACTGGAAAAATAGAAACTGAATTTAAAAGTAATAACGAAGAAAGTATAATAGAAAACTTTAAGAAATATTATGATTTCTATCAACAAGGTGGAATGCAACTTTCTTCAAGTGGAAAATTATTGAAGGAATCTAAGAGCAATATGAAGAAATATTGTGATATAGATGAGTTTTATGAAGAAGCAAAAGATTTAGATTATTTAAAAACTGAAACGATAGCACTATTCTTTTTCTTATTAAAAGATGAGTATTTAAATCAAGAGTTTTTAAATATAAATAATATAAAAGAAATTATTCATAAATTTTTAGATGGAGAGATTATAAAGGGAGAGAATTCTCATTATATAACATTATTCCTAAATTATTTAAAAGGAATAAAAAACATTTCAAAATCTAAAGATGAAATAAAAAGAGGACTTCAAACTATCAAAAAAATTATAGAAGAGTTTCCAGATGATAGTCCTGTATCTATAAAAAATATTGTAAATAGCATATTATTTAGAGATGAGTTTATTGAAATAATTGATATAGAGGATGCTTATAATAGCATCTATATAAATGAAGCAAATTATGAAAGAACAAGAATAGGTAACTATAATAAATATCTTTCATATGTAGTTACACCTTTTGTTAAGTCGGTATTCTTTGTATTAGCATCACTAGGTGTTGTTGAAGTATACTATGAGCAACCATCTATCAATAATTCGCTTTATTTAAAAAATGGATATTTGAGTAAATATGATGGGTTAAAATTTGTAAAACTTACAGAATTAGGGAAATATATCTTTAATAAGGTGTTGGATTATGACTTTAAAATAGTCTTAGATGATGCTGAGGTCCATATGGAAGAGGATAGACTTATTGCTACTATAATTGGTGATTCACCAATTAAGACGATGTTCCTAGAGAAGATTGGGCATAGAATATCTCCAAATAAATTTAAACTTTCAAAAGAAACATTCCTAAGAGGTGTGGAAGACTCATCTGAAATATCACTTAGAATATCTGAGTTTAAAACTAAGATTGGAGAAACTGTACCTGATATATGGAATGGCTTTCTAAATGAGATAGAAAAGAAAGGTAAATCAGTAGTTCATATTCCAGAGTATAAGGTTTTAAAACTAGAAAATGAAAAAGATTTGATTTCAGTAATTACTAAAGATGAAAGATTTAAAAAGTTAATTTTAAAGGGTGAAGATTTCCATATTATTGTAAAAAATGAAAATATTTCAAAAGTTTCAGAAATATTTAAAGAATATGGATATTATATAAATATCTAAAACTAAATGGTTGAGAGAAAATATCTTTCAGCCATTTTTTCAAAAGGAGAGATGTTATGGGAAAAAATTTTGTTCATTTACATTTACATACTGAGTATAGTCTCCTTGATGGAGTTGGTAAAATAGATGAATATTTAGAAAGAGCTCAAAAGCTTGGAATGAAAGCAATAGCCATAACTGACCACGGAAATATGTTTGGCGCAATTGAATTTTATAAAAAAGCTATCTCCAAAGGTATAAAGCCTATTATTGGCTTAGAAGCCTATATTTCCGAGTTTGAAATGGAAAAAAGAGAGGGTAGAAATTATCATCTTATCCTTCTTGCAAAAAATGAAACAGGATATAAGAATCTTTTAAAACTTAGTTCTCTAGGTTTTTTAAACGGATTCTATTACAGACCAAGAATAGACAAAAAACTTTTAAAGGATCATAGTGAAGGAATAATTGTACTCTCAGCATGTATGCAGGGGGAAATATCAAGACTGATTTTAGATGGAGAACCAGATACAAAAGTTGATGAAGTTGCAAAAGAGTATATTGAAATATTTGGAAAAGATAACTTTTATATAGAGATACAAGGTAACGGAGTAACAGGACAAAAAGAACTAAATAAAAAACTTTATGGTTTGTCAAAAAGATTGGGAGTTAAGACTGTAGCAACAAATGATACCCATTACGTCTATGAAGGAGATCATGTTCTACAAGATATACTTTTATGTATTCAAACTGGAAGTAAATTGGAAGATACGAATAGAATGAAAATTGAAACAGAGGAACTGTTTTTAAAAAGTAGAGAAGAAATTATAGAAAGTATCGGAGAAGAGTATATAGAGTCCGTAAACAATAGTGAAGAGATTGCTGAAAAATGTAATCTAAAAATAGATTTTGGAGGGTTTAAATTTCCAAAGTACGAAGTGACGGACGGGTCTGCATCTATTGAAGAGTTTCTAAGAAAGATAGTTTATAAAGGACTAAAAGAAAGATATCCAAATGGTCTTACAGAAGAAATAGTAGAAAGAATAGAGTACGAGCTAGATACTATAGAAAAAATGGGGTATGCTGGTTATTTTGTAGTTGTATGGGATTTTATAGATTATGCAAAAAAGAATAAAATACCTATTGGACCTGGAAGAGGTTCAGCTGCTGGGAGTTTAGTTGCATATTCATTAAAAATAACTGATTTGAATCCTTTGACATATGGTTTGATTTTTGAAAGATTTTTAAATCCAGAAAGAATATCAATGCCAGATATCGATATAGATATATGTCAAGAAAGAAGAGGAGAGGTTATAGAATACGTTACAAAGAAATATGGGGCGGATAAAGTAGCTCAAATTATAACGTTTGGAACGATGAAAGCAAGAGCTGCAATAAGAGATGTTGGAAGAGTTATGAATGTCAATTTGGGAAAAATTGATAAAATAGCAAAACTTATTCCAGGAAACTACAATTTAAAAAAAGCTTTGAAAGATATTCCAGAATTGAGAGAAATTTATAGCAAAGATAGTGAAATAGAAAAAGTTATAACACTATCTAGTAGATTGGAGAATAAAGTTAGACATGCTTCTATACATGCTGCAGGAGTTGTTATAACAGAGGACTCGCTAACAGATATAGTTCCTTTATACAGCGACAATAAAGATAAAGTTATTTCAACCCAATACCAGATGAAAGAATTAGAAGAGTTAGGTCTTTTAAAAATGGACTTTTTAGGACTTAGAAATCTGACAAATATCCAAAGAGCTATAGATAATATAAAAGAAGATTTGGAAAAAGATTTAATATTAGAAGATATCCCTTTAAATGTTAAAGAGGTATATGAGATGTTATCCAAAGGAGATAGTCTAGGAGTATTTCAGTTAGAATCTCAAGGGATAAGAAAGATTTTAATGAAATTAAAACCAAATAGATTTGAAGATTTAATAGCTCTTTTAGCTCTTTATAGACCTGGGCCTTTAGGGTCTGGAATGGTAGAAAGTTTTGTGAGATGTAAAAATGGACTGGAAGAGATAAAATATCCACACGAGTCTTTAGAAGAGGTTTTAAAAGAAACTTACGGTGTTATTTTATATCAAGAGCAGGTAATGAAAATAGCAAATATTATGGCTAATTATTCTCTGGGTGAAGCTGATTTATTAAGAAGAGCAATGGGAAAAAAACAAGCCGATATAATGGATGAAAATCGTGAAAAATTTGTAGAAAGATCTGTGAAAAATGGATATACAAAAGAAAAAGCTATAGAAGTTTTTAATTTGATAGATAAGTTTGCGGGATACGGATTTAATAAATCCCATTCGGCAGCCTATGCACTGATTGCATATTGGACAGCATATCTAAAAGCTCTTTATCCAAAGCAGTATTATGCTTCAGTACTTACATCTGAAAAAAACAATGTAGAAAACGTTGCATTCTATATAGAGGATGCTAAAAATCATAAAATTTCTTTAAAATTACCAGACATAAATAATGCAGTTTCTAAATTTATAGTTGATGGAGAGGGAATAAGATTTGCACTCTCAGCTATAAAAAATGTAGGGCAGGCATTAGTTGAAGGAATCAGGAAAGAACAGTTAGAGAATGGTTTTTATACGTCATTTGAAGACTTTGTATTTAGAACAAAATCTTTTGGACTTAACAAAAAATCTATTGAGGCACTGGTACTCTCAGGAGCGTTAGACTCACTAAATGGAAATAGAAGACAAAAATATGAATCAATAGAAAAAGTAATAGAGTACTCAGTAAAAAGAAGCAAAGAGGATGAAATTCAACAGATGAATTTATTTGGAGAAGCTAAATCTAAACTGATTAGTTTTAGTTTTCCAGCGGTTCCAGATTATTCTTTAGAAGAGAGGTTGGAAAAGGAAAAAGAGTTCTTAGGATTTTACTATAGTGCTCATCCTTTGGATAAATATAAGGACATTATAAAGGTATTTAGGATGGAATCTATACCAGAGGTGAAGGATGAAAAAGAGATGCACATAGTTAAAACCTATGGTATACTTAGAGAAATCCGTAAAATAATGACAAAAAAAAATAATGAGGTTATGGCACTCTTCCAATTGGAAGATTATTATGATAGAATTGGGGTAATAGCCTTTCCAAAAGATTATCAAAAATATGAACATGCATTTTTAGAAGGAAGAGCTGTATATCTTGAGGGAACAGTTCAGACAGATTATTTTAAGGGTATAGAAAATAAGAAAATAATTCTAAGAAATATTGGATTTTTAGATAATGTAGAGGTTACAAAACAGGATAAAGTTTTTATTCTGCTAGAGGAAGAAAATAAGGATAAATTTAATATGTTAAAAGAGATTATATTAGAAAATTTAGGTGATACTCCGCTTAGATTTGCAATAAAAATGGAGGATTCTAAGGAAGTAAAAGCTTCTAAATATAAAGTGAATCCATCAAAACTTTTTATAAAAAAAGTAATATCTCTTTTAGGAGAAGAAAGTATCATGATAAAGTAAAAAACTTGACTATCGGAGGGGTTTTGTGAAAAAAGAGAGCTTTAATATTGAAGATTTAATAAAAATTCTGGACAAAAATAAATTGACAGAGATAAACTATGAAGAGCCTAATTTTAAAATAACTATAAAAAAACCATTAGAAGTGGCATCACAGAAGTCTGTTGAAAAGATAATGCCAAAGATAGAGAAAGAAGTAAAGGTAAACACTAAAGAAATACTTTCAAATAGTATTGGAAGATTCTTCTATAAGACATCATCAGGGGATGATATTATATCTGTTGGAGATCAAATAAAGGTAGGACAAGATATTGGTTATATTACCACTATTGGAGTTAAAAATCATGTAAAAGCAACAGTATCTGGAGAAATCGAAGAGATTTGTTTAGAAAATGGTGGGATAGCTGACTACGGAAAAGTTTTATTAAAAGTTAAATCTAACTAAAATATTAGATGAACTGGGAGGAAGATTAATGTTTAAAAAGATACTTATTGCCAATAGAGGAGAGATAGCTGTAAGAATAATAAGAGCGGCTCGTGAGCTTGGAATTCAAACGGTTGCTGTTTACTCTGAGGCAGATAAAGATAGTTTACATGTTAAGCTGGCAGATGAAGCAATTTGTATTGGAGGACCACTAAGTACTGATTCGTACTTAAAGATACCTAATATAATAGCAGCAGCAGAAGTTACTGGTGCAAATGCTATACATCCAGGGTATGGTTTTTTATCAGAAAATGCTAGATTTGCAAGAATCTGTGAGACTCACAATATAACTTTTATAGGTCCAAGACCAGAAGCTATTGAGAAGATGGGAGATAAAGCTACAGCTAGAAAAACAGCTATAGAGAATAATGTTCCTCTTACAAATGGAACAGGAATTGTAACAAGTATAGAAAAAGCTAAAGAAGAAGTTGAAGAAAGAATTGGATATCCTGTTATGATTAAAGCAACCGCTGGTGGCGGTGGAAAAGGTATGAGATTGGCTAGAACTGTAGACGAGTTGGAAAGTGGTATAATTGCTGCTCAAAACGAAGCCGATGCTGCTTTTGGAAATCCAGATGTATATATAGAGAAGTTTGTTGAAAATCCAAGACACGTTGAAGTTCAAATCCTTGGAGATAAATATGGAAATGTAATTCATTTAGGAGAAAGAGATTGCTCTATCCAACGTAGACATCAAAAGCTTATAGAAGAGGCTCCATCTTTTGGACTTCCATCGAAAGTTAGAAAAGCTATGGGGGAAGCAGCAGTTAAATTAGCAAAAGCTATTAATTATGATTCTGCTGGAACTCTTGAGTTTTTAGTTGATAGTAGTAATAATTTCTATTTCATGGAAATGAACACTAGAGTGCAAGTTGAGCATACAGTTACTGAAATGGTAACAGGTGTTGATATAATAAAACTTCAGATAAAAATAGCTGAAGGTGAAAAATTAAATATAACTCAGGATGACATAATGTTATTTGGTCATGCTATCGAGTGTAGAATAAATGCTGAAGATCCAAATAATAACTTCTTACCATCACCAGGAGTTTTAACGACTTATATAACATCAGGTGGAAATGGAGTTAGAATAGATTCTCATTCATATCAAGGATATGAAATCTCTCCATATTATGATTCTATGATTGGAAAATTAATAGTACATGGTGTAAATAGAGAAGAAGCAATTGCTAGAATGAAAAGAGCATTAAAAGACTTTATAATTGAAGGTATAGATACTACAATACCATTCCATTTAGAAGTTTTAGATAATCCAGTTTACAAAGCTGGTAAGGTAACTACTAAATTTATTGAGGATAACTTTTCTCAAAAAAAATAAATTTAACAGGAAAATTGATAAAAATTTGATATAACCTTATAAATAAATCAGGGGGTGTATTTTATGAACGAATTAGGAAATATAAAAATATCTGATGATGTGGTAAAAACAATTGCGGCTAAAACAGCAGCTGATGTAGAAGGAGTTTACAAACTTGCAGGTGGAGTAGCAGACGAATTTAGCAAAATATTAGGAAAAAGAAGACCTACTAACGGAGTTAAAGTAGAAGTAGGAGAAAAAGAATGTAGCATAGAAATCTTTGTAATAGTTGAGTATGGATATCCAATATCACAGATAGCTCAAAATGTTCAAAAGGCTGTTTTAAATTCAGTTACACAAATGACTGGATTAAAAGTAGTGGAAGTAAATGTATATGTTCAAGATGTTAAAATAGTAACAGAAGTTGAGGATCATCAAGAAGATATAGAGATTATGTAGTTTGAATATTAAAAGAGGCGTTTTAAACGCCTCTAATATTTTCATTTAGAGGGTGATAGTATGTGGAAAAAAGTTGTTTTTTTTCTAGCGTGGGTGGGAATATTTCTCTTGTCTATTATAGGAATAAGTTATATAATAATGCCTAGTTATTTTGTGCAGGTAGATACAACAAGTTTAATCTTTAAATTTACAGCTCTTAATATATGTTTAGTTTATTTCTTCATATCTCTTTTAAAATTGCTTTCAAATTTTTCTAAAAAAGATGGGTATACAATAAAAAACGAAAACGGGATTATTAACATATCTTCGGATTCAGTAAGAAATTTATTAAAAGAAGTTTTATCTCGTGATCACGATGTAAAGGCTATGAAAATAGAGAGTGGAAAAAGAGGAAGCAAGTTTTATGTTTCGGTAACTCTTGAAATTTTATCAAATGCTAATATAGCTGATAAGACAGTAGCTATACAAAATAGCATAAAAGAGGAGTTACGTAACAAGCTAGATTTAAATGTTGATATAGTAGAAGTTAAGATATCTAAACTTTCGATAAGAAAAGACTCAATGGTTTAGAGGGTGATGGTATGTTGGAGGAGTTAATAGAAAGATTTATATATAACTTAAAAAAATTTTTAGGTTGTGTAATTGGCCTTGTAGTTGCTATACTATTAGTTGAGTATGGTTTTTTGAAGACTCTGTTTATAGTTGTTGTTAGCTTTATCGGATACAATTTAGGCGATGTAAGTGTGACAAAAAAAATAAAGAAGAAAATAATTGATAGATTAAAAGATTAGAAAGGAAGTAAGATGAGTAGAAGATTAGCAAGAGAAGAACTGTTTAAATTAGTATTTGAGGTTGAGGTAAATGAAGATTCTTTAGGAGATGTATTAGAGAATTATTTATCTAGAGAAGAAGTTCAATTAAATGAAAATGAAAGATCATTTATAGTTAAATATGCCAAAGGAATGGCAGAAAATAATGATGAAGTGATGGCTGTACTTGAGGATAACATCAGTGGATGGACTTTTGAAAGAGTTGGAAATATAGAGAAGGCTTTATTAAAAGTCTCTACATATGAAATACTATTTGAAGATACACCGGCAGAGATTATAATTAATGAAGCCGTTGAATTAGCAAAGAAATATGGAGATGAGAAATCTCATGAGTTCGTGAATGGTGTACTAGCTAAAGTATTATCTAGTAGAAACTAAATTTTTAAAAGATAGGATATAGGTTTTAATATTGTATAATCCCTTTGAAATGACAAATTGTTGTTTCGAGGGGATTTTTTTTATTTCTCTTATTTTAGGAGGTGTAGTAGATGTTAGTTAAAGTTCTAAGCTCTAGTTATTTAGGAATTGAACCTTTTTTAGTTGAAGTCGAAGTAGATATTACCAATGGATTACCAATTTTTACTATAGTCGGATTAGGTGATACTGTGATATCTGAGAGTAGAGACAGAATAAGATCTGCAATAAAAAACATGGGATATAACTTAGAGCCTAAAAGAATAGTGGTTAACTTGACACCTGCAAATATGAGAAAAGTAGGATCTCATTTTGATTTGCCTATAGCAGTTGGGGTTATGGTTGGAATGAGACTTGTAAAAGATTATACTGGAATATTAAACAGATATATGTTTATAGGAGAACTATCTTTAACTGGAAAAATAAGAAGAAGTCATGGTGTTATAAGTGGTGTTTTACTAGCTAAAGAACTGGGATATGAAGGAATTGTTATCCCAACTGAAAATTTAAAAGAAGCTTCTATAATAGAAGGAATAAAAATAATTCCAGCAGATAATTTACGAGATGTTATGAATTTTTTACAAAATGAAAAAGTTAAAGAATATAAAGTTCCTAAAATGGAAGAAAATTTTGTATTTGATATAGATATGTCTGATGTAAAAGGACAAGAAAAGGCTAAAAGAGCAATAGAAATATCAGCAGCAGGTGGTCATAATTTAATAATGGTTGGTGCACCAGGATGTGGAAAATCAATGCTAGCAAAAAGAATAAGTACGATACTTCCTGAAATGAATGAAAAAGAAATTATAGAAACAACTAAAATTTATAGTATATCTGGTGGATTAAATGAATCAAAACCAATAATAAATAAAAGACCATTTAGAATGCCACATCACACAACAACATCTGCAGCTGTAATAGGTGGTGGAAAGGTTCCAAGACCCGGAGAAATAAGTTTAGCCAATAATGGGGTATTATTTATGGATGAGTTTGTAGAGTTCCCAAAAGATGTCATAGAGAGTCTGAGAGAGCCTTTGGAGGAGAGGAAGGTTTCAATAACTAGAAGTATGGGAAAAGTTGAATTTCCAGCTAATTTTATTTTTGTTGCAGCATGTAATCCATGTCCGTGCGGTTTTTCATTTGATGATGATAAGTGTAACTGTAGTTCTTTTGAGATAAGAAGATATGCGAAAAAATTATCAGGACCAATTATAGATAGAATAGATTTATATATTGAAATTAGAAGGCTCTCAGAAGAAGAGATGATTAATTTATCAAATGGAGAAAAATCTTTGGATATAAAAGAAAGAGTTAAAAAAGCAAGAGATATTCAAATAGAAAGATTTGGTGATGAAAAGCTAAATGGATATATGAGTAATAAAGATTTAGAAAAATATTGCCATTTAGATTCAGAGTCTGAAAAGATAATGAGAGGAGCTATTAGAAGTTTGAATCTTTCTATGAGAGCTTTTAATAAAGTTTTAAAGGTAGCTAGAACTATAGCTGATTTAGAGAATTGTAAAATTATAAATAAGATTCACTTGATGGAAGCTTTAGCTTTTAGAAAAAATTAAAAAAACTTGAAAAAAATTATTGACATAATAGAATAAATGCTGTATATTAATATTATAACAGATTTGTAATTATTACAAATTGATGAAAACCAAAAATCAAACCAAAAATCAATAATAAAAAATTAAGAATTTACGGAGGAAGAAAAAATGGCAAAAGTAAAATGTATTGTTTGTGGAGAAATATTAGATGCTTCAGCAGAAATCTGTCCAGTTTGTAAAGTAGGAAAAGATAAATTCGTAGCTTACGAAGAATCAGCAGAAAGAGTATGGGCTTCTGAGCATAAAGTTGGAGAAGGATTAGCTTGTGGAGATGAAGAGATCATCGAAGGATTAAGAGCTAACTTTAACGGAGAATGTATGGAAGTTGGAATGTACTTAGCTATGGCAAGAGTTGCAGATAGAGAAGGATATCCAGAAGTAGCAGAAGCTTACACAAGAATAGCTTTTGAAGAAGCTAACCATGCTGCAAGATTTGCTGAATTATTAGGAGAATGTGTAACTGATTCAACAGCAGAAAACCTAAGAAGAAGAGTAGAAGCTGAATACGGAGCAACTTCAGGGAAATTTGAAATTGCAAAGAGAGCTAAAATGTTAGGATTTGATGCAATACACGATACAGTACATGAAATGGCTAAAGATGAAGCTAGACATGGAAGATCATTCTTAGGATTATTAGAAAGACACTTCGAAAAAAAATAATAAATAGATATTAAAAAGGTGATAATCTCAAAAGAGATTACCACCTTTTTTTATATCTTAAAAGATTTAGATTTATTTACTTTGAACTCTTCTTTTATATTTTTAAGATTGTCAGAGTTAGTTATTAAATCATAAGATGAACCTGCTAATATTTTAGCAGCCATAACTACAGCGTTATGAGCATCAGAAGATTTTCCAGCATTTAAAAACTCATCTGAATGTGACGATGCATTTTCTGGAACAAAAGCTATCCTGATACAAGAACCAGGAACTTGATACATAACATTTCCAAAATCACTAGAACCAGTTTTTTCTCTAGGTGGTGATAATTTTGGAGCTCCAATAAGTGAAGCGTTTTCCATCAGTAAATCATTTAATTTGATTACTGGAATTTTGTTATCAAGAGATTTAGTTTCTTTTATCTCATAATCTGTTTCAGTCATTAAAGAAGCTCCATGAACAACTTTTTTAAATCTTTCAATAACGTGATTTAAATAAGCTCTATCATATGAACGAATACTAAATTTAGCTTCTGCTAGTTTTGGAACAACATTTGCAGGACCGCCAGCATTGCTAATTGTATAGTGTATTCTAGTGTCTTCTTTTATATGTTCTCTCATAAATTCTATACCTTGGAATAAAAGTAAAACACCATCTAAGGCACTTCTTCCTTTTTCTGGAGCCAGTGCAGCATGTGCACTAGTCCCATGGAAAGTCACTGTAAAGTTAGACATTGCCAGTGATTTTATATCAGTTGTAGTTGTTGGAGATCCATGCATCATAAGAGCTACATCGATATCTTTAAAACAACCATTTTCAATCATTTTTATTTTACCACCTATAGTTTCCTCTGCAGGTGTTCCATAAACTACAAGTTTATAAGGTGTGTTGTTGATAGTATTTTTTATTGCTAAGGCAGCACCAACAATTGAAGGACCTTGCATATGATGGCCACAAGCGTGACCCATATTTTCTATTGCATCATATTCGCAAAGTAGTCCGATTGAAGGACCATTTTCCCCGCATTCAAAAGTTGCTTTGAACGCAGTTTCGTATCCCCCTATTCCTTTTTCAATCTGAAAACCATTTTCTGATAAATATGAAGTTAATAACTCTGAACTTTTGTATTCCTCTAAACCAATTTCAGGATTATCAAATATATAATCAGAATGTGTTGTCAGAATTTTACTTATTGAATCGATATAATTAAAAATTTGTTTTTTCATTGAAAGCTCCTTTTGTTTTTTAGAAAGGACCGTATCCTATCATGTTTGCGATTATGATTAATATGGCACCTGTTACTACCCATATTCCAAATAGTTTCCCCATATACTTCATCCAATCTTCATATGAGATATTTGCTATGGCAAGGAATCCCATAAGTGCAGATGAAGTTGGAAGGACATAGTTACTTAATCCATCTCCGAAGTTGAATGCAAGAACAGCAGTTTGTCTAGTCATACCAATCATATCAGCAACAGGAAGCATGATAGGCATAGTTACAGCAGCTTGACCACTTCCAGAAGTAACAAGTCCGTTTATAAATAGTTGCATTAAGAACATACCTATTGATTGTAAAACTTGAGGTAGAGCAGCAAGACCATTTCCTAGGTAGTAAACAGCTGTATCTAAAATCTTACCATCATCTAATATGATAGAGATAGTTCTTGCAAGACCTATTATTAGAGCACCGAAGATAAGTCCTTTAGCACCTGAAACAAACTCTTTAGCAATTGTGCTTGGAGTAAATCCATAAGCAAGTCCACCTAAAATTCCCATCCAAATGAAGACAGCAGCACTTTCATTAAGCCCCCAATGCCAGTTGGCTCCTCCGTAAACTAGAAGTCCAAATAGAACTAAAACGATTGCAAGAACAAGATAATGTTTCTTTTGTATTTCAGGGAAAGCGTTTTCATCTTTTTTGAAATCGTTTTCCTGTTGTTCTAATTCATAAACAACACTTAATTCAGGATTCTTTTTAACTTTTTTTGCATATTTTATTATATAGATATTTGTAACTATTAAATAAACTGCAAAACAGAATATTCTATATCCTAATCCTGAGAATAGTGGTAATCCAGCAAGAGCTTGTGCAACACCGGTTGTGAAGGGATTAAAAGTTCCAGTACTAAATCCAATGGCACCACCAAGAATAACCATAGAAACACCGACGATGGCGTCATATCCCATTGATCTCGCTAGCATAATAGCTACAGGAGCAAAACCTATAAAAGTATTAACCCCCATAGTCATACATGCCAGTGCGAAAATAGAAGTGAAGGCAGGAATTATTAGTTCCTCTTTATTAGCAAAGAATTTGGTAACTTTAGTTGTTAAAGCCTGGAACATTCCAGTTTTTAAAATTACATGGAAAGCTCCCCCAACGATTAAAATAAGAAAAATAATACTGCTAGACTTATTTAAACCACTAACGACTTTTAATGGTACATCCATTATACTAACTGGAGTATTTTTAATAAAGCTAAATTGATCAGCTACTATTACAGTTTTTCCAGTAACAGCATCCTTAATTCTTGGAAAACTTCCAGCTGGAACAATCCATGTTAATAATGTAGCAAATAATATTAAACCAAAAATGATTACATAGGTATGTGGAAAATCGAATTTTTTCTTTGATACAACTTTGATTTTTTCTGTAGTTTGCATAATTCCCCCTTAAATTTTATTTCTTAATAAACATTTTCGAAATAAAATGTTTATTAATATTCTTTACAGAATAAAATATACATGACCTATAATAAATTGTCAAGCTCTTTTTCGGTAAAAAATGTTCTATAAAAAACAGAGGTCATAATAATTGTTTATATTTATTGTAGAAAAACGGCTAAACATGATAAGCTATAGCTAATAAAAATTAGGGGGAATAGATATGTTAGAGTCTTTAAAAAATAGAATAAAGACTAGTAAATTAACCAAAACAGAAAAGTTAATAGCTGATTATTTTCAAGAAAAAGAAAGCAAATTATATTTTATGACATCAAGAGATATTGCCGCTGAATTAAAAGTTAGTGATACATCAATAATAAGATTTGTAAAATCGTTAGGATTTGAAAACTTTACAGAATTTAAAGATTCTTTGAAAGAAAATATAAGCAATAAAATTATAACGCCAAATGAAAAATTAAATAGAAATAAGCTTTTACTGGAATCGGAAAAGATGATGGATATTTTTTTGGATAATATAGAGAGTAATATATCAGAAACTTTTTCAAAGAATTCAATAGAGAGCTTAAATACAGTTTCAGAAGTTTTATTGCAATCTCAAAAGAAGTATGTCATAGGTTTTAAAAGTACTTCTGGATTTGCAGCATTTTTTGGATTGAGACTAGGGTTTGTGATGGAAGGAGTGAAAACTTACTCTAGAAATAGTTCTGAATTACTAAAAGATATAGTGGATATTAAAGAAGGTGATTGTCTATTTATTGTCGCTTATCCAAAATACTCTAAAACTTATAATTTACTTATAAAAATAGCTAAAAAAGCTAAAGCTAAAATAATAGTTTTAACAGATAAAGCGACATCACCCGTAATAAAAGATTCGGATATAACTTTATTTATTAATATATCAGGAATCAGTTATTTTAACTCCATGG
The DNA here is from genome assembly GCF_014250685.1 of Cetobacterium sp. 2A. Lineage (GTDB taxonomy): Bacteria > Fusobacteriota > Fusobacteriia > Fusobacteriales > Fusobacteriaceae > Cetobacterium. Next base: position 380,103 of record NZ_JACFAJ010000006.1, on the reverse strand, counting down.
TTGCAACTCAAGCTCTTCTAGAATATTTTCTAACTGATTTAAGTCGTAAAATTGGAAACAAAGGGAATGAGAGATTGGCCTTGATTAATAGCTATTTAGATGAAAATTTATAAAAATAATGTTATAATTATAAAAAATAGATTTTTAAATAAAGAGGTTGTTAATGGAAAAATTTAAAGAGATTATATCTCTAAAAACAGAAGGTTCAAATAAGGGACAAAGATTGGATGCATATATAAGTGAAGTTTTAGACGATGCAACTAGAACATACATTCAAAAATTGATAGATAATGGAAATATTGAAATAGTAGGAAAAGATAAAATAAAGAGTGGAAATAAGTTAAAAGGTAATGAAGAGATTATAATTAAAATTCCAGAAGATGAAATTTTAGAGCTTCTACCAGAAGATATTCCACTGAATATAGTTTATCAAGATTCGGATATGGTTATAATTAACAAAACACATAATATAATAGTTCATCCTGCTCAAGGATTTTATACAGGGACTTTAGTGAATGCAGTTTTATATCATATAAAAGACCTCTCAGGAATAAATGGAGTTATAAGACCAGGAATAGTTCATAGACTTGATAAAGATACTAGTGGACTTATCATAGTTGCAAAAAATGATGACGCTCACGTTAAACTTACTAATATGTTTAAAGATAAAACTATTGAGAAAAGATATGTATGTATTTGTAAAGGAATCTTTAAAGATAGAAATGGAAGAGTTGAAACACTAATTGGAAGAGATCCAAAAGATAGAAAAAAAATGGCAGTTGTAGATATGAATGGAAAAAACGCAATTACAAATTATACTGTAGTGGATGAATTTAATAACTTCTCACTGGTAGAAGTTAGAATAGAGACTGGAAGAACACATCAAATTAGGGTTCATATGAAATATTTAAATCATCCTATTTTAGGCGATTCAGTTTATGGAAATGGAACGGATATAGCAAAAAGACAGATGCTTCATTCTTACTATTTAAAATTTAATCATCCGAGAACTGGAGAAGAAATGCAAATTGTGGGTGAGTTACCAGAAGATTTTATTGCGGTAGCAAAAAAACTGAAATTAGATACTAGCAAAATAGAGAAAATAGGAGTTGTAAATGAGTAGTTTATATGATTTTGATTTAATGATAGGAGATATAGCTGGAGTAGATGAAGCAGGAAGAGGACCTCTTGCAGGACCAGTTGTGGCAGCGGCGGTAAAAATAAGAAAATATGATGAAAGATTTGAAAAAATAAATGATTCAAAAAAATTAAGTGAAAAATTAAGAGAAGAGTTATTCGACGTTATACTTACTAATTGTTATGTAGGTGTAGGAATTGCAACAGTTGAAGAGATTGATAATATCAATATTTTAAATGCAACTTTTTTAGCTATGAGAAGAGCTGTTTCTGAATTAAAAGAAGATGTTAGTTTTGAAAAACTATTGGTAGATGGAAATCACAAGATAAGAGAGTATGATGATGAGCAAGAACCTATAATAAAAGGTGATGGGAAAAGTCTAGCAATAGCAGCAGCTTCTATAATAGCTAAAGTTACAAGAGATAGACTGATGGAAAAAACAGCAGAGCTATATCCTGGATATGAATTTGCAAAACATAAAGGATATGGAACTAAAAAACATAGAGAATTAATCTTAGAAAAAGGACCAATAGAGGCACATAGAAAAACATTCTTAAAAAAAATAATAAAATAGTGTATAACTTAGAGGTGGGCTAATGATAAGTAATAAGAGTAAAGGTTATATTCACGAAGAGAAAGCTGGAAAGTTTTTAGAAGAATCTGGTTTTTTAATACTTCAAAAGAATTATTTTGCCTCTTTTGGTGAAATAGATTTGATAGTCAAAAAAGATAAAATGATTGTTTTTGTAGAAGTGAAATATAGAAAAAACTCAAATTATGGATACGGATCAGAAGCTATAGATAGAAATAAAAGTAGAAGAATATATTTTAGTGCTATGGAGTATTTAAGAAAATATAAGTATCAAGATTATATGGTTAGGTTTGATGCTATAATTTTTTTAGGGGAAAAAATGGAATGGATTGAAAATGTATTGTGGGGTGATGAGATTGGATTTTAAATGTTTGAAATGTGGAAGTGATAAATATATTGTAAAAACAGCTATAATTCCTGAAAAAAGTCCTGGTTTAAAGTTAGAAATTAGTAATTATTATCTTAAAATTTGCTTGAATTGTGGACATACTGAAATGTACTCAGCAAAGATTATAGATAGAGATGAAGAACTTAAGCCTCAATATTAAAAAGTTTATTTTTTCAAGAAAATGCTGTATTTGCAATGAAGTTATGAAAAAAGATTCAGAGGAGTACATTTGTAGTAAGTGTTCTTTTAAGTTAGAAACTTTAGGGAAATTAAAAAGCCGAAAAGGAGTTTATTTTTCTTTTCATTATGAAGAAATAAAATCTTTGATTTGGGATTTTAAATTTTCTAATAGAAAATATATTTCAAAAGAGATAGCGAAATTTATAAAAGAACCATTAAATGAACTCATAAAAGAATTGGGGATAGATGTTGTGATACCAGTTCCAATAAGCGATACAAGAATGAGGGAACGTGGATTTAATCAAGTTGAAGAATTTTTAAAAGAGTGTAATATAAAGTACGAAACTATTGAGAGAGCTAAAAATACTAAGCACATGTATGAGATTGATAGTATTGAAAAACGAAAAGAAAATTTAGTTTCAGTATTTAAAGGTAACTTAAACCTACATGATAAAAAAATACTTTTAGTTGATGATATAGTAACAACTGGATCAACTATTGAAGAAATTAAAAAAGAACTTAAGAGTTACAATAAAACTATCGAAATATTTATATTTTCTTTATCGGTTGTCAGAAGTTATCTAAAAAATAAAACAAATGATGGAGTAAAATGATGGAAATATATATTGATAATACAAGGTATGAAATTCTCGAGAAAAATTTTAATTTTTCAAGAGCTATGAATGAAATAAATAAAATATTAAAAAAACAAGATAAGGTTTTATTAACATTACATGTAAATGGTTCAAATATTGAAGAAAATAGTGTTGTAAGTTCTGAAAATGTAAAATTGATAGAGGTATCAACAAGAAGTCACAGAGAGATTATACTTGAATCATTTGGTTTTTTCAGTGATTACTTAGATCATTATTTTGATTTGACAGATGACATAATATCAGGAGAGTCAGCTTTTATAGATGCTCAAAAATTATACGATGTTATGCAATTTATAGCTTGGACTTATAGTTTGCTTTTAGCAATAAAGGATAGTACTGCTATAGATTTGAATTATTATGATTATGATGAGTTTGTACAAAGTTTTAAAATGAGTTTTGAAGCAGCCCAAAAAGCATATGAAAACCAAGATATTGAAGTGCTATTTGATATATTGGAAATAGAGTTAGGAGAATTCTTAATAGATATAGAAAATAATCTTGAAGGATACGAAGAACAGATTACGAAAGAAGAGGTTATGAAAAATTTGTTAAATTAGAGAAAAAAATACCCAAAGAAAGATGAAAATATCTTCTGTTTGAGATTTTGTAAAAACATTTTCAATATGTTATATTATTAATAAGTAATAATAAAATAAAATTATTAGGGGGTATTAAAATTATGAGAAAGAAAATAATTGCAGGTAACTGGAAAATGAATAAAACTGTTGGAGAAACTAGAGCGATGCTTTCAGAGCTTAAGGAACTAGTTTCAGATGTTAACAGTGTTGAGATTGTAGTAGGAGTTCCATTCACAGCTTTAGAAGCAGCAGTTGAGACAGTAAAAGGATCTAATATTGATATAGCAGCACAAAATATGTATCCAAAAGATTCAGGAGCATATACTGGTGAAATATCTCCAGTTATGTTAAAAGACCTTGGAGTTAAATACGTAATTTTAGGACACTCTGAAAGAAGAGAATATTTTAAAGAATCAAATAAATTTATTAATGAAAAAGTTAAATCTGCATTAGCGCATGATTTAATCCCTATACTTTGCATTGGTGAAAAATTAGAAGATAGAGAGTCTGGAAAAACAAACGAAGTTAATGAAAAGCAACTAAGAGAAGGTTTAGAGGATTTAACATCAGAAGAAGCGGCAAAAGTTGTAGTAGCTTACGAGCCAGTATGGGCAATTGGAACTGGTAAAACAGCAACTCCAGAAATGGCTGAAGAAACACATGCAGAAATTAGAGCTGTCTTAGCTGATATGTTTGGAAGACCTACAGCAGAAAAAATTACTATTCAGTATGGTGGATCAATGAATCCAGGAAATGCAAAATCTTTAATGAAGCAACCTGATATTGATGGTGGATTAGTTGGTGGAGCCTCTTTAGAAGCTAAATCATTTAATGATGTTATAAAAGCAGGACTATAATTATAAAAAATGGAGAGGTGTAAAATGGATAAAAAACCTTTAATGCTTATGATATTAGATGGTTGGGGAATTAATCCTCACTCACAAGAAAAAAATTCAATACTTGAAGCTAATCCAAAGAATTTTTTAGAATTGGTTGCTAAATACCCTCATTCACAACTAAAAGCTTCAGGAGAAGCTGTTGGACTTCCAGAAGGACAAATGGGGAATTCTGAAGTAGGACATTTAAATATAGGAACTGGTAGAATTATATATCAACCATTAGTTGAAATAACTAAAGATATAAGAGATGGAGATTTTTTTAAAAAGCCAGAGTTAGTACAAGCTTTCCAATATGCTAAAGATAGCGGAAAATCAATTCACTTCGGTGGATTACTATCAGATGGTGGAGTTCATTCACATATCAATCATTTATTTGGACTTTTAGAAATGGCTAAAAAATATGAATTAGAAAATGTTTATGTTCACGCTTTCATGGATGGTAGAGATACACCTCCAACTTCAGGACTTGGATTTATGGAAGAGTTAAAAGAAGAGATGGAAAAATTAGGTGTTGGAAAAATTGCAACTGTTTCTGGAAGATACTATGCAATGGATAGAGATCACAACTGGGATAGAACTCAAAAAGCTTATGATGTAATGGTTGGAAAAAATGTTACAAGCATGGCAGTAACTGGACTTGAAGCGGTAGCTCAGTCGTATGAACAGAAAAAAACCGATGAGTTTATAGAGCCTACTCTTGTAGATTGTTTTGGAACTATAAAAGAAGGAGATGTATTTATAAACTTCAACTTTAGACCAGACAGAGCAAGACAGATAACTAGAGCGATAAATGATAAAGACTTTACTGGATTTAAAAGAGATTATGTAGGAGCTAAAGTTTATTGTATGAGACAATATGATGTAACAATAGATGCACCTGTAATCTATAAAGATAAAGCAATAACTAATACTTTAGGTGAAGTTTTATCAAAGCATAACTTAACTCAGTTAAGAACTGCAGAAACTGAAAAATATGCTCATGTTACATTCTTCTTCAACGGTGGAAAAGAAGAACCTTTCCCAGGTGAAGATAGAGAACTGGTAGCATCTCCAAAAGTAGCTACATATGATTTACAACCTGAAATGTCATCTTTAGAGCTTACAAATAGAACTTTAACAGCATTAGACTATAAACACTATGATGTTATAGTTATAAACTTTGCTAATCCTGATATGGTTGGGCACACTGGAAACTTTGATGCTACAGTAAAAGCTATAAAAGCGGTAGATGACGCATTAGGAAAAATAGCTACTAAAATTTTAGATAAAGATGGAATACTTCTAGTAACAGCAGATCATGGAAATGCTGAAAAGATGGTGGACCCTGAAACTAATGAGATGTTTACTGCTCATACGACAAATGATGTTCCATTTATAATGGTTTCTAATAATTATACTGGTAAATTAGCTAATGGAAAGTTGTCAGATATAGCTCCAACAATATTAGAAATATTAGGAATTGATAAACCTGAAGAAATGACAGGAATGTCTTTATTGACAAAATAGTTTTTGAATGCTATTATTAAATACAATTAAGTTTCAAAATAATATTTTTAGGTAGAGGTTGCAAGTAGAAAAAGTATTTTAACAGAGCTGGACAAAGCTGTGAAGTTAAAAGAAAGGTTTATTTGCCGAAGCACTAGGAGTTTGTCAGAACCTATTGCTGGGTATGTAGAGAATATCTATATAACTGTCATTGAATTTATTCAATGTTGAGCTATCAAAGTAATTACTATATATTTTATATTGTACTTACACTACCGTGATTTGTTTTTCTCACGGTAGTTTTTTTTTACCTAAAAATACCTGGAGCTAATAAAATAACTTGGAGGTATTTCTTATGCAAAATATTATTTCTTTACTAAAACTTAGTCCTGTTGCCTTGTTGGCAATGCTTATGATTCTAGGCGTAGATGCACTTGTAGCTGCACCTATTGCAACAATTTATGCAGCACTTGTAGCTGTTGTATGTGAGAAAAGAACCATGAATGAAATTATGGACTCTGCTATCAATAATGCAAGAGAGATGCAATTAGTATTTTTTATACTAATGATGGCATATGCAATGGCTGAAGTTTTCATGGCAACTGGAGTTGGAGCTTCTATTATAAATCTATCATTAAATGTTGGACTTACAGGTAGAACAATAGCTGTCGTTGGAATAATAGTTACATCTATATTATCTATTGCGACAGGGACTAGCTGGGGAACATTTGCAGCTTGTGCACCAATTTTCTTATGGCTTAATCATATAGTTGGAGGAGATGTACTTTTAACTACAGCTGCAATTGCTGGTGGCGCTTGTTTTGGAGACAATATAGGTCTTATTTCTGATACAACTATAGTTAGTTCAGGAATACAAGGGGTAGAAGTTGTTAAAAGAATAAAGCATCAAGGTTACTGGTCAGGACTTGTGCTTATAATAGGAGTAGTATCTTTTTATGTAGCAGGAGTTGTTATGGGATTACCAACTATGGTTGGAGACGCAGCATCAGCTATAGATAAAATTCCTCAAGAAGTTTGGACAAAACTTGCAGAGGAGAGAGAATCAGCAGTAATTTTATTAAATCAGGTAAAAACTGGAGTTCCAAAATATATGATAATTCCATTAGTTTTAGTATTGATAGCTGCCTTTAGAGGTGTTTCAACTTTGGCTTGTTTATTCGTTGGAATATTATCAGCTTTTATCTTAGGGATTTTTGCAGGAACGGTAAAAAATGTAATAGACTTTTTAAATCTTTTAATGTCAGGGTTTTCAGGAGCAGGTTCTTGGGTAATAGTTATGATGATGTGGGTAGCTGCATTTGGTGGAATAATGAAACTTATGAATGCGTTTAAACCTTTATCGGATTTAGTTGTAAAAATTTCTAAAAATGTTAGACAACTTATGTTTTATAATGGAATTCTTTCTATCTTGGGAAATGCAGGACTTGCAGATGAGATGGCTCAGATAGTTACTATAGGACCAATTATAAGAAACGTTGTAGAAAATAATGTAATTGCTTCACCAGAAGATATGGAAACTTTAAAATTAAGAAATGCTACATTTAGTGACGCGTTAGGAGTATTTGGATCTCAATTAATTCCTTGGCATGTATATATAGGGTTTTATGTAGGGATAGCTAATGCAGTTTACCCTCTTCATCACTTTGTAGCTATGGATATAATAAAATATAATTTCATGGCATTTGGAGCTGTGTCGAGTATTTTAATTTTAACAATCACAGGACTTGATAGACTTGTACCTAATTTTGCTATACCAAGTGAACCACGTGTAAAATTAAGAGGGACCGCGCAAGAGAGTGTTTACAAAAATTCTCATATATGTTAAAATTTAGAGTAAAATAAATTTTAGGAGGAACCCCATGATAGGTATAGGAATTGTAGGACTTCCAAATGTTGGTAAATCTACTTTGTTTAATGCAATAACTAAAGCAGGAGCTGCTGAAGCTGCTAACTACCCATTTTGTACAATAGAACCAAACGTTGGAATGGTAACTGTTCCAGATTCAAGACTTGAAGCACTTTCAAAGATAATAAATCCAGAGAGAGTTGTACATTCTACTGTTGAATTTGTGGATATTGCAGGACTTGTAGAAGGAGCTGCAAAAGGAGAAGGGTTAGGAAATAAATTTCTTTCTAACATAAGAAACACAGCCGCTTTATGTCAAGTTGTTAGATGTTTTGAGGATGAGAACATAATACACGTAAGTGGTTCTGTTAATCCAATAAGAGATATTGAAATAATCAATGGAGAACTTATCTTGTCGGATATAGAGACAGTTGAGAAAGCTCTAGAAAAACAATCAAAATTATTTAAAGCAAAACAAAAAGAGGCTATGCAAATAGTTCCTGTTTTAGAAAAGTGTAAAGTTCACTTGGAAGAATATAAGCTTCTTAAAACGTTACAATTAACTCCAGATGAATTTGAGCAAATTAGAGTTTATCAGTTATTAACTCTTAAACCTATGATATTTGCTGCTAATGTATCAGAAGATGATTTAGCAACTGGAAATGAGTACGTTGAGAAAGTTAGAGAATATGCTAAAGATCTTGGATCTGAAGTTGTAGTTGTTTCTGCAAGAGTTGAATCTGAACTTCAAGAGATGGAAGATGAAGATAAAAAAGAATTTTTAGAATCATTAGGAGTTGACGAACCAGGACTTAACAGACTTATTAGAGCTGGATTTAATTTACTAGGACTTCAAACGTATTTTACTGCTGGAGTTAAAGAAGTTAGATCGTGGACAATAAGAATTGGAGATACAGCACCAAAGGCAGCTGGAGAGATTCATACTGACTTTGAAAGAGGGTTTATTAGAGCTAAAGTTGTTTCATATGAGGACTTTATAAAGTACTCTGGTTGGAAGGGTTCTCAAGAGGCTGGATCTCTAAGACTTGAAGGAAAAGATTATATTGTTAAAGATGGAGATTTAATGGAGTTCCTATTTAATGTATAGTTTTATTCAAAAATTTTGTTAAGAAAATTTACTTGACAACATCTAAAAAAACTAGTAAAATAACTAGGTATTGTATTTATGAAGGAGGTTATCTTTGAAGATAAAAATTAATGAATTAATGGGACATTCAAAGATAGAGTTCGACTTTACTGCTGACAGTATCGATGGAATTGATCTTAAAGGTGATGTTCATGTAACTGGAATAGCTTATAACAATGGAACACAGTACATTGTGACTGGAGAATACAAAACAACAGTAACAACTCAATGTGTAAAATGTTTAGAGAATATTTTGGAAACGATGGAAGGAAGCTTTGAAGGAAAGTTTTTAGATTCTAAAAGCTATAAAGAGTACCTGAAATCTTTGGCTTCTGATAGTGAATTGGGAGAAGAATCTCTCGATGAAGCTGTAAATGGAGAAATAGACATTTTAGAGTTGGTTAGACAGTATATAATACTTGATTTGCCTCTATATCCTGCTTGTGTACCTATGTGTAAAGATGCTTCGGCTCTTGAAAAGTATAGTGACGACGGGATAGATCCTAGATGGCAGCAATTATTACAGATAAAAAATTAAAAATTAAAATATTTATGTAGTAGGAGGGAAACTAAGATGGCAGTACCTAAGAAAAAGACTTCAAAAGCTAAAAAAAATATGAGAAGATCTCATGACGCAATAACTGCTTCGGCTCTTGCAACTTGTGACAAGTGTGGAGCTCCAAGAAGACCACACAGAATTTGTCTTGCATGTGGAGATTACAACGGTAAGCAAGTTTTAGCTGTAGCAGCTGAGTAATAGTTATTAAAAAAAAGCAAGATGATAAAATCTTGCTTTTTTTTATTTCAAGATTATTGTATAATATTAACTAGAAGTGTATACAATAAAGAGGTGAATTTTTTGAAAATAGCTTTAGATGTTATGGGTGGAGACAATGCACCTAGGGAAACTATAAGTGGAGCAGTCTTAGCTCTTAAAGAAATAAAAGGCTTATCACTTATACTTGTTGGTGATAAAGATGCCATAGAAAAAGAGTTAGCAGAACACACTTACAATAAAGAAAATGTCGAAATAAGAGAAGCTTATGATGTGGTTGGAATGGATGAAGATCCAATTCAAGCTGTTAGAAATAAACCTAAATCATCTATGAGTATAACTTTGGATCTAGTAAAGAATGGAGAAGCAGATGCGTCTGTTTCAGCAGGAAATACTGGAGCTCTTATAACTGCAAGTCAACTTAAGTTAAAAAGAATAAAAGGGGTTTTAAGACCTGCTATTGCAACAATATTTCCTGCTAAAGGAAAACATATAGTACTTATGGATGTTGGAGCAAATTCAGATTGTAGACCAGAATTTATAGAGCAATTTGCTGTAATGGGAACTATATATGCAGAGTCACTACTAGATGTTACTAAACCAAAAGTTGGATTATTAAACATTGGAACAGAAGAAGGAAAAGGAAATGAAATTACAAGAAATTCATATGAACTTTTAAAAGAAAATAAAATGATAGATTTTATTGGAAATATAGAGAGTAGAGAAATGATGGATGGAAGTGTAGATGTAGTTGTCACGGATGGATTTACAGGAAATATGGTTTTAAAAACAGCAGAAGGAGTTGTTAAGTTTATTTTCGATACTTTGAAAGAGGAAATTTCTAAGACAAATTTTGGAAAAATTGGAGCTATGCTTCTTAAACCAGTTTTTAAAAAATTGAAAAATGAAATGGATTCTTCTGAATATGGAGGAGCAATATTTTTAGGACTTAATGGAATATCTATAAAAGCACATGGAAACTCTGACGCAAAAGGTATAAAAAATGCTATCAGAGTTGCAAATAAATTTGTTGAGAATGGTTTCTTAGAGAAATTAAAAGAGGCTGTAGATGTTAGTAAGGAGGAAAAAAATGAACTTTAAAAACGTAGGAATTGTAGGTCTTGGATCGTATGTTCCAGAAAGAATTGTAACTAATTTTGATCTTGAAAAGATGGTGGACACATCAGATGAATGGATAAAGTCAAGAACAGGAATAGAAGAGAGAAGATTTGCTGCTGAAGATCAAGCGACATCTGATCTTGCTGTTGAAGCATCTAAAAAAGCTTTAGAAAAAGCGGGACTTACTGCTGAAGATATAGACTTTATAATTTTAGCTACAGGAACACCAGATTATTTAATTCAAAGTACTGCTTGTATAGTTCAAGAAAAACTAGGAGCTAAAAATGCAGCGGCTTTTGATTTAAATGCTGCATGCAGTGGATTCGTATACGCGTTAACAATGGGTACGGCGCTTATAAAGAGTAATATGTACAAAAGAGTTCTTGTAATAGGTACAGAGGTTCTGTCAAGAGTTGTAGACATGCAAGATAGAAATACTTGTGTTCTATTTGGAGATGGAGCAGCTGCAGCAGTTCTTGCGGAAGTTGAACCTGGATATGGTATAATCTCACAATATTTAGGAGCAGAAGGGGAAGACCAAGAGACTCTAAGAGTCCCAGCGGGTGGAACTAGAAAGCCAATTACACCAGAAGTTTTAGAAGAAAGAAGTAACTTCTTAAAAATGAAGGGACCAGAAGTATTTAAGTTTGCAGTAAAAGCACTTCCTAAAGCAACAATTTCTGCGATGGAATCAGGAAATGTATCTGTAGAAGATATTTCTATGGTATTTCCTCATCAGGCAAATCTAAGAATAATTGAAGCAGCTTCAAAAAGAATTGGAATTCCTGTAGAAAAATTTTATATGAACTTAAATAAATTTGGAAATACATCATCTGCTTCAATAGGGTTAGCTCTAGGAGAGGCATTAGATAAAGGTCTTGTAAAAAAAGGAGACGTAATTGCACTTACAGGTTTTGGTGCTGGATTAACTTACGGATCTATGATAATAAAGTGGGCATATTAATATAGTTATTGACATAAAAAAAAGTTCATGATATATTAAAAAACACATGTAATTAATAAAAGGAGGCATTTTAATGTCTAAAATAGCTTTTGTTTTTCCTGGACAGGGAACACAGTATGTGGGAATGGGAAAAGAACTCTATGAAAATAGCGAATTAGCTAAAAAAGAGTTTGATAATATTTTTGAAAATATAAATTTCGATTTAAAAGACATTATGTTTAATGGACCAGAATCTGCTTTAAAAGAAACTAAAAATACTCAACCAGCAATAGTTGCTATGAGTTTAGTACTTGAAAAACTATTGAAATCAAAGGGAATTAAAGCTGATTATGTTGCTGGACATTCTGTTGGAGAGTACGCTGCTATAGGAGCTGCAGGATTTTTAACAACTGATGAAGTGGTTAAACTTACTTCGGCTAGAGGACAATTTATGAATGAAGTTGCTGTATCTATCGATGGTGGAATGGCAGCTATAATAGGTTTAGATTCAGAAAAAATAAAAGAAGTTTTATTAGATGTAGATGGAATTGTAGAGGCTGTAAATTTCAATGAACCTAATCAGACTGTAATCGCTGGAGAAAAATCTTCTATCGATTTAGCTTGCTCAGCTTTAAAAGATGCTGGAGCTAGAAGAGCTATGCCTCTTGCTGTATCAGGACCTTTTCATTCATCGCTTATGAAACCAGCTGGTGAAAAATTAAAAGAAGAAGCTGAAAAGTATAACTTTAAAAATTCAGAAATTGGATTAGTAGCCAATACAACAGCTGAAGTAATAACTACTCCAGAAGAAATTAAAAATGAGATATATTCTCAGAGCTTCGGACCAGTTAAATGGGTTGAAACTATAAAGAAATTAAAAGATTTAGGAGTTACTGAAATATACGAAATTGGGCCAGGAAAAGTTCTTTCAGGTCTTATAAAAAAAATAGATAAAGATATAGTTGTTAGAAACATAGAGAAGTTGGAAGATTTAGAGAATCTAAATTAATAAAGCTTGAAAAGAGTTAGTAAATTTGTTAATATTATATATATAACACAGAATTTAAGGAGGAAAAAAATGTTAGATAAAATAAGAGAAATAGTAGTAGAGCAATTAGGTGTAGACGCGGATCAAGTTACTTTAGAAGCAAACTTTGTTGAGGATTTAGGAGCAGATTCACTAGATACAGTTGAGTTAATAATGGCTTTCGAAGAAGAATTTGACGTAGAAATTCCTGATACAGATGCAGAAAAAATTAAAACTGTACAAGATGTTGTAAATTATATCGATTCACATAAATAAGAACTTAAAGGGGTATGATTTAATACCCCTTAATTATATTTTTTGAAAAATTAATTCAGAGGTGAAAAATAAGTGAGAAGAGTAGTCGTAACAGGGTTAGGAATGATAACTTCCCTAGGAACAGGTGTTGAGAAATCTTGGAAAGCAATAAAAGAGGGAAAAACAGGAATAAAATTGATTGAATCTTTTGATACTACTGATAATCCTGTTAAAATAGCAGGAGAAGTTAGAGATTTTGAACCTACAGAATTTGGAATGGAAAAAAAGGAACTTAAAAAATTAGCGAGAAATACTCAGTTTGCTATAGCAGCTACTAAAATGGCTATAGAAGATTCAGGTTTAGTTATAGATGAGAAAAATGAAAATAAAGTTGGAGTTATAGTTTCATCAGGTATCGGAGGAATAGAAGTTTTCGAAGATCAACATGCGACTATGATTGAAAAGGGAGTAAGAAGAATATCTCCATTTACAATACCAGCTATGATATGTAATATGGCTTCTGGAAATGTAGGAATATATTTTGGAGCTAAAGGACCAAACAAAGCTGTTGTTACAGCTTGTGCTGCAGGAACTCACTCAATAGGAGATTCTTATGAGATGATAAAATCAGGAAGAACAGATGCAATGATTACAGGTGGAACAGAAGCTTGTATAACTAAATTTGCTATCAATTCATTTGCAAATATGAAAGCTCTTTCTACAAGAAATGATGAGCCTGGAAAATCTTCTAGACCATTTACTGCTGATAGAGATGGATTTGTAATGGGTGAAGGTGCTGGAATTTTAATTTTAGAAGAGTTAGAATCAGCAAAAGCAAGAGGAGCAAAAATTTATGCTGAGGTAGTTGGATATGGAGAAACTTGTGATGCTTATCATATAACTTCACCATCAGAAGGTGGAGAAGGAGCTGTAAGAGCTTTTAGAATGGCATTAGAAGAAGGAAATATCACTTTAGATGAAGTTGATTATATCAATGCTCATGGAACATCAACTCCTGCAAATGATAGAAATGAAACTGCTGCTATAAAAGAAGTATTTGGAGAGCACGCTTATAACTTAAATGTTAGTTCTACAAAAGGTGCAACAGGACATGGTCTTGGAGCAGCTGGTGGAATAGAAGGAGCAATATTAGCATTATCAATAGCTGAAGGAGTTATACCTCCAACAATAAACTATGATATGCCTGATCCAGATTTAGATTTAAATTACACTCCAAATGAAATGGTTAAAAAAGATATTAGAGTAGCTATGTCAAGTTCTTTAGGATTTGGTGGGCATAACGCTGTAATAGCTATGAAGAAGTTCAAGGACTAATAAAATTAAAAAAGAGGTAGATGAAGTGAAAAAAAACTTTTTAGAGCTTGAAGAGAAGTTAGGATATAATTTTAAAAATAAAGAGCTCCTAAAAAATTCACTTGTACATAGATCCTTTGGAAATGAAAATCGTAAGTATAAAAAGATAAACAATGAGAGACTAGAACTGCTGGGAGATGCAGTTCTAGATCTTGTTGTTACAGAATATTTATATAAAAATTTTCGTAATTCAACAGAGGGAGATTTAGCAAAAATTAAATCTATGGTTGTAAGTGAACCGATTCTTGCAAAAATATCAAAGGAATTAGATTTTGGAAACTATCTTCTTTTAAGTAAGGGAGAAGAGATAACTGGTGGTAGAGAGCGTAGTTCAATATTAGGAGACGTATTTGAAGCTATACTTGGTGCCATATACATGGATTCAGATTTTGAAACAGCAAAAGAGGTTGCATTAAAACAGATAAAACATTCAATTGACCATATAAATGAAAATGAGGATATTTTAGATTTTAAAACGATTCTTCAAGAATATAGTCAAAAAGAATATAGAGCAATACCTATATATGAAGTTGCAAAAGAAGTTGGACCAGATCATCAAAAGATATTTGAAATATTTGTAAAGATAGGAGATAATATTTTTGGTCATGGAACTGGTAGAAATAAGAAAAGTGCAGAACAAGCAGCAGCAAAAGAACTCTGCAAAAAGTTAGGAGTAAAATTAAATGAAACATTATAATATTCCAGTTTTTATAAGTCACTTCGGGTGTCCTAATGATTGCGTATTTTGTAATCAAAAGAAGATAAACGGGAGAGAAACAGATGTTAGTTTAGATGACTTGAAGGATATTATAGAGTCCTATTTAAAAACTCTTCCAAAAAAATCCAAAAAAGAGGTGGCTTTTTTTGGTGGAACTTTTACTGGAATCTCTTTAGCACTACAAAAAGAATATTTGGAAGTAGTTCAAGATTATATAAAAAATGGAGATGTAGAAGGAATAAGAATATCTACAAGACCAGATTATATAACTAAAGAGATAGTAGATATGTTGAAAGAGTATGGAGTAACTACAGTAGAATTAGGAGTTCAATCTATAGATCCCAAAGTTTTAAAAGCAACGGCAAGATATTATCCCGTTGAAAAAGTTGAATATGCGTCTAAACTTATAAAAGAAGCTGGAATAGAATTAGGCATTCAAGTTATGATTGGACTTCCTGAATCAACTTTCGAGAGTGATTTTGAAACAGCTAAAAAAGTTGTGAGTTTAAAGCCTGAAATAGCAAGAATATATCCAACACTAGTAATTAAAGAAACAGAGATGGCAGATATGTATCGTAGAGGTACTTATAAGGCTCTAAGCTTGGATGAAGCTGTTGAGAGATGTAGGAAAATATATTCTTTATTTGAAATAGAGGGCATAAATGTCATAAGGGTTGGTCTTCAACCTTCGGATGATTTGAGAGAAGATGGTAATGTAATCGCAGGACCTTTTCATCCAGCTTTTAGAGAAATTATAGAAGGAGAAATTTACTATAGTTTCCTAAAGAGAATATTAGAATCAGAAGGAAAATTAGAAGTTAGAGTCAATGAAAAAAATGTGTCTAGAATAGTTGGAATAAATAAGATAAATAGAGTTAGGCTGGGTAGAATTTTTGAGATTAAAATAGATAACTCTTTTGAATTGAATGAAATTCAAGTAAATGAAAAGACCTATTTTAGAAAAGAGATTCTTGAAGGGGAGTTAAATGAACCAGATAATAATAAACATAGATAAATTTCAAACTCGTGCTGCTATTTTAGAAAACGGTAAAGTTTTGGAATTTTTTATAGAAAGATATGGGGAAGGAACCATAAATGGAAATATTTATAAGGGAAAAGTTGCTAATGTTCTTCCGGGAATGGAGTCAGCTTTTGTAAATATTGGACTTGAAAAAAATGGATTTCTTTACGTAAATGATCTAAGAGAATTTGAAGAAAAATATTTAGATGGAATTGAAAATAGTAATAGACCTATTGAAGATATACTAACTGTTGGTGATGATGTAGTTGTTCAGGTTTTAAGCGAGCCAAGAGGAAGTAAAGGAGCTAGAGTTACAACACATTTTACTGTTCCTGGAAAATACTTAGTGCTTATGCCAAATAATGATCACATAGCTATTTCTAAAAAAATAAAAAATGAAAAAGAAAGAGCTAGACTTGAGGAATTATTCAAAGAGATAAAACCTGATGGAATGGGAGTAATTATTAGAACTGCTGCGGAAGGAAAATCTATTTACCATTTTGAAAGAGAGATTCAGTATCTTTCAAAAAAATGGGAAGAGACAGACAGAAAAATTTCAAAAGCAAAAATTGGAGATACTCTTTACAGAGATAATGATATAGTTACAAAAATATTGAGAGATATTTTCAGTAATCAAATAGATGAGTTAATTGTAGATAATGAGGAAGCTTATTGGGAAATAATAGATTATATCAATGCATTTAGTGAAAATAATCTGAAGACAAAAATTAAACTTTATAGAGATAGCAAAGATATATTTGAAGTATATAACATCAATAAGGAAATAGAAAATGCCTTAAAAGAAGTAGTTTGGCTTGAATGCGGAGGATATTTAGTTATCCAAAAAACAGAAGCCTTAATAAGTATAGATGTAAATACTGGAAAAAATACTGGAACTTTAAATTTAGAAGAAACGGTTGTGAATACAAACGTTGAGGCTGCAGTTGAGATTGCAAGACAGCTAAGACTTAGAAATTTGAGCGGAATAATAATAATAGATTTTATTGATATGAAACTTGAAGCAGATAAGATTAAAGTGACAGAAGCTTTAGAAAAAAGTTTAAGCAAAGATAGAATAAAAAATAATATAATTCATTTCACAGATTTAGGTCTTGTAGAGATGACTAGAAAAAGAACTGGAAATCCATTATTTTATTATTTCCAAGAGGAATGTCCAAAATGTAATGGAACAGGAAGAATAAAATCTAAAAAATCTATTGTAGAATCTATAATAAAAGAAATTAAAGAACTATCTACAGAAGAGGATATAAGAAAAATTAAAGTAGTTACTACTAAGGATATCTGCCATAAGTTAGAGGAAATTTATCTAGATTTTATAAATTCATATTTAGCAAAAAAAGGAAAAATTTTAGAACTTGTAGAAAGTATTCATGGTGAGAAAAATGATTATAATATTCTTCTAGAGAAGTAGGAGGAGAACATGAAAGTTGCAGTTTATGCTGGAAGTTTTGATCCAATAACAAAAGGACATCAGGACATAATTAGAAGAGCTTCAAAGATTTGTGATAAATTGATAGTGGCTGTTTTAAACAATAGTTCAAAAAAATACTGGTTTAATTTGGAAGAAAGAAAAACTATGGTAAAGAAACTTTTAGCAGATTTACCAAACATAGAAGTAGTTGATTTTAGTGGATTACTTGTAGATTTTATGGTAGAAAATTCAATCGAAGTTATAATAAGAGGGTTAAGAGCTGTTTCAGATTATGAATATGAACTGACACTAGCTTACGGAAATTATGACATTTCAGATGGTGAAATAGAAACGATTCTTATTCCAGCAGCAAAAGAATATTTATATTTAAGTTCAAGTGTAGTTAGGGAAATTGCTACATATAACGGTAAATTGGATAAATTTATTGATGAGAGAATAATCGATGATATTAGAAAACGTGCGGGAGAGTTGAAAGGCTAAGAAGGAGAAAGAATGTCGAAAAATGGATTTTATATATGTAATGAATGTGGTTTTAAGTCGATAAAATGGGTAGGTAAATGTAGCAACTGTGGAGAATGGGGAACTTTTGATGAAGAGATAAGTTCAACTTCTAAAAATGCTGTAAAAAATAATTTATCCATGGTAGAGCTTTCAAATAAAGTGGTATCTTTTTCAGATATTCAATTGGAAAAGGACTTTAGATATAAAACTACAATTTCTGAATTTGATAGAATCCTTGGTGGTGGATTGGTTAAAGGACAAGTAGTTCTAATAACTGGAAATCCAGGTATTGGAAAATCGACACTTCTTCTTCAAACTGCAAAAGAATATACAAAATATGGAGACGTACTTTATATATCTGGGGAAGAATCTCCAGCACAAATAAAGTCAAGAGGAGAGAGATTAGGAATAAACAGTTCTAATCTTTACCTTATGTCTGAAACAGATATTCAAAATATATATGAATATGTGACTATAAAAAAACCAAAGGTAGTTATAGTTGATTCAATACAAACTCTTTACAACTCAGCTTTTGATTCTATTCCAGGAACACCAACTCAGATAAGAGAGTGTACTTTAAAAATAGTTGAAATGGCAAAAAAGCAAGATGTGTCTTTTTTTATAGTAGGTCATATAACTAAAGATGGAAAAGTGGCTGGACCAAAGCTTTTGGAACATATGGTAGATGCAGTTTTTCAATTTGAAGGTGAAGAGGGACTATTTTATAGAATATTAAGAAGTCAAAAAAATAGATATGGGTCAACAAATGAATTAGCAGTTTTCAGTATGGAAGAAGATGGAATAAAAGAGATAATAAATTCTTCGGAGTTTTTCCTTTGTGAAAGAGAGGAAAAAAATATTGGAAGCATGGTAGTACCAGTTCTTGAAGGAACAAAAGTATTCCTATTAGAAATACAGACTTTAATTACAGACGTAACAATTGGAATTCCAAAGAGGATAGTACAAGGATTTGATAGAAATAGAGTTCAAATTTTAATATCTATTGCAGAAAAAAGAATGGGAATGCAACTTGGAATGAAAGATGTTTTCATAAATGTACCAGGTGGACTTTCTATAAATGATCCAGCGGCAGACTTAGGAGTACTTATATCTATAGTTTCAATTTATAAAAATGTAGAGATAAGTCAAAAGATTGCGGCAATTGGAGAGTTAGGACTTAGAGGAGAAATAAGAAAGGTTTTCTTTATAGACAGAAGATTAAGAGAGCTTGAAAAATTAGGATTCAAAGGTGTTTACATACCTGAAGCAAATAGAAAAGAAGTAGAAAAAAATAGTTACAAATTAAAGCTGATATTTTTAAAAAATTTAGATGAATTTCTAGAGAGGGTGAGTAAAGATGGATAATAACGATTTATTAAGCATTCTTTCCCAAGTTACTCCAGGAACTAGATTAAGAGAGGGAATATATAATATTCTAGATGCAGGTATGGGTGCTCTTATAGTTGTAGGTATGGGTGAAGAGGTTAGCAAAATGATTGATGGGGGATTTCAAATAAATTGTAGCTATACCCCTGAAAAAATATATGAGTTAGGGAAAATGGATGGAGCAATAATAGTTGATAATAAAATAGAAAATATTTTATATGCTAATGTTCATCTTCAACCCGGAATGGAATATACTACAAATGAGAGTGGGACTAGACATAGAACAGCTCAAAGAGTTGCAAAACAAAGTGATTTATTAGTTATAGCTATATCTGAGAGAAAAAAAGTAGTAACTTTGTATAAAGGTGAAATGAGATATAGACTTAAAAATATGTATGAAGTCATGACTGAGGCTTCACAAGCTCTAAAAACTTTAGAAAGATACAGATATGTTCTTGATAAATCTTTAGGAAATCTTACTATACTTGAACTTGATGATTTAGTTACTCTTTATGAGGTGACTTCTGTACTTCAAAGATTTGAAATGGTAAGAAGAATAATGAGAGAACTAGAAAATTATGTTATAGAATTAGGAACAGAAGGAAGACTTATAAATCTTCAAGTTGAAGATTTAATACAAGGAGTAAAAGAAGAAAAACATAATTTTATAAGGGATTATTACAACGGAGATAGTAATGGAGAAAAAGGAGAATTAGAAATCTCTATTATAAATGACGAATTAGAAAAATTAAGTGATAGCGAATTATTGGAGTTAGAGAAACTTTCATATATTTTGGGATATGGAAAAACATATTCTGTTCTAGATAAAAGAGTATCTCCTAAAGGGTATAGAGTTTTAGATAAGATTACAAAACTTAATAAGAAAGATATAGAAAAATTGATATCTATTTATAAAGATCTTTCAACTATCCAAGTAACTTCTATGGAGGATTTGATAGAAGTAAAAGGAATAAGTAAATTTAAAGTTAAAGCTATTCAGACTGGTCTGAAGAGATTGAAATTAACTGTTGAATTAGAAAAATAGAATAGTGGTGATTATGAAAAAGATTTTGATTGTTGAAGATGAATGGAAAATTAGAAGGCTTATGAAGGATTATTTAGTAAAAGAGGAATATGAAGTTGATGAAGCGTCAAACGGTGAAGAGGGGCTTGTTAAATTTTCTCAAAAAGAATTTGATCTCATATTATTAGATGTAATGATGCCAGTAAAAGATGGCTGGGAAGTAGCTAAGGAAATCAGAGAAAGATCTAATATACCTATAATAATGTTAACAGCAAGATCTGAAGAAAGTGACCAGTTATTTGGATATGAATTAGGAATAGATGAATATATGATTAAACCATTTAATCCTAAACTTTTAGTGGCAAAAATAAAGGCAATTTTAAGAAGAGATTCAAGTGGAAATGATGGAAAAGATGGGGAAGTCATACTTGGAAGTATATCTATAAATATGGATAAACGTGAGGTCAAGTTAGATGGTGTATTGATTGAATTGACACCGAAAGAGCTGGATCTTTTAAACTTTTTTATAGAAAATAATAAAAATCCTCTGTCTAGAGAAAAGATTTTAAATAGTGTTTGGGGTTGGGATTATTTTGGAGATGAAAGAACCGTAGATACTCATGTTAAAAGACTCAGAAAAAAAATTGGAGAAAATTATATTCAAACTGTAAGAGGTTTTGGATATAAAATGGAAGTGTAATTATGAAAATGAAGATAAAAGGGAAAGTAATTTTACTGATATTTTTAGTCGTATTTATAATGATTTCAGGACTTCTAGTGACGAACAAATTTTTTCTTGAGAAATTTTATCTGGAAAATAAAGAGGACACTCTTTTAGAAATAGGAGCTAAAGTTGTAGATCCTAATACAACTATTGATTTTCAACAGCTAGAGAGAGAATATAATGTTTTGATAAGTATAGAAAAATTTCAAAATTTAAATAGCTTTTCTTCAGAGGGAAGTTTAACTAAAGAACAAGTTGAGCATATAAGAGAAGTTTTAGAATCTGGAAATAAAATATTTATGAATATAAATATGAAAGACTACAGAGGAGAGAGTATATATCTTTTCTATCCATATTTGAGAGGGAAATATATAGAAATTTCAACTCCTTTAAGTTTTATTCAAGAGGGAATGAAAATATCAACTGAGTATCATTTAAAGTTATTAGCTTTAACACTTGTTTTAGGAATATTTCTGGCATTTAGTTTGGAAAGAGGAATAGAAGAATTAAATGAAACGAATGAAAGATTAAAAGAAGAAATAGAAAGAGAAAGACAAATAGAAACTCTTAGAAAAGAATTTATTGCAAATGTAAGTCATGAATTAAAAACGCCAATTGCTATTATCCAAGGATATGCCCAAGGATTATTTGAAAATATAGCCAGTGATGAAGATAAAGAATTTTATGCTGAGACTATAATAGAAGAAAGTAAAAAAATGGATGGATTAGTTCGTGAACTTTTATTAATTTCACATATAGAAAGTGGACAGTTAAAACTTACAACTGAAAGATTTGATATAATCCTCCTAATTGAAGAAATTGTGGAAAGAATTATTGTGAAATATCATGATTTTAAAGTTGAACTTCCAAGTGGAGAAGCTTATGTATATGGTGATGAAACCTATATAAGTAGAGTTTTACAAAATTTAATAGAGAATGCTTTTAAGTATTCGGAGGAATCAAAATCTATAAAAATTGGTGTGGAAGAAAAAAGTGATGTATATCAGATATATATAGAAAATAGGACAACTCAAGTGAAAAAAGAGGATCTTAAAAATATATGGACACCGTTTTATAGGATGAATAAAAATAGAAATAGAGAAGGTCATGGGTTGGGTCTTGCTATAGTGAAGGGAATTTTGCAACAGCACAAAAGTAAATTTGGTGTAGATATAGCGAAGGAAAAGTTGAGAATATGGTTTGAATTACCAAAAAAAACTTTTTTTTACTAAAAATATATGGTAAAATTCTACAGGATTAACTTTGTTAATATAATCGAATTGAGGGGGGAATGAAATGAAAAAATTAGTAACTCTTACTTTAGGTTTAATGCTTGCCATAAATGCATTTGCAGCAAACCCGTTAAAAGTTGGAATAGTTCTTTCAACAGGAGGATTAGGAGATAAATCTTTCAACGATTCAGCTTACAGAGGATTGGAAAAAGCTAAGAAAGATTTAGGAATTGAGTTCAAATACGTTGAACCAGCTTCTCCAGCAGAAGATGAAGAATTTTTAAGAGAATATGCTGAAGCAGATTATGATTTGATAATTGCTACAGGATTCCAAATGACGGAATCGGCAAAAGCAGTTGCAGCAGATTATCCAAATTCAAAATTTGCAATAATTGATGATGTAATTGATTTACCAAACGTAAAATCTTTAACTTTTAAAGAAGAGGAAGGATCATTCTTAGTTGGAGCTTTAGCAGCTATGATGTCTAAGACAGGAACAATTGGATTTGTTGGAGGAGTAGAAAATCCTTTAATTAAAAAATTCGAAATTGGATATGAGGATGGAGCAAAATATGTAAATCCAGCTATCAAAGTTCTTTCAGTTTACACAACTGGACCAAATCCTTTTAACGACCCAGTTAGAGGTAAAGAAAATGCAATTTCTGAAATAAACCAAGGTGCAGATGTAGTTTATCATGCAGCTGGTGGAACAGGAATGGGTGTTATTGATGCAGCTAAAGAAAAAGGAGTTTACGCAATTGGTGTAGATTCAAACCAAGATGGAGTTGCACCAGGAACAGTATTAACTTCAATGATAAAAAATGTTGATGTAGCAGTATTTGATACTGTAAAAGCTGTAAAAGATGGAGAATTCAAAACTGGAGTAACAATTTACGGTGTTGCTGAAAACGGTGTTGGAGTTACAGATCTAGAGTTTACAAAAGATAAAATCGGAGCAGAAAAAATTACTAAGTTAAAAGAAATTGCTGATAAAATTAAAAACAAGGAAATTATTGTTAAAAGCAAATAATGAATAAATAGGGGGCTGGTTTAGTATTCTAAATCGGCCCTTTATTGTCCATGTAAAGGAGATGATATTAGTGAATAAAATAGAAAGAGCAACAATAATAGTTTTAGATAGTGCTGGTGTTGGATTTATGCCTGATGCAGCAGAATTTGGAGATGTTGGATCTAATACTTTAGGAAATATTGCCTTGGCTTGTGGAGGATTAAATGTAAGCAATATGGAAGATTTAGGTCTTGGAAACATAACTGAGATATTAGGAGTTAGTAGAGTAGAAAAATCTCTTGGAGCTTACGGAAAAGCAAACGAGCAATCAAAAGGAAAAGATACAACTACTGGACACTGGGAAATAGCAGGAATAGTTCCAGAAAAACCATTTCCAACATATCCAAATGGATTCCCTGAAGAAACTTTAAAAGAGATTGAAAAAAGAACAGGTAGAAAAATATTATGTAATCTTCCGTATTCTGGAACTGCTGTTTTAGACGACTATGGAGATGAGCAGATGAAAACGGGAGATTGGATAGTTTATACTTCAGCTGATCCAGTTTTACAAATAGCAGCTCATGAGGATATAATATCTTTAGACGAACTTTATAAAGCTTGTAAAATAGCACTTGAAGTTTGTAAAGAATATTCACCAGTTGCAAGAGTTATAGCAAGACCATATGTTGGAAGTGGAAAAGGTCATTTTGTAAGAACCGCCCACAGACATGATTACTCAGTATTACCTCCTAAAGATACTATGTTAAATAGAATTGAAGAGGCGGGATTATCGGTAATCGGAATAGGAAAAACTTCTGATATATTTGCAGGGGTAGGAGTAACTGATGATAGGGGAACTAATAAAGATAATTTAGATGGAATTTTAAAAACTATCAAAGCTTTGCAAGAGAAATCAAAAGGATTAATTTTTACAAATTTAGTTGATTTTGATATGAAGTATGGACATAGAAGAGATCCAAAAGGTTACAAGTTAGCACTTGAAGAGTTTGATGAGTATCTTCCACAAATAATGGAAAATATGGGAGATAATGAGATTTTAATAATAACTGCAGATCATGGGTGTGATCCAACTTTTTCTGGAACTGACCATACAAGAGAATATATACCAATCATGGTATATGGAAAAACTATGAAATCTGGGGTAAATTTAGGAACAAGAACCAGCTTTACAGATATAGCTGCCACAGTTGAAGAATTACTTCTTGGAAAGACAGATTTAAAAACTAGTTTTGCTAAAGAGATATTTTAATAAATATAAATTAGGGAGGAATATATGAGCGTACATATTGGAGCAAAAAAAGGAGATATAGCGGAAACAGTATTATTACCAGGAGATCCTTTAAGAGCAAAATGGATAGCAGAAACATTTTTAGAAGATGTAGTATGTTATAATCAAGTAAGAGGTATGTATGGATATACTGGAACTTATAAAGGGAAAAAAGTTTCTGTTCAAGGAACAGGAATGGGAATTCCATCAATTTCAATATATGCTAATGAGTTAATTAGAGATTATGGAGCTAAAAATTTAATAAGAGTTGGAACTGCAGGTTCATATAGAGAAGATGTAAAAATAAGAGACGTAATATTAGCTATGTCTGCATCAACAACTTCTGGAATAAATAATTTAAGATTTGGTGGAGCAGATTATGCACCAACAGCTTCATTTGATTTATTTATGAAAGCAGCTAATCTAGCAGCTCAAAAAGGTATAGCTTTAAAAGGTGGAAATGTATTAACCGCTGATGAATTTTATGGTGATAACTTTGATTCATATAAAAAATGGGCAGAGTTTGGAGTTCTTTGCGTTGAGATGGAAACTGCAGCTCTTTACACAGTTGCAGCAAAATACAATGTAAATGCTTTGAGTATTTTAACTATATCTGACTCTTTAGTTACTGGAGAAGAAACAACTTCGGAAGAAAGACAGACAACATTAAAGGAAATGATAGAGATAGCTTTAGAAACAGCTCTATAGTCCAATAAGATTTGGAGGAACAATGAACTTAACAGAAAAAGAGATATTAGAGCTACTAGACGAGTCAATAAAAGCCAGAGAGAATGCTTATGTTAAATATTCTGGATTTAAAGTTGGAGCAGTAGTAGTAGATGAAAATGGGAAACACTATGCTGGAGCAAATGTTGAAAATGCTTCGTACGGTCTTTCAAATTGTGCTGAACGTAGTGCAATATTTTCAGCAGTGAGTCAAGGTATGAAAAAAATAAAAATAATTGTTATTGTGGCAGATACTACAGGACCAGTAAGTCCTTGTGGAGCTTGTAGACAAGTTATAAGTGAATTCGCAGACAATGAAACAGTTATAATACTAGGGAATCTAAAGAAAGATTACCTTATTAAAACAATGGAAGAAATACTTCCTTATGGATTTGTATTATAAAATTTGGAGGGTTGTAACTAAAAAAAGTTACAACTCTCTCTTTTTTTATACAGAGTTTTGAGTTAAAATCATAGAGAGGATAATTTAAGGAGGAAAAAATGAAAAATGAGTATTTTTATGAAATAGAAAAAGTTTATATAAAAATGAAAAAAGATATCCAAAAGAGATTGAAAGAATTTAAGGATACTTGGACGAATGGTGACAATTTAAGCATTCATGCAGAATTGTCATTTTGTATATTAACTCCGCAATCAAAAGCTAAAAATGCTTGGAGAGCTATAACTGAATTAAGAGATAATGGACTTTTATTTAATGGGACAGTAGAGGAGATAACTCCATATTTAAATATTGTGAGATTTAAGAATAATAAGGCCAAGTATTTGGTAGAGTTAAGAGAACAGATGACAAATGTAGATCATCATATTATAACAAAAGATTTTTTTAGTAGTTTTCCCAATACTCAAGAGAGGAGAGAGTGGATAGTAAAAAATATAAAAGGGATGTCTTATAAAGAAGCTGGACACTTCCTAAGAAACGTAGGATTTGGAGAAGAAGTAGCTATTTTAGATAGACATATTTTGAGAAATTTAGTTAGATTAGAAATTATACATGAGATACCTAAAACAATTACTCCGAGATTATATTTGGAGATTGAAGAGAAACTAAAGAAATATTGTTCCGAGGTAGGAATTCCAATGGATGAAATAGACTTACTCCTATGGTATTTAGAGGCTGGGGAGATATTTAAATAGAGAAACAATTTATTTGATAAATAAAATATGCCATGGTATAATTTTCATAATTATTGATGAAAAAATAATCACTTATATATATAGTTATGAGGAGGAAAAATGGCTAAAAAAGCAGCAGTAGTTACTTACGGATGCCAGATGAATGTTAATGAGAGTGCAAAAATAAAAAAAATATTTCAAAATATGGGATATGAGGTAACTGAAGATATACATGAATCGGATATAATATTTTTAAATACATGTACAGTAAGAGAAGGCGCAGCGACTCAAATATATGGAAAAATGGGAGAGTTGAAACAAATAAAAGAGCAAAGAGGAAGTATTATTGGTATAACTGGATGTTTTGCTCAAGAACAAGGAGAGAAATTAGCCAAAAAATTCCCAATAATTGATTTAGTAATGGGAAATCAAAATATAGGAAAAATACCTTCTGCTATTGAAAAAATTGAATTGGGAGAAGAAGAATATATAGTTTATACAGGTGATGAAGATGAGGTTCCGCCGAGACTGGATGCTGATTTTGAATCACCAAGGACAGCTTCAATCCCAATAACTTATGGATGTAATAATTTCTGCACTTACTGTATAGTTCCTTATGTTAGAGGAAGAGAAAGATCAGTTCCATTAGAACAGATATTAGATGAGATCAGAGTGTTTGTTGAAAAGGGATACAAGGAGATAATTCTTCTTGGGCAAAATGTTAATTCATACGGTAAAGATTTTAAAAATGAAGATACGTTTGCAAAATTATTAGGAGAAATTTGTAAGATTGAGGGAGAATTTATAGTAAGGTTTGTATCTCCACATCCTAGAGATTTTACTGAAGATGTAATTGAAGTAATATCTAAAAACCAAAAGATTTCAAGATGGCTACATATGCCTATCCAATCAGGATCTTCTAGAATTTTAAAACTTATGAATAGAGGTTATGATAAGGAAAATTATATAGAACTTGCAAAAAAAATTAAAAATAAAATTCCAGATGTATGTTTAACAACTGATATAATAGTCGGTTTTCCAGGTGAAACAGAAGAGGACTTCCTAGAAACTTTAGATGTTGTTAGAAAAGTTGAATTTGGGACAGCATTTACATATATGTATTCCCAAAGATCTGGAACAGTTGCAGCTAAGATGGATGGGCAAATTTCAGATGAGCTAAAAAAAGAAAGACTTTTAAGACTTATGGAGATACAGGATGAAATTGCAAAGCAATTCAGCCGTTCTTTTATAGGTAAAGTTGAAAGAGTGTTAGTTGAAGGACCAAGTAAAAAAAATAAGGATATTTTAAGTGCTAGAACATCTAGCAATAAAATTGTTTTATTTGATGGAGCCGATGATTTAGCCGGGACTTTCCAAGATGTAAAGATAACAGACACTTTATCGTGGTCATTATCAGGAGAAATGGTTAAAGAAAAAAAATAACTTGGGGGCGAGATGGAGAAACTGGAGAAATTTTTGTTAAAGGAACTACAAGAAATTGCAAAACAATTAGGTATAGATTATTCAAGCAGAACAAAAAAATCGGAAGTAATTCAGTTGATAGAGGAGTATTTGGAGAGTAAAGAATTAACAGATATTGCTTGGGGTAGTTTAGATGTCCTAGCAGATGGATATGGATTTTTAAGAGGAACAAACGTTGAAAAAGACGTGTATGTTTCAGCATCCCAAATTAGAAGATTTAAATTAAGAACAGAGGATTTTGTTGTTGGAGAAGTTAGAGAGCCAGCTCCTGAAGAAAAGAACTATGCTTTGAAAAAAGTATTACTTGTAAATGGTGGAACTATTCAAAAAGCTGAATCAAGAGTGCCGTTCGATGAGTTAACACCTTCATATCCAACAGAACATATTAAGTTAGAGAGCGATCCTAAAAATATAGGTGGAAGAATAATTGACCTAATTGCTCCTATTGGAAAAGGGCAAAGAGGACTTATTGTAGCACCTCCAAAAGCAGGAAAAACTATCTTAATTAGTAATATTGCAAATTCAATTATTGAAAATCATAAAGAAGTAGAGGTTTGGATTCTGCTAATAGATGAAAGACCAGAAGAAGTAACGGATATCAAAGAGTCAGTTAAAGGAGCACAAGTATTTTCATCAACATTTGATGAGGATCCTAAAAATCATATAAAAGTTACAGAGATGGTTCTGGAAAGAGCTAAAAGAAAACTTGAAAACGGAGAAGATATAGTAATTTTAATGGATTCTTTAACAAGACTTGCAAGAGCTTATAATATAGTTATTCCATCAAGTGGAAAGTTGATTTCCGGAGGAATAGATCCAACAGCTCTATATTATCCTAAAAAATTCTTTGGTTCAGCTAGAAATATCAAAGATGGTGGAAGTTTAACAATAATAGCTACTGCACTAATTGATACTGGAAGTAAAATGGATGATGTAATATATGAAGAGTTCAAGGGAACTGGAAATATGGATATTCATTTAGATAGAAATTTAGCAGAACTTAGAATATATCCAGCCATAGATATTCAAAAGTCTGGAACAAGAAAAGAAGAGTTATTGATATCGAAAAAAGATTTGGATGCTATTTGGAAAATCAGAAGATATTTAGCACAGTTTGATAGAGCTACTGGGGCTAAAAAATTGATAGATTCAATATCAACAACACCAAGTAATGAAAAACTCCTTGAGATTTATGAGAAGTCGGTTGAGAGGGGGAAATCATGAAGTTTTTTCTAAAGAGCTTAATTGGGGTAGGATGTCTTTCATTAGCTATTTTCAAATTTTATCCCTCTCTTATAGGAGAACCCATCGATGTTGAAAAATTTTCAGATTTTTATGTTTCAGAGACTGTAGAATCAGAAGAAGAAAACGGTGGTATAGAGTTATTAACTAGTAATTTCTATAGTGTTGAAAGAGAGTATAAAATAATTAAAGAAGAAGAAAAAACCACTGAAATAGTTGAAAAAACAGAAGTTGAAGAGTTTAAAACACCTCAAAAAGAGATTTATACTGTTAAAAGTGGTGATACTTTAAGTGGTATAGCTGAAAAGTATAATATAGATTTAGAAATACTTCAAGCCAACAATCCAAAATTATCTAAAACACTAAAAATTGGTGATGAGATAAATATAATAACTGAGAATGGAATTTTTTATGAGGTTAAAAAAGGAGATTCTCTCTATAGAATTGCATCAAAATATAAAGTTAAAATAGACGAACTGAAAAAATATAATAATGAATATGCGAACAATTTAAAGCCAGGTCAGGAAATTTTTATAAAAGATCCAGATCTATCGGTTGTAAATAGAGTTATATTGGCTAAAAAAACAAGACCAGTTGAAACAACAGTAAAAACTGCGAAAGTTAGTCAATCTAAGACTAAAAAATCTGTTACAAGTAGTTTAGCTAAATATTCATTTAATATGCCTGTGAAGTGGACTGGAGTATCAAGTCCTTTTGGAAATAGATTCCATCCAGTATTAAAAAGATATATTCAACATACGGGTGTAGATTTAAAGGCCAGATATATTCCTCTTCAAGCAGCAAAAGATGGACATGTTAGTTTTGTTGGATACATGTCAGGATATGGTAAAATAATAATAATAAAACATAATGATGGGTTTGAAACTAGATCAGCTCATTTAAATGATATATATGTAAAAAAGGGAACAAGAGTTAAAGCTGGTGATGTAATAGGTAAAACAGGTATGAGCGGAAGAGTAACAGGACCTCATTTACACTTTGAAATCAGAAAAAATAATAAACCTTATGATCCAATGAAATACCTAGCAAGATAGTCCTGGACCCGGATGGGATCTAGGACTTCTTTACTAATATAAAGAAGGAGTGGAAAAGTTTGAGCATAAGTAGAGTTGTTAAAGTTGGAAATATTGAACTAGGAGGAGAAAATAGAGTTATCATACAATCGATGACTAATACTCCTACTGATAATGTAGAAAAGACAGTACTTCAAATAAAAGAGTTAGAAGCTGCAGGATGTGAGATGGTAAGAGTTACCGTTAATAGTGAGGCAGCAGCTTTAGCGATATCAGAAATAAAAAAACAAATAAATATTCCATTGGTTGCTGATATTCATTTTGATTATAGACTTGCTCTTAAAGCTATGGAAAATGGAATAGACAAACTTAGAATAAATCCAGGAAATATAGGTGGAGATGACAAGGTAAAAATAGTTGTTGAAATGGCAAAAGAAAAGAATATACCAATAAGAATTGGAGTTAATTCAGGATCAATAGAAAAAGAGATATTAGAAAAATATGGACGTCCAACAGCTGATGCGATGGTTGAAAGTGCTATTTATCATGTAAATCTTTTGGAAAAGTATAACTTTCATAATATAATAATCTCTTTAAAATCAAGTAATGTGAAAATGATGGTTGAAGCATACAGAAAAATTTCGAAAAAGTTTAATTATCCACTACATTTAGGAGTTACTGAGGCGGGAACGGCGTTTCAAGGATCAATAAAATCTGCAATTGGAATTGGGTCTTTACTAGTAGATGGAATTGGAAGTACAATAAGGGTATCTCTAACAGAAAATCCTGTTGAGGAAATAAAAGTGGCAAGAGAAATATTAAAAGTTTTAGGACTTAGGGATGAAGGTGTTGAGATTATATCTTGTCCTACTTG
Organism: Cetobacterium sp. 2A; assembly: GCF_014250685.1. Classification (GTDB taxonomy): domain Bacteria; phylum Fusobacteriota; class Fusobacteriia; order Fusobacteriales; family Fusobacteriaceae; genus Cetobacterium. Next base: position 348,832 of record NZ_JACFAJ010000006.1, on the reverse strand, counting down.
TGGTAGAACAGAAATAGATTTGATTGGATTAACTAAAGAAGTAGAAAAAGAATTTGGTGGATTATCTAATAAAATAAAAATAGCTGTTATGGGCTGTGTGGTAAATGGACCTGGGGAAGCCAAAGAAGCAGATTACGGAGTTGCTGGTGGAAAAGGTGTTGGAGTTTTATTTAAAAAAGGAAAAATCTTCAAAAAGGTGAATGAAGAAGATATAATAGAGGAACTAAAAAAAATGATAAAAGAAGACCTTGATATAAAATAAAAAAATAAAACTTTTTAATAAGTTTTAGAGTCTAATTTATGTTAAGAGTATCTTTTTACTGTGAGGGATTAAATGGACTTTGAGGAAATCTACGACACATATTTTGATAGAGTGTATTATAAAATTCTCAGTGTTGTAAAAAATCCTGAGGATGCCGAAGATATCGCTCAAGAAGTTTTTATCAGTGTATATAAAAATTTGAAGAGCTTTAGAAAGGACAGCAATCTCTACACTTGGATTTATAGGATAGCTATAAATAAAACTTATGACTTCTTTAGGAAAAGAAAATTGAATATGGAGTTAAATGATGAGATATTAAATTTAGAATCTTATACAGATGTTCATGGGCCAATTTTATTAGAAGAAAATCTTAAAAAACTTAGTTTTCAAGAGAGGGAGATAGTGGTACTAAAAGATATTTATGGTTATAAGTTAAGAGAGATAGCAGATATGAAAGATTTGAATCTATCGACGATAAAAACAATATACTACAAGGCGATTAAGGATATGGGAGGTGCAATTTAGTATGACTCCAAAAGAAAGAGTTAGAGCCAATATATACAAAAATTTACTTGAGGAAGAAAAGAAAAAAAATAAGAAAGTATCTATTCTTTCAGTTTCACTTTTTGTAATGGGCATCTTTACAGGAACATCATATGACCTTATTTTTAAAGGACCAGATATTTTACAAAAAAATACAGCTTTCAACAAAGAGGAGAGAGTTGATAAAAAAACTCAAAAATCAATAGAGTGGAATATAGAGCATTTCTTTGAGCAGAGTGATTTTAAAAAAGTTACAGAGGACTTTAGTACAGAAAAACTTTTTGTTTCAGAATTACAAATTTAGTGGAGGAAGTTTATGAGTAAGATATTTACAAGCATATTTTTCTTGATTTTAACATTATCTTCATTTGGAAACGAAGGTTTGGGGATTATAGCAGATGATGATTTTAAAAATGTTGGAGTACCTCAAGAAAATATAAATCAAGTTAAACAGATAATCAGCGAGGCAAGTAGTAAATATAAGCTTTTAATCTTAGATAGAAAGTCTTTAGAGATTGAAGTAAATAAATGTATATTGGATAATCCAAAGAAGAATTTAGATAAGTTAGATGAATTGGCGGATCAGCTAGGAGCTATTGAAGCTTCAATTATTAAGGATAAGTTTAGATATCAAATAGCTGTTCAAGAATATATTTCAACTGAACAATATATAAAGGCAAGAGAAATAGCTCTTAAAAGATTACAAAGTAAAAATTAAAAAGAATAAATGGTATTAGTGGAAAGTCTTCTCTTAGGTCTGTGGGGAAGATTTTTTGATTTTTATATGTAAGTATGATATAATTTATAAGTTAAAGTATAGAAAAAAAAGGGAGTTGGTTTAGTAGTGTACGCTAAATTAGAAGAAGTAATAGTAAAGCATGATGAACTTTTAGAAGCATTAGGTTCACCAGAAGTTTTAGCTGATCCTAAGAAAATGATGGAGCTAAACAAAGCTTTAAATGATATGACAGAAATCGTTGAAAAGTATAGGGAATACAAGAGATACCAAGAAGATTTAGATTTTATAAAAACTAACATAAGAGCAGAAAAAGATCCAGATATGAAAGATATGATGCAAGAAGAAATGAGAGAAATAGAAGATATCTTACCTGAGATTGAAAATCAAATGAAAGTTCTTCTACTTCCAAAAGATCCTAATGATGATAGAAGTGTTATCATAGAGATAAGAGGAGGAGCTGGAGGAGACGAGGCTGCTCTATTTGCTGGAAACTTATTTAGAATGTACTGTAGATATGCTGAGAGAAGAAAATGGAAAATTGACGTTATCGAAAAGCAAGAGATTGGTGTAGGTGGAATGAAAGAGGTTGTATTTACAATCAATGGACAAGGAGCTTACTCAAGACTTAAATTTGAGTCTGGAGTTCACAGAGTTCAAAGAGTTCCTGAGACAGAATCTTCTGGAAGAATCCATACATCAACTGCAACTGTAGCTGTTTTACCAGAAATTGATGAAGTTCAACAAATTGTTAAAATCAATCCATCTGAGTTAAAAATAGATACATATAGAGCTGGAGGAGCTGGAGGTCAGCACGTAAACATGACTGACTCTGCTGTTAGAATAACTCACTTACCAACTGGAGTAGTAGTTCAGTGTCAAGATGAGAGATCACAGTTAAAAAATAGAGAAAAAGCTATGAAACATTTACTTTCTAAACTTTATGAGATGGAATTAGAAACTCAAAGACTTGCTGTTGAAGGAGAAAGAAGACTTCAAGTTGGAACTGGAGATAGATCTGAGAAAATCAGAACTTATAACTATCCTCAAGGAAGAGTAACTGACCACAGAATTAAATATACAGTTCACCAATTAGATGCGTTTATGGATGGAGATTTAGAAGACATGATAGATGCTCTAACAACATTCTCACAAGCAGAAATGTTAACAAGCGCAGGAGAGTAATTTTTATGAAGTTACTTGATATACTTAATTTTTCTGAGGAGTATTTGAAAAAATACTCCTTTTCAAAATCACGTTTAGAAAGTCAAAAGATAGTTGCCCATGTTTTAAAACTAGATAGAATAAGTTTATATGTTTACTCTGACATGGAGCTAAGTTTAGATCAGAAAGAAAAAGTTAAAAATTTTTTAAAAGAGATGGCAAGAAAAAGATTATCTTTTGATGAAATTTTAAAAACTGTTACTCCAGAAGAAAAAGATACTATTAGTTATCAAGATGAAAATAGAGAACTTTTAAATAAGAGTATAGAGTATTTGAAGACCAATGGTGTAAATGACGCTAGACTGGATGCAGAATATATATTTGCACATATTCTAGGAGTAACTAGAGGAACTTTAACACTTAATTTTCATAAGAAAATAAGTGAAGAAGACAGAATAAAAATAAAAGATACATTGATTCAAAGGGCTAAAAATAAAAGACCACTTCAGTATTTAATTGGAGAATGGGAATTTTATGGATACCCATTTAAAGTGGATGAGAGGGTTCTTATTCCAAGACCTGATACAGAGATACTTGTAGAACAATGTAAATTTTTATTACAAGATATGGAAAATCCAAAAGTTCTAGATATTGGAACTGGAAGTGGAGCAATAGCCATAACTTTAGCTAAAGAGGTACCAACTTCAAGTGTATTAGGGCTTGATATAAGTTCGGATGCATTAGAAGTTGCTAAGATAAATAGAGAATTAAATAATGTATCAAACTTAAAATTACAAAAATCAGATATTTTCTCGAGTGTAAAAGATAAAGATTACTCTCTTATCGTTTCTAACCCACCTTATATTCCACAAACAGAATATGAAACATTACAGCCAGAAGTAAGAATACATGAACCAGCAGGAGCACTGACTGATAAAGGCGATGGATATTATTTTTATAAAACAATATCTAAAGAAGCTAAAAACTATTTAAAAGTTGGAGGATATTTAGCTTTTGAAGTTGGATATAACCAAGCTGATAAAGTTCAAGGATTTATGGAAGAAAATGGATTTGTAATAGTTGCTAGAGTTTGTGACTATGGAGGAATAGAAAGAGTAGTTATAGGAAGAAAGAATGGTGAATAATAGTGTCAACAAAATTAAATGATTATGATTATCACTTACCAGATGAGTTAATTGGTCAAAAGCCTAGAGAGCCTAGAGATCATTCTAAACTTATGGTGATAAATAAAGAAACTCAAAAGATAGAAGATAAACATTTTTATGATATTATAGATTATTTAAATCCAGGAGATGTCCTTGTTAGAAATTCAACAAAAGTAATTCCAGCAAGACTCTTTGGACAAAAAGACACAGGTGGAATATTAGAGATTCTTTTAATAAAAAGAATTGATTTAAATACTTGGGAATGTCTTTTAAAACCAGCTAAAAAATTAAAAATAGGACAAAAATTAACTATCGGAGATAACGAAGAGTTAGTTGGAGAACTTATTGAGATAAAAGAGGATGGAAATAGAGTTTTAAAATTCTCTTATGAGGGAGCTTTTGAAGAAGTTTTAGATAAGCTTGGAAAAATGCCACTTCCTCCATATATAGTTGAAGCTCTATCTCAAAAAGAGAGATACCAAACAGTATATGCAATAAAAGGTGAATCAGTTGCAGCTCCTACTGCTGGATTACATTTTACAAAAGAATTATTACAAAGAATAGAGCAAAAAGGAATTCAAGTTGTAGATGTATTTTTAGAGGTTGGGCTTGGGACATTTAGACCTGTTCAAACTGAAGATGTTTTAGATCATAAAATGCATGAGGAAAGATTTGAAATACCTGCTTCAGCAGTGGAAATTATAAATTTAGCAAAAAAAGAAAAAAGAAGAGTGGTAGCAGTTGGAACAACGACTGTAAGGGCTTTAGAGTCAGCGGTAGATGAGAACGGAGAGTTAAAAAACATATCGGATTCTACTTCAATTTTTATCTATCCAGGATATAAATTTAAAGTAGTAGATGCGTTAATAACAAATTTCCATTTACCAAAATCAACTTTATTAATGCTTATTTCAGCTTTTTCTAATCGTGAATTTATGATGGAAGTATATAAAGAAGCAGTACAAAAGGAGTACCATTTCTTTAGTTTTGGAGATGGAATGTTCATTTACTAAGGAAGGTGAAAAATGAGAATAATTGCTGGAGAATCAAAAGGAAAAAGAATAAAAAGTAGAAAAGGTATGGAAACAAGACCAACACTTGATAGTGTTAAAGAATCTTTATTTTCTATAATAGCTCCGTATGTTCCAGAATCAAGATTTTTAGATTTATTTAGTGGAACTGGAAATATAGCCTTAGAAGCTTTAAGTAGAGGATCAAAAAGGGCTGTTATGATAGAACAAGATCCAGAGGCTTTAAAGGTTATAATAGATAATATAAACTCTCTAGGATATGAAGGGAAATCAAGAGCTTATAAGAATGACGTTTTAAGAGCAACTGATATTCTTGGAAGAAAAGGAGAGAAGTTTGACATAATATTTATGGATCCTCCTTACAAGAATGAGATGTGTATAAAAGTTTTAAATTCTATCCAAAAGAATGAACTTCTTGCAGATGGAGGTCTAATTATATGTGAGCATCACGTATTTGAAGATTTACCAGAAGAAATAGATGGATTTAAAAAAGCAGATGAAAGAAAATATGGTAAAAAATGTATGACTTTCTATACTAGATAATTAAAAAACGGGGTGGAGTATGGCAAAGGAAAATTTTGAAGAAAATTTAGTATTGGTTGATGAAGTAATAGAAAAGCTTGAAAATGGAGAGTTATCTCTAGCAGATTCAATAAAAGAATATGAAAAAGCTATGAAACTTTTAAAAAAATCTTCAGATATTTTAAATAAGGCAGAAGGTAAAATAATAAAAGTTACACAAGATGAGAGCGGAGAACTTGACTTGGAGGAGATTGAATGATATTGCTAAAAGATTATTTAAATAGCAAAAGAGAAGCAATCGACTCGGTACTTGAAAAGTTTTTAGATGAGCTGATTGCTCCAAAAGTTATAACTGAAGGAATGAAATATTCAGTTTTAAATGGTGGAAAAAGAATTAGACCTATTTTAGTACTTATGACATTGGAGTTATTAAATAAAGATTCAAGACTTGGACTTGCCACAGGAGCAGCTATCGAGATGATACACTCTTACTCCCTAGTTCATGATGATTTACCGGCTTTAGATAATGATGATTATAGAAGAGGTAAATTAACAACTCATAAAAAATTTGGTGAAGCTGAAGGGATATTGATTGGAGATTCTCTTTTAACAGAAGCTTTTAAAATTATATCTGAAAAGAATGAAAAAATTTCTTTTGAAAAAATTGTGAAGATAATTGCTTTGACCTCTGATTACTCTGGAGCAAGAGGAATGATTGGTGGTCAAATGATAGATATAGAAAGTGAAGGAAAAAAGGTAGATATCGAAATTCTTAGATATATCCATTCCAATAAAACAGGGAAATTAATAAAGTTGCCTGTGGAAGTTGGAGCTATAATTGGAGATGCAAAACCAGAGGAAAAAGAAGCTCTTATTAGATATGCTGAACTAATTGGTTTAGCTTTTCAGATTCAAGACGATATCTTAGATATCGAAGGGGATTTTGAAAAAACAGGAAAGAAAATTGGAAGTGACGTAGCTCTTGAAAAATCTACTTATCCAGCTTTAATTGGACTTGCAAAAAGTAAAGAACTTTTAAATAAAACAACAGTTGAAGCAAAGAAAATTTTAATTGAATGTTTTGGAGGAAAAAGATCTGAAAAATTTATAGAACTTACAGATTATATAGCATGTAGAGAAAGTTAAAAAAGGTCTTTATCACTCAGGTGATAAAGACCTTTTTTTTAATCTTCTGTTCTAGAAATTAATTCCATTTTTCTCATATTTTCACCTTTTAAAATATATATTAAATCTGTCACTAGGTGAACTATGTGATCAGAAAGTCTTTCGAATTTTTTATCTAAAAGAATAAGTAAAGAACCACCGTCTATATTATCTGGAGTTAATTTCATAAGCTCTAAGAATTTAATATCATTATTTTTCATTATTGTATCAATTTCTTCATCTAAGTAAAGTATATCATAAAGAGTAGAAGTATCGTTTTCAATGAATGATTTAACATATAGATCATAAATATCTTTTATTTTCTTTGCAACTGGATAAACCATATTTGTAAGTTCGATAGCAAGAGTTGGAGATTTTTTTTCAATATCTCTAATAATTTTTAGGTTTGCTTTTAATAAATCTCCCATTCTTTCTATAACTCTCACACTGTTTATTATCATAACAAGTTTTCTAAGGTTTTTAGCAGCAGGCTGAAATCTAGCAATAGTTATAATACAATCTTCTTTTATTTTTACTTCAAAAGCATTGATAGAATCTTCCATAATTTTAGACTCTCCGTAAAGAGTTGAGTCAAATTTAGCATTTTCTAACATAGCTAAGTTAGCATCAAAATTTCTACTTAAATATTTTAGCATTTCTATGTAGTGATGATCTAATCCCTTTAAGCTATCTTCTAAATTTCTCATATATTTATCTCTCCTTATTTTATCCAAATTTTCCTGTTATATAATCTTCTGTTTTCTTAACAGATGGAGTTGTAAAGATTTTTTCTGTTTTGTCAAACTCTTCTAAAACTCCTTGGTAGAAGAAACCAGTGTAATCTGATATTCTAGATGCTTGTTGCATATTATGAGTTACTATAACTATACTATATTTTTCTTCTAATTCTCTAATTAATTCTTCTATTTTTCCAGTAGAGATTGGATCAAGTGCAGAAGTTGGTTCATCCATTAAAAGAATTTCAGGATTTATTGAAATTGCTCTAGCTATACATAATCTTTGTTGTTGACCACCGGAAATACCAAGAGCTGATTGGTGAAGCTTATCTTTAACTTCGTCCCAAAGAGCTACCGACTTTAGAGAGTTTTCAACTATTTCATCCAATCTATCTTTGTTTTTCTCACCATGAAGTTTAGGAGCATAAACTAAATTTTCATAAATGGTTTTAGGAAATGGATTTGGCTTTTGAAAAACCATTCCAACTTTTTTTCTTAGCTCTACTATATCAAATTTTTTATCGAATATATTAAGGCCATCCAGTAGGATTTCACCATCATATTTTATATCTGTAATAAGATCATTCATTCTATTTATAGAACGAAGAAATGTAGATTTTCCACATCCAGAAGGACCAATAAGTGCAGTAACTTTGTTACTCTTTATATCCATATTTATATTTTTTAAAGCTTTAAATTGTCCATAATAAAAATCGAAATTTTTAACTGAAATTCTTATATCATCTATTTTATTCATAAAATTTTCCTCCAAATTATTTATCGAATCTGCTTCTTATAAAAGCACCTATTAAGTTAAAACCTACAGTTATAAAAACTAAAACAAATAACGTACCGTACATATTATTAGGCGGCATATTTGGAACTTGTGTAGAAATTACATATAGGTGGTAAGGTAACGCCATAGCTTGGTCAAAGATTGATTCTGGTAAAAATGGTAGATAGAAAGCTGCTGCTGTAAATAATATCGGTGCAGTTTCTCCCGCTGCTCTAGAAATACTTAAAATAATTCCAGTAATAATTCCAGAAGATGCAGCTGGTAAAACCACTTTAGCCGTTGTTTCCCACTTAGTAGCACCAAGTGCTAGTGAAGCTTCCCTTAAACTGTTTGGAACAGCTAGGAGAGATTCTCTTGTAGCTGTTATAATAACTGGCAGACACATAATACCAAGAGTTAAAGACCCTGACAAGATAGACACACCAAATTTAAAGAAAATAACAAAGGTAGCCATTCCGAATAACCCATAAATGATACTAGGAATTCCAGCCAAATTAATTATTGTAAGATTTATAATTCTAGTTATTATATTATCTTTAGCATATTCAATTAAATAAACACCAGTTAAAATACCAAAAGGAACTGAAACTAAAATTGTTCCGATTGTTAAATAAATTGTTCCAACTATTGCTGGGAAAATTCCACCAGCTCTCATACCTTTTCTAGGAATTTCTGTTAAAAACTCCCAACTAATTGCAGGAACTCCTTTAATTATTATGTAACCCATAATTATAAAAACAGGAAGAATCGCAAGAAGTCCTACAAATTTTATTAAAATTTCAATAAATTTTCCACTATTTCCTTTTAAAATGCTCAATTGTATTCCTCCTATTTCCCCATTAATTTTCTTGATTTACGTATATATTTATCAGCGATACTATTTGTTAAGAAACTTATAGTGAAAAGAACAAGTCCGATAGCAAATAGAGCATGATAATGAACACTTCCCTGAACTACTTCTCCCATCTCGGCGGCTATTGTAGCAGTTAAAGTTCTAACTGGAGATAGTGGGGATGTAGCCATTATTGGGGCGTTACCTGTAATCATAAGAACTGCCATTGTCTCTCCAATAATTCTTCCAAACCCTAGCATAATTCCAGCAAAGATACCTGGAAATGCAGCCGGTAAAAGAATCTTAAAAATAGTTTCTAGTTTATTTGCTCCAAGAGCTAAAGAGGCTTCTTTATATGAATGATCAAGAGCTTTTAGTGCGTCATCTGATAAACTAACAATTGTTGGAATAGCCATAAAAGAAAGCATTATTCCACCAGTTAAGGCATTTAGTCCACTTTGTAGATTAAAAAGCTCTTTTATTGGACCAGAAAGTGCATAAAGTCCAATGAAACCTAAAACAACAGATGGCAGAGCAGACATAGTTTCTATTAAAATTTTAAAATAATTTCTAGTTTTTTTACTTGCATATTCTGAAAGATATAGTGCTGAAAATACACCAATTGGAACAGATATAACAAGAGCAACAGCTGTAACCCAAAATGAACCAACAAGTAGAGGTAAAATCCCATATTTATCTGATAGTGAAATCCATTGAGTTCCAAAGAAAAATTTGCTCATTGGATACTCTTCAAAAAACTTAATACTGTTTAGAAAAATAAAGATAAAAATTAAAAGAACGATTACTATATTAAAAATTCCAATAACGGAATGGAAAATTCTCATTAAAGTATCTTTCAATTTCCGAAGAAATAACATATGTACCTCCTAAAAAAAATTTTACTACTATTTACAGTAGTATATTATAAGTTGTATGTTAAAAGTAGATTAATTCCTTGTTAAAAACGTGTAAAAAAAATTTTACATATTTTTTACATTGGATTAATATTGTTTTAACAGTCTTTATTTATAATGGTTTCAAGAGTTAAATATAAAAATTAGGAGGAGTAATAATGACGAAGAAAATTTTAATGGCAGCATTATTAGTTTTGGGTGGGATTGGATTATCAAAGGATACTCTAGCATCAAAAGTTGTACAGATAAAAGGTTCGGATACGATAGTTAATGCCTCGCAAGTTATAGCAGAAGAATATATGGGAAAAACTAAAGGTGCAAGAATTGCAGTTACAGGTGGAGGGTCTGGAGTAGGAATTTCATCTCTAATAAATGGAACAGCAGATATTGGAATGGCATCAAGAGATATAAAAGCTTCTGAAAAAGAAGCGGCAACAGCAAAAGGATTGAAACTAGAAGAAGTAGTTATTGGATTTGATGGAATCACAGTTATATCTAATCCAAATAATCCAGTTAAGAATTTAAGTTCAAAAGATTTAGGAAGAATATTTAGAGGAGAGGCGAAAAATTGGAAAGAATTTGGAGGGAATGACGCAGAGATTGTAATTCTTTCAAGAGATTCATCTTCGGGAACTCATGAATTCTTTAAAGAACATGTAGTGAGAGAAGGGAATAGTAAAGGGACACAAGAATACGCAGAGAAAACTCTTTATATGCCTTCGAATGAATCTATAAAGCAAGAGATAAGAGCAAACAAAAATGCTATAGGTTATATAGGAATGGGATATATGGATGATACTGTTAATGGAATAACTGTTGATGAAATTTCACCATCATTAGAGAATGTATCAGAAAAAAAATACCCGATAGCAAGAGCTATTTATTGGTATGTGGGAGATATGAATAATCCCGATATAAAAGGAATAGTGGATTATGCAGTCTCACCTGAAGGACAAAAGATAATCAAGGAAGAAGGATTTGTTCCTGTAAAATAATAAACTGTAAAAGAAGCCACTAATTTCTGTATGTTAGTGGCTTTTATGTTATAATTAAAAAAAACTCTGGAGGAAAAAATGAAAGTTTTAATAGTAGAAGATGATGTTGAAATAAATACTCTTATAGCCTATTATTTTAAAAAAGAAGGGTATGAAGTTTCAGTAGCTATTGATGGATTAGAAGGATTGAAATTTTTGAAAAGAGATAATTATGACCTTGTAATATTGGATTTAATGCTTCCAAATTTAGATGGTAAAAATTTTACAAAACTTGTAAAAGATATGCCAGAAGATTATGGGAACCCATATATTATAATGTTGACTGCTAAGACTGAGATAGAAGATGTACTGGAAGGGCTTGCACTTGGTGCAGATGATTATATGAAAAAACCATTTGATCCTAGAGAGCTAATTCTAAGAGGTAAAAAATTACTAGAGAAAAATAAAAGTAATCAAAGGGATAATGAAAAGAATAGATTTAAGACTTTAACTATAAATGAAGATAGACATGAGGTTATAAATGAAGGCTCTATAGTAGAATTGTCAAAAAAAGAATACGATCTTTTACTTTTACTTGTTAAAAATGTAAATTTAGTTGTAACTAGAGAGAAAATTTTAGATAAGGTATGGGGAAGTAATTATTACACTGGAGATAGAACAGTGGATGTCTATATATCAAAGATAAGAGAAAAAATCCCGTTTTTATCAGATAGTATAAAAACAGTAAAAGGAGTTGGATACAGATTAGAAGAAAAGAGATAATCACAATATTTTTTATAATCATATTTGAAATACTTTTTGTAGGTTTAAATATGAAAAACTTATCATATTTATATAAAGATCAGGCTAAACAAATTTTAAAAGAAGATGCACTTTTAGTAGAGCAAATTGCTAGAAATTATCCGATAGACGATTATCAAAAAGTTTTCAAAGATTCAAAAACAAGATTTAACATAATTAGAACAGACGGAAAAGTTTTGTATGATTCTAAAAAATATTTAGATGAAGGAAGTATGGAGAATCACTCGGAAAGAGAAGAAATTAAAGAAACCATGGAGACTGGAGCTGGATTTGCAGTAAGAGATAGTGCCACATTAGGAAGTGTGATGGCGTATTACTCAAAGATTTTTAAAGCTAAGGATGGAGAAGAATTTATAGTAAGAGTTTCTAAAAGTTATTCAAAAAGTCTTTCAGATTTAAGAGAAGTACTTTTATATCAACTTGGATTTTTTATTTTATTAAATCTAATAATTCATTTATTTTATAAAAATTACTTAAAAAGAGATATGTATAGAAAAATAGAAACAATTGAAAAGTTTTTAGAAAGTGGAGAGAGTGACAAAGGATTTTATTTAGGCGGAGACCAATGGCTCTTAAGATTTTGGAGTGTTGTAAAAGAGTGGCAAAAGGAAAACATAAAAAATATAAAGAAATTGGGAATTGAAAAAAGAATACTTAACCAAGTTATATCTTCAGTAGATATTTCTATTATTCTTATGGATAAAAAATTAAATTTTATATTGAAAAATGAAAGACTTGAATATCTCTTTGAAAATACAAAGAAAAACTATATTGAGGGGATTAAACATATTGAAATTATAAAGCTTATAAAAACAGCAATAGAAAGCGGAAAAGATTTAAAGGAGGATATATATATTCCAAGTTTGAATAAGCATTTTTTTGTTAACATAAAAAAATTAGAAGAGAACGAACAGTACCTTTTAACTATAAAAGATACAACTGGAAATAAGGAACTACTAGATATTCAAAGAAAGTTTATAAGTAATATCAGTCATGAATTAAAAACACCTCTCACTAATATAAAGGGTTATACAATAGCTTTAGAGGATGCACCAGAAAGTCTTAGAGCTAATTTTTCAAAAACAATAATGAATAACATAGAGAAATTAGAAAATATAATTGGAGATTTTTTAAATATTTCAAAAATAGAAAGTTCAAATATAGTAAATCTAAATTTAGTACATATTGATAAAATACAAAAAAATATTTCGGAGAGTTTATCTGGAATTGTTAAAAAAAAGAATGCTTTAATAGAATATAAAATAAATGTTTTAGATCCAAATGGGTATATGAATATAGATCTTGAAAAATTTACAACAATTTTAAAAAATTTAATTGAAAATGCAATTATATATAATAAATCTTTGGTGCCTCGCATTGAAGTCACTATCTATGAGATAGTTGGGAAATATAAAGTAGTGGTAAAAGACAATGGAATAGGAATAGCTTCTCCAGATTTAGAAAAAATATTTGAAAGATTTTATAGAGTTGATAAGGCAAGAACTAGTAATATAGCTGGAACAGGACTTGGACTAGCTATAGTTAATGAACTTGTTAAAAAGTGTGGTGGCAAGGTCTCAGTAACCTCTAAAGAGGGAGAGGGGACTAGTTTTGTATTTACATTGCTAAAATAATACGTTATAATACGACCAACAAAATGCTGAAAAGTTATAAGGGGGAAGTATGCCAAATTTAAGAAATGTAATAGTAGCACACAAAGCACAAATTAATTCTCAAGTTGGGGGAGCAGTCGATATATACGGGGCTTTCGATAACTTAATTCAACCAATGTTTCCATTTCCAATGATGAATCTTTCAATAGTTTTAACTTTTGAAGGTATAACAGAGCCAACTACTTTTGAAGTTAGACTAAATGGTCCAGAAGATGATTTAATAACTAAAGGAGAATTTCAGCCTATGGTAGATCCATTTGGTGTTGGAAAAAAAATAATTGATATAGAAAAATTCCTTATAAAAGATAGAGGAAGATATACTATAGATATATTTGAGAAAAAAGGTGACGAAATTAAATTTATTAAAACAGAAACTCTTTTCATAGCTGACTATCCTCCGCAAAGAAGAATTTCGGAAGATATGATTGAAGAAATATTAAAAAATGACGAAGTAATTAAAAGTGTAAAAACAGAATTTAGACCTTTTGGGGCAGAAAATTCTATAAAATTACAACATAATGTTTCAAAAGATATGCCAATAGAAGAAGGATATATCGCAATACCTGAAACAGATAGAATAGAAATAGACGGACAAGTTTACATAGCGACAGGAGTTAGAAGACAGATAGAATGGATGTTTGGAAATCCTATTCCTAAAACTGAGCAAACTGAAGAGGTAAAAGAAGAAGTTAATAAATAATTATATTGACATAAAACCGAAAATTATATATAATTATTAGGTATAATAATCCTTTCCCACAAGGACAACCGTTGCGTTATATTATAAAAAATATAACCATTTTCGAGGAGGAAAAACGTGAAAAAATACACTGCAATGCAAAGAAACGAAGACGTTGTAAGAAACTGGAACCACTACGACGCAGAAGGTAAAATATTAGGTAGATTAGCTGCTGAAATAGCTAAAAGATTAATGGGTAAAGATAAAGTATCTTATACTCCACATATTGACGGAGGAGACTTCGTAATAGTTACAAACATCGAGAAAGTAGCAGTAACTGGTAAGAAATTAACTGACAAGATTTACTACAACCATTCAGGATTCCCTGGAGGATTAAGAGAAAGAAGATTAGAAGAAATTCTAGCTAAGAATCCTAAAGAAGCTCTTATGCTTGCTGTTAAGAGAATGCTTCCAAAGAATAAGTTAGGAAGTGAGCAATTAACAAGATTAAGAATATTTGTTGGCGCTGAGCATGCTCATACAGCACAAAAACCAACAACTATAGAATTATAATTTAGGAGGGATTGAAAGTGGCAGAAATGATTCAATATAGAGGAACTGGAAGAAGAAAAACTTCAGTAGCAAGAGTAAGACTTATCCCTGGTGGAAAAGGTATTGAAATAAATGGAAAGACTATGGCTGAGTATTTTGGTGGAAGAGAACTTCTTTCTAAAATAGTTGAGCAACCTTTAGCTTTAACTGAAACTTTAGATAAGTTTGAGCTTAAAGTTACAGTACATGGTGGAGGAAATGCAGGACAAGCTGGAGCTATCAGACATGGTGTTGCAAGAGCTTTACTTCTTTCAGATGAGACTTTAAAGAAAGCTTTAAGAGAAGCTGGATTCTTAACAAGAGACTCAAGAATGGTAGAAAGAAAGAAATACGGAAAAAGAAAAGCAAGAAGATCTCCTCAATTCTCAAAGAGATAATTATTGCATTTGGAAAGACAAGTATATTTTATACTTGTCTTTTTTTTATTTTTTGGAATATCGTAAAGGAAGGAAGTAGTAAGATTAGAATAGTTTTTAATAGGAAATTATTCTAGGAGGAGATTTTATGAGGAAATTTTTTTTAATTATATTTTATATATTTTTTATTAAAATGACATTTTCATCATACGATTTAGGGATTCTCAGTAGTGATTTTAGAAATTCAAAACATCCTATAGGAATAACACTAGGGTGGGAACAAGAAAATAAAGATTATCCATGGTTGGGGAGTTTGAATTATATGAGTTCCTACAATTTAAAAGGCGAAAAGTTAGATAATCATGGTTCAATTTTGTTCGGTAAAAGGATTTTAAAATTACCTTTATATTCAAAATTAAACATTTTTTTTAATTTTGGAGGAGCAGTTTTTACAAAAATAAGTAGAGCGAACTCCTCACATATAACATTTTTTGAAGAAATTGGCTTCAACTATTCAAAATATAAATTATTTTACCGTCATACATCTAATGCTGGAATAAAAGGAAGCAATTTAGGGGAAAATAGTATTGTTTTTTCAGTAATTTTTTAAAAAGATACAAAAAATCTAAAAAAAGTTATTTACAAAGCCTCCAAAATGTTGTATAAATTTATTATTGGGAGAAATAAATAGAATTTCAGATTAAATGAAATACAAAATGAACTGGAGGGAAACAGTATGAAAAAGTTAGCACTTTTAGTAGGATCTCTTATGATGGTTGGAGCAGTAGCTCAAGCTAAAGAGGTTGTAGCAGCACCAGTAGTTATTGAAGAATCAAAGGAAGTTATTGTAGCTCCTATCGTAATAGTAGAGGAAGCTCCTGTTTTTAGACCAAATGGTTGGTTAAAATTCGAAACAAAATATTATGGGGAAACTGATAGAAAAGACGTAGCTGAATACGGAAGAGTACATACAGAAGGATTAGTAAACTTTACTGAGCAAGATACATTTGAGTTCAGAGTAAGAAACTATGTAGGACTAGAGTCATTCGCAAAACAACTTGACCCAAATCAAGTTGTAGGATCTGACTACACTGGAACTAGACTTAGATACTACCGTAACCACGGAACTATCGGAGATACAAAAGTAGGATTCAAATCAAGAATTCAATATGAAAACAGTGATGGAAGAGGAAGAGCAACAATAGTTTCTCCTGAGTCACCATTTACATACGGAGCTGGAAAAAATAATCAATCAGTTGAATATAGAGCTAAGTTAGATGTAACTGAATACGTTAAATTTGATACATCTCTAGTTTCACTATACAGATTAAGCGTAGAGCCTAGATATGAGTATACTTGGTTACAAAATAACTCAGCATACGACAATCAATTTGGAGCACAATTCTTAGCTGGATTCGAATTACCATTAGGTCTTGATCTTAACTTAGAGATAGATGCTTACCAAAACTGGTTAGGAAATGGAAAGTTAGCTACAAACAAGAAAACTGGAGAGAAAGAAGACAAATACTTCCAAATAGACGTTCTTGCTGAACTTACTAGAGGATTTGGATTATATCAAAACGGTGCTTTCTCAACAAACCTTAACTTCATGGTTGCAGTAGATACTTGGACTTGGAAGAGTAAAGAAGTTATTTACAACGATGATCAAGTTCAATACTCAGCATTCTTCGAAGCTGATTTAAAGAACAACTACAAGTACTCAGATACTTTAAACTTATTCGCAGGAGTAATTGCAAGATACGAGAACTTTACTTATACAAACGAGTCAACTGCTAAAGACTGGTCTTGGCAGCCACAAGTTTACGCTGGATTTAAAACAACATTCTAATATAAAAAAGAAGTGCCTGAAATTCAGGCACTTTTATTATTTTTCTGGAGGATAAAATGAAAAAATTAATAATTACGTTACTATTACTATCTATAAATCTTATGGCATCTATTGATAAAAATGTAGAAAATAAAATAGAATCTGATGCAAGAACAATTTATCAAAAATCGAGAGATCAAAAAGATTATATACAGGAGCAAACAGAAGCATATAAAAATATTTTACAAAAGTTAAACAATTCTAAACTTTCTGATAAAGATCAAAAGGAAATTATATATAGACTTTCAAAAATGTATGGTGGGAATTATGTAAAACAAAATTCGGTAGTTCAAGATGAGATTTTTAGTTACAATAAAGTTGAACAGAAATCAAGTGAAATATTTTCTAAACTAGATAGTGAAAATGTTCCGTTAGAACTTTTAAATGGTTTTAAACTACAAGCTAAAAAACTATATCCAGATAACTCTTTAAATCAGAAAAAATATATTGATGGTTCAATTGAGAACTATAGCTTGATTATAAAATATTTAAAGGAAAACAAAAAATAAGTCGTATATAATACTCCGTTGGAATTTTTAAAATCGGAGGGGAAATATTATGAAAAAGTTAGCACTTTTAATTGGGTCACTTATGGTGATTGGAACAGCAGTTCAAGCAAAGGAAACTATTGTGACTCCTATAATTATCGAGGAGATACCTACTTTTAGACCAAGTGGAACTTTCATGCAAGAGTTAGAGTACTTTGGAAATGGAGAAGGGCAAACAAATTCAGATTCAGTAAGATTTAGAGCAGCCGAAGGATTTATACAGATGACAGAGAGATTGTCTGGGGATTTCAGATTAAGATATAACTTTAATGTTCATGATAATAATGAAACAGGATCAGATGGATCAGATTTTAGAACTAGATGGTACTATGATGCGGGTTACTTAGGAGATACTAAAGTTAATCTAACTCATAGAATAAGATTTGAAAAAACAACAAAATTTCTGGCGGGAGATGCAGTTGATCCTGAGCAGGATAACCTGTTAGCAAGTAATGGAATAGGTCTTGATTTACTTCTTTCGTATCAACCAAGATTTAATTTTAAAGAATATTTCACAGAAACTGAATATGTAAAAGTTACTAATTTTACATTAGCACCTTTCTATGGATACCAGTGGGAAAATAAGAATACTTCAAATTCAGCTAATTTATTTGGGGTAGATTTATATACAAATTATAACTTTCCAGCAGATTTCACATTTGAACTTAATTTCTATGCTTTCAATACTTGGCAAAATGCTAATATTGCAGACTCCGCAACGTCGACAACTGATAAAACTTTTACAATAGCGATGGAAGCTCTTCTTTATTATAACCATGAAATATATAGATTTAATGAAGATACAAAGCTTAGTCTTGCGTTTGAAGGAGGATATGACCCTTATATCTGGAAGAATAAAGATATATTTAGAACAAGAGGAAATACAAATCTTGAAGGTGCAGAAAGATTAAGAAGTAGAGGATTTAGTGATTATCAATACTATCTAAAAGCTATCCCTGAATTGAGAATAGATTATCAAGCAACTGAGTCATTTAATACTTATTTAAGAGTTAAAGGTGTCTATGCAAATAGATATACAACTGGTTCTGATGCTCAAGAGTGGAGATGGAATCCAGAGGTTGTAATTGGTTGGGAGACTAAGTTTTAATTATGATAAAAAAAATTTTATGTCTCATGATTGTAATAGGAAATATATCACATTCTCAAATAAGTGAAAAAGCTATGGATAAACTAAGAGATAGAGCGCAAAGACAGTATGATTCGTATTCGAGTCAACAAAATTATATAGAATCAGAAATTAAAGCATATAATAAATTAGAAAAATTGGGGGAAGAACTTTCGCCAGAAGAGTATGATTACTTTTTAAAAAGGGTAGAAAGCATGTATCCGTATAATTATTCTATGCAGTTAAAGAAAATGAGAGAAGAGATTAAATTTAGTAAAGAACTACAAAATAGAGTAGTAGTAAAAGTTGATAAGTTAGCAGTTCCTAAAGAGATAGTGGAAAGATTTAAAGCTGAGGGGGAAAGACTTTACCCTAAAAATACTGCGGAACAAAAGAGATATTTTGATAGTTCTATAGAAAATTATAAATTTATTATAAACTTTTTAAAAAAAAATAAATAATTTTAAAACTTTTTTGGGAGAGTTGTCGTCTTATTATGTAAAGATGCTAAAAAAAATTCATAAATTTCTCTCCCAAGAGTTAGGAGAAGGCTGGCCGCTAACCTGGCCTTCTCCGAGAATTTAAAAAAAGTGTGCTAATAAAATTTTTCATAAATTTCTCTCCCAAGAAATAGAAGTAGCCGGCTAACAAGTCGGCTACTTTGATTTTTTGAAAATTAGATTTCAATAATTATAATATCTTTCATTTCTTCTAGAAGTGAAAGAGTAGGGTTTGAAATTGTAACTCTATATGTAACTCTTTCATTATACTCTTTATCTAAAACTAATTCTTTTTTTGATTCTAATAAACTGTCAATCTCTCCGATTTTTTCATATGAAAAATCTAAAAGATAATTTTTCTTTTCAATATATTCGATTACATTTCCTTCAAGAACAGCTAATTTAGCTGTTTTAGCATAATTTCTAACTAATCCGCCAGCTCCAAGTTTAATTCCACCGTAATATCTAGTAGCAACAACAACAATGTTATGAACGTCCATGTATGTCAAAATCTCTCCCATAGGCTTTCCAGCCGTTCCGCTTGGTTCACCGTCATCATCGGCTTTAAAATACTCTTGACCACTGTCTATGACTCTATAAACGCTGCAATTGTGACTTGCATCTGCATGTTTCATTTTAATCATATCTATAAATTCTTCTGCTTCATATTTTGTTGTAATTGGTTTTGCATATCCTATGAATTTTGATTTTTTTTCTTCAAATTCAATTACAACATTTTTTTCTATTGTATTCATAAAAATATCCTTTCTACATTACTATATAATAATTTAATAAATTTAAAATTGTATCGATGATAGGACTAATAATTTTTCCTAAAATTCCAAAATATGCCAATATTATAATTAGAATCATTCCGTAGTTATCGTAACGAAATATAAATTCTCTATTTTTATTGCTTAAAAAGCTACTAACAGCTCTTGAACCATCTAGTGGAGGAATTGGTAGTAAATTAAATATTGCTAGTGTTAAATTGATTATGATTGTATAAGAGATTATTGTAGCAGTAAAAGCATCTAAAGAACTTCTGAAATATCTAAATAAAATAGTAGCGACTATAACAAGTATAAAATTTCCAGTAACACCAGCTATGGATACTAAAAATTCTCCTATTCTTCCATTTTTAAGATTATAATAATTTATAGGGACTGGTTTTGCCCAACCTATTATAAAAGATGATCCTGATAGAATCATAAATATTGGAAATAGAGTTCCAGCAATATCTAAATGTTTAATCGGATTTAGAGATAGTCTTCCATATTTTTTTGCAGTGGTATCACCACAAAAATAAGCCATGTAACCATGTGCAATTTCATGAAAAACTAATGAAAAAATTAGAATTATTATTTTAGAAATTAAAAGCATAAGCTAGACCTCCAAAGTTAAATAGGGAATGATTGAAAAAAAATCTACTGTAAATATTAAAAATTCATAACAAATATTCGTAAGTGGCATTAGAGCTCCTCCTAAATATATATTAGATAAAAGAAGAGAGACAAACGCTAGTATTATGAAAATTGTTCCAATAGGTATTATAACAAGATTTGCTAAAAAAGCTAATAAAGGTAAAGAGTTAAAATAGTAAATAAAAATAGGGGTCATAGATAATTGAATAGTTATAATAAGAGAAATATTATTATAAAATTTTAAAAACCACTTATTTTTAATTTTTTTTGGTTTTGGAATATAAGGGTAAATAAATAATATAGTTCCAACTGCCCAATATGACAAAATAAAAGAGACAGAGGTCAGCCAATATGGAAAAATCAATAAAGAAGTAGAAAAGGCTAATGCCAATGATTTTCTTGGATCTACTTTTTCATATATTATATTACCTAATATAAAGATTACTCCCATAATGTAAGCTCTTGTAACAGATGGATAAAAACCTATAGAAATGATATAACCTGTTAAAAATATTAGAGTTAAAACATACTGAATCTCTTTTGATAGAGGAGAAAATTTTAATAAATAGATAATTAAACTGATGATAACAGAGATATGTAAGCCTGAAATAACTAAAAGATGAGCAGTTCCAGTATATCTAAAGTTTTTAATTACATCCCATTCTAATCTATTTCCTTCTCCTAATAGAATTGCTCTATAAAAATTCTTAAGTGAATGACTATAATTTTCGGTTAAATTTTCAATTTTATTTTGAAAGTAAACTTTTAATAGTGATGGATTTTTTTGAGTATGAATAATTTTATCCAACTTATAATAAATATTGTTATCCTTAATATTTAGAGAAGTAATAACTCCAGTAATATTTGAGATACCATTAGGAATTTTATCAACATAAACATATTGTTGGTTAATAACATATTTACCATCAATTTTATTAATCTTACCTTTTCCGGTTTTAACTAAAGCTTCAATATTTATTTTATCTCCTAAATGATAGGTGACATTATTTACAGTACTATTTAGTCTTAGAATGAAAATTAAAGGTAAGATTGATAAAAGTTTTAAAAGTTTTCGTTCGAAAATAATAATAAATCCAGAGCAAGTTAAAGCAACAAGTAACACAAAATAAAATGGAAAGATATGGAAACAATATCCTAAAATTAAAAATTGTAATGATATCACAAATATTGTCTCCATAAATATCCTCCTATATTTTTAATCTCTATATTTATAAAAAAATATAAATGAGATTAAAAATGACATTGCTGAAAATAAAGCGACACAATAAATTCCATATTTTGTAACTTCGCCAAATCCTTTTAGAACCAGCATAATTGGAAGAACAGCTATGGAAATCAGAAAAGCCATTTTTAGGAAAAATCCCTGGATTCCAAAGCAAACACCCTCTATTCTATTTCCAGTTTCAATAGTTAATCTATTGCTAATATCAGCCATCATAGCTGGTGGAAATATAAAAGCTGCACCAGATATTGGGATACCAAGCAGTCCAAATATTAAAAATCCATAATCAACGGGGATAAATTTACCTAGACCAAATAGTCCTATTGTTAATAAAAATAGAGCTATTAAAGAAATTAGCATAATTTTTCTATATCCATACTTTTTAGAAAGTTTATTAGTTGGATAAAAACATAAAGCAGAAGTTCCAAAGAGTATAGCTGAAGCAACTGTAATCATCTCTTTGCTATGTCCCATAACATCTTCAATATAGTAGTTCATCATAGCTCTTAAACAATTGAAACCTACAAAGAAGAAAAGAAGACCAAAGAGATAGTTTTGAAAGGGTTTGTCTCTCATTATATCTTTAAAAACTTCTCTAATCTTTGGAGATGATTCTACTGGAGTGGCAAGTTTTTTTTCAGGAACTTTAAATACAGTAACAAAAGCTCCTAAAGCCGAAATAACGCTTAGAAAAATAACCATATATCTAAGACCTTTTAATGTGTCACCATTACCAAAATACTGAATAAGAGCGCCTGGTAAAATCATAGCCATAGCAGTATAGAGCAATCTAAAAACTGATTGCCAAGTTGATAGGTCTAGTCTCTCATCTGAAGTTTGACCAATCTCAGGAATTAGGGCGTTATAAGGAGCACTAACTATTGTGTAGAATGTGAAAAATATTGTACCTGTGATTGCAAGATATATAAATGTAGCTGTATTACTATTTGTAGGCGGATAAAAGAAAGCCACAGTGGAGAGCGATAGAGGAATTGCACCTACAGCTATAAAAGGGATTCTTCTTCCCCACTTACTACTAAATTTATCAGATAAAAATCCAACTACGGGATCTGAGATCATATCTGTAATTCTAGAAAATGCTAGAGCCAATGAGATTAGAACAGGGGCCATAATTGGTTTTAGTCCTGAACTTTCAGGTGGAAGATAAAAGTATAAAATCCATTGGGCAAAAATTTGATCTACAATGGCATAACTTACTCCTATTCCATAGAAAATTTGGATATTTAAAGGGATTCTTTTTGACATTTTTCCTCCTGTATCATGATTGGTATTTTATTATTTGTATAAGGATTTATAATGTTATATATATTACTGCTTTTTTCATTAAACTCCAATAACTTTCTATTTTTTTCAGAAAGATTTTTTTTAATATTTTTAAGACTTGTAAGTATTGGAACATCTGAATTTATAGATTTTAAGTATTCTCTACCTTTTGAGTTAAATCCCATAATTCTGATATATGGAACCTCTTGTTTCACTTCTTCTGTCATAGATTTTGTAATTCCAAGTAAGGTGTGAATAAGGATTCGTTGAGTTCTTCCAATAGTCATCCTTTTGCTAATTATACTATCAAAGAATTCTAAATATGAGTCAGATTTTAATGCTGATTCAAAAAGTCTATTTTCAAAACCTACTTCCATATCTTGAATATTTTTTAATTCCATTTTATCTCTTAGGATTATGTATTTAATAAGAGGATAAAAATTTTCCATATAAGTAGTGGAATTTTTGTCCTGTTCTTTTCTTATTATAGAGTAAGAGAATTCGGGGACAAATTTTTCAAATTCACAATTTTCTTTAATAAATTTTCTGATTCCAGTAGCGCTGGCGATATTTTCAACAGCAAGAGTTGAATGATATCCAGCTTTTTCTCTTTTAATAGGAACTGGTATTATATTTGACTTCCAATATTTTATAGCCTTTATATATTCAAGTCCTAATATATCGTTTGAATTTAATTTTAAATTACTTCCACTTATAATATCCAAAGATTTGGAGTAAGCTGTAGGATATGAATCGCCATTATCCAGAAATTTTTTTAATAATTCAGAAAACTCATTGTTTTCTTCAATCGAAGATATGGCTTCTAAAGTTTCTAAATTGGCTGTTTCAGAACCAAAGACTATATTTTTTACTGCAAGTTTATCAAGGATACCAATCGCTCCTCTAGCAAAAATTTCAGCACTTTGAGTTGAATAAAAAACAGGAAGTTCAACAACTATATCAACTCCATTTTCTAAAGCCATTTCAGCTCTTTTCCATCTATTTATAATGGCTACCTCTCCTCTTTGGACAAAATCTCCACTCATAACAGCTATAACTAAATCACCGTTGGATTTAGCCTTGTCTAAATGATATTTATGCCCATTATGAAAAGGATTATATTCAACAATTATACCTGTAGCATTCATTTTAAAATCACCTCTAAAACATTGTACACACTATAGGACTTTTTTTCAAGTTGATTGAAGTTAGAATATAGGTTATAATAGCCTAAGAATTTTAATAGAGGTGGTAAATTATGCTGTTGGCGTTTGATATAGGGAACACACATATAGTAACTGGAATCATGGATGAGAGCGGTAAAGTGCTTCTTACTTTCAGAGCTTCATCAAATGATAAGCTTACAGAAGATGAATTTTTTTCGTACTTAAAAAATATTAGTGAATTTAATGGAATAGAGATTAAGAATGTGAGTGGAATAATAATTTCATCAGTAGTTCCCAACCTTATTACAATATTTCAATTTTTAGGGAGAAAATATTTTAAAATTGAACCTTTGGTTGTGGATATGAGTCTTAAATTACCATTTAAATTTCATAGTTCTATTTCAAACTACACAGGATTTGGACCTGATAGAATAATTGATATATCTCAAGCTGTGATGGAATATCCAAATAAAAATTTGGTTATATTTGATTTTGGAACGGCAACTACGTATGAAGTATTAGAAAATGCAGTCTATATAGGGGGAGGAATACTTCCTGGAATTGAGATGTCTATAAATGCACTATTTGGAAATACAGCAAGATTACCAAAAGTTAAATTTAGTACACCAGAAAATATTTTAGGTAAAAATACAGGAGAGCAAATTCAAGCTGGAATATTTTATGGATATGCGGGACAAATAAAACATATTATAAAAAAAATTAAAGAAGAGATTAAAGATCCATTTGTTATAGCTACGGGTGGATTAGGAAAAATTTTATCAGCTGAAATAGAAGAGATTGATGAATATTTACCAGAACTAAGTATAAAAGGACTTTATACTGTTTATAAAATAAACAAAAACTCCAATCAAGGTTAAATTATGATTGGAGTTTTTATTTATTTGGATACTTTTACAAAATCTAAATTATATTCAATTTTAAGAGTGTTTTTATTTAAAAATGTAAAATATTCTACTAATGGTTTTTTTTGTCCCTTGATATCAATTTTTAATTCTGTAAGTGCGTCCAAAAATTCTTCAAGATCACTTTTTCCAAGTTCAAGCAATTGACCAAGGGAGTTTTGTGTAAATATAATCTCGCCATTCCTATCTAAGGAGCTATATAAGCACCAAAAAAACTTATATAGGACAGGGGCATAAATAAGGTCATTAGATCCACTTTCTAATTTTAGTAGATTATCCAAAGAGTGCTTGTCTAGTTTATTAATTATTGCATTTTTTTCTAATTCATCCCTTTCAACCGCGTTTATAGCTTTGCAAATATACTTTATTCTTTTTTCATCTTCTGAAGTTTCAGATAATTTTTCTACTATTATATTATCAGAAATTCCGACTTTTTTTAGTTCTTCTATTATCTGTTTTTCTGAATCAACAAGACTTCCATAAAGATTATCGGAAAAAGATTTTATTGCATTTTTTAAGATTTCATATTTAATGACCTCTATTTTATTTTTTGAGTTAGCCTCTTCAATTATAGCGTCAAACACAGACATAAATTCATCAGTTAAAAAATTACTTAAAATTCTAAGATTATTTAGATTTGTTTTTATACTTATATCAATATTTTTATTTAAAATCTGATTTAAATTATTCATTTTGTAATTCCTCCTGAAAAAGTTTTCATTAGGGTTTTTCAAGAGAGGCTTTGAATTTCCTTTTCTGATTAGTTTATTTTGATTTTATATGAACGTTGTCTAAAAGGAAGATATAGTAGTAGAGATATAAATAAGTAGATTGCCTCAATAATAAAAATATAGTATGGCCAATCTCCAAAATAATCTAATGGGGAATTAAAGTTAGGCTTGTAATTAATATATAAATAGTTAGTTCCAAGACGTGAGTTAATAAAATAAACAAATAGAGCAATAATATTTATAAGTATAAAAGAATTTATAAATCCAGCTTTAGTTGGTTTAAATTTAAAATAAATTAATTCATATAAAACAGAAAAGATAAGATAAAAATGAGTTATAAAAAATGAAATATTTAAAAAATTAGGGAAACTATATCGTACTTCTGGTGTTAAAAGTGCAAAGATTGCTCCAGCAGACCAAAAATAAACAAATTGAAATAAAAATTTTTTTTGAAAAATCATAGAGATTATTGCAACAAGCAGAGCTAAATTACAAAGATGGAGTGGAAGTAAGGAACTCATTTGTTCTCCATGAATATAATGTCTGTAACTTAACTCGGCTATTTTAAGGACAGCAATTAAAATAGATATATTACGTGCAAGTCTTTTTTTACTATCAGCAAAAGATGAGAGAAATAAAATGATAATCATAAAAATAAAATATCCTAGTAAAGTATAAAGATGTTCTGTACCAAAAAGACTAAAAGTTTTCATGGAATAACCCCCTATTTATGAAAACCAAGGTCAGCAGGATTTATATCTCCTGAAACATGTTCGATAGAGCCCCCCAGTTTTTCAAATATTTTTCTTTTTTCAGATACTTTCTCAATTAATGATATTGTTTTTTCGTTTAAATTATTTTTGTTAAAGAGACCTTTAGACCAGTATTGAATAACTAAATTACTATCCCCAAATATTTTATAAATATTTTTCTTTAAAGATATATCGATTGCAAGATAAAGTCCAATTAGTTCACCATAGTTATTTGTACTTCCTGTAGGAGCCGAATAGTTTTCGTGTGGATTAACTAGATGAGGAGGCATAAATTCTGGAAGTAATGATTTTCCAGTTATATCGGTAACTCTAACTTCAACTCCAATTCCACGACCAGTTCCAGCATCAAAATATATTCCCTCTTGTAAGTTTAGTTTCATAAGTTTTTTTTTAGCTACTTTATCTTCGTAAATACCACCGTTATTTAGCCATTCTTTTGCTTCTTTTTCTGTTTTGAATGATTTGTATCTAGCTTTTTTTCCAGCTATCCTATTTTTACATAACTCCCATGTAGTAACAATTTCAGTAGTATTTTCATTTTCTAAAATATAAGCGTAGTATTTATTAGACATTTTCCCTCCTAAGATTCTAATATTAATTATAAAACAAAAAAATATAAAAGTAAAACTTTAAATGCTTAAAAAATAGTTGCAAAAATTAATCATATATGGTAAAATTTCTTGTAAAATTAAAGAACTATTTTAGGAAGGTGAAAATAATGAAAAAAGGAATACATCCTAATTACAAGGTAATCACTGTAGAGTGTACTTGTGGAGAAAAATACGAAACTAGATCTACTTTATTAAAGGGAGATGAGCTTAAAATAGCTATCTGTTCTAAGTGTCACCCATTCTACACAGGAAAAGCTAGATTCTCTGATCAAGCTGGAAGAGTAGAGCAATTCAATAAGAAATTTGGAATGAAAAAATAAAGAAACGGGACTCTGTCCTGTTTTTTTTCTATAAAAAATTATAAATAATCAGGAGGGAAAATGGCAGTTATAGAAATCAATCATCCATTAATACAACATAAAATGACTTACCTAAGAAATAAGGATACAGATACTAAAACATTTAGAGAAAATTTAAATGAAATAGCGAAGCTTATGACTTATGAAGTAACTAAAAATTTACCAGTTACGGAAGTAACAGTAGAAACTCCACTAATGAAAACAGTTGGGTATGTACTTGAGGATAAAGCAGTAGCAGTTGTTCCTATTTTAAGAGCAGGACTTGGAATGGTAGATGGAATAGTTTCTCTTATACCTACAGCAAAGATAGGTCATATCGGTGTTTATAGAGATGAAGAAACATTTGAGCCAGTATATTACTACTGTAAACTTCCTGTAGATATTAAAGATAGAAAAGTAATATTAGTAGATCCAATGCTTGCTACAGGTGGATCAGCAATTTATGCTATTGATTACTTAAAAAATGCTGGAGTAAAAGACATTGTATTTATGTGTTTAGTTGCAGCTCCTGAAGGAATTCAGAAAGTTTTACAAACTCATCCAGATGTTTCAATATACACAGCAAAGATAGATCAAGGGCTAGATGAGCATGGATATATTTATCCAGGACTTGGAGATTGTGGAGATAGAATATTCGGAACAAAATAATTAATTACAAAAGCTAGAGGAAACTCTAGCTTTTTTTTATATAAACCTTTTATACAAAAATAAAGGGGGAGTCTTATGATTATGATGAGAGAAAAGATGATAGGAGGAATATTAAAAAATTTGAAAGTTGATTTTGCTAAAAGATTAAATGAAGCAGATAACTTTGAAATATATCAAGCTGCATCAAAAACAGTTTTAGAATATTTTTCAGAAAACTGGACTAGAAGTAATGAAATGTATGAAAAGGGAAAAAATATGTATTACTTTTCGGCAGAATTTTTGATGGGGAGATCTCTTGGAAGTAATCTTGTAAATTTAGGTCTTTTTAATGAAGTCGAAGAATTATTTAAAGATATTGGGCTAGATTACAATTTGGTTGAGAGCATCGAAGAAGACGGGGGATTAGGAAATGGTGGTTTAGGTAGACTTGCTGCTTGTTTTTTAGATTCTTTGGCAACTTTAAATTTACCTGGACATGGATATGGTATTAGATATAGAAACGGAATATTCAAACAAAGTATAGATGACGGATTTCAAGTAGAACACCCTATAAACTGGATAAAATTTCAAGCAGCTTGGTCAATACCAAGATATTCAGATCAAGTTATAGTTCATTTTCAAGATATGGATGTAAAAGCTATTCCTTATGATACGCCAATAATAGGTTATGGAACTGATAATATAAATACTTTACGTCTTTGGGAAGCTCATCCGATAGAGGATTTGGATATTCAGGCTTTCAATGATCAAAAATATGATGAGTCTGTAAGAGTTAGAAATAGAGTTAAAGATATATCGAGAATACTTTATCCCAATGATTCAACAACTGAAGGAAAAAAATTAAGATTGAGACAACAATATTTCTTTGTATCAGCCTCTCTTCAAGATATAGTAAGAAAATACAAGAAGAATATTAGTAGTAATTTTGATAAATTTCCAGATTTTGTAACAATACAACTAAATGATACTCATCCAGTTGTAGCTATTCCAGAACTTATGAGAATTCTTATGGATGAAGAATCGTTGAGCTGGAAAAAAGCTTTTAATATATGTAGTAAAGTATTTGCCTATACAAATCATACTATATTAGCGGAAGCATTAGAGAAATGGTGGATAAACTTTTATAAAGAATTGACCCCAAGAGTTGCTGAAATAATGATTGAGATGGATAAAAAATGGAAAGAAGAACTTGCGAAATTATATCCAGATGATGTGGAAAAACAAAATAGAATGATGATTATTCAAAATGATCTTGTAAATATGGCTTGGATAGCAATCTGTGTATGTCATGCTGTAAATGGAGTTGCAGAACTGCATACAGAGATTTTAAAATATAAGGAATTAAAAGATTGGCAAGAAATTTTTCCAAGTAAAATTCAAAATAAAACTAACGGAATAACTCAAAGAAGATGGGTGGCTGTTTCCAATAAACCACTGACTAAACTTATAAATAATTTAATAGGAAATAAATGGATAGTTCATTGTGATGAATTAAAAAAATTGGAGCATTTTCAAAATGACTTAGATGTATTGAATAGATTTTTATCTATAAAAAGAGAGAAAAAACAAGAGTTAGCAGATTTTATTGAGGAAACACAAGGGATTGAGATAAATCCAAATTCAATTTTTGATGTACATGTAAAAAGAATACATGAATATAAAAGACAGGTTATGAATGTTTTACATATTTTAGACCTTTATTACAGAATGAAAGATGGGAAGTGTGGAGATTTTTATCCTACGACATTCATTTTTGCAGGAAAAGCAGCTCCTGGATATTTTAGAGCTAAAGGAATTATAAAACTTATAAATGAGGTAGCAAGACTTGTAAATAATGATGGAGATGTAAATGATAAAATAAAAGTTGTATTTATCGAAGATTTTAAAGTATCTGTTGGAGAAAAAATTTATCCGGCTACCGATGTTTCAGTTCAGATATCCACAGCAGGAAAAGAGGCATCAGGAACAGGAAATATGAAATTTATGATGAACGGAGCTTTAACTTTAGGAACTTATGATGGTGCAAATGTAGAGATAATTAAAGAGGCTGGAGAAGAAAATGCTTATATCTTTGGATTAAGAGTTGAAGAGATAGACAATCTTAAAAAAAATGGGTATGATCCAAAGTATTATTATGAGAATACTCCAGGATTGAAAAAAGCATTGGATTCTTTAATTGATGGAACGCTCTCAGATGGCGGAACAGGGATGTTTAGTGAACTTTATAATTCAATTCTTTATGGAACTTACTGGCATACCTCTGATCAGTATTTTATTTTAAAAGATTTTGAAGAGTTTAGAAAAATAAGAGAAGTTCAAAATAGAGATTATCTAAATCAGTTAAATTGGGCAAAAAAAGCTTGGATAAATATAGCAAATAGTGGTAAATTTTCATCAGATAGAACAATTTTAGAATATTCAAAAGATATTTGGAAAATAGAACCAAAGAGGGTGTAATGGATTTTTATAAATTGAAAGAGAAATTATTAAATAAAGATAATATAATATCAAGAGAGAAATATAAAAGCGCTGGAGTTATGGTTTTGATTGCAGAATTAAATGGTAAAGATTATTTTGTTTTGCAAAAAAGAGCTAAGAATATTACTCAAGGTGGAGAAATTTCATTTCCTGGTGGACGTTATGATGAAAGTGACAAATCATATTTGGAAACTAGTTTAAGAGAAGTTGAAGAAGAGATGGGAATTTCTAGAGAAAGAATAAAAGTGGTTGGGAAATTAGGGACTTTAATAGTACCTACAGGAATAATTGTAGAATCTTATGTTGGAATGATAGATTTAAAATCTAAAAATGAGTTTAAAGTTCAAGATGATGAAGTAGAAAGGGTAATATATTTTCCACTTGAAGAAGCGTTGAATCAAAAACCAAGAATTGAAATGTTAACAACAGAGACACATCCATATTATGAAAAAGATGGAAAAGTTTATGAGTTTCCTGCCGAGGCATTGAACCTTCCAGAAAAATATCATAAATCTTGGAAAAGTCCACCCAGAAAAGTATATATCTATTCTTATAAAAATGATATAATATGGGGGATAACAGCAGATTTGATATTTGAAACCTTAAAGATGTTAGAATAATTTTGGAGGGAAAAAATGATTTTAAGCAGACAATTGGCAACAAAAGTTATAGAGGAACTAAAAGAACAGGGAAAAAAAGTAGTATTTACAAATGGATGTTTTGATATACTTCATGTGGGTCATTTAACTTATTTAAATGAAGCGAAAAGACAAGGGGATATTTTAATTGTTGGAGTAAATTCAGATAGTTCTGTAAAAAGATTAAAAGGAGAGAGTAGACCAATCAATAATGAAATCGATAGATCAGAGATGCTTTGTGGATTAAAAGCTGTAGATTATACAGTTATATTTGAAGAGGATACTCCTATGGAAATAATAGATGATCTTAAACCTTCAATTCATGTGAAGGGTGGAGATTATAAAAAAGAAGATTTACCGGAAACTAAAATTGTTGAAAAGAATGGTGGAGAAGTTAGAATTTTGGGATTTGTTCACGGAAAGTCAACAACAAATATAGTTAAGAAAATTCAAGGATAGGAAGTAATGACATGGAAAAAATTTTAACTTTTAATCAGTTGGATATACTCGCTGAAAAAATGGCATCTTATGTAGAAAAAAACAGTGTGATTGCATTAATTGGAGATTTGGGAACAGGAAAAACAACTTTTGTTAAAAAATTTGCAAAAGCTTTCGGAATAGATGAGATTTTAAAAAGTCCTACGTTTAACTATGTACTTGAATATCTAACTGGAAAATATCCTCTTTATCATTTTGATGTTTATAGATTATCAAGTGGTGACGAGATATATGAAATTGGATATGAAGATTATATAAATAACGATGGAGTTTGTTTAATAGAATGGGCTAATATTATAGAGACTGAATTGCCTAAAGAATTTATAAAAATAGAGTTTCAATATGATGGAGATGAAACTAGAAAAGTTTCATTGAGTTATATTGGAAATGCTGAGAAAGAAAGGGAGATGTTAGAGTATGTTGGTTTTAGCAATTGATACCTCAACTAAAATAGGAACAGTAGCTTTATATGATTCTACTGAAGGAGTAATAGGAGAAATAAATTTAAATGTAAAGCAAAATCATTCAGATACTATTATGGTTGTAATTGATACTCTTTTTAAACTTTCTAAAAAAGAAATAAAAGATATTGATAAAATTGCTGTTAGCTCAGGACCTGGATCGTTTACTGGGATAAGAATAGGTGTTGCTGTTGCAAAAGGACTTGCTTATTCTCTAGAAAAACCAATAGTTGGAATTAATGAACTAGATATTTTAGCAGAGCTGGCAGGTAAAAGAACTGGGAAAATTATAGCCATGTTAGACGCGAGGAAAGAAAGAGTATTTTATGCAATCTATAGATATTTTGATTCTAATTTAGTTAGAGAGTCGGAATATTTAGATGGAGAAATTAGAGATATAGTAAAAGATAGCTCTGAAGAGATCTTATTTTTAGGTGACGGAGCAGAAGCTAATAAAACTTTAATAACTGAACTTATGGGAGAAAAAGCTATTTTTAATTTAAAATCAAATAATATCCCAAGATCCTCAATACTAGCTGAGTTGAGCTTAAATAAAGAGGACAATTTATTCACATTGGAACCATTTTATGTAAATAAGACTCAAGCTGAAAGAGAAAAAGAAAATCAAGAAAAATTAAAAAATACTTATATTTGACAAAGGATATTTCCTTATGTTAAAGTAAGATACAATAGGAAATTATTTTAATTTGTCCATACAAGGAGGAATATATAATGAGTAAAATAATGAGTTTAGATACTTCAAACTTTCAAAAAGAGGTTATAGCTTCAAAAGGATTAATATTAGTTGACTTTTGGGCTGACTGGTGTGGTCCTTGTAAGATGTTAGCTCCAATATTAGAAGAGCTTGCAGTTGAAATGGGAGAAGTTGTAAAAATAGCAAAAGTAAATGTAGATGATAGTGGAGATTTAGCAGTAGAGTACGGAATTAGAAGTATCCCTACTATGATAATCTTTAAAGATGGAAAAAAAGTAGAGCAATTAGTTGGTCTAAGACAGAAAGCAGAATTAGTAGAAAAATTAATGTCATTCTAATTAAAATAAAAAGGGTTGCTATTGGCAACCTTTTTTATTTTATGTTATAATTGATAAAAGTGTAGAAAATCTTGGGGAGGAGTTTCGATGAAAAAAAGATACTATTTAGTAGCTTCTTTTATACTCTTAGGGCTGGGAGCAAAGGCTAATGAGAATAGTCAAAGGACAGAGCTAAAAAATACATTTAACTCAATAGCGGAGGCAGGAAAAAATGCCACTGATATTCAAGTTGATGATAGTACTCCTGTTAGCGCATACGATGATAATGAAGTTGAGATAGACTTAAATAATGATACATTAATTTCTAAAGATGGAGTTAATTTAAAATATGGAACTTTAAAAATGAAAGCCTTCAATGCCAGGAGAGATAGAGTTGCAAATAGAGCATATTTGACAGGACCTTTTTTTATGGAAGCTGATGAACCAACGGGAAAACTTAAAATAGATGCCAGAGATGGAGAATTTAATTTAGATGGAACAGAAGGAAGTTTTGGAAAAAGTTTTGGATATTTAGAAGTAGGTCAAGTAACTGGAGCCGAAAAACCGAATGACAGATTGTATTTTGGTGGAGAAAAATCAGAATATTTGAATGGTAAAGTATTTATTAGAAATGCTTGGTTTACAACAGATCCAGCAATAATAGCTAATGCTAATCCATTTGAAACAGGATACCATTTAGCTTCAGATTTGATAACAATTGAACCTGATAAACAAGTGACATTTCACAATTCAGATTTATTCATAGGGGAAAGTGATATTATTCCTTTCAAATTACCTTGGTATAGATTTAATATAAGACAAGGATCAACAGTTCCACTATTTCCAATGTGGGGAAGTGATGACGACTACGGATGGTACACAAGTTGGGGAGCTCTTTATGGTGATAGAGATAGTAAACTAAAGGGAGGATTTGCTCCAAAGTTTGCCGATAGAATGGGACTTCTAGTTGGGAAAAGTGAAACATGGTATAAAACTGAAAAATATGGAGAATCAAGACTTAATATTACAGATTGGTTAGTTCAAAAAAAAGCTGATTCAAGCGATGTAATCAGAAGTTTTGATAGATGGGATGGAGAGTATTCTCATAATTATGATGGAGAGTATGGAAAGCTAAACTTTAATTATAGAAATGCTACATATAATATGATTCCATCTTTAAAAGATGCTATAGAAGATTATAGTAGAATAGGACTATTAAATGAAAGTAACTGGAAATTCTATAAAAATAATAATGATTCTGATGATCCTATTCCAGAACTTGGAGATAGCATAGGATTTTATTCTTTAGATACTAAACTTACAGGTCTTGGTGAAAGTAAGGATATTACAATTGAGGCTAAAACTAAATTAATATCTGATAAAAAAGCTTATGGAGTTTTAATAGCTGATCAATTAGATGACCTGGGTTATGGTTCAGCAGTAGATTTTGATTTGTTTGCCGATGTATCTTTAAAACAAGAGAATGATAGATATTTAGCAAATGGATATTATAAATATTTATACGATATGGATCCTGGTTCAACGCCAGAAGATTTAGAATCAAAATCTGAGGCATTTGGATTTAATTTTGTAGATAAAAAATATACTTACTCTATAAAATATGATGATAAATCTGGAGATAAATATAGAAAGTTAAATTCTTGGGAAAGAGATCCTAATTTAAAAAATTTATCAGAACAAACTATTTCAGGAATTCCACTAAATTATACACCGTGGACTGTATCACAGTACTCTATATATGATAACAGAGACTTAAGTTTAGTAGCTGGAGAGTATGATTTTATTGGAGATTCAAAATATAAAGTTGGATTTGATTACAAATTTATAGAACAAAAATTAGATTTAGAAAATGATCCTTTTAGAGAAGATGTAATTTTTAATAATGAAAGAGATAAACAGTTTAATAGATATGAAAATATTATATATAATAAATACGATGAACAAAGAGGATTCGTAGAATTTAGAAAAAATTATACCAGACTTACATTAGCTGGTGGACAAACTCATGAAGAAATTTGGGATAGAAAAGGAATTTATAATTATCCTAACAGTGACGATGACAGTAACAATGATGCTTATAAAAAATATATAAATGATTCAAGTTTCTATGAAATAGGTTTAGCCCAAGATAGATTTAGAATGGGAGTTTTAGGAACTTTAGCAGTAGAGGGAAATTTGAGATTTGATGAATATAGTAAAGGATACACATATTCAGATACAGATTTTAAATATGGAGATAATGGTAAAAAAGTTTCAACAGGAGATTCTTCAACTAGAAGCCAAATCGGCGTTACATACGAGGTTCCTCTATATGATAATACTTGGAATAGAAATAGATTTGCAGATATAGGCGTTACAAATAAATTTAAATATTTTAATCAAAATTACGATTATAGCTCTTCAGATGAAGGGAATATGACGGAAACAATTAGACTATATCACAAAGAAAATAAAAATGAATTTTTTGATACTGTTACTTTTGATTTTGGAAATACAGAGACTATTTATAATGTAAATTATACAGAGTTAAAAAGAGCTTACGATGATGAAAAATCTGGAGAAATTATAGAACATAAAATTGATTTTAAAATTGACGAAGAGAATATCTTAAGCTTAGATTACAAAGAAAATAAAAGATATACAGATGAAAATACAAATAGAGAAAATTATAATGATTTGACATTTAGAAATTATGGTGTAAATTATACATACAATACAAATAATTTTTACTATAGAAATCAGCAAATAAAATCTAATATTTTTGATATTTTACCTTATAACAATGACTATAATTATTCAACTGACAACTCGAGAGAGAAAATCAATGAAGATATTTATGGATATATTAAGAATTTTGGAGAAAATAAACTTAATTTAGAATATACTGAAGGTAGTGATAAGAGATATAATATTACCGAAGATAAATCTGAAATAAATCTTAAAAATAAAATATACTCAGTATCGTATTTAGATGGCGGAGATGTAGAGCATTTCTATAAGGCCAGCTACGAGGAGTATAAACGTACAGATGAAAATCCAGATGTTGAACGTTGGAATTCGGATGTACTATATTTGAGATATGATTACAGAGATAAAAGATTCACAGATCAAGAATTGGTTGGATACGCAGCGTCTGAGTATAAAAAATCTCCTAATGAGCTCTCACAAGTGGAGTTGGATAGAGTTAGAAATATACTAAAAGATAGAGCCAATGATAGAGAATCTACAAGATTTAATTTGAATAGCATCATGGATGATAGAATATATTTTGGAGATTATAAGCAAAGTCTATCAACATCTATAATGCTTCAAAAAAATGAGAAAAGATATGATATGACTGGAGATTATTGGAAATCGTTAGAAGAAGTTGAAGGAAGATTATTCTATTCATATAACAGATATGGAATTGGATATATATATAATCAAAAATCTTTCTGGAATGGTGGAGATATTTGGCAAGATTCTGAAAAAGAACATGAAGTTAGTTTACATGCTAAAATAGGAAAACCAAGTGAAGGTTGGAGAGTAAAAACTTACGTTAAATTCTTAGATGGATTAAATGGAGTACAAAATACTGATACTACAGATTACGGAAAGAAAACGCTAGATGGTGTAGGTGTTGAAATAGGGAAAGAATTTGGATACTATGAATGGGCTATAGCATATGTAAGAGAATATGACTATGGAACAAGAGGTCATGAATGGCAAGTTGCACTTCAATTTAAACTTCTTACTTTCCCAGAAACTCCAATTTTTGGTCTTGGTGCAAAATCAGATACAAGTAATAACGTCTCTCCAAATACATATCTATTTGATGGAATTAGTATTGACGAGATTGAATAAAAAATAATGATAAAATTTAGAGGTGAAAAGATGAAAGTAATATTACCAAGTGGAGATATAAAAGAGTTTGAAAACTCTGTAAATATGTTTGAAATAGCGAAAAGTATAAGCAACTCTTTAGCTAAAAAGGCGTTAGGAGCAAAAGTTGATGGAGAGCTTGTTGATATGAGTTACAAGCTTGATAGAGATGCAAAAGTTGAACTGATTACTGCTGATTCAGAAGAGGGAGAAGAGATAATAAGACACTCAACAGCTCACCTTATGGCGCAAGCTGTAACTAGATTATTCCCAGGAACAAAAGTTGCTATAGGTCCAGCTATTGAAAATGGATTCTATTATGACTTTGATCCTAATCTTCAATTTACTGATGAAGATTTAGATAAAATAGAAGCTGAAATGAAAAAAATTGTTAAAGAAAATATAAAAATAGATAAAGAAATAATGAGTAGAGAAGCTGCTATTGAGCATTTTAGAAATCTTGGAGAAAATTATAAAGTTGAGATAATAGAATCTATTCCTGAAGGAGAAATGTTAAGTTTCTATAAGCAAGGAAACTTCATGGACTTATGCAGAGGACCTCATGTACCTTCAACATCATATTTAAAAGCTTTTAAATTAAAATCAGTAGCTGGAGCATATTGGAGAGGAGACTCAAACAATAAAATGCTTCAAAGAATTTATGGATTTGCTTTTTCAGATGAAACTAAACTAAAAGCTCATCTGAAATTCTTAGAAGAGGCAGAAAAAAGAGATCATAGAAGATTAGGAAAAGAATTAGAACTATTCTTTACAAGTGATTTTGGACCAGGATTCCCATTCTTCTTACCAAAAGGAATGAATATGAGAAATGTTCTAACTGATTTATGGAGAAAAGAACATGAGAGAGCTGGATACGAAATGATAAGTACTCCAATCATGCTAAATAAAGAGCTTTGGGAAACTTCAGGACATTGGATGAACTACAGAGAAAATATGTACACTTCAGAAATTGATAATGTAGAATTTGCTGTAAAACCTATGAACTGTCCAGGAGGAGTTTTAGTTTACAAAAATGGACTTCACTCATATAAAGATTTACCAATAAGAGCTGGAGAATTAGGAATAGTTCACAGACATGAATTCTCAGGAGCCTTACATGGACTTATGAGAGTTAGAAACTTTACTCAAGATGATGCTCATATATTTATGACTCCAGATCAAATTGAATCAGAAATAATCGGAGTTATAAACTTAATAGATAAGTTCTACAGAGGACTATTTGGATTTGAATACCATATTGAACTTTCAACTAAACCTGAAAAAGCTATCGGTGCTCCAGAAATTTGGGAGAAGGCTGAAGCAGCTTTAGAAGGAGCTCTTAAAAATATAGGTATGGATTATAAATTAAATCCGGGAGATGGAGCATTCTATGGTCCTAAACTTGACTTTAAAATAAAAGATGCGATTGGAAGAACTTGGCAGTGTGGAACTATCCAATTAGACTTTAACTTACCAGAAAGATTCGATATGAGTTATATAGGAGAAGATGGAGAAAAGCATAGACCTGTTATGATTCATAGAGTTGTTTATGGTTCTCTTGAGAGATTTATGGGAATCTTAATTGAACACTATGCAGGAGCATTCCCAACTTGGTTAGCACCAACTCAGGTTAAGCTTCTTACAATAAATGATGATGTTGTTCCATATGCTAAAGAGGTTATGTCTATTCTAAAAGATAACGGAATAAGAGTTGAACTTGATAGCAGAGCTGAATCTATTGGATATAAAATTAGAGAAGCTAATGGA
This sequence comes from Cetobacterium sp. 2A, assembly GCF_014250685.1. Classification (GTDB taxonomy): domain Bacteria; phylum Fusobacteriota; class Fusobacteriia; order Fusobacteriales; family Fusobacteriaceae; genus Cetobacterium. The sequence continues at coordinate 309,869 of NZ_JACFAJ010000006.1, read as the reverse complement.
AAATATAAAGTACCAGTTCAAATAATAATTGGTAAAAATGAAGTTGAAAATAGAGAAGTAAATGTTAGAAGATTTGGTTCTCAAGAGCAGATATCAATGAGTTTAGATGATTTCTTAACTATGATATTAGATGAATCACAACCAAAATTTAATAAATAAAATAAATCCTAAACAAAATGGCCTAAGTTCTTGATTTAATAGAACTTAGGCCATTTTATTTGAAAAAACTTTGTAAATGTGGTAAAATTTTTTGATAGATATGTTAAAAATATGGAGGAAAGAATGAAAATATTTATAGCTCCTATGGCTGGAGTTACTGACTATACATTTAGAGGAATTTTACATGAATATAAACCAGATTTAATATTTACTGAAATGGTAAGTGTAAATGCTCTAGAAATGGAAAATGATAAAACTTTAAATCAAATACTGAGAATAAGAGACGGAGAAGCTGTTCAAATATTTGGAAGAGATATAGATAAAATGGTTCATAGTGCAAAATATATTGAAAGTTTAGGAGTTAAACATATAGATATAAATGCTGGATGTCCAGTAAATAAAATAATAAAAAATGGATATGGAGCTGCACTTTTAGAAGATCCAGAGCATATAAGAAAGATTCTATTTGAGGTTAGATCAGCCCTAAAGGATGAAACGGCTCTTTCTATAAAGACAAGAACAGGATATAAAGGTGTAAAGCAACATATAAATATTGCAAAAATGGCAGAGGAAGCTGGATGTACTCATATAACTCTTCATGGAAGAACTCGTGAACAGATGTATAGTGGGAAAGCTGACTGGCAATATATAAAAGAGGTAAAGGAAGCTGTTTCTATAGATGTAATAGGAAATGGAGATATTTTTACTGCTGAAGATGCTGTTGAAAGAATAAATCTGTCTGGAGTAGATGGAGTTATGTTAGCGCGTGGAGTTTGTGGAAATCCTTGGTTAATTAGAGAAGTGAGAGAAATGTTAGAATTTGGAGAAATAAAAACGGTAGTTTCTCCAAAGGAGAGATTAGATTTAGCTATGCAACATGTTCTTTTAGCTAAAATTGATAGCCCAGGAAAACCATTTCAATTTGAATTAAGAAAACATCTTTGTTGGTATTTAAAAGGATTAAAGCACGCTACAACTTTAAAAAATGCTATAAATTCTATAGATAATTATGATGAGTTGATTGCTCTTTTAGAAAAAGCAAAAGAAAATATTTAGGGAGTGGATTTTTTTGTCAGCAGATACACCTTTAATGACACAATATAAAGAAATAAAAAGTCAAAATAAAGATAGTGTTCTTTTCTTTAGATTAGGAGATTTTTATGAGATGTTTTTTGAGGATGCAGTAATAGCATCAAAAGAACTAGGTCTTACTTTGACTAGTAGAAATAAAGAAAAAGGACAAGAAGTACCTTTAGCTGGGATACCTTACCACTCTTCAGCTTCATATATAGCAAAACTTGTCAACAAAGGATATAAAGTTGCGATTTGTGAGCAGGTAGAAGATCCAAAAGAGGCAAAGGGAATAGTGAAAAGAGAGGTAGTTAGAATAATAACTCCTGGAACTGTTATTGATACAGAATATTTAGATGAAAAGAGCAATAACTATTTGATGGGACTTGTTATAAAGGATAAAACTGCTGGAATTTCTTATATGGATATAACTACTGGAGAATTCAAAGTTCTTGAAATAACTGGAGAAAGTATAAATTATAAAATTTTGGGGGAGATAAATAAGATAGCTCCAAAAGAGATAATTTTAGATAGTGAAAGTTATGAAATAATAAAAAATGAACTAATTCAATTTTCTGAAAGTAATTCAATTAATATTCACCAGTATCCTAAAGTTAAAAATAGTGAGTTATTTTTAAAAAATTATTTCAATGTAGTTTCTTTAGAAAGTTTTTCACTTGATAAAAAAGAGTTGGCAATAGAAGTTTCAAGTATGGTTTTAAATTATGTTGTTGATCTGCAAAAGGGGAAAGACCTTCCTGTAAATAAATTAGTTTATACAAGCAGTGATTCTGTAATGGAATTAAATTTAACTACTCAAAAGAATTTAGATATTATCTCTGGAAATAAAGAAAATGGAATAGCTGGAACTCTTCTTTGGGTATTGGATCATTGTAAAAGTTCTATGGGAAGTCGTTTACTTAAAAAGTTTTTAAAAAATCCATTGTTAGACCTTGAAGCTATTGGAAATCGTCAAAATGATATTGAGTTTTTTCTAAATGAAGTTTTATTAAGAGAAGAGCTAAGAGAAAATCTTAAGAACGTATATGATATTGAAAGAATCATTGGAAAACTAGTATTAGGTAATGAAAATGGAAGGGATTTAGTAGCACTTAAAGTATCTATAAAGAATGCTTTAGAAATTTACAAGTTACTGGAAGGAAATCCAATATTTGATATAAATTTAGAGTCTTTAGTTGAAATATATAATGTAATAGAGGAGACAATAGTTGATGAACCACCATTTTCTATAAGAGAGGGTGGAGTTATAAAATCTGGATATAATAAAGACTTGGATGAACTTCATGGTCTTTCAAAAACAGGAAAAGATTATATTTTAGAAATTGAAAACAGGGAAAAAGAAAGAACTGGTATCAAAACTTTAAAAATAAAATATAATAAAATTTTTGGATATTTTATAGAGATTACTAAATCAAATGTATCGATGGTTCCTGATGACTATATCAGAAGACAAACTTTAGCAAATGCAGAGAGATATATAGTTGCTGATTTAAAAGAATATGAAGAAAAGGTTTTAAACGCTAAAGAAAGAATAGAATCTTTAGAGTATCATCTATTTAAAGAAGTTTCTGAAAACATTAAAAGTTATCGTAATGAGTTACAAGATTTAGCTTATAAATTATCATATCTTGATGTAATGACTAATTTTGCTCATATTTCTACAAAAAATGGCTATGTTAAACCTAGTATATCTGACAGTTATGATTTAGAAATTATAGGTGGAAGACATCCGATAGTTGAAAAACTTATTCCCAATGGTGAATTTGTAAAAAATAATATTATTTTAAATGAAAATAAAAGTCTTATCATTTTAACTGGTCCTAATATGTCTGGAAAATCAACATATATGAAACAAGTAGCTCTTATAATAGTAATGGCTCATATTGGTTGCTACGTGCCTGCAGACTATGCAAAAATTGGATTGGTAGATAGAGTTTTCACAAGAATAGGTGCCAGTGATGATTTATTTTCAGGACAATCAACTTTTATGTTGGAAATGAGCGAAGTTGCGAGTATAGTAAATAGTGCTACAAAAAGATCTTTTATAATTTTAGATGAGATTGGAAGAGGAACTTCAACTTTTGATGGGATTTCACTTGCTACATCAATAACTGAATATATTCATGATAATATTTCAGCTAAAACAATTTTTGCAACTCATTATCATGAGCTAACTCAACTTGAATCAAAACTTCAAAATTCTGAAAATTTTAGAATTGAAGTAAAAGAAACAGATAATGAAATTATTTTTTTAAGAGAAATTGTAAAAGGTGGAGCAGACAAATCTTATGGATTAGAGGTTGCGAGGTTAGCAGGGCTACCAAAAGAGATTTTATTAAGAGCTAAAGATATGCTAAAAATTTTAGAAAATAGAAAAATGATAGTTGAAAAGAAAATGAAAGGAGAGCAGTTAATGCTCTTTGGAGAAGTATCGGAACCTATAGCAGAAATTAATGAGATTGTGGAAGTTAAAAATGGAAGAGCTAAAGAAGAAGATGTAGCTATACGTCTACTAAGAGAGGTGGATTTGAATACGTTGACTCCTTTAGACGCTCTGATGAAACTAAATGAACTGAAACGGATTTTAAAATAGGAGGGGTTATGAATAGGAAGAAGCTACTTTATATTGGGGCGGTTATAGTAGTTCTAGCTCTAGGATACTTAAATTATTTTGGTGATGAAAAAGAAATTAAACCTAAAGAACAAATTATAGAAACGACTGATGTAATCTATGATAGTGAAGGATACCATATAGAGGCTCAAAAGCAAAAAGATATAGTTAAGACAGATGAGACGACATTTGAATCAGCAAAAGCTCTTGTAAAAGATATGATTATATCTGGAGATAATGTTTTATTAGATGCAGCTAAAAACTTAGTACTTAAAACTAATATCTTGGGTAAAAGTATGAATGGATGGGAATTTAAAACAGATTCAGCTAAATATGTAAAGGAGCTAGATCAAGTTGTATCAGATTCAGGAGTAGTGGCAATAAATAAAGAAAAAAATATAGAAATTTCAGGTAAAAATTTTAAAACTGATACTAAAATGTCATATGTTGATGTGACTGAGGGAGTAGTTTTAAAAAGTGGAAATTATATATTAAAATCAGACTCAGCTAATTATAGTGACAAGTCTAAAGAAGTAAACTTAAGTGGAAATATAACAATTGAAGGAAAAGAACTAGGAGAGGAAAAGGGGACTCTTTCAGGGCAGTTCTCAAATGGAAAATATAACATTGAAACTAAAATTTTAGAGGCGTTTGGACCATTTAACCTAGATTATAATAATATAAAATTATTTGGAGAAAAGTTTTGGTTTGATGAAAATACAGGTGCATTTAAAATAACTGAAAATGTTTATATTTTAGCTGATGGATATAAGATAGATGTTAAGGAAATTTCTAGAAAGAGTGCACAAGATTCGATAGAGTTTACTGGGAAAGTTTCAGGGACAAACGGTGTTTATTCATTTGTAGCAGATAACGGAATATACGATACTAAGAACAAGACATTAGATATGATAGGAAATATTTTTGGAAAATCTAAAGAGGGACAAGAACTTGTTGCCCAACTTGTTAAATACAATAGAGAGTCGGGAATACTTCAATTATTTGGAGGAAAAGAAGACGTTGTATATACTCAAAAGGATGAAAGTATAAAATCAAAAGATATGATTTATAATACAAAGACAAAAGAAATTTCATTACTTAATGGATACTATTATAAAAGTTCAAAATATGAGAGTAAAGGAAAAGAATTTTTCTTAAATAACGAAACAGGAATTGGATATGTTGTTTCTGGGTACGTAAAAGACTTTATAGATAATCAATATGCATCGGGAGATAGAGTTGATTTTAATAGAAATTTAAAAAATTACTATATCAAAGGAAATGGATATTTTAAAACTCCAAAATATACCCTAAAAAGTCAAGAGGTTGACTATAGAGGAACAGATGGATTTGCATATTTACCTCTACCTTACGAGTTTTTACAAAATGGGAAAAATGACTTCTTTAAAGGAAACTCAGCAGAATATAATTTAAAGAGTTTCGAATTTAAAACTCCGGGAGAATTTGTGTACGAAAGTGGAGATAATATTTTAAAGGGAGAAAATCTTTTATATAATACAGAAACCGAAGTAGGAAATATAGAAAAAAATGTTTCGATATTATCTAAAAAGGATAATACACTTGTAACTGGAGATAAGGGTGAATTTAAGAAAGAAGATTATGCAAACATTATAGGAAATTTAGTAATAGAGAATTCAAAAGCTGATTTCTTTGCTACTGATGGTAAGTATAAATTAAAAGAAGAGAAAATTTATATTCCGGGAGAAATTACTATAAAGGGTAAAGAAAATCCAATGGATGGAAATATGTTTGATGGTGTTTACAATATTAAAACTAATAAATTTTCAGCTAAAAATTTCCATGGAAAAGATGTGAATAATACCTTAAAAAGTGATATAATAAACTACTATGTAAACGAAGATAGAGTAGAGTTACAGGGAAGTGCTAAGATAACTAAAGATACAACAGTTTTAACAGGACAACTTTTAGATTATAAACTTAAAACAGAAGTTGCAAACTCACCAAAACCTTTCCAAATCGAATATGGAACTTTTATAATAAATGGAACTAAAGGAATGGCAAATTTAGCTAACGAAAACTTAGATATTGATGATATTAGAGCAAAATCTAAAGATGGAGATAATTTTAGTGCGAATAAAGGTATTGGAAATATGACAGAAATGAAGATGGACTTTGTTGGGAATGCTAAAGGTACTGTGTATCAAAATGGAGTTCCAATAAAATTTGATGGAAAACTTGCAAGAGTTTATTTCAAAAAAGAAGGTTCTGGTTATAAAGCTCAAAGAGCCGAAATTAAAGATGATGCAGTTATTACAAAAGAAGATATGACTCTTTACTCTAAATATTTAGAAATGGATATTCCAAGAGACTTAGTATTTGGAAGAGAAGATACTAGAATTAAAATTAAGAATGAAAATGGAGTTACTGATATAACTTCAAGAGTCATGGATGCAAATATAAAAACAGAAGTTGCTAATTTAATTGGAGATGTTGTTATTGTAAATAAAGATAACAAAGGAAAGATAACAAGAACAACTTCAGATAAGGCCATTGTAAAAAATAAAGATAGTATAGTAGAACTTATAGGAAAAGTATTTACAGAAAATGAAGAGTCGACAGTTGAAGCTGATAAAGCTATTTATAATATGAAGACTAATAAGTTAAAAGCCATAGGGAATGTTTTTGTAGAATATAAGACAAAATGATGAAATAAGGAGACTAACACTAGATGATAAGTATAGTAGCCCAAAATTTGTGTAAAAGTTACAAGAAAAGACAGGTAGTAAAAAATGTTAGTTTAGAGGTTAAAAAAGGAGAAATAGTTGGATTGTTGGGGCCAAATGGTGCTGGAAAAACAACGACTTTTTATATGATTACTGGAATTGTAAAACCTGAAAGTGGTTCAGTTTATTGTAACGAAGAAGAGATTACTGATTTTCCGATGTATAAGAGAGCAAATCTTGGAATTGGATATCTAGCTCAAGAACCGTCAATTTTTAGAAACTTAACTGTTGAAGAAAATATATTGGCAATATTAGAGATGAAGAAATTATCTAAAGAGGAACAAGTTCAAAAAATGGAGAGTTTGTTGGAAGAGTTTAAACTGACTCATGTGGCGAAATCAATGGGATATTCGCTTTCTGGAGGAGAAAGAAGAAGAGTTGAGATAGCAAGAACTATCGCCAATGACCCTGATTTTATACTGCTAGATGAACCATTTGCTGGAGTTGACCCAATTGCCGTAGAAGATATTCAACAGATAATAAGATACTTAAAAGAAAGAGGGCTTGGGATTTTAATAACAGATCACTCTGTTAGAGAAACTCTTAAAATAACTGAAAAAGCTTATATAATGGCTAACGGTGAGGTTTTAATAAGTGGTACTCCAGAAGAGATTGCAAATAATGAGTTAGCTAAAAAAGTTTATCTAGGAGAAAATTTTAAACTAGATTGATAAAAATATAGAAATAATTTAAAAGTTACGGAGGAAAATTTTATGATTACAGGAAATGAGATCAGAAGGAAATTTATTGAATTTTTTGAGGAGAAGAAACATAAGCATTTTGAAAGTGCCTCACTTATCCCTGATGATCCTACATTATTACTTACGGTTGCTGGAATGGTACCGTTTAAGCCATATTTCTTAGGACAAAAGGAAGCACCGTACCCAAGAGTTACAACTTATCAGAAATGTATAAGAACAAATGATTTAGAAAATGTTGGAAGAACAGCAAGACACCACACATTCTTTGAAATGTTAGGAAATTTCTCTTTTGGAGATTATTTTAGAGAAGAAGCTATCATTTGGTCTTGGGAATTCATAACTGAAGTTTTAAAGTTAGATAAAGAAAAACTTTGGATATCAGTATTTGAAACAGATGATGAAGCTGAAAGACTTTGGATTGAAAAATGTAACTTCCCAATAGAGAGAATAGTTAGAATGGGAGAATCTGAAAACTGGTGGGCAGCGGGACCTACAGGTTCTTGTGGACCATCTTCAGAGATACACGTAGATTTAGGGCCAGCATATGGTGGAGATGAAAATTCTAAACTTGGAGATCCTGGAACAGACAATCGTTTCATCGAAATTTGGAATCTAGTATTTACAGAATGGAATAGAATGGAGGACGGATCTCTTCAACCTCTTCCAAAGAAAAATATAGATACAGGAGCTGGACTTGAGAGGATAGCTGCTATGGTTCAAGGAAAATCAAATAACTTTGAAACAGATTTACTATTTCCTTTAGTGGAAAAAGCTGGAGAACTTACTTCTACAGTTTATGGTACGAACTCTGAGAAGGATTTCTCTTTAAAAGTTATAACAGACCATGCAAGAGCAGTAACGTTTTTAATAAACGATGGAGTTATACCATCTAATGAAGGTAGAGGGTATGTACTTAGAAGAATTTTAAGAAGAGCAGTAAGACATGGAAGACTTCTTGGAACAACAGATTTATTTATGTATAAAATGGTAGATAAAGTTGTTGAAATGATGTCTGAAGCTTATCCAGATTTAAAGAAAAATATCGAACATATAAAGAAAGTTGTTAAGATTGAAGAAGAGAAGTTCTCAAATACTCTAGATCAAGGTATTCAGTTAGTTAATAATGAAATAACTGCTGCAAAATCTAGAGGAGAGAGCAAACTTTCTGGAGATGTTACATTTAAACTTTATGATACTTATGGATTCCCATACGAGCTGACAGAAGAGATTTGTGAAGAGAATGGAATGGAAACTTCAAAAGAAGAATTTGTTACTAAAATGAATGAACAAAGAGAAAAAGCAAGATCAGCAAGATCAATTGTTATGGAAAAAGGACAGGATAGTTTCATTGAGGAGTTCTATGATAAGCATGGAAAAACTCAATTTGATGGATACGAAACTCTAAATGAAACAGTAAAACTTCTTCATGTAAGAAATATAGAAGATGATAAATATGCTATGATATTTGATAGAACACCTTTCTACGCTGAATCGGGAGGACAAGAATCTGACCACGGTACTGTAATGGCTGAAGGAGTTTTTGGAAAAGTAATAGATGTTCAAAAGCAAAAGGAAATATTTACACATACAGTTATTCTTGAAAATGGAGAAGCTAATTTAGTTGAAGGAATGGAAATGAATGTATCAGTTGATGCAACAAGAAGAGCAGAAATTGGAAAAAACCATACTGCAACACATCTTCTTCATAAAGCTCTAAAGGATGTTTTAGGTGCTCATGTTCAACAAGCAGGTTCAGCTGTAGGTGCAGATAGATTAAGATTTGACTTCAATCATTACGAAGGATTAACAGAAATGGAATTAGATTCTGTAGAAAGACTAGTAAATGAAAAAATTGCTGAAGCACTTCCTGTTATGGTAGAAAATATGTCTATGGATGCAGCTAAAGAAAAAGGAGCAACAGCTCTATTCGGAGATAAATACGGAAGTTCTGTAAGAGTAGTAGAAATCGGAGATTTCTCAATGGAACTTTGTGGAGGAACTCATATAGAAAATATTTCTAGAATTGGAATATTTAAAATAGTTTCAGAAGCGGGAGTAGCAGCTGGAGTAAGAAGAATAGAAGCACAAACTGGATTCAAAGCTTATGAAACAATAAATGGAATCGAAAAACAACTGAAAAAAGTTGCTAAAACTTTAAAAACTGATACAGCTAAGCTAGAAGAAAGAGCAGAAAAAGTAGTAGAAGAAATGAGAGATTTATCTAAAGAGTTAGAACAATTAAAATCAAAAGTTGCTACTTTTGAAGCAAATTCTTTATTTGAAAATGTTGAAGAAATAAATGGAATAAAAGTTTTAATAAAAGGATTTAAAGATAAAGATGCTGATTCTTTAAGAGATATCGTTGATAAAGCTAAGGATAAATTAGGAACAGCAGTAATAGCTCTAGGATCGGATAATGATAAAGCTATATTTGCAATTGGAGTAACTAAAGATATTATTTCAAAAGTAAAAGCAGGAGATCTAGTTAGAGAGGCTGCAAAAATAGCTGGTGGAAATGGTGGAGGAAGACCTGATTTTGCACAAGCTGGTGGAAAAGATGGAGCAAAAGTTGAGGAAGCTCTAAAAGCAGTAAAAGAGATATTAAAAAACAACTTATAATTAAAGTTGGGAAAAAGAGGTAATTAATGTTAAAAAAGTATCTTGCACTGGATGTAGGAGATGTAAGGATAGGAGTAGCTCGTTCAGATATAATGGGGATGTTAGCTACTCCCCTTGAAGTTATTGATAGAAAAAAAACAAAAGCAGTAAAAAGAATAGCTGAATTATGTGCTCAAGAAAACACTAAATCTCTGGTTGTTGGTATTCCGAAAAGTTTAGATGGAACAGAAAAAAGACAGGCAGAAAAAGTAAGAGAATTTATAGAAAAGTTACATAAGGCAATAGAAGGATTAGAAATAATAGAAATTGATGAAAGATTATCAACTGTTGCAGCTGATAGAATGTTAAACGAATCTTCTTTAAAGGGTGCTAAAGAAAAAAGAAAAGTTGTAGATAAGGTTGCAGCAGCAATAATTTTACAAAATTTTCTAGATATGAAAAAATAAAGTGAAAGATTTGGGAGGGACAATGAAGTCAAAGTTACTAATCAAGCTATTTTTTATAGCTATTATACTTTTTGGAGCTGGATGGCTGACATTTTTTAAACCGACGAAACTTGGATTGGATTTAAAAGGTGGAGTATATGTTGTTTTAGAGGCAAAACCAGATGCGGGGATAAAACTTGATGATGGAGCAATGAATAGGTTAATTGAAGTTTTAGACAGAAGAATCAACGGACTAGGGGTAGCAGAATCAGTTGTTCAAAGAGCTGGTTCAGACAGAGTAATTATAGAGTTACCAGGAATTAGTAATACTGAAGACGCTATAAATATGATTGGAAAAACTGCTTTAATGGAATTTAAAATTATGAACGAAGATGGAACTTTAGGAGAAACTCTTTTAACTGGAGGAGCTTTAAAAAAGGCTGATGTATCGTATGATAATTTAGGAAGACCTCAAATTCAGTTTGAAATGACAGGTGAAGGAGCACAGACTTTTGCTAAAATAACAAGAGAGAACATAGGTAAAAGACTTGCTATAACTCTTGATGGAACTGTTCAAACTGCTCCATCTATAAATAGTGAAATACCTTCTGGAAACGGAGTAATAACAGGAAACTATACAGTAGAAGAAGCAAAAGCAACATCAACATTGTTAAATGCTGGAGCACTTCCTGTAAAAGCTGAAATAATTGAAACAAGAACAGTTGGTGCATCTCTTGGTGATGAATCAATTGCTCAGAGTGAAAAAGCAGCGTTAGTTGCAATGGCTTTAATTGGAATATTCATGATTATATTTTACAGATTGCCAGGAGTTATTGCTGACTTAGCACTTCTTAGCTTTGGTCTTATTACTTTTGGAACTTTAAACTTTATAGATGCAACTTTAACTCTTCCAGGTATTGCAGGATTGATTCTTTCTGCAGGTATGGCAGTAGATGCCAATGTTATAATATTTGAAAGAATTAAGGAAGAATTAAGATTAGGAAATAGCGTTAGAGGTTCAATAGATGCTGGATTTAGTAAAGGATTTGCATCAATATTTGACTCAAACGTAACTACTCTTATTATCACTACAATTTTATTTGTTTTTGGAACAGGTTCAGTGAAAGGATTTGCAGTAACTCTAACAATAGGGGTTATCGCATCTATGTTTACAGCTATAACAATTACAAAAGCATTTTTACAATTATTTGTAACAATCTTTAAATTAGAAAAACCTGAACTGTTCGGGGTTAGGGGGTAATAGGATGTATATAAATGTAATTAAACACGCTAAGAAGTGGGTAGCTTTATCTGCGACAGTAGCACTTCTATCTGTTGGGATGCTGTTTGTAAAAGGGCTAAATTATGGTATAGATTTTACAGGTGGAAACTTATTTCAAGTTAAATTTGAAAATGCTCTTCCTTTAGGAGAAGTAAATGGATTTTTGGATAAATTATCTGTAAATATTCCTCAACTTAACTCAACAAGTAGAAAAGTTCAAATATCTGAAGATAATAACATTATTATAAGAACTCAAGAAATGAGTGAAGAACAAAAAAATAGCTTCTTAAAAGACTTAGAAAGTTTAGGAACTTATAAAATAGAAAAAACAGAAAAAGTTGGAGCAAGTATAGGACAAGAATTAAAATCATCAGCAGTGTATTCTTTAGTTATAGGTGCAGTATTAATAACTTTATATATTACTATGAGATTTGAATTTAAATTCGCTATAGCAGCTGTAATAACTCTTATTCATGATGTAGTTATAGCAGTTGGAGGAATTTCAATGTTAGGATATGAAGTAAACACTCCATTTATAGCAGCTGTTCTAACAATATTAGGATATTCTATAAACGATACCATAGTTGTATTTGATAGAATAAGAGAAAGCTTAAAGAAAAAATCAGATTTAACTTTCGGAGAACTATTAGATAAGAGTATGAATCAAGTTATGATAAGATCTTTAAATACATCAATAACAACTCTGCTTGCAGTTGTTGCAATACTTGTATTTGGTGGAGATAGTTTAAGAACATTTATAGGAACTCTTTTAATAGGAATACTGGCAGGAACGTATTCTTCTATTTTCTTGGCGACACCTCTAGTTTATTTCTTTGAAAAAAATAGAGATGATAAATACGAACCAAAGAAGGAAGAACATCATGAACATCACGGAGATGCTAAAGAAAAGATAGTTGTATAAAGTTTGAAAAAGCCATTCCGATTGGAATGGCTTCATCTGCTTTAGTAGAATGGAGGAAAAAATGAGAACTTGGGCTGAGATAGATTTAGATAGTTTAGCATACAATATAAAAAAGATAAAAAAACTGTCTCATAATAAAGAGATTATGGCTATAATAAAAGCTGATGCATATGGTATGGGTGCAGTAACAATAGCTAGAGAGCTATCTAATTTAGGAATAAATATATTTGGAGTTTCCTCTTTAGAAGAAGCGATAGAATTGAGAAACTATTCTGTTACAGATGATATTTTAATATTAGCTGGGATGTATGAAGAAGAGTTAGAATTAGCTAAAAGATATAATCTGCAGATTACAGTTACTAATTTTGATCAATTAGAACAGGTTGCACAAAAAGATTTGGATATACCAATTCACATAAAAGTTGATACTGGAATGGGAAGAGTTGGCTTCAATCCTGGAGATGTAAAATCTGCTCTTAAATTTGCTAAAGAAAAAAATCTAAATATCATAGGAATCTATTCTCATCTCTCTGTTGCAGATGAATCTAATGAAGAATCAATAGAATATACAAAAAAACAGTTAGAAAAATTTAAAGAGTTTGAAAAAATTGAAAATATAAAGTATATTCATATATTAAATAGTGGTGGTATTTTAAAATTTGGAGAAAATAGAAAAGATAACCTGGTAAGATCAGGAATTATATTGTATGGAGTTTATGGAGAAGGGCTTATTGAGGGACTAAAAAGAGTATTCACATTGAAAAGTAAAGTTTTATTTATAAAAACTTTAGAAGAAGATAGTGATATATCTTATGGAAGAACAGCAAAAGCTAAAAAAGGTGAGATGATAGCAACAATATCAGTAGGTTATGCAGATGGATTTAGAAGAGAATTTTCAAATGTGGGAGATGTTGAGATTCACGGAATAAAATGTCCTATAGTTGGAAAAGTCTGTATGGATATGTTGATGGTAAAAATTCCTAAAGAAATAAAAGAAAAGATAGAAATAGGAGACGAAGTGATAGTTATGGGAGAGGATATATTTGAGAAATCAAAACTTATTAATATATCAATCTATGAATTGTTTACTGGTCTTAGTAGAAGAGTGGGTAGAGTATATCTAAAACATGGAGTACCCCACATAGTTAATAACCTTATTGGAAAAATTTAAAGGACGTGAAAATATAATGGCAAGAGTAGTTTTAGAGAGTGGAAAAGAAAAGAAAATAAGAAATTTTTATCCAAATGTATTTAAAGATGAAATATTAAATATACAGGGCGAAGTTAAAAATGGAGATATTGTAGATGTATGTGCAAAAGATGGTGAGTTCATAGCTAGAGGATATGTAACAGAGGGAACAAACGCTTTTGTTAGAGTACTTACAACTAAAGATATACCTGTAGATAAGGCTTTAATTCAAGATAAAATAAAAAGAGCTTACGACAAAAGAAAACATTTAGCTAACGAGACAAATTGCGTAAGAGCTTTTTACTCAGAAGCTGATGGAATACCAGGTCTTATAATTGATAAATTTGATAAATATATCTCAGTACAGTTTAGAAACTCAGGAGTAGAAGTTTTTAGACAAGAGATTATAAATGCTATAAAAAAAGTTATGAAACCAAAAGGAATCTATGAGAGAAGTGACGTAGAAAATAGAACTCATGAGGGTGTAGAGCAAAAGACTGGAGTAATTTATGGTGAAATTCCAGATAGAATTGTAATGGAAGATAACGGACTTAAGTACTATATAGATATAGTTGATGGACAAAAAACAGGATTTTTCTTAGATCAAAGAGATTCTAGAAAATTTATAAGACCATATTTAAATCAAAATACAAGATTCTTAGATGTATTTTCAAGTAGTGGAGGATTCTCAATAGCAGCTTTAAAAGAGGGATGTAAAAAAGTTGTTGCTGTTGATAAAGAACCTCATGCTTTAGAACTTTGTAAAGAAAACTATGAGTTAAATGGATTTGAAAATGAGTTTGAAACGGCTGAAGGAGATGCATTCTTACTTCTAAAAATAATGGCTAATAGAGGAGAGAAATTCGACGTTATAACTCTTGATCCACCATCACTTATTAAAAAGAAAATAGATATTCATAGAGGAAGAGATTTATTCTTTGACCTTTGTGATGAAAGCTTCAAACTTATAACAGATGGTGGAATCGTTGGAATAATAACTTGTGCTTATCATATGGGATTACAAGATTTAATTGAAGTTACTAGAATGGCAGCTTCAAAGAATGGAAAGTTACTACAAGTAATTGGAGTTAATTATCAACCAGAAGATCATCCGTGGATACTTCATGTACCTGAAACTCTTTACCTAAAAGCTCTTTGGGTTAGAGTTGTGGAAAACTAAAAATAGGGAGGAAAAATGTATTTAGATATAGTTGTTGCTGCAATACTATTTTTAACTGTAATATTTGGATTAAAAAATGGGTTTTTTATAGAGTTTTTTTCAATATTTGGAATAGTAATCAACTTCATATTAGCAAAAAAAGCTACTCCTTTAATAATGGAAAGAGTTGGAATCTTAAATGATAATAGTAATTATATCATGGTATATATAGGTACATTTTGGGCATTATATTTAGTTTTAGGAATACTGATGTATCTTACAACAATTATTTTTAGAACTCAGCGTAAAAGCCCTGCAAATAGAGTATTAGGAGCAGTGTTAGGATTTGGAAAAGGCCTAATCCTAACAATAGCTCTTTTATTTGTTTTTAATTTCTTTTCATCAAGATATACAAACTTGGAAAAATATTCAAATGGAAGTAAAACAAATAAAGTATTTTTAGAAAATATTACTCATATAGAAAGTTATGTACCTGAAGAATTTAAAGAAAAAATTAAAGAGATGAAGGACAACGAATTGATAAATAGATATTTTAATAAACTTATATAGGAGAAGCATATGAAAATAATAGAAAGGTATATTTTAGAGGATACTAAAATGCCTATAATTTTTGGAGTTTCACTTTTTACGTTTATATTTCTTATAGAAATAATAGTTTCTCTTATGGAAAATATAATAGTTAAAGGAATTTCAATAATAGATGTTGTTAGGATACTTTCATTTTATTTGCCTCCAATACTTTCTCAAACAATACCTATGGGTGTATTTTTAGGGGTAATGATAACCTTTTCTAAATTTACTAGAACGAGTGAAGCAACAGCAATGAGTTCGATGGGAATGGATCTTAAAAGCATTCTTAAACCTATATTTTTAATGGCTTGTGGAATAACTCTCTTTATTTTCTTTTTACAAGAGAGTATTATTCCTAGGTCGTTTAAGAAATTGGAAGAATTAACTTTGAAAATAGCTTACGAAAATCCAATATTTCAACTAAAAGAAAGAATTCTAATAGATGAAATGGATGGATATAGTCTTTATATAGATAAGATAGATAATTCTACAAAAGATGCAGAGAATATTTTGATTTTTCAAAAAAGTAAAAATGAGGATTACCCTACAATATTGGTTGGAAAAAAAGCTTATTGGAGAAATGTTTCAATGATACTTGAAAATTCAGAATTTTACACTTTCTCAAACGATGGGAAAGAGAAATTAAAAGGAGAATTTAAAACTAAAAAAATTCCCTTAAGTTCATATTTTCAAGATATTAATTTAAAAGTAAAGGATATTGAAGCTCAGGATATTCCAACTCTTTTAAAAGAAATAAAAGAAAAAAATTCGAAAGAAAAAGTTCCATATTTAGTTGAAATAAATAGAAAAATTGCCATACCACTTTCAACTATAATTTTAGCAATATTGGGTTCTGTTTTATCTTTAGGACATCATAGAAGTGGAAAAGGTACAAGTTTTGGAATAAGTTTAGCAGTTATATTTATCTATATTGTTTGCTTAAATATTGGGATGGTAATGGCATATAAAGAACAGGTATCTCCATTTGTAGGAGTGTGGACTCCAAACTTAGTTTTAGGAGTTTTAACTGCCTATCTTTACCAAAAAAAGGCAAGGAGGATATAGATGAAAAGAATTGATATCTATGTCAGTAAAAATTTTATAAAATCTTTTTTAATAAGTTTAATTGCCTTTATAAATATATTTATACTTAGTCAACTATTTAAAATTATAAGATATATAGGTGAAGGGAAAATGACTCCAGGAGAGGCAGTATATTATATAATATACCTAATCCCCAAGATTCTTATAGAGGTAACACCTTTAGCTATTTTACTAGGGTCACTTATGGCAATAAATAAAATGGCCAGTAATTTAGAAATTATTTCTTTGAAAACTTCTGGGATTAGTTTTAAAAGAATTGTAATGTTTCCTATAATAATAGCTTTTTTTATTTCTCTAGCAGTGTTTCAGATAAATGATAAAGTATACCCAAAGACTTTAAAATTAAGTAGAGATATCAGAAGAGGAACATCTGAAAAAATAGCAGTTTCCAA
Organism: Cetobacterium sp. 2A; assembly: GCF_014250685.1. Lineage (GTDB taxonomy): Bacteria > Fusobacteriota > Fusobacteriia > Fusobacteriales > Fusobacteriaceae > Cetobacterium. The sequence goes on along the minus strand of NZ_JACFAJ010000006.1, from coordinate 292,858 downwards.
AACAAAAGAAAATGCATTCTTGAGAGCTGATAATAATATTGTTTATTTTTTAGGTAAGATTGATAGAATAACAGGTGAAGCGAATAGAGTACAAATAATTAAAATGAATAAAGATTTTAATGAAGTTGAAAAAATTGTAGTTGCAAAAAAAGCAAAATACAATATGGAAAAATCTGAATGGGAATTCTTTGATGTAGTTATAAATGACGTCTTAAATAAAAATGAGAAGGAATTAAAAACTTATTCAAGTTCTGAATATAATGAAAAACCTGAAAAATTTATAACTATAGAAGTAGATCCAGATCTTTTAACTAATAAAGAATTAAAAAATGTTATTAGAGAAATAAAGACAACTGGTGGAGATGTAAGGGGATATTTAGTAACACTAGGTCAAAGATATTCATTTCCTTTTGCAAGTTTTATAGTGGTATTTTTAGGGTTAGCACTTGGAAGTAGATATGTTAGGGGAGCTTCAGCGATAAGCATAGCTCTTAGTGTTGGATTAGGATACGGATATTATATTGTTCAGGCATCCTTTGAAGCACTAGGGAACAATGGAATATTAAATCCCTTCGTAAGCGGATGGATTCCAAATATTATATTTTTTATAATGGGAATGTATTTTATGAATAGAGCTGAATATTAGGAGGAAAAATGACTGTAGACGTTAGACATTTAAAAAATGGAATACCGGTATTGATGGAGAATATAGATAGTATAAAGACAGTTAGTTTGGGGTATTTTGTAAGTACTGGAGCAAAACATGAGTTAGAGCACGAACATGGAGTTTCACATTTTCTTGAGCATATGATGTTTAAAGGGACTGAAACAAGAAGTGCTAAAGCTATATCTGAAGAAATAGACAATGTAGGTGGAATGGTTAATGCCTATACTGGAAGAGAATCAACAGCTTATTATGTTCAGATGATTTCAGACAAAGTATCAATAGGTATAGATATTTTATCTGATATGTTTTTAAACTCTACTTTTACAGTTGATAATATCAATAAAGAGAGAAATGTAATAATTGAAGAAATCAGAATGTATGATGATATTCCAGAAGAAAAAGTTCATGAAGAGAATGTTAGATTTGCAATTGAAGGAATTCAAGGTAAAAATGTTCTTGGAAGCATTGAAAGTTTAAAAGGGATAGATAGAAAAGTTCTAACAAGTTATTTCAACCAAAGATATATTCCTGAGAATATAGTTATATCAGTGGCGGGAAATATTGATGCAGATGCAGTATTTAATCAATTAAACGAAACAATTGGAAACTTAGAAAAAGAAAAAGTTCATAGAGAATATGATGGAGCTATGGTAGTAAAAAATGGAAAAAATATTATCAAACAAGAAACTAATCAAGTTCATTTATGTTTTAATACTTTAGGAGTTTCAAATAGTGATAAGGATAGATACTCAGTTGGGATAATATCTAGCGTAATTGGTGGAAATATGAGTTCTAGACTTTTCCAAAAGATTAGAGAAGAAAGAGGATTAGCATATTCAATATATGCTTATTCATCGTCATTTGAAGAGGGTGGGTTATTCACTGTCTATGCAGGAACAACTCATGAAGACTATAAAGAAGTTTTAGAACTTATACAAGAAGAGTTCAAAGATATAAGAGAAAATGGAATAACTGAGTACGAATTACAAAAATCTAAAAATCAATTCTTGAGTATGTTTATTTTTGGATTGGAGAGCAGTAAAGGGAAAATGACTAGAATGGCAAATTCATACATGCTTTATGGAAGAATTAAACCAATTGAAGAAGCGATAAAAGAGATAGAGGGTATAACAGTAGAGGATATAAAATTAGCAGCTAGAAAAATATTTGATGAAAAATATTATTCTTATACAGTACTAGGAAATGTGTAGAAAGGAAGAGAAATGGAAAAAATAATAGTAAAAGTAATAATAGAAAATGGAGTAAATAAACCTGAATATATGACTGAAGGTGCGGCAGGTATGGATGTAAAAGCATTTATATCAGAGCCAATAGTATTAAAAAGTTTAGAAAGGGTTCTGGTTCCAACTGGAATAAAGATGGAAATACCAATGGGATATGAAGTTCAAGTTAGACCAAGAAGTGGACTAGCAATAAAACATGGAATATCTCTTGTAAATACACCTGGAACTATAGATTCGGATTATAGAGGAGAGGTTAAAATCATTCTTATAAATCTGAGTAATGAAGAATATACTGTTCAACCTGATGAGAGAATAGGACAATTTGTTTTACAAAAAGTTTATAGAATGGAATTAGAAGAAGTAGAAACTTTAGAAGATAGTCAAAGATCAAGTGGTGGTTTCGGCTCAACTGGGAAATAGGAGTGATGCTTAATGGGTAAAAATAGAGACACTACTTTGGTACTTAAAAAAATAAAAAAAATGAAGTTAGGAATATTGATAACTGCATTAGCGATAGTTTTTCTAAGTATGATGACGGTATATAGCGCTACTTCTCACAAAACAATTAGTTATTTTTATAAAGAGTTAGTTTGGTCAGGTTTAGGAGTTGTAGTTTATTTTATATTTTCATTTATAGATTATAGAGTCTATGGGAAGTATTATAAGGTAATATATATATTTAATATTATATTACTTTTATCTGTCTACGTCATTGGAGATAAAAGGTTGGGTGCTCAGAGATGGATTGAAATAGGTCCATTTACAATCCAACCTTCTGAATTTGCAAAACTGTTTGTAGTTTTAACATTATCAGAGCTTTTGGCAACTAAATATAGAGATAGATTTACTGGCTTAAAAGAGATGATAATGACAGGGTTGTATGTCCTTCCTATATTTATTCTAATAGCAAAACAGCCAGATTTAGGAACCGCTATGGTTCTAACATTTGTATATATCACTTTAATATTTGTAAATGGAATAGATTGGGTGACAATTGGAGTGACCCTTCTTTCGGGAGTTTCAATGATTCCAGTAGCTTATTTCTTTTTTTTAAAGGAATATCAAAGAAAAAGAATTCAAACATTTTTAAATCCTGAGGCAGATATGTTAGGAAGTGGTTGGAATGTTACACAATCTATGATAGCAATAGGTTCAGGTGGGTTCTATGGAAGAGGATTTTTACAAGGAACTCAAAGTAAACTACGTTTTTTACCAGAATCACATACAGATTTTATAGGGTCAGTATTTCTGGAGGAGAGAGGATTTGTGGGTGGTGTTATACTACTAGTTCTATATTTCCTTTTGGTTATGCAGATTTTAAAAATAGGTGATGGAGCAGATAGATATGGAAAGTTAGTTTGTTACGGAATTGCAGCAATATTTTTCTTTCACGTTGTAGTAAACGTTGGAATGATAATGGGAGTTATGCCAGTGACTGGATTGCCACTTCTTCTTATGAGCTACGGAGGAACATCTTTCATGTTTTGTTTTATGATGTTAGGAATTGTACAAAGCGTAAGAATATATAAGGAGTAGGAGAAGTTATGGAGTATAAAATAGATAGTAGTTATGTTGATGTAAGATTAGATAAGTTTTTGAGAAAAAAATATGAAAATACACCTTTGACAGAAATATTCAAGGGGATAAGAGTTGGAAAAGTAAAGATAAATGGAAAAAAGAGTAAAGAAAACTATAGACTTAAGTTAGATGATATAGTTAAAGTTCTTTTTGCTGAGGAAGCAACAAAAGCAGAAGAATTTATAAAGTTAAAAGACTCGGAACTAAATACTATAAAGCAAGGAATAGTTTATGAGGATGATAACATAATCATTTTTAACAAGGTAGGAAATTTAGTTATGCACAAAGGAAGTGGACATGACTATGGAATATCTGAAATGTTAAAAAGTTATTATAAGACAGATGAATTTAATTTTGTAAATAGAATTGATAAATCTACTTCTGGACTTGTAATTGGAGCTAAAAATTTAGTTGCAACAAGGGAAATTTCAGAAGAGATAAGAGAAGGTAGAGTAGAAAAAAGATACTATATCTTAGTTAAAGGAATAGTTGCAAAAGATAAGTTTATGGTTAAAAGTTATTTGAAAAAAATTGAAGATAAGGTAATTGAAACTGATTCTTACGAAGAGGGATCAAAAGAGAGTATAAGCTATTTCAAAGTTATAAAAAGAAATAGAAATACTACTCTTTTAGAAGCTCTTTTAGGAAGTGGAAGAACTCATCAATTAAGAGTTCAACTGGCAAATATGCATCATCCAATAGTAGGAGATTTAAAATATGGATCTGGTAAAGAGAATAAAATGTATCTTTACTCATATCTATGTAGAATTCCTAAATATGGGATTGAAGTAGAAATGCCAATTCCAGAAGATTTTAAGAATTAAAAAAAGTTATCTCTACATTCTTTTAAAAAGAGTGTAACTGCTAAAGAGTCAGCTGAACCACCTGGGCTGATTCTTTTTTTTATATATTCTTTTTCTAAATCATTTACAGCTTTTAATCCATTCTCAGAATAAACTCCGCCGATATCTAAAATATTTTTAGCATCATTTTTTACTTTTTCAAGAGTTTTGAAATCATGTCTATGCAATATTGTGCTATCATCTAAAACACTCATTAAAAATAAAAGGGTTTGAATCATAGCTTTATTAATATCAGAATCTTTTTTTAAGGAATTTTCTAAAATGTTTAAAGAACCAGTAAATATATTTTTAAGCCCTTCTTTTACCTCTCCTCTAATACCAGTTATACCATAATTTAAATAAAGTTTTTCTCCATGAGTAAGATTTTCTTTATTTTCCAATGCTTCAAAATCCTTTAATATATCTTTACACATTTCAGAAATAATATCTGCAATAGCATTAAAAGGAAGGTTTTCATATATAGCTTTACTAACACTTGCTAAAGAAATACCCATCAAGAAAATCATACCTTTATGTGTATTTATTCCTTTAGTTGCTGAGAACATATTTTCTTCAGCTGATATTCCAATTATTCTAATTTTTTTAAAAATCGTATCTATTGAAAGAGAAGAATAACCTACTAAACTCATCTCTTTTAAAAAAGGTTTTATAGCAAATGAACTATTTAAAAATGTAAAAAAATTCATATCACTATGTGAACCTTGTGTTAGTGGCGAAACAAGACCAAATGAAGGAGATGATGAAACTTCTAAAATTATTCCTTTTAAAGCGAAGTCAGCCAGCAAATCACAATATTGTTCCTGTTTATTTTTAATTTTTATGTAGTTTTCATATCTATTTCTAATATTTAATTTGATTTCTTCATGTGAGTGAGTGAAACTACGACCACACACGAAAGCTAGTTCATCACAAATGAAGCATTTTCTTTTACTAAATCCAAAATCAGTTCTTGAAAGAAGTTTGGACTCTTCGTTAAAGATATCGATATCTACACATCTACCTAATGGATGCGATTCTTCAATTTCCATTGCAATCTTTTTAAGCTCAGAGCTATCTATATCAATATTAAATAAATAAGTTTTGCCTTCTAGAGATTGAATTATTTCTTTATAAATAATTTTGTCAGATAAAATAGAGATAATCTCTTTTGAGATAATATCTACAATATCTACCGCTATAAAATCATTTTTATTTTCACCGGGATAATTTGGTCTAAGAGAGAGTAAAGGAGTATTGAATTGCTCTATAAGAGAGTATTGTTTTTCAGCTCTAGTCTCTCTATCTTCAAGAAATTTATTTAAATCAAACATAATTTAGTGAGCAGAGTTTAAAGTTTTAATTTTCTCTGCAATCTCCTTTCCTTTTTCTGTCATTAAGAAATCATATGTAGTTTTAGGAAGTAAAGATTCTAATTCTAAGTAGTTATCTTCCTTCAGAAGTTTTCTAACTTTTGAAGCACTTACAGCTATAGAATCAATTTCTTTTCTAGGAATAACTATAACTTCTACCCCATATTTCTTTAAAATATCATACATAATTTCATTATATTTTTTTGTCATAGGACAATAAGGTTCTTCTCCAACATATCTTTTATTAATTTTAAACTCTTTGCAAAAATATTCTCCAGTAATAGTTACATCTAGTTTGATATATTCAAGAAGTGAATCATCTTCTTTTCTCAGGAAATAGTTTGGGAAAGTAGCTGAGGATATGATATATTCAGTACCTGGAATTACTTTTACATTTTTTAGATGTTCAGTTCCTTTTTTTACTAAATCAAATCTGACGTCAAAAGGGAATGTTGATTTATCTTCTTGTACTACAAAGATTAGAACCTCATCATTTTCACTTGCTGCTTTTTGAATTAAATATTGATGACCAAGTGTAAAAGGGTTACAGTTCATAACAAGCATAGCTCTATTTATATCATCGCTAAGATTATATTTCTCCTTTATAGATGTTAAAGTTTTTTCAATGTTTGTTGTTCCAATTTCTAATAGAGCAACTTTATCAGTTTGAGAAACTAAATTAAATCCAACACCTTTGAATATATTGATGTTAGATGGTTTAGTGAAAACAAAATTATGAAAGAAATTTTGTTCGAAAGATTTATTGAGAAGATTTGTAACTAAAGTATTTGTTAACCCTTCTCCTCTCATCTTATCATCTATGGCGAAACATTTTATAATATTTTTTGTCTTTGAAGCCGTAGCAACAATCTCGTCATTTTGTCTTATAACAAGAGAGTAGTCTATAGTTTCATCAAAATTTAAATCGAATTTTTTTAAAAATTCAATTACTTCTTTTTTTTCAAAAGAACTTCTTAAGTTAACAATTTCTAAGTTCATAGTAGCTCCTATTTTAATAATTTACTGTGAAATTTCATTTTTTATATTCTGAAATTTATTTGTTAAATCTTCTAAATATGATGTGAAAACAGCTTTAGATTCATTTATAATTTCGTTTTTATCAACTGCATATATTACAAAAATTTTATCTCCCTCACTCCATGTATCCTTTTTTACCGACTTTTGAATCAAATTATTAGCAGTATACTCTCTTAAATCTGGAGCAACAGATGTAAAAATTTTCTTTGTATAAGAATCACTATTTATTATAAAAGAGTTAAAAACAATTTCTTCTTCTTTTATAATTTTTTTTCTTAAAATTTCTTTAGCATTATTGGTCGCTTTACCAATAGCTATTAAACTACCACTATCTGAAATAGAAGAAGATCCAACAGCATAAACTTCATTTTCAGAATCGATAGAGGATGCTATTTTTGATTGAACTTCTGCTCCGCCAGTCGAAAAAGAATCCAAAGTTGGTAAAGTTTCACAACCTAAAAATAGTAAAAAAAAACTAGTCTTTAATATTTTTTTTATCATGAGCAACTCCTTTTCCTATTAAATAAAAAAGTTCTCCTTGGATTTCTGTTCTATTTACAATATTTGAATCAGAATTTTTCAAATAATTTTGTAATTTAACAGAGTCTTTTAATAGTAAATAATCAAAGTTTTGTGTCTCAGTAAACAAATTATCCAAGGAATTAAATTCTACAAAATTAACCCATTCTCCTAGAATTTTTTTTAGAGCGAGAAGTGAATTTTTATCATTTAAAATCCCTACATTTAATAATCTTTCCAATCTTCTACATCCTGAAATAATTTCAGTAAATATTGATTTCACTACGCTATAAGGGATATCACTCTCTTTTGAAAGTCTTTCAAAAATTTCATTTTCTCTTTTTGGAATATAAATTTGTTCAGAAGTATTACATTTTATCTCGCCAACTCTATGTACAAGCTTCGCTCTTTCATCGATTAAATTAATAATTTTTGTGTCTATTTCATCTATCTTTATTCTTATTTCAGTTAAATTATTTGTAATTTCAACCACCCATTTCTTGAATATTAGTCAGTATTTATTCTATAATATAAAGTTATCAAAATCAAATACTTATTGAAATTATAGCAAAAATCCTATAAAATTAGATATTACACATATGTGAATAAGGAGGGGTATATGAGATTTTTTTCTCTGAATAAGAAAAAATATGCGACACTTACAGTCAAAACTCCAGATGAAGTTCATCAATCTGAAGAGTCATCAATAAAAAAGACCAAAATAACGGGGCTATGGGAAAAGTGTCCAGAATGCCAAGAAATCATATATAAAAACGATATAGAAAATAATTATAATAAATGTCCTCACTGTGACTACTATTTTAGCATGGGAGCGAAAGAAAGAATAAATTTATTAATAGATAGTGGGACATTTGAAGAAAAAGATATTAATATGACTTCGTGTGATCCTTTAAAATTTCCAGGTTATGAAGAGAAATTTAAAAGAGCCCAAGATAAAACAAAGTTATCAGAGGGAGTAATTTCAGGAATCGGTAAAGTAAAAGGAATAACAGTGAGTATAGCAGCTATGGATTTTGATTTCTTAGGTGGAAGTATGGGTTCTGCTGTTGGTGAAAAAATAACAAGAGCTATCGAAAGAGGAATAGAACTTTCAGTTCCAGTTATCGTAGTTTCAACATCTGGTGGGGCAAGAATGCATGAGGGAATTTTATCTCTAATGCAAATGGCTAAAACTTCAGCAGCTTTAGAAAAGCTAAGAGAAGCAGGACAGATGTTTATATCTATTCCAGTTAATCCAACTACAGGAGGAGTAACTGCCTCATTTGCTATGCTTGGAGATATAATCTTAACAGAACCTAAGGCCTTAATTGGATTTGCTGGAGCAAGAGTTATAGAACAAACTATCAAGCAAAAATTACCTAAAGGATTCCAAACGAGTGAATTTTTATTAGAATGTGGAATGATTGATACAATCTCTAAGAGAGAAGACATGAAAGAAACTATCTATAAAATTTTAGATGTTGTAGTTTAATAACCTTAAAAAAGGAGAATGTGACGTGGAATTTGAAAAAGAAATTTTAGATATAGAAAAAAAGATAAATGAGTTAAAAAAGTTTTCTCAAGAAAAAAATATAGATTTGAATGGAGAAATTAATAAATTAATAGAGGAACGTGAGAAAAAAATAGAAGAGATATACTGTAATCTTTCTGATTGGGATAGAGTTCATATAGCAAGACATCCGGATAGACCATATACTATGGATTATATCGAAAATATGACAGATAATTTTATAGAATTACATGGGGATAGATTATTTAAAGACGATCCAGCAATAATTGGTGGACTTTGCAAAATTGATGGAAAAAGAGTAATGGTAGTAGGAAATCAAAAAGGAAGAACTACTGATGAAAAAATTCATAGAAATTTTGGAATGGCAAACCCAGAAGGTTACAGAAAGTCCCTAAGGCTTTTTAAGATGGCTGAAAGATTTAACATACCTATAGTTACCTTTATAGATACGCCGGGCGCATACCCAGGAATAGAGGCTGAAGAGCACGGTCAAGGAGAAGCTATAGCAAGAAATCTTTTAGAGATGGCAGGAATTAAGGTTCCAATTATTTCAATAGTTATAGGAGAAGGTGGAAGTGGAGGTGCTTTAGCTTTAGGAGTTGCAGATAAAGTATATATGATGGAGAATGCAGTTTATTCAGTAATATCTCCTGAAGGATGTGCCGCAATACTTTTTAAAGATTCTACAAAAGCAGCAGAAGCAGCAGAGAGCTTAAAAATATCAGCAAAAAATTTATTGGATTTAGAAGTGATTGACGAAATCGTTAAAGAACCCCTTGGTGGAGCTCATCGTGACCATATTTGTTCAGCAAATAACCTTAAAAGTATCATTTTATCATCTATTTCATTATTGGAAAAAATAGATGTAGATACTTTGTTGAAAAATAGATATAATAAATTCAGAAAAATGGGTAAATATATAGAATAAATATATATGAGGAATCCCTAAAATTATTTGTGATTAGTGGAGGTATTTGATATGAAGAGAATAGCTGTTCTAACAAGTGGAGGAGACTCACCTGGAATGAATGCTGCTGTAAGAGCAGTAGCTAAAGTTGCTATAGCAAAAGGAATAGAAGTTTATGGAGTGAAAAGAGGTTATCTTGGAATGCTCCATGATGAAATTTTTAGAATGGATGGAAGTTATGTATCGGGAATAATAGATAGAGGTGGAACTATTTTACTAACAGCTAGATGCCTTGAATTTAAAGAAGAGAAGTTTAGAGCAATTGCTGCTGAGAATCTTAAAAAAAGAGGAATAGAAGGGTTAGTAATAATTGGTGGAGATGGTTCTTATAGAGGTGCAGATCTTCTTTCTAAAGAGCACGGTATAAAAGTTGTAGGACTTCCTGGAACTATAGATAACGATATAGTTGGAACAGACTATACAATTGGATTTGATACTTGTCTAAACACAATATTAGACGCTATGTCTAAAGTTAGGGATACAGCAACATCGCACGAGAGAACAATTCTTATAGAGGTAATGGGAAGGCATGCAGGAGATTTAGCTCTACATGCTTGCCTAGCTGGAGGTGGAGACGGAGTTTTAATTCCTGAAACTGAAAATCCTCTTGAGATGTTAGCTTATCAAATCGGTGAAAGAAGAAAGCATGGAAAGCTTCATGACATAGTTTTAGTAGCAGAAGGTGTAGGAAAAGTTCAAGATGTTGAAGAATATTTAAGAGGCAGAGTTTCAACTGAAGTTAGAAGCGTTGTTTTAGGACACGTTCAAAGAGGAGGGACTCCGTCTGGTTTTGATAGAGTTTTGGCCACTAAAATGGGAGCTAGAGCGGTTGAAATCCTAACTAAAGGTGAGGGAGGAGTTATGGTTGGAATTGAAAATAACCAACTAGTAACACATCCAATCTCATTTGCATGGGAAGGAAAAAGAAAGTACTCAATAAAAGCGGATTATGATTTAGCAGTAATGTTATCAAAATAATTTTAATTGGGGGTTAGGCCTATGAGAAAAAGTAAAATAGTTTGCACCATAGGACCAAGTTGTGATGAAAAGGAGATTCTAGAAAAGCTTTTAAAAGCTGGAGTAGATGTAGTTAGATTTAACTTTTCTCATGGAAATCATGAAAGCCATAAAAAAAATTTAGATATATTGAAAGAAAGTGTTGCTACGACCAATTTGGAAGTAGCAACACTTTTAGATACAAAGGGACCTGAAATAAGAACTACTTTTTTAGAGGGTGGAAATCCAATTTCTCTTATACCTGGAAATGAGATAATTGTTATTGGAAATCCAAACTTTAAAGGAAATAGTCAAAAGATAGGGGTAACTTATGAGAAAATTTCAAAGGTACTAAAACCAGATGATTATTTACTGATAGAAGATGGAAATTATAGTTTGAAAGTAAAAAAGATAGTTGAAGATGAAGTGATTTGTGAGGTTATAATAGGTGGTCAACTAGGAGAACAAAAGGGAGTAAATCTTCCTGGAGTTAAGATAGACTTACCAATACTTTCAGAAAAAGATAAAGAGGATTTAATATTCGGATGTGAGAATGGATTTGATTATATAGCAGCATCGTTTGTTAGAAATGTCAAAAATGTTGAATCTATAAGGGAGTTTTTAGACTCGCATGGTGGTAGAGATATAAAAATCATTTCTAAGATAGAAGATCATGAGGGGCTTGATAATTTTAAGTCGATTTTAGAAGCTTCAGATGGTATAATGGTTGCTAGGGGTGACTTAGGAGTTAATATTCCTTTTGAAAAAGTTCCTTTAGCACAAAAGTATATTATAAAGCTTTGTAATGAAGTTGGGAAACCTGTAATAACAGCAACTCAGATGTTAGAATCTATGATTTTTAATCCTAGACCGACAAGAGCAGAGACTACAGATGTTGCTAATGCAATATTAGATGGAACAGATGCTATTATGTTATCTGGAGAAACAGCAAAAGGAAAATATCCAGTTGAAACTGTTGAGGTTATGTCTAAAATAGCTAAAAAGACAGATTCAATTGTAAAAACTAAAGTTTTTGATGCCCATTTAAATCCAAAGAATTTTTCCGAGAAAATAACTAGAGGTTTGGTGGCATTATCTGAGGATATAGAATCAAAATATATTGTTGTAGATTGTGATAACATGCAAGAAATTGAGATGTTTAGGAAATATTTTCCAAAAGCAATAGTAATAGCTCTAACAGATAATAATAGGCTAATTAGACAACTAAAATTACTAAAGGGCGTATATTCTTTTTCTAAAGAGAAATTTTCCTTAGATGAAATGAAAAAATTAAAAGGACCAATAATTAGAGTTTATCCCAATAATAAAATTTCTATAATTTCAGGAGGCGAAAATTATGAATAACGTATTAGAAGTTGTAAGAAAAACAAGAAGAAAAAATAAAATTAAAAGAGAAATAGAGGACAACGACAGAAAAATTAGAGATAATAGAAAAAGAGTTGAACTTCTATCTAACTTAAAAGAATATATAAAAATTGATATGACTTATGATGAGATTACAGATATAATCGAAAATATGAAGTCAGATTATGAAGATAGAGTTGACGATTATATTATAAAAAATGCTGAGTTAGGAAAAGAAAGAAGAGATATAAGTAAATCTGTGAAAGAACTTACAAAGGCAGCTAAAGAAATAAAGTAAGTTAAGGAGTGAGCTAATGGCAACTAAATCTATAGAGATTTTAATAGATGAATTTAATAGACTTCCTGGAATTGGAAGGAAAAGTGCTGCAAGATTAGCTTTTCATGTATTAGAAATGGATAATAAAGAGATAGAAAGATTTATTGAAGCTTTGAGAGAAGTAAAAAAAACAGTAAAGAAATGTTCTATCTGTGGAAATTTTAGTGAGTATGAGCATTGTCAAATCTGTAGTGATGTTTTAAGAGATGATTCTACAATATGTGTTGTAGAGGATAGTAGAGACATTATTCCTTTAGAAAAGACAAATAGATATAAAGGTAAATATCATGTTTTAAATGGAAAGATAGCTCCGTTAAACGGAATAACTCCAGATAGATTGAATATAAAATCACTTTTATATAGAGTTGCAAACACAGATATTCAGGAGATTATCTTAGCTCTTAATCCAGATTTGGAAGGGGAGACAACTGCTCTATATCTAACAAAACTATTAAAACCTTTTAATATTAAAATAACTAAAATTGCTAGTGGAATTCCAATGGGTGGAAATATTGAGTTTGCTGATACAGCAACTATTTCTAGAGCGCTGGAAGGAAGACAAGAAATTTAAAGAAAAACTATGCCTCAATAATATAGATGGCATAGTTTTTTTAGTAAATAAGTTCTTTTTTTATGTAAGGAGAAGTCATTCCTCTTAAAAGAGAAAAGTATCCCATTCTAAAGTTAATTATATCTCCTATATCATAAATAGTTGTAGAGTTAGATAAATCTATAATTAAATGATCACTACTAGCTCCTATGACCTTTATTGAGCTATCTAAAGGAATTAGAGCCTCATAATCAACGTCCTGCTTTCCTAGGGCTAAAATAGCTCTTAGAGAATTCTCCTTAAGTTTTAATTCAATAATTTCAGCTTGTAAAATAAAAGTATCTTGAAAACACCCTTTAACTTTTTGTCCAAAAGCAGTTTCTTGTCCAAGAACGATAGCTTCTCCAATTCTTAAGTTATTAACTTTTCCAAAATCTACCTTTCCAAGAAGATGAAGGGAACTAGAATTCCCACCAGAAATTATTTTTAGATTTTTCTGCAATTTGTTTTCGATAAAACTAACTATTTCTGAAAATTTTTTAAGTTTATTTCCATCTGGAATAATTCCACCGTAACAAGTAAAATTCGTTCCAACACCTATTAAGTCTATATGTTTTAAAGTTTTAATTTTTTCTAAAATATTTTCTATTTCATTAAAAAGTATCCCTTCTCTGAAATCACCCATTTCAATCATAAGAATTATTTTATGGATTTTATTATGGAGTTTAGATGATGAATTTAAAGCTTCGATAGTTTTAATTTCACTATTTAAACTTATATCAGAAAGAAGTACCACATCTTTTGCTTCTGATATCATAGGAATTCTAATTAATACTTTAGGAATTTTAATATGCTCAATTTTTTTTAAATTTTCAATTCTCGAATCTCCAATAAATTCTATCCCTGAATCAACAAGTATTTGAGTTATAATTGGGTCGGCTAAAAATGATTTTGTAATACCCATAACGGATATGCCATAATCATTACATTTTTTATTTATAATAAAAGCATTATGTTTAATTTTTTTTAGATTCACTATTATCTTAGGGTAACCCATTTTATAATCCTTTCAAAATTAATTTCAAATAAAAACTTTATATATTATAACATCAAAATATTTATATTTCAAAATCTTATGAGAGACTATTTTTTTTTTTGAAATTGTAGTAAAATATCATAAACAAAGTACTGGGGGATGATTTTATGAAAACAGATATTCAAATAGCTCAAGAATCGAAATTACTAAAAATTGTAGATGTAGCAAAAAAATTGAACCTTGAAGATGATGATTTTGAAGTTTACGGAAAATATAAAGCCAAATTGAATCTTTCTCTATTACAAAAACTTAATGATAAAAAGGATGGAAAGCTTATTCTTGTTACAGCGATTACTCCTACACCAGCAGGAGAGGGAAAATCTACTGTTACTGTAGGTCTTACTCAAGCTCTAAATAGATTAGGTAAAAAATCTATCGCAGCTTTAAGAGAACCTTCTTTAGGTCCTGTATTTGGAATGAAAGGAGGAGCTACTGGAGGTGGATATTCTCAAGTTGTTCCTATGGAAGACATAAATCTTCATTTCACAGGAGATTTCCATGCTATTGGAGTTGCACATAATCTTGTATCAGCTTGTATTGATAATCATATAACTCAGGGAAATAAATTAGGTATAGATGTTACTAAAATTACTTGGAAAAGAGTAATGGATATGAACGATAGAAATCTTAGAAATATTGTTATTGGACTTGGCGGAAAAGCGAATGGTTATCCAAGACAGGATTCATTCCAAATAACAGTTGCTTCTGAAATTATGGCAACACTTTGTCTTTCAAATTCACTTTCTGAATTGAAAGAAAAAATTGGAGATATGGTATTTGGATATAGTTATTCAGATGAGGCTCTTAGAATAAAAGATCTTAAAATATCTGGGGCAGTTACTGCTCTATTAAAAGAAGCTATAAAGCCAAACTTAGTTCAAACATTAGAAAATACACCGGTACTTATTCATGGTGGACCATTTGCTAATATAGCACATGGATGTAATTCGATTCTAGCTACTAAATTAGCTTTAAAACTTTCAGATTATGCTGTCACTGAAGCTGGATTTGCGGCTGACTTAGGAGCAGAAAAGTTTTTAGATATTAAATGTAGACTGGGAAATTTAACTCCAAATTGTGTAGTAATAGTTGCAACAGTTAGAGCTCTAAAGCATCACGGTGGAACAAAAGATTTAAATGTTGAAAACCTAGAAGCTTTAAATAAGGGACTTGCTAACTTAGATAAACATATTGAAAATATGAATAAATTTGGACTTCCTGTTGTTGTAGCTATAAATAAATTTACAACAGATACTCCAGCTGAAATAGAAATGATAACAAAACATTGCGAAAGTTTAGGTGCGCCAGTTGCCCTGTGTGATGTTTGGGCAAAAGGTGGAGAAGGTGGAGAAGAACTTGCAAAACTTGTTTTAGAAAAAATAGAGAGCGGAGTAGATAACTATAAGCCTCTGTATGAACTTGAGATGCCAATTAAAGAAAAGATAGAGAAAATATGTAAAGATATATACGGAGCAGACGCGGTTACATTCTCAGGTCCAGCTTCAAAGATGATATCAAAACTAGAGACAATGGGATATGGCGAGTTGCCAATTTGTATGTCAAAGACACAAAAGTCAATTTCAGACAATCCAGCACTGATAGGAAGACCATCTAATTTCACTGTAAAGATAGATGAGATAAAACTAGCAGCAGGAGCAGGGTTTATTATAGCTATGGCAGGTGGAATAATAGATATGCCAGGATTACCAAAAGTTCCAGCGGCAGAGCTTATAGATATAGATGAAAATGGAGTAATCTCAGGATTATTTTAAAAAACAAAGGGATTCTAGAGCGAATAACTCTAAAATCCCTTTTATATTTATTTTAAAATTGGAGTTAATTTTCTATCTGTTAACCATTCAGAAAGAGTTAACTTGTTAAGAGAATCAAATCCAGCTTCAGGTATGGCATTTCTAGCAAGAGTAACATAAGGCCCACAAGTTAGTGATGTACCTATTTCTCCGGGTTTCATCATAACATATGCAAAACTTACATATGTTCTTTCATAAATTACATGAGAATCTTTCCCGCACTCCGCCACTGACCATACAACAGCTTTTCTATGATCTTCTAAAAATTTAACTAAATCCTTTGGATTGTCATTTTTAGTCCAAAGACCAGCATCTTCTATAAAAAGACTGGCATCTTTAGTTCTATCTTTTGCAATAGAAATTGCAATAAAACACCAAACGCCATAAGATTGTCCATCTTTTAATGGAGTACCATCTGCGGGTCTATATGAAGTAACTCCTTTATTGGCACAAGTCATATGAGAACCAGGAATTGGTGGGAAACGTCTATTTGATTCAGTTCCAAATAATTCTACACCTGCATCTAGAAGAGGTTTACCGTCGTATACATTTAAAATAGAACCATCATATTGTTTAACTTCAAAAAGTGGCTGTATTTTATCTTCAGCAATACTATCATGTTTTGCTAAATCATGGCCCCAAACTTGTCCAACTAAACCACAAAATGAAGAAGCTGTAAGCATGTTTATTTGACCTATATAGGCATCATTAACTTCAGCACGATCATATGCAACAATTCCATCAATTAAAATATCATCAGTTTTTTTCACAGTTCCAGCAGAAACTTTTAAAATATTGACATATCCATTTCCTATTGAACCTGGTGAACCATAGCCATCACAGTAATCATCGTAGAAACTAATTGCAGTCTTATCAAATCTCATAAAAAATCCATCTCCTTTTGTATTAGTATAATTCAGCAATCATACATCTAACAGAACCACCACCATATGTTTCTATAGTTGTAATGTCGGAGTATATAATTTCAGAACTTTTTGAAATAGTTTTTAATTGCTCTGGAGTTAAAGCATCATGAGCACTTTTAGACATTAAGGTATATCTTTTTCCAGACTTATTTCTAACCTCTAACAAATTTCCAGCGAATTTTAGAACTTGATCTTGTGAAATATCTATAATTTCTTTATTGGTTAATTTAAGTTGATTTAAAACTGTTTCTCTCTCCTCTAAATTTTTTATTACATCTGAACATATGACAGCAAAATCTTCTCCAACCATCATCATTACATTCGTGTGATAAATGATTATTTCTTTTCCATCTGGAAATGTTTGAGTTGATTGGAAGGATATAGGCTTATACCCCATCATTTTACAAAATAGATTTAAACTCTCAAGATGTGCTCTTTGTGAAAGAGAGCAGTAGGCTATTTTATTAACTCTATCTAAAACTAGAGCACCAGTTCCTTCAAGAAAATTTTCGGTTTTCTCTTCTGATGTCAAGTCGATTATTTCAAGTTTTTTATCATTTAGAATAACAATCAATTCTTCTAAAAATTTTTGTCTTTCAAGTCTTCTGTTAGGGGCAAACATTGGGTAAATAACAACCTTATCGTCTGAATGGGAACTAAACCAATTGTTAGGAAAAATGCTATCTGGAGTATAGGGTATTGGAGTATCTTGAATGATATTAATTTCCATTCCCGAATCTTTAATTTTTTTAGCTAAATTATCAAATTCAACTAAAGCTTTTGCTTCTACAATTTTTGGATCTTCCTCTAAATTCTTTTGATAAGCATTATTTACTGCTGTCTCAGTATTGAAGTAAAATTTGGATGGTCTTATCATTAGAAATTTATAAGTTGTCTGTTTGTTCATAAAGTTAAGCCTCCTAAGTTTTTTAGAATATATATTAAACATTATTTTATACTGGAAAAAATTAAAAATCATTTTAAAAAATTTTTTTTCCAAAATATCCTTCAAAATATTAGAAGGAAATATTGCTAGCAAAGAGTAACTTATAATTATAATATTAAGTTTAGCATCTTAATAGATTGATTTTGTAAATCAGGAGGAGAATTTATGAAAGAAAAGTTCTTATTACTATCTATGGTTTTACTAATTTCTAATTCTGTTGTTATGGCAACAGATAATAGTAATATTGGAAAGACAATGAAAAAATCTTATGAAAAAAAGTTAGCGCTTGAAAATCCAGAAACAATTGAAATTGAAGAAGAAGTTGTAATTGAAGAAATTGTTCCTATGAGAAGTGAAAAAGGGAAGGAAATGGTAAATACACCGATGGCGAGGGTGGAGACTAGAAAAAAAAGAGTTCCTAAGCCATTTGAACCTAATGGAACAATAGGATTCACACAAACTTTTTATGGAAACTCAGGGAAATATAAAACAGCAACTGCTCACCCTTCTTTAACTTTAGACTATAATTTCGCACCAAAATGGAGTGTAACTTTAGAGTTTGATAGATTGATGAATATGTATTCGGGTGGATATGATGGTGAAGAAGATCAAGCAAATAATAACTTTAGTTCACCACAAGGTCAATTAACTTATTCTCATGGAAAATTATGGGATACTGATATCTTATGGACAACAAATGTGGGAGCAAGACAGTATAACTATTTTACAGATACAACAAATTCTGTTTACACATGGGTAAATATGGAGTTTGATTTCTATAAATATATGCCAGATTGGGTAACAAAGTTTGCATTGATGCCAATGTATAACTATGGATTCTATCCAAATAGTTCATCAGGTCACATGAACCATGCTTCTCTTAACTTACTTACTCAATATAAACTTCCAGCTGGATGGTCATTACAAGTTGATGCATTCTTCTTTAAAGAATTTTATAATGGAGATTTTGAAGTTAGTGGTCATGAAGAAGCAAATTATTTCTCATTTTATGCTTGGTTAGAGTACTCCAAAGAACTTTATAAATTTACAGATAAAACTAATTTAGAGTTTAACTTTGCTGGTGGATTTGATCCTTATACAGTTTCAAATAAAAGAGGAACAGGTTGGGCTCCTCCATTCTGGTTATTAAGTAACAGTTATGAATGGTTATCGCCAACAGTTACAAGTAGTGATGAAAATTATAATAGTATATGGACAGCATTTGCTCTTCCACAACTTCAAGTTAATTATAAATACTCTGATTCACTGAGTATGAATATGTTTGTACAAGTTAAATATTCAAATCAAGTATGGGGTGGAAACCAAAAAGATTGGGAACTACAACCACAAGGTGGATTTGGAATTTCATATAACTTCTAAAGAAAAAATCTCACAGATTAGGCTTACCTAATTTGTGAGATTTTATTTATTTATTTATTTATTTATTTAGATTTTGTTTCTCCGTCCATAGTTAAGATTGGACCATAAAGATCTGGTCTTCTATCTCTAAATAATCCCCAGAAAGCTCTAGACTTTTCATAGGCTTCTAAATCTAAATTAGCTGTAATAAATCCTTCAGAGGTTCTATCCATTACAGAAAGAATTGCTCCTGTATCATCTGTTATAAACGACGAACCATAGAATGTAACACTTATATCTTCTACATGTTCAGTCCCTACTCTATTTGCAGCAACTATTGGTACCATATTTGCAGCAGCGTGACCTTGCATTACTCTGTGCCAATGATCTTTAGAATCTAGAGTTGGATCACTCGGTTCTGAACCAATCGCTGTAGGATAAAATAAAATTTCAGCACCCATTAATGACATACATCTTGCTGATTCTGGGAACCATTGATCCCAGCAAATTGCAACTCCAATTTTGGCATATTTTGTATCCCAAACTTTAAATCCTGTATCACCTATATTAAAATAGAATTTTTCTTGATAACCACTCACATCATCTGGAATATGACTTTTTCTATATATTCCCATAACTTCGCCATCAGCATCTATAATGGCGATTGCATTATATCTTGCATTGTTTTTTCTTTCATAAAAACTTATTGGCAGTACCACACCTAATTCTTTTGCTACAGTTTTAAAATGGTTTATAGCAGGACTAAATTCCTTCTCTATAGAAAAATCCATATAGCTAGCAATTTCTTTAGCGCAGAAGTATACTCTTTCAAAAAGTTCTGAAATCAATATAATCTTAGCTCCATCAGCAGCGGCAGCTCTTACAAATTTTTCAGCTTTTTTTATATTTTCTTCAACATCCCAACCCATACTCATTTGTACGGTTGCAACTTTAACATTTTTCATTTTTTCACTCTCCTATCAAGTTGGATTATAAACTTTTTCCAGCAGGCATCTGTTGTGTTATACAATGAACACATCCACCACCTATAATTATTGGCATTCCATCTATTGGAACTATTTTTCTATCCGGATATGCTTTTTGAAGAGTTTCTAATGCTTTTCTATCTGTTTCTGCTGCATCCCCACCAAATGTTGGAACTACAACTGCCCCTTTAACTGGAAGATAGTTGATATAACTCATTGTTAAAAGTTGTCCCTTATAAAATCTTCTAGGTGGTTTTTCTATCTCAATAATTTCAAAAGGAAGACCAGAAGCTCTATCAACATAATTACTTATAGTTTTAAGATTGGCTTGATAAATTTCATAGTCTGGATCATTTATATCATAACAAGCTTGGATAGCAATCACACCAGGTCTTACAAAACAAGCTACATTATCCACATGGCCATCTGTTAAATCCCCATAAAGTCCAGATTTAAACATTATAACTTGTTCTCCACCTAAATAATTTTTAAGTAACTCTTCAACTTCCTCTTTTGTAAATCTTGAGTTTCTCATGCAACTAAGTGCAACTGGTTCTGTTGTCATAATTGTTCCTTGACCATCTGAATGGATTCCACCACCCTCTAAAGCTAATGGAGACTTAAACATAGGAACATCATATATAATGCTTAAATGATCTGGGATTCTTCCATCGTTGTAGTGAGTTTGATATTTTTCACCGTAAGAAGTAAATCTCCATTTAACTAAACCTATTTCTTCGTTATCATTTATTAAAAAAGTTGGACCATTATCTCTAATCCAAGAATCATCTATGGCTAGAGATAAAACTTTAACTTTATCACCACAGTATTCTTTTACTTGTCCTATAAGATGTTCAGGAGCTATCATTACCAGCTCATCAAATTCAGCAATGGCTTTTGCAACAGCAGCATATCCTCTTCTTGCTGATTCCATTCCATCTGGCCAAAGTGGAGTTGTAGAGTTTGATCCATCTCTCACTGGCCATTGCATAAAGGTTCTTTTTCTTGCTTCCCATTCTCCTGGTTGTCTAAATCCTAATTCTCTAGGTGTAAGTTTATCTGAACAGTTCATTTTAAACCTCCTAAATGTTTAAAGTCTCATATCCTACTATCAGAATATGAGACCTTTATAAGTTATTATGATTTATTTTATTTTTACAGGTTCTGCATACTCAAAGTTAAGGAATCCTAATGCAGTCAAACAATAACCAAATTGTTGAGTTATATTAATATAGTTGTGGAAAAATTGGAATTCACCATGTTGTGCAATCCCTCTTATTTCAAGTTCATGATTAAGAGATTTTGCAAGCCATAGTTCAGCATGAGCTTTAGCTATATCATCATTTATAAAAGTTGCAAAATATTCAACATATTCAGCGGCCCATCCACCTATTAAGTTACCATCTTTATCTTTACCCCAAACTATACCAATACCTGTTGCAATAGCTTTATGCTCATCTCTATTAGCACCATTTCCTGCCATAATTACTTCAAGGACAGCACCGTGCTTGAATGATGATACAACTTGATCAACAGGCACAATTTTATCATAAAGCTCTTTTGGAAGAACTGAAGTATAAGGGATTACATTAAAATCCTGAATTTTTGCTTGTAAAAGAGCAGAATCGTAGCAAAATGTTTCAAATGGTTGAGGTGGTATTCCATCGTCAGCCTGTCCAGCTCCACCAGTATGAAATGCAAATGTTGGATAACGTGTTCCTAATAACATTATGAAACCTCCTTAATAAATGTTGTGGTTTGAGCCACTTGCTCATTGAGAAAGTATTCTGTTAAATTTTATATTATCCTCTTTTTAAATCGCACAAAGTTTTTTCTAAATTATCAAGAGTGAACATAACTCTGTCAAAACGAGCATTCTCACCCATATGTCCTATTCTTAATACTTTATTTTTTAATGGACCATAAGAATTAGCAATTAAAATCTTATATTTATTTTTCATATGATTAATTATTTCTTGAGCATCATATCCTTCTGGAACTAAAAAGGCAGTGACAGTTGGAGAAAAACTGTCATTTAAATATAGTTCAATTCCCATATCTTTTAATCTTTCGATTGTATAATCCCTCATCTCTTCATGTCTTTCAATGACTCTATTTGGTCTTTCAGACAAAAGATTCCCTAGTGCTGCGTTTAGACCCATAATATCACTAGCAGGCATAGTATATGGGAAAAGCATCTCTTCAACACAGTTTTTCCAATATGATAAATTACAATAGAATGATGGTATTGGAGTTGTTCTATTTTCTATAGCATCCCAAGCATCGTCACTGATTGAAAGAAGAGATAACCCTGAAGGAGCTGAGAAAACTTTTTGTGAACCACCAAGAGCTATATCGATATTCCATTCATCAACTTTTAATTCAGTTCCTCCAACAGCAGCTACAGTATCGACCACTGTTAAAATACCTTTAGATTTTAAGAGATTACAAATTGGACCAATATCATTTAGAACACCAGAAGGAGTATCGCAGTGAACAATAGTTGCAAATTTAAAGTTAGATTTAGACTTTAAAAATTCTTCTAACTTTGAAGCAGAAAGTCCACTTTTCCAATCAGATTCATAAATTGTAACATTACCACCATATTGTAAAATAAGATCTTTAAACCCTTCTCCAAACACACCATTAGAGATAACCAATACTTCGTCACCTTTTTCAGTAAGAGAAGCACAAGCTGCATCTAAAGCTAACATACCTTCTCCGTTCATAATAATCATTTGGGCTTTTTCAGTTCCAAAAAATATTTTTAATTTATCACAAACAGATTGATAAAAAGTAAAAAAATCGGGATCTAAATCAGGATTTCCAAATGCTTTTGCTCTAGCTTGTAAGACGTTTCCGCTGACCATTGTGGGTCCTGCGGTCATAACTAAATAGTCTGGCTTATAAATGTACATAATTTTCCTCCTTGTTTATTCAATTATCTTTGATTAATTTATTCCAATCATTTAAAATTTCAAAAGGGTAGTGCCCACATTCGATTGATTTAATATGAACATGTTTTGAAGTAAAATATTTAACCTGTCTAGATGTAGGGATAATTTTATCTCTAATACCTATAATTGCTATTTGAAAGGGATTATCAAGAAGATGATAATCGTCTTTTAGTTCTTGTAGAGAATTTTTTAAGATGTTGATATTTATATTAGGAGCGATAAAATTGTTTGGAACTTCCATGTTGGAATAAAATTTATAAAGATTTTCTAAATCTAGGTTATTTAGAGTTAGATTGAATATTTTTTCTGTTATTCCATTTGTTCCAATAATTTCAGGAGTTCCATTAATAGCAATTGCAGTATAACTTTTAAGTTGCTTAGTTTTTAAAAATTTAGAAGCATAATATACTCCAAAAGACCAACCAACAATATAAATATGATTATAGGTTTCAAAATCTAATTTTGGAATTTCATAAGGGTATGAAATAACTATAACGTTTAGATTATCAACAGGAGGAAAATTTTTAAAAATAGATTCATCCATTCCCCATCCATTAAAGAAGAGCATCAAGTTCATTTTTTAACTCCTTAAAAAAGAGATTAAGTTGTTCTTTTGTGATACTTGGATTTAGACCAATTCTTATTCTAGCAGTTCCTTTAGGAACTGTGGGTTCTTTAACACCATAAACTAAAAATCCTTTAGCTATTAAATTTTGACAAAGAATTTCAATCTTCTGATTATTTCCTATAATAATAGAAATAATGTGTGTTGTTGAGATAGTTTTTAAATTTAATTCATTTATTGAATCCATAGCATATTTTGTAAGTTCATAAAGATGTTCTCTACTTTCACTAAATTGCCCAATCTTATCTAGCAGGAATAAATTCCAAGCTATGTTTATAGGTGGAAGAGCAGTTGTGTATATGAATTTTCTGCCCCTATTTATAATATAATCTTTGTAGATAGAATCACATAAAACATAAGACCCCATAGATCCTCCACCTTTCCCTAATGGAATCACTAAAAAATCTATATAATTTATTAAATCAAACTCATAAGCTAGTCCATATCCGTAAACAGCATAAGAATGTGCTTCATCTAACATAAGTATAAAATTATATTTCTTTTTTAAATCAACTAATTTTTTTAAATCAACCATATCTCCGTCCATACTATAAACAGTTTCTGATATAACTAAGATTTCATCAAATTGATTTGTATATTTTATAAGAATACTTTCTAAATGTTCTAAATCTAAGTGTTTATATCTTATAAGTTCAGCACCGCTGTTTATAATTCCATCATGGATACTAGCATGGTTTAATTTATCACTTATAATGAGAGTTGACTTATTGCAAAATGTTTCTATTATGCAACAATTAGCTTCAAATCCACTGTTGAGGATTAAGGCCTCTTTTTTGTAAATTTCCTTTAACTTATTCTCCAACTCTAAAACAAGGGGAAAAGTTCCAGTAATAAGTCTTGAAGAACTAGAAGATAAAGATAAGTTTTTATATGTTTCATAAAATTCAGTTCTTAAATCCAAATCGTTAGCTAAATTTAAGTAATCGTTTGAAGAAAGATTAATTAAGTTTTCAGGATAACTTTTTAATTTTCTAAGATTATGATTGTTTTTAATTTGTTCAAGTTCAGTTTTAATTCTTTCTAATATCATATTCATCACCGATTAAGATTATACAGAAAAAATATCAAAATATAAACAAAAAATAAAAGAAAGTTGCATAATATTAGGGAATTATAATATAATAAACGGGGCGATTAATACAAGAAGTATAAAATTATTGGAGGAAAAATTGAATAAGAGTGACGTAGTTTTTAACTACATTCAAAAGAAAATATCTTCTGGTGAATGGAAAGCCGGAGATAGGATAGACAGCGAAGTAGTTATAGCCAACAATTTGAAGGTAAGTAGAGTTACTGTCAGAGCAGCTATTGATAGAATGATTGGACTAGATATCTTAACAAAGAAAAATGGTGGTAGAACATACGTTAGTTTTTTAGAGATGGGTGGAAATTTCAACTCACTGTTAAACTTTATAACGCTAGATAAAACTAACCTAGAAACAATACTTGAATTTAGAATGATTATAGAGGTTTCTGCAATAAAGTTATTTGTTAAAAATTGTGATGAAGATGATATCATTAGATTGGAAGAAATATATCAAGAGATATTGGAAAATATAGATAACAAGAGATACTTTGATTATGACTACAAGTTCCATCATATAATTGCTAGAGGAACAAAAAACTCTATACTAGAAAAAATTTACAAAATAATATTTGACTATTTGTCTAATAGTTCTGAACACATTTATGAGACTTTAGGTCGGAAATCAAGAGTAGAAGAGCACAAGCTCTTATTGGAAGCTTTAAAGAATAAAGACGTGGAATTAGCTGAAATTTATATGAAAAGGCATATTGGGAAAATGTTGGAAGAGTGGGAAAAATAAAAAGGATAGCTGATGCTATCCTTTTTTGATTAAATTTGGTAGACTTAAAAAAAGAGTATGAAGGAGGAAACTATGTTAGATAAAATTATAATCAAGGGAGCAAGAGAACATAATTTAAAAAATATAAATATAGAAATTCCTAAATATAAATTTGTTGTAATAACGGGAGTTAGTGGAAGTGGAAAATCCTCTTTAGCCTTTGATACGATATATTCAGAAGGGCAAAGAAGATATGTTGAAAGTCTTTCGGCATATGCAAGACAATTTATTGGTCAGATGAACAAACCAGATGTAGATAGTATAGAAGGCTTAGCTCCGGCCATATCTATTGAACAAAAAACTACTAATAGAAATCCAAGATCAACAGTTGGAACAGTGACAGAGGTATATGACTATATGAGACTTTTATTTGCACATATAGGTATAGCACACTGTCCAAAGTGTGGAAATTCAGTTGAAAGACAAAGTTTAGATGAAATAATCGAAAATATAAGTCATAAATTTAAAGATGGAGATAAGTTTGTTATTCTATCTCCAATACTTAGAGATAAAAAAGGAACACATAAAAATATATTTTTAAATTTAGTGAAAAAAGGTTTTGCAAGAGTTAGAGTAAATGGTGAAGTGTTGTATTTAGATGAAGATATTGTTTTAGATAAAAATAAAAAACATAATGTAGATGTTATTGTAGACAGATTGGTATTTGCAAGTGATGAAGATTTTGAAAGTAGATTATCTCAATCAATAGAAGCCGCAATTGAACTCTCAGGAGGGAAAGTTATTATAGATAGTGGAGATTCAGAGCAAGTATATAGTGAAAACTATTCTTGTCCTCTTCACGAAGATGTGAGTATACCAGATTTAACACCGAGATTATTTTCTTTTAATGCACCGTTTGGAGCATGCCCAGAATGTAAAGGAATAGGAAAAAAACTAGAAGTTGATGAAAATCGTCTCATAGAAAATGAAAACTTGTCTTTAAAAGAGGGTGGAATTTATATTCCTGGAGCTTCTGCGAGAAAGGGATATAGCTGGGAAATATTTTTAGCGATGGCATCGGCATTTAATATTGATATAAACAAACCAGTTAAAGATTTAACAGAAAAAGAAAAACATATAATTTTCCATGGAACTGGTGGACAAAAGTTTAGATTTGACTACGACGGAGACGAGTTTCAATTTCATGGATTGAAAGAGTATGAGGGAGCAATAAAGAATTTAGAAAGAAGATATCATGAAACTTTTTCAGAGAGTATGAAAGATGAAATAGAGAATAAATTTATGTTTGAAAAAATATGTAAAGTTTGTAACGGGAAGAGGTTAAAACCAGAAGTTTTAGCAGTAACTGTTGGTGGAAAAAATATAATAGAAATAACAGATTTAAGTATAAAAAAAGCTTTGGAATTCTTTAATGAATTAACTTTGACAAAGAATCAAGAACAAATTGCTAAAGAGATACTAAAGGAGTGTAGAGAAAGGTTAAGTTTTATGATAAACGTAGGACTGGATTATTTAACACTTTCAAGAGAGACTAAAACTTTATCAGGTGGTGAATCTCAAAGAATTAGATTAGCTACTCAAATTGGATCTGGATTAACTGGTGTCTTATATGTGTTAGATGAGCCAAGTATAGGTCTCCATCAAAGAGATAATGATAAGCTTTTAAGCACATTAAATAGATTAAAAGAACTTGGAAATACTTTGATAGTTGTAGAACATGATGAAGATACTATGTTGCAAGCGGATTATATTTTTGATATGGGACCAGGAGCTGGTATAAATGGTGGAGAAATAGTTGCTGAAGGAACTCCGGAAGAGATAATGGAAAATGAAAACTCAATGACTGGAAAATTTTTAAAGGGAAGTATAGCTATAAAAATTCCAGAGAAAAGAAGAGAAGAAAATGGATCCTTAAAACTTATTGGAGCAAATGGAAATAACCTTAAAAATGTAACAGTAGAAATACCTTTAGAAGTTATGACAGTTGTAACTGGAGTTAGTGGAAGTGGAAAATCGACCTTAATAAATCAGACATTATATCCAATATTATTTAATAAATTAAATAAAGGTAAACTATATCCATTGGAATATAAAACAATCGAAGGATTAGAACAACTTGATAAAGTAATAGATATTGACCAGAGTCCAATAGGAAGAACTCCTAGATCAAATCCAGCTACATATACAAAAATATTTGATGATATAAGAGAGCTTTTTGCACAGACAAAGGATGCAAAAATGAAAGGATTTAATAAAGGGAGATTCTCATTTAATGTGAAAGGTGGAAGATGTGAGGCTTGTCAAGGAGCCGGAATCATAAAGATAGAGATGAACTTTTTACCTGATGTTTATGTTGAATGTGAGATATGTAAGGGCAAAAGATACAATAGAGATACCCTTGAAGTACATTATAAAGGAAAGACAATATCTGATGTTTTAGATATGAGTGTCGAAGAAGCATATGAATTTTTTAAAACAATACCAAGTTTAGAAAGAAAATTAAAAGTATTGATGGATGTAGGATTAGATTATATAAAGCTAGGACAACCAGCTACAACTTTATCTGGAGGAGAAGCCCAAAGAATAAAACTAGCTACGGAGTTATCAAAAACTTCTAGAGGAAAGACTATTTATATTTTAGATGAACCGACAACAGGATTGCATTTTGAAGATATTAGAAAGTTATTAGAGGTTTTAAACAGATTAGTAGATAAGAATAATACAGTTGTGATTATAGAGCATAATTTAGATGTGATAAAAAGTGCTGACTATATAATAGATATTGGACCAGAAGGTGGAGATGGCGGAGGAGAAGTTGTTGCTAAAGGAACTCCAGAAAAAGTATCTAAATCTAAGAAAAGTTTTACAGGAAAGTATTTAAAGAAAGTTTTAAAAGGAGAAAAGGGATGTTTGAATATTTAAAAGGTAAAATAGCTTATAAGAGGCCAGAGTATGTGGCATTGGATGTAAATGGAGTAGGATACAAAGTATATATATCTTTAAAGACATATGATAAAACTGAAGCAGGAAATGAAACACAATTTTTTATTTATAACTTCATAAAAGAAGATGCTTTCAAGTTAGTTGGATTTTTAGAAGAAAGAGAAAGAACTATATTTGAAATGTTGATTGGTGTAAGTGGGATTGGGGTTTCATTGGCTCTTTCTATTATGTCAACATTTTCAATTGATAATATAAGAGAGCTTGTTTTAAATGAAGATTATAAAACTTTAAAAAGAGTTCCAAAATTAGGTGAGAAAAAATCCCAACAAATTATAATAGATTTGAAAAATAAAATGAAAAGTTTAAATTTACTTTCAATGGAAACTCCAAAAGAAGAAAACTTAGCGCTATTTATAGAAGAGGAGTTATACCTAGCTTTAGAAGCTTTAGGATATAGTAAAAAAGAAATTGATGCTTTAATCAGTAAGAGCGAAATAAGAGAATTCACGAGTATAGAAGAAGCTATCAAAGGAGTTCTTAAAAAAATCCAAAAAAGGGGATGATCTTTTGAGAAAGATTTATGTTTTAGACACAAATATACTTATTCATGATCCGCACAGTATTTATAGTTTTAAAGAAAATGATGTAGTTTTACCAATATATGTTGTTGAAGAGATAGATCACTTAAAAAGAAATCAAACTACTGCTATACAAGCAAGAAGTGCTTCAAGAGTTTTAGATGAAGTGAGAAAAAAAGGATGTCTTTCAAAAGGTGTCGAACTAGAAGGGGATATATTTTTTAGAGTTGAAATAGAAAATGATTTATCACTTTTACCGCCATCTTTAAAAAAGGAGATAGTTGATAATAATATTCTTTCTGTTACTTTGGGAATAAAAAAGAAAAATCCTGATAAAAAAGTTGTCATAATAACTAAAGATATAAATATGAGAATAAAAGCCGATGCATTAGGATTGGATGTAGAGGACTACGAAACTGATATGGTTGAATATTCAGATTTAGATGAAGGTTATTATGAAGTTGAAGTTTCAGAAGAAAATTTTAAAAAATTTGAGAAGAGTGGAAGAATAAGTCCTTGGGAGTTAAAGTTACAAATTCATTTAACTGCCAATAGCTTTATTAAAATGAAGTGCGGAGAAAAAGAAACTGTAGGAAGACATATAGATTCTAAAATAGTTAAGTTTATAAATGGTGATATTTCAGCATGGGGAGCAAGAGCTAGAAACGATGAACAAAGGTATGCTATGGAGCTTCTTATGGATGATAATATTAAAGTTGTAAGTTTAGTTGGAAGAGCTGGAACTGGAAAAACTTTGCTTGCAATAGCTGCTGGATTAGAACTTGTAGTTGAAAAACATAGATATAAAAAGTTATTGATAGCTAGACCTATAATACCTATGGGTAAAGATTTGGGTTATCTGCCTGGAGGAGAGGACGAAAAACTTCGTCCGTGGATGCAACCTATATATGATAATATTGATTTTCTAAGTGGTAACAAAGAAGAAAAATCTGGAGAGAAAGTTATAGCAGGACTTCAAAGTATGGGACTTCTAAAAATTGAAGCACTAACATATATAAGAGGAAGAAGTATACCGAGTGGCTTTATTATAATAGATGAGGCTCAAAACTTAACACCATTAGAGGTAAAAACGATAATAACAAGAGCCGGTGAGGATACTAAGATTGTACTGACAGGAGATCCTTATCAAATTGATAGTCCATACCTAGATGCTAATACTAATGGACTTACATATATGGCTGAAAAGTTCAAAGATGAAGAAATTGCAGGGCATATTACATTGAAAAAAGGTGAAAGATCAGCTTTAGCAGAACTAGGAGCTAAACTTCTATAAATTTCTCTTTTATTTTAACTGTAGATATATTATAATAAATAATAAAGAAAAGGGAAATTAGGAGGAAATATGGAGGGACTATTAACAGCATTACTATTTATTTTTGCACTATCACTTATAATTTTAGTATTGATACAACCAGATAGAAGTCATGGAATGTCTTCTAGTATGGGAATGGGAGCTTCAAATACAGTATTTGGAATTTCTAAAGATGGAGGTCCATTAGCTAAAGCTACTGAGATAACCGCTGGTTTGTTTATTGTATCTGCACTTCTATTATATCTTGTAAAGTAAAATTGAAGGGCGTGTTGATAACACTCAATGCGCCTTTTTAATATAATTAAGGAAATTATTTAGGTTGTGATGAAATGAAAAATCTTTTTCAAGATAATTATGAAAATGTAAAACCTTTAGCTCTAAAGTTACGCCCTAAAAATTTAGAAGAATTTGTAGGTCAAGATAAGCTATTAGGAAAAGACGGAGTATTGAGAAGAATAATAGAGGGAAAAAATCTTTCTAATATTATATTGTATGGTCCACCTGGTTGCGGGAAAAGTTCTTTAGGTGAAATAATTTCTAAAACATTGAATCTAAATTTCGAAAATTTAAATGCCACAGTGGCTAGTTTAAGTGATTTAAGAGAAATTGTTGAAAAAGCAAAAAAAGAATTGGAGTATCATGGAAGAAAGACAGTACTCTTTTTAGATGAGATTCATAGATTTAACAAGTTACAACAAGATGCTCTTCTTTCATATACGGAAAGTGGAATACTAACTTTAATAGGAGCAACAACGGAGAATCCATATCATAATTTAAATAATGCTCTTTTATCAAGAACGCTTATTTTTGAATTTAATCCATTACAAAAAAAAGATATAGAAAAAATATTGGATAGAGGATCAAAATATTTGGATATAGTTCTTCCAGAAGAGATAAAAAATTCTATTTTAGAAATTTCACAAGGTGATAGTAGAATAGCAATAAATTACTTGGAACTATATAAGAATAGTTGTTATGGATATTCTAAAGAAGAAGTATTAGAAATATTTAGAAAAAGAAAAGCCTCTTATCACAAAGAGGAAGATAAATATAATATCATTTCTGCAATGATAAAAAGTGTTCGTGGAAGTGATCCAGATGCTTCAATTTATTGGATGGCTAGATTACTATCGGGTGGAGAGGATCCAAGATATATTGCTAGGAGACTTATAATACTTGCCAGTGAAGATATAGGAATGGCAAATCCAGAAGCACTTTTAATTGCAGAAGCAGCAATGAATGCCAGTGAAAGAATTGGAATGCCAGAAATTAGAATAATTTTAGCTGAAGCAGTGGTATATCTAGCTATTTCAACGAAGAGTAACTCATGCTATAACGCTATAAATAAAGCTCTTCAAGATATAGAAAATGGAGATATGGAAAAAGTCCCTGAAAATATAAGTGACAAACCTATTGGATATAAATATCCTCATAATTATAAGGATAATTTTATAAAGCAAAAGTATAGCTCTAAATCTAGGAATTACTATATTCCTGGTGAAAATAGAAATGAAAAAATGATAGCGGAAAAATTAGAAAAATTATGGAAAGATAAATAATTTGAGGTGATTAAATGAAGCTTATAAAAGCTGTTAGAGGGACTAGAGATTTATTTGGTGAGGATGGTCAAAAATATAACTATATTGTTAACGCAGCTCACGAACAATTTGAGAATTATGGATATACAATGATAAAGACTCCAATTTTTGAAGAAACAGATCTTTTTAAAAGAGGAATTGGAGAAGGAACAGATGTTGTTGAAAAAGAAATGTACACTTTTTCAGATAGAGGAGAGAGAAGTATAACACTAAGACCAGAAGGGACAGCATCAGTTGTTCGATGTTACTTAGAGCATAAAATATATGCTCAAGAGGATGTTTCAAGATTTTATTATTCTGGATCAATGTTTAGATATGAAAGACCACAAGCTGGTAGACAAAGAGAATTTAACCAAATTGGAGTAGAGGTTTTAGGAGAAAGTTCTCCAATATTAGATGCTGAAGTAATTGCTATGGGTTATAATCTTTTAGAAAAGTTAGGAATAACTGATTTATCTGTTACTATTAATTCTGTTGGTGGAAAAGATTCAAGAGTTAAATATAGAGAGATGCTTTTAGAGTTTTTAAACCCAATAAAAGAAGAGCTTTGTGAGGATTGTAAAGTTAGAATAGAAAAAAATCCACTAAGAGTTTTAGATTGTAAAAATGATAAATGTAAAGATTTAACTAAAGATGCTCCAATTATATTAGAGTCTTTAAGTGAGGAAGAGATGAATCACTATGAGACTGTAAAAAAATATTTAGAAATTTTTGGGGTTAGATATGTAGAGGATCCAAAATTAGTTAGAGGACTTGATTATTATTCAAGTACAGTTTATGAAATTATAACTAATAAACTTGGTTCTCAAGGAACTATACTTGGTGGAGGAAGATATGACAATCTTCTAAAGCAACTTGGAGATAAAGAAATTCCAGCATTTGGATTTGCTGCAGGAATTGAAAGAATAATGATGCTTTTAGGAGATAATTATCCAAAGACTGCTCCAGAACTATATATAGCATGGTTAGGAGAAAATACAAGGGATTTTGCATTTAAAATAGCTCAAGATTTAAGAACTTCAGGATTAAAGGTAATAATAGATTTTAACAACAGAGCAATGAAAGCTCATATGAAAAAAGCTGATAAATTAGGAGTAAACAATGTTTTAATCATTGGAGAGGACGAAATGGCTAAAAATGTAGTTGTTTTAAAGAATTTCAATGATAGAACTCAAGAGGAAATAACCGTTGAAGAGTTAAAGACAAAATTAATATAAAGATTTAAGGGGATGGTACTATTATGATTTATAGAACTCATAATTTAGGAGAGCTTAGAAGTAACAATGTAGGACAAGAAGTTACTCTATCTGGATGGGTAGATACTAAAAGAGATTTAGGTGGACTTACATTCATAGATTTAAGAGATAGAGAAGGAATTACACAAATTATATTTGATATTGATGTTGTTGATGCTGCTACAGTTGAGATGGCTCAAAAGCTTAGAAATGAATCTGTTATTAAAGTTGTTGGAACAGTAAGAGAAAGATATAGTAAGAATTCAAATATTCCAACTGGAGATATTGAAGTTTTTGCATCTTCTTTAGAAATATTAAATGGTTGTGATGTACTTCCATTCCAAGTTAACACAGAAGAAAGTTTAAGTGAAAATATTAGACTTAAATATAGATACTTAGATT
The DNA here is from genome assembly GCF_014250685.1 of Cetobacterium sp. 2A. Taxonomy (GTDB): domain Bacteria; phylum Fusobacteriota; class Fusobacteriia; order Fusobacteriales; family Fusobacteriaceae; genus Cetobacterium. The sequence goes on along the minus strand of NZ_JACFAJ010000006.1, from coordinate 259,212 downwards.
TAAGAAGACCGCAAATGTCTAGAAATTTAAAAATGAGACATAAAATGATTATGTCTATAAGAAACTACATGGACGAACAAGGATTTTTAGACGTAGATACTCCTCTACTTACAAAATCAACTCCTGAAGGAGCAAGAGATTTCCTAGTTCCAAGTAGAACTAATCCTGGAGATTTCTATGCTCTTCCTCAATCACCACAATTATTTAAGCAATTATTGATGATTTCAGGAATTGAAAGATATTTCCAAATAGCAAAATGTTTTAGAGATGAGGATTTAAGAGCTGACAGACAACCTGAGTTTACTCAACTTGATATAGAAATGTCATTTGTTACTCAAGAAGACATAATGAATGAAATAGAAGGACTTGCAAAAAGAGTATTCAAAAATGTTACTCAAGAATCAGCAGATTATGAGTTCCCAAGAATGGCATACGCAGAAGCTATGGAAAGATTTGGTTCTGATAAGCCAGATGTAAGATTTGAAGTAGAACTTAAAGATTTAACTGACTTAATGGCAAACTCTAATTTCACAGCTTTTAAAAGCACTGTAGAAAATGGAGGAATTGTAAAAGCAGTTGTAGCACCAGGAGTTGCAGAAGAATTCTCAAGAAAAATTCTTTCTGATTATGAAGAGTATGCAAAGAGATATTTTGGTGCAAAAGGAATGGCTTGGATAAAAGTTACTGCTGAGGGAGTAAATTCACCAATAGCTAAGTTCTTCTCACCAGAAGAAATGGCAGCTATAATTGAAAGAACAGGTGCAAAAGTTGGAGATGTAATAATGATAGTTGCAGATCAAGCTAAAACTGTTTACGGGGCACTTGGAGCAATCAGATCAAGAATTGGAAAAGAATTAGGGCTTATAAATAATGATGAGTTCAAATTCCTTTGGGTAGTAGATTTCCCAATGTTTGAATATGATGAAGAAGAAAAGAGATACAAGGCACAACATCACCCGTTCACTTCTATTAAAACAGAGGATATGGATGCATTTATAGCTGGAGAAATGGACAATGTAAGAACAAATTCTTATGATTTAGTTTTAAATGGTTCTGAAATTGGTGGAGGATCAATAAGAATATTCAATCCAGAAGTTCAAACTATAGTATTTGAAAAATTAGGATTATCTCAAGAAGAAGCAAGAGATAAATTTGGATTCTTTATAGATGCCTTTAAGTACGGAGCTCCACCTCATGGAGGACTAGCATTTGGAATCGATAGATGGCTTATGGTAATGTTAAAAGAGACTTCAATAAGAGATGTTATTCCATTCCCTAAAACAAATAAAGGACAATGTTTAATGACAGAAGCTCCAAATAAAGTTGATGATAAACAGTTAATGGAATTGTTCTTAGAATCAACAGCTGAAGAGGAAAAAAAATAATATTTTTAGTTGAAAAAATACCCTAATGGTGATATAATCCCATTAATAAGGATAATCATTTCTAGTCTATTCGCTATTTCTTGAGGTTTTGGGCCTAAGGTCGTCGAGGGGGTTGGCGCTGCTATCAATAATTCAGAAAAGTCACGGGAACCTTTGTTCTACGGACCCTGTATATTAGAGAGTATCTGACTACCACTTATTTATAATGGCGACCAAAACCGTATGGAAGGCGGTAGACTGGATTTATTCTTTGTGGGACTTTAAAGTCCCCCTTTTTTTTTGTATAAATTTAGTTTAAAAAGGAGAGATGCACAGTGATAACGATAGAAAAGCAAATTGCAGCTATTTTAAGTGAAACTGTTAAAAATATATATGGCGATAAAGAGATTAAGCCAATTGAAATAGCAGTAGCAACTAATGAAAAATTTGGAGATTTTCAAACTAACTTTGCTATGATGAATTCAAAAATTTTAGGAGGAAATCCAAGAGTTATTGCAGAAACTATAGTTAATAATTTAGTTGAAAATGACCTTATAGATAAGTTAGAAATAGCAGGACCAGGATTTCTTAATATATTTTTAAAAGATGAATACTTAGGAGATTTTGTAAAGAAAATATCAAAAGAAAAATATGAGTTCCCAGAACTAAATACAGACGGAGAAGTAATAATAGATTATTCTTCACCAAACATTGCAAAGAGAATGCATATAGGGCATTTAAGATCTACAATAATTGGAGATTCAATAAAAAGAATATATAAATACTTAGGATATAGTGTTGTAGCTGATAACCATATAGGAGATTGGGGAACACAGTTTGGAAAACTTATTATTGGATATAGAAATTGGCTAGATAAGGATGCTTATGCGGCTGGTCCAATAGAAGAATTAGAAAGAGTTTATGTTGAATTTTCAAGACAAAGTGAAGAGAACCCAGAACTTGAAGATCAAGCCAGAGAAGAGTTAAGAAAACTTCAAAATGGAGACGAAGAAAACTATAGACTTTGGCAAGAGTTTATAAAAGTTTCTTTAGATGAATATAACAAACTATACTCAAGAATGGGAATAAATTTTGATACTTATTATGGAGAGTCATTTTATCATGATTTAATGCCTTCTGTAGTTGAAGAGTTAGTGGAAAAAGGAATAGCTGTTGAAGATCAGGGTGCAAAAGTTGTATTCTTTAAAGAGGAAGATAAACTAAATCCTACGATTATTCAAAAGAAAGATGGGGCATTTTTATATGCAACTTCTGATATAGCTACAGTAAAGTTCAGAAAAGAAAATTACAATATAAATAAGCTTATTTATGTAACTGATGAAAGACAACAAGATCATTTCAAACAGTTTTTCAAAATAACTGATATGCTTGGTTGGGATGTAGAAAAGCAACATATCTGGTTTGGAATAATGAGATTTGCTGACGGAGTATTCTCAACAAGAAAAGGAAACGTAATAAGATTAGAAGAACTTATAGATGAAGGGAAAAGAAGAGCTCTAGAAGTTGTTCAAGAGAAGAACCCAACGCTATCAGCAGATGAGAAAGATAACATAGCAGAAGTTGTTAGTCTAGGGGCTATAAAGTATGCTGATTTATCTCAAAATAGACAAAGTCCAGTTATTTTTGAATGGGATAAAGTATTAAGCTTTGAAGGAAATACAGCTCCATATCTTCAATATTCATATGCTAGAATTAAATCTATCTTAAGAAGAGGAGAATCAGAAGGGAAAATTGTTAAAGCGGATGCGAATATATCATTTAATGATAAAACAGAAAGAGCCCTTGCTCATCATTTAACACAATTCCCAACAGTTGTTTTAAAGGCTGCTGAATCATGTAGACCAAATTTAATAACAGATTATTTGTTTGAATTATCAAAAAAATTCAACAGTTTTTATAATGCTTGTCCAATATTAAATCAAGAGGAAAATGTATTGAATTCAAGATTAATATTAGCTTCTAGTACAGCAGATGTGTTAAAAGAAGGATTGAATTTATTAGGAATAGATACTCTAGAAAGAATGTAATATTAAAAAGTTATTGAGAGAGAAAATTTTCTCTCTTTTTTTTTTGAAAAAGTTAGGTATATACCAAGAAAATCTAGTATAATTTTATGTAAGAAAAAAATTAAGAGGTGTTAGTATGAAGCTGGTTATATTGACAGGGTTAAGTGGATCGGGGAAAACGGCTGCTTTAAATGCATTAGAGGATATGGGATATTTCACTATGGATAATATTCCTTGTAAAATGGCTACTTCTTTTATGGGAAATATTGAGTCTCAATTTAAAGATATGAAAATTGAAAAAGTAGGTCTTGGAATAGATATGAGATCAATAGCTAGAATAGAAGAATTTTTAACTTTTTTACAAAAGATAGAAGAAATGGAAATGGATTACACTCTAATATTTTTAGAGGCTTCAAACGAAGTTATATTAAATAGATATAATCTAACAAGAAGAAAGCATCCAATTGAAGCAGTAACATTACTAGAAAGTATTGAACTCGAAAGAGAGATAATGTCAGAGATAAAAGAACAAGCAAGCATAGTTATAGATAGTAGTCACCTTAAGGCGAAGGAACTATCAGAAAAAATAACTAGAGTAGCTCATTTGGATACTGATAAAGAAATAAATATACATCTTCAATCTTTTGGTTTTAAATATGGAATTCCAATAGATATTGATTTGTTATTTGATGTAAGAATTCTTCCAAATCCATATTACATAGAGGAATTAAAGGAAAAAACAGGGTATGATGAAGGTGTAGCTAATTATGTGATGAGTTTTGAAATTTCTGCTGAATTTTATAAGAAATTATATGATATGATTCTATTTTTACTTCCACACTATATTGAAGATGGGAAAAAGCATTTTTCTATAGGAATAGGATGTAGTGGTGGAAAACATAGGTCAGTGACTTTTGTGAATAAGCTAAAAAAAGATTTGGAGAAATTATCCGAAGTTAAAGTTTATGCTAGTCACAGAGAAGAGGAAAGGGGCAACTGGATATAAGGATGGATATAAAAAAAATTGAAATTCCAGATAATCCTGGAGTTTATCTAATGAAAAAAGCTAAAAAAGTAATCTATGTTGGAAAAGCCAAAAATTTGAAAAAAAGAGTATCTTCTTATTTCAATAGGGATCATCAAGATGAAAAAACTAAAGAGTTAGTAAAAAACATCGAAAATATAGAATTTATTCTTTGTAATAATGAACTGGATGCTTTAATTTTAGAAAACAATTTAATTAAAAAATATTCTCCAAAGTATAACATAGCTCTTAAAGATGAAAAAACATATCCTTACATAAAGATATCTAAGGAATTGTTTCCTAAAATTTCAATTGTTAGAACTACAAAAGGTTTAGATTTAAAAAGTGGAGAATATTATGGACCTTATCCACAAGGAACTTGGAATTTGAAAAAGAGCTTAGTCAAATTATTTCAAATAAGAGATTGTAATAGAGATATGGATAAAATTTATTCTAGACCATGTCTGAAATACTATATGAACTTGTGTTTAGGTCCGTGTAGTTATAAGGATATTTTAGAAGAATATTCTGAGCAAGTAGAGGGATTAAAAAAAGTATTAAAAGGAAATGGTCAAGAGATTATCAAAAATTTAGAAATTAAGATGTTAGATGCTTCAGAAAATATGGAGTTTGAAAAGGCAATTTTATATAGAGAACAAAAAAAAGAATTAGAAAAAACTTTAGAATCGCAAATAACAGAGCACAGTAGCGAGATGGACGAAGACATATTTACTTTTTTTGTTGAAAAAGAAAAAATATTTCTATGTATTTTAAATCAAAGGAATGGTAAAATAGTAGGGAAAAACTCTACTGTTATTGATCTTAAGGATAAAATTTATGAAAATTTATTTATAGAAGTTGTTTCAATGTACTATACTAAGTATCCTGTTCCTAAAAATATAGTTTTTTCTTCTGAAAATATTGAAGAAAAAGAACTGTTGGAAAATTATTTTAAAACATATACAGGAGAAAAAGTAACTCTTTATTTTCCTAAAATTAAAAGTAGAAGAAGAGAACTTTTGGATATGTCATTTTTGAATTTGATGGAAGATGTTGATAGTTATTATAATAAAAAAGAAATATTAGAACTTGGTTTAATTAAATTGTATGAAGTTTTAAAATTGAAAAAAATTCCAATGAGAATAGAATGTTTTGATATTTCTAATATACAGGGGAAAGATGCGGTTGCATCGATGAGTGTTGCTATAGAAGGAAGACCTGCAAAACAGGAGTATAGACGTTTTAGAATCAAAACGAAAGATACTCCAGATGATTATGCAATGATGAGAGAAGTCATAGAGAGAAGATATAGCAAATTAGATAAAAAAGATTTTCCAGAAGTTATTTTGATAGATGGTGGATTGGGGCAAATTAACGCTGTAGGACAAATTTTAGAGTCGATAGGAAAAAGTGGGATTTCAGATTTAATCAGTATAGCTAAAAAAGAAGAACTGATATTTAAATATGGAGAATCTGAACCATATCATTTTTCTAAAGCAGAAGAAGCTCTTAAAATACTACAAAGAGTTAGAGATGAAGCCCATAGATTTGCAGTTACTTATCACAGACTGCTGAGAAGTAAAAGAGTTATTGGGAAAAAATAAGGAGGGGATTATGAAAAATTTTTTATTATTAATGAGTATTTTTATAATATTAACTGGATGTAGCGATATAGTTCTTAGGAAAGATTTAAGCACGAGAATAGAATTTGATAGTGGCTTAAAACACGGGAATTATGAATTAAATTTTTATAAGTTTAAGTATCCAGATACTCATGAAGAAAAAAATCATTTTTTCAGTCAACTTGAATCTTTTTATAATGAGGCTAAAAAAAGAGATACAAAAATTAACTTGATTTTAGATAAGGAACTTGAAGAGGATGTAAAATCAATTCTTAATAGTAGTGGATTGGGACTAGAAAAACTAGCATTTAAGAGATCTTCAGATCTTAGCGTTGAAGAGATGGATAAGCTATCTGAGATTGTTTCAATTGATACCCCATTAAGTGGTGGGATTATTCAAAGGGATTTAAATAGACAATATTACCTATTATTAAAGCTTCAAAATAAAGAATCAAATTATAATCCTGATTTTTACTATACAGAATTAGATAAAGAAAAGATTATAGGTGAGATGCTAGAGAAAAGAAAAAATTTAAAATTAACTCTAGAAAAAAATAAAGAAAATTTTGTCTATGAAGAATCGGATGGGGTTTCACCAGTTTATATTTCTAACTTCAAAAATGTAGATTCTTTAAAAGATTTAAAATCTAAAGTTATTGTAGTCTCAAATTCTAAATTTAATGGGACAGCTTTCTTAGATGAAAAGATAGTTTTATTCTTAGGAACTTCTGGATCTACAGTCGAAATGATTAGAAAGTTTAAATTTAATAATAAATTGTTAGAGTTTAATAATCCTAAGAGTGCAATAGAGAGTTTAAAAAATAATAATGGTATAGACGTTTCAAAAATTGAAAAATGGCATGAACCAATTTTTAAAAATGAATCTGCAGAAATAGCAGAAAGAGTTACAACATGGGGGTTAGACTAGATGAATTATATAATATTTTTTCTACTTCTTGTCTTATTTTTTGTGATATGGAGAAAACAAGAAAGAGAAAATTTTAAAGAGATATCTAGATTACTTAAGAGTTTGAGAGAAAAAAAAGTATATCAAGATATTCCAGAAACAATAAAGGATGAATATACTGAAACAATAAATGATATTATAAAACAAGAGTTGGAGTTAGATAACTCAATTATTGAGTTAAGAGAGTATAGAAGAGAACTAGAAGTGACTTATAATTCTCTTGTTAGTAAATCAATTCAGCTTGAATATAGTAATCAAATTTTGGAAAGAAGAGTAGCGACTTTATCAAATATAAATGCTTTGTCGAGAACCGTTTTATCAATTATGGAGTTGGAGAAAATAATTAATATAATTTTAGATGCTTATTTTGTATTAACTGGAGCTAAAAGAATATCTTTATACCTTTGGGAAGATGGAAAGTTATTAAATAAAAGAACCAAAGGAGAGATAGATTTTAAAGGTGAATTATCATATCCGGTTGAAGTACTAAAAAAGTTTACGAGAAAAGATTATAAAGGTTTATATGATGAGTTGTCCAAAGGATTTAGAATTGATGAGGAGGAAACTGTTATAGTTTCGCCTTTAGTTGTGAAAGGAAAAGACTTAGGAGTAATTTTTATCATTGAAGATAAGGCAAAATTGATAAATAGTGATGAAGAAACTATATCGGCTTTAGCTATTCAGGTTGCTATAGCTATTAATAATGCACAAATTTATTCAGATTTACTGATAAAGGAAAGAATTTCAAAGGAACTAGAGGTAGCTGCAAGAATTCAAAGAAGAATTTTACCTAAGAATATTAGCCATATCAACGGAATTGAAGTTGCCAATTATTTTGAACCCGCTAAAGAGATAGGTGGAGACTACTATGATTACTCCCTTTTAGAGGATGGGACATTTACAGTTACGATAGCTGATGTAAGTGGAAAAGGAGTGCCTGCTGCCTTCTTAATGGCGTTAGGTAGATCAGTTTTAAAAACTTTAGAATTACAAGGACAATCTCCAAATAAAAACCTAGAAGATCTAAATAACATAATCTATCCAGATATAACGGAGGATATGTTTATAACCATGTTACATACAAGATATAACTTTGAAACTAGAACTTTAGTGTATTCGAATGCTGGTCATAATCCATTAATTGTATATAATGCAGAAAAAGATGAGATGGAATCTCATTTTGTTAAGGGTGTAGCTATTGGATTTTTAAAGGGATATAAGTATAGACAGGGAGAACTTAAATTAAATAAGGGAGATATAGTATTATATTATACAGATGGAATAACTGAGTCTGAAAATGCTAAAAAAGAACTTTTTGGTTTAGAAAAGTTAAAAGAGGTAGTTTTAAGAAACAAAAATAAAAAAGCTGAAGAAATAAAAATAGCTATTCTAGAGGAAATAAATAGTTTTAGAGGTGAATACGAACAAGTAGACGATTTAACTTTCGTTATTCTAAAAAATAACGAATAGAAAAAAATTGACTAAAATTGTTAAATTAGATATAATTTTAAGAGTTTGAATGTTAAAAAAAATACAAGAGATTGTTTTATTTTTAAGTGAAAAATCCATTTTTGAGAAAATAAAAAATTTTCAGGAGGAGTTCTAGGTGAGTGAATATATCTTAGAAATGCAAAATATTAGGAAAACATTTCTTGGTGGAAAAGTTATTGCTAATGACGATATTACCTTAAAGGTAAAAAAAGGAGAAAAACACGCTATAGTTGGAGAAAACGGAGCAGGGAAATCAACATTGATGAAAATGTTAAATGGATTGTACCTTCCAACTTCGGGAAAAATTTTTTACCAAGGGAAAGAGGTAGAAATTGATAGTCCGGGAAAAGCTGCAAACTTAGGAATAGGAATGGTATATCAACATTTTATGCTTATACCAACACTAACAGTTGCAGAAAATATGATTTTAGGAGTAGAACCTAAAAAAGGAATGTCTTTAGATATTGAAAAAGCAAGAAAAGATGTTAGAGAGGTTTCTAAAAGATATGGATTAGAAATAGATCCAGATGCTTATGTTTCTGATTTATCTATTGGAATGCAACAAAGGGTAGAAATTTTAAAAATATTATTTAAGGGAGCTAATCTTTTAGTTTTTGATGAGCCAACGGCAGTTTTGACTCCTCAAGAGATAAAAGAACTTTACAGAATAATGGATAACCTAATTGATGAAGGAAAAACTATTATTTTCATCTCTCATAAATTACAAGAGGTTTTAGATATCTCAGATAATATTACAGTAATAAGAAGAGGAAAAGATGTTGCTACTTTCCCAACTACAGAGGCAACGAAAGAGAAAATAGCAAACGCAATGGTTGGAAGAGCAGTATTATTTACTACAGAAAGACCAGAAACAGAAATTGGAGAAAAAGTAGTAGAAGCTAAAAACATATTTGTTAAAAATAATAAAAATGTTTTTAAAGTAAATGGAGTATCATTCTACGTTAGAGAGGGAGAAGTTCTTGGAATAGCTGGAGTTGAAGGAAGTGGTCAAACAGAGCTTGTAGAAGCGCTAACTGGACTGATTCCGATATATGAAGGTGAGATAATTTTAAAAGATAAAGATATTACAGAATTTTCTCCAAGAAAAATTTCGCAGATGGGACTGGCTCATATTCCAGAAGATAGACATAAAAGAGCAGCAGTTTGTGAATTTAGTGTTATGGAAAACTTTGCTTTAGGAGTAGAAAGAGATAAATACTCATTGAGAGGATTATTGAACTTTAAAAAACTAAAAGCAGATGCTAAGAATTTCATGGAAAAATATGATGTAAGACCTAGAGATACTTCTGTAGAATTTGGAAGACTATCAGGTGGAAATCAGCAAAAGATAATAGTAGCAAGAGAATTAGAAAAAGTTAATAATACTTTTATAATTGCAGCACAGCCAACTAGAGGGGTAGATATTGGTGCCATAGAATCTATCCATAAAATGATTTTAGCTGAAAAGGCAAAAGGTAAGGCAGTTCTGGTTGTATCATCAGAGTTGTCTGAGATACTTAATCTTTCGGATAGAATAGCTGTTATGTGTTCAGGTAAAATAACAGGAGTTTTAGATAGAGAAGAGGCTAGTGAAGAAAAAATAGGAATTTTAATGGCGGGTGGTAAACTTGATTAAGAGTAAAATGACAAATGTATTAGTGCCAATAGTTGCTGTATTAATAGCATTATTGATTGGAGCAGGTATAATAATGTATTTAGGTGAAAGTCCAGTGAAAGCTTACTATTACCTATTTGCAGGAGCATTCTCTGGAAAGACTGCTATAGCAAGAACATTATTAGAAGCTACACCTATGGTCTTCACAGGTCTTGCAGTACTTTTTGCATTCAAAGGTGGAATGTTCAATATAGGTGCTCAAGGACAGATGGTAATGGCGGGATTAACAGCTGCTGCCATTGGAGGATTTATAACAAATACTATGATAAGTAACGTATATGTTATTCTTATAGTAGGAGGTTTAGCTGGATTCTTATGGGCTGGAATAGCAGGAATGTTAAAAGCTAAATTAGGAATTCATGAAGTAATCTCAACTATAATGTTAAACTATATTGCGATGAGTTTTGAACAATATTGTTTAAACTATCCATTAAAAGCAATAGGAACAAGTCCACAGACTCCACCAGTTATTGAAGCTGCAAGATTAGGAAAACTTCTTCCTATAAACGTACCTCTAAACTATGGATTTATAGTAGCTCTTGTATGTGTTGGGTTAGTATGGTTTATTTTAGAAAAGACAATAATTGGATACCAAATAAAAGCTGTTGGATATAATCAAACAGCTGCAGAAAATAATGGTATTAATGTTAAAAGAATAATAGTACTAATATTTGGAATATCAGGATTTTTAGCAGGTCTTGGAGGAGTAGAAAGAGTTCTTGGAGGAGTTGGACAATTCTCTTACAAGCAGGGATTAACAGCTTCTTATGGATTTGACGGAATAGCTGTTGCATTACTTGGTAAGAATAATCCCGTAGGGGCATTATTGGCAGCGATACTTTTTGCAGCTTTAAGAGTTGGAGGAAGAGCGATGCAATTTAATACATCAGTTCCAAGCCAAATTATAATCATGATTCAAGCAATAATAATACTTCTTATTGCAGCAGAGAACATGATAAGAGTATGGATTCAAAAGCTTGAAAAGAAAGGGGAGGCAAACTAATGGCAAATATAATAATCAGTTTAATTTTAGCAACCCTTAGACAAGCTGCACCTATTCTTATAACAGCTATTGGCGGAATGTTTTCTGAAGTTTCAGGAGTTGTAAACATAGGATTAGAAGGAATGATGTTAATGGGTGCTTTTTCAGCAGCAGTAACATCATACTATACAGGAAGCTGGGTTATCGGAGTATTGGGTGGAGCGGCAGCAGGTGGAGTTATGGCACTGATTCACGCAATAATTAGTATCAAGTACAAAGGAAACCAAGTTGTTTCTGGAATCGCTATAAATCTTTTTGCTTCAGGATTTACAGTTTTTATGTTAAGAGTTTTATTTAATCAGTCTGCAAATACACCAATAGTTCCTAGATCTCCAATGGTTTTAGGATTCTCGGTGATAATATTTTTAATATATGGACTAGCTATTTGGGCAAATTATTTCTTATTTAAAACAGTAACTGGACTTAGAATCAGAGCGGTTGGAGAATATCCTTTGGCAGCTGATACAGTTGGAATAGATGTTTATAAAGTAAGATATTTTGGAGTAATTTTATCAGGAGTTTTAGCTGGAATTGGAGGATCATACCTTTCAATAGGTGCCTTGGCTCAATTTACAAAAGAGATGTCAGCAGGAAGAGGATTTATTGCCCTAGCTGCATTAGTATTTGGTAAATGGAATCCAAAGGGTGTAATATTTGCAAGTTTATTATTTGGATTTGCAGATGCAGCTCAAACTTTAATTCAACAATATGTAACATTTATTCCACCACAATTTATTCAAATGATACCATACATACTAACTCTTCTAGCTCTAGCTGGAGTTGTTGGAAAAGCAGTAGCACCAAGTGCGACTGGAAAACCATATGATAAAAATACTATTTAATAATTAAAAAAAATATGATATGATTAAAATGGGAGAGTTAAGTAATTAACTCTCTTTTTTTAAATAAAATTATATAGGGTGATTATAATGGCAAAAGTAAATGTTGGTGGACAAGCTGTTATTGAGGGTGTTATGATGAGAAGTATGGACACTCTTGCTACAGCGGTAAGAAGACCAAATGGCGAAATAGTATATAAAAAAACAAGTATCTCTTCAAAGCGTGGAAATCTTTCAAAGATTCCATTTGTTAGAGGAGCGGTTATGCTTTTTGATTCGTTAGTTCTTGGTTTAAAAGAACTTACATTTTCAGCTAATCAATCTGAAGAAGAAGAAAACAAGCAGTTGTCTCAGAAAGAAGCTGTTTTGACAACAGTGGCATCTTTAGCTCTAGGAATTGGACTATTTATAGTTTTACCGTCGTTAATTAGTGGATTTATTTTTAAAGATAATAAAATTCATTCAAACATCTTGGAAGGGGGATTAAGATTAGTCTTTTTCGTACTTTATATTTGGATTATTTCATTCTCTAAAGATATTCAAAGAGTTTTTCAGTATCACGGTGCAGAACATAAGTCTATTTATACTTTTGAAGAAGGATTGGAATTGACACCAGAAAATGCAAAGAAATATACAACACTACATCCTAGATGTGGAACTAGTTTTTTACTAATAGTTATGTTTATTGCAATAATAGTCTTTTCAACGTTAGACTTTATACTTCCTCAACCGACTAGCTTTACAACAAAAATAATGACTAAAGTTATTTTAAGAGTTTTATTTATGCCACTAATAGCTGGAATTTCATATGAACTTCAAAGATATAGTAGCAAGAATTTAGATAAATGGTGGGTTAAAATTATAGCAGCACCGGGAATGGAATTACAAAAGATAACGACAAAAGAGCCAGATTTATCTCAACTAGAGGTTGCCATAGTAGCTTTAAAGGTAGCTTTGGGAAAAGATGTCGATAACGCTAAAGAAGTATATTAATTTAAGATTATAGATGCATAAGGGGGCAGTGAATATGAATTATAAGTTTAATCAAAATAGACAATGTGAGTTTTTTCCTTGTCATGAAATGAAGAATGAAGAAGATTTTAATTGTCTTTTTTGTTATTGTCCGTTATATATGTTAGGAAAAGATTGTGGAGGAAATATCCACTATACAGCAGGTGGAGTAAAGGATTGTTCTAAGTGTATTCTTCCTCATGTTAAGGATGTAGGATATGATCATGTTCAGAAAAAAATGATGACAGTTATCGAAAGAGTTATGGATGAGCATGCTAAAGAAAAATATGGAAAAGATATATTGACAAAAGATAAATAAAATGGTATTATAATTAAGCTTGGTAACGATAGCTACGAGGGTACACCCAGTCACATTTCGAACCTGGAAGTTAAGCTCGTAAACGCTGAAAGTACTTGGGGGGCAGCCCCCTGGGAGGATAAGTAGTTGCCAAGCTTTTTTATTTTTTGGAAAAATAAAAAAGGGATAGCTCCCAATTTTATTTTTATAATTTTGGAAAAATATTCTGGCTATTCAGATATTTCTCAATTTTTTCTACAGCTTCATCTAAATTTTCATAATTAATTTCAGCGTCGTAGTCATACTTATCAATACTTTTTTGATATAGTGGATCATAATATTTTAACATTAGAATTTTTGCTAGTTCGGGTAATTTTCCTTCGTTAAAAAGATTCAGATATTCATTAAAATCTTTTTTATCAGCATATCTTCCGACCTTTTCAATACAATTTTTCATATCCTCATCTGAAGCTTCTGAATAATCATCCATAATTATTTTAACTCTTTCTTCTATTGTAGTCTCTAATGCCAGATGTCTTCCGCCGGATAAAGACTCAAATATAGATTCGGGAACATAAACATTTCCAATTCTTTTACTTTCACTTTCAGCTAAAACATATTCTGGTTTATTTTCTTGTAAAAAATGAAATACTAAAGATTCAAATCTTTTTTGACTTTGAGGTCTTGATTCACAAAGAGCTCCAAAGAAAGAACCTTTATGATCTGCCATCTTTTCTAAATCTAAAACACTATAACCTAGTGCATCTAACTTTTGTAAAACTCTAGTTTTTCCTATTCCTGTTTTTCCATGTAAAATAATATATTTTACTCCTTCATTTGTTTTGGAATATTTTCCAAAACAAATGAACGGTAAGCTTTGTATCCACCTTCTAATTTCCAGCAGTTGTATCCAAGCACAGAAAAAAGTGCAGCTACAGAACCACTACGCATTCCACCTCTAGCACAGTAAAAAACAAGTCTTCCATTAGAAGAAAGAGCTTGGATTTCTTTAAACATATCAGGTAGTCTTTTAGCAATAGCTTGAATTCCTAATTCTTTAGCTTTCTCAGGAGATATTTGCTTATAAGCAGTTCCAACATCAACTCTTTCGTCATCTAAAAGTAAAGGAACATTAATAGCTCCTGGAATAGATTCTTCGGCAAACTCTTTAGGAGTTCTAACATCAATTAAGGTATAATTTTTTTCCTTAAGTAATCTTTCAAAATTAATAAGATTCATTTGTCCTCCACAAAAAAAAGATATTTGTATATATTTTACTACTAAAATAAAAAAAAATGAATATAAAATATATAAATATGATAAAATTTAAATAAAAAATTAGGAAGTTAACGATATGATGGATAAAGCAAAAAGGTTGTTAAAAGAAATATATGGATATAGTGAGTTTAGAAAAGGGCAAAAAAATATAATTGAAAGTGTAATTAATGGAAAAGATACTTTAGGAATAATGTCTACAGGAGCTGGAAAATCGATTTGTTATCAGATACCATCTTTATTGAGTAAAGGATTAACTATAGTTATATCTCCATTAATTTCTTTAATGAAAGACCAAGTAGATGCTTTGAAGGTACTGGGAATGGAGGCTGGATTTATTAATTCAACTCTTTCAAAGGATGAGTATATACAAATTATAAGAGGTATAAGAAGTAAAAAGATTAAGATATTATATTTGGCTCCAGAAAGAATTGTAAATGAAAAATTTATTGAGTTTATAAAAACAGTTGATGTATCATTGATAGCAGTCGATGAGGCACACTGCATATCGCAGTGGGGACATGATTTTAGAAAGAGTTATTTAGAAATTCCAAAATTTATGGAAAAAATGGAAAAAAGAATTCAATTACTTGCATTAACAGCAACAGCAACTCCAAAAGTAAGAGAAGATATAATTGAAAGACTTGGAATGAAAAATACTGCCGTTTATGTAGATGGATTTGATAGAGAAAATTTAACTTTTAGAGTCGAAAAAGGAGTAGTTCCGGAAGCATATATAGTAAAGTATATAGAAAGAAATATAAAAAAATCGGGTATTATCTACGCATCTACAAGAAAAGAAGTTGATAATTTATATGCTTATTTACTTTTAAAAGGATTTAGTGTTGCGAAATATCATGCAGGATTAAATGAAAAAGAGAGAAAAGAATTTCAAGAAAAATTTTTAAATGATGAAATTAGAATAATGGTTGCCACGAATGCCTTTGGGATGGGAATTGATAAGTCAAACGTTAGATATGTTATACATAGAAATATACCAAAGGATTTAGAAAGTTATTATCAAGAGGCTGGAAGAGCTGGAAGAGACGGTGCTCCTGGGGAAGCAATTTTATTATATTATGAAGAAGATTTAGCTACTCAAGAGTTTCTAATTGACAATAGTGAAGGAACTACAGATTCTTTAAAACGTGGAAAAAGAAAAAAATTAGATGAAATTTTAAATTATGTTTTTTTAGAAAGCTGTTACAGAGAGTACATTTTAAAATATTTTGGAGAGAGAAGAATAAAAAATTATTGTGGAAACTGTGGGAATTGTAAAAATTTAAAAGATGTAGAAAATTTAACATTGGATGCTCAAAAGATATTTTCATGTATAGGAAGAACTAAAGAGAGTATAGGAGTAAGTGCTTTAACTAATATTCTTACTGGAAAAATGGATACAAAAATAGAAAGAAAAGAGTATTTTAAACTTTCCACTTTCGGAATAATGAAAAATAGAGATAGAGAATGGTTAGAAGAATTTATCAACTACCTTATTTCAGAACATTTTTTAGATCAAAGTGCTGGAAGTTTTCCAATATTAAAATTAAATAAAAAATCTTATGAAGTTTTAAAAGATAATGAGGGAGTTTTCAGAAGAATAAATGAATCCGTTACATTTGATTACTATGAAGATTCATTATTTGAAAGTTTAAATAACTTGAGAAAAGATATTGCTACAAATGAAGGAGTAGCTCCATATATAATTTTTTCTGACTTAACTTTGATGGAGTTAGCTGAAAAAAAACCTAAAAATAGATGGGACATGTTAAAGATTAGAGGGATTGGAAATCAGAAGTTTAAAAATTATGGAGAAAAATTTCTAAATGTGATAAATAGTTTTTCAGAAGAAGATTTAGAGATTTTAAGAGCAGAAAATATTGTAGACGAAAAATATTTACAAAAAAATAGATTGGAAGAGTTAAAAAAAGAGTTGAATTTAAAACTAGATATTGATGAGTTAAAAGATATTCTTGTAAAAACACTTTTTAATTAAAATTTCTAATTATAAGGAGAGAAAATGTTAGAGTTTTTCATAGCAAAGAAACATATTTTGGAGAAAAAAAGACAAAGTTTTATAGCGACTATAGGTGTAGCCATAGGGGTTATAGTTTTAACTGTATCGATTGGAATAGCCAATGGTCTAGATAGAAATATGATAGATAGTATCTTATCTATAACAAGTCATGTCCTTGTTTTAGGAAGAGGGGAAATAAAAGATTATAATGAAGTTAAAAATGAAATAGAAAAAATACCAGGAGTTAAAGGTGCCGTACCAAAAATATCAACACAAGGAATAATAAAATACAAAGGACCCTTTGGAGACTATGTTTCAGGGGTTAAAGTAGAAGGCTTTGATTTGGAAGCGGCCCAAAAAGCAATGGATTTAGATAAAAAAATAGTTGAAGGAAAAATAGATCCAAAAGATAATAAATCAATGTTAATTGGAAAAGAACTCTTGAAAAAGATGGGTGCTGAAATTGGAGATGAAATTATCTTAGTTTCTGCAGATGGAAAAGAATTAAAGCTAAAAATAGAAGGAGCATTCCAAAGTGGATATTATGATTATGATACAAATTTAGTAATGATTCCAATAAGGACAGCTCAGTATATAACTTACTCAGGAGAAAGTGCTAACTCTATAGATGTTATGTTAGATAATCCATATAAAGCGGATGAAATCTCGAGAGAAATATATAAAAGAACTGGACTTTTTAATAGAACGTGGGGAGAGTTAAATAGAAATTTATTATCTGCCTTAGCCTTAGAAAAAACAGTTATGATTTTAGTGTTTTCACTGATAGTAATAATAGCAGGATTTGTCGTTTGGGTAATATTAAATATGTTAGTCAGAGAAAAAATAAAAGAAATTGGAATAATGAGATCTATGGGAATTTCTAAGAATAGTATTATGAAAATCTTTCTTATCCAAGGATTAACTCTTGGAGGATTTGGAATAATATTAGGTGAAATAGTTGCTCTTTCAATGCTTTGGTATATAAAGAATTATTCTATAGCTCAAGTAACAAGTATTTATTACCTTACAAAAGTACCAGTAGAAATATCGTTAAAAGAAGTGTCTATAATTGTTCTAGCAAATTTATTAATAATATTTTTATCCAGTATTTTCCCAGCGTATAGAGCAGGAAAGATGGAAACTGTGGAGGCTTTAAGATATGAGTAGAAAGATAATACTGAAATTAGAAAAATTAAATAAAAAATACAAAGAGAGTGTAGAAAACTTACATATAATTAGAGATTTAGATTTAGAAATTCAAGAGGGAGAATTTATTTCGATTCTTGGGAAATCTGGATCAGGAAAATCAACTTTATTAAACTTAATTGGAATGTTAGATAAACCAGATTCAGGTAAAATATTTATAGATGGAAAAGAAGTTGAATTTTTAAAAGATAAAGAACTTGATAAAATAAAAAATGAAATGTTAGGTTTTGTATTTCAATTCCATTATTTATTATCAGAGTTTACAGCTATTGAAAACGTTATGTTACCAGCATTAGTAGGAAATTATAAAGAAAAAGAAAAGATAAAAGAAAGAGCATATAAATTATTAGAGGAAATGGAACTTAAAGATAGAATAAACCATAAGCCGATGCAGTTATCTGGAGGTGAGAAGCAAAGGGTGGCAATTGCAAGGGCTCTTATGAATTCTCCAAAAATACTTCTTATGGATGAACCAACTGGAAATCTTGATGAAGAGACGAGTGAAAAAATCCACACTATTTTAAAGAGAATAAATAAAGAGAAGAATCAAACTATTATAGTCGTAACACATTCAAAAGAATTATCCAATATATCTGATAAAAAATTATTTTTAAAAAAAGGGGTATTGAATTATGATGAGAATAAGCTATAATAGAGGTATAACACAAAATAAGGAAGTATAGTTAAGTTTAAAAGGAGTGGTCACTATGAAAATTACTTTTGAGGCTGGGAAAAACTTTGTAATAACAGAAGCTATAAAAAACTATGCAGAAACAAAACTATCAAAAATGGAAAAGCATTTTGATAACCTTATGGAAATAAGAGTAAAATTATCAGCTGTTAAGACTAAGACTGGTCCGATTCAAACTGCTGAAGCTAGAGCTCATATAAATGGAAATATAATTAAAGGGGTTGCAACGGAACCTGATTTATATGCGGCAATAGATAGAGTTGAAGAGATTCTTCAAAAACAAATTACTAAGCATAAAGAAAAGTTAAGAGATGACAGACATACACTTCCAAAAGCAGAGAAGAAAATTGTATATAATGAAGAAAATGAAGTGATAACAATGGAAAGTGTGAAAAATGTTGTAAATATTTCGCTTGATCCAAGACCTATGGATTTAGAGGAAGCTATACTTCAATTAGAAACACTTGAAAAAGATTTTTATGTTTTCACTAACGCAGAAACAGGAACTATGAATGTAGTTTATAAGAAAAGAAACGGGGATTATGGACATATAGAACCCGAAATTAGATAGAAATAATATGATACCCTCCTCATGGTTTTGAGGGGGGTATTTTTATTGATAATTAAATAAGATAGTGATATAATTAGTAGAAAATAAGAAATATGGGGGAAAAATTGGGAAGAATAGTATATGTAACAGGAGGAGCTAGAAGTGGGAAAAGCTCTTATGCTGAAGAAATAGTTTTTAATACTGAAAAGAAAAGAGTTTATATAGCTACTTCAATAATTTTTGATGCAGAAACTCAATCTAGAGTTGATAAACATAAAGTTCAAAGAGGAGAAGAGTGGACAACTATTGAATCTTATAAAAATTTACCTGAAAAATTACAAGATATTTCAGACTCTGAAAGTGTAATACTTTTAGATTGTCTAACTAATATGGTTAGCAATATGATGATAATGGAAGAAAATATTGATTGGGATACTGTCACTCAGGATAAGGTTCAAGAGATAGAAAATGTAATAAAAAAAGAAGTAGAAAATTTTATACAATTTATAAAAAGAAGTAATCATGAGTTAGTTGTTGTTTCAAATGAAATTGGAATGGGAATAGTTCCTCCTTATGCTCTTGGTAGATATTTTAGAGATATTTGTGGAAGAATGAATCAATTGGTTGCTAAAGAAGCTGATGAAGCATATTTATTAGTTTCAGGTATCTCAGTAAAATTAAAATAGAAATATTTGGAGGAATTACAAGATGAATGGATTAATATTACTTTTTAAATTTATGACAAGGTTACCAATTCCAGGTGAACCAAAATTTGACTCTCAAGCTCTTGGGAAAAGTATGAAATGGTACCCAGTTGTTGGGATGGTTATAGGAGCAATTATTTTTGGAGTATATAGTTTACTGCTTCCTATAATACCTTCAAGTGTTATCATGGCCATAATTTTAGTGACAGTGGATGTTGTTTTAACAGGTGGACTTCACTTAGATGGATTAGCAGATACTTTTGATGGAATTTTCAGTTACAGAAGTAAACAAAAAATGTTAGAAATAATGAAAGATTCAAGACTTGGAACTAATGGTGGATTAGTTTTAATCCTTTACTTTGTTTTTAAAATAGCTCTTTTAGTTGAAACTTCTAAACTTTTAGGAGTTAATCAGGGGATTATAATGGCAATAGTACCAGTTATTTCAAGACTGAATAGTGTAGTAAATTGTGGAGTAGCACCGTATGCTAGATCAACTGGAATGGGAAAAACTTTTGTAGATAATACGAAAGCGAAGGATGTTTTAATATCTACTGTTTTAACTGTTGGATATGCATTTTTAATGAGCAAGTATTTTATGCCAAATATGGTAGCAGTTCTAACAATTCCTGTGATAATGATTTTAGGAGTTTACTTTGCTAAACTTATGACAAGAAAAATAGGTGGAATAACAGGAGATACTTTAGGAGCAGTTTTAGAACTATCATCTGTAATAACTTTATTTTTAATGTATGTAATGTAGGAGTAAAAATGGGGAAATTAATATTAGTTAGACATGGAGAAACTGAGTTAAATGCTAAAGGAGTTTATTTTGGAATTTTAGATCCTCCATTAAATAAAGTTGGAGTATCTCAGGCTGAAAAAAGTAGAATAAGATTATCTGAGTTATCTTATGACAAAATTTGGACGAGTGATTTAAAAAGAGCATCTGAGACAGCAAATATAATAAATCATAAAGAATATGAAATTGAACATTCTTCTAAACTTAGAGAACTTAATTTTGGAATATTTGAGGGGTATAAGTATGAGGAATTAAAAGTTAAGTATCCAAATGAATTAAAAAGATGTGAAGAGGAATGGGAAACTTACAACTATGAAAATGGTGAGAGTGTAAATGACCTTCAAAATAGGGCAGTAAACTTTATAGAAGAGAATATAGATTTTGAAAAAACTACTGTAGTTGTCACACATTGGGGTATAATAAATGTGATACTAAGTTATTATTTTTCAAAAGGGTTAGAAAGCTACTGGAAATTCAGTGTAGAAAATGGTGGAATTGTAGTTATAGAGTTTTTAAATGGATTTCCAATTTTAAAGGGATTGAATGTAGGGGGATAAGATGAATAACTTAAAGAGGTCTTTAAAAGCAATTGATGAAATTGACATAAACGCGGGGAAAAGATGTAAAGATATTTTAGATGGAAAAATGAAGCCACAAGATAGTTTAGGAATTTTAGAAGAAACTGCTATAAAAATTTCTGAAATAACAGGAGATGAATTAAAAAAAATAAATAAGGGATGTCATCTGATTGCATCTGCAGACAATGGAATTGTGGAAGAGGGTGTTTCATCTTGTCCAGTAGAATATACTAAAATAGTTTCAGAAACTATGTTAAATAAAATGGCAGCCATTGGAATTTTATGTAAAAATTTAGATATAGATTTAAAATTAGTAGATATTGGTATAAAAGAAGATATACCAAGAGATTATGAAAATTTATATTCTAGAAAAGTAAGAAATGGAACTAGAAATTTCTTTGTAGAACCTGCTATGACAATGGATGAATGTGTAAAGGCCATAAATCATGGGATTGAATTAGTGGAGGAACTTTCTGGAGAGTATGACTTCTTCTCTAATGGAGAGATGGGAATAGGAAATACAACAACAAGTTCAGCAATACTTTACGCTTTAACTAGGGATGATTTAGATAAAGTCGTTGGGCGTGGAGCAGGACTTTCAGATAAAGGATTAGAAAAAAAGAAAAATGTGATAGAATCAAGTTGCAAGAGATATGATTTATTTGAAAAATCACCACTTGAAATATTAAGACATGTAGGCGGATTAGATATTGCATGTATGGTTGGATTTTATATTGGAGCGGCAAAAATGAAAAAACCGATGTTAATAGATGGTTTTATTTCAGCAGTTGCAGCTTTAGTTTCAACAAAGATTGAACCAAAAACAAAAGGATACATGATTGCAACACATATGAGTGAAGAACCAGGAATGAAATTAGTGATGAAAGAATTAAAGTTAAATCCATTTTTAAATATGAAAATGAGATTAGGAGAAGGTACAGGTGCAGTTTTAGTTTATCCAATGATGAAATTGGCTATGGAGATACCTAGAAACATGAAAACTCAGGAAGAAGTTTATAAAATTTTCAACTAAATAATTTAAAGAGGTGACCCTATGGAAAATAACAATATGGTTGGACACCGAGAGAGATTACGTGAAAGATATTTAAAAGGAGGCTATGATGCCTTTCAGGATTATGAAGTAGTGGAGATGTTGCTTACTATATGTATACCTAGAAAGGATGTAAAATCAATAGCCAAAGAACTTATAAATAAGTATAAACGAGTTGAAAATATATTTAAAGCTGATAGAGATGAGCTTTCTAAGATTAAGGGAATAAGTGACGTAAGTATCGCTTATCTAAAGTTTATAGGTGATTTAGTGAGATATAATTTTAAAGAAAATTATATCTCAGAAGAAGTTACATCATTTAGTGGAAAACGAGACTTAATAGCATATTTAAGAAGCGATATAGGATTTGGAACTAAAGAGGAGTTTAAAGTTATATTTTTAAATTCAGCAAATCACCTAATAGAAGCGGAGACTCTTTTTTCTGGAACTATTGATAAAAGTGCAATATATCCAAGAGAAATAGTAAAAAAGGCATTGCAACATAATGCAAGATCATTGATATTTGCTCATAACCATCCATCTGGGAATTTAAAACCATCAAAAAAAGATATAGAAGTGACAAAAGAATTAGAAGCACTTTTAAAGGTTGTAGATGTAAAAGTCTTAGATCATATAATAATTACGAGAGATTCCCATCTGAGCTTTTTGGAGGAGGGATTAATAGATTACTATTAAGGGAGGAAAAATGATAGTTGAAGAAACTAATGTAACTGAAGAAAACATTGTAGTTGAAGAGAACATCGTGGTTGAAGAAAAACTATACAATGTTTTAGGAATAATGTTTGAAGTAACTAAAAAAAGATATTATTTTGAAATAGTTGATAATGAAACATATAAAAAAGGTGACAAGGTAATAGTTGATACAGTAAGGGGGAAAGAGCTAGGAGTTGTTTATGGAGGCCCTATGATGCTTTCTGAAAGAGTTTTGGTGTTACCTTTAAAGCCTGTATTAAAAAAAGCTGACAGTGATGAGATTAAAAGATATGAAGAGTTAAAAGTTGAATCATCTAATGCTAATGCAGTATGTAAAGAAAGAATAATTCACCACAAACTTCCAATGAAGTTAGTTGGAACTGAATTTACATTCGATAGAACAAAACTTATATTTTACTTTACTGCTGAAGGAAGAATTGACTTTAGAGATTTAGTAAAAGATTTAGCAAATACTTTTAAATTAAGAATTGAACTTAGACAAATAGGTGTTAGAGACGAAGCTAGAATACTTGGAAATATTGGAATATGTGGAAAAGAATTATGCTGTAGAACATTTATAAATAAATTTGATTCAGTTTCTATAAAAATGGCAAGAGATCAAGGGTTGGTAATAAATCCTGCTAAGATATCAGGTGTTTGTGGAAGACTTCTTTGTTGTATAAATTATGAGTACTACCAATATGAGGAAGCTCTAAGACTATATCCAGCTGTAAATCAACATGTAAAAACAGTTGATGGAGATGCAAAAGTTATAAGTATAAGTCCTTTAAATGGATATATTTATGCTGATGTTGAAGGAAAAGGAATTATGAAAATTAAAATAGAAGATATTAAATTCAATAAAAAAGAAGCAAAAAAATTAAAGAATGAATTGACTGATGTAGAGCTTGAGCATAAGGTATTAGAGAAGGAATAATATGCTTTTAGAAAATGAAGATATAACAATTTTAGATGATAAACATAATTTAATTCAAAGTAAAAATGGATTTAGATTTGGAATAGATGCAGTTCTCCTATCAGATTTTTATGAAGCGAAAAAAACTTCTAAAGTTTTGGAAATCGGAACAGGAAACGGAATAATATCCATACTTTTGAAAATAAAAGAAAAAATAATAAAAGTTACTGCCATAGAAATACAAGAAGAAGTGGCAAGTCTTGCCAAAAGAAATGTTATTTTTAATTCAATGCAAGATTCTATAGATGTAATAGAGTGTGATTTAAATAATTACAAAGAGAGTAATAGCTATGATTGTATAGTTTGTAATCCTCCATATATGACTATAGATGGAAAATTAATAAATGATGACAATAGTAAATCTATTGCTAGACATGAATTAAAACTTGATTTAAAAGGGTTAATAAAAAATTCTAAAAGAATTTTAAAACCGAGGGGAGAAATATTTTTAGTACATAGAAGCTATAGATTTACTGAAATAGCAAGAGAATTAGAAGATAACGGATTTTCTATAAAAAGAGTAAAGTTTGTATATTTTTCTAAGAGTACAAATTCTAATTTAGTGCTAGTTCAGGCTAGTAAAGGAAGAAAAAATATTTTAGAAATAGAGCCCCCTCTTTTCTTAGACGAAAATTGATGTAGTAAAAAGGGAGAGGGTAACCTCTTCCTTTTTTATATGGCACAATATTTGGAGGAATATATGTTTAAAATTAATTCTAAGTTTATACCTACAGGAGATCAGCCAGAGGCAATAAGAAAGATAGTGGAAAATTTAAAAAATGATGTGAAAGATCAAACTCTTTTGGGAGTAACTGGATCCGGAAAAACATTTACAATAGCAAATGTTATAAAAGAGAGTGGAAGGCCAGCTCTTATAATGGCACCAAATAAAACTCTAGCAGCTCAACTTTATTCAGAGTATAAAAAATTTTTTCCTGAAAGTGCTGTAGAGTATTTTGTTTCTTACTATGATTATTACCAACCAGAGGCCTATATAGCTTCTACTGATACTTATATAGAAAAAGACTCATCAATCAATGACGAGATAGATAAACTAAGAAATGCTGCAACTGCTGCTTTAATAAATAGAAGAGATGTCATAATTGTTGCATCTGTTTCAGCTATATATGGATTAGGATCTCCAGAGACCTATAGAAAAATGACTATAGCTATAGATAAAAAAACAGGGTATAGCAGAAAAAAACTTATAGAAAAATTGATTTCTTTAAGATATGAAAGAAATGATATATCTTTTGAAAGAAGTAAGTTTAGAATAAAGGGAGATGTTATAGACATATATCCATCATATATGGAAACTGGTTATAGACTTGAGTTTTGGGGTGATGATTTAGAAGAAATATCAGAAATCAACACTCTTACAGGACAAAAAGTTAGAAAGAATATAGAAAGAATAATTATAGCTCCAGCAACTCATTATGTAACTGAAGAAAATGAACTTGAAAGAATAATATCAGAAATTAAAGCTGATTTAAAAATAGAAGTTGAAGATTTTGAAAAAAAAGGTAAACTACTGGAAGCACAAAGATTAAAGCAAAGAACAGAATACGATTTAGAGATGATAAGAGAAGTTGGATATTGTAAGGGTATAGAAAATTATTCAAGATATTTAAGTGGGAAAAACAGTGGAGAAATTCCAAGTACGTTAATGGAATACTTTCCAAAAGATTTTGTTATTTATATTGATGAGTCACATATTTCAATTCCCCAAATTAGAGGGATGTATAATGGAGATAAGGCAAGAAAAACTGCCTTAGTGGAGAATGGATTTAGATTAAAATCTGCTTTAGATAATAGACCACTCCAATTTGAAGAGTTCAGAAAAAATTGTAATCAAACAGTTTTTGTTTCGGCAACTCCTGGTGATTTTGAGATGGAAAAATCACAGGAACATATAGCAGAACAGTTAATTAGGCCAACAGGCGTTGTTGATCCAAGGATTGAAGTTAGAAAAACAGAAAATCAAGTGGATAATCTTTTGGAAGATATAAAACAAAATATCTTGAAAAAAGAAAGAGTGTTAGTAACAACTCTTACAAAAAAAATGGCAGAAGAACTTACAGAGTATTATAAAGAGCAAGGAATAAAAGTTGATTATATGCATTCAGATATTGATACCTTAGAAAGAGTGGAAATAATTCAGTCCCTAAGAAGAGGGGATATTGATGTTCTAGTTGGAATAAACCTTTTAAGAGAAGGGTTGGACATCCCAGAAGTATCGTTGGTAGCGGTTTTAGAAGCCGATAAAGAGGGGTTCTTAAGAAGTAGACGTTCTTTGATTCAAACTATTGGAAGAGCAGCTAGAAACATAGAAGGAAGAGTAATTCTCTATGGTGATGTAGTGACAGATTCTATGAAGGCTGCAATCGAGGAGACTAGCAGAAGAAGAGAAAAACAAATAAGATATAATATAGAAAATAATATAGATCCAAAATCAACGATTAGGGAAGTATCCGAAGATGTTTTAAATCTTGATTATGAACTTCCAGAATTTCCAATGAAAGATAAAAAGATATATACATCTAAAAAAGATATAGAAAAAGATGTAGAAAGATTATTTGTAGAAATAAAGAAGCTTTCAGAAGAATTAAATTTTGAATTAGCAATAGAAAAAAGAGAAGAAATGAAAAAATTGAAAATGTTATTACTCGAATTTTAATGTGGAGTTGAGAAATGGAAGATAGAATTTATAGTGTAACTGAATTTAATAAAATGGTAAAAAATTATATAGATAATAATAATGATTTTCAAGAATTTTTTTTAAAAGGAGAACTTTCAGGAGTAACCTATTATAAAAGTGGACATCTTTATTTCACAATTAAAGATAAAAATTGTCAAATTAAATGCGCTGCATTTAGTTACAAATATAAAAAAATTGCTGAAGATTTAAAAGATGGAGATTCTGTAAAAATTTTTGGAGATGTGGGATTTTATGAAAATAGAGGAGATTTCCAAATTCTTGTAAGATTTTTAGAAAAAGAGGATAAACTAGGAGAGATGTATGCAGCTCTTGAAAAATTAAAAAAAGAGATGGAAAAGAAGGGACTATTTTCATATATTTCAAAAAAGAAACTTCCAAATTATCCTAAAGCAATAGGGGTAGTAACTTCTTATACAGGTGCAGCGTTTCAAGATATCATAAAGACTACAAGAAAAAGATTTCCAAATATAGATATATACATCTATCCAGCAAAGGTTCAAGGAATTGGAGCTAAGGAAGAGATAGTAAAAGGAATAGAAGCTTTAAATAAAATAGAAGCTGTAGATTTAATAATAGCTGGAAGAGGTGGTGGAAGTATAGAGGATTTATGGGCTTTTAATGAAGAGGAAGTTGCAATGGCATTTTTTAATTCAAAAAAACCTATAATTTCAGCAGTGGGACATGAGAGTGATACTTTACTAAGTGATTTTACTTCAGACATAAGAGCGTCAACCCCAACACAAGCTATTGAGATAGCAATTCCAGTTAAAAAAAACTTAGTAGAAGAGCTTATAAATAAGAGATTATACCTAAATGCTATGATGAATAGGATAGTTTCCGATAAAAAAAATGATTTGGAAAAAAGAAAAAATAGTTATATAATAAAAAGTTATCTGAAAGAGATAGAGAAAAAAAGTTCAGACTTAATTTTACAAGAGGAGAGAATAAAGAAAATTTTGGAATTTATCATTCAAGGAAAAAGACATAATCTTGAAATGAAGATAGAGAAATTGATTTCATTAAATCCTTTAAGAACTTTATCTAGAGGGTACAGTTTAACTTTTAAAGATGGAAAAACTATTAAGAATGTAAATGAATTAAAAATTGGTGAAAACATAGAAACTATTTTTAATAGTGGTAGAGTAATCAGTAAAGTAGAGGAGATTTTTAAAAATGAAGAAGAAATTAATTAGTTTGATTTTTATATTGTTAACTTCAGCAGTTTTTTCAGATTATAGACCTCAAGAGATTATAAATTTAGAATCTGAAATTTCAAGAGAAAAAGACAGGGATAAGGTAGCTGTATTGTTACAAAGATATGAAAATATTTTCAAAGGATATATAAACAGTATCAGTGATAATGAGGAACTTATATTTGGGTTAGGAGATCAATATTTTAGAGCAGGAAAATATGAAAGAGCAAAGACTATTTTTGGCAAAAATATAGATAGTAGTAGAAATCTATTTGGAGCTGCAACTGCAGCTAGATTTATTGGAGATTATAATGTAGCTATAGATTATTATACAGAGAGTTTAGATAAATATCCTGTGATTTCAGAAGCGTATTTAGGAAGAGGAATTGCTTATAGAAATATAGGGGAATATAAAAAAGCTGTGGATGATTTAGAAAAATACAAAAGTTACAAAAAAACAGAAACTGTATACATGGGACTTGGAGATATATATATAGTTATGGGGAACTATGGAAAGGCAAAGGAAATTCTAGAAGAGGGAAGAAGAGAATATCCTAATTCTACAAAAATCAATGAGATGCTTACAACCGTCTTTTCAAAATAATTTGAAAAGGAGTTTGAAATGAGTTGGTATAGACTAAAAAGTGTAGGTTTAAAAAGAAACGAAATAAAAGAACTTATGAAATATACAGATAGTTATACTGATTTAATATCCACTGATTTTAAAAAAATGAAACAAGATTTAAACTTAAGTGATAATAAAATTGAGCTTATATATAAATCTAAGAGTTGTGAGAAATATTATGAAGATATAGAAAATCTAGAAAAATTAAATATTAATTTAATTGATTTGAAGGATGAAAAATATCCAGAACTATTAAAGCATATAGCTGACCCCCCAATATTTTTATATTACAAAGGGGATTTGTCTATATGTAAAGAAAAAAGCATCGCAGTTGTTGGAACTAGAAAAGCTACATCTTACGGGAAAGAGTTTACAAGGAAACTATCGGAAGAGTTAGTAAAAGCCGATGTGACACTAGTTAGCGGATTAGCTCTTGGAATAGATATAGTTTGTCATAAAACTGCCTTAGAAAACAACGGAAAAACCATAGGTGTTTTAGGAACAGGACTTGATAAAATTTATCCTTGGGAAAATAGAAAAGAGTGGGATAGAATATCAAAAGAGGGACTTTTGATAACTGAATTCCCAATCGGAACTGAACCGTTAAGGCACAATTTCCCTTTTAGAAATAGAATAATAGTTGGACTTTCAAGGGGAGTTGTAGTAGTTGAAAGTGCAGAAAAAGGTGGAAGTTTGATAACTGCGAGCTTAGCTTTGGATGAAGGAAGAGATGTTTTTGCTCTTCCAGGAGATATAATTTCTCCGTATTCTAAAGGTTGTAATAACCTAATAAAGTTGAGTGAGGCTAAGCTTATAACTTCAACTGAAGATATTTTAAACGAATATGGTTGGAAAATAGAGATTTTAAAAAAAGAAAAATATAATAAAATATCAGATGGAAAGTTAGAGATATATAACGCTCTAACAACAACGATGAATTTGGATGAACTCATTGCTATTACTGGGTTAGACAAGAAGAAGATACTTGGAAATTTAGTAGAATTAGAGATAGAAGGAATTGTTTCAAGCGTTTCTGGTGGACGTTATAAAAGAAAAGTTTAGAGTCATTTGTTGATTTTTTATTTTTTTTCTAATATAATTAAACCAAAATAGACTTTAAGGATTGATAGGGGTGAAAAAATTGTCAAAAAAGAATCTGGTTATAGTAGAGTCCCCTGCTAAGGCCAAAACTATAGAAAAAATACTTGGAAAGAATTTTCAGGTTATAGCATCTTTTGGTCATGTAAGAGATTTACCAAAAAGTAAAATTGGAGTTAATATAGAAAAAGATTTTGAACCTAGTTATTCGACAATTAGAGGAAAAGGCGATGTTATAAAAGCATTAAAAGAGTCGGCTAAGAAATCTAATAAAGTTTATTTGGCATCAGATCCGGATAGAGAAGGAGAAGCAATTGCTTGGCATATATCTAATATCTTAAAACTTGATGCAAATGAGGACAATAGAATTGAGTTTAATGAAATAACAGATACAGCCATAAGAGAAGCAATTAGAAGCCCAAGAAAAGTTGATATAAATAGGGTCAATGCTCAGCAAGCTAGAAGAATACTGGATAGACTTGTTGGATATGAGATAAGTCCTCTTCTTTGGAAGACTTTATCTTCAAATACAAGTGCTGGAAGAGTTCAGTCAGTTGCACTAAAGCTGATATGTGATTTAGAAGATATTATAAAGAGTTTTGTTCCTAGACAGTACTGGAAAGTTGACGGAGAATTTGAGAATGGAATAAAACTAAATCTGTATAAGGTTGATGATAAGAAATTTGAACTATTAACAGATGAGTCTGTTGTAAAAGATATAAAAGAGAGATTACCAAAAAAAGAATTTAATGTGGCAGGGTCAAAAGTTACGAATAAAAGCAAAAATCCTCCGTTACCATTAAAGACGAGTACTCTTCAACAGTTAGCTTCTTCTTATATAGGTTTTTCAGCATCTAAGACTATGAGAGTGGCACAAGGGCTTTATGAAGGATTAAACATAAATGGATCTCAGAAAGGTTTAATAACTTATATGAGAACGGATTCTACAAGAATTTCAGAAGAAGCAAAAAATATGGCTAAAAATTATATTTTAGAAACTTATGGAAAAGACTATCTTGGAGAATTTAAAGAAGTAAAATCAAAAGGGAAAATACAGGATGCCCATGAAGCGATAAGACCTACTGATGTTGCTTTAACACCTGATAGTATAAAAAAAGAATTGGAACCAGACCAATACAAATTATACAAGCTAATTTGGGAAAGATTTATAATATCTCAATTAGCCAGTATGAAGTATGAGCAGTTTGAACTTATAGTTGCATATGATAGATATCAGTTTAGAGGGACTTTAAACAAAATAACTTTTGATGGGTACTATAAAGTTTTTAAAGATGAAGAGGACTTACCTCTTGGAGAATTCCCAACTATAAATGAGGGAGACCAGATAGAACTTGAACAGTTAAATATAAAAGAAGATTGGACAAAACCACCTTCAAGATTTACAGAGTCATCTTTAGTGAAAAAATTGGAAGCGGAAGGGATTGGAAGACCATCAACATATGCTTCGATAATTGACACTTTAAAGAAGAGAGAGTATGTTGAAGTTACTGGTAAAAGTTTTGTTCCAACGTATCTTGGAGAGGAAATAAGAGAAATATTAGAAAAGAATTTCCAAGATATTATGAATATAAAATTTACTGCTGAAATGGAAACAGATTTAGATGAGATAGAAGAAGGAAACGGAAACTGGATACAGACGTTAAAATTATTCTATGATAGATTATCTAAGGATATAGAAAAGTATAAATTAGAGGTAGAAAAAGAAAAGAACAGAATTATTTATTCAGATTTCCCATGTAGTTGTGGAAAAGGAATGATGGTTGTAAAAAGTGGAGTCTTTGGAAGGTATCTTGTATGCCAAGATGAAGAGAAATGTCCAGAAAAAATATCTCTAAAAGGTATAAATATACCTCTGGAAGAATTGAAAGAGGGAAAAGTTAAGGTTAGGGAGTTAGTTGAAGAGAGACTGAAATCTAAACAGGGAAAACCTACTGATATGGTAGCTGAAGATGGAAGTAAGCTTCTTCTAAAACTTGGAAGATTCGGAAGTTATTTAGAGAGTGAAAACTTTGCAAAAGATAATGTTCGTATTTCACTTCCGGGAGAAATAAAAAAATTACTAGCTAATGGAGAAATTGAAGTTAAAGATGGAATAACTCTACTTCATGCTAAAATGAAAAAAATAGAAGATGAAGAAGCAGAAATTTTAAAAAAAGCTGGAGTATGTGATAAGTGTGGAAGACCATTTAAGATAGGAAGAGGTAGATGGGGTAAATTCCTAGCTTGTACAGGGTATCCGGAATGTAAAAATATTCGTAAGATAGAAAATTAAAACTCGCTCTTAAGAGCGAGATTTTTCACTTATAAAAAATAAAAGAATGTATAGAGGAGCTTTAATGATAAAAAAAGAAGTTGTGGTTATAGGAGCTGGTCTTGCAGGGACTGAAGCTGCGTACCAATTAGCAAAAAGAGGAATAAAAGTAAAATTATATGAGATGAGACCAAAACAAACTACGGATGCACATAAAACTAATGATTTTGCAGAATTAGTATGCAGTAACTCACTCGGGGGAGATCATTTAGGAAACGCATCAGGACTTATGAAAGAAGAACTTAGAATGATGGATTCAATTCTGATAAA
This sequence comes from Cetobacterium sp. 2A, assembly GCF_014250685.1. GTDB lineage: Bacteria > Fusobacteriota > Fusobacteriia > Fusobacteriales > Fusobacteriaceae > Cetobacterium. The sequence goes on along the minus strand of NZ_JACFAJ010000006.1, from coordinate 227,051 downwards.
AATAGCTGATGAAACAAAAGTTCCAGCAGGACAAGCATTAGCAGTTGATAGAGATGGATTCTCAAGAAGAGCAACAGAAGCTTTAGAAAAAATGGAAAATATTGAAATAATAAGAGATGAGTTAAAAGAGATACCAAAAGATACGGTAGTATTAATTGCGAGTGGTCCTTTAACTTCAGAATCTTTATCAAAGGATATAGCTAAAATAACAGAAAATGAATATTTATATTTTTATGATGCTGCGGCACCAATAGTTACTTTAGAATCTTTAGATATGGAAAAAGTTTATTTCCAATCTCGTTATGATAAAGGAGAAGGAGAGTATATAAACTGTCCAATGAACCAAGAACAATATGAAGTTTTCTACAATGCGCTAATAACAGCAGAAAGAGCTCCTCTTAAAAAATTTGAGGAAGAAAAGTTATTCGAAGCATGTATGCCAGTTGAAAGAATAGCTCAAAGAGGAATAAAAACTTTATTATTTGGACCACTGAAGCCAAAAGGACTTACAAATCCAAGAACAGGAAGATGGGACCATGCAGTTGTTCAGTTAAGACAAGATGATAAAGATGGGAAATTATATAATTTAGTTGGATTTCAAACTAACCTGAAGTGGGGAGAACAAAAGAGAGTATTTTCACTAATTCCTGGTCTTGAATCAGCTGAATTTGTAAGATATGGTGTTATGCATAGAAATACTTTTATAAACTCTACGAAACTTTTAACTCCAGCACTAAATTTAAAAACAAATGATAATATTTTCTTTGCCGGTCAAATAACTGGAGGAGAGGGATATGTTTGTGCCATTGCAACAGGGCTTATGGCTGCTATAAATATAGCTAAGAAGTTTGAAGATAAAAAACCTTTAATACTTGACGATAGAAGCTCTATCGGTGCAATTATAAAGTATATAACTGAAGAGAAAAAGAATTTCCAACCTATGGGACCAAATTTTGGTGTTATTAGATCATTAGAAGAAAGAGTTAGAGACAAGAAGTTAAAATATAACACAATTTCTGAAATTGCTTTAAACTATCTAAGAGAAGAGTTGGAAAGAGAAGGTTTAAATTAGGAGGTATTTTAATTTGGAGATATCTAATTTAGAAATATACATAAAAGAGTTTATTTATTATTCTGAATTTGGAAGAGGAAAAAAACCAAATACAATAAAATGTTTGAAGAAAGATTTGGAGCAACTTAAAAATTATGTGGATAGAAATAAAGATATTGAAAAAATAGATGACATAACTCCTTTAAGTATTAGGGAATTTATGATGGAACTTCAAAAAGAAACTGTTGGAAAAAGATCTATGAATAGGAAAATTTCATCGCTGAGAGTATTTTTTAAATATTTGAGAGAGAATGAAGCTATAAAAAAAGATCCTACAACAGTTATAAATTCTCCATCTTTTGAAATAACTGCTCCAGATATTTTAAGTATAGAAGAGATTCAAAAGCTTAGAGAGGTTATAGGAACAAAGACTTGTAATGGACTTAGAGATAGATTGATTCTAGAACTTTTATACTCCTCAGGAATAACATCACATGAACTTCTTTCTCTTGGTGAAAAAGTATTCGATTTAGAAAAAAGAGAGTTTTTAGTTAATAATGGAAAAAATAATAGAATTGTATTCTTCAGTGAAAGAAGTAGAAAATTTTTATTAGAATATATTGAAGCAAAAAAAATAAAATATGGGGATCGTTATAATCCAGATATTTTATTTGTAAATGGTTCAGCAACGAGAATAAGTGATCGTTCTTTAAGAAGACTTATAGATAGATATGCTGAGAGAGCTGGAATAACTAGAGAAATTAGTCCATATAGTTTTAGACATACTTTTGGAGCTCACATGCTCCTTCATGGTATGAATATAAACTTCGTAAAAGAACTAATGGGACATTCTACAATTGAGAGTACTAAAATATATCAAGAGGCGATAAAAAAGCCTATAGTGATTAATAATTTTAGATAGAAAGAAGGATGCTATGGAAAGAATGAGAGCGACAACTATTATTGCCGTTAGAAGAAACAATGAAGTGGCAATAGCAGGAGATGGACAAGTTACGTTTGGAGATACTGTATTTAAAAATACAGCAAGAAAAATAAGAAAAATACCAAATTATAATATTGTTGCTGGTTTTGCAGGTGGTGCAGCAGACGCTTTAGCTCTTTTTGAGAAATTTGAAAATAAGTTAGATGAGTTTGGTGGAAACCTTAAAAAGGCTTCAGTAGAGCTTGCAAAAGAGTGGAGAAATGATAAAGCTCTAAGATTTTTAGAAGCTATGCTATTGGTAGCAGATAAAAATATAATGCTATTACTATCAGGAAATGGAGATGTAATAGAAGTTGAAGAGGGAATAGCTGCAATTGGAAGCGGTGGAACATACGCTTACTCTGCAGGAAAAGCTCTTTTAGAGTACACAAGTATGAGCGCATCAGAGATAGCTGTTGCTGCAATGGGCGTTGCAGGAGAAATATGTATATATACAAATTTAAAGATTTCAGTTGAAACTTTATAAAAATAAGGAGAGTTTATGATAAAGAAATGTGTAGGATGTGGAATAGAACTTCAAGGTTCTAATTCAAATAAAAATGGATATTTACCAGAGTCGGTTTTAAGTTCTGATTCTAAAGAGTTATTATGTCAAAGATGTTTTAAAATAAAAAATTATGGACAATATATTCCAGTTAAAATGACTAGAGATGACTATAGATTAGAGGTTAAAAAAAGTATTAATGAGGCCCAAGTTGCTATACCAGTTTTTGATATAATTGATTTTGAAGGATCGTTTGATGATGAAATATTAGATATCCTAAGAGAAATGGATTCTATAGTTGTTATAAATAAATTGGACTTGATACCAGATGAGAAGCATCCGTCAGAGGTTGCAGATTGGGTAAAGAAAAGATTAGGTGAAGAAGGGGTAGCACCTCTTGATGTTGCCATAGTAAGTACTAAAAATGGATATGGAATAAATGGAATATTTAAAAAAATCAGACATTTTTATCCAGAAGGAGTTACAGCTTTAGTTCTTGGAGTAACTAACGTTGGTAAATCAAGTATTATAAATAGACTTATTGGAGCTAAAAGAGTTACGGTATCAAAATTCCCTGGAACTACATTAAAAAGTATAAAGACTAATATACCTCATACAAATATAACATTAATAGATACTCCTGGACTTATACCTGAAGGAAGATTCTCAGATTTAGTATGTCATGAGTGTAATCAAAAGATTATTCCAGCAAACGAAATTTCAAGAAAAACTTATAAAGTTTCTAAAGATAGAGTTATACTGCTTGGTGGAATGATAAAAATGAGAGTTATGAATGAAGATGAGTTAAAACCAATATTCTCTCTTTATGCAGCAAAAGAAGTTACTTTCCATGAAACTAACTTAGAAAGAGCAGAAGAGTTATTAACAAGAGATGATCTAGTAAATCCTCCATGTAGCGCTTGTAAAGATGACTACAACAAAAATAAGATGGTAACAGAAGAGTTTGTTGTAGAAACTGGGGAAGAACTTGTATTCAAGGGTCTTGGATGGTTATCTGTAAAAAGAGGACCTTTAGTTTTAGAAGTTACATATCCAGAATATGGAGAAATCTTAATAAGAGACGCATTTATAAAGCCAAAGAGATAAAAAGAGGCAAAGAATGGAAAAAAACTTCAAATTAAAAATTCTAGAAATAATTGTAATAATTGGTTCAATCTTTGGATTTGGGTATATGTCAATTGTATGGATAAATGATTTAAGAGATGCAGCAAAAGTTGAAAATATCCAAAAAGAGTTAGTAGATTTGAGAGTTGCTTTGGAGATATATTATCAAAAAACAGGTGAATATCCTGAGTTGACAAGGTTTGGAGCAAAAGATAATTTAGAAACTTTAGATTTTAAAAATGAAAAAGGAGAAGTGATTTCTTTTTCGAAAATCTATGGAAAAAATTCTATTCCTAAAACTATCGAAAATGGAGATGTGAAGAGTTCAAATGAAGTATATGATTTGAATGATTTTAATTTATCAACAGATACTGGTGGATGGAATTATAATTTCTCAGGAAGAACAGGTGAAATACATTTGAATCTTCCAGATGATTTATTTCCTCAAAAGATAAATTGGAAACAACAGTAAAAGTATGATACAATACCCTGTCAAAATTGCAAAATAATTAGGAGGAAACTCATGAAGTATGATGTTATATTTTTAGGTGGGGGACAAGCCGGTATATTTGGAGCTTATGAAGCCATCAAAAAAAACGAGGATTTAAAAATATTAGTTATAGATAAAGGTAGAATGTTAACACAAAGAGTTTGTCCTAAAGAAAAACTAGGATGGTGTGTAAAGTGTCCTACTTGCGCAATTATATTTGGTGTGAGTGGAGCTGGAGCTTTCTCTGATTCAAAATTCAATATGGATTATAGAGTTGGTGGAGATGTACACGTAGTAACTGGAAAAGCAATAGTAAATGATACTATAAAATATGTTGCAGACATATATAAAGAGTTTGGATTTGATGAAAAACCAACAGGACTTGAGTACAATCAATTTATGTTGGATATAAAAAAGAGATGTATTGAAACTAATGTTCAACTGGTAGATACACCAACTATGCATCTTGGAACTGATGGTTCAAGAGAGCTTTATACAAAGCTTGTTAATTATCTTCTTGAAAAGGGAGTTGAATTTGCAACTGAAAGAGAAGCTGAAGAATTAATCATTGAAAATGGTGCGATTGAAGGGGTAGTAGTTTCTCATAAAGGAAAAGAAGAAATTTATTACAGCTCAAATGTAGTTATTGGTATGGGTAGAAGTGGTGCTAAAAAGCTTATGGATATATGCCAAAAACATGGTGTTAACTATGAGACTGGAGCGGTAGACGTTGGAGTAAGAGTTGAAATTCCTGATATCGTTATGAAAGATATAAATGAAAATTTCTACGAAGCAAAAATGATTTATTATACACAAAAATATAAAGATAGAATGAGAACATTCTGTAGTAATCCAAGTGGATTTATAGCTGCTGAAAAGCATGGAGATGACGTTGTTTTAGCAAATGGTCATGCTTATAAAGATAAAAAATCTACTAATACAAACTTGGCACTACTTTGTACAAAAACATTTACAGAACCATTTAACCAACCTTTTGAGTATGCAACAGCTATTGCTAAGATGTCAGCAATGCTTACAGGCGGAAAAATTCTAATGCAATCATATGGAGATTTAAAGGCTGGAAGAAGGTCTACAGAGGAGAGACTTGCAAGACTTAATATAGTACCTACTACTGAAGATTATGTAGCAGGAGATATATCGTTAGCTTGTCCAAAAAGAATTTTAGATAATATAATAGAATTTATTGAAGTTCATGATAAAATAACTCCTGGATTTGCATCTAGTGACTTATTATTATACTTCCCAGAAATTAAATTTAGAAGTACAAGAATAGAGATAGATAAGAATATGGAAACAAATATAAAAGGTCTTTATGCTACTGGAGATAGTTCAGGGTATGGTAGTGGATTAAACATTGCTGCTGTAATGGGCATACTAGCTGTAAGACATATTGTAGAGAAATAAGCTAAAAATAAAACCTAGAAAAATTTTTCTAGGTTTTTTTACTTCAAAAGAATAAATAAATGTGGTAGTATTTTTTATAAAGAGAATTATTAGGAGGGAATATGAGTTTTTTTAGCAGAATATTTGGAAAAAAGAAATCAGAAGATATTAAAGAGGATGATTCAGATAAGCTAATAAATGCATTGAGTAAAGTTATTGATAAAAGTGTTGAAAAAGAAGAAACAAGAGAAGAAATTTTAGTAGATAAAGACAAAACAATTTCTGAGAAATTGGAAGAGCTCCAAGATGTTGAATTAGGAAATGTAAAAGAGGATATAAAAGAAGAAAAAGTAACAGAAGAAAAAGAGGAGAAGTTGGAAGAAAAAAAGGTAGGTTTTTTTGCATCTCTAAAAGAAAAGCTTTCAAAAACTAGAGATGGATTTTTTGGAAAATTAAAGAAGGTATTCACGGGAAGAAGTATCATAGATGAAGAGATGTATGAAGAGTTAGAAGATATTTTAATCCAGTCAGATATAGGAATGGATATGACTGCAAAAATAGTAAAAGATTTAGAAGCAGAAGTTAAAGTTAGAGGGATTAAAGATCCAAGTCAAGTTTACTTAGTTTTAAAAGATGTTATGGAAAGATATCTAATAGAAGAAAATACTGAATTGAAGATAGAAAGTGGAAAAATGAATGTTATTTTAGTAGTTGGTGTAAATGGGGTTGGAAAAACAACAACAATTGGTAAAATGGCATCCAAGTTGACAAAAGAAGGAAAAAAAGTAGTAATTGGGGCAGCGGATACATTTAGAGCAGCCGCAATTGAGCAGTTAGAAGAGTGGGCTACAAGATCTGGAGCAGAAATAGTTAAGCAGTCACAAGGGTCTGATCCAGGCGCAGTTGTTTTTGATACTTTATTAGTAGGAGAGCGTAAAAAAGCTGATGTGGTTATAATTGATACAGCAGGAAGATTACATAATAAGAATAATTTAATGAAAGAATTGGAAAAAATTAACAATATAATTAAAAAGAAACTAGGAGATCAAACTTATGAAACTATTCTAGTTTTAGATGGGACAACAGGACAAAATGGATTGATTCAAGCGAGAGTATTTAATGAGGTTACAAATTTATCAGGATTTGTAGTTACTAAACTTGATGGAACAGCAAAAGGTGGAATTTTATTTAGTATTTCTGAAGAGATAAAGAAGCCAATTAAATTTATTGGAGTTGGTGAAGGGATTAACGATTTAAGACAATTCAATGCAAAAGAATATATTTCGGCAATATTTGATTAAAAAATATGAAAAGTATTTGTAAATATATTTAAAATTTGTTAAGATATATTTAAATGAAATCAAAAAAATGTTTAAAAGATAATCGTAACGATAGCAAATGATAATCAATTAAATATAAAATAGGGAGGCATTGGGATGAGTATCATAGTTCAAATAAGAGAAAAAGCTAAAGCTTTAGGAAATAAAATAGTTTTACCTGAAGCTACAGACGAGAGAGTAGTAAGAGCAGCAGTAGGAATAGTTGCAGATCAATTAGCTACTCCAGTTTTAGTTGGGGACGAAGGAACTATAAGAAATTTTGCAAAAGAACTTGGATTATCACTAGATGGTGTTGAAATAGTAGATCCTAAAACTTATGCAAGAACAGACGCTTATGTAGAGAAGCTTCATGAGTTAAGAGCAGCAAAAGGAATGACAGCAGAAAAAGCTAGAGAAGTTTTACTAGCTGATGTAAATTTCTTCGGTGCTATGATGGTTAAAATGGGAGATGTAGCAGGAATGGTTTCTGGATCAGATTCTCCTACAGCTAACGTATTAAGAGCTGGAATCCAAGTAGTTGGAACTAAGCCAGGAATAAAAACAGTTTCATCAGTTTTCCTAATGGAATTAACTCAAAATACAGATACATATGGAGATATATTAATATTTGGTGACTGTGCAGTTATACCAGAACCTACATCAGAGCAATTAGCTGATATCGCTTCTGAAGCTGCAGAAACAGCTAAAAATGTAGCTGGAATAGTTCCAAAAGTTGCATTAATGACATTCTCAACTAAAGGATCTGCAAAACATGATTCTGTAGATGTTGTTAAAAAAGCTGGAGAAATATTAAGAGAAAGAAATGTTACATTTGAATTTGAAGAAGAGTTACAAGCTGACGCTGCATTAGTTAAAGCAGTAGGAGTTAAAAAAGCTCCAAATTCTACAGTAGCAGGATCTGCAAACGTTCTAATATTCCCTAACCTAGCGGCTGGAAACATTGGATACAAGCTTGTTCAAAGACTTGCAAATGCAGAAGCTTATGGGCCTTTAATTCAAGGACTAGGAGCACCTATAAATGACTTATCAAGAGGATGTTCAGTTGATGATATCATCAATTTAACAGCTATAACTTCAGCTCAAGCTGGAAAACAAAACTAATTATATTGACAAACAAAATTAAACTTATAGATAAAGGTGGTAAAAAATGAAAGTTTTAGTTATTAACTGTGGGAGTTCATCTCTTAAGTACCAATTATTAAATCCTCAAACAGGAGAGCTATTTGCAATAGGTCTTTGTGAGAGAATCGGAATCGCAGGATCAAAAATGGAATATGAAAATCCAGCTACAGATTTCGAAGTAACAGTAGAGCATGATATGCCTACTCATAAAGAAGCTTTAACACTTGTTATAAAAGCTATAACAAACCCAGAGTACGGAGTAATCAAATCAGTTGAAGAAATAGACGCTGTTGGACACAGAGTTGTTCATGGTGGAGAAGAGTTCGCAACTTCTGTACTAATAACTGAAGATGTAATGAAAGGAATTGAAGCAGTTTCAGAACTTGCTCCATTACATAACCCAGCTAACATTCTTGGAATTAGAACTATGCAAGAATTAATGCCAACTACACCAAACGTAGCAGTATTCGATACAGCTTTCCACCAAACTATGCCAGCTGAGGCGTTCATGTATGCATTACCATATGCAGATTATGAAGAGTTAAAAGTAAGAAAGTATGGATTCCACGGAACTTCACATAAGTTCGTTTCTGGAGTAGCTATAGAGTTACTTGGAAATCCTGAAGAGTCTAAAATAATTGTATGTCACCTAGGAAACGGAGGATCTATATCAGCTGTTAAGAACGGAAAATGTATAGATACTTCAATGGGACTTACTCCATTACAAGGAATCATGATGGGAACTAGATGTGGAGATATCGATCCTGCAGCAGTTTTATTCATAAAAAATAAAAGAGAAATGTCTGATAAAGATATGGATAATAGAATGAACAAAGAGTCTGGAATTTTAGGAGTATTTGGAAAGTCATCTGACTGTAGAGATATGGAAATTGCAGCAGCAGCAGGGGACGAAAGAGCAATACTTGCTGAAGATATGTTTGCTTACAGAATAAGAGCTTACGTTGGAAACTATGCAGCACAATTAGGTGGAGTAGACGCAATATGCTTCACTGGAGGAATTGGAGAGAATTCTGGAAAAGCTAGAGAAGCTATCTTAAAAGGATTAGAGTTCTTAGGTGTAGATTTAGATAAAGAAATTAACTCAAAGAGACAAAAAGGTAATGTTTTATTAACAACTCCTGAGTCAAAAGTAGCAGTTTATAAAATACCTACAAACGAAGAGTTAGTAATCGCTAGAGACACTTATTCAATCGTAAAAGGGTAATTATATAAAAAAACCAAAATAAAAAACCAAAAAAACTAACTGGCCTAATTGATAATTAAAAAATTTAATTAGGTTAAGGGGAGGAAAAACAAAATGGCAAAAAAAATGCAAACTATGGATGGAAACCAAGCTGCAGCATATGCAGGATACGCCTTTACAGAAGTAGCAGGAATTTATCCAATAACTCCATCTTCACCAATGGCAGAGTACACAGATGAGTGGGCTGCTAGAGGAATCAAGAACATGTTTGGAGTACCAGTTAAAGTTGTAGAAATGCAATCAGAAGCTGGAGCAGCAGGAACAGTTCATGGATCATTACAAGCTGGAGCTTTAACAACTACATATACAGCATCTCAAGGATTACTTTTAAAAATACCAAACATGTATAAAATAGCTGGAGAACTTTTACCAAGTGTTATCCACGTTTCAGCTAGATCACTAGCTGCACAAGCTCTTTCAATATTTGGAGATCATCAAGACGTTTACGCAGCAAAGCAAACTGGATTTGCTATGTTATTTGAAAGTTCAGTTCAAGAAGTTATGGACCTTTCTGGAGTAGCTCACTTAGCAGCTATAAAATCAAGAGTTCCTTTCATGAATATATTTGATGGATTCAGAACTTCACATGAAATCCAAAAAGTTGAACTTATGGATTATGAAGTATTTAGAAATTTAGTAGATATGGATGCTATAAAAGCATTTAGAAATAGAGCATTAAACCCTGAGCACCCAGTAACAAAAGGAACAGCTCAAAATGATGATATCTATTTCCAAACTAGAGAAGTTCAAAATAAATATTATGATGCAGTTCCTGCAATCGTAGCTGAGTACATGGCTGAAATCTCTAAAGCAACAGGAAGAGAATACAAACCATTTAACTTCTACGGACATCCAGAAGCTGAGCATATAATCATAGCTATGGGATCTGTTTGTGAAACATTACAAGAAACTGTAGATTACTTAATGGCTAAGGGAGAAAAAGTAGGTATAATAAACGTTCACCTTTACAGACCATTCTCTTCAGAGTATTTCTTTAATGTATTCCCTAAGACAGTTAAGAAAATTGCTGTTTTAGATAGAACAAAAGAGCCAGGAGCTTTAGGAGAACCTCTATACATGGATATCAAAGGATTATTCTATGGAATGGATAACGCTCCAGTAATCGTTGGTGGAAGATATGGATTATCTTCAAAAGATACAACTCCAGCTCAAATGTTAGCAGTATTTGATAACTTAAAAGCTGAAACTCCTAAAGATGGATTTGTTGTTGGTATAACTGATGACGTTACATTCAAATCTTTAGAAGTTGGTCCACATATAGATACAACTTCTGATTCAGTAAGAGAATGTCTATTCTTTGGATTAGGTTCAGATGGAACAGTAGGAGCTAATAAAAACTCTATTAAAATCATAGGAGATAAAACAGATTTATATGCACAAGGATATTTTGCATATGATTCTAAGAAATCTGGAGGATCAACAAGATCTCACCTAAGATTTGGTAAAGAGCCAATTAGATCTACATACTTAGTATCAGCACCAAACTTTGTTGCATGTTCAGTTCCAGCTTACTTAACTCAATATGATATGATTGGTGGATTAAAGAAGAATGGATCATTCTTACTAAACTGTGTTTGGGATAAAGAGGAAGCTGTAAGCAACTTACCAAATTCAGTTAAGAAAAGCTTAGCTGAAAAGAATGCTAAATTCTACATCATCAATGCAAACAAACTTGCAACAGAAATCGGATTAGGTGGAAGAACTAATACAATAATGCAATCAGCATTCTTTAAATTAGCAGATGTAATTCCATTTGAAGACGCACAAAAATACATGAAAGACTATGCTGAAAAATCATATGGTAACAAAGGTGCAGAAATTGTAAAAATGAACTTTGAAGCTATTGATAGAGGAGCAGGAGAAATTGTTGAAGTAACAGTAGATCCAGCTTGGGCAAATCTTACAACTGAAGTAGAATCTGAGGAATCAGGATGTTCTTGTGGTGGATGTTCTTGTACTCCATTAGAGAAATTCGTAGACAAAATATGTAAGCCTATTAATGCTATGAAAGGGGATTCACTTCCTGTATCTACATTCTTAGAGTATGCTGATGGAACATTTGAAAACGGAACTACAGCATTTGAAAAAAGAGGAGTAGCAGTTAGCGTTCCTGAATGGAAAATGGAAAACTGTATCCAATGTAACCAGTGTTCATATGTTTGTCCACATGCTGTAATCAGACCATTCTTAATGACAGAAGAGGAAAAAGCAGCATCTCCAAACGAATTAAAAACTAAAACTCCAATCGGAAAAGGATTAGAGGGATTATCTTATAAAATACAAGTTTCTCCATTAGATTGTACAGGATGTGGGCTTTGTGCTAACGTATGTCCAGCTAAAGAGAAAGCTTTAGTAATGGTACCAATTGCTCAAGAAATGGAAGCAGGAGAGCAAGAAAATGCAGATTACTTATTCAACAAAGTAACTTACAAAGATACTTTAATGCCTAAGAATACTGTAAAAGGATCTCAATTTGCTCAACCTCTATTTGAATTCCACGGAGCTTGTGGAGGATGTGGAGAAACTCCTTACATCAAAGCAATAACTCAATTATTCGGAGATAGAATGATGATAGCCAATGCAACTGGATGTTCATCAATTTATGGAGGATCAGCTCCTTCAACTCCTTATACAACAAATGCTTGTGGAGAAGGACCTTCATGGGGTAACTCACTATTTGAAGACAATGCTGAATTTGGATACGGAATGTCAGTTGCAGTAGGTGCAATGAGAGATAGAATCCAACACATCATGGAATCAAATATGGAATCAGTATCTCCAGAAGTAAAAGCTTTATTTGAAGAGTGGATTGCAAATAAAGGAAATGGAGAAAAGACTAAAGAGATTAAAAATAAATTAGTTCCTATGTTAGAAGCATGTGACTGTGAAGTTGCTAGAGAGATATTAGATCTTAAGCAATATCTAGTTAAAAAATCTCAATGGATCTTCGGAGGAGACGGTTGGGCTTATGATATCGGTTATGGAGGTCTTGATCACGTTCTAGCAACATCTGATGATGTTAATGTTTTAGTAATGGATACAGAGATCTACTCAAATACTGGTGGACAAGCATCTAAGTCAACTCAAACAGGAGCGGTTGCTAAGTTCGCAGCAGCAGGAAAACCAAATAAGAAGAAAGATTTAGCTGCAATATCTATGTCTTATGGACATATCTATGTTGCACAAGTATCTATGGGTGCAAACCAACAGCAGTACTTAAAAGCAATAGCTGAAGCTGAGGCATATCCAGGTCCATCAATCATCATAGCTTACTCTCCATGTATAAGTCATGGAATTAAGAAAGGTATGGGACAAAGTCAACAGGAAATGAAACTTGCGACTGAGTGCGGATACTGGCCAATATTCAGATACAACCCATTACTAGAGAAAGAGGGTAAAAACCCACTTCAAATAGATTCGAAAGAACCACAATGGGATAAATATAACGATTATCTAATGGGAGAAGTAAGATATGCAACTCTTACTAAGACTCATCCAGAAGATTCAAAAGTTCTATTTGCTAAAAATAAAGCTGAAGCTCAAAGAAGATGGAGACAATATCAAAGACTAGCGTCTTTAGATTTCTCTACTGAAGGAACAGAAGCTAAATAGTTTTAAATAAGAGGGAAAGCGAGAGCTTTCCTTTTTTTTTTAACTGTTATTTGGTATAATAAAATATACAATTATTTTGAGGGATGGTGGGGAATTGGTAGTCAAGAGATTAAAAATAATCTCTCTGGTGTCATTGATATTAGGGATAGGATGTTCAATTTATTTTAAAATTCATCTTCTTACCGTTGGACTTATGCTAATTTTAGTATATTTACTTTTAATTTTTACAAAATGGAAAAAAAATAAAAAAAATAATAACTTTAATATAAGAGTATCAGTTGGAATAGATATAGTTGGATTACTTATGCTAGTTTTAATATTTAGACTTATTCATATTCAAGTTTTTAACTCTAAAATTTATGAGGCAGCTGTAGCTAAACAAATAACGGGTAGTTTTCCTGAAAGTGGAGATAGGGGAAGTATATATGATTCAACTGGAAAAGGATTAGCATATAATGTGAATATCTATAGTTTAATTATAGATCCAGAAACTGCAATAAAGAAAGAAGAAAGTTTTAAAGCTCTTAAAGAACTTATAGATAAAAAATATGTAAAGGGAAATTATTATTCAATCGCAAAAGAGATTAAAAAACTTGGACTGGAAGGAAGAAGATATAGAAGATTAGAAAAAGATTTAAATGATATCGAGAAAAAAGAAGTAGATATCATACTAAAAAAACATGGTATTTTGAGAACGAAGGAGTTATTTTTGGATGGAAGAAAAGAAAGAAAATACTATAGAAGAGATATATTTGAAAATTTAGTTGGAAATATTGGATTTTTAAAAAATGATGAAACAGATATAAAAAAAGGAACTTTTGGTGTTGAAAAACAATATGAACAATATCTTAGAGGAAATGAGATAAAAAGAACAAGCCCGAGTATTAGAAGTTTAGGAATAAAGTTACCGACATCGAAAGCTGAAATGAATCAAGAGTTAGATGGTAAGAATATACATTTAACAATAGATCATGAAATTCATTATATATTAAATGATGAGTTAAAAAAACAGTTTGAAAATACTAAATCAGAAGAGGCATATGGAATTGTAGTAGACCCAAATACTGGAAAAGTTCTAGGGACATCATTTTACAGTAAGGGAAAAAAGGAGATAAGAAATCCTCTTTTTCAAAACCAAGTTGAACCGGGATCTATATTTAAACCGGTAATAGTCGCATCAGCCTTAAATGAAGGGTATGTTAGAAGAAGTAGTACTTTTGACATAGGAGATGGAACAATAAAGAAATATAACCATACCATAAGGGAAAGTAGTAGAAGTGTAAAAGGGATTATAACATTAGATGATATAATTAAAAAATCAAGTAATGTTGGAATGGTTTTAATTGGAGACAGATTTACAGAAACAAAATTTGAGGAGTATCTAAAAAGCTTTGGATTATATGATAAAACTGGAATTGATTTTCCATATGAGAGAAAGCCATATACTATTTCAAGCAAGAGATGGGATAAATTAAAGAAGAGTACAATGTCATTTGGACAAGGAATAGCTGTAACTCCAATTCAAATGGTGATGGCTTTTTCAGCAATCGTAAATGGAGGAGTATTATATAGACCATATTTAGTAGAAAAAGTTGAGGATAAAAATGGTGTGGTTATAAGAAGGAATCTTCCAGCTCCAGTAAGAAAAATAATAAGTGAAAAAGTTTCTCAAAATATGAGAGAGATGATGGAAAAAACAGTTGAAGATGGAACTGCTAAAAAAGCCATGGTTGAAGGATATAGAATAGGTGGAAAAACAGGAACTGCTCAACTAAGTTTAAATGGGAAATATATAAAGCATGAGTATTTAACTTCGGCAATAGGATTTTTCCCAGTAGAAAAGCCAAGATATGTAGTTTTAATAATGTTACTAAAACCTCAGGCAGATATACTTTATAATAAGTTTGGAGGAGCCACAGCAGCACCAGTCCTTGGTGAAGTAGTTAGAAGAATCGTTAAGAGTAAGAATATTCTATCAAAAGAAATAACGAATATAAATCCGGAAATTCAAAAGATAAAATCAGAACAAGTTTTGGTACCGGAAGAAATTATGACGACTATGCCTGACTTAAAAGATTTAACTGCTAGGGATATTTTAAATATATTTAAAAATTATAACTATGAAATTAGTATGTCAGGAACAGGAAAGGCTTTTGAACAGTATCCAAAAGCAGGAGAAGAACTTGAAAAAGTAAAGAAAATAAGAATACTTTTAAAATAGGAGAAATAAATGAAATATTGGAAAGTATACTTAGAAGGAACGAATAATTTTTTTACATATAGCGCTGAAAATGAAGAAGCAAAAATAGGTGATAGAGTTTTAGTTTCTTTTAGAAATAGAGATAAGGTTGGAGTGGTAATAGAAGAAGACTTAACTGAGAATTTTGAGTTTAAAGTTTTGCCTATAAAAAAAGTAATGGATGAACAGATATCCTTTGATGAGAAATTTATAAAGTTACTTCTTTGGATAAAAGATTATTATATGTGTAGCTTTGAGCAAATATTTAATACTGCTGTTCCAGCTGGAATGAATATCTCTTATAAATCAATCTATTATTTAAATCCAGAAAAAGAAATAAGTGAAAAAAATGAGATTCATAAATATTTAGAAAAGAAAAAATCTATAAGTAAAGTTACTTTAGAAAAACATTTTCCTAAAAAATCAATTGATGAAATGGTTAAGATGGGAGATTTAATTTTAGAAAAAAAAATAAAAGATTTTGAAGAAAATAAATTTTTAAAAGAAATAGGAAATTATAAAGAGGTTAAGGACGCCATATTAAACACAGAACAATCCAATGTGAAAAATGGGATAATAAATTCTAAAAGTAGACATTTTCTTATAAGAGGAGTAACGGGTTCAGGAAAAACAGAAGTATATATTCAGCTTATAAAAGAAGCCCTTAAAACTGGAGGAGGATCAATATTTTTAGTTCCTGAAATTTCTTTAACTCCACAGATGATTAAAAGGTTTAAGGATGAATTTAATGATAGTGTTGCAATTTTACACAGTAAACTAACTAATAGTGAAAGAGCAAAAGAATGGTACAGTTTATATAGTGGACAAAAAAGAATAGTTCTTGGAGTTAGGTCAGCTATATTTGCTCCAGTTAAAAATCTAGAATATATTATAATAGATGAAGAACATGAAAATAGTTATAAACAGGATAGTAGTCCAAGATATAATGCAAAGTATGTTGCAATAAAAAGAGCAGAGATTGAAGGGGCTAAAGTTGTTTTAGGTTCTGCAACTCCATCGATTGAAAGTTATTATTATGGAAAAAAAGGTATATTTGAACTATACACTATGGAACATAGATATAATGATGCTAAGCTCCCTGAAATGAAAGTAGTTGATATGAAAGCTGAAGAGGATCAATTTTTTAGTAAAGAATTATTAGAAAAGATAAAGATGACGCTATTAAAAAAAGAACAAGTAATTCTACTTTTAAATAGAAAAGGTTATTCTACTTTAATTCAATGCAAAGAATGCGGTCATATGGAGGAGTGTGAACACTGCTCTATAAAGATGAATTATTATTTTAGTAATTCTACTTTAAAGTGCAATTACTGTGGAGTTACTAAAAAGTTTTCAAAGAAATGTAGTAAGTGTGGAAGTACTAATCTTACACATAGTGGAAAAGGTGTCGAAAGAGTAGAAGAAGAGTTGAAAAAGTATTTTCCAGTTAATATTGTAAGGGTTGATGGAGATATATCGAAAGAAAAAGGATTCTATGAAAATATGTACCACGATTTTTTAAATGGGAAATACGATATAATGATAGGAACACAAATGATTGCAAAAGGATTACATTTTCCAAATGTAACACTTGTAGGAGTAATAAATTCAGATACAATATTGACTATTCCAGATTTTAGATCGGGAGAAAGAACTTTCCAGATGGTTACACAAGTTGCTGGAAGAGCTGGAAGAGGAGAGAAAAAAGGAGAAGTAATAATTCAAACCTACCAACCAGAAAGTTATGTAATCGAGAAAATTTTAGAAAATGATTATGAGAGCTTTTATAATCAAGAAATTGAAAATAGAGAGCTTCTAGAATATCCACCATTTTCTAAAATAATAAATATAGGGATTTCTTCTAAAAAAGAGGAGGGATTAGAAAAATTTGCTCAAGAATTATGTAATGAAATTAAGAGTGAAAAAGTTGAAATTTATGGTCCAATGAAAAGTTTAGTATATAAAGTTAAAGATAGATATAGATATAATATATTTATAAAAGGAAGCAGAACAGAAATAAATAAATATAAAAATTTACTTAAGAAAAAATTAGAAAACTTTGAAAATAAAGACTTCAGAGTAACTGTTGATATAGACCCAATAAATCTAATATGATATAATATAATGAAAATTATAAATAGTAAGAGGTGTAAAGAAATGATATACGAGATTAAGATATATGGTGAGGAATCTTTAAGAGCGATTTCTACTCCAGTAGAGGAAATAACTGATGAAATAAAAGATATTTTAGATGGAATGGTTGAAACAATGCACGACATAAATGGGGTTGGATTAGCAGCGTCGCAAGTTGGAATAAACAAAAGAATGTTTGTAATAGATGTTGGAGACGAAATAGTAAGAAAAGTTATAAATCCAGAGATAATAGAATTATCAGATACTATCGAAGATTGTGAAGAGGGATGTTTAAGTATTCCAGGAATTTATAAAAATGTTAAGAGGTCAACACATGTTAAAATAAAATATACAAACGTTGATGGAGAGGAAGTAATAGAGTCTGCAGAGGGACTTTTAGCAAGAGCTTTCCAACATGAGTACGATCACTTGGATGCAATATTATTCGTAGATAAAGTTTCTCCAGTAGCTAAAAGAATGATTTCAAAAAAATTACAACTTCTTAAAAAAGAAAGTGTAAAGAAGTAATATAAATTTGGGGGATATAAATGCTAAGAATCTTAGTAACTTGTTTGATTTTATTAAATACATTTTTTTTCGGATCACATATTTATAGAAGTTATATAAAAATAGATCATTTGACCAAAGAGAGAACTTTGATTTTAGAGAAAAAAAAAGCTGCCCTTGAAAGTATAGATGAATACGATAATCTTTTAAAAAAGATTAACAATTCGTATTATAGAGAAAAAATTGCGAGAGATAGATTGCAGATGAAAAAAGAGGGCGAAATAATTTACAGATCAATAAATACAAAATAGGAGGATACAATGAAAAGAGAATTAGCATTAGAGTTTGCAAGAGTTACTGAAGCTGCAGCATTAGCAGCACACAAATGGGTTGGAAGAGGGGATAAAGAGGCCGCAGACCAAGCCGCAGTTGATGCAATGAGAACTATGTTAAATGGAATTATGATTGATGGTGAAATTGTAATTGGTGAGGGAGAAATAGATGAGGCTCCTATGTTATTTATTGGAGAAAAAGTTGGAGCGATACATCATTCTAATAAGGGAGATCAAGCATATGCGTGTGTTGATATAGCAGTTGATCCAGTAGAAGGAACAAGAATGACAGCTCAAGGACAAGCAAATGCAATTGCAGTATTAGCTGTTGGTAGAAAAGGAAGTTTTTTAAAAGCACCTGATATGTATATGGAAAAACTTATAGTTGGTCCGGATGCTAAGGGAGTTATTGATTTAGAAAAGCCTTTAATGGAGAATATAGAAAATGTAGCAAAAGCTTTAAATAAAAAATTAAATGAACTTACAATAGTAGTTTTAGATAAACCTAGACATCACGTTATTATAAAGGAACTTCAAAACTTAGGATTAAGAGTATACGCTCTTCCAGATGGAGACGTAGCGGGTTCTATATTAACATCTGTAGTAGATTCAGATGTAGATATGCTTTATGGAATAGGTGGAGCACCAGAAGGAGTAATTTCTGCTGCAGTTATTAGAGCATTGGGTGGAGATATGCATGCTAGATTAAAATTAAGAAGCGAAGTTAAGGGTGTATCTTTAGAAAATGATAAAATTTCAGCTTATGAGAAATTAAGATGTGAAGAGCAAGGGTTAAGAGTTGGAGAGGTACTAAGATTAGATGATCTAGTTAAAGACGATGAAGTTATATTCTCAGCAACAGGAGTTACAAGTGGGGATTTACTTGAGGGAGTAAAGAGAAAAGGAAATATTGCTAGAACTCAAACTCTAGTTATAAGAGGAAAAAGTAAAACAGTGAGATATATAAATGCAGTTCATAATTTAGACTATAAAAAAGAAGAAATTATGGATTTAGTTAAATAGTTTTTCAAGGAGTGGTAGTGTGTTTTTTTTTGAAGATTTTTGTAAAAGAGTAGAGAAGACGACAGTTGAACCAAAAGATATTGAAAAATTTAGATTGGACATAAAAAAGGTAATCATGTGGTTAGGGACAGGAGTACCCCTACTATTGATGGGTCTATATCAAGGCTATATGTTTTATTTGAATAGTACAAAGTATGCTTATTTAGTTTTTTCAATAATTTTTATATATCTTGGACTTAAACATTTAAAGACAATATTTGAGTTTGGAATTACTCTAAATTTAAAAGAAGGAAAAATAATAAGCAAAGGTGTAGACCTAAGTTTTGACGATATCCAAAGTTGTACTTTAAAAGAGCAGTCAGTTGGAAAGAGTAGCAGAGCGCAAGTTGTTATAGATATAATAACTAAAGAAAAAAAAGAAATAATAATACCATTGATGATGGGAAGAAAATTAATTTTTATAGCTATTTTAAGAGATAAATTAAAAAATAGATTTAGAATTGTAAAAGGATAATATTTTGGAGGGAACATGAAGAAAATATTTTTAAAATATTTTATCTTTATTCTTTTATTAACTTTAAATTGCTTCTCAATGGAGAATGAAAAGTCTCCTAAAAGAGAGTTTAGAGCTGTTTGGATTGCAAGTGTAGGAAATATCAATTGGCCTTCTAAACAGGGTCTTACTATAGAAGAACAGAAAAAAGAATATATAGATATGTTAAATGAAATAAAAGCACTGAAAATGAATGCCGTTATTGTTCAGGTAAGACCAGTTGGTGATAGATTTTATAAAAGCCCTAGTGATGAACCTTGGTCTAAATATTTAACGGGAGAAGCTGGAAAAGATCCAGGATACGATCCTTTAAAGTTTCTTGTAGATGAAGCACACAAAAGAAATTTAGAGTTTCATGCATGGTTTAATCCTTATAGAGTTACTTTCACAAAAGGAGAAAAACTTCCAAAAAATCACCCTGCATTAAAACATAAAGACTGGACTGTTAATTATGATGGGAAGCTATATTATAATCCCGGAGTACCAGCAGCTAGAAATTTTACAGAGAAAGTCATTCTAGATGTAGTTAAAAACTACGATATAGATGCAGTTCATATGGATGACTACTTTTATCCATACCCTGCAAGGGATAAAAAGAAAAAAGATATTCCATTTCCAGATAGAGAAGCATATAAAAAGTATGGAAAAGGCCTAACTCTCGATGCTTGGAGAAGAAAAAATGTAGATATATTTGTAGAGTCTTTAGCTAAAAATATAAAGAAAACAAAGCCTTATGTAAAATTTGGAATTAGTCCATTTGGCGTTTGGAGAAATATATCAGATGATTCTACAGGTTCAAATACTAAAGCTGGAGTTACAAATTATGATACGCTTTATGCTGATACTAGAAAATGGATTAAAAAAGGTTGGATAGATTACATAGTTCCACAGATTTATTGGAATTTTGATTTTAAAGTTGCTCCTTACGCAACACTTGTAGATTGGTGGCAAGAAGAAGTTAGTGGAAGCAAAACAAATCTTTATATAGGACATGCTGCCTATAGATTAGGAAGTAACGAAGCATGGAAAAATGAAGATGAATTATTAAATCAAATAAATTATAATAGAGATAATGGTAGAGCTCTAGGAAGTGCTTATTTTGGACTTGATAAAATTTTAAATAACTCTACAAATATAAAAGAAAATTTAAAGGGAAAAAGTTATAAGAATATAGCTCTTCCTCCAAAAACTCCATGGATAGATGAGGTTGCACCAAGTCCAGTAACTAATTTTAAATTAAATAAAGTTGAAGATGGTGTAGAGTTGACTTGGGATGATTTCCCTAAAAACTATGTAACTTACTATGCAATTTATAGAAGTGAGACACCAAAAATTGATGTTACAGACTCTAGATACTTACTTGAAACTATAAGAAGAGATGGAGAAAATAAATTTGTAGATAGAGATGTTACAGACGGGAAATCATATTTTTATTTAGTGACAGCTGTAGATAGAGTTCATAATGAAAGTAAGGCAAGTCAGCCAAAAAAAATATTTTTAAAAAAATAAAAAAAAACTTGTTGACAGAAAATGTAAATTGTGGTATTATTATTCTTGTGATGCGGGAATAGCTCAGTCGGTAGAGCGTCAGCCTTCCAAGCTGAATGTCGCGAGTTCGACCCTCGTTTCCCGCTCCATGAGATGCGTTATTAGCTCAGATGGTAGAGCACACGACTTTTAATCGTGTTGTCACTGGTTCGAGCCCAGTATGACGCACCATTTGCCCCGTTCGTTCAACGGTTAGGACAATAGATTTTCACTCTATAAACAGGGGTTCGATTCCCCTACGGGGTACCATTGGAAGCATAGCTCAGTTGGGAGAGCACCTGCCTTACAAGCAGGGGGTCACAGGTTCAAGTCCTGTTGTTTCCACCAATATAAATGGGGGTGTAGCTCAGTTGGTTAGAGCGCATGCCTGTCACGCATGAGGTCGCGAGTTCGAGCCTCGTCACTCCCGCCATTTATTTTAAAAATTAATATCAGCCGCTTTAGCTCACCTGGTAGAGCAACTGACTTGTAATCAGTAGGTAATTGGTTCGACTCCGATAAGCGGCACCACTTGCGAGGGTGGCGGAATTGGCAGACGCACCAGACTTAGGATCTGGCGTCCTAGACGTGAGGGTTCAAGTCCCTCCCTTCGCACCACAATGAACTTTAGCTGGAAGAATTCCAGTTTTTTTTATTTTTTGGAACCATAAAACAGTCGGCACGAATTTCTGCCGACTGTTTTATTTTATAGATAAAAATCTCTTATTAGTGTATCTAGAAGAGGTTCGATACCTAAAAATTTAAGAAAAGTATCATATTCTTTTTTCTTTGTTATTAAAGTATCCTCTTTGAAATTTTCTTTAATGGCTTTTATCAAAATATTTTTAGGAGTATGTTCCATATCTATGAACTCCATAACTGTTGTTTTATAACCACAAAGTTCAAGAGCCTGGGCTCTTAAAGCATCAGTAGCTAAAGAACTAAATTTTTCTTGGAGAATACCATGTTTTCCAATTACAGAAAGTTCTTTTTTTAGATGAGTTGTCTCAGATTTATGGATTTTTTGATTAAACTCAGACTGACAACAAGGTACTGCTAAAATAGCTTTTGCATTCATTTCTAAACCTTTTAGTATTGAGTAATCAGTGGCGTTATTACAAGCATGTAAAGAAAATATTAAATCGACATTTTTTAATTTATCAAAATGTTGAATATTACCTTCGATAAATTCAAGACAGTCAAAGTTTAAATCCTTTGCAATTTCATTGCAATGATTAATAACATCTTTTTTTAAGTCTAATCCAATCACTTCAAGTTTCATATTTTTTACATTTTTTAAATAGTGATATAAGGCAAATGTAAGATAAGATTTTCCACAACCAAAATCAACAACCTTAATTGAATCTTGAATAAGTTTTTTCTGCTCTAATTCTTTCAAAGTATCTTCGATAAACTCCAAATATTTATTTATTTGTCTAAATTTACTAAATTTCTCTTTTATGACTTTTCCATCTTTATTCATTACTCCAAGTCTTATAAGGAAAGGAACTGGAATTCCTTCTTCTAAGAGATAATTTTTCTTTTTGTTATGATCCAATGAAATTTGTTTAACAGATGTCTCTTTTATTTTCATATTGAAATCATTTTTACCTTTTAAAATTTGAATCTCTTTATCTTTTGTATTTATAAGAAGTTGCTTAAAGTTATCTAAAAGTTCATTGAAGTTAATTTTACTTTGTTCTTTTGTAAGATTTGAATGGAAGGCTTTATTATCCTTAAATTGCTCCCATTGAATAAAGAGCTCACCTTTTATAGCGATAGGTTTTAAAGACACCTTATTATAAGGATAAGAACCTTTTAAATTAGATATTGAGGCTTTGACTAAATCATCTTGATCTATAATTGAATATATAAAATTAATAACTTTATCTTTTGAATATTTCATCTAGTTCTCCTTTTGAAATTTTTAATATCATTTAAAATTATAACATGATTTTTAAAAAATTATACCTTCTTTTTGTCAAATATTTTATGGTATAATTAAGGCTAATGTTTGTTATATAAGGGAGGATAAGTAGTGAAACAAAGAACAATAGTAAATCTTATTTATGGATTGCTATGGCTTCTTCCAATATATTTTTTTGGAAAAGATTTTTTTCATTTGGAAGATTTAAGATATATTTTTGAAGAATATACGATTGAAATATTAAAGTTTTCAGTGTATCAAGCTTTGATTTCATCGATTTTAGCTTTTTTAATTGCACTTATTCCAGCTTATTATGTGGCATATAAAAAAAATATTTTAAGTAAGTTATTGCAAGGACTTATTTTTATTCCGTTTTTTTTTCCAGTGATTTCAACAGTTACAGTATTTTCAATAGTTTTTTCTATGGATCTTTTGAAAAAATATGAAATTTTATATAGTTTGAAAGCTATTTTAATAGCTAATATATTCTATAATTCTCCAATTTTTATAAAATATATTAGTGAGGGGATAAAAAAAATACCACGTGAAACGATAGAAGCATTTAAATTGGACGGAGCAAATGAACTACAAATAGCATATTATGGAAAACTACCTCTTCTATTACCCCAGATATTTAGAGGCTTTATTCTAGTATTTACTTATGCTTTTACATCTTTTGGAATAGTTTTATCTTTAGGTGGAATTAAATATTCAACACTTGAAGTAGAAATAGGAAATAGTTTAAAGGGAAGTATGGATTTTTCAAAAGCATTTTCACTGGGATTACTCCAATTTTTTATGCTTTTACTGATTAACAGTATAGGTTTTAAAATTGACGAGTATGAATTAAATGGTGAAGGAGCCGTAGAAAAAGTTGGAATATTTAAAACCTTATATTCATTACTTTATATAATTTTCCAGTATGGAATTTTAGCAGTTTCTTTTATATTTTCTTTCTATAATTTTTATGAAAACAAATTTAGTTTAATTGCAATAAAGACAATTTTTTCTAAAAATTTTAATGAAAATTATCCAGTTTTAAAAAGTATTTCAAATTCAATTTTAATATCGGGAATATCTGCTATATGTATAGTTATGATAACGTATCTAATAATAAAAAATTACAGTAAATTGACAGATATTATAATTTTTTCAAATCTTGGAATTTCTGGGGCTTTTTTAGCTATTAGTTTATATTATTTAAATGTATTATTTGATATACCACTGATAATTTTAGTTATAATTGGAAATATTTTCATAAGTATTCCAGTGGCTTATTCACTTATGTATCAGTATGTAAAAAAATTCCCAAAAGATTTATATGAGATGAGTTTAATAGACTGCACTAATTGGTATCAAAGATATAGGTATGTAGAGTTACCAATTTTAAAAAATCTGTTAATTTCAGCTCTCTTGCAAATTTTTGCAGTGATTTTTGGGGAATTTACTTTGGTTTATATTATGCAAATTGAGGATATATTACCTCTTGTTTCGCTGGTGAATTATTCATTGGTATCAGAAAAAAAGATTTTAGAAAGTTCAGCTTTGAGTAGTTGTGTAGTTATAATAATTCTATTTATATTTATATTAGGGGAATATTTTAAAAGGAGAGATGAAAGATGATTTATTTTTTACATGGTGACACACCTTTACAGATGAGGTATCAGGAATTAATAAAAGAGATAAAAAGTAAAAATTTAAATATACCTGAAAAAATATATGATGCATCTCTAGGAGAGGAAACTGATTTTTTAGGAAGTATTTCGACAAACTCTATGTTTTCACCAAAGGAACTTATAATACTAAAAAGATCTGAGTCATTAAAAAAATTAGATAAATTTATAGGATATTTGGAAGAGTATGATTTGAGTCAAAAAGAAGTAGTAATAGTCTATGAAGAGTTTTTAAATTCTTTTGGAAAAGCTACTAATAAACCAACAACTAAAATGTTTTCAAATATAGAAAAAGTAGCAAAGCTAGTGACGGCCAGAAAAGAAAATGAAAAAAAAGGAATGATATTTTTTGTAGAAAAAGAACTTAAAATTTCCGAATATGATGCTGAAAAAATTTGTGAAATTATTGGAGAAGATTTTTATACAATTAAACAGGAAGTGGAAAAAGTTAAGAATTTTTTAAATGGAGAACCATTTTCCCTTGAAAAAATATTACCAATATTATCTGTAAGTAATGAATTTAACTTGAAAAATTTGATTGATAATTTTATAGAAAATAAAGAAAAGATTAATCTCATTAATTATTTAAGAGAAGAGAAAGAATATATGAGTTTTCTCTATATGATAAGTGATGAAATGAATATTATATTAAAATTAAAACTTTTAGAAAAAAGAGGGAATATAAAAAGAAGCATGTCTTATAAGTATTTTAAAGAAAATATTTATGAGGGGATTAAAAAGTATTTTAAAAAAGAAAGAGGGGATTATGTGAAAGAATATCCTCTGTTTTTAAAAATAAAGTTACTTGAACTATATGATGAAGAATTTTTAAAAGAGATGATAAAAAAGCTTATATATTCTGAGTTCAATATCAAAAGTGGACATATGCCAGATGCTGTTGAGATAGAAAAAATAATACTAGAATTTTAGAAAAAAATTAAATGGTCAAAAATTGACTGGTCAAAAATTCAAAATATAAGCAAAAAAATTTTTGAGTTTTTTTTAAATGGAATGTAAACTAACCCTAAGAAAATGATTATTAAAGCCAATAAAATAATTTAAATATATAGGAGTTGATTTATATGTCCATAGAAACTTTAGTTGCCAAAGTAAAAAATGCTCAAAAAGAATACTCTAAATTTAGTCAAGAACAGGTTGATAAAATATTTAAAGAAGCTTCTCTAGCTGCGAATAATGCTAGGATAAAATTAGCTAAAATGGCGGTAGAAGAAACAGGAATGGGAATAGTAGAAGATAAAGTGATAAAAAATCATTTTGCTTCGGAGTATATTTATAATTCATATAAGGATACGAAAACTTGTGGAACTATCGAATCAGATGATGCTTTCGGAATAGAAAAAATAGCTGAACCAATTGGAGTTATTGCTGGAATAGTTCCAACAACTAATCCAACTTCAACAGCAATATTTAAAGCATTAATTTCTTTAAAAACAAGAAATGGAATCATTTTTTCTCCACATCCAAGAGCAAAAAAATCGACAATAGCAGCTGCTAAAATCGTTTTAGATGCCGCAGTTGCAGCTGGAGCACCTAAAGATATAATATCTTGGATAGAAGAACCTTCTGTTGAAGGATCTAATGAACTTATGAGATCTGTTAACTTAATATTGGCAACGGGTGGACCTGGAATGGTTAAGGCTGCATATTCATCGGGAACTCCAGCTATAGGTGTAGGTGCTGGAAATACTCCTGTTATAATTGATGATACGGCTCATATAAAAATGGCAGTAAACTCTATACTGTTATCAAAGACATTTGATAATGGGGTAATTTGTGCTTCGGAGCAATCTGTAATAGCTAGTAATAAAATTTATAATGAAGTAAAAAAAGAGTTTATAAAAAGAAATGCATATATTTTAAAAGGTGAAGAGCTAGATAAGGTTAGAAAGACTATAGTGATAGATGGACATTTAAATGGAGATATAGTGGGGCAATCAGCTTATAAAATTGCAGCGATGGCCGGTGTAGAAGTTCCAGAAAACACAAAGGTTTTGATTGGAGAGGTTGAATCGGTTGAATTATCAGAGCCGTTTGCACACGAAAAATTATCACCTGTACTAGCTCTTTATAAAACTAAGTCTTTTGAAGAGTCTCTTATGAAAGCTGATAGATTAATAGAGTTAGGTGGAATGGGACATACTTCAGTTTTATATGCAGATGAATTAGAAGCAGAAGATCATATTAAAGAATTTGGAAAACTTATGAAAACAGGAAGAACGTTAATAAATATGCCAGCTGCTCAAGGAGCTATAGGGGACGTATTTAACTTTAAGCTTTCACCTTCTTTAACACTTGGATGTGGTTCATGGGGTGGAAATGCAGTTTCTGAAAATGTTGGAGTTAAACATCTAATAAACATAAAAACTGTTGCTAAGAGGAGAGAAAATATGCTTTGGTTTAGAATTCCTGAAAAAGTATACTTTAAATTTGGAAGTTTACCTGTAGCTTTAAAAGAATTAAAAGGAAAGAAAAGAGCAGTAATAGTAACGGACAGCCAATTAGCTTCTTTAGGATATACAGATCATATTACATCAATATTAGAGGATGTGGGAGTAGACTTTAGAATATTCTCGGATGTTCAAGCAGATCCGACTCTATCAGTAGTTGAAAAAGGTGCAGATGTAATGAGAAATTATAAACCAGATGTTATACTAGCTCTAGGTGGAGGGTCAGCAATGGATGCTGCCAAAATTATGTGGGTTATGTATGAGCATCCGGAAGTAGATTTCCAAGATTTAGCAATGACATTTATGGATATTAGAAAAAGAATAGTTCAGTTCCCTAAAATGGGAGAACTTGCTGAATTTTGGGCTATAGCAACATCAGCAGGAACAGGTTCTGAAGTAACACCGTTTGCTGTAATAACTGATGATAAAACAGGGATTAAATATCCTTTAGCTGATTATGAGTTAACACCTGACGTGGCTATAGTTGATTCTCAGCTTATGATGTCGATGCCTGCAAGTTTAACTGCTTCTTCTGGAATAGATGTAGCTACACATGCATTAGAGGCATATGCTTCTATACTGGCTTCAGATTATACAAATCCTTTGGCACTGGAAGCTACAAGACTAACATTTAAATATTTACCAGAATCGGTGAAGGGTGGAAGTCATGCTAAAAAAGCAAAAGAGAAGATGGCTAATGCGTCGTGTATGGCTGGAATGGCCTTTTCAAATGCATTTTTAGGGATATGTCATTCTATGGCACATAAGTTAGGAGCTGCATTTCATATACCACATGGAGTTGCAAATGCTTTACTTCTAGAAGAAGTAATAAGATTTAATGCAACGGATAAACCTCTTAAAATGGCAGGGTTTTCTCAGTATAAATATCCAAACGCAAAAGAAAGATATGCTAAAATGGCAGACTATTTAGGATTCACTAAAGGGACTGAAACATTAGAAGAAAAAGTTAAAATATTAAGATCTAAGATAAATGAACTAAAAGCAGAGATTGGAATCAAACCAACAATTGCAGATTATGGAATTTCAGAAACTGAATTTTTATCAAAATTAGATAAAATGGTTGAAGATGCATTTGATGACCAATGTACTGGAGCGAATCCAAGATATCCTCTTATGTCAGAGCTAAAAGAGATGTATTTAAGAGCTTATTACGGAGCACAAAAATATTTAGAACTTCAAAAAGTTAAATAAAAAAAGGGACCAGTTGGTCCCCTTTTTATTGTGCTGTAGTTTCAAAGTTTTCGACAATTTTTCCCCAAATTCCTTTTTCTTTTAAAATTTGTTCAATAAACTCTCGAACAGCTCCTTCACCACCATTTTTTGTAGAAACAAAGTTTGAGATAGCTAAAACTTCACGAGCTGAATCTTTAGGTGCACCGCAAAGCCCACAAAGTTTCATAACTTTTAAATCTAAAAGATCATCGCCCATGAAGGCTACATTATCATAAGTTAAAGAATATTTTTTTAAAATAGATTCTAATTCAAAAACTTTATCTTTAATTCCTTGTCTAATCTCTTTAATTCCTAAATCTTTGCATCTCTTTTCTACTATATTAGAAACTTTACCTGTAATTATAGCAACGTCAATTCCATATTTTATCGATTGTGAAATTGCTAAACCATCTTTTACATTAAAAGCTTTCATTTCATTTCCTAAATTATCAATATAAAGTTTTCCATCGGTTAAAGTACCGTCTACATCAAGAACAATAAGTTTTATCATTTAATATCACCATCCTAAGGCATAGATTGAATTTTAAACACAAATAGAAAAAGGAGGTTAAAAACCTCCTCAATCTATAATAACAGAAATTAATTACAGAGCGATAACTTTTGCAGCAAGTCTAGCTTTCTTTCTAGAAGCTGTGTTCTTCTTAAGAACTCCTTTACTAACTGCTTTGTCAAGTTCTTTGTAAGCTATTGATAAAGCAGCGTTTGCTGCATCTATATCTTTAGTTTCAACTGTTGCTAAAACTTTTTTAGACATAGTTTTAACTCTAGACTTAACCGCCTGATTTCTTTCTCTATTTCTCTCTGCTACTAGTATTCTCTTTTTAGCTGATTTTGAGTGTGCCAAATTAAAAACCTCCTCGAATTAAATAAAAATCTCATAAAATTTTAACATAAATAATGGTTTGTGTCAACAAAAGTCTTGATGACAAAAGTATTTAATTTGACAGGTAAGCATCAAAAGAGACACAAATAAATATGCACAATGGACCATAAATATTTTAACATATATTTTAAAAAAAAAGAAGATAAAATAAAAAAGAATTCATATTTTATCAAAAAAAGGTTATTATATTTAGTATGAGAATCTATTGTGAATGAAAGGGAAGAAAATGAACATAGAAGAAAAAATATCTTTAGAAGCTATAGCTACAATGCGTGAAAAGATAGAAGAAGTTGACGGCAATGAAGTTTTTTTCAGAGGGATTCCAAATGAAGATGGAATTGTTGAAACAGTAACTGTATTAGCCAGAGGAAATAAAGGATCAGTTCCAGCTATTTTAAAAGGAATGAAAAAAGGTGAGATAATTATTCACAATCATCCATCAGGTTATTTGTTCCCATCAGATGCAGATATAGAAATAGCATCTGTATATGCAGATAAAATGTTAGGAGCTTCATATATAATAAATAATAAAGTGGATGATATCTACGTAGTTGTTGAGTTAATTCAAGATAAAAATATAAAAATAGATATAGCTCCTTATTTTGAAAAAACAGGACTGTTATCTACTACTTTTTCTGAATTTGAATATAGAAATGAACAGTTAGAAATGGCGAAAGTTATTGAAAAAGGATTGAATAGTGAAACAAAAGTTATTGTTGAGGCAGGAACAGGGACAGGAAAAACTTTGGCTTACTTGATACCAGCAATAGAATGGGCTATAAAAAATAAAAAAAGAGTTGTTATATCTACGAATACTATTAATCTACAAGAACAACTTTTAAACAAAGATATTCCAATTGCTCAAAAGGTAATACAGGGAGATTTTAAGTATGTTTTAGTAAAGGGCCGTGGAAATTATTTGTGTAATAGAAAAATAAATAATATTGCTCTAGGTGAAACTATAGACTTACAAGAATACAGTTTAGATCAAAAAAATCAAATACAAGCTATATTGAAATGGGGTGGAAGAACGGAGAGTGGAGATAAGGCTGAGTTAACTTTTGAAGTTGATTCAAATGTATGGGAACACTTTCAAAGTGAAACTGATATGTGCGCCGGAAATAAATGTGCATATAAAAATGAATGTTTCTTTTTAAAAGCTAGAGATGAGAAGAAAAAAGCTGATATACTAATAACTAACCATCATATGTATTTTTCAGATTTAGCAATAAGAAAAGAGATAGGGTTCAATACAGAGTATTCAATTTTACCAGAATATGCACTAGCTATTTTTGATGAAGCACACAATGTTGAAAAAGTTGCAAGGGACTATTTTTCTTATGAAGTATCAAAGTATGGATTTAACAAAATAATGAATCAAATATATGCCGTAGATAGTAAAAGTAAGAGAAAGGGACTCGGAAGTTTAGATATTCTTATCAATTATTTAAAGGGGCAGAGTTACGATAAAAAGAGTTCTGTTGAAAAAGAGTTACAAGATGATATAAAAATTAGACATAAAAATCTTGTTACAGAAGGAAGAAATTATTTCAATAGTTTAATAGAATATTACTCTAAAGGACAGATGGGAAGTATTAGTTTTAGACTCAGAAAAGAGGAGTTAAAGCATACACCGTTTAATGGAATAATAGAAGATAACAAAGAAAATTTGATTTTAGAGTTTAACTCATACATAAAAAAAATTAGAAATATAATAAAAATAATAAAAGATTTAGAAGATAAAGAAGGTTTTATAAATGATTTCATAAGATATATAGATAGACTTGAAAGTTTTTTAGAGAATTTTAAATTTATAAACTCTTTAGATGATGAAAAGTTTATATATTGGTTGGAAGTAAATGGGAAAAAAAGTAATTCTAAATTAGTGGCAACCCCACTTAAAATAGATAATGAATTACAAAAGAATTTATATAGTAATTTAAATCAAATGGTTTTCACATCAGCTACAATAGCAGTTGGAAAAAGCTTTGAATATTTTAAGGATAGTATTGGGTTACAAGAAAAAACTTTAGAGCAGGTTATACATTCGCCGTTTGATTATGATAAACAGATGACAGTATATCTTCCACAAGACATACCAGACCCTAGTTCTAAAAACTTTATGGACGAAATAAAAGGTTTTATTTTAGAATTAATTTTGAAATCTCAAGGAAAGACATTTATTTTATTTACCTCGTATTCGGCTCTAAATTATATGTACTATATGATGAAAGATGAATTAGAGGAAAAGGGAATGGAACTTTATATACAAGGGATGGTTCCTAGGACACAGTTAGTGTCTATGTATAAAAGTGGAAAAAATCCAGTTTTATTTGGAACTGATTCTTTCTGGGAAGGTGTAGATATAAAAGGTGACCAACTGAGTTCTGTAATAATAATTAAATTACCATTTAAAGTTCCTAGTGATCCAGTTACAGAAGCTATAATAGAAAGTTTTACAGCTCAAAATAAAAATGCTTTTATAGAGTATCAAATTCCAGAATCTGTAATAAAATTTAAACAGGGAATAGGAAGATTGATAAGAAGTAAAAGTGATAAGGGGATAGTTACAATTTTAGATACTAGAGTTATCAATAAAAAATATGGAAAATATTTTATTGACGCCATTCCAACAAAAAATATAAAGGTGGTTGATAGAAACTCTGTGCTAAAGGATATCGTAACTAAAATGGAGGAATAACTAGAATGAAAAAAATTGAAATTTTTGGATTCAGTATTTCTTTTAAATTAGATAAGAAAAATAAAGATGACGCAGAAATATATACAAAAGAATATCATTTAAAGGAAAAAATTCTTTATCTGATGCTTATTCTGATACTTATTCCGCTTAGCTCTAAATTTTCTTATTTATCAAAAAGTAATACATATAGTGTTGGAGATGTAGTAGTAAACGATATATATTCACCGAAAAGCACTGTATACAATGATAGGCATAAAAGAGAGGGTATTATCCAGGATATGGTTCTAAATTCAGAGAAAGAATATATCTATGTCCCTGAAGCTGGAAAAATATATCTTGAAGGATTAGACGATTTTTTTAATCAAATTATTGCTTTACAAAAAGAAAAAAGAAGAAATTTTGATCCTAGAGTGATAGAAAGAATAATAGGAAGAAAGGTTCCGCAGACAACAGTCGATTCTTTACTAAAGCTTAGTCATAAGGATTTAATGGAAAAAAGAAACAAATTAAGAAATTTAGTAGAAGAGATTTACGGTAATGGGATAGTCCAAGAAAATGGTGTTATTTCAATAAAGCCACCTCTAGATAAGAAAGTCGAAGAACTTTCAACACTAGATAAGAGTATAATAAATATATTTTTAACTGCAAACTACATATATGATGAAGAAAAAACTAAAAATGCAATTCAAGAAAAAGTATCTCAAGTTGGAAATCAACTTGTAGAGATAAAAGCTGGAAATATTTTGGCCAAAAAAGGTGAGATATTAACAGAAAAAAAAGTTAGTATGTTAGAAGCTGTTGGAGTATACTCTTACAAAAAAAATATAATAATGTTATTTGCAAATTTAATGTACTTAATAATAATTTCTATAATTTTTTATCCACTATTTGCAAATGTCGTCAATAAATATATATTAAATAAGAATTATTATAGAAGTACTTTTTTAATAATTGTAGTTACCTTTCTGATATTTAGATTTATAAATATAGATTATGCTTATATGATTCCTTTTGATATGGTTATTTTTTTACTGAGTATACTTATGAATGTTAGTTATGCAGTTTTAATTGGGCTATTTTCATTAGCTTATCTGTTGCCACTTCTTGATTATGATCTATTATACTTTACAATGTATATATTATCATTGGTTATAGGTGGATATTTAGTAAAGAGAGTTGCTACAAGAGCAGAACTTATAAATGTAGGATTGAAACTTGCAGTATTAAAGTTTTTTGTATTTGTTTTAATAAGTTACTTTTTAGGTTTTGAAGGAACTGTAATAGCTCTTAAAGCTGGAGAATTAATATTGTCAGGATTGATATCCGGAATGTTAACGATAGCAGTTCTACCATATTTTGAAAGAAGCTTCAATCTTTTAACGATATTTAAGTTATTAGAACTTGGAGATTTATCACATCCTTTATTGAAGACTTTATCTGTTAAGGCTCCCGGAACATTCCATCACTCAATGATGGTAGCGACTCTTTCAGAATCAGCAGCAGAGGCCATAGGGGCTGACTCGGTACTTGCAAGAGTAGCATCTTATTATCATGATATAGGAAAAGTAAAAAGACCTAGATTTTATGTCGAGAATCAAGAGGGTGGAGAAAATCCTCATGGAAAAATCTCACCATTTTTAAGTGGTCTTATAATTACATCCCATACAAAAGATGGAGCTGAATTAGCTAAAGAATATAAGATACCAAAGGAAATAAGAGATATAATGTATGAGCATCAAGGAACTACTATGCTAGCATATTTTTATAATAAAGCTAAGCAATTAGATTCAAGTGTAAGAGAAGAAGATTTTAGATATAATGGTCCTAAACCAAAGAGCAAAGAATCGGCAATAATAATGTTAGCAGATTCGATTGAGGCAGCTGTTAGATCGATAGATGAGAAAACTCCTGTGACAATTGAAAGTATGATAAGAAAAATTATAAATGCCAAAGTCGAAGATAATCAACTTTCAGAAGCTGATTTAACTTTTAAAGAGATAGAAATAATAATAAAAACATTTACCAAGGTACTGATGGGGATACACCATGTTAGAATTAAATACCCTGGACAAAAATAGGGAGGAATAAAATGGAGATAGTTTTAGATTTATCGATTGAAATAGAGGGATACGAAGAATATTTAAATGAAGAAAAAGTTGAAAAATATATTGGAGATGTATTAAGAGGAGAATTTGATTCTGAAAAGCCAGTTTATCTTTCTGTAGCTTTAGTTGGAAATGAAGATATACAAAGAATAAATAGAGATTTTAGAGGGAAAGATCAACCTACTGACGTAATATCTTTTGCATATCATGAAACAGAGGATTACGATATAGGACCATATGATACTTTGGGAGATATAGTTATATCTTTAGAAAGAGTAGAAGATCAGAGAAAAGATTATGGACATAATTTTGAAAGAGAATTTTACTATGTTTTAACTCATGGAATACTTCATCTTTTAGGATATGATCATATCGAAGAAGAAGATAAATTAGAAATGAGAGAGAAAGAAGAAGAGATATTAAAAAGATTCGGTTATACTAGAGACTAGGATGTGATTTGGATGAGAAACGATGAGAAAAAACATAGTGTAACAGATAGTTTTAATGTGGCCATAGAAGGAATAATAGATGCTATAAGAACAGAAAGAAATATGAAGTTTCATTTATTTTGTGGAGTGGTTATACTTTTTCTATGTATATTTTTAGAGCTTACAAAATATGAGCTTATTTCTGTGAGTTTCTCAATAACTCTAGTTGTTTTAGCAGAACTTTTAAATACAGCAATAGAAACAACTGTAGATATGATTTGTAAATCGTATCATCCTTTGGCAAAAAAAGCCAAAGATGTAGCAGCGGGAGCGGTTCTGGTATCCGCTATAAATGCAGCTGTTGTAGGATATATAATTTTCCAAAGAAGAATTATGTCTGAAATGGGTGAAGGATTTACTATACTGAAAAATTCATATCAACATAGTATGGTTTTGATTATAGCGATACTTTTAATTTTAGTGATAGCTATAAAAACATATTTTAAAAAGGGAACTCCACTTAAAGGTGGAATTCCAAGTGGTCACAGTGCACTGGCTGGGGCATTATTCACAGGAATATTTTATTTAACAGACAACCCAAAGATTTTTTTTCTTTCGTTTTTACTATTGATATTGGTATTGCAATCTAGAGTTGAAGGAAGGATTCATACAGTAATTGAAACAGTTATAGGAGCGACGCTGGGTGTCTGTGTAACATATGTACTGTTAGCAATTATAGGGGTTTAGGTGATAAGTTTGCAAAAGGCTAAAGATTATTTATTATTGAGTATTTTATCATACTGTAATTTTACAGATTGTGATTGTGGAAGAACAATAGATGAGATATTCGAAGGAGAAGATTTCTCAAAAATAAAAAGTGGAAACTTTTATTTTTGTACAGATGAAACAAAAGAACAGTTCTATGAATATTTTAAGGATATTTTAAAAAAATGGAAAGTTTTTTATGTTGATAATAGAACTGCGTCAGTTAGAGAAAAATCTTCAGGATTTTATTCCGTTGTTTTTAAAAGTGAAAAGAAATATATTATAACTTTTAGAGGTAGTGAGAAATACCCTGTAGAAGATGCTTATAAAGATTTTGTTGAAACAGATTTGTCAATCGGGGTTGGAAAAAGACCAAGGCAATTTTTAGAAGGAGTTGAGGTATTTAATAGGCTTCATAGAGATTTTCAAATTCCTATAGAGGATATATCTGTAACTGGACACTCTCTTGGAGGAGGGATAGCTCAGTTTGTGGCATTAATTGCAGATAAAGAATTTGGAAAAGTTCCTTATACATGTACATGGAATTCTATTGGAATAAGTAGAGAGGGAATTGTTGCAATAGAAGATTTTATTGATTTTGATGGAATTATTAAAAGTGTTGGGATGACAGATGAAGAAGAAGCAATATTCCAAGATTTTAAAATAACATATATGAATTTTTTGATTAAAGAGTTAAAGAAAAATGGAGCAATAAAAGATAATAAAACTGTATTATTAGATTATGATACAGATATCTATTTAAGTTTAGAAGAAGAATTTTTAAAAAATCTTTCTAAAAATACAAATATAGATTCGTGTTTTTCAAAGGTTTCTCCTTTAAGAAAACATGAGCTAATTGCAAAAAATGGAATATATAGAAAACTATTTCAAATGGATGGACTAGGAAAACTTCTAATACAAGCACAAGATTTCATGGAAAAAATTAGAAGAAATACATCTTATGAAGATAATGTAATAAATTTTTGCCATTCGAAAGATATGACAAATGAACTTTTTCCTCACGTGGGTTCAGTGTACCAGGTGGACTTAGAATTTTTAAAAAAAGATTTAACTAGAAAAAAATTTTTAAAGAATTTTATGTTTTTGACAAAGTCGGTGCAAGGTTATCATTTTCAAGATGTTTTTATTCCTTTTGTTGAAACAGATGGTGATAGACAGGGTATGTTCTCAAAAAAATTATCTATAGAATTTATAGCTTCTCTGGTTAGAAAATTAATAGCTTTAGAATATTGCTTTGATAGGGAATTTTTAGCTGAATATTATAGTTTAATAGATTTAGATCCAAATAATTATAGTAAGTTAAAGAATTATATTACTAAAGGAATTTCTAGTTGTGGAGAAGAGATATTATATAAAAAACAATCTTTAGAGCAGATTAAGAATATGAGGTATGATGAATTTGAGTATCTTTGGAAAAACTTAAAAGATAAGCTTGCTAGTCCATATAGAACAAAAGATTTATTTGATTTAATAGTATTTAAAAGATAACGAGCGACCATTGGATTTTTCAATGGTCGTTTTTTATTTAGTAAATGTCTTGCAATTTATTATAACTTATATTATACTTAGTATATAATTGAAATAATTACAAAATTGTAAAAGGAGGAAAATATATGAAATTATTAATAATGGGTTCTGTTTTAATATTGTTCGTAATAGCTCGTTCTACTGAAAATAGATTATTGGTTCCTGCTACTGGAACTTTGATGAAAAATGCTTCGCAAAATAATAATACTAAAACTATAAAAACAAAACCTGTTTCTGCTACTGGAACAATGTTTATTTATTCAAATAATTAAAACTTTAACTATAAATTTAAAGGTGAATATCAATGATGGTGTAAATATGGTGTTTCCATGTAATGAAATCCAATCAGCATTAAAAACAGAACTTGCAACAGCATATCCTGATTGTCGTTTGGTTGTTACAAAAGAAACATTAACGGTTGAAGGAGTGAGAATTTAACAAAATAAAAAATGACCACTGAATTTTTTTCAGTGGTCATTTGTCTTACGTCTTATAAGTTAAAAATTGTTACAATTGCAGGAACTAGTATTGGAACAGATGATGTTAAAATAACTCCAGAAAAAAATGCAACAATGGATATATCTGAAGTATTACTTCTATTTATAACTGGAAGCAGTGTATCCATAGCTGTTGCTCCAGCGGCAGAAACGGATTCAAAAGCTCCTAATTTTTTAGCTATGATTGGAACAAAAATAATGGCTAAAACTTCTCGAACAACATTACTTAAAAAGGCAAGGCTTCCAAGGTGGGCACTTATTTTGGAAAGTTCAATGGCGGATAAAGAGTACCAACCAAGTCCAGCACTAACTGCCATGCTTTGCCCAACATTAAGTGGTGTTATAAGGGAAGCAATTGCTCCACCAAGAAGAGAACCAAATATTGTACAAATAGGTAATAACCATATTTTTTTTCCAAAAGTTTTAAAGTCAGCAAATAATCCAGAGTTATCTCCTATATCAATTCCAACAAAGAAAAGAAGAAGACATAATCCCAAATCTATAAAATTACCAGAATTAGAAAGAATAAAATCTGATCTGAAAAAATATCCTAATAGTCCACCAACGATGATGGAGATTGAAACACCCAGCATTTATATCCCCCTTTTTTTAAAAACTATGAATGTAATCAAAATACTAAATATTACAGATAATGAACCAATTATAAAAGCTTGAGAACCAATGAGATGGAAATCTTTTATAATTTGATCATTAGAACCGATATTATACCCCATAATACCCAAAAGAAAGAAAAGTGATAAACTTTGTAAAAGTGCCAATTTCTTTTTTAAAAAATTAGGAATCACCTTCTTTTTACTGAGAAAAAATCCCACAGCGATTATAATGATGTAAAGCAAAATGTTGTTCATAAAACCTCCCCCTTATTTTTATAGTTTTTGATATAAGTATACCTCATAAAAAAAATATTGTAATTATTTAACTAAAATTATATAATAAAATGTGATATTAAAGAGTAAAAGGAGATATATTTATGGTAAAGATAGGTAAAAGACAGAGTATGAAAATAAATAATTTTACTAGTATAGGTGCATATTTAGACGGTGGAACAGATGATGTGAATGATAACATCCTACTTCCTAACAACGAATTAGAGGGAAGAGATGAACTTTTAGTTGGAGACGAAGTTGACGTAATGATATACAGAGATTCTGAGGATAGATTAGTTGCGACTTTTAGAAAGACAGCTGCAACTATGGGAACTCTAGCTAAACTTAAAGTTATGGATGTTAATCCAAAACTAGGTGCATTTTTAGATTGGGGATTAAAAAAAGAATTACTTCTACCATTCTCACAAATAGTTGGAGAAATAAAAGTTGGACAAGAAGTACTAGTTGGAATTTATGAGGACAGTAAAAATCGTTTATCAGCAACAATGAAAATATATAGTTTCTTAATGCCAAATGGAAAGTATGAAAAAAATGATATGGTAGAAGGAACTGTTTACAGAGTTGATGAGGAGTTAGGTGTATTCGTAGCAGTAGACGATAGATACTATGGATTAATTCCTAAAAATGAGTGTTTCAAGAATTTAAAAGTTGGAAATACAGTAGAAGCTAGGATAGTAAGAGTTAGAGAAGATGGGAAGTTAGATTTAGCTCCTAGAGCTTTAGCACACATTCAAATGTCTGATGATGCAGAAATAATTTTAGAAAAAATGAGATTATTAAAAGAGCATTTTAAGTTTACAGATAGCAGTTCTCCAGAATCTATTCAACAATATTTTGGAATCAGTAAGAAAGCTTTCAAAAGAGCAGTTGGGTCTTTATTAAAAGCTGAAAAAATTGAAAAGAATGAAAATGGAAATCTAATAATAAAGCAATAAAAAAAACAGAGAGGTCTATATAATAGACTTCTCTATTTTTTTAAATAAAGTTCTCTAAATTCTTTTGCTGAAATTTTATCTTTTTTTAGTCCTTTTTCTAAACTAGTGTTGGAGATAGAATTTGTCGAATAGAGAGAGTTTGTTAAACTATTTATATGTGTTATGGCTACAGCTATAGCATCAGCAGCATCATCAGGTTTTGGTATTTCAGAAAGATTTAAAATCTTTTGTACCATAATTTGAATTTGTTTTTTTTCTGCCCTTCCATACCCTGTAATTCCCATTTTAACCTGTAAAGGAGTATAACTTTGCACATCTAGACCATTTCTTTTACCAGCTAATAAAATAACACCTCTAGCTTGTCCTACTGAGATAACTGTCTTGCTATTTTTAAAGAAAAATAAATCTTCGACAGCCATATGCTTAGGACTAAATTTTTTTATAATATTTTCGAGCTCTTCAAAAATTTGGCAAAGTCTATCTTCAATAGCTAAATCTTTAGAGGTATAAATACATCCATATTCAACTAGACTTAGTTTGTTTTTATCAAAATCTAGGATAGAATATCCTACAATTGCCGTTCCCGGATCGATTCCTAAAACTCTCAAAAAAATCACCTCACATTAATTATAACATTTAAAACTAAAAAAGGAAGGGTAAAAACTTTTCGGTATATTAACTTAGATATTTTAGATTTAAGGAGGGAATAGTTTATGAATATCTCGGACTACCTTAAAGAGATTAGCCACTATCCTCTATTAAGTAAAGAGGAGGAACGGACTTATTCCTTAAAAGCTAAGGAAGGAGATAGCGAAGCAAAAGATAGAATTGTAATTTCTAATTTGAGACTTGTTGTAAGTGTTGCTAAAAAGTATTCAAATCTAGGGATTCCTTTGCTAGATTTAATCCAAGAAGGAAATATTGGATTGATTAAAGCTGTCGAAAAATTTGATCCGTATTTAGAAAGAAAATTTTCTACATATGCAATGTTTTGGATAAAACAAAGTATTTTAAGATATATATCGTGTAATAGAGGCTTAATAAGATTTCCAACATATATATATGATAATATTTCAAAAATAAAGAAGAGTATCCAAAGGTATCGAGTTGAAAATACTAGCGACCCGTGCATTGAGTTTATTGCTTTAGAAATTGGAATGAAAAAAAAAGATGTTGAGAAATATTTAGATATTTTAGAACAAAGTTTAAATTCGCTAGAAGAGACGTGTGGAGAAAATGGAGATTATCATAGCATCATACCAGGAGATGATTATTTAGAAGAAAATATAATAGAAGAAGAATCGAAAAGTGAGCTCATAAAAAATTTAGAATGTTTAACTCCGAATGAGAAGGAAGTTATAATTCATAGATATGGTCTTTTTGATAAGAAAATATTAACGTTAGAAGAAATTGGAAACTGTTTAAATCTGACTCGTGAGAGGATAAGACAAATCCAGATAAGAGCAATAGATAAATTAAAATTAGAATGTGGATATATGTATAATTGAAAATCTGCAGAATAGGCATAAAAATTAAAAGCCTGTTCTACAGATTTTTTTAATTATTTTTTTAGCGTAAGTACGTATTTAATAGCATCCATTCCTGCAATTGTTCCATCAGCTGTTGCTGTTGTAACTTGTCTAACAACTTTAGAACGAACATCTCCAGCTGCATAAACTCCAGGTATTTTAGTTCTCATATGGTCATCTGTTTTTAAATATCCTTGAGCATCTAGCTCTGCTACCTCACCAAATAGTTCAGTTGGATTTTTAGTACCTAAGTAAAGGAAAGTATAATCAGTTTTATAATCTTTTATTTCACCATTAACTTCAACCTCAACGCTCTCTACATATTCGCTTCCAGATATTTTTTTTAGATTTGAATTAGTTATAATTTTAACCTTTTCATTAGTTTCAAGTGCCGAAAGAATTGAAGGGTCACAATTTAATTTGTTATCATTAACAAAAATTAAAATTTCTTTTGCATATCTTGTTAAGAAAAGTGCTTCTTCAGCTACTTCTTCACCTTTTCCAAAAAGTGAAACAGTTAAATTTCTTGTAAAAGCTCCATCACAAGTTGCACAGTAAGACACTCCTTTTCCTAGAAATTCTTGTTCACCAGGAACTTTAGAGCTTGAATTTTTAGACCATCCAGTAGCGATAATGATAGATTTAGCTTTGAAATTCTCAATATCAGTTTTAACAATTTTAGGTTCAGTAAAAATATCAAACCCTAAAAAAGTACATTCTTTAAATTGGACATTGTACTTTGCAACTTGATTTTTCATAAGTTGTTGTAAATTATGTCCTGTAAGACCCTCGTGTCCTGGGTAATTATCTATCTTATGAGCCATAAGTAAACTCCCAATATGAGGCTTTTCAAGAACCAAAACTTTTAAATTAGCTCTTCCAGTATATAAAGCAGCGGCAAGTCCAGCTGGACCAGCACCTAAAATTATAACATCATAAATATTTTCCATAGTAGTCCTCCTAAATTTAAATGATACCTTCAGATTTTAAAAATAATTTTTCTTCACCTAAAGTTGTTGAATCCGTATGAGAATTATAAACAATAGTTTCAGGTGGATAGTTTTCACAAATTTTTCTTAAACTTTTTTGGAGATTGTCAAAATTACCTGTCGGTAAATCATATCTTCCATAACTTCTTCTAAAAAGA
The DNA here is from genome assembly GCF_014250685.1 of Cetobacterium sp. 2A. Taxonomy (GTDB): domain Bacteria; phylum Fusobacteriota; class Fusobacteriia; order Fusobacteriales; family Fusobacteriaceae; genus Cetobacterium. The sequence goes on along the minus strand of NZ_JACFAJ010000006.1, from coordinate 185,053 downwards.
GTATCTCCAGTAATCATTAAATTATTTTCTTTATTATAAAAGCATTTAGAACCAATAGTATGTCCAGGAGTATCGATAACTTCAAAGTCTGCAATTGTATCTCCCTCTTTTAAAGTTGTAAAATCACCTTCGAATACAAAATCATATCCTTGAATAAACTGAGATAGACTCAAAGTTGAGTTGGATAGAAATGGAGCATCTTCTTTACCTATATAGACTTTTATTTCAGGGAAAATGTTAATTAATTTATTTATTCCACCTATATGATCGCCATGTCCATGAGTTAAAATAAGATTTTTTAAATTTAGATTATTTTGTTTCAAAAATCCAAGTAAAGAATCTAATCCTCTCTCTCCTCCGCAATCAAATAGTGAAGCATTTTTCTCTTTATCCCAAACAAGATAACAATTTGTCAAATATGATCCCATGGGAAAATTCTTTATGTTCATATTATTCCTCCAAAACTTCTGTATTCTTATTAATAAAATACCATTTTTAACAATAAAAATCAAAGATAAAAGGAAAAAAATAGGAAAAAAAATGAAATTTATGTTAAAATTTCCTGTATATAAAATTACGAAGGAGGAGAATATGAATTTAGTGTTAATGAACCCAGAAATTCCTTACAACACTGGAAATATAGGGAGATCGTGTGTATTAACAAATACAACACTTCATTTAATAAAACCATTAGGTTTTTCTTTGGATGAAAAACAAATAAAAAGATCAGGATTAGATTACTGGAAGTTAATTGATTTAAAGGTATGGGAAAGCTATGAAGAGCTAAGAGAGGCATATCCAGAATCAAATTTCTTTTTTGCTACAACTAAAACTAAGAATAGATATAGTGATGTTCAGTATAAAAAAGATGATTTTATAGTTTTTGGTCCAGAATCTAGGGGTATACCTGAAAATATTTTAAAAGAAAATAGTGAAACTTGTATAACTGTTCCTATGATTAAAATGGGAAGATCATTGAATCTTTCAAATACTGCAGCTATAGTATTATACGAAGCTTTAAGACAAAATGACTTTGACTTTGGCGATGAATAATGATAATTGCAATAGTTGCAATGACTAAAGATAGAGTTATTGGTTTAGATGGAAAGATTCCTTGGGATGTAAAGGAAGATCTATCTCTATTTAAGAAAAAAACTATAAATAATGTTGTTATTATGGGAAGGAAAACATACGAAAGTATAGGAAAACCTCTTCCAAATAGAATCAATATAGTAATAAGTAGTGACAAGGGATATAAAGCAGGAGATGCCGTAGTATGTAATTCCATTGAACAGGGGCTGGAGTTTGCAAAAAAAATAATAAATAAAGATATATATATTATTGGAGGATCTACAATTTATAGACAGTGCATGAAATATATTGATAAGATTTGTGTCTCATATATTAAAAAAGATTATAAGGGTGATACCTTTTTCCTGGATTCTTTTGAAAAGGAATTTGATAAGATTTCTGATGAAAGTTTTGAAGAATTTATCTACGTTGAATATTTAAGAAAAACACTTTGTATTAATAATTAAACAACCTTCCTCTATTATTAAAAAAAATTAATAAAATCTTAATTAAAATTTAAAAAACAAATGTTATATTACATAAGTAATAATAACAAATGTAATTTTATTAGTGGCAATATCGGAGGGAGAAACATAATGAGTAAGACAAAATTTTATTTAGCAGCATTAATTTTAGTAACGGGAATTAGCTCGTTTGGAGCTTCAATAGATCATATACAAAACTATACCCCTGAGTATGGAGCAAATCCAGCACAACAAGGGGCAATCAATAGAAATACATCAGTATATTTCAATCCAGCCGGACTTATGAGACTGGAAGATGGAACATATTTAAGAGCTGGAATTCAGTATGCGTATGGAAAAGAAACAATGACATATAAAGGAAAAGAGTATTCTGCTGACCTAGGTGCACCTGTACCGAATCTAGCTTTATATACAAAAAATAAAGAGAGAACATGGTTTTGGACATTTGGAGGTCTTGGTGGAGGCGGAGACTTAAAGTATGATGATGGAGTTGCTGGAATTGGAGTTTTAGAAGATGTAATAAATATGGATTTAGGTATTGCAAAAGTTAGAGCTAAAGATTTAGGGTCAAGTGCTGAAGGATCTAATATGTATATCCAGTCTACTTTAGGTAGAGCGTGGGATATAAATGATAAAGTTTCAGTTTCATTAGCTGGTAGAGTAGTTCGTGGAAGTAGATTACTAAAAGGACATTTAAATGCGGAATTAAATACTACTGTTTTTGGAAAAGAAAATTCTTTACCAATTGAAGCTGAAATAGATTCAGAAAGAACAGCTTGGGGATTTGGAGGACAGTTTGGTCTTAACTATGCTGCAACTGAGAGATTAAATATTGGAATGAGATATGATACAACAGTAAGAATGAATTTTAAAGCTGATGCTGATGAAAAGAAGGCTTCGTTACTTGGAAAAGAGCTAGGGTTTTCGGATTTCTTTCCGGAGTATGCTGATGGAAGAAAAGTTAGAAGAGATTTACCAGCTTTACTAGCGCTTGGAGCATCTTATAAAATGACAGATTCATGGACTACATTTGTTGGTGGAAATTACTATTTCAATGAATCTGCTAAAATTGATAAGAAGGCTAATCCAAATCATGATATAGAGTATGATAATGGTTGGGAAGTATCTCTAGGATCAGAGTATTGGTTAAACAAAAAATGGGCCTGGATGATAGGAGCTAACTATTCAGATACAGGAGCTCATAAAGACACATTTAGTGATGTAGAATATGCTTTAGATTCATTTATGGCAGGAACAGGAGTTAAATATAGACCGGATGAGTCTATGGAATGGATAGTTTCATATAATCACTATTGGTATGATTCTGCAAAAGGAAACTTTACAGAAAAATACCCTGGAAAAGCTTTAGAAAATCAAAACTATAAAAAGAAAATATCAAGTGTAGGATTAGGATTTACTAAGAAAATATAATGAATTAAAAAATATTAGGAGGTAGCAATGCCAAAAAAAGCTATATTTACAAAGGAGCAGATACATAAAAAAGCGTTTGAAATGTTTGAAAAACATGGCTTAGATGAGATAACTGCTAGAAATCTAGCAAAGGCTTTAAATGCTTCTCCAGCCCCAATATATAGTTGTTACGGTTCGATGGATGAACTGAAAAAAGATCTTATAAGTAGAGCTAAAGAAGTATTTATAGAATATGTTAAAAAGCAAGAAACAGATATGATATTTTTAAATAGTGGAATCGGACTTTGTGCTTTTGCACGTGAGGAAAAACAACTTTTTAAATCTATTTTTTTGAAAGAAAAAGCATATAATTCGGTTTTAAAAGAATTCCGTGATTTAATGAAAGATGAGATGTCTAAAGATGAAAGATTTTCGGGACTACCATCAGAATTTAAAAATGAATTATTTTTAGAATGTTGGTTTTATGGGCATGGATTTGCTACTCTTATAGCTACAGAGTATTTTGAAGATCCAAGTAATGACTTTATAAAAGAAAAGTTATTAAATGGAGCTGGAACTATGCTCTTAACAAGAATAGATAACTACAGAAAAAGAAATAGACATAAAAAAATATCTCAAGAATAAATAAAAATGGATGGTTCAGTGAGCCATCCATTTTTATTTATAATATAACTTTTATATCCTCTGTTCCATATATTTCAGAAAGAGTATTTAGATTTTTTAAAATTTCAAAACGATCGTTAAAAGGTAACTTTTTACTATATATATGTTGTTTATTAAAAAGTTCTGATTCAGAAACAATATTTATATTTTGAGGAATAGAGTAAGAGTCAACAATAGTCTCAAATCCTTTAACCTTAAGTATAGATTTTGAAATTATAAGAGCTGAATTTGTACCGAGCTCTTCATTTTCATAACAGTCTAGGAAGATATAAAAATCATATCCTTTAATAAAAGTCTTCGAAATTTTAATATAATTACAGAAGTAGTCTTTTTGAGAAATTAGAAGAGCTTTTTTACCAATTGACTGATAATAAAGTGCAATAGTTTCTATTAAAGTCCTGGTTCCTCTTGATTTTTCCATGATAGCAAGAGTATTAACTTTTTTTCTAAAGATATTGGCTAAAACATTTTTTTGAATATAGTTGTAGTTGAAATCTCCAATAAGGAAATTTTTGATATCTTTGAATAAATCTCCTTCTTTGATTGCATAAGACACAAAATTAATATCTTTATGTATTTTAATATGAATATTGAAATTTTCTTCTTTTTGAATAATTTTAATTACCTCAACAGAAAAATTGGTATTAAAATTTTCTTTTAAGTTTTTTAATAAAAACTGTGTTTGAGAATCTAAATACCCAACATTTTCTCTTCCAGAAACAATTGTAACCTCGTTATTTGTAAAGTTAATTGATAATTTTTTATCATTTAAAACTTTCCGAGTATAGAAAATAGTTTCTAAAGGAAAAACAGTCTCATAGAGACAAAAGGTATTTTTTAATTTGTTATTTATATGATTCGAAGGTTTTATGTCATCTATAAAAATTTTATATTGATATCTATCTTTATAAATTTCCATTTTTAATTTAAATGCAACATCAATTTCTTTTAAGGTTGCGATATCTTCAAACATATCTTGGCTATTGAACCAAACACAATTTTTTATCTCTATACCGTCTTTTTCAAGATTCATCATCAGATGGTTTTTATCTTTTCCAATTGCTCTAAAATTACTAAAATTACAATTAGTTATAGAAAAGAGTGGAGAAGGATTTCCAAAACCAAATGGTTCAAGAGTCGAAATCTTATCTAACAAATCGTACGATATCTTATAGAAAGGGATTTCACAATCTATCTTTATAGGTTTAATAAAATCAGATGATTCTAAAACTGTTTCAGCATACTCATTAATAGCTATATCAAATTTTTCAATATTATCTATAGGGATAGAAAAACCAGCAGCACCAGCATGGCCACCATACTTTATAAAAAGCTCACTCATAGAGTTTAAGGCCTCTATAATGTTGAACCCCTCAATACTCCTACAAGATGCTGTAGCAATCCCTTCAGAAGGTTTTATCTCCATTATTATAGTTGGTTTGTAAAATTTATCTACAATTTTAGATGCAACAATTCCAATAACTCCATGATGGAAATTTTTATCAGCAACAGTTATTACATTTTTAGAATCTAATCTTTTGCTTTCAATAGTTTCTAGTGCACTATTTAAAATAGATTCTTGAATTTCTTTTCTTTCGCTATTTTTATTAATAAGGTCATAGATAAGATTGTCACAAACAACATGTGAGTCATTAACAAAAAGTTCTACTGCCATTTTAGCATCTTCTAATCTACCAGCTGCATTGAAAATAGGAGCGATTATAAATCCTATATCATATGTATCAAATTTTTTAGAAAGAGGTTCTTCAAAAATTCTTTTTAGGAGCATATTAAGGCCAATCCATTTGCTGCTTTTTAAGAGCTGTAATCCCTTTTTTACAAGGGTACGATTATCTCCAACTAATGGAACTATATCAGCAACAGTTCCTATAGCCACTATATCTAAATATTTATAAGCTTGTTCTGTAATATTAAGCTTTTTATAAAGAGCTAAAATAGCCATAAAAGCTGTCCCAACACCAGCTAAATATTTAAAATCATTATCGTTATCTTCACGTTTTGGATTGATAACAGCAAAAGCATTGGGTATTCCGTGGTTTATCTCGTGGTGATCAGTTACTATTATATCCATGCCTAGATTGTTACAATGTTCTATTTCTTTGTGAGATGAAATACCACAATCTACTGAAATTATTAAGTTTCCTCCCTGCTCTTTTATATGAGTGATTGCATCAACATTTAGACCGTATCCTTCATCTCTTAGAGGGATATAGTAATTTACATTTATTCCAATCTCTTTTAAGGCTAAGTAGCAAAGAGATACCGATGTTATTCCATCAACATCATAATCTCCATAAATCCAAACTGATTGATTCGTTTCTTTAGCGTAGAGTAATCTATCTACTGTTTTATCCACATCTTTAAAAGAATTAGGATTTAAAAGATTAGTTTCATCCCCGTTTAAAAAAATTTCTATTTCTTCGGAAGTTGTAATCCCTCTATTTGCTAAAATTGATAAAATGTTTTTATCAAAGTTTAATTCAGATTGAATATTTTCTTGAAATTTATATGTCCATTTAGTATTTCTCATTTCATTTCCTTTCAAAATTATTTGTAAAGAGAGTTATAAAAAGTATAATTATACATAAGTTGTTGAATATTTTTTCTTAGATCTAAATTTTGTACTTTATCCAAATCTAAATCGCCATCATAATTAAAAATTAGTGTAGAGAAATTTTCAGAATCTATTGAATATTCTAAAAGAGTCTTTAAATTGTTACTGTTATTTTTTTTATAAATTTCACTCATCTTTTTCATACCTATTTCTAAATTTTTCTCTGGATCAGTAAGAATTTTTATATTGTAGAGATTCAACGGTATTTTTAAAAGACCAACTTCGTGAGATGGAGAGATATATCCCGAATTAAATTTACTATAAGTTAGTATTGTAGCATAGATAATGTTTTTAGGGACATCATATTTTTTAGAAACCTTATTGATTAAGTCTTCATAGTATTTTGGAAAAAGAAAAAATATTAAATCGGAATATTTATAAAAATTATTCTTAAAATTTTCAGAATTTTTAAGAGCTAGATTGTAAAATTCTCCGGCTTCAAATAATTTAGTAATAACTATTTCTTTGTTGATATTATTATCGCTATTTGAAAATCTGCTATTTTCAATAGCTAAAGATAGGAGCTGGCTATCTTTTAAAGAAGCTATTTGAAATAGACCATCAATTTGAGCATTATATTGCTCTGAATTTGAAAGCTTTTTATAAGGTGGAAGGTTAGTAGTATAATTATTGACGATAAGATTAATCAAGTAAAAAGAATGATAATCAGATATACTCCAAGGATTTTCAATTTTTGATTTTAATCTATCACTTATCAAACTATAGATTCCACTTTCATAGGTGTATGGATATTTTGTTATAAAAATTTTTGATTTTTCTAAAAAAAGTTTTTTATTTTTTAAATTTATGTATGAGTTTATAAGTAAAACATCTAAGTCAAAATCTCTACTTGAAAGTGGATTGAGAAGAAGAATAACATCTTTATATTGTCCAAGTAGATAGAATATATTTGCTTTTGAAATAATAGCTGAATTATAGTAAATCCCATATTTAATTTCTGAAAAATTATAAAGAGCTCTCGAATAATCTTTCAGGGCTTCGAAGCTTTTACCTCTTATGAAAAATAATCCATTGTCAAGTTTCATACCAGAAGTTTGTTTTATAATTGAACTATATTTTTTTTCTTCAAATAGAGATAAAAAGTACTTATAATACAGAGTATTATTTTGTATTTTAGATTTTTTAAGAAGATGTTCATAGATTAATTCGCTGTGTTTAAAGTCTTTCTTTGTTATAAAAAAGTTACCAATTTTCTCTAAATCTTCATTAGAAATTTTATCTAATTGAGATAAATTATTTTCATATTTAATTTCATAAATCAAGTTATAGTATGGATTGAAATCCGCTAGAATTTTTAATGCTTTTTTTTCGTAAAATTCTAAAGGTTGAGAATAATAATCAAGTATAAGATTTTTATAGTGTTCCTCAGCTTTAGAAAAGTTTTGTTTTTTAAGATAGAGTTGTCCTAGAAAAAAATCCCTTTGGTATTGAAAAAAGTTACTTTTTCTTCTATTTTTTTCATAAAAATCATTTGGAATATATACAGCTTTTTCTAGAAAAAATATTCCTTTATCTAAATTATTTAATTGATAGTAGTTCATTCCTATAAAAAAATTAGCATATTCACTTGTTAATGGAAAAGAGTTTGGAAATACTCTCATATATTTATCAAATTCAATTTCAGCTTTAGTATTTTCATGTAGAAAATAGGTTTCTTTAGCTTTATCAAAAAGTATGTAATCATCAATGTTATAAGTGAAAACAGTATAATTTAGATTTAAAAGTAATAATATATAAATAAAATATCGAAACATTTGGATAACACCATCCTCTTTAACAAACTTAATTAATAGTATTATTACAAAATAAAATATAAATGGCAACTTCAATTATGCTAAAATAAAAAAAAAGTTGAAATTATTTGAAATATATATGATAATAAGAATCGCCTATACTTTAATTTGGAGGTTACTATGGGAGTAATAAAAATATTAGATGAATCAGTATCAAATATAATTGCTGCTGGAGAAGTTGTAGAAAATCCCGCTAGTATGGTAAAAGAACTATTGGAAAACTCTCTGGATGCAGGAAGCACATATATTAAACTTGAAATTAAAGATGGTGGAAGATATGTTAGAATTGTTGATAATGGAAAAGGGATGTCACAAGATGATTTATTACTTTGTATAGAAAGACATGCAACCAGTAAGATAAGTAAAAAAGATGATTTATATAATCTTCATACCTATGGATTCAGAGGAGAGGCACTTTCATCAGTTTCATCAGTTTCAAAGATGAATATATCTTCAAAGCAAGAAACTGATACAGTAGGAAGTTATATAACTGTTTTAGGTGGAAAAGTTACTTCTTTGAAAGAGGTTCAAAAAAACAAAGGAACAGAAATAGAGATAAAAGATTTATTTTTTAATACGCCGGCCAGATTGAAGTTTTTAAGAAAACCATCTACAGAGTATTTAAATATAAAAGATATTGTAATAAGAGAGGCTCTGGCTAATCCTGAAGTTTCAATAGTATTATTTTTAGATGGAAAAGAAAGTATAAGAACCAGTGGAAAAGGAATGGAAAATCTCATTCTAGATTTATTTGGAAGAAATATATTGAAAAACTTAAAAAAATTCAAATATGGATATTTGGGAAATATCTCTATTGTAAAATCTACTAAAGATTCGGTTTATACTTTTGTTAATGGTAGACCTGTAAAATCAAAAATATTAGAGTCAGCAGTTTTAGATGCTTATTATACAAAATTAATGAGAGGGAAATATCCTTTTATAATCATATTTTTAGAAATAGATCCAAAGGAAATAGATGTTAATGTTCATCCTTCTAAAAAAATTGTGAAGTTTTCAAATGAAGATGAAATTTATAAAAATATCTTTACAGAAATAGTGGAGACATTAACAAAAGATCAAGAATTTGTAACTTTTAATTATGATGTAGAAAATAATAAACCTCGAAATGAATTTCTTAATATAGAACAATTTAAAAAAAATGTTGAAAAAAAAATTGAAAAAAAAATTATCCCAGAAGAGAGAATAAAACTCCAGAAAATGGAACCTTTACCGGTTCTATTTGAATCTGAGGAGATAAAATGTGAAAAAAAAGCTTTGACAGAAAACAAAGAATATTTTAAGCTAAAAGAAAGTATTTGTGAAAGTCCAAAAGAAATTCAAGAAAATAAATGTCACTCTAAAATAATTGGACAATATTTAAATACTTATATTCTTGTTGAAGAGGAGGGGAATTTAGTAATATATGATCAACATATAGTCCATGAAAGGATATTGTACGAGAAACTAAAAAAAGAGTATACTGAAAAAAAACCTACATCACAAAAAAAATTAGTGCCTTTAAGAATAACTGTGGATTTAAAAGAGAGAGATATGATACTAGAAAATATGGAGCACTTTGTAAAATTTGGATTTGAGATTGATGAATTTAATCAAAATGAATTTTTAATAAGAGCCGTACCCACTTTAGATTTTAGAGACAGTGTAGAAAATTTATTTTTTGAAATTTTATCTGGATTAAAAAATACAAAATCAAAAAATAGTGTAATTGAAAGTATGATAGTTTCGATGTCTTGTAGAGGTGCTGTAAAAGCTAATGAAAAACTTTCAATGAATGAAATGGAAATATTAATTGAGAAGTTACATGAAATTGGAGAATACACTTGCCCACATGGAAGACCGATTACATTCAAATTAACACTGAATGACTTAGAAAAAGGATTTAAAAGAAAATGAATATAAATTTAATCTGTGTAGGAAAAATAAAAGAAAAATATATAGTAGATGGAATAAGCGAGTTTGTAAAAAGAATGCAGGCATTTGGAAAGCTTAAAATAATTGAGTTAAAAGAGGATGGAAATGATTCTAATAGAGAAATATCTATTGAAAAGGAATCAGATGAAATAATTAAGACCTTAGAAAAACATAAAGGCTACAACGTATTATTGGATATTGGAGGAAAGAATTTTTCTTCAGAAGAAATGGCAACAGAAATTGAAAGATTGGCAGTAACGGGAACAAGTTGTATAAATTTTATAATTGGTGGTTCTTATGGAGTTTCTCAAAAGTTAAGAGATGTGGCAAACTTGAGATTAAGTTTTTCGAAAATGACTTTTCCACATCAATTGATGAGATTAATTCTCATGGAACAAATTTACAGATGGTTTAGTATACTTAAAAACAATAAGTATCACAAATAAAATTTTTAATTTAGATTTAGTTTATTTTTAGGAGGAGAACATGTATTCACAAGGAGAAACTTTTTATCACTTAATTGACGATGAGGAGTACGAGCTTCACGTACTAGAAAACTTTAATATGAGAGAGAAGGAGTTCCTGATTGCAGAAGATTTTGATGGAATGAAGCACGTATTTTCGTATGATGAAGAAACAGATGAGATTACTTTAATTGAAGACAAGGCTGAAGCTTTTGATATTATCGCTTATTGGAAAGAGGAGTATATTGGCTCTGATAATATTGGAGATTGGGATGATGACGAGTATTATGATAGAGAGGATGATTATAAAAATGATGACTACTATGATAATAGCGACTATGATGGTTATGGTGACGAAGAGGATTATTACTAATGGTTAAACTACTAATTGATAGTTTAGACAAGTATGATGAAAGAACTGTTGAGGAAGTCTTAGCTATAAAGAGCGAAGACGAGGAAAAAATAACTTATACATATTCAAGTGAACTTGGAGAAAATACTATAAATATTTTTAAAGATTTTTCAGTTGAGATTATAAGAAAAGGCCAAGTTGAGAGTTATCAAATGCTTAAAGAAGGGGAGAATACAAAGTTTTTATACAAAACACCCTATTTTTTAGGAAATTTTGAAATTCGTACTGAAAAGGTTAAATATGAGGAAAAAAAGTTGACAATTTGTTACTTTATATATGATAATGATATAGAGATGAATAAATTAACAATTGAAATAAAAGAATTAGACAATAAAATATAAACTTAAAATAGAGCATTCTTTGCTCTATTTTTCATATGGGAGGGGTAATGAAAAAACTATTAATTTTTTCTGGGTTAATTTTACTTTTCTACAGTTGTACTCCGTTACAAAATCAAAATGTGGCGTTAAGACATCCGACTCAAACTGTACCTGTTAGAGAAGAGGTCAAAAAACTTCCACAATCAGATTTTTATGTAAGTGACAGTGGAGTAAGTTATTTGTTAGATGTGATATCAGCAGATGTATCAAAAGCGTCAAGAAGATATTATAATGCAAATCAACTGAAAAGTACTTTAGAATCTTATGTTGGAGAGACTGTTATAATCGATTCAGTAGCAGGAAATAGACTTGAGATTGTTTCTGCACCAAAAGTTCAATCTTTTGATTTTTACTTGAGGGGAGGAACAATAACTTTTAAAAGTTTATACCAAGGTGAATATATAGCAGAGGTTTATAATGGAACACAGTTTGTATCTACTGTTAGAATTAATAATAAACTTAAATATAAATTTACTGAGAAAGAGAATTATGATATAATTTCAAAAGCTTATATAGATAAGGACTTTAAAAAGCTTAGAGACTCAATATCTCTTTATAGAATAAGTTTTCCTGGATCAAGTAAAGATAAAGAACTTTCGTTTATGCTGATTGAGATAGCTACATTAGAAGGGCAAACTAGTGTAGTAAAAGAGGAAATGTCATATTTGAATTCTAACTATCAATTGAATGAATCGGAAACTATTACTAGTAATCTGAATGAAAATAAAGAAAATGAATTAGTTGCTTTAAAAGAGGATAGTATAACTCCAACTGAAATCTTACCAAATAAGGTAGAAGAAGTTAGAGTATCACCAGCACAATTTGGCAAAAATTTTGAAGATGGGAAAAGAGCTTTGGACCAATCTAGTTATGCAGAGGCTTTAGTACTATTTGAAAAAGCTAAAGTTAGAGCGACCGAAGATGAAAAAACAGCATTGAATTTTTATTTAGGAAAAGTTTATTACATGAGTGGAGATTATAATTCAGCAAAATTAAGTCTTCAAAATGTAAAAGATATAGATCAGAATATGGCAGAAGCAAACTACTATTTAGGAGTTATTGCTCATAAAGAAGGAAATATATCTAAGGCAAAAGATTATTTGAATAAATCTAGAAACAATAACCCAAGTAGTACTTGGGGAAGAAAAAGTAGTATATATTTAATGAAATTATAAATATTAAAAATTCGTAGTGAAAGGGAGAATGTTTTATGGAAAGATACTTCGATAGAGTAGCAAAAGAACATCTTGTGATGGAACAATGGGAAAAAGTTAAAGAGATAGAAGAACTGGGTGTATATCCATTCGGAAAAAGATATGATAAGAAAAATATGGTAGGAGAAATTTTAGCTTCTTCACCTGAGGCTGAGGTTGAATTTAAAACTGCTGGAAGAATCATGGGATTCAGAGAGCAAGGTAAAGCTGTATTTGCTCATATAGAGGATCAAACTGGGAAAATCCAAGTTTATATAAGACAAGACCAAATTGGAGAAGAAAACTTTAATGTTATCAAAAAAATTGGTGTTGGAGATATTCTTGGTGTAACAGGAAAACTTTTCATGACTCAAAAAGGTGAATTAACTTTAAGAGTTTCTGAGTGTGAACTTCTTTCAAAAAATGTAAGACCTTTACCAGATAAGTATCATGGATTAACAGATGTTGAAACAAGATATAGAAAAAGATATTTAGATCTAATAATGAATAGAGAAGTAAAGGATACTTTCATAAAAAGAATTAAAATAATAAATGGAATTAGAAGCTTCCTAAATACTAAAGGGTTCTTAGAAGTTGAAACTCCTATGATGCATCCAATAGTTGGAGGAGCAGCAGCAAAACCATTTATAACTCATCACAATGCTCTAGACATGGAACTATACTTAAGAATAGCTCCAGAACTTTATTTAAAAAGACTAATAATTGGTGGATTTGATAAGGTTTATGAAATAAATAGAAACTTTAGAAACGAAGGAATGTCTACAAGACATAATCCAGAGTTTACAATGATGGAACTTTACCAAGCATATGCAGATTATAATGATATGATGGATTTAACAGAAGAATTATTTAAATACTTAGCTAAAGACGTTTTAGGAACAACTCAAATTGAATACAATGGAAAAGAAATAAACCTTGATGTATTTAAGAGAGTTCATATGGTAGATATGGTTAAGGAAGTTACAGGTGCAGATTTCTGGCAGCAACTTACTGTAGATCAAGCTAAAGAGCTTGCTAAAGAGCATGGAGTTGTAGTAGCAGGTCATATGACTTCAGTAGGACACATAATAAATGAGTTCTTTGAACAAAAATGTGAAGAGACTATAGTACAGCCAACATTTGTATATGGACATCCAGTTGAGATATCACCTCTAGCTAAAAGAAACTCTCAAGATTCAAGATTTACAGATAGATTTGAACTATTTATAGACGCAAGAGAATACGGAAATGCTTTCTCAGAGTTAAATGATCCTGCGGATCAAAGAGGAAGATTTGAATCTCAAGTTGAAGAAGCTCTATTAGGAAATGATGAAGCAACAGCGGTTATAGATGACGATTATATCGAAGCTTTAGAGTATGCTCTTCCACCAACAGGAGGACTTGGAATAGGTATTGATAGAACAATAATGTTACTAACTGGTGCACCATCAATTAGAGACGTAATCTTCTTCCCTCAAATGAAGAAGAGAGACTAGTTAATATACATGAGGCTGATCATAATGATCAGCCTTTATTTTATTATTAAGGGAGAACTATATGATATTTCAACTATTATTATTATTAGGAATAAATTATGCAGGAATGATTATTGGAGAAGGATTAAAGTTACCTACCCCTGGAGCAGTAAATGGATTATTACTCCTATTTTTTCTTCTTTATACAAAAGTATTGAAGGTAAATGATATAGATAAGGTTTGTGATTTTTTACTTATAAACATGATAATAACATTTCTTCCAGCAGGCGTAAGATTGATAGATTCATTAAATCTATTACAAGAAAGTTTTTTTAAACTAATTATGCTTCTTATAATAACTACAGTTCTTACAATGGCTGTAACAGCTCTGAGTGTAGATTTTTTAATTAAAAGGAGAGATAAAAAATGAGAGATATTATTTTTAATACACCATTCTTCGGAATTATAATAAGTTTTTTATGTTTTGAAATAGGGAAAAGAATATTTGTGAGAACAAAAAATCCTTTGTTTAATCCACTTTTAATAGCAATAATATTAGTGATAAGTTTTTTAAAAGTATTTAATGTACCTCTTGAAGAATATGAGTTAGGAGGAGGTATAATAGGATTTTTCTTAGCTCCAGCAACTGTTGCACTGGGTCTTCCACTTTACAGACAATTTGATACTTTAAAAAAAAATTTTTTACCGATAATGGTGGGATCTGTGATAGGTTCAATAACAGCAATTTTATCAGTTATTGTGTTTGGTAAATTGTTAGGAGTAGAGAAGATACTTTTAGTTTCTTTCATCCCAAAATCGATTACAACACCTATAGGAATAGAAGTTAGTAAATATTTAGGAGGACTTCCAGCAATAACGGTATTTGCCATAATAGTAACTGGAGTAGCAGGAAATATATTTGCTCCAATTGTATGTAACGTTCTAAAAATAAAAAGTCCTGTTGCAAGAGGTCTTGGAATAGGTGTTTCAAGTCATGCTGTTGGAACAGCAAAAGCTATGGAAATGGGAGAGGTTGAAGGTGCAATGAGTGCTCTTTCAATAGTTATAGCTGGAATAGTAACGATATTTCTTGCTCCTTTATTAGTATCATTAGTCTAGAATTGTAGTACAGAATATCTGAGAAATATAAAAAACCTCCTGAAAAACAGGAGGTTTTTTATATAACACGGGGGAGTGTTAAAAATAAAAAAGATTAAAATAGATTTTGGGGGGTTATTAATTATCTACTTAAATCAAATTTGGTCTCATGAAAGAGTATACAATAAATATTGTGTTTAGTCAAGAATAAATTGCATAATATTTGAAATGAAATATTAATTTCCCATTCATAAAACATATGTTAAAAAACCAATTAAAATGGATAATTGTACTACAATTATCCATCAAAATTAATCTATTGTTTTTTCTTTCTTTATAACAGCTAAAGCAAATTGATGAGCATCAACTAATGCTGAAGAATAAGCAAATTTTGTTTCACCTTCAAATAATCCATTTAAAAGTATTTGTTGCTGTTCTGTTATGTTCATTTCTAAAGTTTCAACACTTAATGAACCTTCTTTATATTCTTCCATAAGAGCGTAGTAAATAGAATCAAAAGTACTGTTATAGATTTCCTCTTCAATATTTGCAAACATAAATTTCCACCTCACATTTATTAGTTTAATTTGATTTTATAATAACATTGTTTACCAAAATTGTCAATTATTATACTGCTAATTATTTTGGTCAAAATAATTTTGTTTTTTTCCATAATTAACTTTTCCTGTTAATTTACCTTCCTTACTATAATAGTTCCAAACTCCATAAGGATTTCCGTTTGAAAACATTCCTAAAATTTGAAGCTGACCATTGTCATGATAAAGTTTAAAGAGTCCATTATCTTTTCCTTCTTTGTAAACAGTCTCAAAAGTTTTTGTTCCATCTTTTCTGTATATTACATACTTTCCATCTAAAGATCCTTTTTTCCAATTCTCAATAGATTTAAGTTTTCCATTAGGGTAAAAGGTTAACCATTTTCCATCAGGAATACCCTTTGTGTAAAATTCTCGATCTTTTTTATCTATCACCATTCCAGTAAAGGGAGTAGATTCTTTTGTAACATGTACTATTCCATTTTTTTCAATTGTTTTTGACACATCGACATTTCTTAATTTAGCATGTGCTAGTATTGTTGATATAAAAAAAAGAAACATTAATTTTTTCTTCATTTTAATTACTCCTTACCTTCAACTTTTTTAATAGATGAAATTACAATATCATTTTCAAAATGATTTTTTCCAAGTTTTTTGTCATAGAAATAAACTCCAATAAAAGATAGAACTAGAGCTAAAAAACTAAAGATTATACAAGTGGGTTCATCATAGTTTAGAGTACTGCTCAGGTAGTAACCTAGAAACATTGCTATGATAGGTATAATATAAACTATTGTAGCGGCTTTTAATACTTTTTTATCTTCAATTTCAAACGTAACAATATCTCCAACTTCAAGTTTTTTGTCTGTATTGAATTTAAAATCATTGGTTACTTTATTGCTATCACTACATTTATTACAGTGAGAGCATGCAGTTTCTTTGTACATAGATAGAGTGACCAGTGTTCCATTTACATTTTTAACAATACCACTATTTTTCATAAAGCACCTCATTATTAGAATCATTATATTTGGATTATATCACAAAAAAAAACTTTAAAAAAGTAGAGGGTATATTTCTTGAAAACTAAAAATCTCTATGATACAATGTTATAAGCGTTGAAAACTAAGAGGTAGCATTTTATGAAAAAAATAATAAGTGTATTTACTATAAAAAATATATATTTAATTTCTGTAGTATATTTTTTTTACGGTTATTTTTTTACAAATTTTTTGGATAAATTTTCTTTTTATGAAAAGATTAAAAACTATCTGGGAGTATTCCAATTATTGTTTTTAATTGTCTTAGCAGTTTCTCCATTTCCTATGTATATGAAAAATAAAAAGAAAAAAATTGTCTTAAAAACAAGATTGATTTTCTTTGTAATATTTTGTTTTTCAGTAGTTTATGGTTATTTATTGGATTTAATCTATAAATTAGATTCTATTTCCGATATAGAATCTTATATTATAGAGATGGGAGTTTTTGATTATAATATAGGAACACTTCCAACTTATCTGTTACTTGAAATTTATAATAGGTTTGAAAAAAAATGGATCTACTCTGTTTTAGGATTTTTAATTTTTTTATCTGTATTGATATTAATAGCAAAAGAAGTAAGAATAACGGTATGTGCTATTATAAATGCAATACGTAATAGAAGAGAGAGAATTAAAAAAGAAAAATTACTAAAAGAACAGATTGCTATTAAAGAATATCAAGAGAAGCTAGAGATAAGCTATGTAGAGGCGTTAGAGAAACAAAGAGAAAAAGATATTCAAGATGCGGTCGAAGAAGCGATACAAAATAATCTTGTTTTAAAACAAATCGAAGAAGAAACAGAAGAAATAGTAAAATTAAAAATAATTCTCAATGAAGATCTTGAGGAAACTGAAAAAGTTGAAGAATTTATTGAAGAGGAAACTGAGATTTTACTAGAAGAAGAGAAGGTAGAAGAAATAGAAACTGAAAAAGTTGAAGATGAAGAGAAAACTGAGGAAGAGGAGGAAATAGAAAAAAATGATACTAGCATCCAAGTCTCCTAGAAGAAAAGAAATTTTGGAAAATTTTGGATTTAATCTTAAAATAGCTACAGAAAATGTTGATGAAGTAAGTGACAAAATAGAAATTACAGATCAAATTATGGATATTTCAAGAAAGAAGACAATTGCTGTTGCAGTAAAAAACCCTGATGAATACGTGGTTGGAGCAGATACTGTTGTAGAGTTAGATGGAAAAATTCTAGGGAAACCTAAAGATTCTAAAGATGCATTTGATATGTTAAGAGCTTTATCAGGAAAAAAGAACAGAGTTATTACTGCTTATACAATAATTTGCTTGAATAAAAATATTGAGATAAATAATTATGAAACTACAGATGTTTATTTCAAAGAATTAAAAGATGAAGAAATCAATTGGTATATAGGAACATTAGAGCCTATGGATAAAGCCGGTGCATATGGTGTACAGGGAAAAGGGGCTGTTTTTGTGGATAGAATTGATGGAGATTTCTTTGGAGTAGTTGGATTTCCGATTGGAAAATTTATAGAAAATTTAAAAAGGATAGGAGTATCCTTAGAAGAAATGGGAAATATATGAAAAATTTTAGAGGTGAATTGAATGAAAAAATATTTAGGTAAATTTTGGGGAATATTTTCAGAGGATTTAGGAATAGATTTAGGAACTTCTAACACTCTTATCTGTGTAAAAAATAAGGGAATAATTTTAAATGATCCATCAGTAGTTGCTGTAAATAATAAAACAAAAGAGATGTTTGAAGTAGGAGAAAAAGCTAAGCAGATGCTTGGGAAAACTCCTCAAAGTGTAGATGCTATAAGACCATTGAAAAATGGAGTTATTGCTGATTATGAAATTACTGAAAAGATGTTAAGAGAGTTCTATAGAAGAGTAAATAGTAGCAGATTCTTATCTAGCCCTAGAGTTATAATATGTGTTCCAGCAGGAGTTACACAAGTTGAAAAAAGAGCTGTAATGGATGTTACAAGAGAAGCAGGAGCTAGAGAGGCATATCTTATTGAAGAGCCAATGGCTGCAGCTATAGGAATGGGTCTTAACATAT
Organism: Cetobacterium sp. 2A; assembly: GCF_014250685.1. Lineage (GTDB taxonomy): Bacteria > Fusobacteriota > Fusobacteriia > Fusobacteriales > Fusobacteriaceae > Cetobacterium. Next base: position 166,367 of record NZ_JACFAJ010000006.1, on the reverse strand, counting down.
TTGAGCCGGAAGGAAATCTGGTTGTAGATATTGGTGGAGGAACAACAGAGATTGCGGTTATATCTTTAGGAGGAATTGTAAAAACAACTTCACTGAAAATAGCTGGAGATAAGTTTGACACTCTTATAATAGATTATGTTAGACAAAAACATAACCTATTAATTGGAGAAAAAACTGCTGAAGAAATAAAAATTTCAGTTGGAGCAGTAATGGATTTAGAAGAGGATATATTTATAGAAATAAGTGGAAGAAATATATTAAATGGACTTCCTAAAAATGTTAAAATTCATTCTTCAGAAATCGTAGAAGCATTGGATGAAGCTATCTATCAGATAATAGAAGAAATCAAAGTTATATTAGAAAAAACTCCACCAGAATTATCTTCTGATATAAAAAGAAAAGGAATATATTTAGGAGGAGGGGGAGCCCTTCTTAGAGGAATAGATAAAAGAATTGCAGAAAACTTAAATCTTAATGTTACTACATCTGATGAACCATTAAATGCGGTAATAAATGGAATACAAGTTCTTTTAAAAGAATTTGATAAGTATAGTAAAGTTTTAATATCTCCAGAAAACGACTATTAAAAGGAGTTGTTATGAAGAGATTAATACTCTTGTATATATTAGTATTTTCTATAGTTCAGGCAGACTATCTCACCACCAATGGAGAGATAGCTCTTTTTTATGATAATAAAATTAATAGATTAAAATATGTAAGAGGGGATATATTTCAACTTATTGATATTTCTCAGATGGGAATATATTTTAAAAAAAATAATGAAATGTATTCTATGGAGGCAGGCTCATATAAGGTTATAGCGGAAAATAGTAATCTTTTAAAGATAGAATATCTAATCGATGGGAATAAAGTGACAACTCATATATTCCCATCTGTCTCAGATAAAAGAGTACTATATATGATGACCGATACTTCTAATCTCAATTGGAAAGGAGATTTTCAGATAATATATATGATATCTCCATCTTCTGAGTCGGTAGATATAGAATTTGATGGAATGTACTATTACTTTGGAGACACAACTTCTTTTAACTCGATAAATAATACAGGACTTTTATTTATCGCTAAACCTGTGGAATTTTTAAAATTTAATATGACTCCTGTAAATGAAAAAATAAGAAAAAATACTGGTCAGAGATTATATTTTTTTACAGAAGTTAAGGATAAGATGCAGGGGGATAAATTAGTTTTTAATTTTAAGCATAAAAATGTAGTGGACTACACAGAAGATAATAATAGATTTTTAAAAGAACAACATATTTTTTGGAATGATTTTACTAAAAATTTTTTAGGAATGAAAAGTCTAACTATAAAAGAATTAGAGTTTTTAAAGATGATTTCAGAAAATAATGTAATTCCTCAAAGTATAGCATATAATAAAAGTTTACCAAGTTTTCAAGATAGATTAAGAATAGCATATATATTGTCTGTATATGGTGAAAATGATTTAGTTAATAAAGTTGTTCAAGATATATCTAGTGAAAGAAAAAATAATTTAGAAAATATAGAATACTATTTATATTTGTTTAAAATTATTAATACTGGTAAGTTGAAAATTGAAAAAGATGTATTTACGGAAGTAATACAACCAAATATTGATAATTCATTGAAGGAACTTCTTGAAAATAAGGATAGAATTGAAACAGAATCAGATCTAGAAAATGCCTATACTCTTTGGAGATTTTTAAATATTTATAAAAATTTTGTTCAAAATGAAACGTCGTTAAACTATATGAGATTCCATTTTGAACATATAGGAATAGAAATAAAAAATACAATTTTGAGGTTGCCAGGTGGATTTGACAACTTAAAATCCATAAAATACTTGGAAATATTACCATCAAATGAGAGAATAAAGATATTGGAGAAAATGTATATAAACTATTATGATAAAAAAATTGGAGTTTTGAAATCTTCTGAAAATTCAGAAATAGATTTAGAAAACAATTTAGAGTACACTTTAAAACTTTATGAAAATGGAATGACCAGAAAAGGAGATATTCTATTTAGTAGGTTAGAAGAACTAATAAAAGGAAATAAAGGATACATAGTTCCTAAATTACAAATTGAAGATGAAAATTTTATAGGTATATATACATATCCTCTATATTTATATTTAAAGATAGTTCAGTATAGGGGGATGCAATGAATTTAAGAAATCAAATAGGATTAAAAACACAAGTTGAGTCAATTTTATTATTGGGCGGAGATGAAATAAAGATAAAAGATTTATGTAAATTTTTTTCTCTGTCTTTAGATAAAATGCTTTTACTTTTGCAGGAATTAAAAAATGAAAGAAAAGGAACCGGAATAAACATAGAGATGCATGAAGAGTTAGTATATTTAGTTACAAATCCCATTTGTGGAGAAGTAATCAATAAATATTTTGAACAAGATGCAAAACCTAAAAAACTCTCAGGAGCCTCTTTAGAAACACTTTCGATAATAGCTTATAACCAACCGGTTACAAAGACTGAAATTGAAGCGATAAGAGGGGTTTCTGTAGATAAAATTATTCAAAATTTAGAGAATAAAAAATTTATTGTGGTTTGTGGAAAAAGAGAAAGTATAGGAAGACCAAATTTATATGAAATAACTGATAAGTTTTTAGGTTATTTAGGAATAGATTCGGTAAATGAACTTCCTAACTATGAAGAAACAAAGGAGAAAATAAGTGGAAGAAATAAGAATTAATAAATATTTATCATCAGTAGGGATAGCGTCAAGAAGAGAGATAGACAGATTAATAGAGATAAAGGCTATAAAGGTTAATGGAGTACTAGCAACTGCAGGATTAAAAGTTACTGGGGAAGAAGTTATAACTATAAATGGAAAACCTTTAGAGAAAAATAAAGTGGAAAGAAAAGTTTATTATATGCTAAATAAACCAAAAGGTGTTTTAAGTACAGCTAAAGATGATAGAGGAAGAAAAACAGTTATTGATTTAATAGATTGTCCAGAAAGAATTTTCCCAATAGGTAGACTTGACTCAGAAACTGAAGGTCTGATACTTTTAACAAATGATGGAGAACTTTTTAATAGAGTTATACATCCAAAAGCTGAAGTATATAAAGAATATTTTGCAATTATAGCTGGAGAAGTAAAGGATAAAGAATTATCAAGATTAGCTAAAGGTGTTATATTAGAAGATGGAGCAACTCTTCCAGCAAAAGTAAAGATTATTAGAAGAGAAAAAGGTAAGAGTGAAGTTTCGATTGCAATTAGAGAAGGAAGAAATAGACAAGTAAGAAGAATGTTTGACGCTATAAAGCATCCAGTAAAGTTTCTTAGAAGAGATTCTATTGGAAAAATCACTCTTCGTGGTTTAGAAGTTGGAAGTTACAGAAAATTAACTAGAGAAGAAGTATTATATCTTCAATCTATGTAAAATAAATATTTAAAACTATTTTTAGGAGGAAAAGGGATGTCTTTAACTAGAGAAGAAGTCTTAAATGTTGCTAAATTAGCAAGACTTGAATTTAAACTTGAAGAAATTGAAAAATTTCAAAATGAATTAAACGATATAATAAAATATATTGATGTTCTTAGTGAGGTAAATACAGATAATGTAGAGCCTTTAACACAGGTGAATGATGGAGTAAATAATTTTAGAGAAGATGAAATTAAGCCATCAATTAGTGTTGCAGATGCAATATTAAATGCACCAAGTTCTGAGGATGGAGCAATAATAGTTCCAAAAGTTGTAGGAGAGTAATAAATTACTAATAAGGAGGATTCTCTAATGGAAAATATTTACAAATTAACAGCTTTAGAGATTAGAGATAAAGTTGTAACAGGACAACTAACAGCTGAAGAAGTCGTTAATGCGATTTTTAAAAGAATAGAAGATACTGATAATGAAATTGGAAGTTTTGTATCTCTTAGGAAAGAAAAAGCTCTTGAAGAAGCTAAATTAATAGATTTAAAAGTTAAAAATGGTGATAAATTAGGAGCTTTAGCAGGGGTTCCAGTTTCAATAAAAGATAATATGGTATCTGTTGGAGATTTAACAACAGGAGCATCTAAAATTTTAAATAATTATATTGGTATCTATGATGCAACAGTTGTTGAAAAGCTTAAAGCTGCAGATGCAATAATAATTGGAAAAACAAACATGGATGAGTTTGCAATGGGTTCTACTACAACTACATCTTGTTATGAAAAAGTTACAAAAAATCCTTGGGACTTAGAAAGAGTTCCTGGTGGAAGTAGTGGAGGAGCGGCGACATCTGTTGCAGCTGAGCAGTGCTTCATCTCTCTTGGATCTGATACTGGTGGAAGTATAAGACAACCAGCTTCATTTTGTGGAGTTGTAGGTCTTAAACCAACATATGGAAGAGTTTCAAGATATGGACTTATGGCTTTTGCTTCATCACTTGATCAAATAGGTCCTTTTACAAAAACTGTAAAAGATGCTGCTTTGGCAATGAATGTTATAGCTGGGATGGATGAGTTTGATGCTACTCTTGAAGATGTTAAGGTTCCTAACTATTTGGAGTCACTAACAGGAGATATAAAGGGAATGAAGATTGGAGTTCCTAAAGAGTATTTCATAGAAGGAATTAGACCTGAAGTTAGAGATGTTGTAGAAAGATCATTAGAAACATTTAGAACGTTAGGAGCTGAAATTGTTGAGATTTCTCTTCCTCATACAAAATATGCTGTTCCAACGTATTATGTTTTGGCACCAGCGGAAGCTAGTTCGAACTTAGCAAGATATGATGGTGTTAGATATGGTTATAGAGCAGAAAACTTAAAGGATATAAATGATCTTTATGTGAAATCAAGAAGTGAAGGATTTGGAGATGAAGTTAAGAGAAGAATCATGATAGGAACTTATGTTTTAAGTGCAGGATTCTTTGATGCTTATTTCAAAAAAGCACAAAAAGTTAGAAGACTTATAAAGAATGATTTTGACGTAGCATTTGAAAATGTAGATATCATATTTACTCCAGTTACTCCATCTACGGCATTTAGAATAGATGAGAAAAAATCTCCAGTTGAGTTATACTTGGAAGATATATTTACTATCTCTGCAAATTTAGCAGGAATACCAGGAATTTCAGTTCCAGCAGGACTTGCTAACGGATTACCTGTAGGTATCCAGTTATTAGGAAAACCATTTAGAGAAGAAGATATATTAAGAGCAGGAGATGCTTTTGAAAAGGGGAGATTTTAATGGTAAGAGAATGGGAATCAGTAATCGGACTTGAAGTACATCTTCAGCTAAAAACAGGAACTAAGGTTTGGTGTGGTTGTAGTGCTAACTATGATAACGCAGATTCAAATAGTCATACTTGTCCTATATGTTTAGGACATCCTGGAGCATTGCCAAAACTTAATAAAAAGGTTGTAGAGTACGCTATAAAAGCTGCTCTTGCACTAAATTGTAAAGTAAATAACGTGAGTGCTTTTGATAGAAAAAATTATTTCTATCCAGATACTCCCAAAAATTATCAAATAACTCAATTTGAAACACCATACTGTGAAAAGGGTCATTTGGAATTTAAGATGAATTCAGGAAAAGATATTAGAGTTGGAATTACTAGAATTCAAATAGAAGAAGATGCTGGTAAATCAATTCATGCTGGAGAAGAATCATTTATAAACTTTAATAGAGCATCTATGCCATTGATTGAGATTATATCAGATCCTGATTTAAGAAGTTCAGAAGAGGCATATGAGTATCTTAATTTATTAAAAAGTACAATAAAATATACTGGAATCAGTGATGTTTCAATGGAACTAGGATCATTAAGATGTGATGCTAATATCTCTGTAAGAGAAAAAGGGACAGAGAAATTTGGAACAAGAGTTGAGGTAAAAAATCTTAATTCATTTAAAGCTGTTGCTAGAGCAATTGATTATGAGATTGGAAGACAGATTGATGTTATTGAGAATGGTGGAAAAATTGATCAGGAAACTAGACTTTGGGATGATGAATCTCAAGTAACAAGAATTATGAGAAGTAAAGAAGAAGCTATGGATTACAGATACTTCTCAGAACCTGATCTATTAAAGTTAGTTATAACTGATAAAGAAGTAGAAGAAATAGCTAAAACTATGCCAGAATCAAAAGTAGAAAAAGTAGCGAGATTTATAAAAGATTATTCTATTCCAGAATATGATGCTCAAATTTTATCTGAAGAAATTGAACTTGCAGATTATTTCGAAGCTGTGACAAAAATTACCAAAAATCCAAAACTTTCTTCTAACTGGATAATGACAGAAGTATTAAGAAATCTAAAAGAATCAGGAAAAACTATTGAAGAATTTACAATTTCATCGGAAGATTTGGCAAAAATAATAAACCTAATTGGAACGAATGTAATATCTTCAAAAATAGCAAAAGAACTGTTTGAAATTAGATTAACTGATATAAGAGATCCAGAAGTTATAGTTAGAGAAAAAGGAATGCTTCAGGTAGCTGATACGGGTGCAATTGAAGAGATGGTAGACAAAGTTCTAGCAGAAAATCCTCAAATGATAGAAGATTATAAAAATTCAGATGAGGGTAGAAAACCAAGAGTATTAAAAGGGCTTATAGGACAAGTTATGAAAATTTCTAAAGGGAAAGCCAATCCTCAAATGGTAACAGAAATAGTTGAAAAAAAGTTATCTTAAGAGGTGAATAGTTTGGAATTAACAAGTAGACAAAAGGAAATAATAGAAATTGTTAAGATAAATGGTCCAGTAACAGGAGATTCTATAGGGCAAAAACTTTTACTTACAAGATCAGCACTAAGAACCGATTTTAGAATTTTAGTAGAATTAGGATATATAGAATCAAAACCAAAAAAGGGATATATTTTTAAGACAGATAATATAAAGTCTAAAATGTTGATAAATACTGATATTGAAGTAAAAGATATAATGAGTCCTTCTGTTAGTGTTGAAGAGTCAATTAGTATTCATGAAACTATTGTTATGATGTTTTCAAAAGATGTAGGAAGTATTTTTGTCACTTCTGGAAAGTTTTTAAAGGGAATTGTTTCTAGAAAAGATTTATTAAAAGTTGTTATGGGAAAGATAGACACTGAAAAAACTCCAGTATCTCTTGTTATGACCAGAGTTCCAAATGTTATTTTTACTGAAAAGAATGACAAAATTAGAGATGCAGTGAAAAAACTCATAGAACATCAGATTGATTCTATGCCAGTTATAGAAAAAAATGGAAATAATTATGAGGTAATCGGAAGAATTACTAAGACTAATATAGCAAAATTATTTCTAGAGATATTTCAATAAAAAGTTGAAATAAAAAGGAATTTCTTTTCTATTTTTGTAAGAGAATTTCATGAAGGAGAAGAGGAGGGATTGCCTGATATGCCAATGACTAAAATTATTGAATGTGATGCGGAAAAGTGTGTTTATAACAAAGATAAAAAATGCCACACATATGGGATAAACGTCGGGGATGATCTACCAATTTGCGATACTTTCATGAAAGGAATAGAAAAAGCAGGAGCTTCATCTAGAACTATTGGTGGGATAGGCTCTTGTAAAGTTAAAGGTTGTACTTATAATGAAGGATTAGAATGTCATGCTGGTGGAGTGCATATGCATAAAACACGTGGACATGTGGATTGTAAAACATATCAAGAGAAATAAAAAATAAATGAATTCTCCTTCTAAAAAGGGGTATCTACAATGTAGATACCCCTTTTTTATTTTAGAAATGAACTCCATTATCGTAATAATTTTTTCCTTCTAGAGGATAGAAGATAACAGTAGTGTCGTTATTGTTTTTTAATTTTTTGCAAAAATCAGTTATAAGAGTAGCAACCTTATCTTGAGTTTCTTGACCACGATCAAACCACTGAACATCAACAAAGATGTATCCATCAACAATAGCACCATCAAAGATATATTCTGTTTCAGAGTGCTCGATAGTAAACCAAGTTCTATCACACTTTATAAGGGCTGTTAAGCCGTCTATTAGCTCTTTACTGTTCTCTATAAGTATATTTTTATCAATCCCTCTAAATTTTAAATGTGGCATGAAACTATTCCTCCTTTTCAGGTAGTAAAACTACCTCTACGTAATTATCCTTATCAATTAAGGTTTTTAAAAATTTTATCATATTTGCTTCTGTAATTAAAGAAGAATATTCATTAGGCGTTGGAACTGAGTAATCTTTTATAAATGAACTTTTATAGATAGATTGAGCCCAGAATAAATTTTTCTTTTGAGAAGTTTCATAATCAAGTTTATAATTTTCTAAAACATCTGCTATTTTAGAAGAATCTATTTGTCCAGAAACTAGATTATTTACAACATTTTTTACTGCTATAGATACTTCATTAACTCTTTTGATATCTGTACTAAAGCTTATTCTTAAATTGTTCTCGCCATAGTTAAACTGTTCGAAGTCAGATATTGAGTATATTGAATAAACTCCACCTAATTTTTCTCTAATTTCTTCAATTAATATTATATTTAAAATTTTAGAAAAAGCATTTGCCATAATTCTGTTATTGTTATCATATTTTAATGTATATGGATATATTATAGTGACAGTAGCTTTCTTATCTACACCTTTAACTAAAGTTTCTTTAATTATACCACTAGGTTTTTTTATATTTAATGGTGTAATATTTACATCTGTATTTGATACTGGAAGTGTTGCAAAATATTTTGTTATTATCTTTTCAAAAGTTTCTTTATCAATAGAACCAACTACGATAAGTTTAAAATCTTTAAAATTTGAAAATTTATTTTTAAATACAGCAATACTATCTTTTTCATTTATTTTATCTAGGTCTGAAAGTGTCAGTGGTGTTCTTCTAGGATTGAAATTACTCATAATTCCTTTTATTTTATCAGAGTAAACTAATTTTGGTGAATTTTCTCTATTTTTAATTTGTTCAGATAATTTCTCTTTTGTATTATTAAAAATTTCAGTATTAATTTGTGGATTCTCAATAATAGTTCTCATTAAATCTAAAGATGTAGATAAATTTTCTTTGTCAGAAGTTATAGTAAATCCTTGCTCATAATCTTCTATGTATAAATTTACTGAGAAATTTTTACCTTTCATAAAGAGTTCAACTTCTTCATAATTTAAATTTCCAACTCCAGAATTTGAAATTAAATAAGGAGCAACTAAAGAGTTTAAATAAAGATTGAATTTTTCATCAGAACTTCCCTCTTCTTTGAAAAGTTGCATTGATATTTTATCTTTATCAAAATCCGTTTGTTTATAAAAAACTTGTAATCCGTTTGATAATGTATAGGTAGTATAGTCTTTTTTCTCTACAGTACTTTTGATAGTTCCAACTCCAAAATCAGAAGTTTTAAGTTTTAAATTATTATAATTTAAATTGTTATCTACAGTCTTCTCATTTTTAACTTCAGATATAATAGTTTTGATTTCATTATCAGTTGGAAGATTTAAGTTTTCTTTAGTTGGAGCAGTCATAAATATAACTTGTTCACCATTATAGATATTTGAGGCTCTGTTTTGTATATCTTCAGGAGTGATAGATGGAAGTAGTTTCTCAACTTCTAAAAGTTCGTTTTCAGGTTCCATAAAAGTATTCTTTGATAAGTAAAATTCTTTTATAGATTCAACGAATGTTCTATTTTGAATACTAGTACGATTGTTTACAATTTGTTTAATTGATGATAAAAGTTCTTTTTTTGCACTTTCTAACTCTTCATTTGAAATCTTAGTTGTTGCTAAGATTTTTAAAGGTCTGATACTTTCCTTGATACCCTCATTTATTTTATCCTCTTTTAAAGCTGTGCTCATAAAAGATAAGTTGTCAAAATTTCCAAAATTATTAGAATAATGATAGCCTACTAAAACTGGAGAATCTTTCTTTTTAGATAGTAGAGAGAAACGAGTATTTAAAATTTCTTCCATAATTTGAGAAATTAAATAATTTTTTAAATTTTGTTCAGAATTTATGGGATAACTATCTTCACGAGTAATAAAATTGATATTAACCGAAGTAAGTTCTGGATCAGAAAAAACCACAATTCTATTTTTAAAAGAGTTTCCGATTGCATAATCTTGAGGTTCTTTAAAGTCAGGAACACCTTCATAATTAAATGTTTGTTCTATATACATTTTTAAAGTTTCTGGAGTGAAGTCTCCAACTGCAATTACGGCCATATTTTTAGGTTGATACCATTTTTTATAATAACCTTTTAAAGTTTCAGAAGTAGCGCTATTAATTGTACTTGTAAGCCCTATTGGAAATCTTTCAGAATATCTCGAATCTCCAAAGATAGCAGCTTTTTGACTATCCCCAAGTCTTTGAGATAGACCTTGACGAAGTCTCCACTCTTCTAAAATTATATTCTTTTCACTTTTTACTGCTTCTTCTGCTAAAGTGACTTCTGTTGCCCATTCTTTTAAAACTTCTATTCCAATTTTTAAATCTTTTTCATTGGAAGGGATGTCTAACTTATAGACTGTTTCACCAAAGCTAGTGTATGCATTCAAGTCACCACCAAAGCTAAGACCAATGGATTGAAGATATTTAATCATTTCATTTTTTTCATACTTAGTGGTACCGTTAAATGCCATATGTTCTAAGAAATGAGCAATCCCTTGTTCTTTGTCTGTCTCTACAAGAGAACCAGATTTCACTACTAAATTTAGAGTGGCTCTGTTCTCAGGGTTAGAATTTTTGTATATAAAATATGTTAAACCATTGGGAAGAGTTCCGGTTAAAAGATTTTCGGAACTTTTCAGATCGTTACTAAAAGAAATCAGAGTGTAACAAATTAAAAATGTAAAAAAGAAAAAATTTCTGAATAGTTTCATTTTTAAACTCCTTTGATTAGTTGTTAGTTAATTTTAACAAAGAACTGTAGGTTTTTCTAGTCAAAGATAAAAAAAAATGATACCTTATTTAGTGAAGTGAGTTAAAATATCGAATATAGATACGGAGGAAAAAGTGAGAGTTAGAAGCAAAAGAAGATTTTGTAGTTTTTTAACATTTTTATTTTTGTTATTAGGGCTGGGAATATTTTTACTTTTTAATAAATTAAGTAAGGACGAAAAGCCACAAGAAAAAGTTATAGAAGTGATTGAGATAGAGCTTTTTCCAAAAGAGATAGAAAAAAAAACTGAAAAATCAATAGAGAAATCAATAGAAAATAATGAAGTTACAGAAGAAGTTAAGGTTTTGGAAAGTCAAAGTTCAGTAAAATACATAAATACAAATAATCAGAAAGTAACGGATAGTTTAGAATCAGATAAAAAAATAGATTTTTTAAGAAAAGGAACTAAGATTAATATTTTAGAGACTAAAGTTAAAAAAGATAAAGAAATGAATGAAAATTGGGTCAAGATAAGTTATAAGAAAGATTTGAAAGAAAGAACAGGATGGGTTCCAGAAAAGAGTTTAGTTAGTAGTTTACTACAAACTCTGCCAAAAGATTGGGCAAATTTAGATTTTAGCTACGATAAACCAATGGCTGATTACCCAAATAATAGAAAGGTTGTAGTAAAGGGCGTATATATAAATATACATACTATGGCGAGCGAGAAAAAATTAGAAAGACTTATAGCACTTACAAAAAAGACTGAGATAAATGCCTTTGTAATAGATGTTAAAGATGATAATGGAGTTCTTTTATTTAAAATGGATGCTGCTGATAAGTATAATCCTTTAGCAAATAAATATATTCCTATAAAAAATATAGATCAAATAATGAAAAAATTAAAAGAAAATAATATTTACACAATAGCTAGAATAGTTTCATTTAAAGATCCACTATATGCAAAAGCTAATCCAGATAAAGCTATAACGAATAGACAAACTAATGAGCCTTTCACAAATAGTGATGGAATAATCTGGGTTTCACCACATGATAGAAACCTTTGGGCATATAATATATCTGTTGCAGAAGAAGCTGCAAAAATCGGATTTAATGAAATACAGTTTGATTATGTTAGATTTCCAGCTTCCAATGGAGGAAAGCTTGATAAAGTTTTAGATTATAAAAATACAAAAAAAGAATCAAAGCCAGAAACTATACAACAATATTTAAAATATGCTAGAAATAGACTATCTCCTCTACAAGTTTATACAAGTGCAGATATTTATGGACAGATTGGAACTTTTCCAGATGATATGGCTCTTGGACAGTACTGGGAAGCTATAGCTGGAGTAGTTGACTATGTTTCACCGATGAAATATCCGAGTCATTACGGAAATGGTGCTTATGGAATCCCAGTTCCAGATGCTCAGCCATATAAAACAATTTATGCTTCTACAAGAGATTCTGTAAACAGAAATGAAAATATTGAAAATCCAGCTATTATTAGACCGTGGATTCAGGCTTTCACTGCTAAGTGGGTAAAGGGAAATATACCTTATAGAGAGAAGGAAATTAAAGAACAAATAAGAGCTATGAAGGATTTAGGAGTGAACGAATATCTGCTTTGGAGTCCTAGTAATAATTATGACATAGGTGCATAAAAAATAGATGTTCAAAAAAAGTATAATGTATGATATAATATCATGTGAATCTGTAAATGGAGTTGATTTCTTTTGGAAGGAATAGTAATAATTGACAAACCGACAGGGATTACTTCTTTCGATGTGATAAGAAAACTGAGAAGAATTCTTAAAGAGAGAAGAATTGGACATACTGGAACTTTAGATCCTTTGGCAACAGGAGTTTTAGTTGTGTGTGTTGGAAGAGCCACAAAATTAGCACAGGATATCGAAGGTTATGATAAAATGTATATAGCTGATTTTGAATTAGGATACAAAACAGATACATATGACACTGAAGGAAAAATTATTCTTACAGGAGAAAAAAATAGTGTATCAAAAGAAGAGTTACTTAAAACTCTTGAAAAATTTAAAGGTCCAATTAATCAGATTCCTCCGATGTACTCTGCAATAAAGATTGACGGTAAAAAACTTTATGAGTTAGCTAGAGAGGGAAAAGAAATTGAAAGACCTGCAAGACCTGTAGTTATAAAAACTTTAGAATTATTAGAGTTTGATGGAACTAAGGGTAAAATCAAGTGTGAAGTTTCAAAAGGAACGTATATAAGATCTTTAATAGATGACATAGGTATAGATTTAGGAACTTATGCTACTATGAGTGGACTTAGAAGAACTGAAGTTGGAACTGCTAATGTTGAGAATGGCTTTACATTTGAGATGTTAGAAAAGATGGCTGAAGAAAATGATTTCTCATTTTTAAAAAGCATTGAAGAATATTTTGATTTTGAAAAAACTGAAATAACAGAAGAGAAGGATTTAACTCTATTTAGAAATGGTCAGAGAGTAAAAAAAGATTTGGCTGATGGAAAATACAGAGTTTATTGTAATAAAGAATTTCTTGGTTTAGCGGAATGCACAAGGAATTTATTAAAAGGTTATAAATACTATTAATTATATATAGAGAGGATGAGATATGAAAATAAAAAACATAGCGATTATCGCTCACGTTGACCATGGAAAAACAACTTTGGTTGACTGTTTATTAAGACAATCTGGAGTTTTTGGAGCACACGAATTAGAGAGAGTTGCTGAAAGAGTAATGGACTCGAATGATATCGAAAAAGAGAGAGGAATCACAATATTCTCTAAGAATGCTGCAGTAAACTACAAAGATTACAAAATCAACATAGTTGATACTCCAGGCCATGCTGACTTCGGAGGAGAGGTTCAAAGAATAATGAAGATGGTTGACTCAGTAGTTTTACTAGTTGATGCATTCGAAGGACCAATGCCACAAACTAAATACGTTTTAAAGAAAGCTTTAGAGCAAGGTCATAGACCAATAGTTGTTGTAAATAAAGTTGATAGACCAGGAGCAAGACCAGAAGAGGTTCTATACATGGTTTACGATTTATTTATAGAGCTAAATGCTAATGAACTTCAACTTGAGTTCCCAGTAGTATATGCTTCAGGAAAAGCAGGATTTGCTAAGAAAGAATTAGAAGATGTAAGTGAGAACATGTTACCTCTATTTGAAACTATTCTTGAGCACGTTGAAGATCCAGAAGGGGAAATCGATAAGCCATTACAATTCCTAATTACAAATATAGAGTACGATAACTATGTTGGTAAACTTGGAGTAGGTAGAATTGCAAACGGAACTATCAGAAGAAACCAAGACATCATGCTTATAAAGAGAGATGGAAAAATGGTGAAAGGTAAAGTTTCAGTTCTTTATGGATATGAAGGATTAAAAAGAGTAGAAATTCAAGAAGCTTTTGCTGGAGATATAATCTCAGTAGCTGGAATGGAAAATATAGATATCGGAGAAACTATGGCAGATATCAACAATCCTATAGCTTTACCAGTTATCGATATTGATGAACCAACTCTTGCTATGACATTCATGGTAAACGATTCTCCATTTGCTGGAAAAGAAGGAAAGTTTGTAACTTCTAGAAACATATGGGATAGACTTCAAAAAGAGCTTCAAACTAACGTAAGTATGAGAGTAGAAGCAACTGAAACTCCTGATGCTTTCGTAGTTAAAGGAAGAGGAGAACTTCAACTTTCTATATTACTTGAGAACATGAGAAGAGAAGGGTTTGAAATTCAAGTTTCAAAACCAAGAGTTCTTATTAAAGATATTGACGGTGTTAAGCATGAGCCAATCGAGTTAGCTATGGTTGACGTTGATGAGGCCTTCACAGGTATCGTTATAGAGAAGATGGGAATCAGAAAGGGAGAAATGGTAGCAATGACTCCTGGAAATGATGGATATACAAGATTAGAATTTAAAGTTCCTGCAAGAGGACTTATAGGATTTAGAAATGAATTCTTAACAGATACAAAAGGATCTGGAATTCTTAACCATTCATTCTACGATTATGAAGTATACAAAGGAGAAATCCCTACAAGACCAAAAGGAGTTCTAATATCTTTAGAGATGGGTAAGACAATTGCTTATGCTTTAGGTGGACTTCAAGATAGAGGAATTATGTTCCTTGATCCAGGTGTAGATGTATACGAAGGTATGATCGTTGGAGAACATAACAGAGAGAACGATTTAGTTGTAAACGTATGTAAGACTAAAAAGTTAACAAACATGAGAGCTTCTGGAAGTGATGATGCTGTTAAACTAGCTACTCCAAGAAGATTAACTCTAGAGCAAGCTCTAGATTACATAACAGATGAAGAACTAGTAGAGATTACTCCAACTAATGTTAGAATCAGAAAGAAATATTTAAAAGATTCAGATAGAAGAAAGAATTCTAAGTAGTTTTTGAATAATTTTAGCTTCAAGAAAAAACCGTATACGGGGATTTCTTGAAGCTATTTTTATAGGGGGGAATAATGAAAAAATTTATTATTTTTATTTTATGTTCGATATTTTTTTTGAGTTGTAGTAATCAAAAATTAAAACAGCAATATTTAGATGAAGAAATTGTGTCGGCGATATCAGCTGATAATCCATATATTTTAAATAATTTTTTGAATTCAGGATTTCCAATCAATTATAAATTTTCAGATGGAAATACATTAATTACATTAGCATTAAGACAAGATTCTATAGAAAGTTTAAAAGTTTTGCTTGAAAAAGGTGTCAATATTAATCAGGAGATAGGAGAAATACCTATTTCTGGAACAGATAGAAAAAATCCAATTCAAACTCCTATTTTTTACGCTAGAAGTATGAGGGCATTAAAGTTGCTTGTAGAAAATGGTGCCTCTATAAACGCTATAAATGGAGCCGGAGATCCCTTGCTTACATATTTTATAAAGTACAGGCCTCTAGATTACTCTGAGTATTTAGTGCAATTAGGAGCTAACTTAAACTTAGTTGATAGTGGTGGATGGACACCTATATTTTGGGCCAGTATTAGTGGAAATGAAAGATTAATTAATAGTATGTACAATAAAAATAGAGATGTATTTATTCAAAGAGATGAGAAGTTAAATTATCCAATATATTATGCATATGACTCTGAAAATATAAGAGCTCTTATAAAAGGAAATTATGATATGAAAGCTAGAAATATATATAAAGAAAATATTTTAGGAGAAGTTTATCTTCGTTTAGTATTTAATGGAGATGAGGATCTAGCAAAATTACTTATAAAAAAAGGTGTTAATCCCAAATATACATCTTATGGTCAAAATGTTTGGAGTGAGCAAAAAGAGGCACAATCTAAGAAATGAATCTTAGGTTGTACCTCTTTTTTAATTATTGCTTTGCTCTCCGATTAAATTTAATTCCATAAGTTTTTGAATTTCATTCTTTGGAAGATTTTTACCAAGAAGATACATAAGCTTTGTGATTGCAGTTTCTGGAGTCATATCATGGCCACTGATAAGACCTACTTTAGATAAGAGAGCACTAGTCTCATAAAGTCCCATTTTAACTGAACCTGTAATGCACTGGGTGATATTAATTATAATAATATCTTTTTTAGAAATATATTCTAAAACATCTAAGAACTCTTTTTCTGTTGGAGCATTACCATTTCCAAAAGTTCTAAGAATTATTCCTTTTAAATCAGTAGAGGAATCAATCAGAGCTTTTAAATACTTAGGTTTTAATCCAGGGAACAATTCTATTACAAGAATGCTATTATCAGCAACTGCATCTACATAAAATTTTTCATTTGATATAGGAAGTACTCTTTCTTGGAAAATGCTGATTTCTGCACCTACTTCACCAAGTGGAAGGTAATTAGGTGATGAAAATCCAAAGTAATTTCTAGCATCAATTTTTCTAGCTCTATTTCCTCTTAGTAGAGTATCTCTAAAAAAGATACATACCTCAGGAACTAATGGAACTCCATAGATTTCATTTCCTGCAATTTCAATAGATGTTATCAAGTTTTGCAAAGCATCACTTCTTGAAAAATTTAAAGGAACTTGAGAACCTGTAAAAATTATGGGCTTATTTAGATTTTTAAGCATAAAGGAAACCCCGGATGCACTAAATGCCATAGTATCAGTTCCATGTAATATAACAAACCCTCTATAGTTATCGTAGTTTTTTTCAATAACCTTAGCTATATCAATCCAAATTTGTGGATTCATATTAGAAGAATCTATAAGTTTTTTAAATTGATAGTAGTCAGTTTTATATTTTTGTAAAATTGGATGCTCTTTTGCAATCTCGTTCCAATTTGTAGCTGGTCTTAAAGGGCTATTAGAATCATTTGGATCATCATTGACCATTCCAATAGTTCCACCGGTATTTATTATTAATATCTTTTCTAACATGAATCCTCCAAAATATAAAGTGATGTCTTATATACTATTCTATCACTTTTGTTTGTTTTTTAGAATTCTTTTTCCTGGGATTCCAGGCTTTGTCATTTCAAATGGATCTAAAATTATATCTAGTTCTTCTTTCGTTAGAAGTTCTTTTTGAAGTACTAATTGAGCAACAGGAATTCCAGTTTTTATAGATTCTTTTGCAATAGCTGCAGCATTTTTATATCCTATATGAGGATTAAGAGCTGTTATGATACCAACACTTCTATCTACCCAATGTTTGCAATTTTCTTCATTTGCAGTTATTCCAGAAATACAGTTGTCAATTAAAGTATCAACACCATTTTTAAGTATTTCTATAGATTGGAAAAGATTGAAAAATAAAACTGGTTCAAAAACATTTAATTCTAATTGTCCAGCTTCAGCAGCTTTAGTTATAGTTAAATCATTTCCAAAAACTTGGAAGCATATTTGGTTCATTACTTCAGCAATAACTGGATTTACTTTTCCAGGCATGATTGAAGACCCTGGTTGCTGTTGTGGAAGGTTTATTTCTGCGATACCAGCTTTAGGTCCAGAAGCCATAAGTCTAATGTCATTAGCCATTTTAGAAAGATTCACAGCACAAACTTTTAAAGCTGATGATAACCAAACAAAACTATCTAAGTTTCTAGTCCCATCAACTAAATCATATGATTGATGGAATTCTATTCCAGTAACTTCTGAAAGGATTCTAACAACATTATGTACGTATTCGATATCTGCATTTAATCCAGTTCCAACAGCAGTTGCTCCCATATTAACATATCTTAAGTCGTCAAGAGCTGTTTTAATTCTCTTGATATCTCTTTGTATAGGTTGAGCATAAGCTTTGAACTCTTGTCCTAATCTAATAGGTACAGCATCTTGAAGATGTGTTCTTCCCATTTTTATTACATGGTCAAATTCTTCACTTTTTTTCATAAGAGTTGAATACAATCTCTCAAGAGTAGAGATAAGTTCAGTTGTCATAATTTGAATAGTAACTTTTCCAGTTGTTGGAATAACATCATTTGTAGATTGTCCGTAATTAACGTGATCGTTAGGATCAACTTTGTCATATTTCCCAAGTTCTCCACCAAGTATTTCTCCGGCTCTATTTGCAATGACTTCATTCATATTCATATTCATAGATGTTCCAGCTCCACCCTGGATAACGTCAGTTATGAATTGGTCTTTGAATTGTCCTTCTATAATTTCGTTTGATGCTAATATCATAGCATCAGAAACATCTTGAGATATTACTCCTGCATCAAAATTTGCAATAGTTGCAGCTTTTTTTACATATGCTAAAGCTTTTATAAAATTATCTCCTAATCTATAGCCAGTTATATTGAAGTTATTTTGTCCTCTTAAAGATTGTACCCCATAATATGCTTTTTCTGGAACTTGAATAGTCCCGATTGAATCACTTTCTAATCTGAATTTTTCCATTCTAACCCTCCAAATGTATTTAGTAATTTTATAATACATCTTGTGTTCTTTAATTGCAAGATTTTTTTGAAAACAACCTAAAAATAGTAAAACAGAACATATATATGACAAATAACACACTAAAAAAAATAAAAATGGAAAAATAATTTCATGTAATTAAATAAAAAAAACACCAACTTACAGAATTATAAGTCAGTGTTTTTAAGTTAATTAGTATTGTCTAAGGTTTGGAAATTGAGAATCTAAGATTTCATCCATATTAGAAGTAAATTCAGCATTTTCTTCATTTTTTAAGAATTCATCAACATCTCCAGTTATTTCTATAGTAGTTATTAAATCTCCTTGAGAAATTGAATCTACTACTTTTTGATCATCTTCAGAAACTACTTCACCAAATATTGTATGTTTGTAGTTTAACCAAGGAGTCTCAACGTGAGTGATAAAGAATTGAGAACCATTTGTTTCAGGTCCTGCATTAGCCATAGCTAATTTTCCTTTCTTGTCGAAAACTACACCCTCTTCAAACTCATCGATAAATTGGTATCCTGGTCCACCAGAACCAGTTCCAGTAGGATCTCCTCCTTGAATCATGAAGTCAGAAATAACTCTGTGGAATTTTAATCCATCATAATACCCTCTTTTTGCTAAATGAGCAAAATTTAAAACTGTAACGGGTGCAACCTCTGGGAAAAGTCTTAAGTTGATTTCCCCTTTTGAAGTAACTATTTTAGCATTTAAAACTATGTTATCCATTAATTTTACCTCCCTATTTTTTCCTAATATTGGTTTATTTTTTGTAAAAACTTTCTTAAAAGTAAAAAAAGTTGTGAAGACAATTGCAAGTATAAAGAAGTATTTTGAAAACTTAAACATGAATTATTCCCCCATTTTAAAACTGTTTTTATATACTTTTAAAAGTTCATCCTTAGAGATTGTACCATAAATTTCATAATTCCATTTGAAATTTATTTTTTTTCTAAGAGTTTTTATTGTGCTATCTAACTTTAATAACTGGGCCTCTAAAACTCTATATTCTTCTCTCACAGGTTGAAGCTTATAAATTATATCAAATTGAGCCTCTTCTTGTATAGTATCTTTTAATTCATTTTCAAGAATTGTTTCTTGATCTAAAATAATATTTATTTTATCTATCAAAATTTGTTGAGCATTTAAAAGTTTTGAAAGTTCGTAGTCAAATAAATTTTTAACTACTTCAGCTCCAGAATTTCCCTTTAGGTTTTCTCTTTTTTCTTGTTGTGACTTTATAAAGTTTGAACTTAAATTATTATTTTTTAAAATTTCTTCAATAGTTGTTTCGATAAAGTAAAATTTTTCATCTTCTAATTCTG
Source organism: Cetobacterium sp. 2A (assembly GCF_014250685.1). Classification (GTDB taxonomy): domain Bacteria; phylum Fusobacteriota; class Fusobacteriia; order Fusobacteriales; family Fusobacteriaceae; genus Cetobacterium. The sequence continues at coordinate 146,355 of NZ_JACFAJ010000006.1, read as the reverse complement.
AAAAATCTAATCCTATTATTCCTAAATAGATTTTTTCATATTTATCAATAACATCTTTTTGTATGATTTCTGTAGCAGAAATATCACCAATATTATTATACTCATCAATTTGTGCATTTGCAATTTTTAAAACTTCAAGTATAACTTCAATTGCAAAATTTTTAAATTCTATTCTATTCACTAAAGATTCCTCCTTAAATTATATTTTTAGAAACGAGTACACCCATTGAGATAGCTGCTTGAATATTAAATCCACCAGTATCCCCATCAATATCTAACACTTCTCCAGCAAAATATAACCCTTTTACCAATTTAGATTCTAAAGTTTTAGGATTTATAGAATCTATTGAAACTCCACCAGTTGTTACCATTGCAATATTATAATCTCCCATTCTAGAAATAGAAAATTTATTTTTACAAAGAGAAGAGACTATTTTATTTCTCTGAATTTTGGTAAGTTCAGCTAATTTAGTATCCTCTGGAATTTCATTAATTTTTAAGATTTTTTTGATAAATCTATCAGGATAATTGAGTTCTGATAGCAATTTTTTTATAGTTCTTTTACCTTTTTCTTCAGCAGTTTCTATAATGCTGCTCTCTAACTTTTTCTCATCTAAATTCTCGAAGTTTATTTCAAGAATATCATTTTTTTCCATATATCTAGAACAATCAAGAATTCCTGGTCCACTGAAATTATCGTGTGTTATAAGTAATGGACCGATATTTTCGGCTATCTTTTTATTATCTCTTAAAATTGTAATTTTTGCTTTTGGAAAACTAATACCAGATAAATCTGAGAAAATATAATCTTTTACATAAACTGGTGTTAGCGCTGGTTTTGGTTCGATTATTGAGTGCCCAAATTTTTTAGCTAAATTGTAACCATCTCCAGTTGTTCCAACTGAAGGATAAGATTTCCCGCCAGTGGATATAAGAACATTTTTTCCAGAAATTATTAAATCGTTACTTTTAATTGAAAAAATAGTTTCTTTAGTAATGCAATCTACAGGAGAATTTAAATATAAATCTATCTTAAGATTTTTACAAATTGCTGTAAGAAGATTTACAACGTCAATAGATTTAAAAGTTTCAGGAAAATACTTTCCACTTTCTTCTATTTTAACCAAAGGAAGTCCGTTTTCTTTAAAGAAATTGATAAGTTCCTGAGGTTGATAGTTATATAAACTTGGTTTTAAAATTTTTCCGTGAGTCCCATATCTATTTAAAAAATCTTTGTAGTCACCTTCATGAGTAAGATTACATTTTCCAGCTCCGGCTACAAGTATTTTATTCCCTAATCTTTTCATTTTTTCAACAAGGGCAACTTTTAATCCCTTTTCAGCAGCGTAGATAGCGGAAAAAATTCCAGCTGGACCAGCTCCAACAACTACTAAGTCGTAAACCATCATTATTTAGCTCCGTAATATTGGTAGTAATAACACTTTATACCACCATTATAAAGTTTTCTATTTTTTGTTGCTTTCTTTCCAAAAGCATCCTCAAATTTTTCAAATGCTGTTATTACATAATAAGACCATTTAGGGAATCTCATTCTGAAGATATCTCCCATAAGACCATAAAGTCTCTCAACAGCATCATCATCAAGAAGTCTATCTCCGTAAGGCGGGTTGGTAATAATTGCACCTTTAGGAGCATCAGTTTCTAGATGTAGGAAATTTTGACAACTGAATGTAATATCTTCATCTACACCAGCTTTCTTAGCATTTAATTTAGCTATTTCTATAGTTTCCTCATCTAAGTCCGATGCGAAGATAGTAACCTCTTTATCATAGTCTTCAGCTGAGAAAGCCTCATCTCTAACATCTATCCAAAGGTCACTAGGGATGATGTCCCATCCTTCAGAAACAAAGTTTCTGTTAACACCTGGAGCTACATTTCTAGCAATCATAGCTGCTTCAATAGCGATAGTACCAGTACCACACATAGGATCAATTAGAGGAAGTTCCCCACCTTTCCATCTGCTAAGTTTTACTAAAGCTGCTGCCATAGTTTCTTTTAAAGGAGCTTCATTGATAAGGTTTCTATAACCTCTTTTATGGAGAGCTTCTCCACTTGTATCTAGCATGATTATAAAGATATCGTTATGAGCTTGGATTTTAATTTTATAAACTGGACCATCTTCAGGAAAAACATCTATGTTATAACTATTTTTAAGTCTTTCAACCATAGCTTTTTTTACAATCTTTTGAATATCAGATTTTGAAAAAAGTTTAGATTTTACAGAACTTACCCAACTAACTGGAAATTCTCCATTGATTGGAATAATTTCTTCCCATGCAATTTTTTTAATATTTTGAAATAAATCTTCAAAAGTTAAGGCTTTAAATTCAGCCATCTTGATATAAACTCTATCAGCACATCTAAGGTGAATATTTGCGGCTACTATTTCTTTTGCAGCTCCCTCAAATTCAACTCTTCCATTAAATGTTGTAACATTTTCAAATCCTAAATCAACACATTCATCTTTAACAACACTTTCAAGCCCCATAGAAGCAGAAGCAACTAAAGTCATTTTTTTCATATACACTTCCTTTTTAGTTAAATTTTTCATTTAACTTTTTAATATAAATCAATTTAATAATACCAAAAATTGGAACTCCTAAGAAGAGTCCAATAGGACCCATAATATTACCACAAACTAGTACTGCTACTATTGTCCAGAAGCTACTCATTCCAACTGTTTGAGATAAAATTTTTGGTCCAAGAATAAATCCATCAACACTTTGTCCTATAGCAATAGCTAGGAAAAGATAGATAATTTTGGCAGGTGCTGCAAGAACGATTAAAAACACAGCAATAATTCCTGCTACAATAGATCCGACATAAGGAATCATATTTCCTAATCCAATTAGCAAAGCACTAATTAAAGCGTAAGGGACGTTAGCAATGAGCATAACTATAAAAGCTGTAATTCCAACAGCTGCAGAAGTTATTACTCTTCCAAATATATATTTTAGAAAAATTTCTTGAGTTTTATCTAAAAAGATAACTATTTCAGTAGCTTTCTCTTTAGTCGTAAAAAGAACAAAGAAATTTTTTAAAAAACTAAGATAGTACTCTTTATCCTGTATTAGGAAAAGAGCTAAAAATATTCCTAAAAAGAAATTTAGAACACCTAAGACACCTTGAAAAATATCTAGTCCTAAAGTTAGAATTAGATTTCTAAGATTACCTAAATTACTTTTGAATAATCCAATTAAATTATTTTCAATTTCTGCTGGATCAAAAAAGAGCAGGTTCTTTTCCCTTAAAAATTCAATAATATGTGCAGCATTCGTATTTAGTGAAACTAGCATTTGTGGGAACCTACTAATCAAATCGTTTGTACTCATAATTAAATTTGGAACTATAATAAGAAAGACACCAATTATAAAGAGTACAACTAGCGAAACACTTAAAAGAATACTTAAGGTTCTATTGATTTTTAGGGAACGTCCTAATAAATTAACAATAGGATTTAAAAGTATAGCTATAAATATAGCATAAATAAAAGGTAGTGTCGCAGAGATTCCAGATTTAAATACTTCCATAAGAGAAGTATAGTTTTGGAAAAAACTTTGAAACAGTACTAATAAAAATCCTATAAAAAAAATTTTAAAGTAAAACTTTTTATCGAACATATTTCTCTCCTATCTGATGATAAAATCTATATCATCATCATTTTTTTTGTCACCAATAATCTTAACTATTAATTTATCAGGAACACCAACGATAACATCTCCGGGATTTTTTATCCAACCTTGCTTAACGCAAAGTTTTAAAGGAGAGTTTGAAGATGTTACTCTAACCATGTTATTTTCAATTTTTATATTAACTCCACCAATTTCAGTGTCTACAAATATATATTTTTCTTTTTCTTGAAGGGGATAAACATATTTTAAATTTCCATCCACATATATTTCAGTTTTAGAAGGTTTTTCATCTTCAAATTTACTAATGGAATTTCCTAATACGGAAAAACAACAAATTAGAAAAAGATAAATTATTAAATCTCCCTTTTTAAAGTACGTTCCCTTGGCCAATTTTCTCTCCCATCATTACTTTTGTCTCAATACCTTTTTTACTATTGTCTATAATATCTCTATCAATTGTTACTTTTCCTTTTTCAAAAAGTAGAATACAAGATGAACCTCCAAAATAGAAGTACCCTTTTTCATCCCCTTTTTTAACAAATGAATTAGGTATATAGGTCTGTTTTATTCCTCCAACCATAGTAGCTCCAATTTCACTCATAACTATATTTCCAAAATTTTTAGTAGAAAGAACAGAGTATTCCCTTTTGTTTTCACAATATATTCTGAAATTTTTTCTTATTGCATATGGAGACACAGAATAATAATACCCACTTATTTCTTTAGACTCACTAATAGTACCATCGGCAGGGAAATGGAATCTATGATAATCCACAGGAGCCAATCTTATAATTAGAAGAGTACCACCTTCAAATTTTTTAGCCAGAGAATCATCCATTAAAAATTCTTTTAAATTAAACTCGTCTCCTTTTAAAAAGAAGTTAGTGGTTTCTTTTAAGTTATCGAAAACTAGTATTTTACCATCGGCAGGTGAAGTTAAAATATTTTCACCCATAGCTATTGGTCTTGAACTAGGTTGAAGTTCTCTGATAAAAAAGTCATTGAAAGATTTAAAATCTTCAATTTTTCTCTTAGATTCATTCATATTTATATTGTGACTAGTTACAAAAGGTTCTATTTTATCTTTAGAATTAGGAGAATCCATTTGTTTTCCATAAAAAGAAGTCAGACATTTTTTTCTAACTACAAGATTTAAAGGCAAGATGCCCATAGGATTATAGTATAAAAATTTAAGAAAGTTTTCTCCTGGAACACATTCAACTAAAGTTTTTCCAGAAGCTCTATCAACATATTCAATTTTTTTAAAATTCATAAGATCTCCTTATTTTGTTATTTCTTGCTTTATTTTTTCAATAAGAGTGTATTTTAGAGTTCTAAGATCCTCTGATAAATCTACTTTGTAGTGGTGAGGATTTTCTAATCTTTTTCTTTCTTCAGAAACTTTTGAAAGAGCTTGTAAGTAATACTCTCTAGATTTTTGAATATCTGATAAAAGAGCGTATTCTTCAAGATTGATAGAACCTTTTAAAACGAAATTTTTTGTTAATTTCTTAGAAGTATATTTTCCTTCTTTTAAGGTACTAGATTTAAAAGAATAACTTTCATCTCTTATAGTTATTTCTTGTTTGTTTTCTAAAGTGTTTTTATCTTTGTCGTTATTTACTAAAGTTATTAAGTCGGCATATGCAAAACCATCTTTATCATAAAGTCTGTAGACTTCTTTAAACCCTGGATTAGAAATTTTAATAATATCTTCAGATAGTTTTATAACCGGGTTTTCATTGATTTCAACAATTTTATAAACACCACCAAAGCAAGGATTTGATTTACTAACAGCAATGGCATCTCCTACCCCAAATAAATCAACTGAGGCTCCTTGTTCTTTTAAAGATTTAATAAGAGATTCGTTCAGTGCATTTGTTAAGAAAATACGAGCTTTAGTCAGTCCTGCTTCATCTAACAATAATCTACATTTTTTTGAAAGATATGCTAAATCTCCAGAATCGATTCTAATTCCGTAAGTACCTTTATAACTGTCATCAATGCCATTTTCTTTAAAGGATGCAATAGCATTTTTTATTCCAATTTCTAAAGTGTTATATGTATCTATTAGTAAAATAAGTGTATTAGCATTTCTATTTCTTCTGTGTTTTATGAAAGCATTGAAGGCCTTTTTTTCAGAACAACTTCCAACTCCGAAGGTTTGGATAAATGAATGAGACATAGTACCAACACTAGGAATTCCATATTTATATTCAGTGACAAGATTTGAATGAGAAAGACATCCACCGATAAGTGAAGCCTTAGTTCCAGAAACTGCACTATCAAAACCATGAGCTCTTCTACTTCCAAAAGAACTGACAGGAATTGGATCGGCTGCTCTTGTGATTCTAGAGGCTTTAGTAGCTATTGCTAGTTGCATATTCATTATATTTAAAATAGGAGTTTCTAAAATTTTTGCCTGGATAAGAGGAGCTTTAATAGTTATTATGGGCTCATTAGGATAAGCAATTTCTCCATCTCTCATAGCATAAATATCTCCTGTAAATTTTAATTTACTTAGATAATCAACCAGTTCAGTTTCTTCTATAAGTTTAGAAAAATATTTTCTTTTTTCATCTTCAGATGTACTATTTAAGATATCAATAAGATCAATAACTTCTTGAACTCCGGATACAACCGCAAATCCCCCATCTTCGGTTTTTCTAAAGTACATATCAAAAATTGCTTCTTGTTCTTCTAACGATTCCATAAGGAAAATATCGCTTTCTGTATATTGATATCTGTCTGAGTTGATAACTCTTGCAAAGTCTGTAAGCAGGTTTTCTTTTCTCATTTTTCATCCCCTCTAAAAATTAAACTTTATGTCAAATTATAACATTTATTTAAATAATTTCCAAATACTATCTCCTTGCAAAATCTTCTCTAATGTAATAAAATTGCATAAAAGATGTTTTGGAGGAAAGAGATGAGAGCTGTACTACAAAGAGTTACTTCTGCTTCAGTAAAAGTTGATGGAGAAACTATCGGAGAAATAAAAAATGGAATTTTAGTTTTATTGGGAATAACACATTCGGATACTGAAAAAGAAATAAACTGGTTAGTTCCGAAGATTAAAGATTTAAGAATTTTTGAAGATTCAGACGGAAAGATGAATTTAGGATTAGAAGAAATAAATGGAGAGCTACTTATAGTATCTCAGTTCACTCTTTATGGAGATTGTATAAAGGGAAGAAGACCATCTTTTATTTCAGCTGCTAGACCAGAAATGGCCGAAGAATTATATGAGAAGTTTGTAGAAAAGGCTAGAAGCTTGGGAGTAAAGGTAGAAACAGGGAAATTTGGAGCTGATATGAAAGTAGAATTATTAAATGATGGTCCAGTGACAATTATAATAGATACGCCAGAAAATTTGAAAAAATAAAATTATAATGGGGGAAGAGATTGGATATAAAATTAGTTAGAGATAATGCACGTGAAAGAATGAAGGGTTTTTGTGCTATTTGTAAAGAATGTAATGGAGTATGGTGTGCAGGACAAGTTCCGGGTATGGGTGGAACAGGAAGTGGAGAAACTTTTAAGAGAAATCATGAAAAGTTAAAGGATGTAAAAGTAGTTTTAAGAACTCTGCATTCAGTGAAAGAACCCAAATTAGATTGTGAACTATTTGGAGAAAAGCTATCTTTTCCAGCAATGGTAGCACCGATAACAGGAGCTAAATTCAATATGGGTGGATATGTTACTGATGAAGAATATTCAGAAGATATTGTTTTAGGAGCTGTTGATGCTGGGACTATTGCAATGATTGGAGATACAGGAGATCATAATTGTTATGATTCAGGAATAAAATATCTTAAAATGACTGGTGGTAAAGGAATAGCGATAATAAAACCAAGAGAAAATAGTGAAATAATAGATAGAATAAGAAAAGCAGAAGAAGCTGGAGCTATTGCGGTTGGTGTGGATGTTGATGGTGCTGGGCTGATAACAATGAAGTTATTTGGGCAACCAGTTGGTCCAAAAAGTTTAGAGGATTTAAAAGAATTAGTAAACTCAACAAATCTGCCGTTTATAGTGAAAGGAATCTTATCTCCAGACGAAGCTAGACTTTGTGTTGAAGCTGGAGCCGCAGCGATAGTAGTTTCAAATCACGGAGGAAGATGTTTAAATGAAACTTTATCAGCTATAGAAGTATTAGAAGATATTGTAAAAGAGGTTGGAGACGAAATAATTGTATTAGCTGATGGAAGTGTTAGAGAGGGTGTTGATATTTTAAAATATCTTGCTTTAGGGGCTAAGGCAGTTTTAGTTGGAAGACCAATTATTTGGGGTTCTGTAGGTGGAAGAAGAGAGGGTGTTCAAACAGTATTAGAAGGGTTGAAAACACAGTTATTCCAAAGCATGATTTTAACAGGAACAGCTGATGTAAATAAAGTTGATATTTCAAGAATAAGAAAAGTATAAAAGATTAAAATATTGGCCAGCAGAATTTCTTCCGCTGGCCAATATTTTTTAAAATACTCTAAAGATTATATCAAACATTGATACAACGATAATTCCAACTATAAAATGGAGAGTATTACTACGATACTTATTTAAAAGAACATTTATAAGTTTTGCAAATCCAACAAGTCCGATTGCTGTTCCAGCTCCAAAAAAGATAAGTGGAATTATTTTAAAAGAGCTTATGTATGAAAGAATATTGTAGTATTCTCCCAAAACAAGAAGCAAAAGAGATCCTGAAATACCAGGGATAATCATGGCCCCAGCAGCGATAATTCCGCATATAAAAAGTTTGATTCCGTATGCAATAGTGAATATATTTGAGGTAGTAGCAAGAGTATCTTCCTTTTTAAATATATATGTCAATCCAACAAAACACATTGTAAATATTACTCCTGAAAAAAATGCTAATAGATTCTTTTTGTTTAAAAAATTCTCCCCTTTTAAAATAAGTGGAATAGATGGAATAATTAAGATTACAAAACCAATGGTAGTTATTTTAGGATATGTACTATACAAAAATGCCACTAATTTAGCAAATAAAAGAATTCCAATAACAGCTCCAGCACCAATTTGACCAACGAATTTTATATATTCTATTTTCTTTTTCATTGGAACTATAAAAAAGTTTCCAATTGCCTCTGTCAGTTGATCATATATTCCAAGAATAACAGCTAAGGTACCACCAGAAACTCCAGGAAGTACATTGGCAATTCCGATGGCAATCCCTTTTAAAAAATTTTTCAACATGAAAATCCTCCTAATTTTTAACTAAAAATCCCTCACATAAAAAACTATTATTGTAAAAGATAAAGATAGTGTCTTTGTCTAGTTGAGAATATTTGACATGAACGATTTTATCGGTTAACTTTTCTAATAACGGATTAAAATATATTGAATTTTTAACTCTAATTCCATAATTATATACTTTTCTATTGGAGTTTGAAAGAAAAAAATCTAATTTTCTAACATCAAATACTTTTTCAGATTTTTTTAGATTTGTAGAATGAGTGTCTTCTCCGAAGAAGTATAAATTAATAAAGTTATTAACTTTTTCTAAAGATAAATTAATCTCATTTTCAAACACTTTTTTTAAATCGGATTGTATGAAGTTACAAAGTTTTTTTAATTCACTTAAATCAAAAGAATCAGTTTCTGTAAAAATAATTCCAGTTTCAAAAAAACATTTTCTCAATTTGTTATTGGAAAGTTCCCCAATAGTATTAGTTAAAATAATTTCTTTTGGATAGAAATTACATTTTAAGATTGATTCTCGTATAAATGGAAATAATTTTGTAAAGTCATGTGCAGTTTGATCAAATGAAAAATTTATTATTTTAAAAGTTTTAATTTCAAAAAAAAGAGTTAAGTAAAAAACAGAACACTCAAAATTCAAAAATGGGAAGTATATTGGAAATTGAAATATGGAAAAGATTTCTTCAGGTTTACTAATTTTTTCTATATGAAAATTTGAGGATTTTTTAATAAATTCATCTAGACTACTTATAACTCTATAAAAAGTAGGATAACTAATTTCACAATTTATAGAGGAGAGAGTAGAAAGTGATTTTTCGTAAAGTTTGGAGATTGAAAGATTATAATTTTCCATATATAGATTTTTTATAATGTCCATTTTTTCATCATCAATTTTTTTGTGATTATTTTTATCAGATCTTTCTTTTTTCTCAAGACCATCTATTCCCTCTTTTTTATATGATGTTACCCATCTTTTTAAAGTTGAGTAAGATATGTTAGATTCATTTTCTATATCTATAAGTTTTTTTTCTTTTTTGAAAAAAGGCTCAATTATTTTAAAGCGTTCTTTTGCTAGTTTCATCTTCAACTCCCGAGTTATGATATACTTTTTTCTATATTTTTTTTCCTAAATGATACTATTTAAATGTAAATGAGTCAAAGTAAAAAATAAAAAGCTCATTTTGTGTGATAAAAAACTTGACTTTTTTTAAATAAGAATGTATTATCGATTTTGTTGAAGATAAAATAAAATTTAATATATTTTAGGAGGAACAAATGAAGATTTTTGCAGAAGTACAAAAGATTGGAAAAGCATTAATGACACCAGTAGCAATACTTCCAGCAGCTGGAATATTTTTAGCCGCTGGTAATAAATTGGGAATACCTCTTATGGAACAAGCAGGAGGAATTATATTTGGAAACTTACCACTTCTATTTGCTGTTGGAGCGGCAATAGGTTTAGTTGGTGGAGATGGAATAGCTGCATTAGCGGCAATAGTAGCAATTTTAGTTATGAACGTAACTATGGGGGTTCAAACAGATGCAGCAGCAGGAGTTGCAGCAGGAGATGGAGCTTTCGCTACAGTAATGGGAATTCCAACACTTCAAACTGGAGTTTTTGGAGGATTAATAGCGGGTATAATAGCAGCTATATGTTACAACAAGTTTTACAAGACAGAATTACCATCATTTTTAGGATTCTTTGCTGGAAAAAGACTAGTTCCTATAATGACAGCTGTAGTAGCATTTTTAGTTGGACTTGCAATGCCGTACATATGGCAACCAATCCAAGCTGGATTAGCTCAATTATCATTCTTAGCAAATGAAACAAATACTAACGTATCAACATTTGTATTTGGACTTATAGAAAGAGCATTAATACCATTTGGATTACATCATATTTTCTATGCTCCTTTCTGGTATCAATTTGGAGAGTATACAAATTCAGCAGGACAAATAGTTAATGGAGATCAAGCTATTTGGTTTGCAATGTTAAAAGATGGAGTTAAAACTTTCTCAACACCTCAATATGCAGGAGCAGGTAAGTTTTTAGCAGGGAAATTCCCGTTCATGATGTTTGGACTACCAGCAGCAGCGTTGGCTATGTATAACGAAGCAAAACCTGGTAATAAAAAAATAGCAGGAGGAATTTTATTCTCTGCTGCATTGACATCATTTTTAACTGGAATTACAGAACCAATCGAGTTCTCATTCTTATTTGTTGCACCAGTTCTTTATGGACTTCATTGTGTATTTGCAGCTCTATCATTTATGCTTATGAATATGTTCAAAGTAAGAATAGGGATGACTTTTTCAGGTGGAGTAATTGACTATATTATGTTTGGAGTTCTACCAGGAACTGAAGGGTTCGAAACTAACTGGCCAATGGTAATTGTTGTTGGATTAGGATTCTCTGTAATATATTATTTTGGATTTAGATTTTTTATTAGAAAGTTTAATTTAATGACTCCTGGAAGAGAAGAAGCTTCTGAGGCTTCAGAAGAAACAGTTACACTTGGAAATCATGAATTAGCAGTATTGGTAATGAATGCACTTGGTGGAAAAGATAATTTAGTTTCTATAGATTCTTGTATAACGAGATTAAGATTAGAAGTTAAAGATAGTAGCTTAGTAAATGATGCTGAACTTAAAAAATTAGGTGCAAGCGGAGTTTTAAAAGTTGGTAAAAATGGAGTACAGGCTATATTTGGATCAAAGGCTCAATTCATAGCTAACGATTTAAAAGCTTTATAATTTAAACTAAATAATAAACCTCCTTTAAAGAAGAGATTTGACAAAATTATGGAACTATAGCATAATTATAATCATGATCTTAGAAATTTGGGAGGTTTTTTTATGAAAAAAATTATATTTTTACTATTGTTAACTTTAGGAATTTTAGGATGTAATAATATTGATAAGAAAGAAAAAGAGGTTGAAATTTCGAAAATTATGGATAATGAATATACTTTAGTTAGTGAGTATAAAGATTTAGGAATTACAATAAACTTTGATAAAGATAGAGTTTATGGATTTTCTGGAGTAAATAGATATTTTGGGAACTATAAAATTGATGGTGATAAGATAAAAATTGGACCTCTTGCAGGAACTAGAATGGCAGGTCCTATAGAGTCACTTCAGAAAGAACAAAAATATTTAAAGCAATTAGAATCAGCAAAAATATTAAAGCTGAAAGAAAATTCTCTTTTAATAGAAACAGCAGATAAAACATTATATTTTGAAAAAAAATAGATAAATATTTATTAGAAGGGAATTGACATATAATTTTGTATATTATGACAATTAGTAAATATCAAAAATAACTTGAATAAGCATGAGAATAGTGTTAAAATTTACAAGATTATTTAAAGAAAATGGGTGATGTGAGATGAAAATAAACAAAAGTTTTTTAGTTAGTTTTATTATGTGTGGATTATTTTTAGTTGGTTCTAAAAACGCACAAGCGTCTAGTTATGTTAAAGAAATTAACAAAACTTATGACAATGTTATTCCAATGGATATACCAATAAATTTAAAAACAACGGAAGGGCAACCAAGATACTTAGATTACGTTTATGTAAGAAGTACGGAAGCTCCTGTAAGAAAAGATCCAACTACAAAAGCTGAAGTTTTAGCTAAGTATGTATTTAATTCAAAACTCCAAGTTTTAGAGCAAATTACAAGTAAAGCTGGAAGTGTATGGTACAAAGTTCACACTGAAAATGGAAAAGTTGGATATATTTCTGATAGACTTGTTGGTGTGAGAGAGTTTAGATTTACAGAAATGATGAATAGAATACAGAAGTTAGATAAGTTCGTGAAGCAAGAAACATCTAAGGGAAGAGAGCTAGTTTCTACAAATACGTATGTTCCGAATCCTAATAATGTTAATTTCAAAAGAGACAAAGATAAGTATGGAACTTCTTTAGATCAAAATACGATGGGATACTACGGTGGAGAAAATATAGTTGTACCAGATAGATCTGTTATGTCAGTTATTTCAGAAAATGGAAATATGACAGCAGTAAATGTTCTATCGATAGCGGAATCACCTATAAATATAAAATCTAATGTTATTTCAAGAAATCCAAAAATAAATCCTAATTTTACAAAAGTAGTTGTTATAGACATAAAAAATCAGAATCAAGGAGCTTTTCAAAAGATAAATGGAGAATGGCAATTAATTGGTTATGTTTATAATAAGACTGGAATGGAAAGTCAAGTAGGATTTGAAACACCTAGAGGATATTTTGTTGTTCCAATGCTAAAATATGAAATGGGTTATAGAAGTGAAATAGGAGAAAATCAAGGATATGCTAAGTATGCTATCAGATTTTCGGGTGGAGGATATTTACACGGAACTCCAATAAATTTTGAAGAAGAAATAAACAGGGAATTCTTCATGAAACAAAAAGAAGGAACTCTTGGAACTGTACCTGGAACTAGAAAATGTATAAGAAATGTAGAGGAACACTCTAAGTTCTTATTCGATTGGATGTTGGCAGGGAAAAGTGACGGAAAAAGCAATGAACAAAGACCAGCTGAAAACGTAATGTTTATAACATTCTAATAAAAAAGTAAGGGAATAAATTCCCTTACTTTTTTATTTTTGTAAGTTTTTTGTATAGACTCCATCTATCATGGAACCACATCCATTGCTCAGGATGTTCAGATATTATTTTCTCCATTTTATAAATTAAAAGTTGAGTATTAAATACAACATCTTCTTTTGGAGAGTTTGTTCTTACAAGTTCAATTTCTTCAACAACGTGTACAGTGCAAGAGTTATCTTTATTCATAACATTATAACTCAAAACTAAAGGAATATTATGTTTTAAAGCTAATGAAACAGCTCCTGTTGGAGCAACTGTAGTTTCTCCAAAAAAGTCCACCGAGGCACCTTTGTCTCTGTGATCACTAAAAAGAGCAATAATTTCATTTCTTTCGATATGTTCCATAAGTTGTCTAGAAGTTTGCTTATCTTTTTTTAAAAGAGTAATATTCATTTTTTCTCTAGCTTTTGTAATAAAGTCATCCATATATGGATTTCTTTGTTTTTTTGCAACAGTCACCACATGATAATCTTCAGCAACTTTTAAAGAGGCTTCCATATTTCCCATGTGTAGGGTAGTTACAATGACACCCTTATTTTTTTTGTAAGCAGATTCGAAAATTTCAAATCCCTCAATTTTAACTTTTCCTTGCTCGTTTAAGTATTCTTCAAACCAAAGAGTTGAAAGGAAAGCCTTAGACATTATTTTAAAGGACTCTAAAGCGATTGCTTCTCTTTCCTGTTCAGTTTTTTCAGGAAAAGCTAACTTTAAATTAGCTAGAGCTATAATACGTCTTTTTTTGATAAGTTTATAAGACAATCCTCCTAAAAATTCAGCAAATTTGAATCTACTTTTTTCAGGAAAAACTTGTAAAGTTGTGTTGAAGATTTTAAAAATAATAAATTGTAATTTATGAATCATTTTTACCACCTAAAATTTGTATAAAGTATAATTGGTATTATAGCATATAATTGTTAAAAGTTAGCTAATATGATATAATTTTTTTGAATATAAAGTAGGAGGTAGTATAATGAAAATTGGAATAATCGGAGCTATGAATGAAGAGGTAGTTGAACTAAAAGAAATAATGGAAATATCTTCAGTAGAAAAAAAGGGAAATTTAACATTTTATGTTGGAAAAATTGAAAATAAAGAGATAGTATTAGTAGAATGTGGAATAGGAAAAGTAAATGCGGCTATCTGTGCAACAATACTGATAAATCATTTTGGGGTTGACAAAGTTTTATTTACAGGAGTAGCAGGAGCATTAAATCCTGATATAAATATTGGGGATATAGTTATATCTACGGATCTTGTAGAGCACGATTTTGATGCAACTGCTTTTGGATATGAAGCTGGAGTTATACCAAGAATGGAAGTTTCAAGATTTAAAGCCGATGAGCAGTTACAAAATTTAGCAGCAATAGCCGCAAAAGAAGCTTTTGGAAATGAGAAAGTTTGGCAAGGAACTATTTTAAGTGGAGATGTATTTGTAGCATCTGTTGATAGAATAAAAAATTTAAGAGAAAAATTTAATGGAGAATGTGTAGAGATGGAAGGAGCTTCTGTTGCTCATGTTTGTCACTTATTTGAAACTCCATTCTTAATAATAAGATCAATTTCTGATAAAGCAAATCATGATGCAGAATCTAATTTTAATGAGTTTGTAAAGCTTGCAGCTACTAATTCAAAAGTGATAATAGAAAATATATTAAAAACAATCTAATATAGAGAAAATGGGGGAAGACATGGATATAAATCAACTTTTAGATGAACTTTATTCATATTCTATGCATGGAATAAAGCTTGGTCTAAGTAACATAGAAAAATTATGTGAAGAAATGGGAAATCCTGAGAAAGATTATAAAGTAATCCATGTAGGAGGAACTAATGGAAAAGGTTCTACCTCAACAACTATAGAGACAGTTTTAATAGAAAATGGAAATAGCGTTGGTAAATATACGTCACCTCATATTCTTAAGTTTAATGAGAGAATAAGAGTTAACGGTGAGGATATTTCTGATAGCGAAATAGCTTATTATTATAAAATAGTAAAAGAGGCAGTGAATAAAATTGGAATAACTCCAACGTTTTTTGAAGTAACTACTGCTATGATGTTTAAATATTTTTCTGATAAAAAAATTGAATATGCAATAGTTGAGGTTGGACTTGGTGGAAAATATGATGCAACGAATGTTGTTTTACCTGAAATGGTAGTTATTACAAATGTATCATTAGATCATACAGAATTTTTAGGAAATAATGTATATGAGATATCAAAAGAAAAAGCTGGAATAATAAAAAATGGAGCTGATGTAGTAGTTTCATCTCTAGATTTAGATTTTATAACAGCTATAGAAGAAAAGACAACTGATTATGTGAATGTTTTAAGCAAATACTCAGAAAGTAAATATGAGTTAGATTTTAAAAATTTTATAACTGAAATTACACTAGAAAAAGAGAAATATGAATTTTCTCTTTTTGGTGGATACCAGTACAATAATTTTTTATGTGCCTACGAGGTCTTAAAAAAATTATCTGTTCCAAATTCTATTATAAAATCGGGTATAAAAAAGGTTGTTTGGCCTTGTAGATTTGAAGTTTTAAAAACTGAAGAAGAGATAACTGTTTTAGATGGAGCTCATAATTTTGATGGGGTATCAAAATTAAAAGAGATTCTTAAAGATGGGTATGAAAGTGATGAGGTAGTTACAATAGTATCTATTTTAAAAGATAAAGATATAAATAAAATGGCACCTGTCATTGAAAGTTTTTCTAACAATATAATTCTTACATCTTTGGAAGAAAATAAAAGAGGAATGACGGGAGAGGAATTAGCTAAAAGTTTTGTATCTAAAAATATAATAATAGAAAACAAAATTTCAAAGGCTTATGAACTAGCTAAAAGTATGAATAAAAAAGTTATAGTTTTGTGTGGATCCTTTTATTTATTAAGTAAATTTAAAGAGGAGATATTTAATGGCTAAAAAGGGAGCGTTTTTAAGGATAGTTTATATTTTATCTATCTTTTCAATCTTTAGTTATGTAGAATATGGACTATATCAAAAATTAAAAGATATTTATGAATACAATAGAATAAATAGAGAACTAAAAATGAAAGAGATAGAGACAAACTATCCACTGAGAAAAGAGGGGTTTTGGGGTGGAGATAAAAACTAAGGTAAAAAAAACTATATCAATTCAAGAATTGGCCAAAAAATTAAATTTAGAAAATTTGGTAGAAAAAGATACAACTAACGTAATAATATCTCCTAGTATTTATAGAATCGGGTATGAACTAACGGGATTTTTTAATGAGTCAGGAGAAGAGTTAAATAAATATATACATGTATTAGGTAAAAAAGAGGCTGTATATCTTGAGGGAATGAGCTCGGAAAAAAGAAGAGAATTTATGGAAAAATATTTTTCTTTTGATTTTCCTGTTCTTATATTAACTTATGATTCATTTGTTAATAATGAATTTATAGAATTAGCTAAAAAAAATGGAAAACCTCTTTTAAAATCGAAGCTTAGAACAACAGAGCTTATAAGGGCAATGAAGTTTTACTTGCAAAGAGAGTTGGCTCCTGAAACGATAATAAATAATCATATACTTCTTGATATATATGGTGTTGGAATGCTTATAACTGGTGATGAAGAAGCAAAATTAGGAGCTACAATAGAACTCTTAGAAAGAGGCCATAAATTTATTACTGATACAAAAATGATTGTAAAAAAAATATCGGATGATGAACTTGTTGGAATTAATAGTTCTGATAAAAATAGTCCAGATAAGCACTTCTTTTTGTTTGGAAAAGATGGGAATTCGATTGATTTAACTAATCATTTTGGAATAAAAAGTACAAGAAAAAGAAAAAAAATAAATATGTTAGTAGTTTTAGAAAAATGGGACGAAAAAAAATTCTATGATAGGTTAGGATTAGATGAGGTTTATGAGGAGATATTAGATTATAAAATTCCTAAAGTGACTCTACCTGTAAGAAAAGGAAGAAATTTAGCTATTATTATTGAAACAGCAGCAATAAACCATAGATTGAAAAAAACTGGAGTAAACTCAGCTGAGTATTTTTGGGAAGAATCTAAAAAGATGATTGCAGAAAATAAAAAAAGAAGCCAAAGGGGACAAGAAATGGACAATAGAAAACTTCTTCCAGTCAGAAAAATAAAAAATCAATTTAATTTAGAAATATTAAATGGAGAAAAGTTTTTAGATACTAGGTATATTACAACAACTGGCATACACAGACCTTCGTTAGCTCTCTCTGGATATTTTGATATGTACGAAGAAGAAGGATATAATGGAGTTCAGATTTTTTCTAATGTCGAGTTTAAATTTTTAGAGAGTTTAGATGAAAAAGAAAGAGAAAAAAACTTGAGAAAATATTTTGATTTTGGTTTTCCTATGATAATTTTATCAGGAGTAGAAGAAATACCTGATTATTTTATGGATATTATAAAGGAAAAAGAAGTCATTTTACTGAGAAGTCCTTATGAAAGAACAAGTGAAATAGTTGCAAAATATAGTGGATATTTGGAAACTTATTTTGCACCAAATATATCTATTCACGGAGTCTTTGTAGAGATGTATGGTTTTGGAGTTTTACTAACAGGAAAGAGTGGAATAGGAAAAAGTGAAACAGCTTTAGAACTTATACACAGAGGTCATAGACTTATTGCTGATGACATGGTTAAATTTGTAAGAGGAATATCTGGGGATGTTGTAGGAAAAGCAGCAAAGCTTCCCTATTTTATGGAGATAAGAGGACTTGGAATAATTGATATAAAAGCTCTATATGGACTAGGAGCTGTTAGAATTAGTAAAAGATTGGACGCTATTATAGAGCTTCAAGAACAAAAATCTGAAAATTATTTAACTTCAGTTAATTACATGAGTAGTACTACAGAGATCCTTGATAATAGTATCTATAAAGCTGTTTTGTATATATCTTCGGGAAGAAATGCGGCAGCAATGGTTGAAATAGCAGTTATGAATCTTATGGCCAAAAGGCTTGGATATGATTCAGAGAAATCATATCTAAAAGGAAAAGAATTACTTACTAGAAAGGAACGAATTTTATTAGAAGATTAATACTTGGGGGATAAAAATTGAAAAGAAAAAAAGTGAGTATTGCATTAGACTATTTCCTAATTTACGTGGGAACTTTAATAGTTGCATTTGGAATAGATGTATTTTTAGTTCCAGCAAATTTGGCTCCTGGTGGAGTTACGGGAATTTCTATTATAATAAATTCTTTTACTGGAATATCTTTAGGAAATTTAATTTTTGTAATTAATATTCCAATATTTTTATTTGGACTAAAAGTTTTTGGAAAAAGTTATGGGTTAAAAACTTTATTGGGAATAAGTTTTTTGTCAATTAATATTGACATGATTAAGTATTTGATTCCTTCATATGGAACTCTTATAGATTTTACAAAAGGAGGGAATCTTTTCTTAGCTCCAATTTATGGTGGATTATTTATGGGAATTGGACTTGGAATTGTTATAAAGAGGGGTGGGACAACTGGAGGAAGTGATATTTTATCGGGGATAATGAATAAATATTTTAAAATTCCAGTAGGACAAGCACTAATTATAATAGATTTCTTTGTTATAACAGCAGCAGCTTATATTTTTGGAGTTGAAAAAGCCCTTTATGCTTTGATAAACCTTTATACAACTGGAATTGTAATAAATAAAGTTATAGAGGGACAAGGTGGAGCTAAGATGGCTTATATAGTTACTTCTAAATATAAAGAGGTAAGAGATATAATAGTTAATGATTTAGGAAAAACTGGGAATTGTTTTAAGGCAGAAGCTCTATATTCTTTAGAGAAAAAAGATGTTATTATGACAGTTTTAAGAAATAGAGAAGTTTTTATACTAAAAGATATGATTTCACATGTAGATAAAGAGGCTTTTGTTGTAATATCAGAGGTTCATGAAGTTATGGGAAGAGGTTATACATTTGAAGTTAATCCAGAAAAATTAAAAAAGTTATAAAACTTAAGGAAGTGATTAAAAATAGTAGTGAAAGATATAAAGGAAAAAATATTAAATTCAGAAAAAATAGTTATTACGAGTCATGTTAATCCAGATGGGGATGCTATAGGTTCAGGAATAGCTCTTTATTTAGGACTTGTAAAAAAATTTCCTAATAAAAAAATTAAATTTATTTTACAGGACAAGGTTCCGAAAAATCTAGAATTTCTAAAAGGTACTGAATCTATCTTGCTATCGTCTGAAATACAGGGGAATCTGGATTCAGATTTAGCGATAATAGTAGATTCTGCAACACTTGAAAGAATTGGAGACGTGAAAAATAAAATAGAGAATATATTTAAAATTAATATAGATCATCATATAAGTAATCCTTTATATGGGGATATAAATTTAGTAGAAAATATATCTTCAACATCTGAAGTGATGTACTCTCTTTTAAAGGATTTAGAAATAGATTTGGATTTTAATATGGCAGAAGCCATATATACTGGGATTGTAAATGATACAGGGAATTTTTCTCATGATAATGTAACAAAGAAAACCTTTGAAATAGCAGGAGAATTAATAGAATTAGGTGTAAATAATTCTAAAATAGCAAAAGATTTTTATGCAAGTAGGACTTATATTGGAATGAAAATTTTAGGAAAAGCTTTTGAAGAAATGAGATATATTCCTGAAAAAAAACTGACATATTTCTATTTGCCGTATTCTGAATTAAAAGCACTAAGCGGGACAAAAGACGATACAGAAGGTTTGGTTGAGGAAATTAATAGTAATATTGAAAGCGAAGTATCTCTATTTTTAAGAGAAGAAGAAAATGGAACCATCAAAGGAAGCATGAGAAGTAAAAAAGATGCAGATGTAAATGCTATTGCATCAAAATTTGGTGGTGGAGGACACATTAAAGCCTCTGGATTTAGTTCTACTCTTCCAGCGGAAGAAATTTTAAAAATTGTTGAACAAAGTTTATAATAAAATTTAGAGAGGAGAAAATATGATGGATTATGAAATAGTATTTTTTAAACCTATAAAATTTGAGGATTGTATGAAATGTGTTGAGTATATAAGAGAAGAGAAGATAGTACATATAAATCTATGTGATTTAGATGCTGAAAATTCTCAAAGAATTTTAGATTTTATTAGTGGTGCAGTTTATATTCAAGAAGGTCAGATAGTAAATCCAGGAGAGAAAGTTTTTTGTTCAATTCCTAAAGATAAGAAATATTTGATGGATTATAAAGAGAAAGTTCCAAGCGTGTTAGATTCGAGATATGATGAAGAAGAGGAAATAATTCCGCAGTATAGAAAAAGATAAAAAAAGATGGCAATTTAAGCCATCTTTTTTTATTAATAGGAAGTTTTAACAGTTTTTATAAGAGTTCCATCAGGTGAATAGAATTTCCAAATGTTATTTTTTATACCATTTTTGTAATAACCCTCAATTTGTTTTGTTCCATGTCTATAATGGAAAAGATAAGGCCCATGAAGTTCATCATCAGCATAACTTGTAGAAATATTTAATTTTCCATTATCGTAATAAAATTCCCACGGTCCAGTTCTTTTACCATTTAAATATTTACCCTTAGATTTTAACATACCATTATCATAGTATGATATCCAATCACCATTTAATAATCCGTCCTTAAAAAATTCCTTATTGCTAATTTGTCCGTTACGATAATAAGATTTCCAAACTCCATTTTTTTCTCCAGATTTGTAATTACCTGTAGCTCTTAAAGGACCATCATCGTAGCATTTTACTATTTCACCATGTAAAATACCATCAGAATAAGTTGACTTAGGCTTTACTTTACCCACGAAAGAATTATTTACAAGAACACCTGTATAAGGTGAATTTGAATCAGATAAATAAGTAATTCCATTCTGAGTTTTTTTCATAGAAAAATCATTTGTTTGACTTTCTTTTGTGGTTGTAGTTGTACAAGAAACTATTAAAATTGACGTAATAAAAATTAATAAAATCTTCATAAGGAACGCCTCCAATCTTGGTTATACTTAATAATCATTGTACTTCAAATAAAGCAACATCCTTTAAAATAGGTCAAAAATAATTTCAAAAAAATTGACAATTGTTTTATTTTGTTATATATAGTTTATGAGTAAGAAAATATTGGGAGGAAAAATGAAAAAAATATTTTATGTATTAATGTTGATAATCAGTAGTTACAGTTTTTCAGACGAGGTTATTATATATGGTCCAAATTCAATGAAATGGATAGAAAAAAATTATGGAGAAATTTTTCATAAAAATACAGGACATACATTAAAATTTATATCTGTAGATGGACTTGTTGCTAGATTAAAACTTGAGAAAAAAAATCCGAAAGCTGACGTGGTGATAGGATTAACTCAAGTTATGGGAGAAATAGCTAAAAAAGATAACTTACTTTCTAAATACTCTGTGACAAATATAGATAAAATAGAAAATAAAGAATATATCTTAGACAGTGAAGGATATTTGACTCCTTTTGACTATGGTCTAATGGCTATAAATTACGATACTACTAAAATTAAAAAAGTTCCAAAAAATTTAAAAGAAATTGGTGAAATTAAAAAAAGTTTATTTGTTGAAAGTCCTATGGAGACTACAGGGCAAGAGCTTTTATTTTGGAGTATAGCTTTGTATGGTGAGAATTGGAAAGAGTTTTGGAAAACTATAAAGCCATCAATATATGCAGTGGAACCTGGATGGAGTGAAACTTTTGCAAAATTTAGTGCAGGAGAAGCTCCCATGATGACAGGTTATGCCACAAGTTCTATATTCTTTAATATGAATAAAGATAATAAATTTCAAAGTTTTATTCCAGAAGATGGCGGATATGTATATTTAGAAAATGCTAGTTTGGTTCAAAAAGAAAAAATAAAAGATGGATCTATAGCATTTATGGAATCAATTTTAAGTGAAGAATTTCAAAAGTTAATTACAACAAAAAATTATATGTTTCCAGTTATAAAAACTGATCTTCCTGATAGTTATGATAGTATCCCAAAGGTAGAAAAAACAGTTATATTGTCTGAGGAACAGGTAAAGGATGTTACTGCAAATATAGATAAATATAAAAAAGAATTGTTAGAAATTTTAAAAAAATAGTTGCAAAATAAAAAACAGTGTGATAAACTCTTACAAGTATGTAAAAAAAGGAGGGTGTCAGCGGTGCTAAAAATTCAAAAGTTTAAGAAGAGAAGTAAGTATATTTATAGTTTCTTTTTAAATATTATTTTAGAATTTTTTAATTTTATGACATCTATTTTATTTAATATTTCAAAGAGAATAGTAACTACATTAATTTGTAGTTCTATTCTCTTTTTTTTTATAGAAAATTAAAGAATCTGGGAGGAAGTTATGAACAGTTTCATTTCAATGAAGGATTTTACAAAAGAGGAGATTTTGGAAATCTTAGAAATTGCTAAAAATTTAAAATGTAAAACTAATAATACTCTTATGTCAAATGATATTGTATCAAGTCTTTTCTTTGAGCCTTCTACGAGAACGAGACTATCATTTACATCAGCTGCCTACAGGTTAGGTGGAAAAGTTTTAGGATTTGATTCTCCGGATGCAACTTCTTTAAAAAAGGGAGAAACATTAAGAGATACTATTAAAATGACATCAGCTTACTCAGATGTTATAGTGATGAGGCATCCTAGGGATGGAGCAGCCAGATTTGCAGAAGACATGGCGTCTGTACCAGTTATAAATGCGGGAGATGGTTCAAACGAACATCCAAGCCAGACGTTACTTGATCTATATACAATACAAGAAGAAATGAAAGGCATTGAAAATTTAAAAGTCGCGTTTGTTGGTGATTTAAAATACGGGAGAACAGTACACTCTTTAACAAAAGCTTTATCGATGTTCAATTGTGAGTTCTTTTATGTAGCACCAGATGTTATTCAGATACCTGAGTACATTTTAAAAGAATTAAAAGAAAAGAATATAAAATTTACTTTGGTGGATGATTTTAAAGATATTTTAAAAGAGATAGATGTTTTATACATGACACGAATTCAAAAAGAGAGATTTGAAAACATAGATGAATATGAGCAAGTAAAAAACGTTTATGAAATAAATAAAAGTAATATTATTGGAAAATGTAAAGAAGAGATGATAATTCTTCATCCTCTTCCAAGAGTGGATGAAATTTCAATAGATCTAGATGATACTAAGCATGCATTATATTTTAAACAAGCTAGTAACGGAGTTCCTGTAAGGGAAGCGATGTTTGCAATAGCTTTAAATAAGTTTGAGTTTAAAAGAGAAAAGAAATCGAACGAAGTTAAAAAGAATGAAAAAGTTATCTGTAGTAATAAAAACTGTATAACTCACTTTGAAGTTACTGAAAATAAAACAATTTCAAAAAATAATGAGAAAAACTGTTACTACTGCGGAAGAGAAGTTAAATAAAAAATTAATATATATTTGGGAGGGAAAAATGTTTTTAGAGGAATGTCAAATCTTAGAAAACAAATTTGTTGGAGACAGATATTATTTAATGAAAATCCAAGCTGGTAAATCAGCAGGAGTTTCAAAAGCTGGACAATTCTTTATGCTAAAATGTAAAAATGATATAAGGGTTTTAAGAAGACCAATAAGTTTACATTTTGCGGACAGTGAAAACTCAACTCTAGAATTTTACTATGAAGTTAAAGGGGGAGGAACTAATGAGTTTTCATCTTTAAAACCTGGAGATAGTATAAATGTTCAAGGACCACTTGGAAATGGATTTAATACTGAAGTTGAAGATAAAGAAATTATGGTAATTGGTGGTGGAATGGGGATTGCACCTACTAAATACCTGATAGAGAAGTTAAGTAAAAATAATAGAGTTACATTTATAGCTGGTGGAAGAGATGCAGGTGCTGTAAAAATTTTAGAAAACTTAAACTTAGATGGAGTTAAAGTTTGCGTAGTAACTGATGATGGATCAGTGGGTGAAAAAGGGAATGTGGTTTCTATTATGCAAAAAGTTTTAATAGATAATAAAATTGATTTAGTTCAAACGTGTGGACCTCATAAAATGATGGAAGCTGTTGCAAAAGTAGCTCTTGAAAATGATATAGAATGTGAAGTTTCTTTAGAAGAGAGAATGGCATGTGGAATAAAAGCATGTGTGGGATGTTCTATAAAAACTTTAGATGGAATGAAAAAAGTTTGTTATGATGGTCCTGTATTTAATGCCAAAATAATAGTTGATGTAAATCCAAAAGAGAATGTAGGATGTTCTTGTAACTAAAAAGGGGTGTGTAAAATTGAATAGATTAGAAACAAATTTTTTAGGAATGGTATTTAAAAATCCAATGGTAACATCTTCTGGATGCTTTGGATTTGGACTTGAATATAAAGATTACTTCGATCCAAATGAACTTGGAGGAATAGTAGTAAAAGGAATTACGCTTGAGCCAAGAGATGGGAATTATGGGACAAGAATAGCAGAAACTCCAGGAGGAATGCTAAATTGTGTAGGACTTGAAAATCCTGGTGTGGAGTACTTTGAAAATGTTATTTTAAAGGATATGAGAGCATCTGGAATAACATCTCCAATAATTATAAATATAAATGGTAAAGTAATAGATGAGTATGTTGAACTAGCAAAAAGAGTTGAAAAAATGGATGAAGTGGATATGATTGAATTAAATATATCTTGTCCAAATGTTAAAGATGGGGGAATGGCTTTTGGATCAAATCCAGATGTTGCAGGTGCTGTAACTAAGGCTGTTAGAGAAGTTACAACAAAACCTTTAATAGTTAAACTTTCTCCAAATGTAACAGATATAGTAAAGATAGCTAAAATAGTAGAAGAAAATGGTGCAGATGCAGTTTCTCTTATAAATACACTACTTGGGATGGCAATAGATATTAAAGGAAGAAAACCAGTTTTAGGAAATACTTTTGGAGGGTTCTCAGGACCGGCAGTTAAACCAGTAGCGCTAAGAATGGTATATCAAGTTTCTCAAAGTGTTAAAATTCCAGTGGTAGGAATGGGTGGAATATCTTCAACAGAGGATGCGTTAGAGTTTATGATGGCAGGAGCTACCATGGTATCGTTAGGAACAGGACTTTTCTCAAATCCAATTTTACCAGTTGAAATAAAAAATGGACTTGAAAAATTTTGTATAGAAAATAATATTGATAATATTTCAGAAATAGTTGGAGCAGCACATAAAAGGGGGTAATAAAATGGATGCAAGAGATAGAATGATAATAGCTTTGGATTATTCAAATCCAGAAGATGCAAAGAAAATGGTAGAGGTGTTAGGGGATACAGCTACATTTTATAAAGTAGGACTTGAACTATTCTTAAATTCAAAAGGAGAATTAGTAGATTATCTTACAAATAAAGGTAAAAAAGTTTTCTTAGATTTAAAGTTTCATGATATTCCAAATACAACTACAATGGCATCAATATTTGCAGCAAAAAGAAATACATTTATGTTTAATGTGCATGCTTCAGGTGGAAAGAAAATGATGGCATCTGTAGTAAAAGAAGCTAAAAAAATAAATCCAGAAACACTAGCTATAGCTGTAACAGTTCTTACTAGTTTTTCAGAAGCAGAAGTAGAAGAAACTTTCAGAAGTACACTTTCATTAAAAGAATTGGCAGAAAATTGGGCAAAACTTGCAAAGGATGCTGGAATGGATGGAATTGTATCGTCACCTTGGGAAGCTAAATCTATAAAAGAGATATGTGGAGAGGATTTTAAAACTATATGTCCAGGAGTAAGACCTAGATGGTCAGCTTCAAATGATCAAGAAAGAATTATGACTCCAAAAGATGCTATTTTAAATGGATGTGACTATTTAGTTATAGGAAGACCAGTAACTAAGCATGAAAATCCAGTGGTAGCTGCACAGTTAGTTCTTGCTGAGATAGAGGAGGGGCTAAAAGAGATAAAATGCTAATAAAAAATTGTAAAATTATTCTAAATGACGGACAAATCAGGATTATAGATATTCTTATAAAAAATGAGAAAATAGTTGAAATAGAAGAAAATATAACTATAGTTGATGAAGAAATTATAGATGCAAAAAATAATTTTGTATTTCCTGGGTTAATAGATGTACATACTCATATGAGAGATCCTGGATTATGTCATAAGGAAGACTTTACAACGGGAAGTATGGCATGTGCAAAGGGTGGAATAACAACATTTATAGATATGCCAAATACAATACCAAATACTACTACAGTGGAGATTTTGAATAAGAAGAGAGAAAACTCTGTTGGTAGGAGTTATACTGACTATGGTTTCCACTTTGGGGGAAGTAGAAACGATAACAGTTTAGAGATAGAAAAGATTAAAGACGAGGTTGCATCAACAAAAATATTTTTGAATATGTCGACAGGTGATATGTTAGTAGAAGAGGATAGAACACTTGAGAATTTATTTAATAGTTCGAAAATAATATCAGTTCATGCAGAAGAGGGAATGGTTGAGAGAGCTATAAAGCTATCTGAAAAATATGATAAAACACTTTATCTTTGTCACCTTTCAAAAGAAGAAGAAGTGGAGATGTTAAGAGAAGCAAAGAAAAAAGGTTTAAAAGTATTTGGAGAAGTAGCTCCTCATCACTTATTTCTTAATAGTTCAGATGTAAATGAATTATTAAGAATGAAACCTGAATTGAAAGAAAAATCAGATTGCGAAGCACTTTGGGAAGGATTAAGAGATGGAACTATAGATTGTATAGGTACAGATCATGCTCCGCATACAATGGAAGAGAAAAGACAAAAGTTAACGTTTGGAATTCCGGGTGTGGAAAATTCTTTAGAACTTATGCTATCAGCAGTAGATTCAGATAGAATAACATTGAAAAGAATGATTGAAGTAATGAGTGGAAATCCAGCAAAAATTTTTGGTTTAAAGGATAAAGGAAATATAGAAGTGGGATATGATGGAGATTTAATTATAGTTAATACTGAAGATAAAGGTATTATAAATGATAAAAATATCATATCTAAATGTGGTTGGACACCTTATGTTGGGAAAATGACTGGTGGGAAAGTGTTGACTACAATTTTAAGAGGAAGTATCATATATAATGAGGGAAGTTTCAAAAATAAAATTGGTAAGGAAGTGGGATATAACATGGATAGAGAAAAGAAAGTTGCAAGAGCATTATTATCAACAGAAGCGGTTAGATTAAATGTAGAAACTCCATTTACATTTGTGTCTGGAATAAAAAGTCCAATCTATTGTGATAATAGAAAGATGATAGGGTTTCCAGAGGAGAGAAAAGTAATAGTTAAAGAATTTATAAAAAAATTAGAGCAAAAAGATTTTGATATAATAGCAGGAACAGCTACGGCAGGAATTCCTTGGGCAGCGTTCATAGCTACTGAAATGAATAAGCCTATGTCTTATATCAGAGGAGAAAAGAAGGCTCACGGAGCTGGAAGACAAATAGAAGGTGCAGATTTTGCAGGAAAGAAAGTTGTTGTAATAGAAGATTTGATATCTACAGGAGGAAGTTCTATAAAGGCTGTAGATGCGGCAAGAGAAGCAGGAGCTACAGAAGTAGAAGTGCTTGCTATATTCTCTTATGAGTTCGATAAAGCTTATAACAACTTCAAATCGGCAGGAATTCCTTGGGAATCTTTATCAAACTTCAGTACTTTAATACAAGTTGCAGAAGATGAAAAATATTTAACAAAAGAAGACGCTGAAACAGCATCTAAATGGAATAAAACTCCAGATACATGGGGAAGATAATAAAATGAAAAAGAACCTCTCAGCCATTAAGGCTAAGAGGTTCTTTGTTATAAATTAATGTCCGCAGCTACATCCACATCCACCAGATGGGTTAGCTTGGTTGTCTACAAATTGTGAAATTTGATCAAGACCAGTAAATACTTGTGCTCCACTACATTTTTCAACAACTAAAGCAGGAACAGATCTAATTCCATACATTTGAGCTAAATCTAAATTTTGTGTAGCATCTATATATTCTACACCGTCTACATCAGTAAGTAACTCTTTAGCTGGTCCACAGTATTGACAAGTAGGTGTTGTAAATAACATTATTTTCATATTAATCCTCCTAAAATTTAAAATATACTTATTTTGTATATATAAATAATAATAAAATTTAGTAAAAAAGTCAAGAACATTTTTTTAATAAAAAAAACTAGAACAGTATTAGAACCGTTCTAGCTTTATTTTAGTAATCTGAAACTGTTGGAACTAAAGTTCCGGTAGCTTGGTCTTGAGAAACATCAACATAAACTATTTGATTGGAACTTCTATTTACAAATGGGGAAATTCCAGATACTAGATAATCAAAACTTCCTCTTATTTCAGAGTTGAAGCTCTTCATAGTTCCAACAACTTGCCAAACAGGTTTTCCGTTAGCAGAGTATGCAGAAACTTCTAATTTCTTAACAAAATAAGTTGTAGCCTCTACTGAGTTCACCCATTGTGGACCAAAATAACCATCATAAATACCACCATACATATCAGGTCCGCTACTCCACCATGGATTTACAGGAACTTGGTAAGATTGCATTGAAGTTAAAGGCCCAGTTGAACTATAGTTAAAAACGATGTTGTATTGAGCAGCTTTTTTATTGTAAACTCTAGCATATCCTTTAGCAGCTAACATTTCCGAAAGATTCATAGCAAAAGCTTCTTGTTGCAATTCTAAGTCTTTTGTTTCACTAGAAAGATAATATGTACCACCGGGAACTGGAACTGTGGAGTATGAGTCTACAGCTACAACTTTACTATTTAGAGAACTACACCCCTGTAGTATCAATAAAAAAGTAACCATCAAGAATATCCAAATCTTTTTCATATCACCATCTCCTTTTAAAATGAAAATGCTTTTATAAATTCAGATTAATATTCTAGAAAGTTTTTGAACATCCTCTTTATTAAAAAAATAAAGGAAATTGAAAGTTTATTTATTATAAGTAATTACATCTAGTAATTTCCAATCGTCTCTTTCTATTTTTTGAGAAATTCTGATTTCTGAATCGGGTTTAAGATTTTCTATAAGATTAGAAATAGATCTTTCCGCTAGGTCGATATTTTTATAAATTTCACGAGACAAAAGAGTATCGAATTCTTCGCCGTTATGTTTCATTTTTTCTCCGTATAACTCGATTTTATAAGAAGATTTTTTTTGAATATTTTCAACTTTTATAAATCCCATCTAAACATCTCCTAAAATTTTTATAGTCTATTATATTATTATAACATTTTTTTGAAGAATTAGTGGATTTATTTTAAAAATAAAAAATAAGGATGGTATAACATGAAGAAAATGGTCGTATTAATATTTATAATTTTAGGTTCTTTTATTTATTCTGAGGGGATAGAACAGAAATTATCTCTTCAAGGAAAAGGAATTATAAAATTAGCTCCTGACAGAGCGGATATTGATTTTACAGTTTTAAGTATTAATGAAGATTTAAGTAAAGCTACAGAAAATAATAGAAAAATTATGGAACAGGTAGACAATGAATTGAAAAATTTATCGATAGATAAAAAGGATATAAAAACCAAAGAATATTCACTTAATAGGGCAAAAGAAAACGAGAAAGACACAGTTTCAAAATATTATGTAAGAAATAGATTTAGTATCACGGTGTCTGATTTAGAAAAAATTGGTTCAATTATAGCAGCGCTTGAAAAGTCGGGTGTAAATGAAGTTTCAGGATTAAATTTTTATTCGAGTAAAGAAGATGAGATGTTAAAAGAGGCGATGGTTTTAGCTTATAAGGATGCGTATGGAAAAGCTCAGGCAGTAGGTCAAGAGGCTGGATATAAAAATATAAAGCCTTTAAATATAGAATATGATTATAATTATATGCAAAGACAACCTTATATGATGAGTCTTTCAGCAATGCCAAAACAGGATGTGCAAATATATTCACCAGAAAGTTTAGATTTACAAGTTAATGTAAGAACAATATTTTTATTAGAAAATGGTAAAAAATAGAAAAAGCCTCCAAAATTTATTTTGGAGGCTTTCTTTATAAGAAAAGAGCGCTTAGATATTTAGCTACTCCATCTTCATCATTTGTATCAATTACTTCATTGTCGGGAAGAGCTTCCATAAGTCTATAATTTCCATTTCCCATTATAAGACCTTTTCCAACTCCTTTTAACATTTCATAATCATTTAAACCATCTCCAAATGCTATCGCATTTTCCATAGTAAGTCCCTCTTTTTCAAGAACTTGTTGGATAGCTGTAGCTTTTGAAATTCCCCTATTCATAATCTCTAAACAAGTTCCAAGAGATAAAGTTACATTCAATTTACCTTTGAATTTAGTCATAAATTCTTCTTCTAAATCTCTTATTTTTTCTTCATCTTCACAAATGTAGAAAAATTTTGTTACATCCTTTCCTTTCAGTTCTTCGAAAGGCTTTAGAACATGTGTAAATCCAGATTCTTTATGGAATTCTTCTCCATCATGAAGAGGTTTTTCTGCGTACCAAAAGTCATCTTGATATAAATTTTTATGTATTTCTTTTGATAAAGTTATATCGATAATTTCATCTGATAAATCGCTTGGAATGTTATTTGAGATAATTTCGAAACTATTTTCATCGTGGACTTTAGCGCCATTTGATGTAATCATAAAACTATCTAATTCTAACATATCCTTAAAAACTTTGGCATCTTGATAGTGTCTACCTGTAGCAATAAAGAACTTAATTCCTTTGCTTTTTACTTTTGAAATTATATTTTTAGTAAATTCTGAGATTGTATGATCTGAGTTTAGAAGAGTTCCGTCCAAATCACAGATAACTGCTTTGTATTTCATAAGTACGCTCCTTTAGAAGTAATATTTAGCTCCTACACCCATTAAATAAATTACATCATTTTCAACAAGTGGAGAATCTGATATTTCGTCTGAAAATTTTTCTATTCCTAAGAATGCCATTAATGCGATATCATCTCTTAAACGATACTCTCCTGTTAAGTTTAGACCAAGTGAATATCCTGCATCAGGAGAATATGAATTTCTAAGTTTTACGTTAGAGGGACGATATTTGAAAGTTTCTTTCGAGTCCACACCGAAATAATAGTCAGTGTAATCAGCAGAATAATAGTTAATATGTGCAGATGGAATAAGTATAAAATTATCAGTCGGAGAATAAGGTTTAAAAAGTGCTAATTGACCTCTTGAACCATGTTCGCCACCAGATACTGAAATTGTAGCTTTAATATTTTCAAACTTTGTATCAATACCCATATGAACTCCAAACATGGCTTGAAGCTCTCTATCATCAATATCTTTATATCCAGTTTCTAAATCGCTTCCCTTAACTTTAAATCCAGTTAATGGATTCATAAATATAGAGAATGCAAGTACATCATTTTGGAAAAGATCGTACCCTATATCTAGTCCCTTAACATAAAAATTTCCATAATCGATATCTAAAAGTGGGATTGGATATCCTTTATCATCAACACCTTTATAAAGTGAATTTGATACGCCAACTCCAATACCAACTCCAAACATAGTTTCTGAGTCATTTACAACTTCAGTAAAGCCACCATTATTAAGAAGCTCCTCAGAAGCAAAGATATTATTTGCAAACATACATATAATTCCAATTGTCATTAGAGTTTTTTTCATAATTCCTCCTGAATTAAAAACTTTTCCCAAGTTTATTTATTATATATTTTCCAGAAACTTTTCTTTTGAAGTTGAACATATTATTCGTAGGAAATATGGCAATTCTTCTAATTTGATATAAATCTTCAGAAAAAATTCCTGGACCAGAATCAGTAGCTACAGCAAATGGATATCCAATCTCTTTAGCAAAAGATTTTACACTTTCATTTAAATCACCGTAGGGATAAGCAAATGAATATAGAGGACATCCAATTTTATTTTCAATAGTAATTTTAGATTTTAACATTTCATTTTTAGCAAGTTCTAAGTCTATTTTAGAGAGCCTTGGATGAGTTAGAGTATGACCACCAAATTCTATTCCATATTCTTTCATTTCAAGAATTTGTTTTGTGTCCATAAGCTTGAAGTTCCTTTCAGGGTTTTCTTCGTTGTCTACATCCCACTTATTGTAGTTCAAATCAGAAACTAAATAAATGACTCCTTTAAATCCATATTTTTTTAAAATTGGGAATGCATTCTCATAGTTATCTACATAACCATCATCAAAGGTTAACATAACCCATTTTTTATCTTTATCAAATCTTTTTTTAAAGTTATTATCTAAAAGATCTTTAAATGTGATTGTTTCATAACCATTATACTTTAAATATTCCATATGTTTTTCAAAATTTTCTAAAGTAACGTAAGTTCCATGTACACCTTTTTCACTTTCATCTTTAATAACTCTATGATACATTATAACAGGAATTTCATATTTTCTTTTTTTTATAATCTGTTTTTCATAAATTAGTTCAATTTTTTTTACAATTTCATTTAAAGAAAACTCTTCAGAAATCATATTTCTTAAACAAAGTAGATTTTCATTAGAAAGAGAAAATGCATTGTCAACGTCTTTTAGTATATTTTGCCAATAAAATTCAGCTTTTGGTTCTTTTCCGATATCACCAAAATTTGAATCTAGAGCTTTTTTAAGAGTGTCCTTTGTTATAAGTCCAATTGAAGTTGCTTCGCCGATTGCAATAGTAGGTTTTCCAGATAAAATTCCTTCCACCGCAACTCTTCCAGCACCTATTACGATATCTGATTCAGCAATTTTTTCTGAAACATTATCAATATATCCTAAAAAATCTACTTCTTTTTCATATTTTTTAAATTCTTGAGGAATAACTTTTCCACCAATTACTTGTATTTTAAAATCTTTTCTTTTATATAACATTTCTAGAAGTTTTAGAGTAACCTCACCTTTTGGACCAGATAATCTTCCAATTATCGAAATTATTTTTCTATCAGAAGAATGACTTTTTCCTATAAAGGGATATTTTGTTTCGTCTATAGGATTTCTAAGGACTGAAATGTTTTTAGGATTTACACCTAAATCATTTATTACTTGATTTTTAATATTTTCACAAACAGCTATAGAGTAATCACCGAAAGATTTTATAATCTTTCTACTTAGGTGGACTGGTTGTCTTCCGTGGATTGTAGTAACAAGTGGGATACCAGCTATTTTGGCTGCAATAGAAGCGCTCCAAGATGACGCTCTAGAGTGTGCGTGAATCACATGTATATCTTTTTCTTTGATAATTTTCAATAGATTTTTAACTTGAGAAAATCTCTCAGAAAAACTTCTTTTATTAAACTGTATCTTGAAATATTCAGCCTTAGACTCTTTTGTTAAAGTATCTGAAACTATGTAAACATTATTATCTCTGCTGATTAATTCGTCACTTAAAGTTGTTGCATAAACTTCAGCTCCAGTTACCTCGAGTTGAGATAGGGCCATAAGTATGTTCATATTATTCTCCTTGTTATTTTAGATTCTCTGGATTTAAACAGTTTAACTCTTCTAAAACAAAGATTCCATCTTTTCTTACAAGAACGTCGTCAAACCATATCTCTCCACCACCGTACTCAGGTCTTTGAATCATTACTAAATCCCAATGGATAGATGATTTATTACCATTATTTGCTTTTTCATAAGCTTGACCTGGTGTGAAGTGGATACTTCCAGCAATTTTTTCATCGAATAGAGTATCTTTCATAGGTTTAAGGATGTATGGATTTACTCCAATAGCAAATTCACCTATATATCTTGCTCCATTATCAATATTAAGAATTTCATTTAATTTTTCTGTGTTGTTAGATGTAGCTTCAATGATTTTTCCATTTTCAAATTTAAAAGTGATATTTTCAAAAGTTGTACCTTGATAAACAGAAGGTGAGTTATATGTAATAGTTCCATTTACAGAATCTAGAACAGGCGCAGTATATACTTCTCCATCTGGAATGTTTCTAAGACCTGAACATTTAACAGCTGGAATATCTTTTATTGAGAAAGATAAATCTGTACCAGAACCAGTAATTCTTACTTTATCTGTTCTATTTAAAAGATTTACAAGAGATTCCATAGCATCTCCCATTTTAGAATAATCCAGATTACAAACATCAAAATAGAAATCTTCAAATTCTTCTAAAGATACATTTGCAAGTTGAGCCATAGAATTATTTGGATATCTTAAAACAACCCATTTAGTGTTGTTTACTCTTTCATTCATATGAACAGGGTTCATAAATATTTCATTATATATTTTCATATTTTTAGATTCTATATTTGAAAGTTCAGCAATATTATCAGCACCTCTGATACCAATATAAGCATCCATATCTTTCATTCTTTCAAGTTCATATTTTGCCATAAGGGCAGCTTGCTCTTCTGAAATACCTTTAAGAATTGCTCTTGTAACACTAGTATCTTTTAAGCTCACAAAAGGTAATCCGCCAGCTAAGTAAGCTTCCTCAACTAGAGCTTTTGCAAGAGATTTAGGCGTATCCCCAATACATTCTATTAAAACTCTTTCCCCTTTTTGAATTTTGCAAGAATAATTTATTAAATTTTTTGCTAAAGTTTTTATTCTTTGATCCATTACACATCCTCCCGTTTTACAAAGCATTTAATAGTATTATACTATATTTAAAAAAAATTTAAAACGAAACATTGGAAAAAAATATTTGACAATTGAAAATCTATGAAATATAATCAAAGCGAACAAACCAAATATTGAATTAGATATACTTCAGGGCAGGGTGTGATTCCCTACCGGCGGTTAGAGTCCGCGAAGCCTTTTGGCTTGAACTGGTGAAACTCCAGTACCGACAGTTAAAGTCTGGATGGAAGAAGTGTTATTTTTTAACATACTTTTTTATTTATCGCCCGGAGTCTATCTTCGGTTTTTTTATTTTATAAATAAATTCTCGAGGAGGACGACAAATGGTAAAGGTTTATGAGGGTAATTTTGTAGGAAAAGGTATTAAGGTTGGAATAGTTTGTGCTAGATTTAATGAGTTTATAGTTTCAAAACTTCTTGGTGGTGCTTTAGATGGTTTAAAAAGACATGAGGTTCCAGAAGAAAACACTCATGTAGCATGGGTTCCCGGAGCATATGAGATTCCGTTGATTGCTAAAAAAATGGCTGAAAGTGGAAAATATGATGCTGTTATCACGTTAGGAGCAGTTATTCGTGGAGCAACACCTCATTTTGACTTTGTATGTTCAGAAGTTTCAAAAGGAGTTGCTAGCGCTTCTATGGAAACAGGAGTTCCTATAATATTTGGTGTATTAACAGTAAATAGTATAGAAGAAGCTATAGAAAGAGCTGGAACAAAAGCTGGTAATAAAGGATTTGAAGCTGGAGTTTCTGCAATTGAAATGGTTAACTTAATAAAAAATCTGTAGTTGATTATAATGATAAAAAAAGATATTGAATATATGAGGCTAGCTCTAAATGAGGCTATTAAAGGGGAGGGGAGAGTAAATCCCAACCCTTTAGTAGGAGCTGTAGTAGTAAAAAATGATAAAATAATATCAACAGGATACCATGAAAAATATGGCGAAGCTCATGCTGAAAGAAATGCCTTAAATAAAATAGGTGAATTGGCAGAAGGGGCAACATTATATGTGACATTGGAACCTTGTTCTCATACAGGGAAAACTCCACCATGTGTTGATAAAATAATAGAGAGTAAAATAAAAAGATGTGTGGTAGCAACTTTAGATTCTAATCCGTTAGTTTCAGGAAAAGGCATTAAAAAATTAAAAGATGCTGGAATAGAGGTTCAAGTTGGAATTCTTGAAAAAGAAGCGCTAGAGATTAATTCAGTTTTTTTTAAATATGTGGAAGAAAAGTTGCCGTTTATATTTTTAAAATGTGGAATAACTTTGGATGGGAAAATAGCCACGAAAGATTTCTCTTCAAAATGGATAACAAATTCTTTAGCTAGAGAAAAAGTTCAAATGTATAGGAATAAATTTATGGGAATAATGCTAGGGAAAAATAGTGTATTACATGATAATCCAACACTAGATTGCAGAATGGAAGGTGGAAGAAATCCAGTTAGAATTATAATAGATTCTAAGCTAGATATTCCATATGAATATAAAGTAATTTCTAACAATGAAGATGAGAAGACTATCATAGTCACTAGTAAACAGATGGTAGAAACCCAAAAATATAGCATTCTAAAAGAAAAGTATAAAATAAAGTTTATTACTTTGCCAGAAAATGAGTTTCAGTTAAAAGATATTTTTAAACAGGTAGGAAAACTTGGGATAGATTCGATTTTAGTTGAAGGTGGAAGCAGTGTGATTTCTCAACTATTTAGAGATAACTTGATAGATGCAGGAGAAATTTTTATAGCACCCAAAATACTAGGTGATAGTACAAGCATTCCATTTGTAGACGGTTTTTCTAGAAGTTTAATTTCTGAGGCAATTGAGTTAAAAAATGTTAAGTATAATATTTACGGTGATAATATTGGTTTAGAATTTAAAAAATAGGAGGAAATAGTATGTTTACAGGATTAGTTGAAGAGATGGGAAGTGTCCTTGCTATCGAAAGTACTCCTAATGGAATAAGATTAAAAGTTAAATGTTTAAAAGTTATAGAAAATAGTAGAATTGGAGATAGCATAGCAACTAATGGAGTTTGTCTTACAGCTGTAGAAATTGGAAAAAATTATTTTTCAGCTGATGTTATGAATGAAACGGTTAGAAGAACAGGGCTTAAAAATTTAAAAATAGGAAATAAAGTTAATCTAGAAAAATCTTTAACACTTCAAACACCTTTGGGTGGGCATCTAGTAACTGGAGATGTCGATTGTGAAGGGTTAATTATAAATTTAATAAATGATGGATTTGCTAAAATATATAAAATAGAATTGCCTAAAGAGTATATGAAATTCATAGTGGAAAAAGGAAGAGTAGCTATTGATGGAGCCAGTCTTACAATAGCGACAGTTGAAGAAACATCTTTTACAGTTTCGATAATTCCACATACTCAAAATATGATTATTTTAGGGAATAAAAAATCGGGTGATAAGGTAAATATAGAAACTGATTTGATAGGAAAATTTGTAGAAAAAATCCTTTTATCTAAAGATTCAAAAGAAAATGGTTCTAAATCGTCAATAACTGGTAATTTTCTTTTACAGAACGGATTTATTTAAAAAACGGAGGTAATTAAATGTTTGATACTATAGATGCAGCATTGGAAGATTTAAAAAATGGAAAATTAGTTGTAGTTGTAGATGATGAAGGTAGAGAAAACGAAGGAGATTTAATCGGAATTGGTGAGAAGGTAACATACGAGTCTATAAATTTTATGACAAGAGAAGCTAAGGGCCTTATATGTGTTCCTATAACAGAAGAAAGAGCTGATGAACTGCACTTAAGACAAATGGTTGGAAGAAATAGTGATTCACATGGAACAGCCTTTACAGTTTCTGTTGATTCTTTAGTTGGAACAACAACTGGAATTTCTGTAGCTGATAGATTAAAAACGGTTAGAGATTTAGCTACGGATGCAAAGAGTGGAGCAGAATTTAAAAGACCAGGACATATATTCCCTCTTGTAGCTAAAAAAGGTGGAGTTATAGAAAGACCAGGACACACTGAGGCAGCTGTTGATTTAGCAAGGCTTTCAGGATGTGCCCCAACAGGAGTAATCTGTGAGATATTAAAAGATGACGGAACTATGGCAAGAGTTCCAGACTTAGCAGAATTTTGCAAAAAACATGATTTGAAAATGATAACTATAGAAGATTTAATAACATACAGAAAAAGAGTAGAATCTCAGACTGAATTGGAGTGTGAAGCTATAGTTCCAACAAAATATGGAACTTTTAGAGTTGTCGGATTTTCAAATACTATAGATAATAAAGAGCATATAGCTTTAGTTAAAGGAGATATTTCTGGGAAAGAGAATGTTTTAACAAGAATTCATTCGGAATGCTTAACTGGTGATGTTTTAGGATCATTAAAGTGTGATTGTGGAGATCAGCTTGGAGAGGCTCTAAGTTCGATAGAGAAGTCTGGAGAGGGTGTAGTCCTTTATATGAGACAAGAAGGTAGAGGGATAGGTCTTCTTAATAAGATAAAAGCTTATGCACTTCAACAACAAGGAGTAGATACTGTAGATGCTAATTTACAGCTTGGTTTTGAAGCTGATATGAGAGATTACGCTGTAGCAAGTCAAATGTTAAAGCTATTAGGTGTGAAATCAGTGAATCTAATGACTAATAATCCTAGAAAAATAAAGGGATTAGAAAAATATGGACTTAAGGTTACGAAAAGAAAGATAATACAGATTCCTTGTAATCCTGTAAATAAATTTTACCTACAAACTAAAAAAAATAGATTAAATCATATGTTGGAAGATTAGAACTGAAAATGGCGTGAAGTAAGACTTCACGCCATTTATATATATATTAGGTCCCCACCCAATAAATCCCCCCAGAATATCTCTATTCCAAACTTTTTGTACGAAATTAAGTGTTCTTGTAGAAATTATAACAATAATGTGTTAAAATGTATATTGTAAAAATTATGAATTTTAAAAGTTACAAAATTTCCATAAGAATGTAGTTTTAGAGAGGAAGAATAATAATTGAGGTTTACTTTTGAGTTTAAAGAAAAAGAATATGAATTGTTGAAATTTCTCTTGGGAAAAGAAAGAGTGAAATTAAGGACAATCCTAGAAAATGTTTCAGGAAGTGAGAGTTTGGTGAAGAAATGTTTGAGACAATTGGATATCAAACTAGTTTCAGCAAAATTTCCATCAATAAAAGTATCTCATGGAGTATATGAGATTTCATCGGATAATAAAAAAACAATACTCAAGCTTATGGGTGATAATTTCTCACCTTCTAAAGATGATCGTTGCTATTATATTTTATTTAAACTTTTGACTAATCAGAGTATAAACTTATCACAAGAATCCATAAATTTAGATTTAAATAGAAAAACATTGCAAAATGATTTAATAGAATGTAGAAAAATAGCTATAAAATTTAATCAATCTATTGAGAGCAAAAGTGGAAGTGGAATAGTTATTAAGGGAGATTTTAGAGATAAGTATAATTTTTTACAAAAGATACTTGTACTGATTTTTCTTAAAAAAGATTATCCATTTTATAGAAATATTTATAGAACATTTTTTCAAGAAGATGAAAAAAATAATATAGAAGAACTATGTAAAAAAATAATCTGTTTATTTCCCTTAAAGTTTAGTATAAGCTGTTACTACGAACTTTTATCAATATTATTAATAGGAGAAAAAATTTCAAAAAATTCTAGAGGAATTAATTTCGATGATAGTGAGAAAGAACTATCTTCTTATCAAAAAGAGTTTTTGAAAAAATATAAAGATGAGTTATTAAGTTTAAATTCAGAACTCGTAAATAAAAATATTGTAAAAATATCGATACTTTTAGCTAAAATTGATGATGAATCATTTGGCGAATTTAGTTTTGTAGAAGAAAACATTAAAAAGTTTTTCATTAGGATAGAAGGAATTCATGGAAGACTTTCTAATCGAAATAGAATGTTTATGTATAATCTTTTAATTACAGCAATACATGAAAAAGAGTTTAGTTGTTCAAGTGGAACTATGGATTATGAAAAGATGGATTATGAGTATGAAAATGAATTTCGTAAGAGCATCTATAGAATGGCAAGAGAATATGATATATTTATTCATAAACATAGTTGTTATAAAATTGTGATTTTTTTGGAGATGATAATTGAGTCTGAAAAAAGATATCATGATTCCTATTATAAAAAAATATTAGTTGTTGATAGTTCTGTTAACTTTTGGTTGGGAGAGCTAGTTATAAAAACTTTAAGTAAGGGATATTATTATGAAAGACTTCAGGTAGTTTCTTATTTTGATGATTTTAAATCAATGATAAAAGAAGAAGAGTTTGATTTGGTAATTAGAATAGATGGATATGACGATCCATTTAAAGAATTAAAAATACCGGTTCATAAAATAGATTGGATTGAATTTTCAAAAAATAGAGAGTATTTTAAGAAATTGAATATTAAAGAAAGATAAAGAAGCTAGAGTATTTTGGCTTCTTTTTTTTTGTTTTTTTTGTTTACCATTTTTTTACCAAATATTAATTTTTGATTAACATAAGAAAAGTATCATATCAATATAACTATGAGGAGGGGAAGATGAAAAATAAAATAAAAAAAGAGATGCCGGGAATATTATTTTCAATCCCAGCTCTATTGATAATAATTACTTTTTATATTTATCCTTTAATAAAAACGATGGTTTATAGTGTAACTTTTACAAATGAGCATGGAAAAATTGTAGAAATGGCATGGTTGGAGAACTTCTATGAGTTATTCACAGATAAATCGTTTTACGAAGGGTTGATAGCTACATTAAAATTTTCAGCAATAACAGTAATATTTAGTATTCTTATATCTTTAATTTTAGCGATACTATGTAATGAAAAATTAAAAGGGGTTCCACTGTTTAGAACTATTTTTTCATCTACGATGGGAATATCTGTATCGGCAGGAGCTTCAATTGTATTATTCTTATTTCATCCAAGTATTGGAATGATTAATGAATCTTTAAAGTTCATAGGAATATTACCAATAAACTGGTTTACAGATTCGAGCTATTCCATTTGGGCAGTAGCAATAACAACGATATGGATGAATATTGGATTTGGATTTTTAGTTTTAACTTCTGGATTGCAAAATATAGGAGTTGAGATAGATGAAAGCTCTCAAATAGATGGGGTTTCATATTTTCAAAAATTATTAAAAATAACTTTACCACTTTTGAGTCCCAGCATATTTTATTTGTTAATAACTACAACTTTAAAATCTTTTCAAAGCTTCGGTCAAGTTGATATTTTGACAGGTGGAGGACCTTCTAATTCGACAAACTTTATAGTGTATAGTATTTATAAAACTGCCTTTACAAATTATAGATTTGATTATGCAAGTGTTCAAGGAATAATTTTATTAACAATAATTTGTATAATAATGTTCTTCAAATTTAAATTCGAAAGAAAGGTGCATTACCAATGATAAAATTTTTAAAATTAAAAAACTTTAGACTAAGGCAAATAGTTTCCTATGGTTTACTACTGATATTTTCAATTTTAGTAGCATTTCCGCTGATATATGCAGTGATGACAAGTTTTATGAGCACAGCCGATATAATGGGTGGGAAAATCATTCCAAGTAGTTTAAATCTATCAAATTATAAATCTTTGTTGGAACAAATCCCAATCACTAACTTTTTCGTTAATAGCCTAATAACTTCAGTTTTAGGGATGATTTTACAGATAATAATATGTAGTTTAGCTGCTTATTCTATTGTATTTATAAATTTCAAATCTAAGGATAAAATATTTTTAATTATTATGTTATCTGTTTTTATTCCTTGGGAATCAATTTTTATTCCAAATTACTTCACTATTTTAAATTTGGGTCTTTTAAATAGTAGAGTTGCAATATTTTTACCTTTTATAGCAAATGGACTTGGAATATTTCTTATGGTTCAACAATTTAAAGTTTTAAATAAATCTTTAATAGAGGCTGCAAAAATAGATGGGTGTGGACATTTGTTTATATACTTAAGAATAGTACTACCACTATCAAAAGGAATTTTAAGTACATGGGGAATATATGCTTTCCTTTCAATGTGGAATATGTATCTTTGGCCTCTTATGATTTCTACCAGACCCGAATCTAGAACAATTCAAATTGGTTTAAAAATGTTGAAATCTCAAGAAACAGCCAATAATTTTGGAGTGTTGATGGCTGCAGTTATCATGGTAGTTATCCCATCTCTGGTTGTATTATTTCTTGGACAAAAGCAAATTCAAAAAGGACTTACATCTGGAGCAGTAAAAGAATAAAAAAATGGGGAGGAATAAATGAATATTTTAAAAAAGATTAGCATGATTTTAATGGGTCTATTATTTAGTACAGGGTTAATTGCAAAAGAAAAGGTTGTCTTTTGGCATTCGATGAGTGGTGGACTTGAAAAAACATTAGATAAAATAGTTGGAGATTACAATAATTCACAGGAAAAAATAGAGGTAGAAGCAATATATCAAGGATCTTATGAAGAGGCGATAGCGAAATTTAAAGCCGTTTCAGGAACAACTGAAGCTCCTGCAATAGTTCAGATGAATGATGTATCAACAGCATTTATGTACAGAAGTGGAAGTATAACACCTATTCAAAATTTTATAGAAAAGGAAAATTTTGATCAAAGTAAATTAGAGGAGCCACTTTTAAATTATTATAGAATAAATAATAAGTTGTATTCAATGCCATTTAACTCTTCAACAGCAATTTTGGTTTATAATAAAGATGCCTTTAAAGAAGCCGGATTAAATCCTGAAAAACCACCTAAAAGTTACGATGAATTTGTAGAATATTCAGAAAAATTAACAAAGAAGAATAAAAATGGAACAATTGATAGATATGGATTTTCTATGATAATGTATGGGTGGTTTATCGAGCAACTTCTTGCAAATCAAAATGGATTATATGTAGATGAAAAAAATGGAAGAAATGGAAACCTTCCAACTCAAGTGGTATACGACAAAAATTTAGAACCAGTATTTAGTTGGTTACAAAATATGTATAAAAAGAATATCGCAACATCTTATGGAAGAGATTGGGATTCAACAAGAACAGCTTTTACTTCTGGAAAAGTAGCAATGTTTTTAGATTCTTCAGCTGGAATAAAAGGGATAATAAAAAATTCGAATTTTGAAGTTGGAACAAGTTTTATTCCAAATGAAAGTGGAGAATTTTATGGAAGTTTAATAGGTGGAGCCTCACTTTGGATAACTAATTCTGTAAATGATGAGAATCAAAACGCAGCATGGGATTTTATAAAGTACGCTGTCTCAAAAGATGTTCAAACATACTGGGCAGCAAATACAGGATATTATCCAGTTAATAAAGAATCTGATGATGGTGGAGCAATGAAAGCTACGACTCTTTCATATACTACACAAGGAGCAATTTTGGGTTCTTTCCCTGAGGTTAGAGAAAAGATGGTTCAAGCTATGGAGAGAAATTATGAAGGAAAAGAAAGTGTTGTTGAAATATTAAAAAATGTTTCTGAAGAGTCAAACAAAATAATTAAAAGATTTAATAGAGTGAATAAATAGTTTAAAATCATTTCTTTTTTTTCAGATAATCACTAAGATATTTTTTAAAATATTTATT
Organism: Cetobacterium sp. 2A; assembly: GCF_014250685.1. Taxonomy (GTDB): domain Bacteria; phylum Fusobacteriota; class Fusobacteriia; order Fusobacteriales; family Fusobacteriaceae; genus Cetobacterium. The sequence goes on along the minus strand of NZ_JACFAJ010000006.1, from coordinate 102,737 downwards.
ATTTGAAATCCAAAGATGAAATTTTTTTGAAGATTTACTAAATAAATATATAGATAGAATTATAAAAGGGACAGTTGGAAATATAGGAATAAAGATTCCGATTATTCCTACAAATAATGAAACAAAGGCTAAAAAAATAAGTAAATATTTGATGTTTATTTCCTCCTCTTAAATTATATTGTTAATTATATATACCATGCAATATTATAAGTAATCAATAGCAAAAAAATGAATTGACTTATCAACTTATATATTTTATAATTCTAACTATAAACCAGGTATATGGTTTAGAAAAATACTCATATATATTCTTGATATGGAAGAAAGTTTCTACGGTTAACCTTAAATTAGCCACTATGAGTGAAGAACTATAGTATAGAAACTTTTTATGTACTGGTTTTACTTCACTTATAGAGGTAAAACCAGTTTTTTTTATTCTAGAGGAGGATTTAAATTTATGAAGAAGTTAGCAATGTTATCTTTAGGAATATTAATGAGCCTAAATAGTTTTTCAAAAGAGTTAGTAAGAGTAGGATTGGTGTTATCAACTGGGGGACTAGGAGATAAATCTTTTAATGATTCTGCTTATAGAGGGTTGGAAAAAGCCAAAAAAGAGTTAGGAATAGAATTTAAATTTGTAGAACCAGCTTCACCAGCTGAAGATGAGGAGTTTTTAAGAGAGTATGCAGATGCTGATTATGATCTTATAATTGGAACAGGATTTTTAATGACAGATGCTCTAAAATCAGTTGCAAATGATTACCCTGATAAAAAGTTTGCGATAATAGACGATGTTGTTGAATTACCAAATGTGAGATCTCTAAATTTCAAAGATCAAGAAGGATCTTTTCTTATGGGAGCTCTAGCAGCTATGATGTCTAAAACAGGGACAGTTGGATTTGTTGGTGGAATGGAAAGTTCTTTAATAAAAAGATTTGAATCTGGGTATGAGCAAGGAGCAAAATATATAAATCCAAATATAAAAGTTCTTTCAGTTTATACGACAGGAACTAATCCATTTAACGACCCAGTAAGAGGAAAAGAAAATGCAATTTCTGAAATAAATCAAGGAGCAGATGTTGTTTATCACGCTGCCGGAGGAACGGGAATGGGAGTTATAGATGCAGCAAAAGAAAAGGGTGTATATGCTATAGGTGTTGATTCAAATCAAGATGAGGTTGCACCAGGAGTTGTATTAACATCGATGCTTAAAAATGTTGACGTTGCAGTTTATAACGCAGTAAAAGATATTCAGGAAAATAAATTCACTACAGGTAATGTAATTTATGGAATTGCTGAAAATGGAGTTGGAACTACTGAATTTGAATTTACAAGAGAGATAATAGGTGAAGATAACTTAAAAAAACTAGAAGATATAAAAACAAAAATATCAGATAAAAGTATTATTATAAAATAAAATTAAAACACTACGAGAAGGAGCATAAATTTATATGAAAACAAAATTTTTAATAGGTGCATTTGCATTATTATCAACAGTATCATTTGCAAAATATGAGCCCTATAATTTTAACATGTTAGGACTTAGCATCTATAAAGGCCATAATCAACCTGATGCTTTTGGAGCGGCTGGTAGAGACAGTTATTTAGAGGTAGAGGGAGCAAATAGATATAAACTTTTAGATTTATATTGGTTTTTAGATAGAAACGATATTTTTAAAGACCCTAAGAGTAGCAAATACAATAATTCAGAAACAGTATTTGTAAAAATTAATCCAAGAATTTCTATAGATGGACTAATAAATAAAGATCTTTCAATAGGACCTATAAATGAGTGGTTTTTATCTTATACTTACAAAGGTACAAATGGAAATCATGGAAGATTAGATTATCATTATGTAGGTTTAGGTGTAGATTTAAATGTTCCTAAGATGGATTTCTTTAAAGCCAATTTATATTCTAAGTATAATAACAAAAATTTTGGTGCACATGAAAATCAATGGGATGGTTATACTGTAGCAATTTCATATGGAGCTACAATACATGATTTCCAAAATGGATTTAAATTAACTTTCGGAGGTTGGGGAGATTATGATTTTGATCTTAAGACTAGCGAAAGAGGAGAGAATGCTAAAAAAACTGCTTTAGCTTTAAATAATCAAGTTAGATTGAGTTATAATAATTTTGGAGTAAGTTATACTTATCAAATAAATGATAACTTTACTGGAAGAAATCAGGCAAATTCTGATGAAAATAATCATTCGTATGGGGTGCATTACACTATAAATTTTTAATTTAACTAAATATTAAGGGGGAATTATAGATGAAAAAAATACCAGTTATAATTGATTGTGATCCTGGATGTGACGATGCAGTAGCTCTTATATTGGCTTTTTCAAGTGAAAAATTAGATGTAAAAGCAGTAACGGCGTCAGCAGGAAATGTTACTATAGAAAATACAGCTCAAAATGCTTTAAGATTAGTTAGTATGTTAAATGAAAATATTCCAGTAGCTAAAGGTTGTGGAAGTCCTCTTATGAGAACAATTGTAACAGCTCCAGAAGTACACGGGGAAAGTGGAATAGGTGGGGTTGTTTTACCTAAAACTTCTAAAACTTTTGAAAATATTAGTGCGGTAGAACTTATAGCAAAAACTCTTAGAGAGAGTGAAGAAAAGGTAAATATTATTGTAACTGGACCTATGACAAATATAGCTGGATTTTTATTGTCATTTCCAGAGCTGAAGGAAAAAATAGATCAGTTCACTATTATGGGTGGAGCGGATAATGGAGGAAATGTAACACCATCGGCAGAGTTTAATATCTATGTAGACCCAGAAGCTGCTCATATAGTATTTAATTCAGGAATTCCAATAGTTATGTGTGGTTTGGATGTAACTTTAAAGGCGGTAGCTTATGACTCTGATATTGAGGCTATGAGAAATTCTGGAACTGAAATTGGAAAAATAGCAGCAGATGTTATAGAACATGCTTTTGGTTATCATAAGGGGTCTGGAAAAGTTGGTGTTCCACTTCACGATCCTTGCGCAGTGGCTTATGTAATATGTCCAGAAATGTTTAAAGGTGAAGATGCGTATGTTGCGATAGAAACAAAAGGTGAATATACATCTGGAGCTACTATTGTAGATAAAAACAATAAGTTTGGGAAAAAGCATAACACTAAAGTAATATATGATTTAGATAGAGATAAATTTATGTCTATGTTACTAGATTCTGTAAAATAATAAATAGAAAGAGCTATCAAAACTTAAAGATTTTGATAGCTCTTTTTTTTAACCAGATAATAATAAACTTGTGAGAATGTTGATACACTAAGAATTCCAATTGCAATGGAGCCAGAAATAATAAATGTTTCAATTCCTTTACCAACGGCTCCCTCTATATTATTTTGTACAAGATTATACATTGTAAAATATATTCCACCTCCAGGAACTAATGGTATCATACTCGGAAAGAGAAGTGCAATAACTGGAACTTTTAATTTTCTAGATAATAATTCTGAATATATTGTTATTGTAGCAGAGGCTATAGTATAAGATATAAGGTATGTGAAATTATAATGATTTAGAATGCTATATACAAGCCATCCTATTCCCCCACAAAGACTGGCGCAAATATTTACTCTACCTTTCACATTAAAAACAATACCGAAACCATAAGTTGCAAGGATTGAAGCAACAACTTGTATAAAATTTTTAAGCATTATAGACCTCCCATTGTTTTAATAATAGAAAGGGTAATTCCAGAACCAACGGCTAGTGCTGTACCAACCATAAAAGCTTCAACACCTCTTGATATCCCGGAAACCAAATCTCCCGCTATAACGTCTCTTATTGCGTTTGTAAAGGTAATTCCAGGAACCAGCAACATAAGCGTAGAAATAATAGAAACAGAAATATCTGTAATTAATCCAGTTTGAAGAAAAAAATAAGATGTTATAGAGGAGAGAATTCCTCCAGAAAGATTTATAAAGAAATTATTTATTTGTAGTTTATTAGAATAATAAATCAAAAATGAAATAATAGCTCCACTCATAAAAGATGCAATACAATCTTTGTAATCACCGTTAAAAAAGAAAGCGAAAGCTCCGGCAGCTAAGCAGTTTCCTAAAATTATAGAATGGAATGGATATGGTTTTTCAGTATCTATCTTTTTAATTTCATTCGAAAACTCAAGAAATGTATAATTTTCTATAGCTCTTACTAGATTGCTTATTTTTGAAATTTTTTCAAGATTTATAGATCTTGATTTAACTTTTTCTATATTTGTATAAAATTTATTTTCTTTTCCACGAACGGATGCAAGTACACTTGTAAGAATAGCAAAACAACTCACCCTTAAACCATAGTGGGTACAAATTTTATCAACTATATCTTCAGCTCTGTAAGTTTCACCACCACATTCTAGAATTAGTTTTCCAACATAACAAGCTAAATCCAAAATATCATTTGTTTCAATATCGCTATCATTATTTATTAATTCATTATCCATAGTACACCTCATAAAGTAATTAATTTTTATTCCACTATTCAATTTTTTTCTTTTTTTTCCTTTAAAACTAAGAGAATAAAAAGTTAGGAGAGGATTTAGGATTTATTCTAGTAAATAAGGGTATAATTTTTATAGGGAAAACAAGGAGTTGGTTAGAGATGGAGGATTCAACTAAGAAAAAAATGGGGTTTATGAGTATATTTTTTCTAGGAGTAAATTCAATAATAGGTTCTGGAATATTTTTACTGCCAAATAAAGCTTATGCAGATGTTGGAAATGCAAGTCTTTTAGTAATATTGTTAAATACCGTGTTAGCACTTTCTCTAGCATTATGTTTTGCAGTATCAGCAAGTAGATTTGATAAGAATGGATCGGCATTTGTATATACTAAAGCTGCATTTGGTGATTTTGCAGGGTTTGAGGTTGGAATTTTCACTTGGTTTATTGGAATGAGTAGTTGGGCAGCAGAAACACAAGGTTTTTTGACGGCTCTAGGAAGTTTGTATCCGTATTTTAATGATCCATTTGTAAATAAGGTAAGCGTTGTTATAATGTGTACTTCACTGGGATTATTGAATTATTCAGGAGTTAAATTCTCTAAAATATTAAATAATATAATTACTGTCACTAAACTTTTACCGCTTGTTTTGTTTGTTGTAGTAGGAGTTTTTTTTATAAAGGGAGCAGAATTTGAACCTTTTATACCAGGGATAAAAGCTGGGCTTACTAATGGAAGTTTTGGGGCAGCAACACTTGTTATATTTTATGCATTTACAGGATTTGATTTGTTGGCAGTAGCAGCTGAAGATATGGAAAATCCTAAAAAGAACTTACCTAAGGCCATAATAACAGTTATAAGCTTTTGTTCTGTTTTTTACTTTTTAATAATGGTTGTAAGTATAGGAATAATGGGAAAAGAATTAGGAGATACCCAAGTTCCGATAGCTGCAGCAACAGCTAAAATTTTAGGAAATGGTGGATTTTTATTTGTAACTATTGCTTCAATTATAGCAATAGGAGGAATTGCTATTGCTCTATCTTTTATAGCTCCCCGTTCTGCATCGGCTTTAGCTGAGAATGATTATTTACCTAAAATATTTAAGAAGAATGGAAGATTTGGAACACCAGGATTTGCAATAATGTTAACAACAATAATAGTTATATTTTTGGCAACATCAGGAAATTTCATATTTTTAGCAGGTCTTACTGTTATAGCTAGATTGGTAGAGTATATACCAACAGCATTGTCAGCATTAGTACTGAAAAGAAAAAATCTAATGCCGGCAGAGTACACTATGCCATTAGGGCCAGTTATTCCAATATTTGCAGTATGTACTTCATTATGGCTTATGAGCCAAGCGTCACTTGAAAAACTTGCATTTGGAGCAGGTGGACTTATAATAGGAGCATTTATTTATCTAATCTTAAAAAGAGAACAAAAAAGAGATAGTGAGGAAAATAAAAAATAAGAGCAAATAAAAAACAGTATTCATCTCCAAAATATATTAGGAGTGAGTACTGTTTTATTTTTTACTTAGAATGGGAATTCATCATCATCAAAACTTGAAGGTGCTTCAAAATCATCCGATTTAGTAGATGGAGTTGGAGCTGAAGATTTTGTTTGTGGATAAGAAGTTTCATTTCCTTTTCCTTCTATAAACTCCATAGATTCAACTAAAACATCATAAGTAGTTTTCTTTTCTCCATTAACCTCGTATCTATTCATTTGAAGTCTACCATTTACGGCAACTTTTCTACCTTTTCTAAGGTATTCTCCTATAAGTTCTGCAGTTTTTCCAAATGCAACACAGTTGATAAAATCAGCTTCACCTTTTTGAAATGGTCTGTCTACAGCTAGACTAAATCTAGAGTAAGCTTTTCCACTTTGTCCGAACTTTAATTCAGGATCTCTTGTTAATCTTCCGATTAAAACAACTAAATTCATAAATCTCCTCCCACAATTAAATGTAAATATAATTCAATATTTTACTAAATTATACCAGAAAAACCATTAAAAGAATATAGTTTTATAAAATAAAAATCCTATGGTATAATGTACTTAATTATGGAGTCTTGGAGGGCGAAAAATGAAAAAAGCAGTACTATTGGATGTAAGTGCTATAATGTATAGAGCTTTCTATGCTAATTTGAATTTTAAAACAAAAACAGAACCGACAGGAGCAGTTTATGGATTTATAAACACTCTTTTAAGTATAATAAATGAATTTAATCCAGAGTACATGGTAGCAGCTTTTGATGTGAGTAGATCTAGTTTAAAGCGTAGCGAACTGTATAGTGAGTATAAAGCAAAAAGAGATGCCGCTCCAGAAGACTTAATAAAACAAATTTCAAGAATTGAAGAAGTTTTAGATTGTTTCGGAATAAAGAAAATTAAAATAGATGGACATGAAGCAGATGATGTTTTAGGAACAGTTGGAAAGAAACTTTCAGCTGATAATATTAAGACATATGTTGTAACTGGAGATAAAGATTTAGCCCAAATTTTAGATAAAAATATAAGTATAGCATTACTTGGAAAAGGTGATGGCGGAGGACTTAAAATTTTATCAACACCAGAACAAGTTGTAGAACAAATTGGTGTTAGACCAGAATTAATTCCTGATTTATTTGGACTTATTGGAGATAGTAGCGATGGAATTCCAGGTGTTAGAAAAATAGGAGTTAAAAAAGCTGTTCCTATGATTGATAAATATGGAAATTTAGAGGGAGTTTATGAAAATCTTGATAAATTAACAGAACTTCCAGGAATTGGGAAATCTCTTGTTCAAAATATGATAGATGATAAAGAACTTGCATTTTTAAGCAAAAAACTTGCAACGATAGAAATTTTACCACTTGATATAAATTTAGAGGATTTAAAGTACAAAATTCAAGAAGATAAGATGTTAAAATTATTTCAAGCATTAGAATTTAAATCACTTATAAAGAAAATGAAATTATCTGAAAAAGAAGAAGTGGTAGCAGTAGAAAAGGTTTCCACTGCAGGAACACAACTTGGACTTTTTAATTTTTCAGGAAATGAGATGGAAACAGAAAGTGGATTTAGGATAATAGACGGGAAAAAGTTATCTACAATAAATAACGGACCAGTATCTATCTATTATTCAAAAGAGGGAATGGCTATATCTGTAGGAACTAAAGATATGTATTTACCCCTAAATTCAAAAGAGAACATAGATGAATTAAAAAACTTTTTACAAAAAGACATCGAATTTGTCACATATAATTTTAAACCAATTTTAAATGATGGATTTAAAATTAAAAATATGAAGTTTGATACGATGATTGCATTTCATTTACTAACATCACAAACAAGAGAAGAAGTGGAAGTTATGTTAGATAGAGTTGTAGATGAGGATTTAGAAAAATATTCAGAAGTTTTTGGAAAAACAGATTCTAAAATACTGAGTTCTGAAGAATATGGACAGTTTTTAGTTAAAAGATCTAGAGGTATTTTAATGGCTTATGATGAATTGGTTAAAGAAATACAAGATAATTTATTGACTGAAGTTTTACAAAATATAGAGATGCCTCTTATAGAGATTTTATCGAGTATGGAAGTTGAAGGAATAAAAATAGATAAAGTTTATTTTGAAAATTATAGTAAAGAATTAGAAATAAAACTTGAAAAATTAACAGAAAAAATATACGAAATAGCTGGTACGGAATTTAATATAAATTCACCGAAGCAACTTTCAGAAATTCTATTTATAAATCTAAATTTAAATCCAATCAAGAAAAATAAAACAGGACTTTCTACAAGTGTTGAAGTTTTGGAAGAACTTCAAGATAAGGGAGTAGAGATAGCAAAATATATACTAGAATTTAGAAAACTTACAAAATTAAAGACTACATATGTAGATCCACTTCCAAAGATAGCTGATAAAGACTCTAGACTTCACACGACATTTAATCAAACGGGAACAGCAACAGGAAGATTATCATCTTCAAATCCAAATCTACAAAATATTCCCGTAAAAACAGAAGAGGGAATAAAAATAAGAGAAGGATTTGTTGCAAAGGATGGGACACTTCTATTAGGTGTAGACTATTCTCAAATAGAACTAAGAGTTTTAGCTGAACTGTCAGGAGATGAACAGCTTATAGCTGCTTACAATAGAAATGAGGATTTACATAGTTTAACGGCTAAGAAAATATTCCAACTAAAAGATGACGAGCCAATTTCTCGTGAACAAAGAACTGCAGCAAAAATAGTAAACTTTAGTATAATATATGGGAAAACAGCATTTGGATTATCACAAGAGCTAAAAATAACCCCAAAAGAAGCTGGAGAATATATCGAAAGATATTTTGAACAATATCCAAGGGTTAAAGAATTAGAAGGTAAAATTCTTAAATCAGCTTCTGAAAATGGATATGTAGAGACGTATTTTAATAGAAAAAGAATAATAGAGGGAATAAATTCTAAAAATAATAATATTAGAAAACAAGCAGAAAGAATGGCTGTAAATAGTGTTATACAAGGAACAGCAGCAGAGATTTTAAAAAAAGTTATGATAGAATTATATAAAGTTTTAAAAGATAAAACAGATATTAAGCTTCTTTTACAAGTTCATGATGAACTTATATTTGAAATAGATAAAGATAAGGTTCAAATGTATAAAGAAATTATTGAAAAAACAATGACAGAAACTATTAAATTTAAAAATGTAAAACTTGAGGTAAACAGTTCGGTAGGAAAAAATTGGGCTGAAACAAAATAGGAGGATAAAGTGTCTTACACTTATAATATAAAAAATGAAATCCTTAAAAGAGAAGTAACCTCTTTAGATGATAAATTTGCTGAAATTAGAGCGATATTAGTAAGTAAAAATGCAATCTTATCTGATAAGATTGAGCTCAGATTAGAAAATAGGGAATTAGCAGAAAGAGTTTACAAGTATTTAAAGGATATAACCGATTTAAGAATTGTTATAAAATATTCGACCAGTAAAAAGTTGGGAGAGCATAATGTTTATATAATCTCAATTCAGAATCAAAATGGATTTAAAAAATTTACAGAAGAACTTTCAAAATATGGAATAGAATTAATAGAAGGAAACGAAAAACTTGAAGCTAGCTTCATAAGAGGACTTTTTCTAGCGTGTGGTTATATAAAATCTCCAGAAAAAGAGTATGCACTAGATTTCTTTATAGATAGTGAAGAGATAGCGGAGGAAGTGTACTCAATCTTAAAAGATGAAGGAAAAAAAGTATTTAAAACAACTAAAAGAAATAAACCACTTGTATATATGAGAAATTCAGAGGATATAATGGATATTATTGTTCTTATGGGATGTATGAAAGAATTTTATAAATATGAAGAGATGACAATAATCAAAGACTTAAAAAATAGAACAATTAGAGAAATGAATTGGGAAGTTGCCAATGAAACTAAAACTTTAAATACGGGTAATAAACAGATAAAAATGATAAATTATATAGGTAAAAAAATAGGTCTTAATAGTTTAAGTCCAGTTTTAGAAGAGATTGCGTTTTTAAGACTTCAAAATTCAGAGAGTTCTTTACAAGAGCTTGCAGAAATTATAGGAATGTCAAAATCGGGTGTTAGAAATAGATTTAGAAGAATTGAAGAAATTTACAATGAACTTTTAGAAAAAGAAAGGGAGTAGACAATTTACTGATATGAAAATAATAAATGATATTTTACATTGTGAGGATAATTTTGGGAAAAGCTATGTTGCAATTGGAGCCTTTGATGGAATTCATATAGGGCATAGACAACTTATAGAATTAGCGGTACTGAAAGCGAAGCAAAATGGTGGGAAATCAATTGTTTTTACCTTTGCTAACCATCCTTTAGAAACTATAGATGTTGCTAAAGCTCCGAAACTTATAAATTCAAAAGAGGAAAAAATTCATATTTTAGCAAGTCTAGGGGTAGACTATCTTATTATGCAACCATTTACTAGGGAATTTTCTGGAATGGAACCAGAGGCTTTTGTAGAAAATATTCTAAAAGATAAACTTAATGCAAAAGAGATATTTGTAGGATTTAATTTTTCATTCGGAAAGGGTGGAAAAGCCACTACAAAGGATTTAGAGAAGATTTCAAAGAATCATGGCATAAAAGTTAATGAGATAGAGCCTGTTATGATTGGAGGGCAAGTGGTTAGCTCAACAATGATAAGAGACTTGATAACAAGAGGAGAGTTGGAAACTACAAATATGTTTTTAGGAGCTCCATTTTTAATTATTGGAGAAGTTGTCCATGGAAGAAAATTGGGAAGACAGATGGGATTTCCAACGGCAAACTTAAAAATTTTAAATAAAATTTATCCACCATTTGGAATATATGGAGGAAAAGTTTTAGTAGAAAATGAAAAAGTTGAAAGAGATGCGGTCATAAATATAGGGAAAAATCCTACTCTAAAACCAGGAGAGCAAAGCATAGAGGTTCATATATTAGATTTTGATGGAGATTTATACGGGAAAAAAATATATGTTAGAGTTTTAAAGTTTTTAAGAGAACAAAAAAAATTCCAGTCGATGGAAGAATTAAAATATACTATCAATTCGGATGTTGAAAAATGGAGAGTATGTTTAGAAGAGGAAAAAAATGGAAATTGTATTAAAAATAGATAATTTTGAAGGTCCTTTAGACCTTCTTTTACATTTAATAGATAAAAAAAAATTAAAGATATCGGAGATAAAGATATCACAGATTATTGATGATTATTTGCTGTATTTAGAGGAAGCAAAAGAAGATAGTTTAGAAATAAAGGTAGAGTTTCTCGTTATAGCTTGTGAACTTTTAGAGATAAAAGCTTTTTCTCTTTTGAGTATGAATAAAGAAGAAGAAAAAGAAAAACTTTTAAAGCAAAAATTAGAAGATTATAAGTTATTTAAAGAATTGGCAGAAGAAATTGGAAAAATTGAAAATGAATATAACCTCTCCTATTCTAGAGGAGAGGGAAAAAAGATTGTAAAAAAAGCTTCAGAAGATTATGATATCACAAAACTAAAGTTACAAGATATATATGACTTGTACAATAAGTATTTGAATAAATTGGAAACAGAAATTTTAGAAATTGAATTTGAAAAGAGATATTCTTTAACAGAAGAAATGGATAGAATTCATATGTCACTTTTTAATGGAGAAAAAAGTATGGAACAGATGTTTGTAAGAGCTGAAAACCGAACTCATCTGGTTTACATATTTTTAGCTATTTTAGACTTGTATAGAGATGGAGTTATAGATATAGATGAAAATTATAGCTTAAAGCTATATAAAAATTAATAGTGGAGTTTGAAAAAGTGGAAAAAGAACAATACAATTATAAAATATATACTCCATATGAGTTTGCAATAAATATGATTAAATTTTCTTTAGAAAAATATTTCAAAGGAAATATAACGAAAGAAAATTTAGAATCAGTTAGAATTTTAGATTTATCATGTGGAACAGGAAATTTATTATTAGTGGCTTTGGAAGAACTACTAAAATACTCGAAGGAGATATACGGAGAGTATAGATACAATAGTAAATGGATAAAAGGATATGATATAGATAAAATAGCTTTAGAAACATGTAGAAGTTACGGAAAAGAAATTTTAAAAAAGTATGGGATTGATTCAGATATAGATATATTAGAGCAAGATTCATTATATCTAGAAACAGAAAAAAGATATGATATAGTTCTAGGGAACCCACCATATTTAGGTGAAAAGAATAATAAAGAATTATTTCATGAAATAAAAAAATCTAATTTTGGAAAAAAGTATTACGAGTCTAAGATGGATTACTTTTATTTCTTTATAGAAAAAGGAATGGATCTTTTAAAACAAGAGGGAATTTTATCATATTTAACAACGAATTATTGGTTAAAGGCCGATAGTGCCACTAAACTAAGAGATAAATTAAAACAAGAGGGAAGTTTTTTGAAGATTGAAAATTTTGAATTTTCACTTTTTAAAACAGCTGTAGGACAGCACAATATAATATTTTCATGGATAAAAGGAATTAAAGAAAAAGAGTTTCCTATTTTAGAGGAGGGAACTGTATTTTGGGGAGATAATAAAAAGATCTATAATGAAAAAAACAAAATAATTTTAGCTCCTGAGTACATCATGGAACTTAATGAAAATATAAATAGAAAAAAAAATTGTTATTTAGGTGAAGTTTTAAATATAAACCAAGGTATAGTTACAGGACACGATGAAGCATTTGTATTTGATAGTTTTAGAGAGGAATTTAGAGATTATCTAAAACCATTCTATAAGAATAAAGATGTAGGAAAATATAAAACAACTGTAGAACCTCCTTTTTGGATTTTATATTTGGATAGGCATGTAAATATAAATGAAAAATTAAATTCTCATTTAGAAAAATTCAAAGATAAACTGATTCAAAGAAGAGAGGCAAAAATAGGAAAAATAAATTGGTGGGAACTTCAATGGGCAAGGGATAAGGAGATATTTTGTAAGCCCAAGATAGTAGTTAGACAGAGGTGCAAATCAAATAATTTTGCATACGATGACAAGGAATTTTATGGAAGTGCAGATATATACTATATGACAGGAAAATCTGAAGAAATTGATTTGTTTTATATTTTAGGATATTTAAACTCTTCGATTTTTTATAAATGGTTCAAATATAATGGGAAAATAAAGGGTAAGAATTTAGAATTTTATTCAACACCTTTAAAAGAAACGCCAATATTTTACTCTGAAAATATTGAAGAGAGAAATCATATAAGTTCTTTGGTAAAAGAACAGATAAAAGATTATAATGAAGAAGTACAAAAGGAAATTGATTTGTATTTCTATAAACTTTTTGGACTTTAGGGAGGGGAAATGGCTAAGAAGCAGGATCATCGTAAGAAATCAAAAAAAATCGGATTAGCTCCAGGAACCTTAGTATATACGGGATTAAGAGAAAAAGAAGAGATAGGGATAATTTGTTATTCATATAATGTTGAAGAGGTAGAAGTTAATATTTATAAACAAGATGTGGATATAGAATTGTTAAAACCTAAAAAAGATATCACATGGATAGACGTAGATGGAATACATAATGTAGATTTAATAGAAAATATAGGTAAATTATATAATATAGATTATTTAATTTTGGAAGACTTATTAAATAATGGTCAGAGACCAAAACTTGATGAACGGGAAGATTTTATTTTTATAGTACTGAAGATGATAACTTTAAAAGAGAATACAGATGAAATAGAGTATGAACAAGTATCATTTATTCTAGGCTCTAACTTCTTAATAACTTTCCAAGAAAAACCAAAAGATATCTTTAAATTGATAAGAAATAGGATAGATCATGGACTTGGAAAAACCAGAAAAAGAGGGGCAAGCTATTTGACATATGGTTTGCTAGATACTATAGTGGATCATTATTTTTTAATTTTAGAAAAATTCGAATTACAGATAGAAGAGTTAGAGGATAAAGTTTTAAATCAACCTACTAAAGAAGATATGGGTAGAATAATGGACTTGAAGCAAAATGTTGCAAATTTTAAAAAATCAATATCTCCTATTAGAGAGATTGCAATAAAACTTGAAAATAGTGAATTTTTTGAAGATAATGTAAAAATTTACTTGAAAGATTTATATGATCACAGTATTGTAATTTCAGAAAATACAGAGGCTCTTCATACAAGGGTATCAGAACTTATTCAACTATACCATTCATCTATTGGGAATACAATGAATGAGACAATGAAAGTATTAACGATAATATCAACTATATTTATGCCGTTATCATTTTTAGCAGGTCTTTATGGAATGAACTTTGAGTATATGCCAGAATTAAAAATGAAATATGGATATTATGGTTTAATTATAATAATGATTTTTGTAATGACTTCTATGATAGTATATTTTAGAAAAAAGAAGTGGTGGTAAAATAAGCTCCTAAAACATATGTTTTAGGAGCTTATTTTGAAATTAGAGACTATTGTCTAAATAATTTTTTTCATATGATAATATTTTATTATTGAAAATTAAATAAAAAATGATATTTTCTATTTGAAAAAAATTATGGTATTCAATAAGTGTAAATTTATTAGATTGTTCAGGAAATCGATTTTTAAAATATATAAAATCAATTTGTGAAGTAAATAAAATATAATCTGCATTATTTATAGTATGAATAGGTATATTTTCTGAACTTTCATTAAATATTTCAATAGTTGATTTTTTTAAAATACGTTCAAAAGATAATTTCAAATTTTTACCTATCCAGTTATTAAGAGAGAAATCAATTGCTAAAATATGTTTTTTCAATAATCGAATTTTCTTTTGTAAAATTTGATGGTAAAAAAACAGTGAAATTTTAAAGTAATCATCTTCTAAAAAATTTAGATTATATTTCAATAAAAAGCTTTTAAAAAAAGAAACAATATTTATTGGAATATTAAAATCATTACCAGACGTAGTGTAATTACTAAAATTATAAAGTTCAAAATTTTTTTTGAAATTTGAACATTCAAGAATACTTATGAAAAGATGTTTATCCACAGGAGAAAACTCTGTATCAAAATAAAGGTCTAGCTCAGACACTATTTGGCCGTATAAAGAATTTTTCTTAGGATAAAATTCTCCATATAAAGTTAGAATTGTAAAAATAATATAAGGAAGATTATCTTTTAATATTTGATGATTTTTCAAAATACTTGTATTATAAACTTCATTATAATAATGTGTATATAATTCTTTTGTTTTAAAAGAAAATTTAGCAATAAAACATTGGATATTTATATTTTTATTTTCGATGTATAAGTATATAAGTGTTGCTTCAATAGCTTTAAATCCATAAAAATCCAATTCTAAATTAAGTGACTTTGTTAATTTTTTTGTTAATAAAAATAACTCATTTTTAAGTTTTTCAGAAATCAAATTATCTAAATATATTTTTAGGATAGGATTTAGAAAAATTTTTGATTTTAAAATATTAATTTCAGATTCAGTTATTATTTTAAGTAGTAGCTGGACAAAGAATTTTCGAATATCTTCATTAGCTCCAACTAAAAATGTGCCCTTCCATTTAACTTTTGACAAAGATAAATCATATTTTGAAAGTAATGCTGTAATTATTTTAAGATATAGTGATAGGTAATCATTTGAAGTAATCTTTAGATTTTCCCCCACTCCACACCGTACGTGCGACTTTCACCGCATACGGCGTTCCATCAACATAAGAAGTTGACTAAGGCCCATTCCTCCCCCACTTATTATCATAGGTTCATTGGTACTATGACCTCGCTCTCATAGAATTAAAGAAATTTCATTAAAAAATTAATTTATATTCACCAATATAAATATTGTATTCTACTTTCCACGTTCCATATTTTCTATCATAAAATTTACTTAGGTGGTTACTATAAGCCTGTGAACTTTATATTGCTATAGCAATACAGAGATTTTCATAGCGCAGATTTTTACTCATCTCCATTCACCTTAACTAAAAGTTAAGTAAAACATTTCTATTTTAACGTTAATCTAGACTTTTTAATTCGTAACTTCGCCAGCTAAAAGCATCTCACCATATAAATTTGACCTCCGGTCTATCATCATCTCGATCATTTCTGATTCGCATTTCCTCACCATTAGATGTTTAGGGATAATTCTCAACCGACTTCACCGAGCTTTACACCATTAAATTTAGTTAAATTTAATCGCATATCGGAGTATTAAGGAAAGCATTTCTGGGAATTATTCCATCATTCTACTTTTCGAAAATATAGTTCTCTACTACTTTGATTAATTTTTAAAATCAATTTAGCATGTTATAGCTTTTCACTATAAAACGTGTCACACCTGCACTTAACGTTAGTTTTGTTATGTTTAGCGAATTGATTAAATTTGTTGAATCAATTTTTTTTTCAACCATTAAAGTCAAAAGAATATAAGTTTGTCTACATTTTGCTGATAAGTTAAAGGTAGCAAAAATTAATTCAGGATTAAATTCTTTAGAAGTTATTGTTAGAGAAAGAGAAGCTTTGTGTTTACTAGTAAATCCTAAATTATTAGTAAGTAAAAAAAGATCAATTTTTTGTAATCCATTCTTAACCTGAGAAGAAGTAAGATTAAGAAAAGTTGAAATTTCTTCAGAAGTGAGAATTTTTTGTTCTAGAAAAGTTTTTAAAATATCAATATCATTTTTATTCAAATGCACTATGTATTATACCTCCTTAATATTCTGTTCCTATAGTTGTACAGTGTATATATCTATATTCTTTTTTTTTTAAATTTTCTAGGTATAAAAAAATAAATAAAAACAAATAAAAATTATGTATAGAGAAAAATATATCGAAATGGTATATTTTAAAAACAATAATTTAAGGAAAGAGGAGATAGAAAAATTAAGGATTTAAATTTGGAGAGAGTTCAAGAGCTGGACTTAAAGAATCATATGATAAGAGTAGCTGAATATGCTGAAATTATGGGAAATTTATTGTATTTAGATAATAGAGAAATAAAACTTTTAAAAAAAGGTGCTCTATTCCATGATATAGGAAAAATATTAGTGGATAAGGATATTTTAAATAAATCATCGCAATTAACAAAAGAAGAGTTTGAAAAGGTAAAAGAGCATTCTAGCTTAGGATTAAAGGTATTAAATGAAGAGTATAAAAATGAAGTTATAGAAAATATAATATTATTTCATCATGAAAAATGGAATGGAAAAGGATATCCTTTAGGATTAACAGGAAAAAATATTCCATTGGAAGCGAGAATAGTATCTGTTGTAGATTGTTACGATGCGTTGACAAGCAAAAGGACATATAAAAACAAAATGTCTCATGAAGAAGCTCTTAAAATTTTAAAAGAGGAGAGTGGAATTTGTTTTGACCCAGATATAATATCTATATTTGAATTGTTTGAAAATAAATTTAGACAAATGTTGAACAAATATTAAGTGTTCGTATATAATCTTAAAATAAGCTCCTAAAACATATGTTTTAGGAGCTTATCACTTTGTTAACTATTTTCTTGTGATTCCTTGCTCTTCAGCTATTCTCATAACTTCACCAGCAACAACTTTTGCAACTCTTGGATCGAAAGGATTTGGAATTACAAATTCTGCATTTAATTCATCATCAGAAACAAGTTTTGCAATACCAATGGCAGCTGCAATCTTCATTTCTTCAGTTATTTTTTTAGCTTTTGCATCTAAAGCTCCTCTGAAAATTCCAGGGAACGCTAAAACATTATTTACTTGGTTAGGATAATCTGATCTTCCTGTACCAACTATTTTAGCTCCAGCAGCAAGTGCATCTTCTGGCATAATTTCAGGACTTGGATTAGCCATAGCAAAAATGATAGCATCTTTATTCATAGTTCTAACCATATCTTGAGTTAAAACATTTGCAACAGAAACTCCGATGAATACATCAGCATTTTTAATAGCAACCTCTAATCCCCCTTTTAGATTTTCAGGGTTTGTAAGTTTTGCAAGCTCACTCTTAGAGAAGTCATAAGAAGCCATATCGTCTCTATTTAAGATACCATCTCTATCGTGAACCACAATGTTTTTAGCTCCCATTTTAAGAAGAAGTTTTGTAATTGAACTTCCTGCAGCTCCAGCTCCATTAACAACAAATTTTGCTGTTTCAAAAGTTTTTCCTACTATCTTAAATGAATTTATAAGTCCAGCAACAACAACGATTGCAGTACCATGTTGATCATCATGGAAAACAGGAATATCAAGTTCTGCTTTTAGTCTAGTTTCAATTTCTATACATCTAGGTGCAGAAATATCTTCTAAATTGATTCCACCAAATGATGGAGCAATAAGTTTTATAGTTTTAATAATTTCTTCAGTGTCAGTTGTATCTAAACAGATTGGGAATGCATCAACATTAGCAAATTGTTTAAATAGAATTGCTTTACCTTCCATAACTGGAAGAGCAGCTTCTGGTCCGATATCTCCAAGACCTAATACAGCAGTACCATCAGTAATTACAGCAACCATATTTCCTTTTGAAGTATATTTATATACATCTTCTTTGTTTTCTTTTATAGCCATACAAGGAGCGGCAACTCCAGGAGAGTAAGCAAGACTCAACTCTTCTCTATTTGTAACGGCAACTTTTGAAATAACTTCAATTTTACCGTTGTGTACTTCATGTAACTCTAATGATTTTTCATAAACAGTTGACATAATTACCCCTTTCTAGCAATCTCATAAAGATCGTTTCCTGCAGCATCGTTTATAACGATAGCTGGGAAATCAACAACTTCTAATTTTCTTATAGCTTCTGCTCCTAAATCCTCATAAGCTATGATTTCACAACTTTTTACAGATTTAGCTATTAGAGCAGCAGCTCCACCAACAGCAGCAAAGTAAACAGCTCCATTTTTTATGATAGAATCTTTAACACCTTGATCTCTAGCCCCTTTTCCAATCATTCCTTTAAGACCTTGATCTAAGATAGCAGCAGAGTATGAATCCATTCTGTAACTTGTAGTTGGTCCAACACTTCCAATTGGTTGACCAGGTTTAGCTGGACTTGGACCAGCATAATAAATTATTTGTCCTTTAACATCAAAAGGAAGTTCTTTTCCTTCTTCAAGTAATTTAACAAGTCTAGCGTGAGCAGCATCTCTAGCAGTATAGATAGTTCCTGTTATAGTAACAGCATCACCAGATTTTAATTTAGCAATATCCTCATCTCTTAAAGGTGTAGTTAATCTAATCATAATGTAACCTCCTTATGTCTAGCAGCATGGCAGTTAAGATTTATAGCAACAGGTAGTGAAGCAAAGTGACAAGCATGAGTCTCAACTTTAACAGCAAGAGCAGTTGTTGAACCTCCAAGACCTTGAGGTCCAACATTACTAGCGTTTATAAGTTCTAATAATTCACCTTCTAATTTTGCATTGATTGGATCAGGACTGTGATCATCAATTTCTCTTAAAAGAGCTTCCTTTGCAAGTTGAGCAGCCTTTTCAAAGCTTCCACCGATTCCTACACCAACAACGATAGGAGGACAAGGGTTTCCACCTGCAGCTTTAATAGTTTCAACAACTAATTTCTTAACTCCTTCAACACCATCAGCTGGTTTTAACATTTTAACTGTACTCATGTTCTCAGAACCTCCACCTTTAGGTGCAACGATAATTTTAACTTTATCTGATCCTGGTACTAATTTAGTATGAATAACAGCAGGAGTGTTATCTTTAGTATTTACTCTGTCTAAAGGATGTCTTATTACAGACTTTCTAAGATAACCTTTTTCATATCCTCTTCTAACACCTTCATTAACAGCAGCATAGATATCCCCAGGAATCTTTACTTCTGTTCCAATTTCAAGAAAAACAACTACAAGACCTGTATCTTGGCACATAGGTACAAACTCATTAGCGGCAATTTCATCATTTTGAATGATTTGTCCTAAAATAACCTTTCCTAATTCGCTTGTCTCTGTTTTTTGACATTCTTTAAGTTTATCAAGAACATCTTTTCCAATAAAATAGTTAGCTTCGATACAAAGTCTTTCTACTTCATTAGTAACTTTTTGTAAGTCTAATTCCTTCATTGTGTATCCCCCTTATATTTGTGTTTAATAAAATATATTAATAAATAAAGGCACCTCATGGGTACCTTTAAGTTATTTTTTTATCTTAACTTTCATTAAAAGGTCCCCAGCTTTAACTGTTCCAGTTGCAACAACTTCTAAAGCTTCAACTATATCCATATTAGAAATAATAATAGGCGTCTTTACAGACTTTGCATTAGCTCTGATATAGTCAAGATCATACTTAACTAACTCTTCTCCAACTTTTACAGTTGATCCAGGCGTAGCAATTCTTGTAAATCCTTCTCCATTTAATTTAACAGTATCAATACCAAAATGCACTATAATTTCTAGTCCATTTGGAGTTTCAAAACTAACAGCGTGATTAGTAGCAAAAATATCTATTTCTCCATCAACTGGTGCATAAATTGCTCCCTCAGTTGGGTCTATCCCGCATCCGTCTCCGATCATCTTTTGTGCAAAAGCTTCATCAGGAATTTCACTTAAAGGGATTACCTTTCCGTTAAGAGGGGAATATATTTCAAACCAATCCTCTTCTTTTTTCTTTTTAAAAAAATCAAATAAACCCATAACTACCCCTTTCTTAAATCACAAGTTTTAAAATATTTTCAAATACAACATATTATTTCATATTTCTAAAAGGAAATCAATAATTTATTTCAAAAATATAAGATATAAATGTAAATTTATATCAAAAAAGAGGAGGAAATGTTATGAATCCAAATAATTTTACAGAAAATTCGATGCTAGCCTTGACAGAAGCGCAAAGTTTATCAATGAAGTACAGACAACAAAGTATAAAGCCAGAAGTATTAGCTTTAGCTTTAGTAAAAAATCCTGAAGGTTTAATTTCAAGGATATTGAAAAAGATGGAAATCAACCATAAACTTGTTGTAACGAAACTTGAGGAATTATCGGATAGACTTCCTAAAGTGGAGACCAAAAATTTTGGTGAAATTGGATTAGATAATAAAACAAACAGAATTTTAGTAAAAGCACAAGAAATTATGGAACTGATGGGAGATGCTTATATAAGTGTTGAACATATTTTCATGGCAATATTGGAAGAAACAGACTTTTTAGAAAGAATAGGAATTAATAAAAAGCAATTTGATATAGCTGTAAAAGAGGTGAGAGGGAATAAAATAGTAGATTCACCAAATCCAGAATTAAAATATGAGGTTTTGGAAAAGTATGGACGTGACTTAGTAGAACTTGCAAGAGAGGGAAAAATTGACCCTATAATTGGAAGAGACAGTGAAATAAGAAGAGCTATTCAAATTATCTCAAGAAGAACAAAGAATAATCCAATTTTAATTGGAGAACCTGGTGTAGGTAAAACTGCTATAGCAGAAGGACTTGCACAAAGAATTCTAAATGGAGACGTACCTGATTCACTAAAAGGTAAAAAGATATTTTCTCTGGATATGGGATCTTTAATAGCAGGAGCAAAGTTTAGAGGAGAGTTTGAAGAGAGATTAAAAGCTGTTTTAAAAGAAGTGGAAGATTCTGAAGGAGATATAATTCTATTTATAGATGAGATACATACAATAGTTGGAGCTGGAAAAACAGATGGTGCAATGGATGCTGGAAACTTATTAAAACCGATGCTTGCAAGAGGAGAGATAAGAGTAATAGGAGCTACTACAATTGATGAGTATAGACAATATATAGAAAAAGACCCAGCATTAGAAAGAAGATTCCAACTTGTAATGGTTAATGAGCCATCAGTAGAAGATACAATTTCTATACTTAGAGGTCTTAAAGAAAAATTTGAATTATATCATGGAATTAGAATAACAGATGCTTCAATCGTTGAAGCTGCAGTTTTAAGTAATAGATATATTACTGACAGACAACTTCCAGATAAAGCAATAGATTTGATAGATGAGGCAGCTGCAATGATAAGAACTGAGAGAGATTCTATGCCAGAAGAGCTAGATGAATTAACTCGTAAAACAATGCAACTAGAAATAGAAAAACAAGCTCTTAAAAAAGAAACAGATATGGCTTCTAAAGAAAGATTAGATATTTTAGAAAAAGAATTATCAGAATTAAATGATAAAAAATCTGTATTAAAAGCTCAGTGGGAATCAGAAAAAAGAGAAATGCTTAAACTACAAGAGATAAAAACTGAAATAGAAAAAGTGAAGTTAGAAATGGAAGCTGCTGAAAGAAAGTATGATTTAAATACTTTAGCAGAATTAAAATATGGTAAATTAGCCACTTTAGAAAAAGAATTAGAAGCAGAGCAAGAAAGACTAGAAGGAGAAAAGAAGAATACTCTTATAAAACAAGAGGTAACTACAGAAGAGGTTGCGGATATAGTTTCTAAATGGACAGGAATACCTCTTAATAAGCTTGTTGAGAGTGAAAAAGAAAAACTTCTTAATTTAGCAAAAAATCTAAATGAAAAGGTTGTAGGACAAGAAGAGGCAGTAGATGCAGTAGCAGATACTATCTTAAGAGCAAGAGCTGGACTTAAAGATCCAAATAGACCAATAGGATCATTTATATTCTTAGGACCTACTGGTGTTGGTAAAACATACCTTGCTAAATCTTTAGCTTATAATTTATTTGATAGTGAAGATGATGTTATAAGAATTGATATGAGTGAGTATATGGATAAATTCTCGGTAACTAGATTGATTGGTGCACCTCCAGGATATGTTGGATATGAAGAGGGAGGACAACTTACAGAGGCTGTTAGAAGAAAACCATATTCTGTTGTTTTATTTGACGAAATAGAAAAGGCCCACCCAGATGTATTTAATGTTTTACTTCAAGTTTTAGATGATGGAAGATTAACAGATGGGCAAGGAAGAGTTGTAAACTTTAAAAATACTTTAATAATAATGACTTCAAATATTGGAAGTCAAAAGATATTAGACGATCCATCTCTATCTGAAGAGACTAAGGTTGAAGTACTTGATACATTAAAAGCTAACTTTAGACCTGAGTTTATAAATAGGGTAGATGAGATTATAATATTTAAATCTCTAGGTTTAGATGCAATAAAAGATATTGTTTTACAACTTCTAAAAGGAGTACAAGAAAAATTAAAAGAAAGATATGTTACATTGGAATTCTCAGAACCAGTAGTAGAATATCTAGCTATAAATGCTTATGACCCACAATATGGTGCAAGACCTCTAAGAAGATTTATTCAAAGAGAACTAGAGACATCAATAGCAAAAATGATTCTTAAAAATGAAATAAAAGAGAGAGATCATGTAGTAGCAGAGATGTCTGATGGAAAAATAATATTCAAAGTTAAATAGTTGTATGAATTGGCCACTAAATGTATATCATAGTAGTGGCCAATTTTATTATATCTTGACAAAATTAAAAATATAAAATATTATTTAGGAAGAAAAATAAATCCCATATATACTCCTAATACGGTGGAGAGTTTCTACGAGTTACCGATAATAACTTGCTATGGGCCAAAATAGAAATATGAATAATTACATTATTATTCATATCTTTGAGAGGGCCTATATATTTTATATAGGCCCTTTTTAAATATTGTTAAATAAATATTAATTTATAGAAATTTTGCAGGAGGAGAGATGGAAAAGATTTTTAAATTACAGGAGCATGGTACAACAATAAAACAAGAAATCATTGCAGGGGTAACAACATTTTTAACAATGGCGTATATTATTTTTGTAAATCCTTCAATACTTAGCATGACAGGGATGGATAAGGGAGCTCTTATAACAGTAACATGTTTAGCTTCGGCAATAGGAACAGCTATAACAGCACTTTGGGTTAATGCCCCACTGGCTATGGCACCTGGAATGGGACTGAATGCATTTTTTACTTTTACACTTGTACTTGGAAAAGGAGCTACTTGGCAACAAGCTTTAGGAGTAGTTTTCATATCTGGAGTATTATTTATGGTTCTTACATTTTCTGGACTTAGAGAGAAGATAATAGATGCAATACCTACAGAATTAAGATTAGCAGTTGGAGCTGGAATAGGATTATTTATAGCTTTCATCGGAATGCAGGGAATGGGACTTATAGTTTCAAATCCAGCAACACTTGTAGGAATTGGAAAGTTTGATATAAAAGTTGTTTTAGGACTTTTTGGATTTGCAGTAATGGGATTATTAGAAATGAGAAGAGTAAAAGGTGGAATTTTAATAGGAATAGTTGCAACAACTGTTCTTGGAATAATGTTAGGGGCAGTTGGACTTCCAACTGAGATAGTATCTTTACCACCTAGTATAGCGCCAATAGCTTTTAAGCTTGATATTCTTGGAGCATTAAAACCAGCACTTTTCGGAGCAATGTTTTCGTTCATGTTCGTTGATTTATTTGATTCATTAGGAACAATAATGGCGTGTGCCCACGAAGCTGAAATGATAGATGAAAAAGGAAAAATTAAAAATGTAAGTAAAATTTTAGAAGCTGACGCTGTAGCTACAGTAATAGGATCTCTTCTTGGAACATCAACAACAACAACATTTGTTGAATCGGCTTCAGGAATAGCAGTTGGAGGAAGAACTGGATTAACAGCTCTAACAACTGCAACATTATTTTTAGCATCGCTGTTATTTTCACCAATAATAGGAATAGTTCCAGCATTTGCGACAGCTCCAGCACTTATATTAGTTGGGGTATATATGTTTAAAAACTTATTAGATATAGATTTCCATAACATAGAGATTGCAATACCATGTTTTTTAACTATAATTATGATGCCTTTAACTTATAGCATCTCAACAGGAATAGCATTTGGATTCCTATCTTACATCTTAGTTTGTTTATTTAACGGAAGACCAAAAGATGTAAAGCCAGTAATGTGGATAATAGGATTAGGTTCACTTATAGAACTAATGACTAAATAACAAAAAGTAAAAAGGGACAGAATTTAATCTGTCCCTTTTTTTATTAGTCGTTAAGTTTAAGTACTGATACGAAAGCTTCTTGAGGAATCTCAACGTTACCAATCATCTTCATTCTTTTCTTTCCGGCTTTTTGTTTTTCTAATAGTTTTTTCTTTCTTGATATATCTCCACCATAACATTTAGCAAGTACGTTCTTTCTATATGCTTTGATAGTTTCTCTAGCAATTATTTTAGCACCTAGTGCAGCTTGGATAGGTACTTCAAATTGTTGTCTAGGAATAATATCTTTTAATTTTTCACAGATTGCTCTTCCTCTAGAAGCAGCGTTATCAGCATGTGCTATGAAAGAAAAGGCATCTACAACGTTTCCTGAAACTAAAATATCAACTTTAACAAGTTTAGCTTCTTTGTAACCAATCATTTCATACTCAAATGATGCGTAACCTTTTGTTCTAGATTTTAGTTTATCATAGAAATCGATAACTATTTCAGCAAGAGGTAACTCATATACAACCATAGCTCTAGTATCGTCTATATATTTCATATCAATATAAACTCCACGTTTTTCTTGGCAAAGTTCCATTACGTTTCCAACATAATCTTTAGGAGTAAGTATGCTTCCTTTGATATAAGGTTCTTCAACAGAATACTTTAACTTTCCACCTTCTGGGAATTCACAAGGGTTATCGATAACATTTGTGTTTCCAGCTTCGTCGATAATTCTGTATTCAACTGATGGAGATGTAGATATTAAATCTATATCATATTCTCTTCTTAATCTTTCTACGATAATTTCCATATGTAAAAGTCCTAAGAATCCACATCTAAATCCAAAACCTAAAGCAAGTGAAGTTTCAGGTACAAATGTAAGAGATGCATCATTTAGTTGAAGTTTTTCAAGAGCTTCTCTTAAATCTTCGTAATCATCTGTAGAAAGAGGATATAATCCCGCAAATACCATTGATTGAGCTGGTCTAAATCCATTTAGAGGCTCTAAACAAGGATTTTTAGCATGAGTTATAGTATCTCCAACTTGAGTATCTTGGATTGTTTTGATACCAGTTATGATATATCCAACTGATCCAGAAGAAAGTTCAGGTCTTTCTTTTTTAGTAGGAGCAAATATTCCACATTCAAGAATATCGAATTCTTTTCCAGTTGACCAAATTTTAATTTTGTCACCTTTTTTGATTGAACCGTCTAAAACTTTAACATAAGTTATAACTCCTCTATAATCATCGAATAGTGAATCGAAAATCATAGCTTTTAAAGGTGCTGTCTCATCGTAGTTAGGAGCAGGAATTCTCTCAACAATTGCTTCAAGAAGTTCTTCAATTCCTATACCGGCTTTAGCTGAAGCAAGAACTGCGTTATCAGCAGGAAGTCCAATAATATCTTCAATTTCATTTTTTACCTTATCAACATCTGCTGCAGGTAAATCGATTTTATTGATAACAGGAACAATTTCAAGATTGTTCTCAAGAGCTAAGTATACGTTAGCAAGAGTTTGAGCTTCAACACCTTGAGCAGCATCTACAACAAGTAGTGCACCTTCACAAGCTGATAGTGATCTAGAAACTTCATAGATGAAGTCAACGTGTCCTGGAGTATCAATTAGGTTTAATTCATATTCCTGTCCGTCTTTTGCTACATATTTTAAAGTAACAGCCTGAGCTTTTATTGTAATTCCCTTTTCTCTTTCCAACTCCATCGAATCTAGAAGTTGTTCTTTCATATCTCTTTCAGTAACTGTTCCAGTAACTTGAAGAAGTCTATCGGCGATTGTAGACTTACCATGGTCTATATGTGCTATAATAGAAAAATTTCTTTTAAATTTTTGTAACACTGATGTCCTCCCAATTATTAATTTATTCACACTACATTATAAAAGAATTAACAGAAAAAATCAATCTAAATAAGAAGTAAAAATATCAATTGACAATAATTTTAAAATATGAATAAATATTACTTGTGAGTTATTAAAAAAAGGGGGATGAAAAATGATATTTGGAAAAATGAATGAGTTAAAATTTTATAAGGGAATGTCTAGCTCTTTAGATAAAGCTATTGAGGTTATTGAGAGTGGTGAATACCTTAACGGTAAAGTTGGAAAGAATGAAATAGATGGAGATAACTTATTTTTTAATATTCAAGAAATAGATACAAAGTTAGAAAAGGATTGTTTCTTTGAAACTCATAAGAAATATGCAGATATTCATGTTTTAATTGAAGGAAATGAATCTATTGGATATTCTTTAGAAGAGGAACTAGAAGCTGATTTACCATATGATTCAGAAAAAGATTTTGCAGCACTTAAAGGAGAACCTAAGCAAATTTTTGAAATGAAAAATGATAGATTTATAATATTTTTTCCTGACGAGCCACATATGCCAATAATGGCCACTGAAAAACCAGAAAAAATAAAAAAGGCAATTTTTAAAATAAAGTATTAAAATGGAAATAAATAAAGTCATATTTGAGGGGATTATGGAAGAGGAAAATAGAACACTACTGTATTGGATAAATTTTATAACATTTTTGAGTGGAGCATTGAATGTGGCAGGAATGCTTGCGTTTTCTATATCAATATCTCATTTAACAGGAAATTTATCAAGAGTTCCAATTGATATATTTTTAGGAAACGTTCAAAATCTATATAAAGTTCTTGGTGTTCTTATCATGTTTTTATGTGGTGCAATAGTTTCAGGAATTTTAATTGGTGAGAAAGAATTTAAATTGAAAAAAAGATATGGAGTAACATTTATAGTTATGGCTTTAATAGTTGGTATTTCCAATAAACTTTTATATGGAAATATTGTTTTTATGCTAATTTTAGCAATGTTAATGGGACTTCAAAATGGGCTTTTTATAATGTATAAGGGGACTGTAATAAGAACAACACATATTACAGGATCAGTTACAGATTTAGGTATATATATAGGACATTATTTAAAAGGGAATAAAAGTGTAGCTTGGAGACTTAGATTTTTTACTTATAATATTTCATCATTCACATTAGGTGGAATTTTAGGAGTTATAGGATATAAAACTTTTGAAGAAAATTTCTTTTACTTTTTCTCATTAGCGTACGTCTTAGTAGCATTATTTTATTTTGAAATTAGAAGAAGATATTATAGTCAAGTTTAGAGGAAGGTGAAAATGGAAAAGTATTTAATAAGTTTAGAAGAGAAAAAGGAATTTTTAAAAGAATTCCCAGTTTTAAATTGTGAAAATTCAATAGGAATAGTTTATGACGGTTATACATCGGTAAAATGCAAAAAAATTACAGGAACTTGTACTTATAGAAATAGTACAGGCGATGAGTATAAAAATTGCAAAATTTTAAATATAAAATAAGAAAAACATTGGGGTGTAAAAGTTCGCAAAATGTCAAAAAAAATTGATTTAGAAAAAGATTCGGTAAAAAAATTATTTTATAGGTTTGCAATTCCAGCAGCTTTAGGTATGACAGTTAATTCTTTATATGTTGTAGCAGATGGAGTTTTTATAGCAAGGGGGATTGGAAGTCAAGGGATTGCAGCAGTTAATATAGGATATCCTCTTATCAATCTTATGGCAGCATTAAGTTTAATGTTTGGAACAGGTGGAGCAACGTTAATTTCAATTAAAAGTGAAGATATACAGTATAGAAATAAATGTTTCTCTTATATAATTTTCTTAAATGTTATATTTTATACATTTATAGCTTCTATTGTATTTATGTTTACCAATCCTTTGATGAAAGTTATGGGAGCAGATGAAAATTTACTTCCAATGGTAAAAGGATATATGTATCCTTGTATACTAGCTACTCTTTTTCTAATGTTATCGATTTCGCTAAATGCTATAGTAAGAAATGATAATGCACCTAAAAAAGCCATGTATTCTCTGGTTATAGGAGCGATTACTAATATAGTACTTGATTATGTTTTCATATTTAAAATGAATATGGGAATAGAGGGAGGAGCTTATGCTACTGCTATTGGCCAAGTTCTTTCAGCAGGTTATCTGTGTACACATTTTATTGGATCTACATTTAAATTTAAAATTAATTTAAAAGAGATAGAATGGAACATAATAAATAAAATACTTTCTGTCGGATTCTCTTCATTTGTATTAGAATTTGCTGTTATGGTTATAACAATTCTTTTAAATATTGTTTTAATGGAAAGAGTTGGAATCATAGGGGCTTCTGCTTTTGGAATTATCTCTTACTCATTTGTAATACTAAGAATGTTTTTTACTGGGTTATCACAAGGAATTCAACCAATTGTTAGTTATAACTACGGTAAAAACAATATGGGAAGAGTTAAAGAAATATTTAGATTTGCTCATAAGTTTTCTTTCTTAGCTGGAGTTGCATCTCTTATTTTAGTAAAAGTTCTTGCAGTTCCAATAGTTAGATTATTTACGGAGGAAGCTGAACTTATTCCTTTAACAGCCAAAGGATTACTGCTTTATTCAAGTGCCATAGTGTTTGTAGGAGCTAATTTTATGAACATCTCTTATCTACAATCTATGGGAAGAGCTAAAGTATCAAATACAATAGCCCTTTTAAGAGGAGTTGTGTTTATAGTTATTTCATTAATGATTTTACCAAATCTTTTAGGAATAAATGGAATTTGGTTAGCACTACCATTTTCTGATTTGTTAACGTTTATAACTACATTATTAGTATTTAAATTTGTATTAAATAAAGAGCAAGCTTTTTAGCCTGCTCTTTATTTTTTTATACATCTGCTGTATAAACCATGAAGTCGATACAATCGGCTAAAAATTCAGTTTCAGTTTCAATAGTAATTTCTAACCCATTAGAATATCTTAGTAAAGATTCTAAGGATGTATCAACTGGAAAAATAATTCCTTTTTCTAGATGACCTCCGTATTTAATTACTAACTGACCAGACGATAAGTTTTTATTTTTTATATCGAGTTTATTAGATATAGTGACTAATGCAGTTGGAGAGATAGTATTTTTCCAGTGTAAATTAATAGCTCTAACAACACCTTTCACAAGATTTTCATCTCTTTCTTTTTCTGGGATATCTATTGAAAAATTCAACTGTTTTGTAAAATTATCAGAGTCTATTTTTAATGAGTAATTACTAATTGTTTGCTCTCCAGCCATATCTATTTGTAAAAGTTTTTTAGTTTCTTCAATGGATAAATTTTTAGCTAGTAGATGCATAAGTTTTGTAATAGCTGCCTCACATGTCATATCTTGACCACTGATAACTCCAACTTTAGAAAGTTTAGAACTTGACTCATAAAGTCCAGTTTTTACTATTCCTGTTGGACACTGGGAAATATTTAAAATAATAACTCCTTGATTATTAATAAAGTTTAAAACATCTAAGAAGTCATTGGTAGTCGGGGTATTTCCGTTTCCAAAAGTTTTTAAAATTATCCCTTTAAGAGAGGGATTAGATAATACGATATTTTTTAAAAATTCAGGATTTAATCCAGGAATTAAATCGATTGTTATCACATCTGTACAGAAATTATCTTCAATATAAAATTTATTCTTAGGAGATTTTAAAGTTCTATTTCTAGAGATTTTCAACTCATTATCTATTTCACCAAGTGCTGGGAAATTAGGGGAGTCAAAAGCAAAGAAATCAGATGCATTCATCTTCTTTGATCTATTACCTCTTAAAAGTACATCTTGAAATAAAACCATAACTTCTGGAACTAAACGTACATCAAAGAGTTCATTTCCAGCAATATAAACAGCTGACATAAGATTTTGATAGCTATTAGTAATGACAACTGGTTTTTCTAAGTTTTTTAGCATAAAAGATAGAGCAGACGCAGTATAAGACATTGTATCAGTTCCATGAAAAATTACAAAACCACGATAAAAATTATAATTATTTCCTATGATTTTTGCTATTTGTTTCCATAAATCTGGTGTCATATTTGAAGAATCAATAAGAGGTTCCAATTCAAAATAATCGACTGGTAATCCATTTAAGGAAGGATTCTTATCAATCATTCCCCCTGTATTAAGAATTAAAACTTTGTTTTCCATAGTATCCTCCTAAAGTTTAAAAATTAAAAGAGCATTTTTAATGCTATAAGCAAACTAGTAAAAATTACAATTTTATCAAAGACGTCCTTATCTATATGTTTTAATAAAAGCTTAGCTAAAAATATACCAACAAAAATCATAGGGATAGCAATAAGAGCTCTGCTTATAGTGAAAAAATTAATATTTTTAAATATATAGATATATAGAAAAAGTTTCACCATATTAAAATAGATATAAATAAAAGCTCTTGTACCTATAAAGTTTTTTTCTTCTGGGTTGAAACTAAGTAAAAAAATATTAAAAACTGGTCCAGCAACATTGGCCAGATAGGACGAGGCTCCACCTAACACTCCGAAAAACCATCCAAATTTTTTTAATTTTGAACTGTATTTTTTGGTGAAAAAAAATATAGATACAAATATTATTAAAATTGCAAAAACTTTATCAAACATTTCGTCTGAGATATCTTTTCCAAAATATGCAGCTAAACCCATTCCTAAAAATGCAAAAGGTAAAATCTTTAAAACAATAGTTTTATTATAGTTATTTCGATGTTTGTAAGCTACGTATAAATTAGCAAAGAAAAAAGGAATAAACATTATTCCGTTTGCTAACCTAGCTCCATAAAAAATCGCCATTAAAGGAGAATAAAGAATAGATGTAGACATTCCCATTACACTAAATCCAATTCCAATTCCCATAAAAATTGTAAGAATAATATCTAAGATAGGCATAATAAATTTCCCCTTTTTAAATTATTTTTGTTTATTAGTTTTATATATAAAAACAACTTATATTCCTCTATTTTTATAAAAAACTATACCAAAATTTTGGTTTTTAATTTTTATGGAGTATACTAATAACAATTTTAGATATTTAGGGGGATGAATATGAAAAAAACTATGTTATTATTGGCCTTTTGTGGGATAGGAGCTATATTACAAGCTGGTGAAGGGATTGACACAATACTTTATAATGGTTCGGTTTTAACGATGAAAAATGAAAACGATTCGGTTGAGGCTATTGCTGTAAATGATGGGAAAATTGTATCTGTAGGAAAGAGTAATGATATATTAAAGTTAGCAGACAAAAATACTAAAAAAATTGATTTGGATGGAAAAACAGTTATGCCTGGGTTAACTGATACTCATCTTCATTTCTTGAGATTTGGTCTTACTTTTCTTCAAATAAGAGGAAATGGTAAAACTAAAGATGAAATTTTATCAGATGTAAAAGAAAAAGCAAAATTGGCACAAAAAGAAAATTGGGTTAGAGGAAGAGGTTGGAATGAAACTATTTGGGATGATAAGAAACTTCCATTAGCGAGTGATTTAGATACAGTTTCTAAAAATAATCCAGTTGTATTATTTAGAAGTGATAACCATGCAATATGGGTAAATAGTGAAGCTCTTAAAATTGCAGGAATAAATAAAGAAACTATGGATCCTGATGGTGGAAAAATCATAAGAGATTCAAATGGTAATCCCACAGGAATTCTTGTGGATTCAGCAATGAATCTTGTAACTGATAAAATGCCGGCTTTAAGTGAAGAGGAAATGGAAACTGCTTATCTTTTAGCAGATAAAGAGTATTCAAGACTTGGTCTTACAACAGTTTTTGATGCTGGTGATGATATTTCAATTCCATTAGTAAAAAGACTTATTTCAGAGGGGAAAATAAAGACTAGAATAAATGTTGTTTTAGATGGAAAAACAGCAAAAACATTTTTAGATAATGATATAAAGGCTGAACATAATACATTAAATGATCATATGTCTATTAGAGGTTACAAGATTAAATATGATGGGGCTCTTGGAAGTAGAGGGGCACTTATGGGTGAGGAATATTCAGATTCAAAAGGGAATTTTGGAAATAGACTTATTCCTGTAGATGAATTAAATAGATTGGTTGAAAAATCTTATGAGTTAGGTTATCAGCCTCATGTACATGCCATTGGTGATAAGGCAAATGAAGAAGTTTTAGATTCATTTGAGAAACTATTTAAAGAAAAAGAAAAAACAAATAAAGAATTAAGATACGGAGTTGTACATTCACAAATTCTTACAAAAAGAGATATAGGTAGATATAAAGAGATGGATGTTATTGCAATCATGCAACCAATTCATGCAACATCAGATATGAATATGGCTGAGGATAGAATAGGTGCAGATAGAATAAAAGGAGCTTATGCTTGGAAAACTTTAAATGATAGTGGGGTTATCATAACAGGAGGATCTGACAACCCAAATGATTATATTGAACCTTTTTACGGTATACATGCTGCAGTTACAAGAAAAGATATGAAAGGAAATCCTAAAGATGGATGGTATCCAGAAGAAGCAATAGACTTATATTCGGCACTAAAAATATATACTCAAAATCCTGCTTATCTTTGGTTTATGGAGGATAAGTTAGGAACAATTGAAGATGGAAAATATGCAGATTTAGTAGTTCTTTCTGATAATATAAAAGAAGTGAATAAGGATGATTTATGGAAAGTTAAACCAACATTAACTTTTATAGACGGAGAGGTGGTTTATAAAGTAAAATAGTCTTAAGATTATGAGGAGGGAAAACAAATGTTTAAGGTTGATAAAGAAAAATGTATAGGTTGTGGACTTTGTGTGAAAGATTGTTTTGTGAGTGATATTAAATTAAAAGATGGAAAAGCTGAAATAAGAAATGTTACATGTATTAAGTGTGGGCATTGCGTAGCGATATGTCCAAAAGATGCAGTTTCAACAGATGAATACAATATGAATGAGGTAAAAGAATATGATGAAAAGAGTTTCCATTTAGATTCTGAGAACTTATTAAACTTCATAAAGTTTAGAAGAACTGTAAGACATTTTAAAAATAAAGATGTAGAAAATGAGAAACTTTTAAAAATTATAGAGGCGGGGAGATTTACTCAAACTGCTAGTAATGCTCAGAATGTATCATATGTTGTCGTGAAGGATCAAATTGATGAGCTAAGAACACTCACATTAGAAAGTCTTAAGGATTTAGGGGAAGTTATTCTTCAGACATCTACAACTCCTCCGCTTTATAAAAGATATGCCAAGAGATGGATTAGCATGTATAATGAAAATATATCGAATCCGGAAGGAAAAGATGATTTATTTTTTAAAGCACCAGCAGTTATCTTAGTAATTTCTGAACATCCAGTTAATGCAGCCTTAGCCTCTAAAAACATGGAACTGATGACATTTGCTTTAGGGCTTGGGACATTATTTAGTGGATTTTTAGTTAGAGCAGCACAAGATAATTCTAAGATTAAAGATTTCTTAGGACTGAAAGAAAATCAGCAAGTTGTTACTTGCATGGTAATAGGATATCCAGATGTTAAATATTTTAGAACAGTACCAAGAAAAGATGCAGAGATATTGTGGAAATAAGATGCAAATGACATAGTAAGGACATAAAGGAATGATAAAATGCTATTAAAAGAATATTTGGAGGTTTATGAGTATGATTTTAATAGCTATAATTTTATTATTTTTAGTTTTAGATGGAAGAAATGAAAATAGAAGTCCTTTGTTAGGAAGAAAGGTTTTACTATTTTTATTGGCTTTGTTTGTAATAGTTTATGTAGTATTACCAGTACTAGGTATATTTTTACCAAATATACATGGGTTTAATATGATGAGTAGAGGGTTTGGAAGAAATCTACTTAGATGCTTTTAAGTAATTTAAATTTAAAAAATAAACACCTTGAAGACTAATAGCTTTCAAGGTGTTTTATATTTATAAAATTATTCCCACTCAAGTTTAGTGCATTTTGGGTGCAAACATATTTTAACGATTGATTTTTTTAAATAAGTAAAGTATAACCAAAATATACAAGTAAAAAATGGAGGAGATAATGTCAGAGCTAATATATAAGAAATCTAACGTGAATCTTCAAGATGAAAATACCATGTTAGAAATAAAAGAAAAAATAAAAATGCCGAACGGAACGATACTCATAATAAATGATTTTTCTAAATTAAATGATTTATTTTCAAATGTTGATATTTTAAAAGTAGCATCAGGTGGACATATATTTATTATAAGAAAACGAGGGCGAAAATTAACTTTTTATAAACACTCTTTATCTACGGGAACTTTAGCATGTGAAATAGAACTATTTAGAGAGGTTGGAGAAGTTTCATTAGGAATTAATTGGGGTTACAAAAAGATAGAAATGTTTATTTTAAGCAACAATTCAAAAAGAACTTTATCGGGAAAAATGATAGAATCGGATATTGAATTAATAGAAATAAATGAAAAAATATTAGAGGTTAAGGGAAATTTAAAGAATAGTCTATATTTATATAATAAAACAGGTGAAGTTAGATTAACAGCAATTAATTCCTGGAATGAAATATTAAAAGGGATAAGTTTACTAAAAGAAGAAGTATTAAAAGAAAAATCAAAAGAAATAATAGTAGTGAATTTATCAATTTTATCATTAGTAAGTGGCTTTGAATCATATTTAAAAAAAAGATTTTTAGAATTAGAAAAAGAAGGAATAGAAATAAATTATGATAAAATATACTCTTTTATATTAACAAAAGATGAAAAGGAAAATATGAACGAAATAATAGAAGAAGCTGCTGAAAAGAATATTTCAGAATTAGAACTTTTAATTAATGAAAAAGGAAAAATAAATTTTCAAATATATGATAATGTAAAAAAAGTATTTTCTAAAGCTTATAATATAAAAATATCAGACTTAGAAATAGATTCAAAAGAGATTGAATATTTAAAGAGAATAATACAATACAGGCATAAAATAACTCATGTTTCACCAATGTTGCCTGTTCTAAATGCAGATAAATTAAAAGTAGAGGAAACTGAATATTCAACAATTAATTTATTAGAAAAAGCTATCGAAATATATAGTAATTTTATAAATAAGGTTCATAGTAAAACATTAGAATTAAATTGAAAATATAAAGTGGAGATAAAATAGAAATTAAAAGTGCTTCAACAAATAACTTAAACTCTTCTGGTATCAAGAAATCCATTTTCTCAGCATGGATTTTTCTAATACTGTCAGCTTGATGACAAGGGGTTTCTTGTAATGAATGAAACTTAATAACATAGTTAAAAATAGCTATGAATAGTTTTAATATGAGTTTCCATTACTTGGATTCTTAGTTTTTAAAAGTTCATTTTGCCATTCCATTCTAAAATACAAGAAATTCTTAAAGATCCAATAGCTGATATTGCCCATTCTATACTTGAAGCTGAAATTGAAGAAGATTTAGGATATTTTAAATATGATTATAGCTTCTGAGGGAGAATTTGTCATTGAGATAGGGAAGAGAATTTTGAACTTAAAGTTGTTAAAAAATATTTTTTATGTATACCAAAGAAATGACTACGCGAGACACTTAGAATAATATTAAAGAAATGCAGATAATTGAAGTGTCTATTTGATAATATATGCGTAAAGGATAATCCTTATTACAACGCCCACGTAGAATATTTTTATTCAGTTTAAAAAAGAACGGATTTATTAAAGCTAGAATTAAAGGGGGAATAATGAATGAAATGTAAATATAATCAATATACCTTAACATGTTTTTTTGGAAATATAGGTTATAGACCTGGGAATTGTCCTTTTGGCTATTTAAAAAAAAATAATTTTAATACTTTTTATTCGGTTAATTATTATAAGAAATATTTTAATGATAAAGAATATAACGCTTTTACTGGAATATTAGAGCCAAATTTAAAAAGGGTTGAATATATTAATATTTATAATGTTTTAAGAACCGTAATTGAAATAAATAGACAATTAAAAAATATTTTTAAAATTTATAATAAGATTTTAAAAGGATATGATATTATAGAGGACTTAAAAGAGATTTTAATACATAAAACTTTAGATCAGGTAGGAGAAGAAATAAAAGAAAGTTTAAAAAGAGATGAAAAGTATCAAAGGTTATCAGAAGGGGATAAAATAATAACCTTGATATCTATCGATGCAGTAATAGGTATTACAAAAGATAAACACCTTGAAAGCTAATAGATTTCAAGGTGTTTTATATTTATAAAATTATTCCCACTCAATAGTAGCTGGTGGCTTAGATGAAATATCATAAGTTAATCTGTTTATTCCTTTAACTTCGTTTATAATTCTGTTAGAAACTTTGTCTAAGAATTCATATGGTAAACGAGACCAAGTTGCAGTCATGAAATCTATTGTATCAGCAGATCTTAAAACAGCAGTGTACTCATAAGTTCTTTCGTCTCCCATAACTCCAACTGATTTAACAGGAAGTAGAACAACGAAAGCTTGACTTACTTTTTGATATAAGTTAGCATCTCTTAATTCTTGTATGAATATAGCATCTGCATCTCTTAAGATATCAGCCTTTTCTTTATCAACTTCACCGATGATTCTTATTCCTAGTCCAGGTCCTGGGAACGGGTGTCTATCGATCATATGATCAGGAATTCCTAATTCTCTTCCAACAGCTCTAACTTCATCTTTAAACAGCTCTCTAAGAGGCTCAAGAAGCTCAAACTTCATATCTTCAGGTAATCCTCCAACGTTGTGGTGAGATTTTATTGTAACTGAAGGTCCTTTTACTGATTGTGATTCTATAACATCTGGATAGATAGTTCCTTGAGCTAAGAAATCAACGTCTACAAGCTTAGAAGCCTCTTCATTAAATACTTCTATAAACTCATGTCCAATTATTTTTCTCTTAGATTCTGGATCTGAAACTCCAGCAAGTTTTGAAAGGAATCTTTCTTCAGCGTTTACACACTTTATGTTCATATGGAAATTTTGTCCATATACATCCATAACATTTTTCCCTTCATCTTTTCTAAGAAGTCCTGTGTCAACGAATATACAGATAAGTTGATCTCCGATAGCTTTATGGATAAGCATAGCAGCAACAGATGAGTCAACTCCACCAGAAAGTCCTAATAAAACTTTCTTATCTCCAACAGTTTCTTTTATAGATTTTATAGTTTGCTCTATGTAGTTCCCCATAGACCAGTTTTTCTCAGCTTTAGCAACTTTGAATACAAAGTTTTCTAAAATTTTAGTTCCGTAAACAGAATGAGTAACTTCTGGATGGAATTGTACACAGTAGATATTTTTATCATAGTTTGCAGCAGCAGCGATACAAGAATCAGTATGTGCTATTTGAACGAAACCAGGTGCCATTACAGTAACATGGTCTCCATGACTCATCCAAACTTGGTTTAGATTTGGTACATCACTAAATAAAGGACTAGTTGCGTCATCTATAACAAGTTCAGCTTTACCAAACTCTTGCTTATCAGCACGCTCAACAGTACCTCCAAGTAATTGAGAAGTAAGTTGCATTCCGTAACAGATTCCTAAAACTGGGATTCCAGCTTCATAAAGTGCTTTTTCTAAAGTCGGAGCTCCATCTAAATAAACTGATGCAGGTCCTCCTGAAAGAATGATTCCTTTAGGTTCTCTAGCTAGGATTTTATCAAGTGGTTCAAAGAATGGAACAACTTCTGCATAAACTCCCATTTCTCTTATTCTTCTGGCGATTAATTGGTTGTATTGAGAACCAAAATCTAGTATTACAATACTATTTTTCTTCATAAAAATAAACCTCCGTGTATAGTAAAAAAGGGGACGAATCCGTAACTATGAAAAATCATAGGAATAGACTTATCCCCTTTATATTTTTTCATAGAGACCAATTTAAGGTTGGTCGTAGAGACGTTGCGCCGTATTAGCAACTTATATGACTAATTCCTTTATTAAATTGTTGTAATTTTATCACAAAAAATTCACAATGTCAAACAAATTTGGTATAATGATAATTATAGAATATTTTAGAAAGGTAACGATATGAAAAAGATTATAAAAGAGGTTATAGTAGTTGAAGGAAGAGACGATATATCTGCAGTTAAAGCGGCAGTAGATGCGGAGTTAATTCAAACTAATGGATTCGCGATAAGAAAAAAAGGTAATATAGAAAAATTAAGAAAAGCGTATGAAAATAAGGGATTAATAGTGCTAACTGATCCTGATTTTGTTGGTGAAGAACTGCGTAAGTTTATTCAAAAGCATTTCCCTAATGTAAAGCATGCTTACATCACACGTAAGTCTGGAACTAAGGATGGAGATATTGGAATTGAAAATGCTTCACCAGAGACAATAATAGAGGCTCTAGAAAAAGCAAAGTGCGAAGTGGTAAATCAAAATGAGAATCTTTTTGACATGAACACTTTAATAGAAAATGGTCTTGTTGGAAGAGATGAGTCAACAAATCTAAGAGAAAAGCTTGGAGGAGTCTTAGGAATAGGCTATGCAAATGGAAAACAGTTTTTATCTAAATTAAATAGATATGGAATAAAAGTAGAAGATTTTGAAAAAGCAATGAAAGAGATAAGGGATTAATATGGGGATAAGATATAGTAAGGTTTCAGAAGGAAATAAAAGAGAAGTGGTTTTATTGAAAAGTTTTCCATGTAAATATGGAAAATGTAGTTTTTGTAATTATATAGAGGATAACTCTTTAGATGAGAATGAAATAGAATCAGTAAACTATGAGACTTTAAAAGAGGTAACAGGAGAGTTCTCAGCTTTAGAGGTTATAAATTCAGGCTCTGTATTTGAACTTCCAAAATCAACTTTAGAAAAAATAAGAGAAGTTGTAATAGAAAAAGAAATAAAGTTAGTTTATTTTGAAATATATTATGGATATAAAAATAGACTTGATGAGATTAGAAATTTCTTCCCGGGAATAGAAATAAGATTTAGAATGGGGATGGAAACTTTTGACAATGATTTTAGAATAAATTTTTATAATAAAAACTTTGAAGTTAATGAAAAAGAGATAAAGGAACTTTCAGAAAAGTTATTTTCAGTTTGTCTTTTAATATGTGTACAGGGGCAAACTAAAGAAATGATATCAAAAGATATAGAACTTGGACTTAAATATTTTGAAAGTATAACAATCAATATATTTATAGATAACGGAACAGTTGTAAAACAAGATAAAGAACTTGTTGAATGGTTTATCAAAGAATACGCTCACTTATTGGAAAATAAAAAAGTAGAGTTGCTTTTTGATAATAAAGATCTTGGAGTTTTTGAACAATAATATATATAGAAAAAGGATGGTAAATTAATACCAGCCTTTTTTTGATTTTAATTTACTCATATTAATTAATTTATCGTAAAATCTAAGTACAAGACCAGCAAAAAGAAGAGGAAAAAGATAAATTTTAGCAGCCCAATCTACAACAGTATTGTTTTTTTTTGCTTGAAACATGATTTCACCTCATATATTTTTTTAATATAAAAAGTATAACTCATATAGGAGGTTAAATCAAGGGAAATTAATTCTATCAAAAAAATTAAAAAAATATTAAAATATTTTTTAAAAAAACTTGTATAAATATATTAGACGTGATAAACTTCTTAGAAATAAAAATACTAAAAAAAAAGTAAGAAAGTATCGGGAGGGAGAACAATGAAGGATAAATTGCAAGGAAGATATGGGTTTCCAGTAGCTTTTTCTATGGTGGTTGGAATAGTTATAGGAATTGGTATCTTTTTCAAGGCAACACAAATTTTATTAGCATCGGGAATGAATCCTAAAATAGCTATCGCAGCTTGGGCATTAGGAGGAGTTATTTCAATAATTTCAGGACTTACAGCGGCAGAAGTTGGAGCAGCAATACCTGAAACTGGGGGAATGATAGCTTGGATTAAAAGAATCTATGGACCTAAAGCAGCGTTTCTTGTTGGATGGTCACAAATGGTTATATACTTCCCTGGAATAGTTGGGTTAATAGCATATTATTTTGCAGTATTTACAGCTAGTTTCTTAGGAGTAGAAGCTACTAATGATGTATTGATACCGATTGCTTATGCGGCATTGACTTTAGTATATGCTTTAAATGTATTCACAAATAGAGTTGGAGGAATAATTCAAACAACGGCAACGGTTGCAAAATTAATCCCATTAGGGTTAATAACTGTATTTGGATTACTTTCTCTTAATAATGTTTCGGGAGCTTTTTATGTTACCCCGTCAGTTGCTAATACAACAACATCTCCACTATTACTTTTAGGATTAGCTCTTGTACCTGTAATGTTTGCATTCGATGGATGGATATACGTTGGAACAATAGCTGGAGATTTAAAAAATGTAAAGAAAGATCTACCAAGATCTATAATATTTGGATTAGGATTTATAGCAATATTTTATGTTTTACTGAACTTCTCACTATTAAAAGTATTCCCAGCTGAAGTTTTAGTGGAAAAAGGAATGTTTGGAGTAGCAGAAGAGTTATTTGGAAAAATGGGAGCTAAGTTAATATTCTTAGGAATTATGGTATCGGCATTTGGAGGATTAAACGGAATGGCAATGGTTTCAACAAGAGTACCGTATTCTCTTGCAATAGAAGGACATTTACCAAAATCAAATTTCTTTGCAAAAGTTGATCCAACTCATGATCAGCCAGTAAATTCTTCATTTGTAATGTATGGACTTACTTGTTTATTCTTAGCAGCTATGTTTATAACTGGTAATCCAGATGTTTTTGGAGATGTACCAGTAGCTTTATTCTGGTTCTTCTACTGTATGGTATTCTACGGACTATTTATATTAAGAAAGAAAGAACCAAACTTAGAAAGACCTTATATTGTTCCATTTTATCCAGTTATACCAATTCTTGCTATAATAGGTGGAGGATCAATATTTATCTATGCAGCAATAGCAAATCTTGAGTATATGGCAATATCTGTAGTATTAACAGGACTTGGAATATTTGTATATAGAAAGAAGGAAGAAAACTAAAATTTAGATATAAAAAAAGATAGGAGACTAAAAAACTTAGTCTCCTATCTTTTTTTACTTATATTTTCTATTTAAAGCCTTAAGAATTGCAAAAGTTTCTAAATCCATATTACCAGAGATATTTCTTGGTCTAAAGTGCATTTGAAAAGCGTATATAGCTTTAGTACTTTCTAAATCCCAAGTATCTGTATCATTCATATCATAGCCATATTTTCTAAATTCAGCTTTGATTTCTGGAATACTATATTTTGAATAGAGTTCTTTTTTATAATACCTATTAAAGTCCTCTTTATTATACCAAGCTCCAATGTTGTAAGTATCATGAAGTTCTTTCCATGGGAAAAGTGCTCCAGGATCTTGTTTTCTTTTAAAGGCAATATCGGAATGACCTAAAATGTTTTCAGGCTGGATATCGTACTTTTGTGAAATTGTTTTTAATAGAAAAGCTACTTTACGAATTTGATCAGGATCATAAGGAATAAACTGTTCTTTAGCTATAAAAAAATCAGAACTTTGTGGATGGAGTTTTCTTTTGCTAGGGGTTGCACCAAGATTTACAATCTCAATACCTATAGATGAATCATTGATATTATTCCTTCCAGCAAAACTACTATTTCCTGCATGCCAAGCTCTTTCCAAATCAGGAACCAGAGAATAGATTGGTTCTTTTCTATCTGTGGTAACTAGATAATGAGAACTAACATTTTTTCCCGTCAGAGCAGTTATAGACCTTTGATCATTTATTGCTGTATAGTGGACAATAAGAAAACGTATCCGACTATTTTTAGCAGTAGCTTTGTAGGTCTTACTATCAATGTCATAATTGACAGATGAACATGAAGAGATAAGTAAAAGAATCAGGGTAAATAGAATTTTTTTTAGCATGGCGCCTCCAAATTGATGAATCGGTTTTTCATAGACTAGTAAAGTATACTATAAGTTATATAAAAAAACATGATAAAATTTGAGAAAAAACTCACAAATAGCAACAAATTTAGGAAAAATGGGGCCTGGATGAAAAAATTATTTGAAAATAATTGATATATGTGATATAAAAGAATGTCTGAAATTATAAGTTACATTTTTAGGAGGGTATTTACATGACAAAAAAAGATTTTGCAAAAGTACTTTTTGAAAAGGGAGTATTTACATCTAAAGCAGATGCTGAAAGAAAATTAGAGGTTATCTTAACTTCAGTTGAAGAAGTTTTACAAGCTGGAGAAGATTTAAACTTTATAGGATGGGGAAAATTTGAAGTAGCTGAAAGAGCTGCTAGAGTTGGAAGAAATCCAAAAACTGGAGAGGAAATAACAATAGAAGCTAAGAAAACTGTTAAATTCAAACCAGGAAAATCATTAGTTGATAAATTAAACTAATTATAATTTAAGGGAGTCCAGATTATTCTGGACTCTTTTTTATTTAAAATAAAAATTTTAAATATTGACTTATTAAAAAATATTAGTTATATACAAATACTACAAGAATCTCAGAACTTAATTATCTCTTCAAATAATAAAGGAGGTAGCACCATGAAAAATTATGAGATGAACGAAATAAGAAATGTAACATTTTTAGGACACAGAGGAAGTGGAAAAACAACACTTGTTGAATCAATGCTTTTTTCTTCAGAAACTATTTCGAAAATGGGAAGCGTTGATAATGGAAGTAGTACATCAGATTTCGATAAAGAGGAAGTAATCAGGCAGTTTTCAATAAATACTTCAGTGGTTCCTCTTGAATATTTAGGACATAAATACAATATTTTAGATACTCCGGGTTATTTTGACTTTTCAGGGGAGGTTAGTTCTGCTCTCAAAGTGTCTGGTGGGGCTGTGCTTGTACTGGACGCTACATCTGGTGTCGATGTTGGGGCAGAGAAGAGCTGGCGTGTTTTAGAGGAGAATGGGACACCAAGGATTATATTTATTAACAAGATGGATAAGGGAATACAAAACTATGAAAAGTTACTTCATGAATTAAAAGAAAAATTTGGAAAAAAAATAGCTCCATTTTGCATACCTATAGAAGAAGATGAAAAATTTAAAGGGTTTATAAATGTAGTAGATTTAAAAACTAGAATATTTGATGGTAAAGATTGTCAAGATGGAAAAATACCAGCGGATAGGGATATTTCAGATATTAGAAATTTACTTTTGGAAGCAGTAGCTGAAACAGATGAGGATTTAATGGAAAAATTCTTCTCTGGAAAAGAATTTACAGAGAGTGAAATTAGAAAAGGACTTCATCATGGAACTGTTACTGGAGAATTAGTTCCCGTTCTAGTTGGATCAGCAATAAATGGAATAGGGATAAAGACTCTATTTGAGATGCTCTATGATTATATGCCTACTCCTCAAGAACTCTACAATGGAGAAAGAGTTGGGGTAAACCCACTGACTCAAGAGATAGAAAAAAGAAAAGTTAATGAAAATGAACCATTTTCAGCTATAATATTTAAAACTTTAGTCGATCCTTTTATTGGAAAGATATCTATGTTTAAGGTAAATTCGGGAACAATAAAAAGAGATACTGAGATTTTAGTTGCCAATAAAAATAAGCGAGAAAGAATATCAAACGTAGGATATTT
Organism: Cetobacterium sp. 2A; assembly: GCF_014250685.1. Lineage (GTDB taxonomy): Bacteria > Fusobacteriota > Fusobacteriia > Fusobacteriales > Fusobacteriaceae > Cetobacterium. The sequence goes on along the minus strand of NZ_JACFAJ010000006.1, from coordinate 58,447 downwards.
TAGAGGAATAAAACAACTGCCAGCAGATGAGATAAAAGCTGGAGATATTGGAGCTACGATGAAACTTCAATATGCTCAAACTGGGGATACGATTTGTGATAAAGACAATCCTATAATGTATCCAACTATTGAATTTCCAAAACCATGTCTATATTTTGCTGTAGAACCAGCTGAAAAGACTGATGATGAGAAGATAAGTACTTGTCTACAAAGACTGATTGATGAGGACCCAAGTTTTCAAGTTAAGAGAAATTTTGAAACTAAGGAACTTTTAATTGGAGGACAAGGAGAAAAGCATATAGGGATAATACTGAGTAAATTAGAAAATAAATTTGATGTCCACGCTAAAATAAATAACCCAAAAGTTTCATATAGAGAAACCATTAAAAGTTCTGTATCGGTTCAAGGAAAGCATAAAAAACAATCTGGAGGAGCTGGACAATATGGAGATGTTCATATTAAATTTGAACCATTTGAAGATGAGTTTAAATTTGTTGATGAAATACGTGGTGGAGTAGTGCCAAGACAATATATTCCAGCAGTTGAAAAAGGGCTTATGGAAGCAAAACAAAAAGGAGTTTTAGCAGGATATCCAGTTATTAATATAAAAGCAACGTTATTTGATGGTTCATACCACGCGGTTGATTCAAATGAAATTTCATTTAAGCAAGCAGCTATGCTAGCTTTTAGAAAAGGAATGCAGGATGCTAGACCAATACTTTTAGAACCTATCATGAGAATTGAAATAACAGTTCCAGATATTTATACTGGAGACGTTATGGGAGATTTAAATAAAAGAAGAGCTAGAATTTTAGGAATGGAACCACAAAATTATGGAGAACAAAAGTTAGTGGCAGAAGTTCCTGAGAGTGAAATATTAAAATATGCAATTGAATTAAGATCTATGACTCAAGCTAAAGGTAATTTTAATTTTGATTTCATAAGATATGAAGAAGTTCCAGAACATCTATCTTCTAAAATTATAAATGAGTTGAATAAATAGATTAAAAAAAGAGCCAATTGGCTCTTTTTTTAATTAATACAATATTTCTTCCCATATAGTACTTTCTAAAGTTTGTTCAACTAGTGAAAGACCCATATCTGGATGGATTGTTTCTGAATGTGAAATAGTAATAAGAGACATAGCTACAGCATATTTTACCGTATCAGCTAAGCTTAAATTATTTGTATATCCGTATCCCAGTCCAGCGACAAAAGAGTCTCCGGCTCCAGTAACATTTACAACATTTGCATTTTTAGCTTTTAGTTTACCTCTTAAATCACCATTGGTATAATAGACACCGTCACCATCTAAACTTATAAAGATATTTTTAATTCCAAGAGATAAGAAATATTCTCCTACTCTATGTAAATCGGATTCATTTGAAATAGTTATTCCAGAAAGAACCTCAGCTTCATATCTGTTTGGTTTTATTGTGTGAAAATACTTTAAAAGATGTTTAATTGTTTTAGCTTTAGCAGTAGAGATAGGGTCTAAAACAAAGTGAGTTTTTTCATGAAATATAGAGAGTAAGTACTCTAGATTTTCAGGATCATCCGCATCTACAAAAGTATAAAGAGCATTTTCAATTATATCTGATTTCGAATTTATAAATTCTTTATTGAGTGCACTAATCGTTGCCATATCTGCAACAGCAGATACCATTTCTCCATTTTCATCAAGAATAGCCATATAAGTTGGAGTAGAGCTATTTTTTACTATAAGTGAATTGCTCATGTCATAACCAATATTCTCTGAGTTTCTAATTATTGATTTTCCAGTCTCATCATCACCTAAGATTGAAATAAATTGAGTATTTACAGCAACTCTTGCCATATTCTCAGCTATATTTCTAGCAACACCTCCGAAAGATATTTTTACTTTACCTGGTATAGAGTCGTAGGCTCTGTAATTTTTTTTACAAAATCCGAACATATCAACAACCGAAGCACCGAAAACTAAAACATAGGGGTTTATCAATCCAATCTCCTCCAAAATATTAAAAAATTCACTATATTATAACATAAACATTGTAATAATACAAAAAAAAACTCCCGTTAGGGAGTTGAAATTTATATATTTATGGCGGAAACGTGTAGGAATTGAACCTACCAACGACCAAAGCCGCCAAGGCAGTTTTGAAGACTGCTGGGAACACCAGTTACCCATCCGTTTCCATTATATATAGATTCTATCATAAAATTTTAAAATGTCAAGAGTGTAAAAGTTTTCTTGAAGCCAATTTTTTCACCCTTGTAAAATTCCATAGAGATGTTATTTGTTTCTAGTAAAGAAGAAATTAAATCTATTTTTTGGAAATCTGTTTTTATAGAAAGTCCACAACTAGCTTTAATCTCAGTGGGAAGAGGTATAATTCTAGCATCAATTCCATTTTCGGAAAGAAGTTTTTCAACTTTCATAACTAAGTGTGTAGATTCGGCAGCTAATAATAAAAAAGTTTCCATTATGGTTTTATAATCCTAGTTGCGTTCATCTGTGTTTCAATAATGTTTAACATATTTGTGATTTTTCCCACTTTCACTGAATTTTGAAGATTGTAGAAGTTAACGCATGCTCCACAAGAAAGAATTTCAACTCCTCTTTCTTCTAAAACCTTTAAATCTTCTATGCTATCTTGTATTTCAGAAACTAAGAAAACACCTCTATTGTAGAAAATTATAGTCTTGGGTAAAGATTCCATCTCAGTAAGAGTGTAGAAAAATCCTTTGATAAGCGTTCTACCAAGCTCCAAATCTCCTTGCCCCATAGCATCTGCTTCAACAACTATAACTGTATTATCAGAGTGAGCTAATGATTTCTTTGGAGCGTCAGACGTCTTGATAATTGTAATTTTATAAACCCCATCTTCTAGAATAGAAGTACATGCAAATCCCATCTCTTTAGCAAACTTCTCAATATTCTCTTTAGAGATTATGTTATCGATACTAACCTCGATTTCTCCTTCTATAATATTTTTAAGAGCTTTTTTTGTCATAATAACTGGCATAGGACATGTTTGACCAATAGCATCTATTTTTATCATTTGTTTTCCTCCATTTTTAAGATTCTATAATCTTCAATTCTTTTTGTAATTTCAAGTTCATCAAATTTCTCTAAATATAAAAGAGCGAATTTCCTACTTGTATTTAGTAATGTTTTAAATGTGGAAAGATCTAACTTATCGTGGTGAGCAAAGTGTTTTCTCAGTCTTATTTCAGCCTCTTTGAAAAAACCTTTTAGTACATACATATTTTTTGTCAAAGGAACCATAAACTCAGTATCAAGCATATAATTATGAAGTTTATAAAACTCCTCCTTATTTAGAAAATTTTCTTCAATTTCCTGTACTGATTTTGGAGAGAAAGAGAAATCTTTATAAATTTTAAAGATTTGATCTTTTAAAACTTTATTTTCTTTTGAAAGTTTTATACTAAAAGATTTCAAAGAAATTGAATCTTTATCTACATTCAAGAAATCGTTTTGAAGATCTTCTAAAACTATATTATATTCTTTAGTTTTGAAGGCATTAAAAAATTTATTTTTAATTTCAGAACGAGAAGCCCCTTTTTTTAAAGAATTATTTATGTGAAATTTTTCCAGATATTCTTGGATAGAATTCTTTAAAAAATTATAGTTTTTAATATGGAAATATTTTGATTCTTCTGAAATTTTGAATCGAATAATATTGTCATTCAATTCAATTATTTCATCGTCAGTAATCTCTTTTCCTAAATATATGGAAACTTCTTTAGCAGTTATTAGATTAGACGAAGAATTTTTAATAATTTCTTCAATTTTTTCTTTATTTTCTCCCATTAAAGATTTTAGAGATTGAATATAACTTGTATTATTTCTTTTAGTTTTTTGACCTAAAGGAGAAATTATTTTAATACCGCCTATTGTATCCATAGGTGAATACGTTCTTAAAATTCCAATTTCACCAGTTGAGCAAACTAATGGTTTTTCTAAATCAATTTGTATAAATGAAGAGTTTCCACCCTCTAGTAAATCTGTTCCTAAAAGTTTTATTTTCCCTATTATTTCATTAGTTCCAATATGAAGTCTTATTCTATGATTATTTTTTATTGATTTTTTGCCTTTTAAAAGAGTAAAAAAACAATCTATTTTACTAGTTATAAACATAGAACCTTTTGGAGCTAAAATATCTCCTCTTTTAATCTCAGAGGTTTCAACTCCCGAAAGATTTAATGCACATCTATTTCCAGAAGAAAGAAAATCTACTTTAATACCATGATTTTCGATTCCTCTTATTTTTACATCAATCATTTTAGGATAAAGAGTTAAGGCATCATCTTTTTTTACGATACCTTGAGCAGGGGTACCAGTAACAACTGTTCCAAACCCCTTTATACTAAAAACTCTATCAATAGAAAGTTTGAATGGTTTTTTAGTTTCAGATTTAGCTTTAATTGAAGCTAGGTCTTTTTCTAAAAAATATTTTAATTCAGTAAAGCTCTCCAAAGACTTAGATGATATTTCTAAAATTGGAAGTTGGCTGATAATAGAATTTTTAAAAGTAGATTTAATATCGGTTTTAATTTCTTCAACTCTTTCATCAGTTGCTAAATCTCTTTTAGTTAGGAGTATAACACCTTTTTTTATTCCTAAAAGATTTATTATATCAGCGTGTTCGATAGTTTGAGGCATGATTCCATCATCACAAGCGATAATAAATAAAATATAATCAATACCCGTAGCTCCAGCCACCATATTTTTTATAAATTTTTCATGTCCAGGAACATCAATAATTCCTATTTTATCTCCAGTTGAAAGTTCAAAATAAGTAAATCCTAAGTCTATAGTCATTCCTCTTTTTGCTTCTTCTGGAAGGGTATCTGTATCGACACCAGTTAAATACTTTATAACCGTAGTTTTACCGTGATCTATATGACCAGCAGTTCCTATAACAATATCTTTCATAAATTAACCTCTTGAAACATCTAAGAGTCTATTTAAAATAATCTCAAAATCATCTTTTAAAATAGTTTTCATATCTAAGAAAAAACAGTTATTTTGAACTCTACCAACTATTGGATTTTCTCCAGTTCTTAATTCTCTTTCTAGAGAAACAGAATTAAATGTTGGGAAAGAAAGAGCAAAACTTGGGATAGTTTCTTCTGGCATTGAACCCCCACCAATCATGGCAAATGATTCGATTATATCCGCTTCGATGTCATTTTCGTTTAAAAGAGATTTCAAACTCTTAGCACGAGTGTAAACATCTTCAGGAGCCTCTAAAATGAGAGATAAAGTTGGAATGTTTTTAACTGCACTTTTCTCATCATAATATTCATGAAATAAAACTTCAAGAGACGAAAGAGTCATTTTGCAAACTCTAAAAGCTCTTAGTAACTGATTTTTTTTAAGTCTTTCAATAAGAGTTTTTTTACCAATGATTATTCCACATTGAGGCCCACCTAAAAGCTTGTCACCACTAAATGTTATTATATCCATTCCTGATTTTAAAACATCAAAAACAGTTGGTTCTTTTTTTAGTCCATAATTAGAAAAATCTACTAAAACTCCACTTCCTAAATCTTCCATAGTTATAATATTATGTTTTTTACCAAGTTCTACAATTTCTTCTCTAGAAATTTCTTTTGTGAAACCAGAGATTTTATAGTTTGAAGTATGTACTTTTAGTAGAAGAGAAGTATTGTCTGTAATAGCATTTTCATAATCGTAGTCATGGGTTCTATTTGTAGTTCCAACTTCAACTAATTTAGATCCAGAGATTGACATGATATCTGGAATTCTAAATGAACCTCCAATTTCAACAAGTTCTCCTCTTGAAACTATAACTTCAGAATTTTTAGAAAATTCATCCAAACAAAGCAAAACAGCAGCAGCATTATTGTTAACAACAAGAGCTGATTCTGCTCCTGTAATTTCACATATCAAGTCTTCAACTAGAGAGTATCTACTCCCTCTTTTACCAGTTTCTAAGTCATACTCTAAATTGCTGTAACCAGTTAAGATTTCTGCTATATGAGCAGCATTTTTTTTTGAAAAAACTGAACGCCCAAGATTTGTATGAATAATAGTTCCAGTTCCATTTATTATTTTTTTTAAATTGAATTCTGATTTTATTTTAATTTTATTTATAATAGTTTTAAAAATATCATCTGGAGTAAAATCAGAAATTAGTCCATTAGAAATATTTTTACGAAACTCTTGAATAGTTTCTGAAGTTGCGTTATAAACAGAAGGATAACCTTCTGTTTCAATTAACTCTAAAAAAGTAGTCTCTTTAAGTAATTTATCAACTTTTGGAAGCTTTCTGAAAAGTTCTTGTGTCATAGTATTTTACCTCACAATAATAAATTTTTCTCCTAGATCTTCAACACTTCCAATAACTGAAGATTTTATACTAAGGCTATCTAGTTTTTTCATAATTTCATTTATATATTTAGGAGAAATAGAAAATAAAAGTCCTCCAGAAGTTTGTGGATCCATTAAAATTTCTTGTAACCAAAGTGGAATGTTATCAAATTCAACTTTATTTTCTAGATATCTTCTATTTTTTTGTCCTCCAGAAGTAATGAAGAACTCTTTAGCGTACTCTTTAGCTTCCTCGATATAAGGGATTAATTCACTTTCTAAAACTAGAGTTTTTTCAGATGCAGATGCCATTTCATATGAATGGCCTAAGAATCCAAATCCTGTTACGTCAGTACAGGCAGTAACTGGATAATCTCTTATTATATCGGCTGAATATTTATTTAATGTTGTCATAAGTTCAATACTTTTATTGATAGCTTCAGGAGAAGCTTCTCCTATTTTAGAAGCAGTTGATATAATTCCAGTACCTAAAGGTTTTGTAAGTACTAATATATCTCCAGTTTGACAACCATAATTTTTTAATATCTTATCTGGATGTGCTATACCTGTAACTGATAAACCGTATTTAACTTCGGGATCATGCACAGAGTGTCCACCACTTAGGACAGCTCCAGATTCTGAAACTTTATCAGCTCCACCTCTTAAAATTTCTCCTAAAATATTTATATCTAAATTTTCAGGAAAACAAACTATATTCATAGCTGTTTTTGGAACTCCACCCATAGCATAGACATCGCTTATTGAATTTGCTGCAGCAATTTGACCGAAAATATATGGATCATCTACCATTGGAGTAAAAAAGTCTAAAGTTTGAATCATGGCAATATCATCTGTAAGTTTATACACAGCAGCATCATCTGACTTTTCAAAACCTACTATAAGGTTCTTATCTTCCACACTTGGAATGTTTTTTAATATTTTTGAAAGGACCTCCGGTCCTATTTTGTTCGCTCAACCACCGATTGAACATCTATCTAAAATTAGTTTCATATCTTACCTCCTATTCAAAAGTCGAATATTTAAATAATATCATTTTAATAGACAAAAGACAAATGAAAAAACTAGTAGATAATGTCAAATCTTTTATAGGGATTTTCATCCAATGAATCTTCGGAAATGTCTGTTACATGGCTACTAGATGAACCTATTTTCAAATAGTGCTTTAAATTGGAAATCATATTATCAGTTCCCTGAGCATATATTTCAACATCTCCATTATCTAAATTTTTTATAGTACCAGTTATTTTTAATCTGGTTGCGTGTAGAAATATTGTAAATCTATATCCGACACCTTGAACATCTCCCTTAACAATGAAGTGATAGGTTTTCATAAATCATACCTCCTTCAAGGTTATCGGATTCAGAAATGGTTATGGAATCCTTTTTCAAAATATTCATAATAGTTAGAAGAATTATATTTCCAGCAATTATGACATCAGCTCTTTTGGGTTCCAGTCCTTTTATTTTTTTTCTTTCCTCAAGAGTTTTGGATAAAAATAAGTTTAAATTATTTTTAATATCTTGTTTTTGTAATTCGTATAAATGAACTTTATTAGTATCATAAACTTCCATTTTTTCTAAAACGGAAACATTTGTTGTGACGGTCCCAGCAACTCCTACAAGCTTAAAATTTAATTTGTAAAAATCGCTCAGTTCAGATAGATTAGCTTTTATCCATTCAATGCATAGTTCAATATTTTCATCGGAATAATTTTCATTTTTGAAAAACTTTTCAGTAGCCCTTACAGCACCTATATTGAAACTCTTTAAAAAATGGATTTCTTTATTTTTTCCTAAAATAAATTCTGTACTTCCACCACCAATGTCAATAATTAAGATATTTTCATTGAAAATAGAAACACTTCCAGAAAAACTAAGTTTTGCCTCTAAATCACCAGAGATACAAGTTATATCGATATGAGCCTCTTTTTTTACAAGGGATATAAACTCATCTTTATTTTTAGAATCTCTTGTAGCAGAAGTTGCAAATGCTTTAATTTCAGTAACTCCCATTTCAACGGAGATTTCATAAAACTTTTTTAAAACAGAAACAGTTCTACCAATCGCTTCATTTGAAAGAGTATGAGTTTTATTTACTCCCTCTCCAAGTTTTGTAATTTCAAGCATTTTTAAAAGCTTTCTTTCTATAATAAGTTCATTATCTTTTCTTTCTACAACTGCGATAAATAATCTACATGAGTTTGTTCCAATATCTATGACTGCTTTGACATAGTGATTCTTAATGTTTTTATTTACGTCTAAAATTATATCTATTGATACTGAGTTATTCTCCAGTTTCTTGCCATGAAATAAAATAAAATTTATATTTGAGGAAAGATTTTTTTTATCCTTTTTTAAAATTGTAAGCATTGGTTCTTCCAATAGCTTTATAGGATTACAGTCAATGTAGAAAAGTTCAAATATATTATAGAGTTTTTTTATAAAGGCGGAATTAATAAGTCCTAATTTTTCTGAGATTAAAGCTTCAAAAATAATTCCCTTTGAAATAGCTTCTCCATGAGAAATATTTTTGTAACCAAACATAGTCTCAAGGCAATGCCCATATGTATGACCTAGATTTAAAAGAGCTCTCACTCCAGTTTCAAACTCATCTATTTCAACTATAGATTTTTTTATTTTACAAGACTTTTCAACCATAGAAATTAGAGAATTCGAATCTTTATTCAAAATAGAGCGATAATTTTCTAATAGAAAATTATAATATTCATCAGTTGAATCAATTAAACTATGTTTAATAACTTCTCCCATTCCAGATTTAAAATCTATATCTGAAAGAGTTGATAAAAAATCAATATTTATAAAAACTGCTTTTGGTTGTTTAAAAGCTCCTATCAAATTTTTACCTTTTGAATGATTAATGGCAACTTTACCACCAATACTCGCATCAACTTGAGCTAATAACGAGGTTGGAATTTGAATAAAATCTATTCCTCTCATATAAGTAGCGGCAATGTATCCACCTAAATCACAGATTACTCCACCACCCAAACATAAAATAAGTGAATTTCTAGTAAATAAATTATCTATTATAAAATCATAGATTTTCATACAAGTATCTATAGATTTATAACACTCTCCATCCTCGATTTCAAAATAAAAAACTTCTTTATCAGTTATGTTATTTAAGATAATATCTTTATATAATTTTCCAACATTCTTATTAGAAAGAAGAAGAATTTTATCATAACCAATAATTTTATCATTTAATTTATCTAAAACATTTGTTCCTATGAGGATAGGATAGCTGTTATTTGTGGTATTAATTTCTAAAATTTTCATAGCAACCTCCCTATAATTAGTTCATTCAATGAAATTATACCTAAAAAATATAAAAACATCAATTTACAAAGATTAAAAATTATGGTATTTTTATATTATATTTAGCTTTTTTTGGAGGTATAGAATGCAAGGATTTAAAACGTTTTTACTAATGTTAGTTATGACATTATTACTTATGACTATTGGAAGTTTAGTTGCCGGAAGAAATGGAATGCTAATAGCACTAATATTTGCTGGAGTTATGAATTTTGTTTCATATTGGTTTAGTGATAAAATAGTTCTTTCCATGTATCGTGCACAACCTGTTTCAGAGGACGATAGAGTTTTTAAAATAACTAAAAGATTAGCCATGAATGCAGATTTACCAATGCCAAAAGTTTATGTTATCAACGAGCAACAGCCAAATGCTTTTGCAACTGGAAGAAATCCAAAATATGCTGCGGTTGCAGTTACAAGAGGGCTTGTTGAGGTTATGAGTGATGATGAACTGGCGGGAGTTATAGGACATGAATTAGGACATGTAAGTAATAGAGATATTTTAATTGGAACGGTTGCAGCTACTTTAGCAGGAGCTATAGCATATCTTTCAAGTATGGCTAAATGGGCAGCAATATTTGGAGGGAACCGTAGAAGAGATGATGAGAATGGAAGTCCGTTCGCACTAATAGCAGTTGCTATATTTGCACCAATGGCTGCTATGTTAGTTCAAATGGCTATTTCTAGAACGAGAGAATATAAAGCTGATCAATTTGGAGCTAAAGTTAGTGGAAATCCAATATATTTGGCTAATGCATTAAAAAAATTAGAAATGTGGAGTAATAGAGTACCAATGGATGCTGCACCTGCTACAGAAAATATGTTTATAGTATCACCTTTAGCAGGCAGCAAAATGGCTTCACTTTTTAGTACACATCCAAGTACAGCGGAAAGAATAAGAAGATTAGAAGAAATGGCGAGATAATTCTCGCCATTTTTTAACTTCCTACTATTCTACTTTTTCTAAAATACTTATCGTCATCTCCAGCTATAAATAAAACTGTTCCATTTTTAATGGTATCTATGACATCTTTAGATATTTCTGTTGGAATAGCTGGACATCCTAAACTTCTTCCTAAGAAACCAAGTCCCTTTATAAAATCAGGTTTAGCATAGTCAGCTCCATGAACAACTATATTTCTTGAAAAGGCATTTGAATTGATACCAGGTTCCAATCCTTTTAATCTAAGAGAATAACCGTTGCTTCCAGTATAAGCCTCTGAATCTGTTATAAAAAATCCTAGAGAACTTTTATAAGAGTTTAGAGTATTAGAGAAGTTAACTGCCATTACTTTACCACTATTTTTACCATGAGTTACGTGGGTATTGAACATTACATTTTTATTTTGTAAATTTAATACATAAAATCTTTCTTCTGTAGAAGGTTTAGTATAGTCTATTATTGTAAGAAGAGAGGTTTTTTTACCTTTTATTCTATTATAACCAGTAAGTGCATTTTCAAATACTTTATAATCTAATTTATTTTCTAGATGCATCTCTTTGTAGAGTTTCTTTGGATTTTTTATAATTTCATCGTTAGAAAAACTATTAAAACTAAGAGATAAAAAAGTAAAGGCAGCAGAAATTATAATTTTTTTCATATAAGAATAATCACCCCATCAAATAATTAAGCTTGAAACATTTGTAAAACCTCAGAAGAATATCCTCCAGTCTCATCGTGAGCATATAAAGGTGGAAGAATAGTTAAACCACTATTTCCGTACTTTAATCCCTCTATAAGAATAATCTTTGCATTTTTTCCCTCTTTAGAATGACAAAATCTAATTCTTTTTGGTTCTATATTATATTTTTTCATAGTTTCGATAATATCAATTAATCTATCTGGTCTGTGAACCATTGTAAAATATCCCTTATCTTTTAAAAGGGCCGAAGCAGTAGAGATAAGTTCATCTAAGTTTATAGATATTTCATGTCTAGCTAGAGTTAATTGATCTAAATCGTTTAATAGGTTGTCATTCCCGTGATATTTAAAAAATGGTGGATTTGTTATAACTGCATCCTGTGAATTAGGAACTATATAATTTTTCCAATTTTTCATATCATCATGAATTATTTCTATTTTATCCTGTAAATTATTTAAAGCTACGTTTCTTTTTGCTAAATCAGCAGAAACTTCTTGAATTTCTAACCCTATAATCTTTGCTGTAGTTTTTTTTGATAGGAAAAGTGGTATAGAAGCATTTCCAGTTCCTAAATCTACAATTTTTTTAGTATTTCTATTGATGGTAATAAATTCAGATACTAAAAGTGAATCTAGTGAAAAATTAAAGTAATCACTCCTTTGAATTATCTTTAATCCCTTTTTTAATAAATCTATGATAGTTTCATTTTCGTTTGATAACATTTTCTCAACCTCCATGTCATATTATAACAAATTTTTTTAAAATAAAAAATAAAACTTATAAATATATTGACTGATTTTTTTAGCCATGCTAACATTAATTTCATAGTTTTTATAGTGAAATCACAAGGGGGCAAGAACTTGGAGATAAATAATCAAAGTATTTATCATGAAAGAAATCAATTAGACAAAGAAAAAAGTATTAAGGAAGAAAGTATCAGAAAAAGAAGAAGAAGGATTGCTATTTTAGGGATAGTCATGTTACTTGGAATGCTTAGTATGATAAATATGATTAGTGCAAGCTTTTTTATGAAACCTGGAAATATAAAAAAACATTTTATATACTTAATAATTTTTTTTATAACATATCTTATTGTTGGAAACTTTAAAGTAAAAACTTTTAATTACACTTTTTTAAATAAAAAACGGATAAATAGCTTGATATTTTTAGGAAGTATAATGGTATTGGTATTTATGTATGTAGCATCACTTTTAAAATTACCAATAGTACCATATATAAATGGAGCATATGGATGGATATCCTTTGGTGGAATTACTATACAACCAGCAGAAATAATAAAAATAGCTTTTATAATTATAATGGCTAATCTTCTTAGTAGATGTGAAGAGGAAAATTGTGGACAAAGTGAAATAATAGTTCAATCGACAATAACTTTTACTATATTGTTTTCTCTGATAATGTTACAAAAAGATTTGGGGACTGGGATACACTATTTCACAATTTTAATTTTTATGTTGTTTATGACTAAGATTAAAAAAAGTTTAATTTTAAAGACTGTAATTCCAATTATGTCAGTAGGAATTTTAGGATTGTATCTGGTATATAAGCATGCCTCGGAGGAGGGAGCTGGATATAAAATTATGAGAATAAAAAGTTATGTAGATGGATTATTTTATGGAAGCTATTCGGAACAGTATGGTTATCAAGTAAAGCAATCTATATATGCCTTTGGAAGTGGAGGTATATTTGGAAAAGGATATGCCAATGGTGTTCAAAAATATAGTTATCTTCCTGAAATTCATACAGACTTTGCTATGGCGACATTTGGAGAAGAGTTTGGAATTGTTGGAATGTTGGCAATTATAGTTTTATTTTATATCATGTTTAGTCTTATAATGATTACAGGTGTTGAAGCAAAAACAAGTTTTGGAAAATTTCTTGCTGTTGGAATAGCTGGTCTTATAATAACACAAATGATTATAAATATATTTGTAGCTGTTGGATTATTACCAGTGTTTGGAATACCTATGCCACTATTTAGTTATGGAGGAAGTTCAATGGTCACTATGGGGCTTGCTTTAGGAATAATACATAACATAAATAGAGAGTAGAAAAATTGACAAAGATTTAAATAAAATGTATAATTATGCCAAAGTTTAATAACATTAAAGTGGCTTAAAAGCAGGAGGTAGAACGTATGGATATGAAAGATATAATCAAACAAGTTAACTATTATTCACAAGAAGCTAAAAAAAGAGAGCTTACTGCTGAAGAGAAAATAGAAAGAGAAAGATTTAGAAAACTCTACTTAGAACAATTCAGGGGACAAGTAAGAGGCCATTTAGAAAATGTAAAGATAGTTGGAGAAGAAACAGACAAGGATAAATTAATTTAAGGGGGATATCGTGGAGAAAGCAACAGTAAAAGCTATTTACAGAGAAACAGAACAATATTTAGATAAAGAGATTATCTTATCAGGATGGGTAAGAAAAATTAGATCTCAAAAGAATTTTGGTTTTATAGAAATAAATGATGGTTCATTTTTTAAAGGAGTTCAAGTTGTATTTGATACAAAACTTGCAAACTTTGATGAAATTTCTAGATTATCAATATCTTCTTCGATAATAGTAAAAGGAAAATTAGTTAAATCGCAAGGAGCGGGACAAAATTTTGAGGTTTTAGCTTCTGATATTGAAGTATTCCAAAAAGCGGATTTAGATTATCCTCTACAAAATAAAAGACATTCTTTTGAATTCTTAAGAACAATAGCACATTTAAGACCAAGAACAAATACGTTTTCAGCTGTATTTAGAGTTAGATCTGTACTGGCTTATGCTATTCATAAATTCTTCCAAGAAAATGGATTTGTATATGTTCATACTCCAATAATAACTGGATCAGATGCTGAAGGTGCTGGAGAGATGTTTAGAGTAACAACTCTTGATTTAAACAATGTTCCTAAAAATGAAGCTGGAGCTATTGATACAACAGAAGATTTCTTTGGAAAAGAGACTAACCTAACAGTTAGTGGACAACTAAACGTTGAAACTTATAGTGCTGCTTTTAGAAACGTTTATACTTTTGGACCAACATTTAGAGCTGAGCAATCTAATACATCAAGACATGCTGCTGAGTTCTGGATGATAGAGCCTGAAATAGCTTTCGGAGATTTAGAAGCTGATATGGAACTTGCTGAAGATATGATTAAATTCATAATTAAGTATGTTATGGAAACTTGTCCAGAAGAAATGGAGTTTTTCAATCAATTTATTGAGCCAGGTCTATTTGATAAATTACAAAATGTTTTACAAAATGGATTTGCTAAAGTTACATATACGGAAGCTGTAGATATATTATTAAAATCTGGAAAGAAATTTGATTATCAAGTTGCTTGGGGAATAGATCTTCAAAGTGAACATGAGAGATTCTTAGCTGAAGAATACTTTAAAAAACCAGTATTTGTAACTGATTATCCAAAAGGAATCAAGGCTTTCTACATGAAGTTAAATGAAGATGGAAAAACTGTAAGAGCTATGGATTTACTTGCACCTGGAATTGGAGAAATAATTGGTGGTTCTCAAAGAGAGGATAATATAGATGTATTAGAGGCAAGAATGGAGGAGGGAGGATTAAATAAGGATGATTATGCATTCTATTTAGACCTTAGAAGATTTGGAAGTTTCCCTCACTCTGGATTTGGATTAGGATTTGAAAGAATGATGATGTATATCACTGGAATAACAAATATACGTGACGTAGTACCATTCCCTAGAACTCCTAAGAATGCAGATTTTTAGATGATAATTAATTTCTTAATTTTTTTAGCTGTATCTTCAATTTTATTTTATGTGATTACATATCCTTTTGAGTTTAAAATTCAAAGAAGATTAAATAGAATATTAGCTTTTAAAGAAGTGAAATATATAAAAAATAGTAAATTTTCTTATAATAACTATTCATTAGAAGAGATAGAAAAATTGTTGAAGATTCAAGAGTACTCTATAGAAACTAGATGTATAAATGAAAAAGTTAGATATATAACGGTTAAACCAAGAGATATGGTGGAGGAAAATCCACCATGTCTCATTCTTTTACATGGACTTAGGGATTATCCCGAAGACTGGATAAATAGAGGGAAACTTTTAGAGATATATTTAACTCTTAAAGAAAAAAAAGAGGTAGGAGATATAATTTTTATTCTTCCATATTCTGGTTTTGAAGGTGAAAGTTGGTATACAAATTTCTATGAAGATCCAGAACATAGATATGAAGATTGGCTAAATAGAGAGCTTTTACATGAAATGAGAAAAAAATATCCTAAATCAAAGCTTGGAATCGCCGGGTTTTCGATGGGAGGATATGGAGCTTTTAAAATAGGAATTAAACATATATATGACTATGACGTAATTGGAAGTTTTTCAGGAGCGGTCAGTCTTATAAGGATGAGTATAAATAGAAGAATCATGAGGGTATTTAAATATCTATATGTTCCAAAGTTTTTATTCAATGATGTCGACAGATCTCATTTTATTAGAGTGTTTGGATCATGGGGATACAAAATACTAAAACAAGATCCATATAGCATGGTAAAGAAATTAACTCCTTCTCAAATTAAGGGTAAAAAATTTTATGTGAGTGTGGGTGCTGAAGATAAGGCTCCTTACTTAATGTTTCAACAATGGATAGATATAGTTGGAAGACTTAAAAAGTATGGGTTTAATTTTCAAGCGAGAATATATGAAAAGGAGATTCATACATGGGGATTTGTTTCTAAAGATCTTCCTAATTTTTTAAAGTATTTTTATGACTCAACAAAATAGGGAGAGTGTATGAAAAAGATAGCTCTATTAATTACTCTAGTATTTCTTACAGCTTGTAGTTCTATGGTAAGAAATTATGATGAGAAAGAGTTTTTAAAAAAGTATGATTCTACAGTTAAAGTTTATGATGAAACTTTGTCAGACTATATGTCACCTAAAGATGTAAATTCATTAGAAAAGAGATTTAAGTTTTTAAAAGTACAGTTAAAAAGTAATAAACTTTCTTCAGGATTTGTAAAAGAGTATAAACAAAAGGTTGATTATTATTCTCAGACTGTCGAGGATTTAAAAGATTAAGGAGAAAACCTATGAAAAGAATTTTTTTAGGCGGTGGATGTTTTTGGGGTTTGGAAGCATACTTCAAAAGAGTAAAAGGCATAGAAAAAACATCAGTAGGATATTTGAACAGTAAAGTTAATTCTCCAACTTATCAAGAGGTATGTTCTGGAAAAACTGAAGCTGTTGAAGCTTTAATGGTTGAATATGATGAAAATATTATCTCTTTAGAAAAAGTTTTAAATCATTTTTTTAAAAATATAGATCCAACAACTTTAGATAAACAGGGTCATGATATTGGAACTCAATATCGTTCTGGGATATATTATTTAAAGGGAAATGAACTTGAGATAATTCGAAAAGTTATTGAAAATATTCAAAGAGAATATTCAAAACCAATTGTTACAGAAGTTAAAGAGGTTAAAAATTTTTATCCCGCTGAAGAATATCACCAGGCATATTTAGAAAAGAATCCTGGGGGATATTGTCATAACTTAGGTGCAATTTTAGATTTGAAAAAAACTGAAGAGTATAACGGAAAGTAAAAAAAAGACTAGAGTAGAGAAAAATCTCATGCTCTAGTCTTTTTTAAATTTACAAAATGTAAGATGTGTTTTTGCCCAATTCCACCAATGCTTTTTATCTTATAAATTTTATCAATAAACTTTGAAAATCTAATTTCTTCTTTATTTAGATACTTTGAATAGGAAATTATATCTCTTTTTGAATGCGCATCACTTCCAAATGTAGCTGATAAGTTATATCTTTTTCTTAACTCTTTAGCGATAATATTTTTTTTTCTTGAAAGGGAATGATTGTAAATTTCTAAAGAGTCCACCTTTTTTAATACATCAAAAATATAACTTTTATTTTTCAAATAATTTTTTTGAGCATATCCACTTATATGTGGAATAGATATATGCACATTATAATTACCTCTTAAAATATCCAGATATTCATCAATTGTTCTTAAAGTTTTAGCCATTCTTCTCTTGTTTTTATAGTCTTTGACTTCTTCGTTATAAAATTTTTCCAAATCGTCAAAGTTTTTAAAGTATACTAAAATCTCAAAGCCATCAGAGCACCCAAGTTCAATACCTGGTACGATATTAAACCCTTTCGACTTTAACTCTAGAGCTCCGGATATTTCATTGTGGTCAGTTATAGAGACCAAGTAATCTTTGTTATCTAAAAAATTAGCCATAAACTTTGCATCCATATCACCATCAGAAGCAGTTGTATGCATATGTAAGTCAAAATAAAAATTTTCTAGTAAAACATTTTTTTTCTCTATGAAACTATCAAAAAAAACTGAAAGTTCATTAAATTCTATCATATTTCCTCCTTAAAGAATTGGAGCAACTAATCTGCAAATAGACTCTTTTATTTTTTGAACATTTCCTCTGTTTTTGTATTCATCTTTAGAGATAAGTATAGAACAGTTTGAATCTCTATAAAATCTATCTTTAAATTTTTTTACTTCAATTCCATAAATCATAATATTTATTTCAAAATTTTGATAAAAACTACGATAATCAAAATTCGCGGTTCCTACCGCGGCAATTTCATCATCCACAATAACCCCTTTGCTATGTAAGAATCCATCTTGATATTTATAAATCTTTGCTCCGAGATTTATAATTTCGCCGTAAAAGGACTGATTTGCCCAATACACAAAGAGATGATCTGGAATCGAAGGAATCATAACCCTGACATCGACACCTGATAGAATAGCTATTTTAAGAGCATCTAAGATGGTATCGTCAGGTATGAAATATGGAGTTTGAATATAAATATATTTTTTAGCTTCAATAATCATTTTGAGAATGCTATCTCTTATAGTTCTAAACTCATAGTTTGGTCCGGAACTGACTACTTGTATAGGAAGAAGCGAATCTTCATGTTTAATTGGAAATTTTGGGGCATCCAAATCATCTATACGATTTGTTGGAAGCTTATTTTTAACAAAATTCCAAGAAACCATAAATTCTTTCTCAAATTCTAGGACACATTCTCCCTCCACTTTTAGCCCTGTATCTCTCCAAGAACCTAATTTACCTTTTCCAACATATTCATCACCAATGTTTAATCCTCCTGTATAACAAATCTTTTGGTCTATTATACAAAGTTTTCTATGATCTCTATAGTTTGCTCTTAAATTTCCAATTTTTAAAAAAGGGAAGTAAGAAGGGAAAAATATACCGATATCAACTCCAGCAGTTTTCAAGTCTTTAATTCTTCGTTTTGAAAGATCTCTAGTTCCTGCACCATCCACAATTAAACTTATTTTTATTCCTTCTGCTGCTTTTCTTGTAAGAATATTATAGAAATGACTTCCTAGTTCATCATCATTAAAGATAAAATATTCCATTTTAATTTCATTTTCAGCTGCTAAAAGATTAGTTGTCATGTCTTTAAAGAAATCTTCTCCAGTATTAAAAATTTTAATTTCGTTATTAAATGTTATTTTACTGTTAGAAACAACTTCTAGGTAGTGAATAAGTTCTTTCCAACGAAGAAGATGAATGTAATTAGATGTGATTAAAAATTTAGTGTGTTTTAAAAATTTTCTGCTATAGAATCGTTTTAATTTATTTTTCTTTTTGAAACTCATACCGAAGAAAAGATACATAATAAATCCAAAGTATGAAGTTAAAAGCAGTATAGTTATCCAGAATAGAGTATAAACAGGTCTTTTTCTTTCAAAGAAAATAACGATAGCTGCAAGAAAAATATTTATAACAATAAGATAGTCTCTTAAAATTCCAATTATGATTTCCATTTTCTCACCCCATGTATTCTGTATTACACATTAATTGAAATTTTCCTGTTAATAATAAAAAAAATTATTGAAGGAAATAATAACCGTGAACTGTATTTATATTATTGTAAGCTACGATAAGGAATAGAAGGAGGATACTATGTACGAGGAACAAATAACTGATTTAGTGAATATAAAGGATTTACTTCCAGAAAAATTGCCAATACTTCCACTTGTTACAAGACCAATTTTTCCAAATATAATGATTCCAATAACTTTTTCAGGAGATGAATTTTTACATTCAATAAAAGAGGCTGAAGAGAAATATGGTGGATTTATGGGATTAGTTTTTGCTAAGGAAGTTGACGAGGATGATTATTTTAAATCGAATCTTTATACAGTAGGAACCGTTGTTAAAATTCATAAAACAACCCTTCTTTCTCCAAATAGTATGCAAGTTATTGTACAAGGAGTAGGAAGATTTAAGAAAAAAGAAGTTGTTTCATCAGATATTGGAATCTTATGGAGCGTAACGTATAATAAGGAACTAGAAGGGTCACCAACAGATGAAGTTAAAGCATATATGTTAGCTATAATGACATCTCTTAAAGAGATTTTTAAAGTTAATCCAATTTTGCAAGAGGAGTTAAAACTTTTAATGTCTCAAGTTTCTTATGATAGACCAGGGATTCTTATAGACTTAATATCTTCTATGCTAAAAACAGAAGGAAAAGAACTCCAAACACTTCTTGAAGAATTTGATTTAGAACATCGTTCGAGAAGATTATTAACTATGTTAAAAAAAGAGTTAGAAATCTCACAATTACAAATGAA
Source organism: Cetobacterium sp. 2A (assembly GCF_014250685.1). Lineage (GTDB taxonomy): Bacteria > Fusobacteriota > Fusobacteriia > Fusobacteriales > Fusobacteriaceae > Cetobacterium. Next base: position 38,452 of record NZ_JACFAJ010000006.1, on the reverse strand, counting down.
AATATCTAAACAGATAGATGAAAAAATAAACAAACAACAAAAAGAATATTTTTTAAGAGAACAGCTAAAGGTAATTAAACAAGAACTAGGAATGGAAAAGGATGAAAAATCTGCAGAATTAGATAAGATTAGAGAAAGATTAAAACATATAAAATTATCTCCTGAAGCAAAAGATGTAGTTACGGAACAAATGGAAAAACTAAATCTTTTAGATAAAAGCTCACCAGAATATCATATAACTAGATCTTATATAGAGTCTATTGTGGAATTACCATGGGGAGTTTATTCAAAAGATAGATTGGATATAAAAAAATCTAAAACAATTTTAGATAAAGACCATTATGGTTTAGAAGATGTAAAAACTAATATATTAGAGTTTATAAGTACAGTTATGAAAACTGGAAATGTAAGTGGATCAATACTTTGTTTAGTTGGACCTCCGGGAGTTGGAAAAACTTCTATTGGAAAATCTATTGCAGAGGCATTAAATAGAAAATTTTATAGATTCTCAGTTGGTGGTATGGTTGATGAAGCTGAGATAAAAGGGCATAGAAGAACTTATGTTGGTGCTATGCCAGGAAAAATAATTCAAGCATTAAAATTATTAAAGACAACAAATCCTGTAATAATGATAGATGAAATTGATAAAATAGGAAACAGCTTCAGAGGCGACCCTGCATCGGCACTCCTTGAGGTACTAGATCCAGAGCAAAATAAAGAATTTTTAGATCATTATTTAGATATTAGATATGACTTATCAAAAATATTATTTGTAACAACAGCTAACCAATTAGATACAATACCAAGGCCACTACTTGATAGAATGGAAATAATACAATTGCCAGGATATATTTTAGAAGAGAAGCTTCAAATTGCAACAAAATATTTGATTCCTCATCAGTTAAAAGAACATGGTCTTGATAATAAGGAAATTAGTATTAGTAAGACTGCATTAGAGGATATGATAGACAAGTATGCAAGAGAGGCCGGAGTTAGAAACCTAGAAAAGGCAATTAAAAAAATAATGAGAAAAGTAACACTTAAAATAGCTGAGGGAAATACTGAAAAAATCAAAATAACAGATAAAAATTTAGAAGAATATTTAGGAGCTCCAGTATTTGTTACAGAAGAACTGTATCAAAAAGAAATTCCAGGAGTAACCTTAGGTCTGGCTTGGACTTCTATGGGAGGAGCTACACTATACATAGAAGCTACAAGTATAAGTAATAAAGAGAGTGGATTAAAGCTTACAGGACAACTTGGAGATGTAATGAAGGAATCAGCAGAAATAGCATACTCATATGTAAGATCTCATCTTTCAACAGATAAAAATTGTCCAGAGGAGAGAAAGGACTATTTTGATAAAAATAAAATTCACCTTCATGTTCCAGAAGGTGCAACTCCTAAAGACGGTCCGTCGGCTGGAATTACGATGGCACTAGCACTTTACTCTTTAGCGATAGATAAACCTGTTAGAAAAGAGCTTGCAATGACAGGAGAGTTAACTCTTACAGGGAAAGTTTTACCAATTGGAGGAGTTAGAGAAAAAACAATTGCTGCTAGAAGAGTTGGAATAAAAGAACTAATTTTTCCAAAAGATAATAAGAAAGATTTTGATAAATTACCAGATTATATAAGAGAAGGAATAAAAGCACATTTTGTAAATTACTTTGAAGATGTAATTGATATAGCTATAAAAAAATAAGTTATTAAAAAAAGCAAGAAGGTCTATATATGATTAGACTTTCTTGCTTTTGTATTTTAAAACATCTCTTTTCTAAATAAAATCCAAGCAAGTAACATACCAAATAGAATTGCCATCAAAAGTACAATGAAAAATCCATAAGGAGTATTTGCAAATGGAATTCCGGAAACGTTCATTCCCCATAGTCCAGAAACAATAGTTGGAATAGCAAACACTATTGTTATGGATGTAAGCTTTTTCATAACAACGTTTAGGTTATTAGAAATAACTGAAGAAAAAGCATCTCTTGTTCCACTCAAAATACTTGAGTAGATATTTGCCATTTCAATTGCTTGTTTTGTTTCGATTATAACATCTTCAAGTAGCTCTAAATCATCTGGGTATCTTTTAACAATCTCTGTTCTCATCATTCTTTCTAAAACTGCTTCATTTGATTTTAGAGAAGTTGTAAAGTAAACCAAACTTTTTTCTAATTCGAGCAATAGCATGAGCTCTTCATTTCTCATAGAGTCTTTAAGTTGTTTTTCTATATTATCACTTATTCTTCCAATTTGTTTTAGATAGTATAAAAAATATGTAGAGTTTCTAAATAGTAATTGTAGAATAAATCTAGTTTTTTTATAAGTAAAGAAACTTTTGATTTTTCCATTTATAAATTCTTCAATAAGAGGAAACTTAGTAGTGGATACAGTAATGATATTATCATTTAGTAGTATTATACCTAAAGGCATAGTTGTAAATGAACATCTATTTTGTTCGCTGTGCACTGGAACGTCGATAATAACCAGAATTAAGCTCTCGTCGATTTCAAGACGCGCTTTCTCCTCTTCATCAAGAGCAGCTCTAATATGCTCTTCAGGGATGTCAAAAGCGGTAGTTATAACCTTTATCTCCTCTTCAGTTGGGTGAGAAAGGTGAATCCATGTATTTTTTTCTTTTAATTTTTCAATTTCAAGATTTTCTCCGATGACAAAAGTCTTTTTTTCAAGCAAATCATTATGACTTTTATATATTTTTATCATAATGCCTCCTAGTCTCTTAATGCAAGAGGCATTAGGATATATTTATAAGAATTATTTTCATATTCTGAAATTTCAAACATAGCTGACGATGAACTACATTTAATAATTGTATTTTTAGAAATATTATCTATAAATTCATATAGATATTTTATATTAAGAGAGCATTTTAAATCGTCACCATTTTTAATCATGTTAACTTTTTGGTTTATTTTGGCTTTACCAGAATGAGCACTCATAACTAAATTCTTTCCAGCAAAGTTTAAAAGAGCTCCATTTTTAGTTTCAACACTTGTTCTAGCAACAGTTAAAACTTTTTTTAATGCGCTTTTAAGTTCAATAGTATTAAATTCCATTTCTTTTGAAAAAGAGGAATTTGATAAAATTCCACTAAAACTAGGGAATGGTAAATTAATTGCTTTACTAGAGAAATAGCTATTACTCCATTTGAAAATAATTAAATTGTCATTGTATCCAATTGTTATATCTTCATTTGAATCTTTTAATAATTTACAAATAATATTAACGCTTTCTAAAGGTAAAGAAAATTCTTTTTCAATACTAGACTCAGCTTCAGAACTTAAAAAAATAAGTCTATAAGAATCTGTAGAAGCTATTTGGATTTCATTATTTTTAAATATAATTCTAAGGCAATTAATTGCCATGTTTTCATTAGAAGTTGCTGCAGCAAATTTTGTTTTATCTAAAAGTTTTACAAATTTTGAGCTATTGATTTTAGAAATTTCTGTGAATTTAATTTCTTCAACTTCAGGATACTGTTCAGAATCTAAAACTAAGAATTCTGCTCCATGAATCATTAAAGTTTCTTTGTTAAGAGAAAATTTTATAAACTCATCATCTAAGAGCTTGATATATTCTAAAGCTAAGAAAGGTTTTAAAATTACAACACCATTCTCTTCTATATCACCTTCGGATGTTTTTATAAAGTTTATTTCTAAATTAGTTCCTGTAAAAATTATTCTATTATCTAAAGCCTCTATTTTTAAACCTGATATTATGGGCTTAATGGGATTTTCTTTTAATATATTATTAAAATCCGAAAGAATTTCAACTAATTTATTTCTATTTATAGAAAAAATCATAGTTACCTCCAAAAAAGTCTTTTAAAAAAATTATACACTATTATGTAAACTCTTACAAGAAAATATATTTTGTGCTATATTATAAAGATATAAAAATAATTAAATAATTAGGAGGATTGTGTATAATGGCTTTTGTAATGATGATAATTGGGGTAATTGCCTTAGTTTATGGAGCGAATTTTTTAGTAGATGGAGCTTCAGTAATAGCTAAAAGATTCAATATTCCAAACTTAGTGATAGGACTTACGATAGTTGCATTTGGAACATCTGCACCTGAGCTTGTTGTAAATGTAATTGCCTCTGTACAAGGGCATTCAGCTATAACGTTAGGAAATGTAATAGGAAGTAATCTTATTAATACTCTAGTAATCTTAGGAATAACAGCATTAATATATCCTTTAACAGTAAGTAAAACAACGACATATGTAGAAATTCCAATGTCTTTATTGGCTGCATTTATTGTTTTTCTTATGGCAAATGATATGTACTTTGATGGAATTACTTCAGTAATAGGAAAAGTAGATGGATCTATACTGCTATTATTCTTTTTAATCTTTTTAGCTTATAATTTTTACTTGATGGTATCTTCAAAAGAAGAGGAAGAGTTAGAAATAAAAAATTATACTCCCTTAGTAGCAAGTTTAGCTTTTGTAGGGGGATTAGTTCTATTAATTTTAGGTGGAAAATTTATAGTTGATTCTGCGGTTGAAATAGCTTCTGGCTTTGGAGTGTCAGAAAGAATAATATCTCTTACTGTCGTAGCACTGGGAACATCTCTTCCGGAACTTGCAACATCGGTTGTAGCAGCTATGAAAAAGAACTCTGATTTAGCAATAGGAAATGTCGTAGGATCAAATATATTTAATATATTCTTTATTTTAGGAATATCTACAAGTATAGCTCCTATAACTATGATGCCTGGATCTAATTTAGAGATAGGTATAAATGTTTTTGCTAGTTTACTATTGTTATTATTTGTTGCTAGAAAGAAAAACCTTCAAAGATGGCAGGGAGCTATTATGATTGGGGTTTATGGAATATATCTTATTAAATTATTAAATTCTTAATAAAAAAAGCTGATTGGAACAATTTACATTCCAACCAGCTTTTTTATTATTTTATTAATCAACCATTATTTCTTGCCAATATTTATTTTGAATATCTAAAGTTTTCTTGATATCTCTTAAAATTTCAGATCCTTTTAAATCCTCCATTTTGTAAATTGGTTCAACTTCAATAAGTTCTCTAGCAGGAACATTTATTGATGGAAGTTCTAAATGCTCAGAAACAAGTTTATAATTTTCGGGTCTATGAATAAATTCTAAGAACTTATAAGCTGCTTCCTTATTAGGAGCATCTTTTAGTATTACAAATGAATCAACATATGCAGTATCACCCTTCTCAGGAATAATAAAGTCTGTATGTGCTCTTTGTTCTTCATCAAGTTCTTGATAAATATTTTCAGCATAACCGTGAACTACCCAAAAATCTCCATTTGCAAATCCTTTACCAAAAGATTCAGAATCAAATTTAGCAATATTTTTCTTCCATTTTTTAACAAGATCAGAAGCTTGAGCAATAGCAGTTTCATCTTCTATAGTTTGAGAATATCCTAAAGTTCCTAAAGCAGATGTTAGAACCTCTCTCATATCGTCTAATAAAGTCATTCTACCAGCTAAGTCTGTTCTCTCATAGATTGTATAGTCTCTTGGATAGTCTTTAACATATTTTGTATTTACAGCAATTCCAGTTGATCCCATAATATAAGGAACAGCGTAAGAATTATCTTTGTCAAAATATTGAATCTTTTCAAGAACCATTGGATCTATATTATCAAACGTAGGAAGTTTACTTTTATCCAATTTTTCTAACATATTTTCATTCATTAAAATCTCAACATAATCTGTAGAAGGAGTAACTATATCGTAACCCTTTCCTCCAGCTTTTAATTTAGCAAACATCTCTTCATTAGAAGAATAAATATCTTCGATAACCTTAATTCCTGTTTCTTTTTCAAAATTATCAAAAATTTCACTTGGAACGTAATCAGCCCATCCATAAAGATAAAGAACTTTGTTATTTTCAGTCTTATTGTCTCCACATGAAACAAGCAAAAATAGTAGTGAAATAAAAATACCAAATTTTTTCATTTAAAAAATCCTCCTAATAAAAAAAATACAATAGATAAATTCTAGTATATTTTTTAAATTAAGTCAAGCATCTGTAGATTTAATGGATTTTATAAAGTTATTTAAGATAGAAAAAAATTCTATTTTATAACCACTATTAAAAACAATTAGTTGTATAAACATGAGTTCTTTAAAAAAATCATAGATATATTTTTCAAAAACAAGAGAGTTATCTAGTGCTATTTTTAATAAATTACACATTAATTTAACAATGGAAACTGTCTTATGATTTTTAAAATTTTCATTTAAAAAAATAGTAGCATCTTCTTTAAAAATAATAAACTTTTCTTCTGAAAGGGTAGTTTCAGATAACTTTGTTAAAAAGATTATAGATTTTTCAGAATCTCCATCTAAAATAGCCTCTAAAAATTCTAATAAAATTTTTCTTTTAATATCTGTAATTTCAATCATTCTATAGCAATTTCTAAAATAAAAATTATCGTCATCTTCAACTACTATATCTTTATCAGAAAGATTACTTGTAAATATTCCAATCTCCAATGCATATATAAGCCTTGTCCTTATTATATTCAAAGCTGCATCCTTTTTTAGAAGGTTTTTTCTGAGTGCTATACTCAAAGGTCTTCCATTTTCTATAAATTCTGAAACCCACACATCAGGTTCAGAAAGATATGGGAAAGATTTTGAAAACTTTAAATGCTCAAGTTCAGGATATTTAGTTAAAAATAGTTCTTTCTTTTCTTTTAATTTTAACAGATTTTCATTCTCGAGTTTTAAATCATATTCTATAGACATAGAATTATTACAAAAGTCTGTAAAACTTTTAAGATTTTTCGAAATATCAATTCCAGGAACATAATTAGAAACAGATTCTAATCTTTCTAAAGAGCTAATATTTTTTAAAATTTCTTCTTTATTTTTTCTAAGGACTTTAATAGATACATAAACTCTAGACTTTAAAACCCCTTTAAAAAAGTTCGAAGTTTCTGAAACTTCAAATGGTTCATCGTCAAAATATTCTAAATTGAAAAGTAAAGGAATTTTTCTATTTAAACTTTTGATTAAATCATTTTTTTCTCCCCTGCTTCTATTGTTATATAGAGAAAGTAATTGATAAATAACATCAACATCCATAATATCAATTCTAGAACTATAGTACTCAAGAGCTTGAACTCCAAAAAAGTCCAATTCTTTAATAAACTTATTATCAGGAATTTCATTTAAATCAAGTGTATGAAGTAATTTTAGCATTTTAAAAGTAAACGTATAAACCACCTCCTTTTTTTAAGTTTACCATGATTTTATAGAAATTACTTTAAAATTAATGTATAATATTCTTTAGATAAAAATTTAGGAGGACACATGGAATTTATAGTTAGTAAAGATAATGAAACCTTTAAAAAAATTAAAAAATTGAAAACAAAAAAATATAGAGATTTAGAAAAAATGTTTATAGCAGAAGGAATAAAATTTTTAGATTTTAATAAAATTCCAGAAATTATAGTAATATCAGAAAAAATTAAAGATGAAGAAAATATACAAAATAGATTAAACAAATTCGATTGTAAAAAAATAGTAATCAACGAAAAATTATTTTCACAGTTAACATCTCAAGAAAACTCGCAAGGGATTATTATCGTATACAAATCCGAAGAACCTTCAATAGATAAAATGTCCGATAATATTATAGTATTAAATAAAGTGTCTGACCCTGGAAACCTTGGAACTATCATAAGAGTTGCAGACTCTGCTGGTTTTAAAGATATATTAATCACCAAAGGAAGTGTCGACCACTATAATGAAAAAGTAGTGAGAAGCAGTATGGGATCAATTTTTAATATAAACATTTATTATATAGAAGAAACTGAATTAGTAAAATTCTTAAAAACAAAACAATATAATATAATATCTACAGCATTAGAATCAGATTCAGTTCCATATACAGATATGTGTTTATTAGAAAAAAATGCAATTATATTTGGAAATGAGGGGAATGGAATAGAAGCTAGTATATTAAAAGAAAGTGACCAGAAAATTATAATTCCAATTTATGGAACTGCTGAATCATTAAATGTTGCAATGGCTTCTGGAATAATTTTATATGAAATAAGAAATAAAATAATAAAAAGAGGTAACTAATGATTAAACTAATTGTTACAGATATGGATGGAACATTACTAAATGATGAAAAAGAAATAAATAATGAGTTCTGGGAAATTTTTGAAAAATTAAAAGATAAAAATATATTATTTGCGATTGCTAGTGGAAGACAATATTATAATTTATTAAAAAACTTTGAATCTATTAGAAATGACTTACTTTTTATAGCTGAAAATGGAACTTATGTAGTTAAAGATAATATTGAATTATTTTGTAATTCTATGAATCAAGAATCTATAGTTGAACTTGTTGAGTTAGGAAGAAAACTTCCTACTTCAAATATCGTTTTATGTGGAAAAAATAGTGCCTATATTGAATGTAATGAAGATTCGTTTATCAATGAAGTAAAAAAATACTATGAAAGATACGAAATCGTAGACGATATATTAAAAGTTAAAGATGAGGTGTTAAAAGTTACATTTTGTGATTTAACTGGAACAGAATTAAATGTTTATCCTCATTTTCAAAAGTATGAAATTATCTATAAAGTTGCTATTTCAGGAGAAATTTGGCTAGATATTACAAATTTAGATGCTGATAAAGGTGAGGCTATTCTCCAGATTCAAAATCTTTTAAACATAACATATGATGAAACTATGGTTTTTGGAGATTATTTAAATGATTTAGAAATGATGTCGACAGCAAAATATAGTTTTGCTATGGAAAATGCACATCCTAAATTAAAAGAAGTTTCAAATTTTATAGCAAAAAACAATAATGAAAATGGTGTAATTGAGACAATAAAAGATAAAATATTTAATAAGAAGGATTAAGTTCGTTTGCAAAGAATAGAAAATGGACAAAGTAAAATAAAAGGAGATGATTTAAATTATGAATGAAGTAATAAATGTTTTAGAAAATCACAGAAGCATTAGAAGTTATTTAGAAAAAGATATTCCTAAAGATATTATTTTAGAAATTTTAACATCTGCCCAAGACGCTCCAAATTCTATTAATGGACAACAAACATCTGTAATTGTAATAAGAGATAAAGATACAAAAAGAAAATTGGCTGAACTTGCAGGCGGACAACCATGGATTGAAAAAGCTCCAGTATTTTTAATTTTCGTAATGGATTTTTATAAAACAGAAGTTGCTGTAAAAAAAGCGGGAAAAGTTCAAATTATAGAAGAGAGTGCTGAAGGTCTTCTTGCAGGAGCTGTAGATGCCGGTATACTTTTGGGAACTACCGTTGCAGCCGCTGAATCACTGGGACTTGGAACAGTTTGTATAGGAGGAATTAGAAATAGTCCTGAAGAGATTATAAAACTTTTAAATCTTCCTAAAAAAACATTTCCATTAGTTGGTCTAGCTCTAGGTTACCCAGCAGATAATTCTAGAAAAAAACCTAGATTACCTTTAGATACATTTATCCATGAAGAAAAATATAATCCTGAGAAAATAGTTGAAGAAATAGATGGTTATGATAAATTAATGGATAAATATCTAATAGAGATAGGAAGGGAACAAGAAAAGAATTGGAGTGATTTTGTTTCCCAATATTACTCTAAAGTATATTTTCCAAAAGTATATCCAATATTGAAGGAGCAAGGATTTAAAATGGATAAATAATCTAAAAAATGATACAATATAGGGATGGAATACAGAAAATAAAAATGGAGATAAAATGAATTTTAAAGAATTTGAATTTAAAGAAGAAATATTAAAGCAGATAGAAGAGATTGGATATATCGAAGCAACACCTATACAAGAGGCATCTATCCCTGTTATTTTAAAAGGGGAAGATTTATTAGGACTAGCTAAAACAGGAACTGGAAAAACAGCAGCTTTTGTTCTTCCAATTTTAGAAAGAATAGCTACAACTAAGGGAAAAGGAAAAGGTGTTAGAGCTTTAATTGTAGCTCCTACAAGAGAATTAGCAGAACAAATTAATACCTCGATTTTACAATTAGGAAAATCAATAGGAATAAGATCGATAGCTATATATGGTGGAAGTTCTATCAAAAATCAGATAGATCTTTTAAATAATGGTGTTGATATAATAGTTGGATGTCCAGGAAGAATACTAGACCATATTAAACAAGAAACGGTTGGATTAACAAGATTAGAGGTTTTAGTTTTAGATGAAGCTGATCATATGTTAAATATGGGATTTATAAAAGATATAGAAAAAATAATTAAAGCAACTCCAAAGAAAAAGCAAACACTTTTATTCTCAGCAACTATGCCTAAAGAGATAAAGGGATTAGCATTTAAAGTATTGAAAAAAGGTTATAAAACAGTAGAAGTAGAATATAAAGACCCAGTTAAATTAATAGAACATGAGCTTTATTATATTGAAAGTACTGAAAAAAAGGCGAAATTAATTGAGATTATAAATACACCTGATGTAGAATCAGTAATTGTTTTTACAAATGGAAAACTTAAAGCAGAGTATTTAAGTAAAGTTCTTGTAAGTAATGGAATAAAAGCGATAAATTTCCAAGGTAATTTATCTCAAACTCAAAGGGATGCTGCATTAGCAGGATTTAGAAAAGGAGAATTCAAAGTTTTAGTGGCAACAGATATAGCTGCAAGAGGACTTGATATTCCGCAAGTAACCCATGTTATAAATTATGATTTGCCACAAACAACGGAAGCATTTGTCCATAGAAGTGGAAGAACAGGAAGAGCAAATAAAAATGGAAATGTTATATCTTTTTCATCTTCAACTGATAAGAGAATACTCTCAGAAATAATAAGAGTAAACAATGTTGTTTTTAATAAAGTTCATGGAAAAGCAATTGGTGGAATAAAAAAAGCTAAAATTCAGAAACCTAAAATTACTAAATAAAATAAAAAAAACAGCAAAAGCCCATAAATTTGGGCTTTTGCTGTTTTAAAATCTATATTATAATTTATCGTGTAATGTTCCACCGATAGAACACTTACATCCTTGTTCGTTTTAATCTCAACACTTTAAAAGTGAGAAGATTATTTTATTAAAAATTCAAAAAGTCTGAAAGGTGAAGGTTCTCCTCTTCACTTTTTTTATTTATATATTAAATACATTTTATTTAAAAAAACGCTTTACATTTTTTAAATGATGGAGTATACTTATTATATAGATGAAACACAAAAACTAGGAGGTAATAAAATGAAAAATGAAAATTTGGTAGGAAGAACTTGGGGAAGTTTTACAGAGGCAGAAAAAAATGAGCTTTTAAAAAATTCTGATACAACAGAAAAAACTGGAGATACAATAGTTGATTTTGAAAATGGATTATCAATAGTTGGATTTTTAAGAGAGGGAACGGATGAAGTAATTCTTGAAATAGCAGACGAAGCAGTGGTATACAACCCAGTAGCCTAAGAAAATGAGCTGGGCATCTCTAAAAACTGCTCATTAGCAAATGCGGAGGGTGAAGGAATGAGAAAGTTGAAGGTTGATTTTTTAGAGAAAAAACTATCAAAACTATCAAATAAAAATATTGTTGAAATATCTACTTTTGAAAATGTTATTAATGTAAATGATAACAATTTCGTCAATATGTTTCCTAGATTTTTAAAATATATAAAAGATATAGATAGTAGAACATATATTATAGAGAATTTACTTTTTCTTGATAATTGTATATATGATAAAAAAAATAATTTATATATAGCTACTTATTCTGAAGTTTTAAAAATATTAGAATTAGATCATGATACTTTAAATAAAGTATCGCAAGAAATAATAATAGTGATTGGTCAAAATATTATTAATGTAGATGATACTATCGAGCAAGTTAGAACTCTTATAAATGAGGTAAGAGATTATGATCTCGATAGAATTGTTAAAAAAAATTTAGAAAATGGATTTGACGTAGTGAAGATAAAAGATATTAATAAACTCTTAGAATTCAATACGAATGAAGAAGTAAATCTCAAGATAATACCTTTTAGAAATTTTTTAGCTTCAGTTTTTGACGAAGGAAAAATTTATAAAGATACAATAGGAGTATTTACTTTCAGTTTCTCTAGACTAGACAAAGAAAATGTAGATGAAGTGCTGTTTGATGTAGTTAAAGAATATTCTAAAAAAGTGGTTGGAAAAGAGTTTCAAGAAATATATAACCACTTTTATGATGATATTTTTCATAATAATGAAGTTTTTTATCTTTGTCAAGTTTCTAATATTGGAATAAATATTCCTGTTGTTTCTTTGATATTCGGAAAGAATATAGAATTCAACAATGAAACGCCAATGATAAAAGCAATAACAAATATTTTGATAAAATTTTATAAAAAAGTAAGTGAAATAAAAGATGGTGGAGAGATTGAGATTTCAACAGTAGAGCCGATTTTCAAAAACGGAAGTTGGAAAGTTGAATCTAGAAGGCCAAGTTTTGTAAGAAGTCACATACGTCATTATAAGAGTGGAATAGCTACAATAGTAAGACCTCACACTAGATTAGGGACTAATACTAAATTAGGAATATGTGTAACAATCTAATTTTTTACTTATTACATCTATTTCTCTAGATGGAATTTCAATTGTTTAAACATACTTAGCTTAAAATGTTCAGTAAATATCAATAGTTGTTGGAGACTAAATAAATATTAGGAGATAAAAATGGCAGGGATCAAAGGTCAAAAATCTGGTGGATTTGGAGGTCGTAAAGCGATAGATTCATCGGAAAAAAGAAGTATAACTATGAGCTTTAGAGTGAATAAAGATGAACAAAAAATTATAAATGATGCAAAAGGAGAATTATCTTTATCAGATTTTATATTAGAAATGATTAAGGAAAAAAGTGATAAAATAAAAAAAGAGGATTAAACTAATCCTCTTTTTGCATATATAAACGTAAGATTAATTTTTAGAAGTGCCTTAAAATCGATTTTACGAGGTCGTTTTTTAGCTTTAATCATTGATCTAATTTTTGTTTCTTTACAGCCAATATGTTTTCTATAAGACCAGGTAGTTTTATTCCTAACTTAGTTAAATTTTCCATTATTGATATAGACTCCATTATGATACAACCAGTAATCATACAAACTCTGAGCGAAATATTTATATCATTTAGAAATGTGGCTTTATCTAGTTGTGCCATAGTTGCAATAGCTAAATAAATAGCTGGTTTTCTAATAATAAAACCTATAAACATGTTTTTAGATAATACATTTTTTTCTTTTATAGCCTTGAGAAGCCCTGTGGCACAATCTATTATTGTCAAACAGAAAAGAACTCTTATATCCCCATCAATTCCACCTACAGCACTTGCAAATCCTGCTCCAAGCCAGAAAAACAAACCTTGTGTATATAATAATAAGTTATCAAGTGTTTCCTTAATATTCCCCACCTCTATTTTAATTTTAGTTTTAGTTTTCAAATAAATAGTTTATAATTTTTTCGGTCATTGAATACCACCAAGGACTGACCTCTAGTTTTGGGAATATCTCATTCGCTCCACAAATTCCAACTAGAATTATTGCAATAATTACTATTATCTGTTTGAAGTTTTCTTGTTTTTTTATTTGAATCTCCTGGTCTTTTTCTCCAGATTTTGATCTCTTAATAAAGAGATCTAGAACTTTATTTAATATTAATCCAAATACAGTCTTTATAAAAATTCCTCCATTTTTTTATTTCTAACTATTCAAAATATTTCTAAAAGAAACTTTCTTCTTATTATATTTTCTGCAATTTTATTTTCTATATCTAATACATCAAACCCATATTTTATCCATCGTTCTTTTTGCTCTCCAAGTATTGTAAATTCATCTATAAGTTTATTAACTTCTAAATTTATGTCCTCCTGAGTTCCCCCTTCTTCCCATAAATTATTTTCTTTATTCCATAATTTTTTAAATAAATAACTTGGAGCTTCCACTCTGATAATTTTATTATTCTCAACATATTCTCCATCCTGAAGCAATTCATTTTTATTATCTAACAAGATTAGTTCTTCTCTAGTTTTTTCTCTTATTATATTTATATCTAACATCGGATTCTGAAACTCTATTTCACTTACTATATGGATTCCCATATTCCAGTCTGGATAAAAGTTTAAGGGATTATTCGTAAACTCATTATTTGAGTTTACGATAGGTTTTGCTACTATGTTTAATGTTTTTACATCATAAATATAAAGTATCACTTAATCACTTCCTGTAATTTTATTTTTTGTTTTTATTTATTTTTAAATTATGTAAATTATAAGATTTATACAAAATTTCCACTTTTTCATAGTATCTAAAGTGTTGATTTTACTAGCTTTTTAAAATTGAGGACATGGACAAACAACCTATAGCTTTTACCATTTTATTGGCTTTAGAAGCTGCTGAAACATATAAAAACTGCTTAAATCTTATAATTTATTGATTTTTTAAAGTCCTTTCGACCTTCTAATTTGCAATATTTTATCTCTATTTTCTGCTCCGCTTTTTGTTTTTATATAATATTCTTTTGTAACTTTAGTATCAGAATGATTTGCATACTCAGACGCAAAATTTATATCTGAGAGGTTACTTAGTAAGTTTATAGCCGTTTTTCTAAGAGTATGCGGATAAAGTTGTTCATAACCTATCAACTCTCCTATTTTCTTTATCCTAGCTCTTATGGTACTTTGTTGCATTTGTACAATTTCACCATTTCTTTTAGTTATAAATAATAAGTCTGATATTATTCCTTTATTTTCTCTCTCATTTAGCCATTCTCTCAATAATTTTTCAGTATTGTCTAGGAAAATTATATCTACTATTTTATTTCCTTTTTCTTTAACGTTTTTAAAATATCCACCTTTTAAATCTAATTGAGATAATTTTAAATTGGATATAGCGGATATTCTAGCCGCACTTTCCAGGAACAACTCCCACATTAATCTTGATTGAATATCAAATTTTTTAGAGTTATGCTCCATAAGGATTTTGGCTCTCATAATATCTTCTATAGATAAGTAATAACTTTCTCTTCTTTTGTCAAATCTTCCATTTCTTAATCTATCTAATTTATGTTGAAAAGGATGATATTTGATAAGATCTCTTTTTACACACCAGATATAAAAACTAGAAATTGCTGTTAATTTGTTGTTTATAGTTTGATTATTATTTCCCTTGTCTCTGCAATGATTGATATATCTCTCAAGAATATTTACACAACTCTTTATTGTCGCTTCTGACAAAAGTAACTTATTTCCTTCTTTTTCTTTTAAATAACTTAAATAATCTATCATTCTGCTCTTATACATCTTATAAGTAGTATTTATGGTTTCAAAATTTCTAGCTTTATTAGATTCTAAATACATGTCATAAATCTGCATATTCTTTTCGTTGTAATTCATAGTTGTTCCTCCTAAAAAATATAGTAAAACTATATTTTAAAGGTTTACTTGACTTTTAGATATAAATAATTTCTAAAATTAGAGAATTTAGTAGGTTCAAATGGGAATATCCAAAATAAAATAGTTTTCAAACAATATAGATGGATTTCTCCTCCCAATTCAATTGAAGAAGTTAAAATTCCCATAGGGATTGATTATAAACATATTCTTAATTTTTCAATAACTTTTGAAAATGGAAAAATTGCACTGAATCAACAGATTATTAAAAACAATATAATTTTAGGTCTAAATACAGCTCCAGATGGTTATTGGATAAATCCTCAAAATGGAGGAAGTGGAACAATTTATCTAATGCTTTTAGTTTAATACTTTGCGATATAAATTATTTGACCAGTGTATAATGCGGGTCTTGAAATATCGTTAACAAACCAACTGAATTCTGACTCCGAAACATACATTTCTCCTGTGGCCAACGGCACACCATCGCCAGTTAAAGCTCCACAACCCTTTGTCAGAGCAATAGCCCAGGTTGGTAATCCGTATATTCCGCCAGAATTTTGTGTTGGAGTGTAAGAAGAAACACTTAATATACAAATATTCCCAGTTCGTTCTATGATTATCTCGAATCCATATGAAGTCATAGTATGTTTGTTATAACATGATAAATTCTCTAATATTAGAGAATTTAATTGGTGATGGAATTGTTTTAAAAAAAATATCAGGCGTTAGTGGAGAAATAGCCGTTTGTGATAGTGCTAGAAATAATAACACTATATTGGTTAGTGTAGACCTAGGTGATTATGGAAGAGGCCTAAGTATCAGTTCTAACCTTATTGAATTTTTAGAACTTATTATCCCAAATGGATTTAAAATTAATAGCACATTTTTCCCAATAGTTTCAAACAAAGGAAAAGTTATTGTAGCTAGAATTAGGAATGGTAAAATTTTGGTAAACTCACTTAATCAAATTTTGGTTGATTATGATGAATCTTTATATTTTTCTATATCATTTATACTCCATAAATAAATTTATTTTTACTTTAATATTAGAGAATTTAATCGAAGACTTAGGGATCAGAAAAATAGAAATAGGAAATTTTTCAATAGCAACACCCTCAGTTGTTGGAAATACCAAAACTATATCCTTCAAAAATTCATTTGCGAAAGTTCCAATTTTATTTATAAGTCAAACTAATTATAGTGGCACTACGAATGAATGGGCAGCAATTCAAACTTCAAAAATAACCACTACAAACTTCATAGCTAGGCATGCTGGAGGAACTTCTAATTTTACTCCAACATTTTATTATGTTGCTATAGAGTTACTGAGTTAAAGACTATCAACCAATATTAGAGAATTTGCTCAAGTCTAAAGAAGTTTATACATATAAATCAGGGTTACAACATTCTATAAATATGACAGAAATGAAATCATACAGAGTGATAGAAGTTTATATTGCCATGACACAAGCTACATCACAGTTTGAAGATTTAAAAGCTAAAACTATAACTTTTAGAAGTAATTATAATACGGTTAATTACTCAGGAATACTCGGCAAAGATGTTGGTGATGGTAATTTCATTTATTATAAAGTTTTTGAAGAAAATAATATTTTAAAAATTGAGACTAATTCAAATATTTATATTTATGCTCGCGTAAGATGCTACAATTATTGAAATTATTGTCCTGCCAATATTAGAGAATTTATCTAATTTCAACTCTGATTCAAAAGGTATATCTTTTGTAATAGGTGATTTAGGAATATGTCTTTGTAAGTACAACATCTCAAATCCTAATGGCCAATTTCAGCTAGATTGTGACCTTCCCCTTGTATATAAAGACACTAATTTTATAGCACTAATGAACTCTGATTCAGAGGTATCGAGGCATACTGTAGCTGTGCCAATAGGAAAAAATGCAATCAGATTAACTAACTTTGGGGGAGCAAAGCAATTGATTGCAAATGTTATAGTGCTTGGTAGAATCTAACTTTAGTTTACATATGAAATCGTTCCAGCACATCCATTTCCTACACCAATTTTTGAATCAAATGAAAATTTAATTTCACCACTTTGGTCTATGCTAAATATCATGATAAAAGGACTTGAAGCATCTGGTCTTACAACACCATAAACTCCTAGAGCGGGTCTAAATTCACTTGGCAATATATATTTCAATTTTTTAACCACAGGTTCTAAAGTTCCAACACTCGTTGGATTAACAAACATAGTTAATGTGGTTGTATTTCCTATTTTTTTTGCAGTTATTGTAAAAGATGCTTCTAATACAGCATTAGCAAAATCAGAAAAAGTATAGTTTAAAGTTTCTATTTTAAGTAAATTCTCTAATTTACCTAATAAATCATCATTTGAAATCGCAGTAAAGTAGGTAGCATCTGCGTAATTTATTGATGTGTTTCTTATACACTTAAAAATACTTTTGTTAGCTGTGTCGTAATATGCTTTCCCCGCAACTTTAGTAGTAGTATTATTTAAAATTCCACTATATTCAATTCCTAATGTTTCTGCGAGCTTAGCCCCTTCTAAAATTTGTCCTGTAGATATTCCAAAATTCTTATTAAAAGCAGTATTTTTTACAAAAGAATTTTCTTTTTTACCAAAATCTTCATATATCAACTGCATAGCTTTACTAAATGCAGTTTTTCCTAAAATTGGATCTAAAGTTTTAAGAATTTTTTTCATTAATTCCCCCTTAATTTTTTTATTATCTCTTCAACTTCTATAGTTGTTAGAATATTATCTATTTTTTTAAGTGCATAAAGTTGGTTATTAAGTAATATTCCCTCATTTTCATTTATCGTGTAGAAACTTTCTGTTTCTGCTACAAGAATAATATCTCCAATTTCAACATATTTATTTTCTTGAAGAGATTGAATCGTATTTTCTCTTAAAAAACTTTCTGTATCTCTTTTATTTCTAAAAATCACTATTTTATCCCCCTAATACAGCAATTTCACTTCCTATTTTATATTTCTCTTTAAGAATTATTTCTTTATTTGCATAATTTATACTATAATGTTTGTCAAAACTTAGTAGATAACCATTTATAAATATCTTTAATTTGCTTAAATTAAAGTTAGACGGAAGAGTTATTTTCTCTGTTTCAGACTCTAATATGTAGTCGTATCTAGATTCTAAGTTGCTAATATACTCAGTTATTAAAACTGACGCTTTATATTTATATTTTTCATTAAGCATTATTTGTTTTAAAACTGTATCAACAGTATAATGTTGATTTAAAGATAACAAAATTCCATTTATAGATACTTTTAAAGTTTTATTTAAAATAAAATCTTGAGATAAAGTTAT
The DNA here is from genome assembly GCF_014250685.1 of Cetobacterium sp. 2A. Classification (GTDB taxonomy): domain Bacteria; phylum Fusobacteriota; class Fusobacteriia; order Fusobacteriales; family Fusobacteriaceae; genus Cetobacterium. The sequence goes on along the minus strand of NZ_JACFAJ010000006.1, from coordinate 19,720 downwards.
AACACTTTCACCAGGAGTAAGGGTGCATTTAAATTCATTTTCACTAACAGAAGCTAAAGGCATAATTAAAGTTAGCAGTGTTTTTAGCCCAGATTTATTTAATAACGCATTCTCATCTTGATTATTTAAAAGAGCATAGTATGATTTTTTAAAACTAGATATACTCATGCTTTCTCCTTACCTTTTTGACGCTTCAACTAAACTCTCTATGTCTGCATTTGTTATATAAACCATTTTCGCTTCTAGGTTTGTAGTTCTAGTTTCAACACTGCTAATTCTTGAAACTGCATTTCCTAAATTAGCATCTGTAGTTGCTATTTTTGTTAAAGCTAATGCTGAATCTGTTGAAGCCTTATTCCACTGCCCTCTTTCTGCTGCTGATATTATCTTTGTTGAATCTATCTGTAAAATACCATTTGCATCGACTGTAATTATAGATCCTGACTTTACCCCTCCGAGAACAGCTGAAGTTGCTTTTGGTAGAGTATAATTACTTAATCCAGCCAATTTAATAACCATTTCTTTAGTCATTAGTCCATTTGCTGTTGTTGTTGCAACACCTGGAAGCATTAATCCACCTAAATCTTGCCAAATTTTTGTATCTGATTCATAAATATAGAATGTATTTTCTCCTGTAGTAACAATACCAAACCAACCATCTTGAGGATTAGGAAGTGCTTTTAATGCTTCTAATGTAGGGAAACTACCTTTCCATGTGAGACCACTTGCTAGTGTATTTAAAGCTGAATCAAGCTGACTTTGACTTATCTTTGCATTCCATGTTGATTTCTCTGTATCACTTACAAATCTTTTAGCTGCATTTTCTATAACGTCAGTTGCTTGATGTGTATGAGCTAATCCAGCTTTCTTTTTTATATCTTCATATATTAAAGTCACTAACTCTTCTAGTTGTTCATATTTTAAAATAGCATTTGCATTTGCCATAATTTTATCCCCCTCTAATTTTATCAATTAAAATTCGTACTTGTGTCGAAGTTATTATGCAGTTATCTATATGATCTTTTACTTTTTCTGTATATTCCTCTAGTTCTCCTTTACCGTTTGCTATAACTTCATACAGCTCGTCAATAGTTCCTTTTATATCTTTTGCAATTAGTTCAGGAATATATTGATTTAAGAGTTCATAATCTTTTTTTTTACAACATAGAAGTAAATTTCTTCAGTTGCTTGTAAGATTGAATCTCCTTTTTTTTGAGTTAATCTTACAAAAACTTGACCTGGGACTTGAAGAACTTCATTAGGGATTTTAATTTTTACATTTTGTTGTAAATTAACTTTTTTTTGTACATAAAGTTTTTTTTCGTTTTCATTATAAAATGAGAGTTCCAGTTCAGATTCTGGAGTGAAATTTTCTATTTGAATATCTAAAATAGCAATATTCAAATCCCCTTCTAAGAATACTCCTCTTTCAAATTGCAACTCATTAATTCTCCAGGAAACTTTCATAATTTTTTCTAAATTCATACTACTATTCCCCCCTGAGATTATTTATTATCTCTTCAACTTCTGTAGTTGTCATTTTTGTAGTTTTTTCTGTTAAATCTTTTGTTAAAGTATCTTTTAATTTAAAAACAGCTTTAGCTGTAGAAAGCTTGTTTTCATCATCTTCTATTAAATTAGTTTTATTCAAATTAAAACCACTATTTTTAACTTCTATTTTTGGCTCTTTAGCATCTAATTCTCCCTGTATTTTTTTAGCATTTTCATCAATAATATCAAAGTTTTCATTCAATACTTCTATATCAGCTAAATTATCATAACCTGGTTTCTTTAATTTTAAAGTATCTGTTTGTTTCAAGTTATATTCCCTCCATTTTTAAAAGTTGTCCCCATGTAAATTTTTTGTAACTATCCCAAACTTTAGGTTTTACAACTCCCCATGGCCTATATTTGAATGTAAAATTTATTGGCAAATGTGCTGGTTTAGCTTCATTTATTGCTGATTTTAAAACTTCAACATCTCGTGGAATCCCTATAACTGACACAAAAGTTATTTCTATAACTGCATTTGTAAATAATATTGCTACCTCTCCATCTCTCCAGGAGTTAGCTATTGTTCGTAATAATTTTAAATCACATTTCCCAGATGTTTTCCATCTAGCTTCTATTTCTTCTCTTTTTCCATCAAGTGTTATACTCATAGTTTTATAATCCATTTGATTCTCTAAAATAGCAATTCCAAATGCTGTCATTGTATCGAACCAAAATTCAGTTCCTAACAACTCTGCTCTTTTTTCTAGGTTATCTAATTTTTCTCCAGCTACTCCTAAAATAGAATTAAGATATGGATCCTCTCTAAAAACTCTATGTAAATTATTTATAATTCCAATTTTATGCAACACTTAAATTCACGTTCCCTAGAACTGCCACTTCTTTTGTTCCTATGATTACATTTTCTTGTAATCCATTTATTGTGAAAGTTGTCCATTCTTGAATACCTTCAACATTAAGTATCCATGATGATAATATAGCGTATGAGACACTCTCTCTTTTAAATGCTATGTTCTTTAGATAAACTCTTACTTCTTGCTCTATAAGGGGCTTTAATTCTTCAAGATTATAACCATCTTTTAAAATAAGAGAACTTTCTATATTAACTATTTTTGCTGTTGCACTTATAACCGTACAGTAAGCCCCAATTGGTGCTTGTCCAGCTCCAGTACCCCAAGTCTCATTCTCATGACCTTTAGGATCTACATACTCTTGAACCCTATTTATCAATTCCTCATTAGCAATAACCTTATTATCATCGATTACTACCATCTGAACAGTATTGTTTCCATTCCATAAAGGAAAAACTCTAACATCTCCAACTCCAACAACTTCTCTTCCCCATTGCATATAATGATATACATTCCCTGAAGTAGCGGGTTTTTGAATCTCTATTAAATATCTTTCTCTTAAAGAGTCATCTGTTTCTTCATCATATCCGTCTATTAATTGATCCTTATTTGTAACTTTTGAAATTCCTTGAATTGTAATTGGAATAAGTGTTATAGAGTTTGCTCCAACATTTCCATTTGAACCAGCCTTCACTGCTTCTATATTTACAGTTCCTAGTGTGTTTATAGTAACTTGTTCTGTTGCCTTATATCTGTTCCCTGATTCTGTTTCAAAAAAATCTCCTACTTTTATAACTCCAGTTCCTTCAACTGTTAATACTCCTTTTGCTGGATTAGCTGCTTTCCTATATAATCCCTTTCTTTGCTCTACAAATCTTGTTAATTCTTGGCCAATTAAATTATATACGTCTAACTTTTTATAGTACTCTTCTAATTTTTTTTCAAACTTATGAGATTCTATAGCATATGTCCTTGTTAAATCCCTCGTAAAAGTTCCAATATCTTTTACATAATCATCTGAAATACTATTTAACATTTCTTGTTCTATTTCATCTATAGTAGGAACTTTATATGTTGTCACTCTATATACTCACCTCACTTGTTAAAGTCTCTCCACTTTTTAATATAACTGTTACCTCTATATTTAAAGAATTAAATCCATTTGTTGATTTAATATCTATTACTTCTTTAACCTCTTTTTTAGCTTGAATCTTTTCTTTTATTTCCCTTTCTAACTCCATTACTCCAAAAGGTGTACTAAATATACTATGCCCTCTTAAATTATATAAATCAGTCATTCCAAAACCAGTATCATCATAAACTCTATACTTTCCAGTTTGAGTTAATATCAATAATTCAATCCATTGTCTAACTTGTTCAATCTCACTTGCTTCTTTAGTTTTTCCATCAACTATGACTATTTTTTTTGTTTTAAAATCAAAAAGGATCTCTTTTTTCCCTTTATTTTTATTTTCTTCTTTTAGATCTAAACTTTCATTAAAACTAGGAAATATACTCATGGTTTCACCTTCCTATATTTGGAATCTATAAACCACTTTTGCCCTTTTTCTGTAGGAACAACTTTTACATAATCTCCAACTATTAAAGTATCTGTATTTATAATTGTTCCAACCGCTTTATATTTTCCAGTACCTTCTATAGTCCCATGTTTATGCTTATGAGGACCTGGACTAGCTTCTACACTGCTAGATGTTGATTCTATCGTAATCTCTGTTATATCGCCTTCTATATCAAACTCTCTTGTGTAATCGTTATATAATCTGTCATTCATATATAATTTATGAGGTAATAAAATAACTTGCCCATCATAAATTGAAATTTCTATTTCTGGAGGAGCTTTAATTACTCTACCAATGCAAGGTTCAAATTCAACTTCTTTATTTTCTCTTTGTTTCATCATTTTAACCATTTCTGTTTGATAATTCATTAATTCACCTCCAGCTCCAAACTACAAATATGATTACCTTTTGGAAAAGTATGAGTACAACTTTTTATTAAAAACTCATCTTTAATTCCGAACTCTTTAATTTCAATATCTAGTAACCTTCCAGCTCTTAAATCATCATTTCCTAGTGCATCAAGGCTTGAAGTAGTTAAGACTTTATTCAACTCTTTTAACTTCTGAGAAGCTATATTTCTAACTTTTGAAATATCATCTTTATCTGGATCAACCTCGATTACTTCTTGTAGCATTCCATATTTTTTTATACTCTCTTTATCTTCAGCTTTAGCATAGATACTTTCATCTTCTGAATCATTTGAAACAATAAGGACAATATTTTTCATATCTGCAATACTTTCAGTAAGAGCAGGCATCCCAAATATATTATTTGTTACTTGAACTTTTATTTTTTTATGACTTACCAAATTAAAAGTTGTATTCTCAATTTCTAGAATATATTTTTTCCCTGTTTCTTCATTAACGATTTTTAAAATGTCATCTATTATTTCTGCGACAGTATTATTTTTATATATCTTGTCAATTGATGTTGCTATTGCTTCTATTTTTCCTGTTTTAGCCCCTATACTTTTAAGCAAACTTTCTATACAAGAGGAGGCGTTCAAACTGTTAAATTGCTTTATAACCTTATTTTTATTCAAATAAAAATAGAAATCAAAACATTTTATTTCTTTTGAAAATTTTAATGTATCCATATCTACAATTATTCCTGTGAATAGGTTCCTCTCATTTTGAAATTTTATAATATCTCCAACTTTTATTGTTTCAGTTAAAATATAATTTGAATCTCCAAAGTTCCTAGGCATACTAAAATTAAATGAAGCTCCTAAAGTGTCTATACTTGTACTTAAAGAAATATTTCCAGCTATATTTGTTATATCTGTTACTATATCTCCTTGAATTAATTTTAATTTATGCACTATTTCCTCCAATTTTATTAGGATTTATATATTCCTGAATTGAAAGGGTATATTTTATATCTCCATTATGCTTTTTACTGTACCTAAAATCTGTTATTATGCACTCCATATTTTCCTGAATTGATAAGCTTGCAATTACTATCCTTAATGGTTTATTTCTGTGTCTTTTAAAGAAATCTATACATAGTGGGGCTAAGGTAACACTTCCAAGCCAACTATACAATTTAGAAGGAAAAAAGCTATCTATTGTCAATGTTTTCAAGCCATTTTCTCCCACTAAAGTTAAAATTTTTCCACTTGTAGTTTCAAAAGTTCCAGAATCCAAAGGAGATCCAAAATCAACATCAGGAGGAACATAAGGTAATTTAAATATCTCTCTATTATTATCTACTGAAAAATATATTTCCATACCCTTTAACACATAATTTGCTATCCTTGAAATCATTTGTTACCTCACCATATTTGATATATTTGGATTTGTTATTTTTACAAATGCTTCTGCTACTTTGTCCTTAAAGTCATCAAATCCGTATACATCTCCTTTTATAACTATTGTATATTGAGGAGTTGTATTTACTTTGGTAGAACTTTTTTCTTGGCTATATCTTTTATCTTGTCCAAAGTTAGGCTCTGGTTTATTAGAAACCTTTAAATCTGGAACATCCATATTTCCAATACCACCAGGAGTATTTGTTTTTACATTCCCAATAGTTTCTACTTTATTTTTTGAATTTTTAGTTTCATCAATAGTTATATCTATCTCTTTATCATTACTTCCAAAAATATTTTTAATAAATCCTACCATACTTTTTCCAACTTCCCTTATTTTCTCAAAATGTTGGATTACTAATAATAGTCCTGATATTAAAAGTCCGATTGGACCAGTTAAAGCAGCAAGAGCAAATGCAAAAGGTCCAAGAAAATCTAAAATTTCTTTTATCCATTTGAAAAAACTTTTAAACATATTTACAACTGAATCTATGTGTTGCCATAACAAATAACAAGCTGCTACAACTCCAGCTATAGCTATAACAATCCATCCCAAAGGTGTTAATGCTAGCGTTCCATTTAATATCCCCATTACTATAGAAACAGCTGTTAATATTGCTTTTAATACTACTAAAGCTTTAATAGTTAAATAAATACTTCCAACAAGTACTAAAATTGTTTCAATCAATACCCTATGTTCTTTTATAAAATCAAAGAGATCTGAAAAGAATGTAATCATATTTTCAACTGCTTTAGTTACTTTTTCAGCTATCTTGTCTATTGTTCCATCTTCTTGCCATCTATTTAAAACAGCCACAACTCTTTCTACCTGTTCTTTCAGCTTCATATAAAGACTGCCTTGCTTAATCGTTCCATCTTCAGTCATACCTACTATTTTAGCTAATGATGACTTTGTTACTCCAGTTACAGTTGACCATAACCCTTTCATTGTTTTAGCTTGTTTCTCGGCTCCTCCTGAAAATTTCTTTTGCATTTCAGCTTGTAAAATATCCTGTAACTTTGCCTCATCTTTTATTTGTCCTCTTTTATTAAAAACAATGTTTTTTCCATATTTTTTAGCTGCTGCTTCTATTAATTGTTCTTTCTTTATTCCGAACTCTTTCAGCCTTTCAAATTCACCCATTACACCATCTGCCATAGCTTCAGTTGCTTGATCTATTGATTTATTTGTTGCTCCAGCCATATCTGCAACATCTTTTAACCATCTTTTAGATGAAATTCCGTATGCTTCCATTTTAGCTGTAGATTCTACCACCTCTCCAGTTTCAAATGGTGTTGAGTTTGCAAATTTAATTGCGTTAGACATTAATTGTCCAGCTTTCTCAGTTGATTTTGTAGCTGTTTCAAGTTGCATCTTGTAACCTTCCATATTCATAGCTTCACCAAAGCCTTCTTTGACTGCAAATCCACTTACTACAGATGCAATTGCTACTGTTGCTTGTGCTGCTCTTTTTACAATACTATCCATAGTACTCATTGCTGATTTTCCCCATTCTTGAAGCTTTTTCTTACCTTCTTCAGTTCTTTTAGTAGTTTCAGCAATGGATTTAGCATATTCCCTTACTTTTGCTCTAGCAGTATTCAAACGTTCACTATTTTCTGTAATAACCTTTTCGTAGTCCACCATTACTTTTTTTGCTGTTTCAATTGCATCAGTATTTGATTCTTGAGCTTTTTCAAATCCATGAAGTTGACTTTTGGCAGTTTCTAATCGTTTGGTATAACTTGCTACTTGCTCCTCTGTCATTTTTGAACTTTGAGTATATTTTTCAGCTGCTAATTTAGTTTTTTCTATTTCTTTTGCATTATTAGAAAACTCCTTTGATAACTTATTTAGAGTTACTTTATCTCCTGTTTTCTGTGCTTCCTCTAGTGATTTTTTAGTAGCTTCCTGTGCCAATTTAAGCTCTTTCAGTTTTAGTTTTGTATCTTCTAAATTTTTTCTATAACCTTGAGCTTTATTATTTGATCCTGCAACTAAGTTGTCATACTTTTCAGTTTCCGCTTTTAATTTTTCTATTTGTTTAGAATTATGAGAATACTCTTTTGATAGATTTGCTATTGTTGCTTTTGCTGAATCTATATTCTTATTGGCATTTGCTATTGTTGCTTTTGCTGAATCTATATTCTTATTGGCATTTGCTATTGTTCCCTCATATTTTTTAAGCTGTTCTTTGGCTTTTTCTAAGTGGTTATTTGCAAGTTCTGTTGCTTTTGAAGCTGCTTTTAAAGGTCCTGAAAGATTGTCTCTCAAAGTTAATATTGTATTTATTACTCTGTTCCCTATTTCTTCTCACCTCCTAAAGCCTTTAAAAAAGCTTCCATCTTTTGATAATCATAAAGAGCTTTTTCTTCATTCATTTTTTCCATGCTTTGTTTAAAGAATACCTGGTCTTCATAATCAAGATTTAATAAATAATTTAATTTATGCCCTTTTTGTAGATAGTAAGAAACCCAAAATAGCTCTCCATACTTCTTACTACCTCCTATTAGTTTTTTATTGCTTCATTCACCTTCTCTTGAGTTTTAATTCCATCAAATATCCCACTCAATTTTTGAGCTAAATCATTAACTGCATTCATACCTAATATCTGAGTTGGAATTTCATACGGTGAAATTAATTTAAATCTATTTCTAACTTCTTTTGATTGCATAATTGGACAGCATCTATAAACAAGTTTTTCAGAAGCTTTTACTAATAATTTCATATCCACTTTTGAATTTTCTTTTTGCATTTTAAGTATAACTTTACTTTTTTCTTCCATTTCTAAAGTTTCGAAATCCTCTTCATTTTTTTCTTCCTCTTCAAATGTCTTCTCTGTTGTTATATCTATAGCTTTAACTGTGTCATCTAAATAATCTAATAGAACTCCTTCACGAGGTCTTACAAACTCAACTAATCCAAGTTCTGGTATTTCAATATGTGTTACCTTTATTTTTTTACTTTCATTCTCTTCAACTTTATTTAAAAATTCTTGTATTGTTATCGGTTGTTTTTTTTCCATATTCATCTCCTTTTTAAAAAGAAAGCTCCTACTAATAAGGAGCTTTTCTATTTTATTTCTCTTGTAACCATTCAAAAGATTCAGCCTGTCCTGAAAGCTCTATTTCTGCCACTTTATTTTTTTCAAAATCAATTAAAACTTCTTCATCAAATGTAACTCCATCTAATTTAAGTCTTTTAGTTACTTTTCCTGATATATTTGTATTTGCTAAAATTAATGCAATATCCTCACTTTCATTAAAAGCATCTAAATTTTCTGAACCTAAGAATTTAAATGTTCCTGAAAATTCAATTGTCTCTCCTACTTTTACCCTTACCGTTCCATCACCAATAGGAGCTGGAATTTCTTCATATTTATTTTTTCTTACAGCCTTAGATTTAGTTACAGTTACAACTTCCTCACCATTAACCCAAAGTTTTCCTTTATTTCCATTAAAATAGTCATTCTTTTTAGGATTTGCCATCTATTCCTCCTTCTTACATGAATATATCGAAGAAGAAATCTTCCATAATTCCTGTTATCTTTATACTTCCCTTTAAAAATACTTTTGTGGCAACTGTCATTTTCATAGCATATGCATCATCCCAGGAATTAACTGTTTCCTCTCCCCATTTTGGATAATTAGCTAATCTTTGAGATGCTATATCTACCATCGATTTATTATCAAAGTTAGGATCTAATATCTTATCTTTAGCTAAAGCTTTAAAATATCCATTGATTGATGAAATTAGTAACATTTGATTATCTAAAATATTTGGATACTTACCTTTATAACTATTGTTCCAAGCTTTATATATGTCACAATAAATTAAGTCCATTTTTTCAACTGTATTTATATGTGTCATTTCTTCAGTAACTCCTTCAGATATTGTCACAAGTGAATTTACAGCTCTAGCTACTCTTACTTCTCCTTCATCATTAAAAAGAATATGTTCTCCTTTTCCTATAACTACTTCTAGATCTTCTGGTTCAACTACACTTTTAAATTTTAAAGGCTTTGCTATCCCTGACATCATCATTGATAGTCCTGCATAAAAACCAAGTAAATATGAAAGTGCATACTCTCCATTCTTTAACCCTCTTTCATCAAAAAACTCTATCTTTTCATTAGTTTGATTAATAATGTGCATAGAGTCAGCAGCAGTAGCCTTATATACAATAGCTTTATATCTTTTTTTATTGTTTTTATTCTCTCCTTTAACAAAAGTAACTAAATCATTTTGTTTTTGTGCTGTAGATGTTTGAATTGCTATCCATGAATTACGAGGTATAATTCCTTTTATTTTATTTAATAAATCTGTTAATTCTCCATCTGTTCCTAATTTAAATACATAAAGAGCCAATGGTGTTCCTTCTAAAGCATCCTTAATAAATAGAATGTTTTCTGGGCTAAACATTTTCTGTTCATCACTTGTGAAATCACTTATTGTTACATATTTTTGTTTGTTATCTCCAACTGTCTCATCTTCAACTATTAAAACAGCATAGCCTTTTTCTCCTCTTGCTATCGCTGATACTCCTAAGCCTTTAAAAACTATTTCTAACTTAGGTAGTCCATTACTTGTCGCCATTAATTTCCTCCCCAAACTCTAATTCTTCAATATTGTGCTCGTATTCTCTCTCATATTCCTCTGCTATAAATACTTTAAACTCACAATGTAAAACTTTATCAACTTCAAATATCTTTACATCTGTTGCTTCTACAACTAAATCATCTGTTATATTAAAAGATTGTTCTTCTACAAAAGCTTTGTTTAAAATATCTCTCATTTTTAATAGATCCATTTGATTTTTTTTTAGATGTTTTGGAAAATATAGAATATCAAACTCTATTTCTCTTTCCTGGAACTTATCCATCAAATTTGAAGAATCTATATCTAACATATCTATAAAAAAGCAAGGTCTCTTAAAGCCTTCTTCTATATCTGAAGAGTTAATTTCTATATCTGGAGCAATTTTAGCCAGTTTAGATACTATTGAAGCCTGTATATCTATAAAACTTATCACCTTTCACCTACTTAAATTCATTTTTCATAAGAACATCATCTATAAAATTTTGAGTATCATTGTAAAACTCATCTTCAAAATCTTTTTTGAGCTGTCATAAACACATGTTTACCTCTTTGAAATCCATGTTCTTTACCTGTTCTATCCTTTTTTATATATCCATATTCAATTAAATGAGCATGAGGAGCAGTAGAATAAGTCCTCACTGCTAATGCTCCTTTAAAATCATAAAACTTTACCTCGTTTTTATACTTTTTATATAATTTCCAGTAGATTCATTCACCCTACTTTTTGCCACACTCAATGTTTTATTCTTTAATTTGTTTCCGCTTTTTCTTAAAATTCTTTTGAGTCTTTACCATTATTTATTGAGTTAGCTAATTTCATTAAATCCTTTGATAGTTTATCTAAGCTCATGCTGTCACTCCGTTTTTAGCTTTACCATTAGGTCTATAAAGCTATTCTTTTTAAAATCTGGATAAATGTATTCAATATCGTAAATCAAGCCCTTATAAACGATATGGTAATCTGCTTTAATATCTGTTTTCCTAATTCTTATTTTAAATCTTGTGTTATTGGCTGCTGTATCTCCTTCACCATTAACGATACTTCCAGATTGAAATTTTATCTCAGCCCATTACTTTTTTTATTAATATATCCTCATAGCTTGTTCCCAATTTCCCTTTAATATTTTCTTTCTTATAGATGCCAATTCTATTTCTTAATCTACTGCTTAGATTAGACATTTAAATTCACTATACTTTAATTTAGTATATAAAAGATGAAAGAATGTTATTTGGTTTAAATTCAAGGTCTTGAGAGCCTCTATTTTCATATCTATCAGTTATAATTATCAAACTGAGCTAACTCATAAGTTTTAAAGAAACCACCAGAGTCCAAAAGTGACTCCAGTGGAAATTTGCTATCTCTTCTTTACTAAATTCTATAAAGCATTTCAATAAAATTATCTTCATCACTTTCATCTATTCTTAGATACTCTTTAGTTTTTGTTAAATCTATCATTTAACCACCTTATTTTTTCTTAGTATCCTTCTCTTACTACACTTTGTTTAAAAGCTACAGACGCTGTTCCTACTATTGGAATTTGACCAAAATACAACTGCTGCTGAATCAAATTTCTTAACATCTAATCTCATAATAGCTCTCATATCTACTCTATTTTTCTTGAAAGCATCTCTCGCCAACATCAGTTGATTTTAATTCAATTGTTTCTCTATCAAATAATACAATTGCTTCTGTTAATGACCCAATTATTAGCGGAGACTTTTTTCTCTGTTGTTCCTGTTGTTTTCAATGTTCTATTTGATAAAACAAAAATCTCTTTTCCATTTAACATCTTCTTAGTTTGGATTTTTAGGGTCTTTTTCTAACAAGTAATTACCTTGTGAATCTTTAAGTTTATTTAAGTAGTTAAATCCATCTTGATTAGTTATTACTTTAGCTAGTGCTGAAATAGATGGATCTAATGTAACATCCATTATATCTTTTACAATCGTCAATTAGTTTCAACTTGGACTTTTTGTTAATGTATTAAGGATTGCAATATCAAAGAATTTTCTGTTGCAACAGCTTTTTTTTAGCTAACATTTATTTAGATAACTTCTTAAATTAGCTGTTTGATCTTGTAGTAAAGTTCTTGGAATAGGTAAAATTCCACCCATAATTTTTTATTTGCATATGTCACAGGTATAAATTTAGGTGCACTTGTTTCTTTTAATTCCTTCCCTCACCTGTTTCTGTAAACTCTTCAAGTGGAGAGTATGCTCTGACATCTTGCTCTAATACTCTAGACCCATCGTTGTTCTTACTTGTTCTCAAATGTACTAATCCTCTTAAAGCTGTATATGTTCTTTTTAATTCCATTAATTTCTGTTGTTTGGTCTACTGGTATTAAAACCAATCCACCATCAGCTTCAACTCCTGAATTTAAGTTTCTTGCTTCTAAGACCTCTATATCCATCTGCATTTGCTTCTTCCCCTTAAAGTATTATAGAAGGCTTCCTCATATCTTGCATTTGAGTCTGTATTATCTCCATCTAAATTGCCTCTTCCTAATTGCTGTCCATTTCTATTTATTTACTCAGTTCCTGAATTTTTCTAATTCTTTTTGTAAATTAATTTTAGCTTGAAGCTCTGATATTCTATTTGTAACCTCTTTTTATTTCGGACTCTGTGAATCCCTTCCCTCTCCATAGTATTTTTCGCTTCTGATTTTAGATTGAACATCTCTTGTTGTAACTGTTTGTAATTTTGTCATTATGACCCCTCCTATAAGATTTATTAATAAATTTAATTTTGCTTTGCTACTCAATTTCGGAACTTCCAAAATCTTCTTGACTCTCAGGATTTTTATCTTTAACTTTTATGTTATTGCATTTAAAATGATTTTGGGGTAATTTATAAATTCTTATATAGTGCTCCCATCTAAATAAGCTGCTATATCAACTGACTCTGTTAAAGTCACATTGAATATAATCTTGAGCTGTAAAACCATCTAAACCATGTCTCAGCTTTCATAAGTTCTAAAATTCATCAATAGGTTTTTATTTTCTTTTGCTTTTGTCATATAAGCATTTGCTATCGTGGTATCAAAACCTCTCATATTAATTAGCTTGCTCTCTTAAATTCATCAGCATTACACTATTGCAAACCCCCATTGCTTTATGAATCATCAAATAAGCATTCTCAGGAACTATAATCTCATCTCCCGCCATTAGCTATAACTGAGGCTATTGAAGCTGCATTCACCCTTCTACCAATAACTCTTTTATGACCTTAGGTCTTACCTACCAGTTGTATATTTGCTATTCCTGCAAAACACTTCCACCTGGTGAATTAATATAAATATCTACAAGCATCATTTTCTCCAATTTCATTTAATAACTCATTCACATCAGAGGGTATAACATCACTATTTGACCATCTACTTGATGCAATTTCCCCAAAAATAATAAGATCCACTGCATTTTCAGTTTTATTTTTTACTTCTAATTTGCCTTTATCTAAATTTAGTATTGGCATCTATTCACCCCCCTTTATATACTGTGTTCCTATATTTTCTAAATTGATTGTAGAACCATTACCTAATAGAGTATCTCCACCTTCTATATATGGAAGATTTAAATCTTCTCGCACCTCATTTGGTGTCATAGCAAAATTAGTCAAGTATTTACTATAAACTTCAGCTTGGGTTTTATTATCCATTTTGAAGAGAATTTTTTCATTAATTTCTAATCTATATCCTTTATCAATATCCCTTTCACTTAACAATTTATATGTTATTTCTTGTTCATACGCTTTAAATAATGGTTGAAGTGTATTTACATAGAAATCTACTTGTTGAGTTTCAGAGTTACTATATGATGATTTTGTATAATCATTTATTATGTTTGGCTTTATTCCAAATGCAGCTGCTAATTGTAATGCTGACACTTTATTATTCTCAAAGAATTGTGCATCTGCTAGCTTCATATCTAGTAATTGAGCTTGCATCCCAAGTGGAATTGGAATAAACTTTCCTGACCCTTGAGTTTTTGAGAAATTTTCAAGTTTTAAAGCTATCTTAGCCTCCGCTCCTTGTTTCAATTCTCCTGTATAATGAACTAAAACTTTAGATCCAAACATATTATTTTTATATAATTTATTTAAAAATCCGATAGAATTTTTACCACTACTTATTTGAGTTTTTAAAATATCTCTTATTGGAATTCCTGAAAGTCCATCAAAACTAATATGTGTTTTAAAATGTATAATCTCATCCATTTCAAAGCTATATTGCTTTCCACTTCTGCTATCTGTCCAAACATACCAAAGAGCATTTAATCTACCAAAAATACCCTTATTATCTATCCAAATCTTTACTTGATTGCTTGGAAGTACCCAAAGATACTTAGGAAATCCATTTCTGTCTGCTTCTATATATATATAGGCATTTCCATGATGTAATTTATTTAGTTCAACTGTTCCCCAAAATGTTGCAGAACTTATATATGGGTTAGGTCTAAGATTTAAAAGGGTTTCCATTTTAGAATTTATAATCTTTTCTTTCCCCTTTTTTTCTGTTAAAACTCTAAGTTCCCAGGGCATTTTTGACATTGTATCTGATAAATGTTTTAAACAAATATAATAAATTGTTTCTGATAAATCACTACTATTATCAATGTTATCTATATTAATTCCATAACCACCTAAAAAATCTCCAAGCTCTTCAAGAGTAAGTCCTTCTTTTTTTTCTGTTTTCATCATATTTTTTATTTTTTCAACTATTTTCATTATTCACCCCCTCCATATAATTTATCTAGGTAGTTATCTTCTGCATATTGAGTAATATCAAATTCAAATTCATGATACATAGCTAGTTTAAATGAACATAATAGTGCATCAACGGGATCTATTCTTTTTCGTGAAGCATCCTTATCTATTTTTATTAATCCATTATTTTGCTTTATTACAGTATTTCCCATAGCATAATTTAGAAGAGGGTTATACACATATATAATATTTCCTGAATATACCTGTTCTCTAAAGCCTTGTGTGCTTTCATTTAGAGACTTATGTGATTGAAATACCTCTGTTACCTCATATCCTTGCACTTCCAAATCCATCATTATCTTAGAAGCATTTGCGGGATCAAAGCAAAGATGCCTTATTTCCCAATTGTTTTCTTCACAAGTTTTTATTACATATTGCATAACTTGTTCTTGGTCTACGATAGGGGTATTTGTTATTGTTAAAAATCCTAACTCTTCCCATGTATCATAAGGAACTTTATCGACTAATTTTCTCTCCATTAATTTATCTCTATTTGGAATAAAGGAGTGACTAAAAATTATATATTTTGCTATTCCATCATCCATTATAGGAAGTATAAATGATACACTTGTTAAATCTATCTTGGCAGACATGTCAAATCCTACATACACAGCTCTATTTCTTATTTCATATGGTAATTCCTTAACTTGACACTTCTTCCATTTTTCCATATCTATATATCCTAAATCTTTAGCTTGAACCCAAATATTTAAGATTTTTGTTTTAAATGAAATCATCTTTTCAGGAACGCTTTTAGCAACTTCATAATCAGATGTTATCTTTTCTATCCCCTCTTTGTATGTTGCTCTAAGAGGATTCGCTTTTTTCCAAGTTCTTATATCTCCTATTTCATCACCTTTATCAGCTTCACAAATATCTACAAAATACTCACTATTTTCTATATCTAAATTTGGATTTAACAATTCTGAGCAATATTTATATTCCTCTCTATAGCAAGGAACATTTAAATCTATTCCTGCTGTTGTTATTATTAACAATAATGACTCTTTAGAGTTACTTCCTAGTGCTAGATCATAGAATTCTGTTGTTGCATGTTGATGGTATTCATCTAAAACCAATGCAGCAGGATTAGTTCCATCTCCTGTTTTTCCATCTTGCTTAGATAATGGCTTTAAAAATGATGTTGTTTTTATGTGAACTATTTTATCTCTTGTTATTTTGAATTTTGGAGATAAAGAACTCCCAGTAAGCATATTTTGACACTCTGAAAATAGTAATTTTGATTGTTCTCTTTTTGTTCCTGCACAAAATGTTTCTGCTATCTCATTATTTCTTGTTGCCACTACAGATATTTCATACAGCATACATCCAGCTTGCATTTGAGTTTTGGCATTTTTCCTTCCAACCTCTATAAATGCTTTCTTAAATCTTCTATACCCATCTTTTCTTTTCCAAGCATATATTTGACAAACTATAAACTTTTGCCAAGTTGTTAGCATTATTGGAGTTCCTGCTAATACACCTTTTGAATGGTTAAGGTATGTAAACCATTTAACAATTCGTTGAGCTTCCTCTTCATCCCAAATGAACTTCTTTTCTTCAACATCTTTTAAAAAACGTTTACAAGCCCATATATGCTTTTGTCCACTTGGTATTACTCCGTCTATACAATCTTTTGAATATTGTACAAGCTCACTTTTAGTACTCATTAAACATCTCCAAACTCTTTATCTAGTTTTTCATCTATTATTGTAATTATTCCAGAGCCAGCTTTTAATCTTGATTCCATAGTTAATCCTAACAAAGAACCATACCTTTTCATTTCATCTGAATACTTCAGTTCTAAGCTTACAAGTGGATTTATTTCCTCTACAATCATTACGTCTGTTTTTAGATTTGTTACAATAGATGCATACCTAGCAAAAGCATTGCAATAAGCTCCCAAATTATTATAATCTAAGTTGCTTATCATAGATTTTTTATTAAACTGCTCTACAAGTCTTACCCATTCTTTTGTTGCTATCTCGTTTACCAGCCAATCTGGAGGGATTTTAAGTTGTTCATTTCCTACAAAAACCGATTCTTGCTCTAACTTTTTTATTTTTATCTCTTCCTGAGTTAAATGTTTTGTTTGTACTTCAAGTGGTTTTCTAATTTTTGACACCTCCATTTTTTATTTTCAAAAAACTTCTCAAAGGGAAATTTGCGAAAAGTATTGGAAGGATGCGGTATTGGGCTGTGACCCTAAAACTTTTTCATATACCCCTACCTTCAGTCTCTACTTCCCACACCTGAATAAACTCTCTTATTTCTTTAATTGTCCCTGTTTGATTTGATTCATACAATTTATGTATCTCTCTATGAGCTTCGTCACTTAGATAAACAAGGTTAGATAATAAAGATCCTTTTAATTTATCTTCTGATAACGGAACTATATGATGAGCTGTTGTTCCTGTCACAACTCTTTTATGTTTGTATAAGCTCCAAAGACATAGATTACTAAATCTGTTCTTACAGGCTTCTCTTAGTCTCTTCCACTCTTTACTATTATAAAAACTTTGATGCTCTCTTTGACACTTATCGTATATCCTATTTGATTCAGTCCTTGTTTTCTTATTACATCCATTTGGACACCCTTTAAGATTATAAGAATACACTTTCCTACATCTCGGACATATTCTATTCATCTACAACAACTCCATAAGCTTTTGCCTTTTCTCTTTTGTTTTCAATTCTATTTTTTTTAATTTTAAATCTACTAAATCCTCATCTAGTTTTATTACTCTTTCTTTCTCATCTGATAGTATCTGTTCTTTATATGCTTCATATCTTACTAACTTAATCTTGTAGTCAATCTCTTCCTCTGGAGACATTATAGAGTAAAGTTCTTTAGCAAATCGATAACCATCTCTGTGAGTAGCTATTCTAGTTTTTAAAGCATCTTCTCTCCCTTTGTTTGTAGGTCTTTCTTTTTTTCTTTCTAACTCGATTAAGTAAGCTAAGGTTGATTTATGAAGATTTTTATAATGACCCTTTATCTCTTCTTTCTCTTCCAAGTGACTCTCTATATCTTTCTCAACTTCCTTCAAGTAGAGCAGAGATGAGTTTATTCCTTTTACCCACTTTTCTTTACTAGATATGTTCCTTAATGTGCCATAGGATAATCTAAATTCATAGGCTAACTCTTTTAGATCTTCTCCATACTCGAATCTTTTTCTTATCTCTTTTTTATTGTAGTAGAAACTTTATTTATCATTGCTATGACACACCTCCTATAAAAAGAATTAGTTAAGTAATAAAAATGTCATTTATATTGGCTATTTAGTTAATAAGGAAAAATCACTACAATTACTTCTTTGAATATTCTCTACAACCTGTCTATTTCCAAAGTATTTAAGCTTGTTTTTACGCATCAAAGATTTAACCACTATTTGAAACTAGTGGTTAAAAATAAATTCCATCAAATAATTCAGTTTTTCTAAATTATTGTGATTGGAATAATTCTTTAATATTGTTTTTATTTCTCTTGTTTTATGTGGTTTATCATGTTTATCAACAAGCTCTATCAGAAGAGTATAATCAAATATCCAGCAATTTTCTTCTAGATGTCTATAGACTCCTCTTTTCGCTTTCTTTCCTAACTCTTTTCCAAATTTATTAGATTTTTTAAAAGCTAGAAACTCTTTCTCTAAATTAATCTTTATAATACTTTCTAAGTGTTTTATCCCCTCTTCTAAGAGCTTTCTCTTGGTATTCTCTATGAAGATTCCATCTATAAGCTCAAAGCTCCCTAAAATCGAATTCAAGCTATTATCTTTTCCTTTTTTATTGGTATAATATGAAAAGGTTCTATTTAAAAACTTCCATTCTAATCTTGTTATATCTAACTCCAAATCTAGTTTTTTAGATTCCTCTGTTTTATCATAAGCAGTAACTAGAGTAGCTCCATAATTCCCTAGAAGAGTCTCATCTTGAAACATCAATCTATAGCTTTTATTTCTAGTGCATCTACTTATCTTTTTAAAGTGTGGGACCGATATAAAAAGAAGTTTTAATGCTTCTTGAACATCTAGGAAAGCTTTATTAAAATTAAGATTTATTTCAATATCTTTTATTTTCGCTTGTGCCAACTCTATGTCTATTCCCTTTTCTGAAAGTTCTTTTACTAATATTAAAAGAGCTGCTTCCAACTCTATTTCTCTTGAATTATAAATATTATGTCCACTCAAAATCTTATTAGGATTAAATCTCAAATTTTTAAAATACGTTTCTTTTCCACTTGTGTATAATCGTGTAGTGCTATCCAAGGTATAACTTGGTTCTTCTAAATAGAACTTTTCTTGATAGAACTCTTCTGTTACTTGTTCTGTTATATATAGATTACTATTGTAGCTAATTTCAAAGTTATATAGAGTTAACCAATCTATACCTATTCTAAATATCTTACTGGTATCTAAATTCACATTTATATACCTCCATTCTGCCAACCCCTTTCCCGAACCTTCCTGTAATTTACACATTGGTTCATCCATATTTTGTTACTAACTAAATGTAGTATTTTCATATTTTTCTATTTGCTCTAAAAGTTGTTTCATTAAATTTATGTCTCTTTTTAAATCTTCCAGAGTATTTTTTTCATAA